>NZ_SHMH01000004.1 GCF_004283755.1 Pseudoxanthomonas winnipegensis
GCTCGATCACCTGCTTCACCGCTTCGGCCTGGAACTCATCCGTGTACTGCTTGCTGTTGCCCATAAACACCTCGGTCATTGCCATCAATTATGGCAACCGGATGTCTACGAAAGGCTGGCCGGTCCACTTCAATCTGCAGCAGGTGATCGACCTGTTCGCCGGCAGCGGGCGCTATCACCGCAATGGCGAGGAGTTCTTCTCCACCAGCAGCTGGGTCCAGGTCCTGCTCGGACAAGGCATCGTGCCGCAGCGGGAACATCCCCTGCTGGCGGCCGTCCCCGCGCCGCAGATCCAGCAGTTCGTCGGTCGCGTCGCCCAGGTCCTGGACCACTGCGTGGCCGCGATGCCGCCGCACGAGCAGTTCATTGCGCGGACCTGCGCCGCACCGCCCCCGCGCGTCAGCTGAACCGGCCGGGGCTTCTGCACGCAGCACGCAGGGCGCGGCAGGCATCATGAGCGCCCGACCCAAAGCGGCAGGTGTGCGTCATGGCCAGCGATGAACCGAACGTCCCCGGCGTCGAGGACTACGAGGCCGCCGCCGGCGGCTGGGGCGCGCTGCGCGCGGTGGCCAAGGCGCTGAAGGATCAGATGGATGTGCCGCGCGAGACCTCGGCGCTGCGGCGGGTCAACCAGCCCGATGGCTTCGACTGTCCGGGCTGCGCCTGGCCCGATCCGGCGCACACCTCGTCCTTCGAGTTCTGTGAGAACGGGGCCAAGGCGGTCAGCTGGGAGGCCACCGCCAAGCGCGCGACCCCCGAGTTCTTCGCCCGGCACCGTGTCAGCGAGCTATGGGCGTGGAACGACCACCAGCTCGAGGACGCCGGTCGCCTGACCGAGCCGATGGTCTACGACCACCAGAGCGACCGCTACGTGCCGATCGGCTGGGACGAGGCGTTCGAGCGCATCGGTCGCGCGCTGCGTGCGCTGCCTTCGCCGGACATGGCCGAGTTCTATACCTCGGGGCGCGCGTCGAACGAGGCCGCGTTCCTGTACCAGCTGATGGTGCGCGAGTTCGGCACCAACAACTTCCCCGACTGCTCCAACATGTGCCACGAGGCCACCAGCGTGGGCCTGCCGCAGGCCATCGGCGTGGGCAAGGGCACGGTAACGCTGGAAGATTTCGATCACTGCGACGCGCTCTTCAGCTTCGGCCACAATCCGGGCACCAATCATCCGCGCATGCTCACCACGCTGCGGGCGCTGGCCAAGCGCGGCGTGCCGATCATCGCGGTCAATCCGCTCAAGGAGCGCGGCCTGGAGCGCTTCGTCTCGCCGCAGCATCCGACCGAGATGCTGACCAACCACGGCACGCAGATCGCCCAGGCCTACTACCAGGTCAAGGTCGGCGGCGACGCGGCCATGCTCAAGGGCATGATGAAGTGGCTGCTGCAGGCCGATGCGGACGACATCGCGGCCGGCGGCACGGGGCTGCTCGACCGCGCCTTCATCGGCGAACACACCGAGGGCTTCGAGGCGCTGCGCGCGGACATCGAGGCCACGCGCTGGGAGGATATCGTGCAGGCCTCGGGCCTGGCCCGCGCCGACATCGAGGCCGCGGCCCAGGTCTATGCCAAGGCCGAGCGCGTGATCCTGTGCTACGGCATGGGCATGACCCAGCACCTGCGCGGCACGCAGAACGTGCATCTGATGGCCGACCTGCTGCTCCTGCGCGGCAACATGGGCAAGCCCGGCGCGGGCATCGCGCCGATCCGCGGCCATTCCAACGTGCAGGGCGACCGCACGGTCGGCATCACCGAGAAACCCACCCAGGCGCTGCTCGACGGCATCCAGGCCAAGTACGGGTTCTCTTTCCCACTCAGCCATGGGAACGATGCGGTGGAGGCGATGAAGGCCATCCGCGACGGCCGCTCCAAGGCCTTCGTCGCGCTGGGCGGCAACCTGGCCGTGGCCATGCCCGATCCGCAGGCCTGCTTCGCCGCGATGCGTACGCTGGACCTGGCCGTGCATATCGCCACCAAGCCCAACCGCTCGCATCTGATCCCGGCCAGGGAGACCTTCCTGCTGCCGTGCCTGGGCCGCACCGAGCGCGACGAGCAGGCCGGCGGCCCGCAGTCGGTGACGGTGGAGGATTCGATGTCGATGGTGCATGCCTCGCAGGGCACGCTGACGCCGGCGTCGGAGCAGCTGCGCTCGGAGCCGGCGATCATCGCCGGCATGGCCCGTGCGCTGCTGCCGCACAGCAAGGTCGACTGGGCGTGGCTGGTCCAGGACTACGACCGCATCCGCGACGGGATCGAGGCGGTGTTCCCGATCTTCCGCGACTACACCCAGCGCATCCGCACCCCGGGCGGGTTCCGCCTGCCGGTCGGCGCCTCGGTGCGTGACTGGGGCGGGCCGGGCAGGAAGGCGCAGTTCCTGGTCGTGGAAGGGCTGGCCGAGGACGCGCCGGTGACGCAGCCAGGCCTGCTGACCCTGACGACGCTGCGCGCGCACGACCAGTACAACACCACGCTCTACGGACTGAGCGATCGCTACCGCGGCGTGCACGGGCGGCGCGACGTGGTGTTCCTCAACGCCGAAGACCTGGCCATGCTGGGGCTGGAGCAGGGCGATCTGATCGACGTGGCCTCGCGTCTGCCCGGCGCGAACGACGAGGACCACACCGTGCGCGGCTTCACCGCGGTGGCCTACGACATCCCGCGCGGCTGCGCGGCGATGTACTACCCGGAAGGCAATTGCCTGGTGCCGCTGGAGAGCTACGACCGGCAGTCCGGCACGCCGACCTACAAGTCCGTGCCGGTCAAGGTCAGCGCCGCGGCCTGAGGGCGGGTGCTGCGCACTGCCGGAGCGGCGCTCAGTCGAAGCGCCAGCCGCCGTCGGGATCGCGGGGATACACCTCCACGCGTGCGCCGGCGGGCAGCGCGTCGGCGTCGGGCGCCAGCGTCGCCCAGGCGTTGGCCTGCAGCAGCGAGGCGATGCGGAAGGACTCCTGGCCGGCCAGGACGCGCACGCGCAGCGTGCCGTCCCCGTCGTGGCTGACGCGCGCCTTGAGAAAGCCACGCAACGCCCCGCGCCCGCGCACCGGTTCGGCAAGGCGGGCCAGCAACGGCCGTTCGGGCGGTCTACCCAGCCAGTGCCGCAGCAGGGGCACGGCGAAGAAGCGAAATCCCAGCACGGTGGCGACCGGATTGCCCGGCAGCCCCAGCAGCAGCGGCCCCTGCGCCAGGCGCGCGGCCAGCAGCGGTTTGCCCGGGCGGATGGCCACGCCCTGGAACAGCAGCTGCGCACCGGCCTTGCCCAGCGCGGCCGGAACGAAGTCGTGTACGCCGGCCGAGACCGCGCCGGTGGTCAGCACCAGATCGGCCTCGACCGCGCCCTCGGCCAGCGCGGCGGCGAACTGCGCCGGGTCGTCGCCCAGGGTGCGGCAGGCCAGCACGCGCGCGCCGAGCTCGGCCAGCGCGGTCTGCAGGAAGGGGCCGTTGCTGGCGCGGATCTGGCCCTGCCGCAGCGGCGCGTCGGCATCGGCGACGAGTTCGTCGCCCGTGGACAGGATCGCCACGCGCGGCGCGCGCCCGACCTGGACCTGCCCGATCCCCGCCGCGGCCAGCAGCATCCGCAGCGTGGCATCGACCGGCGTGCCGGCCGTGGCGATCGGGTCGCCGGGCTGCAGGTCGCTGCCGGCGCGGCGGATGTGACGCGCCGGCTCCAGGTCTTCCAGGACGCGCATGCGCGCCGCGTCCAGGCGTTCGGTGCGCTCGTAGGGCACCACGCTGTCCGCGCCGGGCGGTAGCGCCGCGCCGGTCATGATCTCCCAGGCCGCGGCCGGCGCCTGCGGCGGCGCGTCGCCGGCGACCACGCGTCCGGCGATCGGCCACACGCTGCCGGCGACGATGGCCCGGCCATCGCTGCGCAGCGCGTAACCGTCCATGGCGGCGTTGTCGAACGGCGGCAGCGCCGCCTGCGCGCGCACCGCTTCGGCCAGCACGCGCCCGGCCGCCTGGTCGGTGGCGCAGGCTTCGGCCGGCAGCGCGCCGGCCGAGGCGATCAGCCGGGCCAGCGCGGCTTCGTAGGACAGCAGGCCTTGGCCCGCGCAGGGATCAGCCATGCCGCACCTCGCCGCGCCACCGCGCCAGGTCCTCGGGCGTGTTGGCGTTGTCCAGCACCTGCGCCGCCTGCGGCGCGAGCAGGCGCACGTCATCGGCGTCCAGTGCGCGGCGCAGACCGAAGTGTCCGCCCTCGATCTGGCGGCGCAGGCGCTGCAGCGCGGGCGGGGCCCAGAGCGCGCACAGCGGCTCGGGCAGGCCGTCGCCGGCGCTGCGGAAGGCCACCGCACTGTCGCCCGGGACGAAGGCCGCGGTCAGCCGCCGCAGCGTGGCCGCCTCGAGCCCCGGCAGGTCGCAGGCGATGACCAGCCACGCGGCCTGGGGCGCGGACGCATGCGCGGCGAGCAGGCCGGCGGCCGGGCCGATGTCGTGATGCCGATCGAGCAGCTGCGGGAAGCGCGCCCGAAGCGGGTCGTCCTGCTGGTCGGCGCGCACCGACACCAGACAGCGCTGTACCTGCGCCTGCAGCAGGGAGAAGGCGACCTCAAGCTGTGGCCGCGTCTCGTAGGCCAGGGCCGCCTTGTCGCGGCCCATACGCCGGCTCGCGCCGCCGGCCAGGACCAGGCCGTGCAGTGCGAGGGGGGCGTCGGTCGAGGCAGGCCGAGGCGTGGTCATCGCGACCGATGTTAGCGCCGGCCGCCCGGCGCGCCTGTGGCCCGTGCTTGTGTTCGCGATGTCGCTTCCACGCGCCGGCTCATGAGCGCATCACCATGCGATTGCGGCCGCCGGCCTTGGCGTCGTACAGGGCCAGGTCGGCCAGATGGATCAAGGTGGCCGGGCCTTCGTCCTCGCCCATGCGGCTCGGCCACAGCGCCACCGCGCCGACGCTGATGGTGACCACGCTGGCGCTGTAGCTCTCGGCGTGGGGAATCTTCAGCGCGCGCACGTTGCGGCACACGGCCTCGCCCATCGCGCGCAGGGCGTCGGCATCGCAGCCGGGCAGGACCAGGGCCAGCTCCTCGCCGCCATAGCGCGCGGCCAGATCGCCCTGTCGCCGCGCGCTCTGCTTGAGCACCTGCGCCACCCGCGTGAGGCAGACGTCGCCGGCCTGGTGGCCATAGGTGTCGTTGAAGTTCTTGAAGTGGTCCAGATCGGCCAGCAGCAGCCCCAGCGGCGTGCCCTCGCGGCGCGCGCGGGCCCATGCGTCGGCCAGCGTCTCGTCCAGGGCGCGGCGGTTGGCCAGGCCGGTCAGGGCGTCGGTGCGCACCAGCGTCTCGAGCTGGTCCTGCGCCGCCTGGCGCGCCAGCAGCTGGCGACGCAGCCACTCGCCCAGGCCGGCCAGCAGCACCACGGTGAACAGCGTCAGCAGCGCGTGGGTGCGCACCGAGCCGCGCCAGGCGGCCAGGGCCTCGTCCTCGGACAGCGCCGCCACGGCGATCAGCGGGAAGCCCTCGACGTGCTGGAAGCCGCTGATCCGCCGGGTGTGGTCCAACGGCGACACGTAGGCCAGCGAACCGGCCGGCGCGCCGCGCAGCCGCGCGAACAGGTCGCTGTGCGAGAAGTCCTGACCGACGGCATTGAGTTCGGGCGAGCGCGCGCAGACCAGCCCCGCATCGTCGAGCAGGGTGATGGCGCCATGTCGGCCGACGTCGAAGCCGCGGTAGTGCTCGGCGAAATACGCCGAGCGGATGCTCGCCAGCACCACGCCGGCGAACTGCCCGCGCGCATCGTTGTAGCGGCGGCTGACGGTGAGGATCCACTGGTTGTCCGAGCGGCTGCGCACCGGCGGGCCCACCCACGGCAAGGTGTCGTCCACCGCCTGGTGATGCTTGAAGTAGGCCCGGTCGGAGTTGTTCATGTTGGGCGGCAGGTGGTCTAGCGACGAGGCGATCCAGCGGCCCTGCGCGTCGTAGACGAACAGGCCATGGATGCGGCCCGAGCGCCGCGCCTCGTCGCGCAGATAGTCGTCCAGCCGGGCCAGGTCGCGCGGCGTGGCCCCCTCGATGCGCAGGTTCTCGACGATGCCGGACAGCACGCCGTCGGCCACCAGCATCGAATCCCCGGCGTGCTGGCTGACCGAACGCGCCAGGTTGCCCGCGTCCGAATAGATCTGTTCGGTCGCCTCGCGCCGGGTCTCCAGCCCATGCCAGTACTCGGCCCCGGCGAACAACAGGCAGACGGCCAGCACGAATCCGCGCAGCAACTCGGGCAGCCATCGCCGGCGTGGTGGGTCGGACATGCTCATTCCCGGTGGCCTCCCTCCCGGGCGCGCGCGGTGGTGTGACTGCGACTCACGCCGTCCCGGCGCCAACATCTTCCACCACGAATCTTGCCCCAGACCCGGCCGAGATGGGATGAAGGGCGCCCGACCCTCTAGCGCGCCAGCTGCTGGCGCAGCATGCCCAGCAAGGCCTGCCGGTTGTATGGCTTGGGCAGGAACCGGGCGTTGGTCGGGAAGTCGCGGAACGAGCCCTCGGCATGGCCGGAGGTCAGCACCACCGGGATCTGCGCATCCAGGTCGGCCACGCGCCGGGCCAGCTGGATGCCGTCCATGCCGCCGGGCATGTTGATGTCGCTGAAGACCAGATCGAAGGCGGCGCCGCTCTCCAGCAGCTGCAGCGCCTGGTTGCCGCCGTTGGCCTGCTTGACCTGATAGCCCTCGGCTTCGAGGATCAGGGCCGCGATCTCGCGCGCCCCCGCGTCATCCTCGACGATGAGGATCATTGGGATAGGAGCCATGTGACGCGGAAAACCTGAAGACCCGAGTAGACCGAATCATCGTCACAGCGCTGTGAAAGGGGGGTGACCTCGGCTAGGCTGGGGTCGTGCCCGCCGCAGCAGTTACGGCGGGAAGCGTTGCGGAGTTCCCATGCCAGCCTTTTCGCGAGACCACTACCGTCAGTTCGTCGAGCTGTCCGGCGACAGCATTTTCGAACTCGATGGCGGCGGCCGCGTGGTGTCAGTCAACCAGCGCGGGCTGGAGCTGCTGGAGGCCTACGGTCGTCACGACGTGGTCGGCCGGCACTGGCACGACCTGTGGACGCCGGCGATGCGGGCGATCGCCCGCGAGGCCGTGCGCCTGGCCTGCGTGGGCCAGCGCAACGAGTTCCAGGGCGCCGTCCAGACCCTGCGCGACCAGGAGCGGATCTGGTCGGTGATCGTCAGCCCGCTGGCCCTGGACCGCGGCCAGCCGGTGCTGCTGCTGGCCATGTGCCGCGACGTCACCGATCGCCTGCGCTCCGAACACGCGCTGCGCCTGATCAACGAGAGCCTGACCTCGCAGCTGCAGGGCGCCGAGCTGCGCGAGCTGGTGACCGCGCGCCACGCCGACTTCCTGGAATCCTCGCTCACCCAGACCCAGGAGCAGGCCGAGGCCGAGCGCCATGCCGCCGAGGCGCTGCGCGGGCAGGTGGACATCGCCGAGGCCGCGCGCAGCCTGGCCGAGCGCGCGCGCGATTCGGCCGAGCTGGCCTCGCTGCAGGCGCAGAAGGGCGAGGCGGTCGGCCAGCTGGTGGCCGGCATCGCCCACGACTTCAACAACATGCTGCAGACCGCGGTGGCGGCCATCAGCGTGGTCACCGACACGCCCGAGCAGCTCACCCCGCTGCAGCGCAAGCTGCTGGGGCGCGGGCAGGAGGCGCTGCACCATGCCTCGATGCTGGCGCGCCGGCTGCTGGCGTTCTCGCGCCGGCATCCGCCGCGCTTCGAGGCGCTGGACCTGCGCGAGGTGGCCACGTCCATGGCCGAGCTGATGCGCCAGTCGCTGGGCCCGGACATGGTGCTGGTGGTCGAGCCCGCGCCGCAGGCGTTGATCACCCAGGGCGATCCGCACGCCATCGGCCAGGCGGTGATGAACCTGTGCATCAACGCCCGCGACGCCTGCCAGAACCGCGGCCAGATCACCGTGTCGTTCTCGCACCAGTCCATCGCCAGCGATGGCGCCACGCCCTCGCGCGCCAGCGGCCAGTACGTGGTGCTGTCGGTGGCCGACACCGGCACGGGCATGGACCAGGCCACGCTGTCGCGGCTGTTCGAGCCCTACTTCACCACCAAGCCCGAGGGGCAGGGCACCGGCCTGGGCCTGGCGCAGGTCTATGCGCTGATGCGCCACAGCGGCGGCTTCATCGACGTGGACACCGCGCTGGGCCGCGGCACGGTGATGAGCCTGTGGTTTCCGCAGGCCGAGAGCGCCAGCGCGCACGCGCCGGTCGCGATCCACGCGGCCTGAGCGGGCCTGTAAAGCACGACGGCCGCTTGCGCGGCCGTCGTTGCTTGCAAAGGAGGCGGGACCCTTACTGCGCCTTGGGCACGCCGATCGCCTTGACGTCGTCGTCGCTCAGGCGGGTATTGGCATCGGCGCTGAGCAGGGCGTTGACGTCCTGCAGGTCGGCCGCGTCCAGCGTGCCGGCGGCGGCCTCCAGCAGCAGGCGGTTCTGCAGGAAGTTGTACTTGGCCAGCGAGTACTGCTCCTGCGCCGAGACCAGGTTGTTCTGGTTGGTCAGCACGTCCAGCACGGTGCGCGTGCCCACTTCCAGGCCGACCTGCGAGGCGTCGTAGGCGCTGCGCGCGGAGACCACCGCCGAACGGCGGGCCTCGATCTCGCTGATGCCGGCCTCCAGCACCTGGTAGGCGTTGCGCGTGTTGCGCACCACCGCGCGGCGCTGCTGTTCGAAGGCATCCTGGGCCGAATCGCGCTGGGCGACGGCCTGGCGCACCTGCGATTGCGTGGCGCCGCCGGAGAAGATCGGCACGTTCAGGGTCAGACCGATCGAGCGCGAGTCGTACTCGCCACGGCGCGAACCGTCCGTGCCGGTGTCCGAGTCGCCGCCCCAGTTGGCGCTGCGGCCGTAGCTGCCGCTCAGGCTCAGGGTCGGCAGGTGGCCGGCGCGCGCGGCGCTGATGCCGGAGTCGGCCGACTGCACCTGCAGCTGCAGCGACTTCAGCTGCGGATTCTGCGCCAGCGCGGTGTCGACCCAGCCATCGGCGCTGTACTGCGAGGGCAGCTGCGGCTTGAAGTCGTCCGGCAGGCCGCGCAGGTTGGTCACCGGCTGGCCGGTGATCTCGGTCAGGGCCTCGTAGGCGTCCTTGAGCGCGTTGCGCTGGGTGATGACCGTGGCGCGCGCGCTGTCGTAGGAGGCGCGGGCTTCGTGCACGTCGGTGATCGGGGCCAGGCCCACGTCCAGACGCTTCTGCGCGTAGTCGAACTGCTTCTGGAACGCGGCCTGCGCGGCCTCGGCCGAGGCCAGCGTCTCGATCGCGATCAGCACGTTGAAGTAGGCCGCCGAGGTGCGCGTGATCAGCGAGTCGTTGGCCGAATCCAGGTCGAAATCCGCCGCCTGGCTCAGCGCGCGCTGCGAGTTGACCCGGGCGTAGTCGCCGAAGTTGATCAGGCTCTGGTTCACCGTCACGGCGTAGTCGCGCGAGCGCGGGCTGTCGATCCACTCGCCGCCATGGGTGACCTTGGAGCTGGAGCGCCCGAGCGAGGCGGTGCCGTTGACCTGCGGCAGCAGCGTCGCGCGGGCCTGGACCACCCCTTCCTTCTGCGACAGGCGCGCGGCTTCGGCCTGGGCCAGGGTCGGGTCGCCGTTGCGGGCCATTTCATAGGTCTGCATCAGGTCGGTGGCCGAGGCGGCCGAGGGCAGCGCCAGCGCGACGGCGAGAACGAGGGGGAGACGGCTCATCGTGGGAGTTCCTTGAAAGTTTGTGCCAAGCGCTTAGAAGACGAACGCAGGGACCGGCGCGGCGCCGACCAGATAACCCAGCGCATCGGTCTCGAACAACGATTCGATGCGCGCGCCGCTGGTGTCGTTGTGCACCAGCACCGCTTCCATGGCCGGCGAGCGGCCGCGCACCACGAACAGGCATCCACCCGGACGCACCAGTTCCATGAAGCCCAGCGGCAGGGTGTCCACCGCGGCGGTGATGCAGACCGCGTCGAACTTGCGGTCGGTGGCCCAGGCCAGCGCGTCGGCGGTCTCGATGCGCACGTTGCTGCCCAGCCCCGCGGCCTGCAGGTTGGCCTGGGCGAAGGCGGCCAGCTCGGGGTGCAGCTCCAGGCTGACCACTTCGCGGCCCAGCGCGGCCAGGCAGGCGGTGAGAAAGCCGCTGCCGGTGCCGATTTCCAGCACATCCTCGCCGGGCTGCACGTCCAGCGCCTGCAGGACGCGGCCTTCGACCACCGGCTTCATCATGCGCTGGCCGTGGCCCAGCGGCAGTTCCAGATCGGCATAGGCCACCGCGCGGTGCGCCGGCGGCACGAAGGCCTCGCGCGGCAGGGTGGCCAGCGTGTCCAGGACGCGGGGTTCCAGCACGTCCCAGGGACGGATCTGCTGTTCCACCATGTTTTCGCGGGCTTGGGCGTAGTTGATCGTCATGGGCGTGCTCGGGGGGCGTGTCGGTGTACCGGGGCGGGCATTCTAGCGGCGCGCGGCACGGCAGGCGTGCTGAGCATCGCCGCCGCACCCGGGGTGGACGCAGTGCCGGAAGTCACCGGACCGGAAGTCATGGCCGGGCCGTGGCGGCTCGGGTTCAGCGGCGGGCATAGGCGCGCAGGAACATGTCCACCGTGTTATCCAGGTGACGGTCGATCTCGCCCGCTTCCAGCCGACCCAGCAGGCCGCACATCATGCGGCCGTAGATTTCGCCCATGAGCAGGGTGAAGAACTGGCGGGCGGCCACGTCGATGTCCTCGATGTCCAGGTACCCCTGCGCGACCTGTTCGCGCAGCAGCCCGGCGAAGATGTCGTGGGTGCGCTTGGGGCCGGACTCCCAGAAGATCTGGCGCAGGTGCTCGTCGGCCTGGGTGCTGGCCAGCAGCATGCGGTGGGTATTGATCGCCTGCTCACTGGTGACCATGGCGAAGAAGCCTTCGGCGATCTGCCGCAGCTGCGCGCGCACACCGACATCGCCCTGCACCTTGAAAGTGGCATCGGGCAGCAGCTCTTCGCACAGGTTGCGGATCGCCTCGGAGAACAGCGACTCCTTGTCGCCGAAATGGCTGTAGACGGTCAGCTTGGACACGCCGGCCTCGGCCGCGATGCGATCCATGCTGACGCCGGCGAAGCCCTCGCGCGCGAACAGCGCCTTGGCCGCCTCGAGGATCGCCGCGCGCTTGGCCAGGTCCTTGGGACGGCCCGGGCCTGACGGCGTCGTGCTGCGGGAGGAGTCGGAAGACACGGGGAGCGGAGCCTGCGGGACCATCGCGCAATACTAGACTAGACGGTTCGATATTTACAGTCCGGGCGCGCCGTTGCGGGCGCGCCCGTCATCGTTGCGTCAGCTTGCCCGACTGCCCCGGGGGCCGGCGGGACCGGCCCCCGGGACGGGGATCAGGCGCGCAGGCCGGCCGGCTGGCGTTCGAGCTGGGCCAGCACGGCCTCGGTCGCCTGCGCGGTGCTCAGCGCCTGGCCGGGGCCGGCCAGGTCGGCGGTGAAGGCGCGCGCGTCCAGGGCGGCGTCCACGGCCTGCTCGATGCGCTGGGCCTCGGCTTCCAGCCCGAGCGAATGGCGCAGCAGCAGTGCGGCCGAGAGGATGGTGGCGTAGGGGTTGGCGATGCCCTTGCCGGCGATGTCCGGGGCCGAGCCATGGATCGGCTCGTACAGGCCGACCCGGCTCTGGCCGAGCGAGGCCGACGGCAGCAGGCCCAGCGAGCCGGCCAGCATCGAGGCCTCGTCTGTGAGGATGTCGCCGAACATGTTCTCGGTGACGATCACGTCGTACTCGCGCGGCTTGGACAGCAGGTGCATGGCCATCGAATCGACCAGCTGGTGCTCCAGGGCGATGTCCGGGAACTCCTCGCGGCCGACCCGCGCGGCCACCTCGCGCCACAGGCGCGAGGTCTCCAGCACGTTGGCCTTGTCCACCGAGGTGACCTTGCCGCGGCGCGCGCGGGCCAGGCCGAAGGCGCTGCGCAGCACCCGCTCCACCTCGGCCACCGAATAGCTGCACAGATCGCTGGCCGCTTCGGCGGTGCGGGTCTTGTCGCCGAAATAGATGCCGCCGGTCAGCTCGCGCACCACCACGATGTCCACGCCGGCCAGCAGGTGCGGCTTGATCGGCGAGGCGTCCAGCGCGGCCGGGTGCGGCCGCACCGGGCGCAGGTTGGCGAACAGGCCTAGCGCCTTGCGGATCGCCAGCAGGCCCTGCTCGGGCCGGATCTTGGCGTTGGGGTCGGACCACTTGGGCCCGCCGACCGCGCCCAGCAGCACCGCGTCGGCCTGCTGGCAGGCGAGGGTGGTGGCCTCGGGCAGCGGCACCCCGTGGCGGTCGATGGCGATCCCGCCGATGTCGTGCTCGGCGAAGCTGAAGTCATGGCCGTGCTGTTGGGCCACGGCCTTGAGGACGGCGACGGCCGCGGCGGCCACTTCCGGGCCGATGCCGTCGCCGGGCAGGACGACGATGTCAGCGTGCATGGGCGGCCTCGTAGCGGGCGATGTCGGGGACGCGGGCCAGCAGATAGCCCAGCTGGTCGACGCCTTCGAGCAGGCAGGTCTGCGAGAAGCCGTCCAGCGGGAACGCATAGACGCGCCCGTCCGGCGTGCGCAGCTCGCGCGCGGCCACATCGATGGTCAGCTCGTCGTCGGGACGCTCCATCAGCGTCTGCACGTCGGCCTCGGCCAGTACCACCGGCAGCAGGCCGTTCTTGAGGCTGTTGCCGCGGAAGATGTCGGCGATCTCGCTGGACACCACGGCCTGCAGGCCTAAGTCGGTCAGCGCCCAGGGCGCGTGCTCGCGCGAGGAGCCGCAGCCGAAGTTGCGCCCGGCCAGCAGGATCGAACGCCCGGCGTTGTGCGGCTGGTTGAAGGCGAAGTCCGGGTTGGGCGTGCCGTCGGCCTTCCAGCGCCAGTCGTTGAAGGCGTTGCGACCCAGGCCGGCGCGCTCGGTGGTGGACAAGAAGCGCGCCGGAATGATCTGGTCGGTGTCGATGTTGGTCGAACGCAGCACGACGGCCCTGGAGGTGATGGTGCGGATACCTGCCATCACGCGGCCTCCTCGCTGCCGCCCAGCGCGAAATCGGCCGGCACGTCGGTGACCTCGGCGGCGGGCAGCGCCTCGGGCGCGGGCGCGTCCTGGCGCGGGCGCAGCGGCGTGTCGCGCACGCTGCGGGCCAGCGCGCTGGCCACCGTGGCGGTGAAGGCCACGTGCGCGGCCTGGTTGGATTCGGGACTGGGCATCAGGCCACTTCCTTGGATTCGGTTGCTGCGAACAGATCACGCACATCGCTGACGCGGCCGTTGACCGCGGCCCAGGCCGCGCTCAGCGGCGAGGCGAGCAGGGTACGCGAGCCGGGGCCCTGGCGGCCCTCGAAATTGCGGTTGGAGGTGGACACGGCCAGCTCGCCCGGCGCCACCAGATCGCCGTTCATGGCGATGCACATCGAGCAGCCCGGCTCGCGCCACTGCGCGCCGGCGGCGCGCACGATGGCGTCGATGCCCTCGGCCTCGGCCTGGCGCTTGACGATCTCCGAGCCCGGCACCACCAGCATGCGCACGCCCTCGGCGACCTTGCGCCCGGCCAGCACGCGGGCGACCTCGCGCATGTCGCGCAGGCGGCCGTTGGTGCACGAGCCGACGAACACCACGTCGACCTTGGCGCCTTCCACGCGCTCGCCCGCATGGAAGCCCATGTAGTCCAGGCCCTTCTGCGCGGCCGCGTCGTTGGCGGCGGGGATGGCCGCATCGACCGCGATCGCAGTGCCCGGGTGCGTGCCCCAGGTCAGGGTCGGGCGGATGTCGGCCGCGTCGATCACCACTTCGGCATCGAAACGCGCGCCCGCATCGCTGCGCAGGGTCTTCCAGTAGGCGACCGCGGCGTCGAAGTCGGCGCCCTTGGGCCCACGCGTGGTCTCCGCGACATAGTCGAAGGTGATCTGGTCGGGCGCGACCATGCCGGCGCGCGCGCCGGCCTCGATGGACATGTTGCACAGGGTCATGCGCTGCTCCATGTCCATCGCCTCGATGGTCGAGCCGCGGAACTCCAGCACATGGCCGGTGCCGCCGTTGACCCCGATCACCCCGATGATGTGCAGCACCACATCCTTGGCGCCCACGCCCGGGGCCAGCGGCCCGTAGACCGTGATCGACATGGTCCGCGGCTTGCGCTGCAGCAGGCACTGGGTGGCCAGCACGTGGCCGACCTCGCTGGTGCCGATGCCGAAGGCCAGCGCGCCGAAGGCGCCGTGCGTGGAGGTGTGGCTGTCGCCGCAGACGATGGTCATGCCGGGCTGGGTGAAGCCCTGCTCGGGGGCGATGACGTGGACGATGCCGCGGTTGGCCGAGGCCATGTCGAACAGCTCGATGCCGTACTGCGCGCAGTTGGCTTCCAGCGTCTGCACCTGCTTCTCGGCCGCGGCGGTGTAGTAGGGCAGCCGACCATCGGCGCCGGCCGGCAGGGTCGGCGTGGAATGGTCCATCGTGGCCTTGGTCCGGTCCGGGCGACGCGGCGCCAGGCCGCGCGCGCGCAGCTCGGTGAAGGCCTGCGGCGAGGTGACCTCGTGGATCAGGTGCAGGTCGATGTACAGCACCGCCGGGGCGGTGTCGCTTTCGGGGACCACGACATGCGCGTCCCACAGCTTGTCGAACAACGTACGGGGGGCGGAACTCATTGCGGATGGCCTTGCGTTGAATGCGGGGTCGGGGAGCGGCGCGCGCTGAAGCGCAGGCGCACGTAATCGGCATGCCACTGGCCGGCGGCATCGCACAGCGCCGGGCGCAGCAGCGCCTCGGTGTCGGCCAGCACGCGGCTGCGGGTGTCGGCGTTAAGGCCGCTCAGGAAGGGATCGGCGAAGGTCTGCAGCCAGCCGGTGATGCCGGTGGGCAGCGGCGTCGGGCGCGGGATCAGCGCGATCTGCACGACCTCGAAGCCATGCTGCGCCAGCCGCGCGGCGTATTCCTCGGCCGTGGGGAAGAACCAGGCGAAGGCCGGCGCGCCGGCGCCGTTGGCCTGCAGCGCCGCGCGCAGCGCGGTGGTGATCGCCGCCACGTTGCCATGGCCGCCGAACTCGGCGACGAAGCGCCCGCCGGGCTTGAGCGCGCGCCGCACGCCGGCCAGCACCGCGTCGGGCTGGCGCATCCAGTGCAGCGCGGCGTTGCTGAAGACCGCATCGAAGTCGCCCTCGAAGGTCAGGGCGTGCCCGTCCATCACGCGCGCATCGATGCCGCGTTCGACCGCAGCGGCGACCAGCTCGGGCGAGGCATCCACACCCACCACGTCCGCACCGGCCTGGACCAGCTGCGCGGTCAGTACGCCGTCGCCGCAGCCCAGATCGAGGATGCGCTCGCCGGGCCGGGCATCGAGCAGCGCCGACACCGAGGCGCCCAGCGCCGGGACGAAGCCTGCGTTGCGCGCGTAGCGGGCCGCATCCCAGGCCTGGCCTGCCGCGGCAGCGGCGGGGTGCGTCGCCGGGTTCATGCCGCGGCGGCTTCGCTCGGCGCCGGGGCGTGCTGGCGCTGGCGCAGCAGGCGGTTGGCCACGTCCAGCCAGGCCAGCGCGCTGGCCTCGATGATGTCCTTGGACGTGCCGGTGCCTTCGTATTCCAGGCCGTCGGCGCGGACCGACAGGCTGGCCTCGCCGCGCGCGTCGGCACCGATGCCCACGCTGTGCACCTGGTAGCTGTCCAGCTCCAGCTTGACGCCGGTGGCGGCCGAGAGCGCGCCGAACAGCGCGTCGACCGGGCCATTGCCCTGCGCGGTCTCGGCCACGCGGTTGCCTTCCGGATCGGACAGTTCGACCAGCGCGTTGGCGCGGCCGCCGACATCGGAGATGGTCATCGAGGCCAGGCGATAGCCGTCGCTGACCGCGGCGTCCTGCATCAGCATCTGCAGGTCGGCATCGCCGACCACGCGCTGGCGCTCGCACAGGCCCTTGAACTGCTCGAACACCAGCTTCAGCTCGTCCTCTTCCAGCAGATAGCCCAGCGCGCGCAGGCGCGCATCGACCGCGGCGCGGCCGCTGTGGCGGCCCAGCACCATCTGCGTGTCCGGCCAGCCCACGTCCTGCGGCCGCATGATCTCGTAGGTGCCGCGGTGGCGCAGCATGCCGTGCTGGTGGATGCCCGACTCGTGGGCGAAGGCATTGGTGCCGACCACCGCCTTGTTGCGCTGGACCGGCATGCCGATCAGGCGCTGCAGCAACTGCGAGGTCGGCACGATGCGCGGGGTCTGGATGCCGGTGTCCAAGCCGTAGAAGGCGTTGCGGACCTTCAGCGCCATGGCGATCTCCTCGATGGCGCAGTTGCCCGCGCGCTCGCCGATGCCGTTGATGCTGCCCTCGATCTGGCGCGCGCCGGCCTCGGCGGCGGCCAGCGAGTTGGCCACCGCCAGGCCCAGGTCGTTGTGGCAGTGCGCGCTGAAGATCACCTTGTCGGCACCGTTGATGTCGGCCGCGCCGGCGATCACCCGGCGGAACATGTCGCCGATCTCCTCCGGGGTGGTGAAGCCGACGGTATCGGGCAGGTTGATGGTCCGCGCGCCGGCGGCGATGGCGGTGCGGGCGACCTCGATCAGGTAGTCGATCTCGGTGCGGGTGGCATCCTCGGCGGAGAACTCCACGTCATCGACATAGCCGCGCGCCAGGGTCACGTGCCGGTGCACCGACTCGAGCACCTGCTCCTTGCTCATGCGCAGCTTGTGCTCGCGGTGCAGCGGGCTGGTGGACAAAAAGACGTGCAGGCGCGGGTTGGCGGCCGCTTCCAGCGCGCGGGCGGAAATCTCGATGTCGCCGGCCAGGCAGCGCGACAGCACCGCCAGGGTCGGCGTGCGCACTTCGCGGCCGATCAGGGCCATGGCCTGGCGGTCGGATTCGGAGCTGGCCGGGAAGCCGGTCTCGATGATGTCCACGCCCAGCTCGGCCAGGGCGCGGGCCATGACCACCTTCTGCTGCGGGGACATGCTGCAGCCCGGGGACTGCTCGCCATCGCGCAGGGTGGTGTCGAAAATTCGGACGGTGTCGGTGGATACGGCGGTGTTCATACGAAGGGATCCTCTACGGCGACGGCCGTGCGGATGGCCGTGGGACGGCGCGGGGTCTGGAAGGCAATGCGGCGTGCGGCGCGGCGCGCGGGGCGCGGCGCCAACGGGACGGAAAGGGCGAGGGCGAGGATCATGCCGCCACCCCGGTCACGGCCGCGGCCGGCGGGTCGATGCAGATGGCGACCGACTCGCAGTCGTACACCTTCTCCAACTGATGGCGCAGCGTCTCCATCGGACGGGTGCCCTCGATGTGCATGCCCAGCTCCCAGCGGCCATCGGCGCGCGGCACGGCATGCACCGCGCGCGGGGCGAAGCCGCGGCGCTCGACCATGCCGATCACGCGCACCAGGGCGCCCTCGGCCGGGCTCACGATCAGATCAAGCCGGTATTGCATGGGACTTGGGCTCCGGTGCGGCTTTGGCAGGGTTGGATTCCAGCATCGAGCTGTTGGCGTGGTTCGGCGGCACCAGCGGCCAGACGTTGGCCTTGATGTCGATGCTCACGTGCAGCAGCGCCGGGCCGGGCGTGGCCAGCAGCTCGGCCAGGGCGTCGTCGACCTGCTCGCGCGCGGCGATGTGCCTGGCCGGGATGCCGAACACGCGGGCCAGTGCCGCGAAGTCCGGATTGTCGGACAGGTCGATCTCGCTATAGCGCTCGGCGAAGAACAGCTCCTGCCACTGGCGCACCATGCCCAGCGCGGAGTTGTCCAGCAGCACGATCTTCACCGGCAGCTTGCAGCGCGCGATGGTGACCAGCTCCTGCACGTTCATCATGAAGCCGCCGTCGCCGTTGACCAGCACGACGGTCCGCTCCGGGCAGGCGAACTGCGCGCCCATCGCCGCCGGCAGGCCGAAGCCCATCGTGCCCAGCGCGCCGCTGGTCAGATGGTGGCGCGGATGGTTGAACTTGCAGTGCTGCGCCACCCACATCTGGTGCTGGCCGACATCGCTGGTGATGATCGCGTCGGCCGGGGCGACCTCGCTCAGCCGCTTCAGCAGCGCCGGGGCGTAGATGTCCGTGCCCGGGGCGTCGTAGCGGAAGCCGAAGCGCTCGCGGTTGGCCGCGCACTTGGCCTTCCACGCGTAGCAGGCGCTGCGCGCGCCGCTCAGCGCGCGCAGGCCGCTGGCCAGATCGCCGGGGATGGCGATGTCGGCCGTGCGCAGCTTGGAGATCTCGTAGGCGTCGGCGTCCAGGTGGATGACGCGGGCGAACGGGGCGAACTCGGCCAGCTTGCCGGTGGCACGGTCATCGAAGCGCGCGCCGACCACGATCAGCAGATCGCTTTCCTGCACGGCCATGTTGGCCGCGCGGGTGCCGTGCATGCCCAGCATGCCCAGGTAGTTGCCGTGGTTGGCCGGCAGTGCGCCCAGGCCGCGCAGGGTCAGCACGGTCGGGATGCCGCTGGCCTCGACGAACTGGCGGAACGCCTCGACCGCATTGCCCAGCGCGATGCCACCACCGCCGTAGACCACCGGCTTCTCGGCGTCGGCGATGGCCGCCAGCGCCTCGGCGATGGCCGCTTCGGCCGGCGCCGGGGCCGGCGCGACCGCCGCCGGCACGTGATCGGGCAGGTGCGAGGCGTCGTTGATCTGCACGTCCTTGGGCAGGTCGATCAGGACCGGACCAGGGCGGCCCTCACGGGCGATGCGGAAGGCCTCGGCGAACACCCGCGGCAGATCCTCGACCCGACGCACCAGGAAGCTGTGCTTGACGATCGGCATGGTCATGCCGAACACGTCCAGCTCCTGGAAGGCATCGGTGCCGATCAACGGCGTGGCGACCTGGCCGGTCAGGCACACCATCGGCACCGAATCGAGCATCGCATCGGCGATGCCGGTGATCAGGTTCGACGCGCCCGGGCCGGAGGTGGCCACGCACACGCCGACCTTGCCGGAGGCGCGTGCGTAGCCGTTGGCCGCTAGCGCCGCGCCCTGCTCGTGGCGCACCAGGATGTGCTTGAGCGCCGAGTCCACCAGCGCGTCGTAGAACGGCATGATGGTCCCGCCGGGATAGCCGAAGATCGTGTCCACGCCCTCGGTTTCCAGGGCGTGGGCGATCCAGCGGGCGCCATTGCGTGGGGCAGTGGCGGTCGGTGCGTTCATGCGGCGGCGGCCTGTGGTTGCGCTGCGGGCTTGGGGGCGTTGTCAGCCAGCCACACCATCTTGGCGCGCAGCTGCTTGCCGACCACTTCGATCGGGTGCTCCAGATCGGCCTGCTTGAACTTCTTGTAGTTCGGCAGGCCCGCTTCGTACTCGGCTACCCAGTTCTTGGTGAAGGTGCCGTCCTGGATGTCGGTCAGGACCTCCTTCATGCGCGCCTTGGTCGAGGCATCGATCACGCGCGGGCCGCTGACGTAGTCGCCGTACTGCGCGGTCTCGGAAATGAACTCCAGCATGCGGGTAATGCCGCCTTCGTAGAACAGGTCCACGATCAGCTTCAGCTCGTGCAGCACTTCGTAGTAGGCGATCTCGGGCTGGTAGCCGGCTTCCACCAGCGTCTCGAAGCCGGCCTGCACCAGCGAGGACGCGCCGCCGCACAGCACGGCCTGCTCGCCGAACAGATCGGTCTCGGTCTCTTCCTTGAAGGTGGTCTTGATGATGTTGGCGCGCGCGCCGCCCAGGCCGGCGGCGTAGGCCAGCGCGTACTGCTCGGCCTTGCCCGACTTATCCTGGTAAACCGCGTAGATGCACGGTACGCCGCGGCCGATCTCGTATTCGCGGCGCACCAGCGCGCCCGGGCCCTTGGGCGCGACCAGGACCACGTCCAGGTCCTCGCGCGGGGCGATCATGCCGAAGTGCACGTTCAGGCCGTGGGCGAACAGCAGCACCGCGCCTTGCTTCATGTTCGGCGCCAGCACCTCGTTGTACAGCTGCTTCTGCACCATGTCCGGGGTCAGCACGGCGACCAGGTCGGCGTCCTTGACCGCCTCGGCCGGCGACTTGACCAGGAAGCCGTCGGCCTTGGCCCGGCCTTCCGTCGGGCCGCCCGGGCGCAGGCCGACCGTCACATCGAAGCCCGACTCGCGCAGGTTCATCGCATGGGCGCGGCCCTGGCTGCCGTAGCCGACGATGGCGATGGTGGGCTGGGGGAGGTTGGAGGTCGAAGCGGTCATGGGCGGCGTTCCTGTCTGGCTGAAAGTTGGGGTTGAAACTTTTGAAGGGGCTGAAAGCACGAAACCCCGCACTTCGCAGTGCGGGGTTTCGTCAGGGTTTCGTGTGCTTGCTGCTTACACGACCGTCCGTCCCGCACCGTGAGGCGAGTGAATAAGTACGAGCACGAGGAGCGAGGCCGCGGCGTGCGCGGTCTGCTGGGCGGTCGTGATCGGACGGAAGGCGTTCATCAGGCCGGCAGAAAACCACGCCCGGCGCGGGGCTGTCAAGCGCGGATTTCGTTGCGCTAGAAACCGTGCCGCAGCACCGGCGGGCCTTACCGCTCCCGCTCGCGCTCCAGCCACTGCGCGATGGCCCGGCGGTCGCGCTGCAGGCGGCGCTGCTGGTCCTGGTACTCCTGGTCCAACGCCCGGTACAGCGCGACGATCACCAGCACCATCAGCAGGGCGAAGGGCAGGGCGGCCACGGTGATCATCGCCTGCAGCGCCTCCAGGCCGCCGACCAGCAGCAAGGTCGCGGCGATCAGGGCGATGGCCGAGCCCCAGACGATCTTGCGCGACAGCGGCGGGTCCTGCGCCTTGTCGTAGGACATGCTGGCCAGCACCAGTACGGCCGAATCGGCCGAGGTGACGAAGAAGATCGACAGCAGCAGCAGCGCTAGGCCGGACAGCAGCCAGGACAGCGGCAGGCTGTCGAACATCGCGAACAGGACCGTCTCGTAGCCCTGCGCCAGCGCCGCGGCCAGATCGACATGGCCGAACAGCTGCGCCCACAGCGCCGCGCCGCCGAAGGTGGAGAACCACAGGAAGCCCAGCAGGCTCGGCGCCAGCACCACGCCGAACACGAACTCGCGGATGCGCCGGCCGTAGGACACCCGCGCGATGAACGCGCCCACGAACGGCGCCCAGGCGATCCACCAGGCCCAGTAGAAGATCGTCCAGGTCGCCACCCAGGTCGAACGCGAGAAAGGCGACATGCGCAGGCTCATGTTGACCAGGCTTTGAGATAGCTGCCCAGGGTGGTGGTGAAGGTGTCGAAGATGAAGCTGGTCGGCCCCAGCACCAGCACGAAGGCCAGCAGCAGCGCGGCCAGGCCGACGTTGAAGTTGGACAGCCATTTGATGCCGCGCTCCACACCGGTGACGCTGGAGGCCATGTACAGCACGAAGGACACCGCGATGACGGTTAGCTGCACCGGCGCGGAGGCGTGGATGCCGAACACCCGCTCCAGGCCCGCGGCGATCTGGATGGTGCCGAAGCCCAGCGTGGTGGCCACGCCGATGGTGGTGGCCACCACCGCGGCGATATTGACCGCGTGGCCGATCCAGCCCTCATGCCGGCGGCCGAGCACCGGTTCGAGCAGGTCGCTGATCAGCCCACGTCCGCCGCGGTTGAACTGGAACCAGGCCATCGCCAGGCCGATCAGCGCGTACACCGACCACGGATGCAGGCCCCAGTGGAAGAAGGCGTAGCGCATCGCCGCGCGCGCGGCGTCCATGCTGCGCGGCTGCAGCCCCTCGGGCGGGGTGATGAAATGCGACAGCGGCTCGGCCGCGCCCCAGAACACCAGGCCGATGCCCATGCCCGCGGCGAACAGCATCGACAGCCAGCTGGCGTTGGAGAACTGCGGCTGCGCATCCTCGCCGCCGATGCGCAGGTCGGCGAAGCGGCCTACGCACAGGAACAGCAGGAACACCAGCGCGGCGAACACCACCAGCAGATACAGCGAGCCGGCCGCGCCGATGGTCTGCTTCAGCGCCGCCTGCATCACCGCATTGAACGCATCGGGCGCGACGCCGGCGGCGAGCACCAGCGCGATGACGATGAACAGCGAAATCCTGTAGACCACGGCCAGCTCCGTTCTTGCGGCGCGCCCAGCGGTCGCCGCTAAAAGCGGTGCACGGTACAGCCGCGGCGGTGATCGGCACGTGGCGACGCACTGCACCGTGCATCGCAGGCGCCGCATCGGCCCGATTGGCGCGTCTCACGCTCAAGCACAGGCCTCAGCGCAGGCAACCCCCCTCCGTCATTCCCGCGAAAGCGGGACCTTTGCAAAACTCCCCTCGGCTGCGTTCGGGTGGTACTCATCGGCTGACTGCGCCGATCTAGGTCAAAGCCAAAAGCAAAAGCACCCCACCCCAACCCTCCCCTTCGCCTTCGGCGAAAGGGAGGGGGCCAAGCCCAGTAGGCGGTGGCACAGCAAGCAACCTACTGCCCCCTCCCTTGCGCGCAGCGCAGGGGAGGGCTGGGGAGGGGTCGGGGCTTTCCCGATCAATTGGCCAGCCACCAAGGCGCAATCGTCGTTCCCGATCAGCGATGTTTTGCAAAGGTCCCGCGAAAGCGGGAATCCATGGACGTCGCGCCCTCGCATGGGCGCCAGCCACCTCGCGCCCTCTAAACCACGACGAAAGCCTTCTCCCAGCGTCGCTTAGCGCGCCCCATCCCCGATATGCGCATCCAGGAAGGCCTGCAGCTGATTGAAGAAGGCGATCGAATTGGCCTCGTTGTAGAAGCCATGGCCCTCGTTGGGCACCGCCATCCACTGCGGCGGATGGCCGGCGGCGGTGAGCGCGGCGCGCATCGCCTTGGCCTGGGCGAAGGGCGCACGCTCGTCGTCCTCGCCATGCGCCAGCAGCACCGGCACGGTGATCTTGCCGGCCAGGGTGACCGGCGAGTTGGAGGCCAGCTCGGCCGCATCGCGCCCGATCACCCGCTGCAGGTAGTGACGGCCCGAATCGGTGCGCTTGATGTCGCCCTTGCTGTACATCATGTCCAGGTCGTAGATGCCGGCCAGGCCGACCGCGCACTGGAACATCCCGGGCGCGCGCGCCACCGTCATCATCGCCGAGTAGCCGCCGAAGCTGCCGCCGTAGACGCATACGCGCTTGGGATCGGCCATGCCCTGGGCGATGGCCCAGCGCACGCCGTCGAGCAGATCGTCCTGGATGCGCGTGCCCCACTTCAGATAACCGGCCTCCATGAAGGCCGCGCCGCGCCCGCCGCTGCCGCGATAGTTGACCTGCAGCACCAGGTAGCCGCGGCTGGCCAGGAACTGCGCGTGGGTATCGAACTCCCAGTCGTCGCGGATGCCGTGCGGGCCGCCGTGCGGCAGCAGCACCATCGGCAGCGCCTTGGGATCGCGCACGCCCGCGGGCACGGTGACGATCGCCTCCAGGGACAGGCCGTCGCTGGCGGTGAAGCGCTGCACGCGCCGCTCGCCCATCCGCGCCGGGTCGATGCCCTCGCGCGGGGTCAGCAGGCGGCGCAGCTTGTTGTCGCTGCGGTTGAGCAGATACCACGCGCCCGGGTCGCGGTCGCTGTCGATGAACAGCAGCACGACCTGGCCGTCCTGGCTCTGGTTGATGAAGTCCACATGCTTGCCCGGCAGCGCCGTGGTCAGCGCCTGATGCAGCTGCGCGTCGGGCGAGTCGGTGTCGAAATAGATGAAGCGGCTCGGCCCGCGCCCGGCCTGCGCGGCGAACGGCACCGATGGCGCATGGGTCCACTGCAGATCGCTGACGCTGGCGAAGCTGTCGCGCGCCCGGACCTGCAGGTTGCCGCCCTGGGCGTCGCTGCGCACCAGTTCGGCCGGTCCGCCCTTGCGGCTGCGCAAGGCATAGAGCTGACGATCGTCGGGGCTGAAGGCGAACGGCTGCCACAGCTCGGCCTCGCTGGTGGGCATGGGCAGCCACGCGCCGTCGTCGCCGGCGCGATACAGCAGCGGCTTGTCGTCATCGTCGGTGCCGATGGCGAAGCGCGGCTTGCCGGTGTGGTCGAGCACGAAGTCCAGGTCCGGCACGCCGATGTCGGCGATCAGGCGGAAGGTGACCTTCTCGGTGTCCACGTCGTAGAGCATCGAGCGCCGCGCTTCGAGCGAGAGTTGGCGCAGGTAGAAATGGCCGTTGGGGATCTCCGGCACGCCCTCGATGTAGCCGAAGCCGCGGTCCAGCGTCGACCTGGCCGCGCGCTGCTCGTAGCCGTAGATGTACTTCTGCCCGCTGCCGTCGAAATTGCTGGCGATGACCTCGCCGTTGGGCCGCGGCTTCTCCAGGGTGCCGACCTTGCGGCCCTTGGCGATCACCAGCCGCGTG
Source organism: Pseudoxanthomonas winnipegensis (assembly GCF_004283755.1). Classification (GTDB taxonomy): domain Bacteria; phylum Pseudomonadota; class Gammaproteobacteria; order Xanthomonadales; family Xanthomonadaceae; genus Pseudoxanthomonas_A; species Pseudoxanthomonas_A winnipegensis. The sequence continues at coordinate 24,174 of NZ_SHMH01000004.1, forward strand.
TTACTGACCCATTGCACCTGGGTGGCCAGCTCATAGCGCGGGAACTTCAGCAGCGCCGTCTGCACCATGTCCGACAGCCGGTACACCGCCAGCGCCGACATGCCATGGTCCAGATCGACCGAGGCCGCCAGATACTTGCCGTCCGGCGATAGCATCGGGCCGGACAGCTTGCTCGCCTGCGCGAACGCCTCCACCGGCACCGGCACCGGCACCTCCGCCCCGGCCTGCGCACACGCACAGGCCACCACCGCGGCCACCATGGCCCGCTTCCATGCCTTCATCGTCGCCCCTTGTCGTGTTGTCGCCCATGCCGGGCGTCTATCCCCGCCAAAACGATAGCGCAAAGCCGCAGGCGCGTGAATGCGGCGGCGCCCGCTCGGGCAGGGTGTTGTCGTCGGCGTACCAGGCCGGGGAACTCGACTTCGCCAACCAGCCTCGACTCGGCCGGGCGCGGCTTCTCGGTTAGGTTCGCCATCCATGGCAGACTCGCTGCCGCGGGCCACCCCTGCTCCCTCCCCGCGCGCCCGGCCGCGTCGAGGCGCTGCAAGCGCGTGAGGTGTGAGGCAGCGGGCCGGCGGGTGGGGGCCGCGCCCAGCGAGGCAGGAAGCCGAGCGCCCGAATCAGGCCGGGATGCCCTGATTGAGGGGAAAGCGGCCCCCCGCCCGCCGGACCGATACCCCTCCGAAGCCGCAAGGCGTCCCACTCGGGCACTTGAAGAAAGTACAAAACAAAAGACCCCGCCGGTCGCCCGGCGGGGTCTGTGTCGCAACTTCTAGACGGGCTCAGACCGACGCCCGATCAAACCACTTAGAAGTCGTACTGCACCTGGAAGCGCACATAGCGCGGGGTGGTGTAGTACTTGCCCAGCTTGTAGCTGTTGTAGGTCTCGCCACGCTGGGTGTCTTCGCGCTCTTCATATACCTGCAGTGGCTTGACGGAGTTGAACAGGTTCAACACCGACATCTGCAGGCTCAGGCCGTTAGCCCACTGCGGCTTGTAGACCACGTTCGGATTGACGGCCCAGGTCCACGGCGTGCGGCCGGCGGTCCCCAGCTTCGCGATGTTGCCGTTGCAGTAGTGGAACACGCCACCGTAACCGTACTCGGTCCCGAAGGTGCCGGTACCGCCGCCCAGGCAGCTGATCGGCGCGCCAGACTGGACCTGCAGATCAACACCCATCGACCACTCGTCGGTAAAGTTGTACGCACCGTACGCCTTCAGCGTGTGGCGATGGTCGTTGAACAGATAGCCATCGGCGCCGTACATGATCTCGGCGAAGTCGAAGTCCGAGGTCGTGCCGGTGTCATCCTGACCGTTGGTGCTTTTGACCAGGCCTTCGTAGTTGCCGTTGAGCTTGGCCCACGTGTAGTTGAGGCTGGCGTACCACTTGTCGGTAGCCTTCTCTGCGCTGAGGGTCACCGCCTTGTAGTAACGCTTTGCCTTCGGACCGAGCGCCTTGCTGTCAACGTGGATATCGTCGGCAACGCCGTCGCCATCGACGTCCAAAGCGATGTTCAGCGACTCGCCCGGATTATAGAGATAGCAACCGGGAAGCCCTGAGGGCAGGCCCCATTCACCGCCGGCCTCATCCCAGTGCGCCATGTTATACCCGGCGGCCGATGCGGCCTGATAGATCTTTCGGGTATCGCAGGTGTCATCGATCACATTATTCATGCGACGGTAGGTCGCCTTGGCGCCCAGCGTCCAGCCGTCCACGAAGCTGTTGTCTGAGACAAGAGTCTGCTGATAGCCGAGGATAGCCTCGTCCTGGGTATACGGCTTGAGCCCACGGCTGGCGACCGCTTTGGGATCGGGGGTGGAACCGTCTTCGCCGTTGATGACCTGGTCGTTCGCACCGTTGTCCAGCGAGCCGGTGACATTGGGAACACCGGTGACCGGGTTGATCCCGTCGTACGTATAGTACGTGTAGGTGTAGAGCGAAGCCGTCGCGGCACGCAGCGCCACGTTGGCGGCGATCGGAAGCGAGTAGCGGCCCAGCGAGCCGAACAGCTTGCTGTTGCCATCACCCATCAGGTCCCAGGAGAAGCCAAGACGGGGCTGCCAGATGTCGTCCTGCTTGACGAAGCTCGCGCCAGCGCCGTTCTTGTTGTCGAACGAGTCGTTACGGATGCCGCCATAGAGCATGAAGTTGTCAGTGATCTGCCAGTTGTCCTGCAGATACCAGGACTTCTGGTCGATCTTCACGCCGCCGCCGGTACGGAAGTTGATCAGCCGCGCGTAATCGCCATAAAGGCGCCAGTAAGCACCAGCCGAGTAAGAGCTTCCGGCCTTGGACTTCCACTGTTCATCGCTGTAGCCGAATGCCACCTTGTGGTCGCCCAGCTGCCACTCGAAGTCTCCCTTATAGCTGTCGCGTTCATTGCGACCACCATGGATGCCCACCTGACTGGCAACCGCGCAGCCAATCTTGGTGCCCGTCTGGTCGATGACATATGGACAGGCGCCCGTGTCGCCGAAGATATTGCCGTCGTAGTAGCTGTGCGTTCCGTCCGGTGCAATGGTGAACTGCGAGTCCTTGTTGCGCATCTGACCGTACTGCAGCGCCATGGTCAGATTGTCGGTCAGGTAGCTGGTCCACTTGAAGATGTCGGTCTGGCCGCCGCTCTTGCCGACCAACTGGCCGTTGTATTGGGTCTTCTCGGGGTGATCGTCAGCCTGATAAACCGCGTTGTAGTAGTCGTAGGTGTAGCGGCTGCCGTTGTCGAAGCCGGTGTACTCCAGGTGGTTGGCGTCGTTGAGGTACCAGTCCAGCTTGACCAGCCAGTACGGGGTCTTGCTTTCGTAGTCCTGCGCGGTGGTCGAGCGAGACCCGATGGCCGGCGACAAGACGGAGTCTCCCGCGGCATTGGTGACTGTCTGCACGTCCGAGCGCGCACCGTAGGAGGTGGTGTTGCTCTTGTCGAACTCGGCCAGCGCGAACACGAACAGCTTGTCCTTGATCAGAGGACCGCCGATCCAGCCGGTGTAGGTGTTGGAGGCGTTGTAGTTGTTGTGGTAGCTGCGGAAGATCTGGTCGTCGCTGTTGCGATAGACGTTGGGCACGCTGGCGCGCAGGCTGTCCGGCACGCTGGTCCAACTCAGGCCGCCGTGCCATTCGTTGGTGCCGCGCTTGACGTTGACGCTGGTCACGCCGCCGGTGGAGAAGCCGTACTGCGCGCCGTAGCCGCCGGTCTGCACGTCCAACTGGTCGATCGCCTGGAAGGGGACTTCCGAGAAGGACAGGCTGTCGTAGAGGTTGGTGATGTTGAAGCCGTTGACGTAGTAGCTGTTCTCGGCTGCCGAGGCGCCGCCGAAGGAGGCGTTGCCGAAGTAGCCCGAGCTCTTGACCGTGCCCGGAGTCAGCAGCGAGACGCTGGTGATGTCACGCGGCACCGGCAGCGCGTTGAGCTGCTCGGCGGTGAAGGTGGTGCGCGACTCGACGCTGGACAGGTCGATGCCGTTCACGTTCTTCATGCCGCGCACGACGACCGTGTCCAGGCTCTTGGCCGCGCCGCCGCCGCTCGCATCGGCGAACTCGGCGTTGACCGTCTGGCCGGCCACGACGGTGACGGTCTGGCTGGAGGCGGTGCCGTCGGCGCCGGTCAGGGTGACCGTGTAGGTGCCGGTGGGCAGGGCGGGGATGCGGAAGCGGCCGTTGGCATCGACCGGCACCTGACGCGACACGCCGGAGGCGGAACTGGTGATCTGCACGGTCTGGCCGGCGACGGCCGGCGCGGTACCGGCGATGTTGCCGGCGGTGCTCTGCGCGTAGGCAGCGCCCTGCGCCAGCGCGGCGCCGAGCACGAGGGCCAGGGCGGTGCGGCGCAAGCCGTGGTGACGATTTCTGTGGCTCATGTGAATGTGGCTTCCCAATAAATACAGCAAGGCAAGAGCGCCCTTCCAAACTCGCCCGCGGGATGCGTGACTAGTAGGAGGGCACAGGCAAGGTGCGCGGCCGCGTAACGGACGCCCAACGGCGCGCGAACGGGAACTTAACGAGTTACTTCGTCGCATGCGTGGCACCTTGTGTCGACATGCCGACAATTTGTCGACATGTGACAAAAATAAATTTTATTGAAACTAAGAGCGAGTTAATTAGTGACGCGTTTGTTACTTTCCTGTTCTGTTAAAGGTTCCTTCACTTTTGTGACGCTCCCCACAGGCGCGTGATTACGATGCGATCCCGCACTGCAAGATCGCCCCATGCGCCTGGATCTCCATCCCCTGCGTCGACACCCCTCGGCCATGCTGCTGGTCGTCCAACTGGCCGGGGTGCTGCTCTACCCCGCCATGAACGACACCCGCACCGGCCAGGCGCTGCTGGGGGCGTTCGGCATTCTGGTGCTGGCCCTGGCGCTGTGGGTGGTCAATCGCAGTCCGGCGGTGAACTGGATCGCCTGGCTGCTGGCGCTGCCCTCGGTGGCCTGCTCGCTGCTCGGGGTGACCCGGCAGCTGCCGGGCCTGGTGACCTTCGCCCAGGCCATGGAATGCCTGCTGTACTTCTATACGGCCGCCAGCCTGATCGGCTACATGCTGGACGACCACCGCGTCACCAGCGACGAGCTGTTCGCCGCCGGCGCCACCTTCACCCTGCTGGCGTGGGCATTCGCCTTCGCCTTCTCGGTGTGCCAGCAGTGGTACCCGGGCAGCTTCAGCGCCAACGGCGTGACCAGCGGCGCGCGCAGCTGGATGGAGCTGCTGTATCTGAGCTTCAGTGTGCTCTCGGCGGTGGGCCTGAGCGACATCGTGCCGGTGCTGCCGCAGGCGCGCGCGCTGGTCATGCTCGAGCAGTTCGCCGGGGTGATGTACATCGCGCTGGTGGTCTCGCGCCTGATCGCGCTGACCACCTTGCGCGTGCGCGCGCAACGTGGCGACCGGTCAGACGGTTGACGCGCGCGCTACGATGCGCGGCTTTGTCCACGCCTCAGTCGCGCACCGCATGAAATTGCAGGTTCCTTTGATCCAGCTCCCGGTCCAGTTCGATCCCGGTCCGCTGCTGCACGAGGCGACGGCCGTGGCGGACAAGCGCTGGCAGCGGTGCGCCGACGGCGGCCAACGGCTGCGGCTGGTCAGCTGCGGGGGCGATCCGGCCAGCGCGGCCCTGTCCGGCCCGATGCGTGCCACGCCGTTGCTGCGGCAGATGCCGCTGCTGCAGCAGGCGCTGGCCGGGCTGGGCGCGACCTGGGGCCAGGTGTTCCTGCAGCGCATCGCGGTCGGGCGGCAGTACGCGGCCGAGGTGGCGGTGGACTACTACCACCGCGAGCGCCTGCGCCTCCACCTGCCGCTGGAGAGTCCGCCGGACGTGCTGCTCGAGTGCGGCGACGAGGTCGCGCACCTGGCGCCGGGCACGGCCTGGGTGTTCGATACCTGGCGTCCGCATCGCTTCGCCGGCCCGGCGCAGGGGCCGTGCCTGCATCTGGTAGCCGACACCGTCGGCGGCGAGCGCTTCTGGGAGCTGTTGACCCGCGGCCGCACGCCGGGCCGCGCCGAGCGCGAGCCCTGGCAGCCGCTGCAGCTGACCCTGGCGTCCGATCAGCGCGTGGCGCTGGCGCTGGAGGCGCATGGCGCGCCCCAGGTGATGACGCCCTGGGAGCTGCGCGAGCATCTGATGTTCCTGTTGAACGAGGCCGTGCCGCATCCGCGTCTGGCCGGCCTGCAGGCCTTGCTGCTGCGCCTGTCGCGACACTGGCATGCGCTGTGGGCGCGGCATGGGGCCGAGGCGGCCGGCAGGCCGGCGTATCGGGCGCTGCTGGCCTCCACCGCGCAGGCCTGCCAGCAGCTGGGCGTCGAACAGTTGGTGCTGCGCAACGGCATCGGCCTGTGGCCGGCGCTGCAGGCGCAGGTGCTGGACGTGGCCGTGGCCGAAGAGGACGGGCTGCGCCGGGGAGGCGCGCGGAAATCCGAGGCGCCGCCGCCTGGGGCGCCCACGGTCGCCACGCCGAAGCCGCGCTCGCCGCCCACGCGCCTGCGGCAGCCGTTGTTCATGGTGGCGGCGCCGTGTTCGGGTGCGGGTCTGGTGGCGCGCACGCTGGCGCGGGCGCCGGGCCTGTATGCCGCTGGCGAGGAGGCGCGTCGGGCGATCGACGGCATCCAGCGCCTGGCGGCGCCGCAGCGGGCCGACTTCAGTCATCGCCTGCTGGCGGGCGATGCGGTCGAGGACACGGTGCGCCGGGTGCGCGAGCGTCTGGCGCGCGGCTTGCGCGGTCACGATGGCAAGCCGGTGCCGGCCGCCGGCGGCACGGTGCGCCTGCTGCGTGCGGACGCGCGCGATGCGCTGCGGGTGCCGTTCCTGGCGCAGGCGTTCCCCGATGCGCGCTTCGTCTTCGTCCATCGCGAGCCGCATGACGCGCTGGGCAGTCTGTTGCGCGCCTGGGAGGAGGGCCGCATGCAGGACGCGGGCGTGCTGCCGGGCTGGGAGGGGCCGGCGTGGACGCTGGCGCGGCCGCCGGGCTGGCAGGCGCTGTCAGGTCTGCCGTTGGAGGCTGTGGTCGCGGGTCAGTGGTCGGGGATCATGCGGGTGCTGCTCGACGATCTGGCGCAGCTGCCGCCCGAGCGTTGGCTGGGGCTGGACCTGGACCGGCTGCTGGCCGATCCGGACGGGGAGATGCAGCGCGTGGCGGGCTTCGCCGGGTTGGAATGGCACCTCGAACTGGGCCAGACCCTGCCGCGCGCGCAGCCGCCGGCCAGCCCGTCCTCGGCGGAGCGCTGGCGTCCGCATGCCGCACGCCTGCAGCCCGTCCTGGGCGACGTTCCGCAGCGCGCGCTGGAAGCTTCCTTCCACGGCTGAGCCGTTCTTCCGTTCTAGGTTGCGGCGGGTGCGCGTCGCGGCTTCGGCAGAGCAGTGCTTCCGGCTTCGGAAGGGCAGCGGTCCGGCGGGCGGGGGCCGTTTTTCCCTCAATCAGGGCATCCTGCCCTGATTCGGGCGCTCGGCTTCCTGCCTCGCTAGGCGCGGCCCCCGCCCGCCGGACCGCTGCATCGCGCGTCAGGTAATAGGGCTTCGGTTTGTGCCCCCTCCCTTGTGCGCAGCGCAGGGGAGGGATGGGGAGGGGTCGGGCGTTCCTGGTCAAGCCACCGAAGCAAGAGCAAAAGCACCCCACCCCCTCAGTCGCTGGTTCGCGACTTCGAGTTCCCCTTCGCCTGCGGCGAAAGGGAGGGGGCGAGGTGGGTTGGCGAAGTCCACCCGACGACCTCGCAGTAGGGCAAGGGCACACAAAAAAGGCGCCCTAGCGGGCGCCTTTCGTGACGACGGCTGGCCTGGATCAGGCCTTGTCGTGGCCTGCGTCGCGCGCGATGGCGTCCAGCAGGATCTTCTTGGCCTCGTCGGCGCCGCCCCACCCGTCGATCTTGACCCACTTGCCCTTCTCCAGGTCCTTGTAGTGCTCGAAGAAGTGGCCGATGCGCTCCAGCCAGTGGCCGCTGACCTGGGCGATGTCGTTGATGTGCGAGTAGCCGCTGAAGACCTTCTCCACCGGCACGGCCAGCAGCTTCTCGTCGCTGCCGGCCTCGTCGCTCATGCGCAGCACGCCGACCGGGCGGCAGCGGATGACCGAGCCGGGCACCAGCGGCAGCGGCAGCACTACCAGCACGTCGGCCGGGTCGCCGTCGCCGCACAGGGTGTGCGGCACGTAGCCGTAGTTGCAGGGGTAGCGCATCGGGGTGGACAGGATGCGGTCGACGAAGATCGCGCCGGATTCCTTGTCCACTTCGTACTTCACCGGCTCGGAATCCTTGGGGATCTCGATGATGACGTTGATCTCGTCCGGCGGATTCTTGCCGGTGGGGACGCTGCCCAGGCCCATGCGCTGCTCCAATGCTTTGAGGTGATCGAAAGTGGGCCGCATTCTAGCGCAGCGGTGCTGCAACGCAGCGCCAACGCCCGGCAAGGGGCTGCCAAGGCGTCGGCGCCGCCGGGAAGCGGGCTCAGCCCAGCAGCGGGATGATCAGCAGCGCGACGATGTTGATGATCTTGATCAGCGGATTGATCGCCGGGCCCGCGGTGTCCTTGTAGGGGTCGCCGACGGTGTCGCCGGTGACCGCGGCCTTGTGCGCCTCGCTGCCCTTGCCGCCGAAGTGCCCGTCCTCGATGTACTTCTTGGCGTTGTCCCAGGCGCCGCCGCCGGTGGTCATCGAGATGGCCACGAACAGGCCGGTGACGATGGTGCCGATCAGCAGGCCGCCCAGCGCCTGCGCGCCCAGCACCAGGCCGACGATGATCGGCACCACCACCGGCAGCAGCGAGGGCACGATCATCTCGCGGATGGCCGCGCGGGTGAGCAGGTCGACCGCGGCGTGGTACTGCGGCTTGCCGCTGCCGTCCATGATCCCGGGGATCTCGCGGAACTGGCGCCGCACTTCCTCCACCACGCTGCCGGCGGCGCGGCCCACCGCTTCCATGGCCATGGCGCCGAACAGATAGGGAATCAGGCCGCCGATCAGCAGGCCGATGATCACGCGGTGATCGGAGAGGTCGAAGCTGTAGGCCGATCCGGGGTGCGCGGCGGCCAGGTTATGGGTGTAGTCGGCGAACAGCACCAGCGCGGCCAGCGCCGCCGAGCCGATCGCATAGCCCTTGGTCACCGCCTTGGTGGTGTTGCCGACCGCGTCGAGCGGGTCGGTGACCGCACGGACCTCGGCCGGCAGCTCGGCCATCTCGGCGATGCCGCCGGCGTTGTCGGTGATCGGGCCGTAGGCGTCGAGGGCGACGATCATGCCGGCCATCGACAGCATGGCCGTGGCGGCGATGGCGATGCCGTACAGGCCGCCGAGCGCGTGCGCGCCCCAGATCGCCAGGCACACGGCGACCACGGGCAGGGCGGTGGATTTCATCGACACGCCCAGGCCGGCGATGATGTTGGTGCCATGCCCGGTGGTGGAGGCCTGCGCGACGTGCTGCACCGGCTTGTACTGGGTGCCGGTGTAGTACTCGGTGATCCACACGATCACGCCGGTCAGGACCAGACCGATCAGGGCGCAGCCGTAGAGCGGCATGGCGCCGATGGCCGAGTCGCGCATCAGGGCGGTGGTGATGGGGTAGAAGGCGATCGCCGCCAGCACCGCCGAGACGATCACGCCCTTGTACAGCGCGCCCATGATCGAGCCGCCGGCCTTCACGCGCACGAACAGCGCGCCGATGATCGAGGCGATGATCGACACCCCGCCCAGCACCAGCGGGTAGAGGATCGCGTTCGCGCCGGCCTGCGCGGCCATCAGCCCGCCCAGCAGCATGGTCGCGATCACCGTGACCGCGTAGGTCTCGAACAGGTCGGCGGCCATGCCGGCGCAGTCGCCCACGTTGTCGCCGACGTTGTCGGCGATCACCGCCGGGTTGCGCGGATCGTCCTCGGGGATGCCGGCCTCGACCTTGCCCACCAGGTCGGCGCCCACGTCCGCGCCCTTGGTGAAGATGCCGCCGCCCAGGCGCGCGAAGATCGAGATCAGCGACGAGCCGAAGGCCAGCCCGACCAGCGCATGCAGCGCCTGCTCGGTCGGCACCCGCAGCACATGGGTCAGCAGCGCCCAGTAGCCGGCCACGCCCAGCAGGCCCAGCCCCACCACCAGCATCCCGGTGATCGCCCCGCCGCGGAAGGCCACGTCCATCGCCGGCCCCATGCCGTGGCGCGCAGCCTCGGCGGTGCGCACGTTGGCCCGCACCGAGACATTCATGCCGATGTAGCCGGCCGCGCCCGACAGCACCGCGCCCAGGGCGAAGCCGATCGCGGTCGGCCAGCTGAGGAAGACGCCGACCAGCACGAACAGGACCGCGCCGGCGATGGCGATCGTCAGGTACTGGCGGTTGAGATAGGCGCGCGCGCCCTCCTGCACGGCCGCAGCGATCTGCTGCATGCGCGCGTTGCCGGCCGGGCGCGAGAGCACCCAGCGCGACGAGACGATTCCGTACAGGATGGCGATTGCCGCGCATGCCAGCGCCAGCGCAAGACCGTAGTGTTCCAACATGACCCCTCCCAAGGCAGATGGACGGTTCGCCGCGCGCATCGACACGCCCGGCGCCGAAGACGGGCGTCGATCGACCGGTGCCCGTTGTGGGGCAGTGTAGGCCTGCGCGCGCTCGGCGCGATGATGCAGTGCCGCGCGATGCGTGACGGCGCGCTCAGGCGTCGGCGCGCTGCTGGGCGGTGGGGTGCGGTCGGGCCGGTGCCGGCGGCGTGGCGCCGGTCTCGGCGGTCGATGCCAGGCCCAGGGCCAGCATGCGTCCGGTCACCCCGTCCCAGTCCAGCACGCCGCTGTTGTCGATGCCGGCGCGGTCGTAGGCCAGGGCGCGGCGCAGCGCCGCCACGATGCTGCCCTCCACGCCGGGCGTGTAGGCCGAGGTGTGCACGCCGCGCGCGGCGAAGTCCGGCGCCACGATCGGCACCCGGCAATAGGTGTACTGCAGCATCTTCATGCTCGACTGGCTCAGGTAGTCGGCATTGAGCGCCGGCCGGTACGGCGCCAGTCCCGCATCGGCATGCTGCAGGTAGGGCACGATCGCATCGAAGGGCTGCTCGCCGTGCTCGACCACGTTGGGCGGCGGCGCCTGCAGCCGCGCGCCCTTGCCGAACAGGTGGAAGCGCACCTGCGGCTCGGCGCGCGCCATGCAGTCCACGGCGTGGTCGTCGAACAGCATGTCGCCCACGCTGACCACGTTGCGCGTGCCGGCCGGGTAGGGCGAGGGCCGCGGGGTGTCGAACAGCGCCTTGTCGATGCCGTGCGGGATGTAGTGCACGTGGGGCACGTGCGGGTAGTCGGCCACCATCACCTCGGCCGGCACGCGCACCAGGCTGAAGTGCGGCAGCGCCTCGCGCTCGGCATCCAGGATCAGCGGGTGGTACTTGAGCGTGGCGATGCGGTCGCACACGCTGTAGATGAAGCGCGCCTGCGGGAACCGCCTTGCCAGGGCCGGCACCAGGCACAGGCCGGCGCCGTTCTCCACGACGAACACATCGGCATCGGCGATGCCCTGCAACAGCGTGCGCGTGAGCATCGCCGGATACAGCGAGAACAGCGGCCGGGTGATCGCGTCCAGCGTCGGGCGCCCCAGTGACAGTGGATGCAGCGCCGGCCGCCACAGGTACTTGCGCAGGCCGGGCCCGACCTCGCGCCAGGCGTTGAACGGCCCCTGGAACCGGCGCGCCTGCGGCTTGAGCCGGGTCAGCGGGCTCAGGCCCACGGTCACGAAGTCCACCGCGTGCCCCTGCCGCGCCAGCGACTCGGTCCAGAAGTGAAAGTCCACCTTGCGCGCCGAAGTGGCCTCGTGGACGGTCAGCATCACAATCTTCAAAACGCAAATGTCCTCAAACACGCACGGCGGGAACCTTGCGCGTCCTCCATCTCGCCGGGATGACATGACGTGACGGAGTCCGCGCGCCTAGTGGAACGCGAGCCCGCCACGACACAGGTCACGCCTTGGCGCATTCGGTTCAGCGCGGTGTGGACACGGTGAACGGGCGAAGCGATCCGGTGTTCAGCCAGCGCGTGCCAGCCTGCCGGCCGTTTCCCTTCCCTTAGAAAGGACCTGCCCATGTCCGCATCCGCTTCCCGCCTGGTCCTGGCCGGGCTGCTGTGCCTGCCTTTGGCGGCGCTGGCCCAGCAGTCGCCCGAAATCCAGCGCCCGGTTGGCACCCCCCAGGCCAACGGCGTGCTGCATACGCTGCGCCAGATCCCCGAGGCCTGCACCCGCATCGAAGGCCGCTTTACCGGCGAGGCCGCCCAGCCCTATGCGATGAACCTGGTGCGCACCAGCAGCGTCTGCCAGGCGCGCGCAATGTTCATGGACTACGACAAGGTCCAGCCCAGCGAGGCCAAGGGCTGGAAGCTCAACGACATCATCAAGGTGCCCTCGGCCAGCTGCGCCGGCCAGCAGGCGGTGGTGCAGGTGTGGCGCAAGCCGGCCGGGCAGGCGCTCAAGCTCGATGGCCAGGAACGCGCCCGCCTGTACCTGCAGGACGCCAAGGCCCAGGCCCAGGCCGGCAAGCTGGCCGCGCTGCCGGCCTACGCGGCCAAGCTGGAGGTCGAGGGCAAGCCCTGCCGGTAAACATGGTGCTCTGGCCTCCGCCCGGGAATGCGCGGCCTCAGCCTTCCCAGGCAGGCAGTTTCTGCTTCACCGCCACGTTCTTGAGTTCCACGTACTTGGGCAGGCCGTCGCGGCCATAGGGCAGCGGCGCCTCGCCCTGGATCAGCGGCGAGAGGTAGCGGCGAGCGCGCTCGGTGATGCCGAAGCCGTCCTTGCGGATGAAGCCGGCCGGCATGGTCTTCTCGTGGTTGGCGACCTTGGACAGCGGCGCCGGGGCGATCTTCCAGCGGTAGGGCGCATCGGCGCCGCGCACGATCACCGGCATGACCGCGTTGTGCCCGGCCAGGGCGTACTGCACGGCCGCCTTGCCCACGGCCTGGGCCTGATCCCAGTCGGTCTTGGAGGCGATGTGGCGAGCCGAGCGCTGCAGGTAGTCCGGTAGCGCCCAGTGCACCTTGTAGCCCAGCGCGGCCTTGACCTTGCCGGCCAGGTACGAAGCCACGCCGCCCAGCTGGGCATGGCCGAAGGCATCGGTGCCGCCGCCGGCGTCGGCGACGAAACGGCCGTCGGCGCTGCGGATGCCTTCGCTGGCCACGACCACGCAATAGCCGACCCGCTTGACCACCTTGTCCACCTGGGCCAGGAAGGCGGCCTCGTCGTAAGCGCGCTCGGGGAACAGGATCAGGTGCGGCGCCTGGTCCGGGCCGGTGCCGGCCAGGCCCGCGGCCGCGGCCAGCCAGCCGGCATGGCGGCCCATGGCCTCGTAGACGAAGACCTTGGTCGAGGTCTCGGCCATCGCCGCCACGTCCAGCGCGCATTCGCGTACCGACACGGCGGTGTACTTGGCCGCCGAGCCGAAGCCGGGGCAGGTGTCGGTGACCGCCAGGTCGTTGTCGATGGTCTTGGGCACGCCCACGCAGGTCAGCGGATAGCCGAAGGCCTGGGCCAGCTGGGAGACCTTCCACGCGGTATCGGCCGAGTCGTTGCCGCCGTTGTAGAGGAACCAGCGCACGCCGTGGGCCTTGAGCACCTCCAGCAGACGCTCGTATCGGGCGCGGTCGGCCTCCAGCGACTTGAGCTTGACCCGGCACGAGCCGAACGCGCCGCCCGGCGTATGCGCCAGCGCGGCGATCGCCGCGGCCGATTCCTTGGAGGTATCGATCAGCTCCTCGCGCAGGGCGCCGAGGATGCCGTTGCGCGCCGCCAGGACCTTGACCTTGTGCCGCCTGGCCTCGCCGATGACGCCGGCGGCGGTGGCATTGATGACGGCAGTGACGCCGCCGGACTGCGCGTACAACAGGGTGGAAGCCGCCATCGTCTTTCCTGGGGTCTGGACCGGATGGGGTAAGCTTCCCATATCGATGCGCCGGTCGCGTCGGCGCCGCCGCCGTGCTGGCTGCCCGCTCCGGCCTCACAGGTTTCCTCATTGAATGCTGGAGTGACACGATGCGACTGGTTCTTCTGGGACCGCCCGGTTCGGGCAAGGGCACGCAGGCCACGCGCCTGAAGGACCACTTCAAGGTCCCGCACATCTCCACCGGCGACCTGCTGCGTGCCGAGGTGGCGGCCGGCACCGAGCTCGGCAAGCAGGCCAAGGCGGTGATGGATGCCGGCAACCTGGTCTCCGACGAGATCCTGCTGGGCATGCTCGAATCGCGCCTGTCCCAGCCCGACGTCGCCAACGGTTTCATCCTGGACGGTTATCCGCGCAACCTGGCCCAGGCCGACGCGCTGAACCAGCTGCTGGCCCGCATCGGCCAGCCGATGGATGCGGCCGTGCAGCTGGACGTGCCGACCGAGCTGCTGGTCGAGCGCATCGCCGGCCGCGCCCAGGCCGAGGGCCGCGCCGACGACAACCCCGAGTCGGTGCGCAAGCGCCTGCAGGTCTACGCGGACAGCACCGCGCCGGTGATCGACTTCTACAAGCAGCAGGGCCGCCTGACCGTGGTCGACGGCGTGGGCGAGCTGGACGAAGTCACCCAGCGGCTGACCGAGGCGCTGGCCAAGCGCTAGTCGAAAGCCGGGAGTGAGCGCGCAGGAGTGAGGACCGAGCAAAGGCAACCGCTGCCCGATTGGCTCGCTCCTCGCTTCTCGCTCCTCCCGCTCACTCCTCGCTCTTCCCCTCACTCCTGCTGCAACGATGAGCAAACTGCACATCCTCGGCATCGCCGGCACCTTCATGGGCGGCGTGGCGGCGCTGGCGCGCGAGCTGGGCCACACCGTCGAAGGCAGCGACCAGGCGATCTATCCGCCCATGTCCACGCAGCTGGAGCGGCTGGGCATCGCGCTGGCGCAGGGCTATGCGCCTGACAACATCTCGCCGGACTGCGATGCGGTGATCATCGGCAACGCGCTGTCGCGCGGCAACGCCGCGGTGGAGGCGGTGCTCGATGCCGGCCGCGCCTACACCTCCGGCGCGCAGTGGCTGAGCGAGGCGGTGCTGCCCGGGCGCACCACGCTGGCCGTGGCCGGCACGCACGGCAAGACCACCACCACCACCATCCTGGCCTATCTGCTGGAGGCGGCCGGGCGCGCGCCGGGCTTCCTGATCGGCGGGGTGGCCGAGGACTTCGGCGTGTCGGCGCGGCTGGGAGGCTCGCCCGCCGCGGCCGCATCCGGCGCTGCGCCGGACCAGGGCGATCCGGCGCCGGACGCCGACGCGCCGCTCTTCGTGGTCGAAGCCGACGAGTACGACACCGCCTTCTTCGACAAGCGCAGCAAGTTCGTGCATTACCGGCCGCGCGTGGCGATCCTCAACAACCTCGAGTACGACCACGCCGACATCTTCCCCGACGTGGCCGCGATCCAGCGCCAGTTCCATCATCTGGTGCGCACCGTGCCGGGCAACGGCCGGCTGATCGTCAACGGCGCCGATGCGCGCCTGGACGAGGTGCTGGCGATGGGCTGCTGGACGCCGGTGGAGCGCTTCGGCTTCGATCCGGCGTTGGACTGGAGTGCGCGCCTGATCGAGGCCGACGGCAGCGCCTTCGCCGTGCTGCGGCGTGGGGTGGAAGTGGGCCAGGTGCAGTGGCCGCTGGTCGGCCGGCACAACGTGCTCAACGGCCTGGCGGCGCTGGCGGCGGCCAGCGCGGTGGGCGTGGACATCGCCGGCGTGATGCCGGCACTGGCCGCGTTCCGCAGCGTCAAGCGCCGGCTGGAGGTGATCGGCCAGGCGCGCGGCGTCACCGTGTACGACGACTTCGCCCATCACCCCACGGCCATCGCCACCACGCTCGAGGGCCTGCGTGCGAAGGTCGGCGCGGCGCGCATCGTGGTGGCGATGGAGCCGCGCAGCAATTCGATGCGGCTGGGCGCGCATGCGCAGGCGCTGGCGCCGTCGCTGGATGGCGCCGATGCGGTGGTGTTCCTGCACCGGCCCGAGCTGGCCTGGGACGCCGGCAAGGTGATCGCCGCCGTCCGCGGCCAGGCGCGTGCGGTGCCCGACAGCGATGCGCTGATCGCCGCGCTGGGCACGCTGGTGCGCGAGGGCGACCATGTGGTGTTCATGTCCAACGGCGGCTTCGACGGGGCGCCGCGGCGCTTCCTGGCGTCCTTGCAGCAGGAGTGAGCGAAAGCCGGGCCTGTGCGCCCTGGTCGTTGCCCACTTCGCTTCGCTCACCCCTCTTCACCTCCGCTCTGCCTACACTCCCGGCCATGCCCGCGACCGAGACGCTTCCCCTGTTCCCGCTCAACACCGTGCTGCTGCCCGGGGCGGGGCTGGGGCTGCGGGTGTTCGAGCGTCGCTACCTGGACCTGATCCGGGAATGCGGGCGCAGCGGGCGCGGCTTCGGCGTGTGCCTGATCCTGCAGGGCGGCGAGGCCGGCGCCCCCGCGACGCCGGCGGCCTATGGCACCGAGGCGACGATCGAGGACTTCGGCACCGGCAGCGACGGCCTGCTGACCCTGCGCCTGCGCGGCGGCCGGCGCTTCCACGTGCAGCGCACGCGGGTGCGCGACAACGGGCTGGTGGTGGGCGAGGTGGACTGGTGCCCGCCCGAGGACGACGACGAACTGCGCCCCGAGCACGGCCTGCTGGCCACGGTGCTGGAGAAGATCTTCGAGAAGGCCGGCGCGACCCCGCCCGGCATGACCGCCGCCGACCTGGACAGCGCCGCCTGGGTGGGCTGGCGCCTGGCCGAACTGCTGCCGCTCAGCGACGCCCAGCGCCTGGCCGTGCTGCAGGAAGACGATCCGCATGCGCGCCTGGATCATCTGCTGGCGCTGATGGCCTAGCGCCTTCGCTGGCCTGAAGCTGCGACGGACTCGCTTTCCATCGTCGTTAGCCGCGACAAATTCTCTACCGTCGTTCCCGCGAAGGCGGGAACCCAGTGGCTTTCCCGACGACAGCCAAGCCACCGCATCCCCCTTTCGCGGGAACGACGGGCGCTTGATCGGCGTTGATGGACGGCGACCGTCCGAACGGCCGGTCACCCGCGGCGGGCATCGCACCCGCGCCGCAGGCCTCAGCGCGCCCGCACCGGCGGCAGCTGCGCGGGCGGGGCGTGTTCCAGCGGCAGCTGATCGGTGCGCAGGCGCAGCACCGGCAGGCCGGAGGATGGATGCGGCGCCAGCGCCTGCGGCAGGCCGCGCACCGAATCGCGCACCTGGTCCAGCGAGGCGTCGGCGTCGGGCAGCGGCCGCCACATGCCGACCAGCCCGAACAGGGTCTGGTGGCGCAGCGTCTGCGCGCCGCCGATCCACAGCGGCACCTGGCCAGGCTGCAGCGCGATCGGGCTGGCCCACAGGCGCAGCGCGTACTGCTGGTCGGCGCGCGGGCCGGGCTTGAGCATCAGCAGGCTCTCGGCGCGCGTGTCCAGCGTCGCCGGCAGCACCGGATGCCGTTCCCGCGGCAGGTCGCTGTCCAGCAGCTGCAGCGCGCGCTCCCAGCCGGCCTGCGGCTGCAGGCGCCAGCCCTGGTCTTCCAGATGGCGCACCAGCGGCTGCAGCGGGCCGGCGATCTGCACGTCCAGCGGCCAGCGCTGGGCGTCGTCGAACTCGTTGCGCGTGGCCGGCAACTTGCGCCAGTCGTCCTTCCACCAGTCCGGCAAGGGCCGGGCGATCGAGGCGATGGGCGCATCGAACAGCGCCAGCATGCGATCCACCGCGCGCGGCCCGTGCCACAGCGCGGCCAGCACGAACACGCCGTAGAACAGCCAGGCCAGCGGCTTGACCCACAGCGAGCGCCGCACCCGGCTGCGGTAGGCCACGCCCAGGATCAGCACCCACACCACGCCCAGCAGGGTGCCGCCGACCACATCGCTGAGCCAGTGCGCGCCCAGGTAGATGCGGGCGAAGCCGATCGTGCTGACCACCACACCGGCGACCACGTACGGCCAGGCGCGGTCGCGGCCCGGCAGCTCGCGCGAGATCAGCACGGCGAAGAAGCCGAAGATGATCGTGCTCATGGTCACCGCCTTGGACGGGAAGCCGAAGCCCCCCGCCACCACCGGCGGCTTGGGAATGTCCACCACCACGCCCAGCCAACCGGTCAGGGCCACGCCGAAGACGATCGCCGCCACCCAGTGGCCCACCGCCAGCCAGCGCTTGCGCCAGGCCAGGTAGCCCAGCACGGCCAGCCAGGCCGGCGCCAGCACGTCGGCATCGCCGATCGCCGCGATCGCCGCCAGCGGGCGGTCGGCCAGCGGATTGCGCAGGCTGTGCATGAGTTCGTACAGCGCCAGGTCCACGCCCAGCGGCTCGCCATGGCCCAGCACCACCACCAGGAAGGCGAACAGCACCCAGGCCAGGGCCAGCAGCGCCACGGCCAGCACCGCGAGCGACACCGTCTCGCGGCGCCGGGGGTCGAACAGCGCCACCGAATGGCGCCCCAGCACCGGATGCGCGCGCGACCAGGCCAGGCCGCGCGCGAGCAGCGCATCGGCATGCGCGGCGAACCAGCGGTAGCTGTACAGCACCGCCGCCCAGATCACGCCCAGCACCACCAGCAGCAGGCCCACCACCACCGCCAGGCGCCCGGCGACCGCGGCGACCGCGTCGTAGGCCTGGCCCAGCATCCAGCCCGGCAGCAGGAACAGCACCGCCCAGGACAGGCCGGCCGCCGCGCTGGCCGGCAGATAGCGCTTGAGCGGCATGTGCAGCATGCCGGCCACCGCCGGCACGAACGGCCGGATCGGCCCGACATAGCGCGCGATGAAGATCGCCTTGAGGCTGTTGCGGTGGAACAGGCGCTCGCCGCGTTCGAGCAGCTGCGGATACTTACTGAAGGGCCAGTGCGCGCGCAGCTGCGTGCCCCAGCGCCGGCCCACCCAGAAGCTCACCCCGTCGCCGACGAAGGCGCCCAGCGCCGCGCACACCACCGCATAGGGGCCGGACAGTTCTCCCAGCCCGATCACCACGCCCACGCCGATCAGCAGCGGCAGCGCGGGCACGATCGCGCCCAGCACGATCAGCGAATCGCACAGGGCAATGAGGAAGACCACCGCGCCGGCGGCGACCGGATGCGCGGCGATCCAGTCGAGCAGGCCGTCGAACCAGGAGTCCATCGGCGAAATTATAGGTGCCCGGCGCGGGCGCGCAGGAGCGCGAAGTGAACGGCGCCCGCGCGCGGCGCCCGGTCCTTGCCTGCCGCGCATGCCGCCCTGCGTGGGCCTGGCACTTAAACTTGCGCGGCGACCGGCCCGGTCGCGCCATTGGCGCTCGCGCATGACGACTCTGTCAGGCAAGACTCTCTTCATCACCGGCGGCTCGCGCGGCATCGGCCTGGCCATCGCGCTGCGCGCCGCGCGCGACGGCGCCAACGTGGCCATCGCCGCCAAGTCCTCGGTGCCCAATCCCAAGCTGCCCGGCACCATCCACAGCGCGGCCCAGGCGGTGAACGAGGCCGGCGGCAGCGGCCTGGCCCTGCAGTGCGACATCCGCGATGAGGATCAGGTGCGCGCGGCGGTGGCGGCCACGGTCGACACCTTCGGCGGCATCGACATCCTCATCAACAACGCCAGCGCGATCTGGCTGCGCGGCACGCTGGACACGCCGATGAAGCGTTTCGACCTGATGCAGCAGGTCAACGCGCGCGGCAGCTTCCTGTGCGCGCAGGCCTGCCTGCCGCACCTACTGCAGGCGCCCAATCCGCACATCCTGACCTTGTGCCCGCCGCCGTCGCTGGATCCCAAGTGGTGGGGTCCGCACACCGGCTACACGCTGGCCAAGATGGGCATGAGCCTGGTCACGCTGGGCCTGGCGGCCGAGTTCGGCCCGCAGGGCGTGGCGGTCAACGGCCTGTGGCCGCGCACGCTGATCGCCACCGACGCGCTGAACATGATCCCCGGCGTGTCGCTGGCCAACGGGCGCTCGCCTGCGATCATGGGCGACGCCGCCCATGCCGTGCTGACCCGCCGTGCGACGGATTGCACCGGCCAGTTCCTGATCGACGATCAGGTGCTGGCCCAGGCCGGCGTCCACGACTTGTCCGGCTACGCCATCGACCCCACCCAGCCGTTGCTGCCGGACCTGTTCCTGGACTGACCGGCCCTCAGGCCCGCTGGCGCCTCTTTCCCCCCTCTCGAGTTGTTCAACACCATGAAATACCTGCACGCCATGCTCCGCGTCCGCGACCTGGACGCCACCGCCAAGTTTTTCACCGAAGGGCTGGGCCTGCGCGAGACCCGCCGCAAGGACAGCCCCGAAGGCCGCTACACGCTGGTCTACTTCGGCGCCCCGGAGAACCCCGAGGCCGAGGTCGAGCTGACCTACAACTGGCCGGCCGAGGATGGCAGCGTCGAGGACTACGGCAGCGCCCGCAATTTCGGCCACCTGGCCTTCGAGGTGGACGACATCTACGCCGCCTGCGCCCACCTGCAGTCACTGGGCGTCACCATCAACCGCCCGCCGCGCGATGGCTACATGGCCTTCGTGCGCAGCCCGGACCTGATCTCCATCGAGCTGCTGCAGAAGGGCAAGCCGCTGGCCCCGGCCGAGCCCTGGGCCTCGATGGCCAATACCGGCACCTGGTAAGCCGCCTTCCCCGCGGCGCCGGATGGCGTCGCGGCTTCGGCCCGCACTGCCTGCGCCGGTGTGCGCTGGCAGGACGCGCGCCGTCCAGTTGGAGGCACAGATCCGCCGTTGCCGCGAAAGGGGACCTTTGCAGAACTCCCCTCGACTGCGTTCGAGTTGCTTTCATCGGCTGAACGCACCGATCTAGGGCAAAGCCAAAAGCAAAAGCACCCCACCCCAACCCTCCCCTTCGCCTTCGGCGAAAGGGAGGGGGCCAAGACCAGTAGGCGGTGGCACAGCAAGCAACCTACTGCCCCCTCCCTTGCGCGCAGCGCAGGGGAGGGCTGGGGAGGGGTCGGGGCTTTCCCGATCAACTGGCAGCCACCAAGGCGCAATCGTCGTGACCTCCAAGGCGCCCTTATCAGTCCAACGCGGCAATCAGCAATGTTTTTCAAAGGCCCCGCGAAAGCGGGAACCTGGTGCCTTGGCGTGTCCTTGTGGAGGTCGCCGGGCTGTTCCGCGCGCCGTGCCGCGCGGGGCTCGGCGCCGCGCCGGGCTGGCCGTATCATCGCCGCCGGCCGACGCGCGCTGGCCCGGGTCGAGGGCGCGGGCGGGCCGTGTCTTTCGTCCTTTGCCGGTATTGTCGAATGATGTCTTCTTCCGTGGCGCAGCGCCGCCTGCGCTGGCCGGCACCGGCCTATGCCGCCATCGCGCTGGTGGCCTGCGCGTTCGCCTTCGTCGGGCTGGCCCGCAGCAACTACTGGGCCGATGAGCTGTTCACCGTCTACGTGATCGGCGGAGGCGACGGCCTGGCCGGCGTCTGGCGGCGCGCGCTGACCGACGTGCATCCGCCGCTGTACTACATGCTGCTGTATGGCTGGAGCCGGCTGGGCGGGCTGTCGGAGGTCTGGCTGCGCCTGTCCAGCGCGGTGTGCGCGGTGCTGGCGCTGGCGCTGACCGCGCGCGTGCTGTGGCGGCGCTTCAGCCCGGCGGCGCTGGGTTTCGCCCTGGCGCTGGTGGCGGTGTCCACGTTCTGGTTCGAACAGTCGCAGAACGCACGCAGCTATGGCGCGGCGATCCTGATCGCCGCGGCGCTGATGGGCCTGACGCTGCGCCTGCGCGAACGCACGCCGGCGACCGGGGCCTTCCCGTGGGGCGCGTTCGCCGCGCTGTTCGCGCTGGGGCTGGCCGGCAGCCTGATGCACTTCTACCTGCTGCTGCTCACCGGCATGGTGCTGGCCTGGCTGCTGCCGGTGCCGCGCCTGCGCCTGCCGGTGATCCTGGCCGGGCTGCTGATCCTGGCCGTGGTCGGCGGCTACACCTGGCTGCTGCTGCATGCCACGCAGCAGGACGTGGACAAGACCTGGTACCGCGCCGACGTGCACTTCTTCTGGTCGCAGACGCGCACCGCGCGCAAGCACCTGGCCGCGGCCGGCGCGAGCTGGGCGCTGACCGCGCTGATCGTGGCCGCGCTGTGGCGGCGCTGGCGCGGCGGCCGCGGCAGCCTGGGCGCGCGCGTGCCGGAAGGAGGCCGCCACGCGGCGCGGCTGGCGCTGTTCGTGCTGCTCGGCGTGATCGCCAGCGGCGTGCTGGTCAGCTGTCTGGTCGCCCCGTCGTACTCGGCGCGCAATGTGCTGATCACCCTGCCGTTCCTGTGCGCGCTGCTGGCCTGGCTGTACGAGGCGGCCGGCCCGCGTCTGTCCGGGCGCGGCGGCCAGTTCGCCGCGGCGCTGCTGGTGGTGGCCGTGGCCAGCGGGCTGTGGATGTGCAGCGGGCGCTTCGTCGAACGCAACGAGCCCTGGCGCAGCGGCGCGCAGTTCGTCGCGCGCATGCCCGGCTGCGCGGGGCAGCAGATCCCGGTGATGCATCCCTACAAGTTCGGTCCGCCCACGCCACAGTACCGGGCCTTCGCCGAGCGCCAGTTCTTCGGCCACTACGCACCGGCCGGGATGCAGCTGCGCGCGTGGATGCCCAACGAGCTGGTCGGCCGCCACCGCGTGCCGGAGCTGACGGCGTTGCTGGCGGTGCGCGCGCAGCAGGCCGGCAGCGGCGCCTGCCCGCTGCTGGCCTGGGCAGTGCACGACCTGGACAAGAAGTCCGCACCGCTGCTGGCGCAGGACCTGGCGCGTGCGCCAGGCATCGCGCCGGCGCGGGTGGTGATGCAGACCTTCGAGCGCGCGCGGCGTCGCTCGACCGGCTGGGCGCCGGTGGAGGATGGCTTCGTCTTCTACGTGGTGCCGGCGGCCGCGCCCGGCGCCGCGCCGGCCGACCCCGGGCCGCTGGTGGCGATGCCCGCGGGCACGCTGGGCAAGCGCGAGGTGGTGACGCTGCTGCCGCCCGCGCCTGGGCAGGGCACGGTGGACCGCTTCGGCGTCCAGGACTGGCGCGACGGGACGCTGCAGCGCCAGGACACGGTCAGCACGCCGCAGCTGTTCTGCGATCCGCCGATGCGCGCGGACAGCGAGATCCGGCCCAATGCCAAGCGGCCTGGCTGTGCGGCGCCGGTGGGCGCTTCCCGGTAAAACCGCTCGCCGCCATTGGCCGAAAAGGCCACAAGGGCGGCTCCTCACCTGTAGAGCGGAGCTTGCTCCGCTGGGGCCGTCCCGACGAACCGAACGAAAGGCAGCGGAGTCCCCAAAAGGGGATTGCCACAAGCTCCGCTCTACAGTGCGCCCCTGGGGCCTTTTCGGCCAATGGCGGCGATGGGCTTTACCGATGCAACGCCAGTCATCGCAGTGACCCCACACACACCACCAGGCGATGGGCGACAATGCCCCGCTTATCCCCTCCGCACGCAGGACCGATCGCCATGACCGCCGCTTCCGACCTCATCGCCTCCGCCAAGCAGTACACGCTCAGCGTGTACCGCCAGCGCGAACTGGTGCTGGAGCGAGGCCAGGGCGCCCACGTGTGGGACACCGAAGGCCGCGAGTACATCGACCTGTCGGCCGGCATCGCCGTGTGCGGCCTGGGCCACCACGACCCGGACCTCACCGCCGCGCTGATCGAACAGGCCGGCAAGCTCTGGCACACCAGCAACATCTTCTACAGCGAGCCGCCGCTGCGCCTGGCGCAGGAGCTGGTGGAGGCCTCGCGCTTCGCCACCCGGGCCTTCCTGTGCAACTCCGGCGCCGAGGCCAACGAGGCGGCGATCAAGCTGGTGCGCAAGTGGGCGGCCGGGCAGGGGCGCGCGCCCGAGCGGCGCGTGATCGTCACCTTCCGCGGCAGCTTCCACGGCCGCACGCTGGCCACGGTCACCGCCACCGCCCAGCCCAAGTACCAGGAAGGCTACGAGCCGCTACCCGGCGGCTTCCGCTACGTGGACTTCAACGACCTGGCCCAGCTGGAAGCGGCGATGGCCGGCGGCGACGTGGCCGCGGTGATGCTCGAGCCGGTACAGGGCGAGGGCGGCGTGCTGCCGGCCGCGCCGGGCTATCTGAAGGGCGTCGAGGCGCTGTGCCGCCAGCACGACGCCCTGCTGGTGCTGGACGAGATCCAGTGCGGCATGGGCCGCACCGGTGAGTTGTTCGCGCACTGGCAGGACGGGGTGACGCCGGACATCGTGACCCTGGCCAAGGCCCTGGGCGGCGGCTTCCCGATCGGCGCGATGCTGGTGGGGCCGAAGGTGGCCGAGGTGATGCAGTTCGGCGCGCACGGCACCACCTTCGGCGGCAATCCGCTGGGCGCGGCGGTGGCGCGCGTGGCGTTGGCCAAGCTGGGCTCGCCGCAGATCGCGGCCAATGTAGTGCGCCAGTCGCAGGCGCTGCAGGCGGCGCTGGCCCGCCTGGACGGCGAGCTGCAGCTGTTCGCCGAGGTGCGCGGCCGCGGGCTGATGCTGGGCGCGGTGCTGCGCCCGCAGTACGCCGGCCAGGCCGCGGCCATCCTCGACGCCTGCGCCGCGCACGGCCTGCTGCTGCTGCAGGCCGGCTCGGACGTGCTGCGCTTCGTGCCGGCGCTCAACCTCACCGACGAGGAACTGGCCGAAGGCCTCACCCGCCTGGAAGCCGCCCTGCGCGATTGGCTGGCCGCGCGCTGAGAGGCCGGCCAAGCCTGTGGGAACAACGCGCTTTTCCGATCAAGTCGCCACCGCCCTGTAGAGCGGAGCTTGCTCCGCTGCATTTCGGCCGGATCATAGGGAAAGCCCCAGCGGAGCAAGCTCCGCTCTACAGGGGGGAGCGGGCCCTGTGGCCTTTTTGGCCTACGGCGGCGAAGGTGTGCAAGCGAAACCCATCGCCGCCTAGGCAGCTCCCACAAAGACGGGGCAAGCCCCCTGCTAGAATCCTCGCCCTTCACGGTCTGCGTTCGAGTACCCCGCCATGAGCCAACCCGCCACCGCGCCGGCCAATGCCGAAAAGCGCTACACCGTCACCCGCGCCGACCTGCCGCTGAGCTGCCCGCTGCCGTCGATGGCGCTGTGGAACTCGCATCCGCGCGTCTACCTGCCCATCGAGGACGCGCCCAACCGCGAGGCCGACTGCCCGTACTGCGGTTCGCACTTCGTCCTTGCCGACTGAGCCGGGCACGCGCCGGCTGACGGTGGTGCAGCTGCTGCCGGCACTGCACGCCGGCGGCGTCGAGCGCTCCACCCTGGAAATCGCCGCCGCGCTGGTCGCGGCCGGCCATCGCGCCCTCGTGGTCTCCGCCGGCGGGCGCCTGGTGCCGGCGCTGGAAGCCAGCGGCGCCACCCATCTCACGCTCGACATCGGCCGCAAGGCGCTGGGCACGCTGCGCCATGTGCGCACGCTGCGCGCGCTGTTCGAGCGCGAGCGTCCCGACATCGTCCACGCGCGCTCGCGTCTGCCGGCCTGGATCGGCTGGGGCGCGCTGCGCGGCATGCCGCGCGCCGCACGCCCGCACCTGGTCACCACGGTGCACGGGCTCAATTCGCCCGGCGCCTACAGCGCCATCATGACCCGCGGCGAGCGCGTGATCTGCGTGTCCGACACCGTGCGCCGCTACGTCCTGCAGCACTACCCCAGGACCGATCCGGCGCGCCTGCGGGTGATCCCGCGCGGCCTGGATCCGACGCAATTCCCACGCGCGCCGTGGCCTGATGCGCCGATGCGCGCCTGGGCCGCCGAGCAATTCCCGCAGCTGGCCGGCGACGGCCCGCTGCTGCTGCTGCCCGGGCGCGGCACGCGGCTCAAGGGCCATGGCGACGGCCTGCAGCTGCTGGCCGCGCTGCGCGCCGATGGCCTGGACGCGCGCCTGTGGCTGCCCGGCGCGCGCGAGCCCGGCCGCGAGGACTATGTGGCCGAGCTGGAAGCCCTGGCGGCGCAGCTGGGCATCGCCCAGGCGGTCGCCTTCACCGAGGTCACCGCGCGCATCGCCGACGCCTATGCCGCCAGCGACCTGGTGCTGCAGCTCTCGCGCAAGCCCGAGTCGTTCGGCCGCACCGTGATCGAGGCCCTCTCGGTCGGGCGCCCGGTGCTGGGCTGGGCGCACGGCGGGGTGGGCGAACTGCTGGGCGAACTGCAGCCCTCCGGCGCCGTGGCGCCGTTCGATGCGCAGGCGCTGGCCGCCGCCGCGCGCGCGCTGCTGGCCGCACCGCCGGCGCCGACGGCTACCATGCCCTACACGCTGGCCGCGATGCAGCGCGCCACGCTGGCGCTCTACCAGGAACTCACCGCCCCATGACCACGCCCGCTTCGACGCTCCGACTTGCTCCGCGCGCGGACGGCTGGCGCTGGGCGCCGGCCTGGATCCTGCTGTTCGTCGCGCTGTGGCCGGCGCCGGGCTATGCCGAAGCGGTGCTGGCGCTGGGCGCGCTGGCCGCACTGGTGCAGCTGGCCCTGCACCGCTTCCGCGGCGGCGATCGCCTGCTCAGCAACGAGGCCTGGGCGCTGACCAGCGTGATGTTCTGCGCCTACTGGGTGCCGGAATTCATCTCCGCCTTCGACGCGGTCGACCATGGCCGCGCCTGGGGCGAGGCCGCCACCGACCTGCGCTATCTGCCCTTCCTGTGGCTGGTGGCCTCGGCGGTGGCCAACGAGCGCGGCCGGCGCATCACCTTCGGCGGGCTGGCCATCATCGTGGCGATCTGGACGCTGGATGCGCTGGTCCAGGTGGCGGTGGGCACCAGCCCGCTGTTCTTCGGCATCGACGCGCTCAAGCAGGCCTTCAGCGGACATCCGATGTGTTCGGCGGCCGAGGTCGAGGCGGTGGACCGGCTCAGCGGGTTCCTGGGGCCGTGCAACCTCAAGCTCGGCCTGGTGCTGGCCAGCCTGTCGCCGTTCGGCCTGTTCGCGGCCGGGCGCCGCTTCGGCATGGGCGGCTGGCTGCTGGCCGCGGCGGCGATCGGCGTGGTGGTCCTGCTGGCCGGCGCGCGCGCGGCCTGGATCACCTATGCGCTGGTGCTGGTGTTCTCCGGCTGGCGGCTGCTGGGCTGGAAGCCGCTGCTGGGCGTGTTCGCCACCGCCGCGGTGCTGCTGGCGGTGATGGCGGTGGCCTCGCCCAAGCTGGCCAAGCGCGTGCAGCTGACCACCGCGGCTTTCGCCGGCGACGAGGCCGGCGTGGACACCGCGCTGTCCGGGCGCGGGCGCATCTGGCAGGCCGCCGGCTGCATGATCGGCGAGCACCCGATCAATGGCGTGGGCGTGCGCAACTTCCGCGATGTCTTCCCGGCCTGCGATCCCACGCCGAGCGTGGCGCCGGCCTGGGGCCACGGCCCGGCACTGCACGCGCACCAGATCGTGCTGGAGATCCTGGCCGAGACCGGCGTGATCGGCCTGCTGCTGTGGCTGTCCGGCGCGGCGCTGGCCTGGCGCGCCTGGCGCTTCGCCACGCCGGAAGCGCGCGATCGCGCGCGGCCGGCGATGCTGGCGCTGGCGGTGACGGTGTTCCCGTTGAACACGCACCTGGCCTTCTACTCGACCTTCTGGGGCGGGCTGACGCTGCTGCTGGCCGCGCTGTACGCCGGCAGCCTGCTGGCGCGCCACGATGCCGCCGCGGCCTGAGCCGCGCTGCGCCGGCCTGGGTCCGCTGCGCTGGCTGTGCCGGGGCGTGGCGGCCTGGCCGCAGCGGCGCGTGCTGGCGCTGGGCCGCGCGCTGGCCTGGCTGCTGACGCCGCTGCTGGCCTCGCGCCGGCGCATCGCGCGGATCAATCTGGCGCTGTGTTTCCCGCAGCTGGACGCGGACGCGCGCGAGGCGCTGGTGCGCACCAATACGCGCGACAGCGTGATCGGCCTGCTGGAGATGATCCGCGCCTGGTACGCGCCCTCCAGCGCCTTGGCCGGGCTGTTCGAGGTCGAGGGCCTGGAGCACCTGCGCGCCGCGCAGGCGCAGGGCCGCGGCGTGCTGCTGCTGACCGCGCACTTCCCCAATGTCGACCTGGGCGCGCGCCTGCTGGGCGAGGCGCTGGGCGCGCCGATGTCGTGCATGGTCCGGCGCACCGGCGGCTCCTGCGGCGAGCGGCTGATGCAGGACGGGCGCCGGCGGGTGTTCGCCCATGTGGTCGGCAAGAAGGACGTGCGCGGTCTGCTGCGTGCGCTGTCCGGCGGCGCGCGCATGGTCTACCTGGCCGACCAGAACTTCACCTACAACAGCGCCTTCGTGCCGTTCTTCGGCGTGCAGGCCGCCACGCTGACCACCACGCCCGAGCTGGCGCGCCGCGCCGGTGTGGCGATCGTGCCGTACTGGTGCCAGCGCCTGGCTGATGGCCGCTACCGCGTGCGCGTGGACGCGCCCTGGCCGCAGGCCGACGCATCCGACCCGAGCGCCTTCGCCGCGCGCTACATGCGCGAGCTGGAAGCGGTGATCCGCGCGCATCCGGCGCAGTATCTGTGGTGGCACCGGCGCTTCAAGACGCGCCCGGCGGGGGAGGCTTCGCCTTACTGACGAGGAGTGAGCGAGCGCCGCCTTTACTCACTCCTCACTCCTCTGCGCTCGCTCCTGCCCAATGATGCGGCGCGGCGGGCGTCACACCTGGCGGGCGGGCCACAATCGCGCGTCGCTCCCGGGGTTCGAGCATGGCGCTGCGCAGCGTGTCCGCGGTTGTGTTGAGCATGGCCGCGACGGTCTGCCTGCTGGCAGAGGGGAGCAGGGCGGCGACGCAGGCAGACGCCGCGGCACCGCGCGACGACGCAGGCGTGCCGTCCTGGACCGTCACGGCGCCCGTGCAGGAGCGCTACCTGGCCGCGCACGGCCTGCGCGGCTTCGCCGGCGGCTACGGCAGCGATGGGCTGGAGGTGTGGAGCTTCCCGGTGCAGATCGCATCGGGCTATCGGCTGGAATTCCTGCGCGGCGATGGCACGCGCTGGGAGGCGGCCGACGCGCCGGCCGCGGCCACGGTCGATCCCTTCGGCCTGACCCGCGTCTACGCGGCGCCGGGGCTGCGCGTGTCCGAGCGGATCGAGGCGCGCGACACGCTGCCCGGCGTGCGCGTGCGGCTGCGGGTGGAGCAGGCGCCACCCACGCTGCGCATCCGCGTGCACCTGGTGCCCTCGCTCAACCTGATGTGGCCGGCGGGCATCGGCGGGCAGGAATTCGGCTGGGACGATGCCGCCAAGGGGCTGCTCCTGCAGGAGCCCAGCGGCGCCTTCCGCGCCCTGGTGGCCTCGCCGCAGGCCGGCGCGCACAGCGTGCCCAACAACGACCGCCGCGGCAGCGCCTTCGGCCAACCGCTGTTCCTGGACCTGGGGCCGACCGCCTGCGGTCGCGACCGCTGCGCCACGCTGGCGTTCGCCGCGCAGAGCGAGCGCGACGAAGACGTGCACGACACGGTGGCCGCGCTGCTCGAGGCGCCCGAGGCGCCGGCCGCGGCGGATGCGGCGCGCTACGCGCAGGCCACGCGCCTGCGCATCGCCACGCCCGATGCCCAGGCCGACCGCGCGCTGCGCTGGGCGCAGGTGGCGCTGGAACAGGCCTGGTCGTGCAACCCGCGGCTGGGCTGCGGCCTGGTCGCCGGCTACGGGCCCTCGCACGGCGCGCGGCGGCCGCAGTACGCCTGGTACTTCGGCGGCGACGGGCTGGTGACCACGCGCGCCCTGATCGCCAGCGGGCAGTTCGAGCGCGCGGCGGCGCAGCTGGCGTTCGAGCTGCGCTACCAGCATCCGGACAACGGCATGCTGTGGCACGAGCTGTCGCAGAGCGCCGGCTTCCTGCAGTGGGTGCGCGACTACCCGCACATGTACGCGCACGTGGACATCGCCTTCGATTTCCTGAGCGTCACCGCCGAGTACGCGCGGGCCAGCGGCGATGACGCCTTCCTGCGCGCGCACTGGCCGCAGCTGCTGGCGGCCTGGCGCTACTGCCGGGGGCTGATCGACGCCGGCGACGGCCTGCCGCGTGTGCCGGCGGGCAAGATGAGCGGCAACGAGCAGGACGCGCTGACCGACGAGCTGACCCTGTCGGCGGCCTGGGTCGACGCGGCGCAGGCGATGGCGGCGATGGCCGACACGCAGGGCGATGCGGCCCTGGCCGCGCAGGCGCGCGCCGACGCCGTGCGCGCCCGCGCCGCCATCCGCGCGCGCTATCGCGATCCGGCGGGGCAGTGGATCAGCGGCTTCCACCGCGACGGGCGCCCGGGCGAGCGCTTCAGCGGCGCGGACCTGGCCGCCATCGGCAGCGGCGCGGCCACCCCACAGGAGGCCGCGGCCATCTTCGCGCAGCTGGCCTCGCCGGACGTGCTCACCGACTGGGGCCTGCGCAGCAAGCCGGCGAGTGCGCCGGATTACGAGCCGCAAGCCTATTCGCGCGGCAGCGTCTGGGGCCTGGGCAGCGCGGGCGCGGCCGAGGCGATGTGGCGCGCCGGCCGCGGCGCGCAGGCGGCGGACCTGTGGCAGCGGCTGGTGCCCTGGGCCGCGCAGGACGCGCCCGGGCACATGCACGAGGTGCAGTCGGGCGCGGCCTTCGTGCCGCAGCGCGAGTCCGTACCCGAGCAGACCTGGTCCTCGGCCTCCTTCCTGTCGGCCGCCATCGGCGGATTACTCGGACTGGAAGTGGACGGCGCGCGGCGGCGGCTCGCCTTCGCGCCGCAGCCGCCGGCCGAATGGGACTGGCTGCGCGTGCAGGGCGTGCGCGTGGGCGCCGACGGCGGCACGGTCGACCTGGCCTGGCGGCGCGAAGCGCACCGGGCCGTGCTGGAGCTGGACAACCATGGCCAGGCCTTCGACCTGACCTGGCGCCAGTTGGGCGGCAATGCCGCGCCGCCCACGCTCGAACGCCGCATCGGCCCCGGGCGCACGCGCCTGGTCCTGCCTTGGAGCGAGGAGTGAGCGCAGAGGCGTGAGGCATGAGGCGTGAGCAAGAGCGGCTTTCGCTCATGTCTCACGCCTCTCCACTCACTCCCGCCTCACCGATACAGCGCGCCGCGCCCCTCAGGCTGGCGCTTGAAGCGCCGGTGGATCCACAGGTACTGCGCCGGCACCACGCGGATCATCGCCTCGATCGCCGCCATCACCCGCGCCGTGTCGGCGGTGGCGTCCTTGGACGGGAAGTCCTCGAACGCCGGCGACAGCCGCAGCGTATAGCCGCCATCGGGCCGGCGCTCATGGGCGAAGGCGATCACCGCCGCGCCCGACAGCCGCGCCAGCTGATGCGTCGAGGTCAGGCTGTAGGCCGGCCGGCCGAAGAACGGCACGAACACGCTCTCGCCCCGGCGCGTGTCCTGGTCCGGTGCGAACCACAGCAGCCCGCCCTGCTTGAGGTGCTTGAGCGCCGGGCGCAGCTCCTCGCGGCCGAACATCGCCGTGGCATAGCGCAGCCGGCCGCGCTTGACCGCCCATTCCATCGCCCCGGTGGCGTGCGGACGGTACATGCCGGCCAGCGGCGCGTAGTCGCACATCAGCCGCGCGGAGAGCTCCAGCGTGGTGAAGTGGCCGGAGATCACGATCACCCCGCGCCCGCCGGCCTGCGCGGCCTGCAGATGCTCCAGGCCTTCCACGCGCAGGTCGCGGCGCATCGGCGCCACATCGCCCCACCAGGCGCGCGCGAACTCGAACAGCCCCACGCCCAGCGCGGTGAACACCTCGTCCAGCAGCCGCGCGCGCGCGGCCGCGTCCAGCTCGGGGAAGCACAGCTCCAGGTTGCGCGCGGCGACCTTGCGGCGCGCGCCCAGGACGACTTTGAGCAGCCGCCCCAGCGGCTTGCCCAGCCTGCGCTGCAGGCCCCAGGGCAGGCGCGCGGCGAGCGCGGCCAGGCCGATCCCCAGCCAGGTGGGCCAGGTGGAGGGCGCCAGCGGCGCCGGGCCGGGATCGAAGGGCGTGGCCTGGCGCGGTGCGGCCTGCGCGGAACGGTCGGTCATGGCCGCCATTGTAGGCCGGGCGGCGCTGGATCCCTGTGCCGCGTCCTTTCTCGTATCCTTGCGCCCGATGCGTCGTGACCTGACCGAAACATGGTTGCGTGCCCTGTATTCGGCCGTGCTCTACGTGCTGACGCCGGCCACGGTCTACCACCTGATCTGGCGCGGGTTCCGCGTTCCGGGCTATTTCCAGCGCTGGGGCGAACGCTATGCCGCCTGGAGCGGGGCGCCGCACGACGTGGACGTGTGGGTGCACGCGGTCTCGGTGGGCGAGGTCAACGCCGCCGCGCCGGTGGTCGATGCCCTGCGCCGCGACCATCCGCACCTGAAGCTGCTGATCACCACCATCACCCCGACCGGCTCGGACCGCGTGCGCGCGCTGTGGGGCGATGCGGTGCTGCACGTCTACGCGCCCTACGACCTGCCCGGCGCGGTCGGCCGCTTCCTGGCGCACTTCCAGCCCGGCGTGGCCCTGGTGATGGAAACCGAACTGTGGCCCAACCTGCTGCTGGGCTGCCGCGACCGCGGCATCCGCAGCTACATCCTCAACGCGCGGCTGTCGGCGCGCTCGCTGCGCGGCTACCGCGTGCTGGCGCCGCTGATCCGCCGCGTGGTGGCCAGCGTGCACCGCATCGGCGCCCAGTCCGTCGCCGACGGCAAGCGCTTCGTGCGCCTGGGCGCCTCGCCCGAGGCCATCGTCGACACCGGCAACCTCAAGTTCGATATCGCCGTGCCGCAGGGCCTGGACGCGCTGGTGACGCAGTTCGGCCGCCAGGTCGGCGCGCGGCCGGTGTGGATCGCCGCCAGCACCCATCCGGACGAGGAGGCCCAGGTGGTGGCCATCCACCGCCGGCTGCTGGCGCGCTTCCCCGAGCTGCTGCTGCTGTGGGCGCCGCGCCATCCCGAACGCTTCGGGCGCGTGGCCGAGCTGGCCCAGGCCGCCGGCTGGCGGGTCGGCCGGCGCAGCGCCGCCGGCTGGCCGCGTGCGGGCGATGCGGTGTTCGTGCTCGACACGCTGGGCGAGCTGATGGGCTTCTACGCCTGCGCGCAGGTGGCCTTCGTCGGCGGCAGCCTGCAGGCCATCGGCGGCCACAACCTGCTCGAGCCGGCCGCGGTCGGCACCGCGATGGTCACTGGCCCGCATCTGCACAACTTCGTGGAGATCTCGCGCCGCCTGCAGGAGGCCGGTGCGCTGGAAATCGGCCGCAATGCCGAGGAGGTCGGCACGCTGCTGGAGGCCCTGCTGGCCGACGCGCCGCGGCGCGCGCAGATGGCCCAGGCCGGCCGCCTGCTGGTCGAACGCGGCCGCGGCGCCCTGGCCCGCACCATGGCGATGGTCGCCCCGGACCTGCGCCCGCGCTAGCCGCGCCAGAAGACATCAGCCGCCTTCGGCGGCCTCCCTGTAGAGCGGAGCTTGCTCCGCTGGGGCCTTACCCACGAACCAACCGAAGCGCAGCGGAGCAAGCTCCGCTCTACGGGGTGGCTTGCCAATGATCCGACCAAGCGCAGCGGAGCAAGCTCCGCTCTACGGGGCTTGCCAATGATCCGGCCAAGCGCAGCGGAGCAAGCTCCGCTCTACGGGGCTTGCCAATGATCCGGCCAAGCGCAGCGGAGCAAGCTCCGCTCTACAAGGAGGGCGCGGCGTGAGCGGAGGAGACCGCGACTCCGGCAGCGCCATCCCATGGCTGCCGGCGCTCGGGGCGAGGCCAGATCCGGCTCGCCTCGAACCGGCAGCCCCAAGCCTCAATGCGTCCGCGAACGCCCGGCATTGAGCTCGATCAGCCGCTCGCGGATCGCATCGGCATCCTGGGCCTTCGGAGCCACCTGCAGATAGCGCGACAGGTCTGCCTGCGCGCCGCGGGCGTAGTCGAGCTTGAGATAGGCCAGGCCGCGATCGCGCAGGGCGTCGGGCTGGTCGGGCACCAGCTTGAGCACGCGGTCGGCGCTGCGCGCGGCGCGGTCCCATTCGTCGCGCTCGGCGTAGACCCCGTGCAGGTTGCGCAGCACACGTACCAGGATCGCCCGGTGCGAGGCCGGGTCCAGGATCTGCAGCAGCGCATTGTCGTCGGGCACATCGCCGCCCAGGTGCGGCTTGGCGCGCTCGCGCAGCTCGTCGGCGCCCAGCGGCCGGCCGCCGTTGAACGGGTCCATCACCAGGATGCCGTCGTCCACCGGCAGGCGCACCAGGAAATGCCCGGGGAAGGACACCCCGTCCAGCGGCACGCCCAGCCGGCGCGCCACCTCGATCTGCACCACCGCCAGCGAGATCGGATTGCCCAGGCGCCGCTCGAACACCTCGTTGAGGTAGCTGTTGCGCGGGTCGTAGTACTCGTCGTGGTCGCCGGCGTAGCCCAGCTCCTCGAACAGGTGCCGGTTGATCGCCGCCATCTTCAGCGGCCAGGAGGCGATCAGGTCGATCTCCCGGCGCAGATGCTCGGCGTGGCTCTGCACCAGGGTGTCGTAGAGGTCGGCATCCAGCTGCGGATATTCATCGCGCGCGATCAGCAGCGCGGTGCCCAGCAGCGGCAGCGCATCGTCGGCCTGGCTGGCCAACGAACCCCATTCCGGCAGTGTCAGTCGATCCCCCATGCCCACAGACTGCAGGCATTCGCGCGGCTTATCAAGCCCGCCCACCCGGCGCGTTGGCGCTCAGTTGGGCTGGGCTTTCAGCTCGACCTTGGGGTCCACTTTGAGCGTATCGCCGTCCTTGACGCCGAGCTTGGCGGCCTGGCCCGCGTTGAGCTCCAGCACGTACAGCGCCGGGGCCTTGCTGGGGTAGGACGGGCAGGCGTTGCCGGCGCTGCACGGCGGCACGTCGCGCTGCTGGCCGACCAGCTTGAGGTCGTGGTCGAAGTAGAGGATGTCCAGCGGGATGTGGGTGTTCTTCATCCAGTACGACAGCGGCTGCTCGTTGTCGTGGATGAACAGCATGCCGTGGTCGGCGGCCAGCTCGTCGCGGAACATCAGCCCGCGCTGGCGCTCGCCTTCCTGATCGGCGATCTCGACCTGGTAGCGCTGTCCGGCCAGCTCCACCCAGGGCGTGCGCGCGCAGCCGGTGGTGCAGATCAGCAGGAGCGCGGCGAGCAGGACGAGGCGAAGGGACATGCGGACAGCCGTGGCGCGTTCGGGAGCGCGCACCTTCGTGCAAGGCCCGGGGCAGGTCAAGTGCGCCGCGGCCGGCGGCCGTCACCGCGCGTCCGGTCGCTCCGCGTCGTAGGCCTGGGCGATGCCGGCATACTGGCCGCGCGCGCGGCGCGCCAGCGCATCGACGAGGGACGGGTCGGGCTGGCCGAAGAGCTGGCCGGCCAGCGCGGCGGCCGCGGCCTCCAGGCCGAGCGGATCGTCCGGCGTCCCGGCCCGCGCAGCGGCGTCGTACTGGCCGAAGCGCTGCTCCAGCAGCGCGGCCAGCCCCGCGTGCCCAGCGTCCCGGGTGACCCCGGTGGCCTCGGCCTGCTTGGACAGCAGCCACCACGGCGGCCGCGGCGTGGCCTGGCGCGCGGGCGGCGCGCCGCCGAGCACCCGCAGCAGCGCGAACTGCGCCAGCCAGACGCGGAACACGAACAGCTCCAGCAGGCAGGCCGGTGGATCGCCGTGCCGTTCCAGCACCTGCGCATAGGCCAGGCGGTAGTCGATCCAGCGATAGGAGGCTTCGACGGCGGCGTAGGGCGAGCTGTGGTGCATGCGACATCCTGTCGGTGCGGTTCCGCGCGCATCGGGGCCTGGGTGCAGCACAGGCCCGTGCCGGGCGGGGAGTCTGGCTTGTCTAAAGCCTAACTTTACTTTATTTGAAAGTCAGATGCGCAAGTTGCAGACTCCGGCCTCGCTACCGTCGTGGCATGGATATCGCGCGCAGACGGCAAGGCTTCGCCAGCCGTTTCAACAAGGCCCTGGAGACCTCGGGTCGTTCGGGGCTCAGCGACGGCGAGCTGCTCAAGCTGTTCGGCCGTCACGGCATCGCGGTGACCACCCAGACCGTCTCCAACTGGCGCAACGGCAAGCACATGCCCCGGCTGGAGCAGATCGAGGGCCTGGCCGAGGCGCTGAACATGGACGCTGCCGAGCTGGCCTTCGACGGCAAGGGCGGCAAGCTGCGCGTGCAGGAGCCGCGTGCGGCCTGGCATGCCAACAGCCCGGAGGAGCGCACCCTGGTCGAGGGCCTGGCGCTGCTGGAGCCGGAGGAGAAGGCGCTGGTGCAGGAACTGGTGCGCGTGCTGGGCCAGCGCCACGCCGCCAAGCGCCGCGGCCGCCGCAAGCGCGCCTGACGCAGCCTGGGGGAGCCACTGGCGCTTCCGATCAGTCCGCGCCCCCTTGTAGAGCGGAGCTCGCTCCGCTGCTTTTCGTCCGGTTCGCGGGAAAGGCCCGCAGCGTAGAGCGGAGCTTGCTCCGCTGCTCTTACGGCCGGTTCGCGGAAAAGGCCCGCAGCGTAGAGCGGAGCTCGCTCCGCTGCGCTTCGTCCGGTTCGCGGGAAAGCCCCAGCGGAGCAAGCTCCGCTCTACACGGGGGATCGGCCTGCTTTACAGCACCTGCGGCGGCTCGCCGCCGACGATGACCACATCGGCGCGGCGGCGCGCGAACAGGCCGACGCTGACCACGCCGGGGATCTGGTTGAGCGCGGTCTCCATCGCCACCGGGTCGGTGATCGACAGGTTGTGCACGTCCAGCACCACGTTGCCGTTGTCGGTGACCACCCCGTCGCGCCAGACCGGCTGGCCGCCGGTCAGGGCCAGGATCTCGCGCGCCACCAGGCTGCGCGCCATCGGGATCACTTCCACCGGCAGCGGGAAGCGGCCCAGCACCGGCACCTGCTTGGACGGGTCGACGATGCACACGAAGCGCGCGCTGGCCTGGGCGATGATCTTCTCGCGCGTCAGCGCCGCGCCGCCGCCCTTGATCAGGCACTTGTGCGGGTCGCACTCGTCGGCGCCGTCCACGTACAGCGACAGCGTGCCGGTGTGGTTGAGGTCCAGCACCTCGATGCCGTGCGCCTTCAGCCGCGCGGTGCTCTGCTCGGAGCTGGACACCGCGCCCTTGATGCGCGACGGGTCGCGGCCGAGCGCGTCGATGAAGTAGGCCACGGTCGAGCCGGTGCCGACACCGACGATCATGCCGTCTTCGAGGTAATCCATGGCTTTTTCGGCGGCCAGGCGCTTGGCTTCGGTCATGAGGGCAGATGTGAGTGGAGAAGAGTGAGGAGTGAGAAAAGGCAGGAGCCGAGGCGATGGGGGGCGAGCTTTCGCTCACTCCTCACTTCTCTGCGCTCACTCCTGCTCCAACGACAGCAGCAGCTTCCACTGCGCCGCCGTCACCGGCAGCACCGACAGGCGCGTGCCCTTGCGGATCAGGGCGAAGTCCTCGCCCAGCGCATCGGCGTGTTCGCGGATCTGCGCCAGGCTGACGCCGTGCTTGAGATGGCGCACGTACTTGACGTCCACCAGCTCCCAGCGCGGCTGCGCCGGATCGGATTTGGGGTCGTAGTACTTGGACTTCTTGTCGAACTGGCTCGGGTCGGGATAGGCCGGGGTCGCCACCTCGGCCACGCCGTAGATGCCCGGCACCTCGGCGTTGGAGTGGTAGAACAGCACGCCGTCGCCGACCTGCATGGCCTTCATGAAGTTGCGCGCCTGGTAGTTGCGCACGCCGGTCCACGGCTCGGTGCCCACGCGCTGAAGGTCATCGATGGAGAAGTCGTCCGGTTCGGACTTCATCAGCCAGTAGCGGCGGCGGGCGGTCATCGCGGTTCCAGGAGGAGCGTGGAGGATTCGGTGCAGATCACGTCGGGACGCACGTCCCAGGCGCGCGGCGGCGGCAGGTCGGTGCGCTGGGTCTCGAAGCCCACGCCCACCAGCCACGGCGGCGGCGCGCTCGCGGTGCGCATGGCGAAGCTGCGGTCGTACCAGCCACCGCCCATGCCCAGCCGGTGGCCGCTGGCATCGAAGCCCACCAGCGGCATCACCACCAGCGCCATCTGTTCGGGTTCCAGCGCCGAGGACGGCGCCACGTCGGGTTCGGGAATGCCGAAGCGGTTGGTCACCAGCCCGTCGCCGGCGCGCCACGGCGCGAAGCGCAGCTCCTCGCCGTGCAGCACCGGCAGGCAGTAGACCAGGCCGGCGGGCAGCTTGAGCTGGAAGGCGTGCAGGCCGATCTCGCCATCGGTGGCCCAGTAGCCGGCGACGTAGCCGCGCTCGGGCAGGAACGGCAGCGCCAGCAGCCGCGCG
The DNA here is from genome assembly GCF_004283755.1 of Pseudoxanthomonas winnipegensis. Taxonomy (GTDB): domain Bacteria; phylum Pseudomonadota; class Gammaproteobacteria; order Xanthomonadales; family Xanthomonadaceae; genus Pseudoxanthomonas_A; species Pseudoxanthomonas_A winnipegensis. The sequence continues at coordinate 61,588 of NZ_SHMH01000004.1, forward strand.
GCCAGGGCCTCGGCGCCGGCGATGCGCGCGGCGGCGGGCAAGGCGCGGCGGCGTTCGCGCAGGCGCGCGCGCAGGGCGGGCAGGGCGTCGCTATCGCTCATGAAAAAAGAATGCCGCGTCCTGGTGCAGGGCGCGGCATTCTAGAAGATTGAAGACATCCTCCGCCAATGGCGATGCGGCGAAACGACCTTGAACCCGGGGTTCAAGTGGGACAGCTTGGGGGCCATCGGGCTTCCCGCTACAAGGCGGACTTGCGCTCCCGGCTTCCGTTGCTGCCCCGCGGTCGTCATTAAGGGACAAGGCGAATGTTTTGCACGCTGTCGATCACAGCAGAGGATGCGTGGCCAGTATAGCGATGCGTCGAGGTTTGCCTAGGCCGTTCGTCGGCGCGGTTCAGTGCGCGGTGGTGGACGTGCAGCGGATGTGTGGATGACGCATGGCATCGCGCGCGCTGCGATGCAGAGGTGAATGCTGATTGCGAAGGCCTCATCGCCCCGAGAGCGGCTCCCAGTCCTGCGTGGGAATGACGAGGACGACAGACAGAACTGCGTCTGGCGATGGCTCACCTGTAGAGCGGAGCTTGCTCCGCTGCTCTTCGTTCCGTTCGTGGGGAAGGCCCCAGCGGAGCAAGCTCCGCTCTACAGACGGGCGGCCGCTAGATTTGAGGAGACAGTCGCTCCCACAAGAGCGGGATGGAATGACGAGGACGACAGGCCGAACTGCGGAGGGCAGGAGCTATCACTGCGTCACCGCGCTACTGACGACTTTTTGCGATAGCTGCCATGGCTTCTCCCACCTGGCACCCGCGTCAGCGCGGTTCGAGCCAGCCGTCCAGGCGGCGGTGCAGGTCGGCCAGGGTGCGCGTGAGTTCGCTGTCCTGTGCGGCCTGCTGGTCGCGCAGCTGCTGCAGTTCGTGCGCCAGGTTGAGCGCGGCCAACACGGCGATGCGGTCGGCCGAGGCCATGCGGTGCGCGCCGCGCACCTCGCGCATGCGCGTGTCCAGCAGCTTGGCGGCGGCCATCAGGCTGCCGCGCTCGCCCGGCTCGACGCCGATGGTGTATTCGCGATCCAGGATATGGACGTTGACCGGCTCGCTGCTGCTCACGTGTGCTGCTCCAGCGAGCGCAGGCGGGTGATCATCGCCTCCACGCGCGAACGCGCCAGTTCGTTCTTGGCCAGCAGCTGCGAGCGCTCGCTGCTCAGCTGCTCCTGCTGCACGCGCAGGCTGCGGTTTTCCTCCGTCAGCCGCTGGCAGCGCTCGCCCAGCTCCTGCAGGCGCGAGGCCAGGGCGCGCAGCTGTTCGATGGCATCGGGCGGATTCATGCCGGCACCTTAGGCACGGGGCCGGCGGCCGGTCAAGCTGCAGGCGGGCGCGCGATGCAGGCCTGGGTTCAGGCGCTGGCGCGCAGGTCCGAATCGGGAGCGTAGTCGCGCAGGAATTCCAGGCACTGCAGGCGTTCCATCGCCCGGGCGACGTAGTGGCCCTGGACCTCGTCGCAGCCGCGCTGGCGCAGGAAGGCCAGCTGCGCTGCGGTCTCCACCCCCTCGGCCACCACCTTGAGCGAGAGCGACTGGGCCAGGGCGATGATGGCGCTGGTGATGGCCTCGTCCTCGAGGTTCTGGTCCAGGTCGCGCACGAAGGTCTGGTCGATCTTCAGCGTGGTCAGCGGCAGGCGCTTGAGATAGGCCAGCGAGGAATAGCCGGTGCCGAAATCGTCGATCGCGATCGACACGCCCAGCGCGCGGCAGGCTTCCAGCACGCTGCTGCTCTGCTCGGGGTTGGCCATCAGCACGCTTTCGGTCAGTTCCAGCTCCAGCCGCGAAGGGTTGACGCCGGCCTCGGCCAGTACGCGGGCGACCACGTCGGCCAGGTCGCCGCGCTGCAGCTGCAGGGCCGAGACGTTGACCGCCACGCTCAGATGGGTCAGGCCGGCCTCGTGCCAGGCGCGCAGGGTCTGGCAGGCCTGGCGCAGCGTCCAGATGCCGATCTCCACGATCAGGCCGCTCTCCTCGGCCAGCGGGATGAACAGGCTGGGCGAGATCTCGCCCAGTTCGCGGCTTTCCCAGCGCAGCAGCGCCTCGGTGCCGGTGATGCGCTCGCGATGCAGCGACAGGCGCGGCTGATATACCACGCGCAGTTCGTCGCGCTCCAGCGCCCGGCGCAGCGCGCTGGACAGGATGGCGCGGTGGCGGGTCTTCTCGTCCATCACCTCCGAATACACCGCCCAGGTGTGGCGGCCGGCGGCCTTGGCCTGGTACATGGCCGTGTCGGCGTGCTTGAGCAGCTCGGTCGGCACCTGGGCGTGCTCGGGGTAGAGGCTGATGCCGATCGAGGGCGAGACCGCCAGCTCCAGCCGGTCGCCGAAGGACAGCGGCTGGGTGAAGGCCTGGATGATGCGCTCGGCCACGCGCTCGGCATCGACCGGCGCGGCGATGCCTTCCAGCACCACGGTGAACTCATCGCCGCTGAGCCGGGCCACGGTGTGCTGGGCGCCGACGGTCTGCTGCACGCGCGCGGCGGCCGCGCGCAGGATGCGATCGCCGGTGGCGTGGCCCAGCGAGTCGTTGATGTCCTTGAAGCGGTCCAGGTCGATGAACAGCACCGCCACGCGGCCCTTCTCGCGGCGCGCGCGCACCACCGCGCGCGAGAGCCGCTCGGACAGCAGCGAGCGGTTGGGCAGGCTGGTCAGGGTGTCGTAGTTGGCCAGGTAGCGCAGCTCCTGCTCGGCGCGCTTCTGCTCGGTGATGTCGCCCAGCACCAGCACCACCATCGGCCGCTGCCCGCTGCCGTCGGGCACCACGTTGGTCTCGATGCGGCACAGGATCTCCTCGCCGTCCTTGCGCACCTTCCAGGCCTCGCCGGACCAGCGGCCCTCGCGCGCCAGCTGCTGGCTCATGCGCGAGGCGCTGTCGCCCAGCTTCTGCCGGCTGTCCAGCAGCGACAGCGGCTGGCCGGCCACTTCGGCGCCGTCGTAGCCGGTCATGCGGCTGAAGGACGGGTTGACGGTGATGAAGCGGTAGTCGGCATCGAGCACGGCCACCGCCTCGCTCATGCTGCGCATGACCTCGCTGGCCACGCGATGCTCGTATTCGGCGCGGCGGCTGGCGGTGATGTCGCGCGCGGTGCCGGCCAGGCGCAGGGCGCGGCCGTGGGCGTCGCGCTCGACCACCCGGCCGCGCGCGCGGACCCAGATCCAGTCGCCGTCGCCGCGCAGGTCCATGCGGTGTTCGGACATGAACAACGGTTCCTGCCCGCGCAGGTGGCTGCGCAGGCGCTGGGTCACCAGCGGCAGGTCGTGCGGATGCACCGCGGGCATCTCGCCGATGCGGGTGAGCATGACGATGGTGTGGCTGGCGGGAGACTGCTCGTCGGCGCGCATGCGATGCAGGCGGCGGCCGATCAGGTCGTAGTCCCAGAACACCTCGCCAGAGGCCCACAGCGCCAGCTTGAGCGGATCCTCGCTCTCCGGCGCGGTCGATACGTGCGCACGGCGGCCGGGCAGGTACGGCCGCCACAGCACGCGCGTGCCGACCGCGATCACGCCCAGCAGCACCAGCGCCGCCAGCGCCATCCACATCGATGACAACGATGTCGAAGCGGCGCCAGCGCCAAGCAGGAAGGGCAGGGAGGACGGTGGCATCACGTGGGAACGGCTCCGCCGCGGCGGCCAGGACAGGCGCTGCCCGGCAGTGTAGGCGTGAGCGCCGTCACACAACAAGCGGCGCTGCGGGCTTTCGATTTACACTTGTTCGATGCATCCGTTTTTCAAGTCAGACCGTGCGCAGGTGACCCCATGAGCCTGCCCACTCCCGAGGACGTCGACCAGGCCGCGCGCGCGCTGGCCCTCGGCGCCAGCCCTTACGAACTCCACGGCGCGCTGTGCGGCTGGCTGGCCGGCGGCGGCGCCAATGCGCAGGACTGGCCGGCCCGCGTACTGGCCGACCCGGCGCTGCCGACGCCGCCGGCCGACAGCGCGCTGGACACGCTGCGCACCACCACCGCCACCCAGTTGGAGGACCGCGGCTTCGGCTTTGACCTGCTGCTGCCCGATCCCGCCGCCGGCCTGGAGGAACGCGCGCAGGCGCTGTTCGACTGGTGCCGGGCGTTCCTGGGCGGCTTCGGCCTGGCCGCGGTCGGCGATGCGCCGCTGTCCGACGACGGCGCCGAGGCGCTGGCCGACCTGGGCAAGCTGGCCCAGGCCAGCCCCGAGCTGGGCGAGGGCGAAGAGGACGAAGACGCGCTGGCCGAGATCGAGGAATTCGTGCGCGTGGCCGTGCTGCTGCTGCACGGCGACTGCGTGCTGGCGCCGCGCCATCGCAAAAGCCTGAACTGATGCGCGCGGCCACCGGCATCGGCGCGGCCGAATTCGCGCGCCGGCGCAAGGCCCTCATGCGCATGGCCGGCGAGGACGCCATCCTGGTGCTGCCGGCCGCGCCCGAGCGCGTGCGCAGCCACGACACGCACTATCCGTACCGGCAGGATTCGGACTTCTGGTATCTCACCGGCTATCCCGAGCCGGGTGCGGTGCTGGTGCTGATCCCTGGCCGCCGCCACGGCGAGGTGATCCTGTTCAACCGCGACCGCGACCCGGCGCGCGAGGTCTACGACGGCCCGCGCATCGGCCAGCAGGGCGCGGTGGACGGTTACGGCATGGACGATGCGTATCCGATCGAGGACATGGACGAGATCCTGCCGGGCATGCTGGAAGGCCGCTCGCGGGTGTACTACCACTTCGGCCGCGACACCGAGTTCGACCTCAAGCTGATCGGCTGGGTCAACCAGGTGCGCGCCCAGGCGCGCGGCGGCGCGCAGCCGCCGCACGAGTTCCTCGAGCTGGGCCATCTGCTGCACGAGCAGCGGCTGTTCAAGTCCGCCGACGAACTCAAGCTGATGCAGCGCGCCGCCGAGATCAGCATCGACGCGCACCTGGCCGCGATGCGCGGCGCCCATGCCGGCGTACGCGAGTACCAGCTGCAGGCGGTGATCGAATGCGTGTTCCGCGCCAGCGACGCCTGGCCGGCCTACGGCAGCATCGTCGGCGCCGGCGCCAATGCCTGCATCCTGCATTACGTGGCCAACAACGCGCAGGCCAGGGCGGGCGAGCTGGTGCTGATCGACGCCGGCGCCGAATACCGCAACTACGCCGCCGACATCACCCGCACCTTTCCGGTGGACGGGCGCTTCAGCAAACCGCAGCGTCAGCTGCACGACCTGGTCGGCGCCGCGCAGGCCGCCGCGCTGGCGCAGGCGCGCCCTGGCGTGCCCTACGAGGCCGGCCACGAGGCGGCGGTGGAAGTGCTGACCGAGGGGCTGCTGCAGCTGGGCCTGCTCAAGGGCAAGCTGGAGACGTGCATCGCCGAGGGCAGCTACAAGCGTTTCTATCGGCACAAGACCGGCCACTGGCTGGGCCTGGACGTGCACGACGTAGGCGACTACCGCCTGCAGGGCGAGTCGCGTCTGCTCGAGCCGGGCATGGTGTTCACCATCGAGCCGGGCCTGTACATCTCGCCCGACGACACCAGCGTGGAGGCCAAGTGGCGCGGCATCGGCATCCGCACCGAGGACAACGTGGCCATCACCGCCGACGGCCACCGCGTGCTCACCGCCACGCTGGCGCGCAGCGCCGACGAGATCGAAGCGGTGATGGCCAGCGGCGGTTGAGATTCGGGAAGCCACTGCCTCCTCAAATCTCGCAGCCGCCTATCTGTAGAGCGGAGCTTGCTCCGCTGGGGCCTTTCTCACGAACTGACCGAAGAGCAGCGGAGTCCCCAAGAGGGGATTGCCACAAGCTCCGCTCTACAGGTGGAATCCGCCACGGCGGCGAAGGGCTCTCTACGTAAAGCCTCATTGCCGCGCTGGCGCGCAGCGCCGACGAGGTTGAAGCGGCTCAAATCTCACAGCGGCCTATCTGTAGAGCGGAGCTTGCTCCGCTGGGGCCTTTCTCATGAACTGGCCGAAGAGCAGCGGAGTCCCCAAGAGGGGATTGCCACAAGCTCCGCTCTACACATGGGAGCCGCCATGGCGGCGAAGGGCGCTCCACGTAAAGCCTCATTGCTACGCTGGCGCGCAGCGCCGATGAGGTTGAAGCGGTGATGGCCAGCGGCGGTTGAGATTCGGGAAAGCCACTGCCTCCTCAAATCCCGCAGCCGCCCATCTGTAGAGCGGAGCTTGCTCCGCTGAGGCCTTTCTCACGAACCGAACGAAGAGCAGCGGAGTCCCCAAGAGGGGATTGCCACAAGCTCCGCTCTACACATGGGAGCCGCCATGGAGGCGAGGGGCTCTACCGGGAAAGCTCCATCGCCGCCATGGCGGCTCCCATCCACATCAGCGCTCCGCAAATGCCGGGCGGGTGAGGTTGTCGGCGCCGGTGTCGGTGCACAGCACCTCGTCCTCGATGCGGATGCCGCCGTAGGGCTTGAACTGCGCCACGCGGTCCCAGTTGATCGCCTCGCCGTGGCCGGCGGCCCTGGCGTCGTCCAGCAGCATGTCGATGAAGTAGAGGCCCGGCTCGATGGTCACCACCATGCCCGGCTCCAGCACGCGGGTCAGGCGCAGGTAAGGGTGACCTTCGGGGCGCTCGATGCGCCCGCCGCGGTCGGAGGCCGCGAAGCCGGCCACATCGTGCACCTGCAGCCCGATCGCGTGGCCCAGGCCATGCGGGAAGAAGGTCGCCGACAGGCCGCTGGCAACCGCCGCCTCGGGCGAGACGGTGATGACGCCGAAGTCCTTGAGGATGCCCATCAGCGCCAGGTGCGCGTCCAGGTGCAGCTGCTTGTAGTCCACGCCCGGCGCCACGGCCTGGCCCATGCGGATCTGGGCCGCGTCCAGCGCCTGGATCATGGCCTGGAACTCGCTGCCCGGGTCGGCCGCATAGGTGCGGGTGATGTCGCTGGCGTAGCCGGCGGCGCTGGCGCCGGCGTCGATCAGGAAGCTGCGCGACTGCGCGGGCGCCACGCGCTCCAGTTCGGTGTAGTGCAGCACGGCGGCGTGTTCGTTGAGGCCAATGATGTTGCCGTAGGGCAGCTCGGTCGCGTCCTGGCCGACCGCGGCGCAATAGGCCATGTGGATGTCGAACTCGCTGGCGCCGGCGCGGAAGGCCGCCTCGGCCGCGCGATGCCCGCGCACGGCCAGCGCCTGCGCCTGGCGCATCAGCGCGATCTCGTACGGCGTCTTGTAGGCGCGGTGATAGGCCAGGTAGTCGATCACCGCCTCGGGGTTGTTGGGCACGTAGGCGCCCAGCGCGCTGTGCGCCTCGCCCAGGATCGCGCAGCGCGCGATGTCCTTGGGCAGCAGCGCGGCGGCCTGATCGGCGGTGCGGATGATGTCGATGTCGAAGTGCGCGACCCACCAGCCGCTCGGCGCGGCCGGCACCACGTGCCAGTAGTCGCGCGGCTGCAGGAAGATCAGGCGCGGGCGCTGGCCGGGCGTGTACACGATCCAGCTGTCGGGCACGCGCGTCAGCGGCAGCCAGGCCTTGAATTGCGGATTGACGTAGAAGGGGTAGTTCAGATCGTCGGCGTGCTGGTAGTGCAGGCGGCCGCTGGGGATGACCAGATGGTCCAGGCCGCCGCGCGCCAGCGCTTCGTCCGCGCGCGCCTTGAGCGTGTCCAGGTGGGCGGCGTAGCGCGGGGCGGGATCGGGCAGGGACATGGCGGCGGCTCGTTGCGGTGAAGAGTCGCGAAGTTTACCCGCCGCCTGGTGCGGGGCTCTTGTCGCGGTGTGTTGCACGCGGGGCTGTGCGTCCGCAGCACCTGATGGCGCTTGGCGTCGAAACGCCTAGCCCAAAACCGTCGCTCCCGCGAAAGCGGGAACCCAAGGACGTTGCTCGAACTGGACGGACGTCCCTGGATCCCCGCGTTCGCGGGGATGACGGGCTTTGAGTGCATCGCGCGCAGCGGGGATTGGCGTTCGGCGAGTCGGTGGGCTCAAGGCTCGCGCCGCACCAGCGACAGCGACAAGACCACACTACCGTCATTCCCGCGAAAGCGGGAATCCAAGGGACGTTGCGCGGCCTGGACGGACGTCCCTGGATCCCCGCGTTCGCGGGGATGACGAACTTTGCGTGCATCGCGTGGAGCGAGGATTGGCGTTCGGCGAGCCGGTGGGCTCAAGGCTCGCGCCGCACCAGCAATAAGACCTCACTACCGTCATTCCCGCGAAAGCGGGAATCCAGGGACGTTCGCGGCGCCAGAGTCGATAGGTTCCCGCTTTCGCGGGAACGACGATGAAGCGGCGTAGTACTGCCAATCCAACGGCCGCGCGTCGGCGTGCGGTCGCGCTAGCGTTCGATCCAGTCGCGCAGCGCGGACAGGTGCTCGGCCGAGACGGTGAGGAAACGCAGGCCGGCCAGCGACTGGCCGGGCGTGTGCGCCGCGCCGGTCCACAGCAGGTGCGCGCCGACGTCGATATCGGTCTCCCGGCCGGTGGAGCCGACCGGCAGCGAGAACTGCAGCTGGTACAGCGCATCCTCGCGTACCGGCGTGTCGGCCACCAGCAGCATGCCGGCCTCGGACAGGTTGCCGACGCGGCCGACCAGCTGGCCGGTCATGGTGTCGGTGACGGCGATGGCGCCGTCGGGGCTGCGGCGCTGGGCGCGGCGCGCTTCGGTGATGCTCATGCGGCCTCCATGCCGGCCAGGTCGCGCAGCTTGGCCAGGGCGGCCTGCCAGGCCCGGTCGAGCAGGCTGCCGTGCTCCTCGCTGACCGGGCGCGCCTGGTCGATGGCCATCAGCCGCGCCACGCTATCCAGCGTGTGCTCGCCGACCTTCTGCCCGCGCGCGCTGACGAACAGCGCGTGGCCGCTGGTCGGGTTGTACCAGGACAGGCGCAGCCGGCGCAGGTCGCCCTGCTGGTTCTGCACGAATTCGAACCAGGTGCCGAACGGCAGCCGCCGCAGCGATTCGTAGCTGGCCTGTTCGGCCGGCGAGCGCGGCAGCGGCGCGGGCCGGCGCGGGGCGACCTGCGCGGCGGCGGCGACCTTGGCCTGCAGCTTCAGCGCCGGCTCGCCGGGCAGCTCGGGCTCGGGCGCGTTGGCCAGGCGCCGGGCGATCACCGCGGCCTCGTCGCTGTGGTAGCCGACCTTGACCAGCGCCTGCTCGATCTGCGTCGGCAGCGCGGGCTCGGGCGTGTCCTGCCCGGTCACCGCATCGGCGATGCGCGTGGTCAGCGCGCAGACTTCCTGCCATTCGTCCGAGTCATCGCCGTGGCGCAGGCGGATCAGGGTCAGCACGTCGGCCCAGGCCTGCGACAGCAGGGCCTGCACGAAGGGCGGGATTGGCCGCGCGCCCAGGGCCTGGTCGATGCTGTCGGCGGCGGCGGTCTTGGCGTTCTCCAGGCGGTCGCGCCCGCGCGCGGCCTCCACCAGCCGGCGTTCGGCCACCTCGGCCTTGCGCGCGGCCGTCTGGAAGTGGTCCTGCACGTCGCGGTGGGCCTGGGCGAACACGGCCTCGTCGCCGGTGTATTCGGTCAGCACCTTGGACACGGCCGCCTTGAGCTTGGCCAGCAGGACCGGGTCGGTGTCGTCCTCGCCCAGCCAGTTGGCGCCGGACTCGGCCACGGCATTGAGCAGTTCGCGAGCCGGATGCTGCGGGCTCAGGAAGAAGGCGCGGTCGTTCAGCGCGGCCTGCACCACCGGCACCTGTAGCTGGCCGAGCAGGTCCGAGGCCGGGCCGCGGCGGACCTCGCGGCCGATCTGCCGATACAGCAGGTCCAGCAGTTCGAAGGTGTCGGCATCCTCGCGCGTCAGCTCGGCCTGCGGGCCGTGCAGGCGGCGCAGGCCGGCCAGGACGCGCTCGCGGATGTCCTCCAGCGCCAGCGGCGTGCTCGGCACCTGGCCCTGCGCGACCTGCAGCTGCAGGGTCTGCAGCGTGCTGAGCACGTGCGCGGTGGGCAGCGACGCCTCGCTGGCCGCGCCGAAGCCGCCCGTGTGCGGTGCGCCGACCGAGGGTGGGGCGGCGTTGGCGCCGCCCGCAACTGGGCCCGCCGAGGCGGTGGGCGACAGGGGCGCGGGGTGCGAGGCGCCGGGCTTCATCCAGGCCGGCAGCAGGCCGGCGTCCTTGGCCGCCGGCGGGGGCGCGCTGGCGCGGGCGTGGCTGGCCGAGAGCAGCCGCTGCAGCGAGGCGAAGCTCACCACCGGCGCGGTCGAACGCCGGGCCTGACCGGGGCGGACCCAGCCGGGCAGCTCCACCGGCGGTAGGCCGGTCTTGGATGCCGGCGGGGCCGGTGCGGGCTCGGACGCGCTGCGTGCGGCCGGCGTGCGGGCGCGCTGCGGGGCGAACACCAGCCCCGGCAGCACGCCCTGGCGGCCGAGGGTCTGGGCGATCTGTTCGAGCAGCTCGCCATAGCCGGACATCACGTGCTGCTCGAACAGGCGGTACAACTGCAGCTGGGAGGTCAGGTCCACCTCCAGCGTGGCCGCGCCCACGCGCAGGGCCTGGCACAGCGAGTGCGGCGACAGCGGCTGGCGCGCCTCGTCCAGCGCCGGGCTGCCGGCCAGCACCCCGAAGCGCTGGGACAGCAGGTGCAGCGCCTGCTGGTGGCGATGGCTGTGGCGGCGCGCGATCTCCTCCAGGACGATGTTCTGGTCGATGACCGCGTCCTCGACCAGGGTCAACAGCGCGGGCGGTTGTTCGACGGCCTGAGGGAGCTGGGGCGGACTGCGCAGGGTGGCCAGCTCGGCCTCCAGCCGCGCCAGCAGCGCCGGCAGGACCTTGGCCCGGTCGCGGCGCAGGTGCTGCAGGTGCGACAGGTAGCTGGTCTGCGTCTCGTTGCTGCGGGCGCGGTTGGCGCTGAGGAACAGCTCCTGCTCCAGCGCGTCCAGGCTGGATTCCACGCCCAGGAACAGCGCCTGCTGCAGCTGGGCCAGCAAGGCCTCCAGGATCCGGCGCACGCGCACGGGCAACGCGGCCGAAGCCAGCGTGTCGGTGGCGGTCAAGATCGGTGAAGCAGCCCCTGGAGCGACCATCGGGTTCCCGTGCGGTCATGCGCTTTGCGGCGGTTTTGTAACACAACGCCATCGAAGGCCGACAATGGCCGCACTGCGAGGGGTCTTGGCCTGGCCGGTGGGATGCGCCGCAGCCGGTCATCGCGGCGCTGAGTTCTGCGCCTCGTGGGAGCCGCCCTTGTGGCCTTTTCGGCCAATGGCGGCGATGAGGCTCTACCGGGAAAGCCCCATCGCCGCAATGGCGGCTCCCACCTGTAGAGCGGAGCTTGCTCCGCTGCTCTTCGTTCGGTTGGTGGGGAAGGCCCCAGCGGAGCAAGCTCCGCTCTACAAGGAGGCCGCGGCTTGATCCGAGAGACAGATGCTCCCACCAAGCGACAGCGCGCGCGATGGGGACGCGCGAAGGCGGTGCGCCTAGCCTTCCAGAAACAGCGCCATCACGTCGTTGGCGAAGCGCAGCCCCAGCGGCGTGGGCACCACGCGCCCGTCCTCGACCTGCAGCCAGCCGTTGGCCTGCGCCTGGGCCAGCGGCGTGGCCAGATGCGCGGCCGGCAGCCCGGTGCGCACCTGGAAGTCGCGCAGGGCGAAGCCTTCCTTGAGCCGCAGCAGGTTGAGCATGTATTCGAACGGACGCCGCGCCGGGGCGATCTCGTCGTCGCCGCCGATGCCGGCCGGCGTGCCGGCGCTGGCCAGATACGTGGTCGGATGCTTGACCTTCCAGCGGCGCAGGATGCTCTGCCCCGCGCCTGAGCTGATCTTGCCGTGCGCGCCGGCGCCGATGCCCAGATAGTCGCCGTAGCGCCAGTAGTTGAGGTTGTGCGCGCACTGCCGTCCCGGGCGGGCGTAGGCGCTGACCTCGTAGTGCGCATAGCCGGCGCCGGCCAGCGCCGCCTGGCAGGCCTCCTGCATGTCGTAGGCGTCGTCCTCCTCCGGGATGCCCTGCGGCGGCCGGGCGAAGAACACCGTGTTGGGCTCCAGCGTGAGCTGGTAATGCGACACGTGCGCCGGCTGCAGGGCGAAGGCGCGCTCCAGATCGTGCAGCGCCATCGCCAGCGACTGGCCGGGCAGGGCGTACATCAGGTCCAGGTTGAGATTGTGCAGGCCGGCGTCCTGGGCCAGCTTGACCGCGTGCTCGGCCTGGGCGCTGTCGTGGATGCGGCCCAGCCGCTGCAGGCAGCCATCGTCGAAGCTCTGGATGCCGAAGCTCAGCCGGTTCACGCCGGCGGCGCGATAGGCGCCGAAGCGATCGTGTTCGGCCGTGCCCGGGTTGGTCTCCAGGGTCACCTCGCACTCGGGCGCGAAGCGCAGCCGGGCGCTGGCCGCCTGCAGGAAGCGGTCGATGTGCTCGGCCGGGAACAGGCTGGGCGTGCCGCCGCCGAAGAACACGCTGTGGATCGTGCGGCCCCAGACCAGTGGCAGGTCCTGGTCCAGGTCGCGGATCAGCGCGTCGATGTAGGCATCGAAGGGCAGCGTGCCGCTGCCCTGGTGCGAGTTGAAGTCGCAGTACGGGCACTTGCGCACGCACCAGGGCAGATGCACGTAGAGCGACAGCGGCGGCGGGATCAGCTTCACGTCCGCGGGCTGGGCCGCGTGCAGCGGATCGAACAGCCGCGCGTCATCGGGCCGGGCGTCGGCGGAATCGACAGGGGGTGCCACGGGAAGCATCGGATCGGGCCAGGCTCGCCGGTATCAGAACAGCGTGGTCAAACGCTGGCCGAGCGCTTCCAGCGCGCGGGCGCGATGGCTCAGCCGGTTCTTCAGCGCGGTGTCCATCTCGGCCGCGGTCAGGCCGTGGTCAGGATCCAGGAACAGCGGGTTGTAGCCGAAGCCGCCGTTGCCGCGCAGCTCACGGGTGATCTGGCCTTCCCACGCGCCCTCGGCGATCAGCGGCTGCGGATCCTCGGGATGACGCAGCAGCACGATCACCGCGTAGAAGCGCGCGCGACGCTGGTCGTCGGGCACGTCCCGCATCGCCTCGAGCAGCTTGGCGTTGTTGGCCGCGTCATCGGTGGGCTGGCCGGCGTAGCGCGCGCTGTACAGGCCGGGCGCGCCGCCCAGCGCATCGACGATCAGGCCGGAGTCGTCGGCCAGCGCCGGCAGCCCGGTGACCGCGGCGGCGTGGCGCGCCTTGATCAGGGCGTTCTCGACGAAGGTCAGGCCGGTCTCGGGCACGTCCTCCACGCCGAGCCGCTTCTGCGGTACCACCTCGTAGGGCAGGTGCGCCAGCATCGCGGCGAATTCGTCCAGCTTGCCGGCATTGCCGCTGGCCAGGACAAGGCGCTTGATCATTTCGGCTCCAGCAGATCCCAGGTGTTGCCATACAGGTCGCGGAACACCGCGACGGTGGCGTAGGCCTCCTCGCGCGGGTGCTCCAGGAATTCCACGCCGGCCGCGGTCATGGCGGCGTGGTCGCGCCAGAAGTCGTCGGTGTGCAGGAAGAAGCCCACGCGCCCGCCGGTCTGGTCGCCGATGCGCTGGCGCTGTTGCTCGTCGCTCGCACGGGCCAGCAGCAGGGCCGCGGCGCGCTGGTTGCTCGGGCCGACCACCACCCAGCGCTTGTGGCCCTGGTCGAGGTCTTCGAGCAGGGCGAAGCCCAGCTTGCCGGTGTACCAGGCGATCGCCTCGTCGTAGTCGGCCACCACCAGCGTGGTCAGGGCGATGCGTCGGGTCACGGCTGGGCGAGCGCGTCGCGCTGGGCCTGCACCAGCTGGGCGATGCCGGCCTGGGCCAGGCCGAGCAGCGCGTCCATCTCCTCGCGGCGGAAGGCATGGCCCTCGGCCGTGCCCTGCACCTCGATGAAGCCGCCGCCGTCGTTCATCACCACGTTCATGTCGGTGTCGCAGTCGCTGTCCTCGGCATAGTCCAGGTCCAGCACCGGCACGCCCTTGTAGATGCCCACCGACACCGCGGCGATCGCGCCGAAGATCGGGTCGCGCTTGATCTCGCGCCGCGCCTTCAGCCCGTTGATCGCATCGACCAGGGCCACGTAGGCGCCGGTGATGGCCGCCGTGCGCGTGCCGCCATCGGCCTGCAGCACGTCGCAGTCCAGGGTGATGGTGCGTTCGCCCAGCGCGCCGCGGTCCACGCAGGCACGCAGCGCACGGCCGATCAGGCGCTGGATCTCCAGCGTGCGCCCGCCCTGCTTGCCGCGCGCGGCCTCGCGGTCCGAGCGGGTATGCGTGGAGCGCGGCAGCATGCCGTATTCGGCCGTCACCCAGCCCTCGCCCTTGCCGCGCAGGAAGGCCGGCACCTTGTTGTCCACCGAGGCGGTGCACAGCACGCGCGTGTCGCCGAAGGACACCAGCACCGAGCCCTCGGCATGGCGGGTGAAACCGCGCTGGATGGACACGGGGCGGAGCTGGTCGGCGGTGCGACCACTGGGGCGGGAAAACGTCATGCGTGGGATGCCTGCTTGAGGAGGGGCGGCGATCTGGAGACCGGCCGGCCAGGCACCCTAGGGTACCATCCACGCCCTCTTCGCCCTTCGGAAAAGCCCCGCCGTGATCCGTTCCATGACCGCCTACGCCACCGTCGAACAGCCCGTGGACGGCGGCGCGCTCAGCGCCGAACTGCGTGCGGTCAACCACCGGTTCCTGGAACTGAGCCTGCGCCTGCCCGACGAGCTGCGCGCGCTCGAGCCGGCGCTGCGCGAGCGCGTGGCCGCGCGCGTGGGCCGCGGCAAGCTGGATCTGGTGCTGCGCCTGCGCACCGCCGAAGGCGAGGGCGGCCTGCACCTGGACCAGGGCATGGTCGATGACCTGGCGGCGGTGAACGCGCAGCTGGCCGCGCGCTTTCCCGGGCTGCGCACCAGCCTGACCGAGCTGCTGCAGTTCCCCGGCGTGCTGCGCAGCCGGGCGCTCGATGCCGAGGCGCTGCAGGCGGCCGCGCTGGCGCTGCTGGAACGGCTGCTGGACCAGTTCGTCGATGCCCGCGAGCGCGAAGGCGGCAAGCTCGCCCAGGCCATCGCCGAACGCGTGGACGCCATCGCCGCGCGCGCGGCCGAAGCCCGCACGCTGATCCCGCAGATCCGCGCCGGCCAGCGCCAGAAGCTGGAGGCGCGCCTGGCCGAGCTGGCCCAGCCGGCCGACCCGGGCCGCCTGGAACAGGAACTGGTGCTGTCCCTGCAGAAGCTGGACGTGGACGAGGAACTGGACCGCCTGGACAGCCACATCAAGGAAATCCGCCGCGTACTCAAGGGCGAGGCGGCCGTCGGCCGGCGCCTGGACTTCCTGCTGCAGGAGTTCAACCGCGAGGCCAACACCCTGGGCTCCAAGTCGGTGGACGTGCGCACCACCAACATCGCCGTCGAGCTCAAGGTGCTGATCGACCAGATCCGCGAGCAGGTGCAGAACCTGGAGTAACCCGCGCCGCTGCGCCGGCCGCGCTCAGGGCAGGAAGAATTCCACCGGCACGACCACCCGTACCGGATCGCCGGGCAGGTCCGCCGGCGGTGGCGGCAGGGGATCGGCGCGCTGCACGGTGGCCAGCGCTTCGGCGTCCAGCGTGTCGCGGCCGCTGCCCTGGACCACGTGGACCTCGCTGGCATGGCCGCGACGATCCACCGCGAAGCCCACCTGCACCACGCCCTCCTGGCGGCGCCGTTGCGCCGTGCGCGGATAGCGCTTGTAGCGCTGCAGATGGCCCAGCAGCTGCGCCTGCCAGGTGACGTGCGCCTGCGCCGTCGCGCCGGCGAGCGACTGCGCGGCGGCGTAGGCGTCGGCAGCGGGCGCGGCGATGCTGGGCGGTGCGCTGGCCTGCGCGGCGGCCTGATCCGACGTCGCGTCCTCGTGTTGCGCGGGCGTGGGCGCAGGCTGCGTCTGCGGCTGTGCGGGCGCCTGCGCGACGGGCGCCGGCGGCGGTGTCGGACGCGCCGGCGGCGCGGCGCGCGCGGAGGCTTGGCGCGCGCGCTGTGTCGGGCCGGGGGGCAGCTCGCTCGGCGCGGCTGGCGGCGCGCGCGGCGCCGGCGCCAGTTCCAGCATCAGCGCCTGGGGCGGTGCGGCCGGCGGCGGCAGCGGCGTACGCGCCGGCCAGGCCAGCAGCGCGACGATCACCAGCGCATGCGCCGCCAGCACCAGGCCCAGGCTCAGCAGCCAGCGGCGCAGCGCCGGCGCCGGTGCGTCCACGCTCATCGCGCCGACGGCTCCACCGCGACCAGCGCGACCTTCAGATACCCCGCCGTGCGCAGCGCGTCCATGGTCCGCATCAGGTCGGCGTAGGCCACCGTGCGGTCCGCGCGCAGGAAGATGCGGCGCTCGCGCTCGCCGCCGCTGCGCCGGTCGAGCGCGGCCTGCAGCGCCTGCGCGGCGATCGGCGCATCGTCCAGGCGCAGGCGCAGGTCCGCGCCCAGGCTCAGGTAGATCGGGTCGCGCTCGCGCGCGCTGGGTTCGGCCGTGCTGGCAGGCAGCTCGACCGGCACGTCCACCGTCGCCAGCGGCGCGGCGACCATGAACACGATCAACAGCACCAGCATCACGTCGATCAGCGGGGTGACGTTGATCGCATGCTGTTCCTCCGGTGCATCGTCTGGCTCGCGTGCGGTGCGGATCGCCATGGCCGGCCTCACCGCGCGTCGCTGTCGGCCGCCGCGGGCAGGGCGGCATGGCGGCGGTCCAGATCGCGCGACACCAGTTGCTGCACGCCGGCCGACAGATCACCCATGCACTGGCGCAATCCCGCCAGGTGGCGCGCGAGATGGTTGTAGATCACCACCGCCGGAATCGCCGCCACCAGGCCCAGCGCCGTGGCCAGCAGCGCCTCGGCGATGCCCGGGGCCACCACCGCCAGACTGGTGGTATTGGCGCGGGCGATGCCGACGAAGCTGTTCATGATGCCCCACACCGTGCCGAACAGGCCCACGAACGGCGCCGTCGCGCCGATGCTGGCCAGCAGCCCGATGCCGGTTCGCCACTGTCGCGCGTAGTCCAGTTCCACCCGTTCCAGGCGCGAGGCCAGTCGCTCCTTGATGCCGTTGGCGTCATCTAGATCGGCCGACTGCCTCAGCTCGGCGCGCGCCTCGTGCAGGAGCGCGCGGGCCGGGTGCGCGCCCAGCGCCAGATGCGCCTCGGCCTCGATCAGCTGCTGCGACCGGCGCAAGGCCTCGCGCGCGGCGCGCAGCGCGCGTGCCTGTCGCGTCAGCTCCCGGCGCTTGGCCAGCAGCACCGTCCAGGTCGCCACCGAGGCGATGGCCAGGCCGACCATCACCGCCTGCACCACCAGATCGGCGTGCAGGAACATCTGCCAGGCGTTGAGATCGGATGGCAGAGGAGGGGCGGTCGAGGCAAGGACGGCAGGCATGGGCGTCTCCGGGACGTCGTCGAAGCGGGTAGGGATTGCGGGAGGCTCATCGCGGCGGCGGCGCGTCGCGTGGCGCCGGGCGAGTCAGCACGAAGGCGGCGCTGGCGGCGATCAGTGCGCCGACGCCCAGCGCCAGCGCCGCGCGTGGATGCGCGCCGCAGCAGAACACCAGATAGCCCAGCGCCATGCCGCTGACGGCCAGGCACTTGCCACGGCGGCTGATCGCGCCCTGCTCGCGCCACAGGCGCAGCGTCGCGCCATAGCGCGGATGCGACAGCAGCCAGGCTTCCAGCCGCGGCGAGGAGCGCGAGAAGCAGTACGCCGCCAGGATCAGGAAGATGGTGGTCGGCATCACCGGCAGCAGCGCGCCGATCAGGCCCAGCGCCAGCATCAGCAGGCCCAGGCCGCACCACAGCGCGCGGCTCACGCGCGCCGCCGCCCGCGCGGGTGCCGCGGCTTCACTGTGCCGCCACCGGCAGATGCAGGTCGACGTAGGCCTGCACCTGCGCGAAGGCCGCGCGCGCGGCCTCGATCACCGCCTGCTCCTGCTCGGCATCCAGGGCGACCCGATCCAGCGCCGCGGTGAACTGGCGCCAATGCCGTGCGCGCCCCTCTTCCGCGCCGGCCAGATGCCGCGCGCCGAACTGCGCGTGCAGTTCCAGTCGCGCCGCCAGCTTGGCCAGGATCGCCGCGCCCAGGTTGGATCCCTCGGCCACGTACAGCCAGCCCAGCGCGTCGACCTGCCGGGGGTAATAGCCGTCAGGGCGCGGCGCGGTCGCCGCATCGGCCGGCAGCGTGCCGCCCAGGTCGTGCAGATCGGCGACGATCAGCGGCAGCCGCCGGCGCTGGGCCAGATCGGGCACCACGCTGGCCAGCACCGGGCTGGCGTAGACGCTCTCCATGTCGCAGTGGAAGCGGTACTGCACCTGCAGGAAGCGGGTGTAGCGGTCGCGCGAGGCGAACGGCTGGGCGGCCATGATGCACTGGTCCAGGCGCGCATGCGCCTGTTGTGTGGCGGCCTTCAGCCGCTGGGCGCGGCTGGTGGGAGTGAGCGGGTCGGTCATGGCATCGGGGTTCGGTGGGGGGAAGGTCGGGTGCGCCGCGCGCGGATCGGGATGCGACGGCGCCGTCACAGCGCACGCTCCAGCTTCAGGCTGACCGTGTTGCGCTGGTAGCTGTACAGCCAGTCCACGTCGCTGCCGACGCGGTTGTGGCGCAGCGTCAGCAGCGGCGTGAAGCGGGCGATGGCCAGCCGTGGCGCGCGCAGCACCAGGGTGTAACCCTGTTCGGTGTCGTGGCGGCGTGCGCCCAGCGCCGCGCTGTAGGCGCCGTAGTCGCGCCAGCGGTAGGAGGCGAACAGCGCCGCGCTGACGCCCGCCGGCCACTGCAGCGAACCGCCCAGGCGCACGCCGCGCTGCACATACGCCTCGGTGTCGCGCACCGCGGCGCTGCCGCTGACGTCGACGCCGGCGAACACCGTCCAGCGCGCATCCAGGCTGCGGAAATAGGTGGCATAGGCGCTGCGCACGACCGCGTCGTAGCTGGCGGCGTATTCGCGGCGGCGATAGCGCAGGTCCTTCCAGTCGCCCTCCAGCTTGAGCAGCGCGCGCGGCGACAGCGTCCAGCTCCACTCCGCATGCGCGCCCCAGGCGCCGTACAGCGCCCGGTTGCCCAGCGCGTAGTAGTCGAAGGAGGGCGCCAGCGCCAGGCTGTGGCGTCCGCTGCGATAGCTGTAGCCGGCTTGGGTGAAGGCGGTGAGCTCGTTGTAGGCGCTGTTGTCGCGGTAGCCCTGACCGAACAGCAGCGCGCGCGCATACAGGCCGTGGTGGCCGCGCAGCGGCAGGCGGCGTTCGGCGCTGGCGTCGTAATCCAGGCCGAAGGCGGTGATCGCCTCGGGTGTGCTGCGGCTGAAGTAGCAGCGCCCTTCCAGCGACAGCAGGCAGATCGAGCTGGCCGAAGTGCGGTTGACGTTGTCGCTCCAGGCCGGGCCGAGCGCGACGGTGCCGTTCCATCCGCGGCGGTTGGCCAGCGCCTGGCGGAAGCCGGCGACGCTGTTGCGCACGCCTTCGGTCTTGGGATCGCCGGCGTCGAGCGAGGCGGCGATGGCGGCGAAGGCCTGCTCGGCTTCGCGGTCCTGCTGGTCCTCGAACAGCACGCGCGCCAGCTCCAGGCGTCCGGGCAGGAAGTCGGGTTTCAGCGCCAACAGCGCGCGGTACTCGCGCTCGGCGTCGCGGTAGCGGCCGTCGTTGCGCGCGACCGCGCCCTGCGCGTAGTGCACCAGCAACGGATCGCGATCGGGCAGGGTCAGGTATTCGGCGAGAAAGCGCTGCACCGCCGGCCACTGCCGGTGCTGCAGCGACAGGTACAGGGCGCGGCCGACGTCGTTGGCGGTCGGCGCGA
Organism: Pseudoxanthomonas winnipegensis; assembly: GCF_004283755.1. Taxonomy (GTDB): domain Bacteria; phylum Pseudomonadota; class Gammaproteobacteria; order Xanthomonadales; family Xanthomonadaceae; genus Pseudoxanthomonas_A; species Pseudoxanthomonas_A winnipegensis. The sequence continues at coordinate 81,221 of NZ_SHMH01000004.1, forward strand.
CCACGTAGGACTTGCCATCGATGACGATGGACGGGCGTTGGCCTTCGCCGTGTTCCTGCAGCAGCGTGCGTTCGCGCTCGATGGCCTGGCGCTGGTCGCGCTGCTCGAGCATGCGCCGGGTGTCGTCCTGCGACTGGGCCATGGCCACGGAAGTGGCGGCCAGCCACGGGCATGCCGACAGCGCGGCGAGCGCGAGGGCGCGGCGTCGGCGCGCGAAGAAGGGGCAAGGCATTGACGGATCGGTGCGAAAGCGGAGCAGGACTGGCATCGTCGCGGCGTGTCCTGCTCGGGTGCGGATCGAAAACTTGGACGTACCAGGCAGGCTTACTGCTTGGCGCCGCCGAAGGCGGTGTCGTACTTCACCCCGGCGAAGTCGGCGATGCCGGCCAGCGCGGACTGGTTGGCATAGAACTGCCCGGAGACCGCGCCACCGGACGCGACCACGCTGCCGGACTGGCGTGCGGTGGCGGTGGTGCCTGAGATGCTGGCGTCGCTGTTGATGGTGGCTGCGCCGATGTTGACCGCGAAGCCGGCACTGTTCTGGATCGAGCCGGTCAGGCGGCCGGTGCCGAAGTTGGCGGTGAAGGTGCCGGTCAACTGGTTGCCCACGCTGTAGTCGTTGAGGCCGACCACGCTGTAGCTGGCGGTGCCGGAGGTGGGCACGCTGGTGTCCGGATTGGCGCCGACGAAGTACACGGTGTGGGTGTCCAGGCCTTCGGCGTTGTCCTTGCGCGAGTACCACTCGCCGAACCACACGTCCTGGCTGCCGACCTGGGAGAAGGCGAACACGCCCAGGTTGTCATGGCTGCTCGGCGCGCCGCTGTAGGGGAAGTTCAGCACCTTGACCGAACCGACGCCGCCGTACAGCGACAGGCCCTGGAAATCCACCGGCTTGTCCAGCCCGGTCGAGTTCACCGCGATGCCGGCCAGGCCGGCGTGGTGCGGTCCGCCGTTGACGGTGGACTCGCCGACCTTGGCGTAGCCCTCGTTGCTCGACTTGCCAGCGAATGTCGCCGCCTGCGCGCTGCCCAGCACACCGGCGATGGCCAGCCCCAGCAGTGCGGCGTAAGTGTGTTTCATGTTCATGCGATGGATCCTTCTTGGTTGGTTTGGAACAAGGGGGGGACATCCATGTCCGATACGGTCACGCTCCTTGATCGGTGGTGCGGGAGATTCAGAATCTCCCGGTCAGGCTGAGCTTCAGCGTGCGCCCCGGCGCGGCCATGGCCGAACGCGTGGCCGGGTCGACGTAGTAGCGATCGGTGAGATTGGTCGCGCCCAGTTCCAGGCTCAGGTTCTTGCGCAACGCGTAGCGCGCGTAGGCGTCCAGCAGCAGCGTATTGCCCCAGGAGAACGGCACGTTGAAGGTATAGACCAATCGGCCGGCGCCCTGCTCCTTCTGGACCGAGTTGTCGCGGAACCATTCCAGGTCCTGGTTGCGGTACTCCCGGTAATAGGTGACGCGGCTGCCCAGCTCGAGGCGCCGCTGCATCAGGCGGGTTCCCAGCGACCAGCTGGCCGACAGCTTCGGCGTGCTCTGGGTCAGCAGGTAGCCGCCGACGAAGCCGTAGTCCACGCAGTTCGGCACGATCCTGCCGCTGCCGATGACGTAGCCGTTGGTCACGCTCAGCCGCGCCGCGGTGGTCTGATCGCAGACCTGGTTCTTCAGGGTGTAGCTGACGCCCAGGTCGGTGAATACGCTGCCGCTGTCGTAGCGACCCTGGAACTCCAGTCCGCGGATGATCTGCTTGTCGATGTTGTCGAACTTGAAGCTGGGATCGCGTTCGATCACATCGCGGGTCTTGTTGACGTAGTAGGCCAGCTTGATGTCGGCGATGGTGTCGGTACCGAGCTGCGGGCCGAAGTCGTGGACGTAGGCCAGTTCCCAGTCGTAGGCGTGCTCGGGCTTGAGATTCCACGGATTGAGCGAGGCGGAGAACGCCACCGTGCTCTCGAACATGCTGGGATAGCGCAGGGTTTCGCCGTAGCGAAAGTAGGCGCGGCTGTCGTCGCTGAGATGGGCGGTGACCGAGAAGAACGGGACCCAGCCATGGTCCTTGCGCTTGCGCGCCTCGCCTTCCATGGTGTGGTACACCTGGTCGGAGAAGCATGTGATCCCCGCCGTGCCGGGCATTGCGGCCACCGAGCCGTTGAGGCAGGGGTTGCCGGCCTTGGTGTAGTCGCCGTTGCCATCCGGCGTCCACGCCGCATGGTGGTCCACCTGGTAGGTGGTGGGGACGTTGCTCAATTCGAAGGCCACGAACTCGTCGTACTCCTCCTGCGTGAAGATCCCCAGGTCCAGCAGCTCCTTGTAGCCGGCGATGTTGTCGGCCACGAGCGCTTCGCGCTGCTGCTGGGTATAGGTCTCGGTGGTCTTGTAGTGGACGTCGTAACCTGTGGCCACCGATTGCCTGATCTGGCCGGGGTGCGCGGCCAGGAAGTCGTCGAAGGCCCAGTAGCTGGCATAGCGCGCGCCGCCGCTCAGGGTCAGGAAATCCACCGGCCGCCATTCCAGGTTGAAGTTGGCCTGCCACTCCTGGCGCCGGCCCGCGCGCGGATACATGCGCCAGCCGTCGCTGGTACCGAAGTATGGGTCGCGCGAGCGCAGCTTCTCGTGCTGGAAGCTGCCGCCCAGGGTCAGATCCAGCGTGTCGGCCAGGGCGATCTTGTTGCTAAACGTCAGGCCGTTGCGCGCGTTGCTGGCATTGGCCAGCGCGGTGTTGCGGATGATCGGGCTGGCCCCGTCGCCGGTCTGCCAATAGGGGTTGGCGAAGTTGGGAAAGCCGCCGGCGGTGTAGGTGTCGCTTTCGGTGCTGGTGCGCCAGAGGTTGGCGTACAGGTCGATCCAGCGGCTGTCCGCCGGGCGCCAGGTGTATTCCAGGTTCCAGGCCTGGGCATCGACCCGGCTCAACGGCCACTGGATGGCGGCACGGTCCTTGGACTCGATGATGCGCGAGGGCATCACTTCGCCGTAGTGCGAGAGACTGTCGCGATAGCCCAGCTGGAGGGCCTGGCTGTCGGTGGGGCGCCAGGTGGCCTTGAACAGCCAGGACTCCATCTGGCTGGAGGTGTTGGGCACTTCGTTGCCGGGCAGCCAGTAATTGGCCATCGACAGGATGTAGTCGTCGGCCGAGGAGCTCCTCGGCTGGCTGTAGTAGCCGGCGCCGTGCTTGCCCGAGAAATAGTTGCCACGCTCGCGATAGGCGTAGGCGGCCAGCAGGTCCAGGTCCTGGGTCGGGCGCCAGCCCAGCGCCAGGCGATAGGCGACGTCCTTGCCGCTGAACACGTTGTAGCCACCGCCGCCGCCCCTCGGCTTGATCATCAGCGTCGGGTCCGTGTAGGGGATGTTGGGTGTGGCCTGCGGGAAATCCGGGACGGTGCGGTAGTCCTGACCGGTGTGCAGGGTCGGCAACCGCGGCCGGGTCGCGTTGCTGCTGCCCTCCACGCGCAGCTCACCGCCGAAGCGCTGGCCGGCATCGAGGATGTCGTCCACGTCCAGGGTGTTGATCACCATCGCCCCGCCGATGCCGGTGTTGACGTTGCGCGTCAGCGAGGGCCCCTTGAGGATCTGGACGCCGCCGATCAGGAACGGGTCGATGTAGTTGCGGTTGCTGGCGCCGTTGTAGCCGCGCCACACCGTCAGCGCCTGTTCGGTGCCGTCGATGCTCACCGGCACCCGGCCGGGGCCCTGGATGCCGCGGATGTTGAGATCCAGTGCGCCGCTGTTGCGCGCATCGCCGCTGAAGACGCCGGCCACGCCCTTGACCAGGTCCGAGGGCGTGGTGCCCTTGTAACGCTCCACCTCGGTGCGGCCGATGTAGGCGCTGGACAGGTCCAGGTCGTAGACCGCGTCGCGTCCGCGCTGGTCGCGGGCCTCGCCGCCGGCGCTACGGTTGTCGCCGGCCACTTTCAGCGTATCGGTGACGATCGCGCCGGCGGGCGCGGTGGCCTGCTCCAGCGTGATCGCATGGACGCCGGTGCGGCGCGCGATCAGGCCGCTGCCCTGCAGCAGACGCTGCAGCGCCTGCTCGGCGCTGTAGTCGCCCTTCACCGCGGGGGCGATCACCCCGTCGCCGATGCGGCCGCCGTACAGCACTTGCAGACCGGTCTGCGCCGACAGCTTGAGCAGCGCCTGCGGCAGCGGCTGCGCCTCCAGGTCGATCGCGTGGCGGTCCGATGCCGCAGCGCTGGGCGTCGGCGTCGTCGTCTGGGCGAGGGCGCCCGCACTGAGCAGGGCCAGGGAGAGGGTGCTGCTGAGCAGGGTCAGGCGCGGCGCGGCGCGGGTGCGCGCGGCGGAGGGGGCGGTGGGCATGCGGTCGCCAGGCAGAAGGAGGATAAAAGATGAGAACGAAACGCATTCCGTTCGTCCTCCTTAGACGGGCTCGCCTCTGCCCATCCCCTAGCCACGCTTGCCCACGTCGGGCGTTGCGGTCCGTTCTGTTTATTTTGCGTTCATGCGCTGCGCATCGGCGCGGGCGCTCGCATCCGGCGTGCGCCGGCCGACGAGGGTGACCACGCCCAGGTCGAGCGCGTCCAGGTGCAGGCTGTCGAGCAGGGTGCGCAGGGCGCGCTCGGGGTCCGCGATGTCCAGGGCGCCGGTGACCGGCAGGGCGCGCAGGTTCGCGTCGCGCACCAGGATGCGCTCGTGCCGGTAGCGCGAGAGCTCCTCCAGCACCTGCGCCAGCGGCGTGGCGCTGAAGACCAGCTGCCGGCGCTGCCAGGCGCCCACCGCCAGCGGATCGACCGAGGCCTCGCGGCGCACCCGGTCGCCGTGCAGGTGCGCGCGCTGGCCGGCGCTCAGGACCGTGCCCTCGCCGCCGTCGGGCGCCCGCACGGCGACCCGGCCGTTGATCACGCCGACCTCGGCCGCATCGCCCTGCACGCGGACGTCGAAGCGCGTGCCCAGCACCCGCGCGCTGCCGCCGGCGCTGTCCACCACGAACGGCCGGTGCGGATCGTGCGTCACCTGGAACAGCGCCTCGCCGCGCAGCAGCCGCACCGAGCGCAGGTTCGCCCGCAGGTCCACGGCGATCGCGCTGTCGGTGTTGAGGGTGACCACACTGCCGTCGTCCAGACGCAGTTCGCGGATCTCGCCGACCCGGGTATAGGCATCGCTGCGCAGCCGGTCCAGGCCGCCGCCGCTCAGCCAGGCGCCGCCGCCCACCGCGAGGACCAGCGCCGCCGCCGCGGCGTAGGCCGGCCGACGCGACCGCCGAGGTCCGGATAGCGAAACATCGCGCGCTGTTGGCCTGAGGGCGACAGGCGCCGCCGCCGACGCGGCCTCGATCCCCAGTTCGTCGCCGACCGCCGCGGCCGGCGCCTGCAGCACGCCGAGCATCGCGCGCGCCTCGGCCATCGCCTGCGCATGCGCCTGCGGCGCCAGCGCCAGCCAAGCGGCATGCGCGCGGCGCGTGCCGGCGTCGTCGGCGTCCGCCTCCAGGCGCAGGATCCAGTGGACCGCCTGTTCGAACACGCTGTCATCGGGTTGGGCGGGCGCGAGCATCGGTTGCCTATCCATCAGGAATGGGTCGGGCCTCCGCGCAGGCGGACGCCGGGGTATGAAGGGAACGACGGGTCGAGGGCGTGCGTTCCCCCAGTGATGCCGATCAGACCGCGCGGCCGGCCTCGCGCAGGCGCCGCCGACAGTGGGTGACCGCCACGGCGATGTGTTTTTCCACCGTGCGCGGGGAGATGTCCAGCTGCTGCGCGATCTGCGCGGTGCTCAGACTGCGGCCGCGGAACAGCACGAACACGCGCCGCGCCTGCGGCGGCAGCTCGCGGATCGCCTGCAGCAGCACCTCGTACTCCTGCCGGCTCAACGCGTTCTGGTAGGGCGACGGCGCCGGGCTCGGGGCCTCGTGGCTGGCGTCGTTGGCGGCGAGGAAGCGGCTGCGCGAGGCGGCCACGCGGCCCTGATCGATGGCGACGTTGTCGACCACGCGGCGCAGATAGCGCGCCAGGTCGCGCACGCCGTCCGCATCGGCCTCGGCGCCGCGGGTGGCCAGGCGCACCCAGGCGTCGTGCACCAGATCGCTGGCCGACCCGGCGTACTTGCGTGCGGCATAGCGCTGCAGATCCTCGTAATGGCTTTCCAGCGCCTCCGCCAGCGGTGCCGGGACGGACGGAGGAGAGGGAGGGGGCATGGCATCCATCCCGAAAGACCGTGGGGAAGACGGCGAGTCTAATTTAGATGAGATTCATTCTCAATTGAATGGGCAGGGTCTTTGCTAGACTTGCGCGCCTTTTACGACCGTCGCGCTCCGGCGCGGCAGCTAAGGCCATCGCCATGCGCGGCACCCTGTATATCGTCGCGGCCCCGTCGGGCGCCGGAAAGAGCAGCATCGTCAATGCCACGCTGGCGCGCGACCCGCGCATCAGCCTGTCGATCTCGTTCACCTCGCGCGCGCCGCGCCCGGGCGAGCGCCACGCCCAGCACTACCACTTCGTCAGCGAAGCGCAGTTCCAGGCGATGATCGACGCCGGCGAGTTCTTCGAATACGCCCGTGTGCACGGCGACTGGAAGGGCAGTGCGCGCCAGTCGGTCGAGCCGCAGCTGGCCGCCGGCCAGGACGTGCTGCTGGAGATCGACTGGCAGGGCGCGCGCCAGGTGCGCGAGAAGGTGCCCGAGGCGGTGAGCGTGTTCATCCTGCCGCCCTCGCGCGACGCGCTGGAGGAGCGCATGCGCAAGCGCGGACAGGACAGCGAGGACGTCATCGCCCAGCGCCTGGCCGCCGCGCGCGAGGAGATGTCGCACTACGGCGAGTTCGACTACGTGATCGTCAACGAAGTCTTCGACACCGCGGTGGAGGAGATGTGCGCCATCTTCACCGCCAGCCGCCTGCGCCGCGAGCGCCAGGCCGCCGAACACCGCGCCCTGATCGAGGCGCTGCTGGCGCAGTAAGCTGGCGGCAGGCGCGGATCAGGCGATCCGCAGCGGGGTGCAGATGGAGCTCAGACTCGAGTTGCGGGCGCTGGATGCGCAGATGGTCGCAGCGTGGCGCGCCGCGTTTACAAATGAAATCGCGGTCGTCCAGGGGGACATCCTGGCGGCGCGGGCCGACGCCATCGTCAGTCCCGCCAACAGCTTTGGCTTCATGGACGGTGGCATCGACCTGCACTACGTCAACGCCTTCGGCTGGGAATTCCAGGATCGCCTCCAGGCTTGCATCGCAGCTTCGCACGACGGCGAACTCCTGGTGGGGCAAGCTGCGGTCATCCCGACGGGCCATGCGGCCATTCCCTTTATGGTCAGCGCGCCGACGATGCGCGTGCCGTCACGGATCGGGTCGACGGTGAATGTCTATCTCGCATTCCGCGCGGCGCTCCTGGCCGTGCAACGACACAACGCCGCGGGCGGTGTGGCGATCCGTTCGCTCCTCTGTCCCGCGCTCGGCGCAGGCATCGGCGGCATGCCGGTCGAGCGGGTTGCGCGGCAGATGTGGGCCGCGTGGGAGGAGGTCGTTCTCGCATGTGCGGATTGGCGGGATTCGGCACGTGGAATCCTGGCTCGGCACGCCTTTCTCCTCGACTGAAGCCAATTCGAAGGGGCTGGACGCGCTTAACCTATTGATTTTCAAGAGATGGATTGCAATTGGGGCCGGCGATCCCTAGAATTGCCGGTCCCTTTCCGCTAGTCGCGCGGCCCACCTGTCCGGTGGATGGCCGCCAGGAGCCCACATGGCCCGCATCACCGTAGAAGATTGCCTGGAAGTCGTCGACAACCGTTTCGAGCTGGTCATGATGGCCGCCAAGCGCGCCCGCCAGCTGGCCAACGGCGTCGAGGCCACCATCGACAACGAGACCGACGACAAGCCGACCGTGCTGGCGCTGCGCGAGATCGCCGCGCGCAAGGTCGATAACGACCTGATCGATCGCGTCGAGAAGGCCGAGCGCGAGCGCGCCGAGCGCGAGGCGCTGGAGTGGGCCGCCGCCGAAGTGGTCGCCGACGACGACATGTCCAAGGGCGACGACTAAAAGCCCATCGGCGTTCTCGCCTGATGCAGCGGCCCGCCCATGGCGGGCCGTTGTCGTTTCCGGTGCCGGTTCGAGCGCAGGCGCGAGCGGGTGCCGTTGGCTGGAACGCGCGCTGCATGAACCCGTGTGATGCAGCGCATGCGCGCCCATGGTGCATTGCTGCGACCGGGCCGCTGGCATAGGCTTCGCGCATGACTCCCGGGCGTTCCAGCAAAGCCATCCAACCCGCACCGCCGCACGAGGACGACGTACCCGAGTACGTGCGTCGCTTCGAGGCGGCCGCCAGCTATCTGCCCGCCGATCAGTTGCCGCTGCTGCGCCGGGCCTGGCAGGTCGGCGCGGCCGCGCACGAGGGCCAGACGCGCAAGTCCGGCGAGCCCTACATCACCCATCCGGTGGCCGTGGCCCAGGTGCTGGCCGAGCTGGGCATGGACGTGGAGACGCTGATCGCCGCGGTCCTGCACGACACCATCGAGGACACGCCGCTGACCCGCGAGGAGATCGCCGGCGAGTTCGGCGAGGCGGTGGCCGAGCTGGTCGATGGCGTGACCAAGCTGGACAAGCTCAAGTTCCGCGACCGCAAGGAAGCGGCGGCCGAGTCGTTCCGCAAGATGCTGCTGGCCATGTCGCGCGACCTGCGCGTGATCATGATCAAGCTCGCCGACCGCCTGCACAACATGCGCACGCTTGGCGCGCAGAGCGCCGAGGCGCGCAGCCGCATCGCGCGCGAGACGCTGGACATCTACGCGCCCATCGCCCAGCGCCTGGGCATGAGCCTGGTCAAGTCCGAGCTGCAGGACCTGAGCTTCGCCGCCATGTATCCCTGGCGCCACGCGATCATCCGCAAGCACATCCAGAGCCAGCCGGTGATGCGCCGCGAGGCGCTGGCGCAGATCGAGACCCAGCTGACCCAGAGCCTGACCCGCGAGGGCATCGCCCATCGGCTGGTGAGCCGGGTCAAGACCGCCTGGAGCATCTACACCAAGATGCGCAGCGAGGGCAAAAGCTTCGACCAGGTGATGGACGTGTTCGGCTTCCGCGTGGTGGTGACCAGCGTGCCGGACGTGTATCACGCGCTGGGCGCCGCGCATGGGCAGTTCAAGCCGCTGGACGGGCGCTTCCGCGACTTCATCGCGATCCCCAAGGCCAACGGCTACCAGTCGCTGCACACGGTGCTGTTCGGCCCGTACGGCTCGCCGATCGAGGTGCAGATCCGCACCGAGGAGATGGACCTGGTGGCCGAGCGCGGCATCGCCGCGCACTGGACCTACAAGTTCGGCACGCAGATGCCCAACAGCGCGCAGAGCCGCGCCCATGCCTGGATTTCCGAGCTGATCGAGAACCAGCGCTCGGCCGGCTCGTCGCTGGAGTTCCTGGACAACGTCAAGGTCGACCTGTTCCCCGACGAGGTCTATCTGTTCACGCCCAAGGGCAAGATCCTGTCGCTGCCACGCAATTCCACCGCGCTGGATTTCGCCTATGCGGTGCACACCGACGTGGGCAACCAGGCGGTTGCCTCGCGCGTGGACAAGAAGCTGGTGCCGCTGCGCACCAAGCTCACCAGCGGCCAGAGCGTGGAGATCATCACCGCCAAGTCGGCCGCGCCGAAGCCGCAGTGGCTCGAGTTCGTGGTGACCTCCAAGGCGCGCACCGCCATCCGTCACCAGCTCAAGCAGCTCGGCCACGAGGACGCGGTGCAGCTGGGCCACCGCATGCTCGACCGCGCGCTGGAGGACCTGGACAGCTCGCTGGACCGCCTGCCGGCGCAGCGGCTGGAGAGCTTCCTGATCGAGCACAAGTACCCGCGCCTGGAGGCGCTGCTGGAGGACGTGGCGCTGGGCAACTGGATGCCGGCCCAGGCCGCGCAGGCGATGATGGCCTTCGCCGACCTGCGCAGCGGCGGGCATTCCAAGCATTCGCAGGAGAAGATCCTGATCACCGGCGGCGAGCGCGGCGTGATCAGCTTCGCCAACTGCTGCCAGCCGATCCCGGGCGACGAGATCATGGGCTTCCACACCGCCGGCAAGGGCATCGTGGTGCACCGCCTGGACTGTCCCAACGTGGCCGAGTTCCGCAAGTCGCCGGATCGCTGGGTGGCGATCGACTGGGACCCGGGCGTGAGCGGCGACTACGACGCCAGCCTGCTGATCGAAGTGGAGAACCGCACCGGCGTGCTGGCCCAGGTCGCCGCCGCGGTGGCGCAGAGCCAGTCCAACATCGAGCGCGTGGAGTACCTGGAGCGCGACATCAACGCCGCGGTGCTGCGTTTCAACATCCAGGTGCGCGATCGCAACCATCTGGCCGAGGTGATGCGTCGCCTGCGGCGGTTGCAGACGGTGCTGGGGGTTCGGCGGGCGTAGTGGGGCGGGGATTCGGGATTCGGGATTCGTCCCGAATCCCACCCAGCTAAAATACCCAGCCCTGTCCCCAGAACCCCAACACCATGACCAAGCAGATCATCCACACCGACCACGCGCCGGCCGCGATCGGCCCGTATTCGCAGGCCGTGCGTGCCGGCGACACGGTGTACTTCTCCGGCCAGATTCCGCTGGATCCGGCCACCGGCAACCTGGTCGAGGGCGACATCACCGCGCAGGCGCGGCGTTCGTTCGACAACCTCAAGGCCGTGGCCGAGGCCGCGGGTGGGTCGCTGGGCGACATGGTGCGCCTGGGCCTGTACCTGACCGACCTGAGCCAGTTCGCCGCGGTCAATGCGGTGATGCAGGAGTACTTCAGCGCGCCGTTCCCGGCCCGTTCGACCATCGAGGTCTCCGGCCTGCCCAAGGGCGCGCTGTTCGAGGTCGACGCGGTGATGGTGCTGGGCGCGTGATCGGGCCTGCATGCGGCGTTGTCCGACGTGCGCATGCGTCGATCTGAAGTAGCAATCGCGCAGGACGGCCGGCATCCTAGCGGCCTATGACCGGCCCCACGATGCCCGCCGTCCGCAGCCTGGAGCCCGCCTTCCACCAGCCTATCGTCGGGCTCAGCGGCGCCGGCCCCAAGCTGGCCGAAAAACTCGCCGCGCGCGGCCTGCTGACTCTGCAGGACCTGTGGCTGCTGCTGCCGCTGCGCTACGAGGACCGCACCTCCCTGACGCCGATCGCGCGGCTGCAGCCCGGCGTGGCGGCGCAGGTGGAGGGCACCGTCGAGGCGGTCGAGCGCGGCTTCCGCTACCGCCCGGTGTTGCGGGTGGCGATCGGCGATGCGTCGCGCGCCACGTTGGTGCTGCGCTTCTTCCATTTCCGCGCGGCGCAGGTGGCACAGTTCGCCGTCGGTGCGCGGCTGCGCGTGTATGGCGTGCCGCGCCAGGGCCAGCAGGGCCTGGAGATCATCCATCCCAGCTACCGGCTGCTGGACGCGCAGGGCGATACGCCGCTGGGCGAGACGCTGGAGCCGGTGTATCCGGCCATCGAAGGCGTCGGGCCGGCGGTGCTGCGCAAGCTGATCTCGCAGGCGCTGGATCGCCTGCCGGACCAGGCCGCGCTGGAGCTGCTGCCCGAACCGCTGCTGCGCCAGCAGCGCCTGCCCGACGGCCAGGCCTTGCCCTCATTGCGCGAGGCGCTGCTGACCATGCACCGCCCGGCGCGCGATGCGGACGTGGCGGCGCTGTCGGCCGACACGCATCCGGCGCAGCGGCGTCTGGCGCTGGAGGAGCTGCTGGCCCATCACCTCAGCCTGCGGCGCCAGCGCATCGCCCTGCAGCAGCATGGCGCGCATGCGCTGGCGGGCAAGGGCGCGCTGGTGGCCAAGCTGCTCAAGACGCTGCCGTTCAAGCTGACCGGCGCGCAGCAGCGGGTGTTCGCACAGATACGCGCCGACCTGGCCCAGTCGCGGCCGATGCTGCGCCTGGTGCAGGGCGATGTCGGCAGCGGCAAGACCGTGGTCGCGGCGCTGGCGGCGATGCTGGCGGTCGAATCCGGCAAGCAGGTGGCGCTGGCCGCGCCGACCGAGCTGCTGGCCGAACAGCACCTGGCCAACCTGCGCGGCTGGCTCGAGCCGCTGGGCGTGCGCGTGGCCTGGTTGGCCGGCAAGGTCACCGGCAAGGTACGCGCCAAGGTGCTCGAAGACGTCGCCAGCGGCGCGGCCCAGGTCGTGGTCGGCACCCACGCGCTGATGCAGGAAGCGGTCGCCTTCCACGACCTGGCCCTGGCCATCGTCGACGAGCAGCACCGCTTCGGCGTGCACCAGCGCCTGGCGTTGCGCGATAAAGGTCGGGCGGCGCCGCAGGCGCCATCCGGGCGAGCCAGGGATGGCGAGCGGCAAGGCACCCGGGACGGTGATCGGGCGATCGATCGGCGTCTGTCTCCCCACCAGTTGGTCATGACCGCCACGCCGATCCCGCGCACGCTGGCCATGGCCGCCTATGCCGATCTGGACGTCTCGGCCATCGACGAACTGCCGCCGGGCCGCACGCCGGTGCAGACCATCGTGCTCAGCGCCGAGCGTCGGCCCGAGCTGATCGAGCGCATCCGCGTGGCCTGCGCCGAAGGCCGGCAGGTCTACTGGGTGTGCACGCTGATCGAAGAGGCCGACGACGACGCCAAGGCGCAGGCCGGCAGCGCCGGCCCGGGGCTGCGCTTCGAGGCGCAGGCCGCGCAGACCACCTTCGAGCAGCTGACCGCGGCGCTGCCGCAGGCGCGCGTGGCACTGGTGCACGGCCGCATGAAGCCGGCCGAGAAGCAGGCGGTCATGCGCGCCTTCAAGCAGGGCGAGTGCGACCTGCTGGTGGCCACCACGGTGATCGAGGTGGGCGTGGACGTGCCCAACGCCTCGCTGATGGTGATCGAGAACGCCGAGCGCCTGGGCCTGGCGCAGCTGCACCAGCTGCGCGGGCGCGTCGGCCGTGGGGCGATGGCCTCCTCGTGCGTGCTGCTCTATCAGGCACCGCTGTCGCAGATGGCGCGCGAGCGCCTGGACACGATGCGCCAGACCAACGATGGCTTCCTCATCGCCGAGAAGGACCTGGAGCTGCGCGGCCCGGGCGAACTGCTCGGCACGCGCCAGACCGGCCTGGCCGCCTTCCGCGTGGCCGACCTGGCGCGCGATGCGGGCCTGCTGCCGCAGGTGCACGCGCTGGCCGACCGCCTGCTCGACACCGATCCGGCGCTAGCCGATCGCCTGATCGCGCGCTGGATCGGCGGCGCCGCGCGTTACGCCAGCGCCTGAGGCGCTGGCAGGCGTGAGCGCGGAGGAGTGAGGCGTGAGCGGTCGCCGCCTTTTCTCGCGCCTCACTCCTCTCCACTCACTTCTTGCTTGTCTCCTCCAGCTCCCGGCTATGTCAGACTCGGCGACCGTTCCATGAGAGCTCCCGGAGCATGACCGCGAAGATTCCGCTTCTCATCGATACCGACCCGGGCGTGGATGACGCGCTCGCGCTGTTGATGGCCTTCAACGACACCGCCCACGACGTGGTCGGCCTGACCATCGCCGCCGGCAACGTCGGCCTGCAGCACACCGTGCGCAATGCGCTCAAGCTGTGCGAGGTCGCCGGCCGCAGCGAGGTGCCGGTGTTCGCCGGCTGCGCCGCACCGCTGCTGCATCCCTCGCCCGACGCCGCCGATGTGCATGGCCTGGATGGCTTCGGCGACACCGGCTATACGCCGGCGGCGCATGGCGCCCAGGCCGAGCACGCCGCGCTGGCGATCCTGCGCCTGTCGCACGAGTACGCCGGCCGCCTGCTGCTGGTCACCCTGGGCCCGCTGACCAACGTGGCGGTGGCGCTGAAACTCGATCCGACCCTGCCGCAGCGTGTGGCGCGGCTGGTGGTGATGGGCGGGGCGGCGTCGGCGCACGGCAACCTGACCCCGGCGGCCGAGTTCAACGTGGCCTTCGACCCGGAGGCGGCGCACCTGGTGTTCCAGGCCTTCCCGCAGTTCGACGTGGCCGACTGGGAGGCCACGCTCGCCCACGGGCTGCACCACCGCCGGGTGGAGCAGTGGCTGGCCGCGCCGTCGCCGCGCGCGGCCTTCTACGAGACCATCTCGCGCCAGACGCGGCTGTGGTCGGCCGATCGCCGCGGCGATCACTGGCATAGCGCCGATGCGCTGGCCATGGCCCTGGCCCTGCATCCGGACGGCGCCACCGAGCTGGTCGAGCGCCCGCTGGCGGTCGAACTGGCCGGCACCCTGACCCGGGGCGCCACCGTCACCGACTGGAACCGCCAGACCGGCCGGCCGGATAACGCCCGGCTGCTGCTGCGCTACGACCAGGCGCGGTTCGAGGCGCTGGTCGAGGCAGCCCTGGCCGCCGCGTAAGCCAGGTCTTGCACGGGGTGGGGTGGGCCGCTACAATGCGCGGCTCACCTTTTCGACATCTGGTGCCCGCCATGAAGGCCGACATCCATCCGCAGTACCGCGACGTCGTCTTCCACGATGTCACCTCCGACTTCAAGATCCTGACCCGCTCGACCCTTGCCAGCAAGGAAACGATCAAGTGGGAAGACGGCAACGAATACCCGCTGGTCAAGGTCGAAGTGTCCTCCGCCTCGCACCCGTTCTACACGGGCAAGCACAAGGTCATGGACACCGGCGGCCGCATCGACAAGTTCCAGAAGCGCTACGCGCGCTGATCGAACGCGGTTCCTGAGCGGTTCGAATGACGGCTGTGTCCCTCGCGGGACACGGCCGTTTTCGCGTGTGCGCCCCGGCGCCGGGCGGCATCATCCTTTGGTCTGACGGGAACGGTCCGTCACGGCCCTCGATACCGGGCCGTATGCGATAATCCTCGGACTGCGCGGCTAGGTTTCCAGTCGTCGCGGATCCTGTCTACGCGCCACGGCCGACAGGCTTTGGCGCTTCCCCACGAAGGAGTGCACTGTGTCCGAACTTGACCAGGCCACGCTGAGCGCCGGCGACAAATCGGCGACTCTGCCTGTACTGAAACCCACGCTTGGCAACGATTGCGTCGACATCTCCAAGCTGACCAAGGAAACGGGTCTCTTCACCTACGATCCCGGCTTCGGCGCCACCGCCGCCTGCAAGTCCGCCATCACCTACATCGATGGCGACAAGGGCGTGCTGCTGTATCGCGGCTATCCGATCGAGCAGCTGGCCGCCCATTCCAGCTTCACCGAGGTCTCCTACCTGCTCATGAACGGTGAGCTGCCGTCCAAGGACGAGCTGGCCAAGTTCGAGCACGAAGTGACGCATCACACGATGATGCACGAGTCGCTCAAGAGCTTCCTCAAGGGCTTCCACTACGACGCCCACCCGATGGCCATGCTGGCCGCCTCGGTGGCTTCGCTGTCGGCGTTCTATCACGACACCCTGGACCTCAACGATCCCGAGCAGCGCCGTCTGGCGGCGATCCGCCTGATCGCGAAGATGCCGACCCTGGCCGCCGCGGCGCACCGCTACGCGCTGGGTCAGCCGATCCGCTACCCGCGCAACAATCTGGGCTACGTCGAGCGCTTCCTGCACATGATGTTCGAGGTGCCGAGCGAGGACCTGGAGCTCAGCCCGGTTGTGGCCAAGGCGATGGATCTGCTGTTCATCCTGCACGCCGACCACGAGCAGAACGCTTCGACCTCGACCGTGCGTCTGGTCGGTTCGACCGGCGCCAATCCCTACGCCTCGGTCGCCGCGGGCATCACCGCGCTGTGGGGCCCGGCGCACGGCGGCGCCAACGAGGCGGTGCTCAAGCAGCTGGCCGAGATCGGCGATGCCAAGCACGTCGCCAAGGCGGTCGAGCGCGCCAAGGACAAGAACGACCCGTTCCGCCTGATGGGCTTCGGCCATCGCGTGTACAAGAACTTCGACCCGCGCGCCAAGATCATCCGCGAGATGACCCACAAGGTGCTGGGCGAGCTGGGTGTCAACGATCCGCTGCTGGAAGTGGCGATGAAGCTGGAAGAGGCCGCGCTGAAGGACGACTACTTCGTCGAGCGCAAGCTGTATCCCAACGTGGACTTCTACAGCGGCATCATCTACAAGGCGCTCAACATCCCCACCGAGATGTTCACCGTGCTGTTCGCCATCGGCCGCACGCCGGGCTGGGTGTCGCACTGGCTGGAACAGCAGGTCGACCCGGACGCGCGCATCGGCCGTCCGCGCCAGATCTACGTCGGTTCGCCGAGCCGCGACTACCCGAAGGCCTGATTGGTCTTTGCGATCGCGCAAGAAGAAGCCCCGCGGTTGCGGGGCTTTTTTTTGCCTCGGGTGCGGCGACGAATAGCGCAGGACTCCTTCCAGCTCGAAGGAACTGAGCAGGCGCTCTGCCCCCTCTCCTTCGCCTGCGGCGAAAGGGAGCGGGCTCAGACCGAAGCCTTCTGACCTGCCGCGCGAGGCAGCGGGCCGGCGGGCGGTGCCCGCGCCTAGCGAGCAGGAACCTGTAGAGCGGAGCTTGCTCCGCTGGGGCCTTCCCATACGAACCGAACGAAGAGCAGCGGAGCAAGCTCCGCTCTACAGCAGGTTGCTGCGAGATTTGAGGAGACGGTTGCTCCTGCCGAGCCCGGATTGCGATGTGCTGCGAACGCATTGACGCGTGAGGTGGGCCTTGCAGGAGCCGCCATGGCGTCGTTGGCGCTTCAGACGTGCGTCGCGGGCGCGGTGCCGGCCCGGCTCAGTCCCGCGCGTGCGTGCCCGGATGCACGGTGACCGAGGCGGTCATGCCGGCGGCCAGGAGGGTGTCCTTCGGCACGCTGGCCGGGTCGATGCGCACGCGCACCGGCACGCGCTGGGCCAGGCGGATCCAGTTGAAGGTCGGGCTGACGGTGGCCAGCAGGTCGCTGCTGCTGGTGGGATTGTCGGCATCGGTGATGCCGCGCGCGATGCCTTCGACGGTGCCGCGCAGGGCGTGGCCACCGCTCATCAGGCGGATGTCGGCGCGGTCGCCCGGGCGGATGTGCGGCAGCTTGGTTTCCTCGAAGTAGCCGTAGACCCACATCGTGTCGCTGCGCACCAGCGCCATGCGCGCCGCGCCGGCGCTGGCGTAGTCGCCCACGCGCACGTTGAGGTTGGTGATGTAGCCGTTGGCGGCGGCGCGCACGGTGGCGCGCTCCAGGTTGAGCTGGGCCAGGTCCAGCGCGGCCTGGGCCTGTTCGACCGCGGCCAGTGCCTTGGACTGGGAGGCGGTGGCGGCGTTGCGGTTGGCGCGGGCCTGCTCGACCGCGGCCTGCGCGGCGCGCGCGGTGGCGCTGGCGTCGGCGCGGGCCTCGGCCGAGATCACCGCGGCGGCGGCCTCGCGGCGCTGGGCCTGGGCCGCGTACTTCTGGTAGTCGGCCTGGCTGGCGGCGGTGCTGGCCGCGGCGGCGGAAATGTTGGCGCCGGCGGCGCGGGCGGCGGCCTGCGCGGCGGCCAGGTCGGCCTGGGCCTGGGCGACGGCCAGCTCGAAGCGGCGCGGGTCGATGCGGAACAGGACATCGCCGGCCTTCACGGCCTGGTTGTCCTGCACGTCGACCTCGGCCACCAGGCCGGACACGTCCGGGGCGATGCGCACGATCTCGGCGCGGATGCGGCCGTCGCGCGTCCACGGCGAATACATGTAGTGCTTCCACAGCGCGTAGCCGATCAGGGCGGCGGCCAGCACGACGAGGGTGGTCAGCGCGGTGCGGATCAGGGATTGGGTGTTCATGGCGGTTGGGGTTAAAAGGGGTTGGATAGGGAGCGTGGCGCTTGCCGCGAGTGGCCGGGCGTTGGCGGGTTCAGTTCAGCAACAGCAGGCCGAGCAGCCCGAACACGCACACGTACACGGCCAGGCGGAACAGCGGCGGATGCCAGGCGTAGCGATACAGGCCGGCGCGCGCGGCCAGGCCGTCGAGCAGCCAGAACACCACGAACAGGGCGGAGGCCAGCACCAGCAGGCCGGGGACGTAGACGCCGCCGATGGAGATTTCAGGAGGTAGCACGGGCAGGCTCCGGGGCAGGGGCGCGGCCGGCGGCGCCGGCCAGCACCGAGTCGGCATCGCGCAGCGCGCTGCGCAGCAGGTGCAGGTGCTCGCGCACCGGCTGCAGCGACGGCGGCACGGCGCCTTCGATGAGGGTCTGATTCAGCGCGGCGTCCAGGTGCGCCAGCGCGGCTTCGTGGTCGGCCGGGGAGAGGTGGTCGTACAGGCGGCCGATGGCGGCAACGGCGGCGTCGATATGCGCCTCGATGGACGGCGGCACGGCGGCGTCGATGCTGTCGTGGCGCAGCTCGATCAGGGTGCGGCCGGTCTCATGCACCGACAGCGCCCAGGCCAGCAGGGTGCGCGATTCGTCGCTGCCCTGCTGGGTGTGGTTGACCACCTGCAGGAACAGGTCGCGGCTGACGCTCTCGAAGCGCGGCGCCAGTCCGCTCAGCGGCGCGCGCGCGGCCAGCGCGACCTGGCGGCGCAGTTCGATCAGAAGGCGGCGGCGCTGCCCCGGTGTGCCGATCACCGAGGGGATCAGCTGGAAGGCCAGCATCGCCAGCAGCGCGCCGATCCCTAGGGCCACTGCACCGTTGATGAAACTGGAGGTATCCAGGTTGGGCGCAAGGCCCAGGCCCAGGCCCACGACGCTGCCCAGGCACATGCCCAGACTGAGGCCGAACAGCGTCGGCCGGGTCGACAGGTAGACGGCCACCATGAAGAACGGCGCGCTGCCCAGCACCAGCATGCCGAAGCTGTCGATGCGCGGCAGCACCAGGGTGAAGCAGAGGAAGGCCGACAGCAGGCCCAGGAAGATGCCCTTGGTGGTCTGCGCCGCCGCGATATGCGCATTGGCGCCGGAGGCCAGGATCGCGGTGAAGGCGATCACGTTGGCCATGGCGCCGGCACCGCTGGTCCAGCCGCTCTGCATCCAGGCCAGGCCCAGCACGAAGGTCACCAGGAAGCTGCGCGCCACGGTCACCGCCACCGCGACCCGGTCGGTGGCGTAGTGGAAGCGTATCTGCTCGTTGGCGCGGCGCAGCGGCGCGCTCACGCCCGGCTGCTGCAGGGCGGCGGCGGTGTGGGTGAGGTCGCGCAGTTCGCCGGTCAGGCGCCGCAGCAGCGAGGCGCCGGTATCGAAATCGTCCAGCAGCGGCGCGGCCAGGCTGGCGCGCAGCGCGGTCGCGCGCGCCGGCTGCGCCTCGTACACCGCCTCCAGGCGCTCGCTGAGCTGCGCGTAGTCGGCGCCGGCGGCGCGCTCGGCCAGCGCATCGCCGAGCGGGCGATACAGCTGCAGCAGCGCGGCGAAGACCGGGTCGTCGCGATCGCGCTGCTGCAGCCGGTTCATCAGATGGTGCAGCGACTGGAAGCGCGTGGAGGCGGCCATGAAGCGCTGGTTGAGCAGGCGCATGCGCCGGCTGCGCACGCGTGCCTCCGGATCCTCGAACACCACCGAGGCGCGCAGGTCCTCCAGCGCCATACTCTGGCGCACGAAACGCAGATGCGCCTGCTCGATCTGCGCGCGCGGGATCGTCCCGCGCGTGCCGTCGCGGACGAAGTCCAGGAAGCTGTCCATCAGCGCGGTGGCCGTTGTGCGCAGGCTGTTGCGCAGACGCACCGGGAACACCACGTCGAACACCACCGCGCTGACCAGGATGCCGAGCAGCACCTCGGTCAGGCGCGCGATGGCCAGGTCGAACACGTGCATCGGCGTATTGACCGCCGGCAGGGCGATGATCGCCACGGTGTAGCCGGACAGCACGAAGCCGTAGGAGCGGAAGTTGCGGAACGCCAGCGCGCCGCCGGCGCACATCCCCACCCACAGCGACAGCGCCAGCAGGAACAGCACCGGCTGCTGCGGGAACAGCGCGGTGATGGTCACCGCCGCGATGCTGCCCACGATCGTGCCCAACGCGCGGTAGAACGACTTGGCCAGGACCATGCCGCTCTGCCGGTTCATCAGCACGATCACGGTGACCATCGAGGTCGAGGGCGAGGCGAAGCCCATGCGCATGGCGATCCAGGCCGCCAGGTACATCGACAACAGCACCTTGAACACGAACAGCCAAGCCGGGCCCTCGCCGCGCAGCACCTCGCGCACCTGCGTGGACAGCGGCACCTTTGCGGGGCTCGCGGCGGTGGGTGCGGCGCTCACTGCGCCTCCTCCACGCCGCGCAGCAGCTTGGCCAGCAGCAGCTTGAGCTGCTCCAGCTCATCGGCCTGGAGATGGCGCGTATAGGCCAGCAGCACGGCGCTGATGTCGGGGATGAGGGCGGTCACGCGCGCGCGTCCGGCCTCGGTCAGGCGCAGCAGCCACATCCGCCGGTCGTGCGGGCTGGGCTCGCGTTCGACCAGGCCCTTGTCGACCAGCTGCTGGGTCAGGCGGGTGATGTTGGCCGACTTCTCGCTGGTCGCATCGGCGATCTGCGAGGGGTTGATCGCACCGTCCGGGCTGGCCTCGATCATCATCAGCACGTTGTACTCGGCGTAGGTGAGGCCGTGCTCACGCATGGACTCGTTGCCGTGATCGGTGGTGAGCTTGTAGAGCAGCTTGACCAGGCGAACCACCGTGGCGGCGGGGCGCGGGAAGCCGGGGTGGCGGCGGCTGGTGGCGGCCAGCCCCTGTTCGGTCGCATCGAAGCGGCTGGTGGCGGGAGGGATTCTGTTCACAAGCTAATATTACACTTATGTAGTAAATCCTGTCGTCAACGCGACCTGAACGGGTCAATGGGCCAGGTGCAATTCTCCCAAGGGGCCGACCAGGCGCGCCGGCACCGAGACCAGACGCATGCCGGCGTTGATCTGGACCACGAAGTGCAGGTGCGGGGCGGAGGAAAAGCCGGTGTTGCCGGACAGCCCGATGCGCTGACCGGCGGCGACCGACTCGCCTGGACGCACCAGGATGCCTTCGGGCTGGAGGTGCGCGTAGAGGGCCATGCTGCCGTCGGCGTGCAGGATGCGGATGAAGTTGCTGCGCCCGCGCAAGGCCTCGCGCTGCGGCCCGCCGTGTTCGAACCCGTCCTGCACCTGCAGCACCACGCCCGCGCGCGCGGCCAGGATCGGCGTGCCCTCGGGCAGGGCGAAGTCCAGCGCGTCGGCGTTTTCCGCATCGTCGTGGCTGAAATGCCCGCCGGGCCCCTGGTCCACGCGCACCGGCGCGTCGAACGGCAGCCGATACACCGCCTGCAGCGGCCGCGCCTGCGGATCGCCGGGGACCGCGTCGAGCTTGAGCTGGAAATCGCTGCCGGCCTGGGGATCGGCCACGATCAGCGTGGCGACCAGGGCGCGTCCGTGCGCCGGCAGCAGCTTGCGCACGGGCAGGGTGGGCGAGGCGACCACGCCACGCAGGCGCAGCGCGTCCAGCTGCACCTGGACCGGCCCGGGCAGCGGGTTCTCGACCCAGGCCAGGGTGCGGGTGGGCGTGCGTTCGAGGCGCAGGCGGGCGAGGGTGCCATCCGCGGAGTCGCGACTCGCGGCGGGCGCTTGCGGGTTCCCGTCTACAGCGGACGTCGTACGCGCCTGCGCGGCGGCCTGAGGCGCGGGGCGGACCGTGTTCCACCACGGCAGCGCGGCGCGCGTCGGGCCCGGCAGGAGCAGGGCCAGCGCGACGCCGCACGCCGCGCGCCGGATCACGGCTGGCAGCTGCCGCGCAGGCGCAGGGCGCGGCCGATGTCGCGCAGGTCGAAGGCGGCGATGGCCTGGTTGTCGTGCTGCACGAACAGCGCGCCGTCCGGGAAGCGCGTCGTGCCCGCCGCGTAGAGCGCCTCGCCATCGGTCTGCGCCACGACCTTGCCGGTGAAGGTGCCCACCGGCGCCAGCGTGTCGCGGCGATAGACCCGGAACAGCGTCGGGGTCAGCTGGTCGGCCGCGATCCACCAGCCGTCGTCCAGGTCGCAGTCCCATAGCGCGATGCCCTCGGCATCGGCCAGGAACACCGGCAGGCTGGCGCCGCGGAACCGGCCCTCCAGCGTGTAGTCGCGGAAGGTCGAGCCCACGCGCCGGTCCTCGTCGGCGATCAGCAGGCGGTCGTGCGCCGGATCGCCGGCGATCGACTCGACCATGCGCAGCATGCCGGCCTGGCCGGTATCGCCGAAGCTGCCGGCCTCACGCACCTGCAGGCCGCCATCGGGCTGCAGGTCCACCTCGAAGCGGCGCACGCGCTGGTCCATCTGCTCGCGCGGCGGCAGCTGCCCGGTGCGGAAATCGGCCATGAAGCTGTCGGTGACCAGCAATTCGAGCAGAGCCGGCGCGGTCTCGCGCAGCCACAGCCCGTAGGGCACCTTGAGCGTGTCGGCGCCGATGAAGCCGCGCGTCTTGAAATCCGGCAGCGACAGCGCCTGCACACGGTGGTTGTCGCGCTCGGCCACGAACACCGTATCGCCCCACACCGCGATGCCGTTGGGCCGCCCGAACTGGCCCGGCCCCTCGCCCGGCCCGCCGACCGTGCGCAGGCGCTTACCGCTGTCGGCATCGAACACGATCAGCTGGTTGCTGGCCTTGGCGGTGACGATCACCCAGGCGCCGCCGTCCTCGGTCGGCCAGACCGCCAGCGAGTCCAACTCGGCCTGGGGCAGCGGTTCGGAGATCCAGGCCTCGCTCACCACCGCGTCGGGCGCGGGCGCCTTCAGCACGGTCTCCGGGGTCGGGCCAGGGGCGGGGCGGGGCAGGCTGGTGCAGCCGGCCAGCAGCAGGCCGGCGAGCAGGAGCAGGGGGGCGCGGTTCATGGGCGGCGATTATGCGCGAGCGCTCCGCGCAGACCGTGTCCATTCGGCAGGCGGGAGGCGGTTTCAGGTGGAAGCATCGCTCCATCGCGATGGAGCGATTGACAACCGCTTCCGGCGCTGGCAACCTGCGCCCACCATCGAGACCGGCAGAGGGACAGGCCCTTTGAAGCCGGGGCAGCCAGCGGGACGCGCAAGCGCCTCGTGGTCGGTGCCAAATCCTGCGGCGACGCCTACGCGTTTAGACCGAAAGATGGTTCGTACGATGCATCGACGGCATGGCCGTTCGAAGCGCACGACGAACGCGAGCTTCCCCGCGAAAGCTCGATGGCCGCTCCTTCCCGGATCCGCCATGAGCCTCGTGAACGCCGCCGCCCTCCCCGAATCTCCCGACGTCGATGCCTGTTGTGCCGGTGCCCAGGTCAGCGCCGTGGCCGCGATCCGCGGCGAACTGCCGGTGGCCCTGGCCCTGCGCCACGCCGGCGCGCGCACGCTGAGCCTGCGCTACGAACTGCACGGCCCGGCCGGCGCGCCGGTGGTGTTCGTGGCCGGCGGCATCTCCGCGCACCGCCACGTCGCTGCCAGCGCGCAGTTCCCCGAGAACGGCTGGGCCAACGACCTGGTCCGCGCCGGCCGCACGCTGGATCCGGCGCGCGTGCGCATCCTGTCCTTCGACTTCATCGGCGCCGACGGCCAGCTCGACGCGCCGATCGATCCGGCCGACCAGGCCGATGCCATCGTCGCGCTGCTCGATGCGCTGGACATCACCGCGCTGCGCGCCTTCGTCGGCTACTCCTACGGTGCGCTGGTCGGCCAGCACCTGGCCGCGCGCCATCCGCAGCGCGTCGAGCGCCTGGTCGCGGTCAGCGGCGCGCATCGCCCGCATCCGTTCGCCTCGGCCTGGCGCGCGCTGCAGCGCCACGCGGTGGCGCTGGGCCAGCTGCAGTGCGCCGACCAGCAGGGCCTGTCGCTGGCGCGCCAGTTCGCGATGCTGAGCTACCGCACGCCCGAGGAGTTCGGCGAGCGCTTCGACGCCGCGCCCGAGCTGGTCAACGGCCGCGTGCGCGTGGCCGCCGAGGACTACCTGGACGCCGCCGGCGCGACCTACGTCGCGCGTACCCCGGTCACCGCCTTCCTGCGCCTGTCCGAATCCATCGACCTGCACCGCATCGACCCCTCGACCATCGCCGTGCCCACCCTCGTGGTGGCCGTCGAGGGCGACCGCCTGGTGCCGCTGGCCGACCTGGTCACCCTGGTCGAAGGGCTGGGCAAGCGCGGCAGCCTGCGCGTGCTGCGCTCGCCCTACGGCCACGACGCCTTCCTGAAAGAAACCGACCGCATCGACGCGATCCTCGCCACCGCCCTTCGCCCCACCGGAGACACCCCGTGAGCCATTCATCCCACGACGCCATTCCCTGCAGCGCCGCCACCGCCGCCGTACGCGCCGGCATCGATCGCGACACCGCCTACGGCGCGGTGACCCCGCCGATCGTGCTGTCGTCCAACTTCTCCTTCGACGGCTTCGGCAACAAGCGCCAGTACGACTACACGCGCAGCGGCAATCCCACGCGCGACCTGCTGGGCGAGGCGCTGGCCGAGCTGGAAGGCGGCGCGGGCGGGGTGATCACCTCCACCGGCATGGGCGCGATCAACCTGGTGCTCAACGCGCTGCTGCAGCCGGGCGACAAGCTGGTGGTGCCGCACGATGCCTACGGCGGCAGCTGGCGCCTGTTCAACGCGCTGGCGGCCAAGGGGCACTTCGAGCTGATCACCGCCGACCTGACCAATCCGGTGTCGCTGGGCGAGGCGCTGGCGGCCTCGCCCAAGCTGGTGCTGATCGAGACCCCGTCCAACCCGCTGCTGCGCATCACCGACCTGCGCCTGGTCATCGAGGCCGCGCACAAGGCCGGGGCCAAGGTGGTGGTGGACAACACCTTCCTCTCGCCGGCGCTGCAGCGGCCGATCGAGTTCGGCGCCGACCTGGTGCTGCATTCGACCACCAAGTACGTCAACGGCCACAGCGATGTGGTCGGCGGCGCGGTGATCGCGCGCGAGGCCGAGCTGCACCAGCAGCTGGTGTGGTGGGCCAATGCGCTGGGGCTGACCGGCTCGCCGTTCGACGCCTTCCTGACCCTGCGCGGCCTGCGCACGCTGGACGCGCGCCTGCGCGTGCACCAGGAGAACGCGTCGGCCATCGTCGCCGCGCTCGACGGCCATGCGGCCGTGGCCAAGGTCTACTACCCGGGCCTGGCCTCGCATCCGGGCCATGCGCTGGCCGCGCGCCAGCAGAAGGGCTTCGGCGCGATGATCTCCTTCGAGCTGGACGGCGGCGAGGCGGCGGTGCGCGCCTTCGTCGACGGCCTGCGCTACTTCACCCTGGCCGAGTCGCTGGGCGGCGTGGAGAGCCTGGTCGCGCACCCGGCCACCATGACCCACGCGGCGATGACCCCGGAAGCGCGCGCCAAGGCCGGCATCTCCGACGGCCTGCTGCGCCTGTCGGTGGGCATCGAGCTGGCCGAGGACCTGGTCGCCGACCTGCGCGCCGGCCTGTCCCGCGCCCAGGCGGTGATCGCCCAGGCAAGCCGGAAAACGGTCGACGCATGAGCGCGGTGATCCGCCTGGGCACGCGCCGCGCGCCGCGCCTGGCGCTGCTGGGCACCGGGGTGGTCGGCAGTGCCCTGGTGGGCCGCTATCAGCGCCTGCAGGCGCGCGGCGTGGCGCTGCCGGCGTTCGCCTGGATCGCCAACTCGCGCGGCGTGGTCGAAGGCGAGGGCGATCTGCACGAGTGCCTGGCGCAGCTGCGCGCCGCACCGGCCAATGCGCGCATCGTGCCGCCCTGGGCCGAGGCCGATGCGCTGGACGCCGGCGACATCGTCATCGACGCCACGGCCAGCGATGCCATCGCGCTGCGCCACGCCGAGTGGCTGGGCCGCGGCGTGCACGTGGTGACCGCCAACAAGCTCGGCCGCGGCGCCGATCTGCTGCGCGCCCAGGCGATCGCCGAGGCCGCGCGCGAGGGCGCGGCGTGCTACGGCGACAGCGCCACGGTCGGCGCCGGGCTGCCGCTGCTGCGCAGCCTGCGCGCGCTGGTCGCCGGCGGCGATGCGATCGCCTCGGTCGAGGGCGTGCTGTCGGGCTCGCTGGCCTTCCTGTTCCACAGCTTCGACGGCCGCACGCCGTTCTCGGCCTGCGTGCGCCAGGCGCGCGCGGCCGGCTTCACCGAGCCGGATCCGCGCATCGACCTGTCCGGCGAGGACGTGCGCCGCAAGCTGCTGATCCTGGCGCGCGCGGCCGGCGTGCCGCTGCAGGTCGGCGATGTGCGGGTCGAGTCATTGGTGCCGCAGGTGCTGGCCAGCGCGTCCGACGCGCAGGTCGATGCGCTGCTGGACACGCTGGATGCGCCGCTTGAGGAGCGCCTGCGCGCGGCACGTGCAGAAGGCGCGCAGCTGCGGTTCGTCGGACGTTTCGATGCGCGCGGCGCCAGCGTGTCGCTGCAGGCCCTGCCCGCGGGACATGCGCTGTGCGGTGGTGCCGGGACCGATAATCGCGTGGCGATCCACAGCGATCGCTATGCGCAGCAGCCGCTGCTGATCCAGGGGCCGGGCGCCGGCGCCGAGGTCACCGCCGCGGCGCTGCTGGACGATGTGTTGGCCGTGTTGCCGGGTCGGGCCTCACTGGCCGCGTGACGTTGGTGCTGGCAGCCTCAGGCGGTCAGCGATTGCATGCTGTCCGTTGTTCATTGGCGTATCGGGCGGACAGGGATGGCAAGCGCGCGATACCGCGCTTCGGCGCGAATGTTCCGCGCATCGCCGCCTTCCTTGCGCCTTCGCGATGCGTCATGGCTGCGCGCGTCAGTCGCGCGGCAGCAGCCCGTGGGCGTTGCGCGCCGGCGGCGCCAGGCGGCTGAGCTGCAGCTGCTGCAACACGCGGGGCTCGTGCTCGGCGCTCCAGCCGCTGGCGCTGCTTTCGAAGCACGTGGCGCACACCACGATGCCGTAGCGTTCGATCACACGGCCCGCGTCAGAATCTGGCGCGAAATACAGTTTTTGGTCGCAGCAGAAGCATCTTGCGGTCATGGAATCGGGTAGCACGGCCTGTCCCCTGGCATTGGTTGGAATGCATGGGGAGGGATCGCGCATGGGGCGTGCCAACTTCGCGGGCGAAACTGTGACTTCGCTTCGGATTCGCGCCCAGACATCGAGAAATGCGACGCGGCGCACGCTCGTCATGGCGCCAGCGCCTTCAGCAGCGCCGCATTGAACCGCGCCGGATCCTGCACCTGCGGCGAGTGCCCCAGGTCGTCGAACTCGATCAGCTTCGCGCCCGGGATCGCCGCGGCCGCGCGCTTGCCCAGCACCGGATAGTTGCCCAGCGTGGCGCGGATCTGCGGCGGCGCCTTGCCCTTGCCGATCGCGGTGCGGTCCTTGAGGCCGATGAACAAGGTGGTAGGCACGGCGATCCTGGGCAGCTCGTAGACCACCGGCTGGTTGTAGACCATGTCGTAGGTCAGCGCCTGGTCCCAGGCGTTGATCTCCTTGCCGGCGCCGGCGTAGAGGCCGGCCTGCATGCGTGCCCAACGCTCGAAGGCTGGCTTCCAGGTGCCAGCGTAGTACACGTCCAGCTGGTACTGCTTGATGCTCTCGAAGCTGGTCTTCAGCTCGCCGGCATACCACTGGTCCACGCTCTGGTAGGGCACGCCGACGGCCTTCCAGTCCTCCAGGCCGAGCGGGTCGACCAGCGCCAGGTGGCTGACCTCGCCAGGGAACATCAGCGCATAGCGGATCGCCAGCATGCCGCCCATCGAGTGACCGACGATCACCGCCTTGTCGATGCCCAGACTGGTCAGCAATGCATGGGTGTTGTCGGCCAGCCCGGCCAGCGAGAACTGGTAATGGCGCGGCTTGGACGACTTGCAGAAGCCCACCTGGTCCGGCGCGATCACCCGATAGCCGGACCTAGCCAGGGCCACGATGGTGTCCTCCCAGGTGGCGGCGCAGAAGTTCTTGCCATGCAGCAGCACGGCGGTCTGGCCGTTGGCCTGGCCGGTCGGCGCCACGTCCATGTAGACCATTTCCAGGTCCTGCTGCTGCGCGCTGAAGGCGTAGCGCTGGACCGGATGCGGATAGTCGAAGCCTTCCAGGCGCGGGCCGTAGGCGGGCTGCTGCTGGGCGAGGGCGGGCGCGGCCAGGGCGGCCAGGCACAGGGCCAGGAACGAACGCGGCATGCGCGACTCCAGTGGAGGGACGAGAGGCGCAGCGTAGGCAGGCCCGGGCGAGGCCGCAGTGAGGACCTCGCGCAGGCGTGCCGGCGTGTCCCAGTCCGCGGGACGCACTGGATGACAGGCGCGAGCGCCAGCCGGGAACGCATCAGCGACGGCGCGTCCGTAGCGCCGGTCAGCACTCGATGACGTTCACCGCCAGGCCGCCGCGGCTGGTTTCCTTGTACTTGTCGCGCATGTCGCGCCCGGTGTCGCGCATGGTGCGGATCACCTTGTCCAGGCTGACCTTGTGCTTGCCGTCGCCGCGCATGGCCATGCGGCTGGCGTTGATCGCCTTGACCGCGCCCATCGCGTTGCGCTCGATGCAGGGGATCTGCACCAGGCCGCCGATCGGGTCGCAGGTCAGGCCCAGGTTGTGTTCCATGCCGATCTCGGCGGCGTTCTCGATCTGGCTGGTGTTGCCGCCCAGCGCCGCGGTCAGGCCGGCGGCGGCCATCGAACAGGCCACGCCGACCTCGCCCTGGCAGCCGACCTCGGCGCCGGAGATCGAGGCGTTCTCCTTGTAGAGGATGCCCACCGCCGCGGCGGTCAGCAGGAAGTCGAACACGCGCGCCTCGTCGGCCCCGGCGCAGAAGCGGTCGAAGTAATGCAGCACCGCCGGGATGATGCCGGCCGCGCCGTTGGTGGGCGCGGTGACCACGCGCCCGCCGGCGGCGTTCTCCTCGTTGACCGCCAGGGCGTACAGGTTGACCCAGTCCAGCGTGGTCAGCGGATCGCGCATGGCCGCCTCGGGCTTGGAGGACAGCTCGCGGTACAGCGCCGGCGCGCGCCGGCCCACGTGCAGGCCGCCGGGCAGGGTGCCTTCCTGGCGGATGCCGCGCGCCACGCAGGACTGCATGGCGCTCCAGAGCTCGCGCAGGCCCTCGCGGATCTCCTCCGGGCTGCGCCAGACCTGCTCGTTCTCGAACATCAGCTGGGCGATGGACAGGCCGGTCTCGTTGCTGCGCGCGATCAGCGCATCGCCGCTGGCGAAGGGATGCGGCAGGGCGGTCTCGTCGGCGACGATGCGGTCCTCGGCGGCCTCGTCGGCATTGACCACGAAGCCGCCGCCGACCGAGTAGTAGTCGCGCGTGGCGATCACGTTGTCGGCGGCATCGAAGGCGGAGAAGCGCATGCCATTGGTGTGGAACGGCAGCTTCTGGCGCTTGTTCATCACCAGGTCGCGCTTCTCGTCGAAGTCGATGGCGTGCTCGCCCATCAGCCGGATGCGCTTCTCGCCGCGGATGCGCGCCAGGGTGGCGGGGATGATGTCCGGGTCGATCAGGTTCGGGCGGTGGCCTTCCAGGCCCAGCAGCACGGCCTTGTCGGTGCCGTGGCCGCGGCCGGTCAGCGCCAGCGAGCCGAACACCTCGGCGCGCAGCCGCGCGGTACGCGCCAGCTGGCCCGGATCGAGCAGCCAGCGGTGCACGAAGCGCTCGGCCGCGCGCATCGGCCCGACGGTGTGGGAGGAGCTCGGCCCGATGCCGATCTTGAACAGGTCGAAGGTACTGACGGCCACGGTGGATTCCAGGCAGGGGTTGCGTTGATGAGGTCAGCGCGAGGCGCGCGCCTGCGGCGCTGGCGCATCGGGCTGCAGGTGGCGGGCCAGCGCCGCGCGCACGCTGGCGTGGGTGCGGGCCATGTGTTCGTCGTGCAGGCGGCAGGCCTTGATCACGTTGCGCGCCAGGGCCGCATCGGCGATGGCCATGTGCTCGTCCAGCGAGAAGCGCTTGTCGCGCGCGCGCGGCAGCGCGGCGTACCGGTAGCGCTCGGCCTGGTGATAGAACATGTCCTGCAGGCGCAGCAGCCAGGGCGAGCGGCAGGCGCCGAGCAGGGCGCGGTGGAAGGCGAAGTTGCGCGCCTCCAGTTCGTCCAGCACATCGCCCGGCGGCTGGGTGGTGCTGCCGGAGAGGTCGCGTTCGATCGCCGCCAGCGCGTCCAGCGCTTGGACCACCTGCGCCTCCCAGGCCGCATCGCCGTGCAGGATGGAGTCGTTCATCGCCTCGTCCACCACCAGCACGCGCACCTTGGCGATGTCGTCCAGCTCCTGCAGCGACAGCGGCGCCACCCAGAAGCCGCGCTGGTCCGCGCTGACCACCAGCTGCTCGCCGCACAGGCGCGCAAGCGCCTCGCGCAGGGGCGCCAGGCCGATGCCGTAGCGCTGCTGCAGCTCGGCCAGCTTCAGCTTGGCGGCGGCCTTGAGCCGGCCGCGCACGATGTCGTGCCGCAGCTGCTGGTGGATGCGGCTGGCCAGGGTGCCGGTAACGGCGGCGTCCATAAAATCGAAATTATCGGCAGGGATGCGGGCTCGAAATGCATTGTAGGCCAGCCTTACTGCACTTAATTTCGATATTCACGCCCGTCGCCGGATGCGCCCAGGAACCACGCCGCGGCCGACACTCGACGCGGCATCTTCGCGCGGGTTAACTCAGCCGCTCGCCTGCCCGCCACGCCCGCATGACCGACCTGCTGCTCTACCAGCGCGACGACTGCCACCTGTGCGATGCGGCCCTGGCCGTGCTGGCCGCCGCGCGCGTGCCGGAGCCGGCCAGCGTGTTCATCGACGACGATGCCGCGCTGGAGGCGCGCTACGGCCTGCGCGTGCCGGTGCTGCGCGACGCGCGCTCGCAGGCCGAACTGGACTGGCCCTTCACCATCGAAGCGGTGCGCGCCTTCCTGGCGCGCTGAGGGCCCGGCAAACTCAGTGCGCCGGCGGCGGCGTATTCGCCTTGATCGGCGTGTACTGCGCGGACACCAGCACCCAGCCCTGCGGCGTGCGTTTGGCGGTGGCGCTTAGGCGCAGCGCCATCGCGCGCTCGCCGACCACGTAGTGCAGCTGCGCCGAGAGCACCGCGGCGTCGCCATGCGCGCGCACGACCACCTCGTCCATCGTCACCGGCGGCGCGGCGACCTTCTTGTCCGGCGCGTAGAACGAGAGCACCGCGTCGTGCTCGTCCACCTGGCCCAGCGGGCTGATCTCGACGAACGAGGCATCCAGCACCTGGCGCAGGCGCGCCAGGTCGAAGTCGTGTTCGGCCTGCTGATACTGGCGCAGGGCGTCTTCCGGCGTGGCCGGCAGGGCGGACGGCGCGGCAGCCGCGGGCAGCGACAGCGCGGCGGACAACAACATCGCGATCAGGGGCGCACGCATGCTCGAAGGCCTGGCAAGGGAAGTGCCGGCACGATGCGCTGCGCGCGCCGACCCGCGCATGGCCGGGAAGTCATGCGCACCTCTGGCCTAGTGCTTCCCCGGATTGTGGGAGCCACTGTCTCCTCAAATCTCGCAGCGGCCTGCCTGTAGAGCGGAGCTCGCTCCGCTGCTCTTCGTTCGGTGCGTGGGGAAGGCCCCAGCGGAGCGAGCTCCGCTCTACAGGGGGGAGCCGCCACGGCGGCGATAGGGCTTTAACGGGAAAGCTCCATCGCCGCCGTGGCCGCCCCTACCCATCTTTCCCGCTCAGCTGCCAGGCTTGAGCACGACCTTGGTGCTGATCGCCACCGCGTCGGGGATGGTCTTGGTGTCCTTCCAGTCGCCGCCGCCGACGCCGAAGTCCAGGCGCTTGACCGTGGCCTTGCCGGCCAGCGTGGGCTGCGCGCCCGGCGTCCACACGAAGGTCAGCGTCACCGGCTTGGAGACCCCACGCAGGGTCAGCACGCCGTCGGTGCTGTAGCGATCGCCGCCCAGCGACTTGAAGCCCTTGGCCTTGTAGGTGGCCTGGGCGAACTTGCCCACGTCGAAGAAGTCCGCGCTGGCCAGGGTCGAGTCGCGGTCGCCGTTGCCGCTGCTGGTGCCGGCCAGGCCGATGGTGACGTCGATCGTGCCCAACTCCGGGTGTGCCGGATCGAAGCTGACCTTGGTGTCGAACTTGCCGAACTTGCCGGTGAAGGTCTCCCCGTCGTAGCTGCTGGCGAACACCAGCGTCGAGCCGGGCGCCTGCACGTAGGTGGCGGCGCGGGCCGGGGCGGCGACGAAGGCGGCCACCAGGGCGGCGGCGGTCAGGGCGGGGCTGAGGAAATGGCGGGACATGTCATGCATCCTTCGGTTGGGCCGACACGCGCAACCAGCCGCGCGGCAGCATGCGGGCGAGCGTGGCGTCGCCCTGGAACAGGTGGTGGTAGAACGCCGCGCCGGCGTGCAGCGCCACCAGCACGATCAGCACGTACAGGCCCCATTCGTGCGCCGAATGGGCCAGGTGGCGCAGGTGTTCGTCGGGCGCGACCAGCTTGGGCATCTCGAACAGGCCGAAGAACTTGAACGGCCGCAGCCCGCTGGCCGAGTCGTACAGCCAGCCCGACAGCGGCATGGCGAACATCACCCCATACAGCAGCACGTGGGTCAGCGTGGCGATGGCGTGCTGCCAGCGCGGCGTGCCCGGCACCGGCGGCGGCGCGCCGGCGTACAGGCGCCAGGCCAGGCGCAGCGCCACCAGCACCAGCACGGTGATGCCCAGCGACTTGTGCGCGGTATAGACCCAGAAGTACTTGGGCGTGCGCGGCAGGTCGCCCATGGTCAGGCCGACCACGCAAAGCACCAGCAGCAACAGCAGGATCAGCCAGTGCAGGGTCTGGCTGACGGCGCCCCAGCGTTGGGCGTTGGCTCGGGTCATGGCGTGGCGGGTTCCTGGGCGGGCGTGGACGGGGAGGTGGGGTCGGCGGGCGTGGCGGCGGCGGGTTCGAGCGCCTCGCGCGTGCGCGTGGCCTCCACCTGCAGGTTCAGCTGCACCGCATCGCCGATCACCGAGGGCCAGGCATCGATGCCGAAGGCCGCGCGGCTGAGCGTGGTGGTGGCCGAGAAGCCCACCGTGCGCCGGAACGGCGGCAGCGGATGGCGCTTGAGCTGGTTGAAGGTCACCGCCAGGGTGACCTCGCGGGTGACGCCGTGCAGGGTCAGCTGGCCGACCACGTCGAACTGGTCGCCGCCGCGCGGCATGACCCGGGTGGAGACGAACTCGGCGCGCGGATGGTCCTTGACGTCGAGCAGGTTGGAGGCGGCCACGGCCTTGTTCCAGGCCGCATCGCCCAGATCGGCGCGGTCCAGCGGCACGCTGACCTGCACGCGCGCGCGGCTCCAGTCGTCGGGGTCGAATTCGATCAGCCCGGTGCTGCCCGAGACCGTGCCCATCGCCTGCGAGAAGCCGGCGTGCGAGACGGAGAACAGCACCCGGGTGTGGACCGGATCGAGCTGGTAGGTCTCGCTGGCGGCCCAGGCGGCGCCCGGCATGGCCAGGGCGATGAGCAGGCAGAGGCGCGAGCGCAGCGTGCGGAGGCGGGATGGGTTGGGCATGGGGGGATTCTAGGCATGCCGCCGGTCGCGCGCTTCGGGCCCCGCGGCAACATTCCATTGCGCGGCGCGCAATGGCGTTCAGGCCGGACCCGCGGCGTGCGCAGTTGCCAGCCCCGGCCACGGGCCTGCACGATGGCCCGCAGGCGGGTCGTGATGGCGCGCGCAGGCGGGTGAAGGAAGAGATCCGGATGTGGGGACGCGCGATCGTGTTGTGGAGCCTGCTGGCCTGGAGCGGGCTGGCGGGCGCGCTTGTCCCGCTGACCCCGCAGCCGCGGCAGATGGGCGTGGCCGACGGCCTGCCCAACGCCACCATCAACGCCTTCGCCGAGGACCGCCTGGGCTATCTGTGGATGGCCAGCAGCGACGGTCTGGCGCGCTATGACGGGCGCGGTTTCCGCATCTGGCGGATGGAGCACGGGCTCAGGGACAACCAGCTGTGGGCGCTTTACGTCGATGCGCAGAACCAGCTGTGGATCGGCACCGAAAACGAGGGCGTGGCGGTCTTCGACGCCGACCGCCGCAGCTTCCGCTTCTACAACCGCGCCAACACCCCGCAGCTGCGCAGCAATTCCATCTGGTGCATCGCCGCCACGCCGGATGGCAGCCTGTGGTTCGGCACCTCGGCCGGCGGACTGACCCGGCGCCTGCCGGACGGGCGCTTCGCGCTTTACCGGGCCCGGCCCGACGACCCGCGCGCGCTGCCCGGGCGCGATGTGGTGCACATGGCGGTGACGCCGGACGGCAGCCTGTGGGTGGGTACGCGCAGCGGCCTGGCGCGCTGGACCGGGCATGACTTCGAACGCGTGCCGGCCTCCGCGCTGCCTTCGCCCACCATCAACCGCCTCACGGTCGAGGCCGACGGCAGCCTGTGGGTGGCGACCAGTCGCGGCGTGTCGCTGCGCAAGCCTGACGGCAGCTGGGTGCGCGACCCGTGGCGGCCGGTCACCCACATCCCGATCCTGCAGACCATGCTGCGCGACATCGCCGGCACCTACTGGCTCGATACCGCCGCCGGCATGGGCTACAAGGCCGCCGACGGCACGGTGCGCAATGTGCCGCTGTACAGCGTCTCGGCGCGCGGCGTGGTCAAGCCCAACTGGATGGGCGGCTACGAGGACCGCGACGGCGGCCTGTGGTTCGCCAGCCTCAACGCGGGGCTGTGGCATCTGCCGGCCAACTGGCGCCAGTTCGCCGTGCTCACCAACGACGCCAGCGACCCGAGCACCATGACCAACCCGTTCGTGCTGGCGCAGGCGCCGTCCAGACGCGGCGGGCTATGGCTGGTCGGCACCCGCGGCGCGCTGGACTGGCTGGATCCGGCGACCGGCCGGGTGGAGCAGCACATCCAGCCGCTGGATCCGGTCAACTGGCCGCAGTCGGTGGAGGAGGACAGCCAGGGTCGGGTCTGGGTCGGGCTGATCGACAAGCTGCTGCGCTACGACCCGGCCACCCGCCAGCGGCGCGAGTGGACCGTGGACGATGCCCGCGACAAGCCGCTGCCCGGCGGCATCGTCGAACTGCGCCGCTGCGGCGCGCAGCTGTGGATCAGCACCAACTCGGCCGGCCTGCAGCTGCGCGACGAGCAGGGCCATGTGCTGCGCAATCTGGAACGCGGCACCGCCGACTATCCCTCCGGCCTGGTCGTTCAGCAGATGCGCTGCGACGCCGACCAGCGCCTGTGGCTGGCCACCAACCAGGGCGTGCTGACCTGGGATGCCGCGCGTGGGCGCCTGGCCGCCGTGCCCGGCGCGCCGGATCAGCCCGTGTTCTCGCTGGACCTGGCCGCCGACGGCAGCCTGTGGACCGGGCGCATGGGCCAGCTGGACCATTACGCCTGGGATGGCCATCGCCTGCGCTGGCGGCAGTCGATCGGCATCGCGCAGGATTTCCCGTCCATCGCCCCGACCGGGATGCGCGTGGACGCGCGCGGCGTGGTGTGGACCATCTCCAGCCGCGGCCTGGCGCGGGTCGATCCGATCCAGGGCACGGTGCGCACCTACAGCGTGCGCGACGGCCTGCCCAATCCCGAGATCCGCCACGGCACCCTGGTCCAGGCCGTCAGTGGCCAGCTGTCGATGGCCACGCCCGATGGCCTGGTGCTGTTCGACCCGGCGCGGCTGGTGCCCTCGGCGCGGCGGCCGGACCTGCAGTTCGAATTCGTCGGCGTGCGCCGCGGCGATCGCGGCCTGGACCTGACCCATGTCGGCCATCCGCTGCTGGACAGCGAGGACCGCGATCTGCACGTGATCGCGCGCCTGCTGTCCTTCACCGGCGCCGAGGGCACTACCTATCGCTTCCGCCTCAGCGGCTACGACCCGGGCTGGGTCGAGGTGGGCAACACCGGCGAGCGCATCTTCTCGCGCCTGCCGCCGGGCCGCTACGCGCTGGAAGTGCAGGGCCGCAGCAGCGACAGCGTGTGGTCGCAGGTCAAGACACTGCGTTTCCGCGTGGCTCCGCCGTGGTGGCAGAGCCCGTGGGGCGTGGCCTGCATGGTCGGCCTGCTGATCGTGCTGATCGCCTGGTGGATGCACGCCTACCGCCGGCGCCTGCGCCGCCGCACCGAATGGCAGATGGCCCAGCACCGGCGCAGCGTGGCCGAGCAGGCTTCGCAGGCCAAGACCCAGTTCCTGGCCACGCTCGGCCACGAGGTGCGCACGCCGATGACCGGCGTGCTGGGCATGAGCGAACTGCTGCTGGCGACCAAGCTGGACGAGCGCCAGCACCGCTACATCCGCTCGATCCAGAACGCCGGTCGCCACCTGCTGCGGCTGGTCAACGACGCGCTGGACCTGGCGCGCATCGAGGCCGGCCGCCTGGAGCTGGATCAGCAGGACTTCGACCTGCGCGAACTGCTGGACGAAGTGGTCGCGCTGACCGCGCCGATGGCCGAACGGCGCGGCCTGACCTTCACCAGCGAGATCGATCCGCGCCTGCCGGCCGCGCTGCGCGGCGATGCGGTGCGTGTGCGTCAGATCCTGCTCAACCTGCTGAGCAACGCGGTCAAGTTCACCGAGCGCGGGCAGGTCCGCCTGCAGGCGCTGCCGCTGGACGGCCAGGGCCTGCGCCTGGTGGTCAGCGACACCGGCCCGGGCATCAACGCCGAGCAGCAGGCGCGGCTGTTCCGGCGCTTCGAGCAGGGCGACGGTGCGCACACGCGCTACGGCGGCAGCGGCCTGGGGCTGGCGATCAGCCAGGAGCTGGCCGCGGCGATGGGCGGCGGCATCGCGGTGGAGAGCACCCCGGGCGAGGGCACGCGCTTCGTGGTCGACCTGCCGCTGCCGGTGGCGCAGGGCGATGCGGCCGGCGCGGTCCAGGCCGACGCCGGCGACGTGCCGCTGTCGGTGCTGCTGGTCGAGGACGACGCCACCATCGCCGAGGTGATCGTCGGCCTGCTGCAGGCCCGCGGCCACCGCGTGCGCGCCGTGCCGCACGGGCTGGCCGCGCTGACCGAACTGGCGCTGGCGCCGGTCGATATCGCCCTGCTCGATCTGGACCTGCCCGGCATGGATGGGCTGGCGCTGGCGCGCGAACTGCGCCGCCAGGGCTTCGCCCAGCCGCTGCTGGCGGTGACCGCGCGCGCCGACGCGCAGGCCGAAGTACAGGCGCGCGAGGCCGGCTTCGACGCCTTCCTGCGCAAGCCGGTGACCGGCGAACTGCTCGCCGCCGCGATGACCGCCGCGCGCGCGGCAGCCAATCTGCGCAAGGAATAGCGCTGGCCGCGGGTGTCGTCGTTCCCGGGAACGCGGGAACCCGGCGACTTCCGCGATGCGAAAAGATCGGCCGCGCCCCACGGCTTGGCGGCTCCCACTTGTAGAGCGGAGCTCGCTCCGCTGGGGCTTTCCCACGAACCGAACGAAGAGCAGCGGAGCAAGCTCCGCTCTACAGGCAGGCGGCTGCGAGATTTGACGAGACAGTTGCTCCCACAGGGAGTGGGCCGGCGCCCGCGAGAAGAAAGATCAGGGCCTCTTCGACCCGGAGTCTTTGACCTGACGCCCGCTGCCCCTCCGAAGCCGTAATGCGCACGTGCCGTCACCCGCAATCGACGAAAGAACCGCTTTGAGCCGTTTCGCATCGCACCGGCGCTTGCGTGCATCGATGCGCATTGCGAGGATGACCCCCCGGGGACATCGATGGAGTGAGCCGAAGCATGGAATGCCGGTGCGAGGGGCTGCGCCGTGTGCTCTGGACGCTGGCGCTGTGCTGCGCCGTGGCGAAGGCCCACGCGCAGGTGCCGCAGCGGCCCGCGTTCCGCCTGACCGCCACCGCCGAAGGCCTGCCCTCGACCTCGATCACCGCCCTGGCCACCGATCGCACCGGCTACCTGTGGCTGACCACCTACGACGGACTGGCGCGCTTCGACGGCGCCGAGTTCACCGTCTGGCAGCACGACCCGCGCGACCCCGCCTCGGTGGCCGGCAACCTGCAGCAGGCGCTGTATGTCGATCCGCACGACCAGGTCTGGGTGGCCAGCGCCGGCCTGAGCGTGCTCGATGCCGAACGCCGCGGCTTCCGCCACTATCGCCGCGCGCAGTATCCGCAGATGCGCAGCGACGACGTGTACGCCATCGCCGGCCTGGACGACCACGTCTGGTTCGGCACCAACGGCGGCGGCCTGTACCGCATCGACGCCGACGGCGCGCTGACCCGCTTCGACCACGCCAACACCGGCGGCGTGCTGCCCTCGGATGTGGTCACCAGCCTGGCCGTCGATGCGCGCGGCCGGCTCTGGGTCGGCACCGAAGCCGGGCTGGCCTATGTGCAGGGCGGCCGACTCCACGCGCTGCCCGCAGGCGGCCCCGGCGCGCTGGCCGTGCTCTCGCTGACCCGCGTCGGCGACACGCTGTGGGCCGGCACCCGCGCCGGGCCGCGCGTCCTGGGCCGCGACGAGGTCTGGCGCACGCCGCCGTGGTCGGCGATGTTCGAGGGCGCCAATCAGATCCTGGCCGCCGCCGATGCGGGCGACGGCGAATCCTGGCTCGGCACCGCCAACGGCCTGTGGCTGACGCATGGCGCGCGGGCGCCGCAGTGGGTGCGCGATCGCGACGGACTGTTCGACCGCCACTTCGTCACCAGCTTCCAGACCGTGGCCGGCGGTGGGCTGTGGATGGGCGTGGTCGGCAAGGGCCTGGCGTATCTGCGCCCGGACTGGCGGCGCATGGCCGTGCTGCCCGCGGCCAAGGGCACCTCAATCAGCCCGTACTGCAGCGTGGCCCCCGGCCGCCACGGCGTGCTGTGGCAGGCCGACGCGGCCGGCACGCTGGAGCAGGTCGACAGCCGTAGCGGCGCGGTGACGGTGACCGTCTTCCGCGGCATCGACCCGCTGCATCTTGGCCTGACTAGCGCGGTGCAGGACCGGCGCGGCGCGCTGTGGCTGGGCGTGCGCCCGGCCGCGCTGGTGCGGCTGGATCTGGCCACAGGCGCGCGCCGCGACTGGCCGCTGCACAGCGCCGGGCAGGTCGCGTTCGCGCCCGAGACCCTGCTGGAGGATGCGCGCGGCGATCTGTGGCTGGGCACGCCGGGCGTAGTGCAGCGTCGCGATGGCCGCAGCGGAGAGGTCCTGGACGCATTCGCCCGGCATCCCGTCACCGGCCACGAACTGGCCTTCC
The DNA here is from genome assembly GCF_004283755.1 of Pseudoxanthomonas winnipegensis. Classification (GTDB taxonomy): domain Bacteria; phylum Pseudomonadota; class Gammaproteobacteria; order Xanthomonadales; family Xanthomonadaceae; genus Pseudoxanthomonas_A; species Pseudoxanthomonas_A winnipegensis. Next base: position 119,886 of record NZ_SHMH01000004.1, read on the forward strand.
AGCAGCTGCGCCTGGGGCCCGATGGCGAACCCTGGATCGCCAGCGGCACCGGCCTGCTGCGCTGGGAGCCGGCCACGCGGCGCCTGCTGCCGGTGGACGGGCCGGACGGCGCGCTGGAGGTGTCCGGCTTCGTGCCCGAATCGGCGCAGGCGCTGTGGGTGTTCCGCATCGGGGAACTGGAACGCTGGCAATGGCGCGAGGGCCGCTGGCAACTGTCGCGCCGCATCGAGGCCGGTCTGCCCAACGTGAGCGCCAACGGCATGCAGCGCGACGGCCAGGGCCGGCTGTGGCTGGCCACCCAGCGCGGCCTGCTGCGCGTGGACGTGTCCGATCCGCAGCGCGCGGTGGTACGCACCTTCGGCGTGCGCGACGGACTGAGCAGCCAGGAGTTCCTCGAGAAATGCCTGTACCGGCTCGAAAGCGGCGTGCTGGCCTCGACCACCAGCGATGGCGCGCTGGTGCTGATCGACCCGGCCACACCCGACCGCGCCGCGATCTCGCCGCCGCTGCTGCTGCGACCGCCCACGGTCGTGCGCGAGGGCCGCATCGAGGCGCTGCCCGCGCCGACGCCGCGCCTGCGGCCCGACGACCGCGAGCTGCGCGTGGGCATGCGGCTGCTGGCCTTCGACGATGTGGCCGGCAGCCGCTACCGCTCGCGCCTGCTCGGCCTGGATCCGGACTGGGTCGATCAGGGCGCCAGCGGCGATCGCGTGCTCTCCGCGCTGGCACCGGGCGACTACACGCTGGCGCTGCAGGGCTTCGACGCCAGCGGCAACGCCTCCGCCGTGCATCGCTTGCATTTCAGCGTGGCCCCGCCGTGGTGGCGCAGCGTGGCCGGCCTGCTGGTGCTCTCGCTGCTGGGGTTGTGCCTGCTGCTGGCCGGCGCCTGGGCGTATCGGCGCCGTGTGCAGCGGCGCAGCGAATGGCAGATGGCCCAGCACAGGCGCGTGCTGGCCGAACAGGCCTCGCAGGCCAAGACCCACTTCCTTGCAACGCTGGGCCATGAGGTGCGCACGCCGATGACCGGCGTGCTGGGCATGAGCGAACTGCTCGCCGCCACGCCGCTGGACGCCAACCAACGCGGCTATGTGGCGGCGATCCAGAAGGCCGGCACGCATCTGCTGCGACTGGTCAACGACGCGCTGGACCTGGCCCGCATCGAGGCCGGACGGCTGGCGCTGGACGTGCAGGACTTCGACCTGCGCGAGCTGCTCGGCGAGGTCGCCGCGCTCATCGCACCCAACGCCGAGCGCAAGGGCCTGGTCTTCGACTGGCAGGTGGACGCGGAGGTGCCGCGCGCGCTGCGCGGCGATCCGCTGCGCGTGCGCCAGATCGCGATGAACCTGCTGGGCAATGCGGTCAAGTTCACCGCGCGCGGCCGCGTCGCGCTGCACGCGCAGGCGGCGGAGGCGGGCGTGGTGCTGATCGTCAACGACACCGGACCGGGCATGAGCGCCGAACAGCAGGCGCGGCTGTTCCAGCGCTTCGAGCAGGCCGAGGGCGCACGCACCACCGCGCGCTACGGCGGCAGCGGCCTGGGCCTGGCGATCTGCCAGGAGCTGGCCCAGGCCATGGGCGGGCGGATCACGGTGGACAGCGCGCCGGGGCAGGGCACGCGCTTCCTGGCGCACCTGCCGCTGCCTGCCTCGGAAGATGCACCGGAGCCGGCGGTACGCGATCGCCCCGCACAGCAGGTGCAACCGCTGTCCGTGCTGCTGGTCGAGGACGACCCCACCGTCGCCGCGGTCATCAGCGGCCTGCTGCAGACATGCGGCCACCGCGTGCGTGCGGTGGCGCACGGGTTGGCGGCCCTGGCCGAGGCGCGCGTGGAGCGCTTCGACATCGCCCTGCTCGACCTCGACCTGCCCGGCCTGGATGGCCTGGCCCTGGCCACCCAGCTGCGCGCCCAGGGCCTGGACCTGCCGCTGCTGGCAGTCACGGCCCGCGCCGACGCCGAGGCAGAACCGCTGGCGCGCGCCGCCGGCTTCGACGGCTTCCTGCGCAAGCCGGTCACCGGCGACCTGCTCGAGGGGGCGATCGCGGCGCTGTGTCGGTGAGGTGGGCTGGTGAGCATTCCGTCTAGGTTTGCGCGCGCTTCGGCGAGGACCCGGTACAGCGCTTGGTAGCATCCCGCCTCCGATCCGCTGTCGAGCTCTCGTCATGGATGAGTCCTCCACGCCGCCCTTGTCCGCTGTCCGTGCCGATCCGCCGCCGACTGCGCTTACCGGCAAACTCGATGGCCGGCTGACCGAGCACGGCGCGCAGGCCGAAGGCCAGCTGCGCGCCGGCGGCGAACACCTCAAGGCCGGGCTCGATGCCAGGGTCGAAGGCGCGATCACCCACGCCGAGGGCCAGGTGCGCTACACGCTGGAAGGCCGCCTGAGCGGTTTCGTCCAAGGCAACGCGGCGGCGCGCGGCTTCGGCGTCGACGCCCGCGTGCAGGAGGGCGGCACGGTCAGGTTCGAGGCCGCGGTGCCCGAGCGTGCCGCGCGCGAGATCGACCCGCGTTCGGTCAATCCCTTCGACCCGGCGTCGATGCCGGTGGGCACGTGCATCAGCATGGACGCGGCGCACACCGGCAGCGTCGAGGTCGGCACCCGGCTGCGCCAGCTGGCCACCCGGGATCGCGTCGGGCAGGAGCAGGGCGTCCAGGTCTCGATCGAGGCGCTGGAAGGCCAGCGCGTGCGCGTCGTGGCCGGTCCGCGCGAGGCGGTGGAGGCCTATCACGGCGTCGGCCTGAAGCTCGGCCCGGCCAGCGCCATGCTCGGACGCGAGGATCACGTCTCCGGCGGGACGCTGCACACCGCGCAGTTCGATCTGTCCAATCCGCAGGGCCGCCAGGCCTACGACGCCTTCATGCGCTCCGGGGTCATGCCCGAACGCGATGCGCCCGGGCTGTCCGAGGTCAGCACGGTCTCGCGCCTGGACCTGCGTTCGGAAGGCAAGGTCGATCTTGGCCTGGGCGCACGCTCGACCTCGCTATCGACCGGCGTCAACAGCGGCCAGGCCGTGCGCACCGTGCACGGCGACGGCAGCGCCGAGGTCTCGCGCACGCTGCGCTACCGCGAGCACGATGTCAGCCTGCGGATCGACCAGTCCTTCGCCGCCGATGGCACGCCGGGCGAGCGCAGCTATCGCTATCGCTTCACCCCGGACGCCACCCAGGCCGGTCAGCTCAACGCGGTCTACGGACGCGAGGGCGCGACGCCGTTCAAGGCCGGCCAGGAGGCCACCTTGCGCTTCACCGAGCAGGAGATGGCGGGGCTGCAGGCGCAGACCCTGCGGGCCAACCAGAACATCGCGCGCACCGGCGGCAACGATGCGATCCGCCTGCTGGCCGAGCCGACGCCGCAGGGCGGCCAGCGCACGCCGGAACGCTTCGCCATCGACCTGATCCACAATCCCAGCACGCTGGCCGGCCTGCCTTCGACCCTGTACACCGTCGCGCTGCGCTCGGGCGAAGAGGCGCGCGGACGGCCGCTGTCGTTCTCGCCGCTGCCCGGGCAGCTGGAAGGCGCCGCGGTGCAGGCACCGCGGGCGCCCGCCCCGGGGGCGCCATCGTCGGCCGCACCGAAGGTCGACTTCAACACCGCCGCGACCTCGCTGCCGCAGCTGGGCCATGCCGGCCATCCCGATACGCCCCTCTTCGCCGCGATCCGGGACCGCGCCCCGGCCGGCGTGAGCGAAGACCATCTCGCCCGCGCCACGCTGCTGGCGCGTCAGGAAGGCATCACGGTCGAGCGCTTGCGGCAGGTCGGCGTCCACGACCAGACCCTGTGGCTGGCGGGCGATCAGCCAGGCCAGCGCGCCGGGGTGGATCTGCGTCAGCCGGCGCCGCAGGCGCAGCAGACCGGCGCCCAGTTGCTGACGATGCCGCAGCCGCAGGATCCGGCGCAGCAGCAGGAGCGCCAGGCGACGATGGCCCGCGGCTGAAGCCCGGCGCGCGAAGTCGGGTTGTCGCGCTTTAACGCGCGCTGTGCCGATGCACGGCCTGGACCAGTGCGGTGACGTGATCGGGGTTCATGTCCGGCGACATGCCGTGGCCGAGGTTGAAGACGTGGCCATCGCGCGAACCGCCGTTGCCGGCGGCGTAGCTGTCCAGCACGCGCTTGACCTGCACGTCGATCGCCGCGGGCGAGCCGTACAGCACGGCCGGGTCGAGATTGCCCTGCAGCGCCACCGTGCCGGCGGTGCGGCGCGCGGCTTCCTCCAGTTCCACCAGCCAGTCCACGCCGACCGCCTCGGTGCCGCTGGCGGCCAGCGCCTCCAGGTGCGCGGCGTTGCCCTTGCCGAACAGGATCAGCGGCGCGCGCTCGGCGCCATGTCCGCGCTCCAGCTCGGCGGCGATGCGCTGCAGGTAGGGCAGGGAGAACTCGCGGTACATGGCCGGGCTCAGCACGCCGCCCCAGGTGTCGAACACCTGCAGCGCCTGCGCGCCGGCCGCGTGCTGGGCGGCCAGGTAGGCGATCACCGCATCGGTGTTGACCTTGAGCAGCGCGTGCAGCGTGTCCGGGTCGTTGAGCGCCATCGCCTTGATCCGGGCGAAGTCCTTGCTGCCGCCGCCTTCGACCATGTAGCAGGCCAGCGTCCATGGGCTGCCGGAGAAGCCGATCAGCGGCACGCGGCCGTCCAGCTCGCGGCGGATCAGGCGCACCGCGTCCATGACGTAGCGCAGCTCGGTCTCCATGTCCGGCACGCCCAGGCGCGCGACCTCGTCGGCGCTGCGTACGGTGTGGCGGAACTTGGGGCCTTCGCCTTCGACGAAGTACAGCTCCAGCCCCATCGCATCGGGGATGGTGAGGATGTCGGAGAACAGGATCGCCGCGTCCAGCTCGAAGCGCGCCAGCGGCTGCAGCGTGACCTCGCAGGCGATCTCGGGGTGCTTGGCCATGCCTAAGAAGCTGCCGGCGCGCGCGCGGGTGGCGCGGTACTCGGGCAGGTAGCGCCCGGCCTGGCGCATCAGCCACACGGGCGTGCGATCGGTGGGCTGGCGGCGCAGGGCGCGCAGCAGGCGGTCGTTCTTGAGCGGCGGCAGGGACAAGGCAGGTCTTCCGTAAAGAGAGGGAATCAGGCGGGGGAGGGCGCGGGGAGGCGGCCGGGCAGGATCAGGCCGTACAGCAGCAGGTCCTCGAAGACCCCGTGCTTGCATTCGTGTGACACCAGGCGGCCTTCCAGACGCAGGCCGGCCTTCTCCATGACCCGGGCCGAGGCCGGATTGCGCGCTAGGCAGGCGCCGCCGATGCGGCTCAGGCCGAGCGCGGTGTGGCCATGATCGATCAGGCGGCGCGTCGCTTCGGTGGCATAGCCCTGGCCCCAGTAGGGCACGCCGATCCAGTAGCCCAGCATCGCCCGCGCGTGGGTGCGGGACATCTCGTGCAGGGCGACGGTGCCGATCAGGGCACCGTCCTGGCGCAGCGTGATCGCGTAGGCGATGCGCGTGCCGGCGGCCAGCGCCGGCGCCAGTCCGGCGATCCAGGCCTGCGCCGCGCCGTCGGGGTAGGGGTGAGGAATATTGGCCGTGGTGTCGGCCACGCGCGCATCGCCGGCCAGGCGCTGCACGTCGGCCGCGTCCGAAGGCAGGTACGGACGCAGCCGCAGGCGCGCCGTGTCGAGGACCGGCTGCATGGCTAGGCGCGCGGCGCCTCGAAGCCGTGCACGAACATCACCTGATAGCCGCGCTTGATGTGCGTGTCGCGCAGCTTCTCGAACGCGGCGGTGGCCTCGGCCTGGGCCATGAACTGCTCGCGTCGCAGCTGCCCACGCCCCCCGACCTGGCCAGCCTCGCGCAGCAGCTCCCAGCCGCCGAACAGGTCCGGCTGCAGGGTCAGCTGCAGGTAGCGGGGCGTCTGGCCCACGCTGGGGTGTTGCTGGAGAAGGACGCGCATGGCGGCGATTGTAGCCAAGCCGCTCTGGTTCAACCGCGAAAGCTGCGCCGATAGGCCGAGGGCGAAGTGCCGAGCGTCGCGGCGAAGCGCTGGCGCAGCGAGATGGCGCTGCCGAATCCCGCCTCGGCCGCGACGCGATCCAGCACCAGGTCGCTGGTTTCCAGCAGCCGCTGCGCGCGCGCCAAGCGCTGGTGCGCCAGCCAGTCGCCGAGGCTGGCGCCGGTCGCCTGGCGGAATCGTCGGGTGAAGGTGCGCCGGCTCATCAGCGCGCGCGCGGCCAGCGCGTCCACGCCCAGGCGCTGGTCCAGGTGGGTCATCGCCCATTCGAGAACCTGCGCCAGCCGTGCGTCGCCCGGGTCGGTGGGCAACGGCTGCTCGATGTACTGGGTCTGCCCGCCCTGGCGATGCGGCGCGACCACCAGCCGCCGCGCGATGCGGTTGGCGACCTCGGCGCCGTGCAGGCGGCGCACCAGATGCAGGCAGCAGTCGATGCCGGCCACGGTGCCGGCCGAGGTCAGCACGTCGCCGTCATCCACGTACAGCACATCCGGCTGCAGCCGCACCTGCGGATGGCGCCGGGCGAAGGTCTCCAGCGCGGCCCAGTGCGTGGTCGCCGGGCGGCCGTCGAGCAGCCCGGCATCGGCCAGCACGAAGGTGCCCAGGCACAGCCCCACCAACTGCGCACCGACGGCGTGAGCGCGGCGCAGCGCGTCGATCAGCACGGCCGGCGCCGGTTCGTCCCGATCGCGCCAGGAGGGGACGATCACCGTGTCGGCGCCGTCCAGGCCTTCCAGTCCGTAAGCCGGCTGGACGCTGAAGCCGGCATCGGTGCGCAGCGGACCGGGCTCGGCGGCACAGACGCGCAGCTCGAAGGCGGGCAACCCCGGCTCCGCGCGCGGCTCGAACACCTGGCATGGCACGGCCAGGTGGAAGGGACTGATGCGGTCGAAGGCGACTACGGCGATGCGATGCGGCGACATGGCCCGATTCTATCGAAAGTCGCGCATCGGGCCACTCGTCGACCCCGCGACCGGTGCCCAGACTGGCCGCCTTCTTCAACGAAAGGCTGCCGCCATGCCCGCTCCCCGTCGCGCCCTGCTGGTCATCGACGTCCAGAACGAATACTTCACCGGCCAGCTGCGCATCGCCCACCCGCCGGTGTCCGCATCGCTGCCCAACATCGTCCGCGCCATCGACGCCGCCCGCGCGCAGCGGGTACCGGTGGTCGTGTTCCAGCACACCATGGCGGCCGACGCGCCGGTGTTCGCCGATGGCAGCGACGGCTGGGCGCTGCATCCGGATGTGGCGGCACGCCCGCGCGATCACCACCTCCTCAAGGCGCATCCCAGCGTGTTTACCGCCACCGACCTGGCCGCGTGGCTGGCCGCGCGCGACATCGATACCGTGACGGTGGTCGGCTACATGACCCACAACTGCAACGCGTCCAGCGTCTTGGAGGCCTTCCATCGCGGCCTGCGCGTGGAAGTGCTCGGCGATGCCAGCGGCGCGCTGCCTTACGCCAACGCCGCCGGCCAGGCCAGCGCAGAAGAAATCCACCGCGTCTTCAGCGTGGTCTTCCACAGCAACTTCGCCGCCGTGGTGAGCACCGACGCCTGGATCGCGGCGCTGCAGGCCGGCCAGGCGCTGCGGCCGGACAATGTGCTGAGCTCCCACCAGTGCGCGCGGTCCGCCACGGCCCAGCCAATGCCGACGGTGATCCGCAGCCGCGACTTCACCGGGACGCACGCCTGGGAGGCCTTGCCGATCGCGCGGCTCGACGGCGTCGGCGTGCGCCTGCACTGGACCGATCAGCCCTATGTCTGGCACGTCAACGACGGGCAGGAGGTCTTCGCCGTGCTCGACGGACGCGTGCGGATGCACTGGCGCCAGGACGGCGCCGAGCGGACCGCGCTGCTGGAAGCCGGCGATGTCTTCCACGCGCCGGAAGGCACCGAGCACGTCGCCCATCCGCAGGGCGCGGCGCGCATCCTGGTGATCGAGCGCGAGGGCAGTGTCTAGCGGCGCGGCCTAGCTTCAGCCCATGCCGGCCAGCACCGGCAGCACCTGGGCCTCGTCCACGTCGGGCACCACCTCGGCCTTGCCGATGCCGCGCCACAGCACCAGGCGCAGGCGGCCGGCGATGTTCTTCTTGTCCAGGCGCATGCGCGCCAGCAGGGCCTGTGGCGACAGGCCGGGCGGGATGTCGGTGGGCAGGCCGCAGGCGGTGAGCAGCGCGATCAGGCGCTCGGTGTCGGCGGCCTCGCTCATGCCCAGCCTGGCCGAGAGCCGCGCGGCCAGCACCATGCCCACGGCCACCGCCTCGCCGTGGTTGAGGTTGTCGTTGGCCACGCCGCCGTAGCCCTGTTCGGTCTCGATGGCATGGCCGAAGGTATGGCCCAGGTTGAGCAGGGCGCGCTCGCCCTTCTCCAGCGGATCGCGCGCCACGATCGCGGCCTTGGCCTCGCAGCTGCGTGCGATGGCGGTGGCCAGCGCACCGGCATCGCCATCGAGCAGCGCGGTGTGCTCGGCCTCCAGCCATTCGAAGAACAGCGGATCGCCCAGCGCGCCGTACTTGACCACTTCGGCCAGCCCGGCACGCAGTTCGCGCGGCGGCAACGTGGTCAGCGCCGTGGTGTCGGCGAACACCGCGCGCGGCGGATGGAAGGCGCCGACCAGGTTCTTGCCCTGCGGGATGTCCACCGCGGTCTTGCCGCCCACCGACGAGTCGACCATCGACAGCAGCGTGGTCGGCAGCTGGACCACGTCCACCCCGCGCATCCAACACGCCGCGGCGAAGCCGGCCAGGTCGCCGACCACGCCGCCGCCCAGGGCAAACACGCAGGCATCGCGGGTGGCGCCCAGTTCGGCCAGCGCCTCGATGGCCGCGCCGAAGTGGGCCAGCGTCTTGGACTCCTCGCCGGCCGGCAGCACGAAGCGCGCCAGCTGCAGCTCCGGGCGCGCCTCGCTCAGCGCCTGCGCCACCGCGTCGGCATACAGCGGCGCCACGTGGGTATCGCTGACCAGCAGCGCATGGCGGCCGCGCACGTGCTGGGCCAGCGCCTTGCCCGCGCGCAGCAGGCTGGGGCCGATGTGAATGGCGTAGGGCGCGTCGCCGCCGACGTGGACGGTCTGGGTGGCGGGGGTCATGCGGTGGAAGCTCCGGTGGGTTGCCAGTCGCGCGCCAGCCGCCCGACCAGGGCGGCGGTGGCTTCGCCCGGCGTGAGGCGGTCTGCGTCGAGCACCAGGTCGGCGACCTGGCGGTAGAGGGGATCGCGCACGGCGATCAGGTCGGTGAGCACCTGGCGGCGGTCGACGTTCTGCAGCAGCGGGCGGTTGCGGTCGCGGGCCACGCGCCGCAGCTGGGTCTCCACGTCCACGCGCAGATAGATGACGAAGCCGCGCGCCTGCATCAGCGCTCGATTATCTGCATCGAGCACCGCGCCGCCGCCGCTGGCCACGACCTGGCCTTCGCCGGCCAGCAGCTGCGCCAGCGCCGCGCGTTCGCGGGCGCGGAATCCGGCCTCGCCCTCGTGCTCGAAGATCTCCGGGATGCTCGACCCGGCGGCCTCGACCACGGCGTGGTCGGCATCGACGAAGCGCAGGCCGAAGCGTTCGGCGATGCGGCGGCCGATCGAGGTCTTGCCGGCGCCCATCGGGCCGACCATCACGAGGTTGGGGGCGGGATTCATCGCTCCGGATGATACTGGCGCCTCGCGCGCACCGGCCACGGCCGTTGCAGGCGAAACTGCGGCCTCAGCCGGCGATCACCCGCCGCTGCGCGTCCACGCGGACCACGTGGTCGGCCAGCGCCGGCAGGGTGCGCAGCGCCTGGCGGCTGACGCGCTCGTAGTGCTGGACGAAGCGCTCCAGCTGCGGGCGGGTCATGGCGGCGCGCGCGGGATGCTCGGCCTGCAGGCCTTTTTCGGCCTGCCAGCGCCAGTCCACGACATGCTCAAAGCCCGGCGGCTGCAGGAACCACAGCGTGTCGCAGGTCCGCCACAGCGCCGGGTAGTCGCGCGCCAGCGCGGCGTTGCAGTGGCTGCGCCAGGTGGCGTCGCGGTCCTCGTCGCGCTCCAGCGCGTTGATCGGCACCACCAGGGCGGCCTGCGCCTGGGCCGGTGTGCCCAGGCACCAGCCCTCGAAGATCACCAGATCCACCGGCCCGTCCAGCCGCGGCCAGGTCGATTCGGCCGCGCGGTCGTCGGCCAGCTTGTCGAAGCGCGGCAGCGCCACCGGGCGGCCCTCGCGCAGGGCCTGCAGCGTGTGCAGGGCCAGCGGCAGGTCGTGGGTGCCGGGCGGGCCGCGGGTGACCAGCAGCGGGTGCACCTGGCGTGCCAGGGCCTGGCGCGCGTCGCGGGTCAGGTAGAAGTCGTCCAGCGACAGCACCGCGCTGCGCAGGCCTTCGCGCTGCGCGGCCTGCGCCAGCTGCGCGGCCAGCGTGGACTTGCCGGTGCCCTGCAGCGCCGACAGGCCCCAGACCGGCACCGCCTGCGGCAGCGCACGCGCGCTGCGCAGCGCCGCGGACACCAGCGAATCGGGGAAGCCGTGCGTGGGATGCGTCATCGGGCGACAATAGCGCACCGCCCGCGGGCCGCTGCCGTATCCAACCAGATGAGCGAAGTGCAAGTCGATCTGTACGCCGAAGCCCTGAACACCTTCTCGGCCCTGTACGAAGAAGCCCGCCAGAGCGGCACCGAGCCCGAGTACAACGCCATGAGCGTGGCCACCGCCACGCTGGACGGCCAGCCCTCGCTGCGCACCGTGCTGCTCAAGGCGCACGACGCGCGCGGCCTGGTGTTCTACAGCCATCTGGACAGCCAGAAGGGCCGCGAGCTGCAGGCCAATCCGCGCGCGGCGCTGCTGCTGCTGTGGCGCACGCTGCGCGAGGCCGGCATCCAGGTGCGCATCGAAGGCGCGGTCCAGCTGGTCACCGACGCCGAGGCCGATGCCTACTTCGCCACGCGTCCGCGCGAGAGCCAGCTCGGCGCCTGGGCCTCGGCGCAGTCGCACACGCTGAAGGACGCGGCCGAATTCCACGATCGCCTGGCCCAGGTCGAGGCTGAGTTCGACGGCGGCCCGGTGCCGCGTCCGGATGGCTGGACCGGGTTTCGCGTGGTGCCGGACAGCTTCGAGTTCTGGTACGGCGCCAGGTTCCGCCTGCACGAGCGCTGGCGCTATGAGCGCGCGCCGGACGGCCACTGGTCCAAGCGGATGCTGTTTCCTTGATCGGCCGCCTGCGACGCCTGCCGGTGCGCCGGCCGACCGTCCTGTTGCCGCTGTCTTGAGCGCCGCGTTCTCGATCCGCGCGGCCAGCGCGCAGGACCTGCGCGCCTGGGCCAGCCTGCAGGGCGAGCTGTGGCCCGACCAGGACCTGGACGCCCGCGCGCACGTGGCCGAGGCGCTGCAGCGCGCCGATGCCGGCAACTTCCTCGCCTTCGCCGCGGACGGCACGGCGGTCGGCTTCGCCGAGGCCGCGCTGCGCAACGACTACGTCAACGGCACCGACAGCTCGCCGGTGGCCTTCCTGGAGGGCTGGTACGTCAATGCGCACTGGCGCGGTCAGGGCGTCGGACGCGCGCTGCTGTCGGCGGTGCGGCACTGGGCGCAGGCCCAGGGCTGTACCGAGCTGGCCTCCGACACCGCGCTGGACAACGTGGCCGCGCAGCGCGCGCACGCCGCGTGCGGCTTCGCCGAGACCGAGCGCGTGGTGTACTTCCGCATGGCGCTGGACGACGAGGCCTGATGGCGATCGGCCCGCGCCGCATCGTCTGCCTCACCGAGGAGCCCTGCGAGACGCTGTACGCGCTGGGCGAATCGGCGCGCATCGTCGGCATCAGCGGCTTCACCGTGCGCCCGCCGCAGGCGCGGCGCGAGAAGCCCAAGGTCGCCGCATTCACCAGCGCCAACATCGACAAGATCCTGGCGCTCAAGCCGGACCTGGCGATCGGCTTCTCCGACATCCAGGCCGAGATCGCCGCCGCCCTGGTCAAGGCCGGCGTGGAGGTGTGGATCGCCAATCACCGCAGCGTGGCGGGCATCGTCGATTACGTGCGCCGGCTGGGCGCGCTGGTCGGCTGCGCGGCGCGCGCCGAGGCGTATGCCGGCGCGCTCGAGCGCGGCCTCGATGCCATCCGGGCGCAGGCCGCGTCGCTGCCGCGGCGGCCGACGGTGTACTTCGAGGAATGGGACCAGCCGCTGATCACCGGCATCCAGTGGGTGGCCGAGCTGATCGAGATCGCCGGCGGCCGCGACGCCTTCCCAGCGCTGTCGCGCGAGCCGCTGGCCAAGGGCCGCATCCTGGCCGATGGCGCGCCGGTGATTGCCGCGGCGCCGGACATCATCCTGGGCTCTTGGTGCGGCAAGCGCTTCCGCCCCGAGCAGGTGGCCGCGCGGCCGGGCTGGGAGTCGATCCCGGCGGTGCGCGAGGGCCAGCTGCACGAGATCAAGTCGCCGCTGATCCTGCAGCCCGGCCCGGCCGCGCTGACCGATGGCGTGCAGGCGATCGCCGCGATCATCCAGGCCTGGAGCCGGCGGACGCGCTGACGCTCAGGCGGCGCCGGTGCGGCGCGCCAGCCACAGCGCCAGGCGCGCGCAGCCCACCGACAGCGCGAACGGCGCCGCATGCGCCAGCAGCGGCGCGCGCGCCAGCAGGGCGGCGAACACCGCCCCGCCGATGGTCAGCATGGTGGCCACCGTCACCGCTTCGCACAGCTGCAGCGCGGCGCTGTTGCGGCCCTGCTCGGCCGGCGGCGACAGCGTCAGGGTCAGCACCGACAGGCTGGCATAGAGCAGGCCCATGCCCAGTCCGGTGCAGGCCCAGCCGAGGATCGGCACCAGGACCGGCAGCGTCGGCCAGGCCACGGCGACGGTGGTGGCCACGCCGATCGCCAGCAGCGCGCAGCCCGTGCGCACCAGGGTCTGGCGGCGCAGGCGGGTCTGGTGGCCCTGGAACCACGAGCCGCAGAACCAGCCCAGCGCGCCCACGCTCAGCGCGATGCCGGCCCGGCTGGGCGACAGGCCGCGGGCCTGGCCCAGTACCAGCGGCAGGAAGGCCTCGCTACCGAAGAACGCCGCCGCGGCCACGCCGCGCAGGCCGACCACGCTGGCCAGCCCGCGCGCCCCGCGCAGCGTCCCGCGCGGCAGCAGCCGCCAGACGCTGACCAGCAGCAGCGCCAGGGCAGGCAGCAGCGCCAGCACGGCGCGCCCGCCCGGCAGATGGGCGGCCACGGACAGTGCGCATACGCCGATCGCCGCGCCGACGGCCCAGCCGATCGCATGTCCCGGCGCGCTCGCCTGCGTCGGCGCGGGCAGGGCGGCCAGCGCGGGCCGCAGCAGCCAGGCCGCCGGAAGCGCCAGCACCGGCACCGCCAGGAACACCCAGCGCCAGCCCAGGTGCTCGACCACCAGCCCGCTCAAGGCCGGACCGATCAGCGAGGGCACCACCCAGCCCGCGGAGAACGCCGCGAAGATCTTCGGCCGCAGCGCCTGCGGATACTGCCGGCCGACCAGCACGTACAGCGATACCGACAGCGCGCCGGCGCCCAGGCCCTGCACCAGGCGCCCTGCGATCAGCATCGGCATGCCGATCGCCAACCCGGCCAGCAGCAGGCCCACGACGAAGCAGGCCAGCCCGCCCCACAGCGCACCGGCCGGGCCGCGCCGGTCGCACCAGCGCCCGGCCACGGTCATGCCGACCACGCTGGTGGCCAGCGTGCTGCCGAAGGCGAAGGCATACAGCGGCAGGCCGTTCAGCGCCGTGGCCACCGTCGGCATCGCCGCGGCGATGGCCAGGGCCTCGAAGGCGCTGAGCGAGACCAGCGCGACCATGCCCAGCGTGGTGGCCCGGTAGCGCGGCGCCAGGACCGAAGTGACGGCGATGCCCTGCTCGGGCGTGGAAGTCGAAACGGAAGCATTCATGCGAACTTTGCTCTTCAGGCGCCGCGGCGGACACGCTTGCCTGGCGGCGGCGGGGACGGCAGCATGCAACCTCAACTTTGCTTGAGGTCAAGCCATGCAGGAACTGGCGGTCGGCGAGGTGGCCCAGCGCAGCGGCATGGCCGTATCGGCGCTGCACTTCTACGAGAAGAAGGGGTTGATCCGCAGTCTGCGCACCGCCGGCAACCAGCGGCGCTACCGGCGCGATGTGCTGCGGCGTCTGGCGGTGATCCGCGTGGCCCAGCGCGTGGGCGTGCCGCTGGAATCGGTGCGGCGCGCCTTCGACGCGTTGCCCGAATCGCGCACGCCGACCCGGGCCGAGTGGGCGCGCATGTCGGCCGCCTGGAAGCACGAGCTGGATCAGCGCATCCTCGCGCTGCACCAGCTGCGCGACCAGCTCACCGACTGCATCGGCTGCGGCTGCCTGTCCCTGCGCCGCTGCCGGCTGAGCAATCCGGGCGATGCGCTGGGCGCCCAGGGCGATGGCCCGCAGCGGTGGCAGGTGGAGTAGGCGCGCTTTCGAGGGCGCTTCAGAAACTGCGTTCGAAGCGCAGCGGGCCGCCGCCGATGTCGCTGGCCACGTCCAGCTCGAAGCGCAGCGTGTCGCGCGGGCTGATCTCCACGCTGCCGACCTGATCGACCGCATCGCCGGTCCGCACCGGCTTGAAGGTGATCTGCTGGCGACGGCCGGACAGATCCACCGCCACGCCGCGCACGCTGCCCTGGACCGGCACCTCGTCGTCGCCCTGCCGCTGCCGCAGCGCCACGATCACCAGCGCCCGGCCGGCGCCACGGTCCAGTCCGTAGGCCTCGGCCGCCGATTCGGGCAGCGCCAGGCTGGGCAGGGCGTTGTAGCGCACCTGCAGCGCGCCCAGCGTGCGCACGCTGTCCACCGGCGCCACCGGCTGCACGCGCTGCGGCGCCTGCCCGCCCGAACACGCGGCCAGCGCCAGCAGGCTCGCCAGCGGCAGGAGCAAGCGCGAGGGCAGACGCGCCGGCATGGCGATCAGTCGTTGGCCGCCGACAGTTCGCCGCCGCGCCGCGCGGCAGCGGCGATGGCCTGGGCGGTCAGCGCCTCGAAGCCACCGGCCTGGAAGGTCTCGATCGCGGCCTGGGTGGTGCCGTTGGGCGAGGTCACGCGCCGGCGCAGTTCGGCCGGCGGTTCGCCCGCCTCGGTCAGCATGCGCGCCGCGCCGAGCACGGTCTGCAGCGTCAGCGCGCGCGCCGCTTCGGCGGGCAGGCCCTGGGCGATGCCGGCCGCCTCCATCGCCTCGGCCAGCAGGAAGACATAGGCCGGCCCGCTGCCGGACACGGCGGTGACCGCATCCATCTGCGCCTCGGTGTCGATCCACACGGTCGGGCCGGCGCTGGAAAGCAAGGCATCGGTGCGCGCCCGCCCGGCGTCGTCGACCTGCGGCGTGGCGAACAGGCCGGTCACGCCCGCCCCTAGCATCGCCGGCGTGTTGGGCATGGCGCGCACCACCGCGACCTCGCCACCCAGCCAGCGCGAGAGCTGCGCGGCGGTGATGCCGGCGGCGATCGACACCACCAGCGGCCTGGCCGACTGCGCCGCAGCGGCCAGGCCTTCGCACACCCCGCGCATCACCTGCGGCTTGACCGCGAACAGCCACAGCGAGGCGCCCTGCACGGCCTCGCCGGCCTCCGCGAACACCTGCACGCCGAACTGCCGGGCTAGGCCCTCGCGCAGCTCGGCCACCGGCTCGGCCACGCGGATGCTGGCCGGCGCCGCGCCGCGCGCGATCAGCCCGCCGATCAGGCTGCGCGCCATGTTGCCGCCGCCGATGAAGGCGACCGTGTCGACGGCCGGCGCTGCGGATTCGGAACTCGATACGGTCATGGCGGCCTGATGCCCGGTGCGGTGAAGGATCACCCGGATTATCGCCGTTCCCGGCGCACCGATGTGGAAGCCTCCTGTGGGATTCTCTCTCCCTTTCGAAGCCTCTTCCCCCCGTGGGAGCCGCCATGGCGGCGATGAGGCTTTCCCGGTAGAGCCTCATCGCCGCCATTGGCCAAAAAGGCCGCGAGGGCGGCTCCACCTGTAGAGCGGAGCTTGCTCCGCTGCTCTTCCTTCAGTTCGCGGGAAAGCCCCAGCGGAGCAAGCTCCGCTCTACAGGCAGGCCGCTGCGAGACCTGAGAGACAGTGGCTCCGCCAAGCGTCAGGCCTTGACCGGCCGCGCGCCGAACAGGGCGGTGCCCACCCGCACCATGGTCGCCCCCTCGGCCACGGCCAGCGCGCAGTCCTCGCTCATCCCCATCGACAACGTATCCATTGCGGCGCGGCGTGGCGCATTCATGTAGTCGCTTCGCCTTGCTCCTGTGGGAGCCGCCATGGCGGCGATGAGGCTTTCCCGGTAGAGCCTCGCGCCGCCATTGGCTAAAAAGGCCACGAGGGCGGCTCCCACCTGTAGAGCGGAGCTTGCTCCGCTGCTCTTCGCTCGGTGCGTGGGAAGGCCCCAGCGGAGCAAGCTCCGCTCTACAGCCAGGCGGCTGCGAGATTTGAGGGACAGTGGCTCCCACCAAGCGTCAGGCTTTGACCGGCCGCGCGCCGAAGAGGGCGGTGCCTACCCGCACCATCGTCGCGCCCTCGGCCACGGCCAGCGCGCAGTCCTCGCTCATCCCCATCGACAGCGTATCCACGCCGGCATGGCGCGCCGCCAGCGCATCGAACAGTTGCTTCATGCGCACGAACGCGGCCCGGCGCAGCGCCGGATCCTCGTGCGGCGCCGGGATCGCCATCAGCCCGCGCAGCGCCAGCCGCGGCTGCGCGGCGATCGCCTCGGCCAGCGCCTCGACCGCTTCGGGCGCGCAGCCATGCTTGCTCAATTCATCGTCGATGTTGACCTGGATCAGCACGTTGAGCGGCCCGCGCTGCGGCGACCGCGCCGCCGCCAGGGCCGCGACCAGCTTGGGCCGGTCCACCGTCTGCACCCAGTCGAACAGCTCGGCCGCCAGGGCCGCCTTGTTGGACTGCAGATGGCCGATCAGATGCCACTCCAGCGCCAGCGCGGACAGCTCGGCCCGCTTGGTCTGCGCCTCCTGCACATAGTTCTCGCCGAACACGCGCTGGCCCGCGGCGGCCAACTCGGCCACCGCCTGCGCCGGATGAAACTTGGACACGGCCACCAGCGTGGGCATGGGCCGCTTGGCCGCGTCGGCTGCGTCCCGCAGCCTGTTCAGGGTGTCGCTCAGACGCTCGGAAAGCACGGTAAACAGGCCCGTTGGCAGTGTCGGGAAGGGCGCTATACTGCCTTTCGGGGATGTAGGGTTCCAGTTCGCAACACTTTCCACAGGGGCAAACCAGACGCATGGATATCGCCGAACTACTGGCCTTCTCGGTCAAGAACAAGGCCTCGGACCTGCATCTGTCCGCCGGGCTGCCGCCGATGATCCGCGTGGATGGCGACGTGCGCCGCATCAACATCCCCGCCCTGGATCACAAGCAGGTCCACGCGCTGGTCTACGACATCATGTCGGACAAGCAGCGCCGCGATTACGAGGAATTCCTCGAGGTCGACTTCTCCTTCGAGATCCCCTCGCTGGCGCGCTTCCGCGTCAACGCCTTCAACCAGAACCGCGGCGCCGGCGCCGTGTTCCGCACCATCCCGTCCGAGGTGCTGACCCTGGAGGACCTGGCCTGCCCGCCGCTGTTCCGCGAGATGGTGCAGCAGCCGCAGGGCCTGATCCTGGTGACTGGACCGACCGGCTCGGGCAAGTCGACCACGCTGGCGGCGATGATCGACTACATCAACAAGAGCGAATACGGCCACATCCTCACCGTCGAGGACCCGATCGAATTCGTCCACACCTCGCAGAAGTGCCTGATCAACCAGCGCGAGGTGCACCGCGACACGCACGGCTTCAACGAAGCGCTGCGCTCGGCGCTGCGCGAAGACCCCGACTACATCCTGGTCGGCGAGTTGCGCGACCTGGAGACCATCCGCCTGGCGCTGACCGCTGCGGAAACCGGCCACCTGGTGTTCGGCACCCTGCACACCAGCTCGGCGGCCAAGACCATCGACCGCATCATCGACGTGTTCCCCGCCGGCGAGAAGCCGATGGTGCGCTCGATGCTGTCCGAATCGCTGCGCGCGGTGATCAGCCAGGCGCTGCTGAAGAAAGTCGGCGGCGGCCGCACCGCCGCCTGGGAGATCATGGTCGGCACCCCGGCCATCCGCAACCTGATCCGCGAGGACAAGGTCGCGCAGATGTACTCGGCCATCCAGACCGGCCAGCAGTACGGCATGATGACCCTGGACCAGCACCTGCAGGACCTGGTCAAGCGCAGCCAGATCACGCGCCACCAGGTCAAGGAATACGCCAAGGACAAGCGGTTGTTCGAGTAAGGCCGGGAATCGGGAGTAGGGAATCGGGAATGGGGCAGGCCGCCATCCCGCGCTTTCCGCTCCCGAGGTGCCCGCTGCCGCGATTCCCGATTCTCCATTCCCGATTCCCAGCTCCGAAGGAGCACGCATGAGCGCCATCGACTTCACCTCGTTTCTCAAGCTGATGGCGCATCAGAAGGCGTCGGATCTGTTCATCACCTCGGGCATGCCGCCGTCGATCAAGGTGCACGGCAAGCTCACCCCGATCACGCAGACGCCGCTGACGCCGCAGCAGTCGCGCGACCTGGTGCTCAACGTCATGACCCCCGCCCAGCGCGAGGAGTTCGAGAAGACCCACGAGTGCAACTTCGCCATCGGCGTGGCCGGCGTGGGCCGCTTCCGCGTGAGCTGCTTCTATCAGCGCAACCAGGTGGGCATGGTGCTGCGCCGGATCGAGACCAAGATCCCCAGCGTCGATGAGCTCAACCTGCCGCCGGTCATCAAGACCCTGGCGATGACCAAGCGCGGCATCATCATCTTCGTCGGCGCCACCGGCACCGGCAAGTCGACCTCGCTGGCGGCGATGATCGGCTACCGCAATCAGAACTCGACCGGTCACATCATCACCATCGAGGACCCGATCGAATTCGTGCACAAGCACGAGGGCTGCATCATCACCCAGCGCGAGGTCGGCATCGACACCGACAGCTGGGAGAACGCGCTGAAGAACACCCTGCGCCAGGCGCCGGACGTGATCATGATCGGCGAGGTGCGCACCCGCGAGGGCATGGACCACGCCATCTCCTTCGCCGAGACCGGCCACCTGGTGCTGTGCACCCTGCACGCCAACAACGCCAACCAGGCGATGGACCGCATCATCAACTTCTTCCCCGAGGACCGCCGCAGCCAGCTGCTGATGGACCTCTCGCTCAACCTCAAGGGCGTGGTCGCCCAGCAGCTGGTGCCGACCCCCGACGGCAAGGCGCGCCGGGTGGCGATGGAGATCATGCTGGGCACGCCGCTGATCCAGGACTACATCCGCGACGGCGAGATCCACAAGCTCAAGGAAGTGATGAAGGAGTCCACCAACCTGGGCATGAAGACCTTCGACCAGAGCCTGTTCGAGCTCTACCAGGCCGGCGAGATCTCCTACGAGGACGCCCTGCGCTACGCCGACTCGCAGAACGAGGTGCGCCTGCGCATCAAGCTGGCCCAGGGCGGCGACGCGCGCACCCTGGCCCAGGGCCTGGATGGCGTCGAGGTCGCCGAGGCGCGCTGAGCCGGTCATCAGGAATCGGCGTCGGTTGGTCCGCACCGCCAGTAGCGACAGGGGACGTTGATGGAACTGCAGGCGGAAAATCCGTATCAGTCGCCGCGCGCGCCGCTTGACAGTGCGCCTGCCGCCCCGGCCATTCGAGGACTTCTGCTCTACGCCCCACCGGCTTGGAAGTTCCTGCTGCTGTCTTTCAGCACGCTTAACCTCTATCTCCTTATCTGGTTCTATCGCAACTGGGTTGCCGTCCGTCGCGCGCGACAGGTCTCGCTGTCCCCTGTGGCGCGTGCATTCTTCTCCGATGTGACCGCCTACTTCTGCTTCAAGCAGATGGAGGATCTTCTCGCCAAGCGTCTGGAACGCCAGTCCGTGCAGCTCCATGGCGGCCTGATGGCTCTGCTGTACCTGGCGCTCTCGGTGATGGCGTACACACCTGACCCGTTCTCGATGATCGCGATCCTGGCGCCGCTTCCGGTGCTATGGGTCAACCTGCGCGTTCGTGCCACCGCGCGGTCCAGCGCGGAAGATGTGTGTGCTGATGGTCGACTTTCCTGGGGTGCATGGACCCTCGTGGTCCTCGGGTTCTGCCTGTTCGCGTTGGGTTGGGGTGTGGAATTCTTTCCAGATTCGGCTTGAAGAGTTTCCGGCGTAACGAAAGTCGGGACTTGGCTCGCTAAACTGCACGCGCCTCCTCCTTGCTGCCGCCCGCCGTGACACCTGACAAGTCGCCTTCCGACGCTTCTGCCCTCGATACGCCTGCGCAGGAGATCGGCCTGGACGATGGCGGCGCCGATCATTCGCCGCCGGGCGTGGTAGTCACCTCGGGGCCGCTGACGCCGCCGCCGGATTCGGAAGGCACGGTGGTCGATGATCGGGCGTTCCACCACTCCGTGGCCGAAGACGTGCAGGGCATGGTGCTGGCCACGCTGACCGCCTCGCTGGGACTGGCGGTGTTCGCCAAGGGCGGGCTGATGATCGGCGGCATGGCGGGCGTGGCCTTCCTGGCGCATTACACCTTCGGCTGGAACTTCGGTCTGATGTTCGTGCTGGTGAACCTGCCGTTCTACTGGCTCTCGGTGCGGCGCATGGGCTGGGAGTTCACCCTCAAGACCTTCGTGGCGGTCGGCGCGTGCGGTGTGCTCACCGACCTGCTGCCGCACTGGGCGCCGTACGCGCAGATGACGCCGCTGTACTCGGCGCTGGTCGGTGGCGCGCTGGTCGGCATGGGCATCCTGTTCTTCATCCGCCACCACGCCAGCCTGGGCGGCGTGGGCATCCTGGCCGTCTACCTGCAGCGCACGCGCGGCATCAGCGCGGGCAAGGTGCAGATGACCTTCGATGCGGTGCTGATGGGCGTGGCCTGCTTCACGCTGGCGCCGTCGAAGGTGCTGTACTCGGCGCTGGGCGCGGTGGTGCTGAGCCTGGTACTGATGTTCAACCACCGGCCGCATCGGTATATGGGCGTTTGAGGCGGGGCTTAAGCGAGCGCCGGATGTGCACCTCAGTGACAGGCCGCTTGAATCTTTGAGTCGTCATTCCCGCGAACGCGGGAATCCAGGGACGTTGCTTTTCAGGCTTTTGATAAGTGACTTAGCCGGTCCCAAACGCCATGCGCTGTCGTCGAGACGGCTCACCACGCGCCATGGGATTCGCAGGGGTTCACGTCCCGTCCCGGCACACGACGCATCGACGCATGGGTTTCCGCGTCAGCGATATCGGTCGGCTCTGCGCGTTTCGTCATGTCTATTCATCCTGCCTTAAGCTGCTGGAAAAGCAGCAGCAAAAGCGAAAAGCGCACAGTCCCTGGATTCCCGCTTTCGCGGGAATGACGGAATGGAGTGAACGAAGAGATTCAAGCGCTCGCTGGAATGACGGAATGGGGTGAACGAACAGGTTCAAGTGCTCGCGGGAATGACGGAGTAGCGAGGGCGACGAGGTCCCGCTTCCGTGAGAGCGACGGAGTAGAGCGAACCGCGAGATTCGCGCACTTGCAGGGAGTGGCGCGAACGATGAAGTGCCCGTGTCCGCGGGGAGTGGGGCTTGGGGCAAGTGACGAAGCGCTGGCGCTACTTCTTCGTCTTCGCCGACCTCAGTGGCCTGCTCGCCTGCATCCACGCCGGCTTGTGCCTGGCCGCCGCGGCGAACGCCGGGCAGCCTTCGTGGTGCGCACCGGGCAGGTAGCCCAGGCTCATCAGGAACTCACCGGTGATCTCGCCGCCGGTGAAGCGGAAAGTCCGCTTGAACAGCTTCACCCAGTCCGCCTTCTCCAGCGGGTGGTGCGCGTCCAGCCAGGCGGCGAAGCTGCCGTGCGAGGCGCGCAGGGTCTGGATGACCTGGGCGTTGTGGATCGCGGCCAGCACCTTGAGGCGGTTGCGGATGATGCCGGCGTCGGCGAGCAGCCGCGCGATGTCGGCCTCGCCGTAGGCGGCCACCTGGTCCACGTCGAAGCCGCTGTAGGCGGCGCGGAACGCGGCGCGCTTGCGCAGGATGGTCTCCCAGCTCAGGCCGGCCTGGTTGATCTCCAGCAGCAGGCGCTCGAACAGCACCGACTCCTCGCGCTGCGGAAAGCCGTATTCGGTGTCGTGGTAGTCGCCGTGGATCGGGTGGCCGAGGGCGATGGCGCAGTAGCCGCTCATGGGGGCAGTCCGGGTCGGTGAAGGGAGGGGCAGGCGTCAGCCCGCCTCGCGGACCACGTCGATCAGCGCCGGCCCATAGCGGTCCAGCTTGCTGCCGCCCACGCCGCCCACGCGCGCCAGGGCGCGCAGGTCGGTGGGGCGCTGCTGGGCGATGTTGCGCAGCGTGGCGTCGTGGAAGATGACGTAGGCCGGCACGTTCTGCTCCTTGGCCAGCTGCGCGCGCAGGCGGCGCAGGGCCTGGAACAGCGGCTGGTCGGTCTCGGGGACCTCGGCGGCGGCCGGGCTGGTGCCGCCGCTGCGCTGGCGCAGCTTGGGCGAATCCTTGCGCAGCAGCAGGGTCTGCTGGCCCTGCAGGACCGGCTTGGCCGAGGGCGTCAGGCGCAGGCTGCCGTGGCCCTCGGCGTCGACCTCCAGCACGCTGGCGGCCACGAGCTGGCGGAACACGCCGCGCCAGGTCGCCGCATCGAGATCGCTGCCGATGCCATAGGTGGTGAGCTGGTCGTGGCCGAGCTGGCGGATGCGCTCGGTGTCGGCGCCGCGCAGCACGTCGATCAGATGCGCCGCGCCGAAGCGCTGGCCGGTGCGGTAGACGCAGCTCAGCGCCTTGCGCGCGGCCTCGGTGGCGTCCCAGGTCGCGGCCGGGGTCAGGCAGTTGTCGCAGTTGCCGCAGGGTTGCGGATAGGTCTCGCCGAAGCCGGCCAGCAGCACCTGGCGCCGGCACTGCATCGATTCGCAATAGCCCAGCAGCTGGTCGAGCTTGCGCCGCTCCAGGCGTTTGCGCTCCTCGGCGGCCTCGCCCTGTTCGATCATCTGCTTGAGCAGCACCACATCGCCCAGGCCATAGGCCAGCCAGGCCTGCGCGGGCTCGCCGTCGCGGCCGGCACGACCGGTCTCCTGGTAGTAGCCCTCCAGCGACTTGGGCAGGTCGGTGTGGGCGACGAAGCGCACGTCCGGCTTGTCGATGCCCATGCCGAAGGCGATGGTCGCGCACATGACGATGCCGTCCTCGCGCAGGAAGCGGCGCTGGTTCTCGGCGCGCAGCCGCGCATCCAGGCCGGCGTGGTAGGGCAGGGCGTCGAAGCCCTTCTCGCGCAGGAACTCGGCGGTCTGCTCGACCTTCTTGCGCGACATGCAGTAGACGATGCCGGCCTGGCCCTTGTGGTCCTCCAGGAAGTCCAGCAGCTGGCGGCGGCCGTTGTCCTTCTGTACCACGGTGTAGCGGATGTTGGGCCGGTCGAAGGAGCTGACGAAGCGGCGCGCGTCCTCCAGCTGCAGGCGCTCGGCGATCTCGGCCTGGGTCGGCGGATCGGCCGTGGCGGTCAGCGCGATGCGCGGCACCTGCGGCCAGCGCTCGTGCAGCACGGTGAGCTGGCGGTACTCGGGGCGGAAGTCGTGGCCCCACTGCGACACGCAGTGCGCCTCGTCGATGGCGAACAGGCTCACCCGCGCGCGATCGAGCAGCGACAGGAAGCGCGGGGTCAACAGCCGCTCGGGCGCGACATACAGCAGATCCAGCTCGCCGGACAGCAGGTCGCGCTCGACCTGCTGGGCGGCCTGGGCCTCGAGCGAGGAGTTGAGGAACTCGGCGCGCACGCCCAGCTGGCGCAGCGCCTCGACCTGGTCCTGCATCAGCGCGATCAGCGGCGAGACCACGATCGCCGTGCCCTCGCGCAGCAGCGCCGGCACCTGGTAGCACAGCGACTTGCCGCCGCCGGTGGGCATCAGCACCAGGGCGTCGTGGCCGCTGGCCAGGTGCTCGACGATGGCGGCCTGCTCGCCGCGGAAACCAGGGTGTCCGAACACCCGGTGGAGGATTTCTAGCGCACGTTCCTGCATGTGCACAGGATACCGGGCCGCGGTCTCATCCCCCAGATACGCAATGCCCGGCGCAGGGCCGGGCATCGACTACAAAACACGTCGGAAATGTCTGGGTGCCGGCTGCAGCCCCCGATGCACTGGCTGGTGGAGAGCCCCCTTGAGTCAAGGGGGCGCGCCGAAGGCGCGGGGATCTGGCAGACGAGTGAGCAGGGGCCCAAGGTTTCGCCAAAGGCGAAACTTTGGGGTAAGCCCGCAGGGACGAAGTCCCGAAGGGATTACTGCAACAGCGACCGCAGCATCCACGCGTACTTCTCGTGGGTGTTCAGGCGCTGGGTCATCAGGTCCACGGTCGGGTCGTCGCTGCCGTTCTCGGCGGTCTTCAGCGTCTGGCGCGCGGTGCGGCAGACCGCCTCGTTGCCGACCACCAGCTGGCGCACCATCTCCTTCCAGTCGGCGCTGTCGGACAGGCCGGCCTCCTCGGGGATGGAGCTGAGCGCGACGAACTCGCGGTACGAACCCGGCGCGTTGTAGCCCAGGGCGCGGATGCGCTCGGCGACTTCGTCCAGCGCGCCCCACTGTTCGGTGTACTGGGTCTCGAACATCAGGTGCAGCGAGTTGAACATCGGCCCGGTCACGTTCCAGTGGAAGTTATGGGTCTTCAGGTACAGCGTGTACGCGTCGGCCAGGTAGTGCGACAGGGCGGCGGCGATGTCCTTGCGATCGGCCGGACTGATCCCGATATCCACACGCGGGGCGCTCGGCGCGGCGGCGGCCAGCGGCGTGCCCTTCTTCTTGGTGGCGGGTTTGGTCTTGGTCTTGGCCATGTGCAACTCCTCATCAGTGGCGATGCGTCACAATAAACGCCGCAGATGAAGATTGGTAATCAAAAGATTCACGCAGAACGATTCATGGCTTCAATCGCCCCGCTTCCCGCCCAGCCCGACGCCGCGCGGCGCGCCATCGATGGCGCGCTGAGCCGCGACCGTGGCCGCCTGCACGGCCTGTGGTCGCGCTGGAAGGCCGCGCCGGAGGACGCGCAGCTGTGCGCGCGCTTCGGCCAGGCGCTGGCCGAGTCGGTGGCCGCCTGCCAGGCGCGCGCGGCCAACCTGCCGGCGGTGACCCTGGACCAGGCGCTGCCGATCGCGCGCGAGGGCGAGCGGATCGTCGAGCTGATCCGCCAGCACCAGGTCGTGGTGATCGCTGGCGAGACCGGCTCGGGCAAGACCACCCAGCTACCCAAGCTGTGCCTGGCGGCCGGGCGCGGCGCGGCCGGCATGATCGGCTGCACCCAGCCGCGCCGCATCGCCGCGCGCGCGGTGGCCCGGCGCGTGGCCGAGGAGCTGCAGGTGCCCATGGGCGGCGCGGTTGGCTACCAGGTGCGCTTCAACGACAACGTCGGCGACGACACGCGCATCAAGTTCATGACCGACGGCATCCTGCTGGCGGAGATCGCCAGCGACCGCTGGCTGTCGAACTACGACACGATCATCGTCGACGAGGCGCACGAGCGCAGCCTCAACATCGACTTCCTGCTGGGGTATCTGAAGCAGCTGCTGCGCAAGCGCCGCGACCTGAAGGTCATCGTCACCTCGGCGACCATCGACACGGCGCGCTTCGCCGCGCACTTCGACGACGCGCCGGTGGTCAGCGTGGAAGGGCGCACCTTCCCGGTGGAAGTGCGCTATCGCCCCCTGGCGGAGCCGGGAGTGGAGCGTGCGGATTCGGGATTGGAGACCGCGGATGCCCGCGAGCGCTCGACATCCCGTGCTTCCGCCAATCACGACTCCCGAATCCCCACTCCCGACCTCACCGTCAACGAGGCGATCGTCGCGGCGGTCGACGAGATCACCCGCGAAGACGCGCGCGGCGACGTGCTGATCTTCCTGCCTGGCGAGCGCGAGATCCGCGATGCGCACCAGGCGCTGGAACGGCGCAAGTACCGCCACACCGAGGTGCTGCCGCTGTACGCGCGGCTGTCGGCCAAGGACCAGGACGCGGTGTTCAATCCCGGCGCGCAGCGGCGCATCGTGCTGGCCACCAACGTGGCCGAGACCTCGCTGACCGTGCCGCGCATCCGCTACGTGGTCGATCCCGGCCTGGCGCGGGTCAAGCGCTAC
The DNA here is from genome assembly GCF_004283755.1 of Pseudoxanthomonas winnipegensis. GTDB lineage: Bacteria > Pseudomonadota > Gammaproteobacteria > Xanthomonadales > Xanthomonadaceae > Pseudoxanthomonas_A > Pseudoxanthomonas_A winnipegensis. The sequence goes on from NZ_SHMH01000004.1 coordinate 145,893, forward strand.
AGCCCACGGCAGAAGCTGGACCGCCTGCACATCGAGCCGGTCAGCCAGGCCAGCGCCAACCAGCGCATGGGCCGCTGCGGGCGCGTGGCCGAAGGCATCTGCGTGCGCCTGTACGCGCAGGCCGATTTCGAGGCGCGTCCGCGCTATACCGACCCGGAGATCCGGCGTTCCTCGCTGGCCGGCGTGATCCTGCGCATGCTGCAGCTGGGCTTGGGCCGGATCGAGGATTTCCCGTTCCTGGAGGCGCCGGACGAGCGCGCCATCGCCGATGGCTGGCAGCAGCTGGTCGAGCTGGGCGCGGTCACCGAGGCCGACCGCCACGGCTTGCGCAAGCTGACCGAGGTCGGCCGGCGCATGGCGCGCCTGCCGGTGGACGTGAAGCTGGCGCGCATGCTGGTCGCCGCGCAGGCGCACGGCTGCCTGCGGCCGATGCTGGTGATCGCCGCGTTCCTGGGGATCCAGGATCCGCGCGAGCGCCCGCCCGAGGCGCGCGAGGCGGCCGACAACGCGCATGCCAAGTTCGCCGATGCGCGCTCGGAGTTCGTCGGCATCCTGCGGCTGTGGGACGGCTATGCGCAGGCGCACGAGGAGCTGACCCAGTCCAAGCTGCGCGACTGGTGCGGGCGCCACTTCCTGGGCTTCCTGCGCATGCGCGAGTGGCGCGAGCTGCATCGCCAGCTGCGGGTGCTGTGCGAGGAACTGGGCTGGGCCGAGGAGCCGGCCGCCGCCGCGATGGCGCCGCTGCTGGCCGGCTCGCCCGCCGCGCCGTTGGGGCAGGACGGCAAGCCCGCTTCGCGCCCCACGCGCGGCGAACTGCATCGCGCCGCGCGCCTGGCGCGCGAGGGCAAGGCCTCGCCGCCGGGCGCAGCGCCGGCCCAGGCCGCGCCTGCGCCCGCGGCGCAGGACGACAGCGCGCCGCGGATCAGCGAGCGCGAGCGCAGCGCGGCCTATCAGTCGCTGCACCGCGCGCTGATTGCGGGCCTGCCGACCCAGGTCGGGCATCGCACCGAGAAGGGCGATTTCCTGGCCCCGCGCCAGCGCCGGTTCCACCTGTTCCCCGGCTCGGCCCTGGCCAAGAAGCCGCCGGCCTGGGTGCTCACCGCCACGCTGCTGGACACCCAGCGCGTGTGGGGCCTGACCAACGCGGCGATCGAGCCGGACTGGGTGATCGCCGAGGTGCCCCAGCTGCTGGCGCGCAAGCATTTCGACCCGCACTGGTCGCGCGCGCAGGGGCAGGTGCTGGCCTCCGAGCAGATCAGCCTGTTCGGCCTGGTGCTGGCGCCGAAGAAGCCTGTGCACTACGGCCGCATCGCGCCGCAGGAGGCGCATGAGCTGTTCGTGCGCCAGGGGCTGGTGCCGGGCGAGATCAACACGCGCGCCTCGTTCGCCGCCGACAACGGCAAGGTGTTGGCCGCCGCGCACGAGGAAGAGGCCAAGCTGCGCCGCGCCGGCATCGTCGCCGACGAGGACTGGCAGGCGCGCTGGTATCTGGATCGCATCCCGGGCGAGCTGCATTCGGCCGCAGGCCTGGACGCCTGGTGGAAGACGCTGCCCGACGACAAGCGCGGCCGGCTGCGCTGGTCGCTGGCCGATCTGCTGCCCGGCGAGGGCAGCGAGGCTGATCGCTATCCGAAGTACTTCGCGCTGGGCGATGCGCGCCTGCCGCTGCACTACACCTTCGAGCCGGGCGCGGAGGACGACGGCGTCACCCTCGAGGTGCCGCTGCACCTGTTGAACGCCCTGGAGGCGGCGCGGCTGTCGTGGCTGGCGCCGGGCTTCGTCGCGGAGAAGGCGGCCGCGCTGATCCGCACGCTGCCCAAGGCGCAGCGGCGCAACTTCGTGCCGGCGCCGGACTTCGGCCGTGCGTTCTTCGAGGCGCATCGCAAGCCCTCCGGCGACGATCTGCGCGGCGAGCTGGCGCGCTTCCTGGCCAAGGCCACCGGCGTGGCGGTGAGCGCGCTGGACTTCGACGAGGCCGCGCTGGAGCCGCATCTGCGCATGCACCTGCGGCTGCGCGACGAGCAGGGCAAGGTGCTGGCGTCCTCGCGCGATCTGGAGACGCTGCGCGAGCGCTTCGGCACGCAGGCCGGCCATGCCTTCGCCGCGCGCGCCGGGCGTGCGCTGGCCAGCGAGGGCCTGCACGCCTTCCCGCACGACCCGATCCCGCTGCAGGTGCCCGGCGAAGCCGGCGTGCCGGCGTATCCGGCGCTGGTGGACGAGGGCGACAGCGCCGCGCTGCGCATCTTCGCCGACCGCGCGCAGGCGGCTTCCGCGCATCCCCGCGGCGTGCGGCGCCTGCTGGAGCTGGCGCTGGCCGACAAGGTCAAGCAGGCGCGCAAGCAGCTGCCGGTCTCGCCCAAGACCGGGCTGCTGTATGCGGCCATCGAGTCGCAGGAGCGCCTGCGCGGCGATATCGTCGATGCGGCCCTCAATGCGGTGCTGGCCGAGGGCCTGGGCGAGATCCGCGACCCGGGCAGCTTCGCCCAGCGCCGCGATGCGGCCGGCAAGGCGCTGTTCGGCGAGGCGATGGAGCGGCTCAAGCTGGCCGAGGCGATCCTGGCCGGCGTGGCCGAGCTCAAGCCCGAGCTGGAGGCGCCGCTGATGGGCTGGGCGCGCGGCAACCTGGACGATCTCACCGCCCAGCTGGCCGCGCTGGTGCATCCGGGCTTCCTGCGCGACACGCCGGCGCCGGCGCTGGCCCAGTTCCCGCGCTATCTCAAGGCGATGAAGCTGCGCGCCGAGCGGGCCAAGCGCGATCCGACCCGCGACCAGCAGCGCATGCTGGAGCTGGTGCCGTTCATGCAGGCGCTCGAGGATGCCGCCGCGCTGGGCCGCGCCGCCTCGGACGACTGGCAGGCGCTGCGCTGGGACCTGGAGGAACTGCGCGTGTCGCTGTTCGCCCAGGAGCTGGGCGCCCGCAGCGGCGTCAGCCCGAAGAAGCTGGCCCAGCGCGTGGCCGCCCTCCAGGGGCGCTGACACGCTCCCTCCCTTTCGCGTAGCGAAGGGGAGGGCTGGGGAGGGGTGCTGTTGCTTTGGCTCTTCAGGCGCTCCGCGAAAGCCCCCCCTCCCAGCCTCCCCCTGCCCGCTGCGCGGGCAAGGGGAGGGGGAGGGGGAGGGGGAGGGGGAGGGGCGCGGCAGCGCCCAGGGATCACTCATCTCCGCTGACGCGCTCGCCCATCAGCTCGCGTTGCCGCTTCTCCAGCTCCTCGGCATAGCGCTTGCGCACGAAATTCTCGGACAGCACGCCGAGTACCTTGCGCTCGTCGTCGACCACGGCCAGTTCGTCGGCCTGGGTGGCGTCGAAGACCTTCATGATCGAGACGATGTCGGTGTCGGCGGTCAGTGCCGTGTCGCGGTGCTGGGCGTACTGCGCCACGGTGGCGTCCTCGCGCACGCGGTCGGCGTAGACCGTCGACAGGGGCACCAGCCCGGCGTAGTGGCCGCCCTCGTCCTCCAGCACCACGCGCTGGGTCGAACCCAGCGGGAAGCGGCGACGGAACTCGGCCACGCTGGTGTCCTGCAGGGTGTGGTTGGCGTCCTTTCGCATCATCTTGCCGGCCGACAGGTTGCGCACCCAGCCCACGTCGCGCGCGCTGCGGATGCTTTCCCCGCGCAGGTGCAGGCGCCAGGTCGAGAACGAATAGCCGAAGGCCTGGCGCACCACCGTGTTGGCCACCAGCACCGCCACCATTACCGCGGTGGTCAGCACGAAATCGTGGGTGCCCTCCAGGATCAGCATGGCCATGGTCATCGGCGCGCCGACGATGGCCGCGGCCAGGGCCGCCATGCCCACCAATGCCGCGCCGGTGACGTCCACCACCGAGGCCTGGACCAGCTGGTTCATGCCCACCGCGAAGAACGCGCCGACCAGCGAGCCCATGAACAGCGAGGCGAAGAACAGGCCGCCGCGGAAGCCGAAACCCAGGCAGATGCCCGAAGCCAGGCACTTGAGCACCAGCAGCGTGGCCAGCAGCTGCAAGGTGTTGTCCCCGCCGATGTCCAGGTGCAGCGCGCCGTGTCCGGAGGACAGCACCTGCGGCGAGACCAGCGCCAGCGGGATCAGCAGCAGGCCGCCGATCACCGGCCGGCCCCAGATCGGCAGCTGGATCTTGCCGACGCCGCGTTCGATCCCGGCCACCAGCCGCATCACCGCGATGCCGATCAGCGCGCAGGTCAGCCCCAGGGCGATGTAGATGGCGTAGTCGCGCGGCTCGAGCTGGTAGGCGGTGGCCGCCGGCAGCGTATAGGCCGACGCGCCCAGCGTGTCGGCCATGAACGCCCCGGCCAGTGCGGCGGCGGCCACCGGCGCCAGCGCCGAGGGCACGTAGGCGCCGATGACGATCTCGAAGGCGTAGAACGCCCCGGACAGCGGCGCGCCGAAGGCCGCGGCGATCGCCCCGGCCGCGCCAGCGCCGACCAGGGTGCGCATGTCGGTGCGGCGCACGCGCAGGATGCGGCCCAGCTGCGAACCGGCGCCCGAGCCCATCTGGGTGTAGGTGGCCTCCAGCCCGACCGAGGCGCCGAAGCCGTTGGACAGCAGCGTCTGCGCGGCGACGATCAGGTTGTCGCGCATCGACATGCGGCCGCCGTGCAGGGCGTTGGCTTCGACCGAGTCGATCAGCGCGCGCTTGCGCCGCCGCGCGATGAGCGTCACCAGCCCGACCAGCAGGCCGCCCAGCGGCAGCACCAGCAGCTGGCTGAGGCTGACATGGTCGAGCATGCTCAGGCGCTGGTCCGGCGCCAGGCCGTACAGCCAGGCCTGCAGGCGATGGGCCATGCCGCTCTGCAGGACGGTCAGCGCCGCGGCGATCAGCCCGACCAGCGCGGCCAGGCCGATGAACCACAGGTCGCTGGCGCGGAACTGGCGGCGCAGCCAGTCCAGCGGACGGTGCGCCTGCATGCCGCACCAGTGCGCCAGCGGCTGCAGCCTATCGGCGAGGCCTTGCATCAATACGCACGCGAACGGTCCCTGCCTGTGTACGCGCAGACCGGCGCGGCGCAGGGATGCGCGGGGCGCCGGGGGCGGATCGCACGGTGTGTGCGCGGCATGGGTGTTCTTCAACGAGGGGCAGGCCGTTAGTGTAGTCGTACCCTTCGATCCCCACCGTGTGATGGTGCACGCCTGATGTCCGTTTCACCGACGCTGCCGCTGTCCGCCTCCGACGCCGCCCTGTCCGTGCTGCCCGCCGGCCTGCGCGACCAGGTCGAGCCCGCCCTGGCCCAGCCCGGCGCGCAGGACGGCATGCCCGATCCGTGGCCGGTGCTGGCCAACACTCTGGCGACCCTGGCCGGGCTGTCCGCCGATGCCGAGGTGCTGGGCGCCGCCCTGCTGTTCGGCCTGCCGGGCCTGCAGCCGGCGCTGCTGGGGACGCTGCGCACGCGCCATCCCGGCCTGCCGGCGCTGCTGGATGGCCAGGCCGCCGCCGCGCAGGTCTGGGCGCTGCATGCCGAGCCGGCCTCGGCGCGCAACACCGAAGGCCTGCGCCGGCTGCTGCTGGCCATGGTCCACGACCTGCGCGTGGTGCCGATCCTGCTGGCGCGGCAGCTGGCGCGCATGCGCACGGCCGCGACGCTGCCGGCCGACCAGCGCCGCGAGCTGGCCCTGCTGACCCGCGACATCCATGCGCCGCTGGCCAACCGGCTCGGCATCTGGCAGCTGAAGTGGGAGCTGGAAGACCTTTCCTTCCGCTACCTGCAGCCGGACACCTACCGCTCCATCGCCGCGCAGCTGGACGACAAGCGCGGCGGGCGCGAGCGCTACATCGAGCAGGTCAAGGCGAACCTGCGGCAGACCCTGGCCGCGCACCACATCGCCGCCGAAGTCAGCGGCCGGCCCAAGCACATCTACAGCATCTGGAAGAAGATGCAGCGCAAGCAGGTGGCGCTGGACGAGCTGTTCGACCTGCGTGCCGTGCGCATCGCGGTCAGCGACGTGGCCCAGTGCTACGCGGCGCTGGGCGTGGTGCATGCGCTGTGGACGCCGATCCCGTCGGAGTTCGACGACTACATCGCCCGGCCCAAGGCCAACGACTACCGCTCGCTGCACACCGCCGTGATCGGCCCGGAAGGGCGCGCGCTGGAGGTGCAGATCCGCACCCACGAGATGCACGCCCAGGCCGAGCTGGGCGTGGCCGCGCACTGGCGCTACAAGGAGGGCGGCGGCGATGCCGCCTTCGACCGCAAGATCGCCTGGATGCGCCGGCTGCTGGAGCATGCCGGCGACAGCGAAGCGGGCGATACGGCCAAGGCCGAGGCCGCGCTGGGCGGGGAGTTCGCCGCCGAGCTGGCCGAGGACCGCATCTATACGCTCACGCCCAAGGGCGAAGTGATCGACCTGCCGCGCGGCGGCACGGTGCTGGATTTCGCCTACCACGTGCACACCATGGTCGGGCACCGCACGCGCGGGGCCAAGGTCAACGGCCGCATCGTGCCGCTGGGCCACGTGCTGCGCAGCGGCGACCGCGTGGAGATCATGACCGCCAAGACCGGCGAGCCCAAGCGCGACTGGCTGCTGCCGGCCAACGGCTTTCTGGCCAGCGCGCGTTCGCGCGACAAGGTGCGCGCGTATTTCCACAAGCTCGACCGCGCCGGCAACATCGCCGCCGGCAAGGAGCTGCTGGAGCGCGAGCTCAAGCGCCTGCATCTGCATCAGCTGGACCTGGGACCGGCGCTGCGCAAGTTCCGCGCCGAGACCGCCGAGGAGCTGTACATCCAGGTGGCCCTGGGCGACACCGGCCCCAGCCAGGTCGCCCGTGCGCTGCAGGAAGAGCAGCGTGCGCAGGCCGGCGACGGCCCGCTGCCGCCGCAGAATCCGATCCGCCGCCCCGTGCAGCGCGCCCCCGGCGCGGACAAGTCGCGTTTCACCGTGCAGGGCGTGGGCAATCTGCTGGTGCAGCTGGCCAAGTGCTGCCAGCCGGTGGCCGGCGAACCCATCGTCGGCTACCTCACCCGCGGCCGCGGCGTCACCGTGCACCGGCGCGACTGCGCCGCGCTGCGCCGGCTGGCCGCCCAGCATCCGCAGCGCGTGCTGCCGGTGGAGTGGGGCGTGGCCGGCGGCGGCTACGAGGTCGATGCGCTGATCAGCGCCATCGACCGCAAGTGGCTGCTCAAGGACATCACCACGCTGATCGCGCAGGAGGATGCGCACGTGCTGGACATCCACAGCGACAGCGCCGGCGGCGCCGGCAAGATCCGCTTCCGGCTGAGGCTGAAGGTCTCCGACTACGGTCAGCTTTCCACCCTGCTGGGCAAGCTGGACGCGTTGCCCGGCGTGCAGGACGCGCGTCGCGCCGGCTGAGCGCAGCTTTCAAAGCGCTTTTGCCACACGGGAAGCGCGCCTCCGGCTGCGCCGCCGCGCAGCTGTTCCACCGCAGCTTTAGGCCCCCGCCCTTTCGTGCGTAGCACGAAGGGGAGGGCTGGGGAGGGGTGCTTTTTTGCTCTTGCACTTCAGGCGCCGCGCGAAAAGCACCCCCTCCCAACCTCCCCCTGCCCGCGCGGGCAAGGGGAGGGGCAGATGACCTCTTTGATCATCGTTCCCGTGGACTTAGGAAACCCAGCCTTGTGCACGCAGCGCGAGAGGCATTGGATCCACCGTGTTCGCGGGAATGACGGTGGATCTCGGTGCCCCGCCTTCTCCCGCAAATCTGCCGTTCAGCATAGGGAACGGCTTGTCACGTGGGCTGGCGGATACTGCCGCGCGTGATGGAGCCGCACGACCGATTGCCTGACGGCAGGATCGAACCGCGCATCGACTGGCAGGCCACGCCAGGCGAGCCGGATCGCGTGCGCCCGCTGCCGGTTCCGCGCCAGACCCGGCGCTGGCCGTGGATCCTGGGTGCGGCCGTGCTCGCGCTTCTGGTCGCGGCGGTGGCGCTGCGCCAGCCGATCGCCGATCGGCTCTGGCAAGGCACGCGCGTGCAGGCCCTGCTCGACCAGGGCGAGGCGGCGCTCAAACAGGGCCGGCTGAGCGCGCCGGACGGCAGCGGCGCGCGCCAGCGTTTCGAGGCCGCGCTGGCGCTGGACAACGACCGCAGCGAGGCACGCGACGGCCTGGCCCGCGTCGGTCGCGCCGCGATCGGTCAGGCGCGCGCCGCGCTGGATGCAGGCGACCTCGCAGGTGCGGGCGCGGCACTGGACCTGGCCCGCCAACTGCAGGTACCGCGCGCCGACGCCGACGCGATCGCGGCCGAACTGCGCCAGCGCGAGGCCCGCGCCGCAGGTATCGGCACGCTGCTGGCCCAGGCCGTGGCCGCGCGTGCGGCCGGGCGCATCGTCGGTGGCGACGATGCCGCGCTGCCGCTATTCCAGCGCGTGCTGGCGCTGCAGCCGGACAACACCACCGCGCTGGAGGGCCGCGAGGATCTGTTGTCCGACCAGCTGCAGCAGGCGCGCCGTGAACTGGCCGCCGGGGAGTTGGCCCAGGGCGCGCAGCTGATCGAGCAGGTGCGCGGCTTCGACGCCGGCCACTTCGACCTGCCGGCCGCGCGCGCGCAGCTGGCGCGCGCCCTGGACGATCAGCGTCGCCAGGCCGAAGCCGATCTGCGCCGCGGCCGCTTGGAAGCGGCGCTGGAGCGCTACCGCGCCGTCCTCGCCGCCGCGCCCGGCGATGCCGCCGCCACGAGTGGCGTGCAGCAGGTCGCCCGGGCCTACGCCGAGGACGCAGAGCGGCAGGCGGCGGATTTCGATTTCGAGCAGGCGCGCGCCGCGCTGGCCCAGGCCCGCGCGCTGGCGCCGCAGTCGTCGGCCGTGGCCGAGGCCACGCGCGCGATCGAGCGCGCCCAGCGCAGCCAGGCGCGGATGGAGCACGCCGCGCCACCCTCGCCGCAGCGCCAGCGCCGCGTGATCGCCCTGCTGGAAGAGGCCGAACGCGCCCAGGCCCGCGGCGACTGGGTCGACCCGCCGGGCGAAAGCGCCTACGACAAGCTGCGCGCCGCCCAGGCGCTGGCGCCGGACGACGCGGCCGTGCGCCGCGCCGCGCAACGCCTGCTGCCCAACGTGCAGGGCTGCGTGAGCCGCGCGCTGGCCGCCAACCGCGTGCGCGCCGCGCAGACCTGCCTGGACGCCTGGCAGGCGATGGCGCCGGGCGATGCCAGCCTGGCGGCGGCGCGCCGGCAGCTGGCGATGCGCTGGATCGACATCGGCAGCGAGCGCCTGGGCGCCGGCGAGCTGGGCGTGGCCAGCGAGGCCCTGCAGCGCGCCCGCGGCCTGGACCGCAGCGCGCCGGGGCTGGCCGACTTCGCCGCGCGCATCGCCCACGCCCGCGCCGGAGGCGGCTGAGCATGGCCCGCGCACAGCCGCTGGTCGGCGAACTCATCCCGGCAGGCCAGGCCGGCACGCTCGGCCCGCACGAGCTCGAACAGCTGCGCCAGGCCGTGCGCAGGCTGGAACACCCCAGCTTCGGCGCGCGCGTGGCCAACTTGGTCGGCGCACCGGTGGAGCGGCTGGTCGGCTTCCTGCCGCGTCGGGCCCATGCGCTGATCGCCGCGGCCACACGCAAGGCCATCGGCGCGGCCCTGCGCCTGTCGCTGACCACGCTGGACACGCGCGTGCCGGCCGAAGGCGCGCGCAAGTCCTCGGACTGGTGGCACCTGGGCGCGACCTCGGCCACCGGCGCGTTCGGCGGCGCGTTCGGCCTGACCGCGCTGGCGATCGAGCTGCCGCTGACCACCACGATCATGCTGCGCTCCATCGCCGACATCGCCCGCAGCGAGGGCGCCGACCTCAACGACCCGGCCGTGCGCCTGGAATGCGTGCGTGTGCTGGCGATGGGCGGGCCGTCGTCGGCCGACGACGCGACCGAGGTCGGCTACTACGCCGCGCGCGAGGCGATGAGCCGCATGGTCGCCGACGCGGCCACGCACGTGGCCCGCCACGGCCTGCAGAAGGAAGGCGCGCCGGTGCTGGTCGGCCTGGTCAAGGCGATCGCCGAGCGCTACTCGATCCAGGTCAGCGAGAAGGCCGCCGCGCAGTGGATGCCGGTACTGGGCGCGCTGGGCGGGGCGACGGTCAACGCCGTGTTCACCGACCACTTCCAGAGCATGGCCCGCGGCCACTTCGTCGTCCGCCGCCTCGAACGCCTGCACGGCCCGGAGACGGTGCGCGTGGCGTATGAGGCGCTGGCGCGACTGATGGAGGAGTGAGCGAAGAGAAGTGAGGCGTGAGCGGAAGCGAGCGCCTGCATTCGCTCACTCACTCATCTCCCCTCACTCCTGCTCCAAAAACAGCCGCCTCACCGTCGCGCGCGCCGCGTCCAGCGAGAAGTGCCGGCGCACATTGTCCAGCCCGTTGTCGGACAGCTGGCGCCACAGCGCGGCGTCGCCGTCCAGGCGCAGTACGGCGTCGGCGAAGGCCTGGGGCGTGTCGGCGACCAGCACATCCAGCCCGTCGCGCAGGTGCATGCCTTCGACCGCGATCGAGGTCGCCACCACCGGCAGGCCGTGGGCCATGGCCTGGTTGACCTTGCCCTTGACCCCGGCGCCGAAGCGCAGCGGCGCCAGCGCGATGCGGCTGGTGTCCAGCAGCGACTGCAGGTCGGGCACGTGGCCGTGGACGATGAGATGGGCGCCGGCCAGGCGCCGCACCTGCGGCGGCGGGTCCATGCCCACCACGTGCAGGCGCAGGCGCGGGGCGCGGGCCAGGATCAGCGGCAGCACCTGCTCGCCGAACCACACCACCGCATCGACATTGGGCGGGTGGTGGAAGCCGCCGACGAACAGCAGATCGGCGCGGTCCTCGAACGCACCGCCGGGCGTGGCCGGGCGATGCAGGTTGGACAGGATCTCCACGCGCACCTGCGGCGCCACGCGCGCCAGTTCCTCGGCCTCGACCGGGCTGACCACCACGGTGGTGTCGGCCGCGGCCATCACCGCCAGTTCGCGCGCCTGGGTGGCCTGCGCCTGGCGCAGCATGGCCGCATCGCCGCCGGTCTGCGCGCCGCGCTGCTCGCGCAGGTAGTGCAGGTCCACGGTGTCGAACACCACCTTGGCCTGCGGCGCATGCGTGCGCAGCAGCGGCACCACCGCGTCGGCCACGTAGTGGCGGCACACCATCGCCGTGGTAAAGCGCGCGCCGTGCTGGCGCAGGAAGCGCGGCAGGGCCGTGGCGAACGGCGCGTACCAGACCTCCACGCCCATGGCCTGCAGCGCCTGCGTATAACCCGGCACATGGGCCAGGTCGGCGGCGACGAACACCACGTGCGCGCCTTCCTCCTGCAGCAGCGCGATCAGGTTGACCAGGCGCAGCGAGGCCGAGTCGCGGTCCGGCCGCGGCGTCATCGAATCGATCAGCAGCACCTGGCGCTGGTGCGCGTGCAGGCTGGCGGGCGAGGGTTCGCTGCGCTGGGTCGGATGGGCCTGCAGCGTGGCCTGCCACTTGTCGGCGAACACGGCGGCGTTGCGCACCTGGTAGGCCTTGATGCCACTGCCGGTGTCGTTGCCGGCGGTGGCGCCTTCGCGGTGCACGACCACCGAGGCCGGCTGGTACAGCACGCGCCGGCCGGCCGCGCGCACGGCGAAGGCCAGGTCGGTGTCCTCGTAATAGGCCGGCGCGTAGCGGGTGTCGAAGCCGCCGACCTGTTCGAACAGCGCGCGCGGGATCGCCACCGCGGCGCCGGAGAGGTAATCGGCCGCGCGAACATAGTCATAGCGCGGGTCGTCGGGCGGGTCGAAGCGGCCGTAGTTCCAGGCCGAGCCATCGGCGAACACCACGCCGCCGGCCTCCTGCAGGCGGCCGTCCGGATAGACCAGCTTCGCCCCGGCCAGCCCGGTGCCCGGATGGGTGTCGAAGGTGCCCAGCAGCGCCTCCAGCCAGCCGGGCTGGGGCAGGGTGTCGTTGTTGAGGAAGACCAGGTAGCGTCCGCGCGCCAGCGCCGCGCCGTCGTTGCAGGCGGCGATGAAGCCGCCGTTGCGCGGGCGCAGGTGGTAGCGCAGGCCCTGCACCTGCGGCAGGCAGGCGGCGGTGTCGTCGGGCGAGCCGTCGTCGACCACGATGATCTCCACCGGCAGCGCCGGCGGCCGGGCGGCCAGCGCGCGCAGGCAGTCCAGGGTCATCTGCAGCTGGCCGTAGACCGGGATGACCAGGCTGGCCAGCGGCGCCTCGGCGGCCGGCACGGCGAAGGGCGAGAACGGCTGCGAGGCCGGCAGCCACAGCGGCCGGGCCGGGGCGGGGCGGTTCAGGGCGCCGGCCAGGCGCTGCCAGGCGCGGCGGGCGGTCGGGGCCAGGCCGCGGCTGCGCGCGCTGGCGATGACGCGCCGCAGGGTGGAGGCCGCGCGCGTCCAGGCAAAGCGCGCCTCATCCCACAACATCCTCATCAGAACTCAACTCCGGCTGATCGGGCGGAAGGCCGCGCGGCCGGCCGCGTGCGGGGCTGCGCTAGACTCTCCTGTCCTTTTCATTGTCGCACCACCTGTGGCCCGCAACGATTACGACGCCGACGAGGCGTACGACGACGAGCACGACGAGGCCACAACGGCCCCCCCGGCCTGGCGCAGCCGCCTGATCACCGCCGTTCTGGCGCTGCTGGGGCTTGGGCTGGGCTTCATGATTCCGTACGTGGCCTACCTGAACCACCAGGTCAGCCAGCGCTTCGGCGCGCTGCAGTGGCAGATCCCCACCCGCGTCTACGCCCGCCCGCTGCCGCTGGCCGAGGGCGAGGCGCTGGACGCGGCCACGCTCAAGACCGAGCTGGACGCGGCCTCCTACCAGGACGACGGCAAGGGCCAGCTGCCCGGCACTTACGCGCGCGACGGCAACCGCTTCACCATCGCCAGCCGCGGCTTCACCGACGTGGACTACATCATCCCGGCCACGCGCATCCAGGTGACGCTGTCGGCGGGCGAGGTGCAGGGCCTGCGCGACCTGGCCCGCGGCCGCAACATCCGCTCGGCGCGGCTGGACCCGGCGCGCATCGCCACCCTCTACGGCCAGCAGCAGGAAGAGCGCCGGCTGGTGCGGCTGGAGGACGTGCCCGAACTGCTGGTCACCGGCCTGCAGGCGGTCGAGGACCGCGACTTCGCCACCCACCACGGCATCGACCTGTCCGGCATCGCGCGCGCGGGCTGGGAGTTCGTCAGCAGCGGCGGCCAGGTGCGCCAGGGCGCCAGCACGCTGACCCAGCAGCTGGCCCGCAGCGGCCTGCTCGGCATCGGCCGCGAGCAGACCGTGGGCCGCAAGTTTAACGAGATCCTGTACGCGCTGATCCTGGAGGCGCGCTACGACAAGCGCACCATCCTGGAGGCCTACTTCAACCAGGTGTACTGGGGCCAGCGCGGCAGCCAGGCGATCCACGGCGTGTCGGCGGCCTCGGAGTTCTGGTTCGGCCGCGATCTGGACAGCCTGTCCACCGAGCAGATGGCGCTGCTGATCGGCATCGTCAAAGGCCCGTCCTACTACGATCCGCGCCGCCATCCCGAGCGCGCCCGCGAGCGCCGCGACCTGGCCCTGCGCCGCATGCTGGCGACCAGGCTGATCGACCAGAAGGAATTCGACCGCGCGGTGAAGGCCCCGCTGGGCGTGACCACCGACCCGGGCATCACCGCGGCCAACCGCTTCCCGGCCTATGTGGACCTGGTGCGCCGCCAGCTGGCCCACGACTATCCGTCCGACGCCCTGCAGGGCGCCGGCCTGACCGTGATGACCGGCATGTCGCCCTCGGCCCAGGCCTACGCCGAAGGCGCGGTCAAGCGCACCATCGACCAGCTGCAGAAGGGCAAGCGCCCGCCGCTGCAGGCCGGCCTGGTGTTGACCGACACGCACAACGGCGACGTGCTGGCGGTGATCGGCAACCGCGACGTGGCCGTGCCGGGCTTCAACCGCGCGGTCGAGGCCCAGCGCCAGGTCGGCTCGATCATCAAGCCCTTCGTCTACCTGCTGGCGCTGTCGCAGCCGGACACCTGGTCGCTGGCCAGCTGGGTGGACGATGAGCCGATCACCGTGCCGCTGGGTCGTGGCCGGAGCTGGAGCCCGTCCAACTCCGACAACCGCAGCCACGGCCGGGTGCGGCTGATCGACGCGCTGGCCCATTCCTACAACCAGGCCACCGTGCGCGTGGGCCTGAAGGTCGACCCGCAGCGCGTGGCCGACCTGCTCAAGGTGCTGGCCGGCGTCGAGGCCGAGCCCAACCCCTCACTGATCCTGGGCGCGACCGACCAGAGCCCGTATGCGATGGCGCAGGCCTATCAGTTCCTGGCCTCCGGCGGGCAGATCCAGCCGCTGCACGCCGTGCGCGGCGTGATCGACGCCCAGGGCCGGGTGCTCAACCGCTACGACAAGACCCCGGCCAAGGCGCAGGAGGGCGATTCGATCGCCGCCCACCTGGTCACCGTGGCGCTGCAGGCGGTGGTCACCGACGGCACCGGCCGCCAGCTGCTCAGCGACGGCCTGGGCCGGCTGTCGCCGGCCGGCAAGACCGGCACCAGCAACGATGGCCGCGACAGCTGGTTCGCCGGCTACACCGGCGATCACCTGGCCGTGGTGTGGATGGGCAACGACCAGAACCTGGAGACCGGCCTGTATGGCGCCACTGGCGCGATGAAGGTCTGGTCGGGCATCTTCTCGCGCCTGCCCAGCGCCCCGCTGCAGGTCTCCAGCCAGGGCCTGGACTGGCAGTGGGTGGCCGATTCGGCCGCCACCGACGCCAGCTGCCCGGGCGCGCGCCGCTTCCCGTTCGTGGCCGGCCACGCGCCGCCGTACCAGGCCTGCCAGCAGTTCTCCACGCCGGAGGAACAGTCCGGCGGCTGGCGGCGCTGGTTCGGCCTGCCGCCCAAGGAGGAGCCGGAGACCCCGGCCCGCGAACTGCCGACCCCGACCCCGCCGCCGCCGTCCACGAGCCCGCTATGACCCGTCCCTGCCGTCTTGCCTTGGCCTGCGCGCTGCTGCTGCCGCTGGCCGCCTGCGTGACCGAACCGCCGCCGCCGCCGGCCGCCCCGGCGCCGCCGCGCCTGACCCCGACCCAGGCGCTGAACGCCGTGCTGGCCGTGGCCAAGACCGACGACCGCGAGCTGGACGTGCAGCCGATCCGCGACCCGCAGGTCGAAGACCTGCGCGAGGCCTCGGTCGCCGCCCAGCGCCGCCGCGACTGGCAGGCCTCGGCCGAGGCGCTCAACCAGGCCCTGCTGATCAGCCCGGACGACCCGGCCGTGCTGCAGGAGCGGGCCGAGGTCGCCCTGGCCCTGGGCGACTGGGAGCGCGCCGAGACCCTGGCGCGCAAGGCCTTGTCGCTGGGCTCGAAGACCGGCCCGCTGTGCCGGCGCCACTGGTCGACCATCGAGCAGTCGCAGATCGCCCGCGGCGAGACCCAGAACGCCGCCTCGGCGCACGCCCAGATCGCGGCCTGCACTGTGGCCGGCTTCGACCGGATGTGAGCGGCGCCGGTCGCCGCCGCGCGGCGCGCTGATGGCGCAGCTGTCGCAGGCCAGCTGCGAGGCGCTGGGCGAGGGCGGTGCCCTGGCACAGCGCCTCGAGAATTTCGTCCCGCGCCAGGCGCAGCTGGCCCTCACCGGGGCCATCGCCGATGCGCTGGATGCGCGCGAGACCCTGCTGGCCGAGGCCGGCACCGGCACCGGCAAGACCTACGCCTACCTGGTGCCGGTGCTGCTGTCCGGTCTGAAGGCGATCCTGTCCACCGGCACCCGCGCGCTGCAGGATCAGCTGTTCCACCGCGACCTGCCGCGCGTGCGCGCCGCGCTGGGCGTGGGCCACAGCGCGGCGCTGCTCAAGGGGCGCGCCAACTATCTGTGCCGCTACCGGCTGGCGCAGGCGCGCGGCGAGCCGCGCTTCGTCTCGCGCGAACAGGCCGACCAGTTCCAGCGCATCGTGGTGTGGAGCGGGCGCACCCGCTACGGCGACATGGCCGAGCTCGAATCGCTGCCCGAGGATTCGCCGCTGCTGCCCATGGTCACCTCGACCGTGGACAACTGCCTGGGCACCGAATGCCCGTTCTGGGACGACTGCTTCGTGGTCCAGGCGCGCCAGCGCGCGCAGGCCGCCGACGTGGTGGTGGTCAACCATCACCTGCTGCTGGCCGACCTGGCGCTCAAGCAGGAGGGTTTCGGCGAGATCCTGCCGGGCGCGCAGGCCTTCGTGATCGACGAGGCGCATCAGCTGCCGGAGCTGGCGGCGAACTTTTTCGGCGAAGGCTTCGGCCTGCGCCCGCTGCAGGAACTGCTGCGCGATGTCCTGGTCGAGGCGCGCCAGGCGCCCGGCGCGCTGGCGCCGCTGCAGCCGCCGGTGGCCACGGCGGAGCAGACCCTGCGCGAGCTACGCGCGGCGATGGAGTTCCTGCCGCCGCGCGGCACGCGCGAGCGCGCGCTGGGCAGCGCGCCGGTGCGCGAGGGCTTCGACGCCCTGGTCGTGGCGCTGGAGGACCTGGCCCGCGCGCTGGCGCCGCTGGCCGACACCACGCCCGGCCTGGACGCCTGCAACGCGCGCTGCCGCGATATCGAGGGGCGGCTGTTGCGCTGGCTCGGCGATCCCTCGGCGAACGGGCCACAAGCCCTGCTGCGCCATGCCGATGTGCCCCCGGCGGACCTCGACGACCTGCCGCTGGCGCCGGACGACGCGCCGCACGACGCCTCGACCGATGTGTTCTGGTACGAACTGACCCCGCGCGGCTTCCGCTGCCAGCGCACGCCGCTCGATGTGTCAGGGCCCCTGCGCCAGCACCGGCAGGCCTCGCATGCGGCGTGGGTGTTCACCTCGGCCACGCTGACGGTGGGCGGTGGCTTCGACCACATCGCCCAGCGCCTGGGACTGGATGACCCGCACACGCTGCTGCAGCCCAGCCCGTTCGACTGGCCGCGCCAGGCGCTGTGCTATCAGCCGCCGGGGCTGCCCGATCCCAATGCGCGCGGCTATGGCACGGCGCTGGTCGCCGCGCTGCTGCCGGTGCTGCATGCCTCGGACGGGCGCGCCTTCCTGCTGTTCGCCTCGCACCGCGCGCTGCGCGAGGCCGCCGAGGCGCTGCGCGATGCGCCCTGGCCGTTGTTCGTGCAGGGCCAGGCGCCGCGCGCCACGCTGCTGCAGCGCTTCCGCGAATCGGGCAATGGCGTGCTGCTGGGCTCGGCCAGCTTCCGCGAGGGCGTGGATGTGGTCGGCGAGGCCTTGAGCGTGGTCGCCATCGACAAGCTGCCTTTCGCCGCGCCGGACGACCCGGTGTTCGAGGCGCGGCTGGAGGCGATCCGCAACGCCGGCGGCAACCCCTTCCGCGACGAACAGCTGCCCCAGGCGGTGATCGCGCTCAAGCAGGGCGTGGGCCGGCTGATCCGCAGCGAGACCGACCGCGGCGTGCTGGTGCTGTGCGACCCGCGCCTGTCCGGCAAGGCCTATGGCCGAGTGTTCATGCAATCGCTGCCGCCGTTCGCGCGGACCCGCGAAGTGGCCGATGTGGCGGCGTTCTTCGGCAAGTGAGCGAAGCGCTGATTGGGGAGCCGGTGCGGAATTTGAGGGAGGAGGCCAGGGAAAGCCCATCGCCGGCATGGCGGTTCACACCGAGCAAAGGCACGGCGGTGGATTGGGTGGGGAGACAATCCCCAGATCAAGCCGCCGCCTCCTTGTAGAGCGGAGCTTGCTCCGCTGCGTTTCGATCGGTCTTCGGGAAAGCCCCAGCGGAGCAAGCTCCGCTCTACACAGCGGGGATCCGCCTGGGTGACGATGAGGCTTTACCGACGAGGTCCGACTTTACCGACGGTCGCGCCCGCCGCGTCGTTCGCACAGGCCGACCGGGCGCTTCTGAAATAATGCGCGGGTCTGTCCCGCATCGCATCAGGTGACCCATGCCCGCAACGCTTCGCATCGCCATGGCCCAGTTCGACTATCCGGTCGGCGACGTGGCGGGCAACACCCGGCGCATCATCGAGCAGATCGCCATCGCCCGCGACGAATACGGCGCCGACGTGGTGCTGTTCCCCGAGCTGGCGCTGAGCGGCTATCCGCCGGAGGACCTGCTGATGCGGCCCTCGTTCCTGGCCGACTGCCACCGCGCGCTGGCCCAGGTCGCCCAGGCCGCGACCGGCATCGTCGCGGTGGTGGGCTGGCCCGAGAGCGCCGGCAGCGTGCTCTACAACGCCGCCAGCGTGCTGCGCGACGGCCGCATCGAAGCGACGTATCGCAAGCGCGAACTGCCCAACTACAACGTCTTCGACGAACGCCGCTACTTCCACGTCGATCCCGACGGCGGCAGCTGCGTGTTCGAGGTCAAGGGCGTGCCGGTGGGCGTGGTGATCTGCGAGGACCTGTGGTTCGCCGAACCGCTGGCCGACACCGCGCGCGCCGGCGCGCAGCTGGTGCTGGTGCCCAACGCCTCGCCGTTCGAACACGGCAAGCACGCCCAGCGCGATGCGCTGCTGGCCCAGCGCGTGGCCGAGACCGGCGTGGCGCTGGCCTATCTCAACGTGGTCGGCGGCCAGGACGCGCTGGTGTTCGACGGC
Organism: Pseudoxanthomonas winnipegensis; assembly: GCF_004283755.1. Taxonomy (GTDB): domain Bacteria; phylum Pseudomonadota; class Gammaproteobacteria; order Xanthomonadales; family Xanthomonadaceae; genus Pseudoxanthomonas_A; species Pseudoxanthomonas_A winnipegensis. The sequence continues at coordinate 164,315 of NZ_SHMH01000004.1, forward strand.
GCCTCGGTGGTGGCCAGCGGCAACGGCGAGATCTCGCCGGCGGCGGTGGCCTTCGCCGAGCAGTGGCTGGTGGCCGACTACGACGCCGCCACGCGCGTGTTCTCGCCGGTGCTGTGGCGCGACGAGGGCGACGAGAGCCGCGACGGGCTGGCCTGGCGCGCGGTGGTGCGCGGCATCGCCGACTACTGTGGCAAGAACGGCTTCAGCAAGGTCTGGGTGGGGCTGTCCGGCGGCATCGACTCGGCGATGGTGCTGGCGCTGGCCGTCGATGCGCTGGGCGCCGACAACGTCACCGCCGTGCGCATGCCCTCGCGCTACACCGCCGGGCTGTCCAACTCGCTGGCCGAGGAACAGTGCCGCGCGCTGGGCGTGCGCATGGAGACCGTGGCGATCGAGGCGCCGTTCAAGGGCTACCTGGAGGCGCTGGGGTCGTTGTTCGAAGGCCACCCGGTCGATACCACCGAGGAGAACCTGCAGTCGCGCGCGCGCGGGGCGATCATGATGGCCCTGTCCAACAAGTTCGGCGGGCTGCTGCTGACCACCGGCAACAAGAGCGAGTACGCGGTCGGCTACGCCACCATCTACGGCGACATGTGCGGCGGCTATGCGCCGATCAAGGACCTGTACAAGACCGAGGTGTTCGCGCTGTCGCGCTGGCGCAACACCGTAGGCGGCGCGCCGGTGATCCCGCCGGCGGTGATCGACCGCCCGCCCTCGGCCGAGCTGCGCGAGAACCAGCTCGACCAGGACTCGCTGCCGCCCTACGACGTGCTCGACGCGATCCTGCTGCGCTATGTCGATCTGGAGCAGTCGCGCGAGGAGATCATCGCCGCCGGCTTCGACGCCGACACCGTCCACCGTATGCTGCGCCTGGTGCGGGTCAACGAATGGAAGCGCCAGCAGGCCGCCCCCGGCCCGAAGGTCTCCCTACGCGCCTTCGGCCGCGAGCGCCGCTACCCGATCAGCAACCGCTACCCGGCCTGAGCCGGCGCCGGAATCGGCACGGCGCGCCCGCTCACCCGGATCGGACCCGCCGCCGGGATGTGCACCCGCAGCTGGCTCGGCCGGCCCATGTCCTCGCCCTGCACGATGTGGAGGTCGGTCGGCGCCTGGACCGCGCCGAGCGCGCGCAGATAGGCGCCGAAGGCCGCCGCGGCCGCGCCGGTGGCCGGATCCTCGACCACGCCGCCGGCGGGGAAGGGATTGCGCGCGGCGAATGCGTGCTCCGAGACGCGCCAGACCAGCGCCACCGTGGCCAGCTCGTGCGCCTGCGTCAGCGCCTTGAGCCCGGCGAAGTCGTAGTCCAGCCGCGCCAGCCGCTCGCGCGTGGCAGCGGCCAGGATCAGGTGGCGCGCGCCGGCGTAGGCGATGGCCGGCGGCAGCGCCGGGTCCAGCTCGTCGGCGCTCCAGCGCAACCGGGTCAGGGCCAGGTCGAGCAGGCCCGGCGGCAGCGCGGGCAGCACGTGCGGGGCGACGCTGGTCAGGGTCGCGCCGATGCCGGCGTCCTCGCGTGCGGTGACCACCTCGACCAGGCCGGCGCGGGTGCGGAAGCGCAGCGTGCCCGGGCCGTCGCGCTGCGCCAGCGCGACCGCGCCGGCAATGGTGGCGTGCCCACAGAACGGCACTTCGTCCAGCGGACTGAAGTAGCGCACGTCGAACGCGCCCGCCTCGCCCGGCTGGACGAAGATCGATTCGGAATAGCCCAGCCGCGTGGCCAGCGCCTGCATGTCCGCCGTCGCCATGCCCGAGGCATCGAGGACCACGCCGGCCGGATTGCCGCCCTCGGGCCGATCGGTGAAGGCGCTGTAGTGCAGGACATGAGGTGAGGACACGCACGGACCTTGGGAGCGGGAGAGTCGCCTCAGCTTAGGGCGTGGCGCGCACGCGGCCCAGCGCCACGGCGCGATGCTGGATTCCAACCGCAGCCGTGCCTTGGAGTCGTCAATGGCGCGGATATCGTCGCCCAACCGATCACACCACCATCGTCGTTCCCGCGAAAGCGGGAACCCAGGGACTTTCGTGCCGAACGCCAGAGAAGGCTCAGCGCTTCCGCGCGACCCCGCTCTTGTTGGCGCCTTCTGCCACCAAAAAAGAAAAGGGGCCTCAAAGGCCCCTTTCATCCCACAACGATCCGCTTCGCTCAGTGGGCGTCTTCGCGCTCGTTATCCAGCGCCGACTTCTCGCCGGCGAAGGGGTTGAGCTTGCGTATGGTCGAGGGGAAGTCCGGCCACTTGCCGGCCAGCCAAGGGTGCTGCGGGTCGTTCATCTGCAGCACGCGGCGCGCATCGTCGGCCAGCTGTTTGTTGCCCAGACGGGTGTAGGCCTCGCCCAGCAGGGCGACGGCGTCGTACTGGTACTCGCTCTGCGGCAGGGTCTCCAGGATGTACTTGGCGCGGCCCACGGCGGCGGTGTAGGCGCCGCGGTGCAGGTAGTACAGCGCGGTGTCCATCTCGTGGCGGGCGAAGGTATTGCGCAGCTGGACCATGCGCAGGCGCGCGTCGGCGGCGTAGCGGCTGTTGGGGTAGCGCTCGGAGACGGTGTTGAAGTCGCTATAGCCCTGCAACGGGGTGGACAGGTCGCGGCGGCTGGAATCCAGGCTCCAGACCTTCTGCAGGAACACCGTGTCGCGGTTGGAATTGGCCAGGCCGCGCAGGTAGTACATGTAGGGCACGTTGCGCTGGGTCGGGTAGGTGCGCAGGAAGCGGTCGATGCTCGACACGGCCTCCTCCAGCTTGCCCGACTTGTACTGCGCGTAGGCCAGCTCCATCTGCGCCTGCTCGGTGTACGGGCCGTACGGGTACTGGGCGATCAGCGACTGGAACTGCTTCTCCGCACCGGACCAGTTGCCGCGGGTCATGTCGGTGTGGGCTTCGGTGTAGATGGCCTCGACCGGGCGCGAGTCGACCGCCTTGTCCTTCTTGTTGCGGCCGCAGCCTGTGGCCGTGAGGGCCACCACCAGGAGCAGGAGCAGGACGCGGACGGTGGCGCGGGCGGACGGGGCTGCGAAACGCTGGGACATGGGCTGGCGGACGGGCCGCATCGGGGAAACGAGGGGGCGATGATAGCCTAGGCGGCTGCCGGGCCATGAATTCCGGCCAACTTCTTCACTGGAACCGCTTGACCGGATGACTGCCGTAGCCGACGACGACGCCCCCCTGGACGCCCCCGCCACACAGGTCCCGCGCAGCGCCCAGGTACCCACGCACGCGGCCGGGCGCCGGTTCGACGCGGTGCTGGCCGAGCTGTTCCCCGAGTTTTCCCGCTCGCGCCTGTCCGAATGGATCAAGTCCGGCGACGCGCGCCTGGACGGCGAGGTGGTGCGCCCGCGCGACCCGGTCACCCCCGGCCAGGTCGCCACGCTGGACGCCGTGCTGGACCCCCAGACCCACGCCCAGCCCGAGGACATCCCCCTGCAGGTGCTGTACGAGGACAGCGAGGTCCTGGTGCTGGACAAGCCGGCCGGGCTGGTGGTCCACCCCGGCGCCGGCAACCCGACCGGCACCCTGGTCAACGCCCTGCTGTTCCGCGACCCGGCGCTGTCCGCGCTGCCGCGCGCCGGCATCGTCCATCGCCTGGACAAGGACACCTCCGGGGTCATGGTCGTGGCCAAGACCCTGCCGGCGCACAACTCGCTGGTGGCGCAGCTCTCGGCACGCGAGGTGCATCGGCAGTATCTGGCGGTGGTGGTCGGCGCGATGGTGTCCGGCGCGACCGTCGATGCGCCGATCGACCGCCATCCGCGCGACCGGCTGAAGATGGCCGTGCGCGAGGACGGGCGCGATGCGGTCACCCACGTGCGCCTGCGCGAACGCTTCCGCGGCCATACCGCGGTCGAGTGCCGGCTGGAGACCGGCCGTACCCACCAGATCCGTGTGCACATGGCGCATCTGCGCTTTCCCATCGTCGGCGATCCGCTCTACGGCGGTCCGCTGCGCCTGCCGCGCGGGGCGAGCGAGGAACTCAACGCCCAGCTGCGCGGCTTCCGCCGCCAGGCCCTGCACGCCGAGACGCTGGAGTTCAGCCACCCGACCACCGGCGAGCCGGTGCGCACCAGTGCGCCGGTCCCGGCCGACATGCTGGCGCTGATGGCGGCGCTGCGCGACGACGCGGCCGCGCACAAGCGCAAGTGAGCGCCCTGCTGCCCGCGCACTGGCCCGCGCCGCCCGGCGTGCGCGCGCTGGTGACGCTGCGCTTCGGTGCCGGCGGCTCGGCTGCGCCGTTTGACACCTTCAACCTGGGCAACCGCAGCGCCGCCGCGGGCGATGACCCCGCACAGGTGGAGGCCAACCGCGCCGAGCTGGCCGCGTTGGCGGGCCTGCCGTCGCTGCCGCACTGGCTGCGCCAGGTGCATGGCACCGGTGTGGCGCGCTTCGAGACACCGCTCGGCGCGCCGCGCGCGCAGGACGATGAACCGGAAGGCGACGCCGCCGTCACCGACGTACCCGGCGTGGTGCTGGCCATCCTCACCGCCGACTGCCTGCCGGTGGTGTTCGCCGCCGCCGACGGCAGCGAGGTGGCCGCCGCCCACGCTGGCTGGCGCGGGCTGGCCGATGGGGTGCTGGAGCGCACCGTCGCCGCGATGCGCACGCCGGCCGCGCATGTGCGCGCCTGGCTGGGCCCGGCGGCGGGACCGGAGGCCTATGAGATCGGCCAGGACGTGTTCGACGCGTTCACCGCGAGCGACCCCGGCGCCGCCGCGGCCTTCGTCGCGACCCGCCCCGGCCACTGGCGCGTGGACCTGTACGCGCTGGCGCGCCGACGCCTGGCCGCGGTCGGCGTGACCGACGTGCACGGCGGCACGCTGTGCACCATCGGCGACCCGCAGCGCTTCTTCTCGCATCGCCGCGACCGCCGCAGCGGTCGCATGGCCACCCTGGTGTGGCGGGCGCCGACATGAGCGCGCCCGCGCCCTCCGGCGGCGATTCCGCCGTGGAGACGCGGGGCGCGGCGATCATCGTGTTCGACGGCGCGTGCGCCATGTGCAACGGCTGGGTGCGCTTCCTGCTGCGTCACGATCGCGCCGCGCGCTATCGCTTCGCCGCCATGCAGGGCCGCACCGGCGCGGCCCTGCTGGCCGAGCACGGCCTGGACCCGCACGACCCGTCCTCGTTCCTGCTGGTAGACCGCGACGGCGCCCACGTCGAGACCGACGCCATCGCGCGCGTGCTCGGTGGCCTCGGCGGCGGCTGGCCGGTGCTGGCTACGGCCGCGCGCGCCGTGCCGCGCGGCGCGCGCGACCGCGTCTATCGCTGGGTCGCCCGCAACCGCCGGCGCTGGGCCGGCGCCACCTGCACCGTGCCCAGCCCCGAGCAACGCGACCGCTTCCTGGACTGAGGGCGGCTTCAGAAGGTGAAGCGCACCCGCCCGTAGTAGTACGCGCCGTTGCTGCCGATCGGCGAGAGCACGTCGTAGGGCAGGTTGCCGAAGTAGGCGATATCCGGGATCGAGCGGTCCGGATACTGGTCGAGCAGGTTCTGCCCGCCCAGGGCGATGCTCCACTGCGGCGTGATGCGGTATTCGACTTCCGCATCAAGCTGGTACTCGGCGCTATAGGTCTGGCGCGGAACGAAGCCGTCGCCGAAGTCGAACACGCGCGTGGCCTTGCCATAACGGCTCAGGCGCGAGGTCAGCGACCACTTGTCGTCGCTCCAACTCGCCGCCAGCGCGGCGCGCGTGCGCGGCGTGGCCTCGGTCAGCGTGTTGCTCTCTTCCACGCCGAACAGCACGTAGTCCGGGTCCAGCGCGAGCAGCTGCCCGGGCGTGGCGACCAGATGCTTCAACTCGGTCTTGGCGTAGCTCCAGGTGCCGGTCAGCAGCAGCTGACCATCGCCGACGGACTGGCGCCAGTTGCTGACCAGTTCCGCGCCGCGGGTGCGAGTGTCGGCGGCGTTGACGAAGAAGCTGGCGCTCTGCACGCCGCCCACGCCGAAGCGGTCCTGCACGAAATCGGTCAGCGCATCGCCGGTGATGTCCTCGGACAGCGCGACGCGGTCGTCGATGTCGATCTGGAAGAAGTCCAGCGACAGGTCGAACTGGCTGCCGATGCGGCTGGTGAAGCCGAGACTGTAGTTGTGCGACTTCTCCGGCTTGAGCGGCTGGGCGCCCAGCGCCTGGGCGATGGGGTTGTTGACCGACAGCAGCCGGCCCTGCACCAGGCGGCCGGCGGCGTCGTAGCCGGTGGAGGTGGCCTCGTAGCCGATCTGGCTCAGCGAGGGCGCGCGGAAGTTGTTGGACACCGCCGCGCGCACGGCGAAGGCGGGCACGAACTCGTAGCGCGCGGCCAGCTTGCCGGTCCACTGGCCGCCGAAGTCCTGGTAGTGCTCGTAGCGGCCGGCGATGTCGGTGGAGAAGTGCTCGCCGAACTGGCTGGACAGCGAGGCGTAAGCGCTGGCGACGTTGCGCGACAGGTCGGCCACGTCCTGCGGGGTCAGGCCGCCGCCGGCCTGCGAGCCGGTCGGGCGGTCGGTGTAGGGGCCGGCCGCGTAGCTGGCCGGGTCGCCGGCGCCGGTCTCGTAGCGCTCGCGGCGGAACTCCACGCCGGTGCCCAGCGTGTGGGTGGCCGTGCCGGCCTCGAACACCCGGCTCAGGTCCAGGTTGGCCACGGTCTGGTCGAAGGCGTAGTCGCCGGTCTTGAAGCGCGTGGGGCTGCCCGGGCCGAGCGAGGCGTTGAGCGAATCCTTCAGCCGGTAGGTGAAGTCGTTGTGCCCGTAGTCCAGGCTGGCGTCGTAAGCCCATTCGCCCCACTGGCCGCGCGCGCCGGCCACGGCCTGGGCGTCGCGGTTCTCGCCCAGCGACACTGGGCGGTAGCCGCGCGGGTAGACCTGCTTCCAGTTGGCCACGCTGTCGGGATAGCGGAAGTAGTTGGCGCCCTGCGTGTCGCGCTGGTTGAAGGTGCCGAAGGCATAGAACTCGGAGGTGGCGCCGAACGGCACCGCGGCGTTGATCCAGGCGTTGAGGTCCTTGGACTTGCCGTCGCCCAGCACGTAGTTGCGCTTGCCGGCCAGGGCCAGGTTGTCCGGCGTCTGCTCCTCGAAGAAGGGAATCTGGTCGAAGCCGGCGCGGTTGGTGCCTTCGCGGTTCTTCAGCTCCACGCCCAGCTTGAAGAAGCCGTCCTCGCCGATGCGATCGCCGACCTTGGCGCTGAAGAAGCTGGTCTGGCCGTCGGTGATCTCGCGGTGGATCGGTTCGACATCGGTGTGGTTGGCGCCGAAACTGGCCTCGATCGCGCTGGCGTCCGGATCGTCGTCCAGGATCACGTTGATCACCCCGGCCACCGCATCCGAGCCGTATTGCGCGCCGGCGCCGTCGCGCAGCACCTCGATGCGCTTGATCGCGCTGATCGGGATGGCGTTGAAATCGACCGGCGTGGTGCCCTTGCCGATCTTGCTGTCGGTGTTGACCAGGGCCGAGGTGTGGCGGCGCTTGCCGTTGACCAGCACCAGCACCTGGTCGGGCGAAAGCCCGCGCAGCTGCGCGGCGCGCACGTGGTCGGCGCCGCCGGAGTTGGACTGACGCGGGAAGTTGAACGAGGGCAGCAGCGCCTGCAGCGCGCTGCCCAGTTCGCCATTGACTACGCCGGCCTTGCGGATGTCCTCGGCGGTGAGCACATCCACCGGCGCGGTGGACTCGAGCACCGTGCGGTTGCTGGCGCGGGTGCCGGTGACGATCACCGTGTCCAGGTTGGTGGCGGTGGCCGGGGCGGCGTCCTGGGCGAAGGCGGGGGCCGACAGGGCCAGGGCGATGGCCAGGCTCAGCGGCCTGACGAACGGGGACGACATGGCGGTTCTCTCCTGAAGCGATAACGGTCGCGACCGGTCGCGCCGGCCGTGGCGGCGACTGGGGTCGGCAAGGATTGCTGCATCCATCCGGATGAAGCGATATATTAACTTGACGTAAAGGCGACGCGCGAGCCGTGGCTCGGTGCCGTGCGGCATGAGCTCATGCCGGGCGGTTATTCGTCATCGCGCCGCGTCGGCCTTTCGATCGTGTTCTCCTTGCCCGTTTCCGCCCCCCACCGAGACCCTGCCGATGCTGCTGCGTGCCCCGTTGATCGCCGTTCTGTTCACCTTGAGCGCCTGTGCCAGCGTCGCGCCTTCGCACCCCGCGCCCGCCGCCGTCAGCGCGACCCTGCAGGGCGATGCCTTGCGGCCGGCGCAGGCCAGCGGCTGGGTGCGCAGCGAGTTGTACTTCGGCGTGGGCGTGGAGGAAGGGCCGGGCGGGCGGCACGAGGACCAGCCGATCAGCGAGGCGCAGTGGCGCGCCTTCCTCGACAAGGAGGTCACCGCGCGTTTCCCGGATGGTTTGACCGTGCTGGATGGCTACGGCCAGTGGCTGTTCCGCGGCGCCGCGGCGCCGGAGCGGCTGAAGACCAAGGTGCTGGTGATCTTGCACGAGGACACGCCTCAGCGCCGCGCCGACATCGAGGCCATCCGCCTGGCGTGGAAGCAGGCCACCGGCCACCAGTCGGTGCTGTGGTCGCGTCAGCCGGTGGAGGTGTCGTTCTGAGCGCCTTGCCTTTCCAGATCCGCATCGACGATCTGAGCGGCGCGCAGATCCGCGCGCTGCTCGAGTACCACCTGCGCCAGATGCACGCCAATTCGCCGCCGGGCAGCGTGTTCGCGCTGGATCTGAGCGGCCTGCAGGCGCCGGGCATGACGGTGTGGAGCGCCTGGCGTGGGCAGGCGCTGGTCGCCATCGGCGCGCTCAAGGACTGGGGCGAGGGCACCGGCGAGCTCAAGTCCATGCGCACCCATCCGGACCGTCTGCGCCAGGGCGCGGCGGCCGCCGTGCTGGACCACATCATCGAGGTGGCGAAGGCCCGCGGCCTGCGCCGCCTGAGCCTGGAAACCGGGTCGGGCGAGGCCTTCGAGCCGGCGCTGGCCCTGTACCGCAAGCGCGGCTTCAGCAACGGGCCGGCGTTCGGCGACTATGTCGCCAGCGATTTCAACCAGTTCCTGCACTTGCCGCTTTGAAGCATCGGTGCAGGCGGGCGAGGACATCGCCCGCCTGCACCAGGCCCCACGTCAGAAGTCGTAGGACACCGACAGCCGGATCGAGCGCGGTGGCTGGCGGATGGTGACGGTCTGGAACAGCGGGTTGTTGGGACTGGCGTCGGTGCTGGGCGTGGTCTGGGCGAAGGCGTAGCGCTGCAGCGCGACCTGGCTGTCGAGCACGTTGAAGATGCTGCCGGTGAAGGCCAGGCGGTGATCGCCGAAGTCCGGCGTCCAGGTCACGCCCAGGTCCAGCTGGGTCATCCACGGCATGCGGCCCTGCTTGCCCGGAGGCGAGGGTTCACCGTTGCAGAAGTGGTAGACGCTGCCATAGCCCAGCGGATCGAGCTGCTGCTGGCCGTAGAAGCTCAGGCAGTGGCGCGGCGTGCCCGACACGGCCGCGAAGTTGGCCGACACCAGCCACTCCGGCGAGAAGGTGTAGTAGCCGTAGAGCTTGAGCTGATGGGTGTGGTCGTTGTTCTGCGGTCCGTTGGCGTTCTCCATGATCGTCCAGTTGTCCCAGTCGTAGCTGGTGGAGGTGCCGCCCTGGCTGGCATCCGAACGCACCTGGCCCTCGGTGTTGCCGTAGCTGCGCGAGAACACATAGCTGGCCTTGCCGTACCAGTTGTCGGCGACCGGATGCTCGAGCACCGCCTCCAGGCCGTAGTACTTGCGGATCAGCTTCTGCTTGAAGCCCAGGTCCTGCATGCTCATCGGGAAGTCGAAGTACGAGCCGTCCCCATCGATCATGGTGAAGACGTTGGTGCGGCCGGGATTGATCAGATAGCAGGTGTTGAAGTTGGCCACATCGTGCCCGGCGGCATTGGCCGCGGCGGCGACCTGCGACATCGAGCAGAAGTCGTCGATCGCGTTGCGCAGATTGCGGTAGGTGCTCTTCAGGCCCCACACCCAGGCATCGCCCAGCGTGTGTTCGAAGCCCAGGATGAACTCATCCTGGTATTCCGGCTCCAGCGTGCGCGCGGTGGCGGTCTTGGGATCGGGCGCCTGTCCGAACTGGTTGAGCGCCGAGTACTCGCCGGAGATATCGGTCAGCCCGGTGGGCGAACCATCGGCGGCGATGCCCGAGTAGGTGTACAGGTGGGTGGTGTTGTAGAAGCCGGCGGCGACGATCAGGCCGGGGTTGAGCGGCAGGCCCAGGTAGTAGCGTCCGGCGTTGGCGTAGACCTTGAAGCTCGAATCGCCGTGCACGTCCCAGGCCGCGCCCAGGCGCGGCGCCCATTGCGGCTTGGTCTGGCGGATGTAGGGCACGCCGTCGGAGTTGAAGTTGGTGAACTGGTCGTTGCGCAGGCCGATGCTCAGCAGCAGGTTGTCGGCCACCTGCCACTTGTCCTCGATGTACTGCGCCTTCTGCGAGGAGCTGATGGTGGTGATGCCGCTCCAGGTGTTGCGCTGGACGTAGTAGCCCGCAGCGCCGTTGGGGAAGCCGGCCACCGGGCCGATGCCGTGCGAGGCGTCCAGCGGCAGGCTGGGATCGTCGGCGCGCTGGTAGGACCAGACATAGCCCGGGCCCGGCGCATGGCCACCCTGGTCCAGGGCCTGCGAGCGGATGTTGTCGATGCCGGCGCTGAGGGTGTGGTTGCCCAGGGTCCAGGCCAGGTCCACGCGCAGGTTGCTGGAATGGTTGCCGCGGTCCGGTTCGCTGAGGTCGCCCTGGATCTGGTTGTTGTAGCGCGGCGTGCCGCCGTTGAGCGCCGGGTTCTGGTAGGTCCAGTTGTCCACGCGCACCAGGGTGGGGTCGTAGTTGGGCGGCTGCGCGTTGTACATCTTGGTGTCCATCTCGCCGTAGGTGGCCGAGAGGGTGAGCGTGTCGGTCAGGTAGCCGGTATAGCGGGCCACCCACATGTCGCCGCCGTACTGGCTGTCGCCGTTGGCGTACAGAAAGCCGCTGCGCGTCAGGGTCTTGTAGTCGTAGCCGTAGACGTTGCTGGAGCTATCCAGCCGGTCGCGCACGCCGGTCAGCTCCAGCAGGTTGTTGTCGTTGATGTTCCAGTTGAGCTTGACGTAGGCGCGCGGCATCTTGCTGGTCTGGCTGACGTAGTTGCCGCCGCTGTCCAGCGTGTTGGTGGAATCGGTCCAGTCGCGCTGGAACTCGCCGGCGGCGAAGAAGAACAGCCGGTCGCGGATGATCGGGCCGCCGGCGTAGGCCGAGACGGTGTAGCTGTCGGTGCGGTTGGCGCCGTTGTAGTGATACAGGTCGCCGGCCAGCGGCGAATCCGGCAGGCCGTTGGCGTAGTGGGAATTCTTGGCCTCGGCCCGGCCCCAGTCCGGCTGCCAAAGCACCTGCGCGCCGTAGTGCCACTGGTTGGTGCCGTGCTTGCCGACCGCGTTGATCACACCGCCGTCGGAGCGGCCGAACTGCGCGCTGTAGCCGCCGGTGTAGATCTCCTGCTGGTCGATGGCGCCGTAGGGCAGGGTCAGGCCGCCGGCGGTGTTGAGCGGGTCGGTCGTGTTGAAGCCGTTGATGTAGTAGGCGTTCTCGGTCGGCGAGGAGCCGCCGAAGCTCACCAGCTCCTTGCCCGTGTCGCTGTGGAAGCCGCCGCTGTTGGCGACCACGCCCGGTGCCAGCTTGGCGATGTCCTCGGCGTTGCGGGCCAGCGGCAGGCGCGCCAGTTGGCTGGCGGTGATGACCGTGCGCGAGTCCACCGCGGAGGCGTCGATGCTCGGCACCGCCGAGGCCGACACCTTGACGGCGCCCAGGTTGGTGGCGCCTGCCGTCGCCGCGGGCGCGGCGAAGGACACTTCCGAGGCCACGCCGACCTTCACCAGCACGTGGGCGTCGGCGCCGAGCGGCTGGCCGTCGCGGACCGCGCTCAGGGTGTATTCGCCCACCGGCAGGGCCGGGCTGCGGTACTGGCCATCGGCACCGACCTGGATCTCGCGGGTGGTGCCCGTGGCGCTCTGGATGCGGATGGTGCTGCCGGCCTCGGCCTGGCCGTACAGCGTGCCGGTCGTGGATTGGGCGAAGGCAGAGGGGCTGGCCGACAGCGCGAGCGCGGCCGCCAGGGCGTGGAACAGGAGGGAGCGGGAAAACGACATGGATCGGGTCTCCGGGGCGTGGTTGAGCGCGTCCGCACCGGCCGGGAGGACCAATGAGACATGCGGATCGCGGATGGCAAGAACTGCGGCCACGGCAACGCGTCCTGTGCGGACGTGGCGAACGGACACTGCGACTACGAGGAATCCCCTGGCGGAGCGCGTCCGCCAAGCGTTTTTTACCATTCTGTAATCGGTTTCACAACCCACTGACAAAATCGACAGAAAGACCGCCCCGTCTACGTTTCAGCGCGATCGACGGTGGTTGCGGCCGAAACCGTCGGTGCGATGGGTTGAAGCCGTCGGGGGCCGGCCGTGCGTGTCTGACTTTTCCGCTTTGGCGTAGGTCTTGTGCATCGCGTGGTGGGCGCCGTATCGCAACGCGAGGCCTGGATTAAAGTCCATGGATCCCCGCGTTCGCGGGGATGACGAGCTTTGCGTTTGCAGTGCAAAACCGCGAGCAAGCCTCGCATCGTCGTTCCCGCGAAAGCGGTTAAACAACGACTTCCATGCGGAGGGCGAAAGCCCCTGGCGCCTGCATCGATCACCAACGCGCACCAAAGGCACGCGAGGCGTGCCTTTGGTGCGCGCGACGCCGCGCTGCAATCGAATGTCGCACGAAGCGCACGTGAGCCTCACCGCGCGCTGGCTAGCCTCCAGGACCCCATGTTCGAAGGTCATCCCCATGAGCAAGCGCGTTGCAGAGATCGTCGTCGAGACCCTGGAGGCGGCGGGCGTTCGGCATTGCTACGGCATCGTCGGCGACACCCTCAACCATGTCACCGACGCTATCCACCGCAGTTCGATCCAGTGGGTGCACATGCGCCACGAGGAGGCCGGCGCCTTCGCCGCCGGTGCCGACTCGCTGATCAGCGGCCAGCTGACCGCCTGCGCGGGCTCGTGCGGGCCGGGCAGCCTGCACTTCATCAACGGCGTGTTCGAGAGCAACCGCAACCGCGCACCGATGGTGCTGATCGCCAGCCAGATCGTCACGCCCGAGCTGGGCATGGAGTTTCCGCAGGAAGTGGACTTCAAGGCGGTCTACAGCAGCTGCAGCGTGTTCTGCGAACAGGTGCACAGCCCGGAGCAGGCGCGGCGCGTGGTCGCGCTGGCCTGCCAAGCGGCGATCAGCCGACGCGGCGTGGCGGTGGTGATCCTGCCGGCCGACATCAGCCAGGCACAGGTCAAGCACGACGTGTCCTTTGCCGTGCACCACGCCGCGCCGGTGCTGCGGCCCAACGACGGCGAGCTGCAGCGCATGGCCGAGCTGCTCGACCGCGGTACCAAGATCGGCATCTACGCCGGCGCCGGCTGCGAGGGCGCGCACGATGCGCTGGTCGCGCTGGGCGCACGGCTCAAGGCGCCGATCGCGCACACCTCGCGCGCCAAGGACTTCGTCGAATACGACAACCCCTACAACATGGGCATGACCGGCATCTTCGGCATCGAGTCCGGTTATCACACGCTGATGGCCTGCGACACGCTGCTGCTGCTAGGCGCGGACTTCGCGTGGGGCCAGTTCTATCCGGACAAGGCCACGATCGTGCAGGTGGATCGGGACGGCAGCCATCTGGGTCGGCGCCATCCGATCGATCTGGGCGTGGTCGGCGACATCGGCCCCACCCTGGAGGCGCTGCTGCCGCTGTTGACCCAGCGCGAGGACAGCGGCTTCCTGGACGAGTGCATCGCGCACCGCGACAAGGCCATGGCCAAGCGCGCCGAGGAGGAGCAGCCGGGCGAGGGCGAGCTCATCCATCCTCAGCACCTGACCGCGCTGCTGGACCGCTACGCCGATGACGATGCGCTGTTCACCGCCGACGGCGGCTCGCCGATGGTGTGGGTGCTGCGCCATATCCGCGTCAACGGCCGCCGCCGCACGCTGCCCAGCCTGCTGCACGGCACGATGGCCAATGCGATGCCGCAGGCGCTGGGCCTGCAGAAGGCCTTCCCGCAGCGGCAGGTGATCTCGCTGTCCGGCGATGGCGGGATCGCCATGCTGCTGGGCGATCTGCTCACCGCCATCCAGGAAGACCTGCCGATCAAGGTGGTGGTCTACAACAACAGCTCGCTCAACTTCGTCGAGCTGGAGCAGAAGGTCGAAGGCCTGCTGGACAACTACACCGATCTGAAGAACCCGGACTTCGGCCGGCTGGCCGAGGTGATCGGCTACTACGGCCGCACCGTGACCCGCAGCGCCGACCTGGAGCAGGCGGTGCGCGACTTCCTGGCCCATCCCGGCCCGGCGCTGCTGGACGTGCACACCAGCCCGACCGAGCTGGTTATGCCGCCGCAGATCGAGGCCGGGCAGGTGGCCGGCACCGCGCTGTATGCGGCCAAGGCCGTGCTGAGCGGGCGCCTGGGCGACGTCAAGGAACTGCTGACCACCAACTTCCTCAACAAGAAGTAGTCGCCCCGCACGGGGCCGACCTGTAGAGCGGAGCTTGCTCCGCTGAGGCTTTCCCCACGAACCGAACGAAGAGCAGCGGAGCTTGCTCCGCTGGGGCCTTCCCCACGAACCGAACGAAGAGCAGCGGAGCAAGCTCCGCTCTACAAGGAGGTCGCCACTTGGTCTGGTAGACAGTGGCTCCCACCGACTCGGGCAGGACGCTTTGTGCATGGCATCGCGCTGTCAGGGGCGCGCGGGCGTCGTACCATCGCGCGGTCCCCACGCTTGGCCCTCCCGCATGTCCTCATCCGCTTCGCCGGCGCCGGTGCGCCCGCGCTGGTTCGTCGCCGGCGACCTCAACGGCTTCTTCGGCCTGGTCGTCGACAACCTGTCGATCCTGGGCTTTATCGCGATGGCGCTGGTGGGGATCTTCCAGTTCCCGGCCGAGGTGGTGTTCGGGCGCATGTTCCCCGGCACTGCGTTCGGCGTGCTGGTCGGCAACCTGGCCTATACGGTGATGGCGCGGCGGCTGGCGCAGCGCACCGGGCGCGAGGACGTCACCGCCATGCCGCTGGGCCTGGACGCGCCGACCAGCATCGGCATGGCGCTGCTGGTGCTGGGCCCGGCCTTCGTCGGCTTCAAGAGCGGTGGCATGGCGCCGGACGCCGCGGCGATCGCCACCTGGCAGCTGGGCATGGGCGCGCTGGTGGTGATGGGGCTGTTCAAGCTGGTGCTGTCCTTCTTCGGCGAGGCGGTCACGCGCGCGCTGCCGCGTGCGGCGCTGCTGGGCTCGATCGCCGGCATCGCGCTGGTGCTGATGGGCCTGCTGCCGCTGCTGGAGACGCTCAAGTCGCCCGTGGTCGGCCTGCTCACCCTCGGCCTGCTGCTGTACGTGCTGATCGCCAAGGGGCGGCTGCCGATCCGCCTGCCCGGGGTGCTGGTGGCCTTCGTCGTCGGCACGGTGCTGTATTACGCGCTCGGTCTCGCGGGGCTGGGGGCGCCGGGCTTCCAGCTGCCGGCGCTGGTGGCGCCTCATATCGCGCTGCCGTGGCCGTCGCTGGGCTTCGTGCAGGGGCTCTCCTACGCGGTGCCGTATCTGCCGCTGCTGCTGCCGTTCGGCCTGTTGATGGTGGTCGGCGGCATCAACGTGTCCGAGAGCGCGCGCGCGGCGGGCGACGACTACCGCACCCGCGACATCCTGCTGGTCGAGGCCATCGCCACACTGGTGGCGGGCGTGTGCGGCGGCGTGGCGCAGACCACCCCCTACATCGGCCAGCCGGCCTACAAGCACATGGGCGCGCGCAGCGGCTACACGCTGCTCACCGGCCTGTTCATCGGCATCGGCGGCATGCTGGGCATCGTCTCGATGCTGGTGCAGTGGCTGCCGCTGGCGGTGCTCTCGCCGATCATCGTGTACGTGGCCATCGACATCACCACCCAGGCCTTCCAGGCCACGCCGCAGCGGCATGCCGGCGCGATGGTGCTGGGCTTCCTGCCGTCGGTGGCCTATCTGCTGCTGATCAAGGCGCATGGCTGGATCGCGCCGGAGGCCTTCGCCGCGATGGCCAGCACGCTCGATGGCCACGGCCTGCCGGAGATGGCGGTGATCGCGGTGCTGGGCAACGGCTTCATCATCACCGCGATGCTGTGGACCGGCGCGGTGGTGGCGATGATCGACGGCGTGCTGCGGCGCGCGGCGGCGTTCTGGCTGGTGGCGGCGCTGTTCACGCTGTTCGGCGTGATCCACTCGGTGATCCCCAGCGGCGGCATCTATGTGCCGTGGCAGCTCGGGGACCTGGCCGCGACGATCTGCTGGCAGTTCACCGGCGCCTACCTGGCGTTGGCGGTGTTGATGGGCGTGCTGGCGCTGCAGCGGCGTCCGGCGCCCTGAAGGGAAGGGCACGGCGGCGGCCCTTGACGGGCGTTCGCGGCGCCTTCGACCATCGCCGCTTCTCCCCCCGTGCCGTGAGCTCCCGATGACGCCCGCCTCCCTGATGGTCCGCTGCCTGCGGCGTGTGACCCTGCTGGCCCTGCTGTCCCTGGTCACCGCCACGACCGCGCAGGCCGCGCCGCCGAACTCCGCGCCGTGGTGGACCGGCCTGCCGCCGATGAAGCACACCACGGTCTATGGCCAGACCCTCCGCTACTACGACGTGGGCAGCGGCCCGACCCTGGTGCTGCTGCACGGCCTGGGCAGCAACGCCGGCTTCGACTGGGGCGCGGTGATCCCCGAACTGGCCAAGCACTACCGCGTGCTGGCGCCGGATCAGCTCGGCTTCGGCCAGTCCGCCAAGCCGTCGATCGCCTATGGCGTGACCACCTGGGTGGACATGCTGGGCGGGTTCC
Source organism: Pseudoxanthomonas winnipegensis (assembly GCF_004283755.1). Taxonomy (GTDB): domain Bacteria; phylum Pseudomonadota; class Gammaproteobacteria; order Xanthomonadales; family Xanthomonadaceae; genus Pseudoxanthomonas_A; species Pseudoxanthomonas_A winnipegensis. Next base: position 181,091 of record NZ_SHMH01000004.1, read on the forward strand.
TGCGCGACCGCGACGTGCAGGAGTTCTCCCTGGCCGGCGAATCGCTCGGCGGCTGGATCGCCGGCCTCTACACCGTGCGCGCCAGCCAGGCCGGCCTGCCCATGCCCACGCGCCTGATCCTGGTCGACGCCGGCGGCCACCCCTCGATGAAGCCCATCCCCGGCAAGTCCGGCGGCCCGGCCTCGTGGCCGCCGCTGTCCATCGCCGGCACGCGCGAGGGTCTGGCGCGGTTCGTCTTCCACGACCCGAACAAGGTCACCGCGCAGATCGCCGAACAGGCCTTCGCCATGCGCCTGGCCGAGGGCAGCCAGTACACCCAGGACAGCTTCCGCCAGGGCCTGGGCGCCGATGCCAGCGTGTTCCTCGACCAGGCCGCGCTGGCGCGGCTCGACCTGCCGGTGCTGGTGGTCTGGGGCGCGCAGGATCGGCTGGTGCCTCCGGCCAACGGCAAGGACTTCGCCGCCTGGATTCCGCATGCGCGCCTGGTGACGATCGATCAGGCCGGCCACGCGCCGGCGGTCGAACAGCCGCAGCGCTTCCTCGAAGCGGCCCTGCCGTTCCTGCAAGGGCGTTGAGCTTCGACAGCCCGGCACTCCTGCCGGGCGGCGTGGGCCGATCCTGACCCGCTCCCACTTCAAGCGGAAGCAGGCTTACACTCCACCCGCTACGGCAGCCGCCGCCACCGTAGCGACCCGGAAGAGGACTGGCGGCCGTCTTCATTGCGGGATCGGCGATGTTGAAGCGACTTGCCCTGGGTGTGCTGGGACTGCTGGTCCTGGCGGTGGTCGGCCTCTGGCTGCTGGCCTGGCGACCTTCCATCGACCCCATCGCGCCGCCGGCCGCGGCCAGCTTCCCGGCCGAGCTGGTACAGCGTGGCCAGGTGCTCGCCGGCGCCGGCTACTGCGCCACCTGCCATACCGCCAAGGGCGGCGCGCCGTACGCGGGCAACTACGCGATGGAGACCGCGTTCGGCACGCTCTACTCCAGCAACATCACGCCCGATCCGGACACCGGCATCGGGCGCTGGTCGCAGGCGGCCTTCGTGCGGGCCATGCGCCAGGGCGTGGCGCGGGATGGGGCGCAGCTGTTCCCGGCCTTCCCCTACCAGCATTTCGAACTGGTCAGCGACGAGGACCTGCATGCGCTGTATGCCTTCCTGATGACCCGCCCGCCGGTGCACCAGGAGAAGCGCGAGAACGAGCTGCCCTTCCCCTTGAACTGGCGCGCGCTGCAGGCCGGCTGGAAGCTGCTGTTCTTCCGCCACGGCCAGTACGGCCCGGTCACCGGCAAGGACGCGCAGTGGAATCGCGGCGCCTATCTGGCCGAGGGGCTGGCGCATTGTTCGGCCTGCCACAGCCCGCGCAACGCGCTGGGTGCGGAGAAGACCGGCGCTGCGCGTTACGACGGCGCGCGCATCGACGGCTGGTACGCACCGCCGCTCAACGCGACCAACCGCGCGCCGGTGCCCTGGACGCAGGACGAGCTGTACACCTACCTGCGCACCGGCGCCACCGCGCTGCACGGCAGCGCCGCCGGGCCGATGTCGCCGGTCGTGCATCACGGGCTGTCGGCGCTGTCCGACGAGGACGTGCAGGCCATCGCCGCCTACTATGCCGAGCGCTTCGGCACCCGCGGCCAGGCCGCCGCACCGTCCGCCGCGGTGCTGGAGAAGACCATGGCCGGCGACGCGCTCAGCCCCGCGCACCAGCTGGATCAGGCCGCCAACCTGTACAACGCCGCCTGCGCCTCGTGCCACTACAACACCGCGCCCCATCCGCAGCTGGCGCGGCCCGAGCTGGGCCTCAACAACGCGCTCACCGCCGACGAGCCCGACACCTTGATCCAGGTGCTGCTGCATGGCATCGGCACGCAGGAGGGGCAGGCCGGCGTGCTGATGCCCGGTTTCGCGCACAGCTTCAGCGACGCGCAGATCGTCGCGCTGGCGGCGTGGCTGCGCCGCACCCGCACCGACCGCCCGCCGTGGCCGGACCTGGAGCAGCGCGTCGCCGAACTGCATGCCAAGACACCGCCCGGCCCGCAGGCCGGCACCACCGGAGACCAGTGAGATGACCCAGCTCTTCGTCAACGGTGCGCCGGTCGAAGTGGATGCCCAGGACGACACCCCGCTGCTGTGGGTGATCCGCGATCAGCTTCATTTGACTGGTGCCAAGTTCGGCTGCGGCATCGGCATGTGCGGGGCCTGCACGGTGCACGTCAACGGCCGCGCCATCCGCTCGTGCATCACCCCGGTCGGCGCGGTCGCCGGGCAGCAGGTGACCACCATCGAGGGCCTGTCCCCGGATGGCCAGCACGTGCTGCAGCAGGCCTGGGTGGAGGCGCAGGCACCGCAGTGCGGCTACTGCCAGCCCGGCCAGATCATGCAGGCCGCGACCCTGCTGGCCGACTTCCCCGATCCCACCGACGCGCAGATCAACGCGGTGATGGGCGGCAGCCTGTGCCGGTGCATGGCCTATGTGCGCATCCGCAAGGCGATCAAGCTGGCCGCCGGCCAGCTGCAGGCCGCGCAGGCCCAGACCGCTCCCGCCAGCGAGGCCGGCCATGAATGAGATGACCCCGCCGCGCGGGCTGCGCCTGAGCCGCCGCAGCTTCCTGATCGGCGCGGCCGGCACCGGCTTTGTCATGGCCTTCGCGCGCGCCGCGGTGTTCCTGCCCGAGCAGGCGCAGCAGGTGGTCGCCGAAGGCGGCTACGACCCGGACCTGTGGTTCCACCTGGCGCCCGACGGCACGGTGACGGTGCATGTGATCCGCGCCGAGATGGGGCAGCACGTGGGCACCGCGCTGGCCCGCATTCTGGCCGACGAGCTGGAGGCGGACTGGGCCAAGGTCCAGGTCGAGCATGTGGACAGCGATCCCAAGTGGGGGATGATGGTCACCGGCGGCAGCTGGTCGGTGTGGCAGAGCTTCCCGCAGCTCAGCCAGGCCGGCGCGGCCGGGCGCATCACGCTGATCGAGGAGGCGTCCAAGCTGCTGCACGTGCCCGTCGCGCAGCTGAGCGCACGCAACAGCGTGGTCAGCGGTGGCGGACGATCGATCGGCTATGCCGAGATCGTCCAGCGCGGCGACCTGCGGCGCAGCTGGAGCGCCGAGGCGCTCAAGGCCCTGCCGATCAAGCCGCCGGACCAGCGCCGGCTGGTCGGTGTGGACACCCGGGCGCTGGACATCCCCGGCAAGACCGACGGCAAGGGGGTGTACGGAATCGATGCCCGGATCGAGGGCATGGTCCATGCCGCGCCGGTCGTGCCGCCCACGCGCAACGGCTCCAAGGTCGCCTCGGTGGACGATGCAGCCGCCAAGCAGCTCAAGGGCTACCAGGGCCATCTGGTCCTGGACGACCCCTCGGGCACGGTGCCCGGCTGGGTGCTGGCGGTGGCCGATTCCACCTGGACCGCTTTCCAGGCGGCGGCGCTGTTGAAGGTGCAGTGGACCAGCGACGACACCGCCAAGGTGTCCGAGCAGGATCTGCAGGCCCATGCCGCCCGCCTGATCGACGATGCCAAGGCCGGCGCGCGGGTCGTGGAAGGGCCGGTCGAGGACGCCTTCGCCAAGGCCGCGCGGACGATCCAGGCCGACTACACCACCGCCAGCGTGCTGCACTTCCAGCTCGAACCGCTCAATGCCACGGCGTTGCTCAAGGACGGCGTGTGGGAGATCCACACCGGCAATCAGTGGCAGTCGCTGATCCTGCCCACCCTGGCCAAGGCGCTGGGCGTGGGCGAGGACAAGGTGGTCCTGCGCACCTATCTGCTGGGCGGCGGCTTCGGCCGTCGTCTCAACGGCGACTACGCGGTGCCCGCGGCGCTGGCGGCCAAGGCGCTGGGCAAGCCGGTCAAGCTGACCTTCGCCCGGCCCGACGATGCGCGCTTCGATTCGTTCCGCTCGCCTTCGCTGCAGCGCCTGCGCATGGGCTTCGATGCGCAGGGCAAGGTGCTGGCGATGCAGCACGATGCCTGCGCCGGCTGGCCGACCCAGGTGATGGCGCCGGCGCTGATGCCCAAGGCCAAGAACGGTGTGGCCTACGATCCGTTCGCCATCTCCGGGGCCGACCACTGGTACACGGTCGGCGCGCACCGGGTGCGGGCGATCACCAACGATCTGGCCAATCGCGCCTTCCGCCCTGGCTGGCTGCGGTCGGTCGGACCGGGCTGGACCAACTGGGCGCTGGAGAGCTTCATGGACGAGGCGGCGCACGCGCTGGGCACCGATCCGCTGCAGTTCCGCCTGGGCCTGCTCGACGGCGCCGGCGACAACGCCGGCAGCGCGCCCAACGCGGTCGGCGGCGCCAGCCGCCAGGCCGGCGTGCTGCGTCACCTGGCCGGCCTCTGCGGCTGGGGACAGGCCTTGCCGGCCGACACCGGGCTGGGCCTGGCCACCTCGTTCGGCCAGGAGCGCGACATGCCCACCTGGGTGGCCTGCGCGGCGCGGGTCCACGTTGATCGCGCCAGCGGCGAGGTCAAGGTGGAGAAGCTGTGGGTGGTGACCGACTGCGGCACCGTGGTCCATCCCGACGGCGCGCTCGCCCAGACCGAGGGCGCCTGCCTGTGGGGCCTGAGCATGGCGCTGTACGAGGGCACGACCTTCGAGCATGGCCAGGTGCGCGACCACAACCTCAATGCCTACACGCCGCTGCGCATGGCCGACGTGCCGGAGCTGCAGATCGAGTTCGTCGCCAGCACCCAGGCCGCCGTCGGCCTGGGCGAGCCAGCCACCACGGTGGTGGCGCCGGCGATCGGCAACGCCATCTTCCGTGCGGTCGGCGCGCGGGTGCGCCATCTGCCGATCACGCCGGCGCAGGTGCTGGCGGCGCTGCCGGCGGCCCAGGCCAAGGCGCCGGCCTGACCTGGCGCCTGCCGCGGGACAGGCCATCGCGGCAGGCCTGGACCTGACTCGTGGCCAAGCGGCGGATGCCGATGGGGAACCGCTTCCGCAGGCAGGCGGTCACACCGGTCTCCCTTCGCAACAGAGGCGTCGCGCCTGATGCCGTCATCTCCTTCTTCGACGCCGCGCTGGCCCTGGGTCATCGTCGTGGTCCTGGTCGCCGCCGCCGGCTGGTGGCTGTTCGGCCAGCGCGAGGCGCCGCAGTCAGCCCCTGACACCGACGCGGCGACCGCAGCGCAGCCGCAAGGCTCGGCCGCCTCGACGCCGCCCGCCGGATCCCAGCCCCAGGCCGCCCCGGCCATCCAGCATCCGGTGCCCGGCGATGCGGCCGATGCCGCACTGCCGGCGCTGGCCGCCAGCGACGACGCGGCCTGGCAGGCCTTGTCCGGCGCGTTCGGCAACGACGCAGCACTCGGCATCGTGCTGCGCGAGCATCTGATCCAGCGCCTGGTGGTGATGATCGACAACCTCACCCAGCCCAGCCTCACGCGCAATGCGTTGGCGGTGAAGCCGGTGGAAGGCACGCTGCAGGTCAGGGAAGGCGAGACGGCGATGGAGATCGATCCGGCCAATGCGCAGCGCTATGCGCCGTATGTCGCGGCCTTCACCCATGCCGACCCCGCCACGCTGGTGCAGGCGTATCGGCGCTTCTATCCGCTGTTCCAGCAGGCCTACCTGGAATTGGGCAAACCCAATGCCTACTTCAACGACCGCCTGGTGGAGGTGATCGACCATCTGCTGCAGGCGCCGGATCCCAGCGGGCCGCTGAGCGTCGAACCCGACGGCAAGGGCCGCCTGCGCTTCACCGATCCGGCGCTGGAGCGCCTGTCGGTGGGGCAGAAGGCGCTGGTGCGTCTGGGCCCGCAGCAGGAGCCCGCGGTGAAGCAACAGCTGCGCGCCATCCGCACCGCGCTGACGCGCATGGACTAGGCCTGCCCGAAAACGAAGGGCAGGGCGTCTCAGGCCGCGTCCAGCTCCGGGTAGTGGCGGAAGATGCCGTTGGTGTTGAACGGCAGCCGCCGCTCCGAGGCGAGATAGGCCGCGATGCGCGGGCGCTGCGCCACGCGCTCCTGCAGGCCGTGCAGCAGCGGCAGCTCCGGCGCCAGCGCGGCCATGCGCCGCGGGAACATGTACTGCAGCCCGCTCATCAGCTGGAACAGCGACAGGTCGACGTAGGAATGCTGGCGCAGCGCATGCCGGCCATCGGCCTGCGCGAGCACCTGTTCGAAGTAGCCCAGGAACTTGGGCAGGCGCTGCGCGCGCAGGTCCGCGGCGCGCCGCTGCGCCTCGGCCTGCTGGTCCTGGTAGTACAGCGAGGAGGCGATGGGGTGGTGGGTGTCGTGCACCTCGGCGACCAGGTCGGCGATGGTCAGCTGCAGCTGCAGGGCCTGCAGGCGGCGCGACTCGGCCTCGGGCACCAGCTCCAGCGTCGGGCCCAGGTAATGCAGGATCGCGCTCACCTGGGCCAGCACCAGACGCCCGGCCTTGAGGAAGGGCGGCGCGAACGGCCGCGCGCCATCCTGCTGGCCGGACAGGAACGGCTCCATCGCCGCATCGCCCTGCTCGCGGACCACGTCGGTGTAGTCGGCGCCGGCATCTTCCAGCGCCAGCCGCACGAACTCGCCGCGCCCCTGAATGCCGCTCCAGTAGTACAGCTCGTAATGCATCGCGCGCTCCGCGTCCGGGGGAGCGCGTCAGGTTAGTCGAGCCGTGGCGAGGGAGGCGTGATGCGCGCCCGGTGCGGTTCGCACCATTGCCCAACTGTCGCGGATCGTCGGCGTGCGCCCCTGAGTCCCGCACACCAGCGCCCGGCCAGTCGCCAGGCGCCGGCGTCGCCGCTGTCTCAGTAGACCTCCAGCTCGTAGATGCGCGTGGCCGGGTCGCCGTTCTGCGTCGGCGTGTTGATCTTGAGCTGCACGTAGCGCGCCGTGACCGGATTGATGTCGTGCGTGCTGACGTTGGCGGTGTTGCTGCTGGCGCTGGCCACGGTGGACCAGGTGCTGGCGTCGGAGGACACCTGCAGCGTGTAGGCACGGGTGTTCAACGCGCTGTTCTCGCCGCCGGCGCCGGCGTGTCGCACGATCACGCGCTTGACGCTCTTGGCGCTGCCCAGATCGACCCGCAGCCACGCGCCGCTGACCAGGGAACAGAACTTGTCGCTGGTGCCGCCCGAGACGCTGCCGTTGACCGCCTTGGCCGGCGTCTCGTTGGCGTTGCAGGCGCTGCTTCCGGTGGCGGTCTTGGCATAGGCCAGGTTCGGCGAGGCGGTGCCGATGCCGCTGCTCACCGCCTGGTTGATGGCGCCCGCATAGTCGGCCGCGGTGCCCTGCGCGGCGCAGGCCTGGATATCGTCGTAGAGCCAGATGAAGCCGCCGGCGATGCCGGCCGAGGACTTCCAGGCGCTCATGCGACTGTTGACGCTGGCCGGGCTGTCGCCGCTGGCGCAGTTGCTGCCGTGTCGGCTCCACAGCCCCGGATCGACGGTGATGCCCAGGCTGTCGGACCAAGACTTGGGATCGTTGCCGGCGCCGCCGTCGTAGACCTGCAGATAGACCCCGTCGACCCGATCGCCCAGGTTGGTCTTGAGCGTCTTCCAGAACGTCACCTGCGTATACGGCGCGAAGGTGATCGCCAGGCCCAGGCTGTCGTAGAGCATCTTGCCGAAGGCGGTGGCCGAGGCCAGGTCGTAGGCCGACTCGTCGTCGAAGTTGACGGCGTTGGCGCCGGTGGCGTTCTTCAGCGCCTGGAAGTTGCGGTACAGGATGCTGTCCGACCCGGTGCCCTGGCTGTTGATCAGCGCTTTGATGTTCTCGAAATCGGTGGCGCCCGCCGAGCCGACGGACAGCTCGATGCGCGTCACCGAGGTCGGCGCGGCCTTGAGGCGGGTCAGGCGGCTGGGCCAGCCGCTGTCGCCCACGTAGCTGCCGTTGGACACGATCAGCTTGTCGTTGAGGTACAGGTCGCCGTTGGACTGGACGTGCACGCTCCAGAGCATGACGGTGGTGAAGCCCGAGGCGCGCAGATCGTCGATGACGGTGGTGCCGCCGGAGTAGAACGGGCCGCCGCCGTAGATGGCGGAGTCGGCACGGGCCTGGCCGGGGAACAGCGCAGCGAGCAGCAGGCAGAGCGAGAGACGGGTCGTGCGGTGCATGGTCCAGCTCCTGGTTGGCGAAGGCGGGGGACGCCGACGCTCGGCAGGGCGGTGGGCGCCGTCAATTCGCGGAAAACGGTTGCGGCCCGCCGCCTGCGTCGATGTGTGACCTACAACGCAGTTGGGTGCGCCTGCGACGCCCTGGAAAAGTCGGAGATTAGATCGATCCAAAGGCTGCTATTGCGCCGCAGCAGCGGTTTTGCGCGAAGGCATGCGCCGATCGCCGGCCTGCCGTGCGCCTGCGTGTCATGACGCGGGGCTAGGCTCCCGTCAGCCAGGCCTGCTTGCGGGCGCGCGGCAGCTGCTTGACCTGCCATTCGGCGCGCGCGGCGCTGGCGCGGTCGGGGTAGGCGCGGCTGGCCAGGATGCGCAGCGGCGGATGGGCGCGGGTATAGCGCGCGCCGCGGCCCTGCTGATGGGCGGCGAAGCGCGCGGCCACATCGGTGGTGATGCCGCAGTAATAGCTGCCATTGCGGCATTCGAGCAGATAGACGAACCAGGGCGCAGGCGCAGGCATCGGCGGGAATTATGCAGCGCCTGAGCACTGCGTCTCACCACCCCTTGAAACACGCTGGCTGAACGCCATGTGGAAGACATTGCCGGTATCGCCGGCCCCCTTTCTTCGAGGATGTTCCCATGCGAATGGACAAGCTGACTTCGCGCTTTCAGCAGGCACTGGCGGATGCGCAGTCGCTGGCCGTCGGCCGCGACAACAACTTCATCGAGCCGGTGCACCTGATGGTGGCGCTGATCGACCAGACCGGCGGCAGCACCAAGGCCCTGCTGCAGCAGGCCGGCGTCAACGTGCCGCTGCTGCGCGAGCGGCTGGGCGAGGCACTCGATGCGCTGCCCAAGGTCACCGGGCAAGCCGGCAACCTGTCGGTCGGCAACGACCTCAGCCGCCTGTTGAACGTCACCGACAAGCTCGCCCAGCAGCATGGCGATGCCTTCATCGCCAGCGAATGGTTCGTCCTGGCCGCGGTCGAGGACAGCGGCCCGCTCGGCCTGATGCTGCGCAACGCCGGCGCCGACAAGGCGCGGATCAGCGCCGCCATCGACAAGATCCGCGGCGGCGAGAGCGTGCAGAGCGAGAATGCCGAGGACCAGCGCCAGGCGCTGGAGAAGTACACCATCGACCTGACCGCGCGCGCCGAGGCCGGCAAGCTGGATCCGGTGATCGGCCGCGACGAGGAAGTGCGTCGCACCATCCAGGTCCTGCAGCGCCGCACCAAGAACAACCCGGTGCTGATCGGCGAGCCCGGCGTGGGCAAGACCGCCATCGTCGAGGGCCTGGCCCAGCGCATCGTCAACGGCGAGGTGCCCGAGAACCTACGCAACAAGCGCGTGCTGAGCCTGGACATGGGCGCGCTGATCGCCGGCGCCAAGTTCCGCGGCGAGTTCGAGGAGCGCTTGAAGGGCGTACTCAACGACCTGGCCAAGAGCGAGGGCCAGATCATCCTGTTCATCGATGAGCTGCACACCATGGTCGGCGCCGGCAAGGCCGACGGCGCGATGGATGCGGGCAACATGCTCAAGCCGGCGCTGGCGCGCGGCGAGCTGCACTGCATCGGCGCCACCACGCTGGACGAGTACCGCAAGTACATCGAGAAGGACGCCGCGCTGGAGCGCCGCTTCCAGAAGGTCTACGTGGGCGAGCCCAGCGTCGAGGACACCATCGCCATCCTGCGCGGGCTCAAGGAGCGCTATGCGCTGCACCATGGCGTGGAGATCACCGACCCGGCCATCGTCGCGGCCGCCACGCTCTCGCACCGCTACATCACCGACCGCCAGCTGCCCGACAAGGCCATCGACCTGATGGACGAGGCGGCCAGCCGCATCCGCATGGAGATCGACTCCAAGCCGGAGGAGCTGGACCGCATGGAGCGCCGGCTGATCCAGCTCAAGATCCAGCGCGAGATGCTCAAGAAGGAGAAGGACGAGGCCTCGCGCAAGCGCCTGGCCGATCTGGAGAGCGACATCGAGGCGCTGGAGCGCGAGTTCTCCGATCTGGAAGAGATCTGGAAGTCGGAGAAGGCCGCCCTGCAGGGCACGACCAAGATCAAGGAGCAGATCGAACAGGCCAAGCTGGACCTGGAAGCGGCCCAGCGCCGCCAGGACTACGCCAAGATGAGCGAGATCCAGTACGGCGTGCTGCCCCAGCTGGAGAAGCAGCTGGCCGCCGCCGCCGAGGCCGAGCACACCGAGTTCAAGCTGGTGCAGGACCGCGTCACCGCCGAGGAGATCGCCGAGGTGGTCAGCCGCTGGACCGGCATCCCGGTCAACCGCATGCTCGAGGGCGAGCGCGAGAAGCTGCTGCGCATGGAGGACGTGCTGCACCAGCGCGTGGTCGGCCAGGAAGAGGCCATCCGCGTGGTGTCCGACGCGGTGCGCCGCTCGCGCGCCGGCCTGGCCGATCCGGACAAGCCCAGCGGCTCGTTCCTGTTCCTGGGGCCGACCGGCGTGGGCAAGACCGAGCTGTGCAAGGCGCTGGCCGAGTTCCTGTTCGACAGCTCCGATGCCATGGTGCGCATCGACATGAGCGAGTTCATGGAGAAGCACGCCGTGGCGCGGCTGGTCGGCGCGCCTCCGGGCTACGTGGGCTATGAGGAAGGCGGCTACCTGACCGAGGCCGTGCGCCGCCGGCCGTATTCGCTGATCCTGCTGGACGAGGTCGAGAAGGCCCATCCGGACGTGTTCAACATCCTGCTGCAGGTGCTCGACGACGGCCGCCTGACCGATGGTCAGGGCCGCACCGTGGACTTCCGCAACACCGTCATCGTGATGACCTCCAACCTGGGCTCGCACCAGATCCAGGAGCTGTCCGGCGACGACTCGCCGGAGGCCTATACGCAGATGAAGGCGGCGGTGATGGGCGTGGTGCAGGCGCACTTCCGCCCGGAGTTCATCAACCGGCTGGACGACATCGTCGTGTTCCACCCGCTGGACAAGGCGCAGATCAAGCAGATCGCGCGCATCCAGATGAGCGGGCTGGAGAAGCGCCTAGCCGAGCGCGGGCTGAAGCTGGAGGTGTCGGACAAGGCCTTCGAGCTGCTCGGCAACGTCGGCTTCGACCCGGTCTACGGCGCGCGTCCGCTGCGTCGCGCGATCCAGGCGCAGCTGGAGAACCCGCTGGCGCAAAAGATCCTGGCCGGCGAATTCGTCAGCGGCGACACGATTCAGGTCGATGCGCAGGGCGGGCAGCTGGTCTTCAGCAAGGCGTGATCCGGGGGGCGGGATTGGGGACTCGGGATTGGGGATTCGCAGGAGCGGTCCTTCGATCCCGGCCTCGCCCGCTCTGACCAATCCCCAATCTCGAATCCCCAATCCCCGACGGCAACAGCCGTCGAGGACAGCTTGGCGAAAGCCAGCGGCGTGATGCTGTGGGGGCCGGCCTCGTGCCCCTCTTCGCCGTCTTCGCATGTCTGGTTTCGCCCTGGTGTCGTCCGTCGCCCATGCCTGGTCCACGCTGGTCGACCTGCTCTCGCGGCATGCCGTAGCGCCGCTGCTGGACGCGCTGCACCTGCGTGGCCTCAGCGACGACCCGCACGACATCGCCGCCTCGCTGCTGATCGCCGCGCTGCAGCTGGCGATCATCGGCCTGGTCTTCCGCCCGCTGGAGAGCCTGTGGCCGGCCGAACGCTGGGAAGATCGGCGGCTGGCGCGGATCGACTTCCACTACACCTGGGTGATGCTGGTCGGGGTGTTCCCGCTGTTCTCGTTCCTGGTGCTGACGCCGCTGGCGAACCTGGCCGGCGGCGGCGCCGATGCCGGCTCCGCCGGGCACGGCCTGCGCGACGCCTGGCCATGGCTGGACCGCCATCCTGCGGTGCTGTTCGTCGCCTATTACGTGGTCTACGACTTCACCTACTACTGGATGCACCGCGTGCAGCACTGGATGCCGTGGTGGTGGGCGATGCATTCGATGCACCACAGCCAGCGCCAGCTCAGCTGCTGGGCCAACGACCGCAGCCATTACCTGGACGGGGCGCTGCAGTCCTTCGTGCTGGCCGGGGTGGGCGTGGCCTTCGGCATCCGCGCCGACGAGTTCGCCTGGATGATGCTGCTGGGCGAGCTGGTGCAGAACTTCTCCCATGCCAACGTGCGCATCGGCTTCGGCCCGGTGCTGGGCAAGGTGCTGGTGGATCCCACCTTCCATCGCCTGCACCACATGGTCGTCGATCCGCAGCGGCCCAACCTGCACAACTGCAACTTCGGCCAGGTGCTGGCGGTGTGGGACGTGCTGTTCGGCACCGCGCTCTACGGCAAGCCGGTGCGGCCCACCGGCGTGGCCGACCCGATGGTCGACCGCGACAACGAGCTGGGCCTGGTGGCGATGCAGTGGGAGACGCTCAAGCGCTTCTGGGGCGCGGTGCGCTGCCGCGCGGGCTGGACGCCGGGGGACGTGGCCTTCGATGCGCACTATCGGCCGGTGCCGGTGCAGCACGAGGCGCATGCGCCGGTGCCGGCACACGGTGCGCAGGGCGTGCCGGCGCTGGAGGGCGAGCGCGTCCGCTGCTGATCCGGCCCGCGGCGCCGGGGCGGGCGTGCGGCCGCCTCAGGCAGACGTTGCGGCCGGCTCGGCAGCGGGCGGGCGGCCCTGGCGGTAGGGCGGCATGGCCATGATCATCTCGGCCAGCGAGAACGCCAGTTCGCGCTCGGCCAGCACGGCGGCATCGGCGCCGTGTTCGAGCAGGTGTTCGACCTCGGCCTCGCTGTGCGCGCGCGCCAGCACGGTCAGCTCGGGATTGAGTGCGCGCAGCTTGGCGATGGCCTCGCCGGCCTCCAGCGGCTGCGGGATGGCCAGCACCGCGATGCGCGCCTTGTCCGGCTGGGCCTCGGACAGCACCGCATCGGCCGCGGCGCTGCCGCGGATGGCGGAAATGCCGGCCGCATGCGCCTTGTCGACGTTGTCGCGGCTGTCGTCGATCACCACCACCGGCACGCCGCGCTCGTGCAGCACGTGCACCAAGTTGCTGCCGACCCGGCCATAGCCGATCACGATGGCGTGCTCGCCGGCGCGCAGCGGCGGGCCGGGCAGGGGCTCGGGCTCGACCGCCGGAATGCCGGGGGCATCCTGCGGATGGCGCCGCAGCCAGCGGTCCAGCGCGGTGAACAGGAAGGGGTTGGCCACGATCGACAGCAGCGCGCCGGCCAGGATCAGGTCGTGGCCCTCCTGCGGCAGGATCTTCAGGGCCAGGCCCAGGCCGGCCAGGATGAAGGAGAACTCGCCGATCTGCGCCAGGCTGGCCGAGATGGTCAGCGCCGTGCCCTTGGGATAGCCGAAGCTGCGCACGATGGCATAGGCCGCCAGCGACTTGCCGACCACGATGATCAGGAAGGTGGCCAGCACCTGCAGCGGGTACTTCACCACGATGGTCGGGTCGAACAGCATGCCGACCGAGACGAAGAACAGCACCGCGAACGCATCGCGCAGCGGCAGCGAATCGTTGGCCGCCTTGTGGCTGAGCTCGGACTCGTTGAGCAGCATGCCGGCGAAGAACGCGCCCAGGGCGAAGCTCACGCCGAACAGCTTGGCCGAGCCGAACGCCACGCCCAGCGCGATCGCCAGCACCGACAGGGTGAACAGTTCGCGCGAGCCGGTCGCCGCGACGCGCTCCAGCGTCCAGGGGATGACCCGGCGCCCGACCAGCAGCATCACCGCCACGAACGCGGCCACCTGCAGCAGCGTGGCGCCCATCGCCTTGGCGATCTCCATCCACGCGCCGCCGCCGGCCCGGGCGCCGGCCTCGCCTTCGCCCAGCGCGCCGGCCAGCGCCGGCAGCAGCACCAGCGCCAGGACCATGGCCAGGTCCTCCACGATCAGCCAGCCCACCGCGATGCGGCCGCGGCTGGTGTCGAGCATGCGCCGCTCCTCCATCGCCCGCAGCAGCACCACGGTACTGGCCACCGACAGCGCCAGGCCGAAGACGAAGCCCTGCATCGGGTTCCAGCCCATCCACCAGGCCAGCCCGAAGCCCAGCAGCGTGGCCACGGTGATCTGCACGACCGCGCCGGGGATGGCGATCTTCTTGACCGACATCAGGTCTTCGAGCGAGAAGTGCAGGCCCACGCCGAACATCAGCAGCATCACGCCCAGCTCGGACAGCTGCGTGGCCAGGTCCTGGTTGGCGACGAAGCCGGGGGTGAACGGCCCGACGATCATGCCGGCCACCAGGTAGCCCACCAGCGGCGAGAGCTTGAGCTTGTTGGCCAGCGCGCCCAACACGAAGGCCACGGCCAGGCCGACGGCGATGATGTCGATCAGGCTGGTGTCGTGATGCATGGGCGTCCTTCGTGTTGCGAGCCGTCGAGTTTGGCTCAGCATGAACAGGCTGCGCAAATCGAAAATGACCGAACGGTTCATGCAGCCTATCGCTCATGACCGAACCGACAGCTGCGATGCCCCGACCTTACGCCCATCGCCGTTCGCTTCATGCCGATGCGATCTTGTGGTGGCTGCGCGCCCCGCTCGGCGCCACACGCCCCCAACCGCCGTCTTTCCCGCGAACGCGGGAAGTGCCTTTCGGCAGACGCATGTCTGACTATCCGTGGATTTTGGCGATCACGCGCGAAACGCCAAGGTGGCGGCACCCGGCGCCGCACAGCGCGCTATGGATGCACTTCCGGCCGGATACGCACGGCCACCAGCACGCCCGCGATCAGCAGCCCGATCCCGAGCAGCATCACGCCGCCGGGCCAGCTGCCGCGCAGCAGGAAGGCGTAGAGCAGGGCGGCCAGGGTCTCGAACACGATGAGCTGGCCCACCAGCGCGGTGGGCAGGCGTTGGCTGGCGGCATTCCAGCACAGCGTGCCGGCCCAGGAAGACAGCAGGCCGATGGCGCCCATGAGGCCGACGAAGGCCCAGGGGCGCGGACCCAGCGGCGCCACATCGGCCGCCGCGCCCGCCGTTGCGTAGCGCCAGGCCAGATAGGCCGCATAGCCGAGCAGGGCGATCGGCAGAGTCGCCAAGCCCTGGGCCGTGGCCCAGGCGCGCGCCTTGCGGTTCGGATGGGCGCGCATCCAGTCGCCGTTGCGCAGGGGATACCAGGTCCAGCAGGCGACGGCGCCGATCGCCAGGATCGCGCCCCACAGGTAGCGGCTGCGCTGGGCCGCAGAGGCGTGGGCGAGCGTGGCCATCTCGACCTGGTTGACGCAGGCGATGCCGGCCAGGATCACCAGCAGGGCGGGGGCGAGGCGGGGCCAGGGCAGACGCCCGTCGCGGGCGTGGTTGCGCAGGTTGGCGGCGATGGCGATGACCACGGGCAGGGTGCCGATGATCATGGTCGGCAAGGGCGCGCCGGCGCGCTGGATGGCGCTGGAAAGACACAGGTAGTACAGGAAGTTGCCGACCACCGAGAGCTTGAGCGCTTCGGTCCAGTCGGCGCGCGTGAGCCGCCGCAGTTCGGCGCGGTCCCACCAGGCCAGCGGCAGCGTGATCAGGCCGAACGCCAGGTAGCGGCCCAGGGTGTGGAGGATGGGCGGGTACTCGGGCAGCAGCAGCGGCCCGACGAAGACCAGGCCCCACATCAAGCCTGCCATCAAGGCGAATGCCACGCCTGCGCCCATGGTCGGTGTTCCCCTGCGATGCCGTCACGTCAGGCCGCAGGGTGGCGCGTGGGCGCGGCCGTCGTCTTGTACCAGCTTGCGCTTGCGGTGGGGCGGAGGCGTTCAGCGGATCTGGCGTTGATAGCGCGCCGGGGTGACGCCGTAGCGGCGTGCGAAGGCGCGGGTCAGATGGGCCTGGTCGGTCAGGCCGGTGGCCGCGGCGACCTCGGCCGGGCGCATGCCGCGGGCCAGCAGGCGCTTGGCTTCGGCCAGGCGCAAGGCCATCAGCATCTGGTGGGGAGTGAGGTGGTACTGCGCCTTGAACTTGCGCAGGAAGTGGAAGGGGCTCAGGTTCGCCACGGCGGCCAGGTCGGCCAGCGCCAGCGGCTCGTGCAGCGCGGCGCGCATGGCGTCGATGACGGGCGCGAGGCGTGCGGTGGCGCCATCGCGGAGCTCGCGCGTGGCGGTCCGCGCCAGGGGGCGCAGGCTGGCGATGAATTCCAGCAGCAGGCCATCGGCCTGCAGGGCATCGCTGCATTGCCACAGGTGCTGATGCAGGGAGGTCAGGCGCTGCGCGAGTTCGGGATGGCGCGATTCCACCACGTCGCCGAACCACCAGTGCGCTTCGCCGCTGAGGGCGCTGACCAGGGCCGGATCCAGATACAGCATGCGGTAGCGCCAGCCACCCGCGGTTTCCGCGCGGCCGGTATGCGGTACGTCGGGGTGCATCAGGACGAGGGATTGTGGGGTGGCGAGGTGGTCGGCGCCGCGGTAGCGGAACCGTTCGACGCCGGTTTCGATGATGCCCAGTCCGTATGCCTGGTGCGTGTGCGGCTCGAAGGCGTGCTGCACGATGCTTGCGCGGTAGAGCTCGGCGCCCGGCCGGCCCGCCACGTTCCGAAATTCGGCGTGGTCTTCGGAGGCGGTCAGGGGCTCTGGCAGGTGGGGCATGCCGAGAGTCTAAGAGCGATGCGCGTCCTGGTGGCGGTGCTTGAGTCTGGCTTTTGACCGATCTGCTACTTGTTGCAGCGTCATTCGCGTTTGGAGCTCAGTGCCGCAATGTTCCGGCTTCGTCGTTCCATGGGCCGGGTGTTCTAGTTCTGTCGAAGAACAAAAAGCGCTCTTTGCCTGATTGAGGTATCGCGGCGCGTGGTTGTTGTTTTGGCTTCGGGTGGGCGGCGGTCCGGCGGGCGGTGTCCGCTTTTCCCTCGGTCAGGGCATCCTGCCCTGACTCGGGCGCTCGGCGTCCTGCCTCGCTAGGCGCGGCCACCGCCCGCCGGCCCGCTGCTGCGTGCGTTTGGTTGAAGGGCTTCGGGTTGAAGGAAGTCTCGATCCATCTGCCCCAAGGCTCGACCCGATCGGGCCATGCGGAAAGCGGGCCATGATGGCTCGCGACGGCGCGTGGGTGCGATGCGTCCTTGCGGAATGCCGACGACAGATGCGTTGTCGGACCCCATCGTGGGAGCCGCCATGGCGGCGATGAGGCTCTACCGGGAAAGCCCCATCGCCGCCATGGCGGCTCCCACCAGGCAGGGTGCGGAGTCTCAATCCTCTCCGGTCCAAGGCTGAGCCTGGGAGAGTTGGTGAGCCGAGGAGCCTTGCCCCGCCGGATCGAGGCTGGTGGGCAAAGTGCGCCCACCGACCCTGTGCCTGGGCGCAAGAAAAAAGCCCCGGCCAGATCGGCCGGGGCTTTGGGTTCACGCGATGACGCTGGGGCGGCTTACCAGGTGTAGGCGATGCGGCCGTACACGTAGGCGCCGTTGAAGCCGAACGGCGAGTAGTTGCTGTACGGGAACACGCCGCTGGTCGAGTTGGCGTAGGTGTTTTCCTGCGGATAGGTGTCCAGCACGTTGTCCGCGCCCACGGTCAGCGTCCACTGCGAGGTCGGCTTGTAGCTGGCGTTGACGTCGACCAGCCACTTGGCGTCGAAGGTCTGGTCGTTGGCCGGCGTGGTCGAGTTGCGCACGGTGACGCTGCCGTAGCGCGTGCCGGTCAGGCCCACGCTCCAGTGGTCGCTATGCCAGGTGCCGCCGACGATCGCCTTGCTCTTGGGGAAGCTGTCTTCCAGTCGGCCGATCTCGTCGCGCCCGACCAGGCCGGTGGTGATGCCCAGGCCGGTCAGCACGGCCGGCGAGGCGTCCAGGCGGGTCACTTCGGTCTTGCCGTAGCTGTAGCTGGCGGTCAGGTCCAGGCCGCTGGTGGCGAACGGGATCGCATAGGTGCCCACCACGTCCACGCCGCGGGTGCGGGTGTCGGCGGCGTTGGTGAAGTAGCGGAACTGGGTCACCTGGTCCTGGCCCAGGCTGGTCAGCAGCGCGCGCGCGGCCGGGGTGGTGTTGACGTTGGAGGACAGCAGGATGCGGTCGTCGATCTTGATCTGGTAGGCGTCGACCGTCAGCGAGAACGCATCGGTCGGCTGCAGCACCAGGCCCACGCTGTAGGAGGTCGAGGTCTCGGCCTTGAGCGGCTTGGCGCCCAGGGCCTGGGCCACGGCGGTGTCGGCCGGGAAGGTGCCGGACTGGAAGAACACGCCGTTGTTGATCGTGCTGGAGATGGCCTGGAAGCTCTGCTGGGCCAGCGACGGGGCGCGGAAGCCGTTGGACGCCGTGGCGCGCAGGGCCACGCGGTCGGTGAAGGCGTAGCGCGCCGACAGCTTGCCGGAGACCTTGCTGCCGAAGTCCGAGTAGTCCTCGTAGCGACCGGTCAGGCCAGCGGAGAACTTGTCGGTGAAGTCGGCTTCCAGCCCGGTGTAGACCGCGTAGCTGTGGCGGTCGGCATGCACGGCATTGGCGGGGGTGAAGCCGCCGAAGCCCTGCGCGCCGGATTGGGAGCCGGCGATGCCCTGGCCCGCGTTGGCGTAGGAGCCGTACTCGCCCGGCGACTGGTTCCACTTCTCGCCGCGGTACTCGGCGCCGAAGGACCAGGTCACCGGATAGGCCAGGCCCCAGTCCAGCGCCTGGGTGAAGTCGGCGTTGAAGATGTTCTGGGTGTACTCCAGCGCACCATCGTAGAAGCTGGTCGGGCTGGCCGCACCGAGCGTGTAGTTGATGGTGTTGCGGGTGTGGTAGTCGATCTTGTTGTAGCCGTAGTTGTAGCTGACGTCCCAGGTGAAGCCGCCGTCGGTGTTGCCCTTGAGCCCGGCGATCAGCGAGCGGTCCTTGGAGTACTGGTTGATCACCGGCACGTAGCCGTCCGGGTAGAACTGCGCCAGCAGCGCGCTCTGGTTGTTGTGGTTCTTCGAGCGGTAGAAGGCGTAGGAATCGATGTCGCGGTTGCTGGCGATCGCCGTGGCGTAGGCGCTGAGGTGGTCGCTGAAGTCGAAGCTGGTGTTGGCCGACACCGCGCCGGCGTTCACGTCCGGGTCGCCGATCACGAAGGCCTTCTGGCCCACCGAGGGGAAGTTGCCGGTGTTGGGCGTGCTGCCGGCGTAGGCGCCGGAGCGGTTGGTCGGATCCTGGTAGCCGACCTGGCCGGCCACGTGCAGCTTGCCGCGACCGTCGGCGAAGCCCACGCCCGCATCGCCGGAGAGCTGGTACTGCTCGCCATCGCCCTTGGCGTACTTGCCGTAGTTCACCGCCAGGCTGCCGCCGCTGCCGGCGCCCTTGAGCACGATGTTGACCACGCCGGCGATGGCGTCCGAACCGTACTGCGCCGAGGCGCCGTCGCGCAGCACTTCCACGCGCTCGATGGCCGCGACCGGAATGCTGTTGAGGTCCACCGCCGAGGAGCCGCGGCCGATGCTGCCGTTGAGGTTGATCGCGGCCGAGCTGTGGTAGCGCTTGCCGTTGACCAGCACCAGCACCTGGTCGGGCGAGAGCCCGCGCAGCTGCGCCGGGCGCACGCCGCTGGTGCCGTCCACCAGCGCCGGGCGCGGGAAGTTGAGCGAGGGCAGGGCGCGCGAGAGCGCGGTGGCCAGTTCGGTGGTGCCGGTGGCCTGCAGGGTCTCGGGCGAGATGATGTCGATCGGCGACTGGGATTCGGCCACGGTGCGGTCGGCCACATGCGTACCGGTGACGATCACGGTATCCAGCGTGCTGGCTTTGACGGGCGCCGAAGAGGCGGCGTCCTGGGCGAAGGCGGGGGCGGCGGCCAGGGCGAGAGCCACGGCGGCGGCGAGGGGACTGGTCTTGCGGTTCATCTGTGCAACTCCGGTAATAAAGGCTCGCATCGCTGGGGGAGGGCTCGTCACCTGAACAGGGGGCGAGGTCGCGATGCACTTTCGAATTAACGCTTTTCTAACTGATGTGTCAAACCCGGTTTCGGCTGAAATCGCTTTGGCTGTGCGCGCCGCGCGCCGGAAAATCCGCGCTTGCGGCGCCCCGCGCAGGCTCCGAGTCAAGTATTCGTTAACGTTAGAATGGCGTCGCAGGAAGGGTCCTCATCTCCTCATGCCCTTCGGTTATTTCGGAAAACCCCCATGATTTCGTTGCGTAATTTCGCCCTCCGTCGCGGCGAACGCCTGCTGTTGTCCAATGTCGACCTGGCCATGCACGCCGGCTACCGGGTCGGCGTGGTCGGGCGCAACGGCACTGGCAAGTCCAGCCTGTTCGCCGCGGTGAAGGGCGAGCTGGAGGCCGACAAGGGCGATGTCGAGCTGCCCGGCAAGGTGCGCATCGCCAGCGTGGCGCAGGAGACGCCGGCCCTGCCCGATGCGGCGCTGGACTTCGTGCTGGGCGGCGACACCGAGGTGGCCGCCGTGCTCAAGGCCGAGGCCGATGCCATGGCCGCGGAGGACTGGGAAGCGGTGGCCGCCGTGCACATCCGCATGGAGGAAGTCGGCGGCTACGACGCCCAGGCGCGCGCCGGCAAGCTGCTGCACGGCCTGGGCTTTCCGGCCGACACCCACCAGCGCGCGGTCAAGGACTTCTCCGGCGGCTGGCGCGTGCGCCTGAACCTGGCGCGTGCGCTGATGATGCCCAGCGATCTGCTGCTGCTGGACGAACCGACCAACCACCTCGACCTGGACGCGGTGTTCTGGCTGGAGCAGTGGCTGCTGAAGTATCCCGGCACGCTGCTGCTGATCAGCCACGACCGCGAGTTCCTGGACAACGTGGCCACCCACACCCTGCACCTGCATGGCGGCGGCGCCAAGCTCTATGTCGGCGGGTATACCGACTTCGAACGCCAGCGCACCGAGCACCTGCGCCAGCAGCAGATCCAGCACGAGAAGGCCGAGGCCGAGCGCGCGCATCTGCAGAGCTTCATCGACCGCTTCAAGGCGCAGGCCAGCAAGGCCAGCCAGGCGCAGAGCCGCATCAAGCGCCTGGCCAAGATGGCCGGCACCGAGGCGGTGCGTGCCGAGCGCGAGTTCCGCATCGAGTTCGCCGCGCCGGCGCGCCTGCCGTATTCGCTGATCCGCCTCAACCATGTCGAGGCCGGCTACGGCGAGGACACGGTGATTCTGCACAAGGTCGGCTTCGGCCTGGAGGCGGGCGACCGCATCGGCCTGCTCGGCCCCAACGGCGCGGGCAAGTCCACCCTGGTCAAGACCCTGGTCGGCGAGCTGGCGCCGGTGCATGGCGAGCGCAGTGCGCACCCGGACCTGTGCATCGGCTACTTCGCCCAGCACACGGTCGAGTCGCTGCACGAGGGGCAGTCGCCCATCGACCACTTCCGCGAGATCTCCCCGGATGCGTCCACCCAGTCGTTCCGCGACTTCCTGGGCAAGTGGAACTTCCCCGGCGATCGCGCCTTCGAGGTGGTCGATGGTTTCTCCGGCGGCGAGCGCGCGCGCCTGGCGCTGGCGCTGATCGCCTGGCAGCAGCCCAACGTGCTGCTGCTCGACGAGCCGACCAACCATCTGGATCTTGAGATGCGCGAGGCGCTGGCCGAAGCGCTGAGCATCTTCGAAGGCGCCATCGTGATGGTCAGCCACGATCGCCATCTAATCGGCCTGGTCTGCGACACCTTCTGGCGCGTGGCCGACGGCGTGGTCGAACCGTTCTCCGGCGACCTGGACGACTACGCCGCCTGGCTGCGCACGCGCCCGGCCGCGCAGGGCACCAAGCAGAAGCTGGCCCAGGCCGCGCCCACGCCACCGCCGCCGACCCCGCCGCTGGTGCAGAAGAAGCCACCGAACCCGCACAAGCTCAAGGCGGCCGAGGACAAGGTGGCGCAGCTGGAGGCGGCCGTGGCCGCGATCGACGCGCAGCTGGCCGACCCGGCCAATGCCGCCGACGGCAGCCGGCTGGCCGCGCTCGGCCGCCAGCGCGAGCAGGCCGCCGGCGACCTGGCCAAGGCCGAGGCCGCCTGGATGGCGCTGTACGACGACGCGGCCTGAGCCGGGGCGTCAGTCCGCCGGCGCGGCGTCCTGCGCCACGCGCTGTTCGAGCCAGCGCCGGAACTGCTGCGCGGCCGGGCTCTCGGGCCGCGAGCGCAGCCGGGTGAGCCAGTAGCGACCCAGCGCGATGTGCCGATCGAACGGTCGCACGAGCTGGCCGCTGTCCAGCGCCTGCTGGAACAGCTCCACCGGCAGCAGCGCCACGCCGGCGCCCGCGGTGGCGGCCGCGGCCATCGCCAGCGACGTGTCGAACACCGGACCGCGCGCATCCAGCGGCGCGATGCCGGCCGCCGCGCACCAGCGCGACCATTCGTCCTGCCGGTAGGTGCGCAGCAGCGTGTGCGCGGCCAGGTCCTCCGGGCGGTGCAGGGTCCTGGCCAGGGCCGGGGCGCACAGCGGCGCGAAGCGCACCGCCATCACCGGGGTGCTGTGCTGGCCAGGCCAGTCGCCCTCGCCGAAGCGGATCGCCAGCTCCAGCCCCTCGCCGGCCAGATCGACGCGGTTGTTGTGGGTCTGCAGGCGCAGGTCGATGGCCGGATGCGCCGCGCCGAACTGCGCCAGGCGCGGCAGCAGCCAGCCGATGGCGAAGGTGCCGACCACGCCCACGTTCAAGGTCTCGCGATAGCGGCCATCGGTGAAGCGATCCAGCGTGGCGGCGATGCGGTCGAAGCTTTCGTTGAGCATCGGGTACAGCGCCGCGCCCTCGTCGGTCAGCGCCACCCCGCGCGCCAGCCGATGGAACAGCACCACCTGCAGGCGCGATTCCAATACACGGATCTGATGGCTCAGCGCGGCCTGGCTGATGTGCAGCTCCAGCGCGGCGCGGGTGAAGTTCAAGTGGCGTGCGGCGGCCTCGAAGGCGCGCAAGGCATTGAGCGGCAGGGCGGATCGGAGCATGACGGCCGTACGGGAGGGAGAGGATGCAGGCACGCCGGCGGGGCATCGTGCGACGGGCACTGTAGCCCAAGCCATCGATCCAGCTTATGGCTGCCCCTGAAACTTCGCGCTGGTGGCCGCGGGGCGGCCTTCCAATAATCCTGGGGACCAACCGTTCGGAGTGCCGCCATGTCTGACCGTCGTCGATTCCTCCAGCGCAGCGGGACCGCGCTGCTCACCGCCTTCGCCGCGCCCTGGGCGGCCGCCGTCGCGCCGGTGGCCCCTGCCGCCGCCGCAAAGGGCGGCGTGGCCGCGGCCATCGCCGGGGCCAGGGACTTTGCCGCGCTGGAGCAGGTCAGCGGGGGACGGCTGGGCGTGACCCTGCTGGAGGTCGGCACCGGCCGCCGGATGGGCCGCCGCCAGGACGAGCGCTTCCCGATGTGCAGCACCTTCAAGGCGCTGCTGGCCGCGCACGTCCTGAGCCTGGCCGACGCCGGGGCGCTGTCGCTGGATGAGCGCCTCCCGATCCGCCAGGCGCAGCTGCTGTCCTGGGCGCCGGAGTCGGAGCGGCACGTGGGCAAGGACCTCACCGTGCGCGATCTCTGCCGCGCGGTCGTCACCAACAGCGACAACACCGCGGCCAATCTGCTGCTGGCGCGGACCGGTGGGCCGCCGGCGCTGACGGCGTTCCTGCGCAAGCAGGGCGACGCGGTGACCCGCAGCGATCGCTACGAGCCGGAGATGAACAACTTCGCACCCGACGATCCGCGCGACACCACCAGCCCTGCGGCGGTGGCCGCCAGCCTGGCGCGCTTCGCGGTGGGCGATGGCCTGTCCAAGGCGTCGCGTGCGCAGTACGCGGACTGGCTGATCGACAACCAGACCGGCGACGCCTGTCTGCGCGCCGGCCTGGGCAAGCGCTGGCGCGTGGGCGACAGGACGGGCAGCAACGGCCGCGACACGCGCAACGATCTGGCGGTGCTGTGGCCGCTCGCGGGCGGCACCCCGTGGGTGCTGGTGGCGCTGCTGCAAGGCGCCCGGGTCGATGCGGATCAGCGCGACGCGGTGCTGGCGCGCGTGGGTGCGCTGGCGGATCAGATGATCGGTTGAGGGCGAGGCTGCGTTTCGCATGTTGCCGGTTCTTCCGATTGCATGATCTTGGCGTTTGGGCGTTCGGCTTCGAAGAGCAGCGCTACGGCCGACGGTGTTCGCTTGTCCCTCGGTGGGGTCATCTGCCGCGCCTTATGTGTCTATCGTCGTTCCCGCGAACGCGGGAACCCAGGGACTTTCGCTCGGAGCACCAAGACCAGGTTCTTCCCACGATCCTGAGGTCACGTTGCAACTGTGCGTTGTGACTTCGGAGGAGCGGTGCTTCCGGCTTCGGAAGGGCAGCGGTCCGGCGGGCGGGGGCCGCTTATCCCTCAAACAGGGCGTCCTGCCCTGATTCGGGCGCTCGGCTCCTGCCTCGCTAGCCGCGGCCCCCGCCCGCCGGCCGCCGCCGCGCGCGTTAGGTCATAGGGCTTCGGTTTGCGCAGCCGTTTGAATCCCCTCCCTCGCGCGCAACGCGATCAGTGGCGGGAAATGATCGACTTGAGGCCCCCTCCCTTGCGCGCAGCGCAGGGGAGGGATGGGGAGGGGTCGAGGCTTTCCCGGTCAAGCCACCGAAGCGAAGAGCAAAAGCACCCCACCCCCTCAGTCGCTAGTTCGCGACTTCGAGCTCCCCTTCGCCTGCGGCGAAAGGGAGGGGGCAGAGCGCTGCTCGATGCCTTCGAGTTGAAAGACGTCCTGATCCATCCACAGTGGGGCTTCCACCGGTCGGTGCTGATCCCATGTGGGAGCCGCCATGCCTCCCACTTGTAGAGCGGAGCTTGCTCCGCTGGGGCTCTCCCTACGAACCGAACGAAGAGCAGCGGAGCGAGCTCCGCTCTACAGACTGGCGGCTGCTAGATTTGAGGGACAGCTGCTCCCACAAGAGCATGCAGCGCTGTCAATCCTTTTCATCCCGGCGTCCGCTGTCGTTGGCGGATCGAGCCGAGGAGCCGCGCCCGGCCGGATCGCGGCTGGGCGGCGACGTCCGCTTTTGCAGCGGCCAGAATCTCGGCGAAGAACCAACAAACAAAAAGGCCGCTTCTCAGCGGCCTTCTTGCAGTCTGCGGCGCGGGTGCGCGGCAGGCTTACTTCAGCTTGGCGTCGGCGCGCAGGGCGTCGGCCTTGTCGGTCTTCTCCCA
Organism: Pseudoxanthomonas winnipegensis; assembly: GCF_004283755.1. Taxonomy (GTDB): domain Bacteria; phylum Pseudomonadota; class Gammaproteobacteria; order Xanthomonadales; family Xanthomonadaceae; genus Pseudoxanthomonas_A; species Pseudoxanthomonas_A winnipegensis. The sequence goes on from NZ_SHMH01000004.1 coordinate 206,067, forward strand.
CGAGAAGGCGGTGGCGGTGTGCTGCGTGCCGGCGCCGTCGGTGTAGGTGAATTCCTTCGGCTTGCGGCCGAAGTGACCGTAGGAGGCGGTCGGCTGGTACATCGGGTGGATCAGGTCGAGCATCTGGATGATGCCGTACGGACGCAGGTCGAAATGCTTGCGGATCAGCTTCTCGATCTTCTCGTCGGCGATCTTGCCGGTGCCGAAGGTGGTGACCGAGATCGAGGTCGGCTCGGCCACGCCGATGGCGTAGGAGACCTGCACCTCGCAGCGGTCGGCCAGGCCGGCGGCGACCACGTTCTTGGCCACGTAGCGCGCGGCGTAGGCGGCCGAGCGGTCGACCTTGGACGGATCCTTGCCCGAGAACGCGCCGCCGCCGTGGCGGGCCCAGCCGCCGTAGGTGTCGACGATGATCTTGCGCCCGGTCAGGCCGCAGTCGCCCACGGGGCCGCCGATGATGAACTTGCCGGTCGGGTTGATGTGGAACTTGGTGCCCTTGTGCAGCCACTTGGACGGCAGCACCGGCTTGATGATCTCCTCGCGCACCGCCTCGATCAGGTCCTTCTGCTTGATGCCCGGATCGTGCTGGGTCGATAGGACCACCGCGTCGATGGCCGTGGCCACGCCGTCCTCGTAGCGCAGGGTGACCTGCGACTTGGCGTCGGGGCGCAGCCAGGACAGCGGCGAGTTCTTCTTCTTGCGGATCTGCGCCTGGCGCTCGACCAGCCGGTGCGAGAGGTGGATCGCCGCCGGCATGTAGCTGTCGGTCTCGTTGGTGGCGTAGCCGAACATCAGGCCCTGGTCGCCGGCGCCCTGTTCCTCGGGCTTCTTGCGGTCCACGCCCTGGTTGATGTCCGGCGACTGCTTGCCGATCAGGTTGAGCACGCCGCAGGTCTCGCCGTCGAAGCCGACCTCGGAGCTGTTGTAGCCGATGTCCAGGATGACCTTGCGGGTCAGGGCTTCCAGATCGATCCAGGCGCTGGTGGTCACTTCGCCGGCCACGATCGCCACGCCGGTCTTGACCAGCGTCTCGCAGGCCACGCGGGCGCGCTTGTCCTGGGCCAGGATCGCGTCCAGGACGGCGTCGGAGATCTGGTCTGCGATCTTGTCCGGATGGCCCTCGGAGACCGATTCGGAAGTGAACAGGTAGCTGGACATCAGGCTTATATCCTTTGATTCGGATGAAAAGATGGCCGCGCATGATACACGCGCGGCGCCGGCCGCGCATGGTGGCGTGCCCCGTGTTGCCGGGACGTTACTTTCCGCGCCCCGGCCCGCGGCCGGGCGGTGTCATCGCCGTGCCGCACGCGTGCAACGCGGCTGACGCCATCGCGGCCCAGTCTGGCGTTCCAGATCCGCCGCTGACCGGGATGGGACCCGACCATGCGCCCTCTGGAAGACACCCTGCTCGAACGTTATCCGCGCTGGTTCGGCGGCCGCCGTGGCCTGCTGACCCGGCCGCTGTTGCGCCGCTACGGCCACTGGTCCGGACTGGACCAGGCGCTGGCCTTCCTGAACGCGCACCGGGACAGCACGCCCTGGGACTTCGTCGCCGCCGCGCAGGACTTCCTGCAGCTGGACGGCAGCTTCGATGCGCAGGCCTTGGCGCGCATTCCCGCCAGCGGCCCGCTGCTGGTGGTCGCCAACCATCCTTCCGGCGCGCGCGATGCGATGGCGCTGCTGCATCTGGTCGGCCAGGTGCGGCGCGACGTGCGCATCGTCGCCAACGCGGTGCTGACCCACATCGCGCCGCTGCGCCCGCTGCTGCTGCCGGTGCGCGTATTCGGCGGCAGCTCGGCCGCCGGCAGCCTGCGCGCGGTGCGCGCGGCGCTGGATGCCGGGCAGTGCGTGATCGTGTTCCCGGCCGGCGAGGTGTCGCGCCTGTCGCCGCTGGGCGTGCGCGATACGCGCTGGCGGCCGGGCTTCGTGCGCTTCGCCCGGGCCAGCGGCGCCCAGGTGCTGCCGGTGCGCGTGCAGGCGCGCAACTCGGCGCTGTTCTATGGCGCCTCTGCGGTGTTCAAGCCGGCCGGCACGGTGCTGCTGCCGCGCGAGATGTTCGCGCGCCGCCAGCAGCCGCTGCGCCTGTACGTGGGCCAGGCGCAGGCCCTGGCCACGCACGCCGACGAGACCACCGTGCTGCGCCAGCTGCGGCGCGCGCTGTACTCGCTCGGCAGCCGCGCCGATGCCGGGGCCGAATCTCCGGCCGCGCTGGTTGCGCCGGTGCCGGTGGCGCAGCTGCGCGCGGCGATCGCGGCGTTGCCGAGCTTCGGCCGCACCAGCGAGGGCCGGCGCATCGTCGCCGGGCCGCTGGCCGCCGACTCGCCGCTGCTGCGCGAGATCGGCCGCCTGCGCGAGCTGACCTTCCGCAAGGTGGGCGAGGGCACGGGCCGGGCGCTGGACGTGGACGACTACGACACCTGGTACGACCACATCGTGCTGTGGGACGAGGAGGCCGGCGCGGTCGCCGGCGCCTACCGCGTGGCGCGCGGGGCGCAGGTGCTGGCCAGGCGTGGGTTGGCCGGACTGTACACGGCCAGCCTGTTCGACTGGTCCGAGGGCGCGCTGCCGCGCATCGCCCAGGGCATGGAGCTGGGCCGCAGCTTCGTCGCGCCCGACTACTGGAACAGCCGCAGCATCGACCAGCTGTGGCAGGGCATCGGCGCCTACCTGGTGGCCCATCCGCAGGTGCGCTATCTGTTCGGCGCGGTGTCGATGAGCGCGGCGTTGCCGCAGGCCGCGCGCGAGCAGATCGTGGCCTATTACCAGCGCTTCCACGGCCAGGACGCCGGCGCCACCGCGCGCCATCCCTTCGTACTGCAGGCGGTGCCGGCGGCGTTCGAGACGCTGGATGCGCAGGCGGCCTTCGCCGTGCTGCGCGAGAACCTCGCCGCGCTCGGCGCCCAGGTGCCGATGCTGTTCCGCCAGTACACCGAGCTGTGCGAACCGGGCGGCGCGCGCTTTCTGGCCTTCGGCGTGGACGCCGACTTCGCCGGCTGCGTCGACGGGCTGATCGAACTGGACCTGGAGCGCATGCACACGCGCAAGCGCCAGCGTTATCTGCACACCCCCACGCAGGAGCAAGCCGCATGAACCGCGCCGTGTTCGTCTCCGACGTGCATCTGGGTTCCACCCATTGCCATGCCGCCGAGTTCGCCGACTTCCTGACCCGGCTCAAGTGCAGACAGCTCTATCTGGTCGGCGACATCGTCGATCTGTGGTGGATGTCGCGGCGCCGCGCGCGTTGGGACGCCGCCCACCAGCGCGTGGTCGAGGCGCTGCACGCGCTGGCGCGCAACGGCACCGAGCTGATCTACGTGCCCGGCAACCACGACCGCGCCGCGCGCCGTTTCTGCGGGCTGATGCTGCCGGCCATGCAGGTGCGTCGCCGCGTGATCCACACCACCGCCGACGGCCGCCGCCTGCTGGTGGTGCACGGCGACGACTACGATGCGGCCACGCACTTCGGCGGGCTGCAGGAGCAGTTCGGCGACTGGCTGTACTACCGCATCCTCACCGGCAACAAGTTGGTCAACCGCATGCGGCGGCGCTTCGGCCTGCGCTACTGGTCCCTGGCCGAATACCTCAAGCGCAAGAGCGCGGCGGCCGAGCGCTACATCGCCCGCTTCGTCGAGGCCGGCCTGGCTGACGCGCGCCGGCGCGGCCTGGACGGCATCGTCTGCGGCCACATCCATCGCGCCGCGCTGATCCGACGCGACGGCTTGGTGTACGCCAACGATGGCGACTGGGTCGAGAGCCTCACCGCGCTGTGCGAGACCGCCGACGGCAGCCTGCAGCTGGTGTCCCACGCCGGCCAGGTGCTGAGCGAACTGCCGGCGCGCCTGCGCCTGGTACCGGACGAGCCGGCGCTGCCGCAGGCGGCCTGAGCGCGCGCTCGATGTAGCCGCGCTTTCGTTCCGCGCATCGCCTGTCCGGGTGGCGCCGTGGGCTGCGTGTGCTGGGCATGGAGCCAAGACTGCGCGCATCATTCCCCGGACTGCTGCTGATCGCGGCCCTGCTGGCGTTGGCGCTTGCGCGCGCGATGGTCGGCACCGCCCGCGATGGCCTGACCCTCGACGAGCCCTACCACTACGCCGCCGGTGTGTCCTACGCGCGGCTCGGCGACTACCGGATCAATCCCGAGCATCCGCCGCTGGCCAAGCTGTGGACCGGCTGGCTGGCGCCTGCCTCGGTGGTGCTGCCGCCGCTGCGCGCGCTGCACGAGAAGGACGACGAGCGCATCTACACCCAGTCCATGGCCTACCTGGACAACGCGCCGGCCGATTCCCAGCACCACATCCGCGTGGCGATGTTCGCGCTCAACCTGCTCCTGCTGGCCGCGCTGGCGCTGCTGGTGTGGAAGGTGGCGGGCCTGTGGTGGGCGGCCGGGCTGCTGGCCTGGCTGGCGGTGGATCCCACCGTCGGCGCGCACCTGCCGGTGCTGATGACCGACCTGCCGGTGGCCCTCGCCCTGGGCATGAGCGCGGCCAGCGCGGCCTGGCTGGCCAGCACCTGGCGCTGGCCGGCCTGGCTGGCCTTCGCGTTGTCGGCGGGGCTGGCGCTCGGCTCCAAGCACTCGGCGCCCGGCGCTGTGGCCGGCATCGGCGTGGCGCTGCTGCTGGCCGCGGCCTGGCGGCACTGGCGCAGCCGTCGGGACGCGCTGCCCGGCGCGCACGAGCGCGGCGCGACCCTGCTGGCGCGGTGGGCGGCGGTCGCACTGGCCGCCCTGGTCGCGGTGGCCGTGCTGTGGTCGCTGTACGGATTCCGCTTCCATGCCGGGCGCGATGGCAGCGACGCCTTCAACCGGCCGATGGCGCCCAAGATCGACGACCTGGCCTCGCCCGTGCAGCGCCGGGTGCTGCATGCGCTGGACGACGCGCGCCTGCTGCCGCGGGCCTATCTGTGGGGCATGGCCGACACGCTGCGCGCCGGCGTGGAAGGCCGCGGCCAGCGCGAACACAAGCTGTTCGGCCACGACTTCAAGGGCGCGCCGCCGTGGTTCTTCTGGCCCGGCGAGCTGGCGGCCAAGCTGCCGCTGCCGCTGTTGGCCGGCGCGCTGCTGGGCCTGCTGGCGCTGTGGCGCGCGCCGCTGTCGAGCGGGCAGAAGCACCTGCTGCTGACCATGGGCGCGCTCGGCGCGGCGTACTGGGCCAGCCTGCTCGGCTCGCGCGGTACCTATGCAGGCGTGCGCCATGCGCTGCTGCTGTTCCTGCCGCTGGCCACGTTGGCCGGCGCGCTGGCCTGGCGTGCCTCGGTGTCGGTACGGCGGCGCTGGCTGCTGCCGCTGGCCTTCGCGCCCACCGCGCTGGCGCTGGTGATGACCGCACGCGAGCCGCGGCTGTGGGAGTACTTCAACGAGCTGGGCGGCGGCAGCGCGGACGGCTGGCGCAACTTCTCCGATGAAGGCGTGGACCTTGGCCAGCGCCTGCCCGAGATCAGCCGCTGGATGCAGACCCACCAGCCGCCGGGAACCACGCTCTACAACAGTTATATGTACATGCCCGAATGGGTGCGCGGCAGCGGCTCGCCGCTGCGCGAATACGTGGAGAGCGTGGACGACACCAATCTCGCCGGGCGCTACGCCGGTCTGTTCGTGATGCGGTTGAGCAGCACCATTCCCGAGCCCGAGTACAACTGGAATCCGGCCGTCACCATGCGCAACCTGCACCAGGTCGGGCGGATCGGCGTGCTGGGCATCTGGCAGGGCCGGATGGACGACAAGCGCCTGCGCGTGCGCGGCCTGTATCGCGAGGTGCTTAAGGAGGTCTATCGCACGCCCTCGCCCGACTGGCGGCAGGTGGCCACGCGCTGCGCGGAGATCCTCGAGGCGGTGCCGTTCGCCACCGGCTGCTACGTCGAGCGCGGCAATGCGCTGGCGCGGCTGGGCGATGTCGCCTGTGCGCGCAAGGCCTGGGCGGGCGGGGCCGATCAGCTTGCGCCAGACGATCCCATCGGCTTGCAGCTGCGCGCGCTGGTCAAGGCCAGCGAAGGCGATCGTCTTCCGGCCAACTGGCGGCCGGTGCGCAATCCGAGCCTGGAGTGAGGGGCCTCGTCCGGTGTTGATCGCGGGCATCGGCATGCGTTGGGCCTGAAGCCAAGGGACCGGGCCGTGCGTGCGTGGCATCCGGGCAGGGCGGCTTGATCGGCAATCTCATCGGGCCGCTCGTGCAATGCAGTGCACGGCGCGATCGCCCGCTGGCGGCTCGGCATGGAAGCGGCGGCACATAGAGCCCGCAGCCCCGACCAAGCAGGCATGATGGGGCATGGATTCGGTCACTCATCTTCTGCTTGGCGGCGCCATCGGCGCGGCCCTCGCCCCGGCGGGTCAGCGCCGGGCCGCCATCCTGGCCGGCGCGGCGCTCAACACCTTGCCGGACCTGGACGTGCCGCTGCTGCCGTGGTTCACCGACGACCCGGTGATGCTGATGACCTGGCATCGCAGCTTCCTGCATTCGGTATTCGTGCTGCCGCTGATCGGCGCGCTGGTATGGTGGGTGTGCCGGGTGCGCGGCACCCGGGTCAATTCGGCGCCGGCGCGCTGGTTCTGGCTGATCCAGGCCTGCCTGCTCAGCCATCCGCTGATGGATGCCTGCACGGTCTACGGCACCTCGCTGCTGTGGCCGCTGGATGTGCCACCGACGATGTGGTCGCTGTTCTTCATCATCGAACCGGCCTTCACCCTGTGGCTGCTGCTGGGCTGCGTCATCGCCTGGTGCGTGCCGCGCAAGCCGTTGGGCCAGCGCGGCGCGATCGCCGGCCTGGTGCTGGCCGCCGGCGTGCTGGGCGTGGCCGGCCTGGCCAAGGCGAGGGTCGATCGCGAGGCCGAGCGCACCCTGGCGGCGATGGGGTTGGACGATGCGCCGCGCTTCTCCACGCCGATGCCGTTCTCCACCCTGCTGTGGCGGGTAGTGGCGATGACGCCGTCCGGCTATGTCGATGCCGAACGCTCGGTGTTCGATCGGGGGCCGATGGTGTTCCGCGGCCATCCCTCCAACACCCAGGCGCTGGCGCAGGCGATGCGGATCGGCATCCCGGCGGTGACGCGGCTGGACTGGTTCAACCACGGCTTCATGCGCGCCCAGGTGCAGGACGGGCGGCTGGTGCTGTCGGACCTGCGCATGGGCCTGGATCCGGACTACACCTTCAATTTCGCCGTGGCCGAGCTGCGCGATGAGGACTGGCAGGCGATGGAGCCGCAGCAGATCCAGGCGCCGCTGCCGATTTCAGGCGTTGACGGCTTCAGGCGATTGATCGGCGCGGTGTGGCAGCGCACCTGGCAGGAGGACGACACGCCGCTGCGGGAGCGCGTGCTGGACGAACCGCAGCCCGCTTCAGCGGGCCGCGGCGCACAGCGCTGAACGAAGGCGCCGACAAGGATTGGGGCGCATCCAGGCAAACGCAGTCCTCCGCATTCCGTAAGCTCCAGGGCAGAGGCCGCCATGCGCATGCGAAGGCGGCACGGGCGCGAGGCGGAACTAGGGTGCCGATGCAGGCCAGCGAACTGGAGATCCAAGTGCGCGTCCACGCCGTGGACGACCAGGCGCGGGGCGTGCGCGTGTTCGACCTGCGCCACGTCGATGGCGCGCCGCTGCCGGACTTCGAGGCCGGCAGCCATATCGACCTGGCCGTGGGCGAGGCCGGCGTGCGCCAGTACTCGCTGTTCAACGCGCCCGGGCAGACCGATCGCTATTGCATCGCCGTGGCCCTGGATGCGCAGAGCCGAGGCGGTTCCCACTTCCTGCACGAGCGGGTGCGGCCCGGCGACGTGCTCGCCGCCAGCGCGCCGCGCAACCACTTCGCGCTCGCCCCGGACCCGGCCCCTAGCGTCCTGATCGCCGGCGGGATCGGCATCACGCCGCTGTGGGCCATGGCCCAGGCCCTTGAGGCGCAGGGACGGCCGTGGGAACTGCACTACGGCGCGAGCGACCGCGAGGACGCGGCGCTGCTGGCACAGATCGAACCGTTCGCGGCGCGAGCGCGCCATGGACGGGTTCGCCTGTACTTCAGTCGTGCCGCCGGCGGCGGCCGCATGGCGCTGGGCTCGGTGATCCGGCAGGCGCCGACGCAGGCGCATCTCTACTGCTGCGGCGGCAAGGCGATGCTGGAGGAATACAAGGCGCTCACCCGGTCGCGGCCTGCCTCCCACGTCCACCTGGAACACTTCCAGCCCACCCAGGCGGCGGCCACCGCCGGCGGCTATGCGGTCATGCTCGCGCGCAGCGGTCGGCAGGTGGACGTCGGCGCCGGGCAGACGATTCTGGATGCACTGGAGGGCGCCGGGATCCGGGTCGCCTACACCTGCCGTGAGGGCATCTGCGGCGACTGCGAGGTGCGCGTGCTCGAAGGCGTCCCGGAACACCGCGACGACGTGCTGACCGAAGCCGAGCGCGCGACCAACGCCTCGATGATGATCTGTTGTTCCGGCTGCCGGGGAACGCGGCTGGTGCTGGACCTGTAGGACCTTGCGCACCGTGGGCGGACGCGATCAGGCCCGAGCGGGAGGCCACGCCGTGGCCGGCGTCTGCCGCAGGCGAACGCGCACAGACGCCGTTACTGCAGCGCAACAACAAAAAGGGCGCTGCAAATCAAGAAGGTGACAGGCGCGTGAACAATCGTGGAGCCGTCATCCCGGGTTGCCCGAGCGCCCGGCCCATCCAGCCATGATCGACTGAGGTAACTCCGATGCGTAGCTCCAAGAGTAGGCCGGCACGAGGCAGTCTGGCGTTGGCGGTGTCCCTCGTCGTCCTCGGTATGTCCCTGGGCCGGCCGGTCCTGGCGGCGGACGCGCCGGCCGAGGAGCCGGCCGCTCCGGCCGATCAGACCGGCACCAAGCAGCTGTCCACCGTCACCGTCACCGCCGAGCGGCGCAGCGTGGACCAGCAGAAGGCGCCGCTGTCGGTCAGCACGATCTCGGCCGAGCAGCTGGACCAGGCCAACATCAACGACGTCACCGGGTTGAACGGCAGCGTGCCCGGTCTGGTGGTGGCCAGGAGCGGCGGCGCCGAGCGGGTGATGTCGATCCGCGGCATCGGCTCGGAGACGCCGGAGAACACCAACACCCAGCCCGGCGTGTCGCTGCACGTGGACGGGGTGTACATCTTCAACTCGATCGCCGCCAACGCCGCCTTCATCGACCCGGCCCAGGTCGAGGTGCTGCGCGGCCCGCAGGGCACCATGTTCGGCCAGGGTTCCACCGGCGGCACCGTCAACGTGGTCAGCAAGCAGCCCGAGCTGGGCTACCTGGGCGGACAGGTCAAGCTGGGCGTGGGCAACTACGATCTGACCAAGAGCAATGCTTCAATCAACCTGCCGGTGGGCCAGACCTTCGCCGTGCGCGTGGCCGGGCAGGAGTACCGCCACGACGGCTACGCCAAGCTGACCGACGTCTACGGCAAGTACGGCTACCAGGCCGATCAGGCCGACGACCTGGGCGGCAAGATCATGGCGCTGTGGAAGCCCAGCGACAGCTTCGAGGCGACCCTGAGCGCGATCACCTACCGGAGCGACACCAACGCCCCGGCGCAGAAGAACATCCTGGACCCGATCGCCAATCCGCGCGTGATCAGCTCGGACTATCCGGGCATCTCGGTGGTCGACTTCGACCTGTACTCGGCGGTCCTCAAGTGGAACCTGGACTGGGCCACCTTCAAGTCGATCTCCGCCTACCAGAAGCTGCATTCCAACCAGTCCTGGGACTCTGACGCCCTCACCGCCAAGCTGTTCTGGGCGCAGACCTACAGCCCGCTGACCTATAGCGGCTACACGTACGACCACACGGCGAAGTGGCAGAGCGACGTCAAGTCCTACTCGCAGGAGTTCAATCTGGCCTCCAATGGCGATGGCAGGTTCCAGTGGATCACCGGCGCGGTGTTCCTGAAGTCCACCAACAAGCAATACATCGTCGAGTACCGCGGCAGCGACACCAATCTGGTCCGCCCAGCGATTCCGGCCGACACCGCGTGGAACGCGCCCGAGGTGGCCAAGGTCACCTACGCCGACCTGGAGGAGTACACCCGCCGCTCCGGGGCCGCCTATTTCCAGGGCACCTACGCGCTGACCGACAAGCTCAGCCTCACCGCAGGCGCACGCTACAACGCCGACAAGTACGAGGGCGAGGCCAACAGCATGAGCGGTGGCGCCTCCAAGTGGACCTCCGGTCCCTACCTGCAGCCGCAGACCGCGCCCGGCTACAAGAGCAACGAGACCACCGGCAAGCTCTCGCTGGATTACCAGTTCACGCCGGCCAGCCTGGGCTATCTGAGCTTCACCCGCGGCTACAAGCCCGGTGGGCTCAACGGCTCGTCCACGGCCAATGGCGCCGCCGCGGTGATCGGGCCGCACTACCTGCCCGAGACGGTCAACGCCTTCGAGGTCGGCAGCAAGAACCGGTTCCTGGACAACTCGCTGCAGCTCAACGCGTCCTCGTTTCTGTACGACTACAAGAACATGCAGTTCCTCAACGAGGACCCCATGCTGTACGGCGAGGGCACCAGCAATGCCCCCAGCGCCAGGATCTATGGCCTGGAGCTGGAGAGCAAATGGCTGGCCACGCAGAACTGGCGCTTCGACGCATCCCTGGCGCTGCTGCACGGCAAGTTCAACAAGGACTACGAGGCGCTGGACCCGGCCTCGGCCTCGGCGGCCCAGATCGCCGCCGGCTACCCGGGCTGGCTGTACTGGGCGAATTTCGCCGCCGCCGTCGCCGCGCGCGCGAGCGCCTCGCAGAACATCAACGGCAACACCGTGCCCAAGATCCCCGGCTTCCAGGGCAACGTCAGCGCGACCTATACCAATGAGATCGGCAGCGGGCTGTTCACCGCCAGGGCCGAGCTGCTGCACCGGGGCTCCTACCAGTACCGGCTCTACAACAATGCCGCCGACGACAAGGTGCCGTCCTACGACCAGGTCAACCTGTTCCTCAGCTACGCGCCGGACGACTCGCACTGGGACTACGCGCTGTCGGTGACCAACCTGCAGAACCGCAACGGGGTGAACTCGCGCTTCAGCGACCCCTACGGCAGCGCCCAGGTCACCCAGACCTTCATCGCCCCGCGGCAGTACATCTTCTCGGTGCAGTATTCGTTCTGATCCGGCCGCCCAGCCGGCGCGGGCAACGATCCGTGCATCTGGGCGCAAGCCGTCCAGGTGCGCGGGAGGGACACTGCCACTTCAGATGCCGACGTATCGACCCCGCGAGCGTGCCATGACCGAAATCCTCGAGCTTGAACCCGTCACCACCGAGGCCGCCTGGCGTGGCGATGTGCTTGCCACCCGCGCCGAATGGATCTACCTGCTCTCCGATGCCCAGGTGGCCGAGCTGGAGGCGCTGGGCACGCGCCTGGTGGAGGACGATCCGGACCTGCGTCTGGTCCAGGCTGCCGACTATCCGCTGGACGCCTGCGCCGGCGCGGTAGCCTCCTGGGGGCGCGATATCGATACCGGGCGCGGCTTCGTGCTGGTGCGCGGCCTGCGCACCCATCTGTACTCGGACGCGCTGTCGGCGGCGATCTACTACATCCTGGGCCTGCACCTGGGCGAGCCGATGCGGCAGAACCGGCTGGGCGACCTGGTCGGCCACGTCTACGCGACCTCGGACAAGACGCTGGACGATCCCACCGCGCTGTCGGCCAGCATCCGCGACGCGCTGCCGTTCCACTCGGACAGCTCGGACGTGGTGGCGCTGATGTGCCTGCGGCCGTCCAAGCAGGGCGGCGCCTCGTGCCTGGTCTCCGGCGCGCAGATCTACAACGAGATCCTCAAGCGCCGCCCGGACCTGGCGCCGCTGCTGTTCGAGCCGTTCCACTGGGACTGGAAGCGCCAGGACCACAACGCCCCGGCCAACACCTACACCTCGCCGATCATCGACCTGACCGACGGGGTCTTCAGCATGTATGCCGGCGCGCTTTACATCTTCACCGCGCAGGACTACCCGGAAGTGCCGCGGCTGAGCCCACAGCAGATCGAGCTGCTCAAGCTGTTCGACGACATCACCTACGAGCCGGGCATGGCCATCGAGATGGATTTCCGCCCGGGCGATATCCAGTGGCTGTCCAACTACGCCGCGCTGCACTCGCGCACCTTCTTCAGCGACTACGAGGAGCCGCAGCGCCGGCGCCACCTGCTGCGGCTGTGGCTGCGCCGCACGGGCGATCGGCCGGTGATCGACGGCTTCGGCAAGAACGCGGTGGTCGAGGACCGGGCCAGCATCGCCAATCCCGACGGCGTTGGCGGCAGCGAGGGCGGCCGCTTCCGGATCGGGATCGCCGCGGTGCCCAGGGTGGAAGGCGTGTGACCTGAGGCGATTGAGGCTGCGCCTCAGGCGCCGGGCAGCGGCCTCTGATGTTCGTCAACGGACCCGTCGGACGGTCGGCGCCGGGTGATCGCCGTCGTGGCTCCCATCACCAGTCAAACCATCCCCGAAATTCACTCGCCGGCCTACCCGCGCTTTTCAGCCGGGTGAATGCTGGCGCAGCACCGCGCGGCATCCCGCCCCGGAATCGCTCAGGAAGCGTCCTGGAAATGGCCGAACCGGCCGCGATGGAACAGCAGCGGTTCGCCGGGATGTTCCTGGATGTGCTGGACGCGGCCGATGACGATGCTGTGATCGCCGGCCGGGACGATGCGCTCGGTCGCGCATTCGAAGCGCACCAGGCAGCCGGACAGCAGCGGCACGCCGTGGGCGTTGTCCACCACCGCCAGGCCGGCGAAGCGATCCTGCGCGGACTGCTGGAACTGCCGGCTCAGCGCGCGCTGGTGTTCGCCCAGGACGTGGATGGCGAAGTGGCCGACCTCCCCGGCGAACCGATCGTGGCTGCGCGAGCTGCAGGCGATGCTCCACAGCAGCAGCGCCGGCTGCAGCGACAGCGAGGCCAGGCTGTTGATGGTCATGCCCAGGCGCTGGTCGTCGCTGCCGCGGGCGGTGACGATGGCCACGCCGGTGGCGAAATGCCCGAACGCGTCGCGCAGGCGGCGGGCATCGAACGGGGATTCCTGCGTTTCGGGCGCGGGCAGGGCGGCGGCTTGTGCACTCATGGCGCCAGCTTGGATCGCGGGCGCGCGGGCATCTTGTCGGCGGATGCATCAATTCTTGCGGACCGCGGCATGGCGGCCACCGCCCGGACCACCTTCGCGGCATGCGCGTCCTACGGCGTGGGACGTGCCGAGGCGGCCTCCTCGGTGAAGATCTCCTTGCGCAGGATGCCGTGGACGCACCAGTTGCCGTCCACTACCTGGGTCACGCCGAAGTCCACCGCCACCGAGATCAGCGACAGCGCCTCGTCCTCGCTCAGGCCCTTGTAGGTCATCAGGAAGCGGCGCATCTTGCGGAAGGCGTCCTTCATCGCCAGGTCCAGCGAGGATTTCTTGTAGATCTCGCTCTGCGCCTTCTCGCCCAGCTCGGCCAGGTAGTTGGCGTAGCTGAAGCCGTGGATCACCCACTCGTCGCGGGTCTCCAGCAGGGGATAGTTGAGGTCGAAGTAGGGCTTGCCCGGCAGGTCGCGCCGCTTGTGCAGCACCAGCTGGAACAGCCCGGTCATCGAGCACTCGATGGCCGTGCCGCACAGCTCCGAGTCGCCCTGCGAGGCGTGCGGATCGCCCACCGAGAACAGCGCGCCGGCCACGCTGACCGGCAGGTACAGCGTGGCGCCCTTGCCGGCACGCTTGTTGTCGATGTTGCCGCCGAAGTAGGAGGGCGGGATGGAATCGACCATCTCCGCCTCGCGCGGGGCTACGGCCAGCACGCCGAAGTGCGGCTGCACGGGCACCCGCACGTTGCGCAGGATGTCGTGGTTCTCCACCACCGTGCGGTGATCCACCGGCACGCCGGGATAGTCGATGGTGTGGTGGACCACGCCGAAGGGATCGGTCTGCGGAGTCCAGCGGAAGTTGTAGACGGCGCGCGCGTACTGCTTCTGGGTGCCCCAGTCCAACTCGTAGATCGTGATGACCTCGCGCTGCTTGGGCTCGGTCAGCATCTCGTCGTAGTGGAATCCCCACCAGGTGGCCGCGTTGCTGCCATAGGTGTGGCTATGGAAGCGCGGGTCGGCCGCGGCGCGCGGCGTGACGTCGAGAATGCGGATCTCCAGCACGTCGCCCGGCTCGGCGCCGCGCACGGCCACCGGTCCGGTGCATACATGCACGCCGAAGCCCTCGCCGGCGCCGCGCCCGTAGATCGAGGCGTCCGCCGGGCCGGAGCCGCGGCGATCCACGTTCTTGCCCTGCGCGGTCCAGTGGAACACGCTTTCGGCGCCCGGATCGTCCTTGATCATGCGGTCGTAGTCGTCGTAGGCGTGGTGGGTGAGGGTCTCGATGGCGACCGTGTCGCCCGAGTCCACCTCCAGCACCGGCTTGAGGGCGGAGCTGAAGTAGCCCCAGTGCACGGTCTGCGCGTTGACCGGCAGGTAGTGCAGATGCGGGTTGACCGCGCTGGCGGTCGGCAGGCCGGGCGGGCTGGCCGGCGGGCTGGGCCTGGCCTTGAGGTTCTTGGCGGCTTCCTCGTTGAGTTCCGGCCAGCCGCGGCTGAAGCGGCTCAGCAGGTCCTCGGACAGCGCCTCGCTGATCTCGCGCCGGTAGCGGCGCGGCGAGACCCCGTACTGCTCCTTGAACGCGCGGCTGAAATGGGCCGAGTCGTTGAAGCTCCAGCGAAAGCAGATGTCCGAGATCGACAGCTTGGCGTAGAGCGGATTGATCAGGTCGGCGCGACATCGCTCCAGCCGGCGCACGCGGACGTAGTGGCTGAAGTTGTCGTTGGCCGACTCGAACAGCTTCTGCAGATAGCGCGGAGAGACTCCGGCCTGCTGCGCGATCTGGCCGATGCTCAGGTCGGCCTCGGTCAGGCGCGCCTCGATCAGCTGGCTGATCCGGTGCAGCAGCGCGGTCTGGGTGCTGGTCGAGCCGGTGATGGCGTTGGCGAACTCGTCGTCGGTCAGGCTGGTGATCAGCAGCTCGGACAGCGAGGTCTCGATCGGCCGCAACTGGTCCGGGCCGAGGTCCTGGATGGTGTCGGCCACCGCGCCCAGCAGGCCGGAGAACACGTGGCCGATGCCCGAATGCCCGGACAGCACGCCCATGCGCGAGGACAGCGGGATCGGCAGGCGCGCGCGGAACACCGAGCGCGGGATCCGCACCAGCAGGTGGCGGAAGTTGCTCTGCAGGGCGATGGTGCCGACCGCGTCGGCGATGTTGTAGACGATGTCGCCGGGGCGCAGGCGGGTCTGGTGGGTGCGGTCGAGCAGCGAGGCCGTTCCTTCCACGTGCAGGGCCAGCTGGATCGAGCCGGCCTGGACAGGGTCCTTGTAGAAGATCTCCTGCGGGCAGGAGGACACCAGCGAAAAGCTCATCCCCTGCTGCGATTCGAGCGTGGTCAGGGTGCCGAACAGCTGCGGGGCGGTGATGCGCGTGCGCACCGAGATCCGTTCCAGCGCCTGCTGCCAGGCCTCCTGGCGATGGCTGGAAGGGTAGGACTCGGCGGTGAAGAAGGACGGCTTGGTCAAGGCGGCGATGCCATCGGTTCCCGAACGTGGAAGGACACCGCCGGAATGGTTGTCGGGCCCGATGGCCCTGTCTTCGCCGCGACCACGCACAGGCCGCCGCGGCCGGCACCTGTCGTACGTCGTTGTCCCTAGCGGCGCAACCAAACCCGCGGTTTGCTGCACATGCACAATCGAGATATACAGCCCGGCGAGCGCTGTCAAGCGCCCGGTCTCCGCCGGCCTGAAGCGGCCAAGGAATAGGGCGCACCCGCGCAAGATGACCGACGCGCCGCTCCGCACCATCGGAGCATCGGCGTCGGGTGGCGCGACACATCCTCAAGGTGACACGGCATGTACAGGCATATCCAGGTCAGCCCCTGCACGGCGCGCATCGGCGCGGAGATCTCGGGGGTGGACCTGACCGCCGCGCTGGGGCCGGAGCAGGTGGAGGAGATCCGGCGCGCGCTGCTCCAGTTCGGCGTGATCTTCTTCCGCGACCAGCCGATGGGCCACGAGGACCATATGCGTTTCGGCCGCTGCTTCGGCGAGCTGATCGTCCACCCCGGCGCGCCCGGCATCGAGGGGTTTCCGCTGATCGTGGCCATCCACGGCGATGCCAACTCCACCTATGTGGCCGGCGAGCAGTGGCATTCGGACCTGTCGTGCAACGCCGAGCCGCCGATGGGCAGCATCCTGTACCTGCATACGGTGCCGCCGGTGGGCGGGGATACGCTGTGGGCGGACATGTACTCGGCCTACGAGGCCTTGCCCGAGCGGATGAAGGCCTATCTGGACGGCCTGACCGCGCAGCACGATGCCAACCACGTCTACCACGCGCTGTACCACGACTACGACAAGGCCTATCCGCGCAACGACCACCCGGTGGTGATCACCCATCCGGAGAGCGGGCGCAAGGCGCTGTTCTTCAACCCGCAGTACGTCTCGCACTTCAACGGCGTCTCGGACGCGGAAAGCCGGATGCTGTACGACTTCCTGACCGCGCACTGCGCCGATGCCCGGTTCCAGGTGCGCTTCCGTTGGCGGCCGCATTCGGTGGCGTTCTGGGACAACCGCTGTACCCACCACCTGGCCATCTGGGACTACTACCCGCAGACCCGGTCGGGCTTCCGGGTGACGCTCAAGGGGGAGCGACCGACGTTCTGAGGAGTGAGTGCGGAAAAGTGAGGCGTGAGCGAAGCCCGAAGCGGGCATTCGTCGCCCGTAACAGGCGCTTAGCAAGGAACCCGGCATGTCCAGCCACGACACCAACACATCGACCGCGCCCCAGGTCTGGCTGATCACCGGCGCCGGCTCGGGCCTGGGCCGCGCCCTGGTGGACGCCGTGCTGGCGCGTGGACATTGCGTGGCCGGAACCGTGCGCCGCCCGGCCGACGCGCAGGCGCTGGAGGCCCTGGCACCGGGCCGGGTCATGGCGCTGCGCCTGGACGTGACCGACACCGAGGGCGTGCGCACCGTGGTGGCGGCGGTGGAGGCCCGCTTCGGGCGCATCGACGTGCTGGTGAACAACGCCGGCTATGGCCTGGTGGCCGGGGTCGAGGAGGCCAGCCTGGACGAGGCGCGGGCGCAGTTCGAGGTCAACGTGTTAGGCGCGCTGGCGATGATGCAGGCGGTCCTGCCGGCGATGCGCCGCCGCCACGCCGGCACGCTGGTCAACATCACCTCGGTCTCCGGCCTGGTCGGCTGGCCCAGCCTGGGCATCTACTCGGGCAGCAAGTTCGCCCTGGAGGGCATCAGCGAGACGCTGGCGCAGGAGGTGGCGGGCCTGGGCATCCGGGTGATGATGGTGGAACCGGGCGGCTTGCGTACCGATTTCGCCGGACGCTCGCGGGTGCGGGCCACGCAGGTCATCGCCGATCCCGGTTACCTCGACGGCGCGCTGGGCGCGTGCAAGCGCACGCTGGACGAACACGCCGGCCACGAGCGCGGCGATCCTGCGCGCGCCGCCGCGGCCATCTGCCAGGCGGTGGAAGCCGAGGCGCCGCCGCTGCGGCTGCTGCTGGGCGCCGACGCGCTGGGCTATGTGTTGGGCAAGCAGGCCGACCAGCAGGCCGAACTGGCGCGCTGGCTGGCGCTGACGACCTCGACGGATCACGTGCCGTGAGCCGCATCGCATCCGCAATCGGGATGGCGCCGCGATGCCCGGGCAAGTCATTCGCGGTCGCGCGTCCGGAGAGGCGCGAGGCGATCGCCCTCGCACCGTTCCCGACCCGGTAGCCGCCGTGCATCGCATCGAGCTTCCCGACTGGGCCATGGCGCGGGGTCGCCCGATCCAGGCGCTGGATCGCCTGGATCCGGCGCGCACCGCGCTGGTGGGCATCGACATGCAGCAGGCCTTCATCGCGGAAGGTCAGGTGTTCGCCAATCCGCATGCGTTGGACATCATCGGCAACGTCAACCGCCTGGCCCGCGCCTGCCGCGCGGCGGGCGTCGGGGTGTGGTGGACCCGGCAGACGGTGGACGAAGACGATCCACACCGCGCCGACCCGCACTGGCGGCGGTTGGCGGGCGATGCCGCGGTGGACGCCGCCAAGGCGGCGCTGCGCGCCGGTTCGTCGGGCCATGCCCTGCATCCGGACATCGCGCTGGATCAGGCCGACGCGGTGATCGACAAGTTCCGCTACAGCGCCTTCCTGCCCGGCTTCTGCGACCTGCATGCGCGGCTGCAGGCGCGTGGCGTGGACACCCTGATCATCGCCGGCACCCTGACCAACTGCTGCTGCGAGAGCAGCGCGCGCGATGCCTTCATGCTGGGCTACCGGGTGCTGTTCGCCGCCGACGCCACGGCCGCCGTCACCGACGCCGAGCACAACGCGGCGCTGCTGAACCTGGCGGTGCTGTTCGCCGACGTGCGCGGCACCGAGGAGATCATCGCGCTGCTGGCCAGGGCCCCGGGGCGGTAGGGCGACGACCGCCCCGGGGATGGCGCCGATCGAGCTGCCCGGCCTGGGCTCAGCCGGGCTGTCCGCTGCGATGGCGGCCGCACAGCGCCAGCGCGGTCAGGGCGTACAGCTCGGTGCACTGGTACAGGTCCTCGATGCTCGGCAGCCAGCGCACCGGGCCAAGGGTGACCGCGGGGACGCGGTTCATGTTGAACACGTTGTGGTCGCGCCACATGCTGGAGAACACCGGATGGCCCACCTGGACCGGCCCGCCGCGGACCTGCTGGTGAGCCAGGTCGATGGCCTGGCGCAGCGGTTGCACCGCCTGCGGGTCGGCCTCGAAGCCGGTGCGCACGGCATAGGGCTCCACCTCGCAGTCGTCGATGCCGGCGGCGCGCAGCACGCGTTTCAGTTCGCGGTCCACATCGCCGACGCGCTGACGCGGTCCGGTGATGATCTCCAGATAGAGCGAGCAGGCTTCGCTGCTGGCGCCGATGGCCTGCGGATTGCCGCCGCGGATCGCGCCGATCTGGACCTTGGGCACCACCGTGCCGCCGCCGGGGCTGTGATAGGTGTGCTCGACTTCGTAGCGCGCGGCCCAGGCGGTGATCGCGGCGATGGCCTGGCCCATGCGCACGATCGGGTTGTCGCGCGGGGTGCGGGCGTGTTCCAGGATCGGGGTGAAGATCGCCTCCCCGTACAGGGTGATGCGGTAGTAGCAATAGCCGCAGGCGGCCCAGTTCAGGCCGAAGTCGGTGCCCTCTGCGGCGATGGCGAAATCCGGCGCCACCCCGCCGTGGGCCAGCAGATAGGCCGCGCCCAGTTCGCGCCCGGTGTGGGCGATGCCTTCGTGGCCTTCGGTGGGTTCGGGCTCCGGTCCGATCTCGCCCGGGCAGGCGGTCAGGTACAGCGTGCCGTCCAGTTCGATTCCGGCGCGCTTGAGCGCGGTGGCCGCCAGCAGGAAACAGGCCATCGGGCCGCGGTCGTTGGCCACTGCGTAGCCGTGGAAGCGCTCGCCCTCCAGCCAGGCCTCCAGCCACTCGCGCCGGTCCACGCCGCCGGGCCGGTAGGTGTGCCGGTCCACCGCCGAGTAGAACGGACTCTCGGTGTCCAGGTGGCTGGTGAACAGCAGGTTGGGGCCGTCGCCGTGCCCGCCGTAGCGGCCGACCACGTTGAACCGGTCCTCCACCAGGCCGACCTTGCGCGGCGCGAAGCCTTCCTCGCGCATCCAGGCGTGCACGTACTCGCCGGCCGCGCGCTCGCCGCGCATCGGGCTGGGGATGTTGCACAGCTCCAGGATGCGCTGGACCAGTTCGTCACGGTCGATGCCGCGGCGGATCGCCTCGCGCTCCTGCGCGGTGACCTGGTGGCAGGCCGGAAAGGGCGGGGGGCAAGACGTCATTCATTCCACTCCGGAGGCCAGGCGCAGCGGCGCGGCGTCCGGGGCGGCCGGCGGGTCTTCGGCGCGCTCTCGCACCTGGTCGTCGCGCGTCTGCGGCGGGCGCAGGAACAGCCAGGTCGACAGCGTGACCAGGGCCAGCAGCCCGGCGAAGACCGCGTACAGCGGCGTGTAGCGGCCCAGATGGTCGGCGACCACGCCGGCCGCCCAGGGCCCGACCACGGCCACGGTGGTCATCATCGTGGCCATGGCCACCATCGTGCCGGAGATGGCGCTGCCGAAGTAACGCAGGATCAGCACGTGGGCGCACAGCCAGCTCAGGCCCCAGCCGACGCCGAACAGCAGCGCGAAGACGAACGCGGCCCAGGCCGTGGGCACCGCCGCCAGCAGGACGAAGCCGACGCATTGCAGGCTCAGCCCCAGGATCAGCAGCCCGCGGGAGTCGCGGCGCTCGGCGATGCGCCCGGCCACGCCCTTGGTGATGGTGCCGCTCAGGGCCAGCATGCTCATCGCCAGGGCGCCGGCGGTCTGGCTGGCGTTGACGAAGGTCAGCTGGGTCACCAGGGTCGAGTGCATGGTGGTCACCACCGTCTGCACCACCATCATCGCCAGGGCGATGACCGCGAACTGCCGGCTGCTCAGCGCCTGCGGCACGGTCCAGGCCGTGGGCGCGGGCACCTGCGCCTGCGGCTCCAGCGACGCCCCGGCGTTGCGGACCTCCTCGACCGAGCGGATGCGCGCCACGTCGCGCACGCACGCCAGACAGACCACGGCCAGCACGACCGCCGCGGCGGCGATGATCCGCCAGTAGGTCTGCCAGTCCCCGCTCAGCGCCACGATGGCGCGCACCGCCGGCGGACCGACCACGCCGCCGAAGGCGCCGATCATGAAGTAGTAGCCCATCATCCGCGCGCAGTTATGCGGGAACCAGTTGGCCAGCAGGTACACCGCCGGCGCTGGCGCCAGCAGGGTGAAGCCCACGCCCATCAGGCTGGTGCTGAAGAAGAACAGCCCGATCCCCTGCGAGACCGAGGCCAGCGCGAAGCCCGCCGCCAGCACCAGCGCGCCGATGCACATGGTCCAGCGCGAGCCGATCCATTTCATGGTCAGGGCCGGCAGCGGACTGGACAGGCCGCAGGCCAGGCCCAGCAGGGAGAAGCTGAAGCCGGCGGCCGCCTGCGACCAGTGCAGCTGGCCGACCATGGTGTAGAGCACCACCGCCAGCGAGGTGAACGTCGTGGCGGTCACGAAGAAGAAAGCCAGCGAAACCGCCAGCATGATCGCGTGTCTGCGCTGCATCTGCGGAGTCCTGCGTACGCGTTTGGGGGGAGGGGGCACCGCCGGGCACGGCAGGCCAGGACACAGTGTGGCCCGGGCCGTTGTCCATCTTGATCGGCCGCGCCCTAAAAGTTGCTTGGAGGTCGATCCGCCTGCGTTCGCGTGCGCGCCCGAAGGTGAACCCGGCCGGCGAAGGCCGTCGAGCCATCGTGCGGACCGGCCGTGGGACGGTGATTGAGGACACGCGCGAGTGCGCCTGCGATCAATCCGGCCGGCGAGCTTTGTCCTAGCATCCTGCAGGCACCGCGCGTGCAACACGCGCCGTCATCCGCCGCCACGCACGACCCAGCCCAGCCGGAGCCTCGCATGAAAGACGGTTTTCGCAACGACGCATTCTTCGACAGCATGGAGAGCTCGATCCTGCCGGTGGAGATGGCCGAATCGCTGCCGCCGCTGTGCTACACCGACCGGGACTTCTACGAGTTCGAGAAGGACGCCCTGTTCGCTCGGGAATGGCTGTGCGTGGGGCGCGAATCCTGGGCTGCCAAGCCGGGCGACTACTTCACCACCGCCATCGTCGACGAGCCGATCGTGGTGGTCCGCGACCGCGACGGCCAGCTGCGGGCGATGTCCTCGGTGTGCCAGCACCGGGCCATGCTGGTGGCCGAGGGCGCCGGCAATACGCGCACCTTCACCTGTCCCTACCACCACTGGGTCTACGGCCTGGACGGCCGCCTGCGCGGCGCCCCGGCGATGGAGCGCACCTGCCAGTTCCAGAAGGAGGACATCCGCCTGCCCAACTTTCGCCTGGAGACCTGGCAGGGTTTCGTCTTCATCAACTTCGACGACAACGCCGCGCCGCTGGCGCCGCGCCTGAAGCACCTGGATCCGATCCTGGCCGGGTATGGCATTCCCGAAGCCGAGGGTCCGGCGCCCGAGATCGGCACGCCGTATCCGTTCAACTGGAAGGTGATGTTCGAGAACAACAACGACGGTTATCACGCCAACCGCCTGCACCATGGCGAGTTCCACGACTACGTGCCCAGCGAGCTGGCCTGGTTCCCCGACGACCTGCCGGCCGAGACCGCCGGCTACTACCGGCTCAACGGCACCCTGCACCGCGATGCCAGCTTCAACCCGACCCAGCGCGCCCTGATGCCGGTGTTCGCCGGGCTGTCGGAGCAGGAGCGCGACCGCATGGCCTTCGCCAACCTGCCGCCGACCCTGTCGCTGGTGCTGACCGCCGACGCGGTGATCTATCTGATCCTGCGCGCGGACGGCCCGGAGAGCCACAAGCTGGACCTGGGCATCTTGTTCGCGCCCGGCGCGCTGCAGGACCCGGAGTTCGACCGCAAGATGGAGCAGATCATGGAGCGCGCCCTGCAGATCAATGCCCAGGACGTGCACGTGGACGAGCTGGTGCAGGTGGGCCTGCGCTCGCGCTTCGCCCCGCGCGGGCGCTACTCCTGGCAGGAGGGCGCGCAGCGCCAGTTCAACACCTGGCTGGTGCCGCGCTACCGCGCCTGCTGGGAGCGCATGAAGCAGGCGCGCGCCGCGGTGGCCGCATGAGCCAGGCGCCGCGCATGCCGATGGTGTTCTTCGGCCACGGCAGCCCGATGAACGCGCTCGAGGACAGCGCGCTGACCCGGGTCTGGCGAGACATGGGCCGCACGCTGCCGCGGCCGAAGGCCATCCTGTGCGTGTCGGCGCACTGGCTCACCCGCGGCACCGCCGTGACCTCGACCGAGGCGCCGCGCACCATCCACGACTTCGGCGCCTTCCCGCAGGCCTTGTTCGACGTGCGCTATCCGGCGCCGGGCAGCCCGTCGCTGGCCGCGCGGGTCGCCGACCTGCTGGCGCCGCGCCAGGTGTTCGCCGACCAGGGCCAGTGGGGCCTGGACCACGGCACCTGGTCGGTGCTGGTGCATGCCTATCCCGAGGCCTCGGTGCCGGTGGTGCAGCTGAGCATGGACGCGGGCATCGACCCGGCCGAGCGCTACGCCATCGGCCAGCGCCTGGCGCCGCTGCGCGAGGAAGGCGTGCTGATCGTCGGCACCGGCAACGTGGTCCACAACCTGCCGCGGATGAACTGGTCGTCGGCCGATGCCCCGGCCTACCCGTGGGCGCAGCGTTTCCATGACTACATCGGCGATGCCGTGCGCCAGGACCGGCCGCAGGCGGTGATCGACTTCGCATCGCAGGGCGAGGACGCGCGGCTGTCGGCGCCGACCCCGGACCACTTCTGGCCGCTGCTGTACGTGCTGGGTGCGCGCGCGGCCGGCGAGCCTGTGCGCATGGAGAACGACTTCATCCAGCACGCCTCGCTGGGCATGACCTCGATGGTGTTCGGCGGCTAGGGCAGGCGGGCCGCCGTCCGAGGGGCCCTTCCTTGCCGAGCGCGCGCGGCTAGGATCCCGCCTGCCAGACTTGGAGCACCGCCGCGGTGTCCACCAGCAGCGCGCAGTTCCTGGCCAGGGCATCGAGCGTGGACAGGTGCAGCGCCGGCTCGTAGGCCGCGCTGGCATCGGCGACCACGAAGACGCTGAAGTCGCGGTGGAAGGCGTCGCGCACGGTGCAATCGACGCAGCACTCGGTGGAGAAGCCGCACACCACCAGCGTGTCGATGCCGCGTGCGCGTAGCTGCGTTTCGAAATCGGTCCCGTGGAAGCTGGAATACAGCGGCTTGCGTACCTCGATGTCGCCGGTCGCCGGGGCGATGCGGTAGTAGTCCACGCCCGGGGTGCCGGCCCGGCACAGCTCCAGCGCTTCGGGCGGCAGGCCCTGGCGCGCATAGAACAGGCGCAGTGCGCGGCTGTCGGTGGCCCGCTCGGTGACCACCCGGGCCAGGGCGACGGTGACAGCGGCCGCGCGCGCCGCCGCGATGAGCCGCTCGATCCGGGCCAGCGGCGCCTGCAGCGGCGCCATGTCCACACCGGCCTGGCCCAGCGCGCCATCGGCGGCGACGAAGTCGCGTTGCACATCGATCACCACCAGCGCGGTGCGCGTCGGCTCCAGCATCGATCCCAGGCGCGCCGCCTCGACCAGCGGCGCCGGCCAGGCCGGCGTGTCGGCCGGTGGGCTCACGGCGTGTGCCCGTGCGGGAAGCGCGCGCGGATGCGCGGCAGGATGCTGTGCGCGAACAGCGGGAGGCCGTGCAGATAGTCCGGGAAGATCAGCATCAGGCCATCCAGGTCGCAGTCGTCGAGAATCTTCATCAGATGGGTCCCGACCGTCTCGGCCGAGCCGGCCACGTGCTCGCTGATGAAGCCGCTGCGGGCCTTGCGGGTGAAGGCGTTCTCCTTGCCGACCTCGGCATCCAGGAAGCCGTAGGCGCGCAGCATGCCGTGGAAGGCGCCTTCGTCGAAGCCCTCGCGATAGTGTTCGGCCTGCGCGGCGGCCTGCTCGTCGGTGTCGCCGATGACCAGGTTGATCATCGTATAGGTCTTGATCTTGCGGCCCGAGGCGGTCGCCATCTCCTTGGCCATGCGGCTCTTCCTGGCCAGATCGTCCAGATCGCTGCCGCCCAGGAAGATCGCATCCATGTGATCGATGGTGAACTGCATGCCCTTCGGCGAGGTCCCGGCGCAGACCAGGAAGGGCCGCGGCCGCGAGATCGGCTTGGGGTCGGACTGGCAGTCGTCCATGTGGAAATACTGGCCGTCGAAGTGCACCGCCGGCTCGCTCCACAGGCGCTTGATCACCTCGATCCACTCGGCGCCCAGGTCGTAGCGGGCGTCGTGGCCGACCTCGTCGCGCCAGGCGCCCATCTGCGCGAACTCGTCCTTGTACGAGCCGGTCACCACATTGAGGCCGGCGCGGCCCTGGCTGATGTGGTCCAGGGTGGCGATCATCTTGGCGGTCACCGCCGGGTTCTGCAGCAGCGTGTGCACGGTGGCCCACACCTTGACCCGGCTGGTGACGGTGGCCAGCGAGGCCATGAGCATCTGCGACTCCAGCGAATAGCGCCAGTGTTCGGTCACCCCGCCGTAGCCGCGCCACTTGGCCATGGCCATGATGAAGTCCAGCCCGTGCTGCTCGGTGAGCTCGGCGACCTGGCGGTTGTAGGCGTAGGAGCCGTCCAGGGTCGGGGTGTTGGTGGAGAGGATCCAGCCGCCGTTGGCCATCGGCAGGAACACGCCCAGGTCCTTGCCGCCGCGGTCCGAAGGTAGGCCGAAGTCGATCGCCGGGGAGAGTGTGGTTTCGATCATGCTGGCCGCGTCCGGAAGGAAGTGCCCGTCAGCGTGCGCGCCGGCGCCCCGCGCCGGCTTGAGCGGCGGCGTCAAATCTCTTGATCGGTCACGACGCGCCCGGGCCGTGCCGACCGTGGCCGTCCAACTATTGATGCGTGGCTGGGCAAGATCGCCGCGATGCCCGCTCGGCAGACTCATCGGCAATGCAGAGGCGCCGGACCTCCCCGTCGTCCTCCGCAGCGAACCCGAACCCAAGGAGCCCACGTTGAGCAGCACACTGGCCAGTCCCGAGGACACCACGCTCCCCGGCGCCCTGCACAAGCTGGAAGCCACGCCGGAGACCGTGCACTGGGGATACTTCGATCCCGGGATCGCGCCGGTGCTGCGCGTCAAGAGCGGCGACCTGATCCAGGCCGAGGCCATCACCCATCACGCCGGCGACGCGCCGGAGCTGATGATGGACGAGAAGATCACCCGGATCTTCCGCGAGATCGACCCCAGCGACCGCAACCCGGGCGTGCACATCATGACCGGCCCGATCCACGTCGAGGGCGCCAAGCCCGGCGACATGCTCGAGGTGCGCTACCTGCACATGCAGCCGCGGGTGCGCTACGGCTCCAACCTGGCAGCCAACTGGGGCTATCTGTACAAGGAGTTCGGCGAGCGCGAACGGGTCACCATCTACCAGCTCGACGCCAACTCGCAGACCGCCTTCGCCCTGTACGCCTACGACTTCGAAGGCAAGTACGAAGTGCCCGGCACCATCACCGAATGCCCCGAGTGCAAGCGCCGGAAGGCGCTGGACGGGGTGCGCATCCCGGTGCGTCCGCACCTGGGCACCGCCGGGGTGGCGCCTGACACCCGCGGCCGGGTCAGCACCATTCCGCCCGGCGCGCACGGTGGCAACATCGACAACTGGCGCATCGGCGCCGGCAGCACCATGTTCTATCCGGTGCAGGTGGACGGCGCCCTGTTCTCCATCGGCGATCCGCACATCTCCCAGGGCGACGGCGAACTGAGCGGCACGGCCATCGAGTCCTCGCTCAACGTGCTGTTCCAGGTGATCGTGCGCAAGGACTTCCAGTTTCCCTCGCCGCTGCTGGAGGCGCCGGACTGCTGGATCGTGCACGGCTTCGACGAAGACCTGAACGTGGCCATGCGCAATGCCTCGCTGGACATGCTGCATCTGTTGACCGAGGAGCAGAGGCTCTCGCGCAACGACGCCTATTCGCTGATGAGCGTGGCCGCCGATTTCGGCGTGACCCAGGTGGTCGACGGTCGCCAGGGCATCCATGTGCGCATCCCGCGCGGGGTCTTCCCGCCCAAGAAGTAGGCCGCACGCGCGGCGAGCGCATGCAGGCGCCCGGGCAGGCGCCGCGCCCGGCGCGGCGCTCCGGCCTGTCCCCCCTCCACCCACCACACGGAACACCCCCATGAGCAACCAAGCCCTCCAGGTCCTGAGCAAGCGTCGTACCCAGTACGCCTTGGGGCGCAACGTCCAGGCCAGCAAGGAGGAGATCACCTGGCTGATCCAGGAGGCCATCCGCCAGGCGCCGTCCTCGTTCAACTCGCAGAGCTCGCGCGCGGTGCTGCTGTTCGGCGAGCAGAGCGAGCAGTTCTGGTCGCTGACCAAACAGGCGCTGCGTGCGATGGTGCCGGCCGATCAGTTCGCCAGCACCGAGGCCAAGATGGACAGTTTCGCCGCCGGAATCGGCACGGTGCTGTTCTACGAGGACCAGGACGTGATCAAGGGCCTGCAGCAGGGCTTTCCGCTGTACGCCGATGCCTTCCCCATGTTCTCGGCGCACTCGGCCGGCATGGCGCAGTACGCGGTCTGGACCGCCCTGGCCGACATCGGCATCGGGGCCAGCCTGCAGCACTACAACCAGGTGATCGAAGCGCAGGCGGCCAAGGCGTGGAATGTGCCGGCGTCCTGGGCCATCACCGCGCAGATGCCGTTCGGCTCCAACGAAGCGCCGATCGGCGAGAAGAGCTTCATCGACGACGCCACCCGGTTCATCGTCGCCGGCTGATCCCTGGCACTGCGTCCTAGGCGGCGTCGGCGAACGAGGCCGCCACGCCGGCCTCCAGCGCGTCGAAGTAGTCGCGCGTCAGGCGCAGCTGTTCCTCGGCGCTCTCGGCGCGGTTGACCACTGCGCGGAAGGCGGCGTTCTCCGGGCGGTCCTTCGCGTACCAGCCCAGGTGCTTGCGCGCGATGCGCACGCCCTGCGGCTCGCCGTAGAAGTCGTGCAGGGCCTGCAGATGGCCGAGCAGGAGGTCGCGCACTTCGCCAATCGTGGGCGGAGGCAGTTCCTCGCCGGTGGCCAGGTAGTGGGCGATCTCGCGGAAGATCCACGGCCGTCCCTGCGCGGCGCGGCCGACCAGGACCGCGTCGGCCCCAGTATCGCGCAGGACCTGCGCGGCCTTGCGCGGGGAGTCGATGTCGCCATTGGCGAACACGGGGATGTCCAGCGCGGCCTTGATCGCGGCGATGGTGTCGTACTCGGCCACGCCGGTGTACTGCTGATCGCGCGTGCGCCCGTGCACGGCCAGGGCGGCGATGCCGGCGTCCTGGGCGATGCGGGCGATGGTCGGTGCGTTGCGGTGCTCGGCGTCCCAGCCGGTGCGGATCTTCAGCGTCACCGGCACGTCCACGGCCTGGACCACCGCCGCGACGATGCGCGCGACCAGCGCTTCGTCGCGCATCAGCGCCGAACCGGCCCAGGCGTTGCACACCTTCTTGGCCGGGCAGCCCATGTTGATGTCGATGATCTGCGCGCCGTGGTCGACGTTGTAGCGCGCCGCCTCGGCCAGCTGCGCGGGCTCGGTGCCGGCGATCTGCACGCTGACCGGCGCCGGCTCGCCCTCGTGGTCCATGCGCCGCAGCGACTTGCCGGTGCTCCAGAAGCGCGGATCGGAGATGGTCATCTCCGACACGGCCAGGCCCGCGCCCAGCCGCTTGCACAGCTGCCGGAACGGCTTGTCGGTGACCCCGGCCATCGGCGCCAGGATCAGCGGCGGTTCGATCTTGTAGGGGCCGATGTGCATGGGCGAGGGGTGAGCGAAGAGGAGTGGGGAGTGAGCGGAGCAAGACGTAAGCAGGTGCTTCTACTCATTCCTCCACGCGCTTCTCAGCTTTCCGGCGTGAGCCGCGGCATCGACACCGCCGCGCCTTCGCTCTCGGTCGAGCGGGCGGCGAAACGGTTGGCGAAGCGCACGTGCAGGTTGAACGCGGCCTGCGGCGCATGCGCCAGCGAGGCGGCCAGCGCGCCGTTGAAGGCATCGCCCGCGCCGGTGGTGTCCACCGTCTGCGCGGTGTCGGCCGCCACGCGGTAATAGGCCTGCGCGTCGCCGCGCAGATGCTCGTCCTCGTGCGAGACGAAGGCGCCGACCGCGCCCAGGGTGATGACCACCGTGCCGCCGGGCAGCAGCTGGCGGCACAGGCCGTGCAGCGTGTTGCCGTCCAGCGCGGCCACATCGTCGCCTTCCATGCGCTGGCCGACATGGCGGCCCAGCAGGGCGGCGAACTCGGTCTCGTTGGGCGTCAGGATGTCGCTCTGGCGCAGCAGCGCGATGCTGGCCACCGCGTTGGCCGGGGCAGGGTTGAGGATGGTGGTCACGCCCGCGGCGCGCGCGCTGGTCAGCGCCGCCTCGATGCTCTCCAGCGGCGACTCCAGCTGCGCCAGCACCACCTGCGCGCCGGCCAGCAGCGGCTGCTGCTGGGCGATGAAGCCGGGGCTCAGGGTGAAGTTGGCGCCGGGGCCGATCACGATGGTGTTGCGGCCGTGGTTGTCCACATAGATGCCGCCGGTGCCGGTGGGTTCGTCGCTGGCTTCGGCGACGACCTGCACGCCATCCTGCTCGGCCAGGGCGCGTGCCATCGCACCGCCGACATCGCCGCCCAGCGCGCATACGAACGTGGCCGCCGCGCCCGCGCGCGCGGCCGCGATGGCCTGGTTGAAGCCCTTGCCGCCGGGGCCGGAGCTGTAGCGCCCGGCGATGGTGGCGCCGGCGGTGGGCAGCGCATCGCAGCGCCAGACGTGGTCGACATTGAACGAGCCGACGACAACGACAGAACTCATAGACATCTCTTCTTCGAATCCAACATAAAAACGGCGGCCGCAAAGCCGCCGTCGGGGGCGTCAGTATGCCGCAGCGCGGCACAGGCCTAGCGGCGAACGGCGTCGGCAATGCTGAACGAGGCGCGCGCGGTCAGCGCGCGCGGGCGACGTGGTTCAGCTGAAGTGGCTCAGCACGCCGGCGATGGTGGCGGTCATGAACGTGGCGATCGAGCCGCCCAGCACCGCGCGCAGGCCGAAGCGCGCCAGGTCCGCGCGGCGCTCCGGGGCCAGGCCGCCGATGCCGCCGATCTGGATCGCGATCGAGCTGAAGTTGGCGAAGCCGCACAGCGCGTAGGTGGCGATCAGGCTGCCGTCGGCGCTGAGCGACACGCCGGGCACCTGGCCGTTCACGATGCGCGCCAGCTCGGTGTAGGCGACGAATTCGTTGATCACCACCTTCTGCCCGATCAGTGAGCCGACCGTGGTCGCGTCTACCCACGGTGTGCCGATCACCCAGGCCACCGGCGCCAGCACATAGCCCAGGATCGTGGCCAGGTTGGTCGGCCGGCCGATCGCGGCGGCCAGGCCGCTCCATTCGCCGAACCAGGTCAGCGGCGCGTTGAGCAGGGCGATCAGCGCGATGAAGGCCAGCAGCATCGCGCCGATGTTCAGCGCCAGGCGCAGGCCGTCGCCGGCGCCGGCCGCGGCCGCGTCGATGACGTTGCTGGTGGTCTTCTCCACTTCCATCTTGACCGTGCCGCGGGTCAGCGGCGTGCCGGTTTCGGGGATCAGGATCTTGGACACCACCAGGGTGGCGGGCGCGGCCATGATCGAGGCCGCCAGCAGGTGCTTGGCATAGAAGGCCTGCTGCACCGGATCGCCATTGCCCAGCATGCCCACGTAGGCCGCCAGCACGCCGCCGGCGATGTGGGCCATGCCACCGATCATCATCGTGATCAGCTCCGACTCGGTCATCCGCGGGATGTACGGGCGCACGGTCAGCGGCGCCTCGGTCTGGCCGATGAACACACTGGCGCAGACGCTGGTGGTTTCCGCGCCGGACACGCGCATCACCTTGGTGATGGCCCAGGCCATCGCCCGCACCACCGCCTGCATCACGCCCAGGTGGTAGAGCACGCCCATCAGCGCGGAGAAGAAGATGATGGTGGGCAGCACCTGGAAGGCGAAGATGAAGCCCGCCTTGGGCACGTCCATCAGGCTGCCGAAGATGAAGTTGGAGCCTTCGCCGACGAAGCTCAGCACCTTCACGAACACCTTGCCCAGCCAGTCGAAGACATCGCGCCCGCCGGGCACCAGCAGCACCAGCGCGGCGAAGCCGATCTGCAGCGCCACGCCGGTCACCACCAGGCGCCAGTCCACCGCGCGCTTGTTGTTGGAGAACAGCCAGGTGATGCCCAGCAGCACGACCAGCCCGAACAGGCCGAACGCGGCCCGCGATACACCTTCCAGCATTGCGATCCCCAAGACCACGCGACGTCGAAGCGATGCAGCCTAAGTGAGGGGGACGGGCGCGGCAAGGCGAGGCGGCGCGAAAGACCGCGCCACGGGCGCCGGACGGCAGGGGCCGGGACCTGGCGGGCGCGGTCCGTGCGGGCGCCGCGCCCGGTGCTACTGGCAGGGCGCGGCGGCCGGATCGTCGGGCCGCAGCTCCAGGTCGGCGGACACCGGCGCGGCCAGCGCCCGGCTGCCGAAGGCCTCGCGGAACAGCCGCTGCGCCTGGCGTTCGGCGTCCACGCGCTGGCGCAGCGCCAGGGTCGAGACGTCCGGCGCCGGGCCGGCCTTCAGGTAGGACAGCAGCAGCCGGTAGCGATAGGCCAGCGCCGGGTCGTCCGGCACGCGCGCGTCGAGCAGGCCCTGATCGTCGCTGTAGGCGTTGGCCAGCAGCAGCGCCGCGCGCGGATCGCCGGCCTGCAGCGCACGCTGCAGCATCGGCACGGCCTCGCCATACCAGTCGGCGAAGCCCGGGTCCTGCAGATAGCGCTCGTGGTCCTGGGCCTGGGCCGCCTGCGGGAAGGGGCCGGCGGCGTAGCGCAGCAGGGCGTCGCGGTTGCCGGCCAGCGCCGCCTTGCGCAGATAGAACGCGGCCTTGCCGCGCAGCCCGGCGTCTACGCCCTGGCAGCGGTCGCGGCCGGCGTCGGCGGGCGAGGGCGCGGCGCACAGCATCAGTTCCACCGCGATCCGGCAGGCGGCCGCCGCCTCGCCGGCATCGGCCCGGCGCAGGACGGCCTGAAGATTGGCGCCGAGCGGTTCGCTCCAGGGGGGCAGGGCGGAGGCGGCGAGCGCGTCGGTGCGCGGGGGCGCCGCGCCGGCCGGATCGTTGCGCGCGGCGAAGGCGCGCTGCGCCTGCGCGGTCTGCGCGGCGATCCGCGCCGACAGTGCGGCCGCCTCGTCGGCCTGCCGCCGCCAGCGCCAGACACCGAATCCCACGGCCGCCAGGACCAGCACGCCCATCACCAGGTTGAAGCGACCACGCGGGCTCACGCCGTGTCCTTGCTCGATCCGACAGCGACGAGTCTGCCATGGGCCCCGTGCATCCCACGCCGCCGTGGTGCGTGTGCGGATAAAGAATCGGAAGCGCGATGACCATCGAAAAATTCAATCAGGACCATTTGACTCTTCAATGAGAATGATTATCATCCACAGCGAACCACACAGGAGCTGCCCCATGTCCGCCAACACCATCGCCTTCCCCCACGCCGACACGCGCGCCGCCGAGCGCAGCCCGCGCGTGGTGCCCCCGGCCGAGACCCTCAACAGCGAAGCCCTGCTCAAGGGCCGCCGCGAGATCCTGATCCAGCACGGCGACCGCGTGTATCGCCTGCGCCATACCAGCAACGACAAGCTGATCCTGACCAAGTAAGTCTTGGTTTGGCGGGCGATGGAGCGCCCGCTGCCGTGTTCGCGCCCGCACCGGGCGGCAGCGGCCAGTTCGCGCGCGGCGATGGCGCTCCCTCTCTCACCATCGCCGCGCGCGGGCCGCTGTCGCCGCCGGTGCACCTGCCTGACGCCATCCGCCCCCCAGGAGCCGGTCATGACCCTCGATACGATTGCGCCGCCCGCGCGCGCCGATGCGACCCGCCCGCTGCCGCTGCCGCAGCAGCTGGCCGCGCTGGGCACCGTGCTGTGCCTGTATCGCGCCCAGCAGGGCAGCGAGCTGGCCGGCTGGAACCAGGCGGTGCGCGCGGCGATCCAGTCCGGCGTGGAAAGCGACGGGCTGCGCGAGAGCCTGCTGTTCTTCGACCGCGACGGCGCCTGCTGCTGGCGGCTGTGCCTGCTGCCGGACAGCGACTTCCTGGCCTGGGACCAGCTCAGTGCGCGCCTGCCGGCGCAAGCGGCCGGCAACCCGCATGGGCGCGGGGTGAGCGAGCGGCTGTGGCAGCGCCTGGCCCGGCGCCTGACCGGCGAACAGTGGCGTGCGTGTCCGGTGCGCCTGCATGCCCTGGCAGCCGCCGGCGCGCAGGCGGTGCTGGCCGCCAGCCTGACGCCGGTCTCCGCGCTGGGCGCGGCCGCTACGCGCGAGATCGTGCACGCCGAGGGCGCCGAACTGGCGGCGTGGGACGACTGCTGCTGCGCACAGGCCGCGCTGCAGTCGGTGGGCGTCGGTGCGGCGCATGGCGACCTGGCCGACTATGTGTTCAGGCCCGACCTGAAAGCCAGTCGATGACTTCGCGCGCATCCCCCTTATGTATGCCACTGGCTCGCCTCGTCCGATGGCGTGCGCCGCCTGCCTGGGACGGGCGCGACCGCGCCGGGCCGCGCTTGCCTGAGGCGCGCGCGGCCGACTGAAGCCCGGGCGCCTGCGCCTGGCCGGGACGACATCGCCAAGTCGGGATCGCCGCGACCGGCGCTTCCCTGTTGAACCTCACCTTGCGGTGGCCCTGCGTCACCGCGTGTTCCTCATCCTCCTGGGCGCCAGCCTCGACCGTGCACGGTCGCGCCAGCCTGCCGGATCACCTTGCAAAGGGCCTGTCATGCCGACGTTGCGTGTTTCCCTGCTTGCCTGTGCGCTCGTCTGCGCGCTGGCGTCCCCGGCGCGCGCCGCCGATTCCTCCGTCACTCCGCCGGGCGCGGCCGGCGATGCGTTGCCCACGCACGACTTCGATCCGCTGCAGGTCACCGCCACCCGCAGCCAGCGCGCGGTGTCCGACGTGCCCAACACCGTGGATGTGATCGAGCGCCAGCGTCTGGACCAGACCCTGGTCTTCGACATCAAGGATCTGGTGCGCTACGAGCCCGGCGTGTCGGTGACATCCAGCTTCGGGCGCTTCGGCCTGGGCGGTTTCCGCATCCGCGGGCTGGAAGCCAACCGCGTGCAGATCCTCACCGACGGCATCCGCGTGCCCGACGCGTTCGCCATCGGCAGCTATTCCAATGCCAACCGCAACTTCGTCGACCTGGACACGGTCAAGCGCGTGGAGATCCTGCGCGGGCCGGCCAGCGCGCTGTATGGATCCGACGCGCTGGGCGGCGTGGTCGCCTTCGTCACCAAGGACCCTTCGGATTATCTGAAGGCGGGCAAGGACGCCTACTTCGGCCTCAAGTTCGGCTATGCGGGCGACTGGAACGGCCTGTTCGCCGGCGCCACGGCCGCCTTCGGCGGAGAGCGCTGGAGCGGACTGGCCGCGGTCAGCCATCGCCAGGGCCAGGCGCAGGAGAACATGGGACACGATCGCAGCCTGGCGCTGGTCGGCACCGCCGCCAATACCCGCACCGCGCCCAATCCGCAGGATCGCAACGGCACCAGCGTGCTGACCAAACTGGTCTACGCACCGTCGCAGACCAACCGCCTGCGCCTGACGGTGGAGGGCAACCGCGACGACACCGGCACCAACGTGCTCACCTCGCGCGGCTACACCGCCTCGACCCGCGCCACCACCCTGGACCTGCGCGGCGACGACCACCCGTCGCGCGAACGCGTGGCCCTGGCCCAGGAACTGGACGCGCTGGACTGGGCGCTGGCCGACAGCCTGGACTGGCAGGTCTACTGGCAGGACAGCCAGACCACGCAGGACACCCACGAGCTGCGCACTACCGCCAGCCTGGGCCAGCATCGCCGCGACCGGCGCTTCGACTTCGACCAGCGCGAGATCGGCGTGCAGGTCAACCTGCTCAAGACCATCGACGCCGGCAGCGTGGTCCACACCCTGCGCTACGGCCTGGACCTGCAGCGCACGCGCACCGAACAGGAACGCGATGGCCGGGTGACCTACGCCAACGGCACCAGCACCAATGTAATGTCGCCGGACGTCTTCCCGGTGCGCGACTTCCCGATCACTGATACCACCACCTCGGCCCTGTACGTCCAGGACGAGATGGCCTTCGGCCAGCGCTTCAGCCTGGTGCCGGCGGTGCGCGTGGACCATTACGACCTGGACCCGAAGCCCGACGCCATCTTCGTCGAGGACAACCCGGGTGTGGCCGTGACCGGCCTGAGCAAGACCAGCGTCTCGCCCAAGCTGGGCGCGGTGTGGAAGTTCGCCGGCGACTGGTCGCTGTACGGCGGCTACGCGCGCGGCTTCCGCGCGCCGCCCTACAACGACGCCAACCTGGGCTTCACCAATCTGCAGTTCGGCTACACCGCCATCCCCAACCCGGACCTCAAGCCGGAGACCAGCAACGGCTTCGAGCTGGGCCTGCGCTACACCGGCCCGGCGGTGTACGCCGCGCTGACCGGCTACCGCAACGACTACCACGACTTCATCGAGTCGCAGGATTTCGTGGGCTACAACGCGCAGGGCCTGATGGTGTTCCAGTCGCGCAACGTGTCCCGGGCGCGCATCTATGGCGGCGAGTTCAAGGGCGGCATCGACCTGGGCGCGCTGGCCGGCTGGAGCGGCTGGTCGCTGCGCGCGGCCGCGGCCTGGTCGCACGGGCAGGACCTGACCGCCGATGTGCCGCTGGACACGATCGATCCGCTGACCGGCACGCTCGGCCTGATCTACGACGCGCCGACCTGGGGCGTGGAGTTGGCCGGTTCGTTCGCCCGGCGCAAGGACCGGGTGTCCGACGCGACCTACTTCCGCGCGCCCGGTTATGGCGTGGCCGATCTGCTGGCGCACTGGAACTTCGCGCCCGGCGCGCGGGTGAACCTGGGCGTGTTCAACCTGGGCGA
This sequence comes from Pseudoxanthomonas winnipegensis, assembly GCF_004283755.1. GTDB lineage: Bacteria > Pseudomonadota > Gammaproteobacteria > Xanthomonadales > Xanthomonadaceae > Pseudoxanthomonas_A > Pseudoxanthomonas_A winnipegensis. The sequence goes on from NZ_SHMH01000004.1 coordinate 241,495, forward strand.
CCGCAAGTACTTCAGCCCGGGCGACGTGCCGGTGGGCACGTTGGCCAGCAGCGCGACGCTGGATCGCTACACCAGTCCGGGCCGCACCGTCTCGGCCAGCCTGACGGTGGAATGGTGAGCCTGCGCATGCGCCTCGCACACCGCCGCACGACACCCGCGCCTGGCGGGTTCCAGCCTCTGTCCCAAGTCAAAGGAACGCCTTCCATGTCCTGTCGCCTGTCCATCGCCGCGCTCGCGGCCCTCGCCGTGCTCGCACCGGCGCATGCGAAATCCGCCGATCCGGCGCGCGACCATGCGGCCATCCTGAAGATCGCCGGCGAGTTCGCGGTGGACTTCGCCTTCGACGAGACCGTGCTGCTGCAACCCGGCTACGAGCGGGCCGCGGCCATGCGCAGCAGTGCCGACGAGGCGGTGGTCGTGGTCGAGGACACGCCCACGCGCGTGGTGCTGCAGCACCTGCTGGTCGACGGCAAGAGCGGCCACGTCACCAAGCACTGGCGCGAGGATTGGGTCTACCAGGCGCCGCGGCGGTTCGAGTTCAGTGCCGACCAGACCTGGACCGTGCGCGCGCTGTCGCCGCAGGAGACCGCCGGCGCCTGGACCCAGTGCGTGTACGAGGTCAGCGACGCGCCGCGCTACTGCGGCACCGGTCGCTGGACCTACAGCGGCGAGGTGGCGACCTGGACCAGCGACGAGAGCTGGCGCCCGCTGCCGCGCCGCGAGTACACCCGCCGCAGCGACTACAACGCCTTGCGCGTGGTCAACCGCCACACCGTCACGCCCAACGGCTGGAGCCACGAGCAGTTCAACACCAAGGTGCTGCGCAGGCCCGACGGCCGCCAGGTGGAGATCGCGCGTGAGTTCGGCTTCGACGACTATCGCCGCGACAGCCAGGTCGACTTCGCGCCGGCCTACGCCTACTGGAAGGCGACCAGCGATTTCTGGGCCGGCGTGCGTGCGCGCTGGGCCGGATTCCTGAACGCGCCGCCGGGGCTGCACCTGAAGACCAAGCTCGATGGCATGGCGATGGTGATGCCGCTGTTCGAGCAGGCCGACACCCTGGTGCACGGCGGCAAGGTCAAGGCCGCCGACACCGATGCGGTGTTCGCCAGGTACGTAGAAGCCGCGCCGGCGCCCGCCGATCGATGAAGGCGCGGCGGCCGCCGGGCACGGCGGCGCATCCCCAGGCGCGCCCCTATAATCGTGCTCGGGAGCGCCCGCCTCGGGCGACAGGCAAGGGGAGTGCAATGGGAACGGGAATGATCCTGGCCGCGTTGATCGTGGTCTTCGTCGTGGTCACGCTGTTCAAGGGCGTGCGCGTGGTGCCGCAGGGCTTCGAGTACACGGTCGAGCAGTTCGGCAAGTACACCAACACGCTCAGCCCGGGCCTGCACATCCTGATTCCCTACATGCAGGGCGTCGGCCGCAAGGTCAACATGATGGAGCAGGTCTTCGACGTGCCCTCGCAGGAGGTCATCACCAAGGACAACGCGGTGGTGAAGGTGGACGGGGTGGTGTTCTTCCAGGTGCTGGACGCGGCCAAGGCGGCCTATGAGGTGTCCAACCTGGACCAGGCGATGATCGCGCTGGTGCAGACCAACATCCGCACCGTCATCGGCTCGATGGACCTGGACGAGTCGCTCAGCAACCGCGAGACCATCAACGCGCGCCTGCTGGGCGTGGTCGACCACGCCACCAGTCCGTGGGGCGTCAAGGTCAACCGCATCGAGATCAAGGACATCCAGCCGCCGCGCGACCTGGTCGACTCGATGGCCCGGCAGATGAAGGCCGAGCGCGACAAGCGCGCCTCGATCCTGGAAGCCGAGGGCGCGCGCCAGTCGGAGATCCTGCGCGCCGAGGGCGAGAAGCAGAGCGCCATCCTCGAGGCCGAGGGCAAGCGCGAGGCCGCCTACCGCGAGGCCGAGGCGCGCGAGCGCCTGGCCGAGGCGGAGGCCAAGGCCACCACCCTGGTGTCCCAGGCCATCGCCGACGGCGATGTGCAGGCGATCAACTACTTCGTGGCGCAGAAGTATGTCGAGGCGTTCAAGGAACTGGCCACCGCGCCCAACCAGAAGTTCGTGCTGATGCCGATGGAGGCCTCGGGCATGATCGGCTCGCTCGGCGGCATCGCGCAGCTGGCGCGCCAGGCGCTGGGCGAGGACGGCCCGCGGCCGCCGGCCATGCCGCCGAAGGTGCCGCGTGCCGGCGTTTGACGCGGCGACCCTGCGCCTGGCGTTCTGGGCCGGCCTGGCGCTGGTGCTGTTCGCCGCCGAGGCGCTGGTGCCCGGCGCCTCGCTGATGTGGCTGGGCTTCGCCGCCACGGCGATGGTGCTGGTGATGCTGGTCGCGCCCGGGCTGGAGGTGCTGCCGCAGGCGGCGCTGTTCGCGGTCTTCGCCATCGCCTCGGTGCTGGTGTACCGGCGCTGGTTCCGCGCCCGTGCGCAGATCAGCGACAAGCCCTTGCTCAACCGGCGCGCCGAACAGCTGGTCGGCCAGACCGCCGTGCTCGAGCAGCCCATCGTGCGCGGCCGTGGCCGCATCCAGCTCGCCGACACTTACTGGAGCGTGGCAGGCCCCGACCTGCCCGCCGGCGCGGCGGTGCGCGTGGTGTCCACCGACGGCATGACCCTGCAGGTGGAAGCGGCCTGACCGGCGCGGCCGTGGCCTGGGTCACGGCCGCTTGGCGGCGAGGTTCTGGGATAATGCCGGCCTCTTTGTAAGGACCAGCCCATGACCCAGAAGACGATCCTCAACGACAGCCACCGCGCGCTCGGCGCCAAGATGGTCGATTTCGGCGGCTGGGACATGCCGATCAGCTACGGCTCGCAGATCGAGGAACACCACGCCGTGCGCCGCGACGCCGGCATGTTCGACGTCAGCCACATGACCGTGGTCGACCTGCGCGGCCCGCGCGTGCGCGAGTTCCTGCGCTACCTGGTCGCCAACTCGGTGGACAAGCTCAAGAAGCCGGGCAAGGCGCTGTACACCGCGATGCTCGACGCCAACGGCGGGGTGATCGACGACCTGATCGTGTACTTCCTGGAGGACGCCTTCTTCCGCCTGGTGGTCAACGCCGCCACGCGCGAGAAGGACCTGGCCTGGATCAACAAGCAGGCCGCCGCCTATGGCGTGGAAGTGATCGAGCGCGCCGAGCTGGCGATGATCGCCGTGCAGGGCCCGAACGCGCGCGCCAAGGTCATCGGCCTGCTGCGCGAGGAGGATTGCGAGGCGGCCGACAAGCTGGCGCGCTTCGCCGCGCTGGACGCGGTCAGCAGCGCCGGGGTCGAACTGTTCCTCGCCCGCACCGGCTACACCGGTGAGGACGGCTTCGAGATCGTGCTGCCGGCCGAGCGCGCCGTGGCGTTCTGGGACGCGCTGCTGGAAGCCGGGGTCAAGCCGGCAGGCCTGGGCGCGCGCGACACGCTGCGCCTGGAGGCCGGCATGAATCTCTACGGCCAGGACATGGACGAGACCGTCTCGCCCTATGAGGCGGCGATGGGCTGGACCGTGGCGCTGGATGAGGGCCGTGAGTTCGTCGGCCGCGAGGTGCTCGAGGCCCAGCACCTGCAGGGCGCGCCGCGCCAGCTGATCGGCCTGGTGATGGACGAGAAGGGCGTGCTGCGCCACGGCCAGAAGGTGCTCACCGCGCAGGGCGAGGGCGAGATCCTGTCCGGCACCTTCTCGCCGACCCTGGGCAAGGCCATCGCCTTCGCCCGCGTCCCCAGCGGCGAGCCGGGTGAGGTGCGCGTGGACATCCGCGGCCGCGAGGTGCCGGTGCGGGTGGTCAAGTTCCCCTTCGTCCGCGACGGGCAGCCGCAGCCCGGCGTCCTCGTCTAAAGGCAGGTCGCGACCATGGCCGAGCAACTGGACTACTTCGTCACCCTGCTTTCGCCCTGGTCCTACCTCGGACACCGGGCGTTCCTGGACATGGCCGCGCGCCACGGCGCGGTCGTGCGCACGCGACCGGTGCGGATCTTCGATCTGTTCGGCGAGGTCGGCGCCCTGCCGCTGGCGCAGCGTCCGCCGGTGCGCCAGGCCTACCGGCTGATCGAACTGCAGCGCGTGCGCGAGCAGCGCGGCCTGCCGTTGAACCTGCGGCCGAAGTTCTACCCCTGCGATATCGCCCTGGCCGATCGCACGGTGATCGCGCTGATCGCGCAGGGCCACGATCCGCAGGCCTACATGGCCGACGCGTTCGCCGCGCTATGGGCCAACGAGCAGGACCTGGCCGATCGCGCGACGCTGGCGACGCTGCTGTCCGCGCACGGCTTCGATGCCGAGGCGGTGCTCGCGCTGGCCGACGCGCCCCAGACCCATGCGACCCACCAGGACAACACCCGCGCCGCGATCGACGCCGGCCTCCCTGGCCTGCCGGGTTACGTGCGCGACGGCGAGCCGTTCTGGGGCCAGGACCGGATCGATCTGCTCGACGCTGCCCTGCGCAGCGGCCGCGCGCCATACCGCGCCGGGTGACAAGTCGCGGCGGCCTTTCGTTAGACTTGCGCCATTCCCAACCATCGCGCCCAACCGGCCGGAGCATCCTCATGAGCGAGATCCCTGGTGATCTGAAATTCCTCAAGTCCCACGAGTGGGCGCGTGTCGAAGGCAACGGCCGCGTCACCGTCGGCATTTCCGACCACGCCCAGGGGCTGCTGGGCGACCTGGTCTACGTCGAGCTGCCCAACGTGGGCGATGCGGTCACCGCCGGCAACGCCTGCGCGGTGGTCGAGTCGGTCAAGGCCGCCTCGGACGTCTACAGCCCGGTGTCGGGTACGGTCGTCGAGGTCAACGAGGCGCTGGCTGACAAGCCGGAGACCATCAACGAGGACGCCTACGGCGAAGGCTGGCTGTTCGTGGTCGAGATCAGCGACGCCGACGAGCTCAACGACCTGCTCGGCCCGGACGACTACGCCGAGCAGCTGGAAGAAGACGAAGAGTGATCCATGCACGCCGGCCCGGTGCCGGCGTCGCACGCAAGACCAACGCCGCGTCCTGGACGCGGCGTTTTTTTATGGGTCCGTTCCGGCGCCATCGCGGCGTGATGTTCGTGTCGTCGAGACGCTCGCCTGCATCGACATGGCAGGCGATCGGGATGCGCGCGACGCCGCGCGCTTGGAAAAAGTTTGCGCAGTTGGCGCGCGAGGCAGCTTGTGCGACGCGAAAACGCATGCCGCGAGCGCCTTCGGAATCAGGTGCGATTCAACTGCGCGACACCTTCGACGCCACCATCGGCACGCGCGTCCGAGCGCATGCGTCGGCAGTCGCGTCACGCGCGACGCGCGCAGCAAACTGCATAAAAAAAGCACTCTGCTCGACATGCGTTGTCGCGCGCGCGTCGCCGCGCCATCGGCTCGAACGCTATCGGCTCGGCAGCCCGGCGCGGCAAGGCGATGACGCGCTTCAAAACACATGAGAAATTTTTCTGAAAAACCATTGACACTAGAAAAAACCGTGATTAGGTTTCGCCCCAACGCGCACAGGCGCTATGCAAATCAAGCGAGTCGGTCATCGCGACGAAACCCACAACGGCAAGGTCGCCCGCCCGTACCCCCGGCAGGATGGTCGAAGGCTTCGCTTCCCCTGAAGAAATTCGAACCCCGATCCGCATCGACACCTGCGCCGCAGTCGCCGCAGGTGTCTTTGCTTTGACGGGTGCACGACGTCGGCCCCGGCCGGCGTCGCAACAGATCCGCCCCAGCGCGCATGGCGCGTCGGCGGCTGCATGCGGGTCCGACTCCCGCGGCGTTTTGAGTACTGGGCTTAGCAACGGATGTTTCATCCAAAGTAATCACTGACGAGGAGCCATCACATGGCAACGAAGAAAGCTGCGAAGAAGCCGGCCAAAAAGGCCGTCAAGAAGGTCGCCAAGAAAGCGGCCGCCAAGAAGGCTGTAAAGAAGGTCGCCAAGAAGGCCGCCAAGAAGGTCGCTAAGAAGGCCCCGGCGAAGAAGGTCGTGAAGAAGGCTGCCAAGAAGGTCGCGAAGAAGGCCGCCAAGAAGGCCCCGGCGAAGAAGGTCGCCAAGAAGGCCGCCAAGAAGGCTCCGGCGAAGAAGGCTGCCAAGAAGGCTCCGGCCAAGAAGGCTGCCAAGAAGTCGCCGGCCAAGAAGGCGACCAAGAAGAAGGCCGCTCCGGTCGCTCTGCCGGCAACCCCGGCGCCGCTGATCTAACGAGAAGTATCGCGGCGACATCGCCGCGCGCTGTCGTTCTGACTGCAGCTTCCTTCCCCGGTTGCCCAGCGGGGAAGGAAGTGTTTTTTTTTGGGGCGTCACCCCGGCGCCGCACGCGACACCCGGCCCGGCCCGCGCATCGCCGACCACGGCATCGGCCTGCCAGGCGCAGGAACAAAGTGGCGCCCGCGCCCTGCGGCCCGCGAAAGCCGCGTGCTAACATCCCGACCGTATGCCCTGCGCAACGCAGGGGGGCGATCACGCCAGAGAAGTCGGGGCAAGACGGATGATTCATCGGGGGAGCATGTCAAGGATCTGGTTCGGCGCGGCCATCGTGCTGATCTCCACGGCCTGTGCGCCGCTGCCTGCCGCCACGCGGACCAAGAGCCCCGCCGCCCGAGCAGACCGCCGAAGTGGCCGAGCCCAGCATCGGCAACACCGCCGAGGAGCTGCGCCACCTGATGGACGCCGGCTCGCTGACCGAGCTGCGTACCACCTACAACGGCAACTACGGCGCCAGCCTGCTGTTCCATGCCGACTCGCTCAACTATTACGTCACCCTGTTCCGCGACAAGCAGTTCTGGCGCGTGATCCGCACCAGTTCGGTCGAGCAGGCCGAGCAGGTCTACAAGACCTTCGTCGACCAGACCAACCAGCTCTCCCAGGTCTATATCGACACCGTGCGCCTGGAGGCCGGCAAGCGCTACACCGAGCGCATGGTCGAACTGAATCAGAAGCGCCTGCAGGGACTCCAGGCCGAAGTCGAGCAGCAGCGCCAGCAGGCCCTGCAGGTCAGTAACGCCCTGCAGCAGAACAAGCAGCAGGCGGTGAGCCTGAGCAGCGACCTGCGCGCCACCAACACCGAACTGGAAGCGCTGACCCGCCGCATCGAACAGCTGCAGCAACAGCAGGGCAATCCCGCCCTGGAGCTGCCGCCGACACCGGCCACCGCTCCGGCAGTGCAGCCGACTGCGCCGAGCCCTTCGGTGCCGGCGCCGGGCACGGACTGAGCGAAGCGCCGGGTCGCGCCGTTTCGGCATAGCCCGGTTCGCAATCAAGCCCGGCAGTTGCCGGGCTTTTTTGTTCCTCGCCGAGCGTGGGGCGTCAAGCGCCTGACGACCTGCATGCGGTCTTGGCCCATCCATTCGCCGACCGGCCTCGCCCAGCCGAGCGCACCCGCTCGGTTGGTCATCCTCCCTGGCTGACGCTCGGATGGGAAAAGAATGAACTTGCCGCATCCCGTGGGAACCACTGTCTCTCAGATCAGCCGCGTCCTCCTTGTAGAGCGGAGCTTGCTCCGCTGCTCTTCGTTCGGTTCGTGGGGAAGGCTCCAGCGGAGCAAGCTCCGCTCTACAGGGGGGGGCGCAATGGTGGTGATGAGGCACTACCAGGAAATGCGTGAAGCGCGATGAGACATCGCGGGTAAAGCCCCATCGCCGCCATTGGCCCAAAAGTCCAGAAGGGCGGCTCCCAGGGGATTTTCGCAAGGACTGTTTTATCGCCGTCCGACGGACCGCTGCCCCTGCGAAGCCGAAACGCGTGCGCCGCGATCCCTCGACCGAGAGACCCTTTTGTCCTGATTCCGGCGGCTACTTGCGCCTGTCGGTCGGGCACCCGGTCGATCAGACAATGCCGCAGTGAGCGGCACTGCGAAGACTGCAGGCGCACGCCGCACGGGCAGCAGCCCGCGACCCGTCCAGCCCGAATTGCGGCAATCACGCATCCGAGGCCCGCGGGGTACCTCCCAACGAAAAACGCCGGGCAACGCCCGGCGTTTTTCTTGGCTATGTTCGCCGGTTGGCGGATCAGTGCGGCGCAGCCACGGCCTTGCTCGAAGCCGCGCCGGCCTCGTCGTCGTCGCTGACGTTGTCGTCGGAGGCGGCGTGCATGGCCTGCGGCAGCGGATGACCATTGGTCTGCGCCAGCAGCAGCTGCTTGGCCATGTCGGTGTCCAGCCAGCGCTGCGGCGACAGACCCAGCGCAGTGTCCAGCACCGTCGGCAGCAAGCCGGACGGCAGCGGACTGTTGCTGTTCCACAGGATCGCCACGCCGAAGTCGCGCCCCGGCACCAGCGCGACCAGGCCGCGGTAGCCCTCCACCGCACCGGCATGGAACACGACCTGCTGGCCCGAGTAATCCAGCACGCGCCAGGCCAGCGCATAGCTGGCCGACTCCACGCGCGCACCGCGCCAGCCGGCGCGCATCTCGCCCGGCGTGCTGATCAGCGGCGCATGCAGCGTGGCCAGCAGCGGCGCCGGCAGCACGTCCGGACGGTGGCCCAGCTGCGCCAGCAGCCACTGCGCCATGTCGCTGGCGCTGGCATTGACCCCGGCGGCCGGCGCCAGACGGTAATAGGTCGGCTTGGGATTGATCGAAGCCCAGCCACTGCGCGCACGCACGTGCGGCTTGGCCCAGCTCGGGCTGTTCTCGATGCCGGCCAGGCCGATGCTGGCGTCGTTCATGCCCAGCGGCTTGAAGATCCGCCGGTCCACGGCCTGATCGTAGAAGCTGCCGGTCGCGGCGAAGACCACATCGCCGATCAGGCTGAAGGCGACGTTCTGGTACTCGTAGCACTGCCCCGGGCGGCAGCCCAGCGGCGCGGTGGCCAGCTTCTGCGAGACGGTGTAGTAGTCCGCGTTGCCCTCGATGTCGTTGTCGAAGGCGTTGTGCCAGCGCAGACCGGTGCGGTGGCTGAGCACGTCGGCCACGGTGACCTCACGCGTGGCGACCGGATCGATCAGGCGGAAGCTGGGCACATAGTCGGCGACCTTGCTGTCCCAGCGGATCACGCCATCGTTGACCAGCAGCCCGGCCATCGTGCCGGCGAAGGCCTTGGACAGCGAGGCCAGACGGAAGACGGTATGCGCATCGATCGGACGCGGGTTGCGCACATCGGTCACGCCATACCCCTTGGCGCTGATGATGCGGCCGTCCTGGACCACGGCCATGGCCAGCCCCGGGACGCGCTGGCCCACGGTCAGGTCCTTGGCCAGTGCCTCGAACGCGGCGACGTCGAAGCCCGGCGCGACCGGGCGCACATCGCTGGGCGACAGCGCGGTGCGATACGGCAAGGGCTTGGTGGGAGATTCGTAGGGCGCCGGCGCGGCGCGCCAGGCGGCGGCTTGTGTCGCGCCTTCGGCGGCGCCGCTCATGGTGACCGTCGCCAGCTGTGCGGGCAGGGTCGGCGTCTGTGCAGTGGAGGACACGGCCAGCGGCAGCAGCGCGGCCAACAAGGTCATCGTCAGCGATCGCGCACGATGGCGCCCCCTGAGGTTTTTCATGTGCGAGATGCCCGCGTGATCTGGCGTGTTTTGGATCATAACGCTCATGTCGAGAAATGCACAAACGGCCGGAGATTGGCCGGCCATCTCGTTCATCCCATTGATCTTTTTGAACAGCGCGCCGCGCCCTCCGCGCGCCCTGTTCAGCGTCTTGCAACGCGACCAAAGCGGTAATGACGGCGCTGCAAGGTGCGGGCGATCATGCCCGGACATGGCCGCGCCAGCCCCCGATTCCCCGCCCCGTTCCGGCCGCGATGCGCTGCTGGGGATCGGGTTCGTGCTGGTGTGGTGCACCGGCTATATCGCCGGCAAGGTCGCCGTCGCCCACGCCGCGCCGCTGACCTCGCTGACGCTGCGCTTCGGCATCGCCGCGCTCGTGTTCGGCGCGCTGGCCCTGATCGGGCGGGTGGGGCGCTGCCGGCGCGTGGACCTGCTGCACAGCGCCGCCACCGGCGTCCTGATGCTGGCCCTGCACTTCGGCGCGGTCTACGTGGCCTTCCAGTGGGGCGCCAACGCCGGCGTGTCGGCCCTGGTGATCGGCGCCATGCCGCTGCTGGTGGCGCTGGTGGCCACCCTGGACGGCAGCGAACGGCTCGGCGCGTGGCGCTGGTTCGGCATGGCCCTGGGCCTGCTCGGCGTGGCGCTGGTGGTGGCCGACCGCGTCGATGGCGCCACGCCGCTGAAGGCCTGGGCGATGCTGGCGCTGGGGCTGGTGGGCATCACGGCCGGCACGCTCTACCAGAAGCGTCACGCCGCGCACCTGGACATGCGCCTGGGCCTGACCGTGCAGAATGCGGCCGCCACGCTGGTGCTCCTGCCGTTCGCGCTGTTGGAGGGGTTTCGCTTCGACGACAGCGCGGCCTTCCACGGCGCCCTGGCGTGGCTGGTGCTGGTCAATTCGATCGGCGGCTTCGCCCTGCTGTTCCTGCTGATCCGGCGCGGCGCGGCGACCCGCGTCGCCGCGCTGTTCTTCCTGATGCCGCCGGGGACCGCGGTGTTCGGCCACCTCACCCTGGGCGAGCACCTGACCTGGCTCAAGGGCGCGGGATTCGCCTGCGCGGCGATCGGCGTCTGGCTGGCCACGCGCAGCGAGGCGCCGCGGGCCGCCTAGCGATCCGCGCCTGCGCGCTGGCGATGTTGCAGTGCATCGGCTACCGTGCGCGGCAATCGAACGCGCCGGAGTCGCCGCCCGTGGTCACGCACAAGCCCCATCGGATCGAAGGGGGAGAGGGTTGGGCGCTCGCGCTGTCCTTCGTGTGCTTCTTCTGTGTGCTCGCCGCGTACTACGTCGTGCGCCCGGTCCGCGAGCAGCTGTCCGCGGCCGTGGGTTCGACCCAGCTGCCCTGGTTCTATCTGGCGACCTTCATCGCCACCCTGCTGCTGACGCCGGTGTTCGCCGGGCTGGCCTCGCGCTGGCCCAGGCGGCGGCTGGTGCCGCTGGTGTATCTGTTCTTCATCGTCTGCCAGCTCGCCTTCATCCCGGCCTTCACCTCGGTCGGTCTGCTCAGCCCGCGCGCGCTGGGCATGGTGTTCTTCGTCTGGGTGAGCGTGTTCAACCTGTTCGTGGTGTCGGTGTTCTGGATCTTCATGTCCGACATCTGGAGCCTGGCGCAGTCCCGGCGCCTGTTTCCGATCATCGCGGTGGCCGGCACGCTGGGCGCGCTGGCCGGCCCGATGCTGACGCGCTCGCTGGTGCAGCTGCTCGGCGTGGCGCCGCTGCTGCTGGTGTCGGCGGCGCTGCTTGGCGTGTCGACCGTGTGCGTGGTGCTGCTGGGCCGCTGGGCCAGCGCGCATGGCGCGCGCCGGCATGAGGACGGGCACGAGGCCGCGCTCGGCGGCAGCATGTGGGATGGCCTGAAGCAGATCTTCGCCGACCCCTTCATGCGCGGCATGGCGATCCTGCTGCTGCTGGCCGACGGCATCGGCACGGTCAACTACGCCCTGCTGGTCGATTACTCCGGCGCGACCTTCGCCGATGCGGTGGCGCGCACGCGCTTCCATGCCGACGTGGACCTGGCCGGCAACCTGCTCACGGTGATCGTGCAGCTGACCATCACCCGCTGGCTGCTGCCCCGGCGCGGACCGGGCACGCTGATCCTGCTGTGGTCGGTGATCAGCATCGCGGTGCTGCTGCTGGTGGTGTGCTCGTCCAATCCGCATGCGCCGCTGTTCGTGCTGCCGGTGCTGATCGGCCCGGTCGCGCCCACGGTGCTGGCGCTGGTGGTGAGTCGCGGACTGGCCTACGGCATGGCCGAGCCGGCGCGCCACAGTCTCTATACCCGCGTGCCGCGCAACGTGCGCTACAAGGGCCAGAACGCGGTGGACACCGCGGTGTGGCGCTTCGGCGACGTGGCCATCGCCACCGGCATGAACGGGCTGAAGTCGGTCGGGATGACCATCGGTGGCTTCGCCGCGGTCAGTGCGCTGGCCGCCTTCGCCGCGGCTGGCATCGGCTGGCGCCTGTGGAAGCGCGTGGAACGAATCGACGAGTCGGCCGCACCGCGCTGAGCCGGCCGCGTGCTTCCCGGACGCGCACGCGGCACACTGCGCGCCTGCTCACCGACCGGATGGAACCATGCCTGTCATCGCCCTCGTCCTGACCGTATTGGTCGCGCTGCTGCACCTGTGGTTCCTGGTGCTGGAGATGGCACTGTGGACGCGCCCGCTCGGGCTCAAGACCTTCCGCATGTCGTCGGAGAAGGCGCAGACCACGCGCGTGCTGGCGGCCAACCAGGGGCTCTACAACGGCTTCCTCGCCGCCGGCCTGCTGTGGGGCGGGCTGCTGCTGCGCGACGTGCGCGTGGTGGCGTTCTTCCTGGCCTGCGTGGTGGTGGCCGGTGCCTTCGGGGCGGCGACGGTGAGCCGGCGCATCCTGTGGATCCAGGCCGTGCCGGCGGCGCTGGCGCTGGTCTGTCTGTTCGCCGGCCTATGAGCGCGGCGCGCGCGCCGGCTTCGGCGAGACCCACATGTCCACCTGCGCGGTGAACACGGTGTCGCCAGCGGCATCGCGCACGGCCACGTCCACCGGCAGCGCATAACCCTCCGTCGCCTCGCGTATCGGCGCGGCCGGCGTGGCCACCGCCTGCTGCGGGCCGACCGCCTTCTTCAGATAGCGCACCGACATGCCCTGGGGAATCCAGCGCATCGAGGCGGGCAGGCTGGCGTCGGTCATCAGGCCGGCGGTGAGCTCGGCCAGGTTGCACAGGGCGATCGCATGCACCGTGCCGATGTGGTTGTGCACGCGGCGACGGTCGGCGATGCGCGCCTCGCAGCGTCCGACTTCCAGCAGGGTGATGCGCGGGGCGATGCTGCCGAAGTAGGGCGCCTTGAAGCATACCGCGCGCGAGAACAGCCAGCCGCCGGCGGGCCAGCGCTGCAGGCGGCGATACAACGTCAGGAGAGGTGCGGCCATGTGATGCGACTCCGGACAAGACGACGGCGGACCGAGGTCCGCCGTCGTGGGCAACGAAAAAAACGCGGGGAACTCAGGCGGCTTCGCGCGCGTCGGCCTGTCGCACCTGCTGGCGATAGCCGGCCGAGCGCAGTTCCTCGGTGTCGAAGTCGTCCACGCTGATGGTGTCCATCGTGATCGCACGCAGCTCTTCCAGCTGCACGCGCTCCTCGGCGGTGATCAGGCCCTCGCGCACGGCCTCGTCCAGCTGCGCCGGGAAGTCCAGCGCCTCGATGCCCTTGGTCTTGAGCGCCTTGATGAACTTGCGCTCGACCGGCTCGGCGGCCACGGCCTTGGCCAGATAGCTGGCGATGCGGCCGCCCGGGTTGTTCTCGCACGGGGTCAGGAACACACCGCGGGCCAGCTGATCGCGCGCGGCATTGGGCGTCATCAGCAGCGCGGCCACGCGATGGCCCAGGCGGTCGCCGGGCGCCTCGGCACGGCGGCCCCAGGGGAAGATCAGCGCCCACATCAGCCAGCCGATCGGACGAATCGGGAAGTTGCGCAGCGCCGCCGACAGCGCCAGCTCGATCTCGTGCACGCTGTTGTGGAAGGCCCAGGCCAGCAGCGGCTGCTCGGCCTGCGGCGCGCCCTCGTCGTGATAGCGCTTGAGCATGGCGCTGGTCATGTAGATGTGGCTGAGCACATCGCCCAGGCGGCCGGACAGCGACTCCTTGAACTTCAGCTTGCCGCCCAGCGTCATCATCGAGATGTCGGCCATCAGCGCCAGGTTGGCCGAGTAGCGGTCCAGTTTGCGGAAGAAGCGCTTGGTGTAGGCGTCGCCCGGGGCGGCGCCGATGCGCGAGGCGGTCAGGCCGAACCAGAACGAACGCACCGCGTTGGAGATGCCGAAGCCGATATGGCCGAACAGGCTGCGATCGAAGGCGTCCAGGCCCGCCGCGCGGTCCGGATCCTGCGCGGCCTTCATCTCCTTCATCACCCACGGATGGCACAGGATCGCCCCCTGGCCGAAGATCAGCAGGCTGCGGGTCATGATGTTGGCGCCTTCCACGGTGATGGCCACCGGCGAGGCCTGCCAGCTGCGGCCGGCGAAGTTGCGCGGACCCAGGATGATGCCCTTGCCGCCGATCACATCCATCATGTCGGCGATGCACTCGCGGCTCATGCTGGTGCAGTGGTACTTGGCGATGGCCGACGGCACCGACGGCACGTCGCCGCGGTCCACCGCCGCGGCCGTGGCCTGCGACAGCGCGCTGATGATGTAGGCCTTGCCGCCGATGCGGGCCAGGGCTTCCTCCACGCCCTCGAAGCGGCCGACCGACAGGCCGAACTGCTTGCGGATGCGGGCATAGGCGCCGGTGACCACCGCGCCGGCCTTGGCGCCGCCGCTGGCGGTGGAGGGCAGGGTGATCGAGCGGCCCACGGCCAGACACTCGTTGAGCATGTTCCAGCCCTTGCCGGCCATGTCGGCCCCGCCGATCAGCTGGCTGAGCGGGATGAAGACTTCCCTGCCGTGGATCGGGCCGTTCTGGAACGGCGAGTTGAGCGGGAAGTGGCGACGGCCGATCTCCACGCCCTCGGTGTCGCGCGGCAGCAGCGCCAGGGTGATGCCGATGTCCTTGGTGTCGCCCAGCAGACCATCGGGGTCGTACATGCGGAAGGCCAGGCCGATCAGTGTGGCCACCGGCGCCAGGGTGATGTAGCGCTTGTCGAAGGTGAGCTTCAGGCCCAGCACGTTGGCGCCGTTCCACTCGCCCTTGCAGACGATGCCGTAGTCGGGGATGGAGGTCGCATCGGAGCCGGCGAACGGCCCGGTCAGGCCGAAGCACGGCACTTCCTCGCCCACGGCCAGGCGCGGCAGGTAGTAGTCCTTCTGCTCCTGGGTGCCGTAGTGGTTGAGCAGCTCGCCCGGGCCCAGCGAGTTGGGCACGCCAACCGTGGAGCTGACCACGCTGGAGATGGAGGCCAGCTTCTGGATCACCTTGTGGTGGGCCAGCGCCGAGAACCCCAGGCCGCCGTACTGCTTGGGAATGATCATGCCGAAGAACTTGTTCTTCTTGATGAAGTCCCACAACTCGGGCGGCAGGTCGGCGTGGACGTGGGTGATCTCCCAGTCGTTGACCATCCGGCACAGCTCCTCGACCGGGCCATCCAGGAAGGCCTGCTCCTCGGCGGTGAGCTGCGGCTTGGGATAGTTGAGCAGCTTGTTCCAGTCCGGATCGCCGGTGAACAGCTCACCCTCGAAGCCGACCGAACCGGTCTCCAGCGCGATGCGCTCGGTCTGCGACAGCGGCGGCAGCACCTTGCGGAAGAACTTCATCATCGGCGCGCTGACCAGCGCCTTGCGCGAGGCCGGCAGCAGCAGCGGCAGGGTGATCGCCGCGACGATGACCGCGGCCACGATGCACGCGGTGGCGCTGGCGCCGAGCAGCCAGCAAGCGACCAGGGCGCAGGCGCTGATCGCGGCCCACGTGGCCAGGCGCATGCGGTGATAGGCGGCGATCGCACCGGCCAGCAGGACGGCGAGGAACGGGACCAGGATGCTCATGAGCGTGCTCCGGAAGCGGAATCGAAAGCGGTATTGAAGGAGCGGGGGTGCCGGGCGCGCGCCAGCGTGCCAAGGTAGTCGAGCACCACCGCGGTGAATGCATCGTTGTCGTCGCCGGCCAGCATGTGGCCGACATTGGGAACCTGGATGTGCTGCGCGTGCGGCACCAGCGCCTGGAAGGTGCGCACGTTGTCTTCGGAGACCAGCTCGCTGCGGCCGCCGCTGATCAGCAGCACCGGGCAGCGCACGCCGCGCGCCGCCGCGGCGATGTCGTCCTGATGGCGGGCGCTGTCGCGCACCAGGTCGTCGACCAGGCGCCGATCCCAGTGCCAGTGCCAGCGGCCGTCCTCCCCTGCGTGCAGCAGCGCGGCCAGTTCGTCGGGCGTCTTGCGGGCGCGCCGGTGCGGCAGATAGCCGGCCACCACATCGGCGGCGTGCTCGAGCGAGTCGAAGCCGTCGGGAAACGCGGTGACGAACTGCAGCACGCGCGCCAGCCCGGCCTCGTCCCAGTGCGGGGTGACGTCCACCAGCACCACGGCCGAGAACAGCCCGGGCCAGCGACTTTCGGCCAGCAGCCCGAACAGGCCGCCCATCGAGGCACCGACCAGCACCGGCGGCTCGGCCTGTTCGCCGGCGACGATGATCAGGTCGTCGACGAACTGCGCGCCGTCGTAGGCCACCTCCTGAGCATTGCGCTGCGAATCGCCGTGACCGCGCGCGTCATAGGCCAGTCCCGCATGCCCCTGCGCGGCCAGGCGCAGGCCGGTGCGCTGCCAGGCGCCGCGGGTCTGGCCGAAGCCATGGGTGTAGAGCACGGACGCCTGGTCCGCCGTCGCACCCGCCGGGGGCAGGTAGGCCGTGCCGGCCAAGTGGATGCCGCAGGCGCCGACGAGATCGACCGCGCGCGTGGCGGCCGATCCAGGGGCGTCGAGCGGGGAGCGGGTGTCAACCATACGCACAAGTATGGGCGTGTGTTTCGAGCGCCGTCAATCCATACAAGCGTTTGATTCAACAAAAGAAAATGATGCATTGCAGCAAACGTACCGCTGCATGCTCATGCGTATGGTTAAATGCGGCGATGAACACGCCAGCGCCTTCGCCACGCCCCGTTCCTGCCTCGCGCTCGGCCCGTTTGAGCGCCGACGACTGGGCCCAGGCCGCGCTGGACATGGTCGCCGAGCAGGGCGTGGCCGCGGTCGCCGTCGAACCGTTGGCGCGGCGCCTGGGTGTGACCAAGGGCAGCTTTTATTGGCATTTCCCCTCGCGCGACACCTTGCTGCAGGCCGCGCTGGAGCGCTGGGAGATGGTCGAGCAGGAGAGCGTGTTCGGCAGCCTGGAGGCCGTGCCCGACCCGCGCGAGCGCCTCCGCCAGCTGTTCCTGCTGGTCGCGCACGAGGCCAAGTCGCACATTATTTATAGTGAGCTGCTCAAGGCGCTGGACCATCCGGCGGTCGCGCCGGTCATCCAGCGCGTGTCCCAGCGCCGTCTTGACTACCTGATCGCGTCGTTTCGCCAGGCCGGCATGAGCCGCACCGACGCCCAGCACCGCGCGCGCCTGGCCTATGCGGCCTACGTCGGCTTCCTGCAGCTGTCCCTGCAGCTGCACCAGCCGCGCATGCAGCACGAGGAGTTCGAGGATTACGTCAACCACATGATCGCCGCGCTGATTCCCAATTAGTTCGCGACGGCCTTAAACCTTCCCGCCGCAGCGCGCATCCGAACTGGCATGCTGACCTCGGCCGTGACCTTCGCCACCGACCCGCTCGCCACCGACGCCACCGAAGTGGACGTCGAACAGGCGCGCGCCGCCGCCGCCGGCGATACCCGCGCCTTCGAGCAGCTCTACCGACGACACGTGGGCAAGGTGCACGGCGTGATCGTGCGCTTGGTCGGCGGCCACGGCGCCCGCGCCGAGGACCTGACCCAGGAGACCTTCGTGCGGGTGTGGCGCGCGCTGCCCGAGTTCCGCTTCGAAAGCGCGCTGTCCACCTGGCTGCACCGCATGGCGGTCAATACCGCGTTGATGGAACTCCGCAGCCGGCGCGCCGGTCCACGCTGGGAAGAGGAGGTCGACGGCGACGACATGGCGATGCTCGACCCGCGTGAGCAGGGACCGGCCCTGCGCATGGACCTGGAGCGCGCGATCGGTACTTTGCCGCCTCGCGCCCGCGCCGTGCTGGTTCTGCACGACGTGGAAGGATGGAAACACGAGGAAATCTCCGCATCACTGGGCATGGCCGTCGGCAGTTCCAAGGCGCAGCTGCACCGCGCCAGGCAGTTGCTGCGGGTCCGTCTGGAGGCACACCAATGAACGAACAACACGACGACGATCTCCGCTTCGCCCTGCGCACCCTGCGCCAGGACGCGGCCCCCGAACGCGACCTCTGGCCCGATATCGCCGCACGCCTGGAACCGCGCAGCGCCGAGCCGCCAACGCATGCCGCGCCGCGCAGACAACGCACGCGGCGCTGGCAGCCCTTCGCCCTGGCCGCCGCGCTGGCGCTGGTGGCGGTGATCGGCTGGCGCTTGCAGTCCGGTCTGCATCCCGCGTCCTCGGCGCCGACGCCGTCGCTGGCGCAGACGCCACCGCGGGCGCCCAGCCACGCCCCGCTGCGTGCCGAGGCCGTGCGCATGACGCGCGATTACCAGATCGCGCTGGAGCGGATGCACGGCGCGCCGATGCCGGTGGCGCTCCAGCCGGCGCTGGAGGATCTCGACCGCAGCGCCAGCCAGGTGCTGCAAGCGATCGACCACAACCCGCGCTCGGCCCAGCTGCTGCAGACCCTGCGTTACACCTATGACCGCCGCCTGGCGCTGACCCGCCGCGCGGCCCTGAGCTAGAGGCCCCGATCATGCGACACCTCGTCTTCCTCGCCCTGCTCCTGGGCAGCGCCGCCGCCCAGGCCGGCACCCCGATCAACCAGACCCTGCCGCTGGACGCGCGCGGCAAGGTCGAAGTGGACAATCTCAAGGGCCGCATCCAGGTGCGCACCTGGGATCGCAACGAAGTCCAGTTGCGCGGCACGCTCGGCGATGGCGTGGAGAAGCTGGACGTCGATGCCGACGGCGGCGGCTCGCTCGACATCAAGGTGCGCTATCCGAAGGACGGCGGGTGGGGCGGCAAGTCCTCCGGCCCGACCGACCTGCAGCTGACCGTGCCGGTGCGGGCCTCGCTGGAGCTGCACTCGGTGTCGGCCGATATCGACGTGTCCGGCGTGGCGTCCGACGAGCTGTCGATCAACAGTGTCAGCGGCGAGGTACGGGTGGCCGCCGCCCCGCGCGAGGTCTCGATCAATACGGTCAGCGGCTCGGTCACCGCCACGGTCAACAGCAGCCAGGTCGATCTGCAGACCGTCAGCGGCGCGGTCGATCTGCGTGGCCGGCTCAGCGGCGAAGTCGAGGTCGAAACGGTGTCGGGCAGCATCCAGGTCGCGGTCAAGGAAGAGCGCCTGCGCGAGCTGTCCACCAACAGCGTCAGCGGCAGCACGCGCGTGTCCACCGCCCTGGCCCGCAACGGCAAGCTCTCGCTGTCCAGCGTCAGCGGCAGCGTGCTGCTGGTGGCACCGAAGGATCTGTCCGCCCACGTCAGCGGCGAGACCTTCAGCGGCAGCCTCAAGGCCACCGGTGCCAGGATCGAGAAACCCCAATACGGCCCCGGCCGCTCCTTCGACAACCGCTACGGCAACGGCGAAGGCGAGATCACCCTGGAGACCTTCTCCGGCGACGCCGAGCTGCGGCTGGAGTAAGGACTCGCACGCGTCGATCGCCCCGGCATGCCGGGGCGATCGACGTTTTGCTGCAAGCCTTGCGCTGATCCCACGCTGGCTCTGCTCAAGACAGCAAAATGGCGCCGAAGCGGCGCCATTTTCGGAGGCTGTCTTTCGTGCTGGCTTTACTTTGCGCCCTTACAGATCCTGCTCGTAACGCACGTAAGGCACGGTGCCGTCGTCGCCGATGGGCGAGTTGGGAGCGAAGGGATTCTTGCCGCTGGTGACGATGTTCTCGGCGCCGACGGTGAGCTGGCCGCTCCACGGAGTGCGCCAGGTCACGCCGACACCCAGGCCTTCCCACTTGCCCGGCTGACCGGGGGCGTCCACGACGCGGCCGATGATGCTGCCGCTGAAGGCGCCGTAGCCGCCGCCGAGGCTGAGGCTACGGCTGGTCCACTGATCGGGGATGCTGGTCAGCTCGGAGGCAGGCACCAGCTTGGCGTGCGCCACGGTGCCGCCGATGGTAACGAAGCCTTCGCGGCCCAGGTTCTTCTGGCCGAACACGGCCAGGTCGTTCTGCTCGAAGCGGCCCGGCGACACGCCGTTGCCGGTCATCCAGGCGGGCAGGGTGTCATGACCGCTGCCCAGGCTCAGGCCCACCTTGCCGCCGGGGCGGCTGAGGCTGGTGGTGGCGCTGAGGTGCTGGCCGTTATTCTGGCCGTCGTCGTCCAGACGGGCGACATTGCAGTAGGTGATCAGGCTGCTGATGCTGCTGCCGATGCCATTGCGGTTGTTGCACAGCAGGCCGAGCGATTCGCCGGCATCCAGACCGAAGGCGGCGCTGAGCGTGTTGCGGCCCATGCGCCAGCGGGCGCCGGCGGCGGCTTCGTCGGTCGGCTCCAGGATCAGGGCGCCTTCGACCTGGCCGTTGCTGTTCCACACCGGCAGCATCGTGGTCGAATTGGCGCGCGTCTGTGCGAGCGCACCCGTCCCCGCCGTGGACACGGCGAGCATCAGGGAAAGCAGCGTTCGAGAAGTACGCAGGCGCATGGTTCGACTTGGACCAGCAGAGCGGGATGAAGTTCCCCTCCCGACATCCTCAAGCTAACTGATTTATGTTTATTTAACAAGCCAAGATGACGTGAAATCGTGCGCTGCCGCCCGGTTCACTGCAGCCGTTCCGAGCTGCTCGCCACCATCGGCGTGGGCTCGAACAGCGCGTCGATCTGCGCCGGCGTGAAATGGTAGGTGCGCCCGCAGAATTCGCAGCGGACCTCGGCCTGCCCGGTCTCGGCGGTGGCCTCCGCTTCCTCGCGTCCCAGCGAAACCAGCATGCTTTCCACCCGCTCGCGCGAGCAGGAGCAGCCGAAGCGCACGGGCCGTTGGTCCAGCACCGACACCGATTCCTCATGGAACAGCCGGTGCAGCAGGGCGGTGGAGGCGGTCCCGAGCAGTTCTTCGCGGCCGAGGGTGTCGAACAGCAGGCCGGCGCGGTTCCAGCCGTCGGCGTCGCCTTCGTCGCCTGGCAGCTTCTGCAGCATCAGGCCGGCGACCTGTTCGCCGTCGGCGGCCAGCAGCAGGCGCGTCGGCAACTGCTCGGAATTGCGGAAGTAGCCTTCGAACGCGGCGTCCAGGGTCGGCGTGCCCAGTTCGACCAGGCTCTGGTAGCGCTGCGGCTGGCGCGGGTCCAGGCCCGGATTCTCGATGGTGATGGCGAGCAGGGCATCCTGGCCCAGGGCGGTGAGATCGGCCGGCGCGTCGCCAGCCTCGCCCAGCTGGACGATGCCGCGCACCGTGCCCGCGGCGGTGCACTCTGCGAACAGGGTGCGCAGGCCGCGGCTGGCGCGCAGCTGGACGGACAGGCGTCCCTCGATCTTGATGTGACCGGTGAACAGCGCGGCGGCGGCGATGGCCTTGCCGAGCAGGTCGCGGGCCTGCGGCGGATAGTCGGCCGGTTCGAGCAATTCGGCCCAGGTCTGGCGCAGGCGCACGGCCACGCCGCGCACGCCGGCCTCCGGCAACAGGAAGCGGGTGCGCAGGTCGGTGGTGTCGGCGGATGCGGTCACAGGTGAATCCAGGAAGAAGTGGGAATGGCGACGCAGCCCGGCCGCCCTGGGTCCCCTTCAATGCGGTCGCGGCGGCCGTTTTCCAAGCGCCCGCCCACGCGTGGCCTGCGGGAAGAGGGGGGTGAACAGGTAACATCATCGCGCTTCATCGCCGCCAGCCGAGGATTTCCGCCATCGACGCCAAGCCTGCTGTCTCCCGCCGCCGTCGCTGGTTGCGCTGGCTGCTGGCGCTGCCGTTCCTGATCGCCGCCGCCTCGGCGCTGCAGGTGATGGTGCTGCGCTTCGTCGACCCGCCGTTCTCCGCGTTCATGGTGGCACGGCAGCTGGAGGCCTGGGGCGAGGGCGACTGGCGCTTCCATCCGGTCTACGAATGGCGCGACCTGGAGCGGATCGCGCCCGCGCTGCCGCTGTCGATGGTCGCCGCCGAGGACCAGCGCTTCGCCGATCACGACGGCTTCGACCTGCAGGCCATCGAGAAGGCGCGCGCGCACAACGAGCGCGGTGGCCGCGTGCGCGGTGCCAGCACGATCAGCCAGCAGGTGGCCAAGAACCTGTTCCTGTGGTCCGGGCGCAGCTATGTGCGCAAGGGCATCGAGGCCTGGTACACGGTGCTGATCGAGCTGTTCTGGCCCAAGCGCCGGATCCTGGAGGTCTACGCCAACATCGCCGAGTTCGGAGACGGCGTGTACGGCGCGCAGGCGGCGGCGCGCAGCTTCTGGCGGACCGATGCCTCGCGGCTCAGCGCACAGCAGGCAGCGCAGTTGGCGGCGGTGCTGCCGGCGCCGCGCAACTACGACGCCGCGCGGCCCGGGCCTTATGTGGCCCGCCGCGCCGGCTGGATCCAGCGTCAGGTCCGCCAGATCGGCGGCGCCACTTATCTTGAATCCCTGGAGTGACCATGGCCTTCGACCTGTTGACCGTGGTGGTCGCCGCGCGCAACGAGCAGGACGCCCTGCCGCGCCTGCACCCGCGCCTGCGCGCGGTGCTGGACCGGCTCGATGGCGTCACCGGACGCGTGCTGTACATCGACGATGGCAGTACCGATGCGACCTGGTCGGTGATGCAGCGCCTGGCCGAGCAGGACCCGCTGGTCGAGTTGCTGCGCCTGTCGCGCAACTTCGGCAAGGAAGCGGCGCTGACCGCCGGCCTGGACCAGGTCGCCGAAGACAGCGCGGTGTTGATCCTCGACGCCGACGGCCAGGACCCGCCGGAGCTGATCCCGCAGTTCGTCGCCGCCTGGCGCGAGGGCCATGACAACGTGTTCGGCACCCGCGTGGAGCGCGACGGCGAGAGCTGGCTCAAGCGCCTGACCGCGCATGGCTTCTATCGCGTGATCGGACGCCTGTCCAAGACGCCGATTCCGGCCGACACCGGCGATTTCCGCCTGCTCTCGCCGCGCGCGCTGGGCGCGCTCAGGCAGCTGCGCGAGCGGCATCGCTTCATGAAGGGCCTGTTCGGCTGGGTGGGTTACTCGCAGCTGGCCGTGCCTTACCACCGCGAAGCGCGCATCGCCGGGCACAGCAAGTTCGGCGCGTGGAAGCTGTGGAACTTCGCCCTCGAAGGCATCACCAGTTTCTCGACCGCGCCGCTGCGGGTGGCGACCTACCTGGGGCTGTTGGTGGCGGCGATGGCGTTCGTCTTCGCCGTGGTCATCGTGGCCCGCGCGATGCTGCATGGCGACCCGGTGGCGGGCTGGCCCAGCCTGATGACGGTGGTGCTGTTCCTGGGCGGGACGCAGCTGATCGCGCTGGGGCTGATCGGGGAGTATCTGGGCCGGCTGTACGAGGAATCCAAGCAGCGGCCGTTGTATCTGATCGATCAGTGGCGTCCGGCGCGGCAGGAGTTCACGCCGGCAGCGGAGGCGACGGCTCGGCGTCAGTCGGTCGATTGAGGTTGGCGGTGTCTGTTGCGCAAGGGCAGGGGATCGTTGGCGTCCCTGCAATAACGCCGAAGTCTCCGTCATTCCGGCGTTCGCAGGAATGACGGGGAGGCTTACTTGGCGTACTGGCCGCCGCAGTTGGCGTCTTCGCCGCCGCCCAGATCCAGGGTCGCCAGCAGCGCGGCCGGGGGCGCGATGCTGCCCAGCGCCAAGGCCACCGCGCCGCGCAGGCCCAGCTTCTTGAGGTCTGGGCGGAACGAGGGATCCTTGAAGGTGCCGCCGATATCCAGCGGCGTGCGGAAGCTCAGAATGCTGCGGTCCTTCGGCCGCGGCCGCAGCACCAGGTCCAGCGACTCATCCTTCAGGTTGATGGTGCCCTCGCCGAGCACGAGGGTGTCGGTGGTGTCGAAGGCCATCGAGCGGGTCTGCATCAGGCCGTCCTTGATGCCGAAATCTGCGAACGCGCAGCGGATCGGCACCTGCTTGTTGCGGTCGAACAGATAGCCCAGCGACTGGGTCACATCCAGGCCGGCCAGTTCGACCAGCAGCTGCGGCAGATGCCCCTTGCCCATGCCCACGCCCAGCTGGCCGTTGGCGTTGGCCGCCATCTCGGCGATCGAGTTGCCGGTGGTGTCGATATCGATTCCGCCGCCGATGCGTCCGATCGCGTCCTGGGTGAGTTTGACGCTCGGAAACAGCTGGCCCAGGTTGAGCGTGCGCACCGCAATCTGGGCGCGGGTGCGAATCACGGGCTGGCGCGCGTCCATGCGGATGTTGGAGCGGATGTCGCCGCCGGCCACGCCGAAATTCAGCGGCTGCAGCTGCAGCAATCCGTCATCGAGCACAAGGTGCGCATCCATGTCGTCGATCGGCAGCTTGGGCGCATTGATGCGGGTCGCCTTCAGGCGCACGTCCGCATCCATCGCACGCAGCTTGGACAGGTTGTAGCGCCCCTGCGGCAGCACGCGCGGGCTGGCGGCGAGCTTGGCGGCCTGCGCTTCCTGCTTGGCGCTGCGCGTCTCGGCCGGTCCGCCCTTGGAGGGCGCATTGATGAAGCCGGCCAGGTCGTCGAAATCCAGGCGCTTGGACACCAGATCGGCGTCCAGCTTCAGCCGCGGTCCGCCGACGGTGACCGCCGCCGAACCGCCCAGATCGCTGTCGCCGACCTTGCCGGCGAACTTGTCGTAATGCCAGACATTGCCGGCACGGGTCAGGGTGCCGTCGATCGCGTAGGGCGGCGTTTCCGGCAGGGCCACGCCGATCAGCGGATACAGGTCGGCCAGGTCCTGGCCGGACAGCGCCATGCGCAGGTCGAAGCCGCCCAGATGCAGCGGATCGATCAACGTGCCGCGTGCGTGTGCCTTGCTGGCGCCCGCGGCGGCGTTGAGATCGATACGGTACGGGCGCTCGGTCTGGGTGAGGTCAAGCGGCGACTGGATCCGTCCCTTCAGCGTAAAGGCGTTGGCGCCCCAGCGGCCCGCGCCGGTGAGGTCGATCGGCGGCGCGCGATACTGCGCGTCCGGCTTGCCGCTGCTGGCCTGCACGCGCAGGTCGGTCTTGTTGGGCGGGTCGAGATAGTGCAGGCGCAACGCATCGACGATCACCGCGCCGAAGCGCACGTCCATGCCGCCGTCCTGCGAGGGCTCGTCGCGCTTGAAGTTCCAGTTGCCGCCGCCCTGCGCGGTGGTGCGATTCTGCAGCTCGACGACGGGC
The DNA here is from genome assembly GCF_004283755.1 of Pseudoxanthomonas winnipegensis. Classification (GTDB taxonomy): domain Bacteria; phylum Pseudomonadota; class Gammaproteobacteria; order Xanthomonadales; family Xanthomonadaceae; genus Pseudoxanthomonas_A; species Pseudoxanthomonas_A winnipegensis. The sequence goes on from NZ_SHMH01000004.1 coordinate 266,270, forward strand.
TGGGTGATGCGGATCGCGGGCAGCGAGACGTTGCGGTGGAACAGCAGTTGCGGCACGTCCAGATCCAGCTCCAGGTGCTGGACGGTCGCCATCTCCGGCGCGGTCTTGAGCGCCCAGTCCGCATTGGCAAGGCGGAGGCCGTCGGCGCGGATGGTGCTGATCCGGCCCAGATCCACGTCCAGGTTGCCGTCGATGTGGAAGGCGCGCCCGGTCTTGGCCGACACCGCGCGCTCGACCGGCCCTTTGAACCAGTTCCAGTCCCAGAAGATGATCAGCAGCACGATCAGCACTGCGACGATTCCCAGTGCGGTCAGCACGGGATGGGCGCGAACGAACGGGCGCGGCGTGGTATCTGCGGGCGTCATGGGCCCTACTATCGGCAAGCGGGGTGTTCACGTGCCGCGAAGAGCGCGCAGCCGATTGGTCACGCGCAGGCGGTGTCAGCCGCCGTGATGCAGGCGCGGCACCAGCACCTGACCGGTGACGGCGATGAAGTGGCAGACGCTGCCGGCGAGCACGAACAGGTGCCAGATCGCGTGGAAATAGCGCACCGAATCGCGCTGGTAGAAGTAGGTGCCCAGCGTGTAGAACAGACCGCCGGCCAGCAGCCAGCCCAGCGTGAAGGCATCTACCGATTTGAGCAGCGGCTCGATCGCGACCACCACCAGCCAGCCCATGACCACGTAGACGATGGTCGACAGCAGCTTGAAGCGCCCGGTGTAGAACAGCTTGAACACTACGCCGATCACGGCGATGGTCCAGATCGCCGCGAACAGGCCCCAGCCCCATGGCCCGCGCAGCCCGATCAGCGTGAACGGGGTGTAGGTGCCGGCGATCAGCAGATAGATCGCGCAGTGGTCGAAGATCTGCAGCCGCGCCTTGGCCATCGGGTGCTGGATGGCGTGGTACAGCGTGGAGGCCACGTAGAGCAGCAGCAAGGTGCTGCTGAAGACGATCGCCGTCCCCAGCTGCCAGGCGTCGCCGTACAGCGCGCTCAGGGTGATCAGCACCGCGCCGCCGGCCAGCGCCGCCACCGCGCCCAACCCATGGGTCAGGGCGCTGGCGATCTCGTCACGCAGGTTGGTCTCGGGATGCGCCTGCAGAGCCATGCTGCGAACTTTATCGCACCGCGATGAGCGTGGTGCGTCGCAGCAGTCGCGGTGACGCCCGCTGACCGGGACGGATTCAGCAAAACCGGACGCGAGCCGCGGGCTCGGCTCAGCCCGCGTCCAGCGCGTGGGCGTGCTCGCGGGTGGCCGAGAAGCGCACGTCCGGCGCGCGTTCCTGCGCCAGTTGCAGGTTGACCCGGGTCGGCGCCAGGTAGACCAGCTCGCCGGCCGCGTCGATGCCGAGGTTCATCGCGTTCTTCTCGCGGAACTCCTCCAGCTTCTTCGGGTTGTCGCAGTGCACCCAGCGCGCGGTGGTCACGCCGACCGGCTCGAAGATCGCATCGACGCCGTATTCGTCCTTCAGGCGATAGGCGACCACGTCGAACTGCAGCACGCCCACGGCCCCCAGGATCAGGTCGTTGCTCATCAGCGGGCGGAAGAACTGCGTGGCGCCTTCCTCGCTCAGCTGCGCCAGGCCCTTCTGCAGCTGCTTGAGCTTGAGCGGATCGCGCAGCCGCGCGCGGCGGAACAGTTCCGGGGCGAAGTTGGGAATGCCGGTGAAGCTCAGGCTCTCGCCTTCGGTGAAGGTGTCGCCGATGGAGATCGTGCCGTGGTTGTGGATACCGATCACATCGCCCGGATAGGCCTCGGCCGCGATCTCGCGGTCGGAGGCCATGAAGGTCAGCGCGTTGGCCAGCTTCTGCTCCTTGCCGCTGCGCACGTGGAAGGCCTTCATGCCGGCCGAGAACCGGCCCGAGCACACGCGCATGAAGGCCACGCGGTCGCGGTGCTGCGGGTCCATGTTCGCCTGGATCTTGAACACGAAGCCGGTCAGCTTGCTCTCGGTGGGTTGGACCTCGCGGCCGGTGGTGGCGCGCGGCTGCGGCGACGGCGCGTGCTCGACGAAGAAGTCCAGCAGCGGCTGCACGCCGAAGTTGTTCACGCCCGAGCCGAAGAACACCGGCGTCTGCTGGCCGGCCAGGTACGCCTGCGGGTCGAAGCCGTGGCTGGCGCCCTGCACCAGCTCCAGCTCCTCGCGCAGGTCGGCGAGCATCTTCTCGCCGATCTTTTCGGCCAGGCCGGGCGCGTCGAGCGAGGCGAAGATGGTCGAATCCTGGCGGGTGAAGTTGCGACCGGGTTCGTACAGGTGCACCTCGCCGGTGAGCAGATGGACCACGCCCTTCAGGCGCTGGCCCATGCCGATCGGCCAGGTCACCGGCGCGCACTGAATGCCCAACACGGTCTCCACTTCGTCCAGCAGCTCGATCGGATCCTTGCCCTCGCGATCGAGCTTGTTGATGAAGGTCATGATCGGCGTGTCGCGCAGGCGGCACACTTCCATCAGCTTGATCGTGCGTTCCTCCACGCCCTTGGCCACGTCGATGACCATCAGCGCCGAGTCCACCGCGGTCAGCACGCGATAGGTGTCCTCGCCGAAGTCGGCGTGGCCCGGCGTGTCGAGCAGGTTGACGATCTTGTCCTCGTAGGGGAACTGCATCACCGAGGAGGTGACCGAAATGCCGCGCTCTTTTTCCAGCGCCATCCAGTCCGAGGTCGCATGGCGCGCGGCCTTGCGGCCCTTGACGCTGCCGGCCATCTGGATCGCGCCGCCGAACAGCAGCAGCTTCTCGGTCAACGTGGTCTTGCCGGCGTCGGGGTGGGAAATGATGGCGAAGGTGCGGCGGCGCGCGGCTTCGCGGGACACATCGGACATGGTCGTCGCGCCCGGGCGGGCGCGCAGGGAATCGAAGGAGCCGGCAAGTATAGCGGGGCGGCCCGCCCGGCTTCAGCCGGCCTCGTAGCCGGCGATCTCTTCGCGGGCCAGCAGCGCGGCGACCTGGGCGGCCGAGGCGCGGTCCATCGGCGCCTCGTCCACCACCGACAGCGGCGCCTGGCGCAGCGCCTGGCGCGGCAGCACTGCGATGTCGAAGCTGATCCCGTCGGCGGCAAAGACCCACACGGTGACATCGGCATGGCGCTGGCGGTCCATGCGCAGCCGGCGCACACGCGCATCGGCCGGGATGCGGTGGTCTTCCAGGAAACGCGCCACCGCGTCCTCGTCGTCGCTGTGCAGATGCAGCTGCACCGGCGACTGGGCATCGGCCGTGCCGTCCAGGATCGGACCGACCAGGCGAGGGGCGAAGCCTGCGAAGAATTCCATCGCCTGCAGCGCCGCCTCGCGTCGCGCCCGCAGCATGCCGGCGTGATCGGGGCCGGCGAACAGGCGCTGGTATTCGCGCAGCGCCTCTTCGATCTCGCGGTTGCGCGGCAACGAGGCATCGTCGGAGATGCCCAGCCGGCTGGCCGCCTTGAGCTTGGCCTGGCGGTAGTCGCGGATGCCGCTCTCGGCAATCAGCCGCGCGGCCTCGTGGGCCAGGCGACGGCGCCGTTCTGCGGTCTGGGTCTGCGCGTGCTGGCGAGCGTGATGCATGGCGGACCCCTCAGGTTTTGTGGCCTGAGTGTGGAGCAGCGAGGAGTGAGTGGGAAGTGACTGGCCGTGCGCCTTTACCTTCGCTCGCTGCTCGCTTTCTCCGCGCTCAACCGGCCCTGCCTCAGAAGATGTCGAACGCCGCCTCGTCGGTCGCGTTCTGATCCTGCAGGCTGTCCTCGCCCTGCATCCGCTCCAGGTCCTCGACCTTGATCCACTCGGTCGCGCCGTTGCGGCTGACCTGGACCATGCCCTCGGGCGGGTCGTTGGGCGTGATCGGCTTGTCCTTCAGGGCCACGCGCATGTAGTCGATCCAGATCGGCAGCGCGGCCTTGCCGCCGTACTCGCGGTAGCCCAGCGAGCGGAAGTTGTCCTTGCCGACCCAGACCGTGGTCACGTACGGCCCGGCGAAGCCGGAGAACCATGCATCGCGGTGGTCGTTGGTCGAGCCGGTCTTGCCGGCGGTGTCCGCGCGGCCGAGCACCTTGGCGGCCGTGCCGGTGCCGCGCTGGACCACGTCGCGCATCATCGAGACCAGCTGGTAGGCGGTACGTTCGTCGATGGCGCGCGGCGCCACGTTGGTGCCCGGCGGCGGCGCCTGCTCGTCGGCCGGCTCGGCCTTGGAGGTCGCCAGCGGTTCGGCCTTGGCCTGCGTGTCCTGGGCCGGGCCGAAGTTGAAGCCGTCCACCACCTGGCTGGGCGCCGGCGCGTTGGCGCCGTGACGGCCGCAGCTGCGGCAGGCCACGGCCGGGTTTTCCTTGAACACGACCTTGCCGTCGCGGTCCTTGACCTCATCGATCAGCCAGGGCGTGACCAGCGAGCCGCCGTTGGCCAGCACCGCATAGCCGCGCGCCACCGACATCGGCGTCAGCGAGGCCGAGCCCAGCGCCATGGACAGATTGGGCGGCAGCTCGGCCTCGTCGAAGCCGAACTGGGCAATGAACTTGCGCGCGAAATCCACGCCGATCGCATCCAGCAGCCGCACCGAGACCAGGTTCTTGGACTTCACCAGCGCCTCGCGCAGGCGCATGGGGCCGTCGAACTTGCCGTCGTCGTTGCCTGGACGCCAGACATGGCCGCGCCGGTCGCGGAACACCACCGGCGCGTCCAGTACGATCGACAGCGGGTTGAAGCCCTTCTCGAACGCGGCCGAATACAGAAACGGCTTGAAGCTCGAGCCCGGCTGGCGCCGCGCCTGGGTGGCGCGGTTGAACTTGTTGGCCGCGAAGCTGAAGCCGCCGACCAGCGCGCGGATCGCGCCACTGTTGGCGTCCAGCGACACCAGCGCCGACTGCGCCTGCGGCAGCTGGTCCAGCGTGTAGACGTACTCGGGCTTGGCCTCGGTCGCGGGCTTGGTCTTGTCCTCGGCGTCCTTGTCCTTGCGCTCGGCGCCGACACGGACCAGATCGCCCCGCTGCAGCAGGCGGCCGGGCGTCTTGCCGGTCCAGCGGCTGGCGCTGGGGCCGAGCACGATCTGCTGCGCGTCGCGGGTCACCACCGTGGCGGTGTCGCCGCTGGTGGAGGTGACGATCACCGGATCCAGCCCGCCCTCGGACACGATTCCGACCAGGTGCGCGGCCAGCGACTCGGCGTCGGCATCGCTGGTCACCTCGAAATGTTTCTCCGCGCCGCGCCAGCCGTGACGATGATCGTAGGTCGCCAGGCCCGTCCGCACCGCCTGGTCGGCGGCCGGCTGCAGCACGGGATCGACCGTGGTGGTGACGTGGTAGCCCTTGTCCAGTACCTCGCCGCCGAACTTGGCCACCATTTCCTGGCGGACCATCTCGGCCACGTAGGGCGCATAGACGTCGATCGGGCGCTCGTGCGGCGCGGCGTGCGGCTGCTCGGCCTTGGCCGCGGCCGCCTCGCTCGCGCTGATGTAGTGGTCTTCCAGCATCCGGTCGATCACGTAGACGCTGCGCTGGTGGTTGCGCTCCGGGTTGCTGATCGGATTGCCGCTGGAGGGGAACTTCAGCGAGCTCACCAGCGTGGCCGCCTCGCCCAGGGTCAGCTGGTCCAGCGTCTTGCCGTAATAGAACTCCGCCGCCGCGGCCACACCGTAGGAGCGGTTGCCGAAGAAACTCTTGTTGAGGTACAGCTCCAGGATCTGGTCCTTGGTGAGCATCCGCTCGATGCGCATGGCCAGCATCATTTCGGCCAGCTTGCGGGTGTAGCTGTACTCGTTGCTCAGGAAGAACTGGCGCGCCACCTGCTGGGTGATGGTGCTGCCGCCGGCCACGCGACCGTCCTTGGTCAGCGTCTGCCAGACCGCACGCGAGATGCCGGTCGGGTCGATGCCGCCATGTTCGTAGAAGTTCGAGTCCTCCGCGGCCACGAACGCGCGTTGGACGTTGACCGGCACCTTGCTGATGTCGACCGGGTAGCGGCGGGTCTCGCCAAAGATTCCGATCAGGCTGCCGTCATTGGCATAGACGTACATCGGCTCCTGCAGCTGCACGTCGCGCAGCGACTGGATCGAAGGCAGCTTGGAGGAGATGGAGTAGTAGAAGAAGCCCAGGACGACGGCTCCCACCAGGGCGCCAGCCAGGCACAACAGCAGCGCCCAGCGGAGCAGGCGGCGGAAACGGGACATCGGGAGACTTCCGATTGCACAATTCGTGGCGCCGGAGTATAGATGAGTCGGAAGCGGGGACCGGCTTCCTGGGGGGAAACAAGTACTTGGGGAAAATCCTTAGCAAAAGGCGGCAACCCGTCACGGGAGACCGCACGGTCCTTGCAAGTTGTAAAAAATTCATTATTAATGTGAGGGCTGGCTGAATTGGCCCGTTGTGGTTTCCGGTCGGAAGGGGATACACCGTGGGGCTCATCCCAAAAAGCCAATCTGCGCTGCTCGGCGTGGATATCAGCTCGACTGCGGTCAAGCTGCTGCAGCTCACGCGCGTGGGAAACCGCTTCCGCGTCGAGCATTACGCCGTCGAGCCGTTGCCTCCCAACGCGGTGGTGGAGAAGAACATCGTCGAGGTCGAGGCGGTGGGCGAGGCGATCCGCCGCGCGGTGACCCGCGCCGGCACCAAGGTGAAGAACGCCGCGGCGGCCGTGGCCGGTTCGGCGGTGATCACCAAGATCATCCCCATGCCCGCCGATCTGGACGAGGACGACCTGGAAGCCCAGATCGAGCTCGAGGCGGTCAACTACATCCCGTATCCGATCGAGGAAGTGAATCTGGACTTCGAGGTCCTGGGGCCCATGCCCGGCAACCCGGAGATGGTCCAGGTCCTGCTGGCCGCCTCGCGTTCGGAGAACGTCGAGCTGCGCCAGTCCGCGCTTGAGCTGGGCGGGCTGGCCGCCAAGGTGATGGACGTGGAGGCCTTCGCGGTCGAAAACGCCTTCGCCCTGCTGGCGGGCGAGCTGCCGGTCCCGCACGACGGCGTGGTCGCGCTGGTGGACATCGGCGCCACCATGACCACGCTCAACGTCATCCGCAGCGGCCGCAGCCTCTACAGCCGCGAGCAGGTCTTCGGCGGCAAACAGCTGACCGACGAGGTGATGCGCCGCTATGGGCTCACCTACGAGGAAGCCGGCATGGCCAAGCGCCAGGGCGGCCTGCCGGAAAGCTACGAGATCGAAGTGCTCGAGCCGTTCAAGGAAGCCACGGTCCAGCAGGTCAGCCGCCTGCTGCAGTTCTTCTATGCCGGCAGCGAGTTCAACCGCGTCGACCAGATCGTGCTGGCCGGCGGCTGCGCCGCCCTGGCCGGCCTGCCGGAAATGGTCGAGGAGCAGCTCGGCGTGCCGACCATCGTGGCCAATCCGCTGGCGCAGATGACGCTGGGTCCGAAGGTGCAGGCGCATGCGCTGGCCCAGGACGCGCCGGCGTTGATGATCGCCACCGGCCTGGCGCTGCGGAGCTTCGACTGATGGCAAAGATCAACTTGCTCCCGTGGCGCGCCGAGCGCCGCGCGCAACGCCAGAAAGAGTTCTACGGCATGCTGGGCGTGGCAGCGGCCATCTCGGTGCTGCTGGCGCTCTTCATCTGGTTCTACTACAACGGCCAGATCGACGGTCAGAACGAACGCAACGCCTTCCTGCAGGGCGAGATCGCCAAGGTCGACGCGCAGATCACCGAGATCAACGCGCTGGACAAGCAGAAAGACCGCCTGCTGGCCCGCAAGAAGGTCATCGAAGAGCTGCAGGCCAACCGCTCGCAGATGGTGCACCTGTTCGATTCGCTGGTGCGCACCATTCCCGACGGCGTGGTGCTGACCAGCATCAAGCAGGAGGGCAATGTCCTCACGCTGCAGGGGCGCTCGCAGTCCAATGCGCGGGTTAGTACCTACATGCGCAACCTCGAAGGCTCGGGCTGGATGACCAAGCCGGACCTGTCGGTGATCGAGGCCAAGGCCGCCGAAGGCCAGGGCCAAGGCCAGAGCGCGCCCATCTCGGTGGTCGGACGGGCGCTGCCTTACATGTTCAGCCTCAAGGTCGAACTGGCGAATCCGGCCGATCCCGGCACCGCGCCCGCGGCTGATCCGGCGACCGCGCCCGCCGCCGCTCCGGCCGGTGCCGCGACGCCGGCGACCAGTCAGCCGCCGCAGGCCACCACGCCGCCGCAGACCCAGGGGAGCCCGGCGTCATGAGCCAGAAGAAGATCAAGATCAGCGAGCTGGACTTCAACAACATCGGCGGTTGGCCGCGGAACTACAAGATCGGGTTCTGCGTGCTGCTGGGTGCCCTGGTGCTGATCCTGGCCTATCTGCTCGTGTTCCGCGGGCAGGCCGAGGAGCTGGAAGGACTGGAGAGTCAGGAGACCACCCTGCGCTCGGAGTTCGAGCAGAAGGCTGGCCGCGCCGCCAATCTGCAGCCGCTCAAGCAGCAGCTGGCGCAGATGGAGCAGGTGCTGCAGCAGATGCTGCGCCAGCTGCCCAGCAAGACCGAGATGCCCGACCTGATCGTCGACATCTCGCAGACCGCGCTGTCCAGCGGGCTGACCAACGAGCTGTTCCAGCCAGGCGAGGAGTCGCAGAAGGAGTTCTACGCCGAGAAGCCGATCGCCTTGCGCATGGTGGGCAGCTATCACCAGTTCGGCGCCTTCGTCAGCGGCGTGGCGTCGTTGCCGCGCGTGGTCATCCTGACCATGCACGACATCTCGCTGCAGCCGGTGGATCCCAAGCAGGGCATCGCCAACGGCAATCTCGAGCTGTCCGGTACGGTCAAGACCTATCGCTACCTCGACGAGGAAGAGACCGCCGCGCAGGAGAAGGCTGCTGCGGCGGCTGGCACGCAACCTGCTGGGGCCACGCCATGACCCGGATCCCTTCCGCTCGTTCCCGTCTCCTGCTCGCAGGCCTGGCCCTGTTGGCCCTGGTCGCCTGCTCGCGCAGCATTACCAGTACGCCCGGCGATGCGCCGAATCTGCAGAACTGGGTCAACGACGTGCGTGCCCGTCCGGCGCCGCCGCTGGAGCCGCTGCCGGTGATGCAGCAGTTCGAGACCTTCGAGTACGCAGCACAGAATCTGCGCGATCCGTTCAGCACCGCCTGGACGACGTCCGATGCCGGCAGCGGCCTGCGACCGGATCCGAACCGGCGCAAGGAAACGCTGGAGCAGTACCCGCTGGACAGCCTGAAGATGGTCGGCACCATCGGCAGCGGTTCGAACATCGTCGGGCTGGTGATGGCGCCGGACAAGGTGACCTATCGCGTCTCGCCCGGGGCCTACCTGGGGCAGAACGATGGGCGCATCACCGATGTCCAGCCCGACCGCATCAACCTCGTAGAACTGGTGTCTGACGGCGCCGGTGGCTGGCTGGAGCGTCCGGCGGCCGTGACGCTAGACCAATGATTAGGGGATACACGATGACCGCTTCCAACGCTCATGGCCTGCGTCCCCTGCGGCGACTGGCCGCCCACCGGTGGGGTGCACTGGTGCTGGCGATCGCGCTCGCCTCGGGCAGCGCGCCCGTGCTGGCGGCCGCCGCGGCGCCGGCCGGCGCCGCCCAGGCCGCGCCGGTCCAGGTGTCCGACGTCGACTTCCGTCGCAGCGAGGACGGCGCCGGGCGCCTGATCCTCAAGTTCGATCGCAAGGGCGCGGTGCCGGATCTGCGCACCGAAAACGGCAAGGTCATCATCGACATGGCCAACGTCACCCTGCCGGCCTCCCTGCAGAGGCCGATGAACGTCACCGACTTCGCCACGCCGGTGCAACGCATCGACGCGCATGCCTCGGGCAAGGGCGCGCAGCTGGTGCTCGACACCCGCGGGACCGTGGAGTCGCTGGCCTACCAGACCGAAGACCAGTACGTGGTCGAGATCAGCCAGAAGTCCGGCAAGCCCGCGATGGGCGCCGCGGCCCAAGGCACCGGCGCCTCGCAGCTGGCCGCTGGCGGGGTCAAGCCGTATGTGGGCAAGCCGGTGACCTTCAACTTCCAGGACGTGCCGGTGCGCACCGTCCTGCAGCTGATCGCCGAGGAGTCCAACCTCAACATCGTCGCCTCCGACACCGTCCAGGGCAGCGTGACCCTGCGCCTGGTCAATGTGCCGTGGGATCAGGCGCTGGATATCGTCCTGCGCGCCAAGGGGCTGGACAAGCGCCGCGACGGCAACGTGGTCTGGGTGGCGCCGCAGCCCGAGCTGGCGAAGTTCGAGCAGGACAAGGAAGACGCGCGCATCGCGATCGAGAATCGCGAGGACCTGATCACCGACTACGTGCAGATCAACTACCACAGCGCGACCGAGATCTATAAGGCGCTGACTGAGGCCAAGGGCATCGGTAGTCAGGGTGGCAACGGCGGCCAGAATAATCAGGAGAACGGTTTTCTCTCTTCGCGCGGCCGCCTGGTCGCCGACGAGCGCACCAACACCTTGATGATCAGTGATATCCCGAAAAAGGTCGCTTCGATGCGTGAGCTGATCGCGGTCATCGACCGGCCGGTGGATCAGGTGCTGATCGAGGCGCGCATTGTGGTGGCCACCGACACGTTCGCGCGGGATCTGGGTGCGAAGTTCGGCATCGGTGGAACGCATACCTATGGCGACAACGTAGCCACCATAGGTAGTGGTGTGACCGGGGGCGCGGACTCGGCAACCCGCGGTCTCAACGTCAACATGCCCGCGGGAGGTTTCACCACCGGCAATGTCTCCAGTGTTGCGTACACTTTACTTGGTACCAATTTCAATCTGGACCTTGAGTTGTCCGCGCTACAGCAGGAAGGACGGGGCGAAGTGGTATCCAACCCGCGCATTATTACCGCCAACCAGCGGGAAGGTGATATCAAGCAGGGTACCGAAATCGGGTATGTGACGATTACCGGAGGAACTGCCGGCACGGCGGCGACGCCCAATGTGCAGTTCAAGGAGGCGCTGCTGGAATTGAAGGTCACGCCGACTATCACCCACGATGGCCGGATTTTTCTGAACATGTTTGTCAAGAAGGACGATATCGCCGAGCTGATCAAACTGGACGGATACGGCACGGTGCCAACCCTCAACCGCCGTGAGATCAATACCGCCGTGCTCGTCGAGGACGGGCAGACGGTGGTGATTGGTGGCGTCTACGAATTCACTGACCGGGCCTCGGTATCAAAGGTGCCATTCCTTGCGGACATCCCTTTTCTCGGTAATCTTTTCAAAAGCCAGGGCAAGCAGAAGAACAAGGCCGAGCTGCTGATCTTCGTGACGCCGAAGGTGATCGCGGTCCGCCAGTAAGCAGGTTCGTAGTGATGAGGAAAACGGGGCCGATCGGCCCCGTTTTCGCGTTGGTGCCTTATATGCACTCACGAGCCTGGGCGGCGGCTGCGCCCCTAGGCCGATGATGGCGCTTCGCTGAACGCGAGGCCCAAGGTAAGGTGGGACGCGGAACCCTTTCGATGAGGCCCGGTCGAAACGACGCGCCTGATCTCGACCATGAGAGCCCGTAATGGAACAGTCCCAAAACCTCCAGCCACCCGCGCCCCCCGTCGCGCCTTCGCCCGATAGCCGCCTGCGCGAGGCCTTCATGGCGCTGCGCAGTTCGCTGTCGGCAACCATCGTGGGACAGCAGTTGCTGGTGGACCGGTTGCTGATCGCGCTGTTGGCCGATGGCCATCTGCTGGTCGAAGGCGCGCCCGGTTTGGCCAAGACCATGGCGGTGCGTGCGCTGGCGGCGCGCATGGAAGCCGGCTTCGCGCGCGTGCAGTTCACGCCCGACCTGCTGCCGGCCGATCTGACCGGGACCGAGGTATGGAGGCCGCAGGACGGGCGCTTCGAGTTCCAGGCCGGGCCGATCTTCCATCCGATCCTGCTGGCCGACGAGATCAACCGTGCGCCGGCCAAGGTGCAGTCGGCACTGCTGGAGGCCATGGGCGAACGCCAGGTCACGGTGGGCCGGCACACCTATCCGTTGCCCTCGCTGTTCCTGGTCATGGCCACGCAGAACCCGATCGAGCAGGAGGGCACCTTCCCGTTGCCCGAGGCGCAGCTGGACCGTTTTCTGATGCACGTGAAGATCGGCTATCCCGAAGCGGCGGCCGAGTCGGAGATCCTGCGCCTGGCGCGCGAGCGCGCCCGCGATGCGTTGGCGCCGGTGACCGAGCCGCTGCAGCAGATGCCGCTGGAGGATGTGTTCGCGGCGCGGCGCGAAGTGCTGGACCTGCACATGGCGCCGGCGCTGGAGCGCTACCTGATCGAGCTGGTGCTGGCCTCGCGCGATGCCGCGCGCTACGACGCCGCGCTGGGCCGACGCATCGCCTGGGGCGCCAGCCCGCGCGGTTCGATCGCGCTGGAGCGCTGCGCGCGTGCGCATGCCTGGCTGGCCGGGCGCGACTTCGTCACACCCGAGGATGTGCGGGCCGTGGCCGGCGACGTGCTGCGCCATCGTGTGCTGCCCAGCTATGAGGCCACGGCCGAAGGCTGGGACGGCGGTCGGCTGGTCGAGGCCCTGATCGAACGCGTGCCCCTGCCTTGAGTCGTGGGTCGGAACAGGCGAGCTACGCGATGATCCCTCACCGTCGAACCAAGCTTGCAGGCGCGCTGCGTCGCATGCCTTCGGTGCGCCCGCATTGGCAGGTGCCGCCGTCATGAGCGCGGTTCCCACCTCGCACACCGATCCGGATCCCGCTGCGGCCAACGACGGCCTGCGCCCCACGCTGACCGAACTGGTGCAACTGCGTGCGCTGGCGCAGCGGCGCCCGGCCGCGCGTCGCGGCAGCCACCATCTCAGCGGCCCGGCCGCCTCGCCGCTGCGCGGGCGCGGCATGGAATACGCCGAGTCGCGCGAATACGTCGCCGGCGACGACGCGCGTCATATCGACTGGCGCCTGACCGCGCGCAGCGGCAAGCCGCACACCAAGCTGTTCCAGGCCGAACGCGAGCGGCTGACCCTGATCGTGGCCGATACCGCGCCGACGCTGTACTTCGGCACGCGTGTGCGCTTCAAGTCGGTGCAGGCCGCGCGCGCCGGCGCGTTGGCGGCCTGGGCCGCGGTGGCCGACGGCGATCGCGTCGCGGTCCTGCGCGGGGCGGGGCGCGAGCCGTCCCTGCCGCCGGCCTCGGGCACGCGCGGCGCGTTGCGCACGCTCGACGCGCTGACCCGCTGGTATGCGCAGCCGCCGGACGACGACCAGGGCCTGGTCGTGGCCCTGGAGCACGCCCAGCGCGTGCTGCGCCCCGGCTCTCGGCTGGTGGTGCTGGCCGACCCACGCAGCGTGGCGCAGATCCCCGAGCTGCGCTGGCCGTCGCTGGCGGCGCGCTGCGAGGTCATCGTGCTGCTGATGACCGATGCGCTGGAGCAGGCGCCGCCGCGGGCGTCGCTGCCGTTCCAGAGCGGCGAGCATCGGGTCGAACTGGACCTGGCCAATACCGCGCAGCGACAGCGCTGGGGCCGGGAGTTCGTCCAGCCCCTGCATGCCGCGCTGGCGCTGCTGCCCACCCGCGGCGTGCGCGCCATGGCGCTGCGCGCCGATGCGCCCAGCGATGCGTGGCTGTCGCTGCTGGCGCGCGCCACCGCTCCGGCGACCGCATGAGCGCGCCCGCGTCCCTGGTGCTGCGCGATGTGCACGTGCCGCCGGCGCCGGCCTGGTGGCCGCCGGCGCCCGGCTGGTGGCTGGTGCTGCTGGCCGTCGCGGTGCTGGTGGCGGTGCCGCTGCTGTGGCGCGCGCGGCGTCGCCGGCGGCGGGCGCGCTGGCTGCGGCTGTTCGAAGCCGAGTGCTCCAGCGCGCTGCCGCCGCCGGAGCAGGTCGCGGCCGCCTCGCAGCTGCTGCGCCGGGCCGCGCGCCGGGTCGATCCGCGCGCCGATCGTTTGCAGGGCGCGGCCTGGCTGCAGTTCCTGGATGGTCCGAAGGGACATGCCTTCAGCAAAGATGTGGGTGCGCTGCTGCTCGACGGGGGCTATCGCCCCCGCGTGGATCCGCGGCAGATGGAGGCGCTGCGCGCGCTGGCCGCGACGCGCTTCGTGCAGCTGATGGAGGGCCGGCGATGAGCCTCCTGGCACAGTGGATGCACGATGTCAGGCTGCTCTTCGGCGGCTTCGCCTGGCCGTGGATGTGGTTGGCGCTGCCGTTGCCGTGGCTGGTGACCTGGCTGCTGCCGGCGGTGCGCAGCCAGTCGCCGGCGCTGCGCGTGCCTTATGGCGATGCGCTGGACGGCATCGCCGTCAGTGCGGCCACCGCGCGGCGGTTCGGCATCAACTGGCTGGCCGCGCTTGCCTGGCTGCTGCTGTGCGCGGCGGCCGCGCGGCCGCAGCAGCTGGGCGAGGCGGTCACGCCGCCGCAGACCGGACGCGATCTGATGCTGGCCGTCGACCTGTCCGGCAGCATGCGCGAGACCGACATGGAGCTGGGCGGCACCCCGGTCGACCGGCTCACCGCGGCCAAGGCGGTGCTGGCCGACTTCCTCGACCGCCGCGTGGGCGACCGCGTCGGCCTGCTGGTGTTCGGCAACCGCGCCTATGCGGTGGCGCCGCTGACGCTGGATCGCGATTCGGTGCGCGATCAGCTGCGCGACACGGTCAGCGGGCTGGCCGGGCGCGAAACGGCCATCGGCGACGCCATCGGCCTGGCGGTCAAGCGCCTGGCCGCCCAGCCGAAGGGCCAGCGCGTGCTGATCTTGCTCACCGACGGCGTCAGCAATGCCGGCGCGCTGGATCCGGACAAGGCGGCCGAACTGGCCGCGCGCGAAGGCGTGCGCATCCACACCATCGCCTTCGGCGGCGGCGGGGGACTGTCGGTATTCGGCATGCGCGTGGGGCTGCAGGGCCAGGACGATATCGACGAGGACGGCCTGCGCCGCATCGCCCAGGCCACCGGCGGGCGTTTCTTCCGCGCCCGCGACACGCAGGAGCTGGCCGGCATCTATTCGGAGCTGGACAAGATCGAGCCGATCTCGCGCCCGGGGCGTGCGGTGCAGCCGCGCATCGAGCGCTATCCGGTGCCGCTGGCGTTCGCGCTGGGCCTGGGCGTGCTGGCGCTGGCCTGGCGAGGGCTGCGGGCATGAGTGCGTTGGTGCAGGCCATGGCGGATTTTCATTTCCTGCGGCCGTGGTGGCTGCTGGCCCTGATCGCGCTGCCCGGACTGTGGTGGCTGTGGCGGCGACGCCAGCAGCGCGCCAACGCGTGGCGCGGCCTGGTCGATCAGCATCTGCTGGTGCATCTGCAGGTCGGCGGCGGCCGCGCCCAGGTGCTCGGGCTGGTCGGCATCGTGCTGGCCTGGGTGCTGGCGACGCTGGCCCTGGCCGGCCCGAGCTGGCAGCGCAGCGAACAGCCGCTGTGGCAGACCCGCTCGCCGCTGGTGGTGGCGCTGGACCTGTCGGGCTCGATCGCCGCCAACGACTTGCCGCCCTCGCGCCTGCTGCAGGCGCGCGCCAAGCTGGCTACGCTGCTGCGCGAGCGCGCTGGCGGTCAGGTTGCGCTGGTGGCTTACGCGGGCGAGCCGTTCACCGTGGCGCCGCTGACCGACGATGCGGCCAACGTGGCGCTGTTCCTGGACGCGCTGGACCCGGCGATCATGCCGGTGGACGGCAGCGATGCGCGTCGGGCGATCCTCTGGTCCGAGGAGCTGCTGCAGCGCGCCGGGTTCGACCGCGGCCAGATCCTGCTGCTGACCGATCACGCCGATCCGGCTGCCGACAGCGCCGCCAAGCGCGCCCGCGACGCCGGCTTCAGCGTCTCGGTGCTGGGCCTGGGAACGCCGGCGGGGGCCGCCTACCGTCAGGCCGATGGCCAGTTCGGCCGCGCCCAGCTGGATGCGGCCTCGCTGCAGCGGCTGGCGACGGCCGGCGGCGGGCGCTTTGAGGTGCTGCGCACCGACGATGCCGACCTGCGCGCGCTGGGTGTGCTCGATCCGCAAGCCGAAGACGCCAGCGCCGCCCGCGGCGAAAAGGGCAGCGCCTGGTTGGATCAGGGCTACTGGCTGCTGCCGGCGCTGATGCTGCTGGTGCTGCTGGCGTTCCGTCGCGGCGGCGTGCTGGCCGCGCTGGCGATGTGCGTGGTGCTGCCGATGGCCCAGCCCGCGCAGGCGATGGACTGGTGGAAGCGCGCCGATCAGCAGGCCCAGGACCGCATCGAGCAGGGCGCCAAGGCCTACCGCGGCGGCGACTACGCCGCGGCCACCAAGGACTTCGCCGGTCTGGCCTCGGCCGACGGCCTGTACAACCTCGGCAACGCGCTGGCCAAGCAGGGCAAGTACGACGAGGCCATTGCCGCCTACGACAAGGCGCTGCAACGCCAGCCGGGGATGGAAGACGCCATCGCCAACCGCGCCGCGGTCGAGGCCGCACGCAAGCGGCAGCCGCCGGCCGGTGGTCAGGGCGGGCAGGGCGGCGACCAGGGCAAGCAGCCCCCCGAGCAGAAGTCTGGCCAGCAGCAGTCGTCCGGCGGCAAGCAGGACGACAAGCCGGGCCAGGATCAGCAGGACTCGCAGCAGCAAGACAAGCAGCAGCAGGGCAAGCAGCAGGACAAGCAGGAAGCGGACAAGGGCGCAAAGGACTCCTCCGGCGACGTCAAGTCCGAGCCGCCCAAGTCGGCCGCCGAACAGCAGCGCGAGCAGCAGGCCGCAGACGCGGCCCAGCGCGAACGCATGCAGCAGGCGATGCAGCAGCAGGCCGGCCAGGGCGCGCAGCCGGAGCCGACCCAGGCCAAGCCGGAAACCGCGGCCGAGCGCGAGCAGCGCCAGGCCACCGAAGCCTGGCTGCGGCGCGTGCCGGACGATCCGGGTGGCCTGCTGCGCGCCAAGTTCCAGCTCGAGTACCAGCGTCGCCAGAGGGAAGGACAATGATGCAACCGGCCGCCTCCACATCGCCGCAGCGCACGCGCGCTCCGTCGCGGTTCGTCGCGACGGCGTGGCTGGCGCTGGTCCTGCTGGCCTGGACGCTGCCCGCGCTGGCGCAGACGCGCGCCTGGCTGGACCGCTCACGCACGGCGATGGGTCAGCCGGTGGTGCTGAGCATCGAAAGCGACCAGGACATCGGCCAGCCCGACCTGAGCCCGCTGCAGCGCGACTTCTCGGTGGTCGACACCTCCTCCAGCCGCCAGATGCAGATGGTCAACGGCCGCATCTCGCGCTCGGTCGTGCTGGCCATCACCCTGCAGCCGCGCCGCACCGGCGAGCTGACCGTACCGGCGCTGGAGGTCAACGGCCAGCGCACGCCCGCGCTGGGCCTGCGCGTGACCGATGCGCCCGTCGCCCAGCCCGGCAGCAGCAACGCCTATGTCGAGACCCAGGTCGACGACCCGACGCCTTACGTGCAGCAGACCGTCGGCGCGACCCTGCGCCTGTTCTACGCGGTGCCGCTAGTCTCCGGGCAACTGGACCTCGATGCGCCGCAGGGCACCTCGCTGCAGCGCGTGGGCGAGGACGTGCAGTCCACGCGCGAGGTCAACGGGCGTCGCTACAACGTGGTCGAACGCCACTTCCTGCTGGTGCCCGACCGCAGCGGCGACCTGCAGCTGCCGGCCGCGCGCTTCATCGGCCGCGCCGCGGGCGGTGGCGGCTTCTTCGACAGCATGCTGGGCATGGGCCAGCGCAGCGAGCTGAGCGCGTTCGGTCAGGCGCTGACCCTGCATGTGCAGCCGCAGCCGGCCAACGCGCCGCAGCCGTGGCTGCCGCTGGCCGACCTGCGCCTGCGCTATGCCAGCGCGCCGCGCGAGCTCAAGGCCGGCCAGGCCAGCAGCTTCGTGGTCGAGGCGGTGGCGCGCGGCGCCACCCGTGCGCAGCTACCGGACCTGCCCACGCCGAACGTGGACGGCGCGCAGGTGTTCGCCGAGCCGGCGCAGTACGAGGACAGCTTCGACGGCGCCACGCCGGTGGTGAAGATCACCCGGCGCTATTCGATCGTGCCCAACGGCGCCGGCCGGCTGACGCTGCCCGGCATCAAGCTGGACTGGTGGGACGTCAAGGCCGATGCGGCCAGGACCGCGGCGCTGCCGGACATGCAGCTTGAGGTCGCCGCCGGGTCTGGCAGCTTCGCCAACGCGACCCTGCCCGCGCCCACGCCGGCCGCGGAGGTCGCCGCGCCGCAGGCGCCCAGCGACGGCGCGCTGCCGGCCACGGCCGTTCGCGCCGCATCGGTGGCTGGCCGCCTGTGGCCGTGGATCGCGCTGACCGCGGCGTTCGGCCTGCTGTGGCTGGGCACGCTGGTGTGGTTCCTGCGCCGGCCGCGGCGTGCGCCCGCGTCGGCGCCGGCCCGCGCGGCGGGCGCCGCCACGGCGGCCCCGGCGCCGCGGGCGCGCCACGGCCTGCCGGACCTGCGCCGTGCGCTGGACACCGGCACGCTGGACGAGGTCGGCGAGATCCTGATCGGCATGGCCGCACCGCCGGCGCGCGATCTGGACGCGGTCTCCGCGCAGCTGGCCGACCCGACGCAGCGGCAGGCGATCGAGGCGCTGCGCCGCGCACGCTGGGCTGACGGCGATGGCGCCCAGGCGCGTGCGCTGCTGCGCCAGGCCTTCGCCAGCGGGCCGACCTGGCGCGTGCCGGCGGGCCCGACCGCGCAGGGCGAGGCGCTGGCGCCGCTGTATCCGAAGCGCTGAGCGGGTCGTACAGCCAGGCACGGCCTGGCTGTCAGTTCGGTCATTCTCTTTCCCTGCCGTCGCAGGCGGGCGTGGGGCCTTGCTAGAGTGGCCGTTTGCCCTCGAACCCCAGGATTCCACGCATGACCGACGCTGCTTCCGGCAAGTCCAGGCTGCCCTTGCATTGGAAGATGATGATCGGCTTCGTGCTCGGCCTGACGCTGGGCCTGATCGTGCACGCCACCGTCGGCGCCGACGCCGGCTGGGTGAAGCAGGTCACCGCGGTGACCGACCCGGCGGGCAAGCTGTTCCTCAACCTGATCTTCATGCTGGTGCTGCCGCTGCTGTTCTCGGCGCTGGTGGTGGGCATCTCGGAAATGGGCGACGTGCGCGCGCTGGGGCGCATCGGCTGGCGCACGCTGGGCTTCACGGTGCTGGCGTCGGGGATCGCGGTGGTGCTGGGCCTGGTGCTGGTCAACCTGCTCAAGCCCGGTGCCGGCACCGACCCGGCCACCGCCCAGCAGATGCTGGCCGCCGGCGCCGAGCGCGCCGACTCGATCATCAGCAAGGGCAAGGAGGCGCCGGGCGGGGCCGGCATGCTGCTCTCGCTGGTGCCGGCCAACGTAGTCACCGCGGCGGCGGGCGGCAACTTCATGGGCGTGATGTTCTTTGCGCTGATGGTCGGGGTGGGCGTGGTGCTGACCCGCAGCGACAAGACCGATGCGTTCCGCAACGCGGTCGAGGGCCTGTTCGAGATCTCCATGACCCTGATCACCCTGGTGATCCGGCTGGCGCCTTACGCGGTGTTCTGTTTCATGTTCAACCTGGCCGCGCTGTTCGGGTGGGAGCTGCTGATCCGGCTGGGGGCGTATGTGGGCGTGGTGGTGCTGGCGCTGGCGATCCACATGTTCGTGGTGTATTCGGCGCTGCTGAAGTGGGCCGGCTGGTCGCCGGTGAAGTGGTTCGGCGCGGTGCGCGAGGTCATGGTGCTGTCCTTCTCCACCGCCTCGTCCAACGCGACCCTGCCGACCTCGCTGCGCGTGGCCGAGGACAACCTGCGATTGCCGCGCAAGGTCTCGCGCTTCGTGCTGACCGTGGGCGCCACCGCCAACCAAAACGGCACGGCGCTGTTCGAGGGCGTCACGGTGCTGTTCCTGGCGCAGTTCTTCGGCGTCGAGCTGACCCTGCTGCAGCAGCTGACGGTGATGTTCGTCTGCATCCTGGGCGGGGTCGGCACCGCCGGCGTGCCGGCCGGCTCGCTGCCGGTGGTGGCGCTGATCTGCGGCATGGTCGGCGTGCCGCCGGAAGGCATCGGCATCATCCTGGGCGTGGACCGCTTCCTGGACATGTGCCGGACCACGCTCAATACGACCGGCGATCTGGTGCTGGCCACGCTGGTGGCCAAGGGCGAGGAGTGAGCGCAGGGGCGTGAGCGAAGCGGGCCGGCTGGCGCCAAGGCGCCGCCGCCTGGAAGGGCGAGGATTGAGGCCGAACGCATGCGTTGAGGCTGGGAGGCCGCCCGGACCGGGCTTTCACTCGCTTCTCACTCGGCTGCGCTCCCCGCCTCACTCGTTCCGAACCGTGCCTCATGGGACAATAGGCGTCCCTGGTGCCTCACGCGCCGCTTTCGCCCCAGTCCCTGACATGTCCGCTCCGACCCGCCGTCAGCTCGCCAACGCCATCCGTTTCCTCGCCGCCGATGCGGTGCAGGCCGCCAATTCCGGCCATCCCGGCATGCCCATGGGCATGGCCGACATCGCCGAGGTGTTGTGGAACGACTACCTGCGCCACAACCCCAACAACCCCAAGTGGTTCAACCGCGACCGCTTCGTGCTGTCCAACGGCCACGGCTCGATGCTGCAGTACGCGCTGCTGCACCTGACCGGCTACGACCTGCCGATCGAAGAGCTGAAGAACTTCCGCCAGCTGCACTCCAAGACCCCGGGCCATCCGGAAAGCCACATCACCCCCGGCATCGAGACCACCACCGGTCCGCTGGGGCAGGGCTTCGCCAATGCGGTCGGCTTCGCCCTGGCCGAGAAGCTGCTGGCCCAGCACTACAACCGCCCCGAGTACCAGGTCGTGGACCACCGCACCTGGGTGTTCATGGGCGATGGCTGCATGATGGAAGGCATCTCGCACGAGGCCGCCTCGCTGGCCGGCACGCTGGGCCTGGGCAAGCTGGTGGCCTTCTGGGATGACAACCACATCTCCATCGACGGCGAGACCGACGGCTGGTTCACCGACGACACCCCGGCGCGCTTCCGCGCCTACGGCTGGCACACCATCGGCCCGATCGACGGCCAGGACGCCGACGCCATCAAGGCCGCCATCGACGAGGCGCTGGAGGTCACCGACAAGCCGACCCTGATCGCGTGCAAGACCACGATCGGCTTCGGCTCGCCGAACAAGGCCGGCAAGGAATCCAGCCACGGCTCGGCGCTGGGCAAGGACGAGGTGGAGGCCACGCGCAAGGCGCTGGACTGGCCGTACCCGGCCTTCGAGATCCCCAAGGAGATCTACGACGGCTGGCGCGCCACCGGTACGGGCAGCCTGCGCCAGGCCGAATGGGAGCAGCTGTTCGACAAGTACGCCCAGCAGTACCCGGACCAGGCCGCCGAGCTGGCGCGCCGCTCGCACGCCAAGCTGCCGGACGACTTCCTGGCCAGGGCCGATGCCTACATCGCCAAGGTCCAGGCCGACATGCCGGAGATCGCCTCGCGCAAGGCCTCGCAGCAGGCGATCGAGTTCTACACTGGCCTGCTGCCGGAGATCGTCGGCGGTTCGGCCGACCTGGCGCCGTCCAACCTGACCCTGTGGAAGAACGCCAAGACCGCCGTCGGCAACGACCCGGACGCCAACTATGTGCACTACGGTGTGCGTGAGTTCGGCATGTCGGCCATCGCCAACGGCATCGCCCAGCACGGGGGCTTCATTCCGTTCGATGCCACCTTCCTGACCTTCAGCGACTACGCGCGCAACGCGCTGCGCATGAGCGCGCTGATGCGCAGCCATGTGCTGCACGTCTATACGCACGATTCGATCGGGCTTGGCGAGGACGGCCCGACGCACCAGCCGGTCGAGCATCTGGCCAGTCTGCGTCTGATCCCGCACAACGATGTCTGGCGTCCGTGCGACGCGGCCGAGACGGCCGCCAGCTGGAAGGCGGCGCTCGCCCGTCAGGACGGCCCGAGCTGCCTGATCTTCAGTCGCCAGAATCTGAAGCCCCAGCCGCGCGGCAAGGCCGAGATCGAGGGCATCTACCGCGGCGGCTACGTGCTGGCCGAGGCCGACGGCGGCACCGCCAAGGTGATCCTGATCGCCACGGGTTCTGAGGTCGGCATCGCCTCGGAAGCGCGCGAGAAGCTGCAGGCCGCGGGCATCCCGACGCGTCTGGTATCGATGCCGTGCACCAACGTGTTCGACCGTCAGGACGAGGCCTATCGGGAGTCGGTGCTGCCGCGCTCGATCCGCGCCCGCGTGGCGGTGGAAGCGGCCTCGACCGACTTCTGGTTCAAGTACGTGGGCCTGGACGGCACCATCGTGGGCATGACCAGCTTCGGCGAGTCGGCGCCGGCGGAGAAGCTGTTCCCGTACTTCGGCTTCACCGCCGACCACGTGGTCGAAGCGGCGCAGAGCGTGGTGGAGGGCTGAAAGGCTTCGCCATTGCTGTGTCCATGAAGAAGCCGGGCATTGCCCGGCTTTTTCTTGGTCTATCTCTCGCGTGAGGAGAGAGGCATTTAGGCGTTCGAGCTTCGAAGGGGCAGCGGTCCGGCGGGCGGGGGCCGCTTATCCCTCGATCAGGGCATCCTGTCCTGACTCGGGCGCTCGGCGTCCTGCCTCGCTAGGCGCGGCCCCCGCCCGCCGAACCGCTGCCTCGCGCGTCGGGCGAAGAGACTTCGGGTCGGAAGTCAAAAGAAGTCCCGATCCATCCCTTCGCAGAGCCTCGATCCGGCCGGGCGCGCGGAGAGCGGGCCCTAGGATGGCCCGCGGCGGCGAGTCCGCCAGAAAGGCGGACCGACCCGGGGAGCCGTGCCCGGCCGGTCGAGGTTGGTGCGCGAAGCGGTTGGCTTTTGCCGGTTCCGCACTCTGATAACGAGCTTACTGAGTGGTCCGCGGGAATCCTGCTCAGGGCACAGGCGCGCCGTCGTGCAGCACAGGGTAGGGATTGACCGCAGTGCCCTTCCACCACTGCTTTTCCGGGCCGAGCTGGAAGATGGCGAAGTGCAGGTGCGGCGCGTCGGGGCTGGCGTTGCCGGTGCTGCCGACGTAGCCGATCACCTGGCCGCGCTTGATCGCCTGCTTCTCCTGCAGGCCGTCGGCGTAGCGCTGCAGGTGCGCGTAGTAGTACGCCAGCCGGCCGCTCGGTTCGAACTGGTAGATGGTCAGCCCGCCGCGCTTGCTGTCGAACAGCTTCTCCACCGTGCCGTCGGCCACGGCCAGCACCGGCGTGCCGGCCGGGGCCATGATGTCGATCGCATCGTGTACGCGTCCGGCGCTGCGCGCGTCGGTGAAGGTGTCGCGCAGCGCGCTGCGTTCCACGCCCTGCACCGGCACCAGCAGACCCTGGCCATCGTCCGGCACGCGCAGCTGCGGCGCCACCGCCGGCATGGCGGGTGAGTCGGTGTCATCGCCTATCGGCGCCTGCGGCGAGACCGGCTCGACCGCCACGCGGGTGGGCTGCACGTCGCCGACCATCTGCAGGGCCGGCGTGGTCGGCGCGGTCCGGGCGACCGCGGCGTCGACCGCCGCGGCGGCCGTGCCCGGGGTGGAGGTGGGTTGCACGTCCAGCCCGACCGCGCGCAGGGCGTGCGTGCGTTCGACCAGGCGCAGGCCGACCGCGCCGATGACGATACCCAGCAACAGCGTCAGCAGGAATCTCATGGCCTCACTCCTGGAAGGTCACCGGCACGCTGGCATCCACCGCGTCTGCGACTTGCAACACGTCCCAGTTGGTCAGGCGCACGCAGCCGTGGGACTGGGTCTTGCCCACGTTGCGCGGCTCGGGCGTGCCGTGCAGGCCATAGTGGTCCTTGGACAGGTCGATCCAGACCAGGCCCACCGGGTTATTGGGGCCGGCGGCGATGGTGGCCTTCTTGTCGCCCTTCTTCGCGTCCCAGAACAGCTTGGGGTTGTAGTGATAGGTCGGGTTGCGCGAGATGCCCAGGATCTTCCACTGGCCGATCGGCAGCGGGTCGTGCGCGCTGCCCGAGGTCACCGGGAACTGCGCATACACCTTGCCCTGATCGTCCAGCAGCCGCAGCGTGGAGTCGGACTTGTCCACGACCACGCGCGCGGCCTTGGCCAGCGGCGCGGCGCCGAGCACATTGGTCACCTTGACCACCGTGCCGGCCTTGGCCGTGGCGAAGTCCAGGCCGGGGTTGAGCTGCTGCAGCGTCTGCGGCCCGAGGTGGAAGCGCTCGCCCAGCGCCTCGACCAGCGAGGTATAGCCCAGCGCGTCCAGGCCGGCCTGCTTGGCGATCTGCTTGGGGATCTGCACGAACGGGCCGGCCACGTCCTCGGCGGTCAGCGTGTAGCTGGCGACGACCGGCTTGGTGTCGGCGTTCAAGGCCTGCCAGGTCGCCGCATCGGGCTGGCCGGTGATCGGCAGGCCATGGGCGGCCTGGTAGCCGCGCAGGGCGCGCTGCTGGTTCGAGCCGGCCTGCCCGTCGATCTCGCCCGGGGAGAAGTGCGCGCGGTCCAGCAGCACCTGCAGGCGCAGCAGGCCCGAGGCGCCGTCGACCGTGGCCGCATCGTTGGCGCGCGCCGCATCCGGTGTGTCGGGCGTCGTGGCGGCGGGCGTGCTGGCGGCCGGCGCGCTGGCCTGGAAGGCGTGCGCATGGAGGGGGGCGATCAGGGCCAGCGCGAGCAGGCTGGGAAGTAGCGATACGGCACGGGTCATGCAACCCTCCAGTCATGGGAATGGCCGCACCATGCGCACGCGGTGTGGGGCATCCGTGTGAAAATCCCGACTGGACGCTGACTGGCGCGACGATGGATCGAGGTATGACTCCGGCATTTCCCCATGGCTTGCGGCGCTTGCGCCCGCACGCGCATCATGCGCGGCTTTCCCGCCGCCCCGTTCTGGACGTCGCATGACCCTGTCGCAGCTGCGCGCCCGTGGTGCCTTCGTGGACACCTGGCTGCCGCGCTTGCAGCGTGCCCGCCCCTGGCTGCTGGGGCTGGCCGCGCTGATCGTGGCCGCGCTGGTGGTCGATGCCTTCGTCGACCTGTCGCGGCAGATCACCTACGACGGCGTGGTCGCCTCGGTGCGCGGCGTGCCGGGCTGGAAGCTGGGCCTGGCGCTGGCGGCCACGGCGCTGAGCTTCTTCTCGCTGACCGGCTACGACGCCTCGGCGCTGCGCTATGCCGGCGCGCGCGTGCCGTACCGGGTGGTCGCCAAGACCGCGTTCATCGCCTATGCCTTGAGCAACATGATCGGCCTGGGCGTGTTCACCGGTGGCGCGGTGCGCCTGCGCCTGTATGGCGCGGCGGGCGTGGAGGCCGGCCTGATCACCCGGGCGATCGCCTTCAACGCCCTGGCCTTCGGTCTGGGCATCAGCGTGGTCGGCGCGGGCGGCGTGCTGCTGGACGCGCGCGAGCTGGCGCCGCTGGCGCATATGCCGGTGTGGGTGCTGCAGGCGCTGGCCATCGGAGCATTGGCCCTGGCCGGCGCGCTGATGTGGGCCTGCCGGCGCGGTGAATTCAGGCTCGGCCCGATCCGCATCCGCCTGCCGGCGCCGAGCATGGCCTGGCAGCAGCTGGGCGTGTCGGTGGTGGACATCGTCGCCTCGGCCGCGGTGATGTGGTTCCTGCTGCCGGACGGGGCGATCGGCTTCCCGGCCTTCGTGGGCTTCTATGCCGCGGCCATGGTGCTGGGCGTGATCAGCCACGTGCCCGGTGGCCTGGGCGTGTTCGAGGCGGTGATGCTGCTGGCGCTGAAGGGCACGGTGCCCTCGGACCAGCTGGCCGGCGCGCTGGTGCTGTACCGGCTGATCTACTACGTGCTGCCGCTGCTGCTGGCCATGGTGGTGCTGGCCGTGCACGAGCTGCGCCTCAGCCCGGCCGCGCCGGTCGGCCGCGCGGTGGTCGGGCTGGCGCCGCATCTGCTGGCCGCCTTCACCGCGGTGGTGGCGATCATGCTGCTGGTCTCGGGCGTGACCCCGGCCACCGACCAGGCCACCGCCCTGCTGGCCATGCACGTGCCGCTGATGCTGGTGGAGGCCTCGCACTTCCTCAGCTCGATCGCCGGCGTGGCGATGCTGTTCGTCGCGCGCGCGCTGCTGCGCCGGCTGGACGCGGCCTGGTGGGCGGCGGTGGGCCTGACCCTGGCCGCGCTGGTGCTGGCCCTGCCCAAGGGCCTGGCGGTGGACGAATCGCTGATCCTGGGCAGCCTGATGGCGGTCCTGCTGCTCTCGCGCAAGCAGTTCACGCGCAAGGCCTCGCTGCTGGCCGTGCCCTTCAGCGGCGGCTGGCTGCTGGCGATGGTGGTGGTGTGCGTGGCGGTGACCGCGCTGCTGTTCTTCGTCTATCGCGATGTGGCCTACGCCAACCGCCTGTGGTGGCAGTTCGAGTTCGACGGCAACGCGCCGCGCTCGCTGCGCGCGATGGTCGGCGTGTCGATCCTGGCCCTGGTGCTGGCGCTGCGCCAGCTGCTGCGCCCGCCGGCGCCGCCACTGCCGCTGCCCAGCGCCGAGGAACTGGCGCGCGCCCAGGAGATCCTGCGTCGCCAGCCTTCGGCCGACGCGGCGCTGGCGCTGACCGGCGACAAGCCGCTGCTGTTCTCCGAGAAGGGCGATGCGTTCGTGATGTTCGGACGCAAGGGCAAGTCGTGGGTGGCGCTGTTCGATCCGGTCGGCCCGCGCGAGGCCTGGCCCGAGCTGGTCTGGCGCTTCCTGGAGCGTGCCCGCGAATCGGGCGCGCGCGGCTGCTTCTACCAGGTGCGCCCGGATGCGCTGCCGCTGTATCTGGACGCGGGCCTGCGCCTGTTCAAGCTGGGCGAATACGCCTGGGTGCCGCTGGCCGGCTTCAGCCTGCAGGGCAAGCGTCGCGGCAACCTGCGCAATGGCGTCAACCGCAGCGAGCGCGAGGGCCTGAGCTTCAGCCTGGTCGAGCGCGACGAGGTGGCCGCGATCCTGCCCGAGCTGCGCGCGGTCTCCGATGCGTGGCTGGCCAAGCACAACACCGCCGAGAAGCGCTTCTCGGTCGGCGCCTTCGACGATGCCTACATGGTGCGCAACCCGGTGGCGGTGGTGCGACGCGAGGGCAAGGTGATCGCCTTCGCCTCGCTGCTGGTGACCGATGTGCGGCAGGAGGCCAGCATCGACCTGATGCGCCAGCTGGAAGAGGCGCCCAACGGCACGATGGATTTCCTGTTCTCCAAGCTGATGCTGCATTTCGCCCAGGCCGGGTACGTGCGCTTCGGCCTGGGCATGGCGCCGCTGTCGGGCATGGCCGGACACGCGCTGGCGCCGCGCTGGCATCGCATCGGGCGCCTGCTGTTCGCCCACGGCGAGCACTTCTACAACTTCCGGGGGCTGCGCGCCTTCAAGGAAAAATTCGATCCGCAGTGGGAAGCCCGCTACCTGGCCGCGCCAGGCGGCATGGCCCCGCTGCTGGTGATGGGCGATGTCGCCGCGCTGATCAGCGGTGGCTACAAGGGAGTCATCCGCAAATGATCCGTCTGGCAAGCTGTCTGCTGCTGTTGGCCTGTGCGTTGCCGCTGGCCGCGCAGCAGCCCCGTCCCGCGCCCGAGCGCATCTCGCACGGCAATTTCCGCGACGTGGCGCTGTACCGGCCGGTCGGCCCGCTCAAGCAGGTGGTGCTGATGCTCTCCGGCGACGGTGGCTGGAACGCGACCATGGACGCCGATGCGCAGGCGCTGGCCGCCAACGGCACCTTCGTGGCCGGCATCGATACGCCGCAGATGCGCCGGCAGTTCACCGGCGACGGCAAGGGCTGCGTATTCCCCGATGGCGACCTGGAGAATCTCTCGCACTATCTGCAGGGCTATGCCCAGCTGCCGGGCTACCGCGCGCCGCTGCTGATCGGCGAGGGCAGTGGCGCGGCCATCGCCTATGCCATGGTCGCGGCGGGCGATCCGGGGATCTTCGCCGGCGCGCTGACCCTGGATTTCACCCCTGCGCTGGACCTGGGCCGGGTGCCCTGCGAGGGCAAGGGCGACATCTTCGACACGCTGCCCGCGCGCGGGGCGACCACCACCCTGGTGCCGGCGCGCAACAAGCTGGCCGTGCCCTGGCTGACCCTGGACACCGACGGGCCGAAGAAGGGCTTCGACGCCAAGCCCTTCGCCGCGCAAGTCAAGGGCTCCTCGTTCGTGCAGCTGGCCACCGGCGGCGATCAGGCCGCGGTGCGCCGCGCCGCGCTGACCACCGCCGCGCACATGCTGGCGCGCGAGCAGGTGGCGACCTTGCCGCCGCCGCCGCCGCAGGACCTGTCAGGCCTGCCCCTGAACGAGGTTCCGGCCACCGGCGGCGCCCGCAGCGACACCTACGCCATCCTGCTCAGCGGCGACGGCGGCTGGGCCGGCCTGGACCAGGAAGTGGCCAAGGCGCTGGCCGCCAAGGGCATCCCGGTGGTGGGCTTTGACTCGCTGCGTTACTTCTGGAAGAAGCGCACGCCGCAGGGCCTGGCCAGCGACCTGGATCGCATCATCCGCTACTACAGCGCGCATTGGGGCAAGGCCAAGGTGATGCTGATCGGCTATTCGCAGGGCGCCGACGTGCTGCCGTTCGCGGTCAATCGGCTGGCGCCGGACACGCGCGCCCAGCTCCTGCAGGCCGTGTACCTGGCGCTGAGCAACAACGCCGCGTTCGAGTTCCACGTCACCAACTGGATGAGCGACGACGTGGCCGACGCCATACCGACCATGCCGGAGATCCTCAAGCTCAAGGCCGCGCAGAACTTCTGCGTCTATGGCGAGGGCGACGACGAGCAGGTGTGCAGCAAGGTCCCGCCGGGCCACCTGCGCGTGCAGGCGTTGACCGGTGGCCACCACTTCGACGGTGACTACGCGCATCTGGCCGACATCATCCTCACCGCGGCCGACGCGGCCGAAGGCAAGCGCTGAGGTCTCCTCCGGGCGGCGCAGGGAAGGCGCGCTCGGCCTCGTTGCGAACGCGCAGCCGGCGCGTTCGCGTGGCGCTGGCGTCGGCTGCGGGTGAGGTCGTCCGCCGTTAGGCGGTCTGCGCCAGCGCCAGGCGCAGCAGACGCGCCATCAGGTGTTCGCCGATGCCGCGCGGTGCCTCCAGATCCATGCGCCGCAGCGCGATCGCATCGGCAGGCGTGCGTGAGAACACGGAGCGGGCCACCGTGCGCAGCTTGCCGCCGCGCGTGCCGGTGCCGGCCTTCAGCCAGGTCAGGGCGCGCACCAGGCGCTGCTCGGTGTCGGTGAAGTCGCTGCCCAGCGGATAGTCGGGCAGGGTGCCATCGCGGCGGAACGGCGCCAGGGCCTGCGCCAGGTGCTGCGGCGTGTTGCGCTGCCAGTGCGCCGGCGCGCTGAAGTCGCGCCGCAGCTTGCCGGCGGCTTGGGCCTGCTCCAGCAGCGGCGCGGCGAAGCGCGCATCGGCGATGCCGGCCATGGCGATGATGCAGTCCTCGTCGCTTTGCGCGCGCAGGTCGGCGATGCCGTACTCGTCGACGAACACATCGCGCAGATGGCGGGCGATGGTGGTGTGGCCGTAGTTCCAGCGCAGGTTGGATTCGACGCGCTCGCCTTCGCCGCGCACGGCGCGCAGCATCAGCACGCTGCGCGCATCGTGCAGGGCGTGGGCCATGCTGACGAAGTCGTGCTGCCCGCCCACGCCCGACACCACCCGGCCGTCGTCCAGCCCGTCGGACACCGCCGCGCCCAGCGCGGTGGCCATCATGCAGCTGTTGAAGAAGCGCGCCTGCACCCGCTGCAGGCGCTCCAGCGCCTCGTGGCCGCCATAGAGCTGGTTGATCTGGCTGATGCGCAGCATGCCGATGGCGCGGCGCTGGTCGTGATCCAGGTTGCGCAGCCAGTCGTAGAACTCCGGTGAGCCAAGATAGAAGGCGCCGTGCAGGTACTCGCCCTCGGCCTTCAGGCGGGCGTGGTCCTGCGCGTCGGCACTGCCGTTGGCCAGGCGTTGCATCAGCGCCGCATCGTCCAGCACGCGGCGCTTGATCACCCCGCGCTGCACCAGCAGGCGGAAGCCTTCGTTGAGCATCTCGCTGCAGCCGTACAGGCCGACCTGGAACGGCGCCATGCCGCCGCTCTCGATCACCGCCGGGTGATGCACCAGCTCCGGGTCCAGGGCGTGCAGCACGCGGCGATAGGCGGCGTTGTCGGTGTGACGCAGCACCAGCGCGTGGCTGAGCGCATCGGCCAGCGTGCCGATGCCGATCTGCAGCGTGCCGCCGTCGCGCACCAGGGTGCTGGCGTACAGGCCGATCGCGTAGTCGGTGTCGCTGACCGGCTGGCGCGGCAGGGCGAACAAGGCCGGATACGGCCCGGGCGGGTCGATCACCACGTCGAAGAAGGTCTCGGCCACGCTGGCCGTGCCGCCGATCCACGGCAGCTGCGGATCGACCTCGGCCACCAGCAGCGGGCGCGGCAGGCCGCGGCGCGCGATCGCCTCCAGCGTGTCCTGGGTGGTGTCGTTGTTGCACGACAGCGACAGGCGGACCGGGTCGCCAGGCCGGGCCTGCGGATCGCGCGCGACCTTCTGCACGATCACGTTCGGCGCGCGCTGGGCCACGCCGTCGGCTGCGTGGGTGTAGTTGAGGCTGACGTAGCGGCGCTGCATCTGCCGCGAGTGCAGCAGCGCGCCGGACTGCATGTAGAACTCCTCGACCTGGATATGCGCCGGCAGCGCATCGGCCTTGAGTGCCTCCACGTAGCGCAGCCGCGGGAAGTCCTCGCCGAAGTGGCGCGCGCCGAACGGCTTGAAGAAGCGCGCCTCCAGCCCGTCGCCCTTCGGCGCGGGCGGATCCAGCGACAGTGCGGTCAACAGCAGCAGCGGACGCGACGGGTCGCGTTCGATGCGGTCGTAGAGCGCGTTGAGCAGGCGATGCGGCTTGCCGATGCCCAGCGGCGCGGCGACGCGCAGCGGGCCGGGCACCCGCTGCAGGATCAGATCGACGGCATCGGACAGTTCGGCGAGGTGTTGGGGCATGCAAGGACATCAAATCGCGGTGGGACGAGGGTAGCCGAGCGGCCGTGCAGGACCGCGTGCCGGCTGTCCAGGTGGTGTCTGCCATGACGCGCTGTAAAATGCGAATGGTTTTCATTAAGATACTGTCATCCCGGGCGCCGCCATGGACGCGGCCCCGGCCCGCGCCGGCCAGCCGCTCGCCCGCCTGCGCGCCCAACCCCCTCTCGCCCCGGCTGGCACGACGCCCGGCCCGGTGCGTCCTGCATCAGCCATCGGATCCTCCCCATGCCTTTCGCCCGCGCCTCCCTTCGCCTTCCCCGCCGGCCGCTGCCGCGCTGTTCCGTCCTGGCCGCGGGCCTGGCCCTGGCGCTGTCCGCGCAGGCTCAGACGCAGGGTGGTCCGGCCGACGCCGACCAGGCCCAGGACCTGGACAAGATCCTGGTGGTCTCCCAGCGCGCGCAGCGCGTCAGCAACGGCGCCACCAACCTGGACCTGGCGATCAAGGACACGCCGCAGTCGATCAGCGTCATCAGCCGCGAGCAGATGGACGCCTTCGGCGCCAACACGCTCAACGATGCGCTGCGCCTGGCGACCGGCATCCAGGTTGAGGAGTGGGAGACCAACCGCACCAACTATCTCTCGCGCGGCTTCGAGATCGAGAACACGCAGATCGACGGCATCGGCCTGCCCAACGGCTGGGGCATCGTTACCGGGGCGATGGATTCCTACGGCTACGACAAGATCGAGGTGATCCGCGGCGCCAACGGCCTGCTGACCGGCGTGGGCAATGCGGCCGGCACGATCAACTACGTGCGCAAGCGGCCGACCAACGACGAGCAGGGCTCGGTCGGGGTCAGCTACGGCGCGTGGAACACCAGGCGCGAGCAGGTGGACTACTCCTCGCCGATCACCACCGACGGCAGCTGGGCGGTGCGCGTGGTCGCCGCGCACGAGGACGGCGGCTCTTACCTGCGCGACTACGACAAGGAGCGCACCTTCCTCTACGGCGTGGTCGACGGCCAGATCGGCGAGAACGGCACGCTGACTGCGGGCTACTCGTGGCAGCAGGCCAACAGCACCGGCAACATGTGGGGTGCGCTGACCTTCAACACCGTCGGCGGCGGCCAGATCGGCTGGCCGCGCAGCGCCTCCACCACCCAGGACTGGACCTACTGGAACACCAACAACCAGACCGGCTTCGTCGAGTACGCCCAGCAGCTCAGCCCGGACTGGAAGCTGAAGGTGGCCTACAACTACCGGCGCAGCACCGAGGACGATCAGCTGTTCTTCGCCTACACCACGACCGGCCTGGATCCGGTCACCGGCGAAGGATTGAACGGCTATCCGTACAAGGGGCGCGACAAGGTCACCGCCAACCTGGGCACGGTCGAGCTCAACGGGACCTACGCGCTGTTCGGCCGTCCGCAGGAGGCGATGCTGGGCTTCAGCCTGGCCCAGAGCGAAAGCGGTGGGCATTACTGGTCGGCGCTGTCCGGCTTCGAGCCGCTGCCCGGGTTCCCCTATGCCGGCGATGTCGTGCCCGAGCCGCTCTGGGCCGCGCCGCAGCCGCAGGACTCGCTCAACCAGCACGTCAAGCGCGCCTATGGCGCCACGCATGTCTCGCTGACCGAGCGCCTGAAGACGGTGCTGGGCTTCAATTACACCTCGTTCTCGCGCAACGGCCTGGCCGGCGGTGCGTACTTCGAGCAGAGCGACAGCCATACCAGCCCCTATGCCGGCCTGACCTGGGACTTCACCCCGGACGTGCTGGGCTATGTCAGCTATTCGGACATCTACCAGCCGCAGGACCAGCAGGACATCCGCCAGAACTACCTGCCGCCGACCAAGGGCAAGAACTACGAGGTCGGCGTCAAGGCCAACTGGCTGGACCAGCGCCTGCTGACCACGCTGGCGGTGTTCGATGCCAAGCAGGATGGCCTGGCCGTCTCGCGCGGGCTGAACCCGGCCAACGGCCAGTACTACTACGAGCCGGCCGACGTGGAATCCAAGGGCGTCGAGCTGGAGGTCACCGGCAAGGTCAACGACTACCTCGACCTGGTGTTCGGCTATACGCACCTGAAGATGGATGGCGAGCAGGGCGATGACACCTATCCCTGGGTGCCGCGCAACACGGCCAACCTGGCCATCAGCGCGCGCCTGCCCAGCTACAGCGCGCTGTCCTTCGGCCTCAGCGGCCGCTGGCAGGACAAGACCGTCTCCGGCCCGGACAGCTATACCGGCTATACGGTCAGCCAGGACGCGCACACCGTGCTCGATGCCTTCGTCGGCTGGGACATCACCCGCGACCTGACCCTGCGCGTGAATGCGCGCAACATCACCGACCGCAAGTACATCGGCAGCCTGTACCAGATCGGCTACTACGGCGCGCCGCGCAACACCACGGCCAGCCTGGAGTGGCGCTTCTGAGCTGATTCGGCGGACGCGTTCGGTCCGCCTCCTGTCCGCGAAAGCGCCGGCTGGTCCGGCGCTTTCGCGTTTCAGGTAAATGCACATCGCCGTTCGTCGGGTGCGGCCCGCGACGCTTGACATCGGTTCGATTACGCGCGTAATTTCAAAAAAAATTACAGGTGTAAACGACATGGCGATCAGCGAGGCCGAGGCGGTGGTGATGGAAGTGCTGTGGGAACGCAGCCCGCTGGGTGCCGACGAGGTGGTCGCCGCGCTGGCCAGCCGCAACGACTGGGCCGAGCCGACCATCAAGACCCTGCTCAACCGCCTGTTCAACAAGGGCGCGATCCAGGCGGCCAAGGAAGGGCGCCGCTATCTCTACTCGCCGGTGCTCACACGCCAGGTGTGGGTGCAGCAGCAGAGCGAGGGCCTGCTGGAGCGGGTGTTCGGCGGGCGCGTGGCGCCGCTGGTGGCGCATTTCTCGCAGCGCGGCAAGCTCTCGGCACAGGACATCGCCGAACTCAAGCGCCTGGTCCAGGAGCTGGACGATGAGCAGTGAGCTGATGGCGTGGCTGGGCGAGACGACGCTGGCCACCAGCGCCGCGCTGGTGGTGGTGCTGTTGCTGCGCCGACCGATGCGCGCCGCCTTCGGCGCCGGGGCCGCTTACGCGCTGTGGGCATTGATGCCCGTGGCCTTGATCACCGTGCTGCTGCCGGCGCCGGTGCGTTCGATGGCGCTGATGCCGATGGCCGTGCGGGTCGGCAGCGTGCAGAGCGTCGCCGTCGCGCCGGCGGATGCGGCTGTGCCGTGGATGCCGGTGCTGCTCGTGCTCTGGCTGAGCGGCGCTTTGGCGATGGCCGGCCTGCAGCTGTGGCAGCAGCGCAGGTTCCTGCGCCGGCTCGGCCGGCTGCGCGTGCATGCCCACGGCGTGCGCGTGGCCGCGATCAGCGCGGGGCTGCCGGCGGTGACCGGCGTGCTACGCCCGCGCATCGTGCTGCCGGCGGATTTCCTGCATCGCTACGACGCGGACGAACGCGCCCTGGTGGTGGCGCACGAGCGTCAGCACATCGCCCGCGGCGATCTGCCCTGCAATGCGCTGGTGGCGCTGCTGCGCTGCGTTTACTGGTTCAACCCGCTGCTGCACTGGGCGGTGGCGTGCTATCGCCAGGACCAGGAGCTGGCCTGCGATGCGCGCGTGCTGCGGCGGCATCCACGGGCGCGGCGGGCGTATGCGCAGGCCATGTTGAAGACGCAGCTGGATGTCTTCGCCCTGCCGGTGGGCTGCCACTGGCATACACACCCGATCAAGGAGCGGATCGCCATGTTGAAACGTCCCAGTCCCCGTCGTTGGCAGACGCGTCTGTCCGCTGTCCTGCTGCTGGCGCTGTTCGCCGGCGGTGGCTATGTGGCCTGGGCGCAGCAGTCGGCGGCTGCGCCGTCGGCGCATGCGGCGGCGGCGGCCGCCGCGCAGTACGGCGCGAACCTGCAGATCGAGGTGGACGGCGAGCGCCACGCGCTGGAGATGCACAGCGCGGCCGGTGTGCCGTTCGCGTTTGCCATCGACACCCAGGCCGGACACCGCTGGCGCGGCGAGCTGAGCGTCGAGCCCGATGCCCCTGGCCAAGCCAAGGTGCATGCCCGGCTATTGCGGGACGGTGCCGACATGGCCGGGCCGGTGCTGCTGATCGCGCGCCTTGGCGAGGCGGCCTCGCTCAAGCTGAAGACCGGCCCGGTGCAGGGCGCCGCGCACGATGTGGCGTTGTCGGTGCGGGTGCGCGCGCTGGATGTCCCCGCCCGTCGCGCTGCGGCGGCAACGCCGGTGGCGCGTAAGCAGGTGGCGCGTGCGCCTGAGCAGGCGCAAGCGGAAGAGACATCGTCCTTCGACTATTCCCAGCATGCGCCGCCGCGCTATCCCAAGGAGGCCGCGAACAACGGCATTTCCGGGCGTGTGGTGATGCTGGTCGATGTCGCGGCCGACGGTTCGGTGCAGGACGTGCAGGTGGAAGAATCCAGGCCTGCGGGCGTGTTCGACGCCGTCTCGGTGGAAGCGGTCCGCAAGTGGAAGTTCAAGCCGGTCCTGGAGCAGGGCCGGCCGGTCGCCCATCGCATGCGCGTGCCGATCGACTTCGATCTGGATGAGCCATCCGCGCCCTCTGCGTCGCACCAAGGCGTCGCGTCAGCGCCTTCCAGCTTGCGTGAGCCCGCCTTCGGTGGGGGCGCCGTGGCAGACATCGCAGCGCCTTCCCACTTAGTGGCGAGTCGCTGATGACCACGCCCCCCAACAGTCTCCGGCCCGCCCGCTCTCGTGGGAGCCGCCATGGCGGCGATCGGGGCCTTACCAGCGGAGCCCCATCGTGGCCTCTGCACTTCGCCACGATCTCCGCGCTGACGCTGCTGCTCTCTGCCTGCGCCACGCATCCGCTCGACCCGGCGGAGGACACCCTGGTCCGCAATGCCAATGTCGATCAGCGCATGCTGACACCCGAAGGCGGCGATGGCGCCGGCAAGATCGAGCGCTATGCGCTGGCGCCGACCGAGGTGTTCCGCATGCCGCAGCCGGTGCGAGCCGACAACCCCGCGCTACCCGCCGACTCGCCGCGGCAGACGCTGGCACCGACCACGGTCTGCGCGCGCGTGATCCTCGATGCGCGCGGCGAGGTGCTGCGTGCCGAGCCGCTCGCCGACCGCGCCGAATGCGCCGCCGGCGCGCAGCCGGACAATGCGGATCTGGTGCAGGCGATGCTCGTGCAGGTGCGGCAATGGCGCTTCGAGCCGGCCGCCGTCTGCCATTTCAGCGCCGAGCATCCGCCGGCCGATCCGGAGCGCTGCGACGGCGCACAGTCGGTCGAGCCGGTGCCGGTGACGCTGCTGTATGCCTTCACCTTCGAGGTGGAGCAGGGGCGTGTGCATGTGGAGCGGGGCGGTGTGGGAGGGCGGTGACCGTCTTTGTGCGGCTGGGCGGAAGCAACTGCTTCCTCAACTCCAGCAGCCGCCCTTCTGTAGAGCGGAGCTCGCTCCGCTCGGGCCTTCCCCACGAACCGAACGAAGAGCAGCGGAGCGAGCTCCGCTCTACAGGTGGGAGCCGCCCTTGTGGCCTTTTGGGCCAACGGCGGCGAGGGGCTTTGCCGAAAAAGCCTCATCGCCGCCATGGCGGCTCCCACACAGGGCCCTGCGAGGCGTTAAAGCATCTCCGGCTTGAACAGGCCGCGGCGTGAGCGTTCGGGGCCGGACACCATGAACTTGCCGTCGCCGCGGTAGTGCACGGTGCGCGGGATCTTCGGCGTCGGCGCCACGTGCGCCTTGACGACTTCCCAGACGAACAGGTTGTGCCGTTCCACCAGCCGGTCATCGTGCAGGCGGCACTCAAAGCTGGCGTGGCACTCGGCGATCAGCGGCGCCTGGACCTGGCTCGCCGGCTGGGCGGTCAGGCCGAAGGCCTCGAACTTGTCGACCTCGCTACCGCTGCAGTTGCCGATGCGCACCACCGTGTCCAGCAGCGCCTCGGTCGGCAGATTGATCACGCACTGGCGGCTGGCGCGCACCAGCTCGAAGCTGCGGTTGCCGTTGGCGATCACGCAGGCCAGCAGCGAGGGCGAGAACTCCACCATCATGTGCCAGCCCATGGTCATGATGTCGCGTGCGCCGGCGTGCGCGCTGCTGACCAGCACCACCGGCCCGGGCTCGAGGAAGCGCCGCACCTGGTGTACGGGGAAGTCCTCTTTGGTGGGCGTTTTCATGCGGGCCTTGCACAGCGACAGCGGACCGCCATTGCACCGCGCCGGCCGTTCACGGCGTGTCAGTCCAGCATGTGCACAGCATCGGCCAGCTGCTGCACTTCATCGGGCTGGTGGCTGACGTAGAGCATGGGCAGCTGCAGTTCGGTGCGCACGCCGCGCAGATAGGGGATCAGTTCGCCGCGCCGCGCGGGATCCAGGGCGGACAGCGGCTCATCCAGCAGCAGCAGGGCCGGCTGCGACAGCAGGGCGCGGCCGATTGCCACGCGCTGGGCCTCGCCGCCGGAGAGATTGCGCGGCCGCCGCTGCAGCAGCGGGCCGATGCCCAGCAGCTCGACCACCGCCTCGAAGCCGAAGCGCGCGCCGGCGCTGCGCCCGTGCGTGCCGTAGCGCAGGTTGCCGCGCACATCCAGGTGCGGGAACAGGCGCGCATCCTGGAACACATAGCCGATGCGGCGCCGATGCACCGGCACGTCGATGCCGCGCGCGCTGTCGAACAGCACCGCGCCATCGACCACGATGCGCCCGGCCACGGGTCGCAGCAGCCCGGCGATGGCGTTGAGCACGCTGGTCTTGCCCGCGCCGGAAGGGCCGGCCAGCGCCAGCAGGCGCGCATCGCTGTGGATGCGCACATGGCGGGTGAACTGGCCGCGCTGCAGCTGCAGGTCCGCATCCAGCATCACAGCACCTCGGTCTCACGCCCGCGCTGGCGGCGCACCAGCCACTCGGACAGCACCAGCGCGGCCAGCGAGATGCACACCGACACCGCCGCCAGGCGCCAGATACCGGCCTCCGCGCCGGGCACCTGCAGCAGGCCGTAGATGGCGGCGGACATGGTCTGCGTCTGGCCGGGGATGTTGGAGACGAAGGTGATGGTGGCGCCGAACTCCCCCAGCGCCTTGGCGAAGGCCAGCACCGCGCCGGCGACCAGCCCGGGCCAGGCCAGGGGCAGGGTGATGGTGGCGAACACCTTCCACGGCGGCGCGCCCAGGGTCGCGGCGGCGTGCTCCAGGCGGCGGTCGACCTGTTCGATCGACAGGCGGATGGCGCGCACCATCAGCGGGAAGCCCATGACCGCGCAGGCCACCGCCGCACCGGTCCAGCGGAAGGCGAAGCGCAGGCCGAAGTGCTCCAGCAGCCAGGCCCCGATCGCCCCGCGCGTGCCCAGCGTCACCAGCAGCGCATAACCCACCACCACCGGCGGCAGCACCAGCGGCAGATGCACCAGCGCATCGAGCAGCGCCCGCCCAGGGAAGCGCCGGCGCGCCAGCAGCCAGGCCACGGCGATGGCCGCCGGCAGGCTGCAGACGGCGGCCACGGCCGCCACCTTCAGGCTCAGGGCGATGGCGGTGAGTTCTTCGGGCGAGAAACCGAACACGCGTTACGGCAGGACCGTGAAGCCATGCTGGCGGAAGATCGCCTGCGCCGGCGCGGTGCCCAGCCACTGCACGAAGGCCGCGCGCGCCGGCGCGGTGCCGGCCTTGAGCGTGGCCACCGGATAGACGATGGCCGGATGGCTGGAGGCGGGGAAGGTGTCGACCACGCGCACGTTGGCATCGGCCGCCGCGTCGGAGCCGTAGACGATGCCCAGCGGCGACTCGCCGCGCGAGACCAGCAGCAGGGCCGAGCGCACGCTGTCCGATTCGGCCAGCCGGCCCTGCACGCCGTCCCACAGCCGCAGCGAGGTCAGCGCCGCCTTGGCGTACTTGCCGGCGGGCACGGCGTTGACCTGGCCGACCGCCAGGCGGCCATCGCCCAGCGCCTTGTCCAGCGCGCCGGGCTGGGTGAGCCTGACCTGCGCGGTGCTGGCCTTGGGCGCGACCAGCACCAGGGTGTTGCCGAGCAGGTTGCGGCGGCTGGCCGGGTCGATCAGCGCGCGCTGCTGCAGATAGTCCATCCATTCCAGGTCGGCCGAGACGAACACGTCGGCCGGGGCGCCCTGTTCGATCTGGCGCGCCAGCGTCGAGCTGGCCGCGTAGGACACGGTGACCGGCGTGCCGGTGGTCTTCTGGTAGAGCGCGGCGGCCTGGTCCATCGATTCCTTCAGGCTGGCGGCGGCGAACACGGTGACCGGCGCGGAGTCGGCCGCCTGCGCGGCCAGCGCGGCGGTGGCGGCGAACAGGACCAGGCCTGCGCGCAGCAGGCGGGGGAGCAGGCGTGTCATCGCGAGGATGTCTCTCGATCGGGCATGAGCGCCGAGTATCGCGCGCCACGGTCGCGCCGGAGGTGAGAGCGCATGCGACGGAGCGTTCGCCCGGCTGCGCGTCGGTCACACGATGAGCGGAGTAGGCTGGCCTCCCGCATCGCCAGGCCAGGCCCGCCATGAGCACCGCCACCCCGATCACCGTCGTGCTGGAGCAGGAGCAGGACTTCGTGTTCCGGCTTCACTTCGAAGGCCTCGATGTGCCCGACGTGCTGTCCGACGAAGGCGCGCCGCTGGGCCATGACCAGGGGCCGCGGCCCTCGCATCTGCTGCTGGCCGCGATCGTCAACTGCCTCTCGGCCAGCCTGCTGTTCGCGCTGCGCAAGTACAAGAACGCGCCGGGCCGGCTGCGCGCCTCGATCAGCGCGGTCACCGAGCGCAATGCCGACGGCCGGCTGCGCCTGCCGCGCGCCCTGGCCACGCTGCAACTGCCCGAAGGCAGCGCGGACTATGCGCATCTGGAGCGCGTGCTGGCGACCTTCGAGGACTTCTGCACCGTGACCCAGAGCGTGCGCCAGGGCATCGATGTGCAGGTCGAGGTGCGCGACGCGCAGGGCCAGCTGCTGCTGGGTCAGGCGCCGGCCGAGGCGGTGTTGTGAGCGCGCCGCTGCTGATCGCCTGCCCGCACTGCCAGGCGCGCAACCGCGTGCCGGCCGAACGCCTGGCCGAGGCGCCGACCTGCGGGCGCTGCCACCAGGCCTTGTTCACCGGGCATCCGCTGGCGCTGGACGCCGGCACGTTCGACCTGCATGCGCGCGACAGCGATTTGCCGCTGCTGGTGGATTTCTGGGCACCGTGGTGCGGGCCGTGCCGGGTGATGGCGCCGCAGTTCGAGGCCGCCGCCAAGCAGCTGGAGCCGCGCATGCGCCTGGCCAAGGTCGACACCGAGGCGCAGCCGGTGCTGGGCGCGCGCTTCGCTATCCGCAGCATTCCGACGATGGCGGTGTTCCTGCATGGGCGCGAGCTCGGCCGGCAGTCCGGCGCGCTGCAGGCGGCGCAGATCGTGCAATGGGCACGGCGCGTGGCGCAGGGCTGAGTCGGGTCGGGCGGCGAAGCGGCGCTGGCGCCGCAACAACCTCCCTACCGTCGTTCGCGCGAAAGCGGGAACCCATGGACGGTGCGGGGCCTGCGCGGAAGTCCCTGGATCCCCGCGTTCGCGGGGATGACGGCTGTTGGGTTCGCAGCGTGCAGCCTCGAGCGAATCTTCCTATCGTCGTTCCCGCGAAAGCGGGAACCCATGAACGTTGCGCGACCTGCGCGGAAGTCCCTGGATCCCCGCATTCGCGGGGATGACGACTGTTGAGTTTGCAGCGCGAAGCCTCGAGCGAACCCTTCTACCGTCGTTCCCGCGAAAGCGGGAACCCATGGACGTTGCGGGGCCTGCACGGAAGTCCATGGATCCCTGCGTTCGCGGGGATGACGAGCGTTGGGTTCGCAGCGCGAAGCGCAACCGCAACACCACCGCCCGTCGCTCAGGGCACCAACCGCTCCAGCCCCGCGCGCGCCAGGACGCGTTCCCACGGGAACAGCGGCCCCGGATCGCGCTTGCGTGCGACCAGCCGCGTAGGGGCGTCCTCGGCGGGCACCTGGGCGGTGTCCAGGTCCTCGTGTCCGGCGATCCAGCGCAGGGACGGCAGCGTCTGCCGCAGCCGGTCGAGCAAGGCGAGCAAGGCCTCGATCTGGCCGTCGGGATAGGGCTCGTCCATCGCCTGGTGATCGGCGTGCAGCCAATGCGGGTAGCGCCCGCGGTTGACCAGTTCGATGCCGACGCTGCGCGCGTTGAGGCCACGCACATGGTGGGCGACGCGTTCGGGCGCGATCCACTGCTGCACGCCGCCGTCGCGGTCGATGTACCAGTGCCCGCTGTTGCCGGTGCCCGAGGCATAGCGCGGCTGTTCGCCGTAGTGGCGCGCGGTGGCCAGGTCCGGCAGCTCGGTGCAATGGATGACCACCAGGTCGATCCGCTCCAGGGGCCGCGCCTCCAGCAGGTCCTGGTAGGGCAGGGGATCGGCGGTGATCGGCAAGGCATCGGGCATGGGCGCCGATGCTACACGGGCGGGCCGCGGGCGAGGGCGGGGTAAACTGCGCGTCCCCGGCGCCAGGCGCCGCCTATCGCGTCCGATCCGCATGCCGCTCAATCCCGACTCCCCCCTGGCCAGGCTGATGGCCACCCTGCCGCGCCCGGGCACGGTGGAATGGATCGGGCTGCGCCCGGCGCGCGATGTGCCGATGCAGGCGGTCGCGCGCGTCCAGGCCAGCACCGGCGGCGGGCTGGAAGGCGATCGCTACAAGGGCGGCAGCGGCAAGCGCGGGCTGACCCTGATCCAGGCCGAGCATCTGCCCGTGATCGCCACGCTGGCCGGGCTGGACGCGGTGCAGGCGGCCACCCTGCGGCGCAATGTGGTGGTGCGCGGCCTGCCGCTGATCGCGCTGAAGGAGCGCCGCTTCCGTATCGGCAGCGTGGTGCTGGAAGGCACCGAGCCGTGCGATCCGTGCTCGCGCATGGAGG
Organism: Pseudoxanthomonas winnipegensis; assembly: GCF_004283755.1. Taxonomy (GTDB): domain Bacteria; phylum Pseudomonadota; class Gammaproteobacteria; order Xanthomonadales; family Xanthomonadaceae; genus Pseudoxanthomonas_A; species Pseudoxanthomonas_A winnipegensis. Next base: position 307,734 of record NZ_SHMH01000004.1, read on the forward strand.
ACGCACTGGGCGCCGGCGGCTACAACGCCATGCGTGGCCATGGCGGCCTGTGCGCGCGCATCATCGAAGGCGGCAGCTTCGCGGTGGGCGATGCGGTGGTGCCGCTGTGATCCGCGGCCACGTCATCCTCTCGCACGGCTTCGAGAGCGGGCCGGACGCGACCAAGGTCACCGCGCTGGCGCAGGTCGCCCAGGCCGCCGGCTGGACCAGCGAGCGGCCGGACTTCACCGATCTGGACGCGCGCAGCGACCTGAGCCAGCTCGGCGATGTCGGCGCGCGCCTGGCGCGCCTGCGCACGCTGGCCGAGGCCGCCGCACGCAAGGGGCCGCTGGTGCTGGTCGGCTCCAGCCTCGGCGCCTATACCTCGGCCCAGGTGTCGCTGCAGGTGCCGGTGCACGGCCTGTTCCTGATGGCGCCGCCGACCGCGCTGGGGCCGATGCCCGCCCTGGACGCGGCGCAGGTGCCGCTGTCGGTCATCCACGGCTGGGACGACGAGCTGATCCCCGCCCGCAATGTCATCGACTGGGCCCAGGCCCGCCGCGCCCGCCTGCTGCTGGTCAACGACGACCATCGCCTGGCCAACCATGTCGACGCGGCCGCGGCCGCGTTCGGCGAGTTGCTGGCCGGGCTTTAGGCGGGAGTGAGCGGAGCGCAGTGAGGAGCGAGTCACCGCAACAATCTTCTCCACCTCCCTCGCGCTCGATCTCACGCACGCCTCACCCCTCTTCACTCACGCCTGGCTTTTTATGAAGTTCTACGTTTCCTGCGCCAAGGGCCTGGAGTACCTGCTGGTCGACGAGCTGACCGCGCTGGGTGCGGCCAAGGCCACGGCCACCGTCTCGGGCGTCAACGCCGAGGGCACGCTGCACGATGCGCAGCGCGCAGTGCTGTGGTCGCGCCTGGCCAGCCGCGTGCTGTGGCCGATCGGCGAGTTCGAATGCCCCGACCAGGACGCGCTGTACGACGGCATCTTCGCGCTGCCATGGACGCGGCACCTCACCTCCGAGTTGACCTTGGCGGTGGACGCGCACGTGTCCGGCGAGGCGATCACGCATGCGCGCTTCGCTGCGCAGCGGATCAAGGACGCCATCGTCGATCACCTGCGCGCAGAGGGCTTCGAACGGCCGTCGGTGGACGTGGACGAGCCGGACGTGCGCATCAACTTCTCGCTGCGCAAGGGCCGGGCGACGGTGTCGATCGACCTGGGTGGCGGGCCGCTGCACCGGCGCGGATGGCGCCAGGTGCGCAACGAGGCGCCGCTGAAGGAGAACCTGGCCGCCGCCGTGCTGCTGCGCGGCGGCTGGCTGCAGTCCTACGCCGGCGGGGGCGGCCTGCTCGACCCGATGTGCGGCAGCGGCACGCTGCTGATCGAAGGCGTGCTGATGGCCGCCGACGTGGCGCCGGGCCTGCAGCGCCATGGCAGCCTGCCGCCGTCGCGCTGGCTGGGCTTCGACGCCGAGCAGTGGCGCGTGCTGCTGGACCAGGCGCGCACGCGCGAGGCCGCCGGCCGCGCCAAACTGGGCCAGGTCGCCTTCGGCAGCGACATCGACCCGCGCGCCATCGAGGCCGCCCGCGCCAGCGCGCGCGAGGCCGGCGTCGAGGACGCCATCGCCTTCAGCGTGAGCGACGTGGCGCAGCTGTCGGCGCCGCCGATCCGCCGCGGCGTGGTGGTGTGCAACCCGCCCTACGACGAACGCCTGGCGGCCGACGCCGCGCTCTACCGTGCGCTGGGCGATGGCCTGCGCCAGGCCGTGCCCGACTGGCGCGCCAGCCTGCTGTGCGGCAGCGCCGATCTGGCCATGGCCACCGGCCTGCGCGCGCAGAAGAAGTACCAGCTGTTCAACGGCGCCATCGAGTGCGCGCTGATCTTCGTCGACCCGATCGCGCCGCCGCAGCGCGTGGTCCCCGACGCGCCACCGGAGTTGAACGACGGCGCCCAGATGGTCGCCAACCGGCTGCGCAAGAACCTCAAGAAGCTCAAGGCCTGGCGCCAGCGCGAGGACGTGAGCTGCTACCGCGCCTACGACGCCGACCTGCCCGAATACGCCGCGGCGGTGGACGTCTACACCGAGGCCGAGGGCGCGCAGCGCACCTTCCTGCACGTGCAGGAATACGCCGCGCCGGCCAGCATCCCCGAGGCCGATGTGCAGCGTCGCTTCAACGAACTGCTCTCGGCGGTGCGCGCCGTGTTCGAGGTGCCGCGCGAGCAGGTGGCGATCAAGTCGCGCGCGCGCGGCAAGGGCGGCAGCAAGTACGGACGCATGGGCCAGCAGGGCGAGTTCATCGTCGTGCGCGAGCACGGCGCGCGGCTGCGCGTGAACCTGTTCGACTACCTGGATACCGGGCTGTTCCTGGACCACCGTCCGCTGCGCGGACAGATGGCCGCCCAGGCGCGCGGCCGGCGCTTCCTCAACCTCTTCAGCTATACCGGCGTGGCCAGCGTGGAGGCGGCGGTGGCCGGCGCCAGCAGCAGCACCAGCGTCGACCTGTCGGCGACCTACCTGGAGTGGTGCGCCGAGAACCTGCGCGAGAACGGTCTGGGCGGCGCCCGACACCAGCTGGTGCAGGCCGACGTGCTGGCCTGGCTGGAGGCCGACCGCGGCCAGTACGACCTGATCTTCTGCGACCCGCCGACCTTCTCCAACTCCGCACGCGCCGAGGACTTTGACGTGCAGCGCGACCACGTGCGCCTGCTGCGCGCGGCGGTGGCGCGGCTGGCGCAGGGCGGGGTGCTGTACTTCTCCAACAACTTCCGCCGCTTCAGGCTGGACGAGGCGGCGGTGGTGGAGTTCGCGGTGTGCGAGGAGATCAGCGCCAGCACCATCGGCCCGGACTTCGAGCGCAACGCCAGGATTCACCGCGCCTGGCGCCTCACGTTGGCCTGATCGCCCGCCGGCCGGTCAGTGCGCGAACCTGCGCGCGCCGGCCACGCAGATCGCCGCGCCGGCCATGATCCACAGCATGCTCGCGCGCACCGGCTCGTGCAGCAGGCCGGCGGCCAGCGCCAGGCCCAGGAACGGCTGCAGCAGCTGGATCTGGCCGACCGCGGCCACGCCGCCCTGGGCCAGTCCGCGATACCAGAAGATGAAGCCGATCAGCATGCTGAAGAGCGACACGTAGCCCAGCCCCAGCCAGGCCGGCGGGGTGATCGACGCCAGGCTGTCCGGACGCGACAGCCAGGCCAGCGGCAGCATCAGCGGCAGCGCGAGGACCAAGGCCCAGCTGATCACCTGCCAGCCGCCGAGCCGGCGCGAGAGCCGCGCGCCTTCGGCATAGCCCAGGCCGCAGACCAGCACCGCCGCCAGCATCAGCAGGTCGCCGCGCAGCGAGGCCTGCAGCCCGCCCATGGCGGCGTAGCCGACCACCAGCGCGCTGCCCAGCAGCGAGAACGCCCAGAACGCCGGCCGCGGCCGGTCGCCACCGCGCAGCACGCCGAAGATCGCCGTGCACAGCGGCAGCAGGCCCACGAACACGAGGGAATGGGCCGAGGTCACCTGCTGCAGCGCCAGCGCGGTCAGCAGCGGAAAGCCGACCACCACGCCCAGCGCCACCACCGCCAGGCTGGCCAGCTGCTGGCGCTGCGGCCGCGACTGGCGCAGCAGCATCAGCAGCGCCACGGCGAGCGCGGCGGCGATGCTGGCGCGCGCGCAGGTCAGGAATACCGGGGTGAAGCCGGCCACCGCGATCCGCGTGGCCGGCAGCGATCCGGCAAAGATCGCCACGCCGATCCCGCCGTTGATCCAGCCGCGCGTGCTGTCGTCCATCGTCTCGTCTCGTCTTGTCTTGTCTTGGGGAGGGCGGGCCAGTAGGCCAGCGCCGCGCCGGGCGACCCAGACACAATCCAGTACGATCCGCGGGAACTGTTTTCCTTTTTGACCAGAACGGTTGGGACATGGCGCGGCAGGCAATCCGGATCGACCAGGTGATCGAGGCCGTCAGGCAGGGCATCGCCGCGCGCACCTATCCGCCCGGGGCGCGGCTGCCCTCGGTGCGCGAGCAGGCGCGCCGGCTCGGCGTGTCGGTGTCCACCGTGGTCGAGGCCTACGAGCGGCTGGCGGCCGAAGGCCTGGTGCAGCCACGCGCCGGCTCGGGTTTCTATGTGCAGGGGCCGGTCGCGCCGCTGGCGCTGTCGGGCCTGGGGCCGCGGCTGGATCGCCAGGTCGATCCGCTGTGGCTGTCGCGGCAATCGCTGGAGGCCGACCCGAGCGTGCTCAAGCCCGGCTGCGGCTGGCTGCCGCCGTCGTGGATGCCCGAGGCCAGCATGCGCCGCGCGCTGCGCCAGGTCGCGCGCGGCGACGCCGCCACGCTGTGCGACTACGGCAGCCCGCTCGGCCTGGCGGCGCTGCGCGTGCTGCTGGCGCGGCGCATGGTCGGCGCCGGCATCGCCGCGCGCCCCGAGCAGGTGCTGCTGGTCGAGTCGGGCACTCAGGCGCTGGATCTGGTGTGCCGCTTCCTGCTGGAGCCGGGCGACACGGTGCTGGTCGACGACCCCTGCTATTTCAACTTCCACGCGCTGCTGCGCGCGCATCGCGTGCAGGTGGTGAGCGTGCCCTACACGCCGGAGGGGCCGGCGCTGGAGGCCTTCGCCGAGGTGCTGCGCACCCACGCGCCGCGGCTGTACATCACCAATTCCGGCCTGCATAACCCGACCGGCGCCACGCTCGCCCCGCGCATCGCGCACCAGGTGCTCAAGCTGGCCGAGCAGGCCGGGACGTGGATCGTGGAGGACGACATCTTCGCCGACTTCGAAACCACGCCGGCCGCGCGGCTGGCGGCGTTCGATGGCCTGGCGCGCGTGATCCACGTCGGCAGCTTCTCCAAGACGCTGTCGGCGTCGATGCGCTGCGGCTACATCGCCGCGCGCGCGGACTGGATCGACGACCTGGCCGACCTGCGGGTGGCGACCAGTTTCGGCGGCGGGCGGCTGGCCTCGGAGGTGCTGCTGGCCGCGCTCACCGATGGCGGCTACCGGCGTCATATCGAGCGTCTGCGTCTGCGCCTGGCGGTCGAGCGGCGCCGGGTGATCGAACGGCTGGCGCCGCTGGGCATCGTGCCGTGGCATGTGCCGGACGCCGGGATGTTCCTCTGGTGCCGTTTGCCGCAGGGGCGGCTGGCCGCGCCGCTGGCCCAGCACGGCCTGGCCCATGGCGTGGTGCTGGCGCCGGGCAACGCCTTCAGCCCGGCCCAGCGCGCCGAGGACTGCATGCGCTTCAACGTGGCCCAGTGCGGCGCGCCGCGGATCTTCGAGGTGCTGGCCGCCGGTCTGGCCCGGCAAGACTGAGGCGGGGCGTGCGGAAAGCTGCATCCGGCTGACGCATCACTGCACGCGCGCAGGCGCGGCGTTGGGCCGCTATGGTGTGCGGCCCCCTCCGCTACGCCCGCCCGATGCCCGCTCCCACCGCGCCGTTGCGCAACGATGCCAAGGTCCTGTCGCTGTCCGCGTTGGGCGGGGCGCTGGAGTTCTACGACTTCGTGGTCTTCGTGTTCTTCGCCAAGACCCTGGGCGCGCTGTTCTTCCCGGCCGAGATGCCGGCCTGGCTGCAGCAGGTGCAGACCTTCGGCATCTTCGCCGCCGGCTATCTGGTGCGGCCGATCGGCGGGGTGATGATGGCGCACTTCGGCGATCGCATCGGGCGCAAGCGCTTGTTCGCCTTCAGCGTGTTCCTGATGGCGCTGCCGACGCTGTGCATCGGCCTGCTGCCGACCTATGCGCAGGTCGGCATCGTCGCGCCGCTGCTGCTGCTGTTGCTGCGCCTGCTGCAGGGCCTGGCGATCGGCGGCGAGATGCCGGGGGCGTGGGTGTTCGTGGCCGAGCATGCGCCGGTGCGCAAGGTCGGCTTCGCCGTGGCCAGCCTGTCGGCCGGCATCAATGTCGGCACCCTGATGGGCTCGCTGATGGCCTCGGCGATGGCGCATTGGTTCACCCCGGCGCAGCTGCTGGATCACGCCTGGCGCATCCCGTTCCTGATCGGCGGCGTGTTCGGTTTCATCTCGGTGTGGCTGCGCCGCTGGCTGGACGAGACACCGGTGTTCGCGCAGATGCGCGCGCGCAAGGCGCTGGCCAGGCTGCCGATCCGCGACGTGCTGCGCGACCACCGCGGCGGCGTGCTGGTGTCGATGGGCGTGACCTGGGCCCTGACCGCCGGCATCGTGGTGGTGATCCTGATGACGCCCACGCTGGTGCAGTCCTCGTTCGGCATCGCGCCGGCGCTGGCCAGCGAGGGCAATGTGCTGGCCGCGATCTGCCTGGTGATCGGCTGCGTGTGGAACGGCGTGCTGAGCGACCGCATCGGCCGCGCGCCGGCGCTGCTGGTGGCCTCGCTGGCGCTGCTGGTCGGCGTGTATCTGCTGTACTTCGATCTGGCCCGCGGCGGCGCGCACTTCCTGCCGCTGTACGCCTTCGCCGGCTTCACCGCTGGCGTGGCGGGCGTGACCCCGGCGATCATGGTGGCGTCGTTCCCGGCCTCGGTGCGCTACACCGGCCTGGCGCTGTCCTACAACCTGGCCTATGCCATCGCCGGTGCGGCGACGCCGCCGTTGATCGCCTACCTGGCCGCGCGCGTGGGCGCGCTGGCGCCGGCGCATTACGTGGCGCTGGTGGCCCTGGTCAACGTCGGCCTGGCGCTGTACCTGTGGAAGCGTCCGGCGGTCGAGTAAGCCGCTTCGCGCATCCGGGCGGCGGGCCCGTTATCGTGTGCCGCCTTTCGCCCGAGCGTCCCTGCCATGTCCACCGCCGCCGCGCCGCTGCGCAACGATGCCAAGGTCCTGTCGCTGTCCGCGCTCGGCGGGGCGCTGGAGTTCTACGACTTCGTGGTCTTCGTGTTCTTCGCCAAGACCCTGGGCGCGCTGTTCTTTCCGCCGGAGATGCCGGCGTGGCTGCAGCAGCTGCAGACCTTCGCGATCTTCGCCGCCGGCTACCTGGTGCGGCCGATCGGCGGCGTGCTGATGGCGCACTTCGGCGACCGCATCGGGCGCAAGCGGCTGTTCGCCTTCAGCGTGTTCCTGATGGCGCTGCCGACGCTGTGCATCGGCCTGCTGCCGACCTATGCGCAGATCGGCATCGCCGCGCCGCTGCTGTTGCTGGTGATGCGCCTGACCCAGGGCCTGGCCATCGGCGGCGAGATGCCGGGGGCGTGGGTGTTCGTGGCCGAGCACGCGCCCGCCGGCAAGGTGGGCTTCGCGATCGGCACGCTGTCGGCGGGGCTGAGCCTGGGCCTGCTGCTCGGCGCGCTGGCCGCCTCGGCGATGGCGCACTGGTTCACCCCGGCGCAGCTGCTGGATTACGCCTGGCGCATTCCGTTCCTGATCGGCGGCGTGTTCGGCTTCGTCTCGGTGTGGCTGCGCCGCTGGCTGGACGAGACACCGGTGTTCGCGCAGATGCGCGCGCGCAAGGGGCTGGCCAAGCTGCCGATCCGCGACGTACTGCGCGAGCATCGCGGCGGTGTGCTGGTGTCGATGGGGGCGACCTGGGCGCTGACCGCGGCCATCGTGGTGGTGATCCTGATGACGCCGACGCTGGTGCAGTCCTCGTTCGGCATCTCGGCGGCGCGGGCCAGCGAAGGCAGCGTGCTGGCCTCGGTCTGCCTGATCGTCGGCTGCCTGTGGACCGGGTTGCTGTCGGACCGGATCGGCCGCGCGCCGGCGCTGGCGGTGTCCTCGCTGGCGTTGATGGTGGGCGTCTACCTGCTGTATCTCGACCTGGCCCACGGCGGGCGTTACTTCCTGCCGCTGTACGCGCTGGCCGGCTTCACCGCCGGTGTGTCCGGCGTCGCGCCAGGGGTGATGACCGCGGCCTTCCCCGCACCGGTGCGCTTCACCGGCCTCGCCCTGTCCTACAACCTGGCCTATGCCATCGCCGGGGCGGTGACGCCGCCGCTGATCGCCTACCTGGCCGCGCGTGTGGGGGCGCTGGCGCCGGCGCACTACGTGGCGCTGGTGGCCCTGGTCAACGTCGGCCTGGCGCTGTATCTGGGGAAGCGCCAGGTCGCGGTGTGAGTCAGGCCGTCGCGCGGGCGCGATGCCCGGACAGCTCGGCGCCGACGTCGTGGCTGAACTTCAGATGCCACCAGGTCGAGGACAGCGAGATCAGCGTCACCAGCACGAAGGCCGCCGAGAAGTCGCCCAGCTGCGCGCTGCCATGGCCGCCGACGGCGATGGCGGTCTTCAGCGCCAGCGCACCCACGCACACGCCAACTGAGAGCATCAGCTGCTGCAGCGTGCTGTAGAGGCTGGAGGCGTGGCTCATGCGGCGCGTGGGCACCGCCTCGTAGGCCACCGTGTTGTAGGCGGCGAACTGGAAGGACATGAACGCCCCGCAGCCCACCAGCAGCACGAACATCAACCAGTCCGGCCAGCCCGGACGGAACAGCGCGCACACCGCATAGCCCAGGCTGGACAGCACGCCGTTGGCGAGCAGGCCGTTGCGATAGCCGACCCGGCGCAGCAGCATCGGGGTGCACAGGCGCATCAGCAGCGCGCCCAGCGCGGTGGCCAGCACCAGCCGGCCGGCGTGCGCGGCGCTGTAGCCGAAGCCCAGCTGGAACAGCAGCGGCAGCAGGAACGGCTGCGCGCCCTGGGTGATGCGCATCAGCGAGCCGCCGATCACCGAGAGCCGGAACGAGTCGATCTTCAGCACGTCCAGGTCCAGCAGCGGCGCGTCCGCGCGCCGCGCGTGCCACAGGTAGCCGGCCGCCGCCGAGGCGCTGACCGCCATCAGCGCCAGGCCGGTGATCAGGTTCCCCGGCTGGCCCACGCTTTCCAGGCCGAACAGGCCGCAGCCCAGGCACAGCCCGCACAGCACGAAGCCCGGCAGGTCGAACGGCCGGGGTTCGTCGGCCGCCTCGATGTAAGGGATCACCGCGCGCACCAGCACGAAGCCCAGGATCCCGATCGGCACGTTGATGTAGAAGATCCAATGCCAGCTGGCGTGCGTCACCAGCAGGCCGCCCAGCGGCGGCCCCAGCAAGGGCCCCAGGAAGGCCGGCACCAGCGTCCAGGACATGGCCGAGACCAGATGCCTGCGCTCGACCGTGCGCAGCAGGATCAGCCGGCCGAGCGGGGCCATCATCGACCCGCCCGCGCCCTGCAGCAGGCGCGCGGCCACCATGGTCGGCACGCTGGTGGCCAGCGAGCACAGCACCGAGCCGGCGACGAACACCACGATCGAGGCGCTGAACACCCGCCGCGCGCCGAAGCGGTCGGCCATCGCGCCCGAAGCGGGGATGCCGATCGCCAGCGCCAGCAGGTAGCTGGTCATGGCGATGCTCATCGCCGGGGCGCTGGCGCCGAAGTCGCGCGCCATCGCCGGCAGCGCGGTGGCCAGCACGGTGGCGTCCAGCTGCTCCATGAAGATGGCGCAGGCCAGGATCAGCGAGATGACCCGGTAGTCGGGCGTCTTGCGGGGCGGGCGCGCCGGCGCGGGCGGCCGGGCCTGGGAAGCAGCAGTCACAGCGATCGGGTCCTGACCGACGCGGCCTCACGGTCCCGGCAGGCGAGCCTGGCGGCGGTGAACACGCGTCGAAGGGCCGGTGCGCGCGGGAGTTGCGCACCGCAACACGCGGATTATTCGCCTGTGGTGGAGGCCGGACAACCGGCGCGGGGCGCAGCCTCCCGCGAGGTGGGACACAAGCGGCGGGCCTCGACCGGGGCCGGGGCGAGATTCACGGGCGATCGCAGCGTCGGCCGCTGCGATGCGGGGTGATTAGTTGTAGATCTCCTGGATATCAGTCACCCGGCCATCCTTGAAGATGATCTGGATGGTCTTCTGCGACTGGTCGTACTCCCAGCGCTCGCCGATATTGGCGCTGTACTCGTTCTGCAGCGGAATCACGCGGTCGGGCTTGCCGGCCACCTGGGTCACCTTGCCGGCGCTGTCGCCGGTGCTGACCAGCTTGTTGCCGAAACGCACGCTGCCGGCCGCCAGCGCCGTGCCGGCCAGCAGGCAGAGGGTCAGGCTCAACAGGATCCTTTTGATCGGGCTTTCCTTCGTATCAGGGGTGATTGCGAGCCCGCGGACTGTGCCACAAGCCGCCGAGCGGGGCACGGGCGGATGGTTTGGTCTGGGTGTCCACTGTCATTGCTCAGCTTTCTGAATCCGACTTCTCAGTTTGAATCGATTACCCCCGGACTGCGAAGCATCCCGCAGCGTTCTATTGCCTGCGAAAAGGTTTCTTCTGCGGCTTGAGTGGGCGCAAGGCAGAAGCGCGTCGGCCTCGAAAGGGGCAGCGGTCCGGCGGGCGGCGGCCGCTTTTCCCTCAATCAGGGCATCCTGCCCTGATTCGGGCGCTCGGCATCCTGCCTCGCTGGGCGCGGCCCCCGCCCGCCGGCCCGCTGCCTCGCGCGTCACGTCGCAGGACTTCGGTTTGCGGGATCCTGCTTGCCTCTCTTTTGCGCACAACGCGATCAGTGACTACATGCATCGACGTGAGGCCCCCTCCCTTGCGCGCAGCGCAGGGGAGGGGTCGGGGCTTTCCCGGGCAAGCCACCGAAGCGAAAAGCAAAAGCACCCCACCCCGGCCCTCCCCTTCGCCTGCGGCGAAAGGGAGGGGGCAGAGCGCTCACCCAACGCCTTTGGATCGAAAGAAATCCTGTGCTTTTCGATCGCACGGCCTCGCCCCGGCAGGGCGTGACACAGCGCGGGCCAGGCTGGTGCACGGGTGCGCATAGTCCTCGCGGAATCCCGTGGGAGCCGCCATGGCCGAAAAAGCCACAAGGGCGGTTCCCACCAGAAGCATTAGGCGCGGTCGATCTTTCCCATCCAAGCGCCGGCTATCAGGGGAAACCGAGCCGAGAAGCTGCACCTGGCCGGGTCGAGGCTGGTGGGCGAAGTCCGCTCACCAAAGCCGCACTCATCGATATCCGCAGTTCGGCAAAGCGCCCAAAAAGAAACCGCCGCAGTTTCCTGCGGCGGCGTTCAGGTGCTGCAGCCCGCGCTGGCGCTTATTTCACCAGCGTCGCCGGGTCCTGCTTGGCGGTGAGGGCGGCGCACAGGGCGATGCTCTCGCGCGCCTGCTGCAGGCCGCGGATGGCGCCGGGCAGGTCCTTCAGGCGCGGCTCGAAGAACGCCTGCAGGCGGTCCGACTCGGCCGGGGTGCAGGCGCCGGCCGAGGCCATGCGCGGCAGCGAGCCGCCGGCGAAGGCGCCGATGCGCGCATGGATGGCGTCGTAGTTCTGGGTGAACCAGGTCCACTGCGTGTCGCGATCGGCCACGGTGGCGTGCTTGCCGGCGGTCAGCAGGTAGCGCATCTCGCCGACCTTGACGTCCTTGCCCAGGCCGAAGCTGCGCACCTTGGCGGCCAATGCCGGGTCCTCGGTGCGGCTGAGCGCCGAGAGCATGGCATTGCGGTGGGCCGGATCGATCACGCCGGGCAGCGCGGCCATCAGCTGGTCCACCGCCGGAGCGCCGTGCTCCTGCACGCTCACCGACAGCGCGGCGGCCAGCAGGTCGGGGTTGGCCTGGTCGAAGGCCAGCGTCTTGCCGCCGGCCAGCACCGCATCGCCCTGCTTGAGCAGCTCGGCGCGCGCGGCCGGCACCTTCATGGTCAGGGCCAGGAAGCCGGCCAGTTCGGCGCGCTCCAGCGCATCGCTGCCCTCCTCGCCGTCCTTGCGCACATAGCCCAGCTGCTGCATGCGCGGCAGGTAAGCATCTTCGGCCCACTGGGTCAGCGCCGCGCGCTGGGCGTCGGTCCTGGCCAGGCGGCCGTACAGCCAGCCCACGTGTTCGGTGGGTACGGTCGCGACCTCGGAGACCTTGGAGGCGGTCAGCGGCTTGAGCGCGGCCAGCAGCTGGGCCGGGTTCAACTCGCCCAGGTCGAAGGCGGCGCTGACGCCGTCGCCGTAGGCCAGCTGCTCGGCATCGGTGAGCTGGGCCACATCGGCGGTGAGCGCCTTGAGCGCCTTGGCGTCCAGGCCGATGCGGTAATAGCCGGCGGCGCCGGCGTTGGGCATCACCCAGCCGCCCTTTTTCGCGCCCGGCAGGACCAGGGTGCCGCTGGCGGCCGACAGCAGGGTGCAGGCCTTGTCGCTGCCGGCGCTGGTCTGGTAGCGCACGCAGACCGGCACGCCCCAGGTCTTGGCCGAATCGCCGGTGCTGCCCAGCGGCAGGTAGCGCCGCTGGGTCAGCTTGAGCACCACCTGGCCCTTGGCGTCGGTGACCTCGGTGTGCACATAGGGCACGCCGGGCTGGTCGAGGAAGCTGTTGAACGCGGCGGTGAACTCCGGCCCCTTGCCGGCGGCGGTGGCGATGGCGCTGACCAGGTCGTCGGCGGTGGCATTGCCGAACTTGTGCCTCTGGATGTACTGGCGCATGCCGGTGCGGAAGGTGTCCTCGCCCACATAGGCCTCGAACATGCCCAGCACCGCGGCGCCCTTCTGGTAGGTGATGCCGTCGAAGGCGTTCTCGATGTCGCCGTTGCCGGTGATCTCCTGGCGCATCTTGCGCGTGGCCACCAGCGCATCGCCGGACATCGCGCCCTGCGCGCCCTGCACGCGGTCCAGGTCGGCGCGGTATTCCGGATGCACCTTCATGGTGACCTTCTGCTGCATCCAGGTGGCGAAGGACTCGTTGAGCCACAGGTCGTTCCACCAGGACATGGTCACCGTGTCGCCGGTCCACTGGTGGGCCAGCTCATGGGCGATCACGTTGAAGGACGAGCGCTTGTAGCTGGTGGCCGAATCCTTGTCGAGCAGCAGCAGATAGTCGCGGTAGGTCACCAGGCCGGCGTTCTCCATCGCACCGGCGGAGAAGTCCGGCGCGGCCAGCTGGTCGAGCTTGTCGAAGGGATAGCCGAAGTCGTAGTAGTCCTCCAGCGTGTGGATGATCACCGGCGTGGAATCCAGCGCGATCTTCATGCGCGGGCCCTTGCCGTTGGGCGCCACGCCGCGCAGCGGCAGGGTGCCGGCGCGCTGCGGCGTGGCGGTGATGCCTGGGCCATCGACGATGTCCCACGGGCCCACGGCGAAGGCGACCAGATAGGTCGGCAGCGGCAGCGTGCGGGCGAAGGTCAGCGTCTTCCAGCGCTTGCTGGTGGTCGTGGGCGCCTCCTGCACCTGGGCGGTATTGGCCACGGCCTGCAGGTCGGCCGGGATGGTCAGCTTGATGTCGTATGGCGTCTTGAACGCGGGCTCATCGAAGCTGGGGAAGGCGAAGCGCGCGCTGATCGGCTCCATCTGCGTCATCGCATACGGCTTGCCTTCGTAGGTGACCTTGTACAGGCCTTCCAGCGCCTGGTTGAACGGCGCGGTGTAGGCGATGGACAGGGTCAGTTCCTGCGGCTGCAGGGTCTTGCCGAAATCGATGCGGGCCACGCCGGCCTGCGCGTCGGCCACGGTGTACTTGGCCGCGGCGGCCTTGCCGTCGGCACCGGTCACGCTGACCTTGCCGACCTTGAGCTCCTTGCCGTCGATCCACAGGTGGTCGCTGGCCTGGGTCAGCTTGACCTTGATCGTGGTGGTGCCGCTGAAGCTGTCCTGGGCGGGGTCGATCTTCAGGTCCAGCGCGTATTCCTGCGGCTGGGCCCAGGTGGGCAGGCGCCCGGTAGGCACGGCCTCGTCGGCGGCTGAGGCGCCGCAGCAGGCGCTGGCCAGCGCGAGGGCCAGCACGGAACGGGTCAGACGACGCATGGGCAAGGCTCCGGTCAAAAAAGGACTGCGCAGGCTGAGGCGCCGGCGGCGGGGCGCACAGTGCCACAAGGCAGGGGGGCGAGGTGTGGAGGGGCGCGCGGGTGGCGTGGAACGCGTCGACGCGCGAGCGCTGCGTGTCGCCAGAAGCCCGTTCCGCGCCCGTTCGGGCTAGCCCCAGAACACCACCACCGCATGCAGCACCAGCCCGATCAGCCCGCCCACGATCGTGCCGTTGAAACGGATGTACTGCAGGTCGCGGCCGACGGCCAGTTCCAGCACGTCCACCAGCTGGCGTTCGTCCCAGCCCTTCATGGTCTGGGCGATGTGGTGGGTCACGCCGCTGCGCAGGCGGGCGGTGAGGCTCTCGGCGGCGGTGGTGAGGTGGGCGTTGAGGGCCTCGCGCAGCGAGGCGTCGCGGCCCAGCGCCTCGCCCAGGGTCTGCAGCAGGCGCTCCAGGTGCGCGGCTAGGCGCGAGTCGGGGTTCTCCAGGTCCGCGCGCAAGGCGGCATGGACCTGGTCCCACAGCCCGCGCACGTAGTCCTGCACGGCCGGGTGGTCGATCAGATCCTGCTTGATCTGCTCCACGCGCTCCACCAGCGCCGGATCCTCGCGCAGGCGCTGCACATAGCGCGACAGCCAGGCCTCGTAGTCCTGACGCAGCGGATGGCCGGGCGTGGACAGCACGGTCTGCAGCTCCTCCAGCGCCGCGGCGGCGATGCGCTGGGCCAGGGCGTCGCCGATCTCGTCCACCCGCTTGATCAGGTCCACCGTGCCCATCAGCTTGGGCCATTCGCGCCGCGCGTAGCGCACGATCAGCGCCGAGGCGCGGGCCTTGAGCGCCGGGTCGTCCAGCCAGCGGGCGATGCGCTTGAGCGCGGCGTCCAGCAGCGCCTGGTGGCGGCCGTCGGCGGTGAGCAGGCCCAGCACCTGGCCGGCGGTGCCGGCGGCGTTCCAGCCGCGCAGGCGGGCGATCACGAAGCGCTGGATCGCCGCGCGCACGGCGCTCTCGTCCAGCAGGTCCAACGCCTGCAGCGCCCAGCCGCGCGCCATGCCGGCCAGCAGCTTCGCCTGCGCCGGTTCGGCCAGCCACTGGCCCAGGCGCGCGGCCGGGTCGAACGCGCTCAGCTTCTCCAGCAGCGCCTCGGGCGCCAGGAAGTGGTCGCGTACGAACACCGCCAGACTGTCGGCCAGCCGCGCCTTGCCGCGCGGCACGATCGCCGTGTGCGGGATCGGCAGGCCCAGCGGCCGGCGGAACAGCGCCACCACCGCGAACCAGTCCGCCATCGCGCCCACCGCCGCCGCCTCGCAGAACGCGGCCAGCCACGCCCAGCCGCCGCGCAGCCCCATCGCATGGCTCAAGCCGAAGCCGGCCAGCATCAGCACCAGCAGGCCGAACGCGGCCAGCTTCATGCGGCGCAGGCGGATGCGGCGGGGATCGTCGGCCGGGCCGGTCAGCGGTTCAGTCATAGGGCAAAGCCTAGCGCGTGTCCTGCAAAGCCCTTGCGATCACGCCAGCAGCCGCCACAGCAGCGCGGTGCCGGCCAGTCCGACCAGCGAGACGATGGTCTGCAGCACCGACCACACCATCACCGTCTGCTTGAGCTTGAGGTCGAAGTACTCGCGCACCATCCAGAAGCCGGCGTCGTTGACGTGGCAGAAGAACACCGAGCCGGCGCCGATGGCCAGCGCGATCAGCGCGCCCTGCGTGGGCGGCAGGTGCGCCACCAGCGGCGCCAGGATGCCGGCGGTGGTGGTCGTGGCCACCGTGGCCGAGCCCGTCGCCTGGCGCAGCGCCACGGCGATCAGCCAGGCCAGCAGCAGATAGGGCAGGTGCGCGCCCTGGGCGACCTTGGCGATGGTGTCGCTGATGCCGGCATCCAGCAGGACCTGCTTCAGGCCGCCGCCGGCGCCGATGGTCAGCAGCAGCGCGGCGATCGGCGGCAGGCTCTTGAGCAGCACCTGGTTGACGCGCGCGCGGCCCAGCCCGCCGCCCCAGCCCAGCAGCGCCACCGCGGCCAGCACCGCCAGGGCCAGGGCCACCATCGGTTCGCCCAGGAAGCGCAGTGCGGTGGCAGCCGGGGCGTCCGGCGGCAGGGCGATCTTGGCCAGGGTGGCGCCGAGCATCAGCACCACCGGCAGCAGGATGATCGACAGGCTCGCGGCGAAGCCGGGCGGATGCGCCGGCGCCTCGCGCGCGGAGAACAGGGCCTCCATCTTGGCCGGCACGGCGATATCCATGCGCCGCGACAGCCAGATCCCGTACAGCGGCCCGGCCAGGATCACCGCGGGCACCGCGATGATGAAGCCGAACAGCATCGTCAGCCCCAGGTCCGCATGCAGCGTGCTGACCGCGATCAGCGGACCCGGGTGCGGCGGCATCAGCGCGTGCAGCGTGGTCATGCCGGCCAGCGCCGGGATGGCGATGCGCAGCAGCGGCTGCTGCGCGCGGCGCGCCATGACGAAGATGATCGGCACCATCATCACCAGGCCGACCTCGAAGAACAGCGGCAGGCCGATCACCATCGCCACCAGCGCCATCACCCAGGGCAACGCCTTGCCCTTGCCGATGCCGAGCAGGGTCGAGGCGATGCGATCGGCCGCGCCTGTATCGGCCAGCATCGCCCCCAGCATGGCGCCCAGGGCGATGATCAGGCCGGCGTCGCCCAGAAGATGGCCGGCGCCGGTGCCGAAGGACTTGGCCAGCTGTTCGGGCGGCAGCCCGATGCCCAGCCCGGCCACGAAGCTGCCGACCAGGATCGACAGGAACGGCGGCAGCCGGAGCAGGCTGATCAGCGCGACGATGCAGACGATGCCGGCCAGGGCGCACAGCAGCAGGCGCGAGTCGTGCGCGGCCCAGTGCACGGTGGTGAAGTCCAAGGCGACGCTCCGGTGGAAACTGACGGGGCCGTCAGTCTAGTCGGCGCGACCTGTCATCCCGATCAAGGCGAGCGGCCGGCCCACGGACTTCACATTGGCTTCAAACAGCGCTCAACCGCGCCCCACACGGCCCGCGCAGCCTGTCCGGCATCGACCACCGGCCGGAGCCGTGCATGAAATCCCTGAAGTTGCTGTTGCGTTTGGCCATCGTCGGCGCGCTGGTGCTGGCGTTGCTGATTCCCCTGAGCATGACCCGCAGCCTGATCGCCGAGCGCACCGCCTACCGCGAACAGGCCGTCGAGCGCGTGGCGCGCAGCAGCGCCGGCGCGCAGCGGTTGGTCGGGCCGCTGCGCGCGTTGCCGTATGTCGATGTGCGCGAGCAGGCGTGGACCGACGGCACCGGGCATGCCCGCACGCGGCAGGTGCGCAGCGAAGGCACGCTGCTGCAGGCGCCGCTGTCGCTGCAGGTCGGCGGCCAGCTGCGGCCGCAGACGCGCAGGGTCGGGCTGTTCGACGTGCCGACCTATGTCTGGAGCGGGCAGCTGTCGGCGCAGTTCTCCACCGCGCTGCCGCCGGCGCCGGCCGGGGCGGTGCGTCGCTACGGAACGCCCTACCTGGTGCTGGGCCTGAGCGATGTGCGCGGTCTGCAGGGCGCGCCCAGCCTGCGCGTCGACGGCGCGGCCCTGCGCCTGCAGCCCGGCACGCGCGCGTTCAATGCGCACCTGGCCGGCCTCAGCGCGCTCCTGCCCGAGGTGGTGGATGGACGCGTGCCGGGGCGCAGCGTGACGCTGTCCTTCGCGCTGGCCGGGACGCAGGCGCTGGAGGTGGTGCCGGTGGCCGACGACAGCCGCGTGCGGCTGGCCTCGCCGTGGCCGCATCCGGCCTTCGGCGGCGACTTCCTGCCCGTGCAGCGCACGGTGGGCGCGCGCGGCTTCGACGCGCAGTGGGCGGTGTCCTCGCTGGCCAGCCAGGCGCAGGCCCAGCTGCAGCGGCTGCAGTCCGACGGCGGGACGCAGCTGGACGCGCTGCGGGTGGAGCTGGTCGACCCGGTCGATGCCTATACGCTGGCCGATCGCGCCTGCAAGTACGGGCTGCTGTTCGTGCTGCTGACCTTCGTCGGCTTCGGCCTGCTGGAACTGGTGCGGCGCATGCGGATCCATCCGCTGCAATACCTGCTGGTGGGCCTGGCGCTGGCGATGTTCTTCCTGCTGCTGTTCAGCCTGTCCGAGCACATCGCGTTCTGGCTGGCGTATCTGATCGCGGCCGGGGCCTGCATCGGCGTGCAGTTCGTCTACCTCGCAGGCGTACTGCGCAGCCCCTGGCTTGCAGGCGGGTTCGCGCTTGCACTGACCGCGCTGTACGGCGCTCTGTATGGCCTGCTGATGTCCGAGGACAACGCGCTGCTGATGGGCTCGCTGCTGCTGTTCGCCATCCTGGCGGCGATCATGTGGATCACGCGCAGGATCGACTGGTATGCGCTGTCCACGGAGCTGCGCTGATGCTCCTGCACGGACGCGCGGTGCGCCACGCGGCGCGCCAACTGCCGGCGGCGCTGTCGGTGTGCGGGCTGCGGGTCGAGCCGGACGGGCCGCCGCTGCCGCCGCTGCGGCGCGGCGTGGGCGGTGCGGTGGTGTTCGAACTGGCCCAGGCGACCGCGCAGGCGTTGCGCGAGCGGCCGGCCGAGCTGCTGTGCGCGGCGCTGTGGTCGCGTTGCCCGCAGCTGCCGGCCTGGCGCCCGTGGCGCTGCCTGCGCGGCGTGCAGGGCGGGCTGGTATGGCTCAGTGCGCGGTGCGATCGCGCCGCGTGGCTGGCGCTGGTGCCGGAGCAGGGCATCGCGGTCCTGCTGTGGCGGAAGCGCGCGGCGGGGTGCGGTAAATTAGGCCCATGACCTCGCTTGCTTCCGCCTTGCCCGCGCACCGCATCGCGGTGGTGCGCGGCGCCGAGATCGCGCCCTACCTGGACGATGTGGCGCGCCTGCGCATCGCCGTGTTCGCGCACTGGCCCTACCTCTACCAGGGCAGCCACGCCTACGAGTGCGAGTACCTGGCCGCCTATGCGCGCTCGCCGCGCAGCGTGTTCGTGCTGGCGCTGGCGGGCGAGGAGGTCATCGGTGCTTCCACCGGCCTGCCGCTGCTGGACGATACCGAGGCCTTCTCCGCGCCGTTCATTGCCCAGGGTCTGGATGCGAGCCGCGTCTTCTACTTCGGCGAGTCCGTGCTGCTGCCGCAGTGGCGCGGGCGCGGCATCGGCCATGCCTTCTTCGATGCGCGCGAGGCCCATGCGCGCGCGCTGGGCGGGTTCGACACGACGGCCTTCTGCGCGGTGGATCGCGACCCGGCCGATCCGCGCCGCCCGGCCGGGCATCGCGACAACGACGCGTTCTGGCGCAAGCGCGGCTACACGCGCCGCGACGGGCTGCAGCTGCGTCTGCCCTGGCGCGAGGCCGGGCACGGCGAGGTCGCGCACACGCTGACCTTCTGGACCCGTGCGCTGGAGGGGCAGGCATGAAGGTCGCCGTCGCCAAGTATCCGATCGGCCAGCCGCGCGATTTCGATGCCTTCGCCGAGAAGCAGGTGCATCTGTTGCAGCAGGCCGCCGACGCCGGCGCGCGTATCGCGGTGCTGCCCGAATACCTGTCGCTGGAGCTGGCCGCGACCTTCCCGGTGGCCATCAGCGCCGATCTGCTGGCCTCGCTGGAAGCGACCCAGCAGTACGCCGAGGAATTCCTGCATCTCTACGCCACGCTGGCCCAGCGCATGGGCCTGCACGTGATCGCCGGCAGCTTCCTCACCGCGGTGGGCAACGGGCGCTATCGCAACCGCGCGCACTGGTTCACCCCGGACGGGCGCCGCGGCTGGCAGGACAAGCTGCAGCTGACCGGCTTCGAGAAGAATGCCCAGGTGATCGAAGGCGGCGACGACCTGCGCGTGTTCGCCGCCGACGAGCTCCGCGCCGGCATCGCGATCTGCTACGACGCCGAGTTCCCGCTGCCGGTGCGCGCCCAGCAGCAGGCCGGCGCGCGTCTGCTAGTGGTGCCCAGCTGCACCGACACGGCCGCCGGCGCCACCCGCGTGCGCGTGGGCTGCCTGGCGCGCGCGCTGGAGAACCGCCTGTTCGTCGCCCAGTCGGTGACCGCCGGCAGCGCGCCGTGGAGCCCGGCGCTGGACGAAAACACGGGCGAGGCCGCGCTGTTCGCGCCGATGGACGTGGACCTGCCCGCCGATGGTGTGATCGCGCAGACGGCGGGCGAGCAGGTGTGGGCGATCGGCGAGCTGGATTTCGCGGCGCTGCAGGCCAGCGCGGCCCGCGCGCAGGTGGCGGTAGATCGCGACTGGCCCGGCCAGGACGCCCCGGCGCTGCGCCGCGCCCGGCTGACGCCGCTGGCCTGACAGGTTTGTCATCGGCGGCCATGACCTGTGGCCTGCTGCAGGCGCACAACGCGCTGGCAGACTCGGTGGGTTGCACGACACGACCTTCAACAACGCAGACGGGGATTAGGCATGAGGCGGATGAAATGGGCGGCGCTGGTCGCGGGGCTGGGGATGGCCTTCGCGACCCAGGCCGAGGAAACGGTGGACCTGGCGATGGTCGGCAAGATCCGGCAGGAAGCCTTCCATCGCTCGCAGGTGGCCGACACGCTGCAGTACCTGACCGAGCAGATCGGTCCGCGCCTGACCAATTCGCCGGCCATGGGCCGCGCCAATGCCTGGACCCGGGAGAAGTTCACCGAGTGGGGGCTGAGCAACGTCCACGACGAGGCGTTCGACGATTTCGGCCGCGGCTGGGAGTTCAGCAGCGCCAGCCTGGAGCTGCTCAGCCCGCGCGCCGCGCCGCTGCACGCCGTGCCCAAGGCCTGGACGCCGGGCACCAACGGCACGGTCGAGGGCGAGGCCATCGCGCTCAACCTCAAGACCAAGGCCGACCTGGACAAGTACAAGGGCAAGCTGCGCGGCAAGATCGTGCTGCTCAGCGAGGCGCGCCCGTACAAGCCCAACACCGAGGCCGCCTCCAAGCGCTACGACGAGGCCGGCCTGCACGAGCTGCTGGACTTCGCCATCCCCGCGCCCACCGACAAGGCGGCGCGCGACAAGCGCCTGAAGGAATACCGCGAGCGCACCGAGCTGGCCAAGGCCACCAACCAGTTCCTGATCGACGAAGGCGCGCTGGCCGCGCTGAGCATCTCCGGCTGGGACGACGGCATCCTGCGCGTGGGCGGTGGCGGTTCGCGCAAGGCCGGCGAGCCGGTCGGCGTGCCCGAACTGGTGGTCGCCGCCGAGCACTACAACCCGCTGATGCGCGCGCTGGAGCGCAAGGACACCGTGCGCCTGCGCGTGCGCTCCGATGCGCGCTTCACCAGCCAGGGCAACGACCCGGGCTACAACACCATCGCCGAGCTCAAGGGCAGCGGCAAGGCCGACGAAGTGGTGATGCTGGGCGCACACATGGACTCCTGGCACGCCGGCACCGGCGCCTCGGACAACGGCGCCGGCGTGGCGGTGATGATGGAGGCCATGCGCATCCTCAAGGCGGTCGGCGCCAAACCCAAGCGCACCATCCGCGTGGCACTGTGGAGCGGCGAGGAGCAGGGCCTGATCGGCTCGACCGACTACGTCTCGCGTCATTTCGCCCGCTATCCCGAGCCGACCGACCCGGCGCAGAAGGAGCTGCCGTCCTCGCTGCGCACGCCGACCGGCCCACTGCAGAAGACCAAGGACTGGGGCAAGCTGTCGGCCTACTTCAACCTGGACAACGGCTCGGGCCGCATCCGCGGCATCTACGCGCAGGAAAACCAGGCGGTGATGCCGATCTTCAAGGCCTGGCTGGCGCCGTTCGAGGACATCGGCGCGAGCATCGTCACCAGCCGCAACACCGGCAGCACCGACCACATCCCGTTCGACCGCGTGGGCCTGCCGGGCTTCCAGTTCGTGCAGGACCGGCTGGACTACGGCACTCAGGTCCACCACAGCGATCTGGACACCTACGACCACGCCGTCCCGGCCGACCTGCAGCAGGCCGCCGCGATCATCGCCACCTTCGCCTACCAGGCGGCGATGCGCGACGCGCCGCTGCCGCGCAAGGACGTGATCGAGGAGTAAGACCGCCGCGCGTCGCGTCTTGCGACGCGGCGCGCAGTCCGCTGGACCGGGCCGACGCGTGCCATGCTTGGGCATGGACGCGCCGGTCGGGATTTAGCGCACGACGAGCAGGACGATGACCCCGAGCGCGAACAGGATCAGCACCGCGCCGGAGACCCGCTCCAGCCACGGCAGCGCACGCGCGAAGCGGCGCAGCACCGCCGCATTGCCGATGCACATGGCCACCAGCAGGTCCCACAGCAGGACCACGCTGAACATCCACACGCCGTAGAACAGCTTCCAGCCCGCGCTGGTCTGCGCCCCGGTCAGCATCGCCGCCAGGCTGGCGTAGAACAGGGCGTTCTTCGGATTGAGGATGCCGGACAGAAAGCCCATGCCCATCGCGCGCAGCCAGGACGCCGCGCCGGCCGCCGCGCTGCGCGGCGCCTGGACGCCGTCCATCACCTGCAGGTCGCTTCTGCCGGCGCGGACAAGGAACAGCCAGCCCAGATACAGCAGATACAGACAGCCGATGAGCTGAAGGCCGACGAACAGCGTGCTGCCCGGGCGCAAGGCCGACAGGCCGGCCAAGGCGATGAGGATGAAGACGCCGTTGGCCACGGCGATCCCCAGGCAGGCGCCGCTGGCCAGCCGCCAGACGGCACGCAGCGAGGTGCGCGCGACCAGGAAGAAATCGGGACCGGGCGAGAGCAGCGCCAGGAAGTGGGCCGCGGCGATGATCAGGAACTGCTGCATGCGGACATCGGTGTTCGAAGGACGCCCGAGTCTGTGCATGCCGACGGCGCGCGTCTTGAACGAAATTGCGCCGGGCTCAGGACCGGTAGCGCCCCGGTGTGGTGCCGGTATGGGCCTTGAAGATCCGCTGGAAATGGCTCTGATCGGCAAAGCCGAGATCGGCGGCGACGTCGGCCAACGCGTCGCCTGCCTGCAGACGCGTGCGCGCCTGGTTGATCGCCTGGTTCAACTGCCAGGCATGCGGGGTGAGGCCGGTCGCGGCGCGGAACATGCGGATCATCTGGTAGCGGCTCAGGCCGGCCATGTCCGCCAGTTCCTGAAGCGAGCGCATCTCGGCGCCGGACTGGTGCAACGCGTCCAGCACCGGCCGCAGTCGCTGGTGGCTCGCGCCGGTTTCCCGCGGCGGGAAGACGCGTTGTGCCGGCAGGCGGCAGAAGCGTGCGACGAAGGCGAGGAGGGCGGCCTCCTTCTCCTGGATATCGGCGGTGGAAAACAGCAGCGCATTGAGTCGGCAGAAGGCCTGGTAGTGCGCGGGCTCAGCGCTCACACGGATCGGCGCGCGCTCCAGCGCCTGCGCCTGCGGCCGCTGCGCCTGCAGCACGCGCTGCAGCCAGCGCGCATCCAGATGCAGCATCTGGTAGCTCCAGGCGCTGCCCGGGGCGGGATTGCAGGCATGCACGCGCGCAGGCGGGACCAGCACCAGCGAGCCCGGCTGCAGCACGACCGGCCCCTCGGGCGCGCCGGTAAAGACGCTGGTGCCCTCATCGACCGCGCCGATGGAAAAGGTCGGATGGCTATGCGGCCGGTAACAGGCGCGGCTCTGCCACGCACGCCTGCTCTCTACATGCGGCATGGCCGGATCGCGCCAGAACTGCGGGGCAGGTTTCATGAGGGCATCAGGATGGCATGCCGGTGGCCGTGCGCGCGATGGCGGTTTAGTCGAAGAGGATGTTTGGTCAGCTGCTTTGCTGCGCTGGCTCGCTCGTTCGTGCAGGAGCGCGACAGCGGGAGCAACGGCAACGGCGCAACCCCTCCCCAGCCCTCCCCTTGGCCTTCGGCCAAAGGGAGGGAGCAAAAGCACAGCCCGTCATCCCTAAGATCGACGATCGGCACTGCTGTTCGCGAATCAAGCGGACAGCAACACCGCCCAGTAGTCCTTGCCGATCGCATGATCGGCCCCCTCCCTTTCGCGAAGCGAAGGGGAGGGCTGGGGAGGGGTGCTCTTCGCATCATGCTCGGCTGGCGCAACCCACTTCCGGCCTCAACTTGCTATGCACGGAAATGGGCAAAGCCGCAGCTTCACACTCTGCTGCTCGATCAATCGATCAATCGATCAATCGATCAATCAGCGATACCAGCGAGTCCGAGTCGCGCAGTTGCGGGACCGTTGTTCTATCCGGCTGGATCCATCGCCTGCTCCGGAACCGCAGCCCCCGCCCGCCACCCCAAAGCGGCCATCTCATCCAGCAGCGCCACCACCTGCGCGCGGTTGGCCAACTCGTGCACAGGCAGTACCAGCAGATCGCCTTCGCTTGCCCAAGCGAGCAGACTACGCGCGGCCTGCACCTCATCTGCCCGCAGCTGCACGCGTTGCGGATCCAGGCCATCGGCCAGCAGCTGCGCATGCATCAGCGCCGGTACCGAATCGGCATCGCGGCCGCGGGCATAACCCGGCAGCTCCTTGAGGATCACCCGCTCCGGCGCGTACGCCGCCGCGACATGCGCGACCGCGCGCAGATCCTCGTCCTGGCGATTGCCGGCGTGGCCCAGCAGCAGCCCCAACCGGCCGCCGCGTCGCGAAGCGTCGAGCGCATCGAGCAGGCTGCGCAGGCCCTCAGGATTGTGGGCATAGTCCACGACCACGCGCGTGCTGCCGAACATCCAGCGCTGCAGCCTTCCGGGGTTGTCGTCCGGGTCCTGCCCGAAGCAGGCGAGCACGTGCGCAATGATCCCCGGCGCGATACCCAGCAGGGCGCCGGCCAGAGCGCCCGCCGCCAGGTTGCCCAGGTTGTAGCGCGCGCGATCGCCCAGACTCAGCGGCATCGCGGCGGTAGGGCCGAGGTCGTGTTCGATGCCCGCCAGCGCCAGCCACAGATGCGCGTCGCGCACGCCGCAGGTCGGCTTGCCGAGCGCGCGATGCAGTCGCAGCAGCGGCTGGTCGAAATCCAGCGCGAACCACGCCAGCGGACACGACAGTGCGGTGGACTGCGTGCGCAGGAACGCATCGTCCGCATTGAGCACCAGATGCGCGCCCACGCCCACCGCGCGGGCCACGCTGAGCTTGACCTGCGCCAGCATGTGCAGGTCATGCACGCCGAACTCGCCGAAGTGGTCGTGCGCCACATTGGTCACCACCGCCACATCGGCCTGTTCGATCGCCAGACCGTGACGCAGCAGCCCACCACGCGCGGTCTCCAGCACGGCGGCGCGGGCCTGGCCTTGGCGCAGCGCCTCGCGCGCGCCGGCCGGCCCGGAGAAGTCGCCGCTGTCCAGCGCCTGGCCCTGGAAGAACACACCATCGGTGCAGCAGTACGCGGTGTCCCCGACATGCGCCTGGCACAGCGCGGCCAGCAGGCGCGTGGTGGTGGTCTTGCCGTTGGAGCCGGTCACCAGCGCGGTCGGGATGCGATGCAGGCGCGGCCAGGGCACGTGCGCCGGATCGGGCAGCTCGTCGACGAACCAGCTGCGCGCACCACTGCCGCTGCCCAGCGTCAGTTCGTCCTCGTCCAGCAGGAAGGGCAGGGCGCGGGCGCGCGCCTTGCGCTGCAGGGCGAGCAGGGTCGGCTGCGCCTCGGCCGCGGCGCTGGCCTGCAGCGTGCGCGTGGCCAGCGCGATGTCCCAGGTGGCCGCATCGCCGGGCGCGTGCAGCGGCTCGGCCGGGCTGTTGCTGGCGATCCACCACGCCCAGACGTTCAGCGCGGTGGCGGTGTGCAGCTGATCCAGCGGCGCGGAGAAGGCGAGCGTGGCGCCGCTGGCGTGGCGATGCCGATAGCGCGCGCCGGCCGGCCAGCCCAGCCGCGCCACGGCCTCGCGCACCAGCGCGTCCCAGCGCCGCAGCGCGTCCAGGTCGAACGCCTGCCCGGCCGCGCTTTCC
Organism: Pseudoxanthomonas winnipegensis; assembly: GCF_004283755.1. Taxonomy (GTDB): domain Bacteria; phylum Pseudomonadota; class Gammaproteobacteria; order Xanthomonadales; family Xanthomonadaceae; genus Pseudoxanthomonas_A; species Pseudoxanthomonas_A winnipegensis. Next base: position 333,156 of record NZ_SHMH01000004.1, read on the forward strand.
AGCGCCGTGCCGGTGTCGGCGAAGTAGACATTGGGGCCGGTCAACCGACGCGCGTGTCGATAGGGCAGGGCCTGCATGGCGCGGCTCAGTCGGTCTCACGGCGGAACACCAGACCCCGCGCGTCCTGCACCACGCCCTCGGGCAGCGCGTCGGGCGTCTCCTCGTCGTCCTGCGCGTGCGTGGTCCGCTGCACGGGCGAAGGCGCGGCGCTGCCCTCGGCGCGGAACTTGGTGATCTGCTTCCAGGTGCGGCTGAGCTGGTCGGCGAAGATCAGCACCAGGTCGCCCGGCCGGCCCATTCGCAGCGCGGCGTCCACGGCCTGCTGTTCGTCGGGAATCAGTTCGATGGCCTCGGCGTCCACGCCCGCCGCGTGCAGGGCGCGGGCCAGGCGCTGCGGCACCTCGTCCTCGCCGCGTCCGCGCAGCGCGTCGTCGCGGCGCAGGATGTAGTGGTCGAACTGGCCGGCCACCGCGCGGGCGACGGCATCGATGTCGGTATCGCGGCGATCGCCCGGCGCGCTCAGCACCACGATGCGCCGGCCGTCCACGTCCATGCGGCGCGCCAGGTCGGTCATGGTCGCCGCGGCGTGCGCGTTGTGCGCGTAGTCCATCAGCACCTTGAAGGGATGTTCCTCGAACAGGTTGAGCCTTCCTGGCGACTGGAAGAAGGTGGTGTCGAAGGTGCGCAGGCCCTGGCGGATCGCCTCGAGCCTGAGCCCCAGCGCGAAGGCCATCGCCGCGGCGAACATCGCGTTGGACACGTTGTGCGTGGCGCGGCCCTCCAGCGTGGCCGGGATCAGATGCGTCCACAGCAGCGGCAGATGCGCGCCCTTGTCGTAGAGCGTGATCATCTGGCCGTTGACGCCGTCCTCCAGCGCGCAGGCGCGGCCGCCGGCGCGGATATGCGCACGCACCAGCGCATGGGAAGGGTTGGTGGTGACGTAGCAGACGTTGCGCGCCTGCGTGTAGGCGGACATGCGCAGCACCAGCGGGTCGTCGGCGTTGAGCACCGCGCAGTCGCGCGCCACCTCCACCACGATGCGCTTGACCCGCGCCAGCTGCGCCAGCGTGTCCACGCCACGCGCGCCCAGGTGATCGGCGGCGACGTTGAGCACCGCGCCTACGTCCACCTCCGGCACGCCCAGCCCGGCGCGCAGCAGGCCGCCGCGCGCGGTCTCGAGCAGGGCGATGTCGATCTGCGGATCGCCCAGCACCATGCGCGCGGCGAGCGGGCCGGTCATGTCGCCCTCAACGGTGCGCTGGCCGTCGATGTACACCCCGTCGGTGCTGGTCATGCCCGGCACGTGGCCGGCCATCTTGGCGATGTGCGCCAGCATGCGCGCGGTGGTGGTCTTGCCGTTGGTGCCGGTCAGCGCCGCGATCGGCACGCGCGACGGTGTGCCGGGCGGGAACAGCATGTCCAGCACCGGCCCGGCCGCATCGCGCGGGCGGCCCTCGCTGGGCGCCACGTGCATGCGCAGGCCGGGCGCGGCGTTGACCTCGCAGATCGCCCCGCCCACCTCGCGATGGCTGCGCGCGATGTCCGGGCTGATGAAGTCCACGCCGGCCACGTCCAGGCCGATCGCGCGCACCGCGCGCTCCGCCATGTCGCGGTTGTCGGGGTGGATCAGGTCGGTGACGTCGGTGGCGGTGCCGCCGGTGGACAGGTTGGCGGTGGCGCGCAGGTACACCACCTCGCCGGCCGCCGGCACGCTGAAATGGCCGTAGCCGACGCGTTCGAGCATGGCGTCGGCCTGTTCGTCCAGCTCCAGCTGGGTCAGCACCTTCTCGTGGCCGATGCCGCGGCGCGGGTCGGCGTTGACCCGGTCGACCAGCTCGGCGATGTCGGCCATGCCATCGCCGACCACATGCCCGGGCGTGCGCCGGGTGGCGGCGACCAGCGCACCGTCCACCACCAGCAGGCGGTGGTCGTCGCCGGCGATGTAGGTCTCCACGATCACCGAGCGTGCGTGTTCCCGCGCGGCCTCGAAGCCGGCGGCGATCTCCTCCGGCGTGGACAGGTCGATGCTGATGCCGCGGCCGTGGTTGCCGTTGTAGGGCTTGGTGACCACCGGGCCGCCCAGCGCGCGCGCGGCGCGCACCGCGCCTTCCAGCGTGGTGACCAGGCGCTGCTGCGGCACCGGCAGCCCCAGTCCGGCCAGCAGATGGTTGGTGGCCTCCTTGTCGCTGGCCAGCTCGACCGCCAGATGCGGCGTGCGTCCGGTCAGCGTGGCCTGGATGCGCTGCTGATAGCGGCCGTGGCCGAACTGGATCAGCGAATGGGTGTCCAGCCTCAGCCACGGAATCCCGCGCGCCTGCGCCGCGGCGACCAGCGCGGCGGTGGACGGGCCCAGTGCGCGCCGCTGCGCGTAGAGGATGTAGTCGACCCTGGCCGTGTCCCAGCTCCAGCCATCGTCCGGTGCCGCCTCGTCGCGCAGGGGTGCGGGCAACAGCGAGGTGAGCAGGCGCAGGGCCAACTCGCCGGCGGCCAGGCCTTCCTCGCGCTGGGTGTAGGCATAGACCACCCGCTCCAGGCCCGGCGGCGCATCTTCGCCGAGCAGTGTCGCGCCGAAGCGCACGTCCTCGCCGGCCATGGCCTGCACCGCCAGCGCCATGTGCTGCAGGACCTCGCTCAGCGGCAGGCCATCGCCCGCGCGCAGGCGCTGGGCGAAGTCGCCGTGCGCGGCCAGGCCGGGCACGGCGGCCAGCAGCGCCTCGGCCAAGGCCGGCCCCAGCCGGCCGCTGGGCCAGTCGCGCAGATCGCCAGGGTCCAGGTCCAGCCGGATCACCGGCTCGTGCGCGTAGATCGAGGGGCCTACATAGACCGCGCGTTCGACGATGCGCAGGGGCCGGCTCATGTCGGCTCCCGCGCCAGCGTGCCGGGCGAGGCCGTGCGCGTGGCCAGGTTGTAGGTGGCCCCGGCCAGCAGCAGATGCATCTTCAGGCCGAGCATGCACACCGGGTCGCGCTCGCTGGCCTCGGCCATGGAGGAGAACTCCAGCTCGCCCGCATCGACCACCGTGACCGCGCCGGAGCCTTCCACTTCCAGCGTGTTGTCCGGGCCGATGAAGGCCGCGGTGTCCTCGTCCAGGCCGATGCCGATGGCGAAGGGGTTGTAGGCCAGCGCCGCCAGCAGCCGGCCCAGCCGGTCGCGCTGGCGGAAGTGCTGGTCGATCACGAAGCGGTTGGTCAGGCCCAGACCGGGCGCCAGGCGCACCGAATCGGCCTGTGGTGCCGAGCCCTCGCGGCCGAAGGCGATCATGTGCTCGGACAGGATCGCCGCCCCGGCGCTGGTGCCGCCGACCGGGATCCCGGCCGCGTTGCGCGCGCGGATCAGCTGCGCGGCCGGCGTGCCGCCCAGCAGCGTGGACAGCCGCAGCTGGTTGCCGCCAGTGAAGAAGATCGCGCTGGCCTGTTCGATCCGCGCCAGCCGCGCACGGTCCTGGCCGTCGCGGCGGGTGCCGAAGTCCAGCACCTCCACCTGGCGCGCGCCGAGTTCCTCAAACAACTGTTCGTAGCGCGGCCCGGCCTCGCGCGACTGGCTGGCCGTGGGGATCACCGCGATCCGTGCCGCCTTGCCCCCTGCCAGCGCCACGAAGCGGCGCAGGATGCGCGCATCGCGCCCCTTGTCCTCGGCCCCGCCGATCGGCACCAGCCAGCCCCGCGCCGCGCCTTCGGCCACCTTGCTCGGACACATGACGCCGCCGCTCCTCGCCCGTTCAAACAGGCCTGGCAACGTAGCACGCGGGGTGTGGGCGGGCTGTGCGATCGGCGCCAGCCTAGGCTTTGCATCCGTTTTCCTAGACCGTGCGCTGCGCGATGCCGATGGCACCATCGCATCCGACTGGGCTACAAGAGGCGCGTGAGGGGCTACGTGCTTTACTCGAACGATTCCATGCTCCGTGTTATGTATTGCCTGAAATGGATGGCTGGATAAGGTGACGTTAGGTTTGGCATAAAGCTCGCGGATCGTGCTGACTGCTCCTCCGCAATACCGTGCTTCGTGGTTCTCCGTGAGCGCAGGGGCAGGCCTTTCGGTTCATGGGTGTAAATAAGAACGACGACACAGCGACTTAATTGCGTGGGCCACCAGCCAAGCAGCAACAGACCTATAGGCCTGCGTCATGGATTGGGGTTTCCTATCGCTAGGCCGGTGAAACCCCCGATTCGCACGACGACTTTGGATCTGTCGATGGACGGATTCTTCGCAGTGATGAGATCGATGTCTCGATTGAAGCGATTGAAGAACTTGCTTTGCGTGGACCAGGAACATGCAACAGGCATGAAGTATTCGCCCAAGTAAACGACTTCACCCGCATTTACAGAAAACTCCGCCTTAGGAATCTTGACGGCCTTCAGCATCGGATTAGCCACCCAAGGAGCCAAATAGTATTTGCCGGCCGGGAGGGCAAGAGCGTGCACATTGCCTTGATGGTCTGGGAAATCGCTTTTGAGTGCGTAACTGTCTACAGGTAGCAATGCAATCCCAGTGACGTAATACGGCGATTGCGCTGGAGCCACCTTGAGAAAGGTCGAAGCCGAAATGCACCGCTCCTGTGCTCCGGTGGATAGGACAACGACTCCTGATCCGGGGGCGACGCCGCCGACGCTCAGTTTTGCTGGATCGTATCGATTATCCAATGTCGCACAGGATGTCAGCAGAACAAGCATCGATACGATGGTCCATTTCATGGTCAACTCCTTGGGACGAGGGCGGCGAATCGGCAGATGGTCGTAATCGAAACAGAAATGTTGAAGCGCGGGTTTCCCCGGCATTGTGTGGATTTGAGACGCCATCCGCTACAATCGCTCCCCGCGCATGGCCCCGTAGCTCAGCTGGATAGAGCGTCCCCCTCCTAAGGGGAAGGTCGCCCGTTCGAATCGGGCCGGGGTCACCATCGCGCAGCCATTTGGTGTGGCGAAATTTTCGCCAGCGCCGGGCCGGCCTTCGAAGTTGCGCGTGAAACCATGAGATGCCTTGTTTCACAGCGCTTGACAGGCTTGCGCTGCATGCGGTTCATTAGCCGCCCATGACGCACCTGCCCACCCCTGCCGTGACCGCCAGCGCACCCTGCGCGGGCTTCGTCGCGGGCGCGGCGGGCATCGGCACGATTACCACCACCACGATCACCCGGATCCGGGTGCTGGTGGCCGTGCAAGCGTAGGTTCTTCGCAAACACCGCCCCGCACCCGGATCAGGATGCGGGAGCCCCACATCCTGATGCGCGCGAGGCCTTCTCCCCACCCGAGGTCTCCATGTCGTCGCCCGCTGCATCCGCCCAACCGCTGAAAACCGTCGCCCACAAGTTCGGCGGCACCTCCGTGGCCGATGCCACGCGTTACCGCCACGTCGCCGACCTGCTGCTGGCGCGCGATGAGGACGAGCAGGTCACCGTGGTCTCGGCGATGAAGGGCGTCACCGATGCGCTGATCGACCTGGCTGGGCGTGCGGCCGGCAACCTGGCCGACTGGCGCGAGCGCTGGCACGAGCTGCGCGCGCGCCATCGCGGCGCGGCGGTGGCGCTGCTGGGCGAGGACTCCGGCGCGACGGTGGAATGGCTGGACGGGCAGTTCGACACACTGGCCGAGGTGCTGCAGGCGCTGTCGGTGATCGGCGAGCTGCCGCGCGAGGTGCTCGAACGGGTGCAGGGCCTGGGCGAGGTGTATTCGGCGCGGCTGCTGGGCGACCACCTGCGCAGCCGCGGCCAGGACTGCGCGGTGCTCGATGCGCGCGAGGTGCTGGTGGTCGATCGCGGCGAGCTGGGCGTGGACGTGGACTGGGAGACCAGCGCCCAGCGCCTGGCGCAGTGGCGCGCCAGCCACCCGGCCCGGCGCGTGGTGGTGACCGGTTTCGTCGCGCGCGATCGCGCCAATCGCATCACCACCCTGGGCCGCAACGGCAGCGACTACTCCGGGGCGATCTTCGCCGCGCTGTTCAACGCCGCCGAACTGCACATCTGGACCGACGTGGACGGCGTGCTCTCGGCCGATCCGCGCGTGGTGCCCGAGGCGGTGCAGCTGGAATCGCTCAGCTACGACGAGGCCTGCGAACTGGCCTATTTCGGCGCCAAGGTCGTGCATCCGCAGACCATGTCGCCGGCGATCGAGCGCGGCCTGCCGATCATCATCCGCAACACCTTCCAGCCCGAGCATCCGGGCACGCGCATCACCGCGCGCAAGGACGCGGCTGGCCCGGTCAAGGGCCTGACGCTCTCGCCCGATCTGGCGGTGGTCAACCTGGAAGGCACCGGCCTGATCGGCGTGCCGGGCACGGCCGAGCGCGTGTTCTCGGCGCTGCGTGCCGAACGCGTGTCGGTGGTGATGATCTCGCAGGGCTCCTCGGAGCATTCGATCTGCTGCGTGGTCAAGGCGGTCGATGCCGCGCGTGCGCGCACCGCGCTGCTGACCGCCTTCGCCCACGAGCTGGCGATCGGCCAGATCCAGCGCGTGCAGCTCACCGACGGGGTCAGCGTGCTGGCCGCGGTGGGCGACGGCATGGCCGGCCTGCCGGGCGTGGCGGCGCGGTTGTTCGAATCGCTGGGCCGCGCGCGGGTCAACATCCTGGCCATCGCCCAGGGCTCGTCGGAGCGCAACATCTCGGTGGCCATCGCCAGCAGCGATGCGACCAAGGCGCTGCGCGCGGCGCATGCCGGCTTCTGGCTCTCGCCGCAGACCTTCGCGGTCGGCGTGATCGGGCCGGGCCATGTCGGCGGCGCGCTGCTGGATCAGCTGCGCGCGGCGCAGCCGCAGCTGCTGGGCAAGGCCAATGTCGACCTGCGCCTGCGCGCGATCGCCTCCTCGCACCGCATGCTGCTGGCCGAACGCAGCATCGAGGACGACTGGCGCGGCGTCTTCGCCCAGGCGCGCGAGCCGCTGGACCTGGACCGCTTCACCGAACACCTGCTGGCCTCGCACCTGCCGCATACGGTGATCGTGGACTGCTCGGCCAGCCCGGCCGTGGCCGATCGCTATGCCGGCTGGCTGGCCGCGGGCATCCACGTGGTCACGCCGAACAAGCAGGCCGGCTCGGGCTCGCTGCAGCGCTTCGAGGCCATCGCCGAGGCCGCGGCCGCCAGCGGGGCGCGCTTCCGCTACGAGGCCACCGTCGGCGCCGGCCTGCCGGTGATCACCACGCTGCGCGACCTGGTGGACACCGGCGATGCGGTGACCAGCATCGAAGGCATCTTCTCCGGCACGCTGGCTTGGCTGTTCAACCGCTTCGACGGCAGCGTGCCGTTCTCCGAACTGGTGCGGCAGGCGCGGGCGATGGGCTATACCGAGCCGGATCCGCGCGACGACCTGTCCGGCACCGATGTCGGCCGCAAGCTGGTGATCCTGGCGCGCGAGGCCGGCCGTGCGCTGTCGCTGGAAGACGTGCGCATCGAGAGCCTGGTGCCGCAGGCGCTGCGCCAGGCCAGCGTGGAGGACTTCATGGCGCGCCTGGACGAGGTGGACGCCGACTTCGCCCAGCGCCTGGCCGCGGCGAAGGCGGCCGGCAAGGTGCTGCGCTACGTCGCGCGCCTGGATCAGGACGGCGCCAGCGTCGGCCTGGTCGAGCTGCCCGCCGACCACGCCTTCGCCAACCTGCGCCAGACCGACAACGTCGTGCAGTTCACCACGCGTCGCTACTGCGACAACCCGCTGATCGTGCAGGGCCCGGGCGCCGGTCCCGAGGTGACCGCGGCCGGCGTGTTCGCCGATGTGCTGCGCGTGGCGGCGGGGCAGGGGGCGCGCCTGTGAGGCGGGAGGCACGCGCGTTCTCGCCGGCCTCAGTCGGCAATGTCGGGGTCGGCTTCGACATCCTGGGGCACGTGATCGAGGGCCCGGGCGACACCGTCACCGTGCGTCGCATCGAGGCGCCTGTGGTGCGCATCGCCGCCATCCGCGGCACCACGCTCGACCTGCCGCTGGAGGCGCCGGCCAACACGGCGGGCGCGGCCTTGATCGCGATGCGCGAGGCGCTGGAGCTGCCGTTCGGCTTCGAGGTGGAGATCGACAAGGGCATCGCGCTGGGTTCGGGCATGGGCGGTTCGGCCGCCTCCTGCGTGGCGGCGGTGGTCGCTGCCAATGCCTTGCTCGACGAACCGCTGAGCCCGCAGGCGCTGTACCCGTTCACCCTGGTCGGCGAGGCGGTGGCCAGCGGTGGCCGGCATGGCGACAACCTGGGGCCGATGCTGCTGGGCGGGCTGGTGCTGGCCACGGCCGAGCATCTGGCCAGCGTGCCGGTGCCGCAGGGCTGGCACAGCCTGCTGGTGCATCCCGACGCGGTGCTGGAGACACGCCGCGCGCGCGCCGCGCTGGCCGGCGCCTACGAGCTGAAGGACTTCGTCCACCAGAGCGCCAATCTCGCCCTGGTCCTGGCCGGCTGCTATCAGGGTGATGCGACCCTGGTGCGTGCCGGCCTGGCCGATGTGCTGGTCGAGCCGCGGCGCGCGCCGCTGATCGGCGGCTTCGACGCGGCCAAGGCGGCGATGCTGGCCGGCGGGGCTATGGGGGCGAGCATCTCCGGTGCCGGGCCGAGCATCTTCGGCTGGTTCGAGACGCGCGCCGAGGCGCAGGCCACGGCGCCGGCGGTGCAGGCCGCCTTCGAGCAGGCCGGCTTCACCTCGCAGGCCTGGGTCTCGCGCATCGCCGCGCCGGGGGCGCGCGTGCTCTGACCTTCTTGGCACCCAGAGACTCATCCTCCTGAGTGTGGGAGCCGCCATGGCGGCGATGGGCCTTACCGGTAAAGCCTCATCGCCGCCATGGCGGCTCCCACGCAGAACAACCGCATCCATCGCCAATCCTCAGCTTTTCGGAAAACCTCTCCCATGCACTTCGTCTCCACCCGCAACGCCTCGCCCGCCGCTTCGCTGAGCGCGGCCATCGCCGCCGGCCTGGCGCCCGATGGCGGCCTGTATGTGCCCCAGGCCCTGCCGCCGGTGCGCGCGCTGGCCGCCGGCGAGTCGCTGGCCGGCACCGCCGCCACGCTGCTGCAGCCGTTGTTCGAGGGCGACGGCCTGGAGGGCGCCTTGCCGGACATCTGCGAGGCGGCCTTCGACTTCCCCGCGCCGCTGCTGCCGCTGGCCACGCCGAACGACCATGTGCTGGAGCTGTTCCATGGCCCGACCGCGGCGTTCAAGGACTTCGGCGCGCGCTTCCTGGCGCAGTGCCTGACCCGCCTGCGCGGCGCGCAGGAGCCGCCGCTGACCATCCTGGTGGCGACCTCCGGCGATACCGGCGCGGCGGTGGCCGCCGCCTTCCATCGCCAGCCCAATCTGCGCGTGATCGTGCTGTATCCGGACGGGCGTGTCTCGCCGCGCCAGGCGCATCAGCTGGGCTGCTTCGGCGACAACATCACCGCCCTGCGCGTGGCCGGCTCGTTCGACGACTGCCAGGCGCTGGTCAAGCGCGCCTTGAACGACGCGCAGCTGCAGGCGCGCGCGCCGCTGAGTTCGGCCAATTCGATCAGCCTGGGGCGCCTGCTGCCGCAGATGAGCTACTACGCCCACGCCGCGCTCGGCCACCACGCCCGCAGCGGCAACACGCTGAACTTCGTCATCCCCACCGGCAACCTGGGCAATGCGATGGCCGCGATCCTGGCGCGGGCGATGGGCGTGCCGATCGGCCGCATCGTGCTGGCGACCAACGCCAACCACGTGCTGCCGGACTACTTCGACGGCGGCGAGTACGCGCCCCAGCCCAGCGTGGCGACCATCGCCAACGCCATGGACGTGGGCGCGCCGAGCAACTTCGAGCGCCTGCGCTGGCTGTATCGCGGCGACGACGCGGCGCTGCGCGCGGCCTTCGCCTCGGCCAGCGTGGACGACGACGCGATCCGGCTGGTGATCGCGCGCCGCTATCGGCACTTCGGCGAGGTGTTCTGCCCGCATACGGCCACGGCGGTGAAGGTGCTCGAGGACCTGCGCAACCAGGGCGAGGGCGGCGACTGGGCGGTGGCCGCCACGGCGCACCCGGCCAAGTTCGAGAGCGTGGTCGAGCCGCTGGTCGGCCCGATCGGGGTGCCACCGGCCCTGGCCGACCTGCTGCTGCGCCCGGCCCACGCCGAGCCGATCGGGCCCGATTACCAGGCCCTGGTCGGCCACGTCCTGGCCGGCGCCTGAGCCGGTGGTGAAAGCCGGCGGCACGCGCCGCCGGGCCGGCGACGGGCGCTGACTTATCATCGGCGCCGGTGCGTGGCGTCCACGCGTTGTCCGTGTCGTGATCGTGTCCTTCCATTCCGTTTCGTGTGCCGCCCGGCGGCTGTGGCTGCTGAGTGCGCTGCTGGTCCTGGCCGCCGGTCAGGCGCTGGCGCAGGGGCCGGCCGCGCCGGCGCCCAGCGTCGATGAGGCCCTGCAGCAGATCGACGATGCGCTGAGCACGCTGCAGGACCAGTCCAAGGACGAGCAGGTCCCCGAGAACCTGCACGCGCTGGGCCTGCAGGTGGCCGACGCCCAGCGCCAGGCCGATGCCCAGGCCCTGGCCCTGCAGCCGCAGCTGGACGAGATCGACGAGCGCCTCAAGCAGCTGGGCGACCTGGCCCCGGGCACGCGCGAGGCCAGCGACATCGCCGCCGAGCGCAAGCAGCTGCAGGCCAGCCACGACCGCCTGGACGGCGCGATCAAGCGCGCCAAGCTGCTCTCGGTCGAGGCCCAGCAGCTGGGCGATGCCATCGAGAAGGCCCGCGCGCGCCAGCTCGGCGAGCAGCTGTTCGCCCGCGTCGCCTCGCCGCTCTCGCCGACCCTGTGGCGGCAGATGGCCCAGGCCTGGCCCGACGACCTGCAGCGCCTGCGCGCGGTCGGCCAGGACCTCACGCAGGCGCTCCAGCAGGGCGTGGCCACCCATGGCACCGCGCCGCTGGCCACCGGCATCGCGATCGCGCTGCTGATCCTGCTGCCCGGTGCACTGGCGCTGCGCTGGGTCGGCCAGCGCTATGTGATCCAACGCACGCCGGGCGGGCGCCTGCGGCGCTCGGCGCTGGCGGTCTGGACGCTGGTGCTGGGCACGGCGCTGCCGACGATCGCGGCCTGGGTGCTGATCGATACGCTGCGCGCGATCCAGGCCATCCCCGAGGACCTGGACGGCCTGGCCGACGCGGTGGTCCGGGTGACCTTCTTCTCCGCCTTCGTCGGCGCCACCAGCGCGGCGCTGCTGCTGCCGCGCCAGCCGTCCTGGCGCCTGCTGCCGTTCGACGACGACACGGCGGTCAAGCTGGGCCGCTATGCCTGGCTGACCTCGGTGGCGGTGTGGCTGAGCGGCATGCTGACCGCGCTCAACCGCGTGGCGCGCACCAACCCGGTGACTGGGGTGGGCGTGGACGGGGTGATCGCGCTGGTGTTCGTGGCGCTGGTGATCGCCATGCTGGTGAGCCTGCTGCGCATCCACCGCGGGCCGGTCGAGGCCGCGGCCGAAAGCGGCGAGGCCGCCGCGCCTGCCGTGCCGCAGCGCCGTTCCGGCGTGGTGGTGCTGATCTCGCTGCTGGCGCAGCTGGTGGTCGCCGCGGCCCTGGTCGGCGCGCTGCTGGGCTACGTCAACTTCGCCCGCGCCGCGACCCAGCAGATCATCTGGGCGGTGGTGGTCTGCGGCGCCGGCGGGCTGCTGATGATGTTCGCCGACGACCTGTCGCAGTGGCTGTTCAAGCCCGACAGCCGCTTCGGCAAGGCCGCCAGCGTCGGCCTGGGGCTGCGCTCCAGCCACATGGAGCAGGCCGCCGTGCTGACCGCGGCGGTGGCGCGACTGTGGCTGGTGCTGATGGTGATCGGCGCGCTGCTGGTGCCTTACGGCGCCAATTTCACCAGCATCACCGACTGGATCGTGCAGGCGCGCAAGGCGTGGACAGCCAGCGGCCTGCCGCTGCAGCCGTGGGATGTGCTGCGCGCGGTGCTGGTGGCGCTGATCGGCCTGGCCCTGGTCAAGGCCGCGCACCGCTGGCTGGTGCGCACCTACCTGCCGAGCACCGAGCTGGAGCTGAGCACGCGCGCCTCGGTGGCCGCGGTGATGCGCTACCTGGGCATCACCGTGGTCGCGCTGTGCGTGCTGGTGACCCTGGGCCTGGACATGACCAAGCTGGCGATCGTGGCCAGCGCGCTGTCGGTGGGCATCGGCTTCGGCCTGCAGGCGATCACCCAGAACTTCATCTCCGGGCTGATCCTGATGGCCGAGCGTCCGGTGAAGATCGGCGACTGGGTGCGCATCGGCGATGCCGAGGGCGACGTGCGCCGCATCAACGTGCGCTCCACCGAGATCCAGGTGTCCGACCGCTCCACGCTGATCGTGCCCAACTCGGACCTGATCACCAAGACCATCCGCAACATGACCATGGCCGGTCCGCTGGGCCGCGTGCAGCTGCAGTTCTCGGTGCCGCTGGGCACCGATGTGGGCGCGGTGCGCACGCTGCTGCTGGACCTGTACGCCGCGCACGAGAACGTGCTGGCCGAGCCGGCGCCGTCGGTGTTCATCGACTCGATCGCCGGCGGCATGATCGCCATCAACAGCTTCGCCTACGTGTCCAGCCCGCGCGCGACCTATGGCACGCGCAGCGACCTGTTCTTCGAGCTGCTCCAGGCCTTGGCCGATGCGCAGATCGCGCTGGTCACGCCGCAGGATGTGCGGATCGTCGATGCGGCGCCGCCGGCGACCGGTCAGGAGCAGGCGCCGGGCTGAGCTACGGAGTGGATGCCCTAGGGTCGATTAGGCAACAGGCAGCGGGAAGACAGAATCGGGCGGTAAGAGGGCAGTGGGCAGCGCGGCAGCCTGCGCGGAAAAAACTTGTACCGTCGTTCCCGCGAAGGCGGGAACCCAGCGACTTTCACGCGGACAAGCCAAGGCACTAGGTTCCCGCTTTCGCGGGAACGATGGTGTTTAGACGTTCCAGGCCAGGCTGCTCATGCGCGCAACCACCGCACACCGGCGGTGTAGGCTGCCGCCACACAGGAGTCCGTCATGCACCCGATCCTCGCGCAGCTGCCGCCGGCGCAGCGCCAGGCGCTCGAACAGGCCTATGCCACGCCGCCGCGCGCCTATCACGCCATCGACCACGTGCAGGAGGTGCTGCGCCAGGTCGACGCGGTCGCGCAGGGGCCGGGCTGGCGCCAGCCGCGCGAGGTGCAGTGGGCCGCGCTGTACCACGACGCGATCTACGTGGCCGGGCGCGGCGACAACGAGGCGCGTTCGGCGCAGCTGGCGCAGGCCCATCTCGAACAGTGGCCGCAGCCGGGCGTGGACGCGGCCCGCGTGGTCGAGCTGATCGAACTCACCGCGCGCCATGGCGGCCTCTCGCCCGGCGATGTGGATGCCGAGGCGGCGCTGTTCCTGGACTGCGACATGGCGATCCTGGGCGCGGCGCCGGAGGTCTTCGACGCCTACGACCGCGGCATCGCCAGCGAATACGCGGGCGTGGTGCCGGGCTTCATCTTCCGCCGCAAGCGCAAGCAGTTCCTCAAGGACCTGCTGCAGCGCGAGCGCATTTATCTCAGCGATTTCTTCCACGCGCGCCTGGACGCGGCCGCGCGCGCGAACCTGCGGCGCGCGACGCGCTGAGTCAGGCCTCGCCACGACGCTTGGCGCCCCGCGCTCCGCCCCTCCCCTTGCGCAGCAGGGGGAGGCCGGGAGGGGGTTGGATCAGTCCGCGGCGCGCTTTGGTTGGCCGCGCCGAACCACATCAACATCGTCATCTGCGAACGTTCATCGGCGCAGCCCGCGCCACTGCAGGCTTTGCTGCACCGCACACGCGATCTGTCATGTTCACGACCGGTCCGCGTCACCGGACTTAAACACTTGGCTGCGCATCATGCGCCCACGTTCCGCGACCGCCGGGGTTGAAGCAAGACTTCCTTCCGGCCCTCGCGGACGACCAATGCGGTCGTCAGTCCCCGACGCGACGACCTTTCGCCCAGGCTGCCGCGCCCATGCCGGCGCGGTGGCCCGAGGCGAAACACGCGGTGAGCAGATAGCCACCGGTCGGGGCTTCCCAGTCCAGCATCTCGCCGGCGCAGAACGTGCCCGGCACCGCCTGCAGCATCGCCTGCGCGTCCAGCGCCTCCAGACGCACGCCACCGGCGCTGCTGATGACCTCGGCCACCGGGCGCGGGCGCAGCAGCATCAGCGGCAGGCGGTGGATCGCCTGGGCCAGCGCGATGGCGTCCTGCCGGGCGGCAGCGGCGACGGTCTCGAACACCAGCGCGGCCTTGGCGCGCTCGATGCCCACGGTGCGGCGCAGGTGTTCGCCCACCGAGCGGCCCTTGCGCGGCCGCGACAGCTCGGCGGTCAGGCGCGTCAGGTCGCGGCCCGGCGCCAGGTCGAGTTCGAGCGTGGCCTGGCCCTCGCGCGCGATCGCCTCGCGCAGGGCCGGGGCGATGGCGTAGATCAGGCTGCCTTCGATGCCGGTCTCGGTGAGCACGCATTCGCCCTGTAGCGCGTGCGCCGCACCGTCCGCGTCGCGCCAGTGCGCCACCACCGGCTTGAGCGGCGCGCCGGCGTGCTGGCGCATGTGCGCGCTGAAGGCGATGTCGAAGCCGCAGTTGGCGGGTTTGAGCGGCACCACGTCCACGCCGCGCGCGGCCAGCCACGGCTGCCAGGCGCCGTCCGAGCCCAGCTGCGGCCAGCTCGCCCCACCCAGGGCCAGCACCGTCGCATCGGCCGCCACCCGCAGCGGACCCTGCGGCGTGTCGAAGCGCAGCGCGCCGTCCGCCTCCCAGCCGGTCCAGCGATGCTGGACGTGGAAGCGCACGCCCTGGTCCTTGAGCCGGCGCACCCAGGCGCGCAGCAGCGGCGCGGCCTTCATGTCGCTGGGGAACACCCGCCCGGAACTGCCGACGAAGGTCTCCACGCCCAGTCCGCGCGCCCAGGCGCGCAGCGCATCGGCATCGAAGTCGTCCAGCCAGGCACCGACCTGCGCGGCGCGTTCGAAGTAGCGGGCGTCGAACTGCGGACGTGGCTCGGAATGGGTGAGGTTCATGCCGCCCTTGCCGGCGATCAGGAACTTGCGCCCGACCGAGCCCTTGGCCTCGTAGACCGCCACTTCCAGGCCTGCCTCCCGCGCGGTCTGGGCCGCCATCAGGCCGGCCGGGCCGCCGCCGATCACGGCCAGGGTGGGAGCGGGGGAGCGAGCTTGGGACATCGCGCCATTATGAAGGGCCGCGCGCATGACCGATGGCAGGCCACGTCGTCGCGCGCGGCGGCTATCGTGCGAGGCTGTCTCTTTCCAACCGGGGAACTTCGATGCGCGTGATGCTGACCCTTGCGGGGGCGCTGTTGACTGCTGGCCTGCTGGGCGCCGCCTCTTCCGGGCAGGCGCTGTCCGTCGAGCCGCCGCCGGCGCAGCTGGTGGACTTCGACGCCTATGTCGACAAGACGCGCGAAACCTTCGATGTGCCCGGCATCGCGGTGGCCATCGTCAAGGACGGTCAGGTGGTGCTCGAGCGCGGTTACGGCCTGCGCGAGCTGGGCAGGCCGGAGAAGGTGGACGCCAGGACGCTGTTCGCGATCGCCTCCAACACCAAGGCCTTCACCTCCGCCTCCATCGCCATGCTCGCCGACGAGGGCAAGCTGAGCCTGGACGATCGCGTCATCGACCACCTGCCGTGGTTCCGCATGTCCGATCCCATGGTCACCCACGAGCTGCGCATCCGCGACCTGCTGGCCCATCGCAGCGGCCTGTCGCTGGGCGCCGGCGACCTGCTGTACTGGCCGACGACCACCTACACCAACCAGGAGGTCGCGCAGCGGCTCAAGGACGTGCCGATCAAGGGCGGGTTCCGCTACCAGTACGCTTACGACAACATCCTGTTCGGCGTGGCCCAGCTGGTGATCGAGCAGGCCTCGGGCATGCCGTACAAGCAGTTCCTGCAGCAGCGCTTCTTCAAGCCGCTGGGCATGGACGACACGGTCTACAACAGCGACGACCTCAAGCCCGGCGACGATGTGGCCACCGGGCATTCCAAGGAGGATTTCACCCGGCTGGTGCCCGCGCCGCGCATGACCTGGTCCAATGTCGGCGGCGCCGGCGGGATCTATTCCAGCGTGCACGACCTGTCCAAGTGGGTGATCGCCCAGCTCAACGGCGGGGTGATCTCCGGGGAGGGCGAAAACGCCAAGCGCCTGTTCAGCGCCAAGCGCCAGGCCGACATGTGGACCATGCTCACGCCCATCCCGGTGTCCGAGCCCTCGGTGCCGGAGCTGGCCGCGGTCAAGCCCAACTACTTCGGCTATGGCGAGGGCTGGATGCTCTCGGACTATCGCGGCCGCAAGCTGGTCTGGCACACCGGCGGCTGGCCGGGCATGGTCTCGCGCATCACCCTGGTCCCGCAGGAGAAGCTGGGCGTGATCGTGCTGACCAACCAGGAGGTCGGCGCCGCCTTCAACGCGGTCACCCTGCGCGCGCTGGACGCCTACCTGGACGCGCCGAAGACCGACTGGAACGCCGCCTACGCCAAGGCCGTGGCCAAGTCGCACGGCGATGCCGACGAAAGCTGGGCCAAGCACCAGGCCGCGCGCGACGCCAGCTCCAAGCCCTCGCTGCCGCTGGCCCGCTACGCGCAGACCTATCGCGATGCCTGGTATGGCGACATCGTGATCGCGCAGGAGAACGGCAAGCTGGTGATCCGCTTCACCAAGACGCCGCAGCTGGTCGGCGAGCTCAGCCACTGGCAGCACGACACCTTCGTGGTGCGCTGGCGCGAGCGCTGGCTCAACGCCGATGCCTTCCTCACCTTCCAGCTGGATGCCGACGGCCAGATCACCAGCGCCGGCATGGAGCCGATCTCGCCGCTGACCGACTTCAGCTTCGACTTCCAGGATCTGGCGCTGAAGCCGGTGAAGGCGACGAAGGCGCAATAGGCCTTACGTGGGAGCAACAGGGCCTCAGATCGAGTCGCAGCCTCTGTGTAGAGCGGAGCTTGCTCCGCTGCCTTTCGGACGGATCGTCGGGAAGCCACAGCGGAGCAAGCTCCGCTCTACAGGTGGGATCCGCCATAGGCCGATAAGGCCGCAGGGGCGGCCGCCACGAAAAGCACGCGCTTACGAGGCTTTTCATGTGGGAGTCGCCATGGCGGCGATGAGGCTTTACCGGGAAAGCTCCAGCGCCGCCATGGCGGCTCCCACCGAGCGCTAGATGCCTACGGCGCCTTGACGTCCAGCAGCTCCACGTCGAACACCAGCGAGGCGCCCGGCGGGATGACGCCGCCGGCGCCCTCGTCGCCATAGCCCAGCGCGGCAGGAATCATCAGCGTGCGCTTGCCGCCGACCTTCATCCCCGCCACGCCCTGGTCCCAGCCCTTGATGACCTGGCCGCCGCCGAGCGGGAAGGTGAAGGGCGTGCCGCGATCGATGGAACTGTCGAACTTCGGCCCGTGCTTGTCCGGCTTGGTGTCGTCGTAGATCCAGCCGGTGTAGTGCACGCTGACGTTGTCGCCCGGCTTGGCCAGTGCGCCCTGGCCGACGCTGATCTCATGCACCTGCAGCGTATCCACGCCGCCGTGCAGTTCGATCGGCTGGCGCGGCGGCGCGCAGGCGGCCAGCGCCAGGGTCAGGGCCAGGGTCAGGGTCAGGGCCAGGGTCAGGGTCAGGGTCAGGGCCAGAGGAATCCATCGGCGCATCTTGCGCTCCTGTAGAGGTGACAAGGCGCGCCAAGGTAGCAGCCCGCTATCCTGTGCGCATGGCCAAGCTCCTGCTCAACCTGCGCAACGTGCCCGACGACGAAGCCGGCGAGGTGCGCGCATGGCTCACGCGCGCGGGCATCGCCTTCTACGAGACCACGCCCAGCAGCTGGGGCATCAGCCATGGCGGCATCTGGCTGAAGGACGATGCGGACCTGCCGCGCGCCAAGGCCTTGATGGCCGAGTACCAGGCCGAGCGTGGCGAACGGGCCCGGGCGGCTCGCCAGCAGGCGCAGCAGGACGGCACCGCCGACACCTTCGCCCGCCAGCTGCGCGCGCGGCCGCTGTACGTGGCCGGGATGCTGCTGGCGATCGTCGCGATCCTGGCGCTGACCCTGGCGCTGCCGTGGTGGCTGCTGCGCTGAGCCCCCGTAAAATGGCCGGCATGATCCTCAACATCGCCGCCTATCACTTCGTCGCCATCGACGACCCGCAGGCCCTGGCCGATGTGCTGCTGGCGCGCGCGCGGGCCGCCGACCTGCGCGGCACGCTGCTGGTCGCGCCGGAAGGGCTGAACGTGTTCCTGGCGGGGCAGGCGCCGGCGGTGCGCGACTTCGTCCAGGCGCTGCGCGCCGAGCCGGGCCTGGCGGACATCGTCATCAAGGAGAGCTGGAGCCAGGCGCTGCCCTTCGCCCGGCTCAAGGCCAAGGTCAAGCCGGAGATCATCACCTTCCGTCATCCCGGCAGCGAACCGCTGGGCCGCGACCGCGCCCCGGCGGTGACGCCGCAGACGCTGGCGCGCTGGCTGGACCAGGGGCACGACGACGCGGGCAAGCCGGTGCGGCTGCTCGATACCCGCAACGAAGAGGAGGTCGGCCACGGCACCTTCGCCGGCGCGCTGACCCTGCCGATCACCGACTTCACCCAGCTGCCCGAGGCGCTGGCGCCGCACCGCGCAGCGCTGGCCGACGCGACGGTGGTGAGCTTCTGCACGGGCGGGGTGCGCTGCGAGAAGGCCGCGCTGTGGATGCACGACACCGGCATGGCCAACGTGCTGCAGCTGGAGGGCGGCATCCTGGGTTACTTCGAGCAGGTCGGCGGGCGTCATTACGACGGTGCCTGCTTCGTGTTCGACGACCGCTTGGCGCTGACGCCGGATCTGCGCCCGGTCGCGGCCGGCTAGGCCTAGTTGGCCGGCGCGCGCAGCACCCGGTCGCGGCCGTCGCGCTTGGCCTGCAGCAGGGCGTGGTCGGCGCGGCGCATGGTGTCCTCCAGGCGGTCGGTGGTGCGCACCTGGCTGAGGCCGGCGCTGAAGGTGATGCTGCGGCCGAACTCGATCCGCCGCACCGCCTCGCACAGGTCCTGGATCTGGCGCACGGCCTGCATCTCGGGCAGGCCCGGCATCAGCAGGACGAACTCCTCGCCGCCCAGGCGCCCGACGATGTCCTGGCGGCGCGCGTAGCGGCGCATCGCGTCGGCCACCAGCGCCAGCGCGCGGTCGCCGGCGTCGTGGCCCAGCTCGTCGTTGATGCGCTTGAAGTGATCCAGATCCAGATAGGCCAGGGTCATCGGCCGGCGCGCATCGCGGGTCAGGGTGAACACCACCCGCGCGGCGCGGAACCAGCCCTCGCGATTGAGCAGGCCGGTCAGCATGTCCATGTCCACGCGCAGCTCCAGCTTGCTGCGCAGTTCGAACAGCTCCAGGGCGATGTCCAGGCGCCGCCGGCGCAGCATCAGCCCCGCGCCGATGCCCAGCACGAGCAGGGCCAGGTCGGGGAGCCAGCTCGCCAGCGAGGCATGCACCAGCACCAGCATCGCCAGCGACGGCAGCAGCAGGGCCGCGCCCATGCCGATCGCATCGCGCAGGCGCAGGCTCAGCGGCAGGGCGTGCATGGCCATCAGCAGCAGGACCACATGGGCCAGGCCCAGGCCGTGCGGGTCGAGGGTGACGCTGTAGGCCAGCGCGCCGCTGGCGATCAGCACGCCCAGCACCGCCAGGCTGCCGGCCGTGTCCGAGCGCAGCCCGCGCATCCGCACGACCCAGCCGATGATCAGGACCGCCACCGCGGTGGCGCCGCGCACGGCCATCAGCCGCCAGGCGTCGGGTTGGCCGGTCAGCAGGTCGCGCATGCCGCTGATGACGAACACCAGCGGCGTCGCCACGAAAAGCACTTCGACATAGCGCCCGGATTCACGCTGCTGCTGCTCGATGAGCGCGCTGCGCTGCTCCGGAGCCAGGTCATCGACCCGACCGTTGAACCAACCCATCCGTGACCAGCCCCCTGATTCCAGGGTGACACGATACTCAAATTGACGACGACGCGATGCAGCGGGGTCCGAGGCTATCCTGACCGATCGCCCGCCCTGGAAGCCTCCCGTTCATGATCACCGTCCATCACCTCAACAATTCCCGCTCCCAGCGCGTGCTGTGGCTGCTGGAGGAACTGGGCCTGGACTACACCGTGGTCCGCTATCAGCGCGATCCGCGCACGATGCTGGCGCCGCCGGAACTGCGCAGGATCCACCCGCTGGGCAAGTCGCCGCTGATCGAGGACGAAGGCCGGCTGCTGGCCGAATCCGGGGCAATCATCGAATACCTGGTCGAGCGCTACGACGTGGCCCGCGCCTTCGCGCCGACCCCGGGCACCGATGCCCACCTGCGCTATCGCTACTGGCTGCACTATGCGGAAGGCTCGCTGATGCAGCCGCTGCTGATCACCCTGGTGCTGAGCCGGATCCGCACCGCGCCGATGCCGTTCTTCGCCAAGCCCATCGCCCGCGGCATCG
Source organism: Pseudoxanthomonas winnipegensis (assembly GCF_004283755.1). Lineage (GTDB taxonomy): Bacteria > Pseudomonadota > Gammaproteobacteria > Xanthomonadales > Xanthomonadaceae > Pseudoxanthomonas_A > Pseudoxanthomonas_A winnipegensis. The sequence continues at coordinate 353,515 of NZ_SHMH01000004.1, forward strand.
CCGACAAGGCGATGGCCGGCTTCGCCCGCCCGCAGATCAAGCTGCATCTGGACTATCTGGAGCAGGAGCTGGGCCGCCACGCCTGGTTCGCCGGCGAGGATTTCAGCGCCGCCGACGTGCAGATGAGCTTCCCGCTGGAGGCCGCGCAGGCGCGCTATGGCTTCGAGGGCCATCCGCTGCTGGCGGGCTTCATCCAGCGCATCCACGCCCGGCCTGCCTACCAGCGCGCGCTGGCCCAGGGCGGGCCGTACGACCTGCTGAGCTGAATACAGCATCGCACCGGCAGGGCTGGAAGCCGGGCGCCCTGGCCCCATCTCCAAGGGCATGAGTACCTCTTCCCCGATCATTCCCTATTCGGTCCTGGACCTGGCCCCGGTGTGCGAGGGCAGCACGCCGAGCCAGGCCTTCGCCAACGTGCTGGATCTGGCCCGCCACGCCGAAGGCCTGGGCTATACCCGCTACTGGCTGGCCGAGCACCACAACATGCCCGGCATCGCCAGCGCCGCCACCGCGGTGCTGATCGGCTATGTCGCCGGCGGCACCTCGACCATCCGGGTCGGCTCGGGCGGGGTGATGCTGCCCAACCACGCGCCGCTGCAGGTGGCCGAACAGTTCGGCACGCTGGCCTCGCTGTATCCCGGACGCATCGACCTGGGGCTGGGCCGCGCGCCGGGCACCGACCAGCCCACCGCCCGCGCGCTGCGCCGCTACTTCGACAGCGCCGACCAGTTCCCGGCCGATGTGACCGAGCTGCTGCGCTACTTCGCCCCGGCCGAGCCCGGACAGCTGGTGCAGGCCGTGCCCGGCGCCGGCCTGGACGTGCCGGTCTGGCTGCTGGGCTCGAGCCTGTTCAGTGCCACCCTGGCCGCGCAGCTGGGGCTGCCGTTCGCCTTCGCCTCGCACTTCGCGCCCGATGCGATGGACCAGGCGCTGGCGGTGTATCACCGCGACTTCCGGCCCTCGCGCCATCTGCAGCAGCCTTATGCCGCCCTCGGCCTCAACGTGATCGCCGCCGACACCGACGAGGAGGCGCGCCGGCTGTTCACTACCGCCCAACAGGCCTTCGTCAACCTGCGCCGCGGCCGGCCGGGCAAGATCCCGCCGCCGATCGACGATATCGAGGCCTACTGGCAGCCGCACGAGAAGGCCGGGGTCGAGCGCGCGCTGGCCTGCAGCGTGGTCGGCGCGCCGGCGACCGTGCGCAAGGGGCTGAAGGCCTTCATCGATCGCCATCGCCCGGACGAGCTGATCATCGTGGCCAACATCTACGACCACGGGGCGCGCAAGCATTCGTATCGGCTGGCCGCCGAGGCGCTGGCGCCGGCCAAGGCGGCTTAAGGGAGGGAGCGGAACGGGCTCGTTCTTACGAGCGGGCCCTGCCGTTTCTTGGGGCGAACCCTGTCGTCATCGAGACACGACGCCTAACCCTCGAAGTTCCGGGTTCCCGCCTTCGCCGGAACGACGGTTCGGGCACTTCCCATGGCGTCCCGGGGCCGGTCGACAGACCCGGGCCAGACCCCGCCGCGGTACCCTATCGGCCCCTTATCGTCCCGGGCCGATGCCATGTCGATCACCTCCAAGCAGCGGCGCGATGCGCGCAAGCGCCGCGAGCAGCGGGCCCGCAACCAGGCCGCCGCCGGCCTTGGCGCGGCCTCGCCGATCGAACCGCATGCCGAGCTGCGCGACGACGACAAGCAGCTGCTGGCCGGGATCGTGCGCCGCGACGGGCAGTGGGTGCTGGGCATGGACGGGCGCATTGCCGGCGAATCGGACAGTGCCGCGCATGTGCTGGCGCTGATCCTGCGCGCGGCCGAACTGCACGACCGCGCCGGCACCAACGTGCGCCTGGTCTACTCGGACGATCTCAAGCATGCCGCCCATGCCGAGGCCGCTGGGCAGGGCCTGAGCTTCGACCAGTTCCGCCAGCGGCTGGTGGCCGGCCTGCAGGGCGAGCCGGAGACCCACTGAGCCGCATGGCCGTTTCCGCCTCGCGCGTCGGCGTGCGGCCGCTGCTGCGCACCGATGCGACCGCGCTGATCGCCGCGCACCGCGCCAGCGTGGCCCTGCATCGTCCCTGGGTGTCGCCCTGCCTGGACCAGGCCGGATTCGAGGCCTGGTTCGCCCGCACCCTGGCCGATGACTACGTGAGCCTGATCGCGCGCGAACGCGACAGCGGCGCCGTCGTCGGGGTGTTCAACGCCAGCCAGATCAGCCGCGGAAACCTGCTCAGCGCCTACCTGGGCTACTACGCCTGCGTGCCCTGCGCCGGGCGCGGCCTGATGCGCGAGGCGCTGCCGCAGGTGACCGCGCATCTGTTCGGCGAGGTCGGCCTGCATCGCCTCGAGGCCAACATCCAGCCCGGCAACGCCGCCTCGATCGCGTTGGCCCGCGGCGCCGGCTTCCGCCTGGAAGGCTTCTCGCCGCGCTATCTGCGTATCGACGGCATCTGGCGGGACCACGAGCGCTGGGCGCTGCTGGCCGACGAGGCCGGCTTCTAGCGGCTTCAGCCCGCGGTGTCGGCCGCAGTGGCCGCCGGCACCTGCCAGCCGCAGCTGCGCCCCTCGTTCTGCTGATTGAGCCAGGCCTGCAGGGGCTGGAAGTATTCCAGCATCGGGCCGGCGTCCATCGTCTCGCTGCCGGTCAGCGCCTTGAGCGTCTGCGGCCAGGGCTGGCTGGCGCCCTGGCTCAGCATCGCCCAGAACTTCTGCCCGGCGACCTTGTTGCCGTAGAAGCTGCACTGGTTGAGCGGCCCGGTATGGCCGGCGGCATCGCACAGCGCCTTGTAGAACTGGAACTGCAGGATCGCCGCCATGAAGTAGCGCGTGTACGGCGTGTTGGCCGGCACGTGATACTTGGCGCCGGCGTCGAAGTACTCCTCGCCGCGCGGCGTGGCCGGGGCCACGCCCTGGTACTGCGCCTTGAGCTGCCACCAGGCGCGGTTGTAGTGGTCCGGCTTGATCGAGCCGTCGAACACGCCCCAGCGCCAGCGGTCGATCATCAGCCCGAACGGCAGGAAGGCCACCTTGCTCAGCGCCATGCGCATCTGCGCGTTGACCAGCGCCGGTTCGTCCTGCGTCGCCTCGCGCACCAGGCCGATCGAGGCCAGGTAGCGGGGCGTCATCGCCAGCACGATAGTGTCGCCGATGGCCTCGTGGAAGCCGTCGTTGGCGCCGGCCTGGAACACCGGCGGCTGCTGGTGGTAGGCCAGGTCGTAATACAGGTGCCCCAGCTCGTGGTAGAGCGTGGTGAAGCTGTCCTCGTCGGGCCGGATGCACATCTTGGTGCGCACGTCGCCGGCCATGTCCATGTCCCAGGCGCTGGCGTGGCAGACCACCTCGCGGTCGCGCGGCTTGATGAATTGCGCGCGGGTCCAGTAGCTCTCCGGCAGCGGCGGCATGCCCAGCGAGGTGTAGAAGTCCTGCGCGCGCCGGGCCATGTCCTTGGCGCCGGCCAGGTCCGCGTCGCGGCGCAGGTCGCCCAGGCGCGCGATGGCCGCGTCGTAGGCGCTGCGGCTCAGGCGCTCGCGTTCGTTAGCGTCGGGCGCATGGCCCAGGGCGCGCAGCTGCGCGCCATAGGCCGCGTCGCGCGCGGATTCGAACGGGTCGGTGGTGTCCAGGCCAGCGTCGGTCAGCGTGCGCTCGTACTGGGCGTCGTTGCGCGCCTGCAGCGCGCCGGTGATGTCCAGCGCGTCGGCCTCGGGATAGGGCTGCAGCAGGTCCCACAGGTTGCTCCAGTCCTGCTGCCACATATTGCCCATCAGATGCGCAGGCAGCAGGCCGCCGTCGACCTGGCCGCGCATGCCGTAGCGCGCCTCCAGCCGGGTGCGCGCGTAGCAGTGCAGCTGCTGGTAGAGCGGCTTGACCTGGTTCCACAGGCGATCGGTCTGCGCGGCGATCTCGCCCGGGGCCATGTCGTAGCCGCTGCGCCACTGCTCGCCGGCATCGGCGAAGCCGATATCGCGCGCCCCTTCGTTGATCAGGTCGACGAACTGCCCATAGCGCGCCCGCATCGGCGTGGCCGCATCGTGCCAGCCGCTCCAGGCCTGCAGCTGGGCGTCGTAGTCGCGGCTGTGGGCCAGCACCTGTTCCAGCTCGCCCAGGCTGCGGCAGCTGCGCGTCGGGCCGTCGCCGGTGCAGGCCTTGCCGGCGCCGTACATGCCTTCCAGCTCGGTCGACAGCTGGGTCAGGCGCGCCAGCTTGGCTGGGTCCTGCGGTGCGGGCATGGCGCTCATCAGCTTGAGCAGGTGGATGGCGCGCGCATCGGAGGGCGCCATCTGCTGGCCTTCGAAGCGCCGAGACTGCGCGATCCAGGCATTGAGCTGGGTCAGCGCGCGCTCGTTGGCCTTGGCGGCCAGGCGCTGGCTGTCCGGATTGATATAGGTCGAGGACAGCCACTGCGCCGCGCTCACCTCCGGCGCGCTCTCGCGCAGGCCGGCGTTGACGCGCGCGACGAAGGCCTGCGCGGTCTCGCCCTCGGGCGCGGCGTGGATCCCATCGGCCGGCGGCTGGTCCGAACCGCAGCCGGCCAGGGCCAGCAGGGACACGGCGCCCAGGGCGAACACGAGGTGGCGTGGCGGCACGGCGCGCTTCCTTTGCTTCAGGCGGTGAGCCCGCAGGCTAGAGAAGCCGACCAGGCGCCGCAAGCGCGGCTCATGGCGCGCTCGCGGGCGCGCCGGTGTCGGGCAGGGCGGCGCGGATGCGCGCGCGCAGGCGCTCGGCGCGGCGGCGGATCTTGCGCCGGCCCAGCGCGCCGACCCAGCGCGAGAACGGCACGATCTCCTTGCCGGCCACCACCGACTTGGCGTCCACGCAGACCAGGCGCACGCCATCCCCGTCGGGCAGCACCAGCAGGTTGCCGGCGTTGAGGTCGAACAGCGGGATGCGATGGCGCAGCAGCCATTGCTCGAACACGCTCACCGCCGCGCACAGGGTCGCGGCCGGATAGCGCGGCGCCTCGAACAGCAGCGCATACAGGCTGGGCGCGTCGCCGCCTTCGGGCAGGGTCACCCGCTGGCAGCACAGGGCCTGGCCGTAGACGGTGCGGAACATGCCCAGCACGGTGGCCAGGTGCGGCGCCAGATCCTCGGCCGGGATGCGCGCGGAAAGCTGCAGCCAGGCGCGCAGCTCGGCGTGGTTCTCATCGCGCGCGGGCTTGCGCTGCGCGCGCCAGCGCGCCAGCCGCTGGCGCAGGCCCACGCGCGTGCGCTGCGCCGGCGGCAGCATGAATTTCAGGCACTGGCGCGTGTCGCGCCGGTCGATCACGCACACGCGGTTGGCGCCGCGGCCGATCACGATCATGTGGTTCCAGGCCTGTCCGGGCCTGGGAGCGGCAGTGGTGTCCATGCGCGTCCCCGAACGCGAAGAAGTGGGTCGTCGAAGCCGTGCGCCGTCAGTGCGGCAGGCCGCGCTGGGCCAGCCAGCGGCGCGCGTCCTCGGCGTCGTGCTGCATCCAGCCGGCGGTGGAGCCCATGCGGAACGAATAGCCCCACGCGTCCATGTCGGCCATCAGCCGCGCGCGGCCCACGCCGGGCAGCTCGTCGGCCAGCACCACCTGCAGGTAGCAGGTGGCGTCTTCCTCGATGTCCGAATCGGTGGCATCGGTGTGCACCAGCGCGCGCGCCTCGGGCGTGAGCACGATCAGGTGGCAGGCCTCGTGCAGCAGCGAGTGCACCGGCGTGTCGCCGCGCACGTAGACGTTGTGCGCGATCACCCCGGCCTCCGGATCGCCCCAGAAGCTGCCCGGGATCGGCACGCCGTCGGGCACCCGGTGCAGCACCAGGTCGAAGCGCGCCAGCAGCGCGGCCAGCGTGTCGAACGGCAGTTCGTCCACGCGCAGCACCGTGGCCATGGCCGCCTCGCTGCCGGGCGGCGGGGAGGAATCGGAAGCGGGCAGGGCGTTGTGCGGGGACGACATGGGGGCGGTGCTTGTGCGCAAGGCGCGGGCATGGCGGCCCGCGCCGGGTTGGATCAGGCCTTGCCTTCGGGCAGGGCCACCGAGATGTCCAGCACGTCGTGATCGCCTTCCTTGAGCAGGTCGACCTTGACCGCGTCGGCGTCGATGTTGACGTACTTCTTGATCACTTCCAGCAGCTCGCGCTGCAGCAGCGGCAGATAGTCCGGCCCGCCGCGCTGGGTGCGCTCCTGGGCGATGATGATCTGCAGACGGTTCTTGGCCGTCTCGGCGGTGTTCTTCTTGGCCTTGAGGAAATCGAACATGCCCATGCTCAACCTCCGAACAGCTTGCTGAAGAAGCCCTTCTTCTCCGTTGTGGTGAAGCGCATCGGGCGGTCTTCGCCCAGCAGGCGCGCCACCGCATCGTCGTAGGCCTGGCCGGCCGGGGATTCCAGATCCAGGATCACCGGCTCGCCCTTGTTGGAGGCGTTGAGCACATCGCCCGACTCGGGGATCACGCCGATGGTCTTCAGGCCCAGGACCTCTTCCACGTCCTTGATCGAGAGCATTTCGCCTGTCTCCACGCGCGCCGGGTTGTAGCGCGTCAGCAGCAGGTTGGGCTTGAGCGTGCCGCCCTGTTCGGCCTTGCGGGTCTTGGAATCCAGCAGGCCCAGGATGCGGTCGGAGTCGCGCACCGATGACACTTCCGGATTGACCACCACGATCGCCTTGTCGGCGAAGTACATCGCCAGGAAGGCGCCCTTCTCGATGCCGGCCGGCGAGTCGCAGACCACGAAGTCGAAGCCGTCGGCGTCCAGGTCCTTGAGCACCTTCTCCACGCCTTCGGTGGTCAGGGCGTCCTTGTCCCGGGTCTGCGAGGCGGCCAGCACGTACAGCGTGTCGAAGCGCTTGTCCTTGATCAGCGCCTGCTTGAGCGAAGCCTCGCCCTGGGTGACGTTGATGAAGTCGTACACCACGCGGCGCTCGCAGCCCATGATCAGGTCCAGGTTGCGCAGACCCACGTCGAAGTCGATGACGGCGACCTTCTTGCCGCGCCGGGCCAGGCCGACGGCCAGGCTGGCGCTGGTGGTGGTCTTGCCTACGCCGCCCTTGCCGGACGTGACGACGATGATCTCAGCCAATGGTGTTCTCCTGGGAAATGTGAAATGCGGTGGAGCGTTGCCATGTTGCGGGAACGGCCCGGCGAGGGGCCATCGGTGCCGCGCTAGGTCTGCGCGGCGATGTTCAGCTGTCCGTCCTCCAGCCACACCTGCACGGGCTTGCCGTGCAGCGCGCGCGGGACGTCGTCCAGCACCTTGTAGTGGCCGGCCACGGCGACCAGTTCGGCGTGGAAGGCGCTGCAGAAGATGCGCGCGTCCTCGTTGCCCTGGGCACCGGCCAGCGCGCGCCCGCGCAGCGGGCCGTAGATGTGGATCGAGCCGTCGGCGATGACCTCGGCGCCGGCACCGACCGAGGTCAGCACGGTCAGGTCGCGCTGCTCGGCATAGATCTGCTGGCCCGAGCGCACCGCGGTCTTGAGCACCATGCCGGGCTGGGCGACGGTCTTGGGCTTGGGCGGCTCCGGGGCGGGCGGGGGAGGCGGAGGCGGCGGCGCGGCCTGGACCGGTTCGCTGCGCTCGTACTGGGCGCGGAACTTGGCCAGCAGCGGCAGGCCGAGCTGTTCGGCCAGCGCTTCTATCTCGGCCGTGCCGTAGGCCAGGGCCACCGGTAGCACGCCGGCGCCGGTCAGGCCGTCGACCAGCGCCCGGGCGGTGGTCAGGTCCGGGGCCTGGATCAGGCCGCCGAAGTCCACGATCACCGCGGCGCGGCCGAACAGCTTGGGCGCGCGGTCCACGCGCTCGCGCATCTCGCGCACCAGCGCGGCCACGTCCAGCGTGCGCACGCGCAGGTTGGCGATGCCGACCTGGCCGATCTTCAGTTCGCCGGCCTGCTCGTAGTTGGGTGTGGTGGGGGACGGGCTGCTCACGCGTTGCTCGCCCCCTGCGCGCCGGCGGGGGTGAAGGCGCGGGTGCGCGTCCACGGGGTCTGCGGCAGCTTGCCGCCGTAGGTCTCCAGCACCCAGGGATAGCTGCACAGCTCCTTCATCAGCATGCTGGCGCGGACCTTGACGCCGGCCATGACGTGCTGGCCGACCTCGCGGAAGCCGAAGCTGCCATGGAACAGCAGCGCCGAGTCGGCGCCGTGGTCCAGGAACACCTCGCAGGCCAGCTGCGGGTAGCGCAGCTCGGCATAGCTCTGCACATCGGCATAGAAGGCCCGGCCCACGCCGCCGCCGCGGCGGCGGCTGGCCACCACGATGCGGTCGATATAGAAGAAGGCCGGATAGCGCTCCTGGAACCAGCGGTAGTTGCTGCTGTCGTGCTCCTGGCCGGCGCCGAAGCCGACCAGGAAGCCGGCCAGGTTGCCATCGCGCTCGGCGACGCGGAAATACTCGGCCCGCTCGTAGAACTCGTGCACACGGGCGCTGTCCAGCGGCAGGATCGCCAGACCAGCGTTGTTGTTCAGGGCCAGGACGGAATCCAGCTCGCGCTCGCGCACGTCGCGGATGACGATGGACATCGGGCTTCAACTCCGGGGGAAAACTGCGCCCGACACCGCCGGGGCGGGCCGATTATCGCATGGGTGGCTGGCCGCTGCGGCAGGTCGGATGCGCGCAGGCATGACTTCAGGCCGGGTCGCGGGTCGCGGCGCGCCCGTAAGATGCCGCCATGCTCGGACGAATCGCCCACACCCGCCTGTTGCGTGCCGCCGGGCTCTACACCTGGGCGCTGGTCGGCATTCCCATCGTGCTCAACGCCTGGTTCCTGCCGCCCTCGCGCGGGGCCGAGGGCGCCAGCCTGAACGTGCCGATGTCGCTGCTGGCCTATCTGGCCTTCGGCCTGTGCTACTGGCTGGCCACCCGCACCCTGCACGAGCGCCCGCCGCAGCATCACAGCCTGTCCAGCGTGCTGTTGCTGCTGGTGATGATCTCCTCGGCCGTGGCGGTGGGCTTCTATACCCGCACCGGCCTGGGCGCGCTGCTGCTGGCGGTGGTGGCCGGCGTGCTGCCGTGGATGCTGGAGCTGCGCTGGGCGGTGCTGTGGCTGATGTTCGCCCACGTGCCGCTGGTGCCCTCGTTCATGGCGCTGGACGACTTCAACTTCTGGGAGTCTGTGTTCCAGTCCTCCTTCTATGTGGGCTTCGCCGCCTTCGTGCTGGTCACCGCCTATGTGGCGCGGCAGCAGGCCCAGGCGCGCGAGGAGCAGCGCCGGCTCAATGCCGAGCTGCGCGCCACCCGCGTGCTGCTGACCGAGAGCGCGCGCGTCAACGAGCGCACCCGCATCTCGCGCGAGCTGCACGACCTGCTCGGCCACCACCTCACCGCGCTCAGCCTCAACCTGGAAGTGGCCAGCCACATCACCGAGGGCCGGGCTCAGGAGCATGTGCGTCAGGCGCATACCCTGGCGCGGCTGCTGCTCAACGACGTGCGCGAGGCGGTCAGCCAGCTGCGCGAGTCCGGCTCGATCGACCTGGCCGCCACCCTGCGCCCGCTGGCCGAGCACGTACCCTCGCTGCACATCCACCTGGACCTGCACGAGCCGTTGACCCTGGAGGATCCCGAGCGCGCCCACGTGCTGCTCCGCTGCGCCCAGGAGATCATCACCAACGCCGTGCGCCATGCCGCGGCGCGCAATCTGTGGATCCGCTGCCGGCGCGAGGGCGCCGAGCTGGTGATGGACGCGCGCGACGACGGCCGCGGCGCGGCCGAGCTGATCGGCGGCAACGGCCTGCGCGGCATGCGCGAGCGCCTGCGTCAGTATGGCGGCCAGCTGCAGCTGGACACCGCGCCGGGGGCGGGCTTCCGCCTGGCCCTGCGCCTGCCGGCGGCCAGCGACGATCCGCTGCTGTCCGGCCCGCTGACGCCGGCCTCGGCGCCCCTGATTTCTTCCGGAGAACTTCCATGATCCGCGTCTGCCTGGTCGACGACCAGAACCTGGTCCGCCAGGGCATCCGTTCGCTGCTGGCCCTGGACGACGGCATCGAGGTCGTCGGCGAGGCCGCCGACGGCCGCCAGGCCGTCGAGCTGATCCCGCAGGTCCGCCCCGACGTGGTCCTGATGGACATGCGCATGCCGGTGATGTCCGGGCTGGAGGCGCTGCAGGCGCTGGCCCGCGCCGGCCAGCTGCCGCCCTCGATCATCCTGACCACCTTCGATGACGACCAGCTGGTGCTGGCCGGGCTCAAGGCCGGCGCCAAGGGCTATCTGCTCAAGGACGTCTCGCTGGAACAGCTGGTCGGCGCCATCCGCACCGTGGCCGAAGGCGGCTCGCTGGTGCAGCCGGCGGTGACCCAGCGCCTGCTCTCGGGCCTGGAGCACATGCGCAACGAGTTCGTCAGCCTCGACCGCCCGGACCCGCTGACCGACCGCGAGACCGAGATCCTGCGCCTGATGGCCTCGGGCTTCTCCAACAAGGAGATCGCCAATTCGCTGGGCGTGGCCGAGGGCACGATCAAGAACCACGTCTCCAACATCCTGTCCAAGCTGGGGGTGCGCGACCGCACCCGGGCGGTGCTGAAGGCCTTCGAGCTGCAGCTGGTCTGAGGCAGAGGGGCCAACGGGCCTTTCCCCACACGCCGCCGACATCCCCCGCCACCGTCATTCCCGCGAACGCGGGAATCCAGGGACTTCGGGGCTCTACCGCGTGAGGGTCCATAGATTCCCGCTTTCGCGCGAACGACGGCTTTCTTGTTAGCCGTTCTGTCCAGCTTCGGGGAACGCAGGCGCGCCCATTCAGCTCCGGCCTTCGCCTTGAGTTGGCAGGTCTGCAAAAGAGCATGAGCCCGCACCAAGCCCCCGTGGGAGCCGCCATGCGGCGATGAGGCTTCCCCGGTAAAGCCCTTCGCCGCCATGGCGCCCACCTGTAGAGCAGCGGAGCTTGCTCCGCTGGGGCCTCCCCCACGAACCGAACGAAGAGCAGCGGAGCGAGCTCCGCTCTACAGGCAGGCCGCTGCGAGATTTGAGGAGACAGTTGCTCCCACAGGGCCAGTCTCCGACCGCGCCACCACACCGCACAGGCGCCCTTCGACAGCGCTCACACTCCAGCTGGTATGCCCTTGGTCTGTTAAGACTTCGTTCTCGCGGCAGAAGGCAATGATTCCGGTGCATTTTTCGGCTGACCGTCTCGATCCAAGCCTGCTACGATTCAGGACTGACTTGTTCCTTAACCCCCCATGGCCTCTCACCGGCCCCGGAGACCGCTGAATGACCCGTTTGCTCGAGTTCTTGATCGCCCTGGCGCTGGTATTGGCGCTGTTCCTGGTCATCGGCGTGGTCCTGCCGTCCCATCGGCACCTCGAAGGAAGCGTGGAAAGCAACCGCAAGATGACCATCGTGTACGACACGGTGAACAACGTGCGGCGCCTCAAGGATTGGAGCCTGATGCTGCCGGGTGACCCGGCCCACCTGAAGTATTCCGGCGGTGCCGATGGCAACGTCGGCAAGGGCGCCAAGGTCGAGTTCACCTCGGACGTGGCCAGCGCCTGGAAGAGCGGCAGTTGGGAAATCACCGACAGCCAGGCCCCGCCCGCTGGCGGCGGCCCGGCCAAGGTGGTCTATGCGATCGTCGACCAGACCCCGGGCAGCAACAAGTCCTCGGAGATCAACCTGACCCCGACCGGCCGCAACAACCGCAACGTGCGTATCAGCCAGTCCTATGACGTGGACTACGGCTGGAACCTCTACGGCCGCTTCCTGGGCATGTACATCAAGAGCCAGATCGGCGACTCGCTCGATGCCGGCCTGGCCAAGCTCTCGTCCAACCTGGCGACCATCCCCAACTTCGACTATCGCGTCGAAGGGACCAAGCTGACCGACCTGAAGATCACCGAGGTCCCCGCCGAGAACCTGCTGGTGGTCAACGCCGGCAGCATCGAGCGCAGCAACGACGCGATCAAGAAGTCGATCCTGGCCAACCAGGAGTGGATCAAGCGCGTGATGGACGCCAACGACCTGGAGCCCGCCGGTCCGTTCCGCATCGTCACCACGGAACTGGCCACGCAGACCTACACCTTCGACGTGGTCCAGCCGGTCCGCAAGAAGGGCGGCGCGGCCAAGGCCGACGACGCCAAGACCGACGATGCCGCCGCGGCGACGCCGGCGCCGGCGGGCGATGCGGCGCAGCTGCAGGTCAAGACAGCCGGGACCCCGGTGACCTACGTGCACACCGATGCGCACCAGGCCGCCACCGCCAAGTACACCGGCTACATGTCCGAGCTGGACGCCGCCCGCAACGGCCTGCGTGCCTGGGCGCTGACCAACGGCCATGCCATGACCGACCGTCCGTACGAGACCTGGAACAGCGGCGTGGACAAGTCGTTCACCGACGAGAGCTCCACCTACGACATCTACTGGGCGATCAAGTACTGATCGCCGGCGCCTGACGGGCGCCCGCTTCGATGTCCACGCGCCGCGCCTTCGCATCCCGAAGGCGCGGCGTTTTCATTTGCGGCCGGCGTGGCCGCGCCTTGCACAGGGGTGTCGCATGATCCTGCTTCGTTCGCCCGTTCCCTCACCGCTGGCGGCCATCGGTGCGGTGCTGTGTGCGCTGTCCATCGGCCTGGCCGCCTACGCCGCCCACGGCGTGGCCGACGCCAAGGCGCAGGCCGCGCTGCAGAGCGCCTGCCTTTACGGTTTCGGCCATGGCATCGCGCTGGCGGCCCTGGCGCCGCGCGCCCGGCGCGCGCTGGGCCAGTGGGCGCTGCGCCTGCTGCTGGTCGGCACGCTGCTGTTTTCCGGCAGCATCGCCGCGCACCATCTGGCCGGGGTCAGCAGTGGGCTGGCACCGGCGGGCGGGGTGGCGATGATGCTGGCCTGGCTGCTCTGGGCGGTGGACGTGCTGCGGCGCTGAGGGCGCCGCGCCGGGTGCCGGCCCTCAGCCCTGGTGCCGCCAGTGCCAGGGCTCGTAGACGATGCCGTGCGGGTTGTCGCGCGGATAGCTCATGGCGAAGCCGAAGCGGCCGGCATGCGCGCCCAGCCAGGCGAAGGCGGGCGTGCGTTCGAAGGATTCCTCGGCCGGCGCCTCACCCGGCGTGCCGATGTCCAGCGCGGTGCCGGCGTGGTGTTCGCTGTAGCCGGGCGCGGCGTTGACGGTGAGGATCTGCTCGACCGTCTGCCCGCGCGCGCGCTTGCGCTCGAAGATGCCCAGTTGGTAAGCGTGGCTGCGATAGCCGGAGATCGCGTCCAGCCGCACCTGGTCCTCCCATGCCGCGGCCTGCATGGCGCGCCACGCACGGCCGGCCGCGCGGGTCAGCCAGAGCGGACGGTCATAGCGATCGCGCCCGGCCAGCCAGAGCGTGGCCGGCTCGGCGATCAGCGCCAGGCCGGTGCGCGCGGCGTAGTCGTCGGCGTCCAGGCCCAGGCGGTCCAGGCGTCTGCGCAGGCCGGTGAGCGGCAGGTCCGCCTCGCCGGCGCCGGGCAGGGGGCGCGCCTGTTCGATGGCCTCCAGGCGGTCCAGCGCCTCGTCGATGCCCGGCGTGCGGCTCCAGCCGGGCAGCAGGCCGACCAGCCCCTCGGGTATCACGGCGGCCAGGTAGCGGCCGTCGTCCTTGCGCCGCAGGACGCGCGAGGCGCGGGCCAGCACGCGCGCATCGGCGTTGGCGCGCGCGCGCAGCAGCGGCGCCGGCCACAGTTCCACCTCGGCGGTGTTGAGCAGCAGGCCGGTTTGGGGCAGGGGGTGAGCAGACATGCGCGCCACTCTAGCGTGCGTGCCCGCAGCGCTCGTGCAGCAGCGCCAGCAGCCCGTGCGGATCGCGTACGTCCAGCAGCAGCGCGTGGCCGGCCGCGGTGGGCAGCCACAGCACGTGGCGGCTGTCGGCGGTGGCGACGAAGGCCTTGCGCTTGTTGCGCAGCCGGTACCAGCCGCTGCGCAGGCCGGGCAGGGAATAGCCGCGGGTCTTGAGCTGCGGGTGCAGTTCGAGGCGCTCGTCCAGGTCGATCACGCGCGCCTGCGCCAGCTGCAGCTGCGCCAGGGCCACGCGGCTGCGGAAGAAGGTGCTGCGCACGTCCAGTTCGCCGTGGTCGATGCGCAGCGCCTGCCGGCGCAGCGCCCAGTCCAGCGCGGCCCACAGCGGCACGGTCAACATCGCCACCGACGCCAGTTGGAGGGCGATGGCGCCGAGGACGCCGCCGGCCGGCTGCGGGGTCGCCCGACCCGTCAGAGGCGCGATCGCCAGCGCGGCGGTGCAAAGCAGCAGCGGCAGGCCGACCACCAGCACGAACAGCCAGAGCCGCGCGCTGCCGGGCGGCGGCGTGAGGGCCGGCGCCGCGCCCGCCGCATGCGATCGTGCGTGCGATGTCATGGCCGCACCAGGCCGATGAGCGGCATGGCCACGTGCAGGACCAGGTCGGCGCAGAAGTGGCCGAGCATCGCCATCTCCAGTCCGCGCCGCCAGTACAGCCAGCCGAACACGATCCCACCCACGCCGTTGAGCAGCAGGGTGCGCGCCACCACGCCGGGCGTGAGACCCCAGACCTGGGCGGCCGTCGGCAGGTGGCCGGCGCCGAACAGCAGCGCCGCGACGAGGATCGCCGCCCAGTACACGCCGGCACCGGGCACGGCGCGACGCAGGCGCGCCACGCCCCAGACCAGCAGGGTCATCAGGAACAGGCGCAGCTGCAGTTCTTCGGCGATCCCGCCATAGAACGACGCCAGCGCGCCGTTGATGGCCGAGGCCTGCGCGCCGACGTGCGCCGGGGGATGCGTCATCGGCGGCAGCCAGCGATCGGACAGCGGCGAGAGCGCCACGATCGCCAGGCCCGCGCCCAGGCCCAGCAGGGCGCTGGTGGCCGGGCGCAGCCGCGTCCAGTCCAGCGGGGTGCGATCGACCAGCCAGGCGCGCAGCACCGGGCTGCCCAGGCCGACGCGGTGACCCATGCGCAGGCCCAGCCAGGCCATCGCGCCGATGAGGACCACGGTCTGCAGCGCCTGCAGCACCATGACCAGCCCCAGCGGCACCGGCAGCCTGGCGAAGCGCTCGGGCATGGTCTGCGCCAGATAAGGCATCAGCGCCACCACCGCCAGCGCGGCGAGCACGCCCCAGACCGCGGCGAGCTTGAGATCGTCCACGCCGCGCGGCGCGGCCGGTGCGGGGGCGGCGTTCATTGCGGACGCTTGAAGACCAGCACCACCGGCTGCGCCGGCGCCGGCACGATCAGGTTGACCAGCTCCCAGCCCTGGTTGCCCTGCCTGGTGAGTTCCTCCTGGACCAGCTCGGTCTTCAGGGCGCCCAGCAGGCTGGGCTTCACTTCCACGGTGAGATAGCTCCAGCGGCGGTCGGTGCTCATGCGTCGTCTTCCTGTGGATCGGGGATCGGGGGTCTGGGCAGGCGGCCGGCCTTGCGCAGCGCGTCGCGCAGCAGGTACTCGATCTGCGCGTTGAGCGAACGCAGGTCGTCGTCGGCCCACTTCTGGGCCGCGGCGAGCACCTCGGCGCTGATGCGCAGCGGGTAGGCCTTCTTCTCTGCCATATGGGCTCAGCCGTCCGTGTTCCGGCGTCCGCGCCGGACGGCGAGCACGACGAGCAGGACGGCAGCGGAGACGTGGGCAGGCACTGGCGTTGCTCAGTACAAGCTGCCGGCGTTGACGATGGGCTGGGTGGCCCGATCGCCGCACAGCACCACCAGCAGGTTGCTGACCATCGCGGCGCGACGCTCCTCGTCCAGCTGCACGGTGCCGCTCTTTTCCAGCTCGGCCAGGGCCATTTCGACCATGCCCACCGCGCCGGCGACGATGCGCGTGCGCGCGGCGATGACCGCGTTGGCCTGCTGGCGCTGCAGCATGGCCTGGGCGATCTCCGGCGCGTAGGCCAGATGGCTGATGCGCGCCTCGATCACGTCCACGCCGGCCTGGGTCAGGCGCTCGTCCAGGTGGTGCTTGAGCTGCTCGCTGATCTCGGCCGGATGGCTGCGCAGCGAGACCTGGCCGTCCTCGTGCTGGTCGTAGGGATGGCTGGTGGCCATCGCGCGCAGCGCCGCCTCGGACTGGATGTGCACGAAGCTCTCGTAGTCGTCCACGTTGTAGACCGCCTCGGAGGCCACGCTGACCTGCCAGACGATGACCGCGGCGATCTCGATGGGCGAGCCGTCCAGCTCGTTGACCTTCAGCCGGCCGCTCTCGAAGTTGCGCACGCGCAGGGAAACCTTCTTCTTGGCGTAGAAGGGGTTGTTCCAGCGCAGGCCGGACTGCTTGTCGGTGCCCACGTACTTGCCGAACAGGCTGATCACCGCGGCCTGGTTGGGCTGCAGCGTGTACAGGCCGATCAGGCAGAACAGCAGCGCCGCGGCCAGCACGATGGCCACCACCACCCGGCTCGCCGAGGCCACGCCGGCGCCGTCCGGGTCGGGACCCAGGCCGGTGGCGAACAGCCACACCGCGCCGGCCAGCAGCACCAGCAGCACCAACAGGAAGGGAAGGCCGGGCAGGGAACGGACGGGTTGTTCTTTCATGGCGGTGTCCTCGGATGTCAAGGGAAAGATATCAAATTGATATCGTCCTGCAAGTGCCATCCGTCGGCGCAGGCGGGCCGGGTCGGTCCGGGGACGCAAGAGACGGGCTGGCTAGAATGGCCGCCCCTTCTGCCTGGATCCGCCGCCCATGACCACGCTCGGCACGCCGCGCTCGCCTTCCGCCACCCGCGTCCTGCTCCTCGGCTCGGGCGAACTGGGCAAGGAGGTGGCCATCGAGCTGCAGCGCTTCGGCGTGGAGGTCATCGCCGCCGACCGCTATGCCGACGCGCCGGCCATGCAGGTCGCCCACCGCAGCCATGTGCTGGACATGCTCGACCCCGCCGCGCTGCGCGCGCTGATCGTGCAGGAGCGGCCGCACCTGGTGGTGCCGGAGATCGAGGCCATCCACACCCCGACCCTGGTCGAGCTGGAAGCCGACGGCCTGCACGTGATCCCGACCGCGCGCGCCGCGCGCCTGACCATGGACCGCGAAGGCATCCGCCGCCTGGCCGCCGAGACGCTGGGCCTGCCGACCTCGCCGTACCGCTTCGTCGACACGCGCGAGGATTATCTCGCCGCGGTCGCGGCCATCGGCCTGCCGTGCGTGGTCAAGCCGCTGATGTCC
This sequence comes from Pseudoxanthomonas winnipegensis, assembly GCF_004283755.1. GTDB lineage: Bacteria > Pseudomonadota > Gammaproteobacteria > Xanthomonadales > Xanthomonadaceae > Pseudoxanthomonas_A > Pseudoxanthomonas_A winnipegensis. The sequence goes on from NZ_SHMH01000004.1 coordinate 370,534, forward strand.
TCCTCGGGCAAGGGCCAGAGCACGCTGCGCAGCGAGGCCGACATCGCCCCGGCGTGGGATTACGCGCAGACCGGCGGCCGCGCCGGAGCCGGGCGCTGCATCGTCGAGGGCTTCATCGACTTCGATTACGAGATCACCCTGCTGACCGTGCGCCACGCCGGCGGCGCCAGCTTCTGCGCGCCGATCGGCCACTGGCAGAAGGACGGCGACTACCGTGAGAGCTGGCAGCCGCAGCCGATGAGCGCGGCCGCGCTGGCGCGCGCCCAGCAGATCGCCCGCGCGGTGACCGACGACCTGGGCGGGCGCGGCCTGTTCGGCGTGGAGCTGTTCGTCAAGGGCGACGCGGTGTGGTTCTCCGAGGTGTCCCCGCGCCCGCACGACACCGGCCTGGTGACGCTGGTGTCGCAGGACCTGAGCGAGTTCGCCCTGCATGCGCGCGCCATCCTCGGCCTGCCGGTTGGCGCGGGCGATGGCGAGACGATCACGACCGTCGCGCCTTCGGCCTCGTGCGCGATGCTGGCTCAAGGCCACGGCGTGCCGGTGTTCGCCCACGTCGAGGCCGCCCTGGCAGCGCCCGATACCGCGCTGCGCCTGTTCGGCAAGCCGCGCGTGGAAGGCCAGCGCCGCGTCGGCGTCACCCTGGCCCGCGGCGCCGACATCGACGCCGCCCGCGCCAAGGCGCGCGAGGCCGCGGCGGCGATCGAGATCACGCTGGCCTGAGGGAGCGGCGATGCAGGAGCAGACGCAGAGGTCGTGGGCCGCACTGGGCGAAACATTGCAGCCCCGGCATCGGCAGGCCCTCGTCGAACTGCTGGCCTGGGTGCCGCAGATCGTCGCGCCGGCGGGGTTGGTCGTGTCGGGCAGCATCGTGCGCGGCAATCCAGGGCCGTCCAGCGATCTGGATGTGGTCATCCTCCATGACGGCGCGTGGCGCCGTCGCGTGCAGCGCCGCTTCAACGGCGTGCCGGCCGAGCTGTTCTTCAATTCCCGCGCCTGGCTGCTGCACGCGATCCACAGCGAGGCCGATGCGGGCCGGCCGGTGATGGCGCACATGCTGGCCACCGGCGTCCTGGTGGCCGATCCCCGCGGCGCGATGGCGGACTTGCAGCGCCTGGCCTCGGAACGGCTGCAGCGCGGCCCCGGCCTGGACGAACAGGCGCTGACGCGCGAGCGCTATGCAGCGGCCACGCTGGTGGAGGATGCGCTGGACTTCATCGCCGAGCCCGACGTGGCCGACGCGGCGCAGGCCCGTGCCCTGGCCGTCGAGGCCCTGGTGGCCTACCACAGCCTGCAGCAGGGCCAGTTTCTGCCTCGGCCCAAGGAGCGCCTGGCGCTGCTCTCGCAAGCCGACCCGGTGTTGGCGGCGCTGTTGCGCCAGTCGCTCACCGGCTCGGGCGAGCAGGCCAGCGACGCGCTGCGCGCTGCCGCCGATCGGATCCTGGGCGTGTCCGGCTTCTTCGAATGGGATTCGGGCATCGATCCAACGCCGCCGCCCGTCGCAGGAGGTTGATCGCGGGGGCGTGCCTGCTTCCGGACGACGCTTGCGCTGTCCGGACGGCAGGGACGCTCAAGCAGATGCGGTCGCGTGCGCGTCGTTGGGCGCGGCCGGCCGGCGCAGCATGACAAGCACCACCAGCGCGGCGACGCCGGTGATGGCGCAGAGCACCCAGAGCAGCAGCTGCAGCGCATCGGTCTGCAGCGCGACCAGCCGTGCCGCGGGCAGCGTGGGAATCAGGCGCGCGGCCTGCCCCAGGTCGCCGGCGGCCAGCGCGGCCGCCGCCGCCGGAGCGTGGTCGCCTGCCGCGCCCATGTGCACGAGGTGCGATCGACTCAAGTCGGCGAGCAGGGCGCCCACCAGCGCCAGCGCGATGCCTTCGCCGGCCACGCGCATCGTGCCGAAGATGCCTGCGGCCATGCCGGCGCGTGAGGTGGGCACGACGCTGACCGACAGCGCATCCATCAGCCCCCAGGGCAGGCCCGTGCCGGCGCCGATCACCAGCAGCGGCGCCACCAGACCGGCCGGCGGGCCGCCGATCCGGCTCGCCAGCCAGGCCAGCCCCAGCGCCGCCACGAGCAGGCCCACCCCGCACAGAGCGCCCGCGGACACCTCGCGCGCGAGCCGTGCGGCCAGCATCGGCACGCCCAGCATCGGCGCCGACAGGGCCAGCATCACCAGTCCCGCACGCGCCGGGTCGAGACCTTCGATGCCGATCAGGTGCAGGGGCAGCAGCACCAGCAGGACGACATAGCCATAGCAGGTGGCCACCGGCAGCACCTGCACCCCGACGAAGCGCGCATAGCGGAACAGCGAGAGGTCGAGCATCGGCTGCGGACGACGGCCCTCGATCGCGATGAAGAGCGCCAGCAGCGCCAGGCTCGCGCCTGCGCAGCCCAGCGTGCCGGCGCCGAGCCAGCCATGCAGCGGCACCTGCATCAGGGCCAGGGTCAGCAGCGAAACGGTCGCGGTGAAGGCCACCGCGCCTGGCCAGTCCAGTGGACCGCTCGAAGGTGCCCGGCTTTCCCGCATGGTGCGGCGCGCCAGCCACCAGGCCGGACCGGCCAGCAGCGCGCCGGCGGCGAACACCGCCCGCCAGCCAAGCCAGACCACCAGGCTGCCCGCCAGCAGCGGCCCGATCGCCAGTCCGGTGCCGAAGGTGGTGCCCAGCAGGCTAAAGGCGCGCAGGCGCGCCGGGCCCTCGAAGCGCTGCGCCAGCGCCGCGCTGCCGCTGGCCAGGGACGCGGCGGCGGCGACGCCCTGGCAGGCGCGCAGCAGGTCCAGCCACAGCAGGCTGGGCGCCAGGCACAGCAGCACCGAGCTGGCCGCGAACCCGGCCGTGCCGGCGAGGAACAGGCGCCGGCGGCCGAAGCGATCGGCCAGCGCGCCGGCCACCATCAGCAGGCTGCCGAAGGCCAGCATGAAGGCATTGGTGACCCAGTTCAGGGCCGCGGCGCTGCCGCCGAGATCGCGGGCGATGGCCGGCACGGCCAGCGCGCCGGCGGAAAAGCTCAGCGGCATGGCCAGGGCGACGGCGCAGACGGCCAGCAGCAACAGGCCGCCATGCGCGGCAGGGGATGAGGAGGAAAGGTGGGACATGGGGGCATCAGGGCGCGGGGAACGTCGTGACACGCTATGGCGTCTGCAACGCTCGAAAAACCGCCAGGATTTCCGTAAATTGAGGAAAAAATCTCCGCAATGACCGCGGCATGGATCAGTTGTCCGCCATCAACGTCTTCGTCAAGGCCGCCGAGCTGCGCAGCTTCGTCGCTGCCGGCGCTTCGCTCGGCCTGTCGGCGTCGGCGGTGGGCAAGCGGATCGCCGCGCTGGAGCAATCGCTGGGCGCGCGCCTGTTCCAGCGGACCACGCGCCGCATCGTGCTGACCGAGTCCGGCCACCTGTTCCTGGAGCGCTGCCGCCGCATCCTGGATGAGCTGCAGGATGCCCAGGCCATGCTGTCGCAGGCCCAGCGCACGCCGCGCGGCACCCTGCGCATCGGCCTGCCGGTGATCGGCTACCGGTTCCTGCTGCCGCTGCTGCCCGAGTTCCGCCGCCTGTATCCGCAGGTCGAGCTCGACCTGGACTTCAACGACCGCATCGTGGATGTCGTCGAATCGGGCATGGACGCGGTGATCCGCAGCGGCGTGCTGCCCGACTCCAGCCTGATGTCGCGGCGGCTCGGACCATTCCACTTCGTCCTGTGCGCATCGCCGGACTACCTGGCCCTGCGCGGCACGCCCCACACCCCGGCGCAACTACAGGCGCATGACGCGCTGCGCTTCCGCTTCCCGACCACCGGCAAGCTGCAGCCCTGGTCGCTCTCGGGGGTCGAAGGCGATGCGGGTCAGTCGGTGAGCGCCGTGCTGACCTGCAACAACATGGAGGCCTTGCGCGCGGCGGCCATCGGCGGCATGGGCATCGCCTACATGCCCGAGTTCCTCGCCCGCGATGCGATCAAGGACGGGCGCCTGGTGTCCCTGCTGCCGGCCTTCATGGAGACACCGGGGCAGTTCTCCATCCTGTGGCCGTCCAGCCGCCAGCTCTCGCCGAAGCTGCGCGTCTGGGTGGACTTCCTCAGCGAGCGGCTGTTCGTCTCGCCCTGAAGCCCGGGGACGCGCGAGCGACGGCGATCGTCAGCGCTGCAGGTCCGCCCACACCAGGTGATGGTCGCTGCCATCGGCGATGGCCGCGTGCGGATCGTCGCTGGCGGGCCAGAACACGCCGCCGCCCAGATACGAGAAGCCTACCGACGGCAGCACATAGTCCAGCCGCATCGCGCCGGCCTTGGGACCGAAGTCGCCGGTGACCTGGGCCGGGGCGCCGCGATGGGCGACGCCCTTGGCGGCGTAGGCGCGCGCGGTCGCCTCGCCGCCGGCGCTGGTCGGCGTGGGATGGCGCAGCACGCGCGGATGTTCGAGCAGTTCGACGATGGCCTCGTGGTGGCCGTCGCCGTCGACCGGGTCGTTGTTGAGATCGCCGGCGATGACGAACCGCGCGTCCGCCTCCAGTCCGCCGCAGCGGCCGGCGTCGTCGCACAGCCAGGCGGCGCCAGGCGCGTTGTCCAGGTAATGGCGCCACAGCGCGATTTCCTGCGCATTGCGCGCGCCGTTGCGGTCCTCCGGCCCGTCGAACACCGGCGGAGTCGGATGCGAGACCAGGAAGTGGACCACACCGCCCGGCGCGCGTACCGGCACGTCCCAATGCGACTTGGACGACAGCCGCAGCTGCGACCAGGCCACGGCCGAATACCAGGGCTTGCCGTTGCGCGGATCGATCGGGTTGGCCGCGCCGGGCACCTGCGACCACTTCAGCAGGCGGAAGCTGCGCACCGCGTCCGCATCGATCGGATACTTGGACAGCACCAGCATCCCGTATTGCCCCGGATGCAGGCCATAGCCCCAGGCATCGTTGCCGCCCGCGCGTCCCGGTCCGCCGACCTGGCCATCGTTGTCCAGGTCCAGGCCACTGGGTACGCCGGTGTTGACCTCGGCCAGATAGCGGTAGGGATAGCGCAGCGGCGCGCCGCCGCCGGGCTGGGCGACTTCGAGGAAACGATGCTGGAACAGATCGGCCGCGCGCTGCGCCGGGTCGTAGTCGAACTCGTTGAGCAGCACCAGATCGGGCCGCACGACCTGCAGCACCGCGGCGATCTTGCGCGCGTGTGCGCTGTCGCCTTCCAGTTCGGCGATCAGTTCGCCGGCCTGGTCCGAATACAGCGAGGTGTTGTAGGTCGCCACCCGCAGCGGGGCAGAGGGGGCGGGCGGCACGGCGGCATCGTGCGCGCAGCCGGCAAGCGTGGACAGGGCCATCAGGCAGAGCAGGGAAGTCAGTCGCATCGCAGGATTCTATGCGCCGCAGATGACACCCGGCGCCTGGCTAGCCTTCAACGCCCGTCATTCCTGCGAAGGCGGGACTCCAGCGGCTTTCGCACGCAAGCGCCAACGTCCTTGGGTTCCCGCTTTCGCGGGAACGACAATGAGCGGGTCAGCGGCTAGCCGGCCACATCCTCGATGCGGTCCCAAGTGCGTCCGTCGAAGGCTTCCAGCGGTGCGAACCGGCGCTTGTAGGCCATCTTGCGGTGGCCATCGATCCAGTAGCCCAGGTACAGATGCGTGCGCAGGTCGCGTCGGGCCCAGTCGATCTGGCGCAGGATCGCTAGCGTGCCCAGGCTGCGTGCGGCCAGGTCCGGGTCGAAGAAGGTGTACACCGCCGACAGGGCGCCGGGCACCCGGTCGGTGACGGCCACCGCGATCAGCCGGCCGTCCTCGCGCAGTTCCAGGAAGCGCGTCTGCGACCAGCGCCCGACCAGGAACTGTTCGAACTCGTTCGCGCCGTGATCGTCCATGCCCCCACCGACATGGCGGCTGGTGAGGTAGCGCTGGTACAAGGCCAGATGCTCCTCGCTGCGCTGGGCGGGCACCACGCGCGCCTCCACCCCCGCATTGCGCGCCGCGCAGCGACGCTGGCTGCGATCGGGCGTGAAATGCGCCACCGGGATACGCACCGGCACGCATGCGCGACAGCCATGGCAATGCGGGCGATAGACCAGATCGCCGGAGCGGCGGAAGCCCCACGACAGCGCGGTCGGATAGAACATCGGCAGACGCGGATCGCGCGGGTCGAGCACCAGGTCGCGCGCCGTGCGCTCGGGCCAGTAGCCGCAGGCATGTTCGCCGGTATGGAACAGCCGCACGTCGTCGCGCGGCGGCAGGGCGCCGCTGCCCATCATGCCGCGCCTCCTTCTCCCCGCGCGCCGCACGCGCGCCGCGGCAGCGCGGCGTTGCAGAGCGGATGGGGCAGGGGCGTCGGCATGGCCGCAGCATACTGTGCCCTCGCCGTCCCGCCATGTGAGATCGGGTCCGCGTCGTGGCGCGGGCAGACGACCTGCCGCCCGCCGCCGCCATCGCCGCCGGTCGGCGCCTCGTCTTGACGCGGCTGTCCGCCGTCTTAATGCGCCCGTGCCCGGGGTCAACGCGGGCCGCGATGCGGCGTTCTCCTTGCCAGTGGCACGTTGCCACGACACTGGAAGGAAGCACGCATGCGCAAGACCCTGATCGCGTTTTCCATCGTCGCTGCGCTGGGCGCCGGCACGGCCTGGGCCGCTGGCCAGGACGCCGGCACACCGCCCCCGCCGCCGCCCCCGTCGCCCAAGGCCCTGGACACCAACCAGGACGGCAAGATCAGCCGTGCCGAAGCCGCCGCCAACCCCTGGCTGGCCAAGCAGTTCGACGCCCTGGACAAGAACAAGGACGGCTTCCTGAGCCGCGACGAGTTGCCGCGCCCGCCGCGCGGTGAACGCGGCCACGGCCCGGGCCCTGATGGCTGGCTGTCCAGGCTGGATACCAACCACGACGGCCGTATCAGCGCCGCCGAAGCCAAGGCCGATCCCAAGTTCGCCGCCCGCTTCGCGGAGATGGACGTCAACAAGGATGGGTTCGTCGACAAGGCCGACTTCGAACAGAAGGTCAAGCAGCGTCGTGACGAATGGTTCGCCAAGGCCGACACCAACAAGGACGGCCTGTTGAGCAAGGCCGAGTTCGACGCGGCCAAGCCGGACCGCCCGATGCATGGTCCGGGCGACGAGCGCGGTCCGCGTGGGCATCGCGGTGGCCCGGACGGCGTGCCGCCGCCCCCGCCGCCGCCGGCCGACGCACCGGCCAAGTCGTAACGGGTCGATTGCGGTTCAAGCAGCCCCCGCGCCGGGAACGGCGCGGGGTTTTGCTTTTCAGGACGACCACGCCTCGACGCATGGCGCGGTCCTTCCCCGGCGCTCCTGCCTCAGAACGGCAGGCGACCGCTGGCCATCATTCCCCAGACCAGGCCGCCGCCGCCCAGCGCCATGCCCAGCACGAAGCCGGCCCAGGCCATCCAGCGCTCGCGGCGGCGATCCCGCGCGGCCTTGACCGGATCGCGCTGCGCTTCCACGGCATGGCGCCGCGCCTTGATGCGCGGCTCGACCACCAGCCCCAGGTAGCTGACGCCGCCGAACAGTCCCAGCGTCAGCAGCAGCGGCACCAGCCAGCCGTGGCCCCAGGACGCATAGGCGAGCATGCCCAGGACGAAGGCCAGCGAAAGCAGCGCGCTCAGCGCCGCGCTGCGCTTGAGCTGCGTGCGCTCGCGCTCATCCAGGGCGCCGCGCAGGTTGCGCTTGAGGCCCAGCCAGACGCCCAGGCCCGCGCCGGCCGCGCCGATCCCGATGCTGCCCAGGCCGCCCAGCAGCAGCTTGCCCACGGACTTGGCGCCGACCGACCCGGCCAGCCCCAGCGCGGTGGCCGCCGCGGCCGGCGGCGTGCCGACCGTCAGCGCGCTGGTCACGACCAGGGCGAAGGCCGCCGCCGGCGCCGAGCTGCGCGCGAATTCGCCGAAGCGCGCCAGCAGCTCGCTGCGCACCTGCTCGCGCGCCCGCGACAGGCGCTTTCGCACGGCGGCATCGGACAAGCCCAGCAGCGCGGCGACCTGTTGCGAGCTCTGGCCCTCGCGGTAGTACAGCAGCAGCGTCTCGCGGCTCTCGGCGGGCAGGGCGTCGATGAGTTCCAGCGCGGCGGTCTCCTGCTCGGTGACCAGCAGCCGTTCGCCGGGTTCGGGCGCGGGATCGGCGGCGATGGCGATGGCCAGCTCGGCGTCTTGCCCGGTCATGGCGGCATGCTTGCGTGCCCGCAGGTGGTCGCGGGCAAGATTCCGGGTGATCTGCCGCAGCCAGGGCAGGAAGCTGTCGTGGTTCTTCAGCCGGTCCAGCCGCTGCCAGGCGCGCAGGAAGGCCTCCTGGGCGATGTCCTCGCTGGCCGCCACATCGCGCGTGATCGACAGGGCGATGGCGGTGATCGTGTTCTGGCAGGCCGACACGATCCGGCCATAGGCGGCCGTGTCGCCGCGCCGGGCGGCGGGCAGTTCGTGGTGCAGCGTGGCATCCAGGGTCAGGGCGTGCATGGCAAGGCTTCCGGTCGAAATCCTCGTTCCATGACGCGCCGGCCTGGCGGATGTGACCGGATCAGCGCGGCGGCGAAGCCGGCGGCAGCATCGGGATGCGCACGCGCTGCTCGTCGTCCTTCAGCCCATCGTCCTGCGGCGTGCGCGCTTGGCGGGCGGCCGCCTGCGCGGCGGCGGCCGCTTGCGCTTCTGCCTGCGCCTGCTGGCGCAGGGCGCGGTGGTGCAGGAAGGTGAACGCCGCCGCGGCCACGATCAGCGCCAGCAGCACCAGGCGGATGCGCAGCGCCCAGCGGCGCTTGTTGTGGACATCCTGGTCCGGCTCGGCGAAGGCCAGCGGCTGCGCCACGCCGGGCCGGGTGGTCTCCAGCAGGCCCTGGGCGCGCAGCAGTTCGCGCGCGTGCAGCTGGTCGTCGGCATGGCGCACCCACACGGTGGGCTGCTTGGCCTTGGGCGTGGGGTCGGAATACTTGAACTGGCTGCCGCGGCGGCCGTGATAGGAGCGGCCGTTGCTGATGTAGGTGGCGATGCCGGCCTGCTCGAGCAACTGGGCCACGCCCTCGACGGTTTCCACGCGCTGGCTGGTGAAGATCTGGCGCACGGGGCTGCCTTATTCCTTGGCCGGCACGTGGGCCGCATCGCCGGCGCTGGGGACCACGCGGATCAGGCCCTCCTGCGCGGTGCTGGCCACCAGCCGACCGGCACGGTCGAAGATCAGCCCGCGCGCCATGCCGCGCGCGTTCTGCATGGTCGGGCTGTCGATGGCGTACAGCAGCCAGTCGTCGGCGCGGAACGGGCGATGGAACCAGATCGCATGGTCCAGCGAGGCCATCTGCACATTCGGCTGGTAGTAGCTGATGCCGTGCGGGAAGTTGGCCGTGCCCAGCAGCTGGTAGTCCGAGGCATAGGCCAGCAGCGTGCGGTGCAGCTCGGGCGAGTCGCCGACCCGCTCGGACAGCCGGAACCAGAACTGCTGCCGCGGCGGCAGGCGCTGCGGATCCAGCTCGTTGCGCGGCTGCACGTGGCGGAACTCGAACGGCCCCAGCCGGTTGAGCCAGCGCTGCACCTTGGGCGGCAGGGTGGCCATCACCTGCGGCGGCACCGAGGGCTGCTCGTCGATGTCCTCCGGCGCCGGCACCTGCGGCATCTCCGGCTGGTGCTCGACCCCGGGCTCGTCGCCCTGGAAGGACGCGGCGCAGAAGAAGATCACCTTGCCGTGCTGGATCGCCGTGACCCGGCGCACCGAGAAGCTGCCGCCGTCGCGGGTGCGGTCCACGTCGTAGACGATCGGCGCTTCCACATCGCCTGCGCGCAGGAAGTAGGCGTGCAGCGAGTGCGCACGGCGCTGGGCGGCCGGGTCGACCGTGGCCTGCGCCGCCGACAGGGCCTGGCCCAGCACCTGGCCGCCGAACACGTACTTGGTGCCGATGTCCCGGCTTTGGCCGCGGAAGAGGTTCTCCTCCAGGCGCTCCAGGCTGAGCAGTTCGATCAGTTCGGCGACGACGGGTTCGGGGGACACGGGCGGGCGCGGGCGGGCGGGTGGGCCGGCAGTATAGCGGCGGCGTCCGCGGGCCTCGTTGCCCGTCGCGGCGGGCTTTGCGCTACCATGCAGGTCCGTTTCGACGATGAGTCAGGTGGCCCGCGCCCCGCGCCGGCCGAGCGTGCGACATGAGCACTACCACCGCCCACCGCTGATCCACGCACATGGTCACCTGCAAGGGCGCCCGTGTGGCGCCCTTTGTGTTTGCGCAGACCCGTCCCCAGATTTCCTCGCCTCCGACGCCCGGTCGTCGGCGCGGCCCCAAGCCCCTGAAAAGCCCATGATCACGATCACGCTCCCCGATGGCAGCCGCCGTCAGTTCGATGCCCCCGTTTCCGTCATGCAGGTCGCCCAGTCGATCGGCGCGGGCCTGGCCAAGGCCACCGTCGCCGGCGCCGTGGACGGCGTGCTGGTCGATGCCAGCGACGTCATCGACCACGACGCGACCCTGCGCATCATCACGCCCAAGGACGAGGAGGGCGTGGAGATCATCCGCCACTCCGCCGCGCATCTGGTCGGGCATGCCGTCAAGCAGCTCTACCCGGACGTGAAGATGGTCATCGGCCCGGTGATCGCCGAAGGCTTCTACTACGACATCTATTCCGAGCGCCCCTTCACGCCCGAGGACATGGCCGCCATCGAGGCGCGCATGGCCGAGCTGATCGCGCAGGACTACGACGTGATCAAGCGGATGACCCCGCGCGCCGAGGTGATCGAAATCTTCAAGGCCCGCGGCGAGGACTACAAGCTGCGCCTGATCGAGGACATGCCCGAGGACATCCAGGCCATGGGCATGTACTACCACCAGGAATACGTGGACATGTGCCGCGGCCCGCACGTGCCCAACACGCGCTTCCTCAAGGCCTTCAAGCTGACCCGGATCTCCGGCGCCTACTGGCGCGGCGATGCCAAGAACGAACAGCTGCAGCGCATCTACGGCACGGCCTGGGCCGACAAGAAGCAGCTGGACGCCTACATCCAGCGCATCGAGGAAGCCGAGAAGCGCGACCACCGCCGCATCGGCAAGCAGCAGGACCTGTTCCACCTGCAGGAAGAGGGCCCGGGCCTGGTGTTCTGGCATCCCAAGGGCTGGGCGCTGTGGCAGGTGGTCGAGCAGTACATGCGCCGGGTCTATCGCGAGAGCGGCTACGGCGAGGTACGCTGCCCGCAGATCCTGGACGTGTCGCTGTGGCAGAAGTCGGGCCACTGGGACAACTACAAGGAGAACATGTTCTTTACCGAGTCGGAGAAGCGCACCTACGCGGTCAAGCCGATGAACTGCCCGGGCCACGTCCAGGTGTTCAACCAGGGCCTGCACAGCTACCGCTACCTGCCGATCCGCTACGGCGAGTTCGGCGCCTGCCACCGCAACGAGCCCTCCGGCGCGCTGCACGGCATCCTGCGCGTGCGCGGCTTCACCCAGGACGACGGCCACATCTTCTGCACCGAGGCGCAGATCGAGGCCGAGGTCACCGCCTTCCACCAGCAGGCGCTGAAGGTGTACGCCGACTTCGGTTTCGAGGACATCCAGATCAAGATCGCCCTGCGCCCCGAATCCCGCCTGGGCGACGACGCCACCTGGGACAAGGCCGAGGACGCGCTGCGTTCGGCCCTGCGCAGCTGCGGGGTGGAATGGCAGGAGCTGCCGGGCGAGGGCGCCTTCTACGGCCCCAAGATCGAGTACCACCTGCGCGACGCCATCGGCCGCACCTGGCAGCTGGGCACGATGCAGGTCGATTTCATGATGCCCGGCCGCCTGGGTGCCGAGTATGTGGACGAAAACAGCCAGAAACGGCACCCGGTCATGCTGCACCGGGCCATCGTCGGCTCGATGGAGCGCTTCATCGGCATCCTGATCGAGCACCACGCCGGGGCCTTCCCGGCCTGGCTGGCCCCGGTCCAGGCGGTGGTCGCCAACATCACCGACGCCCAGGCGCCGTACGTCGAGCAGGTGGCGAAAACCCTTTCAAATCAAGGTTTCCGCGTGGTTTCGGATTTGCGGAACGAAAAGATCGGCTATAAGATCCGCGAACACACGCTGCAGCGGGTGCCGTATCTGCTGGTGGTCGGAGACCGCGAGAGGGACAATGGCGCCGTGGCCGTGCGCACGCGCGCAGGCGAGGATTTGGGCACAATGTCGGTCCAGGCCTTCGCCGAACGCCTCGCGGCCGAGCAAGCGGCCTGACCTTTAAGGAACCGGCACGTCAGGGGTGCCGGCCCCATTCCATCACGGAGACTGCAACATCAGTACCCCCGATAACAAGCAAAACCGCAAGAACCAGGAGATCCGCGTCCCGCGCGTGCGCGTGATCGGCAGCGACGGCGAAATGATCGGCGTGCTCTCGCGCGACGAGGCGCTGTCCATGGCCGAGGACGAGGGTCTGGACCTGGTCGAGATCCAGCCGCAGGCCGATCCGCCGGTGTGCAAGATCATGGACTTCGGCAAGTTCAAGTTCGAAGCCCAGAAGAAGGCCAACGAGGCCAAGAAGAAGACCAAGCAGGTCGAGATCAAGGAACTCAAGTTCCGCCCGGTCACCGACGAGGGCGACTACCAGATCAAGCTGCGCAACATGCGCCGCTTCCTGGAAGAGGGCGACAAGGTCAAGGTCAACATCCGCTTCCGTGGCCGCGAAATGAGCCACCAGGAGTTGGGTCGCGAGATGGCCTCGCGCATCGAGCGCGACCTGGGCGAGGACATCATCATCGAGTCCCGTCCGCGCCTGGAAGGCCGGCAGATGGTCATGATGATCGCGCCGAAGAAGAAGCAGTAAGCCTCCCGTGGCGCCCTTCGCGGGCGCCCTGTGGCGCAAGCCGCCTGACCGGGCCCGCGCCCGGTTCATCGTTCCTGGCCCTTTGCGAACCTGCTGATTTGCAAGGAAATCGCCGGCCATGTATGATGCGCGGCCCGGTTTATCGCCGGGCGGCCGAAAGGCCATAGGAACCTGTCGCCGATCCGTTCCGGATCAGCGACTTACCAGCCGGTTGGGGCAGGACGGAAAGCGTGGCGCAGGCCACCGCCCAGACCAGTTATCGAAACCCACAAGGATCTAGCAATGCCCAAGATCAAGACCCACCGGGCGGCGGCGAAGCGTTTCCGCAAGACCGCCTCCGGCAAGTTCAAGGCTGGCCACGCCAACCGTAGCCACATCCTCACCAAGAAGGCGACCAAGCGGAAGCGTGGTCTTCGTGCGACGAACATCATTCGCGCCGAAGATTCCGGCCGTCTGAACCGCATGCTGCCCTACCTCTGAGGAACTAGACCATGGCACGAGTCAAGCGTGGTGTGACCGCACGTCGCCGTCACAAGAAGATCATCAGCCAGGCCAAGGGCTACTACAACGCGCGCCGCAAGGTGTTCCGCGTCGCCAAGCAGGCCGTCATCAAGGCCCAGCAGTACGCCTACATCGGCCGCAAGCAGAAGAAGCGCAACTTCCGTTCGCTGTGGATCACCCGCATCAACGCGGCGGCCCGCATCAACGGTCTGAGCTACAGCCGTTTCATGAACGGCCTGCTGAAGGCTGGCATCACCCTGGACCGCAAGGTCCTGGCCGACATCGCCGTCCACGACGCCGCCGGTTTTGCGGCGCTGGCTGAAAAGGCCAAGGGCGCGCTCGCGGCATAAGTGTCGATCCATCGAAGCGCACCGCCTCCGCGCGGCGCTTCGGCGGAAACAGCATTGCATGCATGGGGAAGGGCGCGAGTCCTTCCCCATTTTTGTTTTGGGCGACCCGAAGGCGTGAGCCGGGTCGCCGCCGGACTCCTACCAGGACCTCCAAGGACCGATGAGCCAAATCGAATCCCTCACTGCGCAGGCGCTGGCCGACATCGCCGCCGCCACCGCGCCCGATGCGGTCGAATCCCTGCGCGTGGCGCTGCTGGGCAAGAACGGCCAGGTCACCGCCCAGCTCAAGGCGCTCGGCACGCTGCCGGCCGACCAGCGCAAGGCCGCCGGCGAAGCCATCAACCGCGCGCGCGATGCCATCGCCCAGGCGCTGTCCGAACGCAAGACCGTGCTGGAGGACGCCGCGCTCGACGCGCGCCTGGCCGGTGAGGCGATCGACGTGACCCTGCCGGGCCGCGACGGCACGCGCGGCGGCCTGCATCCGATCAGCCGCACCATCGAGCGCATCGCCGAGATCTTCGGCCGGCTGGGCTACGAGCTGGCCGACGGCCCGGAGATCGAGGACGACTGGCACAACTTCGAGGCGCTGAACTTTCCGCCGCACCATCCGGCGCGCGCCATGCACGACACCTTCTATTTTGGTGATGGCCGCCTGCTGCGCACCCATACCTCCGGCGTGCAGGTGCGCTACATGGGCGAACACGCCCCGCCGCTGCGCATGATCGCGCTGGGCAAGGTGTATCGCAGCGACAGCGACCAGACCCATTCGCCCATGTTCCACCAGTGCGAGGGCCTGCTGGTAGACGAGCATTCGACCTTCGCCGACCTCAAGGGCACCTTGAGCGAGTTCGTGCGGGCCTTCTTCGAGCGCGATTTCGAGATGCGCTTCCGCCCCAGCTACTTCCCCTTCGTCGAACCCGGCGCTGAAGTGGACATCGCCTGGCAGCAGCCCGACGGCAGCACGCGCTGGCTGGAAGTGCTGGGCTGCGGCATGGTCCACCCGAACGTGCTGCGCAGCGTGGGCATCGACCCGGAGCGCTACACCGGCTTCGCCTTCGGCATGGGCGTGGAGCGCTTCGCGATGCTGCGCTACGGCGTGAGCGATCTGCGCGCGTTCTTCGAGAACGATGTGCGGTTTTTGCGGCAGTTTGCTTGAGCGATGGGATTGGGGATTCGGGATTCGGGATTCGTAAGAGCGGATTTCGGGCCCGGCCCCGACCTCGCATGAGTCCGCTTCTCACCCATCCCGAATCCCCAATCCCTAATCCCGGAATTTCAAAATGAAATTCAGCGAAAACTGGCTGCGCAGCCACGTCCCCACCGGCGCCACGCGCGAGGAACTGTCGGCGACGCTGACCGCCATCGGCCTGGAGGTCGAGGACGTCACCGCACTGGGCGAAGGCCTGGACAAGGTGGTGGTGGCGCGCATCGTCGACTGCGCCCGGCATCCGGAAGCCGACCGCCTGCAGGTCTGTCAGGTCGATGCCGGCACCGGCGAGCGCCTGCAGATCGTGTGCGGCGCGCCCAATGCGCGCCCCGGGCTGGTCGCGCCGCTGGCGATGGTCGGCGCCAGGCTGGGTGAGATCTCCATCAAGGCCGCCAAGCTGCGCGGCGTGGACTCCAACGGCATGCTCTGCTCGGCCAAGGAGCTGGGCGTGGATGCCGACGCCTCCGGCCTGCTCGAACTGCCGGACGATGCGCCGGTGGGGACGCCGATCGCCGACTACCTGGGCCTGCCCGATGCCAGCATCGAGATCAAGCTGACGCCCAACCGCGCCGACTGCTTCAGCGTGCGCGGCATCGCCTTCGACGTGGCCGCCGCCAGCGGCAGCGACGTGGTGCCCTTCGACGCCACGCCGGTGCCCGCCGTGCACGAGCATGCGCTGCAGGTGACGCTGGACGCCGGCGCCGATGCGCCGCGCTACTGCGGCCGCGTCATCGAGGGCGTCGATCCGACCCGCGCCACGCCGATCTGGATGGCCGAGCGCCTGCGCCGCAGCGGCGTGCGCCCGGTATCGCTGCTGGTGGACATCACCCAGTACGTGATGCTGGAGCTGGGCCAGCCGATGCATGCCTTCGACCGCGATCTGCTGACCGGTCCGGTCGGCGTGCGCCACGGCCGCAGCGGCGAGTCGCTGCAGCTGCTCGATGGCCGCACCGCCGCGCTGGACGATGGCTTCCTGGTGATCACCGATGCCGATCGTCCGGTCGCGCTGGCCGGCATCATGGGCGGGCAGGACACCAAGGTCTCCAGCGCCACGCGCAACGTGTTCCTGGAGTCGGCCTACTTCGCGCCGGCCGCCATCATCGGCCGTGGCCGGCGCCTGGGCCTGCATACCGATGCCTCGCATCGCTACGAGCGCGGCGTCGATCCGGCGCTGGCGCCGCAGGCCATCGAGGTGGCCACGCGCCTGATCGTCGAGCTGGCCGGTGGCCAGCCCGGCCCGGTCGTGCAGGCGGCGCTGGATCAGCATCTGCCCGCGCCGGCGCCGATCGCGCTGCGCCGCGCCCGCGTGGCGCGCGTGCTCGGTCTGGAGATCCCGGACGCCGAAATCGAGCGCATCCTGCGTGCGCTGGGCATGCAGGTCGACGCCACCGACGCCGGCTGGTCGGTGGTCGCGCCCAGCCGGCGCTTCGACATCGCCATCGAAGAAGACCTAATCGAGGAACTGGCCCGCATCCACGGCTACGACCGCATCCCGGCCACGCTGCCCGGCGGCGCCACCCGCATCGCCGCCGACAGCGAGACCCGGCTGGACCAGGCCACCGTGCGCCGCCAGCTGGCCGCGCGCGACCTGCTGGAGACGGTCAACTTCGCCTTCGTCGACGCCCAGTTGCTGGCGCGCTGGGAGCTGACCGAAGGCGCGGTGCCGCTGGCCAATCCGCTCAGCAGCGAGCTGGGCGTGATGCGCACCTCCCTGTTGCCCGGTCTGGTCGCCGCCCTGCAGCGCAATGCGGCGCGCCAGACCAGCCGGATCCGCCTGTTCGAGCTGGGCAACGTGTTCGCCGCGGCCGGGCAGGGCGAGGCGCCGCGCGAGACGCTGCGCATCGCCGCCGCGGTCTGTGGCGATGCGCATGCCGAGCAGTGGGGCGTGCCGGCGCGCGCGGTGGATTTCCACGACCTCAAGGGCGACCTGGAGAGCCTGGCGGCGGCGTCGGGCGCGGCGCTGACGTTCGAGCCGGCGAGCGAGGGATTCGGCCATCCGGGTCGCTCGGCGCGGGTGCTGCGCGAGGGGCGGGTGATCGGCTGGATCGGGCAGCTGCATCCGCGCCTGCTCAAGGCGCTGGACCTGGATCTGCCGGTGCTGGCGTTCGAACTGGACCTGGCGCCGCTGGTCCAGCGCCAGATCCCGCGTGCGGGCGAGCTCTCGCGCTTCCCGTCGGTGCGCCGCGACCTGGCCTTCACCGTGGCCGAGGCGGTGCCCTTCGCCGCCATTGAGCGGACGGTGTGGAAGGCGGCCGGCCCGCTGCTCAGGCAGGTGCTGCTGTTCGACCGCTACGTCGGCGCCGGGGTCGAAACCGGTCAAAAGAGCCTCGCTATGGGCTTGATTTTGCAGGACAACACGCGCACATTGAACGATCGCGATGTGGACGAGGTGGTCGCCGCAACGGTGGCCGCCCTGGCGCAGGAACACGGCGCCGGCATGCGCGGATGAGGCTCTCGGGGAAATACCAATGGCATTGACCAAAGCGGAGATGGCCGAACGCCTGTTCGACGAAGTCGGTCTGAACAAGCGCGAGGCCAAGGAATTCGTCGACGCGTACTTCGACGTGCTGCGTGACGCCCTGGAACAGGGGCGCCAGGTCAAGCTGTCCGGCTTCGGCAACTTCGACCTGCGCCGCAAGAACCAGCGCCCGGGCCGCAACCCCAAGACCGGCGAGGAGATCCCGATCTCCGCCCGCACCGTGGTCACCTTCCGCCCGGGCCAGAAACTCAAGGAACGCGTCGAGGCGTACGCAGGAGGCAACCCGAATGCTTGATCCCGGCAGCAACAAGGAATTGCCGCCGATCCCGGCCAAGCGCTACTTCACCATCGGTGAGGTGTCCGAGCTGTGCGACGTCAAGCCGCACGTGCTGCGCTACTGGGAGACCGAGTTCCCCAGCCTGGAGCCGGTCAAGCGCCGCGGCAACCGCCGCTACTACCAGCGCCACGACGTGCTGATGGTCCGGCAGATCCGCGGCCTGCTCTACGAACAGGGCTATACGATCGGCGGCGCGCGCCTGCGCCTGGAAGGCGAGGGCGCCAAGCAGGAATCGGCCCTGAGCAACCAGATCGTGCGCCAGGTGCGCCTGGAGCTGGAAGAAGTCCTGCAGCTGCTGCGCCGCTGAAGGCGCGGCCGCGGCTTACGCCATCGAAGGAGCGCGGTGGGGTGCCCGCCCGCGGATGAATCCGGTATGATGCGCGGCCCACCGCGACGGTGGGTGAAGTTCTTTGCGACGTCGGGGCGTAGCGCAGCCTGGTAGCGCATCTGCCTGGGGGGCAGAGGGTCGTCGGTTCAAATCCGGCCGTCCCGACCAATCGCAGTGGAGTTCCAGACAAACGCCCGGCCTTCCGGGCGTTTTGCGTTTCTGCGCTGGGACCATGCCCGCTCGATTTACTTGCCTCCCAGCCCATTGCGTTAAACCGCCTTGAGCTAGCTGAGCATCGAGTAACTGCGACCTGAAGCCGCAGACGCGCGCTCTGTCACAAAAGTCTGTCCGGTGTCGCGCACGACCCGCGTTATCCAATTTGTGCAAAGCAGCAGCAGCAAAGGGTTTTGCCGGGAAACGACAGGAAATGCGCCGGGGAGGCCGGCACGCGGTTCGTGACTGGAGGCATCGTTCGTTGGGATGTCAGTCTGGAGGCCGACGCATCGCTATGCGATAGTCGATCGCAGGCCGTATTCACATTCGGCTGGTGACCTTGAGTTCGACAGGTCACATCGTCGGACCACGTCACGAAACTCTCGCCACACCGGAACACCCGTCCGGTTGGGCACCCGCGGGCCTCCCCCCAACCCAAAGGTAGACGACCGTTTTATGGCCTCATCGCCCTCTGTTCGAAGTTTGTTGGCATGGCTCGCGCTGGCGTGCGTGCTGTTTCTGACCAGCTGCAATTCCGTGCCCAAGGAGGTCGCGACCTCGCTGCCGGCTCCCGATCCGCTGGGCGAGCTGAAGGAAACGCCGGAGTACCGCATCGGTGCCGGCGATCTGATCGAGATCAAGGTCTTCCAGATCGAGGATCTCGAGCGCCAGGTGCGCGTGGACAACGAGGGCATGATCTCGCTGCCGCTGATCGGCAACCTCAAGGCGGCCGGGCTGACGCGCAGCGAGCTGGAAGGCGAGATCACCCAGCGCTACGGCGCCCGCTTCCTGCAGGACCCGCAGGTCTCGGTGCTGATCCAGGAGTTCACCAGCCAGCGCATCACCGTGTCCGGCGCGGTGTCCAAGCCGGGCAACTATCCGCTCAACGGCGCCACGCAGCTGACCCTGCAGCAGGCCCTGGCCGAGGCGCAGGGCGTGAGCGATCTGGCCAGCCGCAAGAACGTGGTGGTGTTCCGCGAGATCGGCGGGCAGAAGATGATCGCGCGCTTCGATCTGACCGAGATCGAGAAGGGCGCCAACCCCGATCCGGAAATCTACGGAGGCGACATCGTCGTGGTCTATCGCTCCGACGCACGCCTGCTCCTGCGCACCGTGCTTGAGCTGACCCCCTTCGTCATGGTTTTCAGGGCTTATCGATGAGTACGGTCGACCACCACCCCGGTCATCTCAACGCAAGACACGCCGACGTCACCCTGCTGGAGTACTGGCACGCCATCACCACCCGCCGCTGGCTGATCGCGGGCGTGACGCTGGCCGTGGCCGCGCTGGTGCTGGTGGTCACGCTGCTGATGACGCCCAAGTACCAGGCCACCACCACGTTGCAGATCAATCGCGACGCGATGAACGTGGTCAACATCGAGAACCTGATGCCGGCCGAGTCGCCGATGGACCGCGACTTCTACGACACGCAGTACGAGCTGCTGCGCAGCCGTTCGCTGGCCCAGCAGGTCATCCGCACGACCCATCTGGCCGAGCATCCCGCCTACAAGGAGCTGGCCGAGAAGGTCGCCGCGCAGGCCGCCGACGGCGCCGAGGGCGACAAGGCCACGGTGCGCAAGCGGCAGCAGGAGGCGGTCGAGCGTGCGCTGACCGACAACGTGCTGGCCGGGCTGGACGTGGAGCCGGTGCGCAACTCGCGTCTGGCCAAGGTCCACTTCAGCTCGCCCGACCCGGCGCTCTCCGCGCAGGTCGCCAACGCCTACGCCTCGACCTTCATCGCCGACAACCTGCAGCGCCAGCTCGATGCCTCGACCTTCGCGGTCAAGTATCTGTCCGACCGGCTGGAGCAGTTGCGCGGCAAGGTGGAGGAATCCGAGCGGGCGCTGGTGGACTACTCGGGCGATCAGCAGATCGTCTCGATCGGCGACAACCAGCCTTCGCTGCCCGCGCAGAACCTGAGCGAGCTCAACGGCATGCTGGCCACCGCGCAGGCGGCCAAGCTGCAGGCCGAGGCCGCCTGGAACGAGGCGCGCGCCGGCGACGGGATGAACCTGCCGCAGGTGGTCTCCAGCCCGCTGATCCAGAACCTGCGCGAAGCGCAGTCGGAGATGGAGACCGAGTACAACCAGAAGCTGGCCACCTACAAGCCCGACTATCCGGAGATGCAGCGCCTGAAGAGCCGCATCGATGCGGGCAACCAGCAGATCCGCCGCGAGGTGGCGGTCATCCGGGCCTCGTTGAAGTCGCAATACGATGCGGCGGCCCAGCAGGAGCAGCTCACCGAGCAGCGCATCAGTGCGCTCAAGCACGACCAGCTGGATCTGGAAGAGCGCAGCATCCGCTACAACATGCTCAAGCGCGATGTGGACACCAACCGTCAGCTGTACGACGCGCTGCTGCAGCGCTTCAAGGAGATCGGCGTCGCAGGTAACGTCGGGGCCAACAATATCTCGGTCATCGACAAGGCGGAAATTCCGAGCACGCCCAGCTCGCCGCGGCTGGTGGTGAACCTGGCACTGGGCCTGGTGTTCGGTTTCTTCCTCGGCCTGGTGCTCGCGCTGCTGCTGCATCTGGCCGGTTCGCTGCGACGCTCGCAGCCCCACACGACGCATCAAAACTGAATAGACGAGGAGCCTGCATTCGAGCCCCGACCCGTGAGCTGGTGCACAGAACCTTCGCAGTCTTTCTGCGAGTGTTGCACCGCAGCAACTGGTTTGTTCGCCGGGAAGTTATTCGGTGAACAGGGGGACATGCAGTGCTCCAGTGCGAGGTGGTGGCCGTCGGCCTGACGTCCGGGACGCTCTCAAGCGTTTCGCGCGTTAACCGGAAGGGTTAACCACATCGAGCATCGTTTCCCGGCATGCGCGCCCAGGCGCCATGCCAGTGAAGCACCAGATTGGAGAGCGCCATGCTTCTTGCTGACCTCAGTAGCGGTACCGATACAAGCACCTCGCCGCGTCTGCTTTCCAAGTATTCGGCGGCGGCGGATGTCTTGCTGCGGGTCTCGGACATCGTGGTGGTGGTCGCGGCGGCCCTGATCGCCTATCGGCTGCGGTTTGACACCTGGTTGCCGGCGGTGGGCTACCGCGGCGTGATCGGCACCACGCTGCTCTATGCGGTGATCTGCTTCACCGCCTTTCCGCTGTATCGCAGCTGGCGCGGGCGCGGCCTGGGCCGCGAGGTAATGGTGCTGGGCGTGGCCTGGAGCGGCGTGTTCGCGCTGTTCGCGGTGCACGCGCTGGTGGTGCAGATGGGGCAGTTCGTCTCGCGCAGCTGGCTCGGCGCCTGGTATCTGCTGGGGTTCGTCGGCCTGGTGGCCTCGCGTACCGTCCTGCGCAACGTGCTGAGCGCGCTGCGCAGCAGCGGCCTGGATACCCAGCGCGTGGTCGTGATCGGCCTGCGCACGCCGGTGTTCAAGCTGCAGCACTACCTGTCGCGCAACAGCTGGGTGGGTCTGCAGCTGGTCGGCTATTTCCAGAGCCGCTACGACATGGTGCCCAGCGCCGCGTCCAGCCGCCTGCCGTGCCTGGGCATCTCCGCGCCGGAGGAGCTCGAGCGCTACCTGCAGGAGAACACCATCGAGCAGGTGTGGATCTCCATGCCGCTGGGCGACCGCGACCGCATCAAGGCGCTGCTGCAGGTGCTGGACCGTTATCCGATCACGGTCAAGCTGGTGCCCGACCTGTTCGACTTCGGCATGCTCAACCAGCAGGGCGAGCAGATCGGCAACGTGCCGGTGATCAACCTGCGCCAGGGCGGCGTGGACCGCAACAACTACTTCGTGGTGGCCAAGTCGCTGCAGGACAAGATCGTGGCCATCGGCGCGCTGCTGGTGCTGTGGCCACTGCTGCTGGCCGTGGCGATCGGCGTCAAGCTCAGCTCGCCCGGCCCGGTGTTCTTCCGCCAGAAGCGCAACGGCCTAGGCGGCCGCGAGTTCTACATGCTGAAGTTCCGCTCGATGTATGTCGACCAGCCCGGCGCGGGCAAGGGCGAGGTGAAGCAGGCGACCAAGGGCGATGCGCGCATCACGCGCTTCGGCGGGTTCCTGCGCCGCACGAGCATCGACGAGCTGCCGCAGATCTTCAACGTGCTCGGCGGCAGCATGTCCATCGTCGGGCCGCGCCCGCATGCGGCCCAGCACAACAGCCATTACGAGAAGCTGATCAACCGCTACATGCAGCGCCATTACGTCAAGCCGGGGATCACCGGCTGGGCGCAGGTCAACGGCTTCCGCGGCGAGACGCCGGAGCTGCGCACCATGAAGAAGCGCGTGCAGTACGACCTGGACTACATCCGCCGCTGGTCGCTGTGGCTGGACTGCAAGATCATCGTGCTCACGGCCGTGCGTGTGCTTGGCCAGAAGACCGCGTACTGATCCATGGCCGCAGTTCCCCATGAGGCCGTGCCGGTGCGCGCTGCCACGCACGCGCGGGCCACGCACCGGCAACGCGATCTGCTGATCGAGCTGCTGCTGCTGTTCGCCGTCGGTTACAACTTCCTGCTCGCCTTCGTCAACGCGAAGGTCACGCCGGTCTCGCCGGCGCTGACCTATGTCGCCGAGCTGCTGATCTACGCCGGCTGCTTCGGCATCGGGATCTGGACCCTGGAGCGCTCCAAGGTCGTGGCGCTCATCGCCGGGATCACCGTGATCGTCGCGGTGCTGCTGTTCCGCTATCTGATCGAGTGGCGGGTGGACGCGAAGTTCATCCGCGACGCGATCATTCCGTTCGCCTTCCTGGTGCTCGGATCGGCGTACGGCGGTTCGCTGCCGAAGTTGTTCGTGCGCATGGCCGTCATCATCAGCCTGGTGGCCGGTTTCGAGCTGGCCGCGCCGGATCTGTATGGCGACTGGGTCAACCCGAAGAGCTATTACGTCAACACGCGCGGCCTGGACGAGGGCGGCTTCTGGAACGAGGACAGCAACCTGTTCGTCAGCGCGACGCGTCCGGGCGAGCGCAACTTCCTGCCGGGCAGCAACCTGCCGCGCGCGTCCTCGATCTTCGTCGAGCCGGTGACCGCCGGCAACTTCATCGTGTTCTTCGTGGCGATCCTGCTGACGTTCTGGCGCTCGATGCGCTTGGGGCAGGTGGCGCTGTCGGTGGGCCTGCTGCTGTTCCTGATCGTGGCCACCGACGGACGGCTTGCGGTGGGCACCAGTCTCCTGCTGATCCTGGGTGCTCCGTTCCTCAGACGTCTGGATCAACGGCTCTCGTTCCTGATCATGCCGCTGGTGCTGCTGGGGGCGGCGGCGATCGTCTGGATCTCGGGCGTGAGCGCCTACCAGGACAACACGCTGGGCCGCGTCTACCTAACCGTGAATGCGATGCTGCAGATGCCGGCCGAGGCCTGGATGGGGCTGGATTTCGACGCGCCCTACAAGTACTTCGACAGCGGCATCGCCTACTTCATCGCCTCGCAGTCGATCATGGTGGTGGGCTTCTTCCTGCTGGCCTACGCCTTCGGCCTGGACATGCCGACCGAGGACGGGCAGGCGTTCAAGAACTTCTTCATGCTGGCGTTCTCCGTCGGCCTGCTGGTGTCCAACAGCCTGTTCTCGGTCAAGTCCGCGGCGCTGTGGTGGTTCGTCTGCGGTGCGCTGTGGCAGCTCAAGGGCGTGCCCTGGCGCACGCCGACCGGTCTTGCGCAGGAGGCGCATGCGATGGGGCCCCCCGTGGCGCCATCGCCGGAGGTCGCGCGATGAAGGTCGTCCATGTGGTGCGTCAGTTCCACCCCTCCGTCGGCGGGCTGGAAGACGTGGTGCTGAACGTCGCCCTGCATCATCGCGACAACAGCCAGGACCAGGTGGAAGTGGTGACGCTGGATCGCATCTTCAGCGAGCCCGAGGTGCGCCTGCCTGCCCAGGCCGCGCATCGCGAGATCCCGGTCAGGCGCCTGCCGTGGTCCGGATCCAGCCGCTATCCGCTCACGCCGAGCGTGCTGGGCGCGATCAGGTCGGCGGACGTGGTCCATGTGCACGGCATCGATTTCTTCTTCGACTATCTGGCCGCGACCCGGCTGGTGCATCGCAAGCCGATGATCGTGTCCACGCACGGCGGCTTCTTCCACACCGGCTACGCCTCGCGGCTCAAGCAGCTGTGGTTTTCCAGCATCACGCGGGCCTCGGCTCATGCCTACCAGCGCGTGGTGGCGACCAGCGAGAACGACGGCAGCCTGTTCTCCCGTGTGGTGGCGCCCAAGCGCCTGCGCGTGATCGAGAACGGCGTGGACGTGCAGAAGTTCGCCGGTCGCGGCAGCCAGACGCCGGGCCGGACACTGATCTATTTCGGGCGCTGGTCGGTCAACAAGGGGCTGCTGGAGACGCTGGCGCTGTTCGAAGCGCTGCGCGCGCTGGATCCGGACTGGAAGCTGATCATCGCCGGCCGCGAATACGACCTCACCGCCGACGGCCTGGCGCGCGACATCGCCGCGCGCGGGCTGACCGGTCACGTGCAGGTTGTGGCCTCGCCCTCCGAGGCCGAGCTGGCCGCCTTGCTGGAACGTGCGCAGTACTTCGTCTGCCTGTCGCGGCACGAGGGCTTCGGCATCGCGCCGGTGGAGGCGATGAGCGCCGGACTGATCCCGGTGCTCAGCGATATCCCGCCGTTCCGGCGGCTGGTGGAGGAATCCGGACTGGGCGTGCTGGTCGACCCGATGGAACCCAAGGCCGGTGCGCAGGCGGCGCAGGCGCTGACGGCCGTGCCCGAAGAGGCCTTCGCCACGCGTCGTCAGGCGGCCATGGACTTCGTGCAGCGCTACCACTGGCGCCACGTGGTGGGACGTTACGTGGACGAATATCACGCCGCGCTGGGCACGGCGGGGCGCGCGTGATGGCGACGCACGACCAGGACGCGCAGGCGCGCGACACCGGCAAGCCGCTGCTGACCGTGCTGCAGCAGTTCAACGCGCCGACGCCCAAGACCAACCCCTACCTGGTGCAGCTGCTGGCGGCCCTGTCGCCGCTGGTGCGCGTGCGCTTCTGGTCGCTGCGCACGGCGCTGCTCTCGCGCTACGACGTGGTGCATCTGCACTGGCCCGAATACACGATGCGGCATGCCACCGCCCTGGGCCGCGGCCTGCGCCAGTGCGCCGTCGCGCTGCTGCTGCTGCGCTGGACCGTGCTGCGCACGCCGATCGTGCGCACGCTGCACAACCTGGCCCCGCACGAGCAGGGCGGCGCGGTCGAGCGCTGGCTGCTGCGGCGCATGGACCGCATGACCTCGCGCTGGATCCGCATCAACGAGACCACCGAGCCGCGCGCGCCGGGCACCGATACCGCGCTGCACGGCCATTACATCGACTGGTTCGCGCCGCATCCGCAGGGCAGGCCGGTGGCCGGGCGCTTGCTGCACTTCGGCCTGATCCGGCCCTACAAGGGCGTGGAAGGCCTGCTGACATCCATGGCCGACCTCGACGAGCCCGGCTGCAGCCTGCGCGTGGTGGGCAACCCGGCCAGCCCGCAGATGCGCGCGCTTGTGGAGGCGGCCTGCGCACGCTATCCGCGGGTCAGCGCCCTGCTGCAGTACGTCGACGATCCGACGCTGGCCCTTGAAGTGTCCGAATCCGAGCTGGTCGTGCTGCCCTACAAGGAGATGCACAACTCCGGCACCCTGCTGCTGGCCCTGTCGTTGGGCCGGCCGGTGCTGGTGCCGCGCACGGCCAACAACGCGGCCGTCGCCGCCGAAGTGGGGCCTGGCTGGGTCTTCATGTACGAGGGCGAGCTGGATGCGCAGGTGATCCAGTGGGGCCTGGCGCAGGCGCGTAACACGCCCCGCGCGCCGACGCCCGATCTGTCGCGGCGCGACTGGTCGCAGGCCGGGCAGCTGCATTACCGCAGCTATCTCGCCGCGCTCCGCCAGCGCCGTGGCCAGACGCAGGCGGCCGACACCGACCCCGCGCGCGATCGGCGCGCCGCGGACGACCGCAGCCGGTGAGGGCGTGTCGGTGGCCGTGAAGTCGGACGCGGGCGCGTCGCATCCGGGCCTGGGCAGCCGGGCCGCGGCCGGCGCGGCCAAGACCATGGCCGGGCAGGGCGCGCGCATGGTCGTGCAGTTCGGCGGGATCATCCTGCTGGCGCGCCTGCTGAGCCCGGAAGACTACGGCGTCATGGCGATGGTGACCGCGCTGGTCGGCATCTGCGAGATCCTGCGCGACTTCGGCCTGTCCTCGGCCGCGATCCAGGCCAAGAGCCTGTCCAAGGCGCAGCGCGACAACCTGTTCTGGATGAACAGTGCCATTGGCCTGGTGCTGGGCCTGATGGTGTTCGCGGGCGCCGGCTGGATCGCGCGCTTCTATCACGAGCCGCGCCTGGCGGCGGTCAGCCAGGTCATGTCGGTGACCTTCCTGCTCAGCGGCATGAATACCCAGTACCGCGCGCATCTGAGCCGCGAGCTGATGTTCGGTCGCCTGGCGCTGAGCGATGTCGGCGGGCAGTCGCTGGGGCTGATCGCGGCGGTGATCGCCGCGCTGGCCGGCCTGGGCTATTGGGCGCTGGTGATCCAGCAGGTGGTCGGCGGCGCGGTCGGCCTGCTGGTCGCGATGATCGCCGCGCGCTGGCTGCCCGGTCGCCCGCAGCGTGGCGTGGAGATGCGCCACTTCCTCAGCTTCGGCTGGAACCTGATGGCTGCCCAGGCGCTGGGCTACGCCAGCCAGAACATCGGTCAGGTGCTGATCGGCTATCGCCTCGGCGCCGAGGCGCTGGGCCTCTACAACCGCGCCTTCCAGCTGCTGATGATGCCGCTGAACCAGATCAACGCGCCGGCCACCACCGTCGCCCTGCCGGTGCTGTCCAAGCTGCAGGACGAGCGCGAACGCTATTCGACCTTCCTGCTGCGCGGGCAGACGGTGATGGTCCATCTGATCGTGGCCATCTTCGCCTTCGCCTGCGCGCAGGGCGAGCCGCTGATCCGGCTGTTCCTGGGCGAGCAGTGGCGCGGGGCGGTGCCGATCTTCCAGGTGCTGACGCTGGGTGGCGTGTTCCAGGTCGTGGCCTATGCGACCTACTGGGTGTTCCTGTCGCTGGGCCTGATGCGGGCGCAGCTGATCTACTCGGTGATCGCACGCGCGCTGCTGATCGTGTGCATCCTGGTGGGCTCGCACTGGGGCGCGCTAGGCGTGGCGGTCGGCTATGCGCTGGGCCTGGCGCTGATGTGGCCGATGTCGGTGATCTGGGTCACCCGGATCGGCCAGGCGCCGGGCAGGGCGATGTTCAACAACGGGCTGCGGGCGCTGGTCGGCTACGGCCTGTGCGGCGCGGCCTCGTGGGCGGCGGCGCGACACTGGACGCAGACGCCGGTGCTGGAGCTGGCGATCGGCTTCGTGGCGATCGTCCTGGCGTTCGGCCTGGTGTGCCTGCTGTGGCCGGCGTTCCGGCGGGACGTGGCCACGATCCTGAGCAGCCGCGAGCTGCTACGCCGGCGCGGCTCGGCCGCGTGATGGAGTTCGCACTTCGCATCTCGCGCGTGATTTAAGGCCGCGCGGGTTCAGTTTCGGCGTCGATGACGCCTCCTGGCTCATGTTCGGTGAACGCGCCGCGGGCCACCCTCGCTGGTGTGACCGGCCGATTCCAGGCCCCGGGCCGTGATTTTTGCGACGCAGCACCCGGACTTGGATGTGGCGGCCGACACATGCTTGCCGTCGCTGCAGGCCACGACGCTGTAGCGACCGTACCCGCTCTCCATCCCCCCACTGGAGTTGCCATGCCGGCCTTCGACGCTTCGCCTTCCGCCACCGCGCGCACGATCCCCGCCTCCGCCACCGCCAAGCCGCGGTCGGGCCAGGAGCAGACGCGCTATCTGGTGCTGTCCGCCCACGACTACCGCACCCCGCGACGCGCCAATATCCACTTCATCGCCGACGAGCTGGCCAAGCGCGGTCCCACGCGCTTCTTCTCCCTGCGCTACAGCCGCCTGTCCAAGTACAAGCACGACCTGCGCCTGCCGCTGGACGCGACCGCCAATCAGGTCGTCCTCCACAAGGGCGTGGAGTGCTATCTGTGGCGCACGCTGGTGCATCCGTTCAATACCCGGCGCGCATGGCTGCGTCCGATCGAGAACCTGATGTTCCGCGCCTACGCGGCGCGCCCGCCGGCGCAGCTGGTGCAGTGGATCCGCGAGTCGGATGTCATCGTGCTGGAGAGCGGCACGGCCGTGGCCTTCATCCGCCTGTGCAAGCAGCTCAATCCGAATGCGCGCCTGGTGTATCGCGCCTCCGACGGGTTGAGCACGATTGAGGTGGCGCAATACATCACGCGCGAGTTCGACAATGTGTGCGGCATGCTCGATGCGATCGCGCTGGTATCGCCGGTGATGGCCGAGGAGATCAACAGCCAGCACAACGTCTATCACGTCGGTCATGGCGTCGATCCCGGGCTGGACAAGCTGGGCGATCCCAATCCTTATCCGGACACCGGCATCCATGCGGTCTCGGTGGGCTCGATGCTGTTCGATCCGACCTTCATCGCCCAGGCCAGCCATGCCTTCCCGCAGGTGACCTTCCATGTGATCGGCTCGGGCCAGGGGCGCGATCCGGACTATGGCGACAACGTCATTGTCTACGGCGAGATGAAGCACACCGACGTGGTGCGCTACATGAAGCACGCGCGCTTCGGCATCGCGCCCTATGCCTCCGAACAGGTGCCGGCGTATCTGGCGGACAGTTCGATGAAGCTGCTGCAGTACGATTTCTTCGGCCTGCCGGCGGTCTGCCCGCATGCGGTGGTCGGCGGCTACGCCTCGCGCTTCGGCTATACGCCGGGCGATGCGGGCTCGATCCGCGCTGCCATCGAACAGGCCCTGGCCGCCCCGCACGTGCGCCACCGCCAGTGCCTGGACTGGCCGCAGACCACCGATCGCCTGCTTGAACCGGAGCGCTATCCGGAAATCCGCGTCACGGCCTGAACAGGGTGACCGGCGCCGTGAGGGGTTTGCGTTCATTGGGATGACCCCGGCGCCGGATCGGCCGTCCGGGGCCCTGTGCGCACACGGACGTCCTGCCCGGATCTCTGTCTCGATGCGGCCGCATCCGAGGTGCGCCACGCATCGCCCATTTTCCCCCCGGTGATTGAATGCTCGTTTTTCCCAGCCATCCCAACGACCTCGATGCACAGGCCGAGCGCCTGCCTCTGGGCGGCTATCCGGTCATCAGCACGCGCCTGCCGGTGTTCACCGCCGCCTTGCTGCGCGCGCTGGAACTGGGCGATCGCCAGCGGGTGTTCTTCGCCAACACCAACTTCGTCGTCGAGTGCCAGGCGCTGCGCCCGCAGATGCACGCGGCCGGGGTAACCATCGTCAACGACGGCATCGGCATGGATCTGGCGGCGATGCTGGTGCACCGCCGTCGCTTCGCCGAGAACCTCAACGGCACCGACCTGATCCCGCGCCTGTGCCAGTCCAGCAGCCGGCCGCTGCGCTTCTTCCTGCTCGGCGGCAAGCCGGGCGTCGGCGAGGCCGCCGCGCGCGCGCTGGAGGGCGTCTACGGTCAGCAGATCGTCGGCGTCTGCGACGGCTATGCGCAGATGCGCGCCCAGGGCGAGGGCCTGGTGGACACCATCAACGCAGCGGCGCCGGACGTGCTGCTGGTCGCGCTGGGCAATCCGATCCAGGAGCGCTGGATCCTCGAGCACAGCGCCGCGCTGCAGGTGCCGCTCGCCTTCGGCGTGGGGGCGCTGCTGGATTTCCTGTCCGGCAACGCCAAGCGCGCGCCGCAGTGGGTGCAGAAGCTGCACATGGAGTGGGCCTACCGCCTGCTGCACGAGCCGCGGCGCCTGATCAAGCGGTATTCGGTGGATCTGCTGACTTTCTTCGGCGTCTGCCTGCGCGCGGCGCGGGCAGACCGCGCGGACTAAGGTCCCTTTGGCCGATCGGTGAAAAACGGTCGCGAGGTGCCGCGGCGCGCGCCGGATGCAGGCGAGGCATATGCGCGCCGCTGCTAGCATGCCGCCATGACGCAGGACATCGATCAGCTCATCGCCGCGCTGCAGCTCGCGCCGCATCCCGAAGGCGGCTACTACCGGCGCATCCACGCCTCGCAGTTGGAAGTGCTGCACGCCGGGCGCCTGCGCCCGGCCATGACGGCCATCCACTTCCTGCTGCGCCGGGGCCAACGCAGCCGCTGGCACCGGGTCGATGCGGACGAGGGCTGGCACTGGCGGCAGGGCGGGCCCCTGCAGCTGCAGATCTTCGATCCGGAGAACGATACGCTGCAGACGCTCGCATTGAGCGCTGATGCTTCCGCGATGGCCGTCGTCCCGGCGGGGCACTGGCAGCGTGCGTGGACCGAGGCGCCTTACGCGCTGGTGGACTGCACCGTCGCGCCCGGCTTCGTCTGGGAAGGCTTCGCGCTGCTCGACGCCGCGCCGCAGATCGCTGAACGCTTGCACGCCCTGGGCGCGCCGGACCTGGATTGAAACGCGGGCGCGCCCCGTAAGATCCGGCCATCGGCGCCGGCCGGCGTCCCTGCAGGAGGTCCTTGTATGCGCAAGCTGCGCCTGAGTCTGGTCGCGCCGCTGTTGCTATTCGTGCTGTCTGCCTCCGCGCAGCAGGCGACGCCGCCGCCGGCCAGCGAGCCTGCGATCACCGACCTGGCGCCGATGACGGTCTCGGGCGTGCAGCCGGGCCCGGGCCTGTGGAAAATCAGCCGCGATGGCCATGTGCTGTGGGTGCTGGGCACGCTGACGCCGTTGCCCAAGCGCATGGACTGGCGTTCGACCGAGGTGGAATCGGCCATCGCCGGCTCGCAGGAGCTGCTGCTGCCGCCGAGCATGTCGCTGGACACCGGGCGCGGCATGTTCGGCAACTTGTTCCTGCTGCCGTCGCTGTTCAAGGCGGCCAAGAATCCCGACGGCCAGACCCTGCAGGAAGTTGTTCCGGCGTCCGAGTATGCGCGCTGGAGCGCGCTCAAGGCGCGCTATCTGGGGCGCGACCGCAGCGTCGAGCAGCGCCGCCCGATCTTCGCCGCGCTGGAGCTGTACAAGGCGGCGATGAGGGACGCCGCGCTGAGCACCGACAACGTCGTGGCCGAGCGGGTGCAGACCCTGGCCAAACGCGCCGGCCTGAAGGTCACCTCCGTGGTGGCGACCGCCAAGCTGGAGGATCCCAAGGCGGCGATCCGCGAATTCCAGCGCACCGGGCTCGACGACCGCAGCTGCTTCAGCCGCACGCTGGACGTGCTCGAGCACGAGATCGACGCGATGCGCGCCCAGGCCAACGCCTGGGCGGTCGGCGACATCGACACCTTGCGCATCGCGCCGCAGGCGACCCAGTACGGCGTATGCCAGGCGGCGATCAGCGAGAGCGGCCTGGCGCGCAAGCTGGGCCTCAGCACGCTGCGCCAGCAGTCGCTGGACCTGTGGCTGGAGAAGGCCCAGGCGGCGCTGGCCCAGCATCAGAGCACCGTGGCCCTGCTGCCGATGGGCCTGATCCTGGGCCGCAACAATCTGATCGACGCGCTCAAGGCGCGCGGCTACACGGTCGAGGCGCCCGACGCGCAGTGAGGTCGCCGAGCGCGCGCTGATCGGGCGCCCGGCAGGGCGGCGTCAGCGCGCCGCGGTCAGCGGCGTCGCGCCGGCCTGCAGTTGCGGCCAGCGCGCCAGCAACGCGCGGCGGATGCCGGCTGCGTCCAGCCCGGCTTCGGCCAGCAGCTGTTCGCGGCTGGCGTGGTGCTGGAAGGCGTCGGGCAGGCCCAGGTGCAGCATCGGCACGGCCAGGCCCTCGGCGTTGAGCAGTTCGGCCACGCCCGAGCCCGCGCCGCCGGCCACCACATTGTCTTCCAGCGTCACCAGGCCGTCGTGGCTGCGCGCCAGTTCCAGCACCAGCTCGCGGTCCAGCGGCTTGATGAAGCGCATGTTGACCACGGTCAGGCCCAGCTCCCGCGCGACCTGCTCGGCGGCCGGCACGATTGCGCCGAAGGCCAGCAGCGCAACCTGCCGGCCGCGCTGGCGCAGCTGCGCCTTGCCGATCGGCAGCGTGTCCAGGGTCGGCTCGACCGCCACGCCGGGGCCGGTGCCGCGCGGATAGCGCACCGCGGCCGGGCCGCGATGGCGGAAGCCGGTGGACAGCATCTGCCGGCACTCGTTCTCGTCGGCCGGCGCCATGATCAGCATGTGCGGCACGCAGCGCAGGAAGCTCAGGTCCAGGTTGCCCGCATGCGTGGCGCCGTCCGGGCCGACCACGCCGCCGCGGTCGATGGCGAACAGCACGTCCAGCTGCTGGATCGCCACATCGTGCACCAGCTGGTCGTAGGCACGCTGCAGGAAGGTCGAGTAGATCGCCACCACCGGCTTGGCGCCGTCGCAGGCCATGCCCGCGGCCAGCGTCACCGCGTGCTGTTCGGCGATGGCCACATCGAAATAGCGATCGGGGAATTCCTTGGAGAAGCGCACCAGCCCCGAGCCCTCGCGCATGGCCGGGGTGATGCCCAGCAGCAGCGGATCGGCGGCGGCCATGTCGCACAGCCAGTCGCTGAAGACGTCGGTGTAGGTGGACTTCTTGGCGGGCGCCACGGTGGGCAGGCCCTTGGTCGGGTCGAAGGGGCCGACCGCGTGATAGCCGATCTGGTCGCCCTCGGCGCGCTCGTAGCCCTTGCCCTTGGTGGTGATCACGTGCAGCAGTTGCGGCCCCTTGAGGCCCCTGAGCGTCTTCAGCGCGCCGACCAGCGCCGGCACGTCGTGGCCATCGATCGGGCCGGTGTAGTGGAAGCCCATCTGCTCGAACAGCGTGGACGGCACGAACATGCCCTTCCAGTGCTCCTCCCAGCGCCGCATGAAGCGCGCCGGCGGCTTGCGCTTGTCGCCGAGCAGCTTCTTGCCGCCCTCGCGCAGCGCGTTGAGCGTGCGCGAGGAACTCATCCGCCCCAGCAGCTGGGTCAAGGCGCCGACGTTCTCGGAGATCGACATCTGGTTGTCGTTGAGGATCACCAGCAGGTCGGGCTCTTCCTCCATGCCGCCGGCATGGTTGAGCGCCTCGAAGGCCATGCCCGCGGTCATCGCGCCGTCGCCGATCACCGCCACCGTGCGGCGGCCGTTGCCGGCACGCGCGTTGGCGATGGCCATGCCCAGCGCGGCCGAGATCGAGGTCGACGAATGGCCGACGCCGAAGGTGTCGTACTCGGATTCCTCGCGCTTGGGGAACGGCGCCACGCCATCGGCCTGCTTGACCGTGTGGATCGCATCGCGGCGGCCGGTGAGAATCTTGTGCGGATAGGTCTGATGGCCGACGTCCCAGACCAGGCGGTCGTTGGGCGTCTCGTAGAGATAGTGCAGGGCGACGGTCAGCTCGATCACGCCCAGGCCGGCGGCGAAATGGCCACCGCTGCGGCCGACCGACTCGATCAGGTAGGCGCGCAGCTCGTCGGCGATGGCGGTCAGCTCGGCCTCGTCGAAGCGGCGCAGGTCAGCGGGCGTCTCGATCCTTGACAGGCGGGGATAGCGGGTAGCGTCGATCATCGTGGCCGTCGGCAATGCAGTTGCGCATTTTCCTCCCCCGGGAAGGGAGGGGCAAGCAAGGCGGTCAGTCTGGGATCACCCAACGGCGCGGAATGTGAAGTATCGGCCGCAAGGCTGGCTTCGGCCTTCAGGCCGACAGGCGCGAGCGCTTGGGCAGGTGCGTCTTCAGGAAGGCCATCTGGTCGGCCAGGATGTTGCGGTTGGACAGGATCAGGTGCTCGATCCAGCTTGGCCGGTAGGGCACGGCCAGCAGCGGCATGTGCGCCTGCTGCGGGGTGCGGTTGGCCTTGCGCGAGTTGCAGTGGAAGCAGGCGCTGACCACGTTTTCCCAGACATCGCGCCCGCCCTTGGACACGGGCAGCACGTGGTCGCGGGTCAGCAGCTGGCGCGAGAAGGTCTGGCCGCAGTACAGGCACAGGTGGTCGTCGCGTGCGAACAGCGCCTGGTTGGTCAGCGCGGGCGTGGGCGAGAGCCCGGCCGCGCGCGCATGGCCGCGCGAGGCGACGATGGGATGCAGCTCGATATAGCTCTGCTGGCCGGTCAGGCGGTTGAGCCCGCCGCGCACGGTCAGGCAGGGATCGCCCAGGGTCCAGGCCACCGCATCGCGCGCGTACAGGCAGGTCGCGTCCTGCCAGTTGATCCAGTCGAGCACGCGACCATGCGCATCCAGCGACAGGAAACGCACGCTGGAAGGACGCGCCAGTGCGGAGAGAGAGGCGGGGAGGCCATCGGCCGGGGACGATGCATCCGGCAGGGCGCCGTCGATCAGGACCGGGTTGCCGGAGTCGTCCGAATGAAGCTGAGCGGTGTCTGCTTCCATCGGGGAAACAGCTTATACCCGATGCATGACGAATTGTGTACTGGGCCCAACCCAGCGCGCTCCGAAGTTTCCCCGGAGCGCGCTGGCGCGGTGACATCAGGCGTCGAAGCGTGACGCGTCCATGGCCATCAGCGAGTCGGCGCCGGCGCGGATGGCGGCGGCGTGGGACAGCGTGCGCGGCAGGATGCGCGCGTAGTAGAAGCGCGCGGTCTCCAGCTTGGCCTGCTTGAAGGCCGCGTCGTGCTGCGAGGCCTGCGCGGCGACCACGCTGCGCGCCCACCAGTAGGCCAGCACGACATAGCCCGAATAGAACAGGTAGTCGGTGCTGGCCGCGCCCAGTTCCTCCGGATTGGCCGCCGCGCGCTTGAGCACGTCCTGGGTCAGCGCGCCCCATTCGGCAGCCTTATCGCGCAGCGGGCCGAGGAACTCGGCCACCGCCGCATCGTCCTGGTGGGCGCTGGCGAACTGCTCGATCAGGCCCAGGAACAGCTTCAGCCCGGCCGCGCCGCTGGCCGCGGTCTTGCGCCCGATCAGGTCCAGCGACTGGATGCCGGTGGTGCCTTCGTAGAGGGTGGTGATGCGCGCATCGCGGGCCAGCTGCTCCATGCCGTGCTCGTGGATGTAGCCGTGGCCGCCGAAGCACTGCAGCGCGTTGTAGGTGTTCTCGATGCTCCACTCGGTCTGGCAGGCCTTGGAGATCGGGGTGAGGAAGCCGGCCAGGATGTCGGCCTGCTCGCGTTCGGCCGGGTCGGTGGCGTGATGGGCGATGTCGACCTGGGTGCCGGCGTGCAGGGCGAGCAGGCGCGCGCCTTCGGTCAGGGCCTTGATCGACAGCAGCATCCGGCGCACGTCGGGGTGGACGATGATCGGGTCGGCCGGCTTGTCGGGGAACTTGGGACCGGACAGCGAGCGGGTCTGCAGACGCTCGCGCGCATAGGTCAGGGCGTTCTGGTAGGCGCGCTCGGACAGGCCGATGCCCTGCAGGCCCACGCCCAGGCGCGCGGTGTTCATCATGGTGAACATGGCCTGCAGGCCCTTGTGCGGCTGGCCGACCAGATAGCCCTCGGCGCCATCGAAGTTCATCACGCAGGTCACCGAGCCCTTGATGCCCATCTTGTGCTCGATCGAGCCGCAGCGCAGCGCGTTGCGCCCCCCGACCGTGCCGTCGCGGGCGACCTGGAACTTGGGCACCACGAACAGCGAGATGCCCTTGGCCCCGGCCGGCGCGTCGGGCAGCTTGGCCAGCACCAGGTGGACGATGTTGTCGACCAGGTCGTGCTCGCCGGCGGTGATGAAGATCTTGGTGCCGGTGATGGCGTAGCGCTCATCGCCCAGCGGCTCGGCGCGGGTGCGCAGCAGGCCCAGATCGGTGCCGCAGTGCGGTTCGGTCAGGCACATGGTGCCGGTCCAGCGGCCCTCGACCAGCGGCTTGAGGAACACTTCCTGCTGCCAGGGCTGGCCGTGGAACTTCAGCGCTTCGATCGCCCCGTGCGAGAGCAGCGGGAAGTTGCCCCAGGCCAGGTTGGCGGCGTTGATCATCTCGCCCAGCGGCACGCCCACGGTGTGCGGCAGGCCCTGGCCGCCGAACTCGGTGGCCGCGGTCAGGCCGGTCCAGCCTCCTTGCGCGAACTGGGCATAAGCCTCCTTGAAGCCGGTCGGCGTGGTGACCTCGCCGGTGGCCGCGTCCAGGGTGCAGCCTTCCTCGTCGCCGACGCGGTTGAGCGGGGCCAGTACGGTGGTGGTGAAGCGGCCGGCCTCCTCCAGCACCGCGTCGATCAGCTCGGCATTGGCGTCCGCGAAGCCCAGCCGGGCGAACAGGGGCTCGACGTCCAGC
Source organism: Pseudoxanthomonas winnipegensis (assembly GCF_004283755.1). Taxonomy (GTDB): domain Bacteria; phylum Pseudomonadota; class Gammaproteobacteria; order Xanthomonadales; family Xanthomonadaceae; genus Pseudoxanthomonas_A; species Pseudoxanthomonas_A winnipegensis. Next base: position 406,733 of record NZ_SHMH01000004.1, read on the forward strand.
ACGTCGTAGAGGGCGAAACGGACGTCTTTCAACGGGGCGCGGTAGCTGCTCATGCGGATGCTCTTGGTGGCGGCGCGGGCCGCCTCCCGGCCCGCTTCGGCCGCCAAGCATACTACTGCGTATGGAGCGGCGCCGACCCCGCGGCTCCGGCGCGGCGGCAGGGACGCGGCGCCCTCAGTCCAGCAGGCCGTGGCGGACCGCGTAGCGCACCAGTTCGGCCGTGTTGCGCACCGACAGCTTGTTCAGCACGCGGAAGCGGTGGTTCTCGGCCGTCTTGGTGCTGATGTCCAGGCGCCGGGCGATTTCCTTTGTGGTCTGGCCCTCGACGATGAGGTGGAACACCTCGCGCTCGCGCGAGGTCAGCGCCTGGTAGGGGTCGTCCAGCTCGCGCCCGGGCTGCTGGATCTGCGCGGCCAGGGCGAGCGCGGCCTGCGGGCTGAAGTGGCCCTGGCCGGCGTGCAGGTTGCGCACGGCGGCGATCAGTTCGGCCGTGGCGGCCTCCTTGAGCAGATAACCGGCGGCGCCGGCACGCACGGCGTGCAGCACGTATTCGTGCTCCTCGTGCATGGTCAGCACCAGCACGCGCGCCTCGGGGACGTCACTGCGCAGCCTGCGGATCACGTCGATCCCGTTGAGCCGGGGCATCGAGATGTCCACCACCACCACGTCGGGCTGGCAGGTCTGCGCGGCCGCGACCGCGGCGACGCCGTCGGCGGCCTGGGCCACGACCTGGATGCCGCCGGCCGCCTGCAACAGGCTGGCCAGACTCTCACGGACCAGGGTGTGGTCGTCGGCCAGCAGGACGCGGATCGGAGCTGTTGGCATGCGGGACCGGTAGGGAGCGATGCCAAATCGTTCGGCGCACGTGACATCCGATGTCCTGTGTTTGTCGTATGCGGACGCGGATTTGTCAATTGGGCGATGGATTCACTCGCCGGAGAGCGGCACGCGCACCTGCACGCAGGTGCCGGCGCCGGGCGAGGACACCAGCCGGAAACTGCCGCCGCCCAGGCGCAGGCGCTCGCGCAGGCCGCCCAGCCCGCTGCCGCCGCTGGTCAGCGCCAGCGCCGGGTCGCAACCCACGCCGTCGTCGACGATCTGCATGTGCGCCCAGTCATCGTGCGCGACCAGGCGCAGCAGGATCGAGCGCGAGCGCGCATGCTTGAGCGCGTTGTTGAGCGACTCCTGCGCGGCGCGGAACAGCAGGGTCTGGCGCGCGTCGTCCATGGCCGGCAGCGGGCCGATCTCCAGGCTGACCTGCGGCCCGCCGGCCTCGGACTGGCTGCGCGCCAGCCAGCGCAGCGCGGCCTCCAGGCCCAGGTCGTCCAGGATCGGCGGGCGCAGCAGGCGCGACAGATGCCGGGTGTCCTCCAGGGTCTGGGTGCACAGCGCGATGGCGCTTTCCACCTGCGCGCGCAGCGGCGCCTGCGCCGGCCCCAGCGCCGTGCCGAGCAAGGCCAGGCGATGCTTGAGCACGGTGAGGTTCTGGCCAACGCCGTCGTGCAGCTCGCGCGCCAGGCGCCGGCGTTCGTCCTCCTGCACCTTGACCACCGCGCGGCCCAGCCGGCGGAACTCGCGCTCGTTGGCTTCCAGCCGGTCGAGCAGGGCCTGGTAGCGCGCGGCGTCGTCGGTGCCGCTCATCGCGCACCCACCTGCGCCGGCAGGCCGGCCAGCAGCGTGCGCCGCGCCGCGTCCGCGGCGGCCTCGGCGCGCGCGGCGGCATCGGTCTGGCCGAGCCGCGCCAGGCGCTGCGCGGCCTGGGCATGCAGATCGGCGGCGAACAGCACATCGCCCCCGCGCAGCAGCTGCTGCGCCTCGCGATAGCGCGCCTGCACCTGCGCATCGGCGCCGTCGCGCAGCGCGCTCAGCAGGAACTGCAGGCGCAGGCCGACGTGGCCGAGCCGGGCGATGTCGTCGTCGAGCGCGGCCAGGGCCGCCTCGTCGTGCGCGCCCTGCAGGCGCGCCTGCAGCTGCAGCAGGCGCACGCCGGAGGCATCGGCCAGGCGGCTGGCCTCGGCCAGCGCCTGGTGCGCGCCGCGGGCATCGCCGCGCAGGCTGGCCAGCTGCGCCTGCAGCAGGGCGCGGGCGGCCTGCTGCTCTTCGGAGACCTCGTCGAACAGCTTGGCGTCCTGTTCCAGCTCGGTCGTCGCCCGCGCCGGCTGCCCGGCCGCCAGCCACAGCTGCGCGCGCAGCACCGCCACATCGGCGCGGCCGCGCTGGTCGTCGCGCTGTTCGAACAGCGTCGCCGCCTGGTCGGCCTGGGCCAGGCCTTCGGCCAGATGCCCCTGCCAGTAGGCCAGCTCGGCCAGGTTGCGGCGGGTGACGGCGACCTCTTCGAACATCTGGTGCGCCTCGGCCGTGCGCAGCGCGGACTGCAGCCGGGTGGCCGCGTCCTGCCACTGGCCGCGCGCGGTGGCCAGCAGGCCGAGGTTCTGTTCGATGCGCACCTGGCCGGTGACATCGTCCAGCGCGCGGTAGGCCGAGGCGGCCTGCTGCCAGAAGGCGGCGGCGCTGTCGTAGTCGCCGAGCTGGAAGTTGGCGAAGCCGATGTTGTTGTAGGTCTGCGCGGTGCCGCGCGCATTGCCGACCTGCTGCCAGGCCTGCAGGGCGTCGCGGAAGGCCTGTAGCGCCTGCGCGTAGTCGCCGCGCTCCTCGGCCAGCAGGCCGGCTTCGTTGTGCGTGGCGGCCAGGCCGCCGCGGTCGCCCAGCGCCTGATAGAGGGCGCGCGCCTGTTCGAGACGGGCCGCGGCGCCGGCGAAGTCGCCGCGCACGCTGGCGATGCCGGACAGGTTGCGCAGGCTGGTGGCCACGCCGCGGCGGTTGCCGACCTGGGTGCGCAGGTCGACCGCGCGGGTGTACTGCTCCTCGGCGGCCTTGCTCTGGCCCAGGCGGCCGTAGCCGACACCCAGCGCGTTGACGGTCTCGGCCTCGCCGGCCAGGTCGCGGCCGCGGCGGAACAGCAACTGAGCGCGCAGCAGATAGTCGTCCACGGCCTTGGCGGCGTCGCCGGCGAGGATGGACTGCTTGCCCAGCTCGAACCACACCCGCGGGTCGTTCGGGTCGCGCTTGCTCAGGGCCAGCAGCCGGGCGCGCGCCGCATCGCCCTGGCCTGCGGCGGCCTGGGCGCGGGCCAGGTCGAGCTGGGCCTGGGCATCGTCGGGCCTGGCGTCGGCGATGGTCTGCCATGCCGTCAGAGCGGCCTCCGCATCGCCCTCGGCGCTGGCGCGCATGGCGCTGAGCATCTGCGCGCTGCGCGGCCAGGTCTTGGAGTCGAACGGCCGTGCCAGCAGGGCATCGGCCTGATCGTCCTCGCCGATCGCCTCGGAGGCGCGCACCTGTTCCAGGCGCAGCGGCAGCACGTCCGGCGCTGCGTCGGTCGCCTGGGTCAGGGCCGCAAGGCGCGGCGCGCCCTGGCTCTGCGCACGCGCGATGCCGGCCCGGCCCAGGGCCTGCAGCGCGGTGTCCGGCGGCGGGGCGGGCCAGGGTGCGGGATCGAGGCCGAGCGCCGCGCCCACCGTCGTCAGCCAGCCGGCCGCCGCGGCGCTGGCCGTACCGGCGATCGGACCTTCCAGCGTACGCGTGCCGCCGTCCGCACCGTCCAGCGTGGCGCTGAGACGCCAGCCCTGCGCGTCGTGTCGCATGCGCGGGGCGACCACCTGGCGCGCGGCGGCCGCGCGGCGCAGGGCGGGCAGATCCGGTCTGGCCTGGCCGGTCGGGTCGACCGAACGCAGCGCCTGCAGCGTGCGGCCCGCATCGACCACGGCCGTGCGCGCTTCCAGCGCATCGCGCAGCCAGGCGCCGAGACCGTCGCGCAGGACTGGATCGAGGTCGCCGGCCAGCGGCAGCACCAGCGTGCGCGCCAGCGGCGCGACGACCGGGGCCTCGGCCACGGCCGGCGCACGCGCGTGCTGCCACGACCAGCCGGCCCAGCCGATCAGCGCCACGACGGCCACCGCGGCCGCCACCAGCGCGATGCGTCGCCAGCCCGGGGCCTCCCGTTCCACATGGCGCCGGTCGATGGCCGCCACCACCTGCGCCGCGTCCTGCAGGCGCGCACGCGGCTGCGAACGCAGCAGCCGGTCGACCAGCCGCACGACCCACGGCGGAGTCTCCGGGCGCGCGCGGCTGACCGGTTCGGGCGTGCGCAGCATGCGCTGGGCCAGCACCTCGGCCATGGTGCCGTTGGCGAAGGGCAGCTGCCCGGTCAGCATCTCGTGCAGGATCAGCCCCAGCGCGTATAGGTCGCTGCGCGGGTCGACCGTCTCGCCGCGCGCCTGCTCCGGCGAGAGGTAATCCGGCGTGCCCACGATCGCGCCCGAGTGCCGGGTCAACCCGCTGCTGGCCATCGAGCGGGCGACGCCGAAATCGTTGATCGAGGCATTGCCCTCCGCATCGAGCAGCACGTTGGCCGGCTTGAGATCGCGATGCACCACAGCGCGCGCATGCGCGGCCTGCAGGCCCAGCGCGATCTGCCGCGCGATGGACAGGGCGCGCTCGATGGGCAGCGGGCCTTCGCGCGCGAGCAGGGACTCGAGCGATTCGCCCGCCACGTAGTCCATGCTGATCAGCCAGCGGCCCTGGTGTTCGGCCAGGTCGTGGATGCGTACCACGTGCGGGCTGGAGACCTGGCGCGCCAGCAGCAGCTCCTGGCGGAAGCGCTCGAATACCTGCGGCCGCTCGGCCAGCTCCGGGCGCAGCACCTTGATGGCGACCGGGACTTCCAGGGTCAGATCGTTGGCCAGGTAGACCATGCCCATGCCGCCCATGCCGAGCAGGCGCTCGACGCGGAAGCGGCCGGCCAGCACCTGCCCGCTCGCCAGGACATCGTGCAGGTGCAGGCCGGTGGCGGTGGGTGCGTCGGACATCAGGCCGAGGCATGGTCGGTGCGGTCGCGCGCGCCGCGCGCGACCAGCCACAGCGCGCAGCGCTCGCAGAAGGCCTGCAGCAGTTCCATGTCCAGGGCGGTGATGGCCGCGCCGGGGTGCGTGCTGTCCGCGTACAGCGCGCCGATCACCCGCTCGCCGTCGCACAGCGGCAGGCAGGCCAGCGCGCTGATGCCAGAGGCCATCACCGATTCGCGCGTGGACAGCCAGGGCAGGTGGCCGATGTCGTGGGCCACGGTGCCCAGGCCCTGCTCTAGCGCGCGCTGCAGCGCGCCGGTGCTGCCGCCGAAGTCGCGCGGGCTGCGCGTGCCGCAGGCGGCGGCCACGCGCGGCGCCTCCGGCCCGGCCAGCACCAGATAGCCGCGGTCGCACTGGGCCAGTTCGGTCACCGCGTGGACGCTGGCGCTGAGCATGTCGTCCAGATCCAGCGCCTGGCCGACGCCATGGGTGAGGGCGGTGGCGCGCGTGCGGCGGGCCTGGGCGCGGCCGGCCTCGCGCGCGGCGTCCTCGTCCCCCAGCGGGGTGAACTCGACGTAGATGTCGCCGAAGCGCAGCCAGGCCGCGCCGGCCAGCCGCGCCGGCGCTTCCACGCGCAGGCTGTCGCGGAAGCTGCCGTTCTTGCTGCCCAGATCGTTCAACTCCCAGCCCAGCCCGTCGCTGCAGAGCCGGGCGTGGCTGCGCGAGACCGAAGGGTGGGAGAGCTGCAGGCCGTTGCCCTCGGCGCGGCCGATGGTCAAGGCCGCGCCTTCGCGCAGCAGCAGCGAAGGCGCGGGCGCATCGGGCAGATAGGCGATCAGGCGTGCGGGCATTGCGCGAGCGTAAAGCAATGCGGCGCTGCTAAAGCGCTCTAAGGATCGTAAAGACGCTGATAGTCGATCGAGAAGCGCAGGGTGGCCGCGCCCGCCAGCAGCGCGCCGGCCGGGTTGCCGGCATGGTCGCCGGCGCTCCACACCTGCGGGATGCCGGTGCCGGCCTGCGCGGAGACGCGTTCGCGGAAGCTGTCCACCGCCACGGTCGCGGCGGTGAAGTCGCCGGCGGCCAGCGCCGCGGTGATCGTGTCCAGATAGCCGTCCAGCGGGCCGGCCTGCGGCGGCGGCAGGGCATCGACCAGCTCGCGCAGCTTGCTCAGCTTATCGGCCACGACGGCGTGGGTGGGGCGCAGGTCGCTGACCAGCAGGAACTGCGAGAACCCGTCGGTGGTGCCGCGCGAGCGCACGCTGCCGGGGGAGATTTCGTCGGTGATGTCGCGGAACGCGCCGCCCAGCGGGGCCTTGAACAGGCGCAGCGTCGAGCCGGCGGTGTAGGGCAGCACGTGGGTATGCAGCTCCACGCGCACCAGCTTCTTGAAGCTTAGGCCCCCGGCCACCGGCGGTTCGACCGTGATCAGCAGCGGCAGCGGCTGGGTCAGCTGGACCACGGTGCCGGGCAGGCGTGCGGTCAGCGCGCCGAGTTCCGGCCCGGTCAGCAGCCGGGCGCTGATGCCTAGGTTCTCGGCGCTGAGGTTGCTGGCCTGGTCGAAGTTGATGGTCAGGTCGGCCAGCGGTGCGTTCGGCGCTCCGATGGCGACGGTGGCGGTATCGCCGGCGATGGCCACGTTGACCGGCACGGACTGGGCGGCGGCGGCCCCCGAGAGCAGCAACCCGGCGACCAGCAGCAGGCGAGATGCGAACAGCGGGAATCGAGTCATGGCGCGAACCTTGTCGATGGCGTGCAGCCGGCCCTGGACCGGCTACGGGCGGAAGGCCCCGGGGGGCCAGTGGTCAGGATCATAACCAGCCAAGAACAGGGATGCGCGTCACTGAGGGTTTTTACCCAGGGCCGCTGGGGGCAATACCGGATTGGCGGGCCCGGAGCCCGGGGGCAACGTGTGGTCACCCCGTTACGGGTCCCACTTTTCGGAGCCACGCACATGTCCCTGTCCCGCCCCGTTCTCTCCCTGAGCGTCTGTGCAGTCCTCGGCGCCATGGGCGCCTTCTCCACCGCCCATGCCGCCGCGCGCCTGGACGCGCAGCTGCAGTCCAAGATCACCAGCGCCGCGGCCGACGCGCCGCTGCAGGTGGTCATCACCTACAAGCAGAGCACCGCGCCGACCGCCTCGCAGCTGGCCGACCTCAAGGCGCTGGGCATCACCGAGGGCGTGGCGATGCGCGCGCTGCCCATCGCCGGCGCGGTGGCCACGCCGGCCGAGATCAAGGCGCTGGCCGCGCGCGACGACGTGGCCTCGATCTACTACAACGCGCCGCTGAAGTACTACGACGTGGAGGCCAACAAGATCACCGGTGTCACGCGCGCCTACGACAACCCGGGCGACTTCGGCCGTGCGGTGCCCTACAGCGGCCGTGGCGTGGGCGTGGTGATCAACGACTCGGGCATCGACGGCACCAATACCGACGTGGCCTACGGCTCGCACGTGGTGCAGAACGTGCTGGCCAACACCAACCTGGCCACGTTCGATTCGATGCTGCCGATCACCTATGTGGAGAACGTGCCCAATACCGATCTGGGCTCGGGCCACGGCACGCACTGCGCCGGCATCGTCGGCGGCACCGGCGGGCACTCCAATGGCGTCTACCGGGGCGTGGCGCCCGGCGCCAGCCTGGTCGGCTACGGCTCGGGCGCGGTGCTGCTGATCCTCGATGCGGTTGGTGGCCTGGACTATGCGCTGGTGCACCAGTTCAGCTTCAAGGACCCGATCCGCGTGGTCAGCAACTCCTGGGGCACCTCGGGCAAGTTCGATCCCACCGATCCGGTGTCGGTCTCCACCTACGAGCTGTACAAGCACGGCATCGTCAGCGTGTTCGCCGCCGGCAACGACGGCCCCAGCGAGGACACCCACAATCCCTATGCGCAGGCGCCGTGGGTGATCTCGGTGGCCGCCGGCGAGAAAGACGGCACGCTGGCCGGCTTCTCCTCGCGCGGCAAGCGCGGTGAGAGCGGCACCTTCACCATGGCCGACGGCAAGCAGTGGACCTACTTCAACGAGCCGACCATCACCGCGCCGGGCGTGGACATCATCTCCACCCGCGCGCTGACCGGCGCGCTGCCGCCGCTGGCCGCGCAGGACGACGTGGCCGCTCTGTCGCCGGCGCAGCTGCCGTTCTACACGGTGATGAGCGGTACCTCGATGGCGACCCCGCACGTGGCCGGCATCATCGCGCTGATGCTGGAGGCCAACCCGGACCTGACCCCGGCCCAGGTCAAGGACATCCTGGAGCGCACGGCGACCAACATGCCCGGCCGCGCCTATTGGGAGGCCGGCGCCGGTTACGTCAACGCCTACGACGCGCTGATGGAGGCCGCCAAGCTGCGCTCGGGCTACGGCAGCACGGTCAATTCGCTGAAGACCTTCAACAGCAACGCGCTGCTGTCGCCGGGCAGCTCGCAGCCGTTCGAGGTGCTGTTCACGCCGGTGGGCGAGCCGCAGTACCAGACCTTCGAGGTCAGCGACAACGTGGCCTGGGTCACCGCCAGCGCGACCATGACCGGCACGACCGCCGCCCTGGTGCTGACCGATCCCGACGGCGAGCGTTACGGTTCGTCCATCGCCCTGCCGGTGCTGGGCAGCACGGTCAAGGCGAGCGCACCGGGCAAGAAGGGCACCTGGAAGATCAGCGTCAGCGGCATCGGCTCGATCGGCGGCGTGGCGGTGGATCCGCTGCGCGTCACCAACGGTGTGTCGGCGCCGGGCGTGGTCTCGGGCACGATCGAGTTCACCAACAGCGCCGGCTTCAGCGGTCTGAAGGATGTGCCGACCTCGAGCGCCTATCGGGGTGCGGTGGAGTACGCGGTCTCCAACCGCATGATGGATGGTTCGTCCAACGGCAACTTCCGTCCCAACGATGCGCTGACCCGTGCCGAGCTGGCGCAGTATCTGGTCATGGGGGCCGGTATTCGCCAGTCGCTGCCGGCGCCGGGCAAGGTCAGCTTCACCGGCCTGTCGACCAAGGATCCGAGCTATGCGGCGGCAGAGGCGGTGGTGGCCAAGGGGGCGGTGCTGCGTGACCTGTCGCAGAGTCAGGCCGGGGTGATGGGCCTGGTCAGCGGCAATTTCAAGCCGGCCGACAAGGTCACCAAGCTGCAGCTGGCCTATTCGCTGGTGCAGTCGCTGGGCCTGCAGGACACGGCGGTGAACTTCAACGGGACGCTGTCGGTCACCTACAACGGCAAGCAGCTGCTGATCGAGGACGTGGGCAGCATCCCGGCCAGCCTGCGTGGCTATGTCCAGTCGGCGCTGGACAACGGCATCCTCAACGCGCGCTACACCGTGACGCAGGGGGCGACGGATCTGCAGCCGACGCTGCACGCCTACTTCGACCCGACCAGCCTGGTCACGCGCGGCGCCTACGCGGTCACGGCCGGGCGCTTCCTGGACGTCAGCCGCCCGACCGAGGATTGATCGGGCCTGCGACGCGATACTGCGGCGCCATGGATGGCGCGCGAAACGCCCCGCCTAGTGCGGGGCGTTTTTTTTTTGAAGTGCTTCTTACGATAGGCGACTGTGGCGAGTGCCCTCGTTGGCTTCGGAAGGGCAGCGGTCCGGCGGGCAGTGGCCGCTTATCCCTCAATCAGGGCATCCTGCCCTGATTCGGGCGCTCGGCTTCCTGCCTCGCTAGGCGCGGCCACTGCCCGCCGGCCCGCTGCCTCGCGCGTCAGCTCACAGGACTTCGGTTCGCGGGGGCGTTCGAACCCTTTCCTCGCGCACAAGGCGATCAGTGACGGAAAGTTATCGACTTGAGGCCCCCTCCCTTTCGCCGTAGGCGAAGGGGAGGGATGGGGAGGGGTCGGTGGCTTTACCGGTCAAGCCACCGAAGCAAGAGCAAAAGCACCCCACCCCCTCAGTCGCTAGTTCGCGACTTCGAGCTCCCCTTCGCCTTCGGCGAAAGGGAGGGGGCAGAGCGCTTGCTCAATGCGTTTGGATCGTAAGAAGCCCTGACTCTTCCGACCGCAGAGCCTCGGCCCGGCTGGGCACGCGGAGAGCGGCGAGGATGGCCGGCGGCAGCGATTGCGTGCGAGACATCCTCGCGGATTGCCGACCCGATCCCCGTGGGAGCCGCCGTGGCGGCGATGGGGCTTTCCCTGTAGAGCCTCATCGCCGCCATGGCGGCTCCCACCGAAGCGGGAGGCGCAGTCTGGCCGTTCCCGAGCGTCAGCCATGAAGGAATGACCGGACCGCGGAGCCGCGCCTGGCCGGGTCGAGGCTGGTGGGCGAAGTCCGCTTTACCGACCCCGCGCTCCAGCAAATCGAAGCACCGCTTTTAGCGCAGCACGCCAGCCAGACCCGGCGCGGCGCTCAGGCTGCTGTGCATGTCCAGCTCGAAGCTGCGCACGCTCTGGTCCTCGGGCGTTGCGCGCACCGTGCCCTTGAGGGTGTAGGGCAGCGGTTGGCCGCTGGCCAGGGCGCCGGCCACGGCCATGCGCGCGTTGGCCGAGGGGGTGAAGTTCACGCCGACCACGTCGGCCGCCTCGGGGCCGATGGTGTAGCCGGGGGTGGCGCGCAGCGGGCCGGCGTCCTGGCCGGCGACGGTCACCGCCAGGTCGATGTCCTCGAAGCGCATCGGGATGCTGCTGTAGTTCTGCAGGCGCAGTTCGACCTGCCAGCGCCCGTCGGTGCCGACGGTCACCTGTTGCAGGCTGACGGCCGGTTCGGACACGCGTTTGACCAGGCCGCGGTGGCAGGCGGTCAGGACGATGGCGCAGAGCAGGAGCAGCAGGAAACGATGGGCACGGGGCATGGGCGGGAACCGGCGTGATCAGGACGCGGGCGAGGATACACGCGGCCGCGACCCGCCTTCAGCGCAGGGGCGCGCTGACCACCAGGTCGGACAGGTCGTAGCCGAGCTGGCCGGCGCGCAGCTTGATCGCCTCGAACAGCGTGCGGTCCATGGTCGGCTCGCGCGAAAGGATCCAGAAGTAGTCTCGGCCCGGCTCGCCGACCACGGCCCAGGTGTAGTCCGGGTCCAGGTCGATCACCCAGTAGTCCGCCCACACCCACGGCAGCCAGGACAGCCAGCCGGGCGCGAAGCGCACCTGCAGCTGGCCCGGCTCGCCGGCGACCGGGCGCGCCTCGCCGTCGGCCACGATCCGGTGGCCGTCCTTGCCCAGGCAGGCGTTGCGCACTCCCAGGTGCCCGGCGGCGCGCAGGGTGTAGGTGGCGGTGATCTCGCCGGCGCAGTCTTCCTGGAAGCGGTTGGGCAGGTGGGCGATCTCGTGCCACTGCCCGGCGTAACGGGAGATGTCGAGCGCGGGCACCGAGGAGAGCGCCGGCTCGGCGGCGGGCGACGAGCCGGGCAGCCACAGCGCCAGCAATGCCAGCCAGGACAGCGGGGTGGGAATGCGGAACATGCGGGCCTCCGTCGGGGACGCCCAGTGTGGCCCAGCGCGGCCTCGCCCGCGAGGCGCCTGGCATGTGTCAGGGCGGTGTCAGCATCGCGCGATCCGCTCACTTCGGCATCACCGCGGCCGTGGCGTCATCCGCAGCCGTGCGCGGGTCATCTTCGCGTCCATGGACGGAGCGATGGGTCGACGTGGGCGTGCAATACGATGAATCGGCAGGTGAGTACGCCGTCCGCAGCGCCGGGTCTGTTCGGACCGGACGTCGCGCTGTCGCGGCACCGCACGCCGTCCTTGTGAAGTTCAACCGAGTCTATGCCTGGGGGCGCGATGCACGCGAAGGGGCAGGGGGACATCGTGCGTGAGCGCACGCGTGGCGGTCGTGGCGTTCGACGGGTCTGGCTGCTGGCGGGTGGGGCGGCCTTGTGCATCGTGGCCGGTGCCCTGTGGTTCTGGCTCGCGCATCGCCAGCAGCCAACGCCTGCACCCGCACCGCTGCGGGTGACGACGATGACGATCACCCCGCACAGGGTGCCGGAGATCATCGAGACCTCCGCGACGATCCTCTCGCCGCAGACCGTGGCAGTGCAGCCGCAGACCGACGGGATCCTGCAGTCGGTGCTGATCCACGACGGCGAGGACGTCCACAAGGGGCAGTTGCTGTTCACCATCGATCCGCGGCCGCTGCGCGCCACGCTGGCGCAGGCGCGCGCCACCCTGGCGCGCGACCAGGCGCTCGCCGCGGACGCGGCCGATACCGAGGCGCGCTATGGCCGGCTCTCCAGGACCGGCGCGGTCGACGCGAAGACCTATGTCACCGCGGCCGATGCGCTGCGGTCGCTGCGTGCGACGGTCGCCGCCGACCAGGCCCAGGTCGAGCAGACCCGGCTGTCGCTGGCCTATACCGAGGTCCGCGCGCCCATCGACGGCAGGGCCGGGGCGATCGAGGTCAAGCCGGGCAACCTGGTCTCCAGTGGATCGACCACCGCGCTGGTGACCCTCAACGTGAGCGCGCCGATCGAGGCGAGCTTCGCGCTCCCGCATGTGCACGTCGATGCGGTGCGGGCCGCACGCGCGGGGCATGACGGCATCGGGCTGACGGTGCTGGCGATGGATCCGGTCACCGGCAAGGTGCTCGACCGCGGTCAGGTGGACTTTCTCGGCAATGCCTTCGACACCAGCAGCGGCACGCTGGAACTGCGGGCGCGCCTGCCCAATGCCGCCGGCACACTCTGGCCTGGGCAGTTCGTGACGGTGCGGGTGATCCTGGCCGACGATCCAGGCACGCTTTCGGTGCCGGAAAGCGCGCTGCAGCAGGGGCAGCAAGGGGCCTATGTCTACTGCGTGGTCAACGGCCGCGCAGTCGTGCGGCCGCTGAAGGTGGCGCGGCTGGTCGATGGCCAGGTGGTGGTGAGCCAAGGCCTGCGCCAGGGCGACACCGTCATCCTGACCGTCCCCAATGAGCTGCGCGATGGCAGTGCGGTGCAGGCGAGCAATCAGGCGGCGCCGGCCGGGCAGCCTTCGTGAACCTGTCGGCCCTCTTCATCCGCCGGGCGGTCATGACCTCGATCCTCATGATCGGGCTGGTGCTGGCCGGTGGCATGGCCTACTTCGCCTTGCCGGTCAGCGAGCTGCCCGACGTCAGCTTCCCCACGATCACCGTCAACATGTCGCTGCCCGGCGCCAATCCCGAGACGATGGCGGCGGCGGTGGCCACGCCGCTGGAGCGCCAGTTCAGCGGCCTGCCGGGGCTGGAGACGATGAGCTCGACCAGCAGCGTCGGCAGCTCACGGATCGTGCTGCAGTTCGCGCTCAGCCGGAACGTCGATGCGGCCGCCCAGGACGTGCAGAGCGCGGTGTCCCAGGCGGCCGGGCTGCTGCCGCGCGAGATCGATCCGGCCCAGATCCAGAAGGAAGATCCCAGCGCCGCGCCGATCATGCATCTGATCCTGCGCTCCAAGACCATCGCACTGCCGCTGCTCAACCAGTTCGCCAAGGACCGCGTGGCGCTGCGCCTGGCCTCGGTGCCCGGCGCCGGCCAGATCGACGTCAACGGCTCGCAGAAGTACGCAGTGCGCCTGTTCGTCAATCCGCATTTGCTCGCGGCCCGGCACCTGGGCTTCGACCAGATCGTCTCGGCGGTGCAGGCGGGCAACAGCAATGCGCCGTCGGGCACGCTGATGGGGCAGGCGCGCTCCTACACCGTCCGGGCCGATGGCCAGCTCAAGACCGCCGCGGAGTTCGACGACATGATCCTGAGCTACGTCGATGGCGCGCCGGTGCGCCTGAGCGACGTGGGCCATGCCGAAGACAGCGTCGAGAACCTGCAGACCGCCGCCTATCTCAACGGCCAGCGCGCCATCGAGATCAACATCCACCGCCAGCCGGGCGCCAACACGCTGTCGGTGACCCAGGGCATCCAGGCGGCGCTGCCCGGCATCCGGGCGCAGCTGCCGGGCGATGCGCGGCTCGATGTGCTCTACGACCGCGGCGACTACATCGGCGCCTCGGTCGAGGATGTCGAGTGGACCCTGGTCGGCTCGCTGGTGCTGGTGATCATCGTGATCCTGCTGTTCCTGCGCAGCTGGATGGCGACCCTGATCGTGGCCCTGGTGCTGCCGACCTCGCTGATCGGCACCTTCGGCGTGATGCGCCTGCTGCACTACAGCCTGGACAACATCTCGATGCTGGCCCTGACCCTGTCGGTCGGCTTCGTGGTGGACGATGCGATCGTGGTGATCGAGAACATCGTGCGCCACCTGGAGAACGGTGCGAGCCGGATGGAAGCGGCCATGGCGGCCTCCAGGGAGATCGGCTTCACCGTGCTGTCGATGACCGTCTCGCTGTCGGCGGTGTTCCTGCCGATCGTGTTCATGGGCGGCCTGGTCGGCCGGCTGTTCTCCGAGTTTGGCGTGGTGATCTCGATCGCGGTGCTGCTCTCCGGGCTGGTCTCGCTGACCCTCACGCCCATGCTGGCCAGCCGCTGGCTGGACGCGAAGAAGAGTTCGGGCTGGGTGTTCGAGCGCTTCGACCGGCTCGTCGACGCCTCCGAGCGTGGTTATGCGCGTTCGCTGGTGTGGTCCACCCAGCACATCGGGCTGATGATCCTGATCGGCGCGGCGACGCTGCTGGGGACGGTCGGCGTCTATGCCATCGTCAAGAAGGGGTTCATTCCCCAGGTCGATTCGGGAAAAATCGACGGCGACACGCGCGTGCCCGAGGGCACCGCCTTCGCCGACTTCGTCGCCAAGCAGAATGCGGTGGTGAAGATCATCCAGCGCGATCCGAACGTGGCCAACGTCGAGTCGGTGATCGGCTCGGACGGCACGCTCAGCAACACCGGACGCCTGCTGATCGGGCTCAAGCCGCTGTCCCAGCGCAGCGGCACGGCCGACGATGTGATCCAGGCGGTGCGTTCCAAGGTGGCGGCCATCGATGGCATCACCCTCAACATGCGCAACCCGCCCGCGATCGACATGGGGCCGACCGCGTCGAACGGCGCGCTGCAGTACGTGTTGCAGTCCACCGACCAGAAGGCGCTGTACGCCCAGTCCGACGCGCTGCTGCAGAAGGTCAAGGGCCTGCCGGGGATCCAGGACCCGCAAAGCGACCTGCAGATCAAGAATCCCGAGATCCAGGTGGTCCTGCATCGCGAGCAGGCCGCCGCCCTGGGCGTCACCGCCGCCGGCCTGCAGGACACGCTGCAGAGCGCGTATGGCGGGCGCAAGATCAGCACCATCTATGGCGACACCGATCAGTACGAGGTCCTGCTGCAAGTCGAGCGCGCGGCGCAGGCGGATCTCAACGGCCTGGAGGCCTTGTCGTTCAACGGCAACCAGAGTCCGGGCATCACCGCCATCGGCACCCAGACCTCCAACAGCAGCTCCGGCACGAGCGCGGTGCTGACCGCGGCCGGCGGGCCGATGGTGCCGCTGCGCGCGGTGGCCGACGTGCGTGTGGGCGTCGGCCCGGTGGCGATCAACCATTACGCCGGCCTGCCGGCGGTGACGCTGTCGATGAACCTGGCCCCCGGGGTCTCGCTGGGCGATGCGGCCGGCCGCATCGGCGATCTGATGGCCACGACGCTGGGCAAGGGCGAGGCCAGGTCGATCAGCGGCCAGTTCGCCGGCTCGGCGCAGGCCTTCGAGAACTCGATGAAGACCCTGCCGCTGCTCCTGCTGATCACCGTGCTGCTGATCTACGGCGTGCTGGCGATCCTCTACGAGAACGCGCTGCATCCGCTCACCATCCTCACCTCGCTGCCGCTGGCGGGGCTGGGCGCGATCCTGATGCTGGTGATCTTCGGTCAGGAGCTGAACCTCTTCAGCTTCGTCGGCCTGATCCTGCTGGTCGGGCTGGTGAAGAAGAACGGCATCATGATGGTGGACTACGCGCTGGAGCTGGAGCGCTCGGACGATGCGCGCTGGCAGCAGCCGCGCGCGGCGATGATCGAAGCGGCCAGGGTGCGGTTCCGGCCGATCATGATGACCACGCTCGCCGCCGTGCTGGGCTCCTTGCCGATCGCGCTGGGTTTCGGCGCGGGTGCCGAAGCCAGGCGACCGCTGGGCATCGCGGTGGTGGGCGGCCTGCTGTTCTCGCAGGCGCTGACGCTGTATCTGACCCCGGCGTTCCATATCGCGATGGCTGAATGGATCGCGCGGCGGCGCGCGCGTCGTGGCGGCGCGACTCCGCCGTCCTCCCCGCTGCCAGAGCCAGCCTGATGCGCCGCCTGTCCGTCATCGCGCTGTGCCTGCTGTCGGCCTGCAGCCTGACGCCCGCCTATGTGCGCCCCGCATCGCCCGTGCCGGCTTCGTGGCCGGTGGGCGATGCCTATCTGGCGCGCAGCGAGGCCGCGCTGCCTTCGGTGAGCTATGCGCAGGTCTTCGGCGACCCCCGGCTCCGGCAGCTGATCGCGCAGGGCCTGGAGAACAACCGTGACCTGCGCGTCGCGCTGGCCGACATCGCCCAGGCGCGGGCGCAGTACCGTATCCAGCGCGCGGCCCTGTTTCCCGAGGTCGATGGCAGCGCGAGCGCCACGCGTTCCTACAACGGTGGTGGCGCGGCCTCGGCCGACGGCGGCGGCTCGCAGGGCGCAGCGCCGAAGGGCGATTCGAGCGCCTACAGCGTCGGTCTTGCCGCGACCGCGTTCGAGATCGACCTGTTCGGGCGGATCCGGTCGCTGACCGCCGCCGCGCAGGATCGCTATCTGGAACAGGAGGCCGCCGCCCGCGCGACGCGGCTGACGCTGGTCGGCGATATCGCCACCGCATGGCTGACCTATGCCAGCGACAGGAGCCTGCTGGCGCTGGCGCAGGACACCGCCCGCAGCGCCGAGGAAAGCGTCTCGCTGACCCGCCAGCGCCAGGAGGAGGGCATCGTCCCGCGCTCTGAGCTGGATCAGGCCAACCAGGTGCTGCATGCGGCGCAGTCGGACCTGGCCGAGCAGACCACGGCGCTCGCCCAGGACGTCAACGCGCTGCGCCTGCTGGTCGGCGGCGCGGTCGACCCCAGCTTGTTGCCCGCCTCGATGCAGGAAGCGGCGGCATCGGTCGGCGAGCTTCCCGCCGGGCTGGATTCCAGCATCCTGCTGCGCCGCCCCGATGTCGTGCAGGCCGAGTACGAGCTGCAGGCGGTCAATGCCGAGATCGGGGCTGCAAGGGCCGCGCTGTTCCCGCGCATCACGCTGACCGCGCTGCTGGGCATGACCAGCGGTGCCCTGTCCGATCTGTTTACCCACCAGGCCGCCAACGGCTCGATCGGCGCAGGCGCCGGCTACGCCATCTTCGATGCCGGCGCCGCGCGCGCCAACCTGCACGCCACCCAGGCGCAGCGCGATGCCGCGCTGGCCACCTACGAGAAGACCGTGCAGACCGCCTTCATGGAGGTCTCCGACGCGCTGGCCCGGCGCGGCACGATCAATGCCCAATGGCTCGCCCAGCAGCGCCTGGTGGCCGATGCCGCCAGCAGCTACGCCTTCAGCGATCAGCGCTACCGGGAAGGCGTCGAGAGTTCGCTCTCGCACCTGGACGCGCAACGCAGCTACTACGCCGCCCAGCGCAGCCTGGTGTCCACCGAGCTGGTCAAGGCGACCAATCTGGTCACGCTATACCGCACGCTCGGCGGCGATGCCACGCTGGAAACCCTGCCGCTGTCCGGCAGTCGCTGACGACGGCGTCTGGCTCAGCGGTAGCGCGGGGTGCCGTCCGGGGAGATGCTGTCGATGGACTCCAGCAGGCGGCGCATGCGCTCTTCCATGTCCGCGCGCGACACGGACGGGGCGGTGGCGGGAATCGTGCGGAGCAGCGCGCCGTCTGGCCCATAGACCATCAGCACGCCGCGCAGGCAGCGATTCGACGTGTCCACCAGAAACGAGGTCACCACCTCGTAGTCCCCGACCCTGCGTTCCAATCGTTCCCCCGTCGCAGTTGAACCCAGGCTCCAGCGTAAGCCGGCTCATGCGAAAAACCCGTCACAGTTTGGTGGTGAGCGGGTGACGACGGACAGTGCGATTGCGGGAAGCGAAGTCCGGGTGACGGGGCGCTCCGCCGCCCGCCGCCCGCCGCCATCAGGCGCCCGGGTGCGAGGCCGCGCTGGCGTCCGGATGCGAAGAGCGCCGCCGCAGCTTGCGCGACAGCCATTCGCCGATGTCGTCGATCAGGGTGAAGGCCGCCGGGATCACGATCAGGCTCAGCAGGGTGGAGGTCACCAGGCCGCCGATCACGGCAATGGCCATCGGCGCGCGGAAGCTGGAATCGCCGGCGAAGCCCAGCGCGATCGGCATCATTCCCGCGCCCATGGCCAGGGTGGTCATGATGATCGGCTGGGCGCGCTTGCGGCAGGCATCGATCAGGGCGTCGTGCTGGCTGAGGCCGTGCTCGTCCTCGGCGATCACCGCGTAATCCACCAGCAGGATCGAGTTCTTGGTGGCGATGCCGATCAGCATCAGCAGGCCGATCAGTGCCGGCAGCGAGAGCATGTTCTGAGTGAGCAGCAGCGCGCCGAACGCACCGCCCGCGCACAGCGGCACGGCGATCAGGATGGTCAGCGGCATCAGCGCGTGGTTGAACAGCAGCAAGAGCACCATGTAGATGCACGCGATGCCGGCGGCCATGGCCAGCAGGAAGCCGACGAACAGTTCCACGAACACCTCCGCATCGCCGGTGTTGAGGAAGCTCACGCCCGGCGGCAGGTGCTGCACGCTGGGCAGCTTCTGCACCGTCTCCATCACATCGCCCAGCGGCCGGCCGTTGAGCTCGGCGGTGAGGGTGACGTTGCGCTGGCGCTGGTAGCGCGAGATCTGCGAGGGGCCGCTGCCCAGCTCGATGTCGGCGACCGCCGCCAGCGGCACCGACCCATAGCGGCCGGGTACGCGCAGCTGGCCGATCAGCGCGGGGTTGGACAGCGTGGCCTGCGAGAATCCGACGCGGATCGGCACCTGGCGATCGGGCAGGTTGAGCTTGGCCAGGCGCTGCTCATAGTCGCCCGCCGTGGCGATGCGGGCCGCCTCGGCGATGTCGGCGGTGGACACGCCCAGGTCCGCCGCCCGCGCCGGGTTGGGCACGATCTGGATCTCCGGGCGCAGCAGCGAGGCGGTCGAGGTCACGCTGCCCAGCCCCGGGATGTCGCGCAGGTCGCGTTCCAGCGCCAGCGAGGCGTCCTGCAGGTGCTGCGGATCGTCGCCGGACAGCACCAGCTGCAGCAGGTTGCCCGGTTCGGAACTGACATAGCTCACGCGCACGCCGGGCAGATCGGCCAGCCGCGCCCGCGCGTCGCGCTCCAGCGCGCGCTGGTCGCGTTTGCGGGTGTCGGCCGCGCCCCAGTCCAGCACCAGGGTCGCCTTGCGCGGATCGGCCACGCCGGTGGTGGAGGGGTCGCCCAGGTCCAGCACGCTGCCCACGGCGGTGTAGACCTGCTTGAGTTCGGGCATGTCCTTGAGCAGGGCGCGCGCGCGTTCGGCCACGGCCACGGTGTCCTCCAGCCGGGTGCCCGGCGGCAGTTCCAGGCTGAGGTTGCTGCGGCCCAGGTCGGACTGCGGGATGAAGGTCGCTGGGATCAGCGGCACCAGCGCCAGCGAGGCCACGAACAGCCCGGCCGCGATCCACAGCGTGCGCCCGCGATGGCGCAGCGCCGCGTCCACCCAGCCCAGGTACCAGGTCATCAGCCGCGACTCGCCCTTCTCCTCACCATGCGGCTTGAGCAGGTAGGCGGCCATCATCGGCGTGAGCAGGCGCGCGACCAGCAGCGAGAACAGCACCGCGGTGGCCGCGGTCCAGCCGAACTCGCGGAAGAACTTGCCGGCGATGCCCGGCATGAACGCCACCGGCACGAACACCGCCGCCAGCGTCAGCGAGGTGGCGATGACGGCGTTGCCGATCTCGCCGGCGGCCTCGCGCGCGGCCTCCAGCGGCGGCTTGCCCATGCGCAGGTGACGCACGATGTTCTCGATCTCCACGATCGCATCGTCGACCAGGATGCCGACCACCACCGACAGCGCCAGCAGGGTGATGATGTTGAGCGTGAAGCCGAACCAGTGCATCACCGCGAAGGTCGGGATGATCGACAGCGGCAGCGCCAGCGCCGAGACCCAGGTCGCGCGCCAGTCGCGCAGGAAGGCCCACACCACCAGCAGCGCCAGCAGCGCGCCTTCGTAGAGCATGGTCATCGACGAATCGTAGGAGCGATGGGTCTCGTCGATGGCCGTGGTGACCAGGCGGAAGTCCACGCCGGGGTGGGACGCCTTGAGCGCGTCCAGCGCCTTGTGCACGCCGGCCTCGACCTTGACCTCGCTGGAGCCGCGCGTGCGCGACATCGAGAAGGCCACCACCTCCTTGCCATCCAGCAGCGCGGCCTGGGTGGGGTCGGCCGCCGCGTCGGTGACCGTGGCCAGCGCCGACAGGCGCACCGAGCGCCCGTCCGGCAGGCTGATCGAGTAGTCGCGCAGCGCCTGCGCGTCGGCGACCGTGCCCAGCGTGCGGATGGTCTGCTGCGCGCCGTCCAGCTCGGCCTTGCCGCCGGCGCGTTCGACCTGGATCTTGGCCAGCTGCTGGGAGACAGCGCCGGCGGTGATGCCGAAGGCGAGCAGGGCGTTGGGATCCAGGTCCACGCGCACCTGGCGCTCGACGCCGCCCACGCGCGTGACCCGCGCCACGCCGGGCACGCCGTACATCGCGCGCGAGATCTCGCGGTCGACGAACCAGCTGGCTTCGTCCGGGCTCATCTGCGGGGCGACCAGCGCGTAGGTCATCAGCGAGCCGCCGATGTCGACCTTGGAGATCACCGGCTCCTGGATGTCCTGCGGCAGGTCGGTGCGGATGCGGGTGACCGCATCGCGGGTGTCGTCCAGCGCGGTGCCGAGATCGGCCTCCAGCTGGAACTCGATGCTGGTGGTGCTGACGCCCTCGCTGACCGTGGACATCACGCGCTTGACGTTGTTGATCGTGGCCACCGAGTCCTCGACCTTGCGCGTGACCTCGGCCTCCAGCTGGCTGGGCGAGGCGCCCGGCTGGGTCACCGTGACCGTGGTCATCGGGAAGGCGATGTCGGGGAAGCGCGCGACAGGCAACTCGTGGAAGCCCCACAGGCCGGCCACGCACAGCACGAAGAACAGCATCAGCGCCGGCAGCGGCCGGCGGATGGCCCAGGCGGAAAAGTTCATGGCGCGCGCGCCCCCTTGCCGGCCTCGACCACGCGCACGCGGTCGCCGTCGCCGAGGAAGCCCGCGCCCTCGGACACGACCTGCTCGCCGTCCTTCAGGCCTTCGACGATCTCGGTGCGGGCCTGCACGGTCTGGCCGGTGCGCACGCGCCGGCGGGCCACGCTGCCCTTGTCCTTGAGCGTGAACACGTAGCTGTGGCCGTCGCGCTGGACGATGGCCGCGCTGGGCACCATCAGCGCCTGGCCGTCGCCGGTGAGGATGCGGCCTTCGACGAAGGTGCCCGGCTTGAGCGGGCCGGGTGCGGGCAGGTCGGCATACACGGTGCCGGTGCGCGTCTGCGCATCCACGCCAGGCGTCACCGCACGCACGCGGCCGGCGATCGGCTGGCCGGCATAGGTCAGGGCGACGGGGTTGCCGACGGCCACGTCGGCCAGCTGCGCTTCGGGCAGTTCGGCGCGCCATTCCAGGCGGCCGTCGCGGATCAGGCGCAGCAGCTCGCTGCCGGCCGCGACGACCTGGCCGGGCTGGATCAGCCGCTTGGAGATCACGCCATCGGCGGGCGCACGCAGCTCGGCGAAATCGCGCTGCAGCCGGGCCGCGTCCAGCGCGGCGCGCGCGGTCGCCAGCTGCGCCCGGGCCTGGGTCGCGGTGGCGCGCAACTCGTCCAGGTCGCTGGCGCTGATCAGCTGCGAGGCCGCGAGCTTCTCGCCACGCGTCTGCTTGGCCTGCGCCAGTTCCAGCGCGGCCTTGGCCTGCTGGGCGGCGGCATCGGCCTGGGCCACCTCGCTGTCGAGCGTGCGGTGGTCCAGCTCCAGCAGGACCTGGCCCCGCTTCACCGTCTGGCCGACATCGACGTTGAGACGGGTGATGCGCTGGCCGCTCAGTTCGACGCCGAGCTGCATTTCCTCATAGGCCGACACCGGGCCGGACACGATCACGCTGCGCGCCAGCGGATAGATGCGCGCCGGCGTCAGGGCAACGGCGAGTGCCGAGGAGCCCTCCACGGGCTTGTCCTTGGCACCGCCACCACAGGCGGCGAACAGGGGCAGGGCGGCGAACAGCAGGGACCAACGCAGGAGTGGCGCAGCAACAGCGCGAGGTCCGGCTGATGGAGACGCAGGCATGAACGAGGTCAGCTCTCAGCAGCTTCAAGCGTCTCCCCCGATCGATGTCACGTCAGTGTGCTGCGTTCTGCGGCCGCTGTTCGATCTGGGCGACTTCCGCGATCTGAACGGTCCTGCCGGCTGGCGCTTGGCAGAGCTGATCTATCCCCGCAACGCTAGTGATCTCACTGTCGCCCAGTTGCTGTCGCTGCTGCGGCGAATCTCGGATGAGATGGAGGCGCAGGCATGAACGAGTTCCTGCGCGAAGAAATCACCGACATCCTCAACGAGGCACCGGTCCCCTTCAACTGCCAGTCCTGCCCACGATCCCCGCGCCAAGGGACAGGAGTGGCCCCTAAGCGGCACCACGAGACGCTGGAAACGCATCCATCCGTGCTTTTCCCACTACCGGCCGGCGACTATGCCCACGTGCTTGTGAGGGACAACCTCAATGCGCCTGATTTCCAGATTGGTGACGTGCTGCTTGCTGACCTGCGCATCAACAGTGTGACCTACAACGGTATTTATGTGCTGCAGATCGGCGACCAGCCGGTCGTGCGTTCCGTGCAGTTCAAGCCAGGCCCAAACGGGCGGATGGCGTACTACGTCTTCTGCGTGAGCATGCCCGACTCGGGGTTCTTCGCGAAGCCTGACCAGTTGGTCGCTCTTGGTGCCATTGAGGCAGTCGCGCAGCTTCGGAGGGTCGGATGAGCGACCAACCAATGCGCCTGGTGCTGGGCCAGCCCTCGTGGTCACTTCACCGCGCACTGCCCGACCTGGGCGAACGCACTGCGGCGCAGTTCCAAGAGCTGCACCGCGCGCCCACGGCAGAGCGAGCGGAACGCCTTGCCATCGAGCTGGAGGGGTGTCGGCAGCACGTCCTGCGCTATCGCCAGGCGTTGATCCTGGAAGGCGAAGGAGCGCCCTGATGGACAAGTCTCCTAGCCGCAACAGCAAGCAGGCGAAGGTGCGCCGAAGGCAGAGGCTGATCTGATTGCCGACTGGGACGAGGCCAGCATCGCGACGATCGCGGTCCACACCACCGCATCCAAGCAGGTGCTGGACGACGTGCAGGGCCTTGTCGAAGCCGTCCAGCTGCTGCTGCGCTACAAGCTGGCCAACAAGACCGACATCGAATTGATGACCGGCAACGGCGCCCAGTTCCACATCAAGGGCCTGCTGACCCAGGCCACGGCCTTCATCGGCGGCAGCACCAACAAGCCGGTGGACCGGATCGGCCGTGCCGCCGCGATGCTGGCCTCGCAGGGCTATTCGCCGAACGTGGTGTTCATCAACCCCCTGGACTACTTCGACTTCGCCTCCGAGCGATCCGCAGGCGATGGCCAGTACGTCGCAGGCGGCTGGAGCCGGCCGACCAATAGCCCGATCTACGAGCTGACGCCGGTGCGCACCATGGCCGTGCCGGTGGGCCAGTCGCTGGTGACGGACACCGCGGTCCTCAAGGTGCTCATGCGCGAGCGACCGAATATCCAGTTCGGTTGGGTCAACGACCAGTTCACCCGCAACCTGGTGACCATCCTGGCCGAGCTGCGGCTGGGCCTGCTGGCGCTGGACCCCAAGGCACTGCTGAAGGTCAGCCTGGCCGCCTAAGCAAGTAGGAGGGGGTGAACCGATAGGTCACCCCCTCTCATCCGTGGAACGCAGCCCGTGAAACCGCCGCCGTAGACGACATGGCCAGCGGCGGCGATGCTAGCGGCCACCAAGCAGCATCTGGACGTAAGGGATCGAAGTTGAGTCACTTCATCGACTGCCATGTACTCACCCTTCCCCGGTTTCCTCCGGAATGGGCTCTGGAGACAGCATCCGCAGAACGGCAGCAAGAAGTTCACGGTGGCGCACTTCGACCAGATGGCCAATGCGCTCGGATTTGAGTCAATGGCGCATATGCGATTGCGAAGGACATAGATCGCTCACGGTCGCGACTTTTTCAGTTGCTTAGACGTAGGAACTGAGCAAGGCTCTACGCCAGTCAGCTGCACTCCCCAACAAAAACCCCGCCGGAGCGGGGTTAGTTTTACCATTTCGATGGCTTGTGGGTAATGCCCACTGGATCAGGGAGCTGAGAGGATTTGAGGTGTTTTGCCTCGATTCGCCTAATGAACGACGCAGCCTGGTATAGCTGGTACGTCATCTTCCTATTTGGGTCGGCGCAGGGATTCGCCACACCAACTGGCTTGCCTGTACTTCTCGCAAGCCTGATCGCCTCTGCTAGGTCACTATCGTTTGAAATGACGAGTGCAACGTCGAAAGCGTTCGTCAAAGCATCGTGCACCAGGTGCACAGCCAAGTTCACATCCGAGCCCTTTTCCTCGGTCTTTATCACTTCGACTGTCTTAGGTTCCCCAGGCTGAGGGTTGGCAAGCGGCATGCGCGTTTTGTTCGAGTAGAAGAGCCCCTCGTGGACCTTTAGGCAAGGTATGTGCTCTTGAATAGCCGTCAAATAGGCGTCTTGGCGGACATGCTGGTCCGGCTTACTTGCGTGTGGCTTCACCCTCGCAGTGGACCGACCAGAGTTCCATAGACACTCAGTCGCCGCTCTGCGCGTAGCGCTTTTCGAACTCTACCGGTGACATGCCGCCAGCGGAACCATGCCGGCGAATCGGGTTGTAGAACATCTCGATGTAGT
>NZ_SHMH01000005.1 GCF_004283755.1 Pseudoxanthomonas winnipegensis
ACTACATCGAGATGTTCTACAACCCGATTCGCCGGCATGGTTCCGCTGGCGGCATGTCACCGGTAGAGTTCGAAAAGCGCTACGCGCAGAGCGGCGACTGAGTGTCTATGGAACTCTGGTCGGTCCAAGGAGCAATTGAAGCAGGCCGGCAAGATCACTGCGGCCGAGATGTTTGCCAAGCTGGTGGGGGCCATGCCGAAGCGCAAGCATCCTGTATTCGATTACATCGTGGTGGACGAGGCGCAGGACATCGGCGTGCAGCAATTGCGTTTCCTTGCGGCGATCGCCGGCGACCGCGCCAATGCCCTATTTTTTGCCGGCGATCTAGGCCAGCGCATCTTCCAGACGCCGTTTTCGTGGAAAGTCCTGGGTGTGAACGTGCGGGGTCGCTCGCGCACGCTCAATATCAACTATCGCACCTCGCACCAGATTCGCTCGCAGGCTGACCGGCTTCTCGGCCCTGAAGCCTCTGATGTGGACGGAAATGTCGAAAGCCGCAAGGGCACGATTTCTGTATTCAATGGGCCAGAGCCGACCATTTGCAGCTACGCCGATGCCGAGGCGGAAAGCCAGGCCGTCGGCGTATGGTTGCAGCAATGCAGTGCCAGCGGTGTGCTGCCGCAGGAAATTGGCGTCTTCGTTCGATCCCACAGCGAACTGTCACGCGCACAGGCGGCAGTCAAGGCCGCAGGCTTGCAGGGGCGGGTGCTCGGTAAGGACATGGCGACAGAAGAGGGCTTTGTCAGTATCACCACCATGCACTTGGCCAAGGGCATGGAGTTCCGCGTGGTTGCGGTCATGGCCTGCGATGATGAAGTCATCCCTTCACAGGTCCGCATCGACACTGCTGCTGACGAGGCCGAGCTGACCGAAATCTATAACACCGAGCGCCAGCTGCTGTACGTAGCTTGCACCCGTGCCCGCGATCAATTGCATGTCTCAGCGGTGGAGCCTGAATCAGAGTTCCTTCGGGACTTGCTGCAAAAGTGATCAGCCGTTTTCTAGTCTCGGTACGGTAAGCAGGCAAACCCACCTTCTCGGCGATAAGAATCAGGGATGCTGATGCAGCAGTGGCTATGCTTATCACTGCCCATCCGACCTTGTAGCCCAGGCTAGGGACCTCACTTCTGCTGCCCGTCGTCTTGACTCATCTGAATTTCAGTAGCAGTCTGATTGCACGGAGCCTCGAAACTCCCCGAACAGCGGTACCCACCTCCGAAAAACCGGTGGGTTTTTTGTGCCTGCATGTTTTGCAGGCGCAGCCGACGCGATGCCTGCGTCGGGAGGGCGGTGAATACAACACCCGCAAGGGGAATAAGCCCGCCGGCTGTTCGCGGTTTCGAGCCTCCCGACTTCCCGTCCGCCGTTGCACGGCGGGCGGCTCCGTTCATGGAACGAGGAGGCACCGATGTCGTACGACCGTTTGGACGAAGAAGACGGCCCCGGCTATTTCCTGCCGGTGGAGGGCCAGGTGCGGTTGGCGCGCTTGGGCGATCACGTCAGGTTTCTGGCACGGCTGCTGGCGCCGCGCACGCAGGCGGAGGAGGACGCGGCCGCACGTGGGGTGCGCATGGGCGAGGTGGCGTTCTGCCTGGAGCTGTTGGCCGATCAGGTGGGGCAGGTGCTGGAGGCGTTGTCGTGGCCGGCGCAGCGCCCTGGGGATGCGGCTGATGGCCTGCCCGATTTCGATGGTGACGGAGCAACGGATGCGGGAGGCGCTGCCTTTCGCGTCACGTTGGCGCAGATCGACCGGCTCAATCTGCTGATCGAGAGTGCCTCGGCGCATGCGAGGGTGGTGGCGGTTGGCGATGCGAGCGGGCGGGCTGGGCGTGCGTTGCCTGAGGTGGGCGAGACGCTTTGCGCGGCGGTCGATGAGGTGCGTGCGTTGCTGGGGCAGGTCGAGCGTCAGCCGCTGCGTGCCGCGTCGTCGGCTCGGGTGCGCGAAGAACAGGCGGTCTATAGGGTGAGGCCGGTGGCACAGGCTGACGAACGCGGGTGGATGCACTGAGCCTCAAGGGAAATGGGTCGGGGCAGCGAGGCTCCGCTTTTGTTGGGGTCGGTTGGAAAAGTCCCTGGATCCCCGCGTTCGCGGGGATGACGACGTGGTGGTTGGAGGAGGTGACCATAGATGGCGCGAAGTCAGCTGGGATGGGCGGCTGGCGATGGGCGTTCTGGCGGGCCTGGTCATGCAAAACAACGGGTTATGGTCAATGTTCCGTATTCCGGAATATGGAATGCGCCGCCCGCCCGCTCCAATGGCAGGTCGCCTTCGCGACACGCGGTAGCGCGGTCTTCACGCTTGAGGGGCTACCTGACAAAACCGACATGACTTTCGGGGGGCGCCGGGCCCGGTGGGGGAGAGGATCATCCGCGGCTTCGGCGCGGGGACGCGCCAGCCACTTCAAGGAATCCGCATGCGCAAGACCCTGGTGACCGCCATCACGCTGGCCCTGGCCGGCACGAGCCTGGCGGCGTCGGCCCAGTCCACCCCGGCCACGCCCGCCGCGCAGGTCGCCGACAGCGCCGCGCAGGTGACCACGCAGCTGCCGCGCACCGCGCGCCCCAGCCACTACGCGGTGCAGATCACCCCGCACGCGGACAAGATGACCTTCGATGGCAAGGTCAGGATCGATGTGCAGGTGCTGGAGCCGACCCAGACCCTGGTGCTGCAGGCGGCCAACCTGACTTTCGGCACCAGCACGCTCAGCGCGGGCAAGGGCAAGCCGCTCACCGCCAAGGTCAGCACCGATGCCGATGCGCAGACGGCGAGCTTCGCCTTCGACAAGACGCTGGCGCCGGGCAAGTACGTGCTGTCCATCGACTACAGCGGCATCATCAACACCCAGGCCAATGGCCTGTTCGCGCTGGATTACGCCACCGCCGACGGCCAGAAGCGCGCGCTGTACACGCAGTTCGAGAATTCCGATGCGCGCCGCTTCATCCCGTCCTGGGACGAGCCGGATTTCAAGGCCACCTTCGACCTCAGCGTGACCGTGCCGGCCGCGCAGATGGCGGTGAGCAACATGCCGATCGCCTCGTCCAAGGACGCCGGCAACGGCATGAAGCAGGTGGTGTTCGCCACCACGCCGAAGATGTCGACCTATCTGCTGTTCTTCGGCCTGGGCGACTTCGACCGCGCCACGCTGGCCGGGCCCAATGGCACCGAAATCGGCGTGATCGCGCAGAAGGGCAAGGTGGACCAGGCCAAGTTCGCGCTGGAGTCCGGGCGCGACGTGCTGAAGGAATACAACGCCTACTTCGGCGTGAACTATCCGCTGCCCAAGCTGGACAACATCGCCGCGCCCGGCCAGAGCCAGTTCTTCAGTGCGATGGAGAACTGGGGCGCGATCTTCACCTTCGAGTACTCGCTGCTGCTGGACCCGGCCGTGTCCAACGTCAACGACGAGCAGCGCGTGTTCACCACCGCCGCGCACGAGATCGCCCACCAGTGGTTCGGCGATCTGGTGACCATGGCGTGGTGGGACGACCTGTGGCTCAACGAGGGCTTCGCCACCTGGATGGAGGGCCGCACCACGGCCAAGCTGCATCCGGAATGGGACATCGACAAGACCGAGGCGGCCTACACCAGCCGCGGCGCGATGGGCCGCGACGCCTACGCCACCACCCATCCGGTGGTGCAGCACGTGGCCACGGTGGAGCAGGCCAGCCAGGCCTTCGACGGCATCACCTACGGCAAGGGCTCGGCGGTGATCGGTATGCTGGAGGACTATGTCGGCTCGGACAACTGGCGCAGCGGCGTGCGCAGCTACATCAAGGCCCACGCCTACGGCAACGCGGTCACCGACGAGCTGTGGCGCGAGGTCGACAAGGCCGCGCCGGGCAAGGACTTCATCCAGGTCGCGCACGACTTCACCCTGCAGCCGGGCGTGCCGCTGATCAAGGCCAATGCGGTCTGCTCCAGCAACAGCACCACGGTGACCCTGGAGCAGGGCGAATTCACGCTGGACCGCCCCAACAAGACGCCGCTGCGCTGGAACGTGCCGGTGACCCTGCGCGGTGCCGACGGCAAGGAAACGCGCGTGCTGGTGCAGAACGGCAGCGCGCGCGTGACGCTGCCGGGCTGCCAGCAGCCGGTGGTGATCAACGCCGGGCAGAAGGGCTACTACCGCACGCTGTATGCGCCGGCGATGTTCCAGGCGCTCAGCGCCAAGTTCGCCACGCTGCCGGTGGTGGACCAGCTGGGCGTGATGATGGATGCAGGCGCGCTATCCAGCGTTGGCCTGCAGCCGGTCGCCGACCAGCTGGACCTGACCGCCAAGGTGCCGCTGGAGGCCTCGCCTGACCTGTGGCTGCAGGTGGCCAGCGTGTTGGACGGCGTCGATGGGCTGTTCGATGGCGATGCCAAGCAGCAGGCGGCGTGGCGCAAGTACGCCATCGCGCGCCTGTCGCCCAAGTTCCAGCAGCTGGGCTGGGACAACCGCGAGGGCGATCCGGCGCGGGTCAAGCAGCTGCGTTCGAGCCTGATCGGCGTGCTCAGCAACATGGGCGATGCGCAGGTCATCGCCGAGGCGCGGCGTCGCTTCGCGGCCTTCCAGGCCGACCCGAAGTCGCTCTCGCCGGATCTGCGCCGCACCGTGCTGGGCATCGTCGCGCGCAACGCCGATGCGGCCACCTGGGACACGCTGCACGCGATGGCCAAGAAGGAGACCTCGTCCATGGTGCGCGACCAGTACTACTCGCTGCTGGCCTATGCCAAGGACCCGGCGCTGGCCCAGCGTGCGCTGGACATGGCGCTGACCGATGAGCCGGGGGCGACCAACGCCGCCAGCATGATCGGCGCGGTGGCCGAGGAGCATGCCGACCTGGCGTTCGACTTCGCCGTCAGCCATCGCGAGAAGGTCGACACGCTGGTCGATTCCACCTCGCGTGCACGCTACTACCCGGGCCTGGGCAGCAGCGCGGACGACCTGAAGATGGTGGACAAGATCAAGGCCTATGCGGACCAGTACATCGCCCCGACCTCGCGCCGCGCGGCCGAGACGGTGATGACCAGCATCCAGACCCGGGTCAAGCTGCAGGCCGAACGCCGTCCGCAGGTAGTGGCGTGGCTGAAGCAGCAGAAGTAAGCGCTGTCTGAGGCATGCCAGGGACTGAGGCGTGTAAGAAGGAAGAGGCCCCGCGATGCGGGGCTTCTTTTTTGTCCCTCGCCGGGGTACGGCGATGCGGGCCACTTGGTGAAGCGCGTGAATGTGCGCCACGCCGCTTGTGGTCGGTGAGCGCTACTTCGGCAAGCGGCCTCGACCCGGGCGGGCACGGCTCCTCGGCTCGGTCCGCCCTCCATGGCGGACTCGCCGCCGCGGGCCATCCTAAGGCCCGCTCTCCGCGCGCCCGCCCGGGTCGAGGCCCTGCGGTGTATGGATCAGGACTTCTTCAAACTTCAAGGCCTCGAGCAGCGCTCTGCCCCCTCCCTTTCGCCGCAGGCGAAGGGGAGGGCCGGGGTGGGGTGCTTTTGCTTCGGTAGCTTTCCCGGTAAAGCCCCGACCCCTCCCCAGCCCTCCCCTTCGCCTATGGCGAAAGGGAGGGGGCCTCAAGTCGATAGTTTCCTGTCACTGATCGTGGTGCGCGCGAGGCAGGGGGTTCGAGTACCCCCTGCGACCCGGAGCCCTATGACCTGACGTGCCCCCACCGAAGTTCCGGCGCTCAGACGCAGTGCTCCCTGGATCGGGCGAAGCTCACTTGTCCGAGGTGTGTCCGGATCTATCACCCATCCTCACGCAGATCAGCCTCTGCCGCCGATCCCGGACCCCCTTCATGGTCCCCATCTCGCACGGCCTGGCCCGGCGGCCCGAAGGACGCGCTGCCGTCGTCGTAGCGGATCAGGTCGCGCACGCCGACCACGCCCTCGATCTGGCGCACACAGGCCACGGCGCGCTGCTTCATGTCGCGCTCGGGCACGTTGCCGGTCAGCGTGACCTGGCCGTCCCGGATCTCGACCAGGATCTCGCCGGCCTCGATGTCCGGCTGCTGCGCCAGGGTGCGGACCACATCGTCGCCGATCAGCTGGTCGGAGCGGGCAGGGGTGCTCATGGTGGAAGTCCTTGTAGTGGGTGAGGCGATGCTGCGCCCGCGCAAGTGAGCGCACCGCCAAGAGCGCGCTCGATGAAGGGCGCGCCCGCCGGTACGCGTATGCTTGTGGGGATTTCGGTTCGCCTGGGAGGGCACGATGAAACAGACGATGCGGGTGTCGCTGATGGGCGCGCTGCTGGCGGCGGCCAGTGCGCAGGGGGCGGAGGTCACAAGCGCGGCCTACACGCCGAGCGGCGGCGCGGTGACGGTCTACACCTCGGCCTCGGGCGCGCCCGCGCAGATGGTGCGCAGCGAGGTGGCCGCCCTGCAGCCCGGTCATGCCCTCACCGAGCGCGAGAACTCGATCTTTGTCGACCCGACCCGGCGCTTCCAGACCGTGATGGGCGTGGGTGGGGCGATCACCGATGCGGCGGCCGAGACCTACGCCAAGCTGAGCAAGGCCAAGCAGGCCGAGTTCATGAAGGCCTATTACGACCCGGACGCCGGCATCGGCTACAGCTGGGCCCGCACCACCATCCACAGCTCGGACTTCTCCAGCGCCAGCTACACCTACATCAAGGAAGGCGACAAGGACCTCAAAACCTTCTCCATCGCGCACGATCGCAAGTACCGCATCCCGATGATCAAGCAGGCGATCGCCGCGGCCGGCGGCACGCTGCCGATGTTCGCAAGCCCCTGGAGCGCGCCGGCCTTCATGAAGGACAACAAGAGCATGCTCAAGGGCGGCCACCTGCTGCCCGAGTATGCCGATGCCTGGGCCAACTACTACGCCAAGTTCATCGCGGCCTACGAGAAGGAAGGCATCCCGATCTGGGGCATCAGCATCCAGAACGAGCCGATGGCGGTGCAGATCTGGGAGTCGATGCAGTTCTCGGCCGAGCAGGAGCGCGACTTCCTCAAGGACCACCTCGGCCCGACCATGGCCAAGGCCGGCTACGGCGACAAGAAGATCATCGTGTGGGACCACAACCGCGACATGATGGTCCACCGCGCCAACGTGCTGTTCGACGACCCGGAGGCGGCCAAGTACGCCTGGGGCATGGGCTTCCACTGGTATGAGACCTGGGCCGGGTTCGACCCGATGTACGACAACGTGGCCGCCGTCTCGCGCGCCTATCCGGACAAGCCGCTGCTGCTGACCGAGGCCTCGATCGAGAAGTTCGACTTCGACCGCATCCAGGACTGGGCCCACGGCGAGCGCTACGGCGCCTCGATGATCCACGACTTCAACAGCGGCGCGGTGGCCTGGACCGACTGGAACATCCTGCTGGACGAGCATGGTGGCCCCAACCATGTGGGCAACTACTGCTTCGCCCCACTGCAGGCCGACACGCGCACCGGCGAGCTGATCTACACCCCGCCGTACTGGTACATCGGCCATTTCTCCAAGTTCATCCGCCCGCAGGCCCAGCGCGTCAGCGCCGCCAGCAGCCGCAGCAATCTGATGACCACCGCGTTCCTCAGCCGGGACAACCGGCTGGCGACCGTGGTGATGAATGGCAGCGACCAGGCGATCACCTACAACTTCTATGTCGGCGAGGCCTCCACCCAGGTGGAGATCCCCGCGCACGCGATCCAGACGCTGGTGTACTGAGCCGGCGCGTCATCCCCGGCCTCTTCGATCGGCATGATCGAAGAAGACGCCCCGCATCCGCGGGATCTCCTGCTTTGGCCGTGGTGTCCACCTTGTAGAGCGGAGCTTGCTCCGCTAGACCGTCCCCGGCGACCCGACCGAAGGGCAGCGGAGCAAGCTCCGCTCTACGGTTCCGGCGACCCGAACGAAAGGCAGCGGAGCAAGCTCCGCTCTACGGTGCCGGTGACCCGACCGAAGGGCATCGGAGCAAGCTCCGCTCTACGGTTTCGGCGATCCGACCGAAGGGCAGCGGAGCAAGCTCCGCTCTACGGTGGGTTGCGATTTTTCCGATGCGATGTCGGGCGAGCTCCTGATGCATTGCGCGAGGCGCGCCGCTCAGGCTGTGGGCATGGCAAGCCCTGCGCTACACATTGGACGGTACTCGGTGATCGGCGCTGTCTATGGGGTGACGACGGTGACGCTTCTGCGTCGTCCCCTCTTCGCCAACCCGGTCGCCGCGCAAGCGATGGCTTCTGAATTGCGTGGGTCGGATGCGTCCGGCGATAGCGACTCCATTGCCTGGGTCGTCATGCCGGATCACGTGCACTGGTTGTTCGAATTGCGGGCCGAGAGCTTGAGCCGCGTGGTGCAGCGATTGAAGTCGCAGGCTGCGCGTGACATCAATATCGCGTGCGGAACACGCGGTGCATTCTGGCAGCCAGGGTTCTACGACCGTCAGATGCGCGGTGACGAGGATCTGCTGACGCAGGGGCGCTACATCCTCGGGAATCCTGTGCGACGTGGATTGGCTGGGGGTTTGGGTGAGTATCCACATGCCTGGTGCCGATATGGCAACGACCTATCGCTGGCGCCATGACCCTGCCCTGTAGAGCGGAGCTTGCTCCGCTGGAGCATTCCAGGCGATCTGATCGAAGGGCAGGGGAGCTTGCTCTGCTGGAGCATTCCAGGCGATCTGATCGAAAAGCAGCGGAGCAAGCTCCGCTCTACAGAGGGTTTGAATTTTTCGGCGCCATGTCGCGTGATGTGCTGATCGCTTGCGATCGCTCGATGATCTGTGCGTTCGGCGATCTGGCAGGTAGCGATATCTGTTGCGCTGGGCATCTTCGGTGATCTGGCCGAAGGGCAGCGGCCATGTAGAGCGGAGCTTGCTCCGCTGGAGCATTCCAGGCGATCTGATCGAAGGGCAGTGGGGTTTGCTTCGCTGATCATTTCCGGGTGATCGGACCGAAAGGCAGCGGAGCAAGCTCCGCTCTACAGAGGGTTTTTGAATTTTTTGGCCCCATGATGCGGGGCAGGCCTTGGGCTTGCCTTGCGTGGTCCGCCGCGCCGCGCAGGCATGCGGTCCCGGATCGACCCAAGATGGTAGAAAGGGCGTTCGGCGGCGGGGTCTGCCGCCTGGACACCGAGCATTCGCATGGCACTGATCGATACCCGGCATCACCAGATGTACCCGGCGCTGGATGCGGCCCAGCTGGCCACGGCGCGGCGGTTCGCCAGCGGGCCGGCGCGGCGGTTCGCGCCGGGCGAGGAGGTGTTCGCCGTCGGCGACCACCCGGCGCCGGTCTGGCTGGTGCTGGAGGGGAGCATCGTCGTGTCGCGTCGCGACGGGTTGGGCCATGAGGAGGTCATCCACGAGCACGGCGTGGGCAGCTTCACCGGCGAGGTCAGCCAGCTGGCCGGGCGTAGTTCGCTGGCCGGTGGCGTGGCCGGTGCGCAGGGCTGTACGGCCGTGCCCCTGGATGCCGCGCATCTGCGCGCCCTGCTGATCGGCGCGGCCGAGCTGGGCGAAATCGTGATGCGCGCGCTGATCCTGCGCCGCGTGGGCCTGATCGAAAGCGAGGCGGTCGGCTCGGTGCTGGTCGGCCAGCCGGGCGAGGCCGAGCTGGTGCGGCTGCAGGGCTTCCTCACCCGCAACGGCTATCCCAACACGCTGCTGGACGCGACCCAGGACGCGCAGGGCCAGGCCCTGGTCGAGCGCCTGGGCATCCACGCCGAAGAACTGCCGCTGATGATCTGTCCCAACGGCACCGTGCTCAAGCGCCCGACCAACCTGGCCGCGGCCAGCTGCCTGGGCATGACGCCGGAGCTGGATCCGGCGGTGGTCCACGACGTGGTCGTGGTCGGCGCGGGGCCGGCGGGGCTGGCGACGGCGGTCTATGCGGCGTCCGAGGGGCTCTCGGTGCTGGTGCTGGAGCAGCGCGCCATCGGCGGGCAGGCCGGTGCGTCTTCGCGCATCGAGAACTATCTGGGCTTCCCCACCGGCATCTCCGGCCAGGCGCTGGCCGGGCGCGCCTACAACCAGGCGCTGAAGTTCGGCGTGGAACTGGCGCTGCCGCTGGATGTGCGCACCCTGCAGTGCGAGGCCAAGGCCGAGGATCCGCATGCGCCGCTGCAGCTGAGCCTGGACAACGGCCAGGTGGTGCAGGCGCGCACGGTGGTGGTCGCTTCCGGGGCGCGCTACCGCCGGCCGGAGGTCGCGCAGCTGGCGCGCTTCGAGGGCAGCGGCGTGTCCTACTGGGCCTCCCCGATCGAGGCGCGCATGTGCGCCGGCGAGGAGATCGCGCTGCTGGGCGGCGGCAACTCGGCCGGGCAGGCGGTGGTCTACCTGGCGCCGAAGGTGAAGAAGCTGCATCTGGTCATCCGCGGCAAGAGCCTGGAGGCGTCGATGTCCAGCTACCTGATCGAACGCATCCAGGCGCTGCCCAACGTGGAGCTGCACACCAATACCGAGCTGCTGTCGCTGGAGGCCGACGATCATGGCGCGCTGTCCGGTGCGACCTATCGCGATCGCACGAGCGGCCAGTCGCACCGTTGCTCGCTGCGGCATCTGTTCCTGTTCATCGGCGCCGACCCCAATACCGATTGGCTCAAGGGCTGCGTGACGCTGGACCCGGCCGGCTTCGTGGTCACCGGTGCCAACGGCGCGGCCTTGCTGGAGACCGACCGGCCCGGCGTGTTCGCCATCGGCGATGTGCGCGCCGGTTCGGTCAAGCGCGTGGCCGCCGCGGTGGGCGAGGGGGCGGCCGTGGTCGCGCAGATCCATCAATACCTGGCGGCCCTGGAGCCGCGTCCTGCCGCAGAGCCCTGAAGGAGCCATCATGTCCCGTTGCACGCATCTGCATGACATCGCCGAGGTCACGCCCAGCGCCAAGGGCTGCGAGGATTGCCTGGCCATCGGCAGCCCGTGGGTGCATCTGCGCCTGTGCCGGATCTGCGGCCACGTGGGCTGCTGCGACGATTCGCCGCACCGCCACGCCAGCGCGCATTTCCACGCCACCGGCCATCCCATCATCGAGGGCTACGACCCGCCCGAAGGCTGGGGCTGGTGCTACGTGGACAGGACCGAGGTCGATCTGCCCGATCAGACGCCGCAGCTGGGGCCGATCCCGCGCTACGTGTAGCGCGGCCGCGGGGCGGCGGTCGAGCGATGCCGAGGCCGCCGGGTCCGGTACGATGCGGTCACCGCAGCCTGAAGGACCGTGCATGTCCAGCCCGAGCGTGGTGCCCGCTTCGCCGTGGCGTCAAAGGATCGTGCGTGGCGCGCTCTGGTTCGCGGCGATCGCGTGGGGCGTCCTGCTGGGGGCCAAGGTCTTCGACCTGGTGGTCCTGGCGGGCGCCTGGAGCGCGGCGCCGCCGGCCTCGTTGCGGCTGTTGCCCTACGGGGCCGCGTATCCGGTCAATACCGGTGATTTCTTCATTCCGCCTTCGGCCTTGCTGCTGGTCGCCACATGGATCGCTGTCTTCGCCGGCTGGCGCACCCCGATGCGATACCGCCGCTGGCTGCTGGCATCGGCGCTGACGATCCTGGTCGTGCTGGTCTTCACCGTGGCGTCGTTCTGGCCCATGAATGCCGCGCTCTGGGCCGTCGCCAAGGGCGCGCCCGGCGCGCTGCAGGATCAGGCAGGTATCGAGGCGCTGGTGCATGCCTGGCTGCGCAACGACTGGCTGCGCGTGATCGCCGCGACGGTGGGGTTTCTCAGCACCCTGCGTGCGATCAGCCTGCCGTTCCCCGACGCACAGGTCATGACCGGCCCCGCATCGCGCGCAAGCAGGCTCGCGTATGCGGGCTGTGTCCTCCTGCTGCTGGCGTTCGTGGCGTACTTCGTGTCCGAGCTGCTCTAGCGGTCTCACACGCTGAGATGGGCGCGTGGCAGGCTGGTGCGGTGAGGCAGGTTCCATGACCCGACGCGGCGGCAGCGCCGATCTTCCCCTGCATGGCGGGCGCGTACCGGCGTGGCTGGGCCAGCGCATGACCCGGCTGGGTGCGGTGATGTGCCAGGCCATCGTCCACAGCTATGGGCGCGACGAGCTGCTGCGGCGGCTGGCCCATCCGTTCTGGTTCCAGTCCTTCGGCGCGGTGATGGGCATGGACTGGCATTCCTCTGGCATCACCACCAGCGTGATCGGCGCGCTCAAGCGTGGGCTGACGCCGCTGTCGGGCGAGCTGGGCATCCATGTCTGCGGCGGGCGCGGCCGGCATTCGCGCGCCACGCCCGACGAGCTGCTGGCGGTGGGTGAGCGCACCGGCGTGGACGGCGCGGCGCTGGCGCGCGCCAGCCGGCTGGTGGCCAAGGTGGACAGCGCGGCGGTGCAGGACGGGTTCGACCTGTACCTGCACGGTTTCATCGTCGGCGACGACGGCCAGTGGGTGGTGGTGCAGCAGGGCATGAACACCGCCAGCAGGCAGGCGCGTCGCTATCACTGGCTGTCCGAAGGGCTGAAGGACTTCGTCGATGCGCCGCATGCGGCCATCGAGGGCCCACGCCAGGGCGCGATCGTCAACCTGGCCGATCGCCGCGCGGCCGGCGCGCGGGCGGCGCAGGTCTCGCTGCTGCAGACGTTGGGCCCGCAGGAGATCGCGCGCGAATACGGGCGCCTGGCGACGCCGACGGCGGCGACGGCCAAGCGCTTGGCCCGCGCGCGGACCGAGGCCGCCTGGCCCGTCACCGGCGACCTGTTCGCCGAGCCGG
The DNA here is from genome assembly GCF_004283755.1 of Pseudoxanthomonas winnipegensis. Lineage (GTDB taxonomy): Bacteria > Pseudomonadota > Gammaproteobacteria > Xanthomonadales > Xanthomonadaceae > Pseudoxanthomonas_A > Pseudoxanthomonas_A winnipegensis. Next base: position 12,613 of record NZ_SHMH01000005.1, read on the forward strand.
CGGCGGAGGCCCCCGGTCCGCAGGCCTGGAATCCGGCCTCGCAGCCGCATCTGTTGCTGCCGGACCATCACGATGTGCGCGCGCAGGACATCGTCCTGCGCCGGCTGCACGGCAGCCTGGCCGCGGCGGCCGAGCAGGGGCCGAAGGATTTCACCGCGTTGTTGCAGGTGCCCGGCGTGGGCGCGCGCACCGTGCGCTCGCTGGCGATGGTGGCCGAGGTGCTGCACGGCACGCCGTGCCGCTTCAGCGATCCTGCGCGGTTCTCGCTGGCCCATGGCGGCAAGGACCGGCATCCCTTTCCGGTGCCGACCCAGGTGCTGGACCACACCATCGGCGTGCTCAAGACCGCCGTGCGCCAGGCCCGGCTGGGCAACGAGGAAAAGCTCGAGGCGATCCGCCGCCTGGATGCGCAGGCGCGGCAGCTGGAGGCGCAGGCCGAAGGTCCGTCGCTGGAGGCGTACCTGGAAGAGGAGCGCCGCCAGTCGCATCGCTACGCCGGGCGCAGCGTGTTCGGCTGGGAGCCGGCGCCGGATGAGGCGGCCGGAGTTCCTCCCGCGCCGGCCGCCCCGCAGCGCGCCGCATCATGAGCCGCGCCGCCGAGGCGGCGGTCCCGATCGACGGGCGCTGCTTCACCTATGTCTTTCCGTGCGCCTGGGAGGACTTCTGCAAGATCGGGTTCTCGCGCGATCCGCTGGGGCGGATCGGCGCGCTGCATCCGCGCTGGTTCGAGTTCTTCGACCTGCACAGCGGCGTGCTGATCGAGACCGAGACCGTCCGCGATGCCCGCGACCTGGAACTGCGGCTGCGCGGGCCGCTGCGTGCCCATCGCGCCCCGATGCCGCTGACCATCCGCGATGCGGCCGGCGGCCAGACCGAGTGGTTCCGCGGCGTGGCCGCGCCGCTGGCCACGCATGTGGCCGAGCTGGCGCAGGGCGGTTATCGCGTGCTGCCGCTGCACGGCTGGCTGCGGGCGGCGGCCCTGTCGCGGATCGACCGGCTCTACGACTGGGCCGATGCCCAGCTCAGCGTCGAGGAACGCGAGGGCCTGATCGCCCGCACGCCGGCCGGGCGGGCGCTGGGCGATGTGCTGGACGGCTATCGCAGCCTGGACATCGATCTCACCGATCAGCTGTCGCCGGTGATTGCGCGCTGGTACGGCAAGGTCTGAGGTCGGCGAGTGCCGGTCAGCGGGCCGGGCCGGGCCGCGGCTCACGCGCGAGCAAGGGCGTTTGAGCGAAAATCACCGCTCCCGCTGTCGCCCCACCGGTCCATTGAAGCCCGAACGCCTGCTGCCGCTGATCGTCGCCACCGCCTTGTTCATCGAGAACATGGACTCCACGGCGATCACCACCTCGCTGCCGGCGATCGCCACGGACTTGGGCGTGGAGCCGGTGGCGCTGAAGCTGGCCCTGACCACCTACCTGCTGGCGCTGGCGGTGTTCATCCCGATCAGCGGCTGGGTCGCCGACCGCTTCGGCGCGCGGCCGACCTTCATGACGGCCATCGCGGTGTTCCTGCTCGGCTCGCTGGGCTGCGCGGCCTCGACTTCGCTGGAATGGATGGTCGCCGCGCGCTTCGTCCAGGGCATGGGCGGGGCGATGATGGTGCCGGTCGGGCGGCTGGTGCTGTTGCGCAGCGTGGCCAAGGCCGAGCTGGTGCGGGCGCTGAGCTGGCTGACCATCCCCGCGCTGCTGGGGCCGATCCTGGGCCCGCTGCTGGGCGGTCTGATCACCACCTACAGCCACTGGCGTTTCATCTTCCTGATCAATCTGCCGATCGGCGCGCTGGGCATGTGGCTGGCGTGGCGGCATATCCCGCTGCTCAAGGAGCCGGTGCAGCCGCTGGACTGGACGGGCTTCGCGCTGTCGGGCGTCGGGCTGGCGCTGACGATGTTCGGGCTGGCCACGCTGGGGCGGCACATGGTCAATATCGGCCTGGCGCTGGGATGCGTGGCGGTGGGCGCGGCGGTGATGGGCGTCTACCTGTGGCATGCGCGCCGGGTCGCGCATCCGCTGATCGATCTGAGCCTGCTGCAGCTGCCCACCTACCGCATCGGCGTGCTGGGCGGGTCGGTGTTCCGCATCGGCATCGGTGCGATCCCGTTCCTGCTGCCGCTGATGCTGCAGCTGGGCTTCGGTCTCAATCCGCTCCAGTCCGGTGCGATCACCTTTACCTCGGCGGCCGGCGCGATGTTCATGAAGACGCTGGCGGCGCGCATCCTCAAGCGCTATGGCTTCCGTAAGGTGATGGTGTTCAACGCGGTGGCGGCGTCGCTGATGCTGGCGACTTATGGCTTCTTCCGGCCGGGGACGCCGTATCTGCTGATGGTGACGCTGCTGCTGGTCGGCGGCTGTTTCCGCTCGCTGCAGTTCACCAGCCTCAACGCGATCATCTATTCGGAAGTGGATCAGGCGCGCATGGGGCAGGCGACCAGCCTGGCGGCGATGATCCAGCAGATCTCGCTGGCCCTGGGCGTGACGGTCGGCGGCTATGCGCTCAGCCTGGCCAGCCTGGCCACCGGTCAGCCGACCGGGGTGCCGATCAACTTCACCTTTGCCTTCCTCACCATCGGCCTGATCTCGGCCAGCTCGGTGATCGCCATGCGCAAGCTGGCGCCCGACGCCGGCGCGGAGATGGCCGGCCGCGCCAAGCCGGGCGAGGAAGTGCACGAGCCCAAGGTCGTTGCGCGGCCGGGGACCTGAGTCGACGAAGGTTCTTGGCCTGATCTTGGATCACGCTGCGATGGACCGTGATGCGTGGGCGTCTTCACTTCGGAACGGCAGCGGTCCGGCAGGCGGTGTCCGCTTTTCCCTTCATCAGGGCATCCTGCCCTGAGTCGGGCGCTCGGCGTCCTGCCTCGCTAGGCGCGGCCACCGCCCGCCGGCCCGCTGCCGCGCGCGTTGAGCACATGGGCTTCGGCTCAAAGATGGACCGCGGCGGCGCGCCTGGTGCTCGCCGGCTCCCACTTGTAGAGCGGAGCTTGCTCCGCTGGGGCTTTCCCTGCGAACCGAACGAAGAGCAGCGGAGCAAGCTCCGCTCTGCAACGAGGCTGCGATCTGAGAGACAGCTGCTCGCAGCGCAGCATGAAACCCACTCAGGCCTTTTCCATCCAGACGCCGGCCTTCCAGGAATCAGCGAGCCGAGGCGCCGCGCCCTGCCGGCCCGCCACCCCTCCCAAGAAGCTCGACACGCGCATGCGCCAATCGATCAGTCGAGAGAAGCGACAAAAATGGGCTGCGGTCCATCAGTCGAGAGAAGCAGCAAAAGAAGGGCGCCGGTCCATCAGTCCAGAGAAGCAACAAAAAAGGGCGCCGGATGCGATCCGGCGCCCTTGCTTCATCTTCTCAGGCGAGCCGGGTCAGAACTTGTAGTTCACGCCCAGCACGATGGTGCGGCCCCACTCGATGTACTCCAGCGGGCGGTCCTTGCTGCCGGCGTAGGTGCGGTAGGGGGTGTTGGTGAGGTTGCTGGCCTGCAGCAGCAGGCTCAGGCCATCCAGCCGGCCGCTGCCGAAGGTGTAGCTGACCTGGGCGTCGGTGATGTTCTCGCCGACCACGTAGCGCAGGGTGCGGTTGCCGTTGAAGTTGCCGATCTCGCCGATGAAGTCCGAGCGGCGGCGCTGGCTCACGCGCGCCTCGAAGCCGTTGCGCTCGAAGTAAGCGGTGAGGTTGTACACGCGGTCGGACAGGCCGGGCAGGCTGATCGCGCCGTCGCCGACGCTGGAGGCGCTCTCCGGATCCTTGATCTTCACATCGCTGTCGTTGAACGTGGCGCTGGCCTGGATGCCGAAGCCCTCCAGCGGCGCGAACACCATGTCCAGCGGCAACGAAGCGGTCAGTTCCAGGCCGCGCAGCTTGCCGCCCTTTCCGTTGAACGGCGCGCTGAAGGTGCCGGTGGTCTGCACCGGCACGGTCATGCCAGGCGGGCGCACGTAGCCGGCGACCAGGTCGCTGAAGTCGTAGTTGTCGCGGGTCTGGGTGTAGATATAGCTCTTGAGATCCTTGTAGAAGAACGCGGCGGCCACATAGGCTTTCTCGCCGAAATACTTCTCGTAGGAGATGTCCAGCGCATTGGCGCGCCACGGATCGAGCATTGGATTGCCGCCGCTGGCGCCGGGCTTGCCGGTGGAGGTATCCACGCCGAACTCCAGCGAGGCGCGCATCTGGTCCACGCGCGGCCGCGCGACCTGCTTGGCCAGGGCGAAGCGCAGGGTCTGGTCGGCGGGGAACTGGAAGGCCAGGTTGAGGCTGGGCAGCCAGTCGTTATAGGTCTTGCCGTCGTCGATGGGGCGCACTTCGCTGCCCGCCGGCTGCGAGCCGTCCCAGTAGTTGGCCTGCGAGGACTGATCGGTGTGCTGCAGCTGCACGCCCAGGTTGCCGCGCACGCCCACCTCGCCCCACTGGGTGTCGATGTCCGCGCGCATCCAGGCGGTGGTGATCTTCTCCAGCACGGTCCAGGCCTTGGACACCAGGTAGGAGGCGTCCTCGTTGGGCGAGAACTGCATGTAGCGATCCACCGCGCCGGGCACGTTCCAGGCCGGGATGTAGCCGATGCCGGCGAAGCCCAGGTTGACCGGCGCGTACTGCAGATCGGGGGCGATGGTGGTGTCGCCCTGCGGACCCAGGTTGATGTTGCCTTCGGGCTGGTGCTTGGTCTTCTCGCGGCGGGCGTAGTTGACGCCCACGTCCAGGTCGGAGAACCAGCTCAGCGCCTCGGGCATGGGCAAGCTGGCCTGCAGGCGCGCGCCCTTCAGCTCGTCCTCCACCTGCGGCACCTTGCCGTAGCCCGAGCCGTAGATGGTGTTGGTGATGAACAGCGACTCGGGGTTGGAGTAGTTCAGCCCCGGCGAGATCTGCGAGAAGTCGTTGTTGCGATAGGCCAGGCCGACCGTGTCCAGCTGCGGCATCGGCGTGAGCTGGAGATTGCTCTCCAGGTTTAGCTCCTTGCGGGTGGCCTTGGAGTAGTTGAGGTCGGCGTTGACCTTGACCGCACCGACGTTGAAGGCGTTGTTCCAGCCGAAGGCGTCGATCTTGTCCTTGCGCTTGTTGTACATGCCGCGCACCAGCGGATAGACGCCGCTGGCGGTGCCGCCGGTGAAGGTGTCGTTGCCGTTGACCTGCGGGTTGGCGATGTTCAGGCCCGGGGTGTAGCCGCCGTTGTAGTTGCTGAGGTTGACCTCGAACTGGTTGGCGGTGTCGACCTGCTCGGCCTCGGTGTGGAAGGCGTCCAGCGTGCTGGTCCAGGCGTTGGACGGGCGGTACTGCAGGGTCGCCATCACGCCGTCGCGCTTGGAGTTGCCGGTGCGGCGCAGGGCCTTGATGCCGTCGGAGAAGTAGGTGCCCGGCGCCACGCCGGGGCGGTTGCCACTGTCGGTGTTCTGCGTGCTCCACGGCTCGTACAGGCCGACCTGGTTCTCCTGGATCGGCGTGTCGGTATGCGCATAGCCGATCGACAGGCCCAGGGTCTTGTCGAAGAACTGATCGATGTAGCTGGCGCTGAAGCGGTTGCCGTAAGGATCGACGTTGGCCGCCTTGCCCAGCGAGTTGCGCTGGTAGCGGCCACCGAGCGCGATCACGCGCTCGCCGAAGCTCAGCGGGCGCACGGTCTGCATGTCCACCGTGCCCGACAGGCCCTGGCCGACCAGGCCGGCGTCGGGCGTCTTGTACACGGTCACGCCGTTGACCAGCTCGGACGGGTACTGGTCGAACTCCACGCTGCGGTTGTCGCCGGTGCTCACCACCTCGCGGCCGTTGAGCAGGGTGGTGGAGAAGTCGGGCGAGAGGCCGCGCACGCTGATCACCTGCGCGCGTCCGGCCACGCGCTGCGCGGCCAGGCCGGGCAGGCGGGCCAGCGACTCGGCGATGCTCACGTCGGGCAGCTTGCCGATGTCTTCGGCCGAGATCGCCTCGACGATCGAGGTGGCGTCCTTCTTGACCGAGATCGCGCCCTCGATGCCGCGGCGGATGCCGGTGACCTTGACCCGGTCCAGGTCAGTGGCGTCGGTCTTGACCGCGGCCGGATCGGCCTCGGTGTCGGTCGGCGTGCTCTGGGCCCAGGCCTGGGCGGTGGCCATGCTCATGGCCACGGCGATGGACAGGCACAGCAGGTTGCGCTTGGGAGTCAACATTTTCCCCTCCAGTCAATGTTGGTACTGCATTCGAGTTGATCCGGTGTCCCCCTCGACACCGGCGATTCGCGAAGGCCCGGAACAGCGCCTTGCTTGAATGGGCGGCCATGGTAGTGCGCGTTCCCGCATGTGCATGGGCCTGCATACGTATTCATGGCGGTGCGCTTGCAACGACGTCATCGGACGGGCGATGCCGCGGCCTGCGTCTTCGCTCGCGCGAGCGAAAACGGCTTGGAAACAAGGGTTCTCCGACGGTCTGCGGCGTCCGTGCTGCAGCGCAGGAACGATTCCGCGCAGCCGCCGACATCACGCTCGATCACGCCACGACACCGAACCAGCTGCCGCGCGCGGGCAGGGCGAGCGTGCGTCCTTCCAGTGGTGCGCCCGGCAGGCCGTGATCCTCCAGCGCGGTGGCGGCAAGGCCTTCGGGCAGGGTCCAGTGCTGCGCCTGGGCCGAGAGGTTGAACACCACCAGCACGCGCTGGTCTTCGTGTTCGCGCAGGAAGGCCAGCACCGGCTCGTTGGTCTGCAGGAAGGCGATCGTGCCCAGCACCAGCGCCGGATGCCGGCGCCGCCAGCGCAGGAAGCGGCGCACGTGCTGCAGCACCGAATCCGCATCGGCCTGCTGGGCGGCGATGCTGCGCGCACGGTGCTCGGCCGGCACCGGCAGCCACGGCTGGCCGCTGGTGAAGCCGCCGGCATCGGCATCGCGCCACGGCAGCGGTGTGCGACAACCGTCGCGGCCCTTGAAGTTGGGCCAGAAGGCCTTGCCGTAGGGGTCCTGCAGCAGCTCGAAGGGCACCTGCGCCTCGCTCAGCCCCAGCTCCTCGCCCTGATACAGGCACACCGAGCCGCGCAGCGAGCACACCAGCGCCACCAGCTGCGCGGCGAAGGCATCGTCGCCCGCGCCGCCCCAGCGCGAGACCGCGCGCGGCACGTCGTGGTTGGAGATGGCCCAGCACGGCCAGCCATCGTCCATCGCCGCCTCCAGCCGGGCGACGGTGTCGCGGATGTAGCCGGCGCTGAAATCCTCGACCAGCAGCTCGAAGCTGTAGCCCATGTGCAGGCGCTTGCGACCGGTGTACTCGGCGGTGGTGGCCAGCGAATCCTCCGAGGAGATCTCGCCCAGCGCGGCCACGTCCGGATAGCGGTCCATCAGCCCGCGCAGCCGCTCCAGGAAGGGCAGCATCTCCGGGCGGGTGTTGTTGTAGTAGTGGTACTGGTAGGCGTAAGGGTTGTCCGCGCTGAAGCCGCGGCCCATGCGCTGGTCCTTGGGCTTGGGCGGGTTGTCGCGCAGCTGCGCGTCGTGGAAGCAGAAGTTGATCGCGTCCAGGCGCATGCCGTCCACGCCGCGATCCAGCCAGAACTGCACATTGTCCAGCGTCGCCTGCTGCACGGCCGGGTTGTGGAAGTTCAGATCCGGCTGCGCGCCGAGGAAGTTGTGCAGGTAGTACTGCTCGCGCCGCGGCTCCCAGCGCCAGGCCACGCCGCCGAACAGCGACATCCAGTTGTTCGGCGGCGTGCCGTCTTCCTTCGGATCGGCCCAGACGTACCAGTCGGCCTTGGCGTTGTCGCGGCTCAGCCGGCTTTCCTGGAACCAGGCGTGCTGGTCCGAGCAGTGGCTGAGCACCTGGTCGATCATCACCTTCAGGCCCAGCGCATGCGCCTTGGCCAGCAGGGCGTCGAAGTCGGCCAGCGTGCCGAACAGCGGATCGACATCGCGGTAGTCGGCGATGTCATAGCCGAAGTCGGCCATGGGCGACTTGAAGAACGGCGAGATCCAGATCGCGTCCACGCCCAGGCTGGCGATGTAGTCTAGGCCTTCGACGATGCCGGGCAGGTCGCCCACGCCATCGCCATTGGTGTCCTTGAAGCTGCGCGGATAGACCTGATAGATCACCGCGCCGCGCCACCAGTTGTTCATTGCCGTTCCCCGAAGTAATCCGGCCCGGGCGCCGCGAGCGGCCCTGGGCGAAGCGGGCGCCACTATTCCACGCATGACCCGGCGCGTCCTCGCGCAACGCCGGGGCGAGGCCATGAATACGTATGCAGCGGGCTGCGATGTGTGAGTCGACGAAGGGGCTTCGCGCGGGGTGCATCGATCACGCGGCGCATCGCTGAAACCGCTTGAAAACAGGCGTTTCGAACGTGTCGCGTGCATTTGCAGGCCGCGACTTTGACATCGCAGCGCATGCACACACTTGGTTGCACTGCAGCATGGAAAGCGCGACGGCAACGGTCACCATGTCGCCCGGCGAACCGCGGCCGTGATTCGACACGGCCGCGCGGTGTCGCAAGGGGATCGATCGCGCGTGATGAGCCAAACCCGCACCCTGTCGTTCTGGCAGATCTGGAACATGTGCTTCGGCTTTCTGGGCATCCAGTTCGGCTTCGCCCTGCAGAACGCCAACGTCAGCCGCATCTTCCACACCCTGGGCGCCTCGGTGGACGAGATCCCGGTGCTGTGGATGGCCGCACCGCTGACTGGGCTGATCGTGCAGCCCATCGTCGGCTATCTGTCCGACCGCACCTGGACGCGGCTGGGCAGGCGTCGCCCGTATTTCCTCATCGGCGCGGTGCTGGCCACGCTGGCGCTGCTGGCGATGCCGCACTCGCCCGCGCTGTGGATCGCGGCTGGCCTGCTGTGGGTGCTGGACGCCTCGATCAACATCTCGATGGAGCCGTTCCGCGCCTTCGTCGGCGACCTGCTGCCCACCCGTCAGCGCGCCTCGGGCTATGCGATGCAGAGCTTCTTCATCGGCATCGGCTCGGTGGTGGCCAGCCTGCTGCCGTGGCTGCTGGCGCAGGCCGGCGTGGCCAACACCGCCGGTGCAGGGGAGGTGCCGGACACCGTGCGCTATGCATTCTACTTCGGTGGCGCAGTGCTGCTGCTGACCATCCTGTGGACCGTGCTCACCACGCGCGAGGATCCGCCGGGCCAGCTGGCCGGCGAGCGCGAAGCGCCGGAGGCGGAGGTCGCGCCGGCGCTATCGGCATCCCCGCCCGCGCTGCGTCTGCGCCTGGGCACCGCTGCGCTGGTGCTGGGCCTGATCGGCTGCGCGCTGGTCGCGCTGTTGGACCTGGACAAGCAGCTGTATGTGCTGGGCGGCGGCGCGGCCGTGTTCGGCGCCCTGCTGCTGGGCCGCGGCCGCGTGCGCGGTGGCATGTATGCGGCCATCGTCGACGATCTGCTGGACATGCCGCCGACCATGCGCCGGCTGGCGGTGGTGCAGTTCTTCTCCTGGTTCGCCCTGTTCGCGATGTGGATCTACACCACCGATGCGGTCACCGCCACGCACTTCGGCACGCGCGACACCACCTCGGCCGCCTACAACGACGGGGCCAACTGGGTCGGCGTGCTGTTCGCCGCCTACAACGGCTTCGCCGCGCTGGCCGCGATCGTGATCCCGCAGATGGTGCGGGTGCTGGGGCTGCGCTGGAGCCATCTGCTCAATCTGTGCCTGGGCGGAGTGGGGTTTCTGTCGTTCCTGCTGATCCGCGATCCGCACTGGCTGCTGCTGTCGATGGTCGGCGTGGGCTTCGCCTGGGCCTCGATCCTGTCGCTGCCCTATGCGCTGCTGTCCGACAGCGTGCCGGCGCGCAAGATGGGCCTGTACATGGGCATCTTCAATTTCTTCATCGTCATCCCGCAGCTGGTGGCCGCCTCGATCCTGGGCCTGCTGGTCAAGACCGTGCTGGGCGGTGCGCCGATCAACGCGCTGGCCGTCGGTGGCCTGAGCCTCTTGTTGGCCGGCCTGTGCACGCTGCGCGTGCGGGACGCCCGTCCGGAAGCCCACGCATGAGAACGTTCTGCCTTTCGCTGTTGGCCCTGTCCCTGGCCGTGCCGGCGCGCGCCGACGAGCTGTACGGCACGCTGGAGCCCTTCGCCAGCAAGGCGATCTACTTCGTGATGACCGACCGCTTCGTCAACGGCGATCCGTCCAACGATCATCGCGACCAGGGCGGCCGGCACCGCACCTTCGACCTGCCCACGCCGGGTGCGCCGGCCGGGCAGAGCGACAACATCGGCTACCTCGGCGGCGACTTCAAAGGCATCGTCGACAATGCCGGCTACATCCACGACATGGGCTTCGGCGCGGTGTGGGTGACGCCGATCGTGGACAACCCGGATGAGGCCTTCACCGGCGGCGAGCCGGTGCGCTGGGGCAGCGCGATGACCGACCGGGGCAAGACCGGTTATCACGGCTACTGGGGCGTGAACTTCTACAAGCTGGACGAACACCTGCCCAGCAAGGGCCTGGATTTTGCCGGCTTCACCCGCGCCATGAAGGGCCAGCAGCTGGACGTGGTGCTGGACATCGTGGCCAACCACGGCTCGCCGGCGTACTCGATGCCCAAGGCGCAGCCCAAGTTCGGCCAGATCTTCGACAGGGACGGCCGCAAGCTGGCCGACCACCAGAACCTGGACCCGTCCCAGCTGGATCCGAAGCACAACCCGATCCACGCCTTCTACAACACCGGCGGCGGCCTGGCCCAGCTGTCGGACCTGGCCGAGGACAACCCGGCGGTGCTGGACTATCTGGCCGGCGCCTACGAGCAGTGGATCGAGCAGGGCGCGGCGGCGTTTCGCGTGGACACGATCGGCTGGATGCCGCACCGCTTCTGGAAGCAGTTCGCCGACCGCATCCGCGCCAGGCATCCGGGCTTCTTCATGTTCGGTGAGGCCTTCGACTATGACGCGGCCTTCATCGCCGCCCACACGCTGGAGCGCAACGGCCACTACAGCGTGCTGGACTTCCCGCAGCGGGCCAGGCTGTCCAAGGTGTTCGGCAAGGAGGGCGGTGGCTACGAGGACCTGGAGCGCACGCTGTACCTGGAGGACGGCCCGTACGCCAACCCCTACGACCTGGTCACCTTCTACGACAACCACGACATGGCGCGGCTGGATGCCAGCGATGCGGGCTTCATCGACGCCAACAACTGGCTGTTCACCGCGCGCGGCATCCCGGCGATCTACTACGGCTCGGAGACCGGCTTCATGCGCGGCGCGGCCGAGCATGCCGGCAACCGCAACTACTACGGCCAGCAGCGCATCGATGCCGCGGGCGACAGCGGCATCTACCGCAACCTCAAGCGCATCGCCAACCTGCGCCGCGAGTCGGTCGCCCTGCAGCGCGGGCTGCAGCTCAACCTGGTGCTGAAAGGCGACACCGGCGCCTTCTATCGCGTCTACGAGCATGCCGGGCAGGCGCAGACCGCGCTGGTCCTGCTCAACAAGGCCGACACGGCCTCGACCATCGCGCTGGAGACGCTGCTGCAGGCCGGCACCTGGCGCGATGGCTTCGACGGCGGCCAGGTGCGGATCGACGGGCGCGTGGCGCTCGAGGTGCCCGCGCACGGCGTGCGCGTGCTGTTCTACGACGGCGCGCTGACCAATCCCGAGCTGCGTGCGCGCCTGACCGAAGACATGGGCCACCGCCTGCGCGACTGAGCGGGCGGCGCCTGCTTTGGCGTGCGGCGCCTCCCGCCGCGCCTCAGGCGCAGCGCGTGGAACCGCGCAGCGCCAGCCTGACCGGAATGGTCTGGCTGTCCACCGGCTGGCCGTGCAGCTGCTGCAGCAGCGCGTCGACCAGCAGCATGCCGGCCTGGCGCGTGTCCTGCTGCACGGTCGACAGTCCCGGGGTGACGAAACCCGCCAGCGGGATGTCGTCGAAGCCGGCCACCGCCACCTGCTCGGGGATGCGCAGGCCGGCCTCCAGCAGCGCCTTCATCGCGCCGATGGCGATCAGGTCGCTGGCGCCGAACACCGCATCGAAGGCCACGCCACGCGCCAGCAGGATGCGCGCCGCGGCGTAGCCGGACTGCTCGCTGGTCTCCGCGTCCACCTGCAGCGTGGGCTCATGTTCCAGTCCCGCCGCATCGAGCGCCGCGCACACGCCACGATGGCGCTCCTGGAACTCGGGGTAGTGCGCCGAGGCATGGCCGAGGAAGGCGATGCGCCGCCGGCCCTGGGCGATCAGGTGCGCGGCCATGTCGTGCCCGCCCTGGAAGTTGTCGCAGCCGATCGACACGCCCGGCTGGCCGGGCAGGGCGGCGCCCCAGCGCACGAAGCGGATGCCCTGCTGCTGCAGCTTTTCCAGCCGCACCCGCGACTGCAGATAGTCGCCGTAGCCCAGCAGGATGAGCCCGTCGGCCTTTTTGCTGTCGGCGTAGTCGGCTTGCCAGTCGGTGGAGAGGTTCTGGAAGGAGATCAGCAGGTCGTAGCCATGCAGCGCGCAGGCGCGCGTGATCGAGCCCAGCATCGACAGGAAGAACGGATTGATCGCCGATTCGTCCGGCGTCGGGTCTTCGAAGAACAGCAGCGCCAGCGTCCCGGTGTGCTGGGTGCGCAGGTTGGAGGCGTTCTTGTCGACCTTGTAGTGCAGCTGCTCGGCGATGGCCAGGATGCGCCGGCGGGTGTCCTCGTTGACCATCGGGCTGCCGCGCAGGGCGCGCGACACCGTGGGCTGGGACACGCCGGCCAGGTGCGCGATGTCGAGCGAGGTGGCCTTGCCCTTGATCGAATGCTGCACGGAACACCATTCCTGTATTGCGGTGCGCGCGATCATGCCACGCGGCCTTGGGAGGGCCGTGCTGCAATGCCGCATCGATTGCGCTTTGGAGGTGCGGGCGTCGGGTCAAACGCGACGGCCATGCCGGCTCGGGCGCCGTTCGCCGCCGTCCTGCAGCCTTCCGCTATACCGCTTCGCCTGCGGCGTGGCCGCTGGCCCAGGCCCACTGGAAGTTGTAGCCGCCCAGCCAGCCGGTGACGTCCAGCACCTCGCCGATGAAGTGCAGGCCGGGCGCGCGCCTGGATTCGAACGTGGCCTGCGACACTTCGCGCGTGTCCACGCCGCCCAGCGTGACCTCGGCGGTGCGATAGCCCTCGGTGCCGCTGGCCACCAGCGGCCAGGCGCGCAGCAGATCGGCGGCCTGGCGCAGCTGCGGCTCGTTGAACTGCTTCATCGGCCGGTTGGGCAGCCAGTGTTCGCACAGGCGCTGGGCGAAGCGGCGTGGCAACAGATCGCCCAGCACCGTCTTCAGCTCGGCGGCGGGGCGCGCGGCCCGCTGCGCCTGCAGCACAGCCAGCGCGTCCTGCCCCGGCAGCAGGTCCAGGTGCAGCGGCTGGCCCGGCTGCCAGTACGAGGAGATCTGCAGGATCGCCGGGCCGCTGATGCCGCGATGGGTGATCAACATGGCGTTGTCGAAGGCGATCTTGCCGGACGCCGCGCGCACCGGCAGCGACACGCCGGCCAGGTCGGCCAGCTGCTCCTGCGGGCGGCCGCTCAGGGTCAGCGGCACCAGCCCCGCGCGCGTGGGCAGTACGGTGAGGCCGAACTGCCGCGCCAGCGCATAGCCGAAGCCGCTGGCGCCCATGGAAGGAATCGACAGCCCGCCGCTGGCCACCACCAGCGAGGGCGCGGCGAACACGCCCTGCGCGGTGTGCACCGCATAGCCGCCACCCTCGCGCGCGACCACGCGCTCAACAGCGCAGCCGGTGGCGATGCGCACGCCGGCCGCTTCGCATTCGGCGACCAGCATGGCCACGATCTGCTTGGACGAGTCGTCGCAGAACAGCTGGCCCAGCTCCTTCTCGTGATAGGCGATGCGGTGCTTCTCGACCAGCGCGATGAAGTCGCGCGGCGTGTAGCGCGCCAGCGCCGAACGGCAGAAGTGCGGGTTGTCCGACAGATAGTTGGCCGGCGAGGTGCCGGTGTTGGTGAAGTTGCAGCGCCCGCCGCCGGACATCAGGATCTTCTTGCCCACGCGGTTGGCGTGCTCGATCACCAGCACCGAGCGCCCGCGCGCGCCGGCGGTGGCCGCGCACATCAGCCCGGCCGCGCCGCCGCCGATGATCAGGACATCGTGGGTGAAGCCGGCCAGCACCTTCAGTCCTGCGGCGCGTGGCGGACGATGGGGACCACCACCAGCTGCAGATCGTCGCCCATCAGCTGGACTTCGCCGTCCTGGATCAGCACGTCCAGGCGCAGGGTGCGCACGAGCTTGGCCGCCAGTTCCCGGATCGCGTCCTGCGGCAGGTCGATCACGGTCAGCTGCTTCATGCGGCGCAGCGAGGCGGCGTGCTTGTGCCACCACACATCGCCGGCGTGCCCGGCGTAGCCGACCACCACCACCTCGCGCGCGCGGCCGGCGGCCTTGCGCAGGCGGCTCTCGTCGGGCTGGCCCAGTTCGATCCACTGTTCGATCTGGCCGCTGTAGTCGCGGCGCCACAGGTCGGGCTCGTCCTCGTTGCTCAGGCCGCGGCCGAAGGCCAGGCGTTCGTCGGCATACAGGACGAAGGCCAGCACGCGCGCCACCAGGCGCTCGTCGGTCTCCGAGGGGTGCTGGGCCAGGGTCAGGCTGTGGCTGGCGTAGTGGTTGCGGTCGAGGTCGCTGATCTGCAGCTCGACCTTGCGGATCGTGGCGGAAAGGGCCATGGCTCAAGACAAGGAAGTGAGAACAAACGCGCCCCCGCGCAGGCATGCGGCGCGGGCGGTCACGGGAAGGAGGGGGCAGGGAGGATCCCGCGCAGGACAGGGCCATCCCAGGCCTGGAGCCGGCGCGAACGCCCGCTGCACTGCTGCAGCGCAGCATCCGCTGGCGCCACCGGCGGTGACTTGGGGCACCTGCCGGACGGCGTATGCTACTACCTAGCTGTTTGTTTTGAAAGGGATTTCGTGGCTTGTTGAACGATCGGGTTTGGAAATGTCGGGGCCTGGTCCGCGAATTTCCTGGATCGGCCGGCGATTGTGTTGGCTTTTTCACCGCAACCTGCGTATCGTGCGGCCCACTGTGCTTGCCAGGGTCACCGTGGTTCGTGAGCCTGATGCGGTAGATCGACAGATCGGCTACATCGTTTGCGTTTTTCCTACGCCTGCAAACCCAGTCTCGGCCCGGAATCCCGGCGCCGCGATTACCCATCATGTTTTCAGGAGTAGTAAAAATGAGCGATCGTCAGACCGGCACCGTCAAGTGGTTCAACGATGCCAAGGGCTTCGGCTTCATCACCCCGCAGAGCGGCCCGGACCTGTTCGTGCATTTCCGCGCGATCCAGGGCAACGGCTTCAAGTCGCTGAAGGAAGGCCAGCAGGTCACCTTCGTGGCCGTGCAGGGTCAGAAGGGCATGCAGGCCGACCAGGTGCAGGCGCTGTAATCCAGCCCCCACCGCGTCAACACGCATGAAGAACGCCGGGCTTGTCCCGGCGTTTTTTTTTTGGCTTTTTCCCCGCCGAGGGGAAGCTGACGGCGGCGCCTCGTGGCCTCGCCCCCTTCGGGCGCTGCGGAGAGCAGGCCAGGATGGCCAGCGGGCACGCGCAGTGCCATCAGTTCTTTCGGAACACCAACTCCATACCGTGGGAGCCGCCCTTGTGGCCTTTTCGGCCAATGGCGGCGATGAGGCTCTACCAGCAATGGCTGTGTCGCCATGGGGCTTTACCGGGAAAGTCCCATCGCCGCCATTGGCCGAAAAGGCCACAAGGGCGGCTCCCACCTGTAGAGCGGAGCTTGCTCCGCTGGGGCCTTCCCCACGAACCGAACGAAGCGCAGCGGAGTCCTCAAGAGGGGGATAGCCACAAGCTCCGCCCTACAGGCATGCTGCTGCGAGAGTTGAGGACACAGTTGCTCCCACAAAAGCATGAGTGGCTCCCAGCGAAGCATGAGGTGCGCTCAACCTCTTCCCGTCCAGAATGAGCCAGGTGGGCTGATGGGCCGAGAGGAGCTGCGCCTGGTCGAGTCGAGGCGGTGGGCCAGGCATGTCCACCGTCACTGCACTCCGCGAAGCTTTTTTATGCCGGCGTCGACTCCATATCAGGAGCCACACGGCGCAAATCCGAGGCGGGCTCCATGCAGTTGAACTTCGACAACCGATTCATCGCCGAGCTGCCGGGCGATCCGGTCACGGGGCCACAGGCGCGCCAGGTCGAAGGGGCGCTGTGGTCTTCGGTCGCGCCGACGCCGGTGGCCGCGCCGCGCATGCTCGCCTGGTCGCCGGAGGTCGCCGCGATGCTGGGTTTGCAGGCCGAGGACATCGCCGAGCCGCGCTTCGCGCAGGTGTTCGGCGGCAATGCGCTGGCGCCGGGCATGGCGCCGTTCGCCACCAACTATGGCGGGCACCAGTTCGGCCATTGGGCGGGGCAGTTGGGCGATGGGCGGGCGATCTCGCTGGGCGAGGCCATCGCGGTGGACGGGCGCCGCCAGGAGCTGCAGCTCAAGGGCGCCGGGCCCACGCCGTATTCGCGCTTCGCCGATGGCCGTGCGGTGCTGCGCTCGTCGATCCGCGAGTTCCTGTGCAGCGAGGCCATGGCGCATCTCGGCTTGCCGACCACGCGTGCGCTGTGCCTGGTCGGCACGGGCGATGCGGTGGTCCGCGACATGTTCTACGACGGTCACGCCGCGCCGGAGCCGGGGGCGATCGTGTGCCGGGTGGCGCCCTCGTTTCTGCGCTTCGGGCATTTCGAGCTGCCGGCGGCGCGCGGCGATGTGGCGCTGCTGCGCCGGCTGGTGGACTTCACCATCGCGCGCGACTTTCCCGAGTTCGACGGCCCGACCGGTGAAGCGCGCGATGCGGCCTGGTTTGCGCAGGTGTGCACGCGCACGGCCGAACTGATGGCGCACTGGATGCGGGTGGGCTTCGTCCACGGGGTGATGAACACCGACAACCTGTCGATCCTGGGCCTGACCATCGACTACGGTCCGTACGGCTGGATCGACGACTTCGATCCGGACTGGACGCCCAACACCACCGACCGTCAGGGCCGACGCTATCGCTACGGCTGGCAGCCGCAGGTGGCGTTCTGGAATCTGAGCCGGCTGGCCGGCGCGCTGTCGCCGCTGTTCGCCGATCCGGCGCCGCTGCAGGCCGGGCTGCAGGCATATGCGGATGCGTTCGCGGCCTGCGAGCGCCGCGATACGGCGGCCAAGCTGGGGCTGGCGCAGTACACGCCGGCCGATGCTGCATTGATGGCCGATCTGTGCGCGCTGCTGCACGCGGCCGAGGTGGACATGACGTTGTTCTTCCGCGAACTGGGCGAGCACGCTCCCGGTCCGCAGGCGCTGGAGGCGCTGCGCGAGACGTTCTACGACGCCGCTAAGTTCGAGCTGCACGCGGCTGCGTTCACCGACTGGCTGACGCGCTATGCCGCGCGTTGCGCGCAGGACGGCGACGAGGCCGCGCGGCGTGCGCGCATGCGCGCGGTCAATCCCCGCTACGTGCTGCGCAACTATCTGGCGCAGGAGGCGATCGATCGCGCGCATGACGGCGACCTGGGCGGCATCCACACGCTGCTGGAGGTGCTGCGCCGTCCCTACGAGGATCAGCCGGGGCGCGAGGCCTTCGCCCGCAAGCGCCCGGACTGGGCGCGCGATCGGGCGGGCTGCTCGATGCTGTCGTGCAGCTCTTGAGCACGGCAGCGTGCGGCGCGGTGCAGTAGCATCGCGCTTTACCCAGGACCACGAGCGTGTCGATGTCCGTGCAAACCGAATGGGCCGCGCTGATCCGCGATGTGCCCGATTTCCCCAAGCCCGGCGTGCTGTTCAAGGACATCACGCCGGTGCTGGCCGATGCGGCTGGGTTCGCTGCGGCCACGGCCGCGCTGGCCGATCCCTGGCGCGAGGCCGGCGTGCAGGCGGTGCTGGGCATCGAATCGCGCGGGTTCATCCTCGGCGCGGCGCTGGCGCGTGCGCTCAAGTGCGGATTCGTGCCGGTGCGCAAGCCGGGCAAGCTGCCCGCTTCGGTGCTCAGCGTCGAGTACGGCCTGGAATACGGCAAGGACACCTTGCAGATGCACCGTGACGCGCTGCCGCCGGGCACGCGCGTGCTGATCGTCGACGACGTGCTGGCCTCGGGCGGCACGCTGCACGCGGCGCTGTCGCTGGCGCGGCAGCAGGGCTGCGATGTGCTGGGCGCGGCGGTGCTGATCGAGCTGCAGGCGCTGGGCGGGCGTGGGCGCTGGCAGGCGGATCTGCCGCTGACCGCGGTGCTGCGCTTTCCGTGAGGGCGACAAGCGTCGGTGGAGCCGGCGTCTTGTGGCATCTTCGGTTTTCGACGTGCGGGAAGGTTTGATGCGGCGGGTGCTTTGGACGCCTGAGCCAGCGTTTACCGCGGCCTGATCCAACCCCCTCCCGGCCTCCCCCTGCTGCGCAAGGGGAGGGGCGAAGCGCTTGCTCGTCATCCCCGCGAACGCGGGGATCCATGGACGTTAGCCGGGCACTGCGAGAAGCAGGCCGTCGCCCCGCGCGCGATCTCCCGCCTCAGCCCGTCGCCCTGATCACGTCGGCCAGCACGTTGAAGATCCGGTCGATGTGCGCCTTCTCGACGATCAGCGGCGGCGACAGCGCGATCACATCGCCCGTCACGCGGGTGAGCATCTGGCCGTCCTCGAAGGCGCGGCGGAACACCTCGAAGCCGCGCGCACCCGGCGCGCCCTCGCGCGGGGCGAACTCGATCGCACCGATCAACCCGAAGTTGCGCAGGTCGATCACATGGGGCAGACCCTTGAGCGAATGCAGGCCCTGCTGCCAGTAGTCGCCCAGTTCGACCGCCTTCTCGAACAGATTCTCCTCGGCATAGGTGTCCAGCGTGGCCAGCGCGGCGGCGCAGGCCAGCGGATGGCCCGAATAGGTATAGCCGTGGAATAGGTCGATGGCGCTGTCCGGCCCCTGGTCGAAGGCCTCGAAGATGTCCTCGGACACGAACACCGCGCCCATCGGCACGCAGCCGTTGGTGATGCCCTTGGCCGCGGTGATGATGTCCGGCGTGACGCCGAAGCGCTGCGAGGCGAAGGCCTTGCCGACGCGGCCGAAGCCGGTGATCACCTCGTCGAAGATCAGCACGATGCCGTGCCGCGTGCAGATCTCGCGGATGCGCTTGAGATAGCCCTCCGGCGGCAGGATCACGCCGGCGCTGCCGGAGATCGGTTCGATGATCACCGCGGCGATGGTGGATGGATCATGCAGCGCGATCACGCGCTCCAGCTCCTCGGCCCACTCCAGGCCATGCGGCGGCAGGCCCTGCGAGAAGCCGTTGCGCGCGATATCCAGCGTGTGGCGCAGATGGTCCACGCCCGGCAGGCCGGGTCCGAACCACTTGCGGTTGTTGGGCAGCCCGCCCACCGAGATGCCGCCGAAGCCGACGCCGTGGTAGGCCTTCTCGCGGCCGATCAGGCGCGTGCGCTGGCCTTCGCCGCGCGCGCGCTGGTAGGCCAGGGCGATCTTCAGCGCCGTGTCCACCGACTCGGAGCCCGAGTTGGTGAAGAACACGTGGTTGAGGTCGCCCGGCGTCAGCGCGGCCAGGCGCTCGGCCAGCACGAACGGCAGCGGCGAGGACATCGAGAAGTTGGGCGCGAAGTCCAATGTGCCGATCTGCTGGCGCACGGCATCGACGATGCGCGGCCGCGCGTGCCCGGCGTTGACGCACCACAGCCCGGCGCAAGCGTCCAGGATCTGCCGGCCGTCGACGTCGATGTAGTGCATGTCCCTGGCGCTGGCCAGCAGGCGCGGCTTGGCCTTGAACGCACGGTTGGCGGTGAACGGCATCCAGAACGCGTCCAGCGAATCGGGCATGTGCGCGCCCAGCTCGGCGTAGTGGGCCGCGTAGCCATCGCGCGGGGAGAGGGAATCGGCGCTCATGCAGGCCTCGCAGGGGACGGGAAAGGGATCGGCGCTAGCCTAGCGCGTTGAAGAAACTTTACAACTTGCGGCCGAAACGGCTCAATGCGGCTTTGCGTGTCAAGAATCCGCAACAGATGGGCAGCCAGGGAGCCACCATGGACATCGGAGCGCGGTTGCAGCAGGTGCGCACCGCCAAGCAGCTCAGTCAGCGCGAGCTGGCCAAGCGCGTGGGCGTGACCAACAGCACGATCTCGCTGATAGAGCAGAACAAGGTCAGCCCTTCGGTCGGCTCGTTGAAGAAGGTGCTGGACGGCATCCCGATCTCGCTGGCCGATTTCTTCACCCTCGACCTGCAGCCGGGACCGCCGGACAGCCCGTTCTACACGCTGGCCGACACGCCCGATGTGGGCAGCAACGGCGTGCACTATTTCCTGGTCGGACAACGCGTGGCGCGACGGCAGATGTGCATCCTGCGCGAGGTGATGCCGCCGGGCACCGACACCGGCCCGACCCTGCTGGTCCACGCCGGCGAAGAGGGCGGGGTGGTCGTGGCCGGCGAGGTGGAGATCACCGTTGGCGAGCAGGTGCGCGTGCTGCGCGCGGGAGAAGGCTATTACTTCGAAAGCCGCGTGCCGCATCGCTTCCGCAACCTTGGGGAGAGCGACGCGGTGATCGTCAGCGCGAACACGCCGCCGACGTTCTGAGAGCGACGCCGGCGTCGCAGCCCTGCGAGCGATGGGCTGCGGAGCGTGCAGGGCATCGCGCGGCAGCCAGACAGCCGCTTCTCTTTGCAGCGCGAAGCAGCAGCGAGATCAGACGCCGGAAAGTCTCCGTGGGATCAGCCCCGGCGCGCCGCATCGATCGCGGCCACATCAATCTTGCCCATCGTCATCATCGCCTCGAACACGCGCCTGGCCACCGCGGGATCCGGATCGGCCATGCCTTCGGTCAGCGTGCGCGGCGTGATCTGCCAGGACAGGCCCCACTTGTCCCTGCACCAGCCGCAGGCGCTCTCCTGCCCGCCGTTGCCGACGATGGCGTCCCACAGGCGGTCGGTCTCGGCCTGGTCATCGGTGGCGATCTGGAACGAGAACGCCTCGCTGTGCTTGAACGCTGGCCCGCCGTTGAGTCCGATGCACGGCACGCCGCACACGGTGAACTCCACGACCAGCACGTCGCCGGCCTTGCCGGAGGGGAAGTCGGACGGCGCGCGCCGCACGGCGCCGACCTGGCTGTCGGGAAAGGTCTGCGCGTAGAACTGCGCGGCTTCCAGCGCGGTGCCGTCGTACCAGAGGCACAGGGTGTTCTTCGGAATCATGGGGTGTTTCCTCCTGGGTGGTGATCGACGCGGCGGGACTGCCGCGTCCTTATACGGCCCCGACGCGCGAAGGCGATGAAGATCGACACGTAAACCAACGGACTCCGAGCGCGATGGTTGCAGGCGACACCGCTTGCGGCGCGCCCGCGGCCGCGCCGTGCCGCTTAGAATCGACGGCTCCCTCCATTCCATTCCGCAAGCCCTGCCTTCATGACCACTTCTCACGCCCCCCTGCGCGGCAGCATCGTCGCGCTCGTCACCCCCATGCACCAGGACGGCAGCGTCGACTATGCCGCCCTGCGCAAACTGGTGGACTGGCACGTGGCCGAAGGCACCGATTGCATCGGCGTGGTCGGCACCACCGGCGAGTCGCCTACGGTCGACGTGGAGGAGCACTGCGAGATCATCCGCGTGGCGGTCGAGCAGGCCGCCGGCCGCGTGCCGGTGATGGCCGGCTGCGGGGCCAATTCCACCGCCGAGGCGATCGCGCTGGCCAGGTTCGCGCGCGAGGTCGGCGCCGACAGCCAACTGCAGGTGGTGCCTTACTACAACAAGCCCGGTCAGGAAGGGCAGTA
The DNA here is from genome assembly GCF_004283755.1 of Pseudoxanthomonas winnipegensis. Lineage (GTDB taxonomy): Bacteria > Pseudomonadota > Gammaproteobacteria > Xanthomonadales > Xanthomonadaceae > Pseudoxanthomonas_A > Pseudoxanthomonas_A winnipegensis. The sequence goes on from NZ_SHMH01000005.1 coordinate 34,241, forward strand.
CCGCCATTTCGCCGCCATCGCCGAGGCCACCGGCGATCTGCCGATCGTGCTGTACAACGTGCCCGGCCGGACCGCGGCCGACCTGGCGCACGACACCGTGCTGCGCCTGGCGCGGCTGCCGGGCATCGTCGGCATCAAGGAGGCCACCGGCAATATCGAGCGCGCGCAGTGGCTGATCCGCGAGGCGCCGGAAGGCTTTTCCATCTACTCCGGCGACGACGCCACAGCCGTGGCGCTGATGCTGTGCGGCGGCCATGGCAACGTCAGCGTCACCGCCAATGTCGCCCCGCGGCTGATGCGCGAGCTATGCGCGGCGGCGCTGGCCGGCGATGTCGCCACCGCAATGGCGATCCAGCGACGCCTGCTGCCGCTGCACAAGCAGCTGTTCGTCGAGGCCAACCCGATCCCGGTCAAGTGGGCGGTGTCGCGCCTGGGCCACTGCGGCGGCACGCTGCGCCTGCCGATGACCGAACTCGAACCGGCCAACCAGGCCAAGGTCGAGGCGGCGCTGCGCGAAGCCGGCCTGCTGGGCTGACGCCGATGTCGCCGGCGCCGCGCACAGCTCGTGCAGCCACGCGCCGGATCGCAGGCCTGCGGCCTTGAGCGATCCGACGCGGCCGGCTTCGACCGAAGACGCCGGCAGTGTGCGGCGCGAGATGGTGCGCGTGCGCGGCGAAGTCGCCGAGGCACGCGCGGACGAGATCGCCGAGGAAGTGCCGGTGGCCTTCGTCTACAACGACGCGCCGTTCGCCGTGATGATGGCCACGCCCTGCGACCTGGTCGATTTCGCCCAGGGCTTCGCGCTCAGCGAGGGCATCGTCGAGGCCATCGAGGATGCGCATGTCGAGTCGATCGAATACCTGCTCGAAGGCGTGGAGGTGCGCATGCGCATCCCGCCGCAACGCGAGCAGGTGCTGCAGCGCCGCCGCCGCAGCATGAGCGGGCGCAGCGGCTGCGGCGTGTGCGGCAGCGAACTGCTGGAGGCGGCCCTGCGCGATCCCGCACCGGTCGGCCCCGGGATCGTCGTGACGCCCGCCGCGCTGCAGCGCGCCTTGCGCGAGCTGCGCGCCGCCCAACCGCTGGGCGCCCGCACCGGCGCCACCCATGCCGCCGGCTGGGCGCTGGCCGACGGCGAGATCGCCTTGGTGCGCGAAGACGTGGGCCGGCACAACGCGCTGGACAAGCTGATCGGCGCCATGCATCGCGCCGGGCTCGATCCCCAGGCCGGTTTCCTGGTCGTCACCAGCCGGGCCAGCTACGAAATGGCGATGAAGGCCGCCAGCGCCGGCATCGCCTTCCTGGCCGCCATCTCCGCCCCGACCGCCCTGGCCCTCGCGCTGGCCCAGCGCACCGGCCTGACCCTGCTGGGCTTCGCCCGCGAGGACGGCTACGCGCTCTATACCCACCCGCAGCGGCTGGACGCGGCGGGCTGAGCGACTGTTCACGGTTGCCCAATGACAGACCGTTCGAGGCGTGCTGCGCCGCCGCAGCACCGCCGCACCCATGCCGCGACCGGTGTCCTTTGCGTTGCTGGAATCGTCTCGCCGGCAACCGTCGTCACCACGTACGGTCAAACATGACAGAATCCGCCGGCTTTTGTTCCGGAACGCGACCTGAAGATGTCCTCGACCACCGCCGCCCCGCCCGTCAACTCTCCGGCCCGCGTCCTGCTGGCCAGCCTGATGGGCACTACGATCGAATTCTTCGATTTCTACATCTACGCCACCGCCGCGGTGCTGGTGTTCCCCAAGCTGTTCTTTCCGCAGGGCGATCCGGTGGCCGCGCAGCTGGCGTCGCTGGCGACCTTCGCGGTGGCGTTCGTGGCGCGGCCGTTCGGCTCGGCGCTGTTCGGCCATTTCGGCGACCGCATCGGACGCAAGGCCACGCTGGTGGCGGCGCTGCTGACCATGGGCATCTCCACGGTGGTGATCGGCCTGCTGCCCAGCTATCACAGCGTTGGCCTGCTGGCGCCGGTGCTGCTGACGCTGTGCCGCTTCGGTCAGGGCATCGGCCTGGGCGGCGAGTGGGGCGGGGCGGTGCTGTTGGCCACCGAGAACGCGCCGCCGGGCAAGCGCGGCTGGTACGGGATGTTCCCGCAGCTGGGCGCGCCGCTGGGCTTCCTGCTGTCGGCCTCGACCTTCCTGATCATGGGCGCGCTGCTGTCGCCGGAGCAGTTCCTGGCCTGGGGCTGGCGCGTGCCGTTCCTGGCCTCGGCGCTGTTGGTGCTGATCGGCCTGTGGGTGCGTTTGTCGATCCGCGAGACGCCGGCCTTCCAGCAGGCGATCGAGCGTAACGAGCGTCTGCGCGTGCCGTTCCGCGCGGTGTTCTCCCAGCATCTGGGACCACTGGTGCTGGGCACGCTCGGGGCGCTGGCGACCTTCGTGCTGTTCTATCTGATGACGGTGTTCGCGCTGGGCTACGGCACCGTGACGCTGGGGTATTCCAAGCAGGAATTCCTGCTGATGCAGATGGTGGGCATGCTGTTCTTCGCGGCCGGCATCCCGATCTCGGCCAAGTTCGGCGACCGCACCTCGGCGCGCCACGCGATGATGGTGGCCAGCGTGGGCATCCTGCTGTTCGGGCTGGTGTTCCCGACGCTGTTCACCGCCGGGCATCCGGCCTTCGTGCTGGTGTTCCTGTGCCTGGGCCTGTTCGTGATGGGCTGGACCTATGGCCCGGTTGGCACGCTGCTGTCGGAGGTCTATCCGACCGAGGTGCGCTACACCGGCTCGTCGCTGTCCTTCAACCTGGCCAGCGTGCTGGGCGCCGCGCCGGCGCCGTACGTGGCGACCTGGCTGGCCGGCAAGTACGGCGTGCAGCCGGTGGGCTTCTACCTCAGCGGGGCGGCGCTGATCACCATCCTGGCCCTGCTGGCGGTGCGCCGCCACGCCAGCGTCACGCTGTAGGCCTTCAGCGGAACAGGCGCGCCATGGTGCGCGCCAGCCAGCCGCCCTGCTGGTGGTGGCGGCTGAACTGGTCCAGGTGCCGGCGCACGGTCTCCGAATAGGCCTTGTCGTCGCTGCGGATGTGGTTGAACAGCCAGCGCGCCAGCATCTGCTTGAGTTCCTCGGTGACGTCCTCGCCGGCCTCGAAGCGCAGGCGGTACTCGCTGACGCGGCGGGTGAACACCTCGTGCACCCGCTTGTGCGCGGCGCAGAAGGGATAGCCGGCTTCCTCCATCAGCTCTTCCTCGAAGGCGAAGTGCGAGAGGGTGTAGTCCACCAGTTCGGCGATCACGTCGCCCACGGCCAGCCGCTGGCCCTGCTGCTGGGTCTGATGCAGGGTGTTGATCATCTCGACGATGCGCCGGTGCTGCTGGTCGATCACCCCGATGCCGGTGTCCAGATCGTCCTGCCAGATCAGAAGTGCCATCGCGTGTCCCGTGCGGTTGCGGGCCCTGAGGCCCCATGCCCGCAGGCTGGCATCGGCCGATCGCGGCGGCATTGATCGCAGTCAATGTCGGGCGGTCACCACAGCGCGTCGCGCAGCTTGTACCAGCTCATCGCCGCCACCAGCAGCGGCGTGCGCAGCGCCTGTCCGCCAGGGAAGGGCGCGTGCCGGATCCTGGCGAACAGGTCCAGGCGAGCGGACTGGCCGGCGATGGCCTCGGCGATCAGCTTGCCGGCCAGGCCGGTGGCGACCACGCCATGACCGGAGAAGCCTTGCGCGAAGTAGAGGTTGGGCTGCAGGCGACCCCAGTGCGGGGCGCGGTTGCGCGAGATGTCCACCAGGCCGCCCCAGACGTGGTCCAGTGCGACTTCGCCCAGCTGCGGGAACACCTCCGCGATGCGCCGGCGCATGATCGCCGCGAGATCGCGCGGGGGGCGCCCGGAGTAACTGGCGCGCCCGCCGAACAACAGGCGGTGGTCGTGGCTGAGGCGGTAGTAGTCCAGCGCCCAGGCCGTGTCGGCCACGGCCATGTCGTTGCCGATCAGCGCGCGTGCGCGTTCCTCGCCCAGCGGGACGGTGGCGGCGATGTAGGTGCCGACCGGCATGATCCGCGCCTCGAGTTCCTGCGCGATGCCGTGCAGCAGGGCATTGCCGGCGAGCACGCCGAAGTCGCAGTGCACCTGCCCGCGTGCCGTGCTGAACACCGGCCGCGCGCCGCGCTGCAGGCGGGTCACCGCGCTGGTCTCGAAGATGCGTACGCCGGCGTCCAGCGCCGCGCGTCCCAGGCCCAGCGCATAGGCCAGCGGATGCAGGTGGCCGCTGATCGGATCGTAAAGCGCGCCCAGGTAGCGCTCGCTGGCCAGGGTGGCGCGCAGGCGTTCGCGGTCCCACCACTGCACCGGATGCTCGTAGTGGGTGTGGAAGCGTTCGACCATGGCCTGCACTTCGCGCTGCTGGCGGGCTTTCAGCGGCACGGTGGCGTGGCCCGGGCGCCAGTGCGCCTGGATGCCGTGTCGGGCCAGCCGCGCGTGCAGCCAGGCCAGGCCTTCGCGGGACAGATCGAACATGCGCCGCGCGTCGTCCAACCCCACCAGCGCCTCGAGCTTCTCCTCGCCGCAGCCGAAGCCGACGATGGCCTGGCCGCCGTTGCGGCCCGACGCGCCCCAGCCGATCCGCTGCGCTTCCAGCACCACCACGCGATAACCGGCCTCGGCCAGCTCCAGCGCCGCGGACAGGCCGGTGTAGCCGGCGCCGAGGATGCAGACATCGCAGTCGATGCGCCCCTCGAGCGCGGGCTGGGCGGGCAGGGGCGTGGTGCTGGCCGCGTACCAGCTGTCGGGGTAGGCGCCGGGCGTGCCGGGCTCAGACCGCACGCAGGTACCAGGCGTAGTCCAGGTCGGTGACCTGGGTGTCGAAGCTGCGCTGTTCCTTGCGCTTCTGCTGGCCGTAGAGGTGGCGGAAGCGTTCGCCGAAATGTTCGGCGATGAAGGCGCTGCCCAGGAAATCCTCGATCGAACCGCGCCAGTGCGGGCTGTGCTGCTCGGTCTGGGCGTAGGCGTTGCCGACGATGGGCGGGCCGGGATCGAGGCGCTGTTCCAGTCCATGCAGCATTCCGGCCAGCACGGCGGCGCAGGCCAGGTAGACATTGGCGTCGGCGCCGGCGATACGGTGCTCGATGCGCGTGTTGGCCGCGTCGCTGTGCGGGATGCGCATGGCCACGGTGCGGTTGTTGTAGCCCCAGCTGCGGCCCAGCGGGACGAAGGCGTTGGGCACGTAGCGGCGGTAGCTGTTGGCATGCGGGGCGAACAGCAGCATGGTGTCGGCCGCGCTGGCCTGCAGGCCGCCGATGGCGTGCAGCAGCGCCGCGGCCGGCGCCTGCGCGGTGCCGGCGAAGACATTGCGGCCCTGCGCGTCGAGCAGGCTCACGTGCACGTGCAGGCCGCTGCCGGCCTGGTCCACCAAGGGCTTGGCCATGAAGCTGGCTTGCAGGCTTTGTTGCTGTGCCACGGCCTTGATCGCGCGCTTGAGCATCACCGCGTCGTCGCAGGCCTGCAGCGCATCGGCGCGATGCTTGAGGTTGATCTCGAACTGGCCCGGCGCGTACTCGGCCACGGCGGTGTCGGCGGGGATGTCCTGTGCGCGGCACACGGCCGCGACCGCATCGATGAAATCGCGGTTGTCGTCCAGGTCTTCGATCGAATAGACCTGCGTGCTCGTGTTGCGCGTGCCGGTGTTGGGGTTGATCGCCGGCTGCGGGCGGCCGTGCGCGTCGGGCAGGCGGTCGAACAGGTAGAACTCCAGCTCGATGGCCACCACGGGGGTCAGGCCGAGGTCGGCGAAGCGCTGCACCACCCGGGCCAGCACCTGCCGCGGATTGGCCTCGAACAGGCCGCCGGCGCCGTCCTCCATCGCCAGCAGCAGCTGTGCGGTGGGGCGCGGTGTCCATGGCACCGGTCGCAGCGAGCCTGGCACAGGCCGGCAGATGCGGTCCTCGTCGCCGATGTCGTAACCCAGGCCGGTTTCCTCGACGGTATTGCCGGTGATGTCGGTGGCGATCAGCGACATCGGCAGGCAGATGCCATCGGCGAACACCTTGTCCAGCGCCTGGCGCGTGACGCGCTTGCCGCGCAGCAGGCCGTTCATGTCCGGCAGCAGCAGGTCGATGGCCTCCAGGTCAGGCAAGGCGGCCAGGGTGGCGGCGTCGCGGGCGTCGGACAGGGCGGTCATGGCGGGCTCTTGGCGGCGTTGGAGACAGCCTAGCAGGCGTGTTGTTGTCAAGAATACTCAACGCCGCCGCCGCGCGAGTTCATGAATCTGGCCTGCAGGACAGCAACTGACGGCTCGCACGCGGTGCGTGTTGTAAAAATAAAACGGCCACGCTAGCTTGCTTCAACGCCCTGAGGAGCCGTCCTGCATGGCCAGACCGCCGCTGGTCGGTGTGCCGACCGACCGCAGACCGATCGGATCGCATCCCTTTCTGATGGTGGGCGAGAAGTACCTGCGGGCGATCGTCGAGGGCGCCGGCTGCGTGCCGCTGCTGTGGCCGTCGCTGACGCCGGCCTTGCCGGTGGAGGTGTTGCTGGACACGGTCGATGGCCTGCTGCTGACCGGCGCGATCAGCAACATCGAGCCGCATCACTATTCGGACGAACCGAGCTGGGAAGGCAACCCGCACGATGCGGCGCGCGACGGCACCGCGCTGCCGCTGGTGCGTGCGGCGCTGGCCGCCGGCGTGCCGATCCTGGCGATCTGCCGGGGCTTCCAGGAGGTCAACGTCGCCCTGGGGGGCACGCTCCACCAGAAGGTGCACGCGGTGCCGGGGCTGATGGACCATCGCCAGGAGACGAGCGCGCCGCTGGAGGTGCAGTACGGCCCGGCCCATCCTGTGACGCTGGCGCCGGGCGGGCTGCTGGCGTCCTTCGGTGAGGACGCGCCGTGGGTCAATTCGCTGCATGGTCAGGGCGTGCGCCGCCTGGCCGAGGGCCTGGTGATCGAGGCGACCGCGCCCGACGGCCTGATCGAGGCCTTTCGACATGAAGGCGTGAGCTTTCTGCTCGGCGTGCAATGGCATCCGGAGTGGCGGGTGACCGAGCAGCCGTTCTACGCCGGCATCTTCCACGCCTTCGGCCAGGCCTGCCGTGCCCGCGCCACCCGCCGCCAGGAGGTCGCCTTCGCATGAGCCGCCGCAAGACCCAACCCGACACGCCCGCCGAGCCGGCCGACAATTCGCTGCGGCGCTGGCTCAAGGAGCGGCGCATCACCGAGGTCGAGTGCCTGGTGCCGGACATCACCGGCATCGCACGCGGCAAGATCATTCCGGCCGACAAGTTCAGCCACGACTACGGCACGCGCCTGCCTGAGGGCATCTTCGCCACCACGGTCACCGGCGACTATCCGGACGACTATTACGAGCTGACCAGTCCCTCGGACTCGGACATGTTCCTGCGCCCGGACCCGGGCACCGTGCGCATGGTGCCGTGGGCCGCCGATCCCACTGCGCAAGTGATCCACGACTGCTGGACCAAGGACGGCGAGCCGCACGATCTGGCCCCGCGCAACGTGCTGCGGCGCGTGCTCAAGGCCTACGAGGAGGCCGGCCTGCAGCCGGTGGTGGCGCCGGAGCTGGAGTTCTTCCTGGTGCAGAAGAACACCGACCCGGACTTCCCACTGCTGCCGCCGGCCGGGCGCTCGGGCCGGCCGGAGACCGCGCGCCAGTCGTACTCCATCGATGCGGTCAACGAGTTCGATCCGATCCTGGACCTGATGTACGACTACTGCGATGCGATGGAGCTGGACGTGGACACGTTGATCCACGAATCCGGCGCGGCGCAGCTGGAAGTCAACTTCACCCACGCCGACGCGCTCAGCCGCGCCGATCAGGTCTTCCTGTTCAAGCGCACCATGCGCGAGGCCGCGCTGCGCCACGGCATCTACGCCACCTTCCTGGCCAAGCCGATGGAGAACGAGCCCGGCAGCGCCATGCACATCCATCAGAGCCTGCTGGATCGCAGGACCGGCACGAACGTGTTCGCCGGCAAGGAGCTGGGCAAGGAGCGCAAGACCTTTCTGCACTACATGGGCGGGCTGCAGAAGTATGCGCCGATGACCATGGCCTTTTTCGCGCCCAACGTGAATTCCTACCGGCGCCTGGCCATCGGCCAGGTGGCGCCGATCAACGTGCAGTGGGGCTACGACAACCGCACCTGCGGGCTGCGCGTGCCCAAGGACACGCTGGAGAACACGCGCGTGGAGAGCCGCTTCGCTGGCTCCGACGCCAATCCGTATCTGGCGATGGCGGCGACCCTGGCCTGCGGCCTGCTGGGGCTGCAGGAGAAGCTGCAGCCGACCAAGCCGCTGGCCAGCAGTGCGCAGGACATCGGCTTCGAACTGCCGCGCTCGCTGGGCGAGGCGCTGGACGAACTGGAAGGCTGCGCGCCGCTGCGGGCGCTGCTGGGCGAGCGCTTCGTGCGCGCCTATATCTCGGTCAAGCGCAAGGAGTACGAGACGTTCTTCCGGGTGATCAGTTCGTGGGAGCGGGAGTTTCTGCTGTTGAATGTCTAGGCGCGTGCCACGCGGCGCTGTGGAAACGGCCGATGATTCCCGTCGTCGTCCCCGCGAAGGCGGGGACCCATGGACGTGGACTCTGCGCGCGAAGGTCCATGGATTCCCGCTTTCGCGGGAATGACGGTTTTTTGAGGTCGCGCAGATGAAGGATTCTGTGGGCTGCTCCAGCCGCTAAGAGAAACCAACGCAAGTAAGACACGCCACCGTGTAACAAGCGAGAAGCACAAGTCCATGGATGCCCATCAAGCCCGCACCCTGCAAGACCTCGATGCCGCCCACCATCTGCATCCTTTCAACGACAACGCGGCGCTGGCCGCCAAGGGCACGCGCATCCTGACCCGCGGCGAGGGCTGCTACGTCTGGGATGCCGAAGGCCACAAGCTGCTCGACGCCTTCGCCGGGCTGTGGTGCGTCAACATCGGCTATGGCCGCGCCGAGCTGGGCCGGGCCGCCGCGCGGCAGATGGAGCAGCTGGCCTACTACAACAGCTTCTTCCAGTGCACCACCGAGCCGACCATCCGCCTGGCGGCCAAGCTGGCCGAGCTGACGCCGTACGATCTGGATCACGCCTTCTTCGTCAACTCCGGCTCCGAGGCCAACGACACCATCCTGCGCCTGGTGCGGCACTACTGGGCGGTGCAGGACAAGCCGCGCAAGAACGTCTTCATCGCCCGCCACAACGGCTACCACGGCACCACCGTGGCCGGCGCCAGCCTGGGCGGGATGAAGCGCATGCACGGGCAGGGCGGCCTGCCGATCCCGGACATCGTCCATGTCGATCCGCCGTTCTGGTTCCACGATGGCGGCGAGCTTTCAGAAGACGAGTACGGCCTGCTCGCCGCGCGCCGGGTGGAGGACAAGATCCTCGAACTGGGTCCAGAGCGCGTGGCCGCCTTCATCGGCGAACCGGTGATGGGCGCCATCGGCGTATACATCCCGCCGCGCACCTACTGGCCGGAGGTGGAGCGCATCTGCCGCCAGTACGACGTGCTGCTGGTGGCCGACGAGGTGATCACCGGCTTCGGCCGCACCGGGGAATGGTTCGGCGCGCAGACCTTCGGCTTCCGGCCCGATGTGATGACCATCGCCAAGGGCATCACCTCCGGCTACATCCCGCTGGGCGCGGCGATGTTCGGCGAGCGCGTGGCCGGCCTGCTGAAGGCGCAGGGCGGCGAGCTGGCGCACGGGGCGACGTACTCGGGCCATCCGGTGTGCGCGGCGGTGGCGCTGGAGAACATCCGCCTCCTGCAGGAGGAGCGGATCGTCGAGACCGCGCGCGATCACATCGCGCCCTATCTGGCCCAGCGCTGGGCGGAGCTGGGTGAGCATCGGCTGGTCGGCCAGGCGCGCATCGTCGGCCTGATGGGCGCCCTGGAGCTGGTCCCGCACAAGGGCCGGCGCACTCTGTTCGAGGAACGCGGCAAGGTGGGGGCACTGTGTCGCGACAACGCGCTGCGCCACGGGCTCATCCTGCGCGCCACCTATGACGCGATGCTGCTGTCACCGCCGCTGGTGATCGAGCGCGCGCAGGTGGACGAACTGTTCGACAAGACCTGGAAGGCGCTGGACGACACCGCCGCGGCGCTGGGGATCTGAGGCGTGATGCCGGCCAGCACAGCCCATCAACCCGGGCCGCACGCAGGCTGCGACGGGTACAGTCTGACCAACGACCGCCGCGGTGGCGGACCAGGGTGGAGAGTGGCGATGAAGGTGCGGGTGTTCGGAGTGATGGTGGCGATGGCCGGCCTGGCCGCCTGCGGCGGCGGGGACGGTGCGGCAGCGTCGGGCGAGGCGGGCGGCGGCAAGTCCAGGAACGTCAACGTCTACAACTGGTCGGACTACATCGCCCCGGACACCAATGCCGACTTCGAGAAGGCCACCGGTATCTCGGTGACCTATGACGTGTTCGACGGCAACGAGGTGCTGGAGGCCAAGCTGCTGGCCGGCTCCAGCGGCTACGACGTGGTGGTGCCCACGCTCAACTTCCTGGGGCGGCAGATCCAGGCGGGCGTGTTCCAGCCGCTGGACAAGGCCAGGATCCCCAACCTGGCCAACCTCGATCCGCAGATGATGCAGAAGATCGCCAAGCAGGATCCCGGCAACCAGTACGCCGTGCCCTATATGTGGGGCACCACCGGCATCGGCTACAACGTGGACAAGGTCAAGGCGGCCTTCGGCAATACCGAGGTCACCAACAGCTGGGATCTGGTGTTCAAGCCGGAGAATCTGGCCAAACTCAAGGACTGCGGTGTCACCTTCCTGGACACCCCGTCCGAGCTGATCCCGATCGCGCTCAACTACCTGGGCGAAGACCCCAACAGCACCGACCCGCAGGTCATCGACAAGGCCGGCGCGCTGCTCAAGACGATCCGCCCGTACATCGGCCAGTTCCATTCCTCCGCCTACATCGATGCGCTGGCCAATGGCGATACCTGCCTGGTGGTGGGCTGGTCGGGCGATGTGATCCAGGCGCGCGAGCGCGCGGCCGAGGCCGGCAACGGCGTGCACATCGCCTATTCGATCCCCAAGGAAGGCGCGCCGCTGTGGTTCGACATGCTGGCCATCCCCAAGGACGCCAGGAACGTGGACAACGCCTACGCCTACATCAACTACCTGCTCGACCCGAAGGTGATGGCCAGCGACTCGGACTTCGTCCGCTATCCCAACGCGGTGCCCAAGGCCAAGGCGCTGATGGACAAGGCCATCACCTCCGACCCGACGATCTATCCGCCGCCGGAGGTGGAAGCCAAGCTGTTCACCTTCGCCATCATCCCGCCGGAGGTGGACAAGCAGTACACCCGGCTGTGGACCGATCTGAAGACCGGCCGGTAGGCGGCGACGGGGCGGGGTGCATGGCCTGCATCGTGGCGCGGCGCTGCGGCAGAATCCACGCGTGATCCGCCCGTCGCCTGCATGATCCACCCACGGCGGCCGGTACCGCGCAGGCATCCAACAGCGACGAAGGCAGCGAGATGGCGGCAGGGGAACAGCAGGTGGTCGCGTCGGGATCCGGCCCTGCGCCGGGGGCGGAGGGCTATCTGCGCCTGGAGGGCGTGCGCAAGGACTTCGATGGCGTCCTGGCCGTGGACGAGATCGACCTGTCCATCCGCAAGGGCGAGCTCTTCGCCCTGCTGGGCGGCTCGGGCAGCGGCAAGTCCACGCTGCTGCGCTGCCTGGGCGGGTTCGAGACGCCCAGCGCCGGCAGGATCTTCCTCGATGGCCAGGAGCTGGGCGCGCTGCCGCCGTACGAGCGGCCGATCAACATGATGTTCCAGTCCTATGCGCTGTTCCCGCACATGACGGTGGAGCAGAACATCGCCTTCGGCCTCAAGCAGGACCGCATCCCTAAGCGCGACATCGCCCGGCGCGTGGAGGAGATGCTCGCGCTGGTGCAGCTGGACGACCTGGCCAGGCGCAAGCCGCACCAGCTCTCCGGCGGGCAGCAGCAGCGCGTGGCGCTGGCGCGCTGCCTGGCCAAGGGGCCCAAGCTGCTGCTGCTGGACGAGCCGATGGGCGCGCTGGACCGCAAGCTGCGCACGCAGATGCAGCTGGAGCTGGTGTCGATCATCGAGAAGACCGGCGTGACCTGCGTGATGGTCACCCACGATCAGGAAGAGGCCATGACCATGGCCACCCGCATCGCGCTGATGGAGGCCGGCCGCATCCGCCAGGTCGGCACGCCCGATGAGATCTACGAGCAGCCGGCCAGCCGCTTCGCCGCCGGCTTCATCGGTTCGGTCAACATGATCGAGGCGGTGATCGACCAGGACCACGCCGAATTCGTCACCCTGCGTGCGCCGCAGCTGGCCACCGACATCTACGTCGGCCACGGTATCTCCGGCTTCGCAGGCCAGGCGGTGGCCTTCGTCGTGCGGCCGGAGAAGCTGGGCATCGCCAAGGAGGAACCGGCGCAGCCGTACAACAAGGCCCACGGCGTGATCGAGGACATCGCCTACTACGGCAGTCATTCGGTCTATCACGTCAGGCTGCCCAGCGGCCTGGTCGTCCTGGCGCACTTCGCCAACGTGCAGCGCTGGGCCAGCGAGGGCCTGACCTGGGGCGATCCGGTCTGGGTGTGGTGGGGCGACCACGATGGCGTGGTGCTGACCCAATGAGCGTGCCGGCCTGGCTGACGCGGCTGCGCCAGCGCACGCCCGGCCCGCGCTGGGGCGTGATCGGCCTGCCGTATCTGTGGCTGCTGGTGTTCTTCGCCGTTCCGTTCCTGATCGTGCTGAAGATTTCCTTCGCCAGGCTGGCCATCGCCATGCCGCCGTACACGCCGATCCTGGACATGGACGGTGCGCAGGTTGCGCTCAGGCTCGACCTGTCCAACTATCTGCAGCTGGGCGCGCTGCGCAACGGCTATATCGCCGCCTACTTGAGCTCGCTGAAGATCGCCGCCATCGCCACGCTGCTGGCGCTGCTGATCGGCTATCCGATGGCCTATGTCATCGCCCGCTTGCCGCCGGCCTCGCGCCACATCGCGGTGATGCTGGTGGTGCTGCCGTCGTGGACCTCGTTCCTGGTCCGCGTCTATGCCTGGATCGGCCTGCTCAAGAGCAGCGGGCCGGTCGGACGGCTGCTGGAGCAGCTGGGCGTGATCGATGCGTTGCAGGCGATGGGCTGGATCGAGGGCCGGCAGATCCTGTACACGCCGCTGGCCGCCTACATCGGCATCGTCTACTGCTATCTGCCCTTCATGGTGCTGCCGCTGTACACCAACCTGGTCAAGCACGACCCGCGGCTGCTCGAGGCGGCCTACGACCTGGGCGCGCGTCAGTGGAAGGCGTTCGTCAGGATCACCCTGCCGCTGTCGCGCGCCGGCATCGTCGCCGGTTGCATGCTGGTGATGATCCCGGCGGTGGGCGAGTTCGTGATCCCCGAGCTGCTCGGCGGCCCGGACACGCTGATGATCGGCCGGGTGCTGTGGAACGAGTTCTTCGCCAACCGCGACTGGCCGCTGGCCTCGGCGGTGGCCATCGCGATGCTGGCGCTGCTGATGATCCCGATCCTGATCTTCCACCGCGTCCAGCAGCGCCAGCTCGAGGGCCGGCTGACGTGAGCGCGGTCGGTCGCGCGCGCTGGCCGGCCCGGATCGTGCTCGGACTGGGTTTTTCGTTTCTCTATCTGCCGGTGCTGCTGCTGGTGCTGTGGAGCTTCAACCGCTCGCGTCTGGCCACGGTGTGGGCGGGGTTTTCGTTCAAGTGGTATGGCGAGCTGCTGGGCGACGCCTCGATCCTGGAGGCGGCCTGGGTGAGCCTGCGCATCGCCTTCTGGACGGCCACTGCCGCGGTGGTGCTGGGCACGCTGGCCGCGCTGGCGATGACGCGCCTGCGCCGCTTTCCGGGCAGGACGCTGTTCGGCGGGCTGATCGCCGCGCCGCTGGTGATGCCCGATGTGATCATCGGCCTGTCGATGCTGCTGATGTTCGTCTCGCTGGGCGAGGTGTTCCATTTCCAGCCCAAGGGCATGGTCTCGATCTGGATCGCGCACACCACCTTCTCGCTGGCCTTCGTCGCCGTGGTGGTGTCCTCGCGCATGGCCGAGCTGGACAGGTCGCTGGAAGAGGCGGCGATGGACCTGGGCGCCAACCGGATCCAGGTGTTCTTCCTGATCACCTTGCCGATCATCGCCCCGGCGCTGGTCTCGGGCTGGCTGCTGGCCTTCACCCTGTCGCTGGACGATGTGGTGATCGCCAGCTTCGTCTCCGGCCCCGATTCGACCACGCTGCCGATGAAGGTGTTCTCCTCTGTGCGGCTGGGGCTGAGCCCCAAGATCAATGCGCTGGCGACGCTGTTGATCGTGGCGGTGTCGCTGTGCGCGTGCCTGGGCTGGTGGCTGATGTCGCGCGGCGAACAGCGCCGCAAGCGGGACCGGCAGCTGGCGCTGCGGGGCGGGGACGACGGCCGGAGTTGACATTAAGTGGGACTCCGGGTTTCACTTTCACGGCGTCGTGAGGCCCCGGTGCTCTAGCCTCCACGCAGACGTGCACGGCCCCGAGCGCTTGCGCCGCAGATCGCGGGTGCAAGCGCCTGGGGCATGGCCCCCACCTTCGCGCGCAGGAACCTGCCTTGAGCCAACACGACGATCCCGACCGCGGCCAGGACGGCCGTGCGCAGCCCCCCGCCGACGGGGACGATCCGCAGGGCCGGCAGGATCCGCCCAAGCCTTCGCCGCTGAAGAATCCCAAGGTGCGCTGGACGCTGATCCTCATCGGTGTGGTGGTGCTGATCGCGCTGATCGTCTGGCTGGTCTATCACCTGCTCATCGGGCGCTACCTGCAGGAGACCAACGATGCCTATCTGCAGGCCGATGCGGTGGCCGTGGCGCCGCGCGTCAACGGCTATGTCACCAAGCTGCTGGTCGAGGACCACGCCTGGGTCAAGGCGGGGCAGCCGCTGATCGAGATCGATGGCCGCACCTACACCGCGCAGCTGGAGCAGGCGCAGGCCGCCGTGGCAGTGCGCCAGGCCGACATCGCCGCCGCGCAGGCGGCCATCGAGGGCCATCGCGCACAGCTGGTGCAGGCGCGCAGCCAGGCCGCCTCGGCGCAGGTGCAGCTGAAGTTCGCCAAGGCCGAGGTGGCGCGCTTCACGCCACTGGCCGCCTCCGGTGCCGATACCCACGAGCATCTGGAGAGCCTGCGTCAGCAGCGCGATCAGGCCCAGGCGCAGTTCGATGCCGCCCAGGCGCAGATCGTCGGCGCGCAGAGCCAGATCGCCGCGGGCGAGGCGCAGCTGGAGCAGGCCAAGGCCGGGCTGCAGCAGGCCCAGGCCAATGTCGACCAGGCCAACGTGGCCGTGGGCGATACACATCTGAAGGCGCCCATCGACGGACGCGTGGGCGATCGCACCGTGCAGGTCGGCCAGTTCCTGGCCGCCGGCACGCGCACGATGACCATCGTGCCGGTGGAGTCGCTGTACCTGACGGCCAACTTCAAGGAGACCCAGGTCGGGCTGATGCGCCCGGGCCAGCCGGTCGAGATCGAGGTCGATGCGCTGTCGGGGGTGACCCTGCATGGCCACGTGGAGAGCCTGTCGCCCGGCACCGGCTCGCAGTTCGCGCTGCTGCCGCCGGAGAACGCCACCGGCAACTTCACCAAGGTCGTCCAGCGCGTGCCGGTGCGCATCCGCGTGGACGCCGGCGAGCAGGCGCGCAAGGTGCTGGTGCCCGGCATGTCGGTGATCGCCACGGTCGATACGCGTTCGGCCAAGGGCGCCAAGGACCAGGCGCAGGATGAGGCCGACCGCCTCGACGCCCGGGACACCTCCAAGCCGTGAGCGCCACCGGCGCCAGCGCGGGCGCTCGGCCGGCCGGCGCGCAGAAGGCCGACGCCGGGGCATGGCTGGCGGTGGCCGCCGGCACGATCGGCTCGTTCATGGCCACCCTGGACATCTCCATCGTCAACGCGGCCCTGCCGACCATCCAGGGCGAGGTCGGCGCCAGCGGCACCGAGGGCACGTGGATCTCCACGGCGTATCTGGTCAGCGAGATCGTGATGATTCCGCTGACCGGCTGGTTCGTGCGCACGCTGGGGCTGCGCAACTTCCTGCTGATCTGCGCGCTGGCCTTCACCGCGTTCTCGGTGATGTGCGGGCTGTCGACCTCGCTGCCGATGATGATCCTCGGCCGCGTCGGCCAGGGCTTCGCCGGCGGCGCGCTGATCCCCACCGCGCTGACCATCGTCGCCACGCGCCTGCCGCCGTCGCAGCAGACCATGGGCACGGCGCTGTTCGGCATGACGGTGATCATGGGCCCGGTGATCGGGCCGCTGCTGGGAGGCTGGCTGACCGAGAACGTCAGCTGGCACTACGCCTTCTTCCTCAACGTGCCGGTCTGCGCGGGCCTGGTGGCACTGCTGCTGCTGGGGCTGCAGCACGAGCAGGCGCGTTGGGCCGGCCTGCTGGAGGCCGACTGGCTGGGCATCTTCGGCCTGACCGCCGGCCTGGGCGGGCTGACGGTGGTGCTGGAGGAGGGGCAGCGCGAGCGCTGGTTCGAATCGGAATTCATCCTGTGGCTGTCGGCGCTGTCGCTGGTGGGTTTCGCCGCGCTGCTGGCGACCCAGTTCCTGCGGCACGAGCCGGTGATCCAGCTCAAGGTGCTGCTCAATCGCAGCTTCAGCGCGGTGTTCGTGATGATGCTCGCGGTGGGCATGATCCTGTTCGGCGTGATGTACATGATTCCGCAGTTCCTGGCCATGGTCTCGGGCTACAACACCGAGCAGTCCGGCTATGTGCTCCTGCTGGGCGGCGTGCCCACGGTGATCCTGATGCCGTTCATGCCCAAGCTGCTGGGCACGGTGGACGTGCGCGTGCTGGTGATCGGCGGGCTGCTGTGCTTCGCCGCGGCCTGCTTCATCAACATCGACCTGACCTCCTACAGCGTGGGCAAGACCTTCGTCGCCGGTCAGCTGCTGCAGGGCTGCGGGCTGGCGCTGGCGATGATGGCGCTCAACCAGGCGGCGATCAGTTCGGTGCCCAAGGACCTGGCCGGCGATGCCTCGGGCCTGTTCAACGCCGCGCGCAACCTGGGTGGCTCGATCGGCCTGGCGCTGATCTCCACCTTCCAGGAGCGGCGCATGACCTATCACACCCAAGTGCTGGGCAGCTCGGTCACGGCCAACTCGCCGCTGGGCCAGGACTACGTGCACCAGCTCACCGGCGCCCTGCACGCCGCCGGTGGCGATGCCTCGATGCAGGCCATCGGCGCCCTGGCGCGGATGGTGCAGCTGCAGGCGCTGGTGATGACCTACAACGACCTGTTCTGGATCTTCGGCGTCATCGTGGTGTGCTCGATCCCGCTGGCCTTCCTGCTCAAACCGCTGCCCAAGGGGACGCAACTTGCGATGCATTGACGCCCGCCGCGCCGCGCGCGCATCCCTGGCCGTACTGGTGCCGGCCCTGCTGGCCGGCTGCGTGCTCGGCCCCGACTATGTTCGCCCGGAGGTGGCGCCCGAGGCCGTGCAGGCGCCGCGCCTGCATCGCGCCGACGCGACCGGGGTGGTCAGCGCGCCGCCGCCCAGCCAGTGGTGGCGCGAACTGCACGATCCGCAGCTGGACTGGCTGATCGACACCGCGCTGCGCCAGAGCCCCAACCTGCGCGCGGCCGATGCGCGGGTGCGGGCCTCGCGCGGGCTGTTCGCCCAGCGCCGCGCCGAACGCCTGCCGCAGGTCGGTGCGATGGGCGCCTACGCCCACGTCAAGGCGCCGGATTCGATCCAGCACGACATCCGCGACGGGGCCGCCGGCATCGCCCAGGCCACCGACCCGGCCACCGGCGCGGCGGTCGAACAGGCCGCGCGCGACCTCGATCTGGACAGCGATCTGTACCTGGCCGGCTTCGACGCCAGCTGGGAGCTGGACTTCTTCGGCCGCCGTCGTCGCGCCGCCGAAGGCGCGGCGGCGCAGGCCGAGGCCGCGCAGGCTCAGCTGGCCGATGCGCAGGTGCGCCTGGCCGCCGAGATCGCGCAGGTCTATCTCAACTATCGCGGCCTGCAGGCGCGTATCGCCCTGGGCCAGGACGCCGTGCGCGATGCGCAGCAGGCGCTGGACCTCACCACCCAGCGCCGCGCGCACGGGGCGGATTCGGACCTGCAGGTCGAACGCGCCCGTGGCCAGCTGCAGCAGGACCAGGCGCGGCTGCTGCCGCTGCAGGCCCAGCGCAGCGAGGCGCTGGACCAGCTGGCCTTGATGGTCGGGCAGGTGCCCGGTTCGCTCGATGCGCGCCTGGCGCCGGTCGTGCCGCTGCCCGCGCTGCCGGCGCAGGTGAAGGTGGACGACCCGGCCGCGATGATCCGTCGCCGCCCGGACGTGCGCCAGGCCGAGCGTGAGCTGGCCGGCGCCAACGCCCAGATCGGCGAGGCGCTGTCGGGCTATTTCCCGCAGGTCACGCTGATGGGCAACCTGGCCGCGGTGGCGACCAAGCCCAGCGAGCTCAATGCCGATTCGGCCGCTACGCTGGTGGCGCCGTTCCTGCGCTGGTCGATCTTCGATTTCGGCCGCATCAAGGCCCAGGTCGCCCAGGCCCGCGCCGGCACCGAAGGCCGCGCCGCCGCTTACGAGAACACCGTGCTGGCCGCGCTGCAGGACGCCAACACCGCGCTGTCCAACTTCGGCTCGGCGCGCCAGCAGCTGCTGGTGGCGGTGCAGGCCCAGGCCTCGGCCGACCGCGCCGCTGCGCTGATGCAGCAGCGACGCGCGGCGGGCGCCTCCTCGCAGATCGACCTGCTGGACGTGCAGCGCCAGCAGCGCAGCGCCCGCGACAGCGCGGCCCAGGCGCAGGTGCAGCTGCTGGTGGACTACGTGGCCCTGCAGAAGAGCCTGGGCCTGGGCTGGCAGGACGCACCGCAGCCGGGCATCGCGGCGCGCTGAGTCGCGGGGATGCTGGGTGGGAGCAACTGTCTCCTCAACTCCAGCAGCCGTCCGTTCGTAGAGCGGAGCTCGCTCCGCTGCTCTTCGTTCGGTTCGTGGGGAAGGCCCCAGCGGAGCAAGCTCCGCTCTACAGGGGGGAGCTGCCATGGCGGCGATGGGGCTTTACCGGTAGAGCCCCATCGCCGCCATGGCGGCTCCCACCAGGAGTGGAGCAAAGCAGCGGCGACGGCTGGGTAACGCGCATCGGCGGATGATGGCGCGCTGTCTTGATGCTTCGCGGAGTCGCGCATGTCTACTGAAGTCCCCAATCCCTACACCGGCCAGGTCGAGCATCGTCAGACGCTGATGGGCTCCAACACCGTGGAGGCTGCGCTGCACGCGGCCCAGGCCGCGTTCCCCGAATGGGCCCAGCGCTCCATCGAGGCGCGGGCTGACGTCCTGCATGCGGTCGCCGCGGCGTTGCGCGAGCGACGCGAGACCTTCCAGGCGCTGATGACGGCCGAGATGGGCAAGCTGAAGAAGGAAGCCCTGGCCGAGGTCGACAAGTGCGCCGACGCCTGCGACTACTACGCCGACCACGCCGCGCACTACCTGAAGCCCGAGCCGATCCAGACCGAGGCGCGCTCCAGCTACGTGCGCTACGAACCGATCGGCTGCGTGTTCGCGGTGATGCCGTGGAATTTCCCCATCTGGCAGGTGTTCCGCTTCCTGGCGCCGACCCTGATGGTCGGCAACACCGCGCTGCTCAAGCACGCCACCAACGTGCCGCGCTGCGCCGATTCCATCGCCGAGGCGCTGCGCGCCGGCGGCGTGCCCGAGGGCGTGTTCGGCGTGCTGCACATCGACAACGATCAGGCCGCCCAGGTCATCCGCGATCCGCGCGTGGCCGCGGTCACGCTGACCGGCTCCGAGCGTGCGGGCCGCTCCATCGCCGCCACCGCCGGCAGCGTGCTGAAGAAGTGCGTGATGGAGCTGGGCGGCAGCGATGCTTTCGTCGTGCTCGACGATGCCGACCTGGACAAGACGGTCGCCGCGGCGGTGAAGGGCCGCTTCGACAACGCCGGCCAGACCTGCATCGCGGCCAAGCGCTTCATCGTGGTCGATGCGATCGCCGAGCGCTTCGTGCAGCGCTTCGTCGAGGCCGCCGGCCAGCTGCGCACCGGCGATCCCAACGACGAGGCCACCACGCTGGCGCCGATGGCGCGGCAGGATCTGCGCGACGAACTGCACAAGCAGGTCGCCGCCAGCGTCGCCGATGGCGCCACCGTGCTGCTCGGCGGCCAGCCCGGGCCGGGTCATGCCGAGTACCCGGCCACCATCCTGGATCACGTCAAGCCCGGCATGCCCGCTTACGCGGAAGAGTTGTTCGGTCCGGTGGCCAGCATCCTGCGGGTGCACGACGAGGCCGAGGCCGTGCGCGTGGCCAACGACACCAGCTTCGGCCTGGGCGGCAGCGTGTGGACGGCCGATGCCGCGCGCGGCGAGCGCGTGGCCCAGCAGCTGCAATGCGGCGCGGCCTTCGTCAATGCCATCGTCAAGTCCGACGTGCGCCTGCCGTTCGGCGGCACCAAGCACTCGGGCTTCGGTCGCGAACTGGCCAACCACGGCATGCATGAGTTCACCAACATCAAGAGCATCTACGTGAGCTGATCCGGCGCGGTGCCCGCATGCGATGATCGCGGGCACCAAGCACGTCGGGAAAGTGGGGCACGCCAGGGAACAGGCACCAGATCGCGGTGATCGGCTATGGCACCGCCGGCCAGGCGGCGGCCGCATTGCTGGCCGCGGACGGGCATCAGGTGCATGTCTTCGAACAGGCGCCGGTGCTGGGGCCGGTGGGCGCCGGCTTCCTGCTGCAGCCCACGGGGCTGCAGGTGCTGTGGGAGATGGGTCTGTTGCCGCAGGCCCTGGCGCATGGGCGCCGCATCGATCGTCTGTATGGCGAGACGCCGGCGGGGCGCGCGGTCATGGACATGCGCTATGCGCATCTGGATCGGCGTTTGTTCGGGCTGGGCATGCAGCGCGGGGCGCTGTTCGCGCTGCTGGCGCAGGCGTGGGACGGTTACGGCGGCGTGCACTGCGGCACGCGCATCGTCGAGATCAGCCAGGACACGCGCCGCGTGCGCGAGGCCTCGGGCCAATGGCATGGGCCGTTCGATCTGGTGATCGCCGCCGATGGCGCGGGCTCGGCGCTGCGCCGGCACACGCAGGGCGTGCGCTCGGAGGCCGCCTATCCGTGGGGCGCGCTGTGGTGCCTGGTGCCGCAGGACGACTGGGCCTGGCCGCATGAGCTGCGCCAGCGCTACGTGGCCGCGCGCAAGATGATCGGCATGCTGCCGGTCGGGACGCGTCCGGGCGATGACACGCCGCGCCTGAGCTTCTTCTGGAGCCTGCCGGCCGATGGATTCGCGGCCTGGGAACAGGCGGGGATGCCGGCCTTCCGGCAGGAGGTCGCGGCGCTGTGGCCGCAGGCCGATGCGCGACTGCACCCGCTTGAGGCCTGTGGCCAGCTGGCGCGCGCTGGCTATCGCAATGCCGTGGTCCACACCTGGCATCGGGACCGTCTGCTGCTGATGGGCGATGCGGCGCACGCGATGAGTCCGCAGCTGGGGCAGGGCGTCAACATGGCGCTGATGGATGCCGCCGCGCTGCGCGATGCCTTGCGCCGAAGCCGACCTTCCCGCCGCGCTGGCCCGCTATCAGCAGCGCCGTCGTGCGCATGTGGGCCTCTATCAGTTCTGGAGCCGCTGGCTGACGCCGCTGTTCCAGTCCGACCGCGACCGGGTGGCCAGGCTGCGCGATCTCGCCTTCCTCCGGCTGGGCCGGATGCCGGGCGGGCGCGGCCACATGCTGCGCGTGCTCAGCGGCCTTCAGCATGGCCTGTTCGGGAAGCTGACTTTGCCCGACGCCTTTCTGCTGGCGTTGGCGGGCGATGGATTGCAGGTGGTATCGGAAGCGCTTTCTGGCTTGGAACTGGCCGACGGCGGCTGAGTTCCGCTGAAAACCTCCTACCGTCATTCCCGCGAAGGCGGGAATCCAGTGGCTTCTCATCTACAGCTGAAGACATTGGCTTTGCCGGCGCTCACAGCGCGTGGGCGTTCTGTCTTCGGAGGGGCAGCGGTCCGGCGGGCGGTATCTGCTTTTCCCTCGGTCAGGGCATCCTGCCTTGCCTTAAGGCGCTCGGCTCCTGCCTCGCTCGTCGCGGCCACCGCCCGCCGGCCCGCTGCCTCGTGCGTGGCGTCGGAAGACTTCGGGTCGAAAGTCAAAGAATTCCCGATCCATTCTTCGCGGAGCCTCGCCCCGGCCGGGTACTGCGTGGTCATCAACCGCCGTAACGCGCCTCAGGCTCGTGGAGCTGGCTGCCGGGCTTGGGCGTCAGGTGCTTGCGGATCCAGTCGGCGAAGGCGGCTTCGGCCAGGGCGCCATCGGCCAGGCCGAGCATGGCGATGTACTTGTCTTCGTCGCGGGCCTGCAACTCCACGCCGTTGAGGACCAGGAACACGCGGTAGCAGACATGGGCGGTGCGCTTGTTGCCGTCCACGAACGGGTGGTTGCGGGCCAGCCCGAACGCCAGGCTGGCGGCCAGCGCGGCCAGGTCCGGAGGTGGATCGCCGTAGCCGAACAGCTGCTGGGGGCGGGCCAGGGTCGCATCGAGCAGGGCGTCGTCGCGCACACCGCCGCTGCCGCCGTGCTCGGCCAGTTGGCGGTCGTGGATGGCCAGCACCAGGGCCCGGGTCATCCAGACGATCATCTCACTGCGCCAGTTTGTGCAGCACCGTGCGGTCCTCGCGCATGATCCGCTCGGCCACTTCCATCTGTGCGGCCAGGGTCGGGTCGAAGACGGTGAGCTTGATGCCGTCCGGAGTTTCCAGGGCGTAGAGCGTGTCGCCCTTTTCCAGGCGCAGGCGGGCCAGCAGGTCCTTGGGCAGGATGACGCCGGCCGAATTGCCGACGGTGGTGATCTTGAGCTTCATGGTTGTGCGCTCGATGTTATAACGATGGTTATATTCCGATAGATTCACATAGGAACGCAAGGCCAAGCGAGGACTTTGCCGTATCTCGCCCCGTGCGACGCGGGAGGTGTACAAATGTCCACCCATGGACCCCCTGACCCCTCAACGCGCCGCCGTGCTGGCCTATCTGAAGGCCCAGGCATTGCGCGGACACGCGCCCAGCCTGGCGGAGATCGCGGCTGAATTCGGCTTTGCCTCGCGCAATGCCGCGCACAAGCACGTCCAGGCACTGGCCGAGGCGGGCCTGATCCAGCTGCGCGCGGGGCAGAAGCGCGGAATCCGGCTGCCCGAGGCCGTGCGCCGCGATGCGCTGCTGGCGCTGCCGGTGCTGGGCCGGGTCGCCGCCGGCGTGCCGATCGGCGCGGATATCGGCCTGGACGAGCAGCTGCTGCTGGATGCCGGCGTGTTCTCGCTGCGGCCGGACTATCTGCTGCGCGTGCAGGGCGATTCGATGATCGACGACGGCATCCTCGACGGCGACCTGGTCGGCGTGCATCGCAGCGCCGAGGCACGCGACGGGCAGATCGTGGTGGCGCGCATCGAAGGCGAGCTGACCATCAAGCGCCTGGAGCGCGGCCGGCACCAGCTGCGCCTGCTGCCGCGCAATCCGGCGCATGCGCCGATCGAGGTGCCGGCCGGGGCGGACTTCGCCATCGAAGGCCTGTACTGCGGCCTGGTGCGCAGGGGTTGAGGCCGTGGCCGAGGTGCCACGTCGTGCGTTGTCGGCGGTGCGGGCCCCGGGCCTGCCGCTGGACGAGCTGCTGGCCGCGCGCACGGTCTGGCGGGCCGGGCGCGGCGGCGCGCCGCGCCATGACGGCGAGCCCACCGGCCATGCCGCGCTGGACGCACTGCTGCCCACCGCCGGCTGGCCGCGCAAGGCCTTGACCGAGCTGCTGCTGCCGGCCGACGGCATCGGCGAGATCGCCTTGCTGCTGCCCACGCTGGCGCGCCTGACCAGCGCCGGTGAGCGCGTGGCGCTGATCGCCCCGCCGTACATTCCTTACGCGCCGGCCTGGCAGGGCCGCGGGGTGGATCTGGCGCAGCTGGAGGTGGTCGACGCGGCGCCGCGCGATGCGCTGTGGGCCTTCGAGCAGTGCCTGCGCAGCGGCGCCTGCGCGGCCGTGCTGGGCTGGCCGCAGGCGGCCGACGAGCGCGCGCTGCGCCGCCTGCAGGTGGCCGCCGACAGCGGCGACTGCTGCGGCTTCGCCCTGCGCGAGGCGCGCCATGCGCTCAACGCTTCACCGGCCGCGCTGCGCCTGGAGTACCACAGCGAGGAGGGCGCCTGGCGCGTGCGCAAGTGTCGCGGCGGCCAGGTGCCGGCCCAGCCGCTGCGGCTGGTGCATTGAGGCGTGGCCATGCCATCGCATCGACCGCTGCCGTGGAATCCGGCTCCCCGACCCGACGCTGACACGGCGCCCTGCGCGCGGGCGGTGCGCTGATGCTGTGGGCCTGCATCCTGTTGCCGCACCTGGCCATGGACGCGGTGCTCCGGCGCCTGCCCGAGGACGAGCGCGCCGCGCCGCTGGTGCTGGTCGAAGGCCCGGCGCAGCTGCGGCGGCTGCATTCGGTCAACGCCGCCGCCGCCCAGGCCGGGCTGACGCCGGGCATGCGCCTGTCGGCCGCGCACGCGCTGCTGGCGCAGGTGCGCACGGTGGATTTCGATGCGCAGGACCAGGCGCGCAGCCAGCGCTTCCTGGCCAGCTGGGCCTACCGGCACAGCTCGCTGGTCAGCCAGCAGTGGCCGCATGCGATCGTGCTGGAGGCGCGCGCCAGCTTCCGCCTGTTCGGGCCGTGGCCGCGCTTCGCCCAGCGCCTGCGCGAGGAGCTCGAGACGCTCGGCTTCCGCCACCGTCTGGCGCTGGCGCCCACGCCGCGCGCGGCGCAGGTGCTGGCCGGGCGCGAGGACGGCCTGGCCATCGCCCGGCCCGAGCGCCTGCAGCAGGTCCTCGACGCGGTGCCGGTCCGCGCCGCGCACCTGCCCGAGGACAGCGGCGAGCGCCTGCACCGCATGGGTCTGCACACGCTGGCCGCGCTGCGCGCACTGCCGCGCGACGGGCTGCGGCGGCGCTTCGGTCTGGCCCTGCTCGAACACCTGGATCGCTTGTACGGGCAGGCCGACGACCCGCTGGACTGGTACGCACCGCCGGACCACTTCGACGCGCGCGTGGAGATGGGCTATGAGGTGGAGAACCACATGGCGCTGCTGTTCCCGCTGCGGCGCCTAGTCGGCGATCTGTGCACCTATCTGTCGATCCGCGACGGCGGCGTGCAGCGTTTCGTGCTGCGGCTGGAGCACGAGCAGGGCCATAGCGATGTGGAGGTCGGCCTGCTGGCGCCCGAGCGTAACCAGGCGCTGCTGTTCGAACTGGCGCGCAACCGCCTGGAGCGCGTGGCCATCGATCAGCCGGTGGTGGGCCTGCGCCTGCTGGCGCGGCAGCTGCCGCCGTTCGTGCCCGCGGTGCGCGACCTGTTCGACACCCGCCCGCAGCAGGCGCTGGACTGGCCGCAACTGCGCGAGCGCCTGCGCGCGCGGCTGGGCGATGCGGCCGTCTACCGGGTCGAACCGGCCGGCGATGCGCGCCCGGAAAAGGCCTGGCGCCGCGCCCTGGGCGATGCGCCGCGCGGCGTGGAGACCGCCCCCGCGCGTCCGCCGCGCCCGGCCTGGCTGCTGCCGCAGCCGGTGGCCCTGCATGGCCCGGCGCGGATCATCTCCGGCCCCGAACGCCTGGAAAGCGGCTGGTGGGACCAGGGCGATGCGCGCCGCGACTACTACGTGGTGGAAACCGCGCGCGGCCAGCGTGCCTGGGCGTTCCAGCCGGCCGGCGTGCGCGACGCGCCGTGGATGCTGCATGGGTGGTTTGGATGAGGCGGGGCAGAGTGGAAGGCTGCGGGAGAGAGGGCGATGAGTTGGGATGACGCGGTCGATGGGGTGGATCGGGACACGCCGGGCGGGCGCATGCCGCGCGCCTGGCGCACGGCCCAGCGCCTGCGCACGGCGGCCAACGACGATGCGCCGCAGGGCGTGGCCGCAGACGGCCTGCCGGCCTATGCCGAGCTGCACTGCCTGTCGGATTTCTCTTTCCTGCGCGGGGCCTCGGATGCCACGGCACTGTTCGAACGTGCCAAGGCCTGCGGCTACAGCGCGCTGGCGATCACCGACGAATGCTCGCTGGCCGGCATCGTGCGCGGCTGGGAAGGCGCACGGGCCACCGGCGTCGGCCTGATCGTCGGCAGCGAGTTCGCGCTGGTCGATGGCACCAGCTTCGTGCTGCTGGTGGAGACGCGCGCCGGCTACACCCAGCTGTGCGCGCTGATCACCACCGCGCGGCGCGCCGCCAGCAAGGGCCGTTACACCTTGACGCGTGCCGATGTGGAGGCGCAGTTCCACGTCGCGGCGCCCGAACTGTTCGCCCTGTGGCTGCCCGGCGCGCAGCCGCAGGCGCAGGACGGGCGCTGGCTGCAGCAGGTGTTCGGCGAGCGCGCCTATCTGGCGGTGGAACTGCTGCGCGACGGCGACGACGACGCGCGGCTGGCCGCGCTGCTGGCGCTGTCCGGGCAGTTGGGCATGACGCCCCTGGCCAGCGGCGATGTGCACATGGCCACCCGCCGCGAGCGCGTGCTGCAGGACACGATCACCGCGATCCGCCACACCGTGCCGCTGGCCGAGGCCGGCGCGTTGCTGTTCCGCAACGGCGAGCGCCACCTGCGCTCGCGCCGGGCGCTCGGCAACATCTATCCGGCGGCGCTGCTCGAGGCGACGGTGGACCTCGCCCGGCGCTGCAGCGGCTTCGACCTCAAGCGCGATGTGAAGTACGACTACCCGGCCGAGCTGGTGCCGGCCGGGCATACCGCGACCAGCTATCTGCGCGAGTTGACCGAGGCCGGAATCCGCACGCGCTGGGCCGAGCGCGGCCTGACGCTCTCGGACAAGGTGCGGGGCGATATCGAGCAGGAGCTGGCGCTGATCGAGGAGCTGGAGTACGAGGCCTTCTTCCTGACCGTGCATGACGTGGTGCGCTTCGCCAAGTCGCAGGGAATCCTGTGCCAGGGGCGCGGCTCTTCGGCCAACTCCGCCGTGTGCTACGCGCTGGGCATCACCGCGGTGGACCCGGACGAGAATCGCCTGCTGATCTCCCGCTTCCTGTCCAAGGCGCGCAACGAGCCGCCCGATATCGACGTCGATTTCGAACACGAGCGGCGCGAGGAGGTCATCCAGTACGTCTACCGCAAGTACGGCCGCGCGCGTGCGGCGCTGGCGGCCACGGTCATCAGCTACCGCGGCAAGAGCGCGGTGCGCGAGGTGGCCAAGGCCTTCGGCCTGCCGCCGGACCAGATCGCGCTGCTGGCCAACTGCTTCGGCTGGGGCAATGGCGACACGCCGATGCAGCAGCGGCTGGAGGAGGCCGGCTTCGACACCGCCAATCCGCTGATCGTGAGGATTCTGGCTCTCACCTGCATGCTCGAAGGCAAGCCGCGCCACCTGTCCCAGCACGTCGGCGGCTTCGTCATCGCCGAGCAGACCCTGTCCACCGTGGTGCCGGTGGAGAACGCGGCCATGGCCGACCGCACCATCATCCAGTGGGAGAAGGACGACCTGGAGACCATGGGCATGCTCAAGGTCGACTGCCTGGCGCTGGGCATGCTGACCTGCATCCGCAAGACGCTGGACCTGATCCGCGTGCACCGTGGGCGCGATCACGACATCGCCAGTGTCCCGTCCAACGACAAGCCCACCTACGACATGATCCAACTGGCCGACACGGTCGGCGTGTTCCAGATCGAATCGCGCGCGCAGATGGCCATGCTGCCGCGGCTCAAGCCCGCCAAGTTCTACGACCTGGTGATCGAGGTGGCGATCGTGCGCCCCGGGCCGATCCAGGGCGACATGGTCCATCCCTATCTGCGCCGGCGTCAGGGGCTGGAGCAGCCCACCTATCCGTCCGAGGGCGTCGAGGAGATCCTCGGGCCGACGCTGGGCGTGCCGCTGTTCCAGGAGCAGGTGATGGAGCTGGTGATCCATGCCGGCTATCAGCCGGACGAGGCCGACGGCCTGCGCCGCTCGATGGCCGCCTGGCGACGCGGCGGCGACATGGAGCCGCACCGCGTGCGCATCCGCCAGCTGATGGAGGACAAGGGCTACGCGCCGGCGTTCATCGACCAGATCTTCGACCAGATCAAGGGCTTCGGCTCGTATGGCTTCCCGCAGAGCCACGCGGCCTCCTTCGCCAAGCTGGTTTATGTCAGCTGCTGGCTCAAACGGCACGAGCCTGCGGCCTTCGCCTGCGGCCTGTTGAACGCGCAGCCGATGGGGTTCTATTCGCCCAGCCAGATCGTGCAGGACGCGCGCCGCGGCAAGGCCGCGCGCCAGGCCGTCACCGTGCTGCCGGTGGACGTGCTGCACAGCGACTGGGACAACACCCTGGTCGGCGGAAGGCCGTGGCGCAGCGCGCACGATCCGGGCGAGCAGCCGGACATCCGTCTGGGCTTCCGCCAGGTGGCCGGCCTGTCCGAAGCCACCGGCAAGGCGGTCATGGCCGCGCGCGCGCAGCGCGCCTTCGCCGATCTGGAAGACCTGTGCCTGCGCGCCGGCCTGGACGAGAAGGCCCGCACCGCGCTGGCCGAAGCCGGCGCGCTGCGCTCGCTGGTCGGTCACCGCAATGCCGCGCGCTGGGCGGTGGCCGGGGTCGAGCGTCGCCGCCCGCTGCTGCCCGGCAGCCCGCGCGAACAGGCCATCGCAATGCCGGCGCCGCGCATCGGCCAGGACATCACCGCCGACTACCGCTGCGTCGGCCTGAGCCTGGAGGCGCATCCGATGGCGCTGCTGCGCGGGCGCATGCGCGCCCAGCGCATCCTCGGCCTGCGCGAGCTGCAGGACCGGCCCAGCGGCAGCGGCGTGCACGTGGCCGGGCTGGTCACCCAGCGCCAGCGCCCGGCCACGGCCAAGGGCACCATCTTCGTCACGCTCGAGGACGAGCAGGGCATGATCAACGTGATCGTCTGGCCGCACCTGGCGATGCGCCGGCGGCGCGCGCTGCTGGAGTCGCGGCTGCTGGCCGTGCGCGGGCGCTGGGAGCGCGTGGACGGGGTCGAACACCTCAT
This sequence comes from Pseudoxanthomonas winnipegensis, assembly GCF_004283755.1. Classification (GTDB taxonomy): domain Bacteria; phylum Pseudomonadota; class Gammaproteobacteria; order Xanthomonadales; family Xanthomonadaceae; genus Pseudoxanthomonas_A; species Pseudoxanthomonas_A winnipegensis. The sequence goes on from NZ_SHMH01000005.1 coordinate 63,177, forward strand.
CGCCGGCGACCTGCGCGACCTGAGCGAGATGCTCGGCGAGCTGGCGCTGCCCTCGCGGGATTTCCATTGAACGCGCGCTCGGCCCATCCGTACGTCGGCGACCTGTTCGCGCCCGCGCCGCTGACGGTGTTCGACGACGCCGAGGGCGGCATGCGCTACTGGCCCGACGTGGTCGATCCGGCCACCGCCGCGCGCTGGTTCGACGCCCTGCGCGAGGGCGCCCACTGGAAGCACGAGCGCCGCCCGATGTACGACCGCATCGTCGACGTGCCGCGTCTGCGCGCCGGCTACCGGCTGGACGAGTTGCCGCCACAGCTGCCGCTGGCCGACATGCTGGCCCTGGTGCAAGCGTGCGTGCCGGCGCCGTACACCGGGGTGGGCATGAACTTCTATCGCGACGGCCGCGACAGCGTGGCCATGCACCACGACAAGCTGCACACGCTGGTGCCCGGCCAACCGATCGCGCTGGTCTCGCTGGGCGGCACGCGGCGCATGCACATCCGCGCCATGCACGGCCGCCGCCGCACCTTCGCCCTCGATCTGGCCCCGGGCAGCCTGTTGGTGATGAGCCATGCCAGCCAGCTCACTCACGAACACGGCATTCCCAAGACCGATGCGGCGGTGGCGCCGCGCATGAGCGTGGTGTTCCGCGCGCGGCCGGACTGAGAACTGCGTCAAGCGCATTGCGTGCGGCGTGCAACGCCTGAGTTTGCCGGCTGGCGGCCCGGCAATGCCGCTGTTTCATCGGCAAGCGTGACGTACATGCACTTGTCAACTCGATCACGTTGGTAATTCGGGATATCCGCTTCAGAAAGCGCTTGCAGCACCGTCTTGGCCGATCTAAACAGGCGCACGCGATCCGCAAAGGCTCGCCAGGAACAGGGGCGTTACATGCACGGCTTGAAGCATCACCATCGCCTCCGGCGCGCCGGGGGTGCGTCAGCTTCCGTTGGCGATCGCCTGGCCTTGGCGTATCGCCAGGAAGGCTTTGCCGTGCGTGCCGCGCCGCTGCCCGCTGATGGCCCGCAGCAGCCCGATGCCGCCCTGCTGCTCAGCCGTGGCGGGCAGATCGTGCTGGTCCATGCCTACGGTTCGGTCCATGGCGCGCAGGCGCAGGCCGCCGTGCAGCAGCTGGCCACCGACGGTTTCACCCAGGGTGCGACGCGGGGCGAGCTGATCGCCGCCGCCGGCTTCACCGTGGCCGCCTACCAGGCCGCGCTGCGCCTGGGCCAGATCACGCTGTGCGAAGACGCCGCGCGCGCCGCGCTGCTCGATGCCCCTGTCGAGGACACGCCTATCGCCACGCGCGTCCGCACGCCGGGGCGTCCGGCCCTGGCGCTGCGCGCTGCCATCAGCTGCGGTGGCGCGGCGATGGCCCTGGTCCTGGTGCTGGCCGCCATGCCGGGCCTGCGCGGTCAGATGCAGGACCTGCTGCACCGTCCCGCGTCCGCGCCGGCCATGGCCACCCCGATCGCGGCCAGCGACTGGGTGGCACCGGCCGGATCGCGCTCTGGCGCGCTGGAGCTGGGCGGCACGCTCGCTCCGTCCATGGCCCAGGCCCAGTCGATGACCGCGCCGCTGCCGGCCAACTTCAACCAGGCACTGGCCGCGCGGCTCTAGGCCTCGCGCCTCCTCCGTCACGCAATGGCGTGACGTCCACGCCCCTGCATGCAGTCTGTTGTGGACAGCCCTTAGGAGCGCCGCATGCCGACCCTGCCCAACGACCCCATCCCGCCGTCCGACATGGACCCGCGCGTGGACGATCCGCCGCCGTTGCCCGCCCCGTCGCGGCATGACGGCCAGGAAGAGGGCGACCCCGCCGTCGACGAACCGCTCGCACCGGGCCATCCGCACGGCGCTTGAGGCCGCGCACAACGACGAAGGGCGGGTCCTGCGACCCGCCCTTCGTCTTGCTCCGACCTGGACTACTTACTGCGAAGACATCGAATAGGGCAGCTTGCCCAGGTCGGTGGCCCAGGTCGTGTTCGGCTGCGCCTGCATGGTGAAGCGCAGTTCGCCGCCGGCCATGATCTGCGCGTGGGTGAGGTAGGCGCGATCCAGCGGCTTGCCGTTCAACAGCACGCTGCCGACGTAAGGATGTGCGGCATCCAGTCCGTCGGCGATCACGGTGAAGCGCTTGCCGCCTTCCAGGTTGAGCGTGGCGCGCGGCAGGAACGGCCGGCCGATGATGTACTGGTTGCTGCCCGGCGTGACCGGGTAGAAGCCCAGCGCGGTGAACACGTACCAGGCCGACATCTGGCCCAGATCGTCGTTGCCGGCCAGCCCGTCGGGCGTGGCCTTGTACTGGGTGTCCATGATCTGCTTCAGCCGCTGCTGCGTGCGCCAGGGCTGGCCAGCGTAGGCATAGAGATAGGCCACGTGGTGGCCGGGCTCGTTGCCGTGCGCGTACCAGCCGATCAGGCCGGTGATGTCCTCCATGTGCTCGAATACTTTCGGGTCCACCTTGGCATCGAACGCCGCATCCAGCTTGCCCAGCAGCGCGTCGGCGCCGCCATGCGCCTTGACCAGCCCGGCCACGTCCTGCGGCACGTACCACGAGTACTGCCAGGCGTTGCCTTCGGTGTAGTCGGTGCCGTAGCCGCTGGCGGTGGGATCGAACGGCTCGCGGAAGGAACCGTCGCGCTTGCGCGCGCGCATGAAGCCGGTGGCCGGGTCGAAGGCGTGCTTCCAGTTGCCGGCGCGCTTGTCGAACTCGGCGGTGATGCCGGCATCGCCCATGTCGCGCGCCACCTGGGCGATGGTCCAGTCGTCGAAGGCGTATTCCAGCGTCTTGGAGGCCGCTTCCCCTTCCTCGTCGATCGGCACATAGCCCAGCTCGCGGTACTGGGCGATGCCGTCGTAGGGGCCGTAGTTGGCGCTGGCGACCATCGCCTCCAGCGCCTGGCGCGTGTCGTAGCCGCGGATGCCCTTCATGTAGGCATCGGCGATCACCGGGACGGCGTGGTAGCCGATCATGCACCAGGTCTCCAGGCCGTTGAACGCCCAGATCGGCAGGATCCCATACGGGCTCTCGCGCCGCGCGGCCAGCAGCGAGTTGACGATGTCGTTGGTGTGCGCGGCAGGCTGGACGATCGTCAGCAGCGGATGCAGCGCGCGATAGGTATCCCACAGCGAGAAGGTCGAATAGTTGGTCCAGCCCTTGGCCTGGTGCACGGCGTTGTCCGGGCCGCGATAGCGGCCATCGACGTCCATGAACAGCGTCGGCCCGAGGAAGGTGTGATACAGCGCGGTGTAGAACTGCGTGCGCTGGACCGGCGTGCCCTGCGCCTGCACCGCGGCCAGCGCCGTGGCCCAGGTCTGCCTGGCCGCGTCGCGCACGCCGTCGAAGTCCCAGCCGGGCACTTCGGCATCGAGATTGGCGATGGCGTTCTCTTCGCTGACCGGCGAGATCGCCAGCTTGACCAGCAGCGGGCCACCCGCATCGCCCACATCGAAGCTCGCGACCAGCTGGCGGCCCTCGATCTGCGCGCGCTGGCCCGGAGCCTTGTCGGCCGGCGGGGCGAAGCCCTTGTAGATCACGTCCTGCTCGGTGTCGTTGAGCGTGTGGCCGGTCAGGGGCTTGGAAAACCGCATGGCGAAATACAGCTGGCGACCGGGCGCCCAGCCGCGCGTCTCGCGGAAACCCGTCACCGTGCCGTCGGCGCGCAGCCGCACGCGCGACCACAGCACCTTGCCCGGGTAATCGTACATGCTGGTGCGCATGTCCAGGATCACGTGCCCGGGCTTGCCCTTGGGGAAGGTGTAGCGGTGCACGCCCACGCGCGCGGTGGTGGTCAGCTCGGCGCGCACGCCGGCATCGTCCAGGGTCACGGCGTAATAGCCGGGCTGGGCGGTCTCGGTCTGGTGACGGAAGCGCGACGTGAAGCCGCTGCCGGGCTTGTCGATGTCGCCGCGCTCCAGCTTGACCTCGCCGGTGGAGGGCATCAGCAGGAAGTCGCCCAGGTCCGAATGTCCCGAGCCGGAGAAGTGCGTATGCGAGAAGCCCACGATGGTGCTGTCGCTGTGGCGGTAGCCCGCCGCCCAGTCATAGCCGTCCTTGCGCGACTTGATCTGGGTATCGGGCGAAAGCTGCACCATGCCGAAGGGCAGGGTGGCGCCGGGAAAGGTGTGGCCCTCGCCGCCGCTGCCGATGAAGGGATCGACCGCATCGAACGCCGCCTGCTCGGCTGGTGTCAGCCGTTGTGCGGCGGTGCTCGACAGCGGCAGTGCCGTCAGCAGACCGGCCAGCCCCAGGACGCCGACATGCCGCATCAGCGCCGAGCGCTGGGAGGACAGGTTTCGCATTGTTCATGGACCCCATTGCGATGATGGGCACGGACCCTAGCACGGAGGGGCCGGCATTCCTGCTCGACCTTGGTCCTGCGGTGGCATGCATCACGGCGATACGCACGCGACCTTGACAGGGGCGGCTCTATAGGTGGGACTCCAGATGCATCGGGAGTCTTCCATGCCCAGCAACAAGTCCGCACACAAGGCCGCGCAGGACGACAAGCGCGCCGGCAAGTCCCCCAGCGCCCAGGCCGGCGAGTACGTGCGCGAGGAGATCGAGGAACTGGAGGCCGGCGAGGGTCGCGCCAAGAGCAGGCAGCAGGCCATCGCGATCGGCCTGTCCAGAGCGCGCCGCGACGGCGTGCAGGCCAAGCCCGCCAAGAAGGCCTCAGGCGAGGTCAAGCACAAGGCCGGCCAGGATCTGGCCACCGGCCGCAAGCGCGCCACGAAGAAGGTGGCCAAGAAGGCGGCAAAGAAGGCGACGAAGTCGGCCGCAAAGAAGACCGCGAAGAAAGCGACCAAGAAGACTGCCAAGAAAGCGACGAAGAAGACGACGAAGCAGGCCGTCAAGAAAGCCGCGAAGAAGGCCGCAAAAAAGACAGCAAAGAAGGCCGTGAAGAAGTCTGCAAAGAAGGCCACGAAGAAGACGGCGCGCAAGAAATCCAGCTGACGGCCCGCGCACAGGCCTCAACCGTCGTTCCCGCGAACGCGGGAACCTAGCGACCTTCGCATGTCGCCCGAGCGTTTCAACCGCCGTTCCCGCACAACGCGTAACGGTTAGCGCCTCTGAGCAGAATGTGCGCCAAAGCAGTGGCCGGGTGCGCCCGGCGGCGCCCGCGGCCGCGAGGATCGCCACGCTGTTCACAGACCATCGAATCCCCAGCCGCTAGCCTGCTGGAGTCACCACAGGGGTCATGCGATGCCGTACACCACACCGGTGCCCGACGGGGCGCCGATGCCGGAGGCGTTCGAACGCGCCGTTCCCGACGCACAGCGCACCGAGGGCGTGCTCTATCACACGCCGGCGCTGCCGGCGTCGGCACGTCGCGCCCCGGACGGGGAGGACGCACGCCTGCTGCTCGGGCTGTCCTCGCCGGAACAGGACTGGTGGCAGGCGCTGTTCGAGGCCGACACCGAAGGCGCGCGCCGCGAGTACGACGCCTTCCTCGCCGGCGATGCGCCGTTGGACATCGAGTACCGCGTGCGCCTGCCCGGCGGCGGGCAGCGCTGGTTGCGCGACCGTGCGCGCGTGGTCGCCCGCGACGCGCAGGGACGCCCGAGCCAGCTGATCGGCGTCTTGGACGATGTGACCGGGCGCAACTCGCTGCGCCGACGCGCGCGCGAGGCGGCCGAGAAGTACCGGCTGCTGTTCGACTCGATCGATGCGGGCTTCTGTGTGATCCAGATGCTGTTCGATGCGCAGGGACGTCCGCAGGATTACCTGTTTCTCGAGGTCAACGCCGCCTTTGCGCGGCAGACCGGTATCCAGGACGCGCCGGGTCAACGCATGCGCGAGATCGCGCCGGCGCATGAGGAGCACTGGTTCCAGACCTATGGACGCATCGCCCGCAGCGGCGTGCCCGAGCGCTTCGAGCACAGCGCCGCGCAGCTGGGCTTCTACTACGACGTCTATGCCTTCCGCTTCGGCGACCCGGCGTTGCATCAGGTGGCGGTGCTGTTCAACGACATCTCCGCCCGCAAGCAGATGGAGGATGCGCTGCGCGAGGACGGCCGGCGCAAGACCGAGTTCATCGCCATGCTGGCCCACGAACTGCGCAATCCGCTGGCGACCATCACCAGCGGCCTGCAGGCGATGAAGCTGGGCAGCCACGGCGTGGCCATGCATCCGGCCGCGCCGATGATGGAGCGCCAGATCGTGCAGATGAGCCAGCTGCTGGACGACCTGCTGGACATCAACCGCATCGCGCTGGGCAAGGTGGTGCTGCGCAAGGAGCGCTGCGACCTGGGCCAGCTGGCCGCGCATGTGGCCGAGGCCTTCCGTGCCCATTACCTGGAACGCGACGTGCGCCTGGAGCTGGAGCTCCCGCAGACGCCGGTGTGGGTGCGCGCCGATTCCACGCGCATGGCGCAGGTGCTGGGCAACCTGCTCAGCAACGCGGCCAAGTTCAGCCATCCCGGCAGCCGGGTGCGGCTGCGCGTGGGCGAACAGGACGGCCGGGCGATGGTCGAGGTGCGCGACACCGGCATCGGCATCGAGCCCGACAAGCTGCAGCACATCTTCGAACTCTTCGCCCAGGTCGACAGCAACCGGCACGCGTCCTTCGGCGGGCTGGGCGTGGGCATCGCGCTGGCGCGCGAGCTCGTTGGCCGCCACGACGGCGTCATCGAGGCGCACAGCGCCGGCCTGGGGCAGGGCAGCACCTTCACCGTGCGCCTGCCGCTGGACGCCCCAGCACCGGCCGTGGTGCACGGCGTCGAGGACAAGCCGGCCCGCGACGGTGCGCTGCAGCTGCTGCTGATCGACGACAACCGCGACGCGGCCGATTCGATCTCGATGGTGCTCGAGCTGCTCGGCCACCAGGTCACCACGCGCTACAACGGCGCCGACGGCCTGGCCGCGGCCGAACAGGCCAGGCCGGACGTGATCATCACCGACATCGGCATGCCCGGCATGGACGGGCACGAGGTCTGCCGCCGGCTGCGCGCGCGGGCCGACGGCGCAGCGCTGCGCATCGTGGCGCTGACCGGCTGGGGCACCACGGAGGATCGCGAGCTGACCCGGCAGGCCGGCTTCGACCACCATCTGGTCAAGCCGGTGACCGCGGCCAAGCTGCGTGAGGCGCTGGCGGCGGTGACCGAACGCGCCTGAGCGGGCACCCGCTCAGGTCGGGATCGGCCCCGGCGTCCGGCTGTCAGGCGATCCCACGTCCTGGCATTTCTCGAAGAAGCCGCACGCCTCCTCGGCCGGCATCGGACGGCCCAGCAGATAGCCCTGCAGCAGGGTGCAGCCCAGCTCGGTGAGCAGGGACTGCTGGGCCGGGGTTTCCACGCCCTCGGCGATGACCTGCAGCCCCAGCGAATGGCCCAGCGCGATGATGGCCGATACGATGGCGGCATCGTCGCCACCGCGCTCGAGGTCCTGCACGAAGCCGCGATCGATCTTCAGTTCGCTGGCTGGCAGCTTCTTCAGATACAGCAGGCTCGAGTATCCGGTGCCGAAATCGTCGATGGAGATGCTCACGCCCATCTCCACCAGCCGCTGCAGGATCGCCAGGCTGGCCTCCGCATCGTGCATGGCCATCGATTCGGTGATCTCCAGTACCAGCGCGCTGGCCGGCAGGCCGTGGCGGCGCAGGGCCTGCGCCACATCCTGGTAGAGCTGGTCGGAATGGAACTGGTTGGGCGAGAGGTTCACCGCCACGCTCTGCACCTCCAGGTCCTGGGCGCGCCACTGGGCGAGCTGGCGGCAGGCCTCGTCCAGCACCCAGCGGCCCAGCTCGATGATCAGGCCGGACCGCTCGGCCAGCGCGATGAAGTCGCCGGGCATGATCAGCCCGCGCTGCGGATGCTGCCAGCGCACCAGCGCCTCCACCCCGATCACCGGCCCGTCCGGTGCGCGCAGCTTGGGCTGGTAGTGCAGGCGCAGCTCGTTGCGCTGCAGGCCGCGGCGCAGATCCTGGATCAGCGCGATGCGCGCATGCGCGCCGTGGTTCATGCCCGGCTCGAACAGCTGGTAGCCGTTGCGGCCGCGCTCCTTGACCGCGTACATCGCCGCATCGGCGTTGGCCAGCAGGTCGTGGGCGACGGTGCCGTGCTCGGGATACAGCGCCGCGCCGATGCTGGCCGACACGGCGATCTCGCCGCGGTCCAGCTCCAGCGGCACGCTGGCCAGCTCCATCAGCAGCTCGGCGATGCGCATCGCGTCCTGCGGCGCCTCGATCGTGCTGAGCACCACGAACTCATCGCCGCCGAGCCGGGCGATGGTGGCGTGCGGCGAGAGGCGCCTGACCAGCTGCGAGGAGAACTGCAGCAGCAGCCGGTCGCCGATCTGGTGGCCGTAGGCGTCGTTGATGCCCTTGAAGCCGTCCAGGTCGACGAACAGCAGGGCGAAGCGCCCGCCCTCCCGCTCGGCCGCCGCGATGGCCTCGCCCAGCCGCTCCTCCAGCAGGATGCGGTTGGGCAGGCTGGTCAGGCCATCGTGCAGGGCCAGATGGCTCAGTTCGCTGTTGGCCTTGGCCAGCGAGGCGGCCAGCAGCGCGGTGCGGTCCTGCAGGCGCCGGTCCAGCACCGAGGTCATCAGCGCGATGCCCAGGATGGCGAAGGTCGCCATGCCGATCAGCGCCGCTAGCACCGGCGGGGTCAGGCCGTTGTGCAGGGCGGCGCCGCACACGCTTCCGGCCGGGAAGCGCGCCGCCGCCATGCCGGTGTAGTGCATGCCGGCGATGGCCAGGCCCATGACGCTGGCGGCCGCCAGGCGCCACGGCAGCAGGTGGCTGAGGCGCTCGCTGCGCAGCCGGAAGAAGATCCACAGCGCCGCGGTGGCCGCCGCGATGGCGATCAGCACCGACAGGGCGAACCACAGCGGGTCGTAGTCGATCCCCGGCTGCATGCGCATGGCGGCCATGCCCACGTAATGCATGGCGGCGATGCCCACGCCCATGATCGTCCCGCCGCCGAACAGCTGGCTGGCCGGCAGGGTCTCGCGGGTCACCATCCACAGCGCATAGGCCGAGGCCACCACCGCGATCAGCAGCGAATACAGCGTGATCAGCAGGTCGTAGCCCTGCGGGATGGGCAGGCGGAAGGCGGTCATGCCGATGAAGTGCATCGACCAGATGCCGAAGCCCATCGCGCAGGCGCCGCAGACCAGCCAGCCGCGCGCGGCCCGGCCGCTGCTGGCGGCGATGCGCCCGGTGAGGTTCAGCGCCACATACGAGGCGAAGGCGGCCACGATGAAGGACGCGACCACCAGCAGAGGGTTGTAGATACCGGACATGCGACTGACGAATTCGGCTCGGGGGAGGGCACCGCGACCAGCCGGTCAAGCAAGGTCCATGCCGATCCCGGCGCGTCCCGTGCGGGCTGGATCAGGCGGTCGCACGCCCCCTCGAGCCTGCCGGAGCCCGGCGGAATGTGACCTGGCGCGTCATCGCCCTGTGACACCGCCCGCAACGAGAAGCCCCGCCGAGGCGGGGCTTTCGTGGTCTCGACCCGGGCCTGGGATCAGGCCTCGACGTCTTCCTTGTAGGCATCGACCGGGATGCAGGCGCACATGATGTGCTTGTCGCCGTAGACGTTGTCCACGCGCGCCACCGGCGGCCAGTACTTGGCCTGGCGCAGCGAGGGCAGCGGGAAGGCCGCCAGCTCGCGCGGGTAGGCGTGGGTCCACTCGCTGCCCGAGACCTGCACGGCGGTGTGCGGGGCGTGCTTGAGCGGGTTGTCCTCGCGTTCCAGGCGGCCGTCCTCGACCGCGCGGATCTCCTCGCGGATCTGGATCATGGCGTCGATGAAGCGGTCCAGCTCGTGCTGGGACTCACTCTCGGTCGGCTCGACCATCAGCGTGCCGGCGACCGGGAAGCTCAGGGTCGGGGCGTGGAAGCCGAAGTCGATCAGGCGCTTGGCGATGTCCTCGGCGCTGATGCCGGTGGTCTTCTCCAGCGGGCGCACGTCCAGGATGCACTCATGGGCGACCAGCCCGTTGCGGCCGGTGTAGAGCGTCTTGTAGTGCGGTGCCAGGCGCTTGGCGATGTAGTTGGCGTTGAGCAGCGCCACCTGGGTCGCCTTGCGCAGCCCGGCGCTGCCCATCATGGTGATGTACATCCAGCTGATCGGCAGGATCGAGGACGAGCCGAAGCTGGCCGCCGAGACCATGCCCACCTCGCCCTGTCCGCCCAGCGTGCGCGGCAGGAACGGGGCCAGGTGCGACTTGACCGCGCACGGTCCCACGCCCGGGCCGCCGCCGCCGTGCGGGATGCAAAAGGTCTTGTGCAGGTTGAGGTGGCTCACGTCCGAGCCCCACTTGCCCGGCTTGGCCACGCCGACCAGGGCGTTCATGTTGGCGCCGTCGGTATAGACCTGGCCGCCGTGCGCGTGCACGGCCTCGCAGATGGCCACGATGTCCTCCTCGAACACGCCATGCGTGGACGGGTAGGTGATCATCAGCGCGGCCAGGCGGTCGGAATACTTCTCGGCCTGCACGCGGATGTCCTCGACATCGACGTTGCCGTTGGCATCGCACTTGGTGACCACGACCTTCATGCCACACATCTGCGCCGAGGCCGGATTGGTGCCATGCGCCGATTCGGGGATCAGGCAGATGTCGCGATGGCCCTCGCCGCGTGAGCGGTGGTAGGCGCGGATCGCCAGCAGGCCGGCGTACTCGCCCTGCGCGCCGGAGTTGGGTTGCAGGCTGACCGCGTCGTAGCCGGTGCACTCGACCAGCATGGCCTCCAGCTCGTCGATCAGCTGGCGGTAGCCGGCCCACTGCGCGGCCGGGGCCAGCGGATGGATGGCGGAGAACTCGGGCCAGGTCACCGGGATCATCTCGGCGGTGGCGTTGAGCTTCATGGTGCAGCTGCCCAGCGGGATCATGGTGCGATCCATCGCCAGGTCCTTGTCGGCCAGGGCGCGCATGTAGCGCAGCAGCTCGTGCTCGCTGTGGTGGGTGTTGAACACCGGGTGCTGCAGGAACGCGCTGGTGCGCACCAGGCCCTGCGGCAGCGCATCGGCGCTGGCCGCGTCCAGCGCGTCCACATCGACCTCCACGCTGAACAGCTTGCCCAGGGCGACGATGTCGGCGCGGGTGGTGGTCTCGTCCAGGCTGATGCCCAGCGCCTCGCTGTCGATCACGCGCAGGTTGATGCCGGCCTGCAGCGCACGGGCGTGCAGCGCGTCTGCATCGACGGCCTTGACGTGCAAGGTGTCGAAGAAGTGCTCGCCGACCTGCACGCCCGCCCCGCGCAGCGCGGCGGCCAGGATCGCCGCCAGGCGATGGGTGCGGCGGGCGATCCGGGTCAGGCCCTCGGGGCCGTGGTAGACCGCGTACATCGAGGCCATCACCGCCAGCAGCACCTGGGCGGTGCAGATGTTGGAGGTGGCCTTCTCGCGGCGGATGTGCTGCTCGCGGGTCTGCAGGGTCAGGCGGTAGGCCGGGTTGCCCTCGGCATCGATCGACACGCCGATCAGGCGGCCGGGCATCGAGCGCTTGAAGGCGTCGCGACAGGCCATGAACGCCGCATGCGGGCCGCCGAAGCCGAACGGCACGCCGAAGCGCTGCGAGTTGCCGACCACGATGTCCGCGCCCCATTCGCCGGGCGCGGCGATCAGGGTCAGCGCCAGCAGGTCGGTGGCCACGGCCACCAGGCCCTGGCGCGCATGCACCGCGTCGGTCAGCGCCTGGTAGCCGGCGAGCGTGTCGAACGAGAGCTGGCCGAAGGTGTCCGGATACTGCAGCAGCACGCCGAAGGCGTCGGCCTCCATCGCCTGGGCCGGGGTGCCCAGCTCCAGCACGATGCCCAGCGGCTCGGCGCGCGTACGCAACAGCTCCAGGGTCTGCGGATGCACGGCGTCGTGGACGAAGAAGACATTGGACTTGGACTTGGCCGAACGCTTGGCCAGGGTCATCGCCTCGGCGGCGGCCGTGGCCTCGTCCAGCAGCGAGGCGTTGGCGATCTCCATGCCGGTCAGGTCGGCGCACAGGGTCTGGAAGTTGATCAGCGCTTCCATGCGGCCCTGCGAGATCTCGGCCTGGTAGGGCGTGTAGGCCGTGTACCAGGCGGGGTTCTCCAGGATGTTGCGCAGGATCACCTTGGGCGTGTGGGTGCCGTAGTAGCCCTGGCCGATGAAGCTCTTGAACACCTGGTTCTTCCGCGCGATGGCGCGGATCTTGACCAGCGCCTCCTCTTCGGTGATCGCCTCGGGCAGGGCCAGGGCGGCGGGCGACTTGATCTTGCCCGGGACGATGGCGTCGGTCATCGCATCCAGGCTGGGGTGGCCGACCGCCTCGAGCATCTGCGCGATCTCGGTGTCGTTGGGGCCGATATGGCGTTCGACGAACGCGGCGTGGTGTTCGAGGTCGCGCAAGGACGGGGAGGGCTGGGACATGGCAGGCATCCGAAGAAGAGGGCACGCGGGATGGAACGGACCTCCCCTCCTGGCCGCGTCCCCCCGCGCGAAGCGGAGGTCCGGCGCCGGCCTGCGGCCTGACCGCGGGCAACGTCGCCGGGTTCCCGCTTGCGCGGGAACGACGAGCGGATGGAAGCATCCTCTCGCGCCCCTCTGTCCTTCTGCCTGAGAGTTTGGAGGCGCGCTGGACTGCGCCTTGTGCCCCTTCGGCGCCGGCGCCGACCCTTGCGGGCGGCCGGTCTCTCCAGAGTGTGTGCTGCCTGCGGTGGTATCGGGCCTGAGCGATTACGGGCGTTGCGCCTTCGGCAGCGGTGCGGGCCTGGCATGGCCCCGCGCCGCTTCTCCCACCTGTGTTGCCCTGGCGATTATACGGGCCGGGGACGGGTGCGTATCGCCTGCGGCAGCGCGAGCCGGGCGAGCCCTGTTCAGTGCCGTGCGGCAAGACGCTGTGCGCAGCGCCTATCATGAGCGCCAACCCGCCTTCCTTCCCCGTCACGCCGCGCCCTGCGCGCGGCGCGCCCGCCGTGCCGTCCGCGCGGCAGGCCCCCGCTTTCCCGGACCCCCGCATGCCGTTGCCCGCCACCTCGACCCGCCGTCTCGCCCTGCTGCTGGCGGGGCTGGCGATGTTCGGCCCGTTCTCCATCGACACGATCTTCCCGGCCTTCCCGCAGCTGGCCCAGCGCCTGGGCGTGGACCAGACCGCGGTGCAGCAGACCGTCAGCGTCTATCTGCTGGCCTATGGCGTGATGAGCCTGGCCCATGGCGCGCTGTCCGACGCGTTCGGGCGGCGGCGGGTGATCCTGGCCGGGCTGTGCGTGTTCGTGGCCGCCTCGGCCGGCTGCGCGCTGTCGCGCGATCTGGGCACGCTGCTGCTGTTCCGCGCGCTGCAGGGCTTCTCGGCCGGCGCCGGCATGATCGTCGGGCGCGCGGTGATCCGCGACCTCTACGCCGGCCCGCTGGCGCAGCGGCTGATGAGCCAGGTGTCGATGATCTTCGGCATCGCCCCGGCCATCGCGCCGATCATGGGCGGCTGGATCCTGGGCACTGGCCTGGGCTGGCCGATGATCTTCTGGTTCCTGATGGTCTTCGGCCTGCTGCTGTTGCTGGCCACCGCGGCCTGGCTGCCCGAGACCCTGCCCGTGGACGCGCGCACGCCGCTGTCGCCGCGCGGGCTGGCGCGGCGCTATGCCTCGATCGGGCTGGACCGGCGCTTCCAGCGGCTGGCCGCGTCCGGCGCGCTGGCCTTCGGCGGGGTCTTCCTCTACATCGCCTCGGCGCCGGTGTTCGTGCTCGAACTGCTGGGCAAGACCGAGCAGGAGTTCGCCTGGCTGTTCCTGCCCACCATCGGCGGCATGACCCTGGGCGCGTGGCTGTCCGGGCGCATGGCCGGCAGGATGAAGCCCGCCACCCAGGCGCGGCTGGGCTTCGTCTGCTGCGGCGTGTCCGGCGTGGCCAGCATCGTCTACGCGCTGCTGGCGCCGCGCCTGCAGGTGCCGTGGGCGGTGCTGCCGATCTTCGTGGCCGGCACCGGCATGGGCCTGGTGTTCCCGATCCTGGCGCTGGCCGTGCTGGACCTGTACCCGCATCAGCGCGGCCTGGCGTCCTCGCTGCAGGCCTTCGTGCAACTGATGGTCAGCGCGCTGGTCGCCGGCGTGGTCTCGCCGCTGGTGGCGCATCACCCGGTCAAGCTGGCGCTGGCCGCCAGTGCCTTCTTCCTGGCCGGCTGGCTGTGCTGGAAGGCCGACCGCCGCGCCGGCCGCCGCCTGCCGCGCCAGGACGCGATCACCCCGCGCCTGGAGCCGCAGGACAACGTCTAAACGCCAGGCACGCCCGCTCAGGCCGGCGGCAGCGCGATCGCCTGGCCCTCGACGCAGGCGATCAGCCGCTCGCCCGGGGCCAGGTCCGGCACCACGCCGGCGGTGAACTGCGAGAACGCCGGCAGCACCGTCATCTCCTGGCGCAGCAGGAAGGCCGGCCAGCGCACCGTGGTGCCCGGCGCCTTGAACACCGGATGCAGATGGCCGCACAGCACGTGCCGCTGCGGATCGGGCTGAGGGTGGTGGCGCAGCACGAACGGCCCGTCCTCGACGCTGTCGGGAAACACCTCGAAGCCCAGGTCGGCGGCGGCGTCCAGGTCGCGGTCGTGGTTGCCGGCCAGCGCGATCACGCGCAGGTGATGGTGCTGGCGCCGCCACCGGTCCACATGTCCGCGCCAGCTGGCCTGCGGCGCCGGGCCGTGCAGCACGTCGCCCAGCACCCACAGCTCGTGCGCGCCGGTGTGTTCGACCAGCGCCGCCAGCCGGGCCAGGTCGTGGTGGGTGCCGCCGCTGGGCAGGGCGATGCCGGCGCGACGGAAGATGTCGCCCTTGCCCAGGTGCAGGTCGGCGATCAGCAGGCGCCGGCGCGCGGGCCAGTACAGCGCCCGGTCGCCCAGGGCGCGCATCGGTTCACCGGCCAGCATCAGGTCCAGCTCAACGGCCATGCTTGCGTTCCAGCTGCTGCGCGGCGCGCTGCACGCGCGTACTCCAGTCCTCGGTGCTGAGCTGCCCGCGCAGGCTCTCGGCCCATAGCGGGAAAGACAACGGCGTCAGGCTGGCCGGGGCGCACAGCCGCAGCTGGCGCCGGGCGCAATCGTGCAGGGTGTCGGTGAGGCGGTCCAGTTCCAGCACGCCGCTGAACAGCTCGCGCTGGGCCTGGTGCAGCAGCAGGTGGTCGGGGTCGTGGCGGTTCAGCACGTCGAACAGCAGCCCGCTGGAGGCCTGCAGCTGGCGCATGCTGCGCGGCGTCTTGCCGGGCAGGGACGGCGGCAGCAGGCCGGCCACGCGCGCGATCTCGCGGAACTGGCGGCGCGCCAGCTCGCCCAGGTTGAGGCTGGCGGTGAGGTCCTCCAACAGCCGCGCGGGCGAGAGCAGGGCGCGCAGGGTGTCCTCTTCCAGCTCGACCGCATTGGCGGGCGAGAGCACCAGCCCGTAGTCGTTGGCGGCGAAGGCGAAGGTGTTGGCGTGCAGCCGGCCCCAGCGCAGCGCCAGCAGCGCGGCCAGGCCCTCGTGCACCTGGCGTCCGGCGAAGGGGTACAGGAACACGTGCAGGCCATCGCGCGCCTTGACCCGCTCGCACAGCAGGCTGCCCGGCGCGGGCAGGGCGGACAGGCGCGCCTGCAGGGACAGCAGCGGGGCGATCGCGCGCAGCTCCGGCGCGCTGTGGTCGCCGCCGAAGACGGCCTCCACCTCGTGCCCCAGTTCGGAGGACAGCGGCATGCGTCCGCCCATCCACTTGGGCACGGTGCCGTCGCCGCGCTTGGCCACGCGCACGTAGGCGGTCATGTCTTCCAGGCGCACCAGTTCCAGCGTGCGGCCGGCGAACTGGAAGCGGTCGCCGCGCCGCAGGCGGCCGACGAACTGTTCCTCGATCGAGCCCAGCCCGCCGCCGCGCAGGAACTTCACCTGCACCGCGCCGTCGCTGGTGATGGTGCCGATGGACAGCCGGTGGCGCAGGGCGACCTTGCGGTCGTGCACGCGGTAGACGCCATCCTCGTCGCGCACCACCTTGTGGAAATCCGGGTAGCGGTCCAGCGCGCTGCCGCCGCGTTCGATGAAGTCCAGCACCGCGCGCCAGGTGACCTCGTCCAGCGCGGCGAAGGCCTGGGTGGTGCGTACCTCGGCCAGCAGCGCGTCCGCCTCGAAGCCGCCGCCCAGCGCCAGGGTGACGCAGTGCTGGGCCAGCACGTCCAGCGACAGGCGCGGGGCGTGGCGCGGCTCGATCGCGTTGCGGGCGATGGCCTGGCGCGCGGCGGCGTATTCGACCAGTTCCAGCGCGTGGGTCGGCACGCACACCACATGGCCGGCCTCGCCCGGACGATGGCGTGCGCGGCCGGCGCGCTGCAGCAGGCGCGCGATGCCCTTGGGGCTGCCGACCTGCAGCACCTGGTCCACCGCCGGGAAGTCCACGCCCAGGTCCAGGCTGGAGGTGGCCACCACGCAGCGCAGCGTGCCGGCGCGCAGGCCGGCCTCGGCCTGCGCGCGCAGCTTGGGGCCGAGCGAGCCGTGGTGCAGGGCCAGGGTCTCCAGCGCCTCGGGCCAGACCGAGGCCAGCGCCTGGTGCCAGAGCTCGGCCTGCGCGCGGGTATTGGTGAACACCAGGCTGGTGCGCACCGACATCAGCTTGTCCAGCACGCGCGCCAGCTGCGCCAGGCCCAGATGGCCCGACCACGGGAAGCGCTCGCCGGCCTTGGGCCGCAGGGTCTCGATCACCAGGGTGCGGGGGCGGACGCCGGAGACGAGTGCAAAGCCGGGGTCAGGAGCCGGGGACCGTGAGCCAGGGGCTGAAGCAGGCGCATGGGCCTGCTCGGTGGCCGTGACGCGCGCGGCGAGCGCTTTCTCTGGCCCCTGGCCGCTGGCCTCCGGCCCCACTTCCACCGGCATCAACGCCCCCGCAGCCTCCTCCAGATTCCCCAGCGTCGCCGACAGTCCCCAGGTCTTCATGCGCGGCGAGAGCGCGCGCAGGCGGGCCAGTGCCAGCTGCAGCAGCACGCCGCGCTTGTTGGGCAGCAGTTCGTGCCATTCGTCGACGATGACCGCGCGGATCTGGCGCAGCTGGGGCGCGGTGTCGGGATAGGACAGCAGCAGGGCCAGCGACTCGGGCGTGGTCACCAGCACGTCCAGCTTGCCGGCGCGGGCCAAGCGCTTGTCGTGCGCGCTGGCATCGCCGGTGCGCTGGCCGACCTGCCAGTCCAGGCCGACGCCGGCGATGGCCTCGCTCAGGGCGCGGGTGGTGTCGGCGGCGAGCGCCTTGAGCGGGGTGATCCACAGCACCTGGAGGGGGCGGACGCGATTGTTCTTCTTTCTGGGGGGCGGGGTGGGTTCTGCTTCCTCGCGGTTGGAAGAAGAGCCCTTGGGCGTCGCCGCTGTCTGAAGCGCTAGTTCAGCAGGCAGATCTGGTGCGGTTGCGCTTCTTGTCTTCGGGCGCACCCTCACCCCAACCCCTCTCCCGGGCGGAGAGGAGCTTGCGGCGGCTTCTTGCAGGGCTTCGAGCAGCGGGCCGCCGAAGGCGGCCAGGGTCTTGCCGCTGCCGGTCGGGGTGTGCAGCAGGCCGGAGCGGCCGGCCAGGTAGTGCTGCCAGACCTCGCGCTGGAACGGCAGCGGCTTCCAGCCGCGCGTGCCCAGCCAGGCCTGCAGCGGCGCGTCGAAGGCGCGCGCGCGCGTCGGGCGCGTCGCCTTCGGCTGCGCCTTGTCGGTGCGGCCGGTGGCCGCGGTCTTGCGGGGCGTCACCGCGCCAGCGCCTTGAGGTCTTCCAGCCGGTCGGCCTGCGCCATCGGCTTGTCGTGGCGCCAGCGCAGGATGCGCGGGAAGCGCGTGGCCACACCGGACTTGTGCCGCTTGCTCAGGTTGACCGCCTCGAAGCCCAGTTCGAACACGTGGTGCGGCGTGACCGCGCGCACCGGCCCGAAGCGCTCGGTGGTGTGCGCGCGGATCCAGCTGTCCAGCTTGAGGATCTCCGTATCGTCCAGCCCCGAATACGCCTTGGCTACCGGCACCAGTGTGTCGCCGTCCCACAGGCCGAAGGTATAGTCGGTGTACAGCGTGCTGCGCCGGCCGTGACCGGCCTGGGCGTAGAGCAGCACCGCATCGATGGTCAGCGGATCGATCTTCCACTTCCACCAGTCGCCGCGCCGGCGGCCGCCCTGGTAGGTGGAACTGCCGCGCTTGAGCATCAGCCCCTCCACGCCGCGCGTGCGCGAATCCTCGCGCAGCCGCGCGGCGGCCTCCCAGTCGGCGGCCTGGACCTGCGGGGACAGGACGATGCGCGGATCGGCGTGCGCGGTGAGCAGCTGTTCCAGCAGGGCGCGGCGCTGGTCCAGCGGCTGCTCGCGCAGGTCTTCGCCGTCCAGCTCTAGCAGGTCGTAGGCCTGCACGCGCGCGGGCGTGTCGGCCAGCGTCTTGGCGCCGGGCTTGCGACGCTGGATGCGGGTCTGCAGCGCGGTGAAGGGCAGCGGCGCGTCTTCGCCGGCGCGCCAGGCCAGCAGCTCGCCATCGATCACGCAGTCGCGCGGCAGCGTGGCCGCGGCCGCTTCGATCTCCGGGAAGCGGCCGTCCAGGCGCTCCTCGCCGCGCGACCACAGCGCCACCTCGCCGTGGCGGCGGATCAGCTGCAGGCGGATGCCGTCCCATTTCCATTCCAGGCGCCAGTGGCCGATGTCGCCCAGCGATCCGACCTCGGCCTCCAGCGGCGAGGCCAGAAAGAACGGATACGGCTGCTGGCGATCGCCAGGCAGTTCCTCGTCGGAAAGCAGATCCTGGAGGAACTGCGGCGTCGGCGCCCAGGTCCCGAGCATGCGCTGGGCGATGCGTGCGATGTCGATGCCGCTCATTTCCGCCAGCGCCTGCTGCACAAGACGCTGCGACACGCCCACGCGCAGCGCGCCGGTGAGCAGCTTGTTGAACACCAGCCGCTGCGCGTAGGGCAGGGCATGCCAGGCCTCGACGATGACCGCGCGGCGCACGGCTTCGTCCCGGTTGGCCACCGGCAGCAGACGCTCCTCGATCCATTCGGCCAGGCCCACGTCCGGCGGCGGGGCGGCCGGGTCGTCCAGCAGCAGCGCCAGGGTCTCGGCCAGGTCGCCGACGTGGTCGTAGCTGTCGTCCACCAGCCAGTCCGGCGTGGCCGATTCCTGCGCGATCCACGCACGCAGCTCGCCGGTTCCGGCGATCTTCTGCCGCGGGCCGGTGATCTTGCCGCCGGCCAGCAGGTACAGGGCCCACACCGCATCGCGCGGCGGCGCATCGCGGAAATAGGCGATCAGCGCCGCGCGCTTGTCCAGCGTGGCGGTGCTCTCGTCCAGCGCCTTGTACAGCTCGGCAAAGCGCTTCATGCCAGCCTCCGGCCAGGCACGTCCATCTCTTCGTTCTCGCGCATCCCCACCGCGTCATTCCCGCGCACGCGGAAATCCAGGGACTTCGCTTTCGGTCCCACGGCACAGCAGAGCGATGAGGAAGAGAACGCGCCCTTGCAGGCAGCAAGGCAAGCGCGCGAGGGCGACAACACAGGCCGCTTCACTCCTCGCTCCCGTAATCGGTGCGGAAGGCTTCGGCCGCGATGCCGGCCTCGTTCATCGCGCGGATGATGGCGTCGGTGTTGCCGTGCGTGGCGATCACCCGACGCGCGCCGGTCTCGCGCACGGTGCGCAGCAGATCCGGCCAATCGGCGTGGTCGGAGACCACGAAGCCGCGATCGTAATTGCGCCGACGGCGGTTGCCGCGCACGCGCATCCAGCCCGAGGCGAAGCCCTGCTGCGCCTTGCGGAAGCGCCGGATCCACGGGCTGCCCGCCGCCGACGGCGGCGCCAGGATCAGCTGGCCGGCGTAGTCGCTGCCCTTGGCCGTCTCCGACACCGGCAAGGTGTCGAGCATGGCGATGCCGGCGCCGCGATAGACCTCCACGCCGGCCTGGATCGCGCCGTGCAGCAGCGCCGGCTGATCGTCCAGATCGCGTAGCTCGGCCAGCAGCCGCTGCGCCTTGCCCAGTGCGTAGCAGTAGAGGATCGCCGCCTCGCCGCGCTGCGCGCAGTGTCGGCGCCAGGCGACGATCTCGCGCGCGACCTCGCGTGTGTCCGGCCAGCGGTAGATGGGCAGGCCGAAGGTCGCCTCGGTGATGAAGGTGTCGCACTGCACCACCTCGAACGGCGCGCAGGTCGGGTCCGGCTGGCGCTTGTAGTCGCCCGAGGCGACCCAGACCCGATCGCCCACTTCCACCCGCACCTGCGCCGAGCCCAGCACATGGCCGGCCGAATGCAGCGACAGGCGCGCATCGCCGATCCGGAAGGCCTCGCCGTAGTCGTGGATGGCGTAGTCCTGCTCGCCCAGCCGCCACTGCAAAATCGGCAGGCTCTCGCGCGTGGCCCAGTAACGGCCCATGCCGGTGCGCGCGTGGTCACCGTGACCGTGGGTGATCACCGCGCGCGGCACCGGCCGCCAGGGGTCGATATGGAAATCGCCGGCCGGGCAATACAGCCCTTCGGGACGCAGGACGATCAGGTCGTTTGAGGCTTGGGCCATGGTCGGGAGGGTGCGGACTGGGATGTGCACAGGCCGCCAACGTTGGGACCGGCCGTCTCAGAACCTGAGATCGAACCCGAACCGCAGCTGACGCATCGGGCTTACGCCGCCACAACACCATGACCTGCAAGCTGCAGGCAAGCGGACTAGGAGGACTCATGAGAACAACGCTGCTACCCATGCTGCTGCTTGCGCTGAGCGCCTGCGCACCAGAGGCGCCGCAGGCCGACGCACCGGTTGCTTCAGCGCCTGCGGCTTCCACGACACCGGTCGCATCGATGCCGGCCTCAGAACCGGCTGCGCCGCAGGCGTCGGACAAGGACGCCGAGGTCGATGCCCGCATCGATCAGGTCCTGGGCGACCACGCGGCCTATCGCAGCGTGTTGGAGCGGCTGCAGGTGGCAGTCAAGGCGGACGACCGACCCGCCGTGGCGGCGCTGATGCGCTATCCCTTCGAGGTGCGCCTGGCCGATCGCAAGCGGCGCATCGACAACGCGCAGGACTTCGTCGCGCAGTACCAGCAGATCCTGACGCCCGCCATCGCGCAGGTCATCACCGCCCAGCGCTATGGCGCGCTCCAGGTGAACCAGAACGGCGTGATGCTGGGTAGCGGCCAGGTGTGGATCAACGGCGTGTGCAACGACGCGGCCTGCAAGGATGTCGACGTCAAGGTCGTCGCGCTGCAGCAGGGCGGCTGACCGTTCCTGCGGCACAATCGGCGCGGGAGGAGTCCGATGATGGAACACCGCGCCACGCCCGCCTTCGAGACCCACACGGTCGACAATCAGCCGCCGGAGTTCGCGCCGTGCGATCTCTGGACCGACGATGTAGTGCTGCGTGAGGGCTGCACGCGCGAGGGCGCCGGCGACTTCGCCGCCGCGCTGCAGGCCTATGGCGCACAGGCAGGCAGCGAACTCTATGCCCTGGGCTTCGACGCCAATCGCGACAAGCCGCGGCTGAAGACGCACGACCGCTTCGGCCATCGCATCGATCTGGTCGAATTCCATCCCGCCTATCACCAGCTGCTGCACGCGGCCAAGGCCGGCGGCGTCGCCGGGTTGTCCTGGCACACGCCGCGGCCGGGCGCGCATGTCGCCCGGGCCGCGCTCAGCTATCTGCATCACCAGGCCGAGGCCGGCACCAGCTGCCCGTTGACCATGACCCACGCCGCGGTCCCGGTGCTGCGCCGCGAGCCCGCCCTGCGCGAATGGGCGGGCAAGGCCGCCGCCCCGCACTACGACCCGCGCGATGTGCCCATCGCCGACAAGACCGGCATCACCTTAGGCATGGGCATGACCGAGAAGCAGGGCGGCTCGGACGTGCGCAGCAACGCCACGCGCGCCACGCCGCTGGCGGGCGAGGGCGAGTACGCGCTGGTCGGGCACAAGTGGTTCTTCTCCGCGCCCATGTCCGACGGCTGGCTGGTCCTGGCCCAGGCGCCGGGCGGGCTGAGCTGCTTCCTGATGCCGCGCCGCCTGCCCGATGGCCAGAAGAACGCCTTCCGGCTGATGCGGCTCAAGGACAAGCTGGGCGACTGGGCCAACGCGTCCAGCGAGGTCGAGTTCACCGGCGCCTGGGCGCGGCGCATCGGCGAGGAAGGGCGCGGCGTGGCCACCATCCTGCAGATGGTCATGCTCACCCGGCTGGACTGCATGCTCGGCGCCACCGCCGAGATGCGCATGGCCCTGGCCCAGGCCGTGCATCACGCGCGCCATCGCGCCAGCTTCGGCAAGCCGCTGGCCGCCCACGCGCTCATGCGCAACGTGCTGGCCGACCTGACGCTGGAATGGGAGGCCGCGCTGGCGCTGGCCCTGCGCGTGGCCGGCGCGGTCGATCGCGGCGCGCACGATCCGCACGAGGCCGCGCTGGCGCGCGTGACCACCGCCATCGGCAAGTACTGGCTGTGCCGCCGCGCGCCGGCCTTCGTCAACGAGGCGCAGGAATGCCTGGGCGGCGCCGGCTACGTCGAGGAATCGATCCTGCCGCGCCTGTTCCGGCAGTCGCCGCTCAACGGCATCTGGGAAGGCAGCGGCAACATCCAGTGCCTGGACGTGCTACGCGCCTTGGGCAGGGAGCCCGACTGCAGCTAGGCGCTGCTGGACGAGCTGAACGCCGCGAGCGGGCAGGATCGCGACTACGACCGCCAGCTGGACCTCGTCGCCGCGCAGCTGGCCGGCCGCGCGCTGGTCGAATCCGGCGCGCGCCTGCTGGTCGAGCGCGTGGCGCTGCTGCTGCAGGCCGGCGTGCTGCTGCGCACGGGCAGCCCCGTGGCCGAGCCGTTCTGCCGCTCGCGCCTGGGCGGGGCGCACGGACTGGCGATGGGTACGCTGCCGGCGGAGACGGATTTCGCGCCGCTGATCGGGCGTGCCCTGCCCTGAGCGCGAATCAATCGTCCAGGCCGAGGCCAGCCATGATCCGCGCAAGGTTTTTCTCGACCCGCGCCTGGCGGGTCTTGGACTGCTTGGCCGACGAGAAATGCAGCAGATAACCGCGTTGGCGGCCCGGCGTCAGGCCTTCGAAGGCGGCCTTCAGCGCCGCGTCTTCCTCCAGCCGTGAGCGGAACTCGTCCGCCACGGGAAAATCGGCGGTCTTCCTGGGGGCGATCTTGAGCCCGGCCTGTTCGACCGCAATGGCCGCCTCGACATAGGCCTTCAGTGTCGCGGCTTCGCCTTTGATCTGATCCAGTGCGGTGAAGCGGATCTGCCGCGCCGATCGTACGTACTCGGTCTGCTGGACCAGCAGGCCATCTAGGTCGGGCATCAGCGCGCCCTTCATGAACAGCAGGGCGCAGTACTCCTTGAAGCGGTGCATCAGCACGACGTTCGCCTTGCCCAGCGCATAGCAGGGCTGGCCCCACTTCAGGTCCTCGGTCAGCGGCGTCTGGCGCAGGATCGATCGCAGCGCCTCGAACTCGGCCCGCCAACGCTCGGCCCGCACCATGAATGCATCCACCTTGGGATTTGCCGTCGCTGCCGTCATCGCGCTCTTCCGTCTGCGTGCTTGTTCGAACTTGAGGGCAAGCGTCAGCGATCGACGCCCACGCCCTTGGCCATCGCGCGCGAGCCGGTCAGGATCATGCGCAGCATGGTGGAGAGCTGGCCGATCAGCTCGGGATCGCGTTCGCGCGGCAGGTCCATGGCGCTGGCGCCGGCGGCGAACACCAGGCGGGTGATCGCCTTGGAGACCAGGGCCGGCTGGTGCAGGGTGGCGCCCTCGGCCGCCGCCAGGCGCACCAGGTCCACCTGCAGCTCGTCCTCGAAGTAGGTGAGCTCGCGCTCGACCGCCGCCTTGAACGCGTCCGAGCCGACCATGCCCTCGCGCAGCATCACGTGCAGCAGCTTGTCGTCGGCCCGTAACTGCTCCATGAAAGTCTCCACCGACAGGCGGATCACGCTGCGGTCGGTCGAGGCCGCGCGCTGGCGGGCCTGGCCGATGATCTGGCGCAGCGAGCGGCCGGCCAGGTCGATCAGGGCCACGGCCAGCTCGTCCATGTCGCGGAACTGGCGATAGAAGCTGTTCGGCGCGATCCCGGCCTCGCGGGCGACCTCGCGCAGGCTCAGCGAGGACAGGCTGCGGTGCGGGCCGACCAGGCGCAGGGCGGCGGCCAGCAGGTCCTGGCGCGAGATGGCGGCGCGGCGGCCGCCGCTGGCGTCGTCGGAGCTGGGGTCGATGGCGGCGGACTCGGTAGCGGGCACTGCGGATCCTGGTCCGTGCGGGGCGCCGCCATCATAGCCCCTCACATGAATATACAAGTGTATAGACATCCGTTCTCACGCCTGTATAGTGCATGGCCATGAATGCGATCCGTCGTCCTCGTTCCAGCTCCCCGGTCCAGCGCGTCGCCCGTCGCCTGGTCGAGCCGGCGGTCTTCGACTTCTGGGCCAGCCGGGTCCACCCGCTGTGGAGCTGGGAGCGCCCGCTGGCGCGCCTGCGCGAGCGCCGCCAGGCCGCCGAAGGCGCGGTCACGCTGGTGCTGCAGACCAACCGCCATTTCGCCGGGCTGCGCGCCGGTCAGCACATCAACCTGGGCGTGGAGCTGGACGGCGCCCGGATCACCCGCAGCTACAGCCCCAGCAAGGTCGCCGGCAACCGGATCGAGATCACCGTGCGTGAGGTCGAAGGCGGGCGGGTCAGCCAGCATCTGTGCCGGCACGCGCGCATCGGCGAGGTGTTCGCGCTGGGCGCGGCCTTCGGCACCATGACCCTGCCGGCCGCCGTGCACGGCCCCTGGCTGTTCCTGGCCGCCGGCAGCGGCATCACGCCGCTGATGGCGATGCTGCGCGAGCTGGACGCGGCCGGCATGCCGGTTGAGCTGGACCTGGTCTACTGGGCGCGCACCCGCGCCGAGGTCTGCTTCGCCGACGAGCTTGCCGCGCTGGCCGCGCGCCATCGCGGCCTGCGCGTCCATCTGCGGCTGACCCGGCAGGCCGATGGCCCGGCGGCGCCGCGCATCGACGACACCGACCTGGCCGCGCTGGTGCCCGAGCTCGGCCATCGCCAGGTGTTCGCCTGCGGCCCGCACGGCTTCGTGCAGAGCGCGCGTGCGCAGCTGGAAGGGCGTGTGGTGCGGTTCGAGGCCGAGGCCTTCACCCCGCCGCGCGCGCTGCCGGGCGAGGGCGGCAGCGTCGCCCTCACCCTGTCACGCAGCGGGCGCACGCTGACCGTGCCGCGCGATGCCTCGCTGCTGGAGGCGCTGGAGGCGCAGGGCCTGCGCCCGGCCTCGGGCTGCCGCATGGGCATCTGCAATACCTGCGCCTGCACGCGGCGCGAGGGCATCACGCGCGACACCCAGACCAATGCGCGTTCGGGCGAGCCCGACGCCACCGTGCGCCTGTGCATCAGCGCCGCGGCCACCGACCTGACGCTGGACCTTTGATGAGCAAGCACAACCGCCCCCTGTCCCAGGACGAGCTGCAGCGCTTCGGCGCCGAGCTGGACGCCCTGCGCGCCCGCACCGTGGCCACGCTCGGCGCGCGCGATGCGCGCTACATCCGCCGCGCGGTCGCGGCGGTGCGCTGGAGCGGCGCGCTGGGCCGCATCGCGCTGTTCGCCGGCGCGGTGGGCGGGGCCTTCGTGCCGGCGCTGCTGTGGCCGCTGTGCGTGCTCGGCACCGCGCTGCTGGCGCTGTCCAAGATCCTGGAGAACATGACCGTCGGCCACAACGTGATCCACGGCCAGTACGACTGGATGGGCGATCCGCAGCTGCACAGCCGCAGCTACGAGTGGGACATCGTGGCCACCAGCGAGAACTGGAAGAAGACCCACAACTTCCGACACCACACCTACACCAACGTGCGCGGGCTGGACGACGACATCGGCTACGGTCTGCTGCGCATCTTCCCCGAGCAGCGCTGGAAGCCGTTCTACCTGCTGCAGCCGCCGATCGCGGTGGTGTTCTGCCTGCTGTTCGAGTGGGGCGTGGCGATCCAGGACCTGCGCCTGGGCCGCTGGCTGGCCGGCAAGATGAGCTTCAGGCAGCTGCGCGCGCAGTTCGCGCCGGTCGGCCGCAAGATGGGCCGGCAGGTGCTGAAGGACTATGTGCTGTTCCCGGCGCTGGCCGGGCCGTGGTTCCTGCCGGTGCTGCTGGGCAACCTGGCGGCGAACATGCTGCGCAGCATCTGGACCTATGTGGTGATCTTCTGCGGTCACTTCACCGCCGATGCGGAGACCTTCCCAAAAGACTGCGTGCGCAACGAGAGCCGTGGCCACTGGTATCTGCGCCAGCTGCGCGGGTCGTCCAACATCTCCGGCGGTGCGCTGGTGGACGTGCTCACCGGCGATCTGAGTCACCAGATCGAGCATCACTTCTTCCCCGACATCCCGGCCAACCGTTACAGCGAGATGGCGGCGGAGGTGCGCGAGATCTGTGCGCGCTACGGGCAGCACTACAACACCGGCTCGCTGTTCAAGCAGTTCAGCCAGGTGGCCTGGCGCATCGTGCGCCATGCGTTCCCGAGCCGGCCGCGCCGGGTGCGCGCGCTGGTCGAGGCGCCCGCGGCGGGCTGAACCGCGCTGCGTGCGCGGAGCGGGCTTCACCGCGCAGCCAGCGGCATCGCGCTAGCGTGGCCGGACACTCACACAAAGGAGTTCGGTCATGCTCAACCGGACCGTCATCCTGTCGATCGCGGCGCTGCCGATTCTGGCCGCCGCGCCGCTGGCGCAGGTGCAGCAGCTCAACCAGCCGCAGCCGGTGCAGATTCCCAATGCGCGCGATGCTTCCGGCACGTCGCCCCAGCGCAGCACCGGGGTGCGCTCGGACGCGGGCCAGCGTGCGACCACGCCGCCGGTCAGTCCCAAGGGGCCTGCTACGGATGCACAGCGGCCCACGCAGCCCAGCAGCGTCACGCCCACTGCGCCGGCGACGCCCGCGCGCGTGATCGATGCGCAGGGCCGGCTGGTGCCGGGCGCGGTGCAGGTTGGTAACAACCAGGTGCTGGACCCGAAGACCGGGCGGATCTATCCCGTGACGCCGGCGGGTGACGGGCTTCGTATTGCGACGCCGCCGAAGCCCTGAGTGCTTTAGGGCTTTTAAGAGAAGCTACGTCAGAAAAGCCCGGTGCAAGCCGGGCTTTTTTTGCGCGTTGTGGCGTTTTGCCTGATCAGTGGCGAGAGGGGGAGGGCGCTGACTTCGGAGGGGCAGCGGTCCGGCGGGCGGCGCCCGCTTATCCCTCGATCAGGGCATCCTGCCCTGACTTGGGCGCTCGGCGTCCTGCCTCGCTAGTCGCGGACACCGCCCGCCGGCCCGCTGCCGTGCGCGTCATGGATGGGGCTTCGGTTCGAAAGAAATCCTGATCTATTCGCCGCAAAGCCTCGATCCTGCCGCGCGTGGTACAGAGCGGACAGAATGAATCGCGGCGGCGCGCTTGGTGCTCGCGGAGCGCCAACCGAATCCCACCTGTAGAGCGGAGCTTGCTCCGCTGCGTTTCGTTCGGTTTGTGGGGAAAGCCCCAGCGGAGCAAGCTCCGCTCTACAGGCAGGCCGCTGCGCGATTCGAGGAGACAGTTGTTCCCACCTGGCCGTGAGGCGCGGTCAGTCTTTTCCCATTCAAGCGTCGGCCATCGAGGGGGAGCCGAGCCGAGGGGCCGCGCTTGGCGTGGTCGAGGCGGGTGGGCGAAATACGCTCACCGCCCCGCACTCATCCCGTCGACTTGCCTGCTGCTCCGCAAGCCCTCAGTCCGCCTTCGCATCCAGCCCGCGCTTCTCCAGCAGCGGTTCGATCCGCGGCGCGTGTCCGGTGAAGTCGACGAACAGCTTCATCGCGTCCTGGCTGCCGCCCTGGGAGAGCAGGGTCTTGCGGAAGCGGTCGCCGTTGGCGCGGCTCAGGCCGCCGTGCTGCTTGAACCACTGCTGGGTGTTCGCATCCAGCACCTCGGACCAGATGTAGGCGTAGTAGCCGGCCGAATAGCCGCCCATGATGTGGCTGAAGTAGGGCGTGCGGTAGCGCGGCGGCACCGGGGCGTAGGCGATGCCATCGGCCGCCAGCGCCTTGGCTTCGAAGTCCACCACGCCGGACGCGGCCGGGACCTGGTCTTCGGTGATCTGGTGCCAGCGCTGGTCCAGCATCGCCGCGCCCAGGTATTCGGTGGTGGCGAAGCCCTGGTTGAACTTGGCCGCGGCCACGACCTTGTCGAGCAGGGCCTGCGGCATCGGCGCGCCGGTCTGGTGATGCTTGGCGTAGTGGCGCAGGATCGCCGGATCGTCGGCCCACATCTCGTTGACCTGCGAGGGGAACTCGACGAAGTCGCGCGGCACGCTGGTGCCGGAGAAGTAGGGGTACTTCACGTCGGAGAACATGCCGTGCAGGGCATGGCCGAACTCATGGAAGGCAGTGGTGACCTCGTCCCAGGTCAGCAGCGTCGGCTGGCCGGCCGGCGGCTTGGGGATGTTGAGGTGGTTGGCCACCACCGGCTTGTCGCCGGTCAGCGCGGACTGCGACACGTAGGAATTCATCCACGCGCCGCCGCGCTTGGACGCGCGCGCATACGGGTCGAAGATGAAGATCGCCAGCTGCGAGCCGTCGGCATCGAACACGTCGTAGACGAAGGTGTCGGCGTGGTACTTGGGCAGATCGTGGCGCTCCTTGAAGCTCAGGCCGAACTCCTGGTTGGCGGCGTAGAACACGCCGTTTTCCAGCACGTTGCGCATCTCCAGGTAGGGCTTGAGCTGGGACTCGTCGAAGTTGTACTTGGCCTGGCGCACCTTCTCGCTGTAGAAGGCCCAGTCCCAGGCTGCGAGTTCGAAGCCCGGCTTGCCGGCGGCCTTCCGCTCGGCGTCGATCATCGCCTGCAGGTCGGCGGCCTCGCGCTTGGCGTTGGCCAAGGCGGCCGGAGCCAGCTTGCCCAGCATCGCGTTGACGGCCTCGGGCGTCTTGGCGGTCTGGTTCTCCAGCGAGTAGGCGGCGTAGTTGGGATAGCCGAGCATCTTCGCCTTCTGCGCGCGCAGGGTCATGATGCGCGAGACGATGGCGGTGTTGTCGTAGGCGTTGCCGCGGCTGCCGCGGTTCACCGAGGCCTTGAACAGCTGCTCGCGCGTGGCCCGGTCGGTCAGATGGGTCAGCGGCGGCTGGCCGGTGGTGTTGAGCAGGGTCAGCACGTACTTGCCGGGCAGCTTGCGCGCCTTGGCTTCGTCGGCCGCGGCGGCGATCTCCGCCGCGCTCAGGCCGTCGAGCTGCCTGGCATCGTCCAGCACCAGGGCCGAATCGTTGACCTCGGCCAGCACGTTCTGGCTGAACTTGGTCGACAGCGTGGCCAGCTCGGCGTTCATCGCCTTCAGGCGCGTCTTGTCCGCCTCGGAGAGCTTGGCGCCGGAGCGCACGAAGTCGCCGTAGACCTTCTCGACCAGGCGCAGGCTCTGCGGATCCAGGCCCAGGCCGGCGCGGCCGTCGTAGAGGGTCTGGATGCGCACGAACAGCTTGCCGTTGAGGTTGATCGCATCGCGGTGCGCGGCGAACTTGCCGGCGTAGTCGGCCTGCAGCTGCTTGCGCGTGTCGTTGGTGTCGGTGCCGACCAGGTTGAGGAACACCGAGGTCGCCCGATCCAGCAGCTGGCCGCTCTGCTCCAGCGCCACGAAGGTGTTGTCGAAGCTCGGCTTGGCCGGGTTGTCGGCGATCGCCGCGATCTCCTTGAGCTGCTGCGCCATGCCCGCATCGAAGGCCGGGGCGAAGTCGGCGTCCGTGATCTTGTCGAACTGCGGGTAGTGCAGCGGCAGCGGGCTTTGGACGAAGAACGGATTGCTGGCCTGGCTGGCGGCGGGCGTCGCGGAGGTCTGGGCGTAGGCGGGCATGGCGGTTCCAAGGGCGAGGGCGAGCGCCAGGGTCAGGCGGTGGGTCATGTGGCTCCGGATCGGGGTGGTGGACATCGACCCCCGAGGCTAACCGGGACCCGGCGCCGCAGCCCATGACCGAAGGCATGGCCTGACGCAATCGTCACGCGTGACCGGCCACCCTCGATAGCCTAAAATTTGTGACGTAACTCACATAACATTAGGTGCGGCGCCGTCATGGCGCCTATGATCGGTCGGCCAGGGACAACGGAAGGTAGGCATGCGGGGTGTTTTCGAATTCGCGGCGCTGGACATCAATGGCCACGAGCAGCCGCTGGCCGACTGGGCCGGCTCGGTCCTGCTGATCGTCAATGTCGCCTCCCAGTGCGGGTTCACCCCGCAGTACGGCGGCCTGGAGCTGCTGTGGCAGCAGTATCGCGATCGCGGGCTGGTGGTGCTGGGCTTTCCCTGCGACCAGTTCGGTCACCAGGAGCCGGGCGACGAGGCGCAGATCCGCGCCTTCTGCAGCCTCAACTACGCGGTGACCTTCCCGATGTTCGCCAAGGTCGAGGTCAATGGGCCGAACGCGCATCCGCTGTGGCAGCGGCTCAAGCACGACCGGCCGGGGGTATTCGGCACCGAGCGCATCAAGTGGAACTTCACCAAGTTCCTGGTCGGCCGCAACGGCCAGGTCCTGCGCCGCTATGGATCGCGCAACGCGCCCGCATCGCTGGCGCGGGACATCGAGGATGCGCTGGGCTGACGCGTGCAGCGAGTCCTGCCTGCTAACCGTCTCTCGGATCAAGCCGCGGCCTTCTTGTAGAGCGGAGCTTGCTCCGCTGCTCTTCGTTCGGTTCCTGGAGAAAGCCCCAGCGGAGCAAGCTCCGCTCTACAGTCCGCTGCTCCTCGTTCGGTTCGTGGGGGAAGCCCCAGCGGAGCAAGCTCCGCTCTACATGGAGCCGCCATCGGCTAAGGGGCCACAAGGGCGGCGTCTGCAGAGAGGCTTGCCGACTACTTCTCTACGAAGGCGCGCTCGAACACGTAGTGGCCGGGGCTGCCGATGCGCGGGGAGGCCTCGAAGCCGCGGCTGTCCAGCAGCGTGCGCAGGTCGGCCAGCATCTGCGGGCTGCCGCAGATCATGAAGCGATCGCGCGCCGGGTCGATCGGCGGCAGGCCCAGCGTCTGGGCCATCTGCCCGCTGCCCAGCAGCTCGGTCAGCCGGCCCTGGTTGCGGAACGGCTCGCGCGTCACCGCCGGGTAGTACAGCAGCCGCTCGCGCAGCAGCTCGCCCAGCAACTCGTGCTGCGGCAGCTCGCGCTCGAAGTAGTCGCGGTAGGCCAGATCCTGCTCGTAGCGCACGCCGTGGGTGAGGATCACCTTATCGAAGCGCTCGTAGGTCTCCGGGTCCTTGACGATGCTCAGCCACGGCGCCATGCCGGTGCCGGTGCCCAGCAGGTACAGGTGCCGTCCCGGGTGCAGGTCGGAGATCAGCAGGGTGCCGGTGGGCTTGCGCCCGATCAGGACGCTGTCGCCCGGCCGGATGTGCTGCAGGCGCGAGGTCAGCGGGCCGTTGGGGACCTTGATGCTGAAGAACTCCAGCTGCTCTTCCCAGTTGGCGCTGGCGATGGAGTAGGCGCGCAGCAGCGGGCGGGTTTCGCCCTCCAGGCCGATCATCACGAACTGGCCGTTCTCGAAACGGAAGGCCTCGCTGCGCGTGGTGGTGAAGCTGAAGTAGTCGTCGGTCCAGTGACGGACCTCAAGCACCGTTTCGGCGCCGTAAGCGGAAGACATGGGCGGATCGTGTTGGGCAGGGGAGAGGAACGCGTTCCAGTATAGCCGCGAAGATGAGATTGGTTCTCATATCCGCGCACGCGTCGACCGACGGGGCGGGGCGCGGACGCGCGAGACCGCGCGTCCGCCGGCCGGATCAGCCCTGGCCCCGCGGACCGCGACCGCGCGGCGCGCCGCCGGAACGGTTGCCGCCCGGGCCGCGGTTGCCACCCGGACGCGGGCCGTTGCCGCCGGGGCGGTTGCCGCCGGCTGGACGACCGCCGGGGCGGGCCTGGCCCTGGCGCTGGCCGTACGGGCTATAGCTGCCGGGCGTGGCGTGGTCGGACGGGAAGCTGGGCGCATTGCCCGGATGCCCGTACGGCTTGGCCTTGCGCTGCTGGCCCTGGCCTGCGCCCTGGCCGCGCGGACCGCGCTCGTCGCCGAAGCCGCCGCCATAGGGGCTGTTGCCGCCACCACCACCACCACCGCCCGGACCGCGGCGCTGGCCGCCGGCCGGCTTGCCGCCGAAGGGCTTCTTCGGGCCGGCGTTGCGGTGGCCGCTCGGGCCGGTGTCCACGCCGTCGGGCACGTACCAGCTGCGGAACGCGGCCGGGTTGCCTTCCGGCAGCGGCTTGGGACCCTTTTCCTTGCGCTGCTTGAACGGCTTCTGCGACTGCTTGGCCGCCGCTTCGCCGCTGACGGTCAGGCCGCCCTTGAAGCCGCCGCCCTTGCCGCGGCCACGGCCGCGATCCTCGCGCACGTTGTCGAAGCGGCGCAGCTCGCGACCTTCGTCGGCGGTGCTGTGGCCGTTGACGTAGGCGTTGCCGGCGCCGCGCGCGTTGATCTGCAGCGTAGCCTTGGCCGCCTTGCGCTGGCCGATCACCGGCTGCAGGGTCAGCGCGGCCGGGGCGCCGTCCTCCAGGCCCAGCTGCTTGCGCAGCGCCTGGACCTGGGCGTCGGGCAGCTCCTGCGACTGGCCGCGCAGCAGCGGCTGCGGCAGTTCGATGGCGCCGTAGCGGATGCGCTTGAGGCGGCTGACCTGGCAGCCCTGCGATTCCCACAGGCGGCGCACCTCGCGGTTGCGGCCCTCGCTCAGGGTCACGCGGTACCAGTCGTGCGAATCGGTGCCGCCGATGCGTTCGATCTCGTCGAACTTGGCCGGGCCGTCCTCCAGCGCCACGCCGCGGCGCAGGCGATCGACCAGGTTGTCCGGCACGGTGTCCTGGCCTTCCGGGGCGCGCACGCGCACCACGTACTCGCGGCTGACCTCGAAGGAGGGGTGCATCATCGCGTTGGCCAGCTCGCCGTCGGTGGTCAGCAGCAGCAGGCCGGTGGTGTTGATGTCCAGGCGGCCGATGGCGATCCAGCGCGCGCCCTTGAGCGCGGGCAGGGACTCGAACACGGTCGGCCGGCCTTCGGGGTCCTCGCGCGTGGTCACCTCGCCTTCGGGCTTGTTGTAGATCAGCACGCGGGTGGGCTCGGTCAGCGCGCTGGCCACGAAGCTGCGGCCGTCCAGCTCGACGCGGTCGCCGCTGCCGATGGACATGCCGATCTGCGCGGTCTGGCCGTTGACCTTGACCAGGCCATCGGCGATGCGCTGCTCCAGCGCGCGGCGCGAGCCCAGGCCGGCCTGGGCCAGCACCTTGTGCAGGCGTTCCTCCAGGCGGACTTCGGGGGCTGCGGCGGCGTCGCGCTTCAGCGAGAGCTTGCTGCGGGGGGTGTCACTCATGTTTGTGCTCCGACGAGACCGTATCGGCGTCGTCTTCTTGGTGGGTGGTGGAAGCCGGCGCGTCGGTCTGCGGCGCGTCGGTGGGTTCGGCCGCGTCCGCGAGGGGCGCGTCGAGGTCGGGGGCGTCCTGCGTGGCCGGCGGCGGCAGGTCGCCGTCGGCCTCCGGCGCGTCCTGCGCCGGCGGGGAATCGAGGGAGGCCGGCGGTTCGCCATCGTCGGCGCCGGTGGCGGCGTCATCGGCCGGCACGGCCTCCGCATCCGCCTCCGCGTCGGGCTGGCCCTCGGCGGCGGCGCGGGCCGGCAGCGGGGCGCCGGGCAGCGGCAGCTGCGGATCGAGCTCGGCGATGTCCTTCAGCTCGGACAGCGGCGGCAGTTCGTCCAGGCGCTTGAGCCCGAAGTAGTCCAGGAAGCCCTTGGTGGTGCCGAACAGCGCCGGCCTGCCGGGCACGTCGCGGTGGCCGACCACGCGGATCCACTCGCGCTCTTCCAGCGCCTGGATGATGTTGCTGCTGACCGCCACGCCGCGCACCTGCTCGATCTCGCCGCGGGTGATCGGCTGGCGGTAGGCGATCAGCGCCAGGGTCTCCAGAGTGGCGCGGGTGTAGCGGGTCTTGCGCTCGGTCCACATGCGGCTGACCCAGGCGTGCACGTCCGGCTTGACCTGGTAGCGCCAGCCGCTGGCCACTTCGACCAGCTCCACGCCGCGCTCGGCGCAGGCCTGGGCGAGCTGTTCCAGCGCCAGGTCCAGGCTGCCTTCCGGCGCCGGGCGGTCTTCCGGGAACAGCTCGGCCAGCTGCGCCAGGCTCATCGGCTGGGCCGAGGCCAGCAGCGCGGCCTCCACGATGCGGTTGATCAGGCCCTGGTCCGCCTGGGCGACCGGGGCGGTCGCGGTGTCGGTATCGAAAGCGTCGTCGTCGTGCATGCGAGGGTCTTGGCCGCGCCGTCAGCGCGTGCGGGTCGTGGTGGCCGGCGCGCTCATGCGTCGTTGGCCGCGTCGGTGTCGTCGAACTCGCTGGAGAACTGCAGCGGCTCGTTGGTGTTGTTCAGCGCCAGGGACTTGATGTAGATCGGCGCCAGCGGAGCCTCCTGGACGATGTCCAGCAGCTGCTCCTTGGCCAGCTCCAGCATCGCCAGGAAGGTCACCAGCACGCCGAGCCGGCCCTCGGCCACGGTGAACATGGTCTCGAAGCGGTGGAACTTGCCGTCCTCCAGCCGCGAGAGCACCTCGCCCATGCGCTGGCGCACGCTCAGCGCCTCGCGCTTGATCGCGTGGCCGGAGAACAGCTCGGCGCGCTTGAGCACATCGTGCAGCGCCAGCAGCATCTCCTTCAGGTCCACCTCCGGCGGCACCTTGATGGCGGTGCGGTCCGGCACATGGGCGTGGGCCACGGCGGTGTCGCGGTCCTGGCGAGGCAGGGCGTCGATGTCCTCGGCGGCCTGCTTGAAGCGCTCGTATTCCTGCAGGCGGCGCACCAGGTCGGCGCGCGGGTCGCCTTCCTCGCCGTCCTCGGCCTGCGGCCGCGGCAGCAGCATGCGCGACTTGATCTCGGCCAGGATCGCGGCCATCACCAGGTATTCGGCCGCCAGCTCGAAGCGCAGCTCCTGCATGACGTTGATGTAATCCACGTACTGGCGGGTGATCTCCAGCACCGGGATGTCCAGGATGTCCAGGTTCTGCCGGCGGATCAGGTACAGCAGCAGGTCCAGCGGGCCCTCGAAGGCATCGAGGATGACCTCCAGCGCGTCCGGCGGGATGTACAGATCCTGCGGGATCTGCAGCACCGGCTGGCCATGCACCATCGCCAGCGGCATCTCGTGCTGCTGCGGGCTTTGCGGCTTGTCGGTGGAAGCGGTCGCGTCGGGCGCGGATTGCGATGTCATCGAGGGTCGAAAGCGGGTCGCGTCAACACTGCGGTCCGGACCGGTTGGCGTGGGGGAACGCCGGGGCCGGCCCTGCGATTGCCAGGGGGCATGCGCTTCCCGCAAGGGGCGGCGCCGGGGTACTGCAGGTGGTCAAGCCTTGCGTGGGCGGTCGCGGTGCGCACGTCAGCCAATGCGGCGCTCGCCTGTGGGGAGGGCGGCGGGCAACGAAGGATCAGGTGGTCTGGCCTTAAGGACGCGCTTGGCAGCGTGTGGGTCGCGGGCAGGTCCGGGCGGGCCTGGGCGATGGCCGCTGCGGGTCGTGCCGTGCCAATCAGGTTCGCAGAGTACGGTTTGGCCGGCCGCCTGTCCAGCGCGGGCGCATCCGTACAATCGCAGGCCCATCCGAAGTCCAGCGGTCTTAATGCCATGTGGTACGCCATCGAAGGCCATGATGTCCCCGATTCCCTGCCGCTGCGCCAGCCGGCGCGCCCGGCGCACCTGGCGCGGCTGCAGGCGCTGCTCGATGCCGGCCGGCTGCTGGTGTGCGGGCCATGCCCGGCGATCGATTCGCCCGATCCGGGCCCGGCCGGCTTCAGCGGCAGCATCGTGATCGCGCAGTTCGACTCGCTGGAGGATGCGCGCGCCTGGGCCGACGCCGACCCATATGCGCTGGCCGGTGTCTATGCGCGGGTGGACGTGCGTCCGTTCCTGAAGGTGCTGCCGTGAGCGAGGCGACGCGGATCGAGCGCATCCGCCAGGCGCTGGACGCCGGCCTTGCGCCGACGGTGCTGGAGCTGGAGGACGAGAGCCACCGCCACGCCGGCCACGCCGGTGCGCGCGACGGCCGCGGGCATTTCAAGGTCCGGGTGGTCAGCGAGGCCTTCGCCGGCAAGCTGCCGCTGGCCCGGCACCGGCTGGTGTATGCCGCGCTGGGCCCGATGATGCAGACCGACATCCATGCCATGAGCATCGTCGCCCAGACCCCGGGCGAGGCCTCCAGCGCCTGAGCGGGCGCGGGTTGCCCAGGCGTGCGACGGCACCGATTTCGCGGGCTTTTGATCCGGCGCCGCCCTAGCATCGGCCCAAGGTAGGATGGACCGCGCGGAGTGGAAGCGCTTACATTCCGCGCCAGAACCAGTCAGCCAGACCGCGGAGGGCGGATGTCGCGCAACGGAACCATCACCATCCGGGATGTGGCGCGCGAGGCGCAGGTCTCGGTGGCGACCGTCTCGCGGGCGCTCAACGGTCACGACAACGTCGCCGAGGAGGTCCGCAAGCTGGTCCTGGAGACCGCCCGGCGCCTGCGCTACCAGCCGCATGCCGCCGCGCGCAGCCTGAGCAGCCGCAGCACCCAGACCATCGGCGTGGTCCTGCCGGACCTGTATGGCGAGTTCTTCTCCGAGCTGATCCGCGGCATCGACGGGGTGGCGCGCGAGCACCGCCGCCATCTGCTGGTGTCCAGCTACCACGGCGCCCAGGACGCCCAGGGCGCGGCGCTGCGCGCGATGCGCGGGCGCGTGGATGGGCTGCTGGTGCTCTCGCCCTATGCCGACCAGCCGGGGTTCCTCACCGACAACCTGCCCGACGGCCTGCCGGTGGTGCTGATCAACACGCACCTGCCGCATGGCGACTATCCGGTCCTGAACATCGACAACCACGGCGGCGCGGTGGCGATGATGCGCCACCTGGTGGCCAGCGGCCGCAGGCGCATCGCCTTCATCGCCGGGCCGGCCTGCAACTTCGACGCGGCCGAGCGCCTGCGCGGCTATCGCGACGCGCTGGCCGAGCTGCTGCCTGGGGTGGCCGAGCAGGTGCTGCCGGGGCGGTTCGACGAGGCCTCCGGCATGGAGGCCGGCACCGCGCTGCTGGCGGCCGGGAGCCGGCCCGACGCGGTCTTCGCCGCCAACGACACCATGGCCCTGGGCTGCCTGTTCGCCTTCAACCAGGCCGGGGTGCGCGTGCCGCAGGACATTGCCCTGGCTGGGTTCGACGACGTGCCGGTGGCGCGCTTCGTCCACCCGCCGCTGACCACCATGCGCATCAGCATCGCCGAGCTGGGCGCCAACGCGCTGCGGCGGCTGCTGCAGGACATCCAGGCCAAGGCGCCGCTGGCGCTGCCCGATCCGGCGCCCTTGGTGCCTGAACTGGTGGTGCGCGACTCGGCCCCGGCGGCCGCGGCGCTCTGACTCGGCAGGCCACGGCTGTTAACCTTGCACCACCCCCGCACCGCTTTCGTTTTGCGCCGGACTTTGTTTGCAGGTGTAAACGTTTACATGGATCTTGAGCCTTGAAGACGCGTCGACGCCTCACCTCGCTGCTGCCGCTGACGGCATCGGCCCTGGCCGTGCTGCTGGCGGCCTGCCAGCAGCAACCCGAACCCACGCCCGTCAAGCCGGTCAAGGTGACCGGGCGTCCGCCCGTCGAGCTTCCCGTGGAAGACAAGAAACCCGAATTGCCCGCGCTGTTCCGCGACATCGAGCGCCGGACCTTCCAGTTCTTCTGGGACACCACCAACGAAAGCAACGGCATGACGCCGGACCGCTATCCGTCGCGGCCGTTCGCCTCGGTGGCCTCGGTCGGGTTCGCGCTGACCGCCTATCCGATCGGCATCGAGAACGGCTGGGTCAGCCGCAGCCAGGCGGTGGACCGCACGCTGACCACGCTGAAGTTCCTCTACGAGCTCAAGCAGGGCAAGCAGCCCACCGGCACGGCCGGCTACAAGGGCTTCTACTACCACTTCCTGGACATGCAGACCGGCCAGCGCTTCTCCAGCTGGGTGGAGCTGTCCACGGTGGACACCTCGCTGCTGCTGATGGGCGTGCTGTTCGCCCAGTCCTATTACGACGGCGATGACCCGCGCGAGAAGCAGATCCGCGACCTGGCCGAGCAGATCTACCGGCGCGTGGACTGGACCTGGATCCAGCCGCGCTCGCCGCTGATCTCGATGGGCTGGTTCCCCGAGAGCGGCTTCATCAACCACGACTGGACCGGCTACAGCGAGGGGATGATGGTCTACATCCTGGCGCTGGGCTCGCCCACCCATGCGGTGGAGCCCGACGCCTGGCAGGTGTGGACGCGCACCTACAACGAGATCTGGGGCGTCTACCAGGGCCAGGAGTATCTGTCCTACGGCCCGCTGTTCACCCATCAGTACACGCATATCTGGGTCGACTTCCGCGGCATCCAGGACGACTACATGCGCGAGCACGGCATGGACTACTTCGAGAACAGCCGCCGCGCCGCCTATGCCCATCGCCAGTACGCCATCTCCAACCCGATGAAGTGGAAGGACTACGGCGAGAACGTGTGGGGCCTGACCGCCTCTGACGGGCCGCAGCAGACCCAGCAGGAGTACCGCGGCGAGATGCGCGAGTTCCGCGACTACTCCTCGCGCGGCGCCGGCCTGCGCGACAACTTCGACGACGGCACCATCGCCCCGACCGCGGCCATCGCCTCGCTGCCGTTCGCGCCGGAGATCGTGATCCCGGCCACCGAGGAGATGCACAAGCGCTTCGGCGACTACATCTATTCCAGCTACGGCTTCCTGGATGCGTTCAATCGCAGCTTCACCTACGACATCCCGATCAAGACCGGTCGCGTGGTGCCGGACAACGGCTGGGTCGGCAGCGACTACATCGGCATCGACCAGGGTCCCATCCTGACGATGATCGCCAACTATCGCGACGACTTCGTCTGGAACGTGATGAAGAAGAACCCGCACATCCGCAAGGGGCTGGAGCGGGCGGGCTTCACCGGCGGCTGGCTGGCCGGCGAGGACAAGGGCAAGGACGACAAGGACAAGCGCGCGCAGGCCGAGGCGGCCAAGACCGCGCAGGCGCCGGGCCAGATGGACGCGGCCACCGCGCGCGCGCTGGGCACGGCCGAATCGCGCGTGCCCAATTCGCAGTCCGAGCCGCAGCAGCAACAGCAGCAGCGCCCGCAGCAGCCGGGTTGAGCCGCGCATGAGTCCATTCCGCTTTTCCCCGGCGCGCGGCGCGCTGGCGCTGGTGCTGCTGGCGGGCATCGCGGCCGTGCTGGCGGCCTGCGCGCCGCGCGATGCGCAGCAGCGCACGACGGTGCGCTTCTGGGCGATCGGCCGCGAGGGCGAGGTGCTCGGCACGCTGCTGCCCGAGTTCGAGGCCGCCCATCCCGACATCCGCGTGGACCTGCAGCAGATCCCCAGCACCGCCGCGCACGAGAAGCTGCTGACCGCCTTCGCCGCCGACACGCTGCCGGACGTGTGCCAACTGGGCAACACCTGGATCGCCGAGTTCGCCACGCTCAAGGCGCTCACGCCGCTGGAGCCCTACGTGCGGCGCTCGACGGTGGTCAAGCAGGACGACTACTTCCCCGGCATCTGGCAGACCAACATCATCGACGGGCAGCTGGTCGGCATCCCGTGGTATGTGGACACGCGCCTGCTGTTCTATCGCAAGGACATCCTGCGCGAGGCGGGGGTGAAGCTGCCGATCACCACGTGGGCGCAGTGGGACAAGGCGATGGCGCAGATCAAGGCGTACGTCGGGCCGGACCGCTACGCCATCCTGATGCCGCTCAACGAGTTCGAGCAGCAGCTCTCGCTGGCCCTGCAGCAGGACGATCCGCTGCTGCGCGACCACGACAACCGCGGCAACTTCGAGAGCCCCGGCTTCCGCGCGGCGCTGGCCTTCTACGCCAACACCTTCGCCCAGGGCTGGGCGCCGAAGATGTCCGAGACCCAGGTCTCCAACGTCTGGGACGAGTTCTTCCGCGGCACCTATGCCTTCTACCTGTCCGGGCCCTGGAACATCCGCGAGTTCCGCATCCGCGCGCCCGAGGCGCTGAAGGACCAGTGGGGCACGATGGCGCTGCCGGGGCCGCACGGCCCGGGCGCGGGCATCGCCGGCGGCTCGAGCCTGGTGATCTTCCAGAGTTCACGCCACAAGGAGGCGGCGTGGAAGCTGATCGAGTTCCTCTCGCGTCCGGACATCCAGCAGCGCTTCCACGCGCTGATCGGCGACCTGCCGCCGCGCCGCTCCACCTGGCATACGACGCAGCTGGAAGGCGATCCGCTGGCGCGCGCCTTCGCTGACCAGCTCGAGCGGGTCAAGCCCACGCCCAAGGTGCTGGAATGGGAGCGTATCGTGCAGGAGATGCGACTGGTGACCGAGCGGGTGGTGCGCGGCGGCGAAAGCCAGGACGCGGCGGTGGCCGACCTGGACCAGCGCGTGGACAAGATCCTGGCCAAGCGCCGCTGGATCTATGAACGCGACCATCCCGGCAGCGACGCCGAACAGACGGAGACCGCCCGATGAACCGTTCGCTTGCCGGATGGGTGTTCACCGCGCCGGCGCTGATCGTGCTGGGCGTGTTCTTCGGCCTGCCGGTGCTGGCCGCGCTGGCGCTGAGCGTCACCGACTTCGATCTCTACGCGCTGGCCGATCCGCACAACCTGCGCTTCATCGGGCTGGACAACTACATCGACCTGCTGCGCACGCCGATGTTCTGGAAGGCGCTGTGGAACACCACTTACTTCGTGCTGGTGGGCGTGCCGCTGTCCATCGCCGCCTCGCTGGGCGCCGCGCTGCTGCTCAACGCGCCGGCCGCGCGCTTCCGCGCGCTGTTCCGCACCGCGCTGTTCGCGCCGGTGGTGACCACGCTGGTGGCGGTGGCGGTGATCTGGCGCTATCTGTTCAACACCCAGTACGGGCTGGTCAACTACGTGCTGGTGCACCTTGGCGTGCCGGCGCCGGACTGGCTGGGCGATCCGCACTGGGCCATGCCGATGATCATGCTGTTCGCGGTGTGGAAGAACTTCGGCTACAACATGGTGATCTTCCTGGCCGGGCTGCAGGCGATCCCGCACGACCTCTACGAGGCCGCGCGCATCGACGGCGCCAACCGCTGGAAGCAGTTCTGGCACATCACCCTGCCGATGCTGGGCCCGGTGCTGCTGGTGGTCGGGGTGATCACCATCTCCGGCTATTTCCAGCTGTTCGCCGAGCCCTATGTGATGACCCGCGGCGATCCGCTGCAGAGCACGGTGAGCGTGCTGTATTTCATGTTCGAGGAAGGCTTCAAGTGGTGGAACCTGGGCCGCGCCTCGGCGGTGGCCTTCCTGCTGTTCCTGATCATCCTGGCGGTGACCACCGTGATGCTGCGCCTGGGCCGCAGGAAGGGGTTGGTATGAGGGGCTTGCACATGCGCGCCCGGTGCGCGGGAGGCCCGGCATGAGCCGCGAAGTCGGCGGCTCGCGCTGGAACGCGATCCTGGTCAACGGCGGCCTGCTGGCGCTGGCCATCGTCAGCCTGGCGCCGCTGGCGTGGATGGTGTCGGTGTCGTTCATGCCGGCCGGCGAGGCCAGCCGCTTCCCGCCGCCCATGCTGCCCAGCGCCGCGACGCTGGCCAACTACCATCAGCTGTTCGAACGCACCGGCATGGCCGACAACTTCGTCAACAGCCTGATCGTGTCGCTGGCCATCACGCTTGGATCGCTGCTGTTCAACACGCTGGCCGGCTATGCCTTCGCCAAGCTGCGCTTCGCCGGGCGCGAGCGGGTGTTCCAGGTGCTGCTGGCCGCGCTGGTGATCCCGGCGCAGGTGGCGATGCTGCCGCTGTTCCTGCTCATGAAGCAGCTGCATCTGGTCAACAGCTTCGGCGGTGTGATCGTGCCGGCGCTCGCCACGGTGTTCGGCATCTTCCTGGTGCGCCAGTACGCGCGCAGCATTCCCGACGAGCTGCTGGAGGCCGCGCGCATGGATGGCGCCGGCGAGCTGCGGATCTTCTTCCAGATCGTGCTGCCGATGCTCAAGCCGGTGCTGGTGACGCTGTCCATCTTCACCTTCATGGCGGCCTGGAACGACTTCATGTGGCCGCTGATCGTGCTGACCGACCAGGATCACTACACGCTGCCGGTGGCGCTGGCCTCGCTCTCGCGCGAGCACGTGATGGACGTGGAGCTGATGATGGCCGGTGCGGTGGTGACGGTGGTGCCGGTGCTGCTGCTGTTCCTGCTGTTGCAGCGGTACTACATCCAGGGGCTGCTGCTGGGGAGTGTGAAGGGGTAGGCCCGCGTGAGCTTGCGGATCGCGGTCTCGCGCTCAGGGTCTTGCTCTACGCAATCAAAGGCTTTCGTGCGGCTGCGCCGCCCGACCTCCTTTTCTTTGCTCGTGCAAAGAAAAGGAGGCAAAAGAAAGCACGCCCCCGACGGCGCGCCTGCGCTGCGCGCAGGTCCGCTGCGGGCCGAGGGATTTTCCGAAGGGACATCCTGTCCCCTCGGAAAACGCCGCACTCCTGTGCGGCGCCCTTCGGGTCTGGTCCTCGGCCCTCCGCCGCGCCTCAAGGGGGACGGAAAAGCCAAGGCAACAGCTTTGGATTCCGCGAGACGGTTGTCTTCACGGGAATCTCCCATAATCTTTTCGATGAACGTCATTGACATGTCCCGTTGCCGCTCGCTTGTCGCTTTCTTGATCGCGCTTGGCTTGCCTGCGTCTGCGCAAGCGCAGACGCGCGTGCTCGATGCGTTCGACGATCCTTCCACCTGGAAGGTGGTGACCTCCAACCAGGTCACCGCGAGCCTGCGTACGGTGCCCGGGGCCGATGGCGGCAAGGCGCTGTGCCTGGACTACGACTACCACGGCGTGTCCGGCTATGCGGGGCTGCAGCGCCAGGTGGCGCTGGACTATCCGGACAACTATCGCTTCGACTTCCAGCTGCGCGGGGCCTCGCCGGCCAACGATCTGCAGTTCAAGCTCACCGATGCCTCGGGCGACAACGTGTGGTGGGTCAATCGGCCGGCCTACGACTTTCCCGGCGAGTGGACGCCGGTGACCTATCGCAAGCGCCAGATCGACAAGGCCTGGGGGCCGGACCCGGACAAGACGCTGCGCCATAGCGCCAAGCTGGAGTACACGATCTACAACAACGCCGGCGGCAAGGGCTCGGTGTGCTTCGATGCGCTCACCTTCACCGCGCTGCCGCCGCAGGACACCCGCCCGCTTACCGGCTCGGCCAGCGCCTCGACCGCCAACGGCGGCAGCAGCGCTGCGCTGGCGGTGGACGGTAATCCGGACACGGCCTGGTATGCGGACTTCGATGCGGCCACGCCGCCGCAGCTGACCCTGGACCTGCACAGCGTGCGCGAGTTCGGCGGGCTCAAGCTGGTGTGGAAGCCGGGCGAGCAGGCCAGCGACTACCTGGTGCAGCTGTCCGACGACGGCGTGCAGTGGCGCGACGCGCGCGCGGTGGTCGATGGCGATGGCGGCACCGACTGGATCGCGCTGCCGGAAACCGAAGCGCGCTACGTGCGCGTGCTGCCCGCCGAAGGGCCGCACAACTCCTTCGGCCTGGCCGAACTGCAGGTCCTGCCGCTGGCGTTCTCGGCCACGCCCAACGAGGTGATCAA
Source organism: Pseudoxanthomonas winnipegensis (assembly GCF_004283755.1). Classification (GTDB taxonomy): domain Bacteria; phylum Pseudomonadota; class Gammaproteobacteria; order Xanthomonadales; family Xanthomonadaceae; genus Pseudoxanthomonas_A; species Pseudoxanthomonas_A winnipegensis. Next base: position 106,609 of record NZ_SHMH01000005.1, read on the forward strand.
GACCATCGCGGCGACCTCGCCCAAGGGCTGGTATCCGCGCGGCTTCAGCGGCCAGCAGCCGTACTGGACGATCATCGGCCTGGATGGCGGCACCGAGCAGGGCCTGATCGGCGAGGACGGCGCGGTGGAGGTCGCGCGCGGCGGCTTCAGCGTCGAGCCGTTCGTGGTGACCGACGGGCGGCTGGTGAGCTGGGCCGACGTCAAGGCCCAGCAAAGCCTGCAGGACGGCTATCTGCCGATCCCCAGCGTGGAGTGGCGCCATCCGGCGCTGGCGCTGACCACCACGGCCTTCGCCGACGGCACGCCGGCCGATTCGCAGCTGGTCGTGCGCTACACGCTGCGCAATCCGGACAGCCGCGCGCATGCGTATCGCCTGGCGCTGGCGCTGCGGCCGTTCCAGGTCAACCCGCCGACGCAGTTCCTGAGTGTGCCGGGCGGGGTGAGCCGGATCGAGTCGATCGCCTTCGACGGCCGCACCGCGCGCGTCAACGGCGCGCCGCGGGTGTACGCCTCGCAGGCGCCCGATGCCGCCTTCGCCACAAGCTTCGACGGCGGCATGGCGGTCTCGCACCTGCTGGACGACACGGTGCCGGCGCAGGCCGAGGTGGTCGACGAGACCGGCCTGGCCTCCGGCGCCTACGTGTACGAGCTGACGCTGGAACCGGGCCAGTCGCGCCAGTTCGACCTGCGCGTTCCGATGACCGGCAAGCCGCGCTGCTCGAGCAGCGTAACCGCCGCCGACTGCGGCGCGCAGGCGCGTCAGGACGCGGTGGCGGCGCTGTGGCGCGACAAGCTGGACCGCGTGCGCTTCACCGTACCGGCCGCCGGCCAGCCGCTGGTCGATACGCTGCGCACCGCCACCGCGCACATGCTGATCTCGCGCGTGGGGCCGCGCCTGCAGCCGGGCACGCGCTCGTACAACCGCAGCTGGATCCGCGACGGGGCGATGATCTCCGAGGGCCTGCTGCGCATGGGCCGCCCGCAGGTGGTGCGCGACTACATCGCCTGGTATGCGCCGTTCCAGTTCAAGGACGGCATGGTGCCGTGCTGCGTGGACCGCCGCGGCAGCGACCCGGTGCCGGAGAACGACAGCCATGGCGAGCTGATCTTCGCCATCGCCGACTACTGGCGCTATACCGGCGACACCGCCTTCGTGCAGCGCATGTGGCCGCACGTGGAGGGCGCCTATCGCTACATGGAACAGCTGCGCCTGTCCGAGCGCACCGAGCAGAACCGCGCCAAGGATCCGGCCTTCTACGGGATGATGCCGGTGTCGATCAGCCACGAGGGCTATTCGGCCAAGCCGGTGCATTCGTACTGGGACAACTTCTGGGCGCTGCGCGGCTACAAGGACGCGGTCGAACTGGCCCAGGTCCTGGGCAAGACCGAGGACGCCAAGCGCATGGCCGCCTCGCGCGATCAGTTCCGCGCCGATCTGATGGCCTCGCTGCAGGCGGCGGCGCGTGAGCACGGCATCGATTTTCTGCCCGGCTCGGCCGAGCTGGGCGATTTCGACTCCACCTCGACCACCATCGCCCTGGCGCCGGGCGGCGAGCAGGGCCAGCTGCCGCAGCCGCTGCTGGACAACACCTTCCAGCGCTACTGGACCGAATTCGAGCAGCGGGCCGACGGCCAGCGCGCGTGGAAGGACTACACGCCCTACGAGTGGCGCAACGTGGCCGCCTTCGTGCGGCTGGGCTGGCGCACGCGCGCCAACCGCGCGGTGGACTTCTTCTTCGCCCATCGCACCCCCCAGCCCTGGAACCAGTGGGCCGAGGTGGTCTCGCATACGCCGCGGGTGCCGTTCTTCCTCGGCGACCTGCCGCATGCCTGGGTGGCGTCGGACTTCGTGCGCACCGCGCTGGACATGTTCGCCTACACGCGCGAGCTGGACGACAGCCTGGTGCTGGCCGCGGGCATTCCGCCGGCCTGGTTGGACGAGCAGGGCATCGCCATCGCCGGCCTGCGCACGCCCGAGGGCCCGCTGAGCTACACGCTCAGGCACGCCGATGGCCAGCTGCAGCTGGACGTGCCGGCCGGCCTGAAGCTGCCCAAGGGCGGCCTGGTGCTGCCCTGGCCGTATGCGGGCACGCCGGGCCAGGCGACCATCGACGGCAAGCCCGCGCAGTGGCAGGGCGGTGCGCTGCGCATCACCAGGCTGCCGGCGACGGTGCGGATCGCGGCGCCGTGAGCGAGGTCGTGCGTCGCTACTTGTAGAGCGGAGCTTGCTCCGCTCGGGCCTTTCCCACGAACCGAACGAAGAGCAGCGGAGCAAGCTCCGCTCTACAAGAGGGAGCTGCCGTGATGGTTCCCACCCACCAGCAGGAAAGCGAGGCACGTTCACGGGCAGGCATGCCGGGATGCGGGACCATTCAGTGCTCGATGGACCAGTGGAGGTCGTGCCATGCGCGCATTCGGATTCCTGAGCTTCGGCCACTACGGGCATAGCCCGGGTTCGGTGGCCCGCACCTCGGCCGAGATGATCCGCCAGGCGGTTGAGATCGGCGTCGGCGCCGATGCCCTGGGCGTCAACGGCGCCTACTTCCGCGTGCATCACTTCGCGCGCCAGCAGGCCGCGCCGATGCCGCTGCTGGCGGCCATCGCCGCGCGCACCCGGCACATCGAGGTGGGCACCGGCGTGATCGACATGCGCTACGAGAATCCGCTGTACCTGGCCGAGGAGGCCGCCGCGCTGGATGCCATCGCGCAGGGCCGCATCGCGCTGGGCATCAGCCGCGGCTCGCCCGAGCCGGCCCTGCGCGGCTACGAGGCCTTCGGCTACACCGGCGCGGCCGATCCGCGCGGCGGCGACCTGGCGCGCGAGAAGTTCGCGCTGTTCCTGCGCGCCATCAAGGGCGAACCGATCGCGCCAGGCGACCCGCAGCTGGTCGGGCCCGGCCAGCGCCTGGCGATCGAGCCGCGTGCGCCCGACCTGGTCAAGCGCATCTGGTGGGGCTCGGGCACCCGCGAGACGGCCGAATGGGTCGGACGCCAGGGTCTGAACCTGATGTCCTCCACGCTGCTCACCGAGGACGATGGAAAGCCCTTCCACGCGCTGCAGGCCGAGCAGATCGCGCGCTTCCGCCAGGCCTATCGCGAGGCCGGGCACAGCGGCGCGCCGCGCGTGTCGGTCAGCCGCAGCGTGTTCCCCATCGTCAACGAGCTGGACGCGCGCTACTTCGGCCAGCGCGGCGACGGGGCGAGCGATACGGTGGGCATCATCGACGGCTTCCGCTCGACCTTCGGCAAGACCTATGCGGATACGCCGGACAGGCTGATCGACCAGCTCAAGGCCGACAGCGCGGTGATGGCGGCCGATACGCTGATGCTGACCATCCCCAGTCAGTTGGGGCCGGACTACAACCTGCACGTGCTGGAGTCCTTCGCCAAATACGTCGCGCCCGCCCTGGGCTGGAAGCAGAACACCGAAGGCCCGGTGGTCGGCGACGCGATCGAACCCGCCGCGGCATAAGGCGCGCGTCCGGCGCGCTGCTGCAGGCGCGGGGTCAGTCGGCCTGGCGCGTCGGCAGCTGCGGCAACAGCGCGCTCTCGCCGACGTATTGCTGCAGGATGCCGCGCATCTCCTCATCGCCGATGCGCTCCAGCGGGATCGCCTCGGGCGCGAAGAACACGCCATGGGTGGCGACGCCGGTGCCCAGCTCGCAGCGGTAGACGATGCGGCGCTCGTGGCCGTGGCCGCACACCGCATAGACGAAGCCGACCACCACCGGCAGCTCGGTCGCCTCGCGCAGGCGGCTGGCCAGCGTCGCGTCCTCGCCCTGCGGAATATCGAAGGCCGGCAGGTGCAGCTGGCCGTCGCTGTCCTCGAACAGCAGCACCTGATCCTCGCGCGTGGCGATCGCCACCGCGCGCGCCTCGGGGGCCGCGCTGGCGGTGCGCGTGGCTTCCTCGGCCAGGCGCGGGGTGAAGTAGCTGCCGCGCACGTAGCCCAGCCCGTTGGCGGCGCTGTGCTCGAAGGCCTGCACGCGGCCGAGCAGGATCACGTGGTCACCGGCCTCGACCACGCGTTCCAGCGCGCAGTCGAACCACGCCGCCACCGTCTCGATCAGCGGCGCGCCATGCGGGCCAGTGCGCCACGCCAGACCGGCGAAGCGGTCCTGCACGGGCTGGGCGAAGCGGTTGGAGATCTCCTTCTGGTGTTCGGCCAGCACGTTGACCGCGAAGCCCGGGCCCTGGGTGAAGGCTGCCAGATTGCGCGAACTGCGCGCCAGGCAGACCAGCAGCAGCGGCGGGTCCAGCGAGACGCTGGCGAAGGAGTTGGCGGTGAAGCCGATCGGCCGCCCCTGCGCATCCAGCGCTGTCACCACCGTCACACCGGTCATGAAGGCGCCGAAGGCGTCGCGCAGGGCGCGGGGATCGTGGGTCTGAAGCATGTCCGGGACTTGCGGCGACGGCGGGGGAGCGCAGCCTACCAACTCGCGCGCTGCGACGGGTCCAGTCGCATCGCATACCGCGTTGCGGCGTTGGCATTCGCACCGTGGGAGCCGCCGAGGCGGCGATGGGGCTTTATCAGGAAACCCCCACTCGTCATTCCCGCGAACGCGGGAATCCAGCGGCTTTCGCGCGGAAGGCGAAGACGCCGGGTTCCCGCGTGCGAAGAAACGGCGGTAGGCGAGCGGCCGGTGACGATCGCTAGTAAAGCCTCATCGCCGCCATGGCGGCTCCCACCAGAAGCGCCGCTACCGCCCACCCTCAGCGCGAACTCACGCGCCACACCGTATCGCCCACGTCGTCGGCGATCAGCAGGGCGCCGCTGGCGTCCTGCGCCAGGCCCACCGGCGCGCCGAACAGCTGCTTCTCGTCGTCGGAGTGGAAGCCGCTGACCACCGTCTGCGGCGGCCCCGCCGGCATGCCCTGCTGGAACGGCACGTACACCACCTCGTAGCCGCTCAGCGGCGAGCGGTCCCAGCTGCCGTGCTCGGCCACGAAGGCGCCGCCGTGGTACTTGGCCGGCAGGGCGTTGTCCTGCGAGAACCACAGGCCCAGCGCCGCCACATGCGAGCCCAGCGCGTAGTCCGGCTTGATCGCCTTGGCCACCAGGTCTTCCCGCTGCTGCTTGACGCGCGTGTCCACGTGCTGGCCGTAATAGCTGTAGGGCCAGCCATAGAAGCCGCCTTCCTGCACCGAGGTCAGGTAGTCGGGCACCAGGTCGGCGCCGATCTCGTCGCGCTCGTTGGCGATGGCCCACAGCTTGCCGGTGGTCGGCTCCCACTGCAGGCCGGTGGGGTTGCGGATGCCCGAGGCGTAGATGCGGCTGCCGGCCGAGGCCACGTCCACTTCCAGCACCACCGCGCGGCGGTATTCCTGCTCCAGCCCGTTCTCGCCGATGTTGCTGTTGGAGCCCACGCCGACGTACAGCTTGCGGCCGTCGGGGCTGGCCAGCAGCGCCTTGGTCCAGTGATGGTTGATGGTGCCCGGCAGGTCGGTGAACTCCACGCCCGGCGCGGTGATGCGGGTCTGGCCGGCGACGTAGGGGAACTTCATGATCGCGTCGGCATTGGCCACATACAGGTCGCTGCCGATCAGCTGCACGCCGAAGGGCGAGTGCAGGTGTTCCAGGAACACGTGCTTCTCCCAGCGGCCGTCGGCGCCGGCGCGCAGCAGGGTGATGCGGTTGCCGCCCTTGCCGCTCTTGCCGGACTGGCCCTTGATCTTGTTGGCGACCAGCTGCTTGGGCGTAGTCACCGGCTCGGCGCCGGGGCCGTTGGCCTCGACCACCAGCACGTCGTGGTTGGGCAGCACGTAGAGCTGGCGCGGATGCATCAGGCCGTCGGCGATCTTCTCGATCTTCAGGCCATCGGCGACCTTGGGCGTCTGGCCGTCCTTCCAGCCCACGCCGTCGGGCACCTGCATCGGCGGCACCAGGAAGTTGCGCGCGGCCGGTAGCGGCGGCGCGTCGCCGGACTGCTGCGCCGGATGCAGTTCGGCCTTGCCGCCGCAGGCGGCCAGCAGGATCGCGCAGGCCAGGCCCAGGGTGGTGCGGGTGAGGGAATCAGTCATGGACATAGCCTCCAAGGCGGGCGTCGCGCACGGCGATCAGCACATTGCCGACGGCCAGCAGCAGCACGGTCAGGGCCGACAGCCACGCGCCGGCGGGGATCACGGCATAGGCATCGCGGCTGTGCACGAAGGCGTTGAAGATCGCCGCGACGATGGCCAGCAGGTTGAGCCAGAAGGCCAGCCGGTCCGCGCCCAGCGCGGTGCGGCGCCCGGTGATCCACACCTGCGCCAGATTGACCAGGCGCGGGATGATGGCGGCGACCAGGCCCAGGACGATCAGCCACGCCGCGCTCTTCATCCACAGGATCACCCCGGTGTTGGCGTAGGTGATGTCGAAGATCAGCGCGGCGACGAAGCAACCGAACGGGATCGGATTGAGCAGCCCGTAGAGCGCGGCGGCGACGGCCGAGCGTCGCGGTGCGGTGTGCGATGTCATGGAGAGGTCTCGAAGCGAGGAAAGGCGTCCGGCGCAGCGATCGGCGCAGGACGCGGTTCACTGTCCTCGCCCGGATGTGGATGTGGTGTGGTGGTCGCTATCGCGCGACGGTGCGTCCAGCGGCGCGTAGGCGCTGCCTACGCCACCGCTGCTTCGTCAATCCCGCGAAGGCGGGAATCCAGTGGCTTTCGCGCGCAAGCGCCCACGTCCATGGGTTCCCGCTTTCGCGGGAACGACGGTTCTAGGGTGTTTGTTCGAGCGTGAGAGCTTCGCATTGTCTGCATCGAGCGGTGGGCGGCGAAGCCCTCGCACCCCCGTCATTCCCGCGAAGGCGGGAATCCACTGGCTTTCACGCAAGCTCCAAAGTCCCTGGATTCCCGCTTGCGCGGGAATGACGATGGGATGCGTTGTTGCCACCTCAGGGGGCGTGCTCCTAGCCCTAAGGCGGCGCGGAGCGCTTCCTGCGCAAGCAGGTCGGTGAATTCAGACGCAGATGCGGCAGGTGCAGGAGACGCGTGCACTCGCAGCGCCTGCGCAGGCGACACTCAGCCGCCGCGCGCCTGCTTGACGATCTGCGCGGCGCGCGCGGCGGTCTCGCGCACGGAAGTCCAGTCGCCCGCGGTGATCCACTGCTTGGGCACCATCCACGAGCCGCCGATGCACACCACGTTGGGCTGGGCCAGGTATTCGGCGGCGGTGGCCTCGGTGATGCCGCCGGTGGGGCAGAGCTTGAGCTGCGGGATCGGCCCGTGCAGGCCCTTGATCATCGCCAGCCCGCCCACCGCATTGGCGGGGAACAGCTTGCACACGTGGAAGCCGAGCTGCAGCAGGGTCAGCAGTTCGGTCGGCGTGGCCGCGCCGGGGATCACCGGGATGGGCGCGGCGGCCAGCGCCTCGGCCATGTGCGCCGGGGTGCCGGGGGTGACGATGAAGTCGGCGCCGGCGCCCACGCACTGACCGATCTGGTCGATGGTCAGCACCGTGCCCGCGCCGATGGCGAACTGCGGCAGCTCGCGCTTGAGCGTGGCCAGCGCTTCCATCGCCACCGGCGTGCGCAGGGTCAGTTCGATCACCGGCAGGCCGCCTTCCAGCAGCGCATGGGCCACGCCGCGGGCCTGGTCCAGCGTGTCCACCGCGACCACCGGCAGGATGCCGGCGCGGCGAAGCAGGTCTTCAGTCTGTTGCTGGCGCTTGGAGATGATCATGGTCGTGCCTTGCGTGCGTGGAAGAGGATGGGGCAGGGCGCCGGTCAGGCGTCCTTGGCCTCGTGCGGGGCCGCGGCGGCCTGCGGGGTGTCGCCCAGTTCGTATTCGGCGTCGACCTCCCAGCCGTGCTCGGGCGTGGGCGGGCCGCAGGAAATGGACACCGCGCCCTGGTCGGCCGGCGTCACCTGGGCGCGGTTGAGCGCGAACAGGTTGCGGCCCAGGTCGTGCGAGGGCCGGGCGGTGTCGGGCGCCAGCGTGCGCAGCTGCCATTCCTCCGCGTCTACCTGCGCCTCCAGCACGCCGGCCTCGGCGTCGAGCAGGATCATGTCGCCCTCGCGCAGGCGCGCCAGCGGGCCGCCGGCGGCGGCTTCGGGGGTGATGTGGATCGCGGCCGGGATCTTGCCCGAGGCGCCGGACAGGCGGCCGTCGGTGACCAGCGCCACGCGCCGGCCCTGGTTCTGCAGCAGGCCCAGCAGCGGCGCCAGCGAATGCAGCTCGGGCATGCCGTTGGCGCGCGGGCCCTGGTAGCGCACCACCGCGACGAAGTCCTGCGGCAGGGCGCCGGCGGCGTGCAGCTTGTTGAGGCTGCGCGGGTCGTCCACGACCACGGCCGGGGCATGGATGCGACGGTACTCGGGCTTGACCGCCGAGGTCTTGATCAGCGAGCGCCCCAGGTTGCCGCGCAGCAGGCGCAGGCCGCCCTGGGCCTCGAACGGCGCCGACACCGGGCGCACCACCTTCTCGTCGGCGCTGGTGGCGATGCCGGGGCTGTAGGCCAGCTGGCCATCGGCCAGGCGCGGCTCGTCGCAGTAGGCGCGCATGCCGCCGGCCACGATGGTCGGGATGTCGTGCATCAGGCCGGCGTCGAGCAGCTCGCGGAACACGAACTGGGTGCCGCCGGCGGCGGCGAAGCGGTTCACGTCGGCCTCGCCGTTGGGGTAGACGTGGGCCAGCAGCGGCACGACCTGCGAGATCTCGTCGATATCGTCCCAGGTCAGCACGATGCCGGCCGCGCGCGCCACCGCCACCCAGTGGATGGTGTGGTTGGTCGAGCCGCCGGTGGCCATCAGCGCGGCGATCGCGTTGACGATCGCGCGCTCGTCCACCAGATGCCCGATCGGGCGGTAGTCCTCGCCCAGGGCGGTGATGCGCAGCGCGCGCTCGGCCGCCGCGCGGGTCAGCACGTCGCGCAGCGGCAGGTCCGGGTTGACGAAGCTGGTGCCCGGCAGCTGCAGGCCCATGGCCTCCAGCAGGGTCTGGTTGGAGTTGGCCGTGCCGTAGAAGGTGCAGGTGCCGGCGCCGTGGTAGCTGGCCGATTCGGCCTCCAGCAGCTCCTCGCGGGTGGCCTCGCCGGCGGCGTAGCGCTCGCGCACGGCCGCCTTTTCCTTGTTCGGGATGCCCGGCGTCATCGGCCCGGCCGGCACGAACACCGCCGGCAGATGGCCGAAGGCCAGCGCGCCCATCAGCAGGCCCGGCACGATCTTGTCGCACACGCCCAGGTACAGCGCCGCGTCGAACATGTCGTGGCTCAGCGAGATCGCCGTGGCCTGGGCGATGACATCGCGCGAGAACAGCGACAGCTCCATGCCCGGCCGGCCCTGGGTGACGCCGTCGCACATCGCCGGCACGCCGCCGGCGACCTGCGCGGTGGCGCCCAGCTCGCGCGCCAGCTGACGGATCATCTCGGGGTAGTGCTCGAAGGGCTGATGCGCCGAGAGCATGTCGTTGTAGGCGGTGACGATGCCCAAGTTGGGCGTCACGTCCGCACGCAGCCGGCCCTTGTCGGTCGGTCCGCACGCGGCGAAGGCGTGGGCCAGGTTGCCGCAGCTCAGGCGGGTGCGCTGCGGGCCGTCCTTGAGCACCGCGTCGATGCCTTCCAGGTAGGCCCGGCGCGGCTGCGCGCTGCGGCGGCGGATGCGGTCGGTAACGGCTTCGATGCGCGGATGCAGGGTCATGGCAGGCGGCTGTGACAGGCGGGAAAGAGGGCGCGTCGCGAACCGGGCTGAAGCAGACCACTGGCAATACCAGTGGGATCTGCAATTCCGCTGCGGTCGTCAGCAGGCCCCAAGTCTAGCGCGATCGCGTTTCGACCGGGCGCGCGGCGAAGATACCAATACGATTCCAGTCAGGCGACCGGCGGTTCCGGCGCGTGCTTGTAGGCGGGTCCGAACACCTCCACGGCCATGGCCGCCGCGCCCAGCAGGCCCGGCTGCTTGTGCAGGTTGGCCAGCACCGGGATCTTGCCCATCGCCGGCGAGAAGCGGCCCTTGTGCTCGAAGCGCTGGCGGAAGCCCGAGCGCTGCAGCTGCGGCAGCAGGCGCGGGACCAGCCCGCCGCACAGGAACACGCCGTCCCAGGCGCCCAGGGTCAGCACCAGGTCGCCGGCGATCGCGCCGAACACGGCGAAGAACACGTCCAGCGCATGCAGGCAGCGCGCATCGCCTTCGGCCGCGCGCGCGGTCACGTCCGAGGGCTGCATCGGACCGGGGTCCTCGCCGGCCATCTCGCTGAGCGCGCGATGGATGTTGACCAGGCCCGGGCCGCAGATCAGCCGCTCGTTGGACACCCGGCCGAACTGGCGCGAGAGCCGCTCCAGGATCTCGATCTCCTCCGGATTGCCCGGCGGGAAGCTGACATGGCCGCCCTCGGTCTCCAGCGCATAGCGCTTGCCGTCGCGCACCAGCAGGCCGCCGGCGCCCAGGCCCGTGCCCGGGCCGATCACCGCATAGGTCAGGTTGCGCGACAGCGGCACCGGTTTCCACGGCGTGCCGCCGACCTGGGCCACGTCGTCCGGGCCGAGCAGGGAGGAGGCCATGGCCTGGGCGGCGAAGTCGTTCATCAGCTTCACGCCCTCGAAGCCGAGCATCTTCTTCAGCCGCGGCACGCGGATCACCCAGGGGTGGTTGGTGACGCGGACCTCGTCGCCGTCGACCCGGCCGGCCGCGGCGAACACGCCGTTGCGCGCCGTGGTCCCGGTCTGGTCCATGTAGTGCTTGGCCGCATCGGCCAGCGAGGGGAAGTCGGCCACGACGTACTCGCGCGTGCTGTCCACCAGCAGCGGGTTGTCGGCACCGGTGTCGGCCAGCGCAAAGCGCACGTTGGTGCCGCCGATGTCGGCCAGCAGGACGCACTGCGCGGGGTCGGAAGAGCTCATGCGGGATTCCTGGAACGAGGAAGAAGGATCGGGCGCCGGCCACGTCGACGGGCCGGGGCGCGAGGCGCGACGGATGGTAGCGCGTGGCCCCGTCCGGCCATGCGGCGCATACGAATGCGTGGGAGATTTCGACATCGCCCCCTCCGGCAAGTCGATTGTGGGATTGGCGTGGTGAAAACGCTTACATGGCAGAATAGCGCGTCGCGCCTGCGCTCGTCACTGGGTCGGGCGTAGCCTTCGCCGCAGCGCGCGCCCAGCGCGATGCCGTGTGCGGTGCAGCAACGAAACTGAAGGAGACACGATGGCGAGTGTGCAGCTGGATCAGGTCCGCAAGGTGTACGACAACGGCCAGGTGGCCGTGCACGGCGCCAGTTTCGAGGTCGCCGACGGCGAGCTGATGGTGCTGGTGGGGCCCTCGGGCTGCGGCAAGTCCACCCTGCTGCGCATGATCGCCGGGCTGGAGGAGATCAGCGGCGGCACGCTGAAGATCGGCCCGCGCGTGGTCAACGACGTGGCGCCCAAGGACCGCGACATCGCCATGGTGTTCCAGTCCTACGCGCTGTATCCGCACATGACGGTCGCGCAGAACCTGGCCTTCGGCCTGAAGCTGCGCAAGCACGACAAGGCCACCATCGCCGCGCGCATCCAGGCCGCGGCCGAAACGCTCGGGCTGACCTCGATGCTGGACAAGCTGCCCAAGGCGATGTCCGGCGGCCAGCGCCAGCGCGTGGCGCTGGGCCGGGCGCTGGTGCGCGAGCCGGCGGTGTTCCTGCTGGACGAGCCGCTGTCCAACCTGGACGCCAAACTGCGCAACTCGGTGCGCAGCGAGATCGCCCGCCTGCACCGGCAGCTGGGCACGACCATGATCTACGTCACCCACGACCAGGTCGAGGCCATGACCCTGGGGCAGCGCATCGTGGTGCTCAAGGACGGGCAGATCCAGCAGATCGACACGCCGATGGCGCTGTACGACCGGCCGGCCAACCTGTTCGTGGCCGGCTTCCTGGGCAGCCCGGCGATGAACGTGCTGCGCGGCACCGCGCAGGCCGAGGGCCTGCGGCTGGACGACGGCACCGTGGTGCCCTGGCACGGCGCCGCCCCGGCGCCGGCCACGCCCGGCCGGGCGCTGATCGTGGGCGTGCGCCCGGAGGACCTGCATCTGGTCCAGGCCGGCGCCCCGGGCAGCTTCGCGGCCACCGTGGAGAACATCGAGCCGGTCGGCAACGAGATCTTCGTCCACCTGCTGGCCGGCAAGCTGGCGCTGGTGGCCCGCGTGGCCCCGCGCGCGCTGCCCGCGCCGGGCGAGCCGATCGGCCTGCAGCTGGACCCCGCGCGCCTGCACTGCTTCGACCCGGCCGACGAGCGCCGCCTGGAAGCCTAGGGCCTGCCATCAACTCCTGGGCAGGTCGCGTTGGCGCTGCAAGGCCGTCAGGTTCGCGTCGCGTGGCGCAGGCTTGACTGGCCGTCAGGCCAAGCCGCGCGGCGCGAAGATGGCGGCCTTGCAGCGCCAACCCGAAGGGCCGCCCTTGCGCGCACCCGGGGCCGCGTCATTGCTCGGTCGTGGACGGACGTCCACTCCCTCCCGCTTCCTTGCCCCGGGCACGCGCAAGGGCGGCGCGACCCACCCAGGAATTAATGACAGGCCCTGGGTCCGGCCGCCCAGGTAGGGCGCCGGTATACTCCGGTGTCCGCCGACGGCCGTGCCGCGCCGGGCCCCGCAGGCCCGCGCCAAGCGCCGCCGGACTCCATCACCCCGGCTGCGCGGCCTTCTCCCCCCTTTGAGAGGGCCCGCGCGCCGCCAACGCGACGCGACGCATGCGCCTGTCCACGATCAAGCTGTCCGGCTTCAAATCCTTCGTCGATCCCACCACGCTGCACCTGCCGACCAACATGACCGGCGTGGTCGGCCCCAACGGGTGCGGCAAGTCCAACATCATCGACGCGGTGCGCTGGGTGATGGGCGAGAGCTCGGCCAGCCGCCTGCGCGGCGATTCGCTGACCGACGTGATCTTCTCCGGCTCGGCGGCGCGCAAGCCGGTGGCGCAGGCCACGGTCGAGCTGATCTTCGACAACGCCGACCACACCATCTCCGGCGAATTCGCCGCGTTCAACGAGATCTCGGTCAAGCGCACCGTCAGCCGCGACGGGCAGAGCAACTACTACCTCAACGGCACCAAGTGCCGCCGGCGCGACATCACCGACCTGTTCCTCGGCACAGGCCTGGGGCCGCGCAGCTACTCGATCATCGAGCAGGGCATGATCAGCCAGATCATCGAGGCCCGGCCCGAGGACCTGCGCGTCTACCTGGAGGAGGCCGCGGGCATCTCCAAGTACAAGGAGCGCCGCAAGGAGACCGAGACCCGCATCCGCCACACCCGCGAGAACCTCGAGCGCCTGTCCGACCTGCGCGAGGAAGTGGACAAGCAGCTCGAGCATCTCAAGCGGCAGGCGCGCCAGGCCGAGCAGTACCAGGCCTACCAGGAAGAGCGCCGGATCAAGGACGCGCAGTGGAAGGCGCTGGAATATCGCGGCCTGGACGGCCAGCTGCGCGGCCTGCGCGAGGGCCTCTCGGTCGAGGAGACCCGCCTGCAGCAGCTGATCGCCGAGCAGCGCGAGGCCGAGGCCCAGATCGAGGGCGACCGCGTGCGCCGCGACGAGGCGGTCGAGGCGCTGGGCCGCGCCCAGGCCGATGTCTACCAGGTCGGCAGCACGCTGGCCCGCATCGAACAGCAGATCCAGCATCAGCGCGACCTGTCCACGCGCTTGGTCAAGGCCCAGGCCGAGGCCCAGGCGCAGCTGGCCGAGCTGGGCACGCACATCGAAAGCGACAGCGCGCGCCTGGACGTGCTGCGCGAGGCGGTGGAAGAGGCCGAGCCGCAGCTGGAGCAGCTGCGCGAGGACGACGTCATGCGCCAGGATGCCTTGCGCGAGGCCGAGGCGAAGCTGGCTGACTGGCAGCAGCGTTGGGAAGCCCACAACCGCGCCACCGCCGAGTCCTCGCGGGCCGGGGAGGTCGAGCGCACCCGCGTGGACTACCTGGATCGGCAGTCGCTGGAATCCGAGCGCCGGCGCGAGGCGCTGACCGCCGAGCGCGCCGGGCTGGACCTGGAGGCGCTGTCGGCCGCCTACGAGGCGCTGTTCGAGCAGTACGAGGTCAAGAAGGCCTCGCTGGACGAGCTCAACGAGACCGTCGAGCAGCACAAGCAGGCCGTCTCCGGCGTGGCCGAGCGCCAGCAGGCGCTGCAGGCGCAGCTGGCCCAGGTGCGCAAGGACGCCCAGGCCGCGCGCGGCCGGCTGTCCTCGCTGGAGACCCTGCAGCAGGCCGCGCTGGGTCAGGAGCAGGGCGCCGCGCTGGCCTGGCTGCGGGCGCGCGGACTGGATTCGGCCACCCGCGTGGGCGAGTCGCTCACCGTCGAGGCCGGCTGGGAGAACGCGGTCGAAGGCGCGCTGGGGCGGCTGATCGAAGGCGTGCTGGTGCAGTCGCCCGAGTCGCTGGTCGAGGCGCTGGCCGACCTGGACGAGGGCCGCATCGCGCTGGTCTCGCCGCAGGAGGGCGAGGAGACCTTCGCGCCGACCTCGCTGGCGGCCAAGGTGCGCGGGCCCCTGGCCGTGCGCCGCCTGCTGGCCCGCCTGCACGCGGCCGAGGACCTCGCCCAGGCGCGTAGCCTGCTGCCGACCCTACCGGCCGGCGATGCCATCGTCACCCGCGGCGGCGAGCGCCTGGGCCAGGGCTGGGTGCACGTGCAGCGCTCCAGCGCGTCCAGGCAGGGCGCCCTGCTGCGCGAGCGCGAGATCCAGACCCTGCGCGAGCAAATCGACCAGCTGCAGGCGCAGGAGGCGCAGGCCGAGCAGGACCTGGCCGAGCTGCGCGAGGTCGCCCTGGCCGGCGAACAGGCGCGCGAGGAAGCCCAGCGCAGCCTGTACCAGGCCCATCGCGCCGTGTCCGAACTGGCCGGCCAGCTGCAGGGCCAGCAGGGCCGGCTGGACGCCGCGCGCACCCGCATCGAGCGCATCGATGGCGAGCTGGCGCAGCTGTCCGACGCGCTGGAACAGGCCCGCGACCAGGCCGCCGAGGCCCGCGCCCGCCTGGAGGACGCGGTCACCCGCATGGCCGACCAGGAGGACGCGCGCCAGCAGCTGGACGCCGAGCGCCGCGCCCTGACCGCCGCGCGCGATGCCGCCCGCGAAGCGGCCCGCACCACGCGCGAGGCGACCCACGCGCTGGCCCTGACCCTGGAATCCCAGCGCACCCAGATCGCCTCGCTGACCCAGGCGCTGGAGCGCATGGGCGGCCAGCGCGGCCAGCTCGATTCGCGCCTGGGCGAGATCACCGCCCAGCTCAACGGCGGCGAGGATCCGGTGTCCGAGCTGGAAGCCCAGCGCGAGAACGCCCTGCACGAGCGCGTGCGCGTCGAGCGCGTGCTGGCCGAGGCGCGCACCGCGCTGGACGGCATCGACAACGGCCTGCGCCAGTACGAGCAGACCCGGCAGAAGCGCGACGAGCAGGCCCTGGCCCAGCGCGAGGCCATCGCCCAGCGCCGCCTGGACCAGCAGGCGCTGGTGCTCAAGGCCGAACAGCTGTCCACCGCGGTGGAGCAGGCCGGCTTCGTGCTGCAGGCGGTGATCGAGACGCTGCCCGAGATCGCCGACCCGGCCGAGTGGGAAGCCGCGGTGCAGCAGCTGGACTACAAGATGCGCCGCCTGGAGCCGGTCAATCTGGCGGCCATCCACGAGTACGGCGAGGCCAGCACGCGCAGCGAATACCTCGAATCGCAGAACGCCGACCTCACCGCCGCGCTGGAAACGCTGGAGGAGGCCATCCGCAAGATCGACCGCGAGACGCGCGGCCGCTTCAAGGAGACCTTCGACCGGGTCAACTCCGGCGTGCAGGCGCTGTACCCGCGCCTGTTCGGCGGCGGCCATGCCTATCTGGAGCTGACCGGCGACGACCTGCTCGACACCGGCGTGTCGATCATGGCGCGCCCGCCGGGCAAGCGCGTGTCCAGCATCTCGCTGCTGTCGGGCGGTGAGAAGGCGATGACCGCGGTGGCGCTGGTGTTCGCCATCTTCCAGCTCAATCCCGCGCCGTTCTGCCTGCTCGACGAGGTCGACGCGCCGCTGGACGAGGCCAACGTCGGCCGCCTGGCCAACATGGTCAAGGAGATGAGCGAGAAGGTGCAGTTCCTGTTCGTCAGCCACAACAAGGCGACGATGGAAGCGGCCGATCAGCTCTCCGGCGTGACCATGCGCGAGCCGGGCGTTTCGCGCCTGGTGTCGGTCGATCTGGCCGAAGCCTCGCGCCTGGCGGGCGCGGCCTGAAGGCAGGAGTGAGTGTGGAGGCGTGAGGAGTAAGCAAGGCAAATGCCGTACTCCCGCTTTCACTCGCTCCTCACTCCTCAGCGCTCGCTTCTGGCCCTGAAGCACCAGCCGTGGCACCATCCGGCCAGTTTTTGAGAAGGAGCCCCAGCCCATGTCGGACGTGATGATGCTGAGGATCGGCATTGCCGTGGTGGGCGTGATCCTCATCATCGCGATGGTGATCTTCGGCCGACCCAAGAAGGCGCCGCAGGGGCGCCGCGTGGAATCCGGCGAGCGTGGCGATGCGGCGCGGGTCGAGCCCAGCCTGGGCGGCGATCCGGCCGATCCGGACTACAGCGGCGAGGGCGTCAGTCAGCCCGACCTGGGCCTGGCCGATCCCGGCGCCGGCGACAGCGACCTGGGCAAGCGTCCGGGCTCGGACTTCGACAAGATCATATCGCTGTACGTGGCGGCCAAGTCGGGCCAGATGCTGCGCGGCGAGGACATCGTGGTGGCCGCGGAGAAGACCGGCCTGACCTTCGGTCACATGAACGTGTTCCACCGCCTGATCGAGCATCACCCCGAGCGCGGCCCGGTGTTCAGCATGGCCAACATCATGCAGCCCGGCAGCTTCGACATGGCCGCCATCCGCGAGCTGGAAACCCCGGCCATCGCCTTCTTCCTGACCCTGCCGGCGCCGATGACTGCGCTGGACGCCTGGGAGATGATGCTGCCCAACGTGCAGCGCATGGCCGAACTGCTCGACGGCGTGGTCCTGGACGACAGCCGCAACGCGCTGGGCCGCCAGCGCATCCAGCACATCCGCGAGGAGCTGCGCGGCTACGACCGCCAGCACGAGGCCCCGCCGCTGAGCAAGGCGCCGCGCTGGTAATCCGCGGCTTGCGGCGTCGCCTCGGCGACGCCAGGCCGACGCGCTAGCGTCGCATCACTCCCTCCAGGAACCGCGTCGGCGCCTCATCGCGGCTGCGCCGTTTGGGCGGCGCGCGGGCGCGACACGCGCCGGCGCCAGGCCAGGTAGCGGGAGAAACCCCACAGCACCGCGGCCAGGCAGGCCAGGGTGAGGAAGTAGCCGGCGGTGCCCAGGTCCAGCCTGCCCACCAGCAGCGCGGCGGCGTAGGTGAGCAGGATGCCGGCGGTGAAGACCTCCAGCGAATGGCGGCCCATCGCGGCGAATACCTCGTGCAGCGCCAGCGCCGGGCGCGGCATCCGCCGATCGCGCAGTGCGGCGGACAGCCAGAAGTAGGCGGCCAGCACCAGCGCCGCATGCGGAATGCGCAGCAGGCCGAGCTGATGCTTGTCCCACCACCAGGCATCGCTCAGGCCCAGCTTGCGGTCGGCGACGAAGGCCACCGTCGCCAGCGCCAGCGCGCCCAGGACCGCGACGGCCGCCGCGGGCCGTCGCATCCAGCGCTCGAGCCGGTCCAGGACGCCCAGCCGCCCGCACAGCAGGCCGCCCATGAAGCACAGCTGCCAGGCGAAGGGATTGAGCCCGTAGCCCTCGCCGTGCAGGCCCAGCGCCGCGCGCGCGGCCGGCAGCTGGCACAGCAGGTACAGGCCGAGCGTCAGGCCGAAGGCCAGCGGCGCGGCGCGCTGGGCCAGCGGCACGAACACGATCGACACCAGCAGGTAGGCCACGTACAGCGACAGGATGTCCAGCAGCGGCGGGCTGTTGGCCAGCAGCAGGAAGGACAGCGCCGAGTCGTCCGGGCGCTGCACGTGGTCGGCCAGGCCCAGCGCCTCCAGGCTGGAGGGCAGCATGATCGAGCAGATCGCCAGCAGCGCGACGAAGGCCAGCGCGTTGTACAGGTACAGGTGCCCGGCCCGGTGCGAGAGGCGCACGAAGCGCTGGGCGAAGGTCACGCCCGGGCGCGTGTGCAGGATCCCGATCAGCGCGCCGGAGACGAACAGGAACAGCTCGGCCGCCGAGGAATACCCCAGCATCGTCGGCGTGAACCATTCGCGCCCGTCGTAGCCCAGTTTGCGCGCGAAGCTGGAGGTGTGGTCGAAGGCGATCACCAGCAGGCAGAGGCCGCGGACGAAATCCAGCGCCTCGATCCGGCTGCCCGCGCGCGGCGCGGCGACCGGCGCGTTCAAGCCCAAGGCTCCGAACGGTGGGGCACGATGCGTGTGCAGGGATCGTGGCTCCCGCGGCCGAACGGCTGGGCGCAGGTGAGGAGCGAGGGGAACAGAAACAGGGCCGACGGGCGGCCGTGTGCGGACGTGGGGGTTCGCATGGGCAAGGGCAGCGGCGGGGGAGATCCGACCCTAACGCCTGCCATGTTCAGTGTTTGTAAGTCGCCACGCCTAGCGTGCATCGACATCGCAGGCTGTGACATGCCGCTCGCGTAAGATTTGCCGATGAGCCCGGCCAAGACCCCCCAGGCGCGCGTGACCGAGCTGCGCCAGCAGCTGGATGACGCCAGCTACCGCTACCACGTCCTCGATGAGCCCAATATTCCCGATGCGGAATACGACCGCCTGCTGCGCGAGCTGGACGAGCTGGAGGCCGCCCATCCCGAGCTGGTGACGCCCGATTCGCCGACCCAGCGCGTGGGCGCGGTGGCCTCGGGCCGCTTCGCCGAGGTGCGCCACGCGCTGCCGATGCTGTCGCTGGGCAATGCCTTCGACGACGCCGAGGTGGAAGACTTCGTGCGGCGCATCGCCGAACGGCTGGGCCGGCGCACGCTGAAGTTCTCGGCCGAGCCCAAGCTCGACGGCCTGGCGATCAGCCTGCGCTACGAGCAGGGCGTGTTCGTGCAGGGCGCCACGCGCGGCGACGGCACCACCGGTGAGGACGTCACGGCCAATCTGCGGACGGTGCGGGCCATTCCGCTGCGGTTGCGTGTGGCGGGAATGGGGAATGGGGAATCGGGAGTCGGGAAAGGCAAGAGCGGAGCTGCTTCTGCCATTCCCCATTCTCCATTCCCCATTCCCAGCGTCCTGGAAGTCCGTGGCGAGGTATATATGCCGCGGGCGGCGTTCGAGGCCTATAACGAACAGGCGCGCCTGCATGGCGGCAAGGTGCTGGCCAATCCGCGCAATGGCGCGGCCGGTTCGCTGCGCCAGCTCGATGCGCGCATCACCGCGCAGCGGCCGCTGGCGTTCTACGCGTACGGCGTCGGCGAGGTCGAGGAGGGCGCGCTGCCGGACACGCACTCGGGCACGCTGCAGCGCCTGCGCGAATGGGGCTTCCCGGTCAGCGACTTGTCGCAGGTGGTCGAAGGCGCCGAGGGGCTGTTGCGCTACTACCGCGAGATCGGGCAAAAGCGCGATTCGCTGCCGTTCGACATCGACGGGGTGGTCTACAAGCTGGACGACGTGGCCGGCCAGCGCGAGATGGGCTTCGTCTCGCGCGCGCCGCGCTGGGCGCTTGCGCACAAGTATCCGGCGCAGGAACAGGCCACCACGGTGGAGGACATCGAGATCCAGATCGGTCGCACCGGCGCGGCCACGCCGGTCGCACGCCTGGCGCCGGTGCAGGTGGCCGGGGTCACCGTCACCAACGCCACCCTGCATAACGCCGACCAGATCGCGCGCCTGGACGTGCGCGTGGGCGATGCGGTGATCGTGCGCCGCGCCGGCGATGTGATCCCCGAGGTGGTCAGCGTGATCCTCGAGCGCCGTCCCGCCGACACCGCACCCTGGCAGATGCCGGCGCAGTGCCCGGTGTGCGGCTCGGACATCGTGCGCGAGGAGGGCGCGGCGGTGTGGCGCTGCTCGGGCGAGCTGAGCTGCCCGGCCCAGCGCAAGGAGGCCATCCGCCACTTCGTCTCGCGCCGGGCGATGGACGTGGACGGGCTGGGCGAGAAGTTCATCGAGGTGCTGGTCGATGCCGGCGTGGTCCAGGGCGTGGCCGATCTCTACACGCTCGACCTGGATCAGCTGCTGCAGCTGCGTCTGGTCACCGGTGCCGAGACGCCGGAGGGCTTCCTGCGCGAGGCGCGCGAGCATCTGGCCGCCGGCGCGTACGCGAAGCTGGAGGCCGCACTCGCCCGCGTGCGCGGCGACGGCGATGCAGTGCCGGAGACCTGGCAGGCCGACCTGCTGCGCGCCGGCCTGCCGGCCTTCGATTGGAACCGCAAGAAGATCGCGACCAAGTGGGCCGAGAACCTGGTCGCCGCGCTGGAGGCCAGCAAGCGCACGACCCTGGAGCGCTTCCTGTTCGCCCTGGGCATCGAGCATGTCGGCGAGAGCACGGCCAAGGCGCTGGCAGCGTGGTTCGGCGACCTGGAGCTGGTGCGCAGGCTGCCCTGGCCCGTGTTCAAGCGCGTGCCGGACATCGGCGGCGAGGTGGCGCGCGCGCTGGGGCGTTTCTTCGAACAGTCCGGCAACCAGCAGGCCATCGACGACCTGCTGGCGCGCGGGGTGGAGATGGTCGACAGCCATCCGCCCAGCGCGCTGCTGCGCGAAGGCCTGGACCTGGCCACGCTGCTGGTCGACCTGGAGATCCCCAAGCTGACCCGGATCCGCGCCACCGCGCTGGCCGCGGCGATGCCGCAGGTCGCCCAGATCCTCGCGGCCGACCAGGACGCGCTGGTCGCCGCCGGCCTGCCCAAGGACACCGCGGCCGCCCTGGTCGAATGGCGCGACGCGGACGACCACGCCCACCTGCTGCAGGCCACCGGCGAGGCCCTGGCGCGCCTGGACGCGATCACGCCCCAGGCCAGCGCGATCCAGACCGGACCGCTGACCGGCCAGACCGTGGTGCTCACCGGCAGCCTGGAATCGATGACCCGCGACGAGGCCGGCGCCCGGCTCGAGGCGCTCGGCGCCAAGGTCGCCGGCAGCGTGTCGAAGAAGACCGCCTTCGTGGTCGCCGGCAGCGAGGCCGGTTCCAAGCTGACCAAGGCGCAGGACCTGGGCATCGAGGTTTGGGACGAGGCGCGGCTGACCGCCTTCCTGGATCAGTACGCGTGAGCTGGCAGCCCAGCGCCCGCCTGGAGGTGCTGCGCCTGCGCGCCAGGCTCAACGCCCAGGTGCGTGCGTTCTTCGCCCAGCGCGAGGTGCTGGAGGTCGAGACGCCGGTGCTGTCCCAGGCCGGCAACACCGAGCCCAACATCGACAGCTTCACGACCGCGTTCAGCGGCCATGTCAGTGCCGGCGCGCGCACGCGCTGGCTGCGCACCTCGCCCGAGTACCCGCTCAAGCGCCTGCTCGCCGCCGGCATCGGCGACTGCTACGAACTGGGCCGCGTGTTCCGCAATGGCGAGGCCGGCGGCCGCCACAACCCCGAGTTCACCATGCTCGAGTGGTACCGCGTGGGCTGGGACCACCGGCGCCTGGCGCAGGAGACGGTCGAGCTGGTGCGCCTGGCCCTGGCCCTGGTCGATCGCCGGGCGCGCGTGGACGAGCTGACCTACCGCGAGCTGTTCCTGCGCGGCCTGCGGCTGGACCCGTTCAGCGCCACGCTGGAACAGCTGCAGGCGCCGCTGGCGTCGGTGCGCATCGACGGCGAAGGGCTCACCCGCGACGACTGGCTGGACCTGCTGATCACCCACCACCTGCAGCCGGCGTTCGCCGCCGACTGCATCACCATTGTCCATGACTGGCCGGCCAGCCAGGCCGCCCTGGCCAGGCTGCGCCCGGACGACCCGCCGGTGGCCGAGCGCTTCGAGCTGTACCTGGGCGCGGTCGAGCTGGCCAACGGCTACCACGAGCTGCGCGACGCGGCCGAGCAGGGCGCACGCTTTACCGGCGACCAGCGGCGCCGGGCCGAACGCGGTCTGGTGCAGCCGCCGCAGGATCGCCTCTTGCTAGAGGCCCTGCCCCTCATGCCACACTGCGCCGGCGTGGCGGTAGGCATCGACCGGTTGCTGATGGCGATGCTGGGGACGGCGAGCATCGCCGACGTGCTGGCCTTCGATTTCGCACGGGCCTGACACACCAAAGGCATACACGGATCGTAAACAGGTCACTATGCTGGCATGCAGTGCTCGCAGGGAGTTGAAGCTTGCGTATCGCTCAGGGGAATGTCGTGTCCATCCGTCGTGTGCTGCAGGCCGGGCTTCCGGGAACCGCCGCCTTGATGCTGTCCGCCTGCGGCAGCGTGGGCTGGATGTTCGGCGGCCACGACACGCCGCCGGGCGAGGTGCCGGTGGAGCACTTCAGCTGCGAGTCCAAGGACCAGAACCTGAGGTATTGCGACGTGGACACTTCGGCCGGCGTGCGCCTGACCCGGCAGGTGTCCAACATGCCGTGCATCAAGGGCCGTACCTGGGATTACGGCCGCTTCGGCGTCTGGGTCGATCATGGCTGCCGCGGCGAGTTCATCAGCGGCGCCGGCGATGACGACGGCGGCGAGTTCGACCTGCGCCACAAGGTGCTGCGCTGCGAATCGCAGGACCAGCAGCGCCGCCGCTGCGATGCGCAGGTGACCAGCCCGCCGGCCACGCTGCTGCGCCAGCTCTCCGACACCGCCTGCAAGGAAGGCAGCACCTGGGGCTGGGACGCGCAGGGCGTGTGGGTCGATGGCGGATGCCGGGGCCTGTTCCGGGTCCGATGAACCGCCACATCGGCGCGGGTAAAATGCGCCGATGAACGAGACCTTCGATTACGCCCGCTACGACCGCATCCGGCCCCTGCTGTGGACCGGCGATGCCCTGCAGCTGCTCGACCAGCGCAAGCTGCCCTTCGTCGTAGAACACCTGACCTGCAGCACCAGCGACGAGGTCGCCGCGGCGATCCACGCGCTGGCCGTGCGCGGCGCGCCGGCGATCGGCATCGCCGCGGCCTGGGGCACGGTGCTGGCCGGGCGCGCCATCGAGGCGTCCGACGGCGCCGAGGCCGCGCTGAAGCTCGAACCGGCCCTGCAGCGCCTCAACGCCGCCCGTCCCACCGCGGTCAATCTGGCCTGGGCGCTGGCGCGCATGCGCCGCGCGCTGCAGCCCGCCGGCGCCGACTGGCGCGCCGTGCTGGAGCGCGAGGCGCAGGCCATCGCCAGCGAGGACCTGGCCGCCAACCGCCACATGGGCGAGCTGGGCGCGGCACTGATCGGCGAGGGCAGCGGCGTGCTGACCCACTGCAACACCGGCTCGCTGGCCACTGCCGGCTTCGGCACCGCGCTGGGCGTGATCCGCGCCGGCGTGGCGCAGGGCCGCATCGGCAAGGTCTTCGCCGACGAGACCAGGCCGTGGCAGCAGGGCGCGCGCCTGACGGTGTGGGAGCTGCAGCAGGACGGCATCGACGCCACGCTGATCGCCGACTCGGCCGCCTCGCACCTGATGAAGACCGGCGCGGTGCAGTGGGTGGTGGTCGGCGCCGACCGCATCTGCGCCAACGGCGATACCGCCAACAAGATCGGCACCTATCAGCTGGCCATCGCCGCGCGTCACCACGGCCTGAAGTTCATGGTGGTCGCGCCGTCCTCGACCGTGGACATGGACACGCCCAGCGGCGAGCTGATCGAGATCGAGGAGCGCGATCCGGGCGAGCTGCACGGCATCGGCGGCGTGCGCACCGTGGCCGAGGGCATCAAGGCCTGGAACCCGGTGTTCGACGTCACGCCGGGCAGCCTGATCGATGCCATCGTCACCGAGAAGGGCGTGGTCGAGCGGCCCACCACCGAGAAGATGCGCGCCGCCTTCGGCTGAAGAACGCGACCGGGGCTTGCGATGCGCCCCGCGCAAGGCCTTGGGCGCGGTCGCCGCAGGCCCGCGCGCAAGGCCCGCTTCCGCGCGCAAGTGATTGATTCTTGGCGCTTCCCGGTACGCATCGGGGGGCGTGCGCGTGTTACAATTTCAAGGTTGAAATCCCCTCCGAAACCAGCCTGCCGCGCCGTTGGCGGCCTGGCCTGTTTCGGCCCGATGTACCGAACACAAGCACGGACCTCGAATGGCTGATCTCGCCAAGGAAATCATCCCCGTCAACCTCGAAGACGAGATGCGCAAGAGCTACCTCGATTACGCCATGAGCGTGATCGTGGGCCGCGCCCTCCCGGACGTCCGGGACGGCCTGAAGCCGGTGCATCGCCGCGTGTTGTACGCGATGAACGAACTGGGCGCGCACAGCAACAAGCCGTACTACAAGTCCGCGCGCATCGTCGGCGACGTGATCGGTAAGTACCACCCGCACGGCGACCAGTCGGTGTACGACACGCTGGTGCGCATGGCCCAGCCGTTCTCGCTGCGCTACCTGCTGGTGGACGGGCAGGGCAACTTCGGTTCGGTCGACGGCGACTCGGCCGCGGCGATGCGTTACACCGAGGCGCGCATGTCGCGCCTGACCCACGAGCTGATGGCCGACATCGACAAGGAAACCGTCGATTTCGTGCCCAACTACGACGAGAAGGAGCTGGAGCCGTCGGTGATGCCGACGCGCTTCCCGAACCTGCTGGTCAACGGCTCGGCCGGCATCGCGGTGGGCATGGCGACCAACATCCCGCCGCACAATCTGTCCGAGGTGGTCGACGGCCTGATCGCGCTGATCGACAACCCGCTGATCGACATCGATGCGCTGATGGACTACATCCCCGGGCCGGACTTCCCGACCGCGGGCATCATCAACGGCACCGCCGGCATCATCGCCGGCTACCGCACCGGCCGCGGCCGCGTGCGCATGCGCGCCAAGGCCGAGGTCGAGGTCGACGACCGCACCGGGCGCGAGGCGATCATCGTCACCGAGATCCCGTACCAGGTGAACAAGGCGCGGCTGATCGAGAAGATCGCCGAGCTGGTCAAGGAGAAGAAGCTCGAGGGCATCAGCGAGCTGCGCGACGAGTCCGACAAGGACGGCATGCGCATCTACATCGAGGTCAAGCGCGGCGAATCGGCCGAGGTGGTCCTCAACAACCTGTATTCGCAGACGCCGATGGAATCGGTGTTCGGCATCAACATGGTCGCCCTGGTCGACGGGCGACCGCAGCTGCTGAACCTCAAGCAGATGCTGGAAGCCTTCGTGCGCCATCGCCGCGAGGTGGTGACCCGCCGCACGATCTTCGAGCTGCGCAAGGCGCGCGCCCGCGCCCACATCCTCGAAGGCCTGACCGTCGCGCTGGCCAACATCGATGAGATGATCGAGCTGATCAAGACCTCGGCCAACCCGAACGAGGCGCGCGAACGCATGCTCGCCAAGACCTGGGAGCCGGGCCTGGTGGGTTCGCTGCTGGCCGCCTCCGGCGCCGAGGCCTCGCGTCCGGAAGACCTGCCCAGGGGCGTGGGCTTCATCGACGGCCGCTACCAGCTGACCGAAGTCCAGGCCACGCAGATCCTGGAGATGCGCCTGCACCGCCTGACCGGGCTGGAGCAGGAAAAGCTCACCGAGGAATACCGCCAGCTGCTGGACACCATCGCCGGGCTGATCCGTATCCTGGAAAACCCCGACGTGCTCAAGGAAGTCATCCGCGAGGAGCTGCTGAACGTCAAGGCCGAGTTCGGCGATGCGCGCCGTAGCGAGATCCGCCAGAGCGAGGAAGACCTGGACATCCTGGATCTGATCGCCCCGGAAGACATGGTGGTCACCCTGAGCCACGCCGGCTACGCCAAGCGCCAGCCGGCCAGCAGCTACCGCGCGCAGAAGCGCGGCGGCCGCGGCCGCAATGCGGCCACGACCAAGGACGAGGATTTCATCGACCAGCTGTGGCTGGTCAACACCCACGACACGCTGCTGACCTTCACCAGCAAGGGCCGCGTGTTCTGGCTGGCCGTGCACCAGCTGCCCGAGGCCGGGCCGAACGCGCGCGGCCGCCCGATCATCAACTGGATCCCGCTGGAAGGCGATGAGAAGGTGCAGGCGGTGCTGCCGGTACGCGAGTACGCGCAGGGTCGCTACGTGTTCTTCGCCACCCGCAACGGCACGGTCAAGAAGACCCCGCTGACCGAGTTCGCCTTCCGCCTGGCGCGCGGCAAGATCGCCATCAACCTGGACGAGGGCGATGCGCTGGTCGGCGTGGCGCTGACCGACGGCGAGCGCGACGTGCTGCTGTTCGCCTCCAACGGCAAGGCCGTGCGCTTCGGCGAGGAGGCGGTGCGCTCCATGGGCCGTACCGCCACCGGCGTGCGCGGCATCAAGCTGGCCAAGGGCGAGGACGTGGTCAGCCTGATCGTGGCCGAGCGCGCGGCCGGCGCCGGCGCCGAGTCGGAGGACGAGTCCACCGACGAGGTGGCCGAGTCCAATGATGAGACCGTGCTGGAGACCCTCCAGGACGAATCGGGCTGCTACATCCTCACCGCCACCGAGAACGGCTACGGCAAGCGCACTCCGCTGGCCGACTACCCGCGCAAGGGGCGCGGCACCCAGGGCGTGATCGGCATCCAGACCAACGAGCGCAACGGCAAGCTGGTCGGTGCGCTGCTGCTGGGCAATACCGACGAGGTGATGCTGATCTCCGACGGCGGCACGCTGGTGCGCACGCGCTCGACCGAGATCTCCTGCGTGGGCCGCAACACCCAGG
Source organism: Pseudoxanthomonas winnipegensis (assembly GCF_004283755.1). Taxonomy (GTDB): domain Bacteria; phylum Pseudomonadota; class Gammaproteobacteria; order Xanthomonadales; family Xanthomonadaceae; genus Pseudoxanthomonas_A; species Pseudoxanthomonas_A winnipegensis. The sequence goes on from NZ_SHMH01000005.1 coordinate 133,131, forward strand.
GCGTGACCCTGATCCGGCTGTCCAAGGGCGAGAAGCTGCAGGCCATCGAGCGTCTGGACGCCTCGCTGGAGGAGGAAGAGGATGCGGTGGCGGCCGACGCCAGCGCAGAAGCGCCGCCGCCGTCGCCTGCGGGCTGAGCCGGCAGAGCGGCCGGCGGCGCGGTTCACCGACCGCACCGCCGCCAGCGCTTCATCCTCCAGCGGCCGCGCCCTCAAAGGCGCGGCCGCTTCGTCTTTGTGGGAGCAACGGTCTTTCCGATCAAGTCACGGCCTGTTTGTAGAGCGGAGCTTGCTCCGCTGCTCTTCGTCTGGTTCATGGGAAAGCCCCAGCGGAGCAAGCTCCGCTCTACAGGGTGCGCCGCGCTTGTGGTCTTTTTGGCCGACGGCGGCGATGAGGCTCTACCGGTTCAGCCCATCGCCGATTGCCCCAAAAGCCACAAATCGCAGCACCGGCCCGCATCCGCGCCCTCTATACTCCCGCGCAAAACCGGCTGAAGGGACTGGTGTTGCATGGAGAGTATCCAGGGTCGCGGCGCGCTGTCGCCGCAACGTGTCGCCGCGCAGGACGCGCCTTCTTCGATCCGGTCGCGACCGTCGCGCCGCCCCTGGCGTGCAGCCCTGCTGGCCGGCGCCTTCGCGCTGCTCGCCCTGACCGGCTGCGACCGTAACAAGACCGGCGATCTGCCGGCGGTGTCCGGCGAGGCGGTACAGGCGCAGAAGGCCAGGTCCGTCGCCGGCTTCGGCCTGGTCAACGCTTATCCGGACCAGCACGAGGGCCAGGTGGCCATCGCGCTGGAATTCAGCCAGCCGCTGGTCGAGTCGCAGGACTTCGACAAGCTGATCCACGTCAGCGACGACAAGGGCGCGGTGGTCAGCGGCAGCTGGGTGCTGGATGAGCACGCCAAGATCCTGCGCTTCCCGTCGGTGGAGGCCGCGCGCGACTACACGGTCAAGATCGATGCGGGCCTGCTGGCCGCGGCCGGCGGCAGCCTGGGCAAGGCGGTCGAACAGGTCGTGCACACCGGGCAGATCGAGCCGGCGGTGGCCTTCGCCTCGCAGGGCAGCGTGCTGCCGGCCAAGGACACCCGCGGCCTGCCGGTGGTGTCGATCAACGTGCCGGAAGTGGACGTGGAATTCCTGCGCGTGCGCGAATCGCAGCTGCCGCGCTTCTTCGCCCAGTACCAGCGCGGCGGCAGTCGCGGCGCCTGGTCGCTGGACGAGGACTATAGCGAGAACAAGCCGCTGGGCGAGCTGGCCGATTCGGTCTACCTCAACCGCTTCGTGCTGGGCGGCAAGCCCAACGAGCGCATGGTCAGCTATCTGCCGGTGCAGGACATCAAGCAGCTGCAGGAGCCGGGCCTGTACTTCGCGGTGATGAAGCGCGTGGGGCGCTACTCAGACCAGCTGCAGACCGCGTTCTTCAGCGTCAGCGACCTGGGGCTGCACGCGCGCGCCTACAAGGACACGCTGTTCGTCCACACCGCCTCGCTGGCCGACGGCAGCGCCACCGGCGGTGCGCAGCTGCGCGTGCTCGACGCCAAGGGCGAGACCGTGCTCAAGGGCGAGACCGACGGCAACGGCAACGCGCTGCTCAAGTACACGCTCAACGCCGGCCAGGTGCTGGTGGCCAGCCGCGGCAAGGATGTCACCCTGCTGCCGTTCAACCAGCCGGCGCTGGACCTGTCCGAATTCGCCGTGGCCGGGCGCGAGCAGGCCTGGTTCGACGTGTTCGCCTGGTCCGGCCGCGACCTCTATCGCCCCGGCGAGACGGTGCGCGTGTCGGCGCTTCTGCGCGACTTCGACGGCAAGCCGGTCAAGGCCGGGCAGCCGCTGTACCTGCGCCTGAAGCAGCCCGACGGCAAGATCTTCCGCGAGACCCGGCTGACGCCGGGCGAGCAGGGCTATTTCGCCTTCGAGCAGGCCATCCCGGTGGAGGCGCCGACCGGGCGCTGGCAGGTGGAGTTCCGCACCGACCCGGCCAGCGCGCAGGCGGTGCAGGGCATGACCCTGCGCATCGAGGAGTTCCTGCCCGAGCGCATGAAGCTGGACCTGTCCGCGCCGGAGATCCTCAAGCCCGGCCAGGGCCTGGCGCTGAAGGCCGACGCGGCCTATCTGTACGGCGCGCCGGCCGACGGCAACCGCTTCACCGCCAAGCTGGCCGTGGCGGTGGAGCAGCATCCGCTGGACAAGCTGCCGGGCTGGTTCTTCGGCGATGCCACGGTGGATTTGCCCAAGGAGGCCAAGGACGTGGTCGATGCCACGTTCGACGCCAAGGGCCACTACGAGGACACGCTGTCGCTGCCTGACGAGGTCAAGCCGGTCACCCCGGTGGCGGCGATCGTCACCGGCAGCGTGTACGAAACCGGCGGACGCACGGTCAACCGCTCCCTCAAGCGTGTGCTGTGGCCGGCCGACGTGCTGGCCGGCGTGCGGCCGCTGTTCGACGACAAGGAAGGCTCGGCGGCCAACGGTACGGCGGGCTTCGAGATCGCCCGCTTCAACGCCGCCGGCGCGCGCCAGCCGGGCAAGGGCCTGAAGGTCACCCTGGTACGCGAGCGCCGCGACTACCACTGGACCCATGACGAGGACACCGGCTGGTCGTTCGACTACACCCAGCGCTTCGAGAACGTCGACACCAAGACCGTCGATGTCGGCGGCGATGCGGTGCGCGTGGACTTCCCGGTGGAGTTGGGCGGTTACCGGCTGGAGGTGTTCGACCCGGCCACCGGGCTGACCACGCGCTATCCGTTCACCGCCGGCTGGAGCTGGAACGACGACAACCGCGGCCTGGACGCGCGCCCGGACAAGGTCAAGCTGTCGCTGGACAAGACCGGCTACCGCGCCGGCGACACGCTCAAGGTCACCCTCACCCCGCCGCACGACGGCAAGGGCGTGCTGATGGTCGAGTCCGACCACATGCTCTACGTCAAGAACATCGAGGCCAAGGCCGGCAGCGTGTTCGAGATCCCGGTCACCCCGGACTGGGAACGCCACGACGTCTATGTGACCGCGCTGGTGTTCCGCGGCGGCAGCGCGCCGTCCAAGATCACCCCCGCGCGCGCGGTCGGCGTGGCGCACGTGCCGATGGACCGCAGCGCCCGGCGCGTGGCCGTGGGCCTGAAGGCGCCCGAGCAGATGAAGCCCGGCCAGGACCTGGCCGTGACGGTCAGCGTGCCGCAGCTGGCCGGCAAGGACGCGCATGTCACCGTCTCGGCGGTGGACGTGGGCATCCTCAACATCACCCGCTATCCGGTGCCCGACGCCACCGCGCACTTCTTCGCCCAGCGCCGCCTGGGCGTGGACAGCTACGACGTCTACGGCCGGGTGATCGAGAGCTACGAGGGCGACACGGCCAAGCTGCGCTTCGGCGGCGACATGGCGCTGGGTGCCTTGCCGCAGGCGCGGCGGCCGACCGCCAAGGTGCAGACCGTGGACCTGTTCGCCGGGCCGGTGAAGCTGGACGCCAAGGGCAATGCACGCGTGCTGCTCAAGGTGCCCGACTTCAACGGCACCCTGCGCGTGTCGGCGCTGGTCTATTCGGACGACCACTACGGCAGCCGCGACACCCAGATCCTCGTGCGCGCGCCGGTGGTGGCCGAGGCCAGCATGCCGCGCGTGCTGGCGCCGGGCGACCGCAGCATGGTCACCCTGGATGTGCAGAACTTCACCGGCAGGCCGGGCACCTTCCGCGTGCAGGTGGACGGCACCGGGCCGCTGGCCATCGGCGAGGGCAGCCGCAGCGTGTCGCTGGCCGACGGCGCCAAGACCACGCTGAGCTTCCCGCTGCAGGCGCGCGAGGGCTATACGACCGCGCAGGTGCGCGTGCGCGTGGACGGCGCGGCCGACGGCTTCAAGGTCGACCGCAGTTTCGACCTGCCGGTGCGCGCCGGCTGGCCCAGCGTGACCCGCACCGAGAGCCGGGTGATCGATCCGCTGGCGCCGGTGACGATGGGCGCGGGCTTCGCCGATGGGCTGATGCCCGATTCGGTGCGCGCGCGCATGGTGGTCAGCGCGCTGCCGCCGATTCCCTTCGCCGCCGCGCTGGAGGACCTGCTCAAGTACCCCTACGGCTGCATCGAGCAGACCACCAGCAAGGGCTACGCCGCCCTGGTGATGGACCAGGCCACCGCCGACCTGCTAGGCACCAAGGGGCTGGACCCGGTCAAGCGCCGCGAGCGCATGGAGGGCGCCTTCGCCCGCATCGCCTCGATGCAGGTGGCCAACGGCAACTTCTCGATGTGGGGCGACGATGGCGACGTGGTGCCGTACATCACCCCATACGTGGCCGACTTCCTGCTCGACGCGCGCGAGGGCGGCTTCGCCGTGCCCGACACGGTGCTGCAGAAGGCCTTGAACCGCCTCAGCGAGGATTTGCTGTCCGGCGGCAACCAGTTCTACGGGTCCAACTTCCGCGATCACCTGCGCTTCGCCAACCAGGCCTATGCCGGCTACGTGCTGGCGCGCGTGGGCCGCGCGCCGCTGGGCACCCTGCGGGCGCTGTACGACAACGACCGGGGCAAGTCGATGACCGGCCTGCCGCTGGTGCAGCTGGGGCTGGCGCTGTCGCTGCAGGGCGACACCAAGCGCGGCGCACGCGCCATCGCGCTGGGCTTCGACAAGACCGGCGACCGGCCGGAGTGGCTGGGCGACTACGGCACCCGGCTGCGCGACGACGCGCTGATGCTTGCGCTGGTGCGCGAGCGCAAGCTGTCCAAGCCCGAGTACGACGCGCGCGTGATCGCCCTGGGCCGCGAGCTGGACGAGCGCCGCAAGGCACGCTGGTTCTACCTGAGCACGCAGGAACAGGTCGCGATCGCGCGGCTGGGCAAGTCGCTGCTGGGCGATGCGCAGGCCAAGACGCTCGGCGGCACCTGGTCGGCCGACAGCGCCAGCGAGACGGTGCAGGACCTGCGCCTGTTCGCGCGCAGCTTCGACATGGCCACCCTGGCCAAGGGCGTGAGCTTCAGCCCACAGGGCCAGCCGCCGCTTTACGCCAGCCTGGAGATCGCCGGCGTGCCGCGCACCGCACCGGCCGAGGACCAGTCGAAGATCGGCGTCACCCGGCGCTACTACGCCACCGACGGCAGCGAGTGGAAGGGCGGCACGCTGAAGGAGGGCGAGGCGCTGATCGTGGGTCTGCGCATCACCGCCGACACTGAGGTGCCCGACGCGCTGCTCACCGACCTGCTGCCGGCGGGGCTGGAGATCGAGAACTTCAACCTGTCCGACGCCAAGCAGTGGGCCGACGTGGTGGTCGATGGCATCACCCTTACCGAGCGCGGCGAGGCGGCCGAGGTCAAGCACGAGGAGTTCCGCGACGACCGCTACGTGGCCGCCCTGCGCCTGGGGCGCGGCGGCAGCGGCGCCAAGGTGTTCTATCTGGTCCGCGCCGTCACCCCGGGCACCTACACCGTGCCGCCGCCGCTGGTGGAGGACATGTACCGCCCCGACATCCGCGGCGTCGGTACCTCCACTCCGACCACGATCACGGTGGTGCAGCCGTAGTGCCCGTCGATTGGAGTGCCGTTGTTCCCGCCTGATCGGGATGGCGGTGCAACACACCCGGCGAGACGGGTGCTTCGGCCTGCGTGCAAGACGTCCTGTTCGGCGCGGCGGTGCCTAACCGCCGGTGTTCGTGCGGTGATCGCTGCGATCAGCACGCGCGACCGTCCCGGACGTCGAGGCGCATGCCATTGACTCGGTGGACATGATATCTATCATTGGTGTATACCTGGCCTCAGTCGGAGCATCGCCATGACCACGACCGCAAAACTTTTCCAGTCGGGACGCAGCCAGGCCGTGCGCCTGCCCAAGGCCTTGCGCTTTGAAGGTGATCAAGTCATTGCTCGGCGCTTCGGCAACGGCGTGTTGTTGCTGCCGGTGGAGGCGCCCTGGCAGTTGATGCGTGAGGCAGTCGAAGAGTTCGAGCCAGGCTTTGCCCTGCAACGCGACCAACCCGAGCAGCAGGTGCGGGAGGACTGGTTGCGATGAGCCGCGTGCTCTATCTGCTGGATACCAACATCTGCATCTACATCATCAATCGGCGTCCGCCTAGGGTGTTCGAGCACTTCGCTGGCCTGCAGATCGGGCAGGTCGCGATTTCCAGCATCACCGGCGCCGAGTTGGACTATGGCGTGGCCAAGAGTGGATCCCAGCGCAACCGTCAGGCGCTGGACAAGTTCCTGGCACCGCTGGATGTGCTTTCCTTCGATGAAGCCGCCATGCGTCGTTATGGCGCGCTGCGCAGCGGATTGGAGCGTCAGGGCACACCGATCGGAGCAATGGATCAATTGATCGCGGCGCATGCGCTGGCGCTGGACGCGGTGCTGGTCAGCAACAACCTACGTGAGTTCGAACGTGTGCCTGGGCTGCGACTGGAGAACTGGGTGTCCGCCGGATGAGTTCGCCGGTCGCAACGGTGCCGCGCCAGGATTCCGCCTGGCCGCAAGGCTTTGCCGATCAGGCGATGCGCTGGCACCAGTCGACCCCGTGATTCAGGCCCTGCGCCAGCTGGCCCCGCCGGGGCCGGAATGAGGCGGCCACCACGCTTGCACCTGCATGGGTGGTTGCGGACCTTGCGCTGGACGGCCGTCGCTGTGCTGGTGGCGCTGATGGTCCTGGACTTCGCCTTCCCGCCGCCGCTGCCCAAGGCGCGCGATACCAGCACGCTGGTGGTGGCGCGCGACGGCACGCCGCTGCGGGCCTTCGCCGATCGCGACGGGGTGTGGCGCTATCCGGCCTCGCCCGAGGGCGTCTCGCCGCTGTACCTGCAGGCGCTGCTGACCTACGAGGACCGCTGGTTCTGGCGGCATCCGGGCGTCAATCCGTGGGCGCTGCTGCGCGCGGGCGGGCAGATGCTGCGGCGCGGGCAGATCGTCTCGGGCGGCTCGACGCTCACCATGCAGGTCGCGCGCATCCTCGACCCGCACACGCGCACGCCCTGGGGCAAGGCCAAGCAGCTGCTGCGCGCGCTGCAGCTGGAGGCGCACCTGAGCAAGCGGCAGATCCTCGACCTGTACCTGGAGCGCGCGCCGTTCGGCGGCACCATCGAGGGCGTGGAGGCCGCCAGCTGGGCCTACCTGGGCAAGCCGGCCGCGCGCCTGTCGCATGCCGAGGCCGCGCTGCTGGCGGTGCTGCCGCAGTCGCCCAGCCGGCTGCGCCCGGACCGCCACCCGCAGGCCGCGCGGGCGGCGCGCGACAAGGTGCTGGCGCGCATGGTCGCCCTCGGCGTGTGGACCCAGGCGCAGGTGGACGATGCCCGCATCGAACCGGTGGTCGCGCGCGCCCTGCAGCCGCCGCTGAGCGCGGCGCTGCTGGCCGAGCGCCTGCATCAGCAGCAGCCGCGCGCCGCGCGCATCGTCTCCACGCTGGACGCCGACCTGCAGCGCACGCTGGAACAGCGCGTCACCGCCTACTTCTCCAACCTGCCGGAGCGCACCTCGGCGGCGCTGCTGGTGGTGGACAACACGACGATGGAGGCGCGCGCCTACGTGGGCTCGGTGCAGTTCGGCGACGACAAGCGCCTGGGCCACGTGGACATGGTGCAGGCCTGGCGTTCGCCGGGCTCGACGCTCAAGCCCTTCCTGTACGGGCTGGCGCTGGACGATGGGCTGATCCACTCGGAGAGCCTGCTGGTCGATGCGCCGCAGGGCTTCGGCGGCTACCGGCCGGGGAACTTCGATGCCGCCTTCAACGGGCCGGTCGGCGCGGCCGAGGCGCTGCGCCTGTCGCTCAACGTGCCCGCGGTGGACGTGCTGGACCACGTCGGCCCGACGCGCTTCGCCGCGCGGCTGGCCAACGGCGGCATCGCGCTGCGCTTCCCGCGCGGGGCGGTGCCCAACCTGGCGATGATCCTGGGCGGCACCGGCGCGCGCCTGGAGGACCTGGTCGGCGCGTTCGCCGCGTTCAACCGCGACGGGCTGGCCGGGCGCGTGCGCTATCGCCCAGAAGACCCGGTGTCCGACCGTCGACTGCTCTCGCCGGGCGCGGCCTGGATCATCCGCCAGGTGCTGCAGGATAACCCACGGCCCGGCGAGAGCGTGGGCACCTTCGACACTGGTGGCCGCCCGCGCGTGGCCTGGAAGACCGGCACCAGCTACGGCTACCGCGACGCGTGGGCGATCGGCGGCACGCGCCGCTATACGGTCGGTGTGTGGGTCGGCCGGCCCGACGGCACGCCGCTGCCGGGCCAGTACGGGGCGGTGACCGCGCTGCCGCTGATGTTCGAGGTGATCGACAGCCTGCCGCGCAGCCGTGGCGATGCGGCGGCCGTGGCGCCGCCGGCCAACGTGGCCCAGGTCGAGGTGTGCTGGCCGCTGGGCCTGCCGCCCGACCCGCAGGCGCCGCAGCTGTGCCAGCGTCGGATGCAGGCCTGGACGCTGGACGGCAACGTGCCGCCGACCTTCGCCGAGCGCGACGCGCGGCTCTGGCGTGCCGGGCGCGAGAGCTTCCAGCGCGATGCCGCCAGCGGCCAGCGTCTGTCGGCCGAATGCACCCGGCCGCATGCGGCGCAGGAGGCGAGCATTGCGCGCTGGCCGGCGCTGACCTCACCCTGGCTGAGCGTGGCCGAACGCCGCGCCGCCCAGCTGCCGCCGCTGGCGCCGGACTGCGCGCCGGATGGACGCGAGGCCAGCGCCGCGCTGCGCATCGAGGGCCTCAACGACGGCGCCACGCTGGCGCGTGCGCCGGGCAGCGACAAGCCGGCCAGCGTGCGCCTGCGCGCCTTGGGCACCGAGGCCGAGGTGCAGTGGCTGCTCGACGGGCGCTGGATCGGCCTGACCCGCGGCGCGCGCAGCTTCGAGCACGGCTTCGAGCAGCCGGGCGAGCACACGCTGACCGCGCTGGCCGACAGCGGCGCGTGGAGCACGCTGCGTTTCCGTGTGCTGCGGTAGGGAAGCAGGGGGCAGGGGTCAGAGGTTGGCGCTAGTCGTCCGGGCGCGCATGCAGGGATTGGGGGCATGTCCTAAAGAAAACGCCGGGCGATGCCCGGCGTCTGTGTGTCAAATCAACTTCCTTGCAGGAGATGCTTACTGAAGCAAGAGTCGGCGATACGCCTGGCCCCTGTCCCCAGCCTTACTTACCGATCCACCCTTCCAGCATGTCCGCGAACTCATCGGCATGCTCTTCTTCCTGCTCCAGGATGCGCTCGAGGATGCGCTTGGTGGTGGTGTCCTTGTCGCCGATGTAGTTGATCATCTGGCGGTAGCTGTCGATGGCGATGCGCTCGGCGATCAGGTTCTCCTTGACCATGTCGCGCAGGTCGCTGCCTTCCTTGTACTCGGCGTGCGAGCGCGCGGTCAGGGTGTCGGGGTTGAGATCCGGCTCGCCGCCGAGCTGGACGATGCGCTCGGCCAGCATGCCGGCGTGGTCCTGCTCCTGCTTGGCGTGCTCCAGGAACTCGGCCTTGACCGCGTCGGCCAGCATGCCCTTGGCCATGAAGTAATGGCGGTAGTAGCGCAGCACGCACACGTATTCGGTGGCCAGCGCCTCGTTGAGCAGCTTGACGACTTCCTTGCGGTCGGCCGTATAGGAATCGGTGATCGCGCCGTCCTCGAGCTTCTTGCGCGCGTTGGCGCGCAGGGTCTCGCGATCGGCCAGGTCGGCGGCCGAGGTGTGGTTGAACTTGGTGGCTGATGTCTTGGACATTGGCTTGCCTCGCTTGATGGATGTGCGGTGGGAAGGATCAGTCGGGAAGGTGTTGCAGCACGTAGTCGGCGGAGGAGACCTCGAACGCACCGGGCTCCTCGACCCAGAGTTGCTTGACCACGCCGTCCTCGGCGTAGAGCGCGTAGCGCCTGGAGCGCAGGCCCATGCCCTGCGCGCCCAGGTCCAGCTCCAGGCCCAGCGCGCGTGCGAAGTCGCCGCTGCCGTCGGCCAGCAGCTGCAGCCCTTCGGGCACGTGCAGCGATTCGCCCCAGGCCTTCATCACGAACGCGTCGTTGACCGACACGCAATACACCTCGATGCCGCGCTTGCGGAATGCGTCGAAGTGCTCGATGAAGCCAGGCAGATGACGCGCCGAACAGGTCGGGGTGAAGGCGCCCGGGACCGCGAACAGCACGACCTTGTGCGCGCCGAACAGGGTCGGGGTGTCGACCTTCTCCACGCCCTGGCGGATGCGGGTCAGGATGACTTCGGGGATGGGGTCGCCGATCTGGATCGTCATGGGAGCTTTGGAGGCGCGGGAGGGCGGCCGCGTGAACCGTACCCTAGGCAGGGCCGTGGGAAGGCGGCGTCAAAACCCTTGAAAAGCCGCATGCCGCGCTTATCTGTTGGTCACGGAGGCCACGGGCCCCTGCCGCACGCACGTCGCGTCTGCGGCCATCCAATCGGAGACATTCATGATGAATTTCGTGCGCTATCAAGGCTGGCCCGTCCGCCCCGGCCAGCTCGAACTGGGACGCGTGTTGGACCGCTTCGCGCAGGCCGGCCAGGCCGCCACCGACAGCGTGGGCTGGACCCCGCGCGTGGACGTGAAGGAAGAAGCGAACCGCTTCGTGATCTTCGCCGACCTGCCGGGCGTGGACCTGGAGGCGATCGAGGTGCAGATGGACAAGAACGTCCTGAGCATCCGTGGCGAGCGCGCCGCGCCGCAGGCCGGCGAGGACGCCCGCTTCACCCGTCAGGAGCGTCGCCATGGCGCGTTCGCGCGCAGCTTCACCCTGCCGGACACCGCCGACGCCGAGGGCATCGTCGCCACCGGTCGCAACGGCGTGCTGGAAGTGGTGATTCCCAAGCGGCCCGAGGCCGCGCCGCGTCGCATCCAGGTCGGGTCGATCCAGTAACCTGTACCCCGGCCCGCGTTCCGCGCGGGTCCCATGAACCGGTCGCGATGCGGTGTTTGCCGCATCGTGGCCAGGATCGGGCCCGCGGCTGCCAAGCCGCGGGCCTTCTTGCGGAGGTACGATGGAATTCAAGGACTACTACCAGACGCTTGGCGTTGAACCCACGGCCGGCGAGGCGGAGATCAAGACCGCCTACCGCCGCCTGGCGCGCAAGTACCACCCCGACGTCAGCAAGGAGGCCGATGCCGAGGAGCGCTTCAAGGCGGTCAACGAGGCCTACGAGGCCCTGCGCGATCCGGAGAAACGCGCGGCCTACGATCAGCTGCGCGCGCGCGGCTATCGGCCCGGGCAGGAATACCAGCCGCAGGACTTCGGCGGCGGCTACGGCGGCCAGGGCTTCGACTTCGAGGAAGTCTTCGGCAGCGCCGGGGGCGGCGGTGCTGGCTTCAGCGATTTCTTCGAGAACCTGTTCGGCCAGCGCGCGCGCGGCGGTCCGGGCTTCCGCAGCGGCCAGGCGCCGCGCGGCGATACCCGCGCCAAGCTGTCGGTGCCGCTCAAGGCGGTCTACGAGGGCAGCAGCATCCGCGTGACCGTCAACGGCAAGCAGCTGGACGTGCGCGTGCCCAAGGGCATCAAGCCCGGCCAGGCAATCCGCCTGAGCGGGCAGGGCAACGGCGGCGGCAACCTGCTGCTGGAGATCGAGTACGCGGCCGATCCGCAGTTCGAAGTGGACGGGCGCAACATCATCCACGTCCTGCAGGTCACGCCCTGGCAGGCGGCGCTGGGCGCCACGGTGAGCGTGCCGACGCTGGGCGGTTCGGTCGAGCTGAAGATCCCGCCCGACTCCGACGCCGGGCGCAAGCTGCGCCTGCGCGGCCGCGGCCTGCCGGGTCCGCCGGATGGCGACCAGATCGTGGAGCTGGAGATCACCGCGCCACGCGCGGTCACCGAGGCCCAGCGCAAGGCCTACGAGAAGCTGGCAAAGGCCTTCGCCGACAGCTGACCCACGCCCGCGTTGAGCCAGAATGCGAAACGGGCGCCGCAGGGCGCCCGTTTCGTGTTTCGCGATGGCCGGCTGGCGTCAGGCGGCCGAGGTCGGCGGCTGGCGCGCGGCGCTGAGGATGCGCTCGATGACCTCGGACAGTTCGTCCTCGGAGAAGGGCTTGGTCAGATAGGCCTTGGCCCCCTGGCGCATGCCCCACATGCGGTCGGTGTCCTGGTCCTTGGTGGTCACCAGGATCACCGGGATGTGCTTGGTGGTGGGCTCGCGGCTGAGCTGGCGGGTGGCCTGGAAACCGTTGAGGTTGGGCATCACCACGTCCATCAGGACCATGTCGGGCAGCTCGCGCTTGGCCAACTCGACCCCCTGCACGCCATCCTCGGCGGTGATCCACGTGTGTCCCAGCTTTTCCACGATGCGCTGGATGCCCAGCAACTGCGACGGTGAATCGTCGACGATGAGAATGCGCGCCATACCCTGTGTCCTGACCTGTCCCCTGCGCAGGATTGTAGAGGCCTTTGGTGGCGCTGCGTAGGCGGCGCGCACCGTCAATCCGCATGCCTTCTGCCGTCCATCCGCGGCCGCGACCCGCAGCGTGATCGCGCTCACGGAATCTTCGCTGGTACGAGGCGACGCGACAGCGCCGGTCGCCCGCGTGGAGACGTCGATCGACAGGCCCGTGGCCTGACGCCTCCGTTGCCTTGGCTCAGCGCAGCGCCTGCGGCGCTTTCCGTCGATCCGCACCGCAACAGGCTTTGGGCGCCAATCCGATCAACGCGTCGCTACGCGCCTGTTGCTTACCGCAGCGCCTCGCGGCGCTTCTCGTCGATCCGCGCCGCAACAGCCCTTGGGCGCCAGTCTGATGAACGCGTCGCTACGCGCCTGTTGCTTACCGCAGCGCCTCGCGGCGCTTCTCGTCGATCCGCGCCGCAACAGCCCTTGGGCGCCAGTCTGATGAACGCGTCGCTACGCGCCTGTGGCTCACCGCAGCGCCTCGCGGCGTTTCTCGTCGATCCGCGCCGCAACAGCCCGTGGGCGCCAGTCTGACCAACGCGTCGCTACGCGCCTGTTGCTTACCGCAATGCTTCGCGGCGCTTTTCGTCGATCCGCGCCGCAACAGCCTTTGGGCGCCAGTCCGATCAACGCGTCGCTACGCGCCCTATTGCTTACCGCAGCGCCTCGCGGCGCTTTTCGTCGATCCACTTGCTCGCCTGTGCTGGCGTATACGCGCGCATCCACCCCAGCAGCGCATCAATCTCCTCGCCATGCCACAGATCGGCGCGCTGGGCCGCGTGCAGGAAGCGCTGCTCGACCATGCGGTCGATCATCGCGATCAGCGGCTGGTAGAAGCCGTCGATGTCCAGGAACGCGCAGGGCTTGTTGCCGATGCCCAGCTGGCGCCAGGTCAGCATCTCGAAGATCTCCTCCATCGTGCCGAAGCCGCCGGGCAGGGTGATGAAGCCATCGGCCAGGTCGAACATGCGCGCCTTGCGCTCGTGCATGGAGCCGACAATCTCCAGCTGGGTCAGGCCGCGATGGGCCACTTCCCAGTCCACCAGCTGCTGCGGAATCACGCCGACCACCTCACCGCCGGCGGCCAGCACCGCATCGGCCACCGCTCCCATCAGCCCGACCTTGCCGCCGCCGTAGACCAGGCGCAGGCCTTCGGCCGCCAGCCGCTGACCGAGTTCGGTGGCGCGCTGGACGTAAACGGGCTTGGCGCCGGCGTTGGAGCCGCAGTAGACGCAGATGCTTTTCATCGGGGATTCGGGATTGGGGATTGGGGATTTGTAAAAGCAGACGCCGGGCGTGTGCCCGGCGCGGTGGTGCGGGAGGAGATCCAGGAGCAGGGACGTGCTTTCGCCAATCCCCAATCCCGAATCCCCAATCCCAACTTCAGTTGGCCTTATGAATCGCCCGCTTGCCCACCGCCATGGCGGCGTCGTGCACCACCTCGGACAGCGAGGGGTGGGCGTGGCAGATGCGGGCCAGGTCGTCGGCCGAGCCGCTGAACTCCATGGTCAGCACGCCTTCGTGCACCAGCTCGGAGACGTTGACGCCGACCAGGTGCATGCCCAGCACGCGGTCGGTCTCGGCGTGGGCCAGGACCTTGACGAAGCCGGCCGGCTCGGCCATCGCCACGGCGCGGCCGTTGGCGGCAAACGGGAAGCTGCCGGCCTTGTACGGCACGCCCTCGGCCTTGAGCTGCTGCTCGGTCTTGCCGACCCAGGCGATCTCCGGCTCGGTGTAGATGACCCACGGGATGGTGTCGAAGTTGACGTGGCCCGGCAGGCCGGCGATCAGCTCGGCCACCGCGATGCCTTCCTCGAAGCCCTTGTGCGCCAGCATCGGGCCGCGCACGCAGTCGCCGATGGCCCACACGCCGTCCACACCGGTGTGGCAGTGCTCGTCGACCACGATCTGGCCGCGCTCGTTGAGCTGCACGCCGGTGCCCTCGGCCAGCACGCCCTTGGTCGCGGCGCGACGGCCCACGGCCACCAGCAGCTTGTCCACGGTCAGGGTCTGCTCGCCGGAGGCGTCGGTGTAGGTGACCACGACCTCCTTCTTCTTGCCCTTGCTGGTGACCTCGGTCGCGCTGACCTTGGCGCCGAGCTTGATGTCCAGGCCCTGCTTCTTGAACTCCTTGGCGGCGGCCTTGGCCACTTCGGCATCGGCGGCGGCCAGGAACTCCGGAAGCGCCTCCAGGATGGTGACTTCGGCGCCCAGGCGCTTCCACACGCTGCCCAGCTCCAGGCCGATCACGCCCGCGCCGATCACCGCCAGGCGCTTGGGCACCTCGGTGAAGTCCAGTGCGCCGACGTTGTCGACGATGTTCTCGCCGTCGAACTTGGCGAACGGCAGCTCGATCGAATCCGAACCCGGCGCCAGGATCACGTTGGTGCCCTGCAGCTCGACCTCGCTGCCGTCGTGCTGCTTGACCTTGACCAGGTTGCCCGGCTGCAGCTGGGCGAAGCCGTAGTACGGGATCACCTTGTTGGCCTTGAACAGCATGCCGATGCCGCCGGTGAACTGCTTCACGATCTTGTCCTTGCGGCCGACCATGGTGGCCACATCGATCTTGGCGTCCTTGAAGCTGATGCCGTGCTCGCCGAACAGGTGGCCCATGTTCCAGAACTGGCGCGAGGAGTCGAGCATCGCCTTGGAGGGGATGCAGCCCACGCGCAGACAGGTGCCGCCCAGGGCCGGCTTGCCGTCCTTGCCGAGCGCCGCATCGATGCAGGCGACCTTCATGCCCAGCTGGGCGGCGCGGATGGCCGCGTGATAGCCGGCCGGACCGGCACCGATGACGACGACGTCGTATTGCTGTGTTTCGCTCATTTCATTCGCTCACGGGATTCGGGATTCGGGATTGGAGATTCGGGATTAGTAAAAGCCGGTGGGGAATAGGACTGGGGACGCTGTTAAGAATCCCCAATCCCGAATCCCCAATCCCGGCCTCACAGACCGAACAACATCCGGCCCGGGTTCTCCAGCTGGTTCTTGATGTCCACCAGGAACTGCACCGAGTCCTTGCCGTCGATGATGCGGTGGTCGTAGGACAGGGCGATGTACATCATCGGCGCGATCACGACCTGGCCGTTCTCGGCGATCGGGCGCTCCTTGATGGCGTGCATGCCCAGGATGGCGCTCTGCGGCGGGTTGACGATCGGGGTGGACAGCAGCGAGCCGAAGGTGCCGCCGTTGGTGATGGTGAAGGTGCCGCCCTGCAGATCGTCCAGGCCCAGCTTGCCGGCGCGCGCCTTGGCGGCGTAGTCGGCGATGCCCTGTTCGACCTCGGCGAAGGACTGGCGCTCGACGTTGCGCAGCACCGGGGTGACCAGGCCCTTGTCGGTGGACACGGCGATGGAGATGTCGCTGTAGCCGTGATAGACGATGTCCTCGCCGTCGATCGAGGCGTTGACCAGCGGGAAGCGCTGCAGCGCGTTGGCGGCGGCCTTGACGAAGAAGCTCATGAAGCCGAGCTTGATGCCGTGGGCCTTCTGGAACTCGTCCTGCAGTTCCTTGCGCGCCGCGCTGACCTTGGCCAGGTTGACCTCGTTGAACGTGGTCAGCATCGCGGTGGAGTTCTTCGAATCCATCAGGCGCTTGGCGATGGTCTTGCGGATGCGCGTCATCGGCACGCGCTCCTCCGGACGGGCGCCGGCGGCCTTGCCCACGCCGCCACCGGCGGCGAACTTGACGATGTCTTCCTTGGTCACCGCGCCGCGACGGCCGGTGCCTTCCACCTGGGCCGGATCCACGCCCTGCGTGATGGCGGTGAAGCGCGCGCCCGGGGGCAGGTTGTCGGTGCCGGCGGCGACCTTGGGCGCCTCGGCCTTGGCCGGGGCGGGGGCCTGCGCCTTGGCCGGAGCCTCGGACTTGGCGGCCGGCTTGACCTCTTCCTCGGCCGGCTTGGCCGGGGCGGCCTGCGCGGCGGCGCCTTCCTCGATGATCGCCAGGACCTGCGAGGAGGTCACCGTGTCGCCCTCGGCGAACTTGATTTCCTTGAGCACGCCGTCCACCGGCGAGGGCACCTCCAGCACGACCTTGTCGGTCTCGAGGTCGACCAGATTCTCGTCGCGCTTGACGGCCTCACCGGCCTTCTTGTGCCAGCTGGCGATGGTGGCGTCGGAAACGGATTCGGGAAGGACCGGAACTTTGACTTCGGTGGCCATGCGGGAGCGTCCTAGGGATTTCTGGAGTGTTGATCGAAAGGGTGAAAGGCTTATTCGGCGACGAGGTCGTTGCCGAAGGTGTTGACCAGCGCGTCGGCGACCAGCTGCTGCTGCTCGGCCACGTGCTCGGCCATGTGGCCGGCGGCCGGGGAGGGCGAACGGGCGCGGCCGGCGTAGTGCAGCGACTGGCCCTGCGCCAGGCAGGCCTGCAGATGGTGCTTGATCTGATACCAGGCGCCCTGGTTCTGCGGCTCTTCCTGGCACCACACCACGTCGGTGGCGTTGGCGTACTTCTTCAGCTCGGCCGCCAGCAGCTCGCGCGGGAACGGATAGAGCTGCTCCACGCGCAGGATCGCCACGTCGTCCTGGCCGCGCTTGGTCGCATCCTCGAGCAGGTCGTAATAGACCTTGCCCGAGCAGGCCACCACGCGCTTGACCTTCTTCGCATCGGCCTTGGCGTCGGGGATCAGGTGCTGGAACTCGCCGTCGGCCAGCTCCTCGAGCGTGGACACGGCCAGCTTGTGGCGCAGCAGCGACTTGGGCGTCATCACGATCAGCGGCTTGCGCGTGGTCATGCGCATCTGCCGGCGGATCATGTGGAAGCACTGGGCCGGAGTGGTCGGCACGCAGACCAGCATGTTCTCCAGCGCGCACAGCTGCAGGAAGCGCTCCAGGCGCGCCGAGCTGTGCTCGGGGCCCTGGCCTTCGTAGCCGTGCGGCAGGAACAGCGCCAGGCCGGTGATGCGGCCCCACTTGGCCTCGCCGGCGGCGATGAACTGGTCGATCACCACCTGCGCGCCGTTGGCGAAGTCGCCGAACTGGCCTTCCCAGATGCACAGCGCGTTGGGATCGGTGGTCGAGTAGCCGTACTCGAACGCCATCACCGCCTCCTCGCTGAGCAGCGAGTCGATCACGGTGGCGTCCTGCGGATCGTCCACCAGCTGGCGCAGCGGCAGGTAGTAGCTGTCGGTCTTCTGGTCGTGCAGGATCGCGTGGCGATGGAAGAAGGTGCCGCGGCCCGAGTCCTGGCCGACCAGGCGCAGGGTGTTGCCCTCGGACAGCAGGGTGGCGTAGGCCAGGTTCTCGGCGAAGCCCCAGTCGCCCGGCAGCTCGCCCTCGGTCATCTTGGCGCGGTCCTCGTAGATCTTGGCCACGCGCGCGTGCAGGCTCACCCCTTCCGGGATGGTGTTGATGACCTTGGCCAGCTGCTTGAGCTTGTCCAGCTTGACCGTGGTGTCGACCGGATCGGACAGCTTGCCCGACAGGTACTTGGACCAGTCGATGGCCAGCGGATCGCGCTCGGGCTTGGCCAGCTCGGTGGTGTAGGCGCCGGAGTCCAGCTTGTCGCGGTAGGCGTCGACCATGGCCTTGGCGTCGTCGGCGCCGATCACGCCGTCCTTCTCCAGACGCTCGGCGTAGAGCTCGCGGGTGGTCTTGTGCTTGCGGATGACCTGGTACATCAGCGGCTGGGTCGCGGCCGGCTCGTCGGCCTCGTTATGGCCCCAGCGGCGGTAGCAGACCAGGTCGATGACCACGTCCTTCTTGAACGCCTGGCGGAACTCGTAGGCCAGGTTGGCTGCGAACACCACCGCATCCGGGTCGTCGCCGTTCACGTGCAGCACCGGGGCGCCGACCATCTTGGCCACGTCGGTGCAGTACAGGGTCGAGCGCGCGTCGTCGCGGGCGCTGGTGGTGAAGCCGACCTGGTTGTTGATGACGATGTGCACGGTGCCGCCGATGGCGAAGCCGCGCGCCTGCGACATCTGGAACAGCTCCATCACCACGCCCTGGCCGGCGAAGGCGGCGTCGCCGTGGATCAGCACCGGCAGCACGTGGCTGCGCTCGGTGTCGTGGTAACGCTCCTGGCGCGAACGCACCGAGCCTGCGACCACCGGGTCGACGATCTCCAGGTGCGAGGGGTTGAAGGCCAGCGCCAGATGCACCGGGCCGCCGGGCGTGGCCACGTCGGCCGAGAAGCCCATGTGGTACTTCACGTCACCGGTGTGGGCGCGGTCGTCGTGGGCGTGCTCGAACTTGCCTTCGAACTCGTCGAACAGCTTGCGCGGGTTCTTGCCCAGGGTGTTGACCAGCACGTTGAGGCGGCCGCGGTGGGCCATGCCCACGGCGATGTCGCGCATGCCGTCGCTGCCGCTGCGGCGCAGCACCACGTCCAGCATCGGGATCAGCGAGTCGCCGCCTTCCAGCGAGAAGCGCTTCTGGCCCACGTACTTGGTGTGCAGGTAGCGCTCCAGTCCCTCGGCGGCAGTCAGCCGCTCCAGCGTGCGCTTGCGGGTGTCCGCGTCCAGGCCGTACTGGCCACCGGCGGTCTCCAGGCGCTCGTACAGCCAGCGGCGCTGCTCGAAGTCCGGGATGTGCATGAACTCGGCGCCGATCGAGCCGGTGTAGGTCGCCTTCAGGCGGGCCACCAGGTCGCGCAGGACCATGCGCGGCTGGCCGCCCACGCCACCGGTGCTGAACTCGCTGTCCAGATCGCGCTCGGACAGGTTGTGCCAGTCCAGGGTCAGGTCGGGCGGGTTGACCGGCTCGGTCAGGTTCAGCGGATCGAGGCGGGCGTTCAGATGGCCGCGCGAGCGGTAGGCGGTGATCAGGCGGCCGACGTGGCGCTCGCGCTCATCGGAGGGCGTCGCGCCGTTGGCAGCGTTGGCGGCCTGCTTGGCGGCCTGGGTGATGTGCGAGATGGCGGCCGAATGCGGCACATCGCCGGCCTCGCGGCCCTTGAAGCCGTCGAAATAGGCGCGCCACTTGGGATCCACGCTGTCCGGCGAGACCAGGTACTGCTCATAGAGGTCTTCGACGTAGGCGGCGCTGCCGCCGTTGAGCTGGGAGGACTGCACGAACTGCTTGAGAAGATTGTCCACGATGGTGGCCTTGAGGCGTCGTTTTGTGGGTTGGAAAGGCGGGCGCGGCGGTCGCGTCTCCCGCTCTGGCGGGTCCGATGCGCACCAATGCGGCGCAACCATCAAAGTATAGGCGTGGGCCTGAATCTCACCGGCGTGTGTCCGGCGTCAGCGGCGCGGCGTGGCGACAATGACCCACTATGCGGGACATTGCCGCGGACACCGCATTGCGGCCCTGCACAGGCGCTTCACAGGCCAAGCGCGCGCAGCTCGGTGCAGGGACGGGCGCGTTCCCAATAGCGGGCGAAGGCCTCGCGCAGCTGGCGGCTGCGGCCGGGTGCGTCGGGCTCGAATTCGCCCTCGATGCGGTGGCCGAGCGGGCGGAAGTAATGGCCACCGGTGTCGTTGACCGCGAAGGCGGCGGCATAGACCCGGTCCACCGGCTCGGTCACGAGGCGCAGCTGGAAGCTGGTCGGCAGGCGCTGGGCCAGCGGGATCAGGGCCGAGCCGGCGTGCTGCGGCGTTTCCAGGTCCTGCATCAGGATGCGGATCTCCACCCCGCGCTGGCGCACCGCCAGCGTGCGCAGGGCCTCCAGGACCGGCGGGGCGTCGAGCAGCCCCGGGTCCAGCTCGCGGGTGTAGCAGCACAGCAGGCTGCGGGCGGTGCCGGCCAGGGCGACCAGGGCCTCGACCGCCTCGGACTGGCGCTCGACCAGCATGGCGCGCTCAGTCGCGCAGCTTCAGGCGCATGAACTGGTGCGGGATGCCGACATCGTCGAAGGGCTCGCCGATGGAAACGAAGCCGTGCCGGGTATAGAAGCCCTCGTTGGCGACCTGCGCGTACAGGGTCAGGTCCTTCCAGCCGTTGGCGCGGGCCTTGTCGATCATGGCCTTGAGCAGGGCCTCGCCGACGCCGCGGCCGCGCCAGGGCTTGAGCACCGCCAGGCGGCTGAAGCGGCCGTCCGGGGTCAGGCGCGCGGTGCCGATCGGCGCGCCGGTCGAGCTGATCGCCAGCAAGTGGTCGCCGGCCGGGTCCAGCGAGTCCCACTCGGTATCCGGCGGGATGTGCTGTTCGGCGACGAACACCTCCTCGCGCACCCAGCGCAGCGCCTCGCGGTCGGCGATGAACGAGGCCGGTCGCAGCGTGAAGTCAGTCGGTGTCGAAGTCGTGGTCATCCTCATCGCTTCCTGGCAGCAGGTAATGGCCGGAACTTACCAGAACCGATGTCGCCGCACGGCCGGCTTCGCCCAAGGTCTGATATGCCGCCTGGTCCAGGACCTCGGCGGCGGCCAGCAGGCGGGCATCGCGCAGCGGCATCGTCAGGGCCTGGCCGCTGGCGAACAGCACCGCGCCCTTGCGCGCCCGGCGCCAGGCCATGCGCGTCATCGGGTGGCGCTGCAGCACCGCGCCCTGGGCCAGGGCCGCCTCGACCTCGGCCCGGTCCGGGGCGTGCTCGGGCACGGCCGCGGTGCCGGCGCTGCGGTAGGTGGTGATGAAGCGGCCGAACCATTCGCCCAGCCGGTCCGGGTCGTTCATGCGCAGCGCGTTGAGCGCCTCGACCACCCGGCCCATCGCCGCCGCATCGATCTCGAAGGGATCGGCCGGGACGGTCAGATCGCGGTCCTGGTAGCGGATGCCCTCGTCGGCGTCGGCCACCAGCGTGTCCAGGTAGTCGCCGATCAGCTCGGCGGCCGAGGGCGCGCGCATGCCGACCGAGAAGGTCAGGCATGCATCCTCGGCCACGCCGTTGTGCGGCACGCCCGGCGGCAGGTAGAGCATGTCGCCCGGCGCCAGCACCCAGTCGTGGCTGGCGCTGAAGCGGCGCAGCAGCTTGAGGTCGACATCGTCGCGGAAGGCCAGCGGCGGATTGGGCGAGGCATCGATCTGCCAGCGGCGATGGCCATGGGCCTGCAGCAGGAACACGTCGTACTGGTCCACGTGCGCGCCGACCGAGCCGCCGGGCGCGGCGAAGCTGACCATGATGTCGTCGATGCGCCAGCGCGGCAGGAAGTCGAAGGCCTCCAGCAGCGCGGCGATGTCCGGATCCCACTTGTCCACGTCCTGCACCAGCAGGGTCCAGTCGTGGTCGGGCATGGCCGGGAACTCGGCCTCCTCGAACGGCCCGCTGCGCACGCTCCAGCCATCGCGGGCGCGGTCGTGCTGGATCAGGCGCGACAGCGCGGCCTCCTCGCAGGCCAGCCCGGCCAGATCCCCGGGCTCGATCGGCGAGACGAAGCCCGGGAAGGCGTTGCGCACCAGCAGCGGGCGCTTCTGCCAGTAGTCGCGCAGGAAGGCCTGCGGCGACATGCCCAGCAGCGAGCGGCCGCCGGCGTCGACTTCGATGGGCAGGGCGCGCGGGGCGCGCGCAGGCGGGGTGATGCGTTTGGACATGATGGGGTCGGATCGGGTCAGGAAGTCGGAACGGCGGCGTCCAGCGTGCGCTGGCGCAGATAGAGGTAGAGCGGCAGCCCGGAGGACACGCCGATGCAGCAGGTGGCCAGCGCCGCGAGCCAGGCGCGCCGGACCGGCAGGCGCCGGTGCTCCAGCTGCATCCAGACCAGCAGGACCACGGCAGAGCACAGCACGTCCAGCCCGAAGAAGCCGCCCACGCGCGTGGAGAACAGCTCGCTTACCAGCGCTGGCAGGTCCAGGCCGTGGGCGTTCAGCCAGGGCCAGAACCACAGCAGCGGCACCGCGGTGCCGACCACGAACAGCGTCAGGTACAGCGCGCGGGCGAACGGGGAAGCAGGCGAGGGCATGGCGGCGGGCCTGGGCGTGCCGACGGGCGGCGGAAGACGCGCATTGTCCCGCGATTGCCCGGCGCTTACAGCACCTTGTTGTCGCGACCGTGGTCTTCCACCGCGGGCTTGCCGGACGGATTGAGGGTATTGCCATTGCCAAGGAAGCGGATCCTGCCGATCCGCGTGGCCAGCACGACGTTGTCGTCGCCCTCCAGCTGGACCAGGTCGACCTGGGTCAGGTTGAGGGTGTTGCGCTGGCCGGTCACCGTCGCCTGACCGAGCTTTTCGTTGAGCACGGTGATGTCGTGGCCTTCCACGCGCAGGGACTGGGCCTGGCTCAGGTTGAGCTCGACGTGCGAGCCGGTGATCACCACCGCGCCGCAGGCCCCGTCGATGACCACGCTGGCGCGGTCGCGGGTCAGCCGCAGGTCCTTGCCGCCGCACTGCGCGCCGTTGGCAGGATCGACCAGGGTCTGCGCTGCCGCGGCGGGCGAAGCGGTGGGCGAGGCGCCGCCGCAGGCCGTCAGTGCCAGAATTCCCGGCATCAGTCCAATCGTCACCATGGTCCGGATCGCGCGCATAATCCAACGCCTCCTCCTTTGCGGGAGGGCGGAGCCTAGCAAGCTCAGCGTGCGATCGCCGCGTAGCCCTGCGCGCTGAACTGGATCAGGCACCAGCCATGGCCGAACGGGTCGTGCAGGGTGGCGATGCGGCCCCAGTCGGCCTGCCGCACCTGGCCTTCGCGCACCATGCCGGCCGCTTCGGCGCGGGCCAGGGCCTGGGCCAGATCGTCGACCACCACGTCCAGGTGCAGCGGCGTCCAGTGGCGCGCGTAGTCGCGCGGCCGGTCGGCCGCCGCGGGCGTGCCGGCCGAGGCCTGCAGCAGGTAGATCGGCACGGCCGCGCCGAGCAGTTCCAGCACGCCTTCGCCCAGGCGCCTTCCGGGTCTCAGGCCGAAGGCGTCGCCGTACAGCGCCTGCGCGCGATCCAGGTCCGCCACGTCGATGTTGATCAGCAGCCGCATGGCGCTGGCGCCCGATCGCGGCGATGGCTCGGCGCCGGCCACCGCGGCAGCGGTCAGATCTGGCGGGCCAGGGCCGCGGCCAGGCCGGTGTAGCGGCCCGGGGTCAGCGCGCGCAGCTGCTCCTTGTCCTGCGCCGGCAGGTCCAGGGTTTCGACGAAGGCGCGCATCGATTCGGCGGTGATGCCCTGACCACGGGTCAGGGCCTTGAGCTGCTCGTACGGGTTGGGCAGGCCATGACGGCGCATGACGGTCTGCACGGCCTCGGCCAGCACTTCCCAGGCCGCGTCCAGGTCGGCCTCCAGGCGCTCGGGCGCCACGGTCAGCTTGCCCAGGCCCTTGGCCAGCGAGTCCAGCGCCACCTGGGTGTGGCCGAAGGCCGTGCCCAGCGAGCGCAGCACGGTCGAGTCGGTCAGGTCGCGCTGCCAGCGGCTGATCGGCAGCTTGACGCTGAAGTGCTCGAACAGCGCATTGGCCACGCCGAAGTTGCCTTCGGCGTTCTCGAAGTCGATCGGGTTGACCTTGTGCGGCATGGTCGAGGAGCCGATCTCGCCTTCCTTGAGCTTCTGCCTGAAGTAGCCCAGCGAGATGTAGCCCCACACATCGCGCGAGAAGTCGATCAGGATGGTGTTGGCCCGGCGCGCGGCATCGCCCAGCTCGGCCACGTTGTCGTGCGGCTCGATCTGGGTGGTGTAGGGGTTGAACACCAGCCCCAGGCGCTCGACGAAGCCCTTGGCGAAGGCCGGCCAGTCCACCTCCGGGTAGCTGATGGCGTGGGCGTTGTAGTTGCCCACCGCCCCGTTGATCTTGGCGGTCAGCTCGACCGCGCCGAGCTGGCGGATCTGCCGCTCCAGGCGCGCCACGACGTTGGCGATCTCCTTGCCCAGCGTGGTCGGCGAGGCGGTCTGGCCGTGGGTGCGCGAGAGCATCGGCTGGTCGGCCTGGGCGTGGGCCAGCGCGCGCAGCGTGGCGGCGATGCCCTCCAGCGCCGGCAGCAGCACCTGCTGGCGGGCCTGGTGCAGCATCAGGCCGTAGGACAGGTTGTTGATGTCCTCGCTGGTGCAGGCGAAGTGCACGAACTCCAGCGCCGGGCCCAGCTCGGCGTCGCCGGCCAGCTGCTCCTTGATGAAGTACTCCACGGCCTTGACGTCGTGGTTGGTGGTGCGCTCGATCTCCTTGACCCGCGCGGCCTGCTCGACGCTGAAGTCCTCGGCCAGCGCGCGCAGCCGGGCGATGGCCTGGGCGGAGAAGGGCGCCAGTTCGACGATGCCCGGCTCGGCGGCCAGGGCCAGCAGCCATTCCACCTCGACCTTGATGCGGGCGCGGATCAGGCCGTACTCGGAGAAGATCGGGCGCAGCGCGTCGACCTTGGTGGCGTAGCGGCCGTCGAGCGGGGACAGGGCGAGCAGGGAGGCGTTGGTCATTGCGGCAGGCTGGCGAAGGAAGAAGCGGGGCGGACGCCGGCGCGCGGTGCGCAGGCCTGGCGTGGCGGGTGGGCCGCACAGTTTACCCGTCCCGTCCGGGTCACGCCCCGGGGCGTATCCTTCGCCGCGTCCAGCCAGCCGCTGCGGAACACGCGCGTGCCAGCCGTAGCCCTCGAAACAGAAGGAAACACGCTGATGTCGAACAAGGTCCGTCTAGAACACGACAGCATGGGCGAGCTGCAGGTGCCCGCCGAGGCCCTGTGGGGTGCGCAGACCCAGCGCGCCGTGCAGAACTTCCCCATCTCCGGCCGGCCGATGCCGCGCGGCTTCATCCGCGCCCTGGGGCTGATCAAGGCCGCCGCCGCGCAGGTCAATGCCGAGCTGGGCCTGCTGCCCAAGGCCACCGCCAAGGCGGTGCGCAAGGCCGCGCTGGAGGTGGCCGACGGCGCCTACGATGCGCACTTCCCGATCGACATCTACCAGACCGGCTCGGGCACCTCGTCCAACATGAACGCCAACGAGGTCATCGCCAACCTGGCCTCGCGCGCCGGCGGCAAGGGCGAGGGGGTGAAGAAGGCGGCGCAGGCCGTGCACCCCAACGACCACGTCAACCTGGGGCAGAGTTCCAACGACGTGGTGCCGACCGCGATCCGCGTCAGCGCGCAGCTGGCCGTGGTCGAGGACCTGCTGCCGGCGCTCAAGCACCTGCGCAAGACCATCACCGCGCGCGGCAACGCGGCCGGCGGCATCGTCAAGACCGGCCGCACCCATCTGATGGACGCCATGCCGCTGACCTTCGCCCAGGAGTTCGGCGCCTGGGCCGCGCAGCTGGCCTCGGCCGAGGACCGCATCGCCGATGCGCTCAAGCGCCTGCGCCGGCTGCCGCTGGGCGGCACGGCCATCGGCACCGGCATCAATGCCGATCCGCGCTTCGGCAAGCAGGTGGCCAAGGCGCTGAGCGAGCAGACCGGGGTCAAGTTCGAGAGCGCCGCCAACAAGTTCGAGGGCCTGGCCGCGCAGGACGACGCGGTCGAACTCTCCGGCCAGTTCAATGCGCTGGCCGTGGCGTTGATCAAGATCGCCAACGACCTGCGCTGGATGAACTCCGGCCCGCTGGCCGGCCTGGGCGAGATCGAGCTGCCCGCCCTGCAGCCGGGCAGCTCGATCATGCCGGGCAAGGTCAATCCGGTGATCCCCGAGGCCACGGTGATGGTCTGCGCCCAGGTCATCGGCCACCACACCGCGATCACCGTGGCCGGGCAGACCGGCAACTTCCAGCTCAACGTGGCCCTGCCGCTGATCGCCGCCAACCTGCTCGAATCGGTGCAGCTGCTGAGCAACGTCTCGCGCCTGCTGGCCGACTCGGCCATCGCCGGGCTGACGGTGCGCGAGGACAACGTGCGCGCCGCGCTGGAGCGCAATCCGATCCTGGTCACCGCGCTCAATCCGGTGATCGGCTACGAGAAGGGTGCGGCCATCGCCAAGCAGGCCTACAAGCAGAACCGGCCGGTGATGGAAGTGGCCATCGAGGTCACCGGGATGAGCGAGGCGCAGCTCAAGCCGCTGCTCGATCCGGCGGCGCTGGCCAAGGGCGGCATCCACGGCAAGCCGGGCGGTGGCGGCGGCTGAGATCTCGTCTTCTGTGCGCCATTCGCCGTGCGTCTTGCGCGCGATGAAAGAAGCCGGCGTATTTGCCCGCTTTTTTTGTTCTTCGCAGTATCGAGGGGGCGCGGTGGATGCGTGTTGCGGCTTCGGACGGGCCGCGGTCCGGCGGGCGCTGTCCGCTTTGCCCTCGATCGGGGCATTCAATCCGTTGCGAACGACAGGCCCGGCGACTTCGCGATGCAATCCAGGTCCAACGCCGCGCTGGGATCATGCAGAAACGCCAGGGTCAGTTGCCCGCCGCAGCGGTTGAACATGGCGCCGTGCGCCTGGCCGGGGACCATGACGAATCGCGCGTAGGGCAGGGTCCGCAGCAGACGCCGCCCCCAGGCCGGCGGCGTGACGGGATCGAATTCGCCGGCCAGGATGAGCGTTGGCACCTCGCTGCGGACCGGCGCGTTGGCGTCGGCATCGGCGGCGGCGACATGCCAGGCCGCGCACGTTTCGGGCGTGGTGGTGCGGGCGTCGAAGCCGCCCAGACCCAGTGCGGGCGAGACTTGCGCGGCCATGCGCTGCGGCGACTCGAACGGCATTTCCTCGCTGCACCAGATCGACAGGCGCAGCCCCCAGTTGAAGCGCGAGGGCGTCTGGTCGCGCAACGCCAGCAGTGCCCGCGGATGGCCGTCCGCCGCTTCGGAGATCAGGCGCGGGAGCGTCGGAATCTTCGCAGGCTGCTGAAGCGCGCTGGCGAGTGCGTCCACCACCTCGCGCCCGCGCAGCGCCTGGCCGTCGGGTCCTGCGATGCCCTGACGATCGGCCTGCGCGACCAGCGATGCGAAACGCTCCCGCAGCCGCGGATAGCGCGTCGCGCAGGCCGGCTCGCTCGAGCAGCCATCGAAGACTAGGTCGAGCGCGCGCTGCAGCGCGGCCGTCGCCATTTCGTCGTAGTGGATGTCGATCGGCAGCACCGAATCGAGGATCGCGCTGCGAACGCCTTGCGGATGGCGCGCCAGCACGGTCTGCACCAGGCGGGTGCCGGAGGAATAGCCGATCAGATTCCACTGCGCGATGCCCAGCAGTTGACGCAGGTCCTCCAGGTCATCGGCGGTCTGCGCGTAGGTATAGCCGTCCAGATCGATGCCCGCCGCGGACAGGGCCGCACGGCAGCGCGCCGCGGCCGCGGTCTGCGCTGCCGAAGCCGCAGCGGAGGCGCGCAAGGTGTTCAGTTCCGGGCACGCCAGCGACGGCTGGGCGTACAGGTTGCCGCGGCCCTCGAGCAGGATCTGATCGCGCTCGGCGAGAAACGGATTGCCTTTCCCCGAGACCCGGCCCTCCACGCTGCTCAGGCCCGGTCCGCCCGGCAGGTAAACCACCGGATCCGGCGCGGGCGCGGCGGCGGTACTGCGGAAGATCATCACCGGCAGGCGGATCGGCCGGGTCTGGCGGGCCTGGCGGTTCTCGGCAACGATCAGCACGCCGCAGTCGATGCGCTCGTCCCTGGCGACCGTCGCCGGACAGGCGCCGGGTTCGAAACGTGGGGTCACCGAACGCGCGGCAGGCACCCCGGCGGCGGCGGACAGGGCGGCGCCCAGGCAGAGGGCCAGGACAGGAAAACGGCAAACCTTGAGCATCGCGCTCTCCTCGATCGGGAACGTGCGGTGGGCTTTACGTGTCGATTTCAACTGCTCGATGAGGCCGCCGAAGAACGGCGTGCCACGCACTGCGCTGCCCCTGCCGGCGTGCTGGCAGGTCTTGGATCAGGCGCCTGTCAGCGCCCCTGGAACCGCCGACTCAGCGGGCCTCGAGCCGGATGGTCTCCATGCTGGCCGAGTAGGCGCGCAGCTCGGGGAAATCCGTCAGCAGCTGCTGCTGCAGGGTACGCAGCTGCGCGTCAGGCGCGATGGTGACCGGCTTGCCGCCGCTGGCCTGCAGCTGGTCGAGCACCTGCTGACGACGCATCTGCAGCTGGCCGAAGTAGTGCTGCAGCTCGGCGGTTTTTTCCGACGATTGCGGCAGCACCACGTCGTCGATCTTCAGCGTCCCGCCCGGACCGATGCCCACCGGCGCGCCCGGCGACTGGCGCAGGATGACCTCCATCGTGGTCACCGAGGTGGCCGGCTTCATGCGCTCGGCGCGGGCCGAAGGCTGGCCGCCGTTGCCGCAGGCGGTCAGGACGAGCGCGGCCGCGGCCGCGAGCAGGGACGGGCGAAGGAATCTGGACATGAGGCGCATTGTAAGCACCGTGCCCCGTGACGCCCTTGCCCATCGCGGCCGCATTGTCGTCAGAAGTCCCAGTCCTGCTTGTTCATGCAGTCCTTGACGTCGCTTTCGTCCATGGTCGCGTACGGCCGGAACTCCGGCTGGGCCGCGGCCCAGGCCTGCTGCGCCTGCAGCAGGGCCGGCATGCGCGCGCACAGCTGTTGGACGCGTGGCTTGATCTTCTCCTTGACGGTGGCCTCGGTCTGCTTGCTGATCTCATCGTCGGACTTTCCGGACAGCACGCCCTTGAGCGCGCTGGCGGCGGCGTCGATGCCGAGCTTGGCGCCTTCCAGGCCGATGGCGATGCCGTCGCGGGCCACGCTCTGGATCTGCGTGCGATAGGCCCGGCCCAGCGCCTTCTGCTCGGCGTTCATCGGCA
Organism: Pseudoxanthomonas winnipegensis; assembly: GCF_004283755.1. Classification (GTDB taxonomy): domain Bacteria; phylum Pseudomonadota; class Gammaproteobacteria; order Xanthomonadales; family Xanthomonadaceae; genus Pseudoxanthomonas_A; species Pseudoxanthomonas_A winnipegensis. The sequence goes on from NZ_SHMH01000005.1 coordinate 161,875, forward strand.
CCGGCTTGCCCTCGATCAGCAGTTCGCCGTCCGGGGTCAGTTCGGCCTTGGGCAGGTGGCTGCCATCGTCCTTCAGCGAGAAGTTCTCGGTGGCCAACTTCTCCTGGGCCTTGGCCAGCTCGCCCTTGCTGTCTTCCATCTCGGCCGAGGCCTTCTCCAGACCCTTCTGGGCCTCGGCCAGGCCGTTCGTGGCCGGCTGGCAGGCGGCCAGGATCAGCACGCCGGTGCTCAGCATCACGCGCAACGGGGACATCTTCATGGCGGATGGTTCCTTGCAGGAAGTGGATGTGGAGTTCAGCGGTCCTTGGGGACGCTGACCGTGCCGCTGACGTGCCCGGTGTCGACATCGCCGCTGCCGACGCTGTGGACGGTGAAGTTGCCGCGCACGTCATCCACGCGCAGGTCGCCCGAGCCGATCGAGCCGACCTCGACGTTCCCGGACACACCGCGCAGGCCGACGTCGCCCAAGCCGATCGACTTCACCGTCACCGCGCCGGTCTGGCGCAGCGTCAGGTCGCCCGAACCGACATCGCCGACCTCGACCGCGCCGCCGATGCGATCGCCCTCGACATCGCCCGAGCCGATCGAGAGCAGCCTGAGGCTACCGGCGCCATGCAGCTTCAGATCGCCGGAGTTGACCTTGGCGGTCACCGGCCCGGCGATGTCGCGCAGCTCCACATCGCCCGAACCCACATCGGCGCTGGCCGCCCTGGCGCCGTCCAGCGTGGCATCGCCCGAGCCGACATCCAGCTGCACCAGCACATCGGTGGGCACGGTGCCGGTGATATCCAGGTAGGTATAGCTCTCGCCCATGGAGAAGCGCAGCGGCCGGTCCTCGGCCAGGCTGACCACCAGCTTGTCGCCCTGGCGCTGCTGGGTCAGGGTCAGATCCTTGATGCGGTCCTGGCTGGCCGCGCACGCGCGTCCGGAGAGCGCGCCGGATGCGCCGGCCGAGGCCTTGAGCTTGAGGTCGTTGGAGCCGACCTTGAACAGCACCGACTTGGCCCCGGCCAGGTCAAGATCGAGCTTGCGCGGCTCGGAGAACTTGCAATGCGCCTCGTCGGCGGCATGGGCCAGCAGCGGGGTGGCGCCGGACACGGCCAGGGCGGTGAACAGCAGGCAGCGGGTGAGCGTTTGCATCGTCGAATCCTTGCGAGGAGATGAAGGGGAAATCAGGCGTCGTCGCGGCGGCGGCGGATGACCACGGCCAGGGCGATCAGCGCGATGCCGACCGCGGCGCCGATCCACAGGTCCGCGCTGGCGTAGATGGAAGGGTCGGTCAGGTTGTGCAGGCCCATGCGCAGGCTGTCGGTCGGATCGCCGGCGGCGTTGAGCGCGCTCTCGGCCGTCTCGTTGTGGGCCATGCGCGCCGGCTGCCACATGCCCGGGATCACGCTCAGCAGGCCGCGGTACATCACCGTGTACCAGACCGGACCCAGCGGCAGGCGCACGCCCGGCATCGCCGCCATGATGCTGACCACCAGGCACAGCAGCAGCGGCACCAGCACCGCCCACAGGAAGGGCACGCGCCGCGCCCAGGCCGAGCACAGCATCAGCCAGCCGATCGCCGGCAGCGACCACAGCATGTAGATGGGCAGGGTGGCCAGCACAGAGCCGATGATGCGGAACGGATGCGAGGCGGTGAAGATCGCGCCGGCGCCGGGCAGACCGGCCGCCGAGGAGGCCACGGCGATGATCACCCACAGGCCTAGCCCGACCAGGAGGCCGACCACCAGCGACACCACCTGCGTCAGCAGCAGTGCCCAGGTCAGCTTGGAGGCGACCGTCATCGTGTCCGATACCGGCAGCGACTTCCAGAACAGCACGCTGCGGTCGTGGCGGTCGTTGTACAGGCTGCCCAGGCAGTAGAAGAACACCACGAAGGCGACCACCACGCTGGCGATGGCGAAGCCGGACAGCAGCGCGATGTCGACGGCGATGCCGTAGCCGGTGGCCAGCTTGCTGAAGTCGCTGCCGACGGTGTCGCCGCCCATGTGGCTGCGCATCTGGATCGCGCCGATCACCGCGCCCAGCGCGGCGAAGAACAGCACGATGCCGCCGGTGATCACCTGGGCCCAGAGGAAGCCGCCGCGGTTTTCCCAGTATTCGCGGCGCAGCAGCCAGGCGAACACGCCGGGCTTGGTCAATGTGCGGGCAGGGGCGTTCATGCGTAGGTTCCTTTCATGATGGCCACGAACAGATCGGCCAGGCCGGGGTTGCGGGTTTCGCCCAGGGCGTCGAGCTGCGCGCGCGGCACGCCGTCGAACAGCATCACCGTCTTGCCGAACGGCAGGGCGCGCTGGTCGATCGGGCGCAGGCTGCGGGCCTGCTCGACGCTGGCCTCGGAGACCAGCAGCTCGGTGTAGCGCGAGCCGACCTCGTCCATGGTCGCGGTCAGGGCGATGCGCCCATCGCGGATGAACATCACGTCGGTGAGGATGTGCTCGATCTCCTCCACCTGGTGGGTGGTGACGATGATCGTCTTGTCCTCATCGAAGTAGTCCTCCAGCAGGCGCTGGTAGAACTGCTTGCGATAGAGGATGTCCAGGCCCAGGGTCGGTTCGTCCAGCACCAGCAGCCGGGCGTCGATGGCCATCACCAGGGCCAGGTGCAGCTGCACGATCATGCCCTTGGACATCTCGCGCACCCGCAGGTTGGGCTTGAGCTGGGTGCCCTCGAGGAAGCGCAGACACTTGGCCCGGTCGAAGCGCGGATGCACGCCGCCGACGAAGTCGATGGCCTCGGACACCTTCATCCAGCGCGGCAGCACGGCCACGTCGGCGATGAAGCAGACCTCGCGCATCAATGCGTCGCGGCTATGGCGCGGGTCCATGCCCAGCACCTTCAGCTCGCCCTCAAACGGGGTCAGGCCCAGGATCGCCTTGAGCGCGGTGGTCTTGCCGGCGCCGTTGGGGCCGATCAGGCCGACGATGCGGCCGGATTCGATCAGGAAGCTGGCGCCGTCCAGCGCGGCCTTGTTGCGGTAGGTCTTGCGCAGGTCGCTGGCCTGCACGACCGGGGTGGTCACGGCATTCATGGATTGCCTCCCTTGGGCAATTCTTCGAAGGTCAGGCCCAGGCGGGCGATGCGTTCGGCCACGGCCGGCCATTCGTCCTTGAGGAAGCGCTCGCGCTCGGTGGCCAGCAGTTTCTTGGCCGCCTCCTCGGTGACGAACATGCCCAGGCCGCGCCGCTTCTCGACCAGGGCCTCGTCGGCCAGTTCCTGGTAGGCACGCGAGACGGTGATGGGGTTGAGCTGGTATTCGGCGGCCACCTGGCGCACCGAAGGCAGGGCGTCGCCGGGCTTGAGTTCACCATCGAGCATCATGGCGATGACCTTTTCCTTGAGTTGGCGGTAGATGGGAGCGCCGTCGCTCCACTGGATGGGTGTCATGGTTCAGCTCCCGGGTCGCAGCAGTCGGGCAAAGGAGAAGTAAGGCATCGACAGCGAGTGCCGTCGTGCGCGGGTGCCGTCCTGGGCGGGTGAGGCCGTGGCCGCGGCGGTGTCGTCCAGCACCTGCGGCAGGGCTGTGGCGGCCGCGGCGGTCGGCAGCGAGACGGCCGACGCGGCACGCAGATGGCCGAACAGACCGACGGTGCCCATGGCCAGCAGCAGGAGCGCGAAGGCCACGGTCGGGGAGGTCCTGAGACGCTTGTCCATCGCTTCCTCTGCTTTGGGTTAGTGGTGTTGTAGGTGACTATAACACCAAAGCGAGCGACGTCAAGCGCCGTCCCCTGTTTTTTTCCCCAACCAATGGCAGGGGTGGTGCCACGTGCTGCAAAGCGGCAGCGCCGCCGTGCATGCCACAATGTGCGTCTGTCGCGCCGGGAGCCCCGGCGCTTTTTGTCGCACGAGGGATGCACTGGATGAAATCGATTGGCACTTGGGTGGCGGGCCTCGGCCTGGCTTCGGCCCTGATCGCAGGCACTGCGATGGCGCAGGACAAGACCACGCTGGAGACCCAGCGTGACAAGGTGAGCTATGCCATCGGCATGGACATCGGCCGCTCGTTCGCGCCGATCGCCGACTACATCGACCCGGCCTCGCTGCAGCAGGCCCTGCAGGGCGCCATGAAGGGCGAGAAGCCCACCCTGAGCGAAGCCGAGGCCCAAGCCACCGACACCGCGCTGCGCGCCAACATGGCCGCCAAGGCCGGCCAGACCCCGCCGGGCCAGCCGCCGGGCGCCCAGCCGCCGGCCGTGAACAAGCAGCACGTCGGTCAGCTGATCGGCAGCTACATGGTCGGCCCCAAGCTGGCCTCGCTGAAGGACGAGGTCGAACTGCCGGTGGTCATGCAGGCCGTGCGCACCGTGCTGGCCAAGGGCAACACCCTGCTCACCGAGGACCAGGCCAAGCAGACCGTGCAGGCCTACGCCAGCGAGCGCCAGGCCGGCCTGTCCCAGCGCAACCGTGACGAGGGCGCGGCGTTCCTGAGCAAGAACAAGGACGTCAAGGGCGTGGTCACCACCCCCTCCGGCCTGCAGTACATGGTGCTGCGCCAGGGCAGCGGCGAGCGTCCGACCGCCGCCAGCACCGTGCGGGTGAACTACGAAGGCAAGCTGCTGGACGGCACCGTGTTCGACAGCTCCTACCAGCGCGGCGAGCCGGCGACCTTCCCGCTGGCCAATGTGGTGCCGGGCTGGACCGAAGGCCTGCAGCTGATGCCGGTGGGCTCCAAGTACCGCTTCTGGATCCCGGCCAGCCTGGGCTACGGCGATGCCGGCGCGCCGGGCGGCGGCATCGGCCCGAACGCGACGCTGACCTTCGACGTGGAACTGCTCGGCATCGCCAAGTAATGTCCACGCCGTCCGACCCCCTGCCGGACAGCCTGGAACGGCGCTTCGTCGAACTGGAGATGCGCCTGGCCTTCCAGGAGCACGCGCTGGCCGAGCTGAGCGAGGCCCTGGCCGACGCCAGGGCCGAGGGCAGCCGCAATGCCGAACTGGTCCGCCACCTGCTGGCGGACCTGAAGAAGGTCCGCTCCGAGCTGTATTCCGACCCGGGCGACGAACCGCCGCCCCCGCATTACTGATCCACCGAACTGATCCACCGATGACCGATTCGTTGCGAGACCAGCTGCTGGGCCTGGGCTTCAAGCCTTCGCCCAAGCCCGAGCGCCCGGCCGAGCGCAAGCCCGGCGGCAAGCCGTCGCAAGGACACAAGCCCCAGGGCGCGCGTCCGGGCGGCGGCAAGGGCGAGGGGCGTCCGCACGCCGGCGGCAAGCCGGGCGGGCAGTCGCACCACCGCGGCCCGCAGCCGCAGGGCGTGCGCCCGAGCGGTCAGCCGCAGCGCCCGGGCAAGTCGCGCTCGCGCGAGGACATCGACCTGGCCAAGGCCTATGCGATCCGCGCGCAGAAGGAAAAGGACGAGCGCATCGAGGCCGAGCGCCTCAAGCAGGAAGAGGCCCGCCTGCGCCGCGAGGCGCGGGCCAAGGTCGACGCCATGCTGGTCGGCAAGACACTCAACGACCCGGCCGCCGAGGTCGTGCGCCACTTCCCCTACGGCGGCAAGATCAAGCGCATCCACGTCACCGCCGATCAGCTCAAGGCGCTCAACGCCGGCGAGCTGGGCGTGGTGCAGCAGGCCGGGCGCTATCTGCTGGTCGAGGCGGCGCTGCTGGCGCAGATCGAGGAAGTCTTCCCCCAGGCGGTCGCGCTCAAGGTCGATCCCAACGCCCCGGCCGAGGACGATCCCTACGCCGATCCGAAGTACCAGGTCCCTGACGATCTGATCTGGTAGCACCCGCCTCCCGGTAGAGCGGAGCTCGCTCCGCTGAGGCTTTCCTAAAGATCTGTACGGAAAGCAGCGGAGCAAGCTCCGCTCTACTGTAGATCTTTGATCGCCAGGCCGCGCAGCTTGGGGGCCTTGAACGCGGTGATGCCGACCACGCACAGGGTCACGCAGCCGCCCAGCACCACCGCCGGCACCAGGCCGAGCAGACGCGCCATCACCCCGTCGTAGAATGCGCCCAGCTCGTTGGACGAGCTGATGAAGATGCTGTTGATCGACGACACGCGGCCGCGCATTTCATCGGGCGTCGCCAGCTGCATGATCGTCCCGCGCAGCACCATCGACACACCGTCGCACAGGCCATAGACGACCAGGATCGCGGCCGAGAGCCAGAAGTGCCGCGACAGCCCGAAGGCGATCGTGCACAGGCCGAAAGCGGCCACCGCGATCATCAGGATGCGGCCGGCGTTCTTGTCGATGGGATGGCGCGCGACCCACAGGCCGGCGGCGACCGCGCCCAGCGACGGGCAGGCGCGCAGGATCCCCAGGCCTTCCGGACCGTAGTGCAGGATGTCGTGGATGAAGGCCGGCAGCATCGAGACCGCGCCGCCCAGCAGCACCGAGAACATGTCCAGCGCCATCGCGCCGAGCATGATCTGGTTGGAGAACACGAAGCGCATGCCCTCGGCGATGCTGCTGAACACCGGCGCGCGCGGCCCGGTGGCGACCGGCTCTTCGACCTTCAGCGGCACCAGCACGCCGATGGCGACCGCCGCCAGCACCGCGGCGACGGAATAGGCCAGCGTGGTGCCGCCCCAGGCCACCAGGCCGCCGCCCAGCGCCGGGCCGAGCACCAGCCCGGTCTGGAAGAACACGTTGGCGATGCTGGTGCCGCGCGCGTACTGGCGGCGCTGCAGCACCCGCGCGAACAGCGCGTTGTACACCGGGGTCAGGAAGCAGCGGACCATGCCGGTCAGGCACACCGCCGCGTACATCGGCCACACGCCCTGGGCCGGCAGCCAGCCGCGGGTGACGCACAGCAGGATCAGCGGCGTGAGCAGCAGGCCGAAGGAGGCGGCCATGCCCAGCTTGCGCCGCGGCAGGTGGTCCACCAGATAGCCGGCGAACGGCGCGGTGCACACGAACGGCAGCACCTCGGCCAGTCCGATCAGGCCCAGCGCCAGCGGATTGCCGGTGATCTGGTAGATATGCCAGCCGACCGCGACCGAGACGACCTGGTAGGAGAGGATGGCGCCGATGCGGTAGGCCAGGGTGCGGATGAAGCCCGGCTGGGCCAGCACTTCGCGGACGCTGACGTCCGCTTCCGGGGCCGGCGGCGGCACGCTCACGCAGCCTGCGCCTTGGCGGTGTCCTGGATGAAGGCCAGCAGCGCGGCCAGGCCGTTGCTGCGGGTCGGCGAGAGATGCTTGGCCAGGCCGATGTCGGCGATGTAGCCGGGCTCGGTCGCCAGGATCTCGGCGGCCGGGCGGCCGGAGTACACGCGCAGCGCCAGGTAGATCAGGCCCGAGACGATGGCCGAGTCGCTGGCCGCCTGGAAGTCCAGCCGCTGCGCGCTGCCCTGCGGCACGATCCACACCATCGACTGGCAGCCGAGCAGGCGGTGTTCATCGGTCTTCCATGCATCGGGGAAGGGCGGCAGCTTGCGGCCCAGGTCGATCAGATACTGGTAGCGCTCGGCCCAGTCGGAGAAGAACGCGAACTCCTCCTTGATCGCCGCCTGCGCTTGCACGGCGGTGGGTTCGAGCGGGAATACGGTGTCGGTCACGTCAGTACGTCTCTTGGAGTCGTCATTCCCGCGAAAGCGGGAATCCAGTGGCTTTGTTGCGGCATTCCAACGCGCGCGGCGCTTGGCGCGGAAGTCCCTGGATCCCCGCGTTCGCGGGGATGACGAGGGGGTAGGTCAACCACGCTTCCAGCGCACGCCCTGCGGGGTGTCTTCCAGCAAAATTCCTTCACTAGCCAGCTGTGTGCGGATCGCATCGGCGCGGGCGAAATCACGCGCCTGCTTGGCTTGGTTGCGTTCCTCAATCAGCCGTTCGATACGTTTATCGGGAGCGGTTTCGAGCTCAGCATGCAGGCTTTGACCATCAGCCAGTGCCACAGTCCGGGAGCCATGGAACCATTCCCGCGGCGATTGTTGTAGCAGTCCCAAGGCCAGCCCGGCTCCCAGCAGTGCGGACTTGGCCTGGCGCAGGCGGGCCGCGCGCGCTTCAGCATTTCCTCTGTCGAGGCCCCCTGGAGGAGCTACTTGGGCTAGGGCCTTGCGCGCCTCAGCGGCTATGCGCGCAAGCTCGGCCAGCGCCTGAGGCGTATTGAGGTCTTCGTCAAGTGCGTCTTCCACCGCTTGCGGGATGACGGCAGCGGCATCGATGCCGCCCAGATCGCGCAGCGTGCCGTACAGGCGATCCAGCGTGCGCACCGACTGCTCGATCAGCGCGTCGGACCAGTCCAGCGGCTGGCGGTAGTGCGCCGAGAGCAGGGCATAGCGCAGCGCCTCGGGCGGGTGCTGCTGCAGCAGGTCGTGCACGCGCTCGATGTTGCCCAGCGACTTGCTCATCTTGGCGCCGCCGAAGTTGAGCATGCCGTTGTGCAGCCAGAACCGCGCGAAGGTCGCCCCGCCGTGCGCGCACTCGCTCTGCGCGACCTCGTTCTCGTGGTGCGGGAACTGCAGGTCCACGCCGCCGGCGTGGATGTCGATGGTGGTACCCAGGTGGGCGGCGGCCATGGCCGAGCACTCGATGTGCCAGCCCGGCCGACCGCGGCCCCAGGGCGAGTCCCAGCCGGGCAGCTCGTCGCTGGAGGGCTTCCACAGCACGAAGTCGCCGGCGTCGCGCTTGTACGGCGCCACGTCCACGCGCGCGCCGGCCAGCAGTTCGTCCGGGTCGCGGCGCGAGAGCTGGCCGTAGCGGGCGAACGAGCCGACCGAGAACAGCACGTGCCCGTCGGCGGCGTAGGCGTGGCCGCCGGCGATGAGCCGCTCGATCATGGCGATGATCTGCGGGATGTGCGCGGTGGCCTCCGGCTCGATGTCCGGCGGCACCACGCCCAGGGCCGCCATGTCGGCCCGGTAGGCCGCGGCGAACTTGTCGGTGATGGCACTGATCGGCACGCCCTGTTCGGCCGCGGCGGCGTTGATCTTGTCGTCCACGTCGGTGATGTTGCGCGCGTAGCGCAGGCCGCCATAGCGGCGGCGCAGCAGCTGCGCCAGCACGCCGAACACCACCGGGCCGCGCGCGTTGCCGATGTGCACGTAGTTGTAGACGGTGGGGCCGCACACGTACATGGTCGGGCTGGCCGGATCCAGCGGCGCGAACGGCTGCACGCTGCGCGTGAGGGTGTTGAACAACTGCAGGGACATGGAGGCGGGGGCGCGGAAGCAGGGCAGCGATTCTACCCCGGACCGCAGGCGACAGCCCGGATTCAGCGTGGGTGTGGGACCGCTGCCTACACTGTGGAGTCGTTGCTCGCTCATCTCCCCCGCGCTGCATGCCTCCAGCTTCCCGTGCCCTCCTGATCGCGTGCCTGTCCGTATGCCTCCCGGTGGCCGCGCAGCAGGTCGCTGTCGTGCCGGTGGAGAACGTGCGCATCGACTACGCCCAGGTCCTGTCGGTCGAGCCGGTCTACCAAACCCTGCGCGCCACCCGCAGCGAGCCGCAGTGCGACCCGCCGGCGGCCGGTGAGGCCGACGACGCGCCCAAGGCGGAGGGGCGCATCGCGCGCCTGGTCGATTCGGTCAAGGGGGTCTTCAGCAGCGACGAGAAGAACGCCAAGCCCGAGGAGGCCCCGGCCAAGCCGCCCACCACCGGGCAGAACTGCCGCATGGTCACCGTCGAGCGCGAGTTCCGGCGGCCGATCGCCTACGACGTGGACTACGTCTACAAGGGCACCAAGTACCGCTCGCGCCTGCCCGAGGATCCGGGCAACCGGCTGCGCATCCGCGTCTCGGTCACGCCCTATGCGCCGGGCCAGCAGCGCGCCGGCAATCCTTGAGTGCCGCGGCGGCCTTGCGCCGCAGCATGGCGCGTGCGAGGATGCGCGCCCGATGAAGACCTCTTCGCACCTGTACGCAAGCGCCGCCCGGATGGCCTCGGGCATGACTTCGCGTGCTCGCCGACCGGAATCCGCACACTAGCTGGGTCCCCGGAGGTCTTGTCCTGCACACCGGAAAAACCCAGCCTACAGGCTGGGTTTTTTCGTTTTCCATGACGCCAAGGTTTCAACCGCAACCGCGCGCCCCGCGCCCCGACCTCTCGCAAAGGATGATCCGATGCCGCTGAAGCACTTCTTGAACACGCAGGACTGGAGCCGTCCGGAGCTGGACGCCCTGCTGACCCAGGCCGCGCTGTTCAAACGCAACAAGCTGGGCAACGAGCTGAAGGGCAAGTCGGTGGCGCTGGTGTTCTTCAACCCGTCCATGCGCACGCGCACCAGCTTCGAGCTGGGCACCTTCCAGCTGGGCGGCCATGCCGTCGTGCTGCAGCCGGGCAAGGACGCGTGGCCGATCGAGTTCGACTTCGGCAAGGTGATGGACGGCGAGGCCGAGGAGCACATCGCCGAGGTGGCCCAGGTGCTGGGCCGCTATGCCGACCTGGTGGCCGTGCGCGCGTTCCCGAAGTTCGTCGACTGGGCCACCGACCGCGAGGACCGGGTGCTGAAGAGCTTCGCCAAGTACAGCCCGGTGCCGGTGATCAACATGGAGACCATCACCCATCCGTGCCAGGAGCTGGCGCACATCATGGCGCTGCAGGAACACTTCGGCACCAGCGACCTGCGCGGCAAGAAGTACGTGCTGACCTGGACCTACCACCCCAAGCCGCTCAACACCGCGGTGGCCAACTCGGCCCTGACCATCGCCACGCGCATGGGCATGGACGTGACCCTGCTGTGCCCGACGCCCGAGTACGTGCTGGACCGGCGCTACATGGGCTGGGCCGAGGCCAACGTCGCCGAGAGCGGCGGCTCGCTGCAGGTCAGCCACGACATCGAAAGCGCCTATGCCGGCGCCGATGTGGTCTACGCCAAGAGTTGGGGCGCGCTGCCGTACTTCGGTAACTGGGGCCCGGAGAAGCCGATCCGCGATGCGTACAAGCACTTCATCGTGGACGAGGCCAAGATGGCCCTGACCAACAATGGCGTGTTCTCGCACTGCCTGCCGCTGCGCCGCAACGTCAAGGCCACCGACGCGGTCATGGACTCGCCCCAGTGCATCGCCATCAACGAGGCCGAGAACCGGCTGCATGTGCAGAAGGCGATCATGGCCGCCCTGGTGGGCCAGGGCAGCCGGGATTCGTGATTCGGGATTGGGGATTCGCACTGGCGCATCCCGCTTCCACTCCTACTTAGTCAACCGCAGAGAGACACCCCCATGTCGCAGCAAACCGCTCCCACGAATCCCGACTCCCCAATCCCCAATTCCGGCACCAAGGACATCGTCCTCGCCTTCTCCGGCGGCCTGGACACCAGCTTCTGCATTCCCTATCTGCAGGAGAAGGGTTATGCCGTGCACACCGTGTTCGCCGATACCGGCGGCGTGGATGCGCAGGAACGCGATTTCATCGAGAAGCGCGCCGCCGAGCTGGGCGCGGCCAGCCACGTCACCGTCGATGGCGGCCCGGCGATCTGGAACGGCTTCGTCAAGCCCTTCGTCTGGGCCGGCGAGGGCTATCAGGGCCAGTATCCGCTGCTGGTCTCCGACCGCTACCTGATCGTCGATGCCGCGCTCAAGCGCGCCGCCGAGCTGGGCACCAAGGCGATCGCGCACGGCTGCACCGGCATGGGCAACGACCAGGTGCGCTTCGACCTGGCGGTCAAGGCGCTGGGCGATTACGAGATCGTCGCCCCGATCCGCGAGATCCAGAAGGAGCACACCCAGACCCGCGCCTACGAGCAGAAGTATCTGGAGGAGCGCGGCTTCGGCGTGCGCGCCAAGCAGCAGGCCTACACCATCAACGAGAACCTGCTCGGCCTGACCATGTCCGGCGGCGAGATCGATCGCTGGGAAGCCCCGGGCGAGGGCGCGCGCGGTTGGTGCGCGCCGCGCGCCGAGTGGCCGCAGGCGCCGCTGTCGGTGACCCTGACCTTCGTCGAGGGCGAGGCCGTCGCGCTGGATGGCGAAAAGCTGGCCGGCGAGAAGATCCTGGCCAAGCTCAACAAGCTCTTCGCCCCCTACGGCGTGGGCCGCGGCGTGTACACCGGCGACACCGTGATCGGCCTGAAGGGCCGCATCGTGTTCGAGGCGCCGGGCCTGGTGTCGCTGCTGGCCGCGCACCGCGCGCTGGAGGATGCCGTGCTGACCAAGCAGCAGAACCGCTTCAAGCCGGAAGTGGCGCGCAAGTGGGTCGAGCTGGTGTACGAAGGCTTCTACCACGACCCGCTCAAGACCGACATCGAGGCCTTCCTGAAGTCCTCGCAGGCCAAGGTCAACGGCGAGGTGGTGCTGCGCACCGACGGCGGCCGGGTCGAGGCCGTGGCGGTCAAGTCGCCGCACATCCTCAACGCCAAGGGCGCGACCTATGCGCAGTCGGCCGACTGGGGCGTGGAGGAGGCCGAAGGCTTCATCAAGCTGTTCGGCATGAGCTCGACGCTGTACGCGCAGGTCAACCCCTGAGTCGCGCCACGGGTGGCCGGGCTTCGGTCCGGTCATCCGTGGATGGATCGTCCGCACTCCACCTGGACCCTACCGCCATGTCCGCCGTGATCGATCCGGTCGCGCGGCAGTTCGAAGCCTACAACCGCCGCGACCTGACCGCCTTCCTTGCCTGCTTCGCCGAGGACTTCACGTCCTACCGGATGCCGGCTGTGTCGCCCGCTCTGCGGGGCAAGGACGCGCTCGCCGCGTTCTATGCCGAACATCGCTTCAACAACCCGGCCTTGCGGGCGGAGCTGGTGTCGCGAACGGTGCTGGGCCGGATGGTGTTCGATCACGAGCGGATCCACGGACTCGCTGCGCAGGCGCAGGTGACCATGGCGGTGTTCGAGGTCGAGGACAGCCTGATCCGTACGGCCTGGTTCTACGCCGCGTGAGCGGCGCCGGCCTGATCCCCACGCGTGTGGCAGCCGAGTCCATGCGCCCGATGCGTTCCATGAAGGATCCCGACACCATGCAGTCCCCATTGCGCATCAGCACCGACAAGGAGGAACTGGACGTGGCGCTGATCCACCGCTTCCTCTCGTCGGAGGCCTATTGGAGCCGGGACATCCCGCGCGACACCGTGCAACGCGCCATCGACGGGTCGCTGTGCTTCGGCGGCTATGTGGACGGGGCAGGGCAGGTGGCGTTCGCGCGGGTCATCACCGACGGTGCGACCTTCGCCTACCTGGCCGATGTGTTCGTGCTGGAAGACCAGCGCGGCAAGGGCTACAGCAAGCAGCTGATGCAGGCCGTCATGGCCCATCCGCGGCTGCAGGACCTGCGCCGCTTCATGCTGGCCACCTGGGATGCGCACGGCCTGTACGCCCAGTTCGGCTTCCAGCCGGCCGCCCGGCCGGACCGGCTGATGGAGAAGCTGGACATGGAGCTCTACAGCCGCAACGCCGCGCAGCTCGCCGCACCCTCACCTTGAGCCGAAGGGCAGGGCCGCGCGGCCCCGCTCACTCCTCACTTCTCGTCCCATCACTTACTGCCCGCCCCATGACGACCCTGCTCGAAACCACGCTGACGCATCTGGAGAAGCTGGTGTCCTTCGACACCCGCAACCCGCCGCGTGCGCTGACTACCGGCGGCATCTTCGACTACCTGCGCCAGCAGCTGCCGGGCTTCAAGGTCGAGGTGATCGATCACGGCGCCGGCGCGATCAGCTTCTACGCCGTGCGCGGGACGCCGAAGTACCTGTTCAACGTGCATCTGGACACCGTGCCGGATTCGCCGCACTGGAGCGCCGATCCGCACGTGATGCGGCGCCAGTCCGATCGCGTGATCGGTCTGGGCGTGTGCGACATCAAGGGCGCGGCGGCCGCGCTGGTCGCCGCGGCCAATGCCGGCGACGGCGACGCGGCCTTCCTGTTCTCCTCCGACGAGGAGGCCAACGACCCGCGCTGCATCGCCGCGTTCCTGGCCCGCCAGCTGCCCTACGAGGCGGTCCTGGTGGCCGAGCCGACCATGGGCGAGGCGGTGCTGGCCCATCGCGGCATCAGCTCGGTGCTGATGAAGTTCAGCGGCCGCGCCGGCCATGCCTCGGGCAAGCAGGATCCCTCGGCCAGCGCGCTGCACCAGGCCATGCGCTGGGGCGGCAGGGCGCTGGACCATGTCGAGTCGCTGGCCCACGCCCGCTTCGGCGGGCTGACCGGCCTGCGCTTCAACATCGGCCGGGTCGAGGGCGGCATCAAGGCCAACATGATCGCGCCGAGCGCCGAGCTGCGCTTCGGCTTCCGGCCGCTGCCCTCGATGGACATCGACGACCTGCTGTCCACGTTCGCCGGCTTCGCCGAGCCGGCCGCGGCGCACTTCGAGGAGACCTTCCGCGGCCCGAGCCTGCCTTCCGGCGATATCGCCCGCGCGGAGGAACGTCGCCTGGCCGCACGCGATGTCGCCGACGAACTCGGCCTGCCGATCGGCAATGCGGTGGACTTCTGGACCGAGGCCTCGCTGTTCTCCGCCGGCGGCTATACCGCGCTGGTCTTCGGGCCGGGCGACATCGCCCAGGCGCACACCGCCGACGAGTTCGTGACGCTGGAGCAGCTCGAGCGCTACGTGCAATCCGTCGATCGCATCATCAACGGCTGCTAACGCCGCGTCTTCTCCCTCCTTCCCAGACTTGCGCACACCGTGAACATCCCCGTCGCCAACGCCCAGACCCGCCAGACCATCGTGCGCCTGCTCTCCAGCATGGCCAGCGCGAAGGAGATCAGCCAGTACCTCAAGCGCTTCTCGCAGCTGGACGCCAAGCGCTTCGCGGTGGTGAAGGTCGGCGGCGCCGTCCTGCGCGACGAGCTGGACGACCTGACCTCCTCGCTGACCTTCCTGCAGGAGGTCGGCCTGACCCCGATCGTGCTGCACGGCGCCGGCCCGCAGCTGGACGCCGAGCTGGCCGCCGCCGGCATCGAGAAGCACACCATCAACGGCCTGCGCGTGACCTCGCCGCAGGGCCTGGCGATCGTGCGCCGCGTGTTCCAGGCCTCCAACCTCAAGCTGGTCGAGGCCCTGCAGGCCGCCGGCGCGCGGGCGACCTCCATCACCGGCGGCGTGTTCGAGGCCGATTACCTGGATCAGGCCACCTACGGCCTGGTGGGCGAGGTCAAGGCGGTGAACCTGGCGCCCATCGAGGCCAGCCTGCAGGCCGGCTCGATCCCGGTGATCACCAGCCTGGGCGAGACCCCGTCGGGCCAGATCCTCAACATCAACGCCGACTTCGCCGCCAACGAGCTGGTGCGCGAGCTGCAGCCGTACAAGATCATCTTCCTCACCGGCACCGGCGGGCTGCTGGACGAGCAGGGCAAGGTGATCGATTCGATCAACCTGTCCACCGAGTACGACCACCTGATCCAGCAGCCGTGGATCCATGGCGGCATGAAGGTCAAGATCGAGCAGATCAAGGACCTGCTGGACAAGCTGCCGCTGGAATCGTCGGTGTCGATCACCCGGCCGGCGGACCTGGCCAAGGAGCTGTTCACGCACAAGGGCTCTGGCACCCTGGTGCGCCGCGGTGAGCGCGTGCTCAAGGCCACCGGCTGGGACGAGCTGGACCTGCCGCGGCTGACCGCGCTGATCGAGTCCAGCTTCGGCCGCAAGCTGGTGCCGGATTACTACCGGAACACGCCGCTGCTGCGCGCCTACGTCAGCGAGAACTACCGCACCGCCATCCTGCTGACCGAAGGCGAGGGCATGGTCTACCTGGACAAGTTCGCCGTGTCCGACGATGCGCAGGGCGAGGGCCTGGGCCGCGCGGTGTGGAACGTGATGCGCGAGGAGACCCCGCAGCTGTTCTGGCGCTCGCGCCACAACAACCAGGTCAACATCTTCTACTACGCCGAGTCCGACGGCTGCTTCAAGCAGGAGAAGTGGAAGGTGTTCTGGTACGGCATGGACGACTTCGCCCAGATCCAGCGCTGCGTGGCCCACTGCGCCACGCGCCGGCCGACGCTGGAGGGCTGAGGACGATGCAGGCCGCAGCCAACCCCTGGCGGACCGTGCCGACCCTGCGCGGCGAACACGTCGCGCTGGAGCCGCTGTCGGGCGCGCATGCCGAGGGCCTGCGCGCGATCGTGGCCGACGGCGTGCTGCCGGCGCTGTGGTACACCGGCGTGCCCAAGGTCGAGGCGGTGGACGGCTATATCGCCGACGCGCTGGCGCAGCAGGCGCGCGGGGCGATGCTGTGCTTCGCCGTGCTGGACGCCCAGGGCAAGGTCGCCGGCAGCACGCGCTTCTACGATCTGGAGCCGGGCGTGCCTCGGCTGAGCATCGGCTACACCTGGTATGCGTCGCGCGCGCAGCGCACCGGCCTGAACACGCAGGCCAAGCAGCTGCTGCTGGGGCATGCGTTCGATGTGCTGGGCTGTGCCTCGGTGGTGTTCGAGACCAGCTGGTTCAACCATGCCTCGCGCGCGGCCATCGCGCGACTGGGCGCGCGCCAGGACGGCGTGCTGCGCAACCACAAGCGCCATGCCGACGGCACGCTGCGCGATACGGTGATCTTCTCCATCCTCGACCGCGAATGGCCCGCGGTCAGGGCTCATCTGCAGTTCCAGCTGGACAAACACGCATGACTTCCCCTGTTTTCACCGTCGGCATCGTCGGCGCCCGCGGGCATACCGGCACTGAGCTGATCAAGCTCATCGCCGCCCATCCGCAGCTGCGCCTGACCTTCGTGTCCTCGCGCGAGCTGGACGGCCAGCCGGTGCGCGAGCACAACGCCGCCTACGCCGGTGAGCTGCGCTTCGAGAACCTGGATGCCGACGCGGTCGCCGCCAAGGGCGCCGACGCGGTGATCCTGGCGCTGCCCAACGGCAAGGCGCAGGCCTATGCCGACGCGGTCGCCGCCGCGCGCCCCGAGACGGTGCTGGTCGACCTGTCGGCCGACTACCGCTTCGAGCCGAGCTGGTACTACGGCCTGCCCGAGCTGACCCGCGGCGCCTACGCCGGGCAGAAGCACATCAGCAATCCGGGTTGCTACGCCACCGCGATGCAGCTGGCGATCGCGCCACTGCTGGACCAGCTGGCCGGCCCGCCGCAGTGCTTCGGCGTGTCCGGCTATTCCGGCGCCGGCACCACGCCGTCGGACAAGAACAACCCGGCGCTGCTGGCCGACAACCTGATGCCGTACTCGCTGACCGACCACATGCACGAGCGCGAGGTGTCCGCGCATCTGGGCGTGCCGGTGGAGTTCATGCCGCATGTGGCGCCGCACTTCCGCGGCATCACCATGACAGTCAACCTGTGGCTGCAGCAGTCGATGACACGCGAGGCGGTCAAGGCCCGCTACCAGACGCGCTACGCCGGCGAACCGCTGATCGACGTGGTCGACGACGCGCCCTGGGTCAGCCGCATCGCGGGCCGGCATGGCGTGCAGATCGGCGGCTTCACCCTGGCGCCGGGCGGCAAGCGCGTGGTGGTGGTGTCCACCCTGGACAACCTGCTCAAGGGCGCGGCCACCCAGGCGATGCAGAACCTCAACCTGGCGCTCGGCCTGCCCGAACTCACCGCGATCCCGCACTGAGACCGCATTGTTGGTAGAGCGGAGCTTGCTCCGCTGCTTATCCCGGTGAAGCCCCAGCGGAGCGAGCTCCGCTCTACAAGGGGCCAAGCGCTAAAACCCAATCAAGGTCGGCTTGACCGCCGCCTTCGCAGGAGCAAGACCGATGACAGACCTGTTGTGGCAGAAACCCGGCGTTGCCGTCGATGCCAAGATCCAGACCTTCCTGGCCGGCGACGACGTCATCCTGGATCGCGAATTCTTCCTGCACGACATCGCCGCCAGCACGGCGCACGCCGAGGGCCTGCAGCACATCGGCATCCTCTCGGCCGAGGAGCTGGACGGACTCAAGCGCGAGCTGTCCGTCCTGGCCGACGACTTCCGCAGCGGCGCCTTCGTGCTGGACGCGCAGTACGAGGACGGGCACTCGGCCATCGAGGCGCGCCTGACCGAGCGCCTGGGCGATGCTGGCCGCCGCATCCACACCGGCCGCAGCCGCAACGACCAGATCCTGGTCGCCACGCGCCTGTGGCTGAAGGACAGGCTCGGCGCGCTGGCGCAGCTGAGCCGGCAGATCGCAGGCGTCGCCCTGGAGCGCGCGCAGGCCGAACAGGGCCTGCCGATCCCCGGCTATACCCACATCCAACGCGCCGTGGTGTCCTCGGCGGGCATGTGGTGGGCGGGCTGGGCCGAGGCCTTCATCGACGACGCGGTGCGCGCGGCCGATACGCTGAAGCTGATCGACGCCAATCCGCTGGGCACCGCCGCCGGTTATGGCGTCAACCTGCCGCTGGATCGCGCGCATACCACCGCCGCGCTGGGCTTCGCCCGCCTGCAGGTCTCGCCGATCTACGCGCAGCTCTCGCGCGGCAAGTTCGAACTGGCCGCGCTGGAGGCCCTGGGCAGCGCCACGCTTGACCTGCGCCGCATCGCCTGGGACTTGTCGCTGTTCACCAGCGGCGAGTTCGGCTTCGTCGCGCTGCCGGCGCAGTACACCACCGGCAGCTCGATCATGCCCAACAAGCGCAATCCGGACGTGATCGAGCTGATGCGCGCCACCCACGCCAGCGTCGCCGCGGCCCGCACCGAGATCGAGCAGCTGCTGTCGCTGCCGTCGGGCTACCACCGCGACCTTCAGGCCTCCAAGGGCGCGATCTTCCACGGCTTCGGTCGCGGTCTGGCCGCGCTGGAGCTGCTGCCGGCGCTGCTGGCCAATCTGGAATGGCGCGAGGACCGCATCCGCGCCGCGATCGATTCGGGCATGTACGCCACCGACGTGGCGGTGGAAGCCGCCGTGGCCGGCGTGCCGTTCCGCGAGGCCTACAAGGCCGCCGCGGCCAGCGCCGACACGGCCGGGCAGGGCCGCACGCCCGAAGGCAGCCTGGCCGCGCGCGTCTCGCCCGGCGCGGCGGCGGACCTGCAGCTGGAGGTGCTGCGCCAGCGCTGGGAGGCGCTGCGCGTTTGAAGGGCCGCCGCCTTTCCTGAAGAGGAGGGCGGCGTCAGTGCTCGCGATACGATCCGGCGATTGGATCGCGTTCCGATCACGAAGGGCGTCATCCCCGCGCAGGCGGGCATCCAGTGGCTTGCGCAGCGCACTCATCGCGCTCGGCCACGCAACGACAAGCAGGAGATGCATCGATGAAGTTGTATCTGGTGATGGCCATCCGCAAGGCCGACTTTCCCGCCGACGTGGTCGGCCCGCACAAGGACTGGCTGATCAATCTGAAGGTCGAAGGGCAGCTGCACATGGCCGGCGGCTTTACCGACGGCAGCGGCGGCGCCTACATCCTGAAGAACCTCGACAGCCTGGAGCAGGCCAAGGCCCTGGTCGCGACCGATCCGCTGGCGCTGCGCAACGCGTCCGAGCTGACCGTGTACGAGTGGAATACGCCCTAGCGCATCGTATGGATCCTGGGATGCGAGCAGCCACCAAAATCCGTCGTTCCGCGAAGGCGGGAATCCAAGGACGTTGGCCTTCACTCGCGAAGCCCCCTGGATTCCCGCCTTCGCGGGAATGACGATAGGGCGGGCGCCGCCGGCTTCGCCCCCCTCGCACGATCCACCACGCGCTCCAGCCCCTTCCATCCCCGAACCCCCATGAACGACGCCGCCACGACCACCGCCACCGCGTTCACCGAGCAGCTGCTGCCGCCGTGGCGTCGCGCGGTGCTCAAGGTGGGCAGCAGCCTGCTGGCCGCCGACGGGGGTGGTCTGTCGCCGAAGTTCGCGCTGGGGCTGGCGCAGTTCGTCTCGGCCAATGTGCTGGCCGGGCGCGAGGTGGTGATCGTGTCCTCCGGCGCAGTTGCCGCCGGGCGCGCGATCGTGCCGAAGGCGGCCGAGGCCGGGGCCGGCATCGCCGCGCGCCAGGCGCTGGCCGCGCTCGGCCAGGCGCAGCTGATCGGGCTGTGGCAGCGTTTCTTCGAGCGGCCGGTGGCGCAGGTGCTGCTGACCCATGACGACCTGCGCAACCGCCGCCGCTACCTCAATGCCCGCGCCACGCTGCTGGAGCTGCTGGCGCTGGGCACGCTGCCGGTGGTCAACGAGAACGACACCGTCTCCATCGACGAGCTCAAGCTCGGCGACAACGACAACCTGGCCGCGGTGGTGGCCGCGCTGGTCGACGCCGACGCCTTGTTCATCGCCACCGACATCGACGGCCTGTACACCGCCGACCCGCGCAGCGACCCGGCCGCACGCCCGCTGGACGAAGTCGCCGTGCTGACGCCGGAGGTGTTCGCCATGGCCGGCGGTAGCGGCAGCAGCGTGGGCACCGGCGGCATGCGCACCAAGCTGGAGGCGGCGGCCAAGGCCGGCGCGGCGGGCGTGGAGACCTACCTGTTCAACGGCCGCAGCGCCGAGGTCGTGCGCGGGCTGGCGCAGGACCGCCTGCGCGGCACGCGCCTGCATGCGGCGCAGACGCGCATCGCCGCGCGCAAGGGCTGGCTGCGGCACGCCCCGGTCGAACCCGGCGCGATCCTGGTCGATGCCGGCGCGGCTGGCGCCCTGGTCGAACGCGGCGCCTCGCTGCTGCCCGGCGGCGTGATCGGCGCCGAGGGCGACTTCCGCCGCGGCGACATGGTCGAGGTGCAGCTGCGCGGCGAGGACGGCCAGCGCCGGCTGGCGCGCGGCATCGCCCAGTATTCGGCCGCCGACATCCGCCGCATCGCCCACCGGCACTCGCGCGACATCGAGGCCGTGCTGGGGTATAGCTATGGCGAGAACGTGATCCACCGCGACGACCTGGTGCTGCTGTGACCCCCGTTTGTTGTCTCTTCCGCTCGCATCGTGGCCTCCCTGTAGAGCGGAGCTTGCTCCGCTGGGGCATTCCCCACGAACCGAACGAAGCGCAGCGGAGCAAGCTCCGCTCTACAGGGGGAGGCGCCCGTCCAATGGTGGCTTCCACCAGAACCCTCTTCATTCGAGTTGAGTCCCTGCCATGACCGACGACATCAAGACCCAGGCGCTGGCCTGCCGCGACGCCGCCCAGGTGCTGGCGCAGCTGTCTAGCGCGGACAAGGCCGCGCTGCTGGAGGCCATGGCCCAGGGCCTGCTGGACCACGCGCCGGAGATCCTGGAGGCCAACGCCAAGGACCTCGACGCGGCGCGCGCCAAGGGGATCGGTAGCGCCATGCTCGACCGGCTCACGCTCAACCCCGAGCGCATCGCCGGCATCGCCGCCGCGGTGCGCGAGGTGGCCGCGCTTCCCGATCCGGTCGGCCAGGTCACCCGCACCGACACGCGTCCCAACGGCATCCGCGTCAGCAAGGTGCGCGTGCCGCTGGGCGTGATCGCGATGATCTACGAGGCCCGTCCCAACGTCACCGCCGACGCGGCCGCGCTGTGCATCAAGGCCGGCAACGGCGTGATCCTGCGCGGCGGCTCGGAGGCCATCCACTCCAACACCGCCATCGCCACCGTGCTGCAGGCCGCGCTGGAGGCCGCGCACGTGCCGGCCGCCGCGCTGACCCTGGTCACCGACCTGCGCCGCGAGACCATGCTGGCGCTGCTGCAGCTGAGCGACATCGTCGACCTGGCCATCCCGCGCGGCGGCGAGGGCCTGATCCGCTTCGTCGCCGAGCACGCGCGCGTGCCGGTGATCAAGCACTACAAGGGCGTGTGCCACCTGTTCGTGGACGACAGTGCGGACCTGGACCTGGCGCTGAAGCTGCTGGTGGACGGCAAGGTCTCGCGGCCCAGCGCCTGCAATGCGCTGGAGACCCTGCTGGTCCACCGCGACATCGCCGACGCCTTCCTGCCCGCCGCGGCCAAGGCACTGCTCGCGCGCGGGGTGGAGCTGCGCGGCGACGAGGCCACGCGCATCCTGGTTGCCGAGGCCAAGCCGGCTTCGGACGAGGACTACGCCGCCGAATTCCTCGACCTGGTGCTGGCCGTGCGCGTGGTCGACGGGCTGGAGCCGGCCATCGCCCATATCCGTCACTACGGCTCGGACCACACCGAGGTCATCGCCACCGGCGATGAGGCGCATGCGACCGCCTTCGTGGCGGCGCTGCGCGCGGCGGTGGTGATGGTCAATGCGTCCTCGCGCTTCTCCGACGGCGGCGAGCTGGGTCTGGGCGCCGAGATCGGCATCTCGACCACGCGCCTGCATTCCTACGGCCCGATGGGGCTGGAAGCGCTGACGGTGGAGCGCTTCGTGGTGCAGGGCGAAGGGCAGACGCGGGTCCCGATCGCGATCGATTGAGGTCGTCGGGCATCCACACACGACCACCCCGACGCGGTGGCCATCAGCACCCAGGCCGGCAGCTGAGTGGGGAGTTGTTGGGAGCAACTGTCTCTCGGATCGCGTCGCAGCCTCCCTGTAGAGCGGAGCTTGCTCCGCTGCGTTTCGGCCGGATCATCGGCAAGCCCCAGCGGAGCAAGCTCCGCTCTACAGGGGGGAGATGCCCATGCGGCCTTCACAGCAGGCAAGCACGCTAGCCGTCGACGCGACGCGGGGCCCCACTGAGGTCGGGCGAGCGCTGAGGCGCAGCAGAAACTAAAGCGGGAGGTCAGGCGCGTGGCGTGGGCTCTATGCCATCAGTCACGGTGCCTTGTGGGTCGGCGCGCCCATAGACTGTCCGTTCAGTCACCCCGCCTGGAGCCCCACGATGCGCATCGCCGCGTTGCGTCCGACCCTGCTGTCCCTGCTCATGGCCGCCGCGCTGCCCGCGCTGGCCCAGACCTCGCCCATGACGCCGGACATCACCGGCAAGCCCTTCGTCGCACCGGACGCGGCCAACGACTACATCAAGCGCGTCGTGGAAATTCCCATGCGCGACGGGGTCAAGCTGCACACCGTCATCGTCATCCCCAAGGGCGCGCACAACGCGCCGATGCTGCTGACGCGCACGCCGTACAACGCCGATGGCCGCACCTCGCGCCTGGATTCGCCGCATATGCGCGATCTGCTAGGGCAGGGCGATGAGGTGTTCGTCGATGCCGGCTACATCCGCGTGATCCAGGACGTGCGCGGCAAGTACGGCTCGGAAGGCGACTACGTGATGACCCGGCCGCTGCGCGGTCCGCTCAACGACACCGCCGTGGATCACGCTACCGACGCCTGGGACACCATCGACTGGCTGGTCAAGAACGTGCACGAGTCCAACGGCAAGGTCGGCATGCTCGGCTCGTCCTACGAGGGCTTCACCGTGGTCATGGCGCTGACCAACCCGCATCCGGCGCTGAAGGTGGCCAACCCGATGAGCCCGATGGTCGATGGCTGGATGGGCGACGACTGGTTCAGCTATGGCGCGTTCCGCCAGGTCAACTTCGACTACTTCACCGGCCAGCTGAGCAAGCGCGGCAAGGGCAGCGCGATCGCGCGCGAGGGCTTCGACGACTACAGCAACTTCCTGCGCGCCGGCTCGGCCGGCGACTACGCAAAGGCCGCCGGCTTGGATCAGCTGCCGTGGTGGCACAAGCTGACCGAGCACCCAGCCTACGACGCCTTCTGGCAGGAGCAGGCGCTGGACAAGGTCATGGCCAAGACCCCGATCAAGGTGCCGACCATGTGGCTGCAGGGCCTGTGGGACCAGGAGGACATGTGGGGCGCCAACCACAGCTACGAGGCGATGGAGGCGCGCGACACCGGCAACGACAAGAACTACCTGGTGATGGGCCCGTGGCGCCACAGCCAGGTCAACTACGACGGCAGCAACCTGGGCGCGCTGCAGTGGGATGGCGACACCGCGCTGCAGTTCCGCCGCGACGTGCTGCTGCCGTTCTTCAACCAGTACCTCAAGGACGGCGCGCCCAAGGCCGACACCCCGCCGGTGCTGATCTACGACACCGGCGCCAACCACTGGGACCGCTACAAGGCCTGGCCGCAGGTGTGCGAGCAGGGCTGCAAGGCCAAGCCCAAGGCGCTGTACCTGCTGGCCGGCGGCAAGCTGGGCTTCCAGGCGCCGGCCGCGGAGGGCGCGCAGTACGACGAGTACGTGTCCGACCCGGCCAAGCCGGTGCCGTTCGTGCCGCGCCCGGTGGACTTCTCCGATCGCCAGATGTGGACCACCTGGCTGGTGCAGGACCAGCGCTTCGTCGACGGCCGCCCGGACGTGCTGACCTATGTCTCCGAGCCGCTGACCGAGCCGCTGACCATCGCCGGCCGCCCGCAGGTCAACCTGCAGGCCTCCACCAGCGGCAGCGACAGCGACTGGGTGGTCAAGCTGATCGACGTGCAGCCCGATGAGGTGGCCTCCAACCCGAAGATGGGCGGCTACGAGCTGCCGGTGGGCCTGACCATCTTCCGCGGCCGCTACCGCGAGAGCTTCGAACATCCCAAGGCGATCACGCCCAACCAGGCGCTGGCCTACGACTTCGACCTGCCCAACGCCAACCACACCTTCGGCAAGGGCCACCGGATCATGGTGCAGGTGCAGTCCACGCTGTTCCCGCTGTACGACCGCAACCCGCAGACGTACGTGGACAACATCTTCTTCGCCAAGCCGGGCGACTACCAGAAGGCCACCCAGCGCGTGTGGCATACGCCGCAGCAGCCGAGCTTCATCAGCCTGCCGGTGAAGTAAGGCGCACGAAAAACCCGCAGGCGGCGAGCGCCTGCGGGTCCGGGTTGAAGCGCTGATGCAGGCTTGCCTTACTGCGGCGAGAACTCCACCGGCACGCGCACCAGCTGGGCCACGGCCTTGCCATGGCGCATGGCCGGGCTGAAGCGCCAGTCGCTGGCGGCCTTCAGCGCGGCGCGGTCCAGGTCGCGGTTGCCGCTGCGCTGGGCGATGGTGATCTGCGAGGGCTCGCCACGCGCGTCGACCTGCACGTTGAGCAGCACCGTGCCGCCCTCACCGGCGCGCAGCGCCGACGGCGGATACTTCGGCTGTGTATTGCTGGCCAGCAGGGCCGGGGCGCGATCCGGCGCGACCTTCTTGGCCGGCGCGGCGCGGGTGGACTCGCTACGCTTGGCGACCAGCGGCTGATTCGGACGATCGGCCGCCGCGGAGTCGGCGGTCGGCTGCGTGGCAGGCACCGTGCCGTCGGTCGGCGCGGCCATCTCGGCGCGGCGATCGCCGCTCAGCCACCATGCGCCCGCGGCCAGCACGACCAGCAGCAGCAACCACAGCAGCGGGCGCGCCCCAGGGCGCTGCCCATCCGGCCGCGCGTCGGCGTGTGCGTCGCGCTGGGCCTGGGCATTGAATTCGGTCTGGGTCTGCGACATGTCAGGACTCCTTGCTAGGCGCCGTTGGCGGCGCGTAGGGGAGTGTCTGCAGCCATTCGTTGCTCACACGTGAGAGGCCGGTAAAGGCCCGCCATGCTGCACCTGCACGGTTCAGCGATGCGAAACGCGTGGCGTGGGCGCTCAGCGCTCCAGGTTGAACTCCACCGGAATGTCCACCGCGCCCGCCACCGGCTGACCATCGTCGATGGCCGGCTGGAACTTCCACTTGCGCACCGCCTCCATCGCCGCGCGGTCCAGATCGCGCGAGCCACTGCGCCGGATCAGCGCCACGCCGCCGGGATTGCCCTGCGCATCGACCTGGATGCGCACCATCACCGTGCCGGTCTCGCCCTTGCGCAGCGCGGACGGCGGATAGGTAGGCGGCGGGCTCTGGCCATCGATCGGCAGGGGCGTGGCGCGGTTCTGCGGCGGCGCGGGGGCGGCCGGCGCGGAGGCGACGGGCGGGGCGGTCTCGCCGCTGGAAGGGGCGGGGGCGTTCTCCACGACCGGCGCGGGGAACGCGCTGGCGCCGCTGGTGCCCGCGTCGGCCTGCGCCTGCGCGTCGGCCGAGGGCGCCTGCATGCCGCTGGCGCCCTGGTTGGCGGCCGCCGGCTCGGGCAGCGGCGCGGTGGCCGCCTCGGTGCCGCTCTGGTCGGCCGGCTGGACCGAATAGAAGCTCTCATCGCCGCGGTTGGACAGCCACACGATGCCGAACAGCAGCAGCCCGGCCACGAACGCCCCCAGGGCGATCCACAGCGCCTTGTGCGGCAGGCGGAAGGTGAAGGCACGATCGCGGGAGGTGGACATGGTGCGGGCAGGGCGTGAGGAGCAGGCCGCGATTCTTGCACAGGCCGGCCGCGCGCTCCCGACTGCACGCTGGCTGGCGGCGGGCGTGGCGCTGTGGAAAAGGCGATAATCCACGCCTTTCCCGCTCACCGCCGTACGACCGCCACGATGCTCGATCCCGCACTGCTCCGCACCCAGCCCGCCGAACTCGCCCAACGCCTGCGCCAGACGCGCGGTTTCGACTTGGACGTGTCCGCGCTGGAATCCCTGGAGGCGCGCCGCAAGCAGCTGCAGGTGCGCACGCAGGAGCTGCAGAACCTGCGCAACACCCGCTCCAAGGCGATCGGCCAGGCCAAGGCCAAGGGTGAGGACGTCGCGCCGCTGATGGCCGAGGTCGCCGGCTTCGGCGAGGAGCTCAAGGCCTCCGAGGTCGAACTGGACCAGCTGCGCGCGCAGATCGAGGCCATCGCCCTGGGCATTCCCAACCTGCCGCAGGCCAGCGTGCCGCCGGGCAGCGACGAGTCGGGCAATGTCGAGCAGCATCGCTGGGGCACACCGCGCGCGTTCGACTTCGCGGTCAAGGACCATGTGGAGCTGGGCGCGCGCAACGGCTGGCTCGACGGCGACACCGCGGCCAAGCTGTCTGGGGCGCGCTTCACCGTGCTGCGCGGGCCGATCGCGCGGCTGCACCGCGCGCTGGCGCAGTTCATGCTGGACCTGCACACCGGCGCGCACGGCTATCAGGAGACCAATGTCCCGGTGATCGTCAATGCCGAGAGCCTGATCGGCACCGGCCAGCTGCCCAAGTTCGAGGAAGACATGTTCGCCACCCAACTGGGCGAGCACCGTCGCTACCTGATCTCCACCGCCGAGATCTCGCTGACCAACATCGTGCGAGACAGCATCGTCGAGGACGCCGCGCTGCCGATGCGCATGACCGCCCACTCGCTGTGCTTCCGCTCCGAGGCCGGCAGCGGCGGGCGCGACGTGCGCGGCATGATCCGTCAGCACCAGTTCGAGAAGGTCGAGCTGGTCGCCATCGCGCGCCCGCAGGACAGCGACGAGGAACACGAGCGCATGACCCGCTGCGCCGAGGTGGTGCTGGAGAGCCTGGGCCTGCCGTACCGGCGCATGCTGCTGTGCTCGGGCGACATGGGCTTCTCGGCGTCCAAGACCTATGACCTGGAGGTCTGGCTGCCCTCGCAGGACACCTACCGCGAGATCTCCTCGGTCTCCAACTGCGAGGCCTTCCAGGCGCGCCGCATGCAGGCGCGCTGGCGCAACCCGGCCACCGGCAAGCCGGAGAGCGTGCACACGCTCAACGGCTCGGGCGTGGCCATCGGCCGCTGCCTGATCGCGGTCATGGAGAACTACCAGAACGCCGACGGCAGCATCGACGTGCCGCAGGCCCTGCGCCCGTACATGGGCGGCCTGGAACGCATCGCCTGAGCCCGCAGCGGCGGCCATGTCCGCGTGCGCGCCGCCATGTGCGGCCGCGCGCCAAGCTGTGTCAGCGCCGCCACGTGTGAACCCCCGGCAAGCGTCCGCCGCGCGCGGGCTTGCCTGACATTTCCGACAGGATTATCAAGCGCGGGCGTCCTCGGCCGCGCTCGATCCGGGCGCCTCGCCGCCGGCGCATTCGTCCTCAATCGGAAGGTCATTGTCATGAACACCAAGCAGCTGCTGCAGATCGCGACCCTCGGCGCCGCCCTGGCGCTGGGCACCACCGCCTTCGCCAAGACCCACACCGGCACCGCGCAGACCCATCACTGCAAGCTCGCCGACGGCAGCACCGACACCAGCAAGACCCACAAGCAGTGCACCGCGGCCAAGGGCACCTGGGCCAAGGACGCCGCCGCGCCCGCCGCCGCCCCGGCGCCCGCGCCCACCAGCACCAGCAACTGACGCCAGCTGAAGGCCACGCGTCGCGCCTGGCGGGCGCGTGGCCCTGGGGCAGGGGCGATTGGCCCACCGACGGGGCGAAGAATCCCACCCCATTTGGTCCGTTTTCGTTGCATGGGCAAAAATGCGGGTGTTAAATACCCTGAATCGTTCCAGATTCGGGATGGCGCCATGCAGGACCTCAACGACCTCTACTACTTCGCCATGGTCGTCGACCACGGCGGTTTCGCCGCTGCCGAGCGCGCGCTCGGCATCCCCAAGTCGCGTCTGAGCCGGCGCATCAGCCAGCTGGAGACCGACATGGGCGTGCGCCTGCTGCAGCGCTCCACGCGCCGCTTCGCGGTCACCGACGTGGGCATGAGCGTGCACCGCCACGCCCAGACCATGCTGGCCGAGGCCCAGGCCGCCCGCGAGGTGGTCGACCGCCTCTCGGCCGAGCCGCGCGGCGTGGTCCGCGTCAGCGTTCCGGTGGCGGTGGCGCAGATGCAGTTGCCCAAGATCCTGCCGGCCTTCCTGGACAAGTACCCCAAGGTGCGCCTGCAGCTGCACGTCAACAACCGCCGCGTGGACATCATCAACGAGGGCTACGACGTGGCCCTGCGCGTGCGCGCCAAGCTCGACGACGACGGCAGCCTGGTGATGCGCAGCTTCGGCCAGATCCAGGAACTGCTGGTGGCCAGCCCCAAGTACCTGCAGCGCGCCGGCCGCCCGCAGGCGCCGGAAGACCTGGCCCAGCACGTGACCATGTCGATGAGCGAGGACGAGGCGCGCCAGCGCTGGGAGCTGCACGGCCCCAACGGCGAGGTGCGCAAGATCGAGCTGCAGCCGCGCCTGGCCGGCTTCGACTTTCCCCTGCTCAAGGCGCTGGCCAAGGACGGCTACGGCATCACCATGCTGCCCGAGACCGTCTGCGCCGACGCGGTGCGCAGCGGCGAGCTGGAAGTGGTGCTGCCGGAATGGTCGCTGCCGCAGGGCATCTGCCACGCGGTGTTCGCCTCGCGCCGCGGCCTGCTGCCGGCCGTGCGCGTGTTCATCGACTACCTGGCCGAACACCTGCCGCAGCAGATTGAGGAGTCGCGCCTGGACTGCGGCGGCAAGTGCACCGAGCGCCTGGTCGAACTGGGCCTGCGCAAGGCCTCCTGACCCGCACGCCGCGCGCGGCTACACCTGCGCCCGCGGCCCATGCGAGAATGCGACGCCCGGCCCCCAGGCCGGGCGTTCTGCTGTCGGGCCAAGCCCGACACGCACCTGGAGAGATGGCCGAGCGGTTTAAGGCACCGGTCTTGAAAACCGGCGAAGGGTCAAACCTTCCGTGGGTTCGAATCCCACTCTCTCCGCCATTCCCCGCCGATTGCCGCACAAAATGAGAAGGATTTTCCTTAACCTGAGCTTGGAACTAGCTAAGTGCGTTCCGCACATGTAGTCAAAGGCCGCGACCGGCCATACGAGTAAGTGATGACTAGTACCGATCCCTTCACAATTCCCGGATGGAAAGCGTTGCATCGCGAGGCTTCGCTGGTCAGCCAGATAATAGGCTCCGGTGCCACCGCGTTGGGGCGTGCGAGTTATGGCAGCGGCTTTGGCGAATACTATACCGCATTTTTCGGGCTTTCGATCGGGATCGAACGCTTAGCGAAACTCATTTTGGTTGCGGACTACGCGCTTGATCATGGCGGAGCCCTACCGAGTCAGGCTGAGGTTCGGAAATACGGTCACCGATTGAAAGAGTTAATCAGCAAAGTCGCTCAGATCGCAACCAAACGCGGCATCTCTGTTCCCTATCTGCTGCCGACTAACTCAATCTGCTCTGCAGTGATAGAATGCCTAGACGCGTTTTCTGATGCATCGAAAGGGCGATACGCTAACTTTGAAGCACTCGGAAACCCCAACTTTAATGCTGTGAATGAGCCGGTCAACAAATGGTGGACAGAGGTCGTCGAGCCAATACTAGAAAAGCATTATCGCGGAAAACGTTCTGAGAACGAAGTGAAGCGTAGGGCCGCGATTATAAATGCTATGCTTGGTGACATGACCTTTGTTCTTCACACGAGCGAGACCGGGACGGTCATGTCGGACATGGAAACCGCTTCGGAGCGCACTGGACAGACGAAATGGGCGCAGAAGTATGGGCGCTTTTACACACTTTCGGTCGTCAGATGGCTCTCTCATATTTTTAACGAAATGACTCACGCGGCCGGTTACCAGCCGGGATTGGACAGTCTGTTTGGACACTATGAGTTTTTCCAAACGTACACGGTCGATGACCACTTTTTGCTGACACGAAAGGTCTGGCCCCTCATCTAATTCGCGCCCCGTTATCGTGGCCGCCACAGACAAGTCGGTAACTTGATGGCGAGCCGAGCAAAAATGGAGACGGAAGCTACCATAGCTGCATACTTGATGGAGCCCCAACTAAACTGGGATTGATTGCCCCTTGGGCACAGCGAAAAGCGGGGTCAGAGTGTATTTCCTAGGGGCAGTGCTAACGAATGCTCGGGGCGGGGACTGCACTCTGACTACGGTTTCTTAACCACATCACCATCTCGGCAAGGCTGGCGCAGCTGCGTATTGCAGCCGCGTATTGTTGAAAAGAAGAAGAGCGGCGCCGGTAAATCCGCGGCCGGCTGGCGGCGACTATATTGATGCGCTGTGATATGCGACGGCGCTGTGCCTCAACGAACAGGAATGTTGGCGAAATTGGTTCGTTCGCGCTCCGCGCGCCCGACGGCCATGGCGCGTCGCACGGCCGGCCTTGCCATCACGGTGTCGAACCAGGCTTTCAGGCGGGGGAAGTGTGCGAGGTCCTGGCCCTGCTTGGCGTGCGGCACGATCCAGCCCACGCACGCCATGTCGGCGATCGAGTATTCGCCGGCGAGGTAGTCGCGATCCGCCAGGCGGCGCTCGAGCACGCCGTAAAGGCGTGCGACCTCGCGGGTGTAGCGTGCGATCGCGTAATCGATGGCTTCGGGCGCGTACTGTCGGAAGTGATGGGCTTGGCCGGCCATCGGGCCGAGCCCGCCGACCTGCCAGAACAGCCATTGGTCGACCTCCACACGCTGCCGCTCGTCGCCTGGATAGAAGCGCCGGAACTTGCGGCCCAGGTACTGCAGGATGGCGCCGGACTCGAAGATCGAGAGCGGTGCTCCGTCCGGCCCTTGGGGGTCGACCAGCGCCGGAATGCGGTTGTTGGGCGAGATCCGCAGGAACGCGGGCGCGAACTGCTCGCCCTTGGTGATGTCGACGAAGTTCACCCGATAGGGGACGCCAAGCTCCTCCAGCATGAGGGTGATCTTCCAGCCGTTGGGCGTCGGCCAGTAGTGCAGTTCAAGCGCATCGCTCATCCGCGCGCTCCACGCCGTCACGCATAGGGAAAGGCGGTGAAGGCCTCGGTGGCCTCCGCGTGGGCGGAGAGACGCGAGAGCGCAGGATAGGCCTCCGCGTCGATGATCTCGGGCAGCATCTCGCGCGAGAAGCGGAAGGCGACGGCGCTGGTGACATCCGCCTGGAGCGGCCGGCCATCGAACAGCCAGGGATCGGCGCGATCCACTTCGGCTTCGAGCAGGCGATAGGCGGCCACCAGCTGACCCTGGACGCGATCGACCCAGGGTTGATGCTGCTTCTCGGCCGGACGCAGGTTGCGCTCGTAGACGATCTGCACGGTCTTCTCGCAGGCCGCGAGCGCCAGGCCGATGACGCGCTGCGAGCGGACGTAGGCGTCCATTGCATTCGGGATGAGCCGCAGGTCGGGGGCTGCCAGCCGCTCGCCGAGATCGAGGATCAGGCCGGAGTCGATCAGGATGGTTCCGTCGTCGGTGACCAGCGTCGGCGCCTTCACGATCGGATTGATCGAGGCAAAGGCGTCGAAGGTCGAGAACACCGACAGCGGCTGATGGTCGAAACGCAGTCCCTGGAAAGAGAAGGAGATCGCGACGCGGCGCACGTAGGGAGAATCCAGCAATCCGATCAGCTGCATGGGGGCGTGTTCCTTTTCCGGGTTGGCGTCGTGGGGCGTGACCTCTTCGATATCGGCAAGGTAGCGAGCGGGCAACCGCGTTGTAAGTGGCCGGATTCGCCACTATCGTAAGGATCATGCCAAATGATGCCGGGCCGCTTGTCGTCATCCCCGTCCACGACGCGCTGTGCACGTTCGAGTTCGGCTGCGCCTTCGAGGTGTTCGGCCTGTCGCGCCCGGAGATGGGGCCGGGCTGGTATCGCTGCCGCACCGCGGCGGTCGAGCCGTCACCGATCCGCGGCGCGGGTGGCCTGCGGCTCGAGGCGGACGGCGGACTGGAGCTGCTCGAGGCCGCCGATACGATCGTGATCCCGGGTTGGCGTGGCGCGGATGCGGCCGCGCCTCCCGCGTTTCTCGAAGGGCTGCGCCGGGCGAGCGCGGCGGGCACCCGGATCGTCTCGATCTGTGGCGCGGCCTTCGTGCTGGCGCAGGCGGGCCTGCTCGCGGGCAGGCGGGCGACGACCCATTGGCATCACCTCACCACGCTGGCATCGCGCTATCCGGACATCGTGGTCGAGCCGGATGCGCTTTACGTCGATGAGGGCGACATCCTCACCTCGGCCGGAAGCGCCGCCGGCCTGGACCTGTGCATCCACATCGTGCGCAAGGATTTTGGCGCCAAGGTCGCCAACAGCGTCGCGCGCCGCCTGGTCGTCGCCGCGCACAGGGACGGTGGCCAAGCGCAATTCATCGAGCGGCCGCTTCCGCCGCCCTCGGGCGCAAGGCTGTCGGAGCTGCTCGAAACGATCCAGCGTCGGCTCGACGAGAAATGGACGGTCGAGCGCATGGCGGCCGAAGCGCTCGTCAGCAGCCGCACCCTGCAACGCCATCTGCGTGAGGCGACCGGGCTTGCCCCGGGGGAGTGGCTGCAGCGCCAGCGCGTGCACTACGCCCGCGATCTGCTGGAGGAGACGAGCCTGTCGGTCGAGGAGATCGCCATGCGCGCCGGTTTCGGGACGGCCACCAATTTTCG
Source organism: Pseudoxanthomonas winnipegensis (assembly GCF_004283755.1). Lineage (GTDB taxonomy): Bacteria > Pseudomonadota > Gammaproteobacteria > Xanthomonadales > Xanthomonadaceae > Pseudoxanthomonas_A > Pseudoxanthomonas_A winnipegensis. The sequence goes on from NZ_SHMH01000005.1 coordinate 194,595, forward strand.
CCAGCACTTCCGCGCCGCCACCGGCCTGCCGCCGGCCACCTATCGAAGCCGCTTCCATCGCGATGCGGAGGCACGCGCTCGATAGGTCGGGACGCGGCCGTAGAAACAGGAAAGCCCTTGGCGGCCAAGGGCTTTGTCTTGCATCACTGCTCGCGAGCCTGATCCGACCCGCCACGCGCGGTGCGTGGCGGGTCGGTCCGCAGCGTTACGGAGTCTGCGTCGGCGGCGTTGGCGCCTCCGGCGGCGGCGGTGCCATCTCGGGCGGCGGCGGGGGCGGCTGTCGGTCGCCGTGGGCGTGCGGCGGGGGCGGCGGCGGGCCGTCAGGGCGGGGGTGGGGGGCGCAGGCGGCCAGCGCGAGACACGCTGCGGCCATGAACACGGACGAGCGAACGAGGCGCATATCGGTTCCTTGGGTGGTCGGGCGCATCGACCCTATCGGCGGTTCCGTGTACGCGGGGTCAGCACGGTTTGCCGGGCTGTGTCAGCCCGCATGCCGACTGGCTTTCAGGAAAGTGCCTCAGTTCCGCGCGATGGACCGATCGCCTGGCGCACCTGGGCCGGGGTTCTGCCGCAGACGCGCCTGATCGCCTCGATGAAGCCGGCATAGCTGCTGAAGCCTGCCGCGTCCGCCACCTGCACCAGCGTCGCGTTGCTGTCGTGCAGCAGGGCAAGCGCGCATTGCGCCCGGGCGCGCAGCACGTACTGCCAGATCGAGCAGCCGAGCGCGGCGCGGAAGGCGCGGTTGAGGTAGTAGGGGCTGGTCGCGGTCGCATCGGCGATCTGCGCGATGTCCAGTTCCTCGCCCAGGTGCGCATGGATGAAGGCCAGGGCCGTGCGCACGCGCCAGGGCTCGCCGCCACGGCTGGCGTGCGCGGGGCGCGCGGCGCGGGGCACCAACTGGGCGGCCACGGCGAGGAAGATGGCGTCGCCGATCAGCGTGCCGTGCGGCTGGCCGGCCGAGGCGTCGGCCAGCAGGGCGCGCAGCAGCCGCGCCATGCCGGGCGCGCGATAGTGCAACCGACTGCGGATCGCCTGGCGGACGCCTTCGGGCGCCACGCCCAGCGCGCCGGCCATGGCCCCGTCGGTGAAGTAGAGACAGGCCGATTCCATCGGCGCATCCCAGCGCGCCGATCCGGTCACGCCGGCCTGGATCATGGTCAGCGTCTCGGGCGGGGCGCGCCCGTGTTCATGGCCGCTGTCCACCTTCAGGACCACGCGCGGCCGCGTCGGGCCCAGCGGCAGGGCGAGGTGATGGAAGGCCCAGCCCGGCTCCTCCAGCTCGATCGCGGGGATCAGCGAGTGCTCCATGGCGCAGGACGACCACTGGCCGCGTGCGCGCAGCAGCTCGGGGCGGTCGTCGGGGAGCTTGCGCAGCAGCGTCACGGGCGGGTCGGACGTCATGGTGGTCCCTTGGCAGGCCAGGAGGGCACGAATTCGCAATACGCCGGATCCTCGGCGCTCCACGATGCGTTTTCAAGCGGTATCCCACACCACACGGAGGCACCATGGTCCCCTTGCTGCTTGCGCTCGCGCTGTCGTCCGCGCCCACGTGCGTGGCCGGCGTCGAGCCGGTCATCGACATCCACATCCACAGCTACGAGCGCGATGGGCGCTTCGAGGCGCGCGTGCCCAACCTAGGCGATGGCCAGCCCATGCGGGTGTTCAACGGTGCGGACCACGCCCGGGCCACCGCCGCGGCCCTGCGCGAGGCCGGGGTGGTGCGGGCGATCGTGGGCGGCGCCAGCACGGCGACGGACGATCGCATCATCGCCCTCGATCCGGCGCGCCTGCGCGGCGGGTTCGAGATCGACGACATCCCCGATGCCGCCATGCTCGACCAGATCCGGGCGCGGCATGCGGCGGGCAAGCTGACGATGATCGGCGAGGTCGAATACCAGTACCACGGCATCGCCCATGACGATCCGCGCCTGGAGCCGCTGTGGGCGCTGGCCGAGGCGCTGGACGTCCCGATCGCGGTGCACTCGGGCGCCGGGCCGGCGGGCATCGTCTACCGCGGCCAGCCGCTGCACCGCGAGCGCCTGGGCAACCCGTCCTCGTTCGAGGAGGTGCTGGTGCGTCACCCGCGCATGAAGCTGATCATCATGCATGCCGGCTGGCCCTTTCTCGACGACACGGTGGCGCTGCTGCATGCCTATCCGCAGGTCTACGTCGACCTGGGCGCGATCGACTGGGCCGAGCCGCGTCCCTTTATGGATCATTATCTGCAGCAGCTCATGATCTACGGCTTCGGCAAGCGCATCCTGTTCGGCTCGGACCAGATGGTGTGGCCCGAGGCCACGGCGCAGGCGATCGCGCGGTTCCGCACGGCGCCTTACCTCTCCGAGGCGCAACGCCGCGACATCCTCTTCAACAACGCCGTGCGGCTGTTCGGCTGGACGGATCTGGCCGATTGCGGCAAGGCGGACGGGTGAGTTGCGCCTGCAGGCGCTGCGAACGGGCCACGCAGCGCACTGCAACGAACGCGTCGGCATGACAGACCGCACAGCTTGGCGTTAACAAAGACTGACGCTGGATCGTGCCTGCGGTGCTACTGCGCTAACGGCACGGCGAGGAGGGTGGAAGGCCCGACTCACCGGAGATCCGAAGATGAAAGCGTTGACCTACCATGGTTCCAAGGACGTGCGCGTCGAGACCGTTCCCGATCCGCAGCTGGTGGAGGCCGACGACATCCTCCTTCGTGTGACGGCGACCGCGATCTGCGGATCGGACCTGCATCTGTTCCACGGCAAGATCCCGGAGACCCGACACGGCGACATCTTCGGCCACGAGTTCATGGGTGTGGTGGAAGACGCGGGCTCGGCGGTGACCGAGGTGAGCGTGGGAGATCGGGTGGTCATCCCGTTCGTGATCGCCTGCGGCAAGTGCTTCTTCTGCGAGAACGAACTGTTCGCCGCCTGCGAGACGACCAACCCCGACGAGGGCGCCAGCGTGCGCAAGCGCTCGAAGATGACGCCGCCGGCGGCCCTGTTCGGCTACTCGCATCTGTATGGCGGCGTTCCGGGCGGGCAGGCCGAATATGTGCGCGTGCCCAAGGCGAACGTGGGGCCGTTCGCGGTGCCCGGCAGTCTGGCCGATGAGAAGGTGCTGTTCCTGTCCGACATCCTGCCGACCGGCTATCAGGCCGTGCTCAACGCCAGGGTCGAACCGGGCTCCACGGTCGCCATCTTCGGCGCGGGTCCCGTGGGCCTGATGGCCGCGGCATGCGCACGCATGCTGGGCGCCGAGCGGATCTTCATGGTGGATTCGGAGCAGTACCGGCTGAACTTCGCGGTGAGCGCCTATGGCGTGATCCCGATCGACTTCAGCGAGGGCGACGCGTCGGAGCGGATCCTGGAGGCGACCAACGGAAGAGGCGTCTCCGCGTCCATCGATGCGGTGGGCTTCGAGGCCAAGGGCAGCACCACCGAGACCGTGTTGAGCACGCTGAAGATCGAGACCAGCTCCGGCGAGGTGATCCGCCAGTGCATCTCGGCCACGCAGCGCGGCGGCGTGGTGAGCGTGCCCGGCGTCTATGCGGGCTTCATCCATGGCTTCCTGATCGGCGACGCCTTCGACAAGGGGCTCTCCTTCGCCATGGGCCAGACCCATGTGCACAAGTATCTGCCGGAGCTGCTGGGCTTCATCGAGGATGGCGATCTGGACCCGGACATCATCATCTCCCATCGCATGAAGCTGGCCGATGCGGCGCAGGGCTACAAGATCTTCGATGAGAAGCGGGAAGAGTGCCGCAAGGTCGTGATGACGCCGTAGCAGGGGAGCAGAACGCGCCGCTCGCGAGCGGTGCGTCTGCGAAAGCAGGCGGCAATCAACGCGCGAGCTGCGGTAGTGCGCTGATCGGATCACTCAAGGAAGCAAGGCGGCACCTTGCTTCCTTCTTCTTTGCACGAACCGGATCGCGCAGCCCTAGCGCGCCAGCCAGCCGAACATGCGCCGCGCCAGCCCTGTCCACGGCGGACCGATTCGCTGGAACACGTTGACCGGCCCGACCTTGAACACCGCGCGCGCATGGCTGAAGCGCTTGAAGCCTTCCCGCCCGTGGTAGGCGCCCATGCCGCTGGGACCGATGCCGCCGAAGGGCAGGCTGTCCTGGGCGATATGCAGCAGCGTGCCGTTGAGCGTGACGCCGCCGGAGGTCACGCCGTCCAGCACGCGTCGCTGCACCGCGCGCTCGCCGCTGAAGCAATACAGCGCAAGCGGCCGCTCGCGCGCGGCGGCGAAGGCGATGGCTTCGTCCAGATGGTCGTAGCCGATCAGCGGCAGCACCGGGCCGAAGATCTCCTCGCGCATCAGCAGGCTGTCCTGCGGCGGGTCGAGTACCAGCGTGGGGGCGATCTTCTCCGTCGCGCCGCCCGCATCGAGCGCCTGCACGCGCGCGCCGGCCGCGCGCGCCTGGTCCAGCGCCGATGCCAGCCGCTGCCGATGGCGTGGCGTGATCATCGCCGAATAGTCCGCATTGCCCGCCACCGTCGGATAGCGCCGTCGCGCCGCGTCCAGCACGGCGGCGGCAAAGTCGTCCAGCTTCGCGCGCGGCACCAGCACGTAGTCCGGCGCGATGCAGGTCTGCCCGGCGTTGAGGAACTTGCCGAAGGCGATCGCATCGGCCGCCTTGGCCAGCGGATAGTCCGCCGCAACGAAGGCCGGCGACTTGCCGCCCAGTTCCAGCGTCACCGGGGTGAGATGGTCGGCGGCGGCGCGCATCACCTCGCGCCCGACCGCGGTCGAGCCGGTGAACAGCAGATGGTCGAAGGGCAGGGACGAGAACGCCCTGGCCGTGTCCACGCCGCCGGTCGCCACGGTCACCAGGTCGGGCGCGAAGTAGCGCGCGACCAGCTGCGCCAGCAGTTCGGAAAATCGCGGGGTCAGCTCGGACGGCTTGAGCATCGCCCGATTGCCGGCGGCCAGCGCATCGGTCAGCGGGCCGATCGACAGCAGCAGCGGATAGTTCCAGGGCGCGATGATGCCGATCACGCCCAGCGGCTCGTAGCGCAGCCAGGCGCTGGCCGGCTGGAACACCACGTCCACCGGCCGGCGCACCTGGCGCATCCAGCGCTGCACATGGCGCTGGGCGTGGCGGATGCCGCGCAGGGCCGGCAGCACTTCCAGCATGCGCGTCTCATCGTGCGAGCGTCCGCCGAAATCCGCATCGATGGCCTGCACGATCTGCTCGACATTCTCGCGCACCAGCCGTGCCAGCGTTTCCAGCCATGCGCGCCGCGTCCGCGCATCCGCCGCGGGCGTGGCGCGCGAGGCCCGGTGCAATGGCGCGAACAGCGTCTGCAGGTCGTCGTGATTCATGCGGCGCTCCTGCCGAGGATGAGGTCGGCGGCCTTCTCGCCGATCATGGCCGACGGCGCCTGGGTATTGCCGCTGATCAGCGTCGGCATGATCGAGGCGTCCGCCACGCGCAGGCCCTGCAGGCCATGCACGGTCAGGTCCGGGGCGACCACCGCGCCGACGCCGCGGCCCATGCGGCAGGTGCCGACCGGATGGTAGATGGTGTCGGCGTGATCGCGGATCAGGCGCAGCAGTTCGGCATCGTCCGGGCGCGGGCTGGCGTAGAGCAGCTTGCCGCCGTAGCGCGCCAGCGGCGCGGCATCGAGGATGCGGTGCACGGCGCGTGCGCCCTTGAGCGTCAGCGCCACATCGTCTGGCGCGGAAAGGAAGTTCGGATCGATCAGCGGCGCCTGCGCCGGGTCCGGCGAGGCCAGGCGGATCCAGCCGCGGCTCTGCGGGCGCAGCGCGCACACGTGCAGGGTCACGCCGCGCACCAGATGCGTATGCCGCGCGTGGTCGTCGACCAGCGCCGCGCAGAAGTGGAACTGCAGATCGGGGCGGTCCACTTCCGGCGCGCTGCGGACGAAACCGCCGGCCTCGGCCAGGTTGCTGGTGAGCATGCCGTGGCCGCGCCGCCACGCCGGGAACGCCGCCGCGCCGCGCAGCAGCGTGTCCGGGCCGAAGCCGAGCAGGCCCGGGCCCTTCATTCGCTTGAGGCCCACATAGTCCAGGTGATCCTGCAGATTGGCGCCCACGCCGGGTGCGTCGTGGACCACACCGATGCCGTGTTCGGCCAGGTGCGTCCCCGGTCCGATTCCGGAGAGCATCAGCAGCTGCGGCGAGCCGATCGCCCCGGCCGAGAGGATCACCTCGCGGTGGGCGCGGATCGTCTCGCGCCCGTGCCGGGTCATCACTTCCACGCCCGTGGCGCGGCGGCCTTCGCAGACGACGCGCTCGGCACGGGTGTCGCTGAGGATGCGCAGGTGCGGCCAGCGTGCGGCGTCGGCCAGGTAGGCCGAGCCGGCGTCCAGCCGCGCGCCGTTGCGCTGGAAGACCTGGTACAGGCCGATGCCTTCCTGGCTGGGGCCGTTGAAATCCGGGTTGGCCGCATAGCCCGACTGCAGCGCCGCCTCGATGAAGGCCTGCGAGACCGGGCTGGGCGAGGCCAGGTCGGACACCACCAGCGGCCCGCGCTCACCATGCAGCGCATCGGCGCCGCGCTGGTTGGCCTCCGATCGCCGGAACAGCGGCAGCACGTCCTGCCAGCCCCAGCCCGGGCAGCCGGCGGCGGCCCAGCCGTCGTAGTCCTGCGGCTGGCCGCGCATGTAGATCATCGCGTTGATCAGGCTCGAACCGCCCACGCCGCGCCCGCGCGGCACGTAGCCGCGGCGCCCGCCGAGCCCGGCCTGGGGCACGGTCTGGAAGGCGTAGTTGCGCGCCGACTTGAACGGCACCAGCGCGGCGATGCCGGCCGGGATGCGCGAGAGCAGTGACGGGCCGGGCGGGCCGGCTTCGATCAGCGCGACGCTGGGCTTTTCCGCCGCGGCCGCCAGGCGCGCGGCCAGGGCGCAGCCGGCCGGTCCCGCCCCGACGATGACGTAGTCCGCTTCGCGCATGGTGTGGTCCTCCCGGCGCGGAGCATGGACATACTTGAGGAAGTCGTCAAATTTGTTGCGCTGCAGCCAGACTGCCGATGCCGCCGGTCACCAGGCGCGTCATCAGCCCGGCCACCTCGTCGATGTCGATGCGCTCGCGGCCCTCGAGCAGCAGCAGCGTCTCGATGCCGTTGGACACGATCAGGCTGGCGACCAGCGAGACCTGCCACGGCGCCAGCGCCAGTCCCGGCATGCCGCGCACCACGTCGCGCCGGATGTCGCCCAGCAGCGAATCGATGCCGTCCAGGTCGTACAGCCGGGTGCGGATGTGGTGCTGGTTGCGCGCGATGAAGGGCAGGGCCGCCTCGATGCCCAGGATCAGCACCAGCAGGTCGCGGTAGGACAGCTGCAGCATGGTCTCCAGGTCGTCGGCGCGGGCGCGGGCCTGCGCGGTGACCGCGCGCACCTGCGCCAGCAGGTCGGCCAGCAGTTCGTCGAACACCGCCTGCTTGGTGCGGTAGTCGTTGTAGAAGCTGCCGGTCGACGCGCCGCTGGCGGCGACGATGCCGGAGATCGTCGCCGCATCCAGCCCCTGCTGGGCGAACACCGACCACGCGGCCTGCTTGATGCGCTGGCGGCGCTGTTCGGAGGTCGCTTCGCGGCGTTTGGACGGCTTGTAGCGGCGCGGGGTGGTCATGGACTTCGGTGCATCGATCGGGCGCGGGCAGGCGGGCAGGGCGGCCCGGTCAGGATAGCCAGCCGCTCGTTGAACCCGCAGGCAGGCGCGCAGCGCTTCATGGTGCGATCGCTTCCTTGAGCAGCCGCTCGACCCAGTCGGCGAACACCTGCACCCGCCGCGACAGGTGCTGGCGATGCGGATACAGCAGGGTCATCGGCAGCGGCGCGGCGCGATGCCCGGGCATCACCTCCACCAGCGTGCCGGCGCGCAGCGCGTCGCGCACGTCGTAAGCCGGGATCTGGATCAGCCCCAGGCCGGCCAGGCAGCAGGCGATGCAGGCCTCGGCGTTGTTGACCGTGACCCGGCCGGGCACGTGCAAGGTCTTCGGCGTGTCGCCTTCCATCCATTCCCAGGGTTCGACCCGGGCGCTGGACGGCGAGGCGTAGTGGATCGCCCAGTGGCTGCCCAGGTCTTCGGGCGCGTGCGGCGTGCCGTGCCGGGCCAGATAGGCGGGGCTGGCGACATTGATCAGCGGCAGCGTGCCGAGCGTGCGGGCGATCAGCCCCGAATCGCTCAGCGGCCCGACCCGGACCACGCAGTCCACGCGCTCCTCGACCAGGTCGACCGCGCGGTCGGTGACGCCCAGGCTGATGTCGATCTCCGGGTATTCGTCGAGGAAGCCACCCAGCGCCGGGGCGATGATCAGCCGCCCGATGCGCCCGGGCACGTCCACGCGCAGCTTGCCCGAGGGCTTGGTCTTGCCTTGGCGGAACAGCGCCTCGGTCTCCTCGACGTCGGCGATCACCCGCAGGCAGCGCTCGTAGAAGGCCGCACCGTCCTGGGTCGGGGCGACCTTGCGCGTGGTCCGGTGCAGCAGGCGCACGCCGATGCGACCTTCCAGCTCGGCCACGGCGGCCGAGACCGAGGAGCGCGGCATGCCGAGCGTGTCGGCCGCGCGGGTGAAGCTGGCCACCTCGACCACGCGGACGAAGATGCGGAACAGGTCGATCCGGTCCACGGCGCTGCGTCCCTCGATTGGTCAGGATCCACGACATGTGAAGTCACACATGCCGGCTTTATGTTCTTGGCCTGGATTATATGGTATGAGGCACGCCCGCAAGCGGGGGAGGCGGTCTTCGTATCGCGTTCTTCCGAAGCTGGCCGACGTGGTTCCCGTCTTCCACAGCAAAGGATCTTCCAATGACCGACCATTCCCTCCAGGGCAAGACCGTCCTCATCGCCGGTGGCGCCAAGAATCTCGGCGGCCTGCTCGCCACCGACCTGGCCAGGCACGGGGCCAAGGCCGTGGCGATCCACTACAACAGCGCGTCCACCAAGGCCGACGCCGACAAGACCGTGGCAGAGATCAAGGCCACGGGCGCCAAGGCCTTCGCCTTCCAGGCCGACCTCACCACCGCCGCGGCGATGGAGCAGCTGTTCGCCGATGCCAAGGCCGCGATGGGCGCGATCGACATCGCGGTCAACACAGTGGGCAAGGTGCTGAAGAAGCCGATGACCGAGATCAGCGAGGACGAGTTCGACCAGATGAGCGCGGTCAACTCCAAGTCGGCGTTCTTCTTCATCAAGGAAGCCGGCAAGGCGCTGAGCGACCACGGCAAGATCTGCACGCTGGTGACCTCGCTGCTGGGCGCCTACACGCCGTTCTATTCCAGCTATGCCGGCACCAAGGCCCCGGTGGAGCACTACACCCGCGCCGCCTCGAAGGAGCTGGGCGACCGCGGCATCTCGGTGACCGCGATCGGCCCGGGCCCGATGGACACGCCGTTCTTCTATCCCGCCGAAGGCGCCGACGCGGTGGCCTACCACAAGACCGCCGCGGCGCTGTCGCCCTCGTCCAAGACCGGCCTGACCGACATCGAGGACATCGTGCCGTGGATCCGCTTCCTGGTGAGCGACGGCTGGTGGATGACCGGTCAGACAATCCTGGTCAACGGCGGCTACACCACCAAGTAAGCGCAGCATCGCGGCCGGCTTCCAGGCATCCGGCGTTAAAGCCTCCACCTGAAGCCGCCGCGAACCTTCCTACCGTCATTCCCGCGAAAGCGGGAATCCAGGGACTTTGGGGCTTGCGCGCGGAGCCGCAGCAGGCGCCCAGGCCTCCACCGGAAGTCGCCGCTAACCCTCTACCGTCATTCCCGCGAACGCGGGAATCCAGGGACTTTGGGGCTTACGCGCGCACGTCCATGGATTCCCGCTTTCGCGGGAATGACCGGGGGTTTGTTTGCTGGTAGGCGGGAATCTCTGGACGCTCCCGCCGCTGAGGTCGTTCCCATCCGGGCAACGACACCTGTTGATCCAACTCCCCGGTGTACCCGGGGCCGGTGACACCCCGCGCACTTCGCCACCGCAACCAGCCCGCGCCCTTGCCCAGTTTCACCCGCCGCGAGTAGGCTGACCACGGGAGCGGCATATGCCTACAAGGGGATGGCAAGGATGACGATCCGGGTATTTCTGGTGGACGATCATGCGCTGGTGCGGACTGGCCTGAAGCTGATCCTCGCCGGCCAGGTGGATATCGAGGTGGTCGGCGAGGCCGAGAGCGGCGAGGAAGCGCTGCCGGCCATCCGCAAGCTCAAGCCCGATGTGGTGTTGTGCGATCTGCACCTGCCCGGGCTCAGCGGCTTCGACGTGACCGAGCGCATCGTGCGCGGCGACTATGGCAGCCGCGTGATCATCGTCTCGGTGCTCGAGGATGGACCGCTGCCCAAGCGGCTGCTCGAGGCCGGTGCCTCGGGCTATGTCGGCAAGGGCGGCGATGCGGCCGAGCTGCTGCGCGCGGTGCGCGATGTCTCGCGCGGCAAGCGCTACCTGGGCAGCAACGTGGCGCAGAACCTGGCGCTGTCGAGCATGAGCGAGGAGGCCTCGCCGTTCGACGCTCTGAGCGCGCGCGAGCTGGAGGTGGTGATGATGCTGGTGCAGGGCCTGCGCCAGAGCGAGATCGCCAAGCGCCTCAACCTCAGCCCCAAGACCGTCAGCACGCACAAGACGCGCCTGCTGGAAAAGGTGCAGGTGCAGGACACGATGGCGCTGGCGCGCCTGGCGGCGCAGTACGGGCTGATCGATCCGTCGAAGAGCCTTTGATGGTGCGAGGGCGGCACGTTCGAGGGCGGTAGATGCCGGTGTGGTGTCGGCGTTTGATTGCTCTGCGTGTGCGGCTTAGGCTGGGGTAGGGCGCTGGCAGAGCGCGCTTGCCAAGTGTCCCCCTGATCCGATCAATCGTCGCTCGTCATTCCCGCGAAAGCGGGAATCCATGGACGTTCGCACGCAAGCCCCAAAGTCCCTCGATTCCCGCCTTCGCGGGAATGACGGGTTGTTGGTCCGTTCGCACGGACTGTTCGTCCCTTCGCAGGGACACGCAAAAGGTCACTTAAAGCCCGCGCAAAGCAACACGGGCAGCTGGGTCCCCGCCGCAGCGAAACCTCTACCGTCGTTCCCGCGAACGCGGGAACCCAGGGACTTTTGTTCCGGACTGCAACAGGCACTGGATGGTCAGACATTCGTCTGCCAGGAAGCACTCCCCGCGTTCGCGGGAATGACGGAGTGTTGTTCCAGTCGTACGGACTGTCGGTTGCCTCATACGGGCTGGTCGTCCCCTCGCAGGGACGCGAGAACGTAAAGGCAAAGAGCCACTCAAAAAGGTCACGCAAAGCGAAACGGGCGCCTGAGGGCGCCCGTTCCGTTTCATCCCGATGCCGGGCCTGGCGATGAAGCCGGGCCCGGTCCGCGTCGCTGGCTCAGGCGCTGCGCTCGCTGTCGGTCGTGTCGCCGTGGCTGTCGTTCTGCGCGGGCGCCTGTTCGTCGGACACGCGCGGAGCGGGCGCCGGCTCGAACAGGTGGCGCGTCACCGAGCGCGGGGTCTGCGCGTCGGCGGCGAAGAACAGCGAGCCCGAGGCCGCCGCAGGCTTGGACGCCGGGGCATCGGCCGGCGTCTCGTCCTCGGTGGCCTGCGCCGTTGCCGGGGCTTCCTCGGCGGGCGGGGTCACTTCGGCCTGCGCGGACAGCTCGGGTTCGGGCGCGGTGCTGGCCACGGGGGCCTGCACCTCGGACGGCGCCTCCGCCGACGCATCGGCGGTCGGTGCGGCCGTGGTCACCGGAAGCTGCTCGGGCGCGATCTCGGCCACGACCGGAGACGGCTCGGGCTGCACTTCGACGCTGACGTGCACTTCGGGACCTGCGGGAACCGACTCAGCGGCCACCGGCTCGGTCGCCGGAACAGGAGCAGGCGTTGCCGCTTCGACGACCGGGGCGGCGCCCTCGTGGGCCGGCGCCGGCGCATCGAACGACGACGCGACCTGCGGCTCCTCGGCAGGCGCCGACGGCTTGCTGTCCGGCGCGACGGCGGCGACCACGGCAGTGGCGCTGGCCGCGGCGACCGCAGCGGTGGCGGCCTCGGTGCGCACGCGCGGCTTGGCCGCCGGCGCGGCCGGGGCGGGCGTCTCGGCGTCGTCGAAGTCGAACTCCGGCTGCGAGGACGACGGCACGACCACCGGCTCTTCCTCGCCGGCGGCATCCTGCTCGAACGCATCGCCAGCGGCCTGCTCGCCATTGCCACGACGGCGGCGGCGACCGCCGCGACGGCCGCGACGACGGCGCGGCGTGCCGTTGTCGTCGCCGGACTCGGCGCCGTCGGCGTTCAGTTCGTCCTGCTCGTCGCGCGCGTTGTCCTCGGTCTCGGCATCGGCATCGGCGGCCAGCGGCGCGGCCGGTGCGGGCTTGGGCGCTTCGGCGACCGGTTCGGTCGTCGCTGCCGGCACGGGCTGGGGCGCCTCGGCGTTCAGGCCGGCGGTCACCGCCGTGGCGGCCAGCAGCTCGGGCGTGGCCTCGACCAGCTTGGCCGGCTCGCGCGGCGGCCTGGGCGCACGCGGCTGCGCGGGCTGGGCCTGCTGCGCCGGGGCGTCCTGCTGCGGCTTGTCCTGCTGGGGCTTGGGCTGCTTGGGCGGGTTCTGGTTCTGCGCGGCCTTGGGCTGCTGCTGGGGCTGCTTGTTCTGCTGACCCTCGCCCTTGTTGCGCGGCGCCTGACCGTTGCCGGCCTGCGCCTGGCCGCCGTCCCGGTTGCCACGCGCCTCGCGGTTGTCGCGACGCGCCTGGCCGTTGCCGTTCTGCTGGCCGCCGCGGACGTTGTTGCCGCCCTGGCCGCGGTTGCCTTCATTGCCGTTGCGGCGCTGCTGACCGGTGTTGCCGCGCTCGTTGCGCGCCGGACGCGCCTCGCGCGCCGGCTGCGGCTGCGCGGCGACCGGCGCCGGGGCGCTGGCGGCGCCGAACACGCGCTTGAGCCAGCCGACCACACCGCCGGTGGCGGCGGCGACCGGCTGCGGCGCCGGGGCGACCGGCGCGGGGGCCGGTTCGACCGGAGCCGGCGCCTCGCGCTCCTGGCGGATCGGCGCGGGCTGGGCGTGCTTGACCGTGGTCACCGCCGGGGCGGCGGGGATGTTGAGCTGGGCCTTGGTCAGCGCATGCACCGGCAGCTTGCGCGGGGTGCCGCGCTGGTAGCTGGGCTTGCTCGACTCTTCGCCCAGTTCGTTCTCGCGCAGGCGGGTCACTTCGTAGTGCGGGGTGTGCAGCTGCTCGTCGGCGACGATGATGATCGGCGCATCGTGGCGCTGTTCGATCTCGCGCAGCGCGTTGCGCTTCTCGTTGAGCAGGTAGTTGGCGATCTCCAGCGGCGCCTGCACCAGGACCTGCCCGGTGTTGTCCTTCATCGCGTGCTCTTCGGCCACGCGGATGATCGACAGCGACAGCGACTCGACGCTGCGCATGCGGCCATGGCCGTCGCAGCGCGGACACACGATCTGGCTGGATTCGCCCAGGCTCGGGCGCAGGCGCTGGCGGCTCATTTCCATCAGGCCGAAGCGCGAGATGCGGCCCAGCTGGACGCGGGCGCGGTCGTACTTGAGCGCGTTCTGCAGGCGGTTCTCGACCTCGCGCTGGTGCTTGGAGGAGGACATGTCGATGAAGTCGATCACCACCAGGCCGCCCAGGTCGCGCAGGCGCAGCTGGCGGGCCACTTCCTCGGCCGCTTCGCAGTTGGTGTGGAACGCGGTCTCCTCGATGTCGCCGCCCTTGGTGGCGCGCGCCGAGTTGACGTCGATGGCGGTCAGCGCCTCGGTCTGGTCGACCACGATCGAACCGCCCGAGGGCAGGCGCACGTTGCGCTCGTAGGCGGCCTCGATCTGCGACTCGATCTGGAAGCGGTTGAACAGCGGGATGTCGTCGGTGTAGTGCTTGAGCTTGCGCAGGTTGTGCGGCATCACCTGCTGCATGAACTCCTTGGCCGTCTCGTACAGCTCGGCGGTGTCGACCAGGATCTCACCCACGTCCGAGCGCAGGTAGTCGCGCAGGGCGCGCACGATCAGGCGCGACTCCTGGTAGATCAGGAACGGCGCCGGCTTGGCCAGCGCGGCCTCGGCCACGGCCTTCCACACGCTCAGCAGGTAGTCCAGGTCCCACTGCAGCTCTTCGGCATCGCGGCCCACGCCGGCGGTGCGGATGATTACGCCCATGTCGTCGGGGATGGTCAGCGCGTCCATGGCCGCCTTCAGCGCGGCGCGGTCGTCGCCCTCGATCCGGCGCGAGACGCCGCCGGCGGTGGGCGAGTTGGGCATCAGCACCATGTAGCGGCCGGCCAGGGAGATGAACGTGGTCAGGGCCGCGCCCTTGTTGCCACGCTCGTCCTTGTCGACCTGGACCACCACTTCCTGGCCCTCGCGCAGCAGTTCGCGCAGGCCGGCCTTGTGGTGGTCGACCCCGGACTGGAAGTAGTCGCGGGAGATTTCCTTCAGCGGCAGGAAGCCGTGACGCTCGGCGCCGTAATCGACGAAGGCCGCTTCCAGGGAGGGTTCGAGCCGGGTGATGCGGCCCTTGTAGATGTTGGACTTCTTCTGTTCCTTGGAGGGCTGCTCGATATCGATGTCGTACAGCGTCTGCCCGTCCACGATCGCCACGCGCAGTTCTTCCGCCTGCGTGGCATTGATCAACATACGTTTCATTGTTGCGTTCCTCGCGCTGCTACCGCGCGGGGCGCCATGGCGTTTTGCCTCTGGAACGTTCGGCCGCCCCTCGCGCGCTGCGCGGGTGGGGCGGGTTGGAGCTTCCAGCGCTTCGACACCACGGCGGGCCGCGGGAGCGCTTTGTCATGTGTCGGTGTTGCGGGACCGTCGGCGACCGCCCGGGAAGGGCCGTTACCGCGCGGGACGTGTTCAGCTTCGGATGTCTGACGCATCCGGCGGGTGTCGGGGCCTGCCGGCGAGCCGCTAACATGGCCGCCCCGGGGGCGGTGGTCGCGCACTGTGCCGGGCTTTCGCGAGGGAAGCTGGGCTTCTGGCCCGTGTAGAACTTTCCTGCGAAATCAAACCCTTATCTCGCATCGCCGAGTGTAACAGAGAAGCTGCCGGAAATGACCGTACCGCCACGCCCCGACTCGCCGCCCGCCCGCAGTGCCGTGCGCACGGTGGTCGTGCCCGCCGACCGCGATGGCCAGCGGCTGGATAATTTCCTGCTCGGCCAGCTCAAGGGCGCCCCACGCAGCCTGGTTTACAAGCTGGTGCGCAGCGGCCAGGTCCGCGTGAACGGGGGCCGGGCCAAGGCCGAGCGCAAGCTCGCCGCCGGCGACGAGGTGCGGGTGCCCCCGGTCAGCCTGGAGGAGGTCGGGCCCAAATCGGCGCCGCCGGCCGGCTTCCTGGCGCGGATGGAGGCGGCGATCGTGTTCGAGGACGCCCGCCTGCTGGTCATCAACAAGCCCACCGGGGTGGCCAGCCACGGCGGCAGCGGCATCAGCCATGGCGCCATCGAGACCATGCGCGCCCTGCGCCCCGACCAGCCGCTGGAGCTGGTCCACCGCCTGGACCGCGACACCTCCGGCCTGCTGGTGCTGGCCAAGAAGCGCTCCGCCCTGACCGAGCTGCAGGCGCTGCTGCGCGAGGACGCCGGCCCGGCCAAGGGCATCCGCAAGCGCTACCTGACCCTGCTGACCGGGCGCCTGCCCGACGGCACCATGACCGTCGACGCACCCCTGCTGGTCGGCCTGCGCCAGGGCGGCGAGCGCCACGTTCAGGTCAACGACGGCGGCAAGCCCAGCGTCAGCCACTTCAAGGTGCTCGAGCGCCGCGGCGGCCAGTCCTACTGCGAAGTCCTGATCGAAACCGGCCGCACTCACCAGATCCGCGTCCACGCCCAGCACATCGGCCACCCGGTCGCCGGCGACGACAAGTACGGCAATCCGGAGGCGAACAAGCGCCTGCGCGAGCAGATCGGCCTCAAACGCCTGTTCTTGCACGCCGCCTCGCTGGAGTTCTCCCTCGACGGCGGCCGCACCCCGTACCTGCTCAACGCCCCGCTGGCCGACGATCTGGCCGCGGCGCTGGACGCGTTGGGCTAAGAGCAGGAGCGAGCGCAGAGCAGTGAGAAGGGAGTCAGGGCGAAAGCAATCCGCTTCTGCTCGCTCCTCACTCCTCTTCACTCACTCCTGTCGTTTCGCCAGCCGCCGCAGCCGCGGCGTGGCCATCGGGATCGAGAGCATGGTGCTCATCACGGCCATCAGCAGCAGGGCGGTGAAGGTGGCGCTGGTGATGATCGCCTTGTCCAGCAGGATGTTGGCGAAGATGATCATGATCAGGGCCTTGGTCTGCAGCAGCCAGCCGATCAGGCTGGCCTCGCCGGGCTTCCACTTCAGCAGGCGGCCGGCCAGGTGCACGCCGGCCAGCTTGCCGGCGACGGCGGCCACCAGCAGCACCAGCGCGGCCAGGAACACGGTCGCGCCACCGACGCTCCAGGCGGTGCGCAGGCCGGTGCTCAGGAAGAACACCGGCATCATTACCAGCAGCACGTTGTGGCGCAGGCGGTCCATGTCGGCCTGGTCGAACCAGTGCGCGTCGATCACCACGCCGGCCAGGAACGCGCCGACCATGAAGTGCAGGCCCGACCAGTCCGCGCCGAAGGCGCACAGCGCCAGCCAGATCAGCATGACGTACCAGCGGTCGCGCTCGCCGATCGCGCGCATCAGCCTGCGGAACAGCACGCAGGCCACGGCGAAGCTGACCAGGAAGCCGATCTGCCGGCCGATCCGCTCCCAGTCCAGCAGGACCAGGGCCAGCACGCCCCAGATGGCGATGTCGTCCAGGCTGGCATAGCGCAGGATGCGCTGGCCAATGGGCTGGCGCAGGATCGCCAGCTTCTCCATCAGCAGGATCAGGATCGGCAGGGCGGTCACCGCGCAGGCCATGCCCACGCCGGCGACGAACTGCCAGGACTGGCCCTGCGCACCGATCCAGCCCGGAAAGCGCAGCAGCCCGACCGCCGCCAGCCCGCCGAACAGCAGCGGTACGCCCAGCGCCAGGCCGGCGGTGATGCCGCTCTCGCGGCGGTTGGCCCAGGCCTGGCTGAGGTCCAGTTCGATCCCGGCGATCAGCACGAACAGCATCACCGCCCAGCCGCCCAGGCCGGTCAGGATCTGCACCACCTGCGGGGTGAACACGAATGTGTAGTAGCCCGGCAGCGCCGCGCCCAGGATGCCCGGCCCGAGCAGGATGCCGGTGATGATCTGCACCACCACCAGCGGTGCGAAGTACTCGGTACGGCCCAGCCGCCAGATCAGGAAGGGAACGCAGAAGATGATCGCCATGGCGATCAGGAACACTTCCATGGTGCTGACCGGATGCATCGGCGCTGTCGTCCCTTTGGCAGATGCCGCGAGGGCGCGGCGGTGCGCGACTGTAGGGCCAGCCTGGCCGCTGCGACAAGCCCGAGGCAGGCCGCCGGCTGTGAATCGCGATGGGATCTTCAACACCGCTCGCCCCGGGGATGCGACACTGGCACGCCCGCAACGGACCTGCGACGCAAGTCCCCTGGCATGACGCGATGAAGACTCCCCCCGGCCTGCTGGCCTTGATCGACGATGGTGTGATCGACGAGGTGCTGCGACCGCTCAAGAGCGGCAAGGAAGCCTCGGTGTACGTGGTGCGTGCCGGCGACGAGGTGCGCTGCGCCAAGGTCTACAAGGACATGGCCCAGCGCAGCTTCCAGCAGCGCGTGCAGTACCAGGAAGGGCGCAAGGTGCGCGGCAGCCGCGAGGCCCGCGCCATGGGCAAGGCGACCAAGTACGGCCGCAAGCAGGCCGAGGTCGCCTGGAAGAACACCGAGGTCGATGCGCTCTACCAGCTGCGCGACGCCGGTGTGCGCGTGCCCGAACCCTTCGGCTACTTCCACGGCGTGCTGGTGATGGAGCTGGTGACCGATGCCGAGGGCTTCAGCGCCCCGCGCCTGGGCGAGGTCGAACTGGAAGCCGACCAGGCGCGCGCGTTCCACGCCGTGCTGATGCGCCAGGTGGTGCGCATGCTGTGCTGCGGCCTGATCCACGGCGATCTGTCCGAGTACAACGTGCTGGTCGGCCCCGACGGCCCGGTGGTGATCGATTTCCCGCAGGTGGTCAGCGCCGGCGGCAACAACGCGGCGCGGCGCATGCTGCTGCGCGACGTCAACAATCTCACCGCCAGCCTGGGACGCTGGGCGCCGGAGCTGCTGGACACCTGGTATGGCGAGGAGATGTGGGCGCTGTTCGAGGCCGGTGCGCTGCAGCCGGACACGGTGCTGACCGGCGAGTTCACGCCCGATACGCGCACCGCCGATCTGGACGGCGTGCGCGAGGCGATCAACGAGGCGCGGATGGAGGCCATGATCCGCCAGCAGGGGCGCGAGGCCGCGGCCGAAGACGATTGAGCCGGGCATCCCGGCGGGCATGACTTCGGATGGATGCAGTGGCGGCGGTTTGCTGGCACGCTGCGCCGGTTTCCCTTTCCGCCAGGCCTGCCATGTCCCGTTCCCGTCTGCTCGTCTCCACCCTGGCGCTTGCGCTGGCCTGCGTGTCCCAGGCGCACGGCGCCGAGCTCAGTCCCGTGACCAAGCAGACCGGCCTGCCGCGCACGCCGGAGCAGCTGGCGGTGAGCTTCGAGCACGCCGACCTGGGCTTCAAGGTGATTCCCGACCAGCGCCGGATCGAGGGCGATGCGACGCTGACCTTCAAGGCGATCTCCCCGCGGCAGGCGCTGGTGGTCGATCTGGATCCGGAATATGCGGTCAGCCGGGTCGAGGTGGACGGCAAGCCGGTGGCCCGCGAGGCCTGGCAGAACCCCGAAGGCCGCATGCGCGTGACCCTGCCGCGGCAGGTGCCGGCCGGGGGCAGCGTCCAGCTGCGCGTGGTCTATGCGGGCCAGCCGCACGTGGCCAAGCGCGCGCCGTGGGACGGCGGCTTCGTCTGGGCGACCGCGCCCACCGGTGAGCCGTGGGTGGCCTCGGCCATCCAGGGCGAAGGCTGCGATTTGCTGTGGCCGTGCATCGACCATCCGCAGGGCGAGCCCGCGCTGGTGGACGAGCACATCACCGTGCCCGCGCCGCTGGTGGCGCCGGGCAACGGCGTGTTCATCGGCATGCAGGAGCGCAACGGCTGGCGCACCTACCACTGGCGCGCCAAGAACCCGGACACCTACGCCATCGCCCTGGACGTGGGCCCGTACGAGCAGCTCAGCGGCAGCTACAAGAGCCGCTATGGCAACACCATCCCGCTGGCCTACTGGTATCTGAAGGGCGACAAGGACGCGCAGGCCAAGGCGCTGTTCGATGAGCTGCCCAAGATGCTGGACTTCTTCGAGAGCCAGATCGGCCCGTATCCGTTCGGCGACGAGAAGGTCGGTGTGGTGCAGACCCCGCACCTGGGCATGGAACACCAGACCATCAACGCCTACGGCAACGACTACAAGAAGGACAAGTACGGCTACGACTGGCTGATGCAGCACGAGTTCTCGCACGAGTGGTTCGGCAACCAGCTGACCAACGCCGACTGGGACGACATGTGGCTGCACGAGGGCTTCGGCAGCTATATGCAGCCGCTGTACCTGCAGTACCTGCGCGGCGAGATGGACTACCACGCCGCGCTGCTGGACCAGCGCGCCGCGGTGACCAACCGCGTGCCGATCGTCAGCGGCAAGTCGCAGACCGAGGAGGCGGTCTACAACCGCGAGCACGGCGCAGGCCTGGACATCTATTACAAGGGCTCGCTGATGCTGCACACGCTGCGCTCGCTGATCGGCGACGAGGCGTTCTTCACCTCGATCCGTCTGGCGGTGTACGGCAGCGCGCATCCGCGCCCGGGCCATTTCAAGCCGCGCTATGTCTCGACCAGGGATTACATCGACATCGTCAACAAGGTCACCGGCAAGGACTACAGCTGGTTCTTCGACGTGTACCTGTATCGCGCCGCGCTGCCGGAGCTGATCGCCGAGCGCGATGCCGGCGGCCTGTCGCTGAGCTGGAAGACGCCGGACGACCTGCCGTTCCCGATGCCGGTGGACGTGCGCATCGGCCCCAACAGCGGGCGCACCGTCACCGTGCCGATGACCGACGGCCGCGGCCATGTCGCGCTGCAGGACAACGACCTCTACACGCTGGACCCGCAGTCCAAGCTGCTGCGCGAGGAACCGCGCTTCGCTGCGGCGGTCAAGGATGCGGCCGAGCGCAAGGCGGCGGCGGACAAGGCCGCGGCCGACAAGAAGACGGACAAGCCCAAGCCCTGATCGG
Source organism: Pseudoxanthomonas winnipegensis (assembly GCF_004283755.1). Classification (GTDB taxonomy): domain Bacteria; phylum Pseudomonadota; class Gammaproteobacteria; order Xanthomonadales; family Xanthomonadaceae; genus Pseudoxanthomonas_A; species Pseudoxanthomonas_A winnipegensis. The sequence goes on from NZ_SHMH01000005.1 coordinate 214,749, forward strand.
ACGCGCCGGCACGAGGCGATAGACTGGTCCGCATGACATGCCTGGGAGGGACTCATGTTCAAGCGCGTATTGCCTCGTGCCGGCCTGCCGGTGTTCCTGTTGATCGCCGCGATGAGCGGTAACGTCTACGCGCAGACGCCCAGCGCCGAGCAGGTGCAGGCCATGCAGCGGCAACTGGCCGACTGGCCGCAGCTGTCGCGCTATCGCGATGAGAATGCGGCGCTGGCCGCGCCCGGTAAGCGGCGCGTGGTGTTCTTCGGCGATTCGATCACCGAAGGCTGGGGAAAGACCGGAAGCGAGACGTTCTTCCCGGGCAAGCCCTACGTGAACCGCGGCATCTCCGGGCAGACCACGCCGCAGATGCTGGTGCGCTTCCGCCAGGACGTGATCGATCTCAAGCCCGCCGTGGTGGTGATCCTGGCCGGTACCAACGATATCGCCGGCAATACCGGGCCGGCCACGCCGCAGATGATCCAGGACAACCTGGCCTCGATGGCGCAGCTGGCCAAGGCCAACGGCATCGCCGTGGTGCTGGCCTCGGTGCTGCCGGCCAGCGACTACCCGTGGAAGCCCGGCCTGCAGCCGGCGCCGAAGATCCGCGCGCTCAACGACTGGATCAGGCAGTACGCCCAGCGCACCGGCGCGGTGTATCTGGACTACTACAGAGCGCTGGACAACGGGCAGGGTGGCCTGGATGCGAAGGTCTCCGGCGACGGCGTGCATCCCAACGCGGCCGGCTATGCGGTGATGGCGCCGCTGGCCCAGGCGGCCGTGCAGCGCGCGCTGCAGCACGCGCGCTGACCCAGGCTGCGGTCCGTCAGCGCTGTGGCGCTTCCGGCGGGAGTGCCGTGCAGGTCTTGTCGTGGGGGTCCTGGGCGAGCGTCAGCGTCGCCCGGTCCATGCCCTTGGCCCAGAAGGCGTTGCCGGCATCGTCGGCGTAGCGCGCGCCATCGGCGGCGAGGGCGGGCTTGAGCACCAGCAGACGTGCGTCCAGCGTCACTTCAGCACGTGCCTGGCCAAAGAAGGCCACGGCGATGTGGGTGCCCTCGCAGTCGTAGTCGGCGTGCTGGATCGGCGTGTCGGGCGGTGAGGCGTCCGGCGCTGTCTGCGGCGATGGAGCGGGAGCGGCGACTTCCGGGGTCTTTGTTGGCGTGCAGGCGGCCAGGGCCGCGGACAAGGCGATGGGTGCCTGCAGGATCAGGGATCGCAACGCGGAGCGCTCCTGCCGCCGTTGCGGCATATCGAACCAGGGTCCAGCCTAGCCGGGCCTGCCTGGCGCAGGATGATTGGTGGATGAAGCGGGCTGGATCGTGCGCGGGGCTGAAGTTCGGGCGGCAAACAGGCTTCTGTCTTGCTTCACCCGCTGATCCGCCGCTTCTTCAGGTCGTCATTCCCGCGAAGGCGGGAATCCAGCTGTTGCCTTTGCCGTTGTTTCGCGCGCCTCGCACCAAGCAACCCGCGACCTGATCCAACCCCCTCCCGGCCTCCCCCTGCTGCGCAAGGGGAGGGGCGGAGCGCGCGGGCTCAGGTGTAGGCGATCATCCGGCCGGCGACCAGGATGGTCGGCCACCCCAGCAACGAGAGCGCGGCCATCGCGCGTCCCAGCGGCGGCGGGCGATAGCGCCAGGCTTGCAACCTTCCGCCGAAGCACAGGCGGAAGGCCAGCGCGTTGATCACCGCCACGGCGATGGCGATCAGCTTGAACTGCATCATGCGGTTGCCGAGCAGGGCGGTGGCGTCGGCGCTGAACAGCATCACCCCGGTGACCACCAGCACCAGCAGCCCGACGATGCCCAGCGGCGTGAGCAGGCGCGAGACATGTTCCACCTCCAGCCGCCGGCCGAAGCCCAGCAGGCGCAGATCGAGCAGGCCGATGCTGCCGAGCAGCAGCACCAGCCCGCCCAGATGCAGCACATTGGCGAAGGGGTAGCCCCAGCCGGCCCGCATCCACTGGCCCAGCGCGGAGGCTTCCAGCTGCTGGGCCCAGGCCATCACGTCCATGGCGCTGCGAGATCAGCGCAGTTCGATGGTCTTGCCGTCCACGGTGATGCGTTCGGCGCGCAACTCGGCCGTGCCGTCCAGGCGCGGATAGCCTTCGATCATGACGGTCTTGCCGACCACGAGCGCGCCGTCCGGCAGGCCGCGCGAGGTCATGCGGCTGATCGGCGCCAGCACCGCGTTCCAGCGCTTGCCCTGGTAGTCGACGCCGACTTCGGCGTGCGGGTTGCGGTACTGCACCTGGGCGAGCGGTGCGGAGATCTTCAAGGTCTTGTTGGCGTCATAGCTGCTCCAGCCGTGGTGGGCCAGGGCGGGCAGGGCGATGAGCGCGGCGAGCAACACGGGCAGACGACGCATGGCGCAACTCCGGGCGGTGTCGGGTGTGTGCCGGTGATAGCACGCGTGCGCTTGGGTTCCTGGCAAATGCGCCGCTGCGGGCATGACAATCAGGTCAGGCCCGGATCGCCTGAGGATTCAGGCCTCGGGCGTGGCGTGCAGGGCGACATTGAGCTGGTCGACCACCACCGCCCAGTCGGCATCGTCGATGCGTTCCTCGCGCAGCAGCTGGGCCTGGGCCGGCGACCAGAACGGGGCCTCCTCCAGACGCATCGCATCGGGCAGCGGCGCGTGTTCGGCGATGAAGGCGCGGATGCTGCGCTCGTCCGAGGCCAGGCCGAGCTGAGCGAACAGTTCGGAAAAGGGATGGACGGTCTGTTCCATGGTCAAGCTCCGCAAGGTGAAAGGAGAGGGTGACGGCGCCGGCGTCAACGCGGGATCAGCGCCCGGGGCCTAGAGCGAATTGGCGATGCGCTGGCGCAAGGCCGCCAGGGCCTGCGCATCAAGCGCGCCCAGCACGCCGCGCCTGGCTTCCGGGATATGCGCGGCCGGGTCTTCCTCGCCGAAGACGTAGTGCTCCAGCAGCGCCCGCCAGGCCTGACGCTCGTGCGTGGGCAGGCCGGCGAAGGCCAGGCGCGCATGCAGCAGCGCCACGATCCCGGGGCTCGGCGCACGGCCATCGGCCAGGGGCGGCTGCCACCAGAAGTTCACCAGCGCGTTCAGGCGCTCCAGCGAGGCGACGTGGTGCCACCACAGCGGCGGCAGGTACAGCGCATCGCCGGGCGCCAGTTCGGCGACCAAGGCGTGTTCGCGCGCCTGGGCCAGGCGCGGGAACTGCGCCGTGTCATCGTCCAGGTCGGCCAGACTGATCGCCGCGCCGGTCGGCGCGAAGTCCAGCGGGCCGATGTAGAGATTGCGCACCTGCTCGGGCGCGAACACGCTGAAACGCCGCCGCCCGCAGACCACCACGGCGATGTTGTGGAAGGCGTCGAAGTGCGCCGGCGTGGTGACCCGGTTACCCAGCCACAGCCGCGGCGCGATGGTGGCCGGCAGGCCCTCGATCGCATGGTCGGCCAGCAGGCCGGGCAGGCAGCCGGCGATCGGTGCGCTCTGCAGGGCCACGCCGTGTACCGGGCCTTCGCAGCGGCTGTACTGCGCCAGCCGGGTCAGCACATCGGTCACCGACACCTTGAAGTGCTGGTAGTTGAAGCCCTCCAGCGTGGCGTCGTAGCCGACCAGGCCGTTGGCCTCCGGCGGCATCAGCAGCGTGTCCACCGCCGCGCCGCTGTCGTGCGCGGCCAGCAATTTGGCGAACTCGGTGTCCGAGCGCCGCGCCGCCTGCACCATCGGCCAGTGCGCGCACAGGCCGCGCAGGACCAGCGGCGTGCCGCGCTCGACCAGCATCGCCGGGTCGACTGCGCCGGCGTCGCGGACTTCTTCGATGGCAGACGACATGCGCGGGCGGCCCGGCGGCGGTGGAGCCGTGCATGCTAGCGAAACCGCACCGATCCGGCCGGGCGCGGGCGTCTGGCCCGCGCGGCTCGCTGCGGATTCATCTGGATCGGCGTAGGGTCGGGGACTCGTCCACAGGCAGGAGACGGCCATGGCCACCGGTTGGGCCAACGATGGCGCGGTGCAGGACCAGATCGATGCGACGGTGAAGGACGCGATCCAGCGCGCCCGCAGCCAGTTGCCCAGCGGTCCCGGGCTGACCCATTGCGAAGAATGCGATGCCCCGATCCCGAAGGCGCGGCGCGACGCCATTCCCGGCGTGCGCCTGTGCGTGCAATGCCAGGCGGCGCACGATGCCGAACAGAAGTCCGCCAGCGGCTACAACCGCCGCGGCAGCAAGGACAGCCAGCTGCGCTGAGTCAGCTGCCGGCGATGCGCTGCGCGTCGCGCCAGCGGCGGATGCCGCGCTGGAAGAACCAGTTGTTGGGCACCTGCACGGACGTGGCCGGTGCGCCGTCGCCGGCCGCTTCCTCCTGCAACGTGGTGTAGAGCAGGTTGACGTCGATCACCTTGCCCTTGATGCCGGGCTTCTCGCCGTTCTCGAGCAGTTCCACCGTTTCGTACAGGCGGAACGGACGCACGATGAAGATCAGGAACGTGCAGAAGATATTGGACAGCACGCTCCACGCGGCGAAGAAGGCCACCGCGCCCACCGTCGCAAAGCCGGTGAACGCCGTCCACAGCACGGTGCCCGACACGCCAAGACGCTCCAGGATCAGCAGCGTGGCCGCCATCAGCAGCACGGTGTTGAGCACCCGGCGCACGCCCATGGCCAGTTCGGGCGGCAGGTCGTAGCGTGCCGCGGCGCGGCCGATCAGGCGCTTGAGCAGCAGCTGCAGCAGCCGCGTCAGCAGCAGGATCAGCAGGACCTGCGCGACGGGCAGGATCACGCCCAGCCAGTCCTGCAGCAGCGGGGGAAACGGGATCTTCATCTTCGGCACAACGGATCGCACAAGCGGTCGACCATGATGCCAACCCTGCACAGGGCCGGCAAAGCTGGCGATCGCGGGTCCGCTGCGCACACCGGCGCGAGGCTGCGCCGGTGTGCCAGCATGAAGCTCACTCGGTGATCGGTGTGCCGATCGGGCCCTAGCGCCGTCCCCACGCCCACGCAGCGCCCATCACGAAGACGCGGCGTTGCAGGCCGATGGCCTTGTGTGAACGCAAGGCCGACCCGCGCTGCAGCCGGGCGCGGCGACGGGCACAATCGGACGATGCGCCACGTGCTCCCCCTGTTCTGCAATGCCCTGGCCCTGCTGCTGTTCGGCATCGGATTGACCGGGCCTCTGGTGCCCAAGGGCGGCACGCCCGGCTGGTGGGTCCTGATGTGCTTCGGCGCCGCGCCGATCGCGCTGCTGTTCGTCTGCGGCTATGCCGCGCGCGGCTGGCCGGCGCGGATCGCCTTCGTGCTGCAGGGCGCGGTGCTGCTGGCGGTACTGCTGGCGATCCTGTCGATCCAGGCCGGCGCGTTTGGACTGCCGCCGCCGCGCTGACGGCGGCGGGCGCCTCACGGCATCTGCGGCTGCAGGCCCACGCCGAGCCGGTTCCAGGCGTTGATGGTGGCCACGGCCATGGTCAGGGTGGCGATGGCTTCCTCGTCGAAGTGCGCCTGCAGCGCCTGGTACGCGGCCTCTTCCGCTTGGCCCGAGGGCAGGGTGGTCAGGCCCTCGGCCCAGGCCAGCGCGGCGCGCTCGCGGGCGTCGAACAGGCGGCTGTCGCGCCAGGCCGCCACGGTGTCGAGCTTGCGCGGCTCCACGCCGGCCTTGCGCAGCGCCGTGGCATGCATGTCCAGGCAATAGGCGCAGCCGTTGAGCTGCGAGACGCGCAGGAACACCAGCTCCACCAGCGTGTGTTCGAGCACGCCCGCGTGGACGTGCTGGCTGAGCGTCAGCAGCGCCTGGGTGGCCTTGGGCAGATGGCGGGTGTAGTCGATGCGGGCGAAGGTGGTAGCGCTCATGCGCAAGATCCTTTCAGCGTGGCGACCGACAGGGCCGCCTTCGCTGCAAGGACGCGCCAGAGGTGGCTCGCGTGACAGCTCCCGCATCTCCTTCCGCACAGGGAGGTCGAACAAGATCATCGCCCGGTTTGAACTCGGACGCGCGCAGTGGGCGCTACGGGCGGCCCGCCTGGACCGCCACGGCGGCCAGCTTGTCCGGATTCATCAGGGTCAGGATGTCGCTGATGCGCTCGCCGTCGCTGACCAGCATGGTCAATGAATGCAGCCGGCCGTCCGCGAAGCGCAGGATCGCCGGCTCGCCATCGACCCAGCCCACGCGCGCCTCCACCTGCGCGCCGCGCCGGGCGATGGCCCCATACAGCCGCGCGATGCGCTCGGCGCCCAGCAGCGGGCGCAGCGCGGCGGTGACCTTGCCGCCGCCGTCGGACACCAGCCGCGCATCGGCGCGCAGCAACGCGGCGATGGCCGCCTGGTCGCCGGACTGCGAGGCGGCCATGAACTTTTCCAGCAGGCGGCGATGGCGTTTGGCCGGCACCTCGAACCGCGCGCGCCCGGCCTGCAGCCGCGCGCGGGCCCGGTGCACCAGTTGCCGGCAGTTGGCCTGGCTGTGGCCCAGCAGCGCGGCGATCGCCTCGTAGTCGTAGTCGAACACTTCCTTGAGCAGGAAGGCCGCGCGCTCGTCCGGCCCCAGCCGCTCCAGCAGCGCCATCAGGGCCCAGGACACCGATTCGGCCTGCTCGGCGCGTTCGGCCGGGTCGGGCGCCAGCGCCACCTGCAGCGGCTCGGGCAGCCATGGGCCGACGTAGTCGATGCGGGCGTTGCGCACCGCGCGCAGCCGGTCCAGCGCCAGGCGGGTGGTGGCGGTGACCAGCCAGGCCTCCTCGTCGCGGATCTCCTTCTGCGCCGCGCCCTGCCAGCGCAGCCAGGCCTCCTGGACCACGTCCTCGGCCTCGGCGCGGCTGCCCAGCAGGCGATGGGCCAGCGCCAACAGGCGGGAACGGTGCGTTTCGAAACGGATGGCGGGTCGCATGAGTCCCAGGACGCGGGAGCGGGCGCCGGTGTGACAGCGGGGCCGGCGCGGCAGTTTGGCCTAAAATGTCCCGATTCCTCACTCCCCACCGCTAGCGTCGAGCCAGCCATGAACCTCCACACCCATGCCGCCCCGCCGGCGTCCACCGCGCCGGTGTCGATCCGGCAGGAAGACCTGATCCAGTCCGTGGCCGATGCGCTGCAGTACATCAGCTACTACCACCCGGTGGACTACATCAAGAACCTCGCCGCCGCCTACGAGCGCGAGGAGTCGCCGGCCGCCAAGGACGCCATCGCCCAGATCCTGATCAACTCGCGCATGTGCGCCGAAGGCCACCGCCCGATCTGCCAAGACACCGGCATCGTCACCGTGTTCCTCGAGATCGGCATGAACGTGCGCTGGGACGACGCCACGATGGGCGTGGAGGACATGGTCCACGAGGGCGTGCGCCGCGCCTACAACGACCCGGACAACAAGCTGCGCGCCAGCGTGCTGGCCGATCCGGCCGGCAAGCGCATCAACACCCGCGACAACACGCCGGGCGTGGTCAACGTCAAGGTGGTGCCGGGCAACAAGGTGGAGGTGATCGTGGCGGCCAAGGGCGGCGGCTCGGAGGCCAAGTCCAAGTTCGCCATGCTCAACCCGTCCGACTCGATCGTGGACTGGGTGCTCAAAACCGTGCCCACCATGGGCGCCGGCTGGTGCCCGCCGGGCATGCTGGGCATCGGCATCGGCGGCACCGCCGAGAAGGCGATGCTGCTGGCCAAGGAAGCGCTGATGGAGCCCATCGACATCGTCGACCTGCAGGCCCGCGGTGCCTCCAACCGCGCCGAGGAGCTGCGCCTGGAGCTGTACGAGAAGGTCAACGCGCTGGGGATCGGCGCCCAGGGCCTGGGCGGCCTGACCACGGTGCTGGACATCAAGGTCAAGGACTATCCGACCCACGCGGCCAACCTGCCGGTGGCCTTGATCCCCAACTGCGCCGCCACCCGCCACGCCCACTTCACCCTGGACGGCAGCGGTCCGGTGATGCTCGACCCGCCCTCGCTGGAGGACTGGCCGACGCTGACCTACAACCCGCAGGGCGCGCGTCGCGTGGACCTGGACACCATCACCGCCGAGGAGGTCACCACCTTCAAGCCCGGCGAGGTGCTGCTGCTCAACGGCAAGCTGCTCACCGGCCGCGATGCCGCGCACAAGCGCATGGTGGACATGCTCAACCGCGGCGAGACGCTGCCGGTGAACCTCAAGGGCCGCTTCATCTACTACGTCGGACCCGTAGACCCGGTGCGCGATGAGGTCGTCGGCCCGGCCGGCCCGACCACGGCCACGCGCATGGACAAGTTCACCCGGCAGATGCTTGAGCAGACCGGCCTGCTGGGCATGGTCGGCAAGGCCGAGCGCGGCCCGGCGGCGATCGAGGCCATCCGCGACAACAAGGCCGTCTATCTGATGGCGGTCGGCGGCTCGGCCTATCTGGTGTCCAAGGCGATCAAGGCCGCGCGCGTGCTGGCCTTCGAGGACCTGGGCATGGAGGCGATCTACGAATTCGAGGTCAAGGACATGCCGGTCACCGTGGCGGTGGACGCCACCGGCGAGTCGGTGCACAAGACCGGGCCGCGCCAGTGGCAGGCAAGGATCGGCAAGATTCCTGTGGTGGTCGAACCGGCGTAAGCGCTGCGGCGCCAACGCGTGCAGGACAGCAGGGCCGGCGTGCATACTCCGGCCCTGTTCGTTTGCGGCAGGAGGGGTGGTGAAAGCATGGATCCTGGCGGCGTGTCTGCCGCTGCTCGCCGCCTGCGCCAGCACTGATCCCGGCGTGTCCGAGACCACGTTGCTGCGCCCGGCCACCCCGCAAGGCCAGGCCTGCGCGCGCCAGTGCGACACGCTGCGCGCGGCCTGCACCGGCGCGCCGATGCACAGCGCGCCCGCCACGCTCGGCGGCGCCCGCTCCGATCCCAAGCCGACGGCGGCCTCCTGCGCCACCACGCACCGCGACTGCGTGCTGGACTGCGGCGGCCGCCTGGTCGGCGACTGACCATCCCAGCCAGACCATCCCATGACCGACGCCGTTCTCTACTACAGCCCCAGCACCGCCAGCCTGGTCGTGCATTGGCTCCTGATCGAACTGGACATCCCTCACCGGCTGGAGCTGGTCGATTTCGACACCCGCGCGCAGCGATCGCCCGAATACCTCCGGCTCAACCCGCAGGGCCGCGTGCCCACGCTGGTGCTGGACGGGCAGGTCCTGACCGAGTCGGCCGCCATCGTCATGCACCTGGCCGAGCTGCATCCGCAGGCCGGGCTGGCCCCGGCCGTGGGCACCCCGGAGCGGGCCGCGTACTACCGCTGGCTGTTCTTCTGCGCCTACACGCTGATGCCGGCGTATCGCAGCTGGTTCTACCCGGACGAACCGGCGGGCGAGGTCAACATCGAACCGGTCAAGGCCGCCGCGCGCGTTGCGCTTGAGTACGCCTGGCAGCAGGTGGCCGACCATCTGGAAGCCAACGGCCCCTACCTGCTGGGCGAGCAGCGCAGCGCGGCCGATTTCGTGCTGACCATGCTGATGCGCTGGTCGCGCTATATGCCGCGGCCCACCGACGAGTGGCCGGCGCTCAAGGCCTATGCGGCGCGGATGAAGGCCTTGCCGTCCTTCCACGAGACCTACCGCCGCGAAGGCATCACCGACTGGCAATAGATCCGGTCCGTTGCCACAGGGAGGGTGACGATGGGAAACGGTCTGTCGATTCGTGCCGTGGCGATCCTGCTGTGCGCCGCGACGCTGAGCGGTTGCTGGGCCGACAAGGTGCATCGGCCGGCCAGTGCGGCCGGTGCCCTCTGTGCCGAGCAGTGCGACCAGCAGCGCCTGCAGTGCAATAACGCGGCAGAGTCCTCGGCGCTGAGCGCGCGGGGCAGTTGCCAGGCGCAGCGGGATCACGTCGAGCAACGGTGCTCGCCGTGGGTGAAGGATGCCGACAAACAGCGCTGCCAGCGAGCGAACAATCCGGGCGGCCCGACATGCATTGATCCCAGTCCCGATTACGCCAGCTGCACCAGCACCTGGCGCGGCTGCATCACCTCGTGCGGCGGCTGGTTCGAATAACCCTCAGTCAGTCAACAGCGTCAGCACCTGCTCCGGCGGTCGGCACAGCCGCGTCCCGCGTCCGGTGATCACGATGGGGCGGTTGATCAGCACCGGATGGCGCAGCATGGCCTCGATCAGCCCCGCGTCGTCGATGCCCGGATCGTCCAGGCCCAGCTGCGCGTACTCGGGCTCCTTGCGGCGCATGAGTTCGCGCAGGGGCTGGCCGGTGGCCGCCAGCGTCGCGGTCAGCGTGGCCCGATCCGGCGGGTCGTTGAGGTAGTCGACGATATGCGGCTCGATGCCGGCCTGGCGGATCAACTCCAGCGCCCCGCGCGAATTGCCGCAGCGCGGGTTGTGCCAGATCACCACGGTCTGCGGATCATGGCTCGGCGTCTGGCTCATCGCGCGCCGCCCCCGCGCAGCCGTGCGGAACGCGGTGGCTCGGTGCCGGGATCGTGCATCGCGGAGTTCCTTGAGAAAGCCTGGGACGGCCGACCATTCTACGTGCGGCCAGGGAGAGGTCCGCGCCGAACGGGCGCGCGACCAGTCCGGTCTTCCTGACGCCATGTTTCCAGTCGCTGCGCGACAGTGGGTCACATCCGGTCGACAGGAGCGCTGCCATGTCCGCCTCAGACAGTTCCGACGCCATTCTCCCGGCCGGCACGCAGGCGCCGGATTTCAGTCTCAATGCCACACCCGACCAGGCGCTCGCGCTGCATGAGCTGCGCGGCCGGCCGGTCGTGCTGGTGTTCTATCCGGCGGACTGGAGCCCGGTCTGCGGCGACGAGCTGGCGCTGTTCAACGCCGCCCTCCCGTTGATCGCCAAGTCCAGGGCCACGGTGCTCGGCATCTCGGTGGACAGTGTCTGGTGCCACCAGGCCTTCATCGCCGACCGCAAGCTGGGGTTCGAGCTGCTGTCGGACTTCGAACCCAAGGGCGCCGTCGCCCGACGCTACGGCGCCTACGATGCCGAGCACGGCTACTGCAAGCGCGCCCTGTTCGTGATCGATGCACAGGGCACGATCGCCTGGAGCTATCTCTCGCCCACCGCAATCAATCCCGGCGTGGACGGCGTCCTGGACGCGCTCGACGCCCTGCCCAGAGGCTGAAGGCCGAGCCGGCCGCACAAGGAGACTCCCATGTCCACGCTTCGCATCCCGGTCGGCCCCGACGACCACGCCCAGGGTCCGGCCGATGCGCCGGTCACGCTGGTCGAGTACGCCGACTACCAGTGTCCGTACTGCGCCCAGGCCTTCCCGATCGTGCGGCAGCTGCAGGCCCGCTTCGGCCACGACCTGCGGCTGGTGTTCCGCAATTTCCCGCTGAGCCAGGCCCATCCCCAGGCCTTGCCGGCTGCGCTGGTGGCCGAATTCGCCGGCCAGCATCGCAAGTTCTGGCCGGCCCACGACGCGCTGTTCGAAAACCAGGACCGCCTCGGCGGATCGCTATACGCCGAACTCCTGGAAGCCCTGGGGCTGGGGGCCGATGCGCTCGAATCGGCGCTGCAGTCGCGCCCGCTGCTCGAACGCGTCCAGGCCGACCTGGACGGCGGTCTGCGCAGCGGCGTGAACGGCACGCCGGCCTTCTTCCTCAACGGCCAGCGCTACGACGTGCGCAGCGGCTTCGACGAGTTGGCGGCGCCGATCGAAGCGCTGATCGCCCAGTCGAGGGCTTGAAGCGCGCTGGCGCGCCGCTGCGCGCCAGCGCCGGGCCTCAGTACCACTCCAGCAGCGAGATGCCCAGGCCGATGTAGGTGGCCTTGTGGTTGTAGTCGATCAGGCTCTCGCCATAGCCGTGGAAGATCTCGATATGCCCGCGCACATTGCGGTCGATCGGGAAGCCCCAGGAGGCCTGCAGCGCGCCATGCGACTGGTCGCCGCCGCGCAGCGAATGCCGGCCCATCAGCGAGAACTCGTGGCCATCGTGGCTATAGGTCAGCGTGGCGTCGCCACGGCCCATATAGTTCTCGATGTCCGGATTGTCGTCGTCGTGGCCCTCCGGGATGCGGTACCAGGGCCGCACCACCAGCGCCCAGTTGTCGCGGTCGAAGCCGATCATGCCGATCACCCGGTTCCAGCTGCGCGAGAGCGGATCGCCGCGGCCGTTGGACTGGTGGTTGAGGCTCAGCCCGGCCAGGCGGCCGTGCCAGTCGCCGAGTGAATAGTTGGTGCGGAACACCATCATCACTTCCGGCTCGTAGTTGGTCTCGCGGAACGGGCGCGAGGCCTCGCTGTTGTAGGTCTGCCAGCGCGAACTCTGCGTATAGCCGCCCCAGATGTCGCCGTTGTCGCCGAACAGGTTCTCCACGAACTTGGTCTTGAAGCTCAGCTGGAACTTGGTCTCGATGCTCTGCAGGTCCTGCGCCACGGTCACCGTATTGTCCGGGTTGGGCGAGGAGGGCATCTCGTTCTTCTTCGACGTCCAGAACGCCGGCAGCAGGTACACCGGCTTGTAGGCGCGCATCTGGAACACGCCCAGCTTGGAGGCGGCCGCCAGCTCCCAGCGCGAGTCCAGCAGCGAGCCCTTGCCGGCATTGGCCAGCACCGCATCGTAGTCGTCGTCGGCGTACATCGAGCCGCCGCGGCGCTTGGCCTTGGCGCTGCTGGCGTCCAGATCCTTCTGCTCCTTGGCGATGCTGGCCGCCGCATCGGCCTGCGCGGTGCTGGGCGCCACGCGCTTGATCGCCGTGTCGTAGCAGGCCAGGCGCTGGGCGTCGACGGTGATCAAGCCGCAGGCCTCGACCGAGGCCGGGGTGATGGTGGTGGTGCCGTCCTGGGCAGCCGCCACGCCAGGCGCGGCGGCAACGCACAGCAGGGACAAGAGTCGGGGCAGGGGGTGCGGGCGGCTCATAGCTGTGACCTGATGGGAAGGATGAGGGTTTCGAACAGTTTCTCCCGCAGCGGCCGTGTACGCCAGCGCTGCAGTGAATAAGGCGTGGCCTTGGCCAGATCGCTCTCGTACAGCGCTGTCATGCGTTCGGCCAGCGCCGGGTCGTAGACGTTGAGGCTGGCTTCGTCGTTGAGCCGGAACGAGCGGATGTCGAAGTTGGTCGAGCCCACCGACACCAGCAGGCCATCGACGATCAGCAGCTTGGTGTGCAGCATCGTCGGCTGGCACTCGCTGATCTGGATGCCGGCTTCCAGCAGCGGCCCCCAGCTGGCCCGCGAGGCCAGCCGCACCGACAGCGAATCGATATGCGGGCCGGGCAGCAGCACACGGATGGCCACGCCGCGCGCCCGCGCCTCCAGCAGCGACCGGGTGATCAGCGCATCGGGAACGAAGTAGGCCGCGGCTAGGTCGATCGTGCGCGTGGCCGCGGCGATGGCCAGCAGATACATCAGATGCATGCTCTCGCTGCCGCCGGAAGGCGAGGCCAGGAACAGCTGCGCCGGACTCTCGCCGACGGGATCCAGCGGCGGGTAGAAGGCCTCGCCATCGAGCACCCGGCCGGTGGACTTGATCCAGTTGTCGTTGAAGGCGGTCTGCACCTGCGCCACCACCGGGCCTTCGATGCGGTAGTGGGTATCGCGCCAGTGCTCCGGATCCTGCGCCTGTCCCAGCCACTGGTCGGCCACGCCGACTCCGCCGGTGAAGCCGATGCGGCCATCGATCACCAGCAGCTTGCGATGGGTGCGGTTGTTGATGCGCTGCAGGTTATACCAGACCAGCGGGCGGTAGCGATGGACCTCCACGCCGGCCTGTTCCATCTCCTCCACCAGGCGCCGGTCCATCTTCAGGCTGCCGCCCCAGTCGATGGTCACCTTGACCTGCACGCCTTGCCGGGCGCGCTCGGCCAGCGCCTGACTGAACTCGCGTCCTATCCGGCCCGACCAGTAGATATAGGTCTCGAAGGTGATGGTCCGCCGGGCGCCGGCGATGGCGTCCAGCATCGCCGGGAAGATCTCGTGCCCGTTGTTGAGCACCTCGATGCGGTTGCCCGGGGTGATGGCCGGGCCGAGCAGCACGGACATCTCGCGCATGAACTGCGGATCGTCCACACCATGGCGATGCGGCGGCACGTGCTCGAGTTTTTTCTCCGGCGTGGCGAAGTTCAGCGCGAGCAGCACCACCACCAGCGTCAGCACCACCGCTGCCGCGATCATCCAGGTCATGCGACCGACATCCCCAATCCCCGCAGGCCGCCCTGGGCCCAATGCGGCGGGATTCTGGCAAAGCCGCCTTCACGCGTTGCGTGAAGGCGTTGGGACCTTCCGGGAGATCGAGGGCAGGCCTAGTAGAACCAGGCGATCAGGAACACCGCCAGCATGGCGAAGGCCAGGCCCACCTTGAGCACCACGCCCACCACTAGCCCGACCCAGGTCGCCAGCCCGACCTTGCCGGCCTGGCGCAGCTCGCGCCCGTGGATCAGCTCACCCACCAGCGCGCCGGCGAAGGGCCCGACCAGTAGTCCCAGCGGCATGAAGAACAGGCCCAACACGGTGCCGATCACCGAGCCGATGATGGCCAGGCGACTGGCGCCGACCCGCTGCGCGCCCATCGCGGTGGACAGCACGTCCACCACCAGAGACAGCGCGGTGAGCAGGCCCAGCACGGTCAGCGTGACCCAGCCGACCTGCTCGAATCCGCCGGCCCATGCCGCAAGCAGCATGCCGGCGAAGGCCAGTGGAAGTCCCGGAAGTACCGGCAGCACCACGCCGAGCACGCCGGCCAGGATCATCAGCGCCGCCAGGACGTACATCACCGTCTGTAATTCCACTTATTTTTCCTTTAGGAACATGGGGTTATGATTTTATGAACGTGCGTTGAAGGGCGTTGCTTTTTCATATTGGCCGCGCTACTGTCAAGCCGCTGCGTTTGCCAAGGTCACCGTGAATCGTGGCCTGATGCGGTAGATCCAAAGATCCGCTACATCGTCGTACCTCGGCTCCTCCTTGCAACCAGCCGCCCGACCCGGCGTACCCAACCCCTGTTCCAAGGAGATCCGCAATGGCAGACCGCGAAACCGGAACCGTGAAATGGTTCAACGATGCGAAGGGTTTTGGCTTCATCAGTCGTGAGAATGGCGAGGACGTGTTCGTGCACTTCCGTGCCATCCAGACGCAGGGCTTCAAGAGCCTCAAGGAAGGCCAGAAGGTGACCTTCACCGTCGTCCAGGGCCAGAAGGGCCTGCAGGCCGACGCTGTCCAGCCTGTCTGAGCCCGCGCGGGTCGTTCCCCCGCGACCAGGCGCAAACGAAAAAGCCCGGCGGAAGCCGGGCTTTTTCGTGCCTGCCATTCGGCTGCCGACAGGTCAGCGGATCACCACACGGCCATTGACCACGCGCACGTAGGTGTTCTCGGTCACGCCGCCCAGGTCGCGCTGGTTGATCACGATGGTGCGGCCATCGTCCATGCGCACGGTCACGTCGTAGGTATCGCCGGTGACGCGGTCCTGGATCGCGTTGCCGGCCAGCGCGCCGCCCACCGCACCGGCGACGGCGGCCACATTCTTGTTGCCCTTGCTGCCGCCGGTCTCCTTGGAGATCTCGCGGCCGGCGACCGCGCCGACGATGCCGCCCAGCACCGCACCGGTGCCGGTGGGCGCGCCGCGGTTGGAGGAGACCGGATCGATGCGGGTGACGATGCCGCAGTCGGCGCAGTAGCGCGACGAGGCGGGCGGATAGGAGGAGCCGCGGTAATCATCACGGTAGCCATAGTTCGGGCTGGTGGTGGCGCAGCCCGCCAGGGTCAGCGCGCCAGCGCTCATCAGGACGAGAGTTTTGAACTGCATCGGATGACTCCTTCGCCCCGCGGGCGTGCCAGGTGGGATGCGGCCAGCGCCGCGTGCCCGGCATCGTGTTGTCATCGCCATGAACGCGGCATCAATTGAAACCGCTTGCCACGGGCCCGCCCGAAGGCCTCATCAGACGCCGTTCATCCTTCGCCGCCGGTCAGTGCGCGAAGTCGTCGTGGCAGGCCTTGCAGGCCTCGCCGATGCGCGCGACCACGGCCTTGGTGTCCGGGCAGCCGACCGGCGGCGCCGACAGCGCGCCGTCCAGCGTCGCCCGCAGCTGACCGGCATGGGTCACGAACCTGGAGTCCTCGGCCAGATCGGGGAACGCCGTTTCCAGGTCGTTGCTGACCGCGCGCAGCGTCTGCAGCCGGGGCAGGGCGTCGCTGGCCGTGCAGCGGTTGGCGGCCAGGTTTGCCTTGAGCACATCGGTCTGCTTGGCCATCACGTGCATCACGCTGTGCGGGAACGGATCCTGCCGCGCCTGCAGCGCGCGCATGCCCATCACCGTGATCACCCCGCCGACCAGCAGGCCGAGCAGGAACAGGAACAGGAAACGGGATGCTTGGCTGGCCACGGGGCGTGCTCCTTGGGACGGTGTGATCGATGGTACGACGGCCGAAGCCGCGCTCCTACAATAGCGGCATGAACGCCGCCGCCTCGCCAACTGTCAGCCCTGTCACCACCCTGTGGAAGGAACGCTTCGCCGGCGTGGACCGCCTCTACGGCGTCGGCGCGGTCGAACGCCTGTCCCAGCGCGTGGTCGCGGTGATCGGCATGGGCGGGGTCGGCTCGTGGGTGGTCGAGGCGCTGGCACGCAGCGGCGTGGGCAGGCTGGTGCTGATCGATGCCGACGACATCTGCCTGTCCAATACCAACCGCCAGCTGCCGGCGCTGGACGGGCAGTACGGCCGCAACAAGGTCGTGGTGATGGCCGAACGCTGCCGCGCGATCAATCCGGAGATCCAGCTGGAGGTCGTCGAGTCGTTCCTGACCTCCTCCAACCTGGAGGCGCTGCTGGGACAGCCGCTGGATCTGGTGATCGATGCCTGCGACAGCTTCCGCACCAAGGTCGAGACCATCGCCTGGTGCCGCCGCCGCAAGCTGCCGATGATCACCGTGGGCTCGGCCGGCGGGCGGACCGACGCGACCCAGGTCCGCGTGCGCGATCTCTCGCGCACCGAGCACGATGCGATGCTGGCGCTGGTGCGCAAGAAGCTGCGCGCCGAGTTCAACTTTCCGCGCAATCCGCAGCGCTACTTCGGCGTGTCGGCGATCTACTCCCTGCAGAACGTCCAGTACCCGCAGGCCGATGGCAGCGTCTGCGGCCTGCGGCCGGTGCTGGGCGCCGAGGCGGCCTTGAAACTGGACTGCGGCGCCGGCCTGGGCGCGGCCACCCATGTCACCGGCACCTTCGCCTTCGCCGCCGCGGGCCGGGCCCTGGAGCTGCTGCTCAAGCCGCGCAAGGAAGCAGCGCCCGCGACGACGTAAGCGCATGCCGTCTTCGCCATCGATGGCCGGGACATCGTGGAGCTACGCGGGAACCGTGAGCCTTGGGCGCCGGCAGTTGGGACCCTAGGCAGGGCTCAGTCCCGAAGTCCGAACAGCCGCGTGGCGTTCTCGGAAGTCACCCGCGCGACCTCTTCATACGGCTGGTCGCGCAGCTCGGCGATCACCTCGCACACGCGCGCCAGGCGCGCCGGCTCGTTGCGCTGTCCGCGGTGTTCGGCATCGGGCTGATCGGGTGCATCGGTTTCCAGCAGCAGATGCTCCAGCGGCATGCGCGCGGCCAGGCGGCGCAGGCGCTGGGCGCGCTCGTATGTCACCGGTCCACCCAGGCCGATCATGAAGCCGTTGTCCCACAGCTGCCGGGCTTGCTCCTCGCTGCCGGCATAGCTGTGCACCACGCCACGCAGCCCGCCGACCTTGCGGATCGCTACGATCACAGCCTCCACCGCGCGCCGCGCGTGCACGATCAGGGGCAGGTCGAACTCCCGCGCCAGCGCCAGCTGGCCCTGGAAGTAAAGCTGCTGCATCTGGTGGTCCAATCCCTCGACGAAGAAATCCAGCCCGCACTCACCGATGGCCACAGGGCGCTCGCGCTCGATCCATTCGCGCAGCAGGTCCAGATGCTCCGGCGCGTGGGCCTGCAGGAACATCGGATGCAGGCCGTAAGCCGGGTACAGCCCCGCGTGCTGATTGCACAGCCTGCGCAGCGCCGGCCAGCCAGCCGCATCGATCGCCGGAACGACCTGGCGTTGCACGCCGGCCGCCAGGGCACGGGCGATGACTGCGTCGCGATCGGCGTCGAACTCTGCGGCGTCGAGGTGGCAGTGGCTGTCGGTCAGCACGCGATCAGCGTGCCGAGCGCGGCCGGGTGTCCAGCGACGGCTGTGCGCGGCGGTCCTTCCAGTTGGCCAGCAACAGCGTGCCCAAGCCCAGCAGGATCTCGTCGACGAAAGGAATGAAGTCCGGCACCGCCAGGTCCACCACGAACAGCAGCGCGGTGAGCTTGAACAGGGCGGGGTGGCGCAGCCGGCGCGCCCAGCGCAGCAGCGGGGAAACGAGAGGGCTTGGCATGACGGCCTCGCAGCGATCTGGATCTGGAAACGCTAACACGGCGCCGCTTGGCCCGGCGTTTAGCCGCTAGCGGGGTTCCGGCTGTGTCGTTCGGTGCCTTGTTCAGCTTCATGCGACAACAATCCAGGCCAACATAGTGCGGGCAAGGCCCGTGATGGAGAGGCGTCATGAAGAACACCACCACCCTGATCCTGGTCGGCGCTGGGGCGCTGCTGTTCGGCGGCGTTGCCACTGCGGCTTACATGAACCACCGGAGTTCGGCGGAGACCTTCGCCACCGCGCCGCAGGGCGAGCTGGCGGCGACCACGCCGCTGGAGAACGGCGATGCCTTGCCGGCCAGCGCGGTGCCCACGGGCACGCGGGTCGATTACGCCGATATCGTCAATGTCGTGCCGATCACGCAGAAGGGCACGCTGTACGCCACGGTGATCGGCACCGACCCGGTGCGCGAGACCACCACGACCACGACCCCGCGTGAGGTCTGTGAGGACGTGGTCGTCAACGACCGTCTGCCCGAGCGCGACGGCAATGTCGGCGGCACCGTCGTCGGTGCGCTGGTCGGCGGCCTGGTCGGCCACCAGATCGGCGGCGGTCATGGTCGCGACCTGGCGACCGCCGCCGGCGCCGTGGCCGGCGGCTTCGCCGGTAACCGCATCGACCGCAACCACGTCGGCGGCCGCGTCGTGCAGCGCACCGAGCGTCAGTGCCATACCGAGAACGCCACGTCCGAATCCTCGCGCGTGACCGGCTACAACGTGACCTATCGCAACCCAGATGGCACCACCGGCACCATGCGCATGGACCAGAAGCCCGGCAGCCGCATCGCCATGGGCAAGTCCAGCGAGGTCACCGGCTACAACGTGACCTACCGCTACGACGGCGCCGAGAAGACCGTGCGCCTGGACCGCAAGCCCGACTCGGACCGCCTGCCCGTGATCGACGGCCGCGTGGTCACCCAGACCGCCGCACTGGATTCCAGCCCGCGCGGCTGAGGTTCCCAGACAACAAGGGCGACAAGCAGGGCCGGCTCGAAAGAGCCGGCCCTTTTCGTATGGGGCAGGTCGGTCGCCCAGGGCCAGACGGTCCTACAATGAAGCGCGCGCCGTGGGGACGGCGCATCGGCGTCGGGATGATTCGGCGGCCTTGGGCGCACCAACAGGAACTGCCCGCCATGACGCGGGCCACGGGGAAGGGATGATTGGCAAGGTGTGGTTTGGCATGGCGCTGTGGCTGGCGGTCGCGGCGGCGGCAGGGGCGATCGATCGTCCGGACATGGCGGCAACGCCGGCCTGGGTCGCCGATGAACCGACGGAGACCGGTCATCCCGCACCGGCTGTGGGCAATCTCCGGTATGAGGTCGTGTCCGACCAGGTCGATCTGACTGGCGCGAAGCCGGTCTGGTATCGGCATATCGGATTCACCGTACTGCGCGAGCAAGGGCTGACCGACGGCGGAAACTTCAGCGTCGATTACCAGCCGGAGTACCAGCGCCTGGTGCTGAGCGAGATCGAGGTGCTGCGCGACGGCCGCCGCATCGACATGCGGGACCGCGCCAGCTATGCCCGTCTGCGTCGGGAGCAGCAGCTCGACTCGGGATTGCTGGATGGGCGGGTCACGCTGAACGTCACGGTGCCCGACCTGCGGGTCGGTGATCGGCTCGACTACAGCTTCATGGTGATCGGGCAGAACCCGATCTTCGGGTCCGCTTACTACGACGACTTCGGGGCGCGCTACAACGTGCCGGTCGGCTGGCGGCGCGTGCGGGTGCGCTACCCGCAGATCCAGCCGGTCTTCGGGCAAGTGAGTGTTCCGGGATTCGCGACCTCCAAGACCGGTGCTGGCGGTGTGGAGACGTTGGATATCACCGCGCGCAACCTGCCATCGGTGATCGAGCCGGAGCAAACGCCGGCAGGCTATGACAGCTTAGGCACCATCCGCTTGTCCACGGCCAGGAGCTGGGCCGACATCGTGGCCTGGGCGGCGCCCCTGTATCCACGCAGCTTCCGTGATCCGGCGGTGGCCGCCGCGATGGCCTCGCAGCTTAAGTTGGATTCGGCCCAGCCGGAGGCGTCGCTGCAGCGCGCCGTTGCGTTCGTGCAGGGCCAGATCCGTTACACGGGCCTGGACATGGGCGTCAATTCGCATGCGCCGCACGCGCCGGAGGCGACGCTCGCCGACCGTTTTGGCGACTGCAAGGACAAGACCACCCTGCTGGTCGCCCTGCTCGGGCTGGCCGGCGTGCGCGCCGAGCCGGTCCTGGTCAACACCCAGCCGGGGAAGGGACTGCGCGAAGCACAGCCATCTGCGAACCTGTTCGATCACGTGGTCGTGCGTGCGCATCTGCCTGGCGGCGAGGTGTGGATCGACGCCACGCGCGACCGCGAGTTCGGCGCCCTGGACGAGCGCCTGGCGCTGCCTTATCGCGTCGGCTTGCCGCTGGTGGCCGGTGGTGGTGCCCTGGTCGACATTCCATACCCTCTGCCGGCCAAGCCGCAGATCGAGGTCGCCGAACGGGTGCAGGTGCGCTCGACCGATGATGGTTACGAGGCCACGTTCGATCTGTCCACCCGCTACCGGCAGGGAGAGGGCGATTCGGTCGCGTCGGGGTATCGGCGCAACGGCGACCAGGCCACCGGCGAGCGCTATCTCAGGTACATGCAGGATTTTTACGAAGGCCTTTCAGCACTAGGCAAACCCGTCATGCAGGAGCCCGGCGAGGGCATGGTCGACATGCATGAGCGATATCGCCTGATGTGGAAACGCGTCGACGGGACCGTGCTCGATCTCTGGCTGTTCCAGCTCAACGACTGGATGACCAAGTTGCCCAATCAGGCGCGCAGCACGCCGTACGCGCTGGGCGGTCCCCGCTTCGCGGTGCAGACGATGGAAGTGCAGGCCGGGAACGGATTCGACATTCCGGATGCGCGCGAGGTTGTCGAAAACCCCTGGTTCCGCTTCGTGCGCAGCACGCGCGTGGAGGGCAAGACACTGCACATCACGGGGGAGTGGACGCGCCTGGCCAAGCAGATTCCCGCGAGCGGCATGGAGCGTGCGGCGCGGGACATGGCGCAGGCACGCGACCTGCTGGTGTTTCCGCTGGAACTGGAGTCCCGGCAGTCGCTGTGGGGGAGCTGGCGGGACTGGCGCTGGCCGTTTGCCGGCCTGCTGCTCGCCGGCCTGCTGGTCCTGGCCTGCTATCCGTTCCGCCGCGGCAGTCTGCCGATGTCGGTTCTGTTCGCCCCGCGTCATGCGGCCCTCGCGGTCCCGGCAAGGCCCTGGAGCATGGCCTGTGCCTGGCTCGCCTATTTCGGTCTGACCTACTTCGACATGGCGGCCGACAAGCTGGTTCCTGGCACGAAACTTCCGATCCAGGCGGTTGCGCTGGTGCTGATCTTTGCCGCCGTCATCGGCGGCTGGCTGCGGGCCGCGATCAGCGCTGGCCTGCTGCGGATGGCGCTCGGTTGGCTCCGGTGCAAGGCCGCGACATTCGACGGCATTTGCCAGGCGCTGGTGGTCGCAACGTTCTCGGCGCTGCCCTTCAGTCTGGGCGCACTGGTGGCGCTGCAGGGCCATGTCACCTGGCTGAACAGCGAGGCGGAGTTGGACAGCGCGCGATTCCCCGGCCTGATGTCGGCTGGCCTGCTCATGCTGTGTGGATGCGGATGGGGGATGGTTTCTGCGATCAACGCGGTCGCGGCGAGCGCCGCGACGTCGCGGCGGCGTGCGCTGGCGGGCATGGCCATCGCCGCAGGCATCGTGCTGTTATTGATCGGGGTCGTCGTCGGCATCGTGAGGCTGGCGCGCTGAAGGCGGGTAAGCCAGCGCGGGATTGATCACCTCGACGGTGGCTCAAAGCTCAGCCACCCAACCAGGCGGTGGATCCTGCCGGCACAATAGGTCCGGGCCGACCCATGGGGGCAGTGATGACGATCAAGGTGTATGGCATGTCCTCTTCGGGCAATTGCCACAAGGTGCGCATGGCGCTGACGCTGCTGCAGCGTCCGTGCGATTGGGTCGAGGTGGACAGTGCGGCCGGGCAGACGCGCACGCCGGAGTTCCTGGCCAAGAACGCCAATGGGCGCGTGCCGATCCTCGAGCGCGAGGACGGGCGGGTGCTGGCCGAGTCCAACGCGATCCTGTGCTGGCTGGCCGAGGGCAGTGCCCTGATGCCGGCCGATCCCTGGCAGCGGGCGCAGGTGCTGGCGTGGATGTTCTTCGAGCAGTACAGCCACGAGCCCTATGTGGCCGTGGCGCGCTTCATCTGTGGCTGGATCCCGCCGGACTCATCGCGCCACGCGGAGCTGCCGCGGCTGCGCGAGCGTGCCGCCGATGCGCTGGCGGTGATGGAGCGTCACCTGCAGGCGCAGGCCTGGTTCGGCGCGGAGACGATGTCGATCGCCGATCTGGCGCTGTTCGCCTACACGCACTGCGCCGACGATGGCGGTGTGTCGCTGGAGGCCTTCCCGCAGGTGCGCGCCTGGCTGGCCCGGATGCTGGCCGTCGATGGCATCACGCCGATGCCCAAGCCGCCGCTGCTCGCCCACGCCTGAGCGAGGGCGTCGCCTCAGCGCGCCAGGCCGTCGAGCAGGACGCGCTGGGCCAGGCGCTGGTCGCCGCTGTACAGGTCGGTGGCAGGGAGCTCCAGCGGCAGGATCGCCAGCACCGGGCCGGGGGCGCGATGGCTGGCGCAGACCACCTGGCCGACTTCGCGTTCGGCGTCCGCGACCGGCGCCCCCGCCTGCAGCAGGGTGTCGCTCTCCAGCAGCGCCAGACCGCGCTTGGCCTTGCCGAGGAAATGCGTGCGGGCCACGATCTCCTGGCCGGGATAGCAGCCCTTCTTGACGCTGAAGGCGCGCAGGCGCTCCAGTGAGAGCTGCTGTGGCGTCCATTGTTCGCGCTGGCTGGCCTCCAGGCGCGGCAGGCCGTGCGCCAGATCCAGGTCGCGCCAGCGCTCCAGCGCGGCTGCATCCGCTTCGCCCGCGGTCTTGGCCAGCAGCAGCGTGCGCGGCTGGTGGGTGCTGCCGACATCCATCGCGATGCCGGCGTCGTCGTGGGCGAGCAGGGCGCCTTGCGCGTCCGTCCAGGCGGCGAACATCCCCTGGGCATGCAGGTCGGCGGGCACGGAGACGACGACCTTCTTGCGGAACACGAAGCGCTTGAGCGCGGTGGCCAGTTCGATGGCCGGCACATCGGGCACGACCAGCACCAGTCGGTCCGTGGCCAGACGTAGCACGGCGAAAACGGCGATCACCCGGCCCTTGGGCGTCAGCCAGGCGTTCCACTGCCAGCGACCGTCCTCCAGCGCATGCAGATCGTTGGCGAACTGCGCCTGCGCGAACGCCACCGCATCCGGCCCCTCCAGACCGACCACGCCGTGGTCGGGGAGGGCAAAGGCCCGTTCACTGGGATTTGCGTGGTTGTCAGTCAAGATCGTGAGGATTAACATTTTGTGCGTTGCGAGACTCACATGATAGGCCAAACCCCTCCCACCCCCGTCCCCGAGCCTGAAACGCAGAAGCCCGAACAGGCTCCCGCGCAGAAGGAGATCGGTGGCCGCGACGGCCCCGAGCCGACTCGCTACGGGGACTGGGAAAAGAACGGGCGCTGCATCGACTTCTGAAAGTCGAATCCACGGCGCCTTCCAGCCAACGCGGCCTTTCCCGACCGCCCAGCCGAGACTAAGAGCCACTCCAATGGCGACACGTCAACGTCCGCTTTCCCCGCACCTGCAGGTGTATCGCTGGCAGATCCAGATGGCCACGTCCATCCTGCATCGCGCCACCGGCGTCATCCTGTCCCTCGGCGCACTGCTGATCGCCGCTGCGCTGGTCGCCCTGGCCTCCGGCCCCGATGCCTGGACCTGGATCTCCGCCCAGGCGAGCACCTGGTACGGGCTGGTCTTCCTGTTCCTGTGGACCTGGGCCTTCACCTACCACCTGCTCAACGGCATCCGCCACCTGGCGCAGGACGGCGGCCTGGGCTATGCGGTCTCGGCCTTCGTGCGCAACGGCTGGCTGGTCAGCGCCGGCAGCCTGGTCCTGGCGCTGCTGGTCTGGGGCGGCGTGCTGGCCAAGGGAGGTGTGGCATGAGCTTCCGCAACCCGCTCAAGCAGGCCAAGGGCCTGGGCTCGGCGCACGCCGGCCTGCATCACTGGGTGGTGCAGCGCTATACGGCCGTGGCCCTGATCTTCCTCGGGCTGTGGTTCGTCTATTTCGTGGTCGGCCTGATCCACGCCGACTACCTGGCCGCCACCGACGCCATCGCCCGGCCCTGGAACGCCACGCTGCTGGTGGCCTTCCTGGTGGCGATGTTCTGGCACGCGCAGCTGGGCCTGCAGGTGATCCTGGAGGATTACGTGCACACCCCGCTGACCGCCTTCGTGTCGCAGCTGCTGGTCCGCTTCGTCTGCTTCCTCGGTGCGCTGGCCAGCGTGTTCGCCGTGGTCCGCATCGCCTTGGGGAACTAACGCCACCATGTCTTCCGCATACAAGATCACCGAACACAAGTACGACATGGTCGTGGTCGGCGCCGGCGGCGCGGGCCTGCGCGCCACCTTCGGCCTGGCGGCCAAGGGCCTGTCCACGGTCTGCCTGACCAAGGTGTTCCCGACCCGCTCGCACACCGTGGCCGCGCAGGGCGGCATCTCCGCCGCGCTCGGCAACATGGGCGAGGACGACTGGCGCTACCACTTCTACGACACCATCAAGGGCTCGGACTGGCTGGGCGACCAGGACGCCATCGAGTACATGGTGCGCGAGGCGATCCCGGCGATCATCGAGCTGGAGCACTACGGCGTGCCGTTCTCGCGCACCGAGGCGGGCAAGATCTACCAGCGTCCGTTCGGCGGCATGACCACCAAGTACGGCGAAGGCCCGGCGGCGCAGCGCACCTGCGCGGCGGCCGACCGCACCGGCCACGCCATGCTGCACACGCTCTACCAGCAGTCGCTGGCGCACAACGCGCGCTTCATGATCGAGTACTTCGCGCTCGACCTGATCTTCGACGAGGAGGGCGTGTGCCGCGGCGTGCTGGCCCTGGACATGGCCGAGGGCACGCTGCACCTGTTCCGCGCCCATGGCGTGGTGCTGGCCACCGGCGGCTACGGCCGCGCCTACTTCAGCGCCACCTCGGCCCACACCTGCACCGGCGACGGCGGCGGTCTGGCTATGCGCGCTGGCCTGCCGATGCAGGACATGGAGTTCGTGCAGTTCCATCCGACCGGCATCTACGGCGCGGGCTGCCTGATCACCGAGGGCGTGCGCGGCGAAGGCGGCATCCTGCGCAATTCTAGCGGCGAGCGCTTCATGGAGCGCTATGCCCCGCACTACAAGGATCTGGCCTCGCGCGACGTCGTGGCGCGCTCGATGACCATCGAGATCCGCGAAGGCCGCGGCGTGGGCGAGCACAAGGACCACATCCTGCTCGACCTGACCCACCTGGGCCCGGAGGTCATCCACGAGAAGCTGCCCGGCATCGCCGAGAGCGCGCGCATCTTCGCCGGCGTGGACGTGTCCAAGGAGCCGATCCCGGTGCTGCCGACCGTGCACTACAACATGGGCGGCATCCCGACCAACTACCACGGCGAAGTGGTGCGCAAGGTCGGCGACGATCCGGATGCGGTGGTGCCCGGCCTGTACGCCATCGGCGAGGCGGCCTGCGTGTCGGTGCACGGCGCCAACCGTCTGGGTTCCAACTCGCTGCTGGACCTGGTGGTGTTCGGTCGCGCGGTGGCCAACCGCTGCGCCGAGACGATCCAGCCCAACCAGCCGCACAAGACCCTGCCGTCGGACGCCTGCGACAAGGCGCTGGGCCTGCTGGACAAGCTGCGCCACGCCAATGGCGACACGCCGACCTCCGTCATCCGTGACAACATGCAGCGCACGATGCAGGCCGACGCGGCCGTGTTCCGCACCAGCAAGACGCTGGCCGAGGGCTGCGAGAAGATGGCCAAGGTGTTCGACAGCTTCCAGGACGTGAAGGTCTCCGACCGTTCGCTGGTGTGGAACTCGGACCTGATCGAGACCTACGAGCTCAACAACCTGCTGCTCAACGCGGTGGCCACGATCAACTCGGCCGAACAGCGCCACGAGAGCCGCGGCGCGCATGCGCACGAGGACTACCCCGAGCGCGACGACGTCAACTGGCAGAAGCACACGCTGGTCAGCGTCGACGAGCAGGGCAAGTGCAGCTTCGACTACCGCCCGGTGCACATGTACACGCTCAGCAAGGATGTTGACGTGGTTCCGCCCAAGCCGCGCGTTTACTGACCAGAGCCGGGATTCGGGATTGGTGATTCGGGATTCGAAGACGCTTCGGATCCTGCTTTCAACCCATCCCCAATCCCTAATCCCCAATCCCGGATTTTAAAGCCATGGCTGAGTTTGCACTCCCCAAGAATTCCAAAATCGGCAAGGGCAAGCATTTCCCCGCCAAGGGCGCCAAGAACACGCGCACCTTCAAGATCTACCGCTGGAGTCCGGACGACGACCAGAACCCGCGCACCGACACCTACGAGGTGGATCTGGACAAGTGCGGCCCGATGGTTCTGGACGCGCTGATCAAGATCAAGAACGAGATCGATCCGACGCTGACCTTCCGCCGCTCCTGCCGCGAGGGCATCTGCGGCTCGTGCGCAATGAACATCAGCGGCACCAACACGCTGGCCTGCACCAAGGCCATCGAGGACTGCGGCCGCGGCGAGGTGCCGATCTATCCGCTGCCGCACATGGACGTGGTCAAGGACCTGGTGCCGGACCTGACCCACTTCTACGCCCAGTACGCCTCGATCAAGCCCTGGCTGCGCACGCAGAGCCCGGCGCCGGACCGCGAGCGGCTGCAGTCGCCCGAGGACCGCAAGAAGATCGACGGCCTGTACGAGTGCATCCTGTGCGCGTGCTGCTCGACCAGCTGCCCGAGCTACTGGTGGAACGGCGAGCGCTACCTGGGCCCGGCGATCCTGCTGCAGGCCTACCGCTGGATCATCGATTCGCGCGATGAGGACACCGGTGCGCGCCTTGACGATCTGGAAGATCCGTTCAAGCTCTACCGCTGCCACACCATCATGAACTGCGCGCGCACCTGCCCCAAGGGTCTGAACCCGGCCAAGGCGATCGCCGAGATCAAGAAGCTGATGCTGGCCCGCGCGGCCTGATCGCTTCGACTGCTGCACGCACGGCGCCCTCCGATGGAGGGCGTTTTGCTTTCCACGAACTGGACACGCCCATGAGCGATGCGAGCGACCCCACCTTCGACCCGGTGATCAAGCGCCTGCGCTGGCGCAGCCGACGCGGCATGCGCGAGCTGGACCAGCTGTTCGAGCGCTACCTGGACCACGCCTGGCAGGACGATTCCGAGGAACAGCGGGCGGTTTTCCTAGCGCTGCTCGAATGCGAGGACGATAAGCTCTGGCGCTGGTTCATGGGCTACGAGGAATGCCCCGATGCCGCGCTCGCCCAGCTCATGGAACGCATCCGCCAGCTGCCGGCTTGAGTGGCGCCCCTCGCGCCTGCTGGGCGCGACGCTGGCGCTCATCGGCGTGCTCGCGGTCTGCGCGGTGCTGGCCAGCGCCCTGCCGGGCTGGGGGATCGCGCTGCTGGGGCCGTGCAGCGCGGCGCAGGCGAGCGTGTCGTTGCGGCGCTATCTGCGGCGGCCATCGTGCCTGCTGGTCATCCCCGGCGGCGACGCCGCGCCCACGCTGGATGGCGTAACGCTGACGCGCTGCCAAGTGCAGTGGCGCGGACCGCTGGCGTTTTTGGCCTGGCGCGACGCCACCGGCCGGCGCGGTCACCTGGTCTGGTGGCCCGATACGCTGGAGGCGCGCGCACGACGTGAACTGCGTCTGGCCGCCGAGGGGCTGGCCGTTTCCGCGCGCGGCGCGGCGATGGCACCATAGCGCACCGCCAGGCCCGCGACGGCCTGGTTCACCTCACCGCAGGCCGCAATGTTCAAACCCATCCCGGTCGCCATCGGCCTGCGCTATCTGCGCGCCAAGCGACGCAACGGCTTCATCTCCTTCATCTCGATGGCCTCGATCATCGGCATCGCGCTGGGCGTGATGGTGCTGATCACCACGCTGTCGGTGATGAGCGGCTTCCAGCGCGAGATCCGCGACCGCCTGCTGCAGATGACCGCGCACGCGACCGTGTCCTCGACTGGCGAGCCCATGCGGGATTGGCAGACGGCGGTGAAGCTGGCGATGGAGGACCCGCGGGTGGCGGGGGCGGCGCCGTATGTGGATGGCGAGGGCCTGATCGCCGGCAACGCGACGCAGAACATGCCGGCGGTGGTGCGCGGCATCGTGCCCGACCAGGAAGCGCACGTTTCAGTCCTGGCCAAGAAGATGGACCAGGGCTCGGTCGATTCGCTGCAGCCGGGTAAGTTCAACATCCTGCTGGGCAGCGAGCTGGCGCAATGGTTGAACGTGCGCGTGGGCGACAAGGTCAACGTGCTGACCAGCGACGTGCAGAGCACGATCGTCGGCGCCCTGCCGCAGACCAAGCGCTTCACCGTCACCGGCATCTTCACCGTCGGCTACAACGACATCGACAAGGGCATGGCCTTCGTCGACATGCAGGACCTGCAGCGGCTCAAGCGCATGGGCGACGGCGTCACCGGCGTGCGTCTGATGCTGCACGACATGGACCAGGCGTCCGATGTGGCGCGCGACCTGGCCATGCGCCTGCAGCAAGTGAACCCCTATCCATACCGCATCAGCGACTGGACCAGCGACAACGCCAACCTCTACCAGTCGTTGAAGATGGAGAAGACGGTGATGGGCGTGCTGTTGTCGCTGATCATCCTCATGGGCGCCTTCACCCTGGTCAATTCGCAGGTGATGCTGGTGACCGACAAACAGGCCGACATCGCCATCCTGCGCACGCTGGGCCTGACCCCGCGCGGGGTGATGCAGGTGTTCATGGTGCAGGGCTCGCTGATCGGCGTGATCGGCACCGTGGTCGGCGTGATCAGCGGCATCGTGCTGACCATGAATCTGGAGCGCATCCTGGAGCTGATCGAGCACACCTTCCACGTGGTCCTGCTGCCCTCGGACGTGTACTACATCACCGGCCTGCCATACGTGCTCAACCCGCACGAGATCGTGGTGATCGCCCTGGTCGCGCTGACCATGAGTTTCCTGGCCACGCTGTATCCGGCCTGGCGCGCAGCGCGCACCGACCCGGCCGAGGCCCTGCGCTATGAGTAAGCCGATGCAAGACAGTAGCGTGATCCGCGCGCAGGCGCTGGCCAAGACCTATGCCGAAGGCAAGATGAAGACGCCGGTCTTCGACGGCTTGGATCTGGACGTGCAGGCCGGCGAGACCGTGGCCATCGTCGGTGCGTCCGGGGCCGGCAAGAGCACGCTGCTGCACCTGCTGGGCGGCCTGGACACGCCGACTTCGGGTGAGGTCTTCGTCGCCGGGCAGAAGATGTCGGGCCTGTCCAATGCGGCGCGCGGCAAGCTGCGCAACCGGGCGCTGGGCTTCGTCTACCAGTTCCATCACCTGCTGCCCGAGTTCACCGCGCTGGAGAACGTGATGATGCCGGTGGCGCTGGGTGGCGGCGATCTGAGCGAGGCGCGTCAGCGCGCGACCACGCTGCTCGAGCACGTCGGCCTGGGCCATCGCCTGGAACACAAGCCGGGCGAGCTCTCCGGCGGCGAGCGCCAGCGCGCGGCCGTGGCCCGGGCGCTGGTCAACAACCCCGGCTGCGTGCTGGGCGACGAGCCGACCGGCAACCTGGACGACAAGACCGCCGAGACCGTGTTCTCGCTGATGCTGGACCTCAACCGCGCCCAGCGCACCAGCCTGGTCCTGGTGACCCACGACCGTGGCCTGGCCGCCCGCCTGGACCGCACGCTGGAGTTGCACCAGGGCAAGCTGCGTCCGATCGCGCTCTGAGTCCAAGACGCGCGCAATAAAAAAGCCCGCCGATGGCGGGCTTTTTCTTGGAACTTGGTGGGCCAGGGTCTCCCGAATAATAGCCGCAACCCACTGTAATGCAAGAGGTTGTAGAGTTATAAGCTCGCCTGTTACCGCCATAGTTACCGTCAGGGTCATGCGGCTAGGCCCTGCGTGGCATCGCGTGTAGCTACTGCTGCTTCCATCCATGCGGCTACTTCGGTGGACATCCAGGCCGCGATGTTGCCACCGGGGAATTGTACTGGCTTCGGGAATTTGCCCGCAGCCGCCCAAGCATAGAGCGTGGACTTGCTTACGCCGACAGTCGCGATGACCTCGGGCAAGCGCATGAAGTGATACGGCAGCGTCGTCTGTGGTTGAGTTGTCATGGCTTCCTTGAAATGAGAAAGGCCCGCTGCGCGTGTGCGCAGAGAGCCTTGGGTAGGGAGACGCCTATCGCCGGAGTAGCCCCCATTCGATGGAGGGGCACGGGGACGGAGGGGTCTTTAGTTGTTTGAGTGAGGGGCGCGCAATTGCGCAGCAAAATTTGGTTCGACTCTCCACCAGCGAGGTGGCCGAGCCGAGCTAGTGCTCTCAGCTGTCCAGATGCAGTAGTTGCGCTGGGACAGCGGGTGGGTCAATTGGGACAAGATAGGCGTGGTGCAGGGCTGAGGCGAGCGAGCAGCTCCACGGATGCAAGTTGGTCAGTGGCATCCACTTCGTCGTTTGCCAGCATCTCTAGTGCTCTGGCGCGCACGGCTGGGGATGAGCCATCCACGAGTTTGACGATGTTGCGCGCGACCCTCTCCGCATCCCTGTCGAGCTTCTGCTGGTCAGAGCTGGGCAAGTTTGTCTGCCACGGGCTGTTGGCCTCCCGCACGTATCGCCATCTCGGCCAGCCAGTGCCAGGATCAATTGACAGTGAATTGAATTCCGTAGGAACCACGCGGGGCAGATAAGTCAGCATGCTGCTGACCGTGTTCTTGCTGATGCCAAATCGGCCTGCGACCGAGCGTAAGGACTCGCCCTTTGGAAGGTCGTTGGTGCCACGGTTCGTAAGGATGGCAAGGTACTGCCAAGCGGCATCGCGACACTGCTCTTTGTGAAGGGCAAGCGATCTGCCCGTGCAGTTCACCAGCTTCGAGACAGTAACGGCCGCGTGCCACTCCATCGGCAAGATGCTCGCGGGGATATCGTCTCGCCCTGCTTGCTTATAAGCAGTCAGGCGATGATGACCGTCAACAAGATATAAGCCTTCGGCTACCGGCGCAGGCTGCTCGATGAGTGCTATCCATACCGGATCAAGTTGCGTCTGTTCGGACGCTTCTAGCGCCAGTCGGAGGGTGGCGATGTGCTGCTCGCGGCTCTGCTCCACCCGGCCCTTGTCTCGAATTGGAACGATGCGGGCCACCCTGGGCTGCAAAGCGTCAGCGAGCCGAAGGTCGCTGGTGGGTAGAAGCTGTTGAGGGTTGCGCCTGAATTGCTCAAGCGCGGCGTCATAATTCATAGCTGGTCTCCAAATTGAGTCATGGGAGACGCGCATGGCTTGGGCTCGGCGGCATCACACCGCTGAGTTTGCTTCGTGTGCCTAGGGCAAGCGCGCCAAGAGGAGCGTTTCTCCCCTCCTAGGTGTACTGAAACGCACTGACTATATAAATCAGTCGTTTAGCGAGGTCAGTTGGAGGCTCTCAGGCCGGCTTGTCTTCGGAGGGGGAGGCTCCAGCAGAGAGGCAGGAGGTACCCCCAGCGCATCGGCGAGGCGGCAAATGTTCAATAGCGCGATGTTGCGCTGCCCGCGTTCAACCCCGCCCAGATAGCTGCGCGCAATCCCGCTCTCCAGCGCAAGGCGCTCTTGGGAGAACCCTCGGGCTCGTCTCAGCTCGGCAAGGCGGAGGCCGAACAGGGCTCGCGGATCAGTGGGCATCGCGTTATCCGGCATTTGAGAACGATGCCGGTGCAGCCTCTATCGGGCCACGCCCTATGAGTTCACCCTCTATGAGTGACAGTGGGGCAAGGTGGTCCTATCATTCGACTTGAGCGCGAGGGCTGGCTCACGGATAACGAATCTAGGACAAGGGGATCCACAGTGAAGTTGAAGCTTTGCAGCGCGGCCGGGGTCGTGCTTCTCCTCAGTGCGTGCGCCACTCACGCGGACTGGCTTGTTACCAAAGCGAGTCGCGCAGACGGCGTCGTCGCGCTTTCGTATGAGCGCAACGAGTTCCAGCGCCCCGACATGAGCGATCAGCAGGCAATCCAGCTTGCCGAGCAGAAGTGCAAAAACTGGGGATATAAGGGAGCGGAGCCGTTCGGATCGCAGAGCACGGAGTGCCTTTCACGCCGTGGCTTTGGCAACTGTGGATCAAGACGTGTCACAGTCGAGTTTCAGTGCACCGGTTCCCCAGGCCAGCAGTAGTCGCAAAACGATACAGATGCCGTCGACGCAGGAGGCGCAATGCTTGAGTTCGTGGGAACAGTCGCGATATGTGCGGCCTGTCTTTGGCTTGCGCGTTACCTCTGGAACTTCTGGAGGTTCCGCCAAAGCATCAATGCCGTTGAGGCGCTTGCTTCAGCGGTAAAGGCTAAAGCGGATTTTGTTGCTGCTAGTGCAGGGCATGATGCAGCAGAGAAGACCTATTTTATCGCAATATGCCTGAAGAGCCTCGCGAATTCTCTCAGTTATGGGAAGGTCGCAAACCCATTAATCGCTGGGACTCAGCTTGAGGTGCTGGATGGCATGATCGGATCCCCTGGCGATATGGCGTTCTACATGGATAGGCCGGTAGATTCACTTACGGATATGCGGCTGGGGCTTGTGCGTGCTCGTGAGTCATTCGTCTTGCTGCATCGTGCCATGGGAAGTAATCCTATTATTTAGGGGGGGCTTGTGTTTAATATTTTCCGTAGGAAGAGGCGGCCTGATAATGCGCTTGATGCGCTGATATTTGCAATGTATGGGAATCCCCCTCCGCCAAAGCGTGCGAATGTTGATCTTGCTGCCTCGCTAGCAGGTGACGATTTACTGGCGCGGACGATTGCTGCGAACAGCGTTCAAGAGCAGGCGCGAGCCCTAAATTCGGGGCCTGTGCCTTACTCAACTCAGGACTTGGCGCTTTCCGTCGCCCTGCATTTCTTTAAGCAGCCGCAGTTTATTCCGCATTTGAGTCACGCTCAAATTGGGGCGCGTTTAAAATCATTGCAGTGGCTGCAGCAGGGGCTAGTGGCGCCCCTGCTTGTTAAAGCATTCGAGGATGAGCTTTATTCAATTTATAAGCCGGATTGATTCATTTGTTGGCATGAGCTAAGCGGCAAGCTCTATCTTGGGCCCGTATTTGAGTGATTTGCTGTGCTTCAGCGAGTCTAGGTGATCCGCCCATTTTTGCATCATATTTTTGCGTTCATCAAGATACTGGGCTTGATTATATATTCCGCGCACGCCGGGCATTTTATGGGTTAGTGCCGACTCAATCGCATCCGGATTCCATCCGCCCATTTCATTGAGGAGAGTGCTTGCCATGTGTCGGAAGCCGTGAATGGTGCTCTCGTCCTTCTCGATGCCGCAGCGCCGTGCAGCTACAAGAATGGCGTTAGCTGACATGTGCTTGCGCGGGTCGCGCCCGCCAGGAAAAACGAACTCGCCGCGCCCGGTCAGGGGATGCAGTTCGCGCAGGATTTCAAGCGCTTGCGAGGAAAGGGCAGCGATGTGGGTGCGCTTAGTCTTGGTCACAAAATAGCGCCATTGGCCCGCATGCAGGTCCAACTCGCTCCATCGCATCCGAACAAGTTCGCCGGGTCGAGCGAAGAGTAATGGGGCTAGTCGCAGTGCGCTACGAACAACGGGTCTGCTGGTGCTGCTGTCGATTTTCTTAAGGAGGGCAGTTGCCGCTGTCGGAGTCGTTGCGGAGGCGAATGGCATAGGGCGCCACGGCGTCAGCGCTCCCTTTAGTGCTCCTGTTGGATCGCCGTCAGCTCGCCCGGTCCTCACGGCATAACGAAAGACCGCTCCGCAGGTCTGTAGAGCGCGGTGGGCAGTTTCGATGGCCCCTCGCTGCTCGATTCGCTCAAGGTGCTTCAGCAGCTCTGAGGCTGTGATGGCTCCGACTGGACGGGCACCGATCCAAGGGAAGATGTCGCTTTCCAAGCGTCGGATGATCTTGTCCGCATACTGGACGCTCCAATCTTTCTGCTGCTTGGCGAACCATTCGCGGGCTACGACCTCGAAGCTGTTCGCTGCTGCGGCCTCTCCGGCGGCTCGGATAGCCTTCCGCTGTTCGCCGGGATCGATCTTGGCCGCAAGTTGGCGGCGTGCTTCTGCAAGCCGTTCGCGCGCGTCTGCGAGGCTTACCTCTGGGTAGGTGCCGAACGAGAGCGTATTGCGCTTGCCGGTGATTGGGCGTCGGTAGTCATAGCGCCACCAGCGTGCGCCATCCGGGCGCAGCAGTAGATACAGGCCGTTGCCATCGCGCAGTTTCTGAGGCTTATCAGCTGGTTTGGTTTTGCGGATGGCGGTATCGGTGAGAGGCATTGGGCAGCTCCTTGACGGTAACAGGCTAAGGGAGTGCCCCGGCTACCGCCAAATCTACCGCCTCTTACCGCCGGATTTGGCTGGTCTAGGCTGGACTTCGCTGGATACAAAAAAGGCCGGGAAGCCCTTAGAATAAGGTCTTTCCAGCCTTGGTCGCACCGTCTAGGACGGAAATTTGGTGGAGCCAGGGAGGATCGAACTCCCGACCTCGTCATTGCGAACGACGCGCTCTCCCAGCTGAGCTATGGCCCCAAGGGGAGCGCCATTCTAGCGATGCGCCTGCGGATTGCCAACCGGTCTGCGTGCGATCGCCGGGCGATAGCGCGGAGGCGTTCCGGGGCGGACCGGACACGCGCCTTGCTGGCGCTCAGCCCTCCCGCGGCGGGTCCAGGGCGGGCAGGGGGCGCTCGCCCGGGGCGCGGATGGCCTTGGTGACCACGTAGGTGGAGTAGCGGGCGATGCCCAGGTCCTCGCGCAGCAGTTGCTCCATGAAGGCCTGGTACTGGGCGATGTCGCTGCACTCGATCATGGCGATGTAGTCGATGCCGCCGCCGGTGGCGTAGCAGAACGCCACTTCCGGGGCGTCGGCCATGCGCTGGGCGAAGGTGCGCATCGAGGCGGCGGTGTGCTGGCCCAGCACGATCTGCACCAGCACCTGGCTGGTCTTGAACAGGCGTTGCCAGTCGATCACCGCGCGGTAGCCGCGGATCAGGCCGGCGGCCTCGAGCTTGCGCACGCGCTCCCAGGTCGGCGTGATCGACAGGCCGATCTCGCTGGCCAGGGTGGACTTGGTCACGCGCGCCTGGCGCGAGAGGATCTGCAGGATCCTCAGGTCGTCCTGATCCAGGCGCAGGCCCGGATCGATGCGCAGCGGCCGGGCGGCCGCCTCGGGGGGGACATCGGAAGACATGCGGGGGATGCTAGCGTCGGCTTGCGCAAGGGCACGGCGGCGTCGAATCGACGCCGCCGTGTTGCATCACTTGATGCCGCTGACCACCGGCAGCAGCACCGAACTGGCCTGCGCGCCGCCCAGCTTCACGCTGATGGTGGCCTCGCGGTAGTCCTTGGGCTGGGCCAGGAAGATGTTGGGCACGAAGGTCTGCGGATTGAGGTCGTACAGCGGGAACCAGCTCGACTGGACCTGCACCATCACCCGGTGCCCGGGCAGGAAGGTGTGGTTGGCCACGGGCAGGTCGAAGCGGATCGGCACGGTGGTGTTGGACGGGATCGCGCTGGGGTGCTCCAGGCTCTCGCGATAGCGCCCGCGCAGGATGTCGGCCGAGACCATCAGCTGGTAGCCGCCCAGCTTGGGATCGTCCGGCACCACGTCCGGATAAACATCGACCAGCTTGACCACGAAGTCGCCGTCGCTGCCGGTCGTGGACAGGCGCAGGTCCACCTTGGGCGTGCCGCTGATGCGCAGCGGCGCGTCCAGCACCTCGGTGACGAAGGTCAGCACGTCCGGGCGGGCGGCGGCCTGGCGCTGGTCGCTGACCAGCCAGCTCGGCCACGGGTTGTCGTCGTAGCCGGTGGCCGGCAGCGGCCGGGGCAGGAAGGGCACGGGGTTGGACGGATCGGACACGTATTCGTCGCTGCCGGCGGTGGCCTGCGCATCGAACCCCGCGGTGCCGTTGTCCTTCAGATACAGCGGCTGCTCGGCGATGCGGCAGCCCGAGGCACAGCCCTGCGGCCAGGACTTCAGGTGCTCCCAATGGTTCTCGCCGGTGCGGTAGACGGTGACCGGCGAGACCTGCATCGGCGGCGCGTCGTCCATCAGATAGTGGTCCAGGAACGGGCGCAGCACCTCGCGGCGGAAGGTCGCTGCGGTGTCGGTGTCGAACTTGATCGCGCCCAGGTGGGTGCCGTCCTCGCGCTGGCCGCCATGGTTCCACGGGCCCATCACCAGGAACACCTTGTCGTTGCGCGTGTCCTTGGGTTCCAGCGCCGCGTACACGGCCATGTCGCCGTAGATGTCTTCCTGGTCCCACAGGCCGTGCACCAGCATCACCGGGATGCTGAGCGGCTCCTTGGCGAGCAGCTTGTCCACCGCCTGTTCCTGCCAGAAGGCGTCGTAGGACGGGTGCGCCAGCAGCTTGCGGAAGAAGCCGAGCTGGTCCATGCCGCGGCGCTTGCCGATCAGGCCGGCCGCGCCGCCCTTGAGGTAGAAGTCGTAGTCGTCGGCGTCGGTCTGGATCCAGTGGATGGTGTTGCCGCGCGTGGCCTCCTGCTCGTAGATGTAGGGCAGGTTGGTCTGGCGGAAGGCGCCGTTGTGGAACCAGTCGTCGCCGCGCCAGCCGTCGACCATCGGGTTCATCGGGATGGCCACCTTGAGCGCCGGATGCGGATGGAACAGCGCCATCAGGCTGGTGAAGCCGTCGTAGGAGATGCCCAGGATGCCGACCTTGCCGTTGGACTCGGGCACGTTCTTGGACAGCCAGTCCACCGTGTCCCAGGTGTCGGTGGAATGGTCGACGTTGCTGTCGTTGAGCGGGCCGATCTGCGGCCGGTTCATGACGTAGTCGCCCTCCGAGCCGTACTTGCCGCGGATGTCCTGGACCACGCGGATGTAGCCGTGCTTGTTGAACAGCTCGGGGAAGTTGTCGTAGCCCTGCAGCACGGCGGCCAGGCGGTTGCTCTTGGCCAGCGTGGTCATGCCATCGGCGTCGTAGGGCGTGCGGGTGAGCAGCATCGGCGCGCGATGGGCGCCCTTGGGCACCAGGATGACGGTATGCAGCTTGACCCCGTCGCGCATCGGGATCTCGACCTCGCGGCGGACGAAATCCGCCTCCGGGTCGTCGGGCACGACGAAGTGCGCGGGGCGATCGGGCTCGGGCTTCTGCTGCGCCAGCAGCGTCGGCATGGCCAGCAGCGCGGACAGCAACAGCGTGGTGCTGGCGAAGAACAAGGCAGGACGGTGCAACCGAGACATTAGCTTCTCCGAGGCGGGCGACGGGGCGTCCCGCGCCGGGCTCGCATTCGCAGCGCGAGGCCGCGCGTGCGAAGGACCGGTCCGGAGGACGTCGTAGCGTAGCGCCTGGCCTGCTGGCGCGATAGCGGGATTCGCGCTCTCGGACGGGCCTGCCGTCAGGCCCGTGGCGAGGCCAGCAACGGCGCCAGCACCGGTTCGAGCTGGGCGCGGCGCCAGCCTTCCAGCGCAGCCGGCCACTGGCCGTGCTCCATCAGCGCCTCCAGCCAGCGGCGCGAGGCGAGGATGCCGTCGGGCAGGCCGAGCGCGGCCGAGTGCGCGGTCACGGCGTCCTGCAGCTTCTTCAGGCGCTGCTTGTCCTGGTCGCCGTTCTTCGCCAGCGGGGCGTCGGCTTCGTCCGGCAGCGGCGTGGACAGGGCCTGCCAGAGCGCGTCGGCCAGTTTGCGCGGCGACTTGGGCTGGCGTTCGAGCCAGTCGATCAGCGCCTCGCGCGAGGCCATGGGCGTGCGCGCCAGGGTCACGGCCAGCTCGTTGTCCAGGATCCAGCTCTTGGGCCGGTCGCTGGCGCGCGCCTGCGCCTCGCGCCAGCGCAGCAGCCGCAGCAGGCGATGCTGCGCCGGCGCATCGAGGAACTGCGCGCTGCGCAGCGCCAGATGCGGCCAGCGCTCGCCGCCATCGTCCTCGCCCTGGGCGATCAGCCGTGCGCCATCGGCCTGCAGCCACTCCAGCCGGCCCAGCGCCTGCAGCTTCTCGGTCAGCGCCGCGTACAGCGCGCCAAGGTGGACCACATCGTCGGCCGCGTATTCCAGCTGCGCGGGACTGAGCGGGCGCTTGAGCCAGTCCGAGCGGGTCTCGCCCTTGGCCAGGGTGACCCCGGTGATCTGCGCCACCAGCTTCTGGTAGCCCATGCCGCCGCCGATGCCGGCCAGCGCCGCGGCGATCTGGGTGTCGAACAAGGGCGAGGGCAGCACGCCGCAGGCGCAGCGCAGCGCGATCAGGTCCTCGCTGGCGCTATGCATCACCTTGACCACGCCAGAATCGGACAGCAGCGGCGCCAGGGCCTGCGGCATGCCGGGCACCAGCGGGTCGACCAGCAGGATGGTGTCGCCGATGGCGATCTGGACCAGGGCCAGCTGCGGCCAGAAGGTCTTCTCGCGGATGAATTCGGTGTCCAGGCCCACCCAGGCGGGCAGCTGCTGCAGGTGCGCTCGCAGCGCGTCGGGGGTGTCGATCCAGAGGGGCACGCGGGTCTCGAGGTTGGGAACCAGGGGGGGCGCCCCGTCGCGCAGGCTTGCACACGCCTTGGCGCGGTTGGGGCGACAATAGCCTAACGTCCCCGGCCATCGGCCGCCTTTGGATCATGACGGGAGGAACCTTGCGGCGATTCGCCCCGGCGCTGCTGGCGCTGCTGCTGACAGCCTGCGACCGCGCGCCCGAGCCCGCCGCGCGGCCGGCCGCGCCCGTGGCCAGCCCGGCCCCCGCGTCCGGCCAGGCGCCGGCGCGCATGCCCAGCGTGACCATCAGCGACAGCAACGGCGATGCCGCGCTGAACTGGTCGCCGCCCGCGCTGGCGCTGGAGCCGGGCCAGGTGCGCCAGGCGCGCCGCGAGGCCGCCGCCGCGCTGCGCGCGGGCGACCTGTTCGAACAGCCGCGCGATGCCATCCCGCTGTACCTGGCGCTGCTGCGCCTGAATCCCAGCGACGCGGTCGCCAAGCGCGGCCTGGCCAACGCCGGCACCGCCCTGCTGGCCCAGGGCCGGCGCGCGGTCGCCGCCGCCCAGGACGATCCGGAGGCGCTGGCGCGCGCGGTGCGCATCGCCGCGGTGGTGCGCACCGTGCTGGCGCAGGATCCGCGCGCCGAACCGTATCTGGAGCAGGTCGATCTGGCCGAGCAGCTGGCCCGGCTCAACGCCACCGGCGAGAGCCAGCTGCGCCAGGGCCTGCTGGGCGAGGGGGGCAAGGATGGCGCGCTGAGCACCTTCCGCGCCGTGCTGGCGCAGGCGCCGGACCAGCCGCGCGCCCTGCAGGGCATGGCGGCCACGGAGAGCGCCTTCATCCGCCGCGCCGAGGACGCCGCGCGCGCCGGCGACTTCGACGAGGCCGCCCGCTGGATGGGCTTCGCCAACGGCGTGCGCGAGGACGCGCAGACGGTCAAGGACGGCTACGCGCGCATCGAAGCCGAGCGCACCCGCCAGATCGCCGCGCTGCGCGACGCCGGCGTGGACGATCTGGTCTCGCCGCTGGGCCTGAAGGACGCGCGGCAGAAGCTGGAAGCCGCCCTGCGCATCGCCCGGCCGGGCGATCCGGTGGCCGCCGACCTGCGCCAGCGCATCGATCTGGCCACGCACTACGGCCTGTTCCGGCCCGGCCAGTCCTTCACCGATGCCATGCGCGGCGGTGGCCGCACGCCGGTGATGGTGGTGGTGCCGCATGGCGCCTTCCGCATGGGCGCCGACGAGGACGAGCCGGGCGCGTCCGAGGCCGAGCAGCCGGCGCATTACGTGCGCTTCGACCGCGGCTTCGCCGTCTCGCGCACGGCGGTGACGGTGGGCCAGTACCGTCGCTTCGTGCAGGCCACGCAATACCGGTCGCGGGCGACGCGGCGCGGGCATTCGATCGTCTACGACGAGCGCAGCGGCAACTTCGTGCGCCGCAGCGGCGTGGACTGGCAGTCCGACTACGCCGGCGCCAAGGCGGCCGACGACATGCCGGTGCTGCACGTCAGCGTGCGCGACGCGGAGGCCTACGCCGACTGGCTGGCCGAGCAGACCGGGCACGCCTACCGCCTGGCCTCGGAGGCCGAGTTCGAATACATCCTGCGCGCCGGCAGCCAGGGGCGTTATTCGTGGGGCAACTCGACCCCGCCGCCGGCGGGCGTGGGCAACCTGACCGGCGGCAACGACGTCTCGCCCAGCGGTCGCCACTGGGGCAACGCCTTCGTCGGCTACGGCGATGGCTGGTGGGGCCCGGCGCCGGTGGCCACGTTCAAGCCGAATGCCTGGGGGCTGTACGACGTAGGGAGCAACATCAGCGAGTGGGTCGCCGACTGCTGGCACGCCAGCTTCCGGCGTGCGCCGGGCGACGGCGCGGCGTGGTTCAATCCCGGCTGCCGGGCCCGGGTGATCCGGGGAGGCGGGTGGGCTTCCTCGCCGCAGCAGGCGCGGGCGGCGTGGCGTGCCTCGCAGGACTCGGACATGACCAGTGCGCGGGTAGGCTTCCGCGTGGTGCGCGGCATCTGACAAGGATCAAGGCATGAATGCGGCTTATGGCAATGGGGGCATGCAGCGGCGGCGCGGATTCGGGATCCGCTGGTGGATCCTGTTGCTGTTCGCCGGCTATGCGGCGTTTCAGTGGATCTCCAGCCGCCAGACCGATCCTTACACCGGCCAGGACGCGCATTACGGCGCCACGCCCAGCGAGGAATCCGAGCTCGGCGTGCAGGCCTACCAGCAGGTGCTGGGCGAGGCGCGCCAGCAGGGCGCGCTGCTGCCGGCCAGCGACCCGACCAGCCAGGAAGTGGCGACCATCGCCCAGCGCCTGATCGCGCGCGTGCCGCAGGTGGCGGCCGACCTGGCCAAGCAGCACGACCAGCCGGCGCCGGACCTGTCCGGCTACGACTGGCAGGTCAGCGTGCTGCGCTCGGACGAGGCCAATGCGTTCTGCCTGCCGGGCGGCAAGATCGCCGTCTACACCGGGCTGTTCCCGATCGCGCAGACGCGCGATGCGCTGGCGGTGGTGATGGGGCACGAGATCGCCCACGCGCTGCTGCGCCACAGCTCCCAGCGCATGGCCCAGCAGAAGCTGGTGCAGATGGGGCAGGTGGCCGCCGGCATGTCCGGCATGGACCAGCAGACCATGGCCGCGCTGGGCGCCGGCGTGCAGTACGGCATGGTGCTGCCCTACGGCCGCAACCACGAATCGCAGGCCGACGAGGTCGGCCTGATGCTGGCCGCGGCGGCCTGCTACGACCCGCAGCAGGCGATCCCGCTGTGGGAGCGCATGTCCCAGCTGGGCGGCGGCGAGCGTCCGCCGGAGTTCGCCTCTACCCACCCCGACCCGTCCAACCGCATCGCTCGCCTGCAGCAGCTGATGCCCGAGGCCGAACAGTTCCGCGCCCGCTACTGCGGCGGCCAGCCGGCGAGCGACCAGCCGCTGTAGCGCGTCTTCAGAAGCCCATGTACAGCCCGCCGTTGACCGGCAGGTTGGCGCCGGTGATGTAACCGGCCGCGTCCTCGGCCAGGAAGCGCACCGCGCGGGCGATGTCCTCCGGCTCGCCCAGCCGGCCTACCGGCACCAGGCCCGTGGTGCGCTGCAGGACCTCGGCCGGCATGGCCGCCGTCATCGGTGTGCGCACATAGCCCGGGGACACGCTGTTGACCGTGACGCCCTTGGAGGCGACCTCGCGCGCCAGCGACATGGTCAGCCCATGCAGGCCGGCCTTGGCCGCCGCGTAGTTGGCCTGGCCGAAGTTGCCGGTCTGGCCGCTGACCGAGCTGATGTTGACGATGCGGCCATGGCCGCGCTCGACCATGCCGGCGACGGCGTGGTGGCACAGCTGGAAGGCGCTGGTCAGATTGACCTGCAGGACCGCGTTCCACTGCGCCAGGTCCATCTTGCGCAGGGTCGCATCGCGGGTGATGCCGGCATTGTTGACCAGGATGTCCAGCGCGCCGTGCGTGGCCTGGACGCGGGCGATCAGCTGCGCGCATTGCGCATCGTCGCCGACATCGGCCGGTTCGAAGGCCACGCGCCCGTCGGTGGCCGCCTGGAAGGCCTCAAGGCGCGCAGGCTCGGCCGGCAGGTCGGTGGCGATGACGGTGTGGCCGGCCTCGGTCAGGGCGCGGCAGATCGCCGTGCCCAGGCCGCCGATGCCGCCGGTCACCAATGCGATGCGTGGAGTCATGGATGCAGGATCGATGAAGGACAGCGCGCAAGGATACTCCGCAGGCTTGCGGCCCCGTCTGTGCGGGTCTTGTCTTAGTGATGCGGCAATCCATGCTGCGCAGCATGGCGCGGGGTAGAGCAATACCGAAGGCGTCGCCTTCCTGCCCTCAGTCGCATTCACCGCGAGGCCGCGATCAATGCGAGGCCTGCCTGATTAATCGCTGAGATTCGTACAGGCACCCTGAGCAGATAGCGCTTGCTGCGCGTGCCGCCTGGTTATTGCTTGAAGAAATCCGG
Source organism: Pseudoxanthomonas winnipegensis (assembly GCF_004283755.1). GTDB lineage: Bacteria > Pseudomonadota > Gammaproteobacteria > Xanthomonadales > Xanthomonadaceae > Pseudoxanthomonas_A > Pseudoxanthomonas_A winnipegensis. The sequence goes on from NZ_SHMH01000005.1 coordinate 257,502, forward strand.
CTCGCGAGCTCGGCGTTGCGGGAGTGCGCGACGCACGAATGACTTGAGCCGTATTGCCGGCGCCATCGCTGCCGGTCGGATCTGACGCCGCGGGCCAGGCCGGGGCGTCGGTCGGTCGAAGCGGATCGGCCGCTTCGCAGTGCGAAAAACGCCGCGCTTTTAGCGGCGCGTGGACTTGCTGGAGCTCTCGCGCGTCGTCGGGCCATCCTTCGCGCCGTTGCTGCCGCCCGTGCCGGTCGTGGAAGTCGGACGCGTGGGCCCACGGCTCAGGCCGCTGGTGAGATTGCGCTGGAAGTCCTGCCAGATCTCCAGGTTACGCTCGGTGAGCTGGTTCATCATCGCCCACGGCGTCTGACCCAGCAGGTTGCCCATCTGCTGGCGGAACTGCGCCTGCTGGTCCATGAACATCTGCATCGAGCGCTCCAGGTAGTTGCCCATGAAGCCCTGCAGCGAATCGCCGTAGAAACGGATGATCTGGCTGAGCAGCTGGGTGGACAGCAGCGGCTCGCCGTCCTGCTCCTGGTCGCTGATGATCTGCAGCAGCACCAGGCGGGTCAGGTCCTCACCGCTCTTGGCGTCGCGCACTTCGAACTCTTCGCCATCGACGATGAGCTGGCGCACGTCCTCGATGGTGATGTAGCTGGAGATTTCGGTGTCGTAGAGACGACGGTTGGGGTACTTCTTGATGATCCGGATCGCAGCCATGGAGCAGTCACCTCAATCAATGTGCGCGGAGCATGCGCCCGGGTTTTTTGCGGCGCAACCATACTTTGGGAGCGTTTGGGGTGTGGAGTGGCACTGTCGGGCGAGGCCGCCCGGGCACGCGCCGGGCACCCTGGTCGGACTCACCAGCCCATGTACTGACCACCGTTGGCCGACAGGTTGGCGCCGGTGATCCAGGCCGCCTCCTCGGCCACGAAAAAGGCCACCGCATAGGCGATGTCCTCGGGCGAACCCAGACGGCCGGTGGGGATCTGGGCCACGATCTTGTTGCGGATCTCCTCGGGCACGGCCATCACCATCTCGGTGGCGATGTAGCCGGGCGAGACGGTGTTGACGGTGACGCCGAACTGCGCGTTCTCCTGCGCCAGGGAGATGGTGAAGCCATGCATGCCGGCCTTGGCCGCGGCGTAGTTGGCCTGGCCGTACTGGCCCTTCTGGCCGTTGATCGAGCTGATCTGCACGATCCGGCCCCAGCGCCGGGCGCGCATGCCGGCGATCACCGGCCGGGTCATGTTGAACACCGAGGACAGGTTGGTGTCGATCACCTCGTTCCACTGCGCCGCGTCCATCTTGTGGAAGGTGGTGTCGCGGGTGATGCCGGCGTTGTTGATCAGGATGTCGACCGGCCCCAGCGTCGCGGTGACCTCATCGACCATGGCCTGCGCCTGCTCGGGATAACGCACGTCGCCCTGCACCAGGGCGATGTCCACGCCCTCGTCGGCCATGCGCTGCTGCCAGGTGCGGGCGCGCACCGGGTCGCGGTAGTTGGTGGCCACCCGATGGCCCAGACCCGCCAGCTTGCGGCAGATGGCCGTGCCGATGCCGCCGGTCCCGCCGGTAACCAGTGCAACGCGAGGAGTCATGGAGAAGTGCATCTAAGGAGGCAAGGGGCTGGCGATTCTAGTCAGCACCTGCAGCATTTTTGTTGTGCGGCGCAGCATGGATTCCCGCAGAAGCGGGCAGGCGCGCGGGGTCGAAGCCATGCTGCGCCGCATGCAGCAGCGTGTCCACCGTCTCGGCCCCCTCCAGCACGCTCGCCGCCTGGCCCAACTGGACCCAGGCCGAACGCAGCGCGGGCAGCAGGTTGTCGGCGTCCAGGGCCTGCGCGCCTTTGGATTTGGACAGCTTGTGCCCGTGGGCATCCAGCAGCACCGGCAGGTGCAGGTAGCGCGGCGTGGGCAGGCCCAGCGCCCGCTGCAGCAGGATCTGGCGCGGCGTGGAGTCCAGCAGGTCGGCGCCGCGCACGATATCGGTCATGCCCTGGTCCGCGTCGTCCACCACCACCGCCAGCTGGTAGGCCCAGGGCCCGTCGGCGCGGCGCAGGACGAAGTCGCCGACCACGCGCCCGACCTCCTGGCGCTGCGGGCCCTGCAGGCCGTCGTCGAAGGTGACAATGCAGTCACCGGGTACGCGCAGCCGGATGGCCGGATCGGGCCGCCGGGCCCGGGCGACGCACTGGTGATGGACCCCGCCGGTGGCAGCCAGGTCGGCGCGGCTGCAGTGGCATTCGAAGGCCAGCCCGCGCGACAGCAAGCGCTCGAGCGCGACAGCGTAGGCATCGCCGCGCGTGTGCTGCCAGCGCACCGGTCCATCGCTGCGCAGGCCGAGTTTTTCCAGCAATTGCAGCTGTGACTGCGCGGCGCCGGGGACTTCGCGCGGCGGGTCCAGGTCCTCGATCCGCACCCACCACTGCCCGCCGGCGTGGCGCGCCAGCAGCCAGCTGCCGAACGCGGCCAGCAGCGAGCCGGCGTGCAGCGGGCCGGTGGGCGAGGGCGCGAAGCGGCCGCGGTAGGAGCTTGATGACATTGACGAAATCGACGCGCAATCGCTGAACAACCGGTCAGCCGGCAGCTTGAAGTCAAACCGGGGCGTCCACAAGATTCATCTCGTTCCCCCTCATTCCTCTTTCCCTGGAGTCGACCGTGTTTACCCGCATCGCATTGTTCCTGCTGACCAACCTGGCCGTGTTGGCCCTGGCCAGCGTTGTGATGTCCCTGCTTGGGGTCAATTCGGCCAGCATGGCCGGCCTGCTGGTGATGGCCGCGCTGTTCGGCTTCGGCGGCTCGATCATCTCGCTGCTGATGTCCAAGTGGATGGCCAAGCGCGCCACCGGCGCGATGGTGATCGAAACCCCGCGCAACGAGGCCGAGCAGTGGCTGCTGGAGACCGTGCGCCGCCAGGCCCAGGCCGCCGGCATCGGCATGCCCGAGGTGGCCGTGTACGAGGCGCCGGAGATCAACGCCTTCGCCACCGGCGCCAACCGCAACAACGCGCTGGTGGCCGTGTCCACGGGCCTGCTGCGGCAGATGAGCCGCGACGAGGCCGAGGCCGTGCTGGGCCACGAGGTCAGCCACGTCGCCAACGGCGACATGGTGACCATGGCCCTGCTGCAGGGCGTGCTGAACACCTTCGTGATCGTGCTGGCGCGCGTGGTCGGCGGCGTGATCGACAGCTACCTGTCGGGCAACCGCGAAGGCAACAGCCGCGGCTTCGCCTATTACATCATCGTGTTCGCGCTGGAGATGGTGCTGGGCCTGTTCGCCACGATGATCGCGATGTGGTTCTCGCGTCGCCGCGAGTTCCGCGCCGACCACGGCGGCGCCACGCTGGCCGGCCGGCAGAAGATGATCGCCGCGCTGGAGCGCCTGCAGGCCAACCACAGCACCAGCACGCTGCCGGCGCAGGTGGAGGCCTTCGGCATCGCCGGTGGCATGGGGCAGGGCCTGAAGAAGCTGTTCCTCAGCCACCCGCCGCTGCCCGAGCGCATCGCCGCCCTGCGTGCCGCGCAGGTCCAGCAGCGCGCCGGCACGGTGATGTAAGCCGGCTGCCCGCCATGCTTGGCAACGAAAAGCCCGCCTTTCGGCGGGCTTTTCGCATCCTGCGGCGCCTTCGCTGTAGCCTTCAGGCGTTGAAGTCGAAGCTCATCTCCGGCATCGCGTTGGCGACGAACGAGCCTTCCACGTAGTCCAGCCCGGCGCCGAACAGCAGCGACATCGTCCCCGGGTCCTGCACGTGCTCGGCGATGGTGGTGATGCCGTCGCGCTGCGCGCGTGCGGTGATCTCGCGGATCTTGTCCTGGTTCTCGGCCACGCGGGTGTGGTCCTGGGTGAAGCTGCGGTCCAGCTTGAGGAAGGCCGGGGTGAAGTGCGCCAGTAGCTGGAACGAGTCCAGCCCGGTGCCGAACTGTTCCAGCCCGACCTTGCAGCCCAGGCGCGCCGCCGACTGCAGCAGCTCCTGCGCCGCGCGCAGGTGGGTGAAGACCTTGGCCTCGGTGGTCTCCAGCCAGAGCCGCTCGCCCGGCAGCCCGGTGGCGGCCAGTTCGTGGGCGATGGTCTCCACCAGGCGCGTATCGCCGAAGGAGGCCTGGCTGATCTTGACCATCATGCGCGTGGGGCGCCCGGCGCGTTCGCGCGCGGCCAGTGCGGCGATGGCCGCGCGCACCACCCAGCGGTCGATGTCGGCCAGCAGCCCGGCTTCCTCGGCGATGGCCAGGAAGGTCACCGGCTTGATCCGCTCGCCGCTGCCGTTGTCCAGGCGCAGGAAGCCTTCGTAGAAATCGCCCGGCGCGCCGAGCAGCGGGATGATCGGCTGGTAGTGCAGGGCGAAGCCGCTGCCGGTCAGCGCCTCGCGCACCAGGTCCAGGATGCGCTGGGCGTACTCGGCCTCGGCGCGGTCCACCGCGGCCGGGTCGAAGATCAGCACGCCGTTGCCGCCGACGCTGGCCACCGACTGCAGGTTCTCGCTGGCCCGCGCCAGCACCTGGCTGACGCTGGCGATCTTCTCGCCGATCTGCACGCCGCCCACGCTCAGGGTGGCGGTCACCGCGTGGCTGCCGATCTCGAACACATGCGCGGCGAAGCCGGCGCGCAGGCGCTCGGCTAGCGCCGCGGTGTCGGCATGGCTGCAGTGGCACAGCACGGCGAAGCCGTGTTCGCTGAAGCGGGCGGCGACCATGCCTTCGCCGATCAGGCTGGAGAAGCGCGCCGCCATCGCCGCGATCAGCGCATCGGCCGAGCCCAGCCCGATGTCCGGCAGCAGGCGCGCGTAGTGATCCGGTTCGACCAGCAGCAGGCCGTACTGCTGCTCGCCTTGCCCGACCTGGGCCACGGCATCCTCGAGCGCGTGCAGGAAGGTGGGGCGGTTGAGCAGGCCGGTGACCACGTCGCGCTGGCGCAGGTCCTCGACCTCGCGCGCCAGTTCGGTATCCAGCTCGCGGCGGCGGAACACCACCTGCACGCAGGCCTCGCCCTCGTAGGTGGCGGTGGCGAACTCCATCACCGCCGGGAAGGCCTCGCCGTCGAGCGTGCGCGCCTCGCACTCGTAGCGCGGCGGGGGCGGCTCGCCCTTGCCGATGCGCTTGAGCAGCTGCTTGAAGTCTTCCACATCCTTGGGCGCGATCAGGTCCAGCAACGACAGACCCTCGATGTCCTCGAAGGAGGCGAATCCGAACATGTCCAGATACGCATCGTTGGCGCGGATGTGCATGCCTTCGTGCACATAGGCGATGGGATCGCGCGAGGAGGCGATCAGCGCATCGCAGCGGCGCTCGGTCTCGCGCAGCTGGGCCTCCAGGCGGCGCAGGCCGCGGCGAGCCTCCAGGTCCTCCCATTCGGCGCGCAGCACGCTGAGCAGGTGATCGGGACGCGAGCGCACGGCGACCGCGCTGGCGCCGTTGATCAGGTCGTCCACGACCGAAGGCGTGCCGGAGGCATCGACCATCACCACCACCGGGATGTCCTTGCCGACGGCGGCGACCTGCTCCAGCACCGCGGAGACCGGGAGGGTGCGGGCGGTCTTGGCCACCAGGATTAGGTCGACCGGCTGGCTGGCCAGCTGCTGGACCAGTTCCTCCGCATCCAGCGGGCGCAACGGCCGCACGGCGATGCCGTCGTTGCGGAACGTGCTGACCACGCCCTCGGCCGCCTCACCGCTGTCGTCGATGATCATCAGCCGCACGGGCGTGTCTTTGCCGATCTGCATGGCGCTTCGTGCTGGGAGCGGGGGACGGCGTTTAATACAGCATGGTCACCGGAGCGTCCATCCTGACCATCGGCTGGCTTGCGGATTCGTGAAGGCCGTCCTGTGCTACGGCCGCGCGCGCTCAGCGCAGCGGGCGCTTGCCGGTGTCGCCCGGGATCTCGCGCACCAGGCGCGGCACCAGGTAGCCGGACAGGCGCGCGGCCAGCTCGGCATGCAGCGCCAGCGCGGTGGCGTCGTCCACCTCGAAGTGGGCCACGCCCTGCACACGGTCGAGCTGGTGCAGGTAGTAAGGCAGCACGCCGGCGGCGAAGCCGCGTTCGGACAGCGCAGCCAGCGCATCGACGCTGTCGTTGACGCCGCGCAGCAGCACCGCCTGGTTGAGCAGGGTCGCGCCGCTGCCGCGCAGCGCGGCCAGGGCCGCATCGACGCTGGCATCGAACTCGTTGGCGTGGTTGGCGTGCAGGACGAAGGCCACCGGCCAGGGCAGCGCGCCCAGCCACTGCAGCAGGGCGGCATCGACGCGCTCGGGCAGGACCACGGGCAGGCGGCTGTGGATGCGCAGGCGCTTGAGGTGCGGCACCTGGCGCAGGGCATCGGTCAGCTCGGCCAGCTTGGGCGTAGACAGCGACAGCGGGTCGCCGCCGGACAGGATCACCTCGTCGATGCTCGCATCCTCGCGCACCCGGGCGATGGCCTCGGCCCAGTGGTCGCGCGCGGCGGTCTCCTCGCCATACGGGAAGTGCCGGCGGAAGCAGTAGCGGCAGTGGATCGCGCAGCTGCCGGTGGCCACCATCAGGGCGCGGCCCTGGTACTTCTGGATCACGCCGGTGGCCGAGCGCGCGGCCGCGTCGCCGACCGCGTCCAGGCCGAAGCCGGGCAGCAGGCGCAGTTCCTGGTCCAGCGGCAGGACCTGGCGCAGCAGCGGGTCGTGCGGGTCGCCGTGGCGCATGCGCGCCACGAAGCCTTCGGGCGCCAGCAGCGGGAACTGCGCCGCGGCCTGCTGCGAAACCCCCAGCGCGGCCGCGTGCAGGCCCAGCCGCGTGAGCAGTTCGCCCGGATCGCGCACGGCCCGACGCAGCGCCTGCTGCCAGCCCGAAGGCTGCAGCGGCGCGGGGGCGGTGGCGCTGGCGGCGGGGGCCGGCTGTCTGGAAAGGGGTGCTGCAGGTATCATGAGCGTTTGAACGAAGCATGCGCTCGCCGGTTGCGGCGGGCGTCCCCATTGTATCCGGCCGCTCGCGCATGGCGGCGGGTCTGTCTTATCTCCAGGAGTTTGCCCATGGCCACCTACGGCATGAACGACGTCAAGAACGGGATGAAAATCCTGGTCAACAACGAACCCGCCATCATCACCGAGACCGACTACGTCAAGCCCGGCAAGGGCCAGGCGTTCACCCGCATGCGCTTCCGCCTGATCCGCTCGGGCCGCGTGCAGGAACTGACCCTCAAGAGCACCGACTCGATCGAGGCCGCCGACGTGGTCGATACCGACATGCAGTACCTGTACAACGATGGCGAGTACTGGCACTTCATGCAGCAGGAGACCTTCGAGCAGGTGCAGGCCGACGAGGCCGGCGTGGGCGATGCCAAGAAGTGGCTCAAGGGCGAGGAGGCCTGCGTGGTGACCCTGTTCAACGGCAACCCGATCCAGGTCACGCCGCCGAACTTCGTCGAGCTGAAGATCACCGAGACCGATCCGGGCGTGAAGGGCGACACCGCCGGCACCGGCGGCAAGCCGGCCACCCTGGAGACCGGGGCGGTGGTGCGCGTGCCGCTGTTCGTGGGCACCGACGAGATCATCAAGGTCGACACCCGCACCGGCGAGTACGTCAGCCGGGTGAAGTAACTCCCATCCAGCGCGCAGGGAGCGTCGCATGCAGGATCTTGGCTTGGTGCAGGAACAGCAGGGCGATGCCCCGGCGCGCGCGGATGTGTTTCCGCACGACCGGGTGGTGTTCTTCAGCGATGCGGTCTTCGCCATCGCCATCACCCTGCTGGCCATCGAGCTCAAGCTGCCCGACGCGGAAATGGTCGAGCGCCTGGGCGAGGGCGCGGCGAACGGCCATACGCTGGCGCTGTTCATCGCCTACTTCGTCAGCTTCCTGGTCACGGCCACCTTCTGGATGAGCCATATGCAGACCTGGCGCCACGTGCGCCATGTCAGCGGCCGGCTGGTGTGGGGCACGATCTGGCAGCTGATGTTCGTGGCGCTGATGCCGTTCGCCACGCGCGAGTACTCCGAGTCGGTCAGCAGCGCCTCGCCCGGGCGCTTCGCCTTCTACGCGGTGGTCTTGGCGACGATCTCCTTCTTCGGCTTTCTCACCCGGGTGTGGGTGGCGCGGCAGGAGTCGCTGGCCGAGCGCCTGGGCGCGGCCCAGGCGCGTTGGTTCGTGGTGCGCAGCACGGTGTCGATCGCGGTGTTCCTGCTGGCGATCCCGCTGGCCTACCTGTGGCCCAACCCGTACTCGGCGTTCTTCTTCATGCTGATCTGGCCCGCTTCGTTCCTGACCCGGCGCCTGATGCTGGGCAAGGCCGGCTGATCCTCTTTGGTAACCAAGGCACCCGTGAATCCGTCCGACGTTGAATCCTGCGACCTGTTGATCGAAGCCGGCTATGTGGTGCCGGTCGAACCGCACGCGATGGTGCTCGAGCAGCACGCCGTGGCCATCACCGACGGGGCGATCGTGGCCATCGCGCCGATCGCGCAGGCCCGCACGCGCTTTGCCGCCAAACAGGTCGTGCAGCGGCCCGAGGCTGCGCTGATCCCGGGCCTGGTGAACGCCCACACGCACAACCCGATGACCCTGCTGCGCGGCATCGCCGACGACCTGCCGCTCAAGGTCTGGCTGCAGCAGCACATCTGGCCGGTGGAAGGCGCGGTGATGGGGCCGGAGTTCATCGCCGACGGCATCACCCTGGCGATCGCCGAGATGCTGCGCGGCGGTACCACCTGCGTCAACGAGAACTACTTCTTCCCCGACGTGCAGGCGGCCACCTACAAGCACCATGGCTTCCGCGCGCGCATCGGCCTGCCGGTGATCGACTTCCCCACCGCCTGGGCCAGCAGCGACGACGAGTATTTCGACCGTGCCGGGCAGGTCCACGACCAGTGGCGCGACGATCCGCTGATCGCCACCGCGTTCGCGCCGCATGCGCCGTATACGGTCAACGACGCCAACTTCGAGCGGGTGCGCATGCTGTCCGACCAGCTCGACGTGCCGGTGCACCTGCATCTGCATGAGACGGCGCAGGAGGTGGAGCAGTCGCTCAAGGAATACGGCCAGCGCCCGATCGCGCGCCTGGACCGCATGGGCCTGATCAACGACCGCCTGATCGCCGTGCACATGACCCAGCTGACGGAAGGCGAGATCCACCTGTGCGCCGAACGCGGCGTGTCGGTGGTGCACTGCCCGGAATCCAACCTCAAGCTCGCCTCCGGCTTCTGCCCGGCCTGCGCGCTGGCCCGCGCCGGAGTGAACCTGGCCATCGGCACCGACGGCTGCGCCTCCAACAACGACCTGGACATGTTCGGCGAGACCCGCACCGCGGCGATCCTGTCCAAGGCCGTGGCCCAGGACGCGGTGGCGCTGGACGCCTTCGCCGCCCTGCGCGCGGCCACGCTGGGCGGGGCCAGGGCGATCGGCTTCGACCATCTGGTCGGCACGCTGGAGGTGGGCAAGCAGGCCGACATCGCCTGCGTGGACCTGTCCGCGCTGGAGACCCAGCCGCTGCACCACGTCGTCTCCCAGCTGGTCTACGCCACCGGCCGCCACCAGGTCACCGATGTGTGGATCGCCGGGCGCGAACGCCTGGTCGACCGCCAGCCGGTCGGGATCGACATGGCCGGCGTGGTCGCCAACGCGCGCCAGTGGCGCCAGCGCATCGCCGGCCTGCATCCGGCCTGACCCCTCACGCTCCCTGATGCGGCCCTTGCGCATGCTGGCCGCTGTTTCCCGCGGCCCCACGGCCGCGAGGCCTTCGAAAAGGAACGCGCCATGACCCCCGCATCCAACGCCAATTTTCACCAGGCCGAGCTGGACAAGTTCGGCGCCCTGGCCACCCGCTGGTGGGACCCGGACGGCCCGCAGAAGGCGCTGCACGCGCTCAACCCGGTGCGCCTGCAGTACGTCGCCAGCCGCCTGCCGCTGGCCGGCAAGCGCGTGCTGGACGTGGGCTGCGGCGGTGGCCTGCTGAGCGAGGCGCTGGCCGCGGCCGGCGCCCAGGTGGTCGCCATCGACCTGGCGCCCGAGCTGCTGAAAGTCGCGCGCCTGCACAAGCTCGAATCCGGCGTGGAGGTGGACTACCGGCAGATCGCCGTCGAGGCGCTGGCCGAGGAGAAGCCGGAAAGTTTCGATGCCATCACCTGCATGGAGATGCTCGAACACGTGCCCGATCCGGGCGCGGTGATCGACGCCTGCGCGCGCCTGCTTAAGCCCGGCGGCCAGCTGTTCATGTCCACGCTCAACCGCACCCCGGCCGCGTTCGCGCTGGCGGTGGTCGGGGCCGAGTACATCGCCAAGCTGCTGCCCAAGGGCACGCACCGCTATGCCGATTTCATCAAGCCGGCCGAACTGGCCGCCTGGGCGCGCGCCAGCGGCCTGCAGATGCGCGATGTCAGCGGCCTGGTCTACGAGCCCTGGCGCAGCGCCGCCCGCCTGAGCCGGCGCACCGAAGTGAACTACCTGGCGTGCGCGGCGAAGGCATGAGCGCCGGGACCGGGGACCGGGGACCGGGGACCCGGGAAAGCAGAGCGACCACTTCCGAAGGGAGCGGGCATGGTCCGACGCGGGGAACTGCGCTTTCCCCGGGTCCCCGGTCCCCGGTCCCCGGTCCCGGCTTTCCGCCTGTGGCGTTGTTCGACCTCGACGGCACGCTGCTGGACAGCGCGCCGGACATGCTGGCCACGGTCAACCGGATGCTGGCCGCGCGCGGCCGGGCGCCGATGGTGTTGGCCGACATCCGGCCCCACGTGTCCAAAGGCTCGAGGGCGATGTGCGGGGCGGCGTTTCCCGAACTATCGCCGCAGGCGCGCGAGGCGCTGGTGCCGGAGTTCCTGCAGGTCTATGCCGAGGAGCTGGGCCGGCATGGCGCCCCGTTCGACGACATCGAGACGATGCTGGCGGCGCTGGAGGCCCAAGGCAGCCGCTGGGGCATCGTCACCAACAAGCCCGAGGGCCTGGCTCGCGACCTGATGCCGCTGCTGGGCTGGCAGACGCGCTGTGCCGTGCTGATCGGCGGCGACACGCTGGCCGAGCGCAAGCCGCATCCGCTGCCGTTGCAGGAGGCCGCGCGCCTGCTCGGCGCGCGCATCGACGATTGCGTCTATGTGGGCGACGACGCGCGCGATATCCAGGCCGCGCGCGCCGCCGGCATGCCCGCGATCGCCGCGCTGTGGGGCTATCGGCTGGACGACGACGATCCGGTCAGCTGGCAGGCCGAGGTAATGCTCGACACGCCGGCGCAGCTGCTGGACCCCGCGCATTGGCCGCAGGTCGGCGGGCGCTGATGTCCACCGCCCTGGACAGCTTCCTGGACAAGTGGCGTGCCCGCTGGCCCGAGTGGCCGCTGGTGCAGGCCTTCGTGCCCGCCGCGCAGCGACCGCTGGCAGAGGCCTGGTTCGCGCTGCTGCAGGAGCTGTTCGATGCGATGAACATCGCCGGCGATCCGCTGCCTGCCGATGCCAAGCTGGCCTGGTGGGGCGAGGAGCTGCGCGACTGGTCGCGCAGGCGTTCGCGCCATCCACTCGGCCGCGTGCTGGAGCCGGTGCCGGCGCCGTGGGAGGTGCTGGCCGATGCGCTGCCAGGGCTGACCCTGATGCGCTCGTTGCCCGAATCGCCCGATGCTGCGCTGCCGCTGGTGATGCCGCTGGCCAATGCGATCCAGCAGGTTGAGGCGGCGCTGTTCCCCGGCGCGCGCAGGGTCAACGCACTCGAGCCGATGGCCGCGCAGCTGCTGTTCCTGCGCTGGATGGAAGTCCCGCCGCACGCCGATACCTTCGCCTGGCGCGATGCGCTGCTGGCCCGCTGGCCCGCGCGTGTGGACGGACCGCGCCCCCGGCGCCTGATCGCCGCGCTGCTGCGCCTGCGCCTGGCCAACCTGCATGCCGATGCGCAGGGCAGCACGCCGGCGAGGCCCGCCAGGCTGGTGTGGACTGCGTGGCGCGCGGCGCGTGGCGGTCACTGAAGCCGCGATTGCGGTAATCGCTGCCGCGCGACGCTCGGTACATCAGGTCAATCGAGAGAATTCGATTGTCGTTTCCGCGAAGGCGGGAACCGAGTGTCTTGGCTTCGGCTTGCGAAAAGTCCATGGATTCCCGCGTTCGCGGGAATGACGGACCTTTTTCTGATCGTTCGCGATACTGGCTTTTAGACAGTGGGTCGTTTGGGCGCAGACCGTGTCCGCGTCCATCGAGCGATAGAGGATCTGCACAGTGATCGCCTAAACCCGTCATTCCCGCGAACGCGAGAATCCATGGACGTTGCACCCCGGTCGTCAGGAGCACAGGCCTCCCCGCAACGCCTGCGGTCCGCGGTGCCAAGGTCGCCTCAATCCTTCCCCGGCAACAGGAAGTTGCCCGGTCGCGGCCCATCGCCCTCCAGCAGCACCGGCGTCTGGGCCTCGTCCTTGAGCTGCACGCCGGAGAGCTGGCGGCGCATCGCTTCGCCCATCAGATAGGCGAGCTTGTGCATGGCCGTGTCGTAGGACAGGCCGGCGGCGCGGATGTTGGAGATGCAGTTGCGCGCCGCATCGGTCAGGTCCACGCGCGGGGCGAAGGTCAGGTAGGCGCCCAGGCTGTCGGGCGAGCTCAGGCCCGGGCGCTCGCCGATCAGCGTCACGCACAGGCGCGCGCCGAGCCGTTCGGCGATCTCGTCGCCCACCGCCACGCGGCCCTGTTCGACCACGCAGATCGGGGCCAGCGACCAGGCCTGCGTGCGCGCGTGGTCGCGCAGGCGCTGCAGCATGGGCGCGGCATGGGTGTGCACGGCCAGGGCGGACAGCCCGTCGGCGACGACGATGCAGACATCGCAGCTGCGCGCCTTCAGCGCCGCGTGGGCGCGCAGGGCCTCGGCCGAGGCGTCGTCGAGGCGACGGCCCAGGTCCGGACGCTGCAGATAGGTCTCGCGGTCCGCGGCGGCGCTGTGCAGCAGCAGCACGTCCAGCGCCAGCGCGCCGGCGGCCTGTGCGAGCGCCGCGTTGTCCAGCGGCAGATGCACCGCATCGCGGGCCTGCGCATGGGCGAACTGGAACTCCAGCTGCGCGCGCGTCGGCAGGCTGGTGCCGGCGCGGCCCAGGGCGATGCGCGCCGGCGTAAGGCGGCGCAGCGCGGCCCAGGCATCGGGCGCGGTCGGCGAGGGTGGGTCGTCCTGCGCGCTCACAGTTGCGTCAGCGCCTTGCGGAACGGTGCGGGCACATCGCGCCCGAGTTCGAAACGTCCCTCGCGCAGGCGCAGGATCTGCATCTTCTCCAGCCAGGCCTCGAACTCGGGCGCGGCGCGCAGGCCCAGCACCTGGCGCGCGTAGAGCGCATCGTGGAACGAGGTGGTCTGGTAATTGAGCATCACATCGTCGCTGCCGGGGATGCCCATGATGAAGTTGATCCCCGCCGCGCCCAGCAGGGTCAGCAGCACGTCCATGTCGTCCTGGTCGGCCTGCGCATGGTTGGTGTAGCAGATGTCGCAGCCCATCGGCACGCCGAGCAGCTTGCCGCAGAAGTGATCCTCCAGCCCGGCGCGGATGATCTGCTTGCCGTCGAACAGATACTCCGGCCCGATGAAGCCCACCACCGTGTTGACCAGCAGCGGCTTGAACTGACGCGCCACCGCGTACGCCCGCGCCTCGCAGGTCTGCTGGTCCACGCCGTGATGCGCCTCGGCCGACAGCGCGCTGCCTTGCCCGGTCTCGAAATACATCACGTTGGCGCCGACGCTGCCGCGGCCCAGCGCCAGGCCGGCCTCGTGGCCTTCCTGCAGCAGCGCGAGGTTGACGCCGAAGCTGGCGTTGGCGCCTTCGGTGCCGGCGATCGACTGGAACACCAGGTCCACCGGCGCGCCGCGCTCGATCGCCTCCAGCGTGGTGGTGAGATGGGCCAGCACGCAGGACTGGGTGGGGATCTCGTAGCCGCCGATCACGCCGTCGAGCATCTTCAGCAGCTCGACGATGTCGCCGGTGCTGTCGCTGGCCGGGTTGATGCCGATCACCGCATCGCCGTTGCCGTACAGCAGGCCGTCCAGCACGCTGGCGGCGATGCCGGCCGCATCGTCGGTGGGATGGTTGGGCTGCAGGCGCGTGGACAGCCGCCCGCGCAGGCCCAGCGTATTGCGGAAGGCGGTGGTCACGCGCACCTTGGCCGCCACCAGCACCAGGTCCTGCACGCGCATCAGCTTGGATACCGCGGCGACCATCTCTGGGGTCAGCCCCGGCGCCAGTGCGGCCAGGCTGGCCTCGGTCGCGGCCTCGCCCAGCAGCCAGTCGCGGAAGTCGCCGACGGTCAGGTGCGCGACCGGCGCGAAGGCCGCGGCGTCGTGGCCATCCATGATCAGCCGGGTGACCTCGTCGTCCTCGTAGGGGATCACCGCCTCATCGAGGAAGTGCCGCAGCGGCAGCTCGGCCAAGGCCATCTGCGCGGCCACGCGCTCGCGGTCGGTCTGCGCCGCCACGCCGGCCAGGCGATCGCCCGAACGCGCCGGCGTCGCCCGCGCCAGCAGGGTCTTGAGATCGGCGAAGCGCCATTGCGCCCCGCCCACGCTGTGGACGAATCCGCTCATTCGGGCAGCATGCCGATGGGCGGATTCAGGCCGCGTCGACCGCGCGGTCCGGCTGCGGGCCGCCGCCGCGCAGGCTCAGCCGGCACACGCCCATGCCCAGTGCCATCAGCAGCACGAACACGCCGGCGATCTGCGGGTTGAACCACACCATCGCCACCAGGCAGACCACCGCCAGCAGCAGCGCGATGCCCGGCACCACGGGGTAGCCCGGCGCGATGAAGCTGCGCGCCAGCCCGGGTTCGCTGCGACGCAGCTTGAACAGGCTCAGCATGCTCATGATGTACATCACCACCGCGCCGAACACCGACATGGTGATCATCGCCGCGGTCAGGCTCATGCCCTGCAGGCTGACCAGCCCGTCGCTGTAGATCGCCGCCACGCCGATCAGACCGCCGGCTAGGATGGCCCGGTGCGGCGTGCGGAAGCGCGACAGCTTCGCCAGCCCGTGCGGCAGGAAGCCGGCCCGCGCCAACGCGAAGAACTGGCGCGAATAGCCCAGGATGATGCCGTGGAAGCTGGCGACCAGGCCGAACAGGCCGATCCACACCAGCATGTGCAGCCAGGTCGAGCTGTTGCCGACCACCGCCTTCATCGCCTGCGGCAGCGGATCGTTGATGTTGCTCAAGGCGCGCCAGTCGCCCACGCCGCCGGCGAACAGCATCACGCCGAACGCCAGCACCACCAGGGTCAGAATCCCGGCGATGTAGGCGCGCGGGATGGTGCGCCTTGGGTCCTTGGCCTCTTCCGCGGCCATGGCCGCCCCTTCGATCGCCAGGAAGAACCAGATCGCGAACGGGATCGCCGCGAAGATCCCGGCCAGCGCCGCGGCGCTGAAGCGGTCCGAGCCCGCCCAGCCACCGGCGGCGAAGTTGGCCAACGAGAAGCCCGGCGCGACCACGCCCATGAACACCAGCAACTCCAGCACCGCCAGCACGGTGACCACGACCTCGAAGGTGGCCGCGATGCTCACGCCCAGGATGTTCAAGCCCATGAACACCACATAGGCCCCGACCGCGGCCAGCTTGGGATCCAGCGCGGGGAACTGCACGTTGAGATAGGCGCCGATGGCCATCGAGATCGAGGGCGGGGCGAACACGAATTCGATCAGCGTGGCGATGCCGGCGACCATGCCGCCGGTGGCACCGAACGCGCGCCAGCTGTAGGCGAACGGACCGCCCGCGTGCGGGATGGCGGTGGTCAGCTCGGTGAAGCTGAAGATGAAGCAGGTATACATCGCGGCCACCAGCAGCGTGGTGACCAGGAAGCCCAGCGTGCCGGCCACGCCCCAGCCGTAGCTCCAGCCGAAGTACTCGCCGGAAATGACCAGCCCGACCGCGATGCCCCACAGGTGCAGCGTGCCCAGCGTGGGCTTGAGTTGCTCGTTGGACATCGCGCATCTCCAGGGGGGAAGGGCTGTGGCGCTGCGAGCGATGCGCCGCGCCGCAAGCTTGGGCGAGGTCGCAGCACCGCAGGCCACGCATCGCGACCCGGATCCACGCCACAAGGCCGCAGACGCCGGGCGCTGACGATCCGGTTATACCGGCAATGCCCGGCCGGTGGGCCGACAGCGAAGGGTAGGGGGTAGGCCGGCGCGCTATGACACCAGGCTTCGCCGCCGCTGTATTTGAATCTGTGGGAGCCGCCATGGCGGCGATAGGGCTTTACCAGTAGAGCCCCCATTGCCGCCATGGCGGCTCCCACACCTTGCTCGGCGGTCAGGAGGCCTCGCACGCCCGAGACGACAAGCCGCAGGCCTTACTTCCCGCGCTCCAGCACCAGCAGCGGATCGATGCGCACATCGAACCAGTTCATGCCCCAATGCAGATGCGGCCCGGTCGCGCGCCCGGTGGCGCCGACCGCGGCGATCACCTGGCCCTGCCGCACCACATCGCCCACCTTCACGTCGATGCGCGAGAGATGCAGGAAGTTGGAGCTCACACCGAAGCCATGGTTCAGCACCAGCGTGCCGCCGGTGAGGTACAGGTCGGGCGCGGCGAAGGTCACCACGCCGCCGGCCGGCGCCTTGACCGGCGTGCCGGTCGGCACGGCGATATCCATGCCCGAATGCCCGGCGGGCGAGGGCTGGCCGTTGTAGACCCGGGCATTGCCGAAGCGCCCGCTGATCCGCCCCTGCACCGGCCAGATGAAGGGCGTGGCGAAGTCGGTGCGGTCATCGTCGCGCGCGCGCACCGCCGTCACCGCGGCCTGTTCGCGCTCGATGCGCGCGGCGATCTGCGGCGGCGGGTTGACGGACTTGGGCGGGACGCCGTTGACGCGCTCGGTCGGCCAGTCGCGCGGCGTCACCGCGATCTCGACGGTCTGCGCAACCGCGCCCGGCGCGCTCACCTGCACGCGCAGCGGCCCGGTCTCGTTGCGGCCCACGCCGAACACCACCGTGCCATAGCCGCTCACCCGCAGCGTGCGTCCGCCGTAGCGCACCACGCTGCCTGGCGCGACCTTGCCGAACACCAGCGCGCCCTGCGACACCGACGCGGGGAAGGTCGCCGCTTCAGCCTGCTGCGCCTGCGCCTGCGAGGCGGGCCCGCCCATGACCGTGGCGCCGCCGGCCAGCGCCAGCAGCGCGGCCAGCCACAGCCGCCTCAACGCTCAAACTCCAGGCGCATGCCGCGCGGCGTACCGACCAGCTGCTCGCCGTTCCACACCATGCGCCCGTTGACCCAGGTCGCGTCGATCTTGTGGTGGAAGGTGGTGCCCTCGAACGGCGACCACTCGCACTTGGACAACACATCCTCGCGCCTGACGGTGAAGTCCTCGTCCTCCACCAGCACCAGATCGGCCCAGTAGCCCTCGCGCAGGAAGCCGCGCTCCTTGATGTCGAACAGCTGCGCCGGCGCATGGGCGAACTTCTGCACCACCTGGGCGATGCTGAGCTTCTTCTCGTGCACCAGCTCCAGCGCGGCCACCAGCGCGTACTGCACCAGCGGCAGGCCGCCGGGCGCCTTGGTGTAGTCGGTCTGGGACTTCTCGTCCAGAGTGTGCGGCGCATGGTCGGTGGCCAGCACGTCGATGACGTTCTCGGCCACGGCCTTGATCAGCGCGACGCGGTCGGCCGGGTCCTTGATCGCCGGATTGCACTTGATCAGGTTGCCCAGGCGCGCGTAGTCGGTGCGGTCGAAGCGCAGGAAGTGGATGCAGGTCTCGGCGGTGATCTGCTTCAGGCGCTTGCCGGCCTTGTCCACCAGCGGCCCGGCGCTGAACAGCGCCAGCTCGTCGGCGGTGGACAGGTGCAGCACGTGCAGGCGCGTGCCGTGCCGCTTGGCCAGCGACAGCGCCAGTCGCGTGGAGGCGATGCACGCCTGGCGCGAGCGGATGTCGGGATGGAACTCCACCGGGATCTCATCGCCGTACTGCGCGCGGTAGCGCGCCAGGTTGGCGTTGATGGTCGGGGTGTCCTCGCAGTGGGTGATGATCGGCACCGGCGCGTCGCGGAAGATCGCGTCCAGCGTGTCCGGATCGTCCACCAGCATGTTGCCGGTCGAGGCGCCCATGAACACCTTCACCCCGGGCGTGGCGCGCGGATCGACGCGCTGGATCTGCGCCAGGTTGTCGTTGCTGGCGCCCATGTAGAAGCCGTGGTTGCCCCAGGCCCGCCCCTTGGCCAGCGCGTACTTGGCCTCCAGCGCCTCGGCGGTGAGGGTGGGCGGGTTGGTGTTGGGCATGTCCATGAAGCTGGTCAGCCCGCCGGCCACGGCCGCGGCCGACTCGGTGGCCAGATCGCCCTTGTGGGTCAGGCCCGGCTCGCGGAAGTGCACCTGGTCGTCGATCATGCCGGGCAGCAGCCAGCGGCCGCCGGCCTCGATCACCGTCTGGCCGGCGTTGATCGCGATCTGCGGCGCGATGCGCGTGATGCGGCCGTTCTCGATGCTGAGATCACCTGTGGTCTCGCGCCCCTCGTTGACCATACGGGCGTTGACGATCACGGTGGCGGGCATCGGCAGGATCCTGAATGCGGTGAGGAGGCGTGGGGCGCGGGCGGCACCGGGTCGTCGCCGCCCGGATGCAGCGGATGGCAGCGGCCGATCCGGCGCAGCGCCATCCAGCCGCCGCGCAGCGGGCCGAAGCGCTCGATCGCCTGCATGGCGTAGACCGAGCAGGTCGGCTCGAAACGGCAGCGTGGGCCCAGCAGCGGGCTGATGAAGCGCTTGTAGCCGCGCAACAGGGCGATGAGTCCGCGTTGAAGCATGGTCCGATGATAAGCCATGGTTTTGCGCGCCTGTGATTGGTGCGGTTGCCGCACCTGTCCGGGTAGGCTATAAAGGCCCGCTTTTCCCGGCCCGGGAATGATTCAAGGACGCTGTTCGTGGCAGCCAAGAAACCCGCAAAAAAGGCCGTCAAGGCCGCCAAGACCGCTGTCGTCGCCAAGAAGGCGGCCGTCGCCAAGTCGCCGGCCAAGGGCGTGGTGGCCAAGAAGGCCGCGCCTGCGCCCGCCAAGAAGACGGCAGGCAAGACCGCACCCGTGAAGAAGGCCACGAACCCCAGCACCGCCGCCAAGACCACGGCGGCGAAGAAGCCGGCGCCCGCGCCGGCCAAGAAGGCCACGGCAGGGAAGGCCGCGCCGAAGACCGCTCCGCAGCCGGCTGCCAAGCCCGCTCCGGCTAAATCCGCTCCCGCCAAGGCGACCAGCCCCAGCAAGGCCCCCGCAGTGAAGACCGCCGCGACATCGGCCCCTGTAGCGTCGGCTGCCAAGGCTGCCCCTGCAAAGAACACAGTGCCCGCTTCCAAGACCCCTTCGAAAACCGAAAAACCCGCCGCCCAGGCCAAGCCCGCCGTTGCCCGCGTGACCGGCAAGATCGCCGTCGCGGTCACCGGACGCACCCCGGAACCCGCCCCCAAGGGCAAGGTCCGCAAGGTCGAGTACACCGTCGATGAGGCCACCGGCCGCCCCGTGCTGCCGGCCGGCTACAAGCCCAAGGCCGACGAGGAATACATGGGCCCGCTGCAGTTGGAGTACTTCCGCCAGCGCCTGCTGCAGTGGCGCGCCGACCTGGTCGAGGAATCCAAGCAGACCATCGAGAACCTCAAGGACGAAGTGCGCGACGTCGGCGACGAGGCCGAGCGCGCCACCCGCGAGACCGAGAACTCGCTGGAACTGCGCACCCGCGACCGCTACCGCAAGCTGATCGGCAAGATCGACAGCACGCTCAAGCGCCTGGACGCCGGCGACTACGGCTACTGCGTCGACACCGGCGAGGAAATCGGCCTGGAGCGCCTGGAGGCGCGCCTGACCGCCGAGCGCACCCTGGACGCGCAGGAGCGCTGGGAGCACCTGCAGAAACAGCAGGGCGACTGACGCCTGACCCGATTGTCATCAAGAAGCCCCGCTAACGCGGGGCTTTTTTTATCGATGAACGATGCGAGCTTTGTGGGAGCCGCCCTTGTGGCCTCTTTGGCCAATGGCGGCGATGAAGCTTTCCCAGCGAAGCTCCATCACCGCTACTCCGGGTCGTAATCCAGGTTCGAAGCCAGCCAGCGTTCTGCCTGGGCCAGATCCACGCCCTTGCGCCGGGCGTAGTCGGCGACTTGTTCCTTGGAGACGCGGCCGACGACGAAGTACTGCGCGCCGGGGTGGCTGAAGTAATAGCCGCTCACCGCCGCGGTGGGCAGCATGGCGAAACTCTCGGTCAGGGTCATGCCGGCGTTCCGGGGGGCGTCCAGCAGCTCGAACAGCAGGCCCTTCTCGCTGTGCTCCGGGCAGGCCGGATAGCCGGGGGCAGGGCGGATGCCGCGGTACTTCTCGGCGATCAGCGCGGCGTTGTCGAGCGCTTCGTCGGCCGCATAGCCCCAGAACTCGGTACGCACACGCTGGTGCAGGCGTTCGGCCAGGGCCTCGGCCAGGCGGTCGGCCAGGGCCTTGAGCAGGATCGCGTTGTAGTCGTCGTGGGCGGCCTCGAAGCGCGCCACGTGCGGCTCGATGCCGATGCCCGCGGTCACCGCGAACGCGCCGATCCAGTCCTGCTTGCCGCTGTCCTTGGGCGCGATGAAGTCGGCCAGGCAGAAGTCCGGACGATCGGCCGGCTTGTCGACCTGCTGGCGCAGGAAGCGCAGGAAGTGCCGGGATTGGGGATTCGGGATTGGGGATGGGGCTGGCTGCGTTGAATCTCCAATCTCCAATCCCGAATCCCGGTGGTCCCCCACGACCACCTCGACATCGTCGCCCACGCTGTTGGCCGGCCACAGGCCGAACACGGCCTTGGCGGTCAGCCATTTCTCCTCGACGATCTGCTTGAGCATGGCCTGCGCATCGCGGAACAGCTCGCTGGCCTGCGCGCCGACCACGGCGTCGGTCAGGATGGCCGGATACTTGCCGAACAGCTCCCAGGCGTTGAAGAACGGCGTCCAGTCGATGCAGTCCACCAGCTCGGCCAGCGGATAGTCGTCCAGCACGGTGATGCCCAGGCGCCTGGGCGCCGGCGGGGTGTAGTGATCCCAGCCGCCGTCGAACTTCTGCCCGCGCGCCTTGGCTAACGTGACCAGCCGCTTGGCGTTGCCGCGATTCTTGTGGCGCTCGCGGATCTCGGCGTAGTCGGCGTCGTTGGCGGCGACGAAGGCGCTGCGCATGTCGCGCGAGATCAGCGACTGGGCCACGCCCACCGCGCGCGAGGCGTCCTTGACCCAGATCGTCGGCGCGCTGTAGTGCGGGTCGATCTTCAGCGCGGTGTGCGCGCGCGAGGTGGTGGCGCCGCCGATCATCAGCGGCATCTCGAAGCCCTGGCGCTGCATCTCGCGCGCCACGTGGGTCATCTCCTCCAGCGAGGGGGTGATCAGGCCGGACAGGCCGATGATGTCGGCATTCTCGGCACGGGCGCGGTCCAGGATGGTCTGGGTCGGCACCATCACGCCCAGGTCGACCACGTCGAAGTTGTTGCAGGCCAGGACCACGCCGACGATGTTCTTGCCGATGTCGTGCACGTCGCCCTTGACCGTGGCCATGATGATCTTGCCGTTGGACTTGCCCACATCGCCGGTGCGCAGCTTCTCCTCTTCGATGAAGGGCAGCAGATAGGCCACCGCCTTCTTCATCACCCGCGCGGACTTCACCACCTGGGGCAGGAACATCTTGCCGGCGCCGAACAGGTCGCCGACCACGTTCATGCCGTCCATCAGCGGGCCTTCGATCACATCCAGCGGACGCGCGGCCTGGGCGCGCGCCTCCTCGGTGTCGGCCTCGACGTAGGCATCGATGCCGTTGACCAGCGCGTGGGCGAGGCGGTCGCGCACCGACTTCTCGCGCCAGGCCAGGTCCTCGACCCGCTTCTCGCCCTTCTTGCCCTTGTAGCGTTCGGCAATCTCCAACAGGCGCTCGGTGCCGTCCTTGCGGCGGTTGAGGATCACATCCTCCACGCGCTCGCGCAGCTCCGGGTCCAGGTCGTCGTAGATCGGCAGCGCGCCGGCGTTGACGATGCCCATGTCCATGCCGGCCCTGATGGCGTGGTACAGGAACACCGAGTGGATCGCCGCGCGCACCGTCTCGTTGCCGCGGAAGGAGAAGGACACGTTGGACACGCCGCCGGACACGTGGCAGTGCGGCAAGGTGTCCTTGATGATGCGCGTGGCCTCGATGAAGTCCACCGCGTAGTTGTCGTGCTCCTCGATGCCGGTGGCCACGGCGAAGATGTTGGGATCGAAGATGATGTCCTCGGGCGGGAAGCCGACCCGCTCGGTGAGGATGCGGTAGGCGCGCGTGCAGATCTCGACCTTGCGCGCGCAGGTGTCGGCCTGGCCGGTCTCGTCGAAGGCCATCACCACCGCGGCGGCGCCGTAGCGCAGCACCTTGCGCGCGTGTTCGATGAAGGCGTCCTCGCCTTCCTTCAGCGAGATCGAGTTGACCACGCCCTTGCCCTGCAGGCACTGCAGGCCGGCCTCGATCACGCTCCACTTGGAGCTGTCCACCATCACCGGGATGCGGGCGATGTCCGGCTCGGAGGCGATCAGGTTGAGAAAGCGCACCATCGCCTGCTCCGAGTCGATCAGGCCCTCGTCCATGTTGACGTCGAGGATCTGCGCGCCGTTCTCCACCTGCTGGCGGGCGACCTCCACCGCCTCCTCGTAGCGCTCCTCCTTGATCATCTTGCGGAACTGCGCGCTGCCGGTGACGTTGGTGCGTTCGCCGACATTGACGAACAGCAGCTGCGGGGTGATGACCAGCGGTTCCAGGCCGGACAGGCGGGTGTAGCGGGGCGAGGGTGCAGCAGTGGACATCACCAGACCTTGTAAATCTGTCCGGTCTGCACGCCCTCGATGCTGCGCTGGAAGGCCAGCGCCGCGCGGGCGGCGGGGACCGGCTCGAAACCGGGGAAGAAATCGGCGTAGGCGTCCCACGCCTCGGCCAGGACCGTGGGGCTGACCGCGTTGATGCGCAGGCCGCGCGGGAGTTCGCAGGCCGCCGCGCGCACGAAGCCCTCCACCGCCGCGTTCACCGCGGTGGCGTTGACGCCCTGGGCGATCGGCTGTTCGGCCAGGATGCCGGTGGTCAGCGTGATCGAGCCGCCGTCGTTGAGATGCCGCTGGCCCAGCAGCGCCAGGCGCACCTGGCCGAGCAGCTTGTCCTGCAGGCCGCTGTCGAACTGGGCCGCGGTCATCTGCGCCAGCGGGCCGAAATGCACGTTGCCGGTGGTGGAGACGATGGCGTCGAGGCGGCCCACGCGTTCGAACAGTGCCAGCACGCTGGCCTCGTCGCGCAGGTCGACCGGGTGGGTAGCGTCGTGGCGCGAGGCGGCGATCACCTCGTAGCGCGGCGCGAGCAGAGCCTGCACGGCACGACCGAGCGTGCCGCTGGCCCCGATGAGCAGGACCTTCTTCATGCCCATCTCAGGCCGCCTGCGCCAGGCGCTGCGGCAGCTGGCGCGGCGCGATGCCGGCCACGACCTCGGCGATGGCGCGGATGTGGTCCGGCGAGGTGCCGCAGCAGCCGCCGACCAGGTTGAGCAGGCCGGCGGTGGCGAACTCGTGCAGCGTCTCGGCCATTTCCTCCGGCGTCTCGTCGTACTCGCCGAAGGCGTTGGGCAGGCCGGCGTTGGGATGCGCGCTGACATAGCAGTCCGCCACGGTCGCCAGCGTCTCCACGTGCGGGCGCAGATCCTTGGCGCCCAGCGCGCAGTTCAGGCCGATCGACAGCGGGCGGGCATGCATCAGCGAGGTGTAGAACGCCTCGGCCGTCTGCCCGGACAGCGTGCGCCCGGAGGCATCGGTGATGGTGCCGGAGATCATCACCGGCAGCCGCGCGCCACGCCCGTCGAAGGCTTCCTCGATGGCGAACAGCGCGGCCTTGGCGTTGAGCGTGTCGAAGATGGTCTCGACCATCAGCGTGTCGGCGCCACCGTCGATCAGGCCTTCCACCGCCTCGCGATAGGTCTGGCGCAGGGCCTCGAAACTGGTGTTGCGAAACCCCGGGTCGTTGACGTCCGGGCTGATCGAAGCCGTGCGGCTGGTCGGCCCCAGCACGCCGATCACGAAGCGCGGCTTGTCCGGGGTTGTGGCCTCGATGGCGTCGCAGCACTGGCGGGCGATGCGCGCGCCTTCCTTGTTCAACTCGTAGACCAGGTGTTCCAGGTGATAGTCGGCCTGGCTGACGGCGGTGGCGTTGAAGGTGTTGGTCTCCAGCAGGTCGGCGCCGGCCTCCAGGTAGGCCGTGTGCACGCCGGCGATGACCTGCGGATTGCTGAGCAGCAGCAGATCGTTGTTGCCCTTGAGGTCGTGGCCATGGTCGCAACCCGGCCCATGCGCGTGATCCTGCGCCTGAAGGCTGTCGAAGCCGCCGGCGAAGCGCTCGCCGCGGTAGTCGGCCTCTTCCAGCCTGTGGCGCTGGATCATGGTGCCCATCGCGCCATCGATGATCAGGATGCGGCTGGCCAGCGCGTCCAGCAGCAGCTGGGTGCGGGCCGGGTTGAGCCAGGGCAGGGATTGGGTGGTACTCATGCGGCGCTCCTCACGGCTTGATGCCGGTCAGCGAGATGACTTCGAAATGCGGCGGGCGGCGTTCGCGCGTGACCACCTGCAGGCTGGCCACCTGCAGGCCGCTCTTCTCGGCGAACCGGCGCAGCTCGGCGTCGGTGAAGCCCAGATTGACGTGGCCGTAGGCGTTGACCACCGACTGGTGCTCGTGCCGGCCCAGGCTGGACAGCAGCAGCTTGCCGCCCGGGCGCAGCACGCGTGCGGCCTCGGCCACGGCCTTGGCCGGGCGCTGCGAATAGGTCAGCGCATGCATCAGCACCACCAGGTCGAAGGTGCCGGCCTGGAACGGCAGCGCATGCATGTCGCCCTCGCGCACCTCCACATTGGGGAAGCGGCGCAGGCGTTCGCCCGCGGCGGCGACCACACGCGCACTGGTATCCACGCAGACATAGCGGTGCGAATGCGGCGAGAGCAGCTCGGCCAGCACGCCGTCGCCGGAGGCGATGTCGAGCACGTCGCCGGTGTGCAGCAGCGGCAGGGCGGTGCGCGCCAGCGCCTCCCAGGTGCGGCCCGGCGAATAATGGCGCTCCATGTCGCCGGCCACGCTGTCGGCCCAGTTCTGCGTGGCGGCGCGTGCGGCCAGCACCTCGGCCACGCGCTCGGCGTCCTGGCGCAGCAGCGGGTCGTCGCTACCGGCGCGCAGGCTGCGCCACAGCTCGCGCTGGGCCGGATCCAGGTTGTCCTCGTCGAAGCGGTAATACGCCGACACGCCGGCGCGGCGGTCGCGCACCAGGCCCGAATCCTTGAGCTTGGCCAGATGCGTGGACACCCGCGGCTGGGCCAGCCGGGTGATGGCCGACAGCTCGGCCACGGTCAGCTCCTCGCCGGCCAGCAGGGCCAGCAGACGCACGCGGGTGGCGTCGGCGAAGACCTTCAGGCGCGCCGACCAGGCTTCCAGATCCATATTTATCTCTATATCAAGATATGGAGATATTTTGCCGGCGCTGCCGCCCCCGGTCAATTCCATACGCAACCGCATGGTGGTTCGCTACAATCGTTGCCATCACCCAATGGGAGGGGAACGACCGTGGATTTCGGATACACCGACGAGCAGCTGATGATCCAGGATGTGGCCCGCCGCATCGCCCAGGAAAAGATCGCGCCCAGCGCCGAGCACTTCGACAAGACCGGCGAGTTCCCGCTGGAGAACATCCAGCTGCTGGGCGAGAACGGCCTGATGGGCATCGAGGTGCCGGACGAGTACGGCGGCGCCGGCATGGACCCGATCAGCTACGTGCTGGCGATGATCGAGGTGGCGGCCGGCGACGGCGCGCACTCGACCATCATGTCGGTCAACAATTCGCTGTACTGCACGGGCCTTTTGAAGTTCGGCAGCGAGGAACAGAAGCAGACCTATGTGCGCGCCATCGCCGACGGCAGCCGGATCGGCGCCTTCGCCCTGACCGAGCCGCAGTCCGGCTCGGATGCCACGGCCATGCGCTGCCGCGCGGTGCGGCAGGCCGACGGCAGCTTCGTGATCAACGGCAAGAAGAGCTGGATCACCTCGGGGCCGGTGGCCAAGTACATCGTGCTGTTCGCCATGACCGACCCGGACAAGGGCGCGCGCGGCATCACCGCCTTCATCGTCGACACCGACAGGCCCGGCTTCCACCGCGGCAAGACCGAGCCCAAGCTCGGCATCCGCGCCTCGGCCACCTGCGAGATCGAGTTCGCCGACTACGTGGCCCAGCCGGCCGAGGTGATCGGCGAGGAAGGGCAGGGCTTCAAGATCGCCATGGGCGTGCTGGACGCCGGCCGCATCGGCATCGCCTCGCAGGCCATCGGCATCGCCCGCGCCGCCTACGAGAAGACCGTCGAGTACGTGAAGGAGCGCAAGGCCTTCGGCGCACCGATCGGCACCTTCCAGATGACCCAGGCCAAGATCGCCGACATGAAGTGCAAGCTGGACGCTTCGCTGCTGCTGACCCTCCGCGCCGCGTGGCTCAAGGGCCAGGGGAAGCCCTTCAGCAGCGAGGCGGCCATCGCCAAGCTCACCGCCTCGGAGGCGGCGATGTGGATCACCCACCAGGCCGTGCAGATCCATGGCGGCATGGGGTACTCCAAGGAGATGCCGCTTGAGCGCTACTTCCGCGACGCCAAGATCACTGAGATCTACGAGGGCACCAGCGAGATCCAGCGCCTGGTGATCGCGCGCGCGGAGACCGGATTGCGCTGAAAGCCGCGCGGGGTGCTGGCCGCCCCGGGCGTGCCGGCGGCTTTGCATTTGCAATCGGCACCAACGCTCCTACCGTCGTTCCCGCGCACGCGGGAACCCAGGGACTTTCGCGCGGACAAGCGCAAGGCACTGGATTCCCGCGTTCGCGGGAATGACGGGTCTGGTTGATGCTGGCTGATTCGAAATTCAGGAGTTACAAGCGGCGCCTTTCACAAGAGAGAGGCCGGGCGCTTGGCACCACCGTGGGAGCCGCCATCGCGGCGATGAAGCTTTCCCGGTAAAGCCCCTCGCCGCCATGGCGGCTCCCACCAAGCAAGACCGACCCCAAGCAACACCCGGCCCCAAACAAGAAGCCCCGGCATCACCGGGGCTTCTTGCGTTTCAGGACCTCAAGGCAGGCGGTCAGTGACTGCCGTGCCCCTGCGGTGCGTCCTGAAGCGGCGGCTGGCCGTCCTGCCCGCCGTCCTGGTGCGAGGCTAGGTATTCCTTGGAGGGCTCGTCCATCTTGTCGCCCAGCAGGCGCCGCACCACGATGAAGAACATCGGGATCAGCAGCAGGCCCAGCACGGTGGCGAACACCATGCCGCCGATCACGCCGGTGGAGATGGCGTGGCGGGCGTTGGCGCCGGCGCCGCTGGACAGGGCCATCGGCACCACGCCCATGATGAAGGCGAAGGAGGTCATCAGGATCGGGCGCATGCGCAGGTGCGCGGCGTTGACGATGGCGTCGTGCAGCGTGCGGCCCTGCGCGCGTTCCATCACCGCGAACTCCACGATCAGGATCGCGTTCTTCGCCGCCAGGCCGATCACGGTGATCAGGCCGATCTGGAAGAAGATGTCGTTGGACAGGCCGCGCAGCATGGTGAAGGCCAGCGCGCCCAAGGCGCCCAGCGGCACCACCAGCAGCACCGAGACCGGGATCGACCAGCTCTCGTACAGCGCCGCAAGGCACAGGAACACCACCACCAGCGACAGCACCAGCAGCAGGGTCTGGCTGTTGCCGGCCAGGATTTCCTGGTAGCTCATGCCCGACCAGTCGAAGCCGAAGCCGGCCGGCAGCTTGTCGCGCACGATGCCTTCCATGGTGGCCATGGCCTGGCCCGAGGAGCTGCCCGGCGCCGGCGAACCGTTGATGTTGACCGCCGAATAGCCGTTGTAGCGCGCCAGCGACGGCGGCAGCGAGGCCCAGCTGGTCGACACCACGTTGGACAGCGGGATCATCGACGGATTGCCCTGCGCATCGCTCTCGGTGCTGCTGGGCACGTAGAACTGCTCCAGCGACTCAGGACCGGTGCGGAAGGGCGCGTCGGCACGCATGTTCACGCGCTTGATGCGGCCACCGTAGAAGAAGTCGTTGACGTACACCGGCGCCAGCATCAGCTGGATCGAGGTGTAGATGTCGCTGACCGACAGGCCCATCGACTGCGCCTGCACGCGGTCGACCTTCAGCTGCAGCTGCGGGGCGTTCTCCAGCGTGTTGGGGCGCACCTGCATCAGCGACTTGTCCTGCGAGGCGATGCCCAGCAGCTGGTTGCGCGCGGCCATCAGCGCATCCTGGCCGGCGCCGGTGCGGTCCTGCAGCCACATGTCGAAGCCGCCGAACTGGCCCAGGCCCTGGATGGTCGGCAGGTTGACCACGAAGATCTGCGCGCCCTTG
Source organism: Pseudoxanthomonas winnipegensis (assembly GCF_004283755.1). Classification (GTDB taxonomy): domain Bacteria; phylum Pseudomonadota; class Gammaproteobacteria; order Xanthomonadales; family Xanthomonadaceae; genus Pseudoxanthomonas_A; species Pseudoxanthomonas_A winnipegensis. The sequence continues at coordinate 285,771 of NZ_SHMH01000005.1, forward strand.
ATGCCCTGCAGCGCGCCGTTGGCCTGGCCGATGAACTGCGTGGCCACCGGGCGATCGTCCCAGGGCTTGAGGCGGATGAAGGCCATGCCCACGTTCTCGCCCTGGCCCAGGAAGCTGAAGCCGGTGATCTGCATCATGCCTTCGAAGCCATCCAGCTTGCCCAGCGTGCCGCGGATCTGGTCCATGACCTCGTTGGTCTTCTGCATCGGCGTCCCCGGCGGGGTCTGCACGATGGCCAGTGCGTAGCCCTGGTCTTCCTCGGGGACGAAGCTGGTGGGGATGCGCGTGAACAGGAAGCCGGTCAGCACCACCAGCACGGCGAACAGCAGCATCCAGCGCGGCGCGTGGCGCACCTGCCGGCCGATCATCCCCACATAGCCCTTCTCGGTCTTGCCGTAGTACTTCTCGAAAGTGCGGAAGACGATGTTCTTCTTCTTCTCGTGGCTGTTCTCATCGTGCTGCTTGAGGAAGCTGGCGCACAGCGAAGGGGTGAAGCCCAGCGCCAGGAACGCCGAGAAGCCCATGGAGATGGCGATGGTCAGCGCGAACTGCTTGTAGATCTCGCCCGAGGCGCCGCCCTGCAGGGCCGACGGGATGAACACGGCCGCCAGCACCACGGTGATGGCCACCACCGCGCCGGTGATCTGCTCCATCGCCTTGATCGTGGCCTCGCGCGGCGGGAGCTTCTCCTCGGCCATGATGCGCTCGACGTTCTCGATCACCACGATCGCATCGTCCACCACGATGCCGATCGCCAGCACCATGGCGAACATGGTCAGCTGGTTGATGGTGAAGCCGATGATGTCCAGGCCCATGAAGGTGCCCAGCAGCGCCACCGGGATCACCAGGGTGGGGATGATCGTCGCGCGGAAGTTCTGCAGGAAGATCAGCATCACCAGGAAGACCAGGATGATGGCCTCGATCAGCGTGTGGACCACTTCCTCGATGGAGATCTTGACGAAGGTGGTGGTCTCGTACGGCGTGAACCAGGTGACGCCCGGCGGGAAGCTGGCCGCCAGGTCGTTCATCTTGGCCTCGACCGCCTCGTACACGCTCAGCGCGTTGGCGCCGGGCAGCAGCTGGATGGCGAAGGCGCCGACCGGCTTGCCGTTGTACTTGGTGTCAAAGCCGTAGTTCTGCGCGCCGAAGGCCACACGCGCCACGTCCTTCAGGCGCACGGTCGCACCGTCGTTGTCCGCGCGCAGGATGATGTTCTCGAACTGCTCGGGCTCGGTGAAGCGCCCCTCGGCCGAGACCGTGACCTGGAAGGCCTGCCCTTCCGGCGCCGGGTCCGAGCCCATCGAGCCGGCGGCGAACTGCACGTTCTGCGCCTTGACCGCCGCCAGCACCTGGCTGGCGGACATGTTGTAGCCCTGCAGCTTCAGCGGATCCAGCCAGATGTTCATGGCGTACTCGGAACCGAAGTGCTGGGTGCTGCCCACGCCCGGCACGCGCGAGATCTGGTCGAGCACGCGCGAGGCGATGATGTCGTTGAGGTGGTTGCGGTCGATCGAGGCGTTCTCGGACTGCACGCCGACCACCATCAGGAAGCCGGCGTTGGCCTTGGCCACCACCACGCCCTGCGCGGTCACCTCACTGGGCAGGCGCGGCTGGGCCAGCGACACCTTGTTCTGCACCTGCACCTGGGCGATGTCCGGATTGGTGCCGGTCTCGAAGGTCAGGGTGATCGTGGCGAGGCCCGAGGAGCTGGACGTCGAGCTGAAGTACAGCAGGTTGTCGATGCCGGTCAGCTGCTGCTCGATCACCTGGGTGACCGAACGTTCGGTGGTGCTCGCGCTGGCGCCGGGGTAGGTCGCCTGCACCGTGATCTGCGGCGGCGCCACGTTGGGGTAGGACTCGATACCCATATTGAGGATCGAGATCACGCCGGCCAGCGAGATCAGGATCGCGACGACCCAGGCGAAGACCGGGTGATTGATGAAGAACTTGGGCATGGGGGTGAATCCTTACTTGGCCTGGTCTTGCGCAGGCTGCTGGGTGTCGCCCTGCTTGGCGTCGGCGCCCGCGGCGGCGGGCTGCTGGGGCTTGCCGCCGGCCTGCTGCTGGCTGGCCGCCAGGGCCTGCGCGTAGGGCACGGCCTTGACCTGGCCGCCTTCCTTGGCCTTCTGCAGGCCGACGCCGATCACGCGGTCGCCGGTCTTCAGGCCGCCGGTGACGACCCACTTGTGGTCCACCGAGGTGGTTTCCATCTGCACGTCCTTGCGCACGACCTTGCCGTCGGCACCGACGACCAGGGCGTAGGCGCCATTGGTGTCGCGCTGGATGGCCTCCTGCGGCACCAGGTACACGCCGCTGCGCGTGCCCAGGTCGGCCTCGACGGTGACGAAGCTGCCGGGCAGCAGCGCCTTGTCGGGGTTGGGCACGGTGGCGCGCAGCGAGACCGTGCCGGTGGCCTGGTCGACCACCACGTCGGAGAAGCCCAGCGTGCCGACCTGGTCGTAGACCTGGCCGTTGGGGAGCTTGATCTTGACCTTGGTGTCCTTGGTGTCGGTCAGGCTGACGCTGCCCTGGCCCTGGGCCTGGCGCAGCGACTGCAGCTCGGAGGAACTCATGGTGAAGTTGACGTAGAGCGGATCGATCTGGTCCACGGTGGTCAGCAGGGTCACGCCCTCGGCGCCGACCAGCGCGCCCTCGGTGACCTGCTGCTTGCCGGCGCGGCCGGAGATCGGCGCGGTGACGTTGGCATAGCCCAGGTTGATCTGGGCGTTGGTCACCGCGGCCTTGGCCTGCTGCAGGGCGGCCGCGGCGCTGCGCTCGGCGGCCTCGGCGTCGTCCAGGTCGGACTGGGACACGTACTGCTGCGGGGCCAGCTTGCGGGCGCGCTCGGCGGCGATGTGCGCGTTGGTGTAGGTGGCCTGGGCCGAGGCCTGCTGGCCCTGGGCCGAGCTGAGGTCGGCCTGCAGCGGCGCCGGGTCGATCTTGAACAGCACCTGGCCTTCCTTCACGTCGGTGCCTTCCTCGTAGACGCGCTTGAGCAGCACGCCGGGCACGCGGGCACGCACGTCGGCGCTTCGCACCGGCGCCAGGCGACCGCTGAGCGCGCGGGTCAGCGGCACGCTGGTCGGCTGCACGTCGATCACGCCCACTTCCGGCGGCGGCGGAGCCTGCTGCTCCTCCTTCTTGCAGGCGGCCAGGGCCAGCATGAGAGCGAGGCTGAGCAGGAGCGGGCGGGTTGGGGCGGTCATGGGAGAGGGCTCCGGAAAAACTGAAGGGTGGTGAGGTGGCAGGAAGTGGGCGGCGCTAGCAGCGGCAGCGGGCGGCGTGTGCGTCGGGCGCGAAGGCGCGCAGGAAGGCGTCGACCGCGCGGCTCGCCCAGGCGCGGCGCGCGGCGGGCAACCGCTGCGGCTCGGCGAAGCGCACGCGCTCCAGGTCCAGGCCGAGCAGCATGCCGAACAGCAGTTCGGCCGACGCGTGCGGATCGTCATGCCTCAGCAGGCCGGCCTGCATGGCCTGGGACAGCCATTGGGCCAGATGCTGATGCAGGCGCTCGCCGCCATCGCGCCAGATGCCGCGGGCTTCGTCGGGGAACTGCGGCGACTCGGCGCTGAACAACCGGCAGGCCGCGACCACGTCGGGCTCGGCCAGCCGCTCGAGATATTCCTCGGCGAAGGCCAGCAGCGGCGCACGCACGCCATCCTCGAAACTTCCCAGCCGCGCGGTGGTCAGCTGCAACTGCTCGTGCATCAGATCCCGCAACAGCGCGTGCTTGCTGCCGAACTGCGAATACAGCGTCTGCTTGGAGCAGCCGGCGCGCTGGGCGAGCGCATCCATGCTCACGCGAAAACCTTGCTCGGCCATCAGGGCGCGCATGGCAGTAAAGACCCGCTGGCGTCGCTCGGCTGCGGTCGGAGTGGCGTCAGACAGGCTCATGGGGGCTGGACTATACCGTCCAGTTCAGAATTTGAATACCCCGAAAATGCAGTCGCGAGGCGGTTTATCCGCGCTTGTGAAGATCAAGTGATGAGGCGGTGACGGGATCGACATGCAATGACCGTTTATCCGCGCGTCGAGCAAACGCGTCAGCGCCTGACGCACGGCTTCCAAGGCTTGCAAACGCGCTGGAAGTGTGAGCAATCGGCATGCGCTCAAGTCGATCGATCATGATGCCGCGCAACACGAAGGTTTAAGAGAGCAGGCCTACAATGCGCGATTAACTTCCTCGATGTAAGCGACTGTATGAGCACCACCGGCAGCAGGCTCCGCAATAAATCCGCTTCGACCTCCAAGGCCGCCTCGGCCCCGCCCTCAGGCAAGTCCAGCAGCAAGCCCGCCAAGGCCATCGCGCCGTCGGCCAAGCCCGTTCCCGCAACCCCGCCCAAGCCGCGCGCTACGAAGGCCGGCGCGTCCACCCCAGCGTTCTCGCTGCAGCCCATCCACGACGCCTTGAAGACGCTGGTGCCCAGCGCCAAGCGCGAGCAGGCCAAGGTCTTCGCCGATGCCTTCTACCGGCGCATGGAGCAGGACGAGTTCCCGCACCACAGCGCGCAGGGCTGGGCCGCGATGGCGGTGGACATGCTGGAGTTCGCCCGCGTGCGCAAGCCCGGCACGGCCAATGTGCGCGTGTTCAACGCCAGCGCCAAGGCCAATGGCTGGGAGTCCTCGCACTCGGTGCTGCAGATCGTCAACGACGACATGCCCTTCCTGGTCGATTCGGTGAGCATGGCCCTGGCCGGCATGGGCGTGGGCGTACATGTGCTGGGCCATCCGGTGGTGCGTTTCGAGCGCGACAAGTCGGGCAAGGCCACGGCGGTGGGCGAGGGCAAGGCCGAGTCGCTGATGATGCTGGAGATCGACCGCCAGCCGGCCGAGGCGATGCCGCGCATCGAGGCCGAGATCCGCCGCGTGCTGGCCGAGGTGCGTCAGATCGTCGGCGACTGGAGCGCGATGCGCGAGAAGATGCTGGCCGTGGCCGAGGACCTGGCCACGCGCCGCATGCCGGTCTCCGATGGCATGCGCCGCGAGACGCAGGAATTCCTGCAGTGGGCCGCCAACGACCACTTCACCTTCTTCGGCTATCGCGAGTACCGCGTGCAGAAGCAGGGCGGCGAGGAAGTGCTGGTGCCGCAGGAGGACACCAGCCTGGGCCTGATGCGGGGCCATGCCTCGGGCAAGCCGCGCGCGGTGCGCTCGCTGGCCGCCAACCTGCTCAACGAGGCCGGCGAAGCCGAGGCGATGATCCTGACCAAGACCAATGCGCGCGCCACGGTGCATCGCAAGGGTTACATGGACTACATCGGCGTGCTGTCCTTCGACGCCAACGGCCGCATCACCGGCGAGCAGCGCTTCCTGGGCCTGTTCACCTCCAGCGCCTACAACCGCCGCCCGTGGGAGATCCCGCTGGTGCGCGAGCGCCACGAGCACGTCATGCGCCAGTCCGGCCTGTCGCCCAACAGCCATAGCGGCAAGGCGCTGCGCCATATCCTGGAGACGCTGCCGCGCGAGGAACTGTTCCAGTCGCGCCAGGACGAGCTGGCGCGCACCGCGATGGGCATCCTGGGCCTGCAGGAGCGCGTGCGCAGCAAGCTGTTCCTGCGCCGCGATCGCTACGGGCGTTTCTGGTCGGCGCTGGTCTACGTGCCGCGCGACCGCTTCAACACCCAGCTGCGCCTGCGCATCGAGACGCTGATGAAGGAGGCCTTGCACGGCGACGCGGTCGACACCACCGTGCAGCTGGGCGAATCGCCGCTGGCGCAGCTGCACCTGACCGTGCGCCCGCGCCCGGGCGAGGAGGTCAGCGTCGATGCGGCCGAGCTGGAGTCGCGCCTGTCGCATCTGCTGCGCAACTGGCAGGATGACCTGCGCGAGACGCTGATCCAGCGCCACGGCGAGGCGCGCGGACTGGCGCTGGCGTCCAGCTTCGGCCGGGCGCTGCCGCAGTACTACATCGAGAACGTGTCCACCGAGCTGGCCGCCGACGACGTCGAGCGCCTGGCCCAGCTCAAGGACGCCGACGACCTGCGCCTGAGCCTGTACCGCTCGCCGCGGCACCGCGCCGGCGAAGGCGCGCTGCGCCTGAATCTCTATCACCTGGGCATCGACATCCCGCTGTCCGACGCGCTGCCGCTGATGGAGAACATGGGCCTACGCGTGATCTCCGAGCATCCCTTCCGCCTCGATCTGGACGGGCGCGTGGCCTACATCCAGGAGTTCGAGGTCGAGCCGGCCGGCGGCGACATCGACGTGGCCGCGCGCGCGGAGGATTTCGACGAGGCCTTCGCCCGCGTCTGGCGTGGCGACGCCGAGAACGACCGCTTCAACCGCCTGGTGCTGCGTGCCGGCCTGAGCTGGCGCCAGGTCGCGGTGCTGCGCGGTTACACCAAGTACCTGCTGCAGACCGGCGTGCCCTTCACCCAGGCTTCGGTCGAGGACACGCTGGGCCGCTACCCGCTGCTGGCCGCGCTGCTGGTGCGGCTGTTCGAGGTGCGCTTCGACCCGACGCTGGACGGCAAGGCCAAGGCGCGCGACAGCAAGCGTGCGCAAGAAGCGGCGCAGGCGCTGCTGGCCCTGGCCGACACGGCCGACGAGGACACGCACAAGGCGCTGCAGGCCCTCGCACAGGCCGCCACCCAGTCGCGCGACGCGCAGACCGAGGCCGTGCATGCGGCCATGCTCAAGCTGCTCGACGGCGTCTCCAGCCTGGACGACGACCGCATCCTGCGCAGCCTGATGGGCACCATCGAGGCCACGCTGCGCACCAGCTACTACCAGGTCGACAAGGACGGCGCGCCGGCGCACACGATCAGCTTCAAGTTCGATTCGGCCAAGGTGCCCGACCTGCCCAAGCCGCGCCCGTACCGCGAGATCTTCGTCTGCGGCCCGCGCGTGGAAGGCGTGCACCTGCGCTTCGGCGCGGTGGCGCGCGGCGGCCTGCGCTGGTCCGACCGCCGCGACGACTTCCGCACCGAGGTGCTGGGCCTGGTCAAGGCGCAGATGGTGAAGAACACGGTGATCGTGCCGGTCGGCGCCAAGGGCGGCTTCTACGTCAAGCAGTCGCCGGCCAGCGGCGAGCGCGACGCGGTCATGGCCGAGGGCATCGCCTGCTACAAGATGTTCATCCAGGGCCTGCTGGACATCACCGACAACATCGTCGGCGGCAAGATCGTGCCGCCGGTGGACGTGGTGCGCCACGACGCCGACGACCCGTACCTGGTGGTCGCCGCCGACAAGGGCACGGCCACCTTCTCCGATATCGCCAATGGCCTGGCCATCGACCACGGCTTCTGGCTGGGCGATGCCTTCGCCTCGGGTGGCTCGGTGGGCTACGACCACAAGGGCATGGGCATCACCGCCAAGGGCGCGTGGGAATCGGTCAAGCGCCACTTCCGCGCCCTGGGCCGCGATTGCCAGACCCAGGACTTCACCGTGGTCGGCATCGGCGACATGTCCGGCGACGTGTTCGGCAATGGCATGCTGCTGTCCGAACACATCCGCCTGGTGGCCGCCTTCGATCACCGCCATATCTTCCTGGATCCCAATCCGGATGCGGCCAGGTCCTTCGCCGAGCGCGCGCGCATGTTCAAGCTGCCGCGCTCGTCCTGGGCCGACTACGACACCAAGCTGATCTCGGCCGGCGGCGGCGTGTTCCCGCGCACGCTCAAGACCATCCCGCTGAGCCCGCAGGTCAAGCAGGCGCTGGGGTTGGACGCGGGCATCGCCGCGCTGTCGCCGACCGAACTGCTCAGCGCCATCCTCAAGGCGCCTGTGGACCTGCTGTGGAACGGCGGCATCGGCACCTACGTCAAGTCCGCGCAGGAGAGCAATGCCGATGTCGGCGACCGCGCCAACAACGCGCTGCGCGTCAACGGCGGCCAGCTGCGCTGCAAGGTGGTGGGCGAGGGCGGCAACCTGGGCCTGACCCAGCTGGGCCGCATCGAGGCGGCGCAGAACGGCGTGCTGCTCAACACCGACTTCATCGACAACTCCGCCGGCGTGGACACCTCCGACCACGAGGTCAACATCAAGATCCTGCTCGACGGCGTGGTGCGGCAGAAGAAGCTCACCGAAGCGGCGCGCAACACCCTGCTGGCCAGCATGACCGACGAGGTGGGCCAGCTGGTGCTGACCGACAACTACCGCCAGAACCAGGCGCTGAGCCTGATGGAGCGCATGAGCGTCTCGCGCCTGGGCTCCAAGCAGCATTTCGTACAGGTGCTGGAGGCGCGCGGCCTGCTGGACCGGCAGATCGAATACCTGCCCAGCGACGCCGAGTTCGCCGACCGCAAGGCGCGTGGGCTGGGCCTGACCCGGCCGGAGCTGTCGGTGCTGCTGTCCTATTCCAAGCTGGTGGCCTTCGCCGAGCTGCTGCACACCGACATCCCCGAGGATCCGTACCTGTCCAAGGAGCTGCAGCGCTACTTCCCGCAGCCGCTGCAGAAGAAGTACGCCGCGCAGATGGAGCAGCACCGCCTCAAGCGCGAGATCATCGCCACCGCGGTGACCAACTCGACCATCAACCGCATGGGCGCCACCTTCCTGCTGCGCATGCAGGAGGACACCGGCCGCGACATCGGCGAGGTCGCCAAGGCCTACACCATCACCCGCGAGACACTGGACGCGCGGGCGCTGTGGGCGCAGATCGATGCCCTGGACGGCAAGGTGGCCGAGGCGGTGCAGATCGACGCCCTGCAGGTGATCTGGAAGCTGCAGCGCAGCTTCACCCGCTGGCTGCTGACCCGCACCGGACCGATTCCGGCCATCGCCACGGCGGTGGAGCGCTACCACGCCGGCTTCAACGACATCCGCGCGGCCGACGGCGTGCTGCCCGATTCGCTGCGGCCGGCCTACGAGGCCGCGCTGGCCGACTGGAAGGCCAAGGGCGTGCCCGATGCGCTGGCCGGCCAGCTGGCGGCCCTGCCGTACTTGGAGCCTTCGGCGGACATCATCGAACTGGCGCGCGCGCACAAGCTCTCGGCCGTGGCGGTGTCCAAGGTGTACTACCGCCTGGGCGATGCGCTGCACCTGCCTTGGCTGTTCGCGCAGATCGACGCGCTGCAGGTCGACGGCCGCTGGCATGCGGTGGCCCGTGGCGTGCTGCGCGACGAGCTCTCCGCCCATCTGCGCGCGATGACCGCGCAGGTGCTGGCCCTGCCCGGCGACAGCGCCGAGGCCAAGGTCGGGCGCTGGATGCAGCGCGACGATCCCACCCTGCGCTTCACCCGCTCCATGCTCGACGACATCGCCGCCCAGCGCACGCTGGACTACCCGACCGCCTCGGTCGCGGTGCAGCGCCTGTCGCAGCTGACCTGATCCAGGCCAGCCGAGAAAGGCATGCGGGGCCGGGTGGCGACACCTGGCCCCGCTTGTTTTGGGTCGGTTGAAAACGCAACACGCGCCGCGGGCGGGCGCCGGGTATCCTTCACCGCATGACCGCGCCGCGCCTTGCCTTCCTCGCCAGCCATACCGAAGCCGCACAGCAGGCCCTGGCCGAACTGAGCCAGCGCTACGGCCAGCATGCCCCCGACCAGGCCGACATCCTGGTTCCACTGGGCGGCGATGGCTTCATGCTGCAGACCCTCCACCGCCACGGCCTGCTCGGCAAGCCGGTGTTCGGCATGAAGCTGGGCACGGTCGGCTTCCTGATGAACCACCACCGCGACGACGATCTGCCGGCGCGCATCGCCGCGGCCGAGCCGACCAAGCTGCGCCCGCTGGAGATGCGCGCGCAGACCGAGTCTGGCATCGAGGTGACCTCGCTGGCCTACAACGAGGTCTCGCTGCTGCGCCAGACCCGGCAGGCCGCGCAGCTGCGCGTGGATCTCAACGGCCAGACCCGCATCGAGGAGATGACCGGCGACGGCGTGCTGGTGGCCACGCCGGCCGGCAGCACGGCCTACAACTATTCCGCGCATGGCCCGATCCTGCCGCTGGGCAGCCACACCATCGCCCTGACCCCGATCGCGCCCTACCGCCCGCGGCGCTGGCGCGGGGCCATCCTCAAGGCCGACACCGAGGTGCGCATCCAGGTGCTGGACCCGTACAAGCGCCCGGTCAGCGCCACCGCCGATTCGCACGAGTTCCGCAACGTCACCGAGGTGACCATCCACGAATCGCGCACGCACACCGTGACCCTGCTGTTCGACCCGGAGCACAACCTGGAAGAGCGGATCCTGAGCGAACAGTTTCTGGTTTGAGGCGGTGCCAGCGGCAAGGGCCCAGAGGCCAGAGCCCGCAAAAACACCGCGACCACTGGCAGCTCGACCATTCGCAGCCACCAACCAAATCCTTCTGATCCCTAATCTCTAATCCCAAATCCCGAATCCCTGCTAGATGCCCGACAACAGCCCCCGCCTGCTCACCGTCGCCGTCACCTCGCGCGCCCTGTTCGACCTGGAGGAGAGCCACGCCCTGTGGCAGGCCGAAGGGCTGGACGCGTACGCCGCCTACCAGCGTGCGCACGAGGACGACGTGCTGGGGCCGGGCGTGGCCTTTACCGTGGTGCGCAAGCTGCTGGCGCTCAACCAGGGCGCGCCGGCCGATACGCCGCGCGTTGAGGTGATCCTGCTGTCGCGCAACTCGGCCGACACCGGCCTGCGCATCTTCAACTCGATCCAGCACTATGGCCTGGACATCGTGCGGGCCACCTTTACCGCCGGCGAGCCGACCTGGCCTTACATCAAGCCGTTCGGCACCGATCTGTTCCTCTCGGCCAACCCCGACTCGGTGCGCAGCGCGCTCAGCCACGGCATCGCCGCTGCCACCATCCTGCCCAAGCCACCGGGCGAACGCGCCGAGGAGGCCGCCGCGGCGGCGGGGGAACTACCGGCGGGACGGCTGTCCAACCAGCTGCGCATCGCCTTCGACGGCGATGCGGTGATCTTCGGCGACGAGAGCGAACGCATCTCGCGCGAGCAGGGCGTGGAAGCCTTCGGCCGCCACGAGCAGGAGAAGGCGCGCGAACTGCTCTCCGGCGGCCCGTTCCGCGGCTTCCTCGCCGCGCTGCATCAGCTGCAGGCCGCCTTCCCGCCCGGCGAGCACGCGCCGATCCGCACGGCCCTGGTCACCGCACGCTCCGCGCCGGCGCATGAGCGCGTGATCCGCACCCTGCGCGAGTGGGGCGTGCGTCTGGACGAGGCGCTGTTCCTGGGCGGCCGGCACAAGGGCCCGTTCCTGGCCGCCTTCGGCGCCGACATCTTCTTCGACGACTCGCAACACAACATCGACAGCGCCCATCCGCACACCGCGGCGGGGCATGTGCCGCATGGGGTGGCGAACGAATAGGTGCGGAGCGTGATCGGTGACGGTCCATCGGCTTGAAATCTTCGCGGATTATTTCCAGTTCTACCTGCAGGACGAATGTTCGTCGGGCGACCTCTCGGCGGCTTGGGACCAGCAGTCGGTGGACAGGAAGTTGGCGGTGTCGTCTGGTGTCGTGGGCATCCGCACGGTCCGCAACGTGACCGTTCCGGTGGAACTGGAAATACTTGAATCCGAACCCCTACCGGGCCGCGATGGATTCGACCATGTCGTGCAGGGCACGCTGGTTCTTCAAAGTTCGCGGCTCATTGTGGCCGGCTGGGCCGATGATCTTGCCGATGCGCCACGCTTTGACGTCGCGCCAGACATCTATCGCGTGATGCTGTCTGCGTCAGGTCTGACCACATTGTCCCCGGACGGTCTAGAGGGCGAAGACCGCTATCTGGTTCAACTTTGGCCGGCCTCGCCGATTGATCCTTTCGTACTCAAGCAACACGCCTGACGTCGAGATCTGGCCCTATCCGGGGCGTTATAGAGGCAAGCGGATGTCCGTCAGCTTCCACACCAGGCCCTGGCGCTCGAACACCAAGGTGATCGGGGCGCCGCTGTCGGTGTGGGTGGTGGCGGTGAAACGCGAGAGCGACGCGTAGTGGTGCTCGGCACCCTTGAGCGGTTCGGCCGGCGCGGGCGGGCCGTAGGTATCGCCGTTGGCGGTGTCGCCGAGGGCGCGCTTCCAGACCGAGCGTCCCTGCAGGAGCGCGGCGATGCCGGTCGGGGTGACCATGGCATCGACGCCGACCCCTGCCGCGCCGCCGGCCAGCAAGAGCGCCAGCGCGCCAAGAAAGCTGGACTGCGCGTCCACGCCGGCGGCGCGGACCATGCGGTCCTGCAGCTGCGCGCGCAGATTGAAGCGCAGGGTGGGGAAGTCGACGTAGCGGTCCAGCTTGCCCGTGTCCTGCTCGGCCAGCGCGTCGCGGATGCCGTGGATGGCGATGTACGGCCCGGCCGCGACGAAGCCCGCCAGCAGCAGCAAGGCCAGCAGGGGCACAGCCAGCATCCACTTTCGCATCGCGTTACCCGGCGCTTGGAGTGAGTTGAAGAGTACAGAGCGCGGCAGGTGCGGCCGTCAAGGCGCGTGGCCCGAGGACCCGCCTCGGGCTTGTGATCGAAGGCGGCCGATGAAACCATGGGCCGGTTCCATGCGAACCCGGGGATCTGCATGTCGAAGATGGGGTGGGGACTGGTGCTGGCCTTGGCCTGCACCGGTGCGGCGACGGCGGCCGTGCCGGCTGGTCAACGGATCGAGGTCGTCGACCGCGATGTCGCACTGTTCTGGCAGGCCTACGATCAGGTCAAGGGTCTTCCGGACCGGGCGCAGCAGATCCAGGTGCTGCAGACGACCTATCTGGATCGCGGCAGCCAGGGGCTGGCGGCCTTCGCGCTCGCCAAGGACTACGACGCGGCGACCTATGTCGATGCGATCCGCGCCTATCCGCGCTATTGGGATTCGGTGCGGCCTCGCACCGCCCTGGCCGGGGCGGCGATGGACAAGGTGCAGCACCACCTGCGGCGCTTCGCGCAGCTGTATCCGGCGCTGAAGCCGGCCGGCATCTACTTCGAGGTCGGCGCGCTGCGCTCGGCCGGCACCACGCAGGAGGACAAGGTCCTGATCGGCGTGGAGATGGCCACCGGCGATGAGCGCGTGGACCTGTCGCAGATGCCCGAACGCCTGCAGCGCTTCTTTCGCGGCTACTTCGCCAGCCGGCCGCTGGAGAACCTGGACCTGCTGGTGATCCACGAGACCGTGCACACGCAGCAGCGCGGCGCACGCGCCAGCCTGCTGGCCCAGGCGGTCTATGAGGGCGTCGCGGACTTCGTGGCCGAACAGGTGACCGGCCGCCTGCCGGACCTGCCTTATGTCGCCTACGGGCCTGCGCATGACGCCGCGATTCGCGCGGCCTTCCGCAAGGACATGGGCGGCAACGACTACAGCGCCTGGCTCTACAACAACACCGACAACGGCTTCGGCACCCGCGACCTGGGCTATTACGTCGGCTATGCCATCTGCCAGGCGAACTATCGCCGCAGCGCGGACAAGGCCAAGGCGCTGGCCGAGATGATCGAGCTGGACTATGCCGACGCCGCGGCCGTCCAGCGCTTCGTCGATGCCTCGGGCTACTTCGCGCAGGATTCCTAGCGCGCCGGGACTTTCAGAACTCCAGGTCCAGCGCCGCGCACAGGTAGTCCATGAACGGGCCCAGCGCGGCCAGGTCCGCGGCCAGGGTCTGGCGCAGCCGCGGCCCGGTCATCGTCGCATCGTCCAGCGAGCGCCAGAACACGAAGTTCTTGTGCTTGAGATCGTCGATGAACTCGAACTCGGCCGGGAACCCGCGCGGCGCACGGCTGAGCATCTCCGATTCCTCGAACTCGAAGCGCTTGCGGAAGGCCGGCGCATGCGCGGCGGCCTTCCAGGTCATCGGGTTGTCGAAGATGAACTGCCGCAGCTTGCGCAAGGTGTCGGGCTCCGGATGCCACAGGCCGGCGCCGACGAAGCTCTCGCCCGGCTGCAGGTGCACATAGAACGAGGGCGCGGGCACCTGCTTGCGGCGCTCGTGGTACAGCCGCGCGCCCTGCCAGAGCTTGTAGGGCGACTTGTCGTTGGAGAAGCGCGCATCGCGATAGATGCGGAACAGCGAGCCGCCGACCGTCTTCGGATCGGAGCGGAACTTGTCGCTGACCGCGGCCAGATCCGGCTGCAGGTCGGTCAGCAGGCGCAGGAACGGCTGGCGGACATGATCCTCGTACTGCTGCTTGTGTGCGGCGAACCAGGTCTTGTCGTTGTGGCGCGCCAGCGCCTTGAGGAACTTGAAGCTGGCGTCGGAGAAATAGGGGCTCATGCAGCGAACGGGTCTCGGATCAGGTCGGCAGCGTGGCGGCCGGGCGGCTAAGGCGGCGTGCAGAGGTTACAGCCCGATCTGCAGTTCACGCCCCCAGACCTCCAGGCGGTCCAGCAGCACCTGCTTGGCGCCGTCGGTGGTGGGCTCGGCGCGCAGCTGCGCGATCTGCGCGAAATAGTCGGGCAGGCTCTGCTCGGCCAGTACCGTGCCCGGCGCCAGGCGGGCGTGGCGGTAGTCGTCCCAGCGTGCGCGTTCGGCGGCGTCGAGCGTGTCGGGCCAGTTGCGTGCGCGATAGCGGAACAGCAGCTCCTGCAGCCGCGCATCCTTGAAGCCGAAGTCGCGCGTGCCCAGCTGCGCCGGCGGGGTGCCGCGCACCTCGGCCAGCTTGCGCCGCTCGCCCTCGGCCAGGAAGCCGTGGTACAGCGAGGCATCGGCGTCCGGCGTCTCCTGCGCGCGCTCGCTGGCGAATACCTGGCGCACCTTCTCGGCCACCGCCGGCGCATGCGCGCGCAGCAGGTCGGCCTGGGCCTGCACGGCCTCGGGGACGATGCCCAAGCGCGCGAAGTCGTCCGCGCGCAGGTAGTGCCAGGGCACCAGGGCCGGGCAGCGGTTGAGGTGCACTTCCTTGAGCGGCACGCGGCGCACGTCCTCGGGCAGGTCGCCGCGCGGGGTATAGAGCCGGTCGGCGATGTCCTGCGCATCCAGGTCCAGCAGCGCCTGGGCATCGCCGTCCAGGTCGAGCACGATGACGCGGCTGTCGATGCGCGGATGGCGCGCCACCGGCAGTACCGGCGCGGCGCACAGGCGCTGGGCCGGATAGCGCTGCGAGACGTGCAGCAGTGGCGTCATCCCGACGGTGTCCATCAGGCCGGCGGCGAAGCGCTTGTTGCGCAGCTGCAGCGCGTAGTCCCACAGGCGCGGCTGCGCGCGGCGCATGGCGCGGGCGATGCCGAGCGTGGCGCGTACGTCGGACATGGCCTCGTGCGCCTCGCCGACGCGCACGTCGTTGGCCAGGGCCAGGTGTTCGAGCTTGAACGAGGTGCCCTTGCCGTCCTCGCGCTGCGGCCAGTGCACACCCTCCGGGCGCAGCGCATGGAACAGCCGCGCCACGTCCAGCAGGTCCCAGCGGCAGTTGCCGCCGCGCCACTCGCGCTCGTAGGGATCGAAGAAGTTGCGGAACAGCCCGTGACGCACGAACTCATCGTCGAAGCGCAGCGTGTTCCAGCCCAGCGTGCAGGTCTCCGGCCGCGCCATTTCCTCGAAGATGCGCGCCATCGCCTCGCACTCGCGCACCCCGTCGGCCAGCGCCTGCTGCGGGGTGATGCCGGTGATCAGCGTGGCGATGGGCGAGGGCAGCAGGTCGTCGGCCGGCTGCACGTAGAAGGTGACCGGGTCCTCGATCGGGTTCAGCGCCGCATCGGTGCGCTGGGCGGCGAACTGGGCGATGCGCGTGCGGCGCGGGTCCTGACCGAAGGTCTCCAGGTCGTAGAAGAAGAAACTCTCAGCCATTGCGGATACGGCACGACGAACGGCCGCACAGTATGCCGCCGGCGCACACCGGCGGCCGAGTGTCGCGCTTAGAGGCTGAGATCGAACCTCAGTCCCGCGACCCAGGCATTGGGCAGATCCTGCAGGCGGCCCGGCGCGTTGAACTGGTCCGGATGCATCACGTAGTGCAGGCTGGGCGCGATGCGCAGGTGCGGATTGACCGCAAAGCCATAGCTCAGCTCCATCATCGTCTGGCCGCTTTGCGGGGTGCCGACGCCGCCGGCCGCGGCGCGGGCCAGGCGCAGGTTCTCCAGCGCCGCGTCGCTGTACTGCTGGCGGGTGACCACCAGCGCGACATCGTCGTGCGGGCGGCTGGCGAAGGTGCCCTTGTGCACCAGGCCGGCCTGGGCGAACCAGTCCTCGATCAGCTGGCCCGAGGTGCCCTTGAGCACGGCGCCGAACAGCGTCAGCCCGTGCGTGGCGTCCGGCCCGCTGACCTGCTGCTCGAAGCGCGCGTACACGCCGGAGCGGCCATGCCGGCTGGCGTAGTCCGGGCCGCTCAGCACCGCCGGCGTGCCGGCGGCGTCGTACAGCGGATCGCGGTAGGGGGCGTTGTCCTGCCAGCCGCCCAGTTCGTACATCGCCTTGTGGCGCGCGTCGGCCGAGCTCTGCCAGCCGACCGCGTAGGGCACGATCCAGCCGGTCGCCTCGCGCGTGCTCCAGCGCAGGCCGTGCTCACCGTCCTCGGCCTGGCTGGGGTCCACCTGGTAGGCGCCGACGTGCACGTAGACCTGCGGCGTCACCCAGGCCTTGGCGTCGGCCATCCAGCTGGAGACCGGCCACCAGGTGAAGCTGCTGGTCCGGAACACGTAGGTCGGATTGCCGCAGGCCGAGTTGCCCTGGAAGTACTGGCACAGGTCCGAGCCCAGGAAGTGGATGTTGGCCACGCTGCGCCCTGCCTCGAGCACCAGGCGGTCGTCGAGCAGCTTCTGTTCCAGCGTCAGGTTGGCCAGGCGCGTGCCCTGGCCGCCGTAGATCTCCTGCACCGAAGTGCTGTTGCCCAGGCTGCTGTTGACCAGGTTGGTGCCATGCCGGTTGATCACATAGGCCTTGAGCGTGGCGCCGGACCAGCCGAAGGCCTTGTCCAGATCGACATCCACACCGGCCATCGCTTGGCCCGCATAGGCGCTGCCCGAACCCTCGCCGCCGCCGAGCATCGCGGCGGCCTCGCCGGTGTAGGACAGTTTGGGCGTCACCGCCTCCTGGGCATGGGCCAGGGAAGCGAGAGCCAGGGTGAGCGCGGCCGGCAGCACGCGATGGAGGAGGGTGGACATGCGTCGGGTTCCTGATCAGGAGAACGGCGTGGGTGAGGACGCGCGGCTGCGGCGCCGCGCGAGGCAGTCGAAGCGAAGCGGGTCGGCGCGGGCGGGTCAGCCCTTGGCCACGACCGGCTTCTTGAACAGGCGCAGGGCCACGGCCGTGACGACCACGCCCACGACCAGGGCCAGCAGATAGGTGCCCAGGTGGGTCACCGCGTTGGGGATCGGCAGGACGAACACGCCGCCATGGGGCACCTTGAGTTCGGCCCCGGCCGCCATCGAGATCGCGCCGGCCACGGCCGAGCCGAGCACCAGCGCGGGGATGGTGCGCAGCGGATCGCGCGCGGCGTAGGGGATGGCGCCCTCGGTGACGAAGGCCAGGCCGAGCACGCCGGCCGCACCGGCGGTGCCGCGCTCCTCGGCGGTGAAGCGATTGCGGAACAGCCAGGTCGCCAGCGCGATGCCCAGCGGCGGGGTCATGCCGCCGATCATGGTCGCGGCCATCGGCGTATAGACCTGGCTGGAGATCAACGCGGTCGAGAACGCGTAGGAGGCCTTGTTGACCGGCCCGCCCATGTCCACCGCCATCATCCCGCCCAGCAGCAGACCCAGCAGGATGGCGCTGGTGCCCTGCATGCTGCGCAGCCACTCGGTTAGCCAGGTCAGCAGGTGCGCCACCGGCGTGCCGATCACGTACATCATCAGCAGGCCGACCAGCAGCGTGCCCAGCACCGGCAGGATCAGGACCGGCTTGAGGCCCTGCAGGCTGCGCGGCAGGCGCAGCACGCGGTTGATCCACGCCACGCCGTAGCCGGCGACGAAGCCGGCCAGGATGCCGCCGATGAAGCCGGCGCCCATGTTCGCCGCGACCACGCCACCGATCATGCCCGGCGCGATGCCCGGCCGGTCGGCGATGGAGTAGGCGATATAGCCGGCCAGCGCCGGCACCATCAGCAGGAAGCCGCCCTTGGCGCCGATCTGCAGCAGGCTCCAGGCCAGCGTGCCGCGATTGGCGTCGTCGCCGGCGTAGATGCCGCCGATGGCGAAGGCCAGCGCGATCAGCAGGCCGCCGGCGGTGACGAAGGGCAGCATGAACGACACGCCCGTCATCAGGTGCTTGTACGGGCCGGCGCTCTTGGTCTTCTCGCTCGGCGCGGCCTGCTCGGCGCCGCCGGCCTGCATGCTGGCCTGCATGCTGGCCTCGGCCAGCGCCTTGCGGATCAGCGCCTGGCCATCGTTGATGGCCGGCTTGGTGCCGCTCTTGAACACGCGCTTGCCACCGAAGCGCGACAGCTCCACCTCGCGGTCGGCCGCGATCAGGACCACGTCGGCCTGGGCGATCTCCTCCGCGGTGAGCGTGTCCTGCGCGCCGACCGAGCCCTGGGTCTCCACGCGCAGGTGGTAGCCCAGCGCCGCAGCGGCCTGCTGCAGGCCCTCGGCGGCCATGAAGGTATGCGCGATGCCGGTCGGGCAGGAGGTGATGGCGACGATGTGCTTGCTGGCCTGCGCCGCCGGCGCGGCGGCGGCCGCGCCGACCCAGCCGGCCAGCACGCCTTCGGGGTCGTCCAGCACCGCATCCAGGCCGACCTCGGTGATCGCGGCCTGGCCGAAGCGCGCGCGCTCGGCATCGCCGTCGCCGACCAGCAGCACGGCGCTGGCGCCGGCGCACTGCCCGGGCGGCAGCGCCCCGGTGATGCCCTGGTCGCTGCGGATCTCCACGGCCGGCTCCAGGCCGCGCTGACGCGCCGCCCGGCGCAGCGCCTCGGCGGCGAGGACCGCCTCGGTGCTGCGCGCACCGGCAGCGATGACCACGATGGAAGCTTGCATGGGAAAACTCCTGGGACTCTGGGATGTGCCGGGCCGCGAAGGGTCAGGCCACGCGTTCGATCCGGACCTCGCCGGCCCAGGCGCGGACCTGGGCCGGATCGAGCCGGCGGGCATCGCCGCTGTGCAGGCGGCTCATGGAAAAGGCGGTGGCCCGCTGCGCGCAGCCGGCCAGGTCGAAGGACGGCTCCAGCAGCGACGCGGCGATGCCGGCCACCATCGCGTCGCCCGCGCCGACGGTGCTGCCATCGGCCAGGCGCGGCGGCCGGGCGAGCAGGGCGCCGCTGCGGTCGAGGAACAGGGCCCCGTCGCTGCCCATGGAGATGGCGACCAGCGACACCCCGCGCGCCAGCAGGGCGCGGCCGGCGTCCAGCACCGCGTCGCGATCGTCCAGGGACTGGCCGGTCCAGGCTTCCAGCTCGTGGCGGTTGGGCTTGACCGCGAACGGCACCGATTCGCCGTCCAGCGCGGCCACCAGCGCCGGGCCGCTGCTGTCCAGCAGCACGCGCGCACCGGCCGCGTGGACCTGGGCCTGCAGCTGCGCCCAGGCGGTGGGCGGCAGGCCGGCCGGCAGGCTGCCGGACAGGACCACCGGCATCTGCGGCGTCAGCAGCGCCGCCAGGCGCTGGCCGACGGCGTTCAGGGCACCGGCGTCCAGGCACAGGCCGGGCAGGTTGATGTCGGTGGTGCGGCCGTCCCGCTCGACCAGCTTGATGTTGGTGCGGGTCAACCCCGGCACGCGCAGGCAGGCATCGGCAATGCCGCGCAGCTCGAACAGGCCGCGGAACACCGCCTCGTTGTCCACGCCGATCACGCCCAGCGCCGTGGTCGGCACGCCCCAGTCGGCCAGGCAGGCGGCCACGTTGATGCCCTTGCCGCCGGCGTCGTCCCGGCTGCGCCCGGCGCGGTGCACGTGGCCCGGCTCCAGCGTATCCAGACGCACGGTCTGGTCGATCGCCGGATTCAGGGTGACGGTCAGCACGCGTGGGCTCATGCGCCGGCTCCCTCGAGCGCGCGCACCTGGGTGGCGTCGGCGCAGGCCAGGGCCTGTTGCGCCAGCGCCTGCAGATCGGCCAGCGCCGCGGCGCGCAGGCGCGCCTTGACCGCCGGGATGTCGTTGGGCGTCATCGACAGCTCGTCCACGCCCAGGCCGGCCAGCAGGCAGGCGCCGAACGGATCGCCGGCCAGGCCGCCGCACACGCCGACCCAGCGCCCGTGGGCGCGGGCGCCTTCGACCGTGCTGTGGATGGCGCGCAGCACGGCCGGATGCAGGCTGTCGGCCTCGGCGGCCAGCTCGGGGTTCTGGCGGTCGATCGCCAGCACGTACTGGGTCAGGTCGTTGGTGCCGATGGAGAAGAAGTCGGCGTGCTGGGCCAGCAGATCGGCCTGGGCGGCCGCGGCCGGCACCTCGATCATGATGCCGATCGGCACCTGCGGGGCGTCCAGCTCGGCGCGCAGCCGCTCGCAAATGCCGCGCAGGGCGACCAGCTCGGGCACCGAGGTGATCATCGGGAACATGATCGACAGGCGCGCGCCTTGGGCGGCGGCGCGATACAGCGCGCGCAGCTGCGGTTCGAGCAGGTCGGGACGGCGCAGCAGCGCGCCGCGCACGCCCAGGAACGGATTCTCCTCGTGCGGCAGCTCCAGGTGCGCCACCTGCTTGTCGCCGCCGATGTCCAGGGCACGCACGATCAGCGCGCGCCCGTCCAGCGCAGCGGCCATGGCCACATAGGTCTGGAACTGCTCTTCCTCGTCCGGCGTGCTGCTGCGCTCCAGGAACAGGAACTCGGTGCGCATCAGGCCCACGCCCTCGGCGCCCTGTTCCAGCGCCAGCGGCACCTGGTCGGGCAGGTTGACGTTGGCGCCGATGTCGATGCGATGGCCATCGGTGGTCTGCGCCGGCTGTGCCCGCTGCTGGGCCTCGCGTTCGCGCACCTGGCGCTGCTCGTCGATCCAGGCGCGCGCGGCGGCCAGGTCGTTGGCCGAGGGCGACAGGTACAGGCGCCCGCTATTGCCGTCGAGGATGGCCTCGGTGCCCGGCGCCACGGCCAGCAGGTCGGCGCCGCCGGCCACCAGCGCCGGCACGCCGAGCGTGCGCGAGAGGATGGCGGTATGCGAGGTCGGGCCGCCCTGCGCGGTGGCCAGGCCGAGCACGCGCTG
This sequence comes from Pseudoxanthomonas winnipegensis, assembly GCF_004283755.1. GTDB lineage: Bacteria > Pseudomonadota > Gammaproteobacteria > Xanthomonadales > Xanthomonadaceae > Pseudoxanthomonas_A > Pseudoxanthomonas_A winnipegensis. The sequence goes on from NZ_SHMH01000005.1 coordinate 306,673, forward strand.
CGGATCCAGGTTGGCCGTGTCCGACGGCGACAGGTCGGCCGCCAGCAGGATGCAGGGATGGTCGGGCAGGTCGGCCAGGCCGCCGCCGGCGGCGCTGGGATCGAGCTGGGCCAGCACGCGCCGGCCGACATCGCGCAGGTCCGCGGCGCGTCCGGCCAGCACCGGGTTGCCCAGCGCCGCCAGGCCAGAGGCGGTCTGTTCGATGGCCTGATGCCAGGACCAGGCCACGCCATGGCCTTCGACCATCAGCTGGCAGGCACGGGTGATGAGATCAGTGTCGTCCAGCAGCGCGCCCTGGGCCTTGAAGATCGCCGCGTCCGCCGCGCCCAGCCGGCGCTGGGTGTCGTCCTCCAGCGCCCGCAGCTGCTGGCGGGTGCGGCTGAGCGCCTGATGCAGCCGCGCGCCGCCTTCGCCCAGCGGCGTGGGGCGGTCGGCCACCTCGGTCTGCGCGCCGGCCAGCACATGCACCGGCGCGATCGCCAGGCCGGGGCTGGCGCCGATGCCGACGATGGCCGCCTGCGCCTCGGGCGGGGTCCAGCCGTTGACCGGCGCGGCGCGGCGCTGGGCGGCGCGCTCGGCGTCGGCCTTCTCCTGCAGGATCAGCCCGTCCATCGCCTTGCGCAGGGCGGCCAGGGCGGGCTCGGCGTCCTGACCCTCGGCCGAGACCACGATCGCATCGCCCTGGCGCAGGCCCAGCTGCAGCAGCGCCACCAGGCTCTTGGCGTCGGCCGCCTGGTCGCCGGCGCGGACCTGCAGGCGCGCCACGAAGCGGCGCGCGGCCTCGGCCCAGCGCGTGGCGGGGCGCGCATGCAGCCCGTTGGGGTAAGCGATGGTCCAGTCGAAGCGATGCTCCAGGTCGCTGACCGGCGCGGCCGGCTGGCTGGCCGTCTCGCCGGACAGCGCGGCGACGATCTGGTCCGCCTCGGCGGTGGTGAACAGGCGCTGCAGCGTCGCCTCGTCCTGGATCAGCCGCGTCAGCCGGCGCAGCAGGGTGATGTGCGTGTCGGACTGGGCGGCGATGCCGACCACCAGATGGGTGATCTGGCCCGGATTCCATTCCACGCCCTGCGGCAGCTGCAGCACGGCGATGCCGTCGCGGCGCACCAGGTGACGGTCCTCGCCCAGGCCGTGGGGGATGGCCACGCCGTGCCCGAGGAAGGTGTTCGCCAGCTCCTCGCGACGGGACATGCTGGCCTGGTAGCCCTCGGCCACGCAGCCGCCCGCGGTGAGCAGCTGGGCGACCTGGGCGATGGCATCGGCCTTGTCGCGCGCCTGGGCATTGAGGCGAACGAGTTCCAGCGCGACCGGTGCGGGGGAGGGTTGTGGCGACACGAGGAACTCCAAGCAGATCTCTTGGGAAGCAATTGGGAACGTTCCCAGCCGAAATTTCAATGTGCACTGCACAAAAGCGAAAGGCCACGGCCGCGCTACGCTGTGACCGGGCCACGGCAGCCGGAACCGGCGAGGAAGCGAGGGAAACGATCCCAGTGAGCATCAGCATCAACGACGTGGCCCGGGTGGCGGGCGTGTCCAAGTCCACGGTCTCGCGCGTGATCGGCGGCGGCGCGGTCAGCGCCGAGGTGCGCGCACGGGTGGAGGCGGCCATCGCCCAGACCGGCTACCGGCTCAACCTGCAGGCCCGGCGCCTGCGCTCGCGCCACAGCGGCATCGTCGGGGTGATCGTGGCCGACATCCGCAATCCCTTCTTCACCGCCCTGATCCGCGCGGTGGAGGCGGTGGCCTATCAGCAGGGGCTGCGCGTCATGCTGTGCAACACCGACGAGGATCCATCGCGCGAAGCGCTGTACCTGCAGATGATGCAGGAGGAGCGCATCAGCGGCCTGATCTTCGCGCCCACCCGCACCACCGTGGGCCGGCTCGAGCGCATGCAATGGGACTATCCCACCGTCCTGGTCGACCGCGCGCCGGCCAGCGGACGGCACGACAGCGTGGTGATCGACAACGCCGCGGCCATGACCGAGCTGGTCGGGCATCTGCTGGCGCAGGGCTATCGCCGCATCGGCGGCCTGTTCGGCAGCACCAGCACCACCGCGACCGAGCGCCGCGACGGCTATCTGGCCGCGATGCAGGCCCACGGCCTGGCGCCGGACTACCGCGAGATCGAGCCCACGGCGGAGGCCGCCATCGCCGAGGTCGGCCCGTGGCTGGCGCAGCCGGACCGGCCGCGGGCGCTGGTGACCAGTAACAACCTGCTGCTGATGGGCGCGCTGCGCGCCGCGCGCGCGGCGGCGCTGTCCATTCCCGATCAGCTGGCCCTGGCCGGCTTCGACAACGAGCGCTGGACCGAGCTGGTCGAGCCCGGCATCAGCGTGGTCGAACAACCCGTTGAGGAGATGGGCCGGGCCGCCATGTCGCTGCTGCTGGAGCGGATGAAGTCGCCCGAGCTGCCCGTGCGCCGGCTGGTGATGGCCACGCGCTGCGTGCTGCGCGGTTCGACCGGCCCGACGCCATAAGCCTGCACCTTGTGCTTCAGGCGCTGTCGGTCAGCACGCTCAGGCGCGCCCGCACCTGCGCGTCCACCCAGTCCCAGTCCACCTGCGCCAGCGCGCGCCTGCCGGCGGTGGCCTCGATCAGCAGCTGGCGCTGGAGCTCGCTGCGTTCCAGCGCCACCGCGTAGGGGATGCGCATGAAGGTGACCATCGTGTAGTGCGGCACGAAGCGGTCCGGGTGGCGCTGCTGCAGCGCCTGCTCGAGCTGGCGCTGCAGCAGGAAGTCCGCATCGTCCACGCGGTCGCGCATCTCGATGTAGTTCTCCAGGGCCATGGCCTGGATCGCCGCGGCATTGGGCTTGCGCTGGGCCTCGAAGGCCGCATAGGCCTGCGCCAGCGAATCGGCCCGGTCCAGCTGCTCGGCCAGCGCCACGCAGTCCTCGAAGGCGCAGTTCATGCCCTGGCCGTGGAAGGGCACCATCGCGTGCGCCGCATCGCCCAGCAGCACCGCGCGTCCACCCAGGTGCCAGCGGTCCAGATAGAGCGTGCCGAGCAGGCCGGGCGGATGCGCCTCCCAGTCGTGGACCAGGTCGGGGATCAGGGGCAGGGCGTCGGGGAAGTCGCGTTCGAACAGGGCGCGGGCCTGCGCGCCGCTGGCCACCGTGGCGAAGCTCGTCGGCCCCTCGTTGGGCAGGAACAGGGTGACGGTGAAGGTGCCCTCGTCGTTGGGCAGGGCGATGCACATGTAGTCGCCGCGCGGCCACAGATGCAGCGCGTTGGGCTCGATGCGGAAGCCGCCGTCCTCGGCCGGCGGGATCTCCAGTTCCTTGTAGGAATGCCCCAGGAACTCGGTGCGCGCGCCCAACGGACAGGCGCGGTCCATCGCCGCGCGCAGCGCCGAGCCGGCGCCGTCGGCGCCGATCAGCGTGTCGAAGCGGATGTCGTGCGGCGAGTCGTCGCGATCGTCGATGAAGCGCGCATAGCCGGCGGGGAAATCGACCGTGTGCAGGCGCCGGTAGAACTGGATCTTCGCCCCGGCCGCCTCGGCCAGGTCGAGCAGGGCGATGTTGAGGTCGGCGCGGTGGATGGACCAGATCACCTCGCTGTCGTCGCGACCGTAGCGCTGCAGCTGCGGCGCTTCGCCGAGCGCATGCACCATGCGCCCGCGCATCATCACCGCGCGTGACATCACCGCGTCCTCGGCACCGGCCTGGCGTAGGGCATGGCGGCCGCGTTCGGCCAGGGCCAGGTTGATCGACCGGCCCGACTCGTAGCCCTTGATGCGCGGATCGCCGCGTCGCTCGAACAGGGTCACCTGCCAGCCGCGCTGCGACAGCAGGATCGCCAGCAGGCTGCCGGCCAGGCCGGCGCCGATCAGGGTGATGGGGCGTGCCGAGACGTTCAACGCATGGCGCCCGCGGTGGCGACCGGGCTCATACGCCGCGCCACAGTTCCACTTCCTCGACGAAGCGATAGACGTCCTTGAAGCTGTTGTACAGCGGCACCGGCGAGATGCGGATCACGTCCGGCTCGCGCCAGTCGCCCAGCACCCCCACAGAGACCAGGTAGTCGAACAGCTCGCGGCCGCGCTCGCGCCCGCCGGCCACGCGCAGCGAGAGCTGGCAGCCGCGGCGCTCGGGCTCGGCCGGGGTGATGATCTCCAGCGTGTCCAGCACGCGCGCCTCGATCAGCTCCTCCAGGAAACCGGTCAGCTGCTCGGACTTTTCGCGCAGCGCCGCCATGCCGCCGGCGCGATCGACCAGCGCCAGCGAGGCCAGCAGCGGGGCCATCGCCAGCACCGGCGGATTGCTCAGCTGCCAGCCTTCCGCGCCCGGCGTCGGCGTGAACTGCGGCGCCATCAGGAAGCGGGTCTGCTTCTCGTGTCCCCACCAGCCGGCGAAGCGCGGCCGGTCGGTGTGCGCATGGCGCGCATGCACGAAGGCGCCGGCCACCGCGCCCGGCCCGGCGTTGAGGTACTTGTAATGGCACCACACGGCGAAGTCCGCATCCGCATCGTGCAGCGCCAGCGGCAGGTTGCCGACCGCATGGGCCAGGTCGAAGCCGGCCACCGCCCCGGCCGCGTGCGCCAGCCGCGCCACCTCGGCCAGGTCGAAGGCCTGCCCGGTGCGGTACTGGATGCCGGGCCACAGCACCAGCGCCAGGCGATGGCCGTGCATGGCGATGGCCGCCTCCAGCGCCGCCATCGAGATGGTGCCTTCGGCCTCGTCCGGCTCCAGCTCGATCAGGTCGGTGGCCGGGTCGAAGCCATGGAAGCGGATCTGCGACTCGACCGCATGCCGGTCGGAGGGAAACGCGCCGGCCTCGATCAGGATCGCCGGGCGCTCGCGCGTGGGCCGGTAGAAGCTGACCATCATGAAGTGCAGGTTGGCGGTGAGGGTGTTCATCGCCACCACCTCGCTGGGCAGCGCGCCGACCACGCGCGCCAGCGGCTCGCGCACCTGCTCGTGGTAGGTCATCCACTGGCCCTGGCCGCGGAAGTGGCCCTCCACCGCCTCGTGCGCCCACTTGTCCAGCACCTGTTCGACCGCCTTGCGCGCGCCCTTGGGCTGCAGGCCGAGCGAGTTGCCGCAGAAGTACACCTGTTCGGTGTGCTTGTGCCGGGGGATCAGGAATTCCTGGCGGAAGCCGCGCAGCGGATCTGCGGCGTCCAGGGCGATGGCGTGCGTGCGGGCGTCGGACATGGAAGCTTGGGAACTTGAGCGAATCGAGGAAGCACCGGCGTCCGACAGCCTCGGAGCGCGCGGCGAAGCCTCGGAGTCTACCCGGGCGCGCCGCCCGCCGCCGCGACCGGGGCCGCAGAAGACCGGGCATGGCGGCGGCGCAGCAGGTGGGTGACGGTATCGACGCTGTCGGCGATGCGGTCGGCCGCATCGAGCAGGGCGAAGGCAGTCTCCTGCTCGTGCGGCACCGCCTCGGCCAGGCGGCGCTCGTCCGGGCGCAGGGTGGGGATCTCGGAGAACTTGCCGGTCTGGCGCAGATAGCGCACCTGGGCGCCCAGGGCCGCGTCCAGCGCCTGGGCGAAGGCGCCAAGCTCAGGCAGATCGGGCAGCGCGGCGCCCTCGCGCAGCTGGGCCTCCAGCGTCAGCGGCGCGCGCATCAGGCGCGTGGCGTTGGCCAGCAGCGATTCGGCCAGCTGCGCCTCGTCGCGGTTGCCGTGGCGGCGCGGCTCGGCGCGCAGCCGGTCGATGGAGGCCTGCACATTGGTGCGCGCCGCGCGCGCGGCCACGCGGGTGTCGTCCAGCACGTCCACGCGCCCGGCCAGCAGCGCGCTGAGGTGCCGCTGGTCGGCCTCCAGCAGCGTCGCCAGTGCGGTGCGGGTGCGCTTGCCTTCCCAGGTGGGCCACAGCGCATAGGTCAGCATCGCCAGCGCGCTGCCGATCAGCGTGGCGACCACGCGCGCGCTCAGCGCCTCGCCCGGCGCATAGCCCTCGAAGGACAGCAGCATCACCAGCATGCCGGTCAGCAGGGCCACGCCCAGGCCGTAGTTCATCTGCGTGGTCAGGCGGAAGCCGAAACAGAACAGCCACAGCAGCAACAGGCGCACCACCGTGCCGTCCATCGCGTAGTGGATCAGCGCCGTGCCGACCACCAGCCCGGCCAGGGTGCCGACCACGCGCCCGGCGCCGAAGCTCAGCGTGCCGCCGAAATCGGGCTTGAGCACGATCGCGGTGGTCATCGGGATCCAGGTCCCGTGCGGCAGCTTCAGCGTCTTCTCCAGCACCAGCGCGACCATCAGCGCGGTGGCGCAGCGCAGCGCGTGGCGGAACGCGGCCGAGGACAGCGTCAGGTTGGCGCGCAGCGTCACCCAGGGCGAATCGGGCCGCATCGACGGCGGCAGCCGCGCCTCGACCTGCTGGGCGTTGATCTGGCCCTGGCTGCTGGCCCAGTAGCCGTTGCGCACCAGCGCACGCAGCTGTCCGGCCAGTCCCGCGGCGCGGCCGCTGGCCAGGCGCAGCAGGCGCTGATCGCGGGTCGTGGCGGCCTGCTTGCGCGCGGCCTCGACCGCCGGCACCAGCGCCTGCAGCCGGGCCACGTCGCCCTCGGCGCGCTGCGGCGAGGCGGCCTCGCGCAGCGCCGCGGCCAGATGGTCGAGCACCAGGGCGGCCTGCTTGAGCACGGTCTCGAGCAGCTCGCGCGCCTTGGCGTCCTCCAGGCGCGCATGCACATCGGCCAGCGCCAGCAGGTCGATGCGGGTGCGCTCGCACAGCTCGGCCATGATGCGGAACGACTGCAGCGCCACCCCGCGCGTGTGGTGCTGGCCGTGCAGCAACAGCAGCGTGTCCTGCGCCGCCTGCAGGGTGGGCGAGGGCTGGCTGGCGTCGGGACGGGTGCGCGCGGTGATGGCCAACTGCTGCAGGATGGTCGCCAGGGCGAAGCGCTCGGGCCGGTAGCGCTGCAGCGGCCAGGCCGCCACCGCCATCACCATCTGCAGCAGACCGCCGGCGAAGATCAGCAAGGCCACGCCCGGCGCCTGCGCGGGCGACAGGCCCATGTTGGCGCAGACCATCAGCAGGATCATGCTGGCCAGGCCGTTGCGCGCGGCCAGCGGCCCCAGCGCCACCACCAGGCCGCCGGCGAAGCCCACCGCGAACACCGCCACCGCCAGCAGCGCCAGGTGCTGGCCGACCAGGATGCCGACCGCCGCCGACAGGCCGGCGATCGAGGCGGTCATCAGCATGCGCCGCATGCGCAGCCCGTAGGCGCCGGGCTGGTCGGCGAACATGGTCTGCAGCGCGCCGATCGCCATGCCGAGGCCGATCGCCGGCTCGCCGGCCCACACCCCGCCGGCCAGCGAAGCGAACACGGCGAAGGAGTTGCGCAGCGCCACCCGCACCGGGATATCGCGGGGCTTGAGGCGGATCAGGCTGCGCAGGAACGGGGACATGGTGGGGCGAGGCGTGAGCGCGAAGGCGTGAGGAGTGAGTAAAGCGAAGGCAAGCGCGCGAGGCCTAAGCCGCTACCGCTCACTCCTCGCCGCACCACCCACTCCTGCTCACGTATCCGGCATCACATAGCGCGTCGGCGCCGGGTTGAGGTGACCGCAGGCCTGGCAGGTACGGTGCTCGCGCGAGGCGTAGAAGCGGTCGAACACCGGCGGGAAGTCGGTCTCGATGTTGCGCAGGGGGAAATACTCTTCATAGAGCTTGTGGTTGCAGCGCTCGCAGAACCACAGCAGCCCGTCCTGCTCATCCGGCAGACGGCGGCGCTCGATCACCAGCCCGACCGAGTGTTCCATGCGCTGCGGCGAATGCGGCACGCGCGGCGGCAGCAGGAAGATCTCGCCGGCGCCGATCGGGATATCGCGCGGCGCGCCGTCCTCCTGGATGCGCAGCACCATCTGCCCCTCGAGCTGGTAGAACCACTCCGGCCCCTCGTCGTAGTGGTAGTCGGTGCGCGCGTTCGGCCCGCCGACCACCATCACGATGAAGTCGCCTGCGTAGATCACCTTGTTGCCGACCGGCGGCCTGAGCAGGTGGCGGTGTTCCTCGATCCAGGCCTGCAGGTTGAGCGGGGCGGGCAGCATGGCGGACTCCTGGGAACGAGGCGGGGCAGGCTAGGCGTCGCGCTTGCCGGTGGTCGGCATCGCCGCCAGGGCGCGCGCGTAGGCCGGCTGCAGATCGTCGGGGCCGGCCACGTCCATGCCCAGCTCGCGCACGCGGCCGTCGGACAGGCTGTAGCACCAGCCGTGCACGGCCACCTGCTGGCCGCGCGCCCAGGCATCCTGCAGGATCGTGGTGTGGCACACGTTGGCGACCTGTTCGATCACGTTGAGCTCGCACAGGCGCGCGTGGCGCAGGGCCTCGTTCTCCACCCGCTCCAGGCGCGCCGCGTGCTTGCCCGCCACGTCGCCCACATGCCGCAGCCAGTTGTCCACCAGGCCCATCCGCGCCCCGGTCATGCTGGCATGCACGCCACCGCAGCCGTAGTGGCCGACGATCAGGATGTGCTCGACCTTGAGCACATCGACCGAGAACTGCACCGCCGAGAGGCAGTTGAGGTCGCTGTGCACCACCACGTTGGCCACGTTGCGGTGGACGAACACCTCGCCCGGGTCCAGCCCCAGGATCTGGTTGGCGGGCACGCGCGAATCGGAGCAGCCGATCCACAGATAGCGCGGCGACTGCTGCTTGGACAGACGTTCGAAGAAGCCCGGATCGTCCTTGCGGACCCTGTCGGCCCAGTCCAGGTTGTTGCGCAGCAGGTCTTTGAGATCGCTCATGCCCGCGATTATCGCAGAAGCCCCCGCGAAGACGGTATGGAAGCCCCTGCTCAGGCGCTTGTTGGGAACTTAGTGGGAACTTGGTGAGCTTGGTGGGAGCCGCCATGGCGGCGATGGGCTTTACCGGTAAAGCTTCATCGCCGCCATGGCGGCTCCCACCTGTAGAGCGGAGCTTGCTCCGCTCGGGCCTTACCCACGAACCGAACAAAGAGCAGCGGAGTCCCCAAAAGGGGATAGCCAAAAGCTCCGCGCTACAGGTAGGCCACTGCGAGATGTGAGGAGACAGTTGCCCTCACCCACAGCAACACAAGGCTACCGCTGGCAGTGCGCGCAGTCGTACAGCCGCCGTCCCGCCAGCTCGCGGCGGCGGATCAGCGTGCCGCAGTCCAGGCACGGCTCGCCCGCGCGGTCGAAGACCTTTAAGGCGAAGCCATCGGGCGTATCGGTCAGGTAGTCGGCACGCATGCCCGCCGCCTTGCGGATGCCGCGGCTACGGTAGCTGCGGCGCGGCACATCCAACAGCGCCCTGGCCAGCAGCCGGCGCTCGTCCGGGTTCAAGCCCGCCGCGGCGCGCGTGGGCGCGATGCCGGCCTCGAACAGCACCTCCGAGCGCAGGTAGTTGCCCATCCCGGCCAGGAAGCCCTGGTCCAGCAGCAGCGCGGCCAGCGACATGCGCATGAAGCGCGGCTCCTGCAGCCGCCGCTCCACCGCCGCCGCGGTCAGGCGCTTGTCCAGCACGTCCGGCCCGAGCTTGGACAGGAAGGGATGGCGGGCTAGGTCCGCGTTCTTCCACAGCGCGATGTCCGAGGCCGAGTACAGCAGGATGGCCTTGTCGGCCGTCTCCAGCGCCGCGCGCAGGCTGCGGGTAGTCTCCGGCCGCTCGCCGGCCTCGGCGATCCGCCACACCCCATAGAGCTGGTTGTGCGTGTACAGCGTGGTGCCGTTGTCGAAGCGCGTCAGCATCGCCTTGCCATGCGTCTCGATGGCGGTAATGCGCGCGCCGATCAGCCCGCGCTGCTTGGATTTGAGCGAAGGCGGGTAGAACCACACCTGCTCCAGGGGCTGGTTGCCGACCGCCTCGAACAGGCGATCGGCGGCGCGACGGATCTCGGGACCTTCAGGCATGGGCGGATTCGATCAGGGCAAGGGTCGCGGCCGCGTGCAGGCGCTAGATCGACTGCAGGCGGCCGCCGTCCACGGCCAGGCTGACGCCGGTGATGTAGCCGGCGGCGGGGCTGGCGAGGAAGGCGATGGCCGCGGCGATGTCGGCCGCCTCGCCGATGCGGCGCACGGGCACGCCCTGCGCGATGCCGTCCAGGATCTGCTCGGCGCTCTGGCCGCTGGCCTGCATCCGGTCCTGGACGATGTGATCCATGCGCGCGGTGCGGGTGAAGCCGGGCAGCACGTTGTTGATGGTGATGCCATCGGGCCCCAGCTCGCGCGAGAGCGTCTTGGCCCAGCCGGCCACCGAGGCGCGGATGGTGTTGGACACGCCCAGGTTGGGGATCGGCTCGTACACCGAGGTCGAGACCACGTTGACGATGCGGCCCCAGCCGGCGGCGCGCATGCCCGGCAGCACCGCCTGCACGCGCACATGGTTGGCCAGGGTGTGGTGGCGGAAGGCGGTGAGGTAGGCGTCCAGATCCGCGTCGATGGCGCGCCCGCCCGGCGGCCCGCCGCCGTTGTTGATCAGCACGTGCACCGGCTTGCGCGCGGCCAGGCCGACCACATCGGTGGAGAGCATCTCGGTCTTGCCGTCGTCGCCGAACAGCCAGCCATGCGTCTGGCCTTCCTGCACGACAGGCAGCTCGGCCACCAGCTGCTGCAGCATGGCCTGGCGCCTGGCCAGCACGGTGACATCGCAGCCCAGCAGCGCCAGTTCGATCGCGGCGGCCCGGCCGATGCCTTCCGAGGCGCCACAGACCAGCGCATGGCGGCCGGAAAGGTTCAGGTCCATCGCAGTGCTCCGATTCGGATCGCGGGGCGTTACTGTGACGCCAAGCGTGTTATGGTGTCGCGTTCTGCCTGGTGGAAGCAACGGCGCTCACATCAAGCCGCAACCTCCTTGTAGAGCGGAGCTTGCTCCGCTGCGGCTTGCCGACGATCCGGCCGAAAGGCAGCGGAGCAAGCTCCGCTCTACGGCTTGCCGACGATCCAGCCGAAAGGCGGCGGAGCAAGCTCCGCTCTACATATGGGCGCCGCTCCGTCAGTCTGCGGTATCGGTCAGGCCCGCATCGCCACGCATCAGCGCGGCAACCTCGCGCGCCCCCGGATCGGCACGCGCGGCCAGATCCTCGATCACCGCCTGCTGATTGGCGCGCGGATGGTTCTGACTGAGCTTGAACTTCAGCTCGGCCCGCTCGACCACCAGCCGAAAGCCGACGATGCCGGCCAGCTGCCGGGTCAGGCGCGGGTCGTCGTGCTCGAAGCGCCAGTCGCGGCCGACACTGGCCTCGTAATGCGCGCTGAGCCGGTCGACCAGGTCGGCCAGGGCATCGGTGTCCTCGATGCGTTCGAGCACCCCGTGCAGATGGGCGACGGCGTAGTTCCAGGTCGGCACCCGCGCGGCCTGCGCCTTGTCCGGATACGCCGAAGGCGAGACATAGGCATGCGGGCCGTGGACGATGGCCAGGGCCTTGCCCGCGTGGCGCGCCTGCGGGTTGGGCTTGGCCCAATGGCCTTCCAGCACGATGCGCGCGCCGTCGCGGGCGTAGAGCACCGGCAGATGGCTGACCTCGGGCGTGCCGTCTTCGTGCTGCGTGATCAGGGTGATGAAGGCATCGCGCGCGATCAGCCCATCCAGCCGCGCCAGGTCGGTCTGCGCGAAGGCGCGCGGGGTGTACATGCCGCCCTCGCTCAGGCGTGCCCGCCGCCCAGCCGCTGCACCATCAACGGCTTGAGCGCGGCATCGTCGTCGGCGTGCGGCGGGACGACCTCGCGCAGGGAAAAGCCACGCAGCAGCGCGTCTTCCTCGTCCAGGCCGTCGTAGGCGACGAATTCGGCGTCGAACAGCGCCCCGCGGGCGCTGTCCTCGCTGTCGTAGGCCAGCGTATTGCCGTCGCTGTCCAGCACCTCGGCGGTGCCGGCCTCCTTGATCCGCAGCCGGGCCCAGATCAGGGTCTGGCCCAGGGTGGCCAGCCACCACTGGACGCGTGTCGTCTCGCTCATTTCACTACCTCGTAGGCCAGCCACAGCAGCCCGGCCATGGCCAGGCCGCACACGATCACCAGCGCGGCGATGCGCGCCGGGGTGGCCAGGCCGTTCAGTGCGCCGTCCCGGCGCTGCAAGTAAGTGCCGCGCAGCAGCCAGGCCAGCGCGGCGGGTTTCATGAAGGCGCCCGGACCCAGTTCCTCGGCCACCTGCGGATGGCGGTCGCGCACGTGGATCAGGGTCAGCGGCCAGAAGATCACGAAGGCGCAGAACCCGGCGATCGCCGTGGCCACGAACAGCAGGGCGAAGAACAGGATCACGCCAGCACCAGTCGGGCCAGCGAGGGCAGCGCCACCGAGCACACGGCCAGCACCGTGGCCCACAGCAGCGGCGCGCGCAGGCCCTGCATCGCCGCGCGCACCTGCGGGTCGGCCTTGGTGGCGCGCACGTCCAGCCCCTGTTCCTGCTTGGCCATCAGCAGCTTCTGCAGGCGCAGGCTGCGGGCGATGCCGACCAGGCCGAAGCCGAAGGCCGCGAACCCGGCGATGAACGTCGCCACCTGCACCACCAGCTGCGCATGCATGGCGCTCAGAACTCCGCGTTGCCCGGCGCGCGCGGGTAGGGGATCGCGTCGCGGATGTTGGACAGGCCGCAGACGTAGACCACCAGGCGCTCGAAGCCCAGGCCGAAGCCGGCGTGCGGCACCGTGCCGTAGCGGCGGAAGTCGCGGTACCAGCCGTAATGCGACGGATCCAGGCCGAACTGCGCCATGCGCGCGTCCAGCACGTCCAGGCGCTCCTCGCGCTGGCTGCCGCCGATGATCTCGCCGATGCCGGGCGCCAGCACGTCCATCGCCGCGACAGTCCGGCCGTCGTCGTTCAGGCGCATGTAGAAGGCCTTGATGTGCTCGGGGTAGTTGGTCACCACCACCGGGCGGCCGACGTGTTCCTCGGTCAGCCAGCGCTCGTGCTCGGTCTGCAGGTCCAGGCCCCATTCGACCGGGAAGTCGAACTTCTTGCCGGACTTGCGCAGCAGCTCGATGGCATCGGTGTAGTCGATGCGTTCGAACGGCGCGTTGATGAACGCCTCCAGCTTGCTGATCGCGGTCTTGTCCACGCGCTCGGCGATGAAGCTCAGATCGTCCATGCGCTCGTCGAGCACGGCCTTGAACAGGTATTTGAGGAACTCCTCGGCCAGACGCGCGTCCTCGGCCAGGTCGGCGAAGGCGATCTCCGGCTCGATCATCCAGAACTCGGCCAGGTGCCGGGTGGTGTTGGAGTTCTCGGCGCGGAAGGTCGGGCCGAAGGTGTAGACCTTGCTCAGGGCCAGGCAGTAGGCCTCGACGTTGAGCTGGCCCGACACGGTCAGGAAGGTCTCCTTGCCGAAGAAGTCGCGGCCGAAGTCCACCTCGCCGGCGGCGTTGCGCGGCAGGTTGGTCAGGTCCAGTGTGGAGACGCGGAACATCTGCCCGGCGCCCTCGGCGTCGGAGGTGGTGATGATCGGCGTGGAGATCCAGTTGAAGCCGTTCTCATGGAAGAAGCGGTGCACCGCTTGGGCCAGGCAGTTGCGGATGCGGGTGACCGCGCCGAACAGGTTGGTGCGCGGGCGCAGGTGCGCGACCTCGCGCAGGAACTCCAGCGAGTGCGCCTTGGGCTGGATCGGATAGGTCTCCGGATCCTCGACCCAACCGACCACCTCGACCGATTCGGCCTGGATCTCGAAGCGCTGGCCCTGGCCCTGCGAAGCCACCAGGGTGCCGGTGGCGATCACCGCGCAACCGGCGGTCAGGTGCTTCACCTCGGACTCGTAGTTGGGCAGGGTGTTGGGCGCCACGACCTGAATGGGGGCGAAGCACGAACCGTCGCTGACGTTGACGAAGGACAGGCCGGCCTTGGAGTCGCGCCGCGTGCGCACCCAGCCGCGTACCGTCACCTCGCCGCCGGCCGGGAGCTTGCCCGCCAGCGCATGTTCGACGCTCACCACCGTCATGTCTTGAATCCCGGCCCGTTCGGCTCGATCTGAATGAACGCGCAAGTCTACCGGTTGGCGCACGCGGCGGGCACGCTCCGTTCGCTCCGTGGCGCCACCGGCGGCGCACCCACACCTTATAATTCCGGTCCGCAACATCGCAGGCATCGTCATGGCCATCACTCTCACGCCGCTCGCCCACCAGCGCGTCCAGCGCTTCGTCCAGTCCACGCCCGGCGCGCTGGGCCTGCGCTTCGGCGTGACCCGCACCGGCTGCTCGGGCTGGGGCCATGTGACCGACCTGGCCCGCGAGCAGCGCGAAGACGACACCGTGTTCGAGCAGGACGGCGTGCGCATCTATGTCGATGCCGACAGCCTGCCGCTGGTGGACGGCACCCGGATCGACTTCGGCAAGCGCGGTCTGGGCGAGGAGTTCCTGTTCGCCAACCCCAATGCGACGGCCGAATGCGGCTGCGGCGAGAGCTTCACCACCGACGCCAACGCGGCCTGAGGCATCAGGGAGCGGCAAGCGGGGCAGGGGGCAAGCGCGTCGCTGACGCCGCCTGCGCAGCCTTGGTGCTAGCTCCGGGTTACGGGCCGGTAGCCGCCCGAATCGCGCCCAATCCCCGCGCGATTGCACGCAACCCCTTGACCTGACATAATTTCCTGCTCCCTGCTGGCCGCCAGGCCGTCGGGGCTCTTGCTCCACCGCATCGGCGGGGGGCTGTCCGGCCGGCGGCATCGCGCCTTCGGCCATCATCCGAAAGGGAACGACAATGCGTTTTTACGAAATCGTGTTCCTGGTCCACCCGGACCAGAGCGAGCAGGTGCCGGCCATGGTCGAGCGCTACAAGGTCATCATCGAGAACGGCAACGGCAAGATCGTGCGTCTGGAAGACTGGGGCCGCCGCCAGCTGGCCTATCCGATCCAGAACCTGGTCAAGGCCCACTACGTGCTGATGAACGTCGAAGTCGACCAGGCCACCCTGACCGAGCTGACCGAGACCTTCCGCTTCAATGACGCCATCCTGCGTCACCTGATCATGAAGCGCGACGGCGACGTGGCCGACACCGAGATGTCGATCATCATGAAGAGCAAGGACGAGAAGGGCGACAAGCCCGAGCGCGGCGAGCGCCGCCGTCGCGACGACGAAGGCGACAACGCCAAGTCCGACGACGATTCCGACTCCGCCGAAGCCGCCTAAGGAACCCTGACCATGTCCAAGTTCTTCCGTCGCCGCAAGTTCTGCAAGTTCACGGCCGAAGGTGTCAAGGAGATCGACTACAAGGATCTCAACACCCTGCGCCAGTACCTGACCGAGACCGGCAAGATCGTCCCCAGCCGCGTCACCGGCACCAAGGCGCGCTACCAGCGCCAGCTGCAGACGGCCGTCAAGCGCGCCCGTTTCCTGGCCCTGATCCCGTACACCGACAACCACGACGTCTGAGTGCGGAAGTGAGTGGCGGCTAGCGCCGCAGGGAGTGCGTAGTGAGCAAAGCTTCGGCTGTCGCTCGCTCCTCGCTCCTCTCCACTCACCCCTGCTTCAACGACACCCGTCCTATTCGGACAGCAACCGTTGCGGCGCTCCTGCGCCGCTAACGAATAACGGAGCAAAGAAATGGATCTGATCCTCCTGCAGAAAGTGACCAACCTGGGCGTCCTGGGCGACAAGGTCAGCGTCAAGCCGGGCTACGGCCGCAACTACCTGGTGCCGCAGGGCAAGGCCGTGCCGGCGACCGCCGCCAACGTGGCCGAGTTCGAGGCCAAGCGCGCCGAGTACGAAGCCAAGGCCAAGGCCATCCACGACGAGGCCTCCGGCCGCGCCGGCAAGTTCGAAGGCGCCAGCGTCACCGTCAAGGCCAACGCCTCGACCGAAGGCAAGCTGTTCGGCTCGGTCGGCCCGCGCGACATCGCCGAGGCCTTCACCGCCGCCGGCCTGCCGCTGGAGAAGAGCGAAGTGGTCATGGGCGAAGGCCCGCTGCGCAACATCGGCGAGTACGACGTGCTGCTGAAGCTGCACGCCGACGTGGAAACCACCGTCAAGGTGGTGGTCGAAGCCGAAGCCTGATCCTTCAGGCAACGCGGTTCGATACGACGGGCGCCGCGAGGCGCCCGTTTTCGTTGGGGTCTTCTTCGCAAGGTTGGTTGATCGCGACGTGCGTGCGTGGGACTTCGGAAGGGGCAGCGGTCCGGCGGGCGGTGGCCGCTTATCCCTCGATCAGGGCATCCTGACCTGCCTTAAGGCGCTCGGCATCCTGCCTCGCTAGGCGCGGCCACCGCCCGCCGGCCCGCTGCCTCGCGCGTTGAAGTGCTCGGCTTCGTTCTAGAAGAAGTCCCGATCTACGGCCGCATTGCTTCGACTCGACCGGGCGCAGCGCTCTTAATCTCCAGCCCTCCAAGACCAACGCACTCCGGTTTGGGAAAGATCGACCACACCGCTTGCTCCAGTGGCTCTTGGGTGCTGTGGCTTCGGTTGGGAGCAACTGTCTCCTCAAATCTTAGCGGCCTGCCTGTAGAGCGGAGCTTGCTCCGCTGCTTTTCGGCCGGATCATGGGAAGGCCCCAGCGGAGCAAGCTCCGCTCTACAGGTGGGGGCCGCCATGGCGGCGATGCGGCTCTACCGGCAATGCCTGAGCCGCGATGAAGCTTTGCCGGGAAGGCCCCGTCGCCGCCATGGCGGCTCCCACGGTCGTGGGGCCGGACAAGCAATGTTGCCCTCAGCATCTTCAGCATTTCAGGCGGGGCTGAGGCCCGGCGGCCGATGGATCGTGACTTCTGTCGAATCGAAGCCTTGAATCTCAACGCGGCCCACCCGAAGTCAGGACGCCGACACACGCAGATTCGATAGAGAGCTATCTCGACCTGCACCGCGCGCTCGCAGCCGATGAGACGGGCAGCGCACATCTTCTCCACCACTTGTCCACAGGCTTATGCATACCGGTCGAGCGGCCGGCTGACTAACATGGGCGCGCGCGTTGGCGCGTTCGCCCTTCGAGACCTCACACCCATGGCTGCACCCCGTCGCGATCGCGAATTCCGCAACGATCCCACCGATACGCGCATCGAACAGCTGCGCATGCCCCCGCACTCGATCGAGGCCGAGCAGGCCGTCCTGGGCGGGCTGATGCTGGTGCCCGATGCCTACGACCGGGTCAACGACAAGCTCACCCCGAACGACTTCTACCGCCGCGACCACCAGCTGATCTACCGCGCCATCAGCGAGCTGGCCGAGCGCAGCCGCCCGTTCGACGCGGTGACCCTGGGCGAATGGTTCGAAGGGCAGGGCCAGTCGGACCTGATCGCCGGCGGCGCCTACCTGATCGAACTGGCCAGCTCCACGCCCTCGGCCGCCAACATCACCGCCTACGCCGAGATCGTGCGCGACAAGGCGGTGATGCGCCAGTTGATCGACGTGGGCACCGAGATCGTCAACAACGGCTTCCAGCCCGAAGGCCGCGAGAGCGCCGAACTGCTGGCCGCGGCCGAGCAGAAGGTGTTCGCCATCGCCGAGGCCGGCGCGCGCGGGCGCAGCGACTTCGTGGCCATGCCCAACGCGTTGAAGGACGCGTTCTCGGTGCTGCAGGACCGCTACAACAACGGCGGCACCATCACCGGCCTGCCCACCGGCTATACCGAGTTCGACGGCATGACCGCCGGCCTGCAGCCGACCGACCTGATCATCCTGGCCGCGCGTCCGGCCATGGGCAAGACCACCTTCGCGCTGAACATCGCCGAGTACGCGGCGATCAAGTCGAAGAAGGCCGTGGCCGTGTTCTCGATGGAAATGTCCTCGGCGCAGCTGGCCCTGCGCCTGATCTCCTCCAACGGGCGAATCAACGCCCAGCGCCTGCGCAACGGCCAGCTGGAGGACGAGGACTGGAGCCGCGTCACCGCGGCCATCCGCATGCTCAAGGAGACCAAGATCTTCATCGACGACACCCCGGGCCTGTCGCCCGAGGTGCTGCGCTCCAAGTGCCGCCGCCTCAAGCGCGAGCACGAGCTGGGCCTGATCGTGATCGACTACCTGCAGCTGATGAGCGTGCCGGGCAACAGCGAGAACCGCGCCACCGAGATCTCCGAGATCAGCCGCTCGCTCAAGGGCCTGGCCAAGGAACTCAACGTGCCGGTGATCGCCCTGTCCCAGCTCAACCGCTCGCTGGAAACGCGTACCGACAAGCGCCCGGTGATGGCCGACCTGCGCGAATCCGGCGCCATCGAGCAGGACGCGGACATGATCGTGTTCATCTACCGCGACGACTACTACAACAAGGAAAATTCGCCGGACAAGGGCCTGGCCGAGATCATCATCGGCAAGCACCGCGGCGGCCCGACCGGTTCGTGCAAGCTGAAGTTCTTCGGCGAGTACACCCGCTTCGACAATCTGGCGCACGATTCGGTGGGCAGCTTCGAGTAAGCCCGTCGGCGCGCGGCTTCACCGCCCCGCGCCGGCCGGGCGTGCACCATCGCGGGCGTCTCCTTCCGCCCCAAGGCCCGCATGCCCGTCGCACTGGTCTGGTTCCGCAACGATCTGCGCCTGGCCGACAATCCGGCCCTGCACATGGCGCTGGAGGCCGGCTTCGATCCGATCCCGGTCTACATCCACGCCCCGCACGAGGAAGGCCGCTGGGCGCCCGGCGCGGCGTCCAACGCCTGGCGCCACCGCTCGCTCAAGGCGCTGAGTGCCGATCTGCACGCACGCGGCTCGCGCCTGGTCGTGCGCCAGGGCGACAGCAGCCGCGTGCTGGAGGCGCTGATCGCGCAGAGCGGGGCACAGGCGCTGTTCTGGAACCGCAAGTACGAGCCGACCACCCAGGCGCGCGATGCCACGATCAAGCAGGCGCTGAAGGACCAGGGCTTCGATGCGCGCAGCTGCAACGCCGCGCTGCTGGCCGAGCCCTGGGACGTGACCACCAAGAGCGGCGGGCCGTACAGGGTGTTCACGCCTTACTACCGCAGCGTGCTGGCCGCGCTGCCGCAGCGTGCGCTGCACGACGCCCCGCGCACGCTGCCGTCGGTGCCCGCGCGCATCGGCAGCGACGGCGTCGATTCGCTCGGCCTCAAGCCTCGGCTGGGCTGGGATGCGGGCTTCTGGGCGCATCACCAGCCCGGCGAAGCCGGCGCGCACGAGGCGCTGGAGGTCTTCGTCGACGGTGCGCTGTCGGGCTACCTGGACCAGCGCGACCTGCCGGACCGGACCGGCACCTCGCAGCTGTCGCCGCATCTGCACTTCGGCGAGATCGCACCCTGGCGGGTGATCGCGCGGCTGGAGCAGGTGCGCAGCGCCAAACTGGAGCGCGACATCGACGGCTTCATCCGCCAGCTGGTGTGGCGCGAGTTCGCCTATCACCTGATGCACCACTTCCCGCACACGATCGAGGACAACCTCAACCCGCGCTTCGACGGCTTCCAGTGGGCCAGGGCCGATGCCAGCCGGATGCAGGCGTGGCAGCGCGGTCGCACCGGCGTGCCCATCGTCGATGCGGGCATGCGTCAGCTGTGGCACACCGGCGTAATGCACAACCGCGTGCGCCTGCTCGTGGCCAGCTATCTGACCAAGCACCTGCGCGTGCACTGGCTGGAAGGGGCGCGCTGGTTCTGGGACACGCTGGTCGATGCGGACCTGGCCAACAACACGCTGGGCTGGCAATGGGTGGCCGGCACCGGCGCCGACGCCTCGCCGTACTTCCGCATCTTCAATCCGGTAACCCAGGCGCAGAAGTTCGATCCGAAGGCGCACTACATCACCCGCTGGGTGCCCGAACTAGAAGCGTTGCCGCTGCAGGCGCGCTTCGCGCCATGGGAGTCGCCCGACCTGCTTGAGCGCCTGGCGCCCGAGTATCCGCGCCGGCCCCTGGTGGATCTGTCCGAAGGGCGCGAGGCCGCGCTGGCCGCGTATGCGGCGACGCGTTGAACCTGACAGGACTACGCGCCGCTGAACCTCTCCAGGCTCGGCACTGCGCGATTCATCGGAATTTGTCGCGGTGGGCGTTAGCGTGCGCACACCGCAACACACCCGGATCCACCCCCGGAAAGGTTCTCTCACCATGAACACCTCCAAGCTGCTCTCCCGCACCCTGCTGTGCGGCGTCCTCTCCGCGACCGTGCTGGCCGGCTGCGCCACCTACACCGGCCAGACCAGCGACCCGAACGATCCCAACCGCACCCGCAACAACGCGCTGATCGGCGCCGGAATCGGCGCGGCGGTGGGCCTGCTCAGCGGCCACGATGCGACCTCGCGTCGCCAGCACGCGCTGATCGGCGCCGGCGTCGGCGGCCTGACCGGCGGCGCGATCGGCGTCTATCAGGATCGCCAGGAGGCGCAGCTGCGTCGCCAGACCGCCGGCACCGGCATCGACGTCAGCCGCGACGGCGATGTCATCAAGCTCAACCTGCCGGACGGGGTGACCTTCGACTTCGGCAAGTCCGCGCTCAAGCCGCAGTTCTATCCGGCGCTCAACAACGTGGCCGCCACGCTGAAGGAGTTCAACCAGACCATCGTGGAAGTCAGCGGCCACACCGACAGCGTGGGCAGCGATGCGGTCAACCAGACCCTGTCCGAGGCGCGCGCCAATTCGGTCGCCGACTACCTGATCGGCCAGGGCCTGATGCGTCAGCGCTTCGAGGTGATCGGCATGGGCAAGCGCTATCCCATCGCCAGCAACGACACCGAGGCCGGCCGCGCGCAGAACCGCCGCGTCGAGATCCGCGTGCTGCCGGTCGAGCAGGGCGGCTGACGAACCGCAAGTTCCACACGTCGCACGACACAACGGGCCGCATCGCGGCCCGTTGCTTTTGTGACAGCGCGCCCGCGATGGTCTCCCGCGACACCGCGCGCCGTGGAAAGCTGCGTGTGATCAGGTCGATGTTGCGGCGCGTCATAATGCACGGCCTTCCGCATCCGCCAGGCATCCCCCATGGCCACTGCGCCCACGCCCGTCACCGCGCCGGCCGCGCCCGTTTCCCGCCGCGTCTATGTGCTGATCCTCTTCGCCCTGTCGATGGGCGGTTTCGCGATCGGCGTGGGCGAGTTCGCCTCCATGGGGTTGATGCCCCATATCGCCCGCGGGCTGTCGATCAGCGAGCCGCAGGTCGGCCATCTGATCAGCGCCTACGCGCTGGGCGTAGTCGTGGGCGCGCCGGTACTGGCGATCCTGGGCGCGCGCCTGCCGAGGCGCACGCTGCTGCTGCTCCTGATGGGGTTCTATGCGCTGGGCAACCTGGCCAGCGCGCTGGCGCCGAACTACGGCGTGGGGCTGGTATTCCGCTTCATCGCCGGGCTGCCGCACGGCGCCTACTTCGGCGTGGCCGCGCTGGTGGCCGCTTCGATGAGCCCGCCCGACCGCCGCGCCGCCGCGGTCAGCCGGGTCATGCTCGGCCTGACGGTGGCGATGCTGATCGGCAATCCGCTGGCGACCTGGCTGGGCCAGGTGCTGAGCTGGCGCTATGCCTACGGGCTGGTCGGGGCGCTCGCGCTGCTGACCGTGGCGCTGGTGGCCGCCTTCCTCAAGCCGAACCCGAACGAGCCGCGCCAGGATCCGCTGCGCGAACTGCGCGACTTCCACCGCCCGCAGGTCTGGTACGCGCTGGCCATCGGCGCGATCGGCTTCGCCGGCATGTTCTGCGTGTTCTCCTACCTGGCGCCGACGCTGCTCGAGGTCACCCGCCTGGACGAGCGCTGGGTGCCGGCGGCGATGGTGGCCTTCGGCGTCGGCGGCATCCTGGGCAACGTGGGCGGCGGCTGGCTGTTCGACCGACTGCAGTTCCGCGCCACGCCGGTGGTGCTGACCTGGTCGACGCTGGTGCTGCTGGCGTTCCCCGCCAGCGCCCATTCGGTGTGGACGCTGCTGCCGGCGGTGATCGCGGTCGGCACCATGGTCAGCCTGGCGCCGGTGCTGCAGACCCGGCTGATGGACGTGGCTTCCAGCGCGCAGACCCTGGCGGCCGCGTCCAACCACGCCGCCTTCAACGTGGCCAACGCGCTGGGGCCGTGGCTCGGCGGACTGGCGATCAGCGCGGGGCTGGGCTGGACGGTCACCGGCTATGTCGGCGCGGCCACCGCCGCGGCGGGCCTGGCGCTCTACGGTCTGGCGCGCCGCGCCGAGCGGCGCGAGGCGGGCGAGGGCGCGGCCGAAGCGGCAGGCTGAGTCGGGTCGGGCGAGTGGCGCGCACCTTGCGCGTCACCTAGGCTGGCGGCTCCGACCGGCTTTCGCGCGCCTTGGTGCTGCGCTGCGGGATGCAATCCAATGCGCGGTATGCGAAATTTCAATCGATCTAAATCGGTTGAACACGGCCAAATGGCGATTCAGTCTCACCTCCCGCGCGCCCCTGCCGCGCCGTGTGCGCCAGCGCTGGCTCCCGCGCGCATGGCCGCACTGCAAGTCCGTCTCTTCCCGCTCTCTTCTGCGAATTCCCAGCATGCCGCATGACGCTGCGCCCGGCCGCCCGGCCTCTCTAGTCTGCTTCGGCGAAGTGCTGATCGACCTGCTGGCCCAACCGCCGGTCGAAGGCCAGGCCCGCGCCTTCGAGCAGTACGCCGGCGGCGCGCCGGCCAATGTCGCGGTGGCCGCCGCGCGCCTGGGCGCGGACAGCCAGTTCGTGGGGATGCTGGGGCAGGACATGTTCGGCGACTTCCTGCATGAGGCGCTGGCTGGCTTCGGCGTCGGCGTCGGCCATACCGTGCGTACCGCGCAAGCCAAGACCGCGCTGGCGTTCGTGGCCCTGGACGAGGCGGGCGAGCGCAGCTTCAGCTTCTATCGCCCGCCTGCGGCCGACCTGCTGTTCCGGGCCGAGCATTTCGACGCCGACTGTCTGGCGCGCGCCGATGTCTTCCATTTCTGCTCCAACAGCCTGACCGACACGGACTGCGCGCAGGCCACCTTCACCGGCGCGCAGCGCGCGGGCCAGGCCGGTGCCGTGGTGAGCTTCGACCTCAACCTGCGCCCGGCGCTGTGGCCGGAGGGCGTCGATCCGACGCCCACGCTGTGGCAAGGCCTGGCGCTGGCGCAGGTCGTCAAGCTCTCTCGCGAGGAGCTGCAGTTCCTCGCCGGCCACGATGCGCAGGCCGAGGCCGGCGTCATCGCCCGCCTGCTGGCCGGGCGCACCGAACTTCTGGTGATCACCGACGGGCCCGGCGAGGTGGTGTGGACCACACGCCAGGCGCAAGGACAGGTGTCGGGCTTCGCCGTGCAGGTGCGCGACACCACCGCCGCGGGCGATGCCTTCGTCGGCGGGCTGCTGGTCCGGCTGGTCGAACTGGGCGGGGCGGGCGCGGGCTTCAGCGCGTTCTGCGCCGACCCGGCCCGCGTGGAAGAAGCCGTGCGCTTCGGCACCGCCACCGGCGCGCTGGCGGTCACGCGCAAGGGCGCGTTCGCGGCCATGCCGACCCGTGCCGAAGTCCTGTCTCTGCTGTGATCAATCCGATGGACGCTGCCCCGATGCCCAACTTCCGCTCCACCGACTTCCTGCGCGAGCACATCGCGCAGACGATGGCCTTCTACCACCCGCGCGCGATCGATCCGGCCGGCGGCTTCTTCCAGTACTTCAAGGACGACGGCACCGTCTACGACGCCGGCCACCGTCACCTGGTCAGCAGCACGCGCTTCGTCTTCAACTACGCCATGGCCTGGCGCGAGTTCGAGCGTCCCGAATACCGCGAGGCGATGCTGCACGGCCTGCGCTACCTGCGCCAGGTGCACCGCAACCCGGCCAACGGCGGCTATGTCTGGACCCTGCGCGATGGCGTGCCGGAGGACACCACCAACCACTGCTACGGGGTGGCCTTCGTGCTGTTGGCCTACGCCTGCGGGCTGAAGGCCGGCGTGGAAGAAGCGCGCGGCTGGATGGACGAGACCTGGAACCTGCTCGAGCAGCGCTTCTGGGAGGCCGGCCCCGGCCTGTACCGCGACGAGGCCGACGCCGACTGGAACTTCAGCACCTACCGCGGCCAGAACGCCAACATGCACATGTGCGAGGCCATGCTCGCGGCCTGGCAGGCCAGCGGCGAGCGCCGCTACCTGGACCGCGCCCTGCTGCTGGCCGACCACATGACCCGCCGTCAGGCGGCCAAGGCCGGCGGCCTGGTCTGGGAGCATTACGACACCGACTGGAACGTGGACTGGGAATACAACAAGGACAATCCCAAGCACCTGTTCCGCCCCTGGGGCTTCCAGCCCGGCCACCAGACCGAATGGGCCAAGCTGCTGCTGATTTTGGACCGCGAGCTGGACGGCGGCATCGACTGGCTGGTGCCGACCGCGCGCCACCTATTCGACACCGCCGTGGCGCGCAGCTGGGACGAGAAGCGCGGTGGGCTGTATTACGGATTCGCACCGCTGGTGACGCCACTGCCCGCCGACGGCGGCGACATCGCGCAGCAGCCCACCCAGGTCTGCGACGACGACAAGTACTTCTGGGTGCAGGCCGAAAGCCTGGCCGCCGCCGCTTTGATCGCCCTGCGCACCGGCGATGCCAGCTATTGGGACTGGTACGACCGCCTGTGGCAGTTCTCGTGGGCGCACATGATCGACCACACCTACGGCGCCTGGTACCGCATCCTGGATGCGGACAACCGCAAGTACAGCGACGAGAAGAGCCCGGCCGGCAAGACCGACTACCACACCATGGGCGCCTGCTACGAAGTGATGGATCAGCTGCGCGCGCACGGCGCAGGTTAGTCAGCGGCTGGGTCGCTTCCCTAGCGGTCGCGGAAGCCGGTCGGACGCCAGTCGCCGCCCGGGACGAGGGCCGGCGCACCTTGCGGCGCCAGAATGAGGACCAGGTTGCGGCGGCCATGCGGCGCGGCCTGCGGATGCGGGCCCGCGGTCACGATGTAGGTCCGCCCCGCGGCGAGCACCCGTCGATCGGTCGGCGTTTCAATGTGATGGCCCGGAAACGAAGAAGGCCGCCCTCGCAGGCGGCCCGACTCGTTGAATCCCTTCAAGTGTTTGGTGGAGGTGGGGGGAATTGAACCCCCGTCCGAAGGCACTCCATGCCCGGTACTACATGCTTAGCTCACCGTTGGATCTCGCCCCGGAGCAGCACGGCGTGCGAAGCGCACCCCAGGACCAGCCTGTTTTGGTTAAGCGATGACTGACAGGCAGCCGTCAACGCCGGTTCCGTGATAATGACCCTACACCTACGAGCACGGGCACAAGTAGGTTCGGGGGTTCGCCTTAGGCGGCTTTAGAACTACAACTCAACGCTGCTTTTAGGCGGCGAGAGCGAAGTCCGAACCGTAGTTGTCGTCGTTGGCAACTATGATTTTGCCGCTGGATTTACGAGGAAAGCTGCCCCCTCGGCATGCACCAGACAATTTCGCAACCCCCGTCGAAGCCAGTGCACCCCCGGTTCGAACTGGGTCGGAAGATCGTTCCGATGCAGTCAGTGTAGGGGCGCAGGACACCGGTCACAAGGCGTGCGACGCGGCCCGGTTAGCCTGCAGTGGCCTGACCGCACCGGCTAAGGGCCGGCGTTGGCACGGATATCCATCGCCAGGAGATGCGCATGGCCAGCAAGCCACCGGCCCGCGGGGCCACCCCGTCCAAGTCCAGGTCCCCCGGGCGCAAGGCCGGCGGCACGCCCAAGGCCACGGCCGCGCCGGAGACCCCGCTGGCGCGCAGCGGCTACATGGCCGGCGCCCAGGGCAAGGCGATGACCGTGGTCTACATCCACGGCATCGGCAACAAGCCGCCGGCCGAGGTGCTGCGCTGCCAATGGGACCAGGCGCTGTTCGGCCGGGCCATGGGCGAGCGCACGCGCATGGCCTACTGGTGGACCGCAAGCGCTATCCGGTGTCCGAGGCCGGCACCTGCAGCGATCGCGACGAAGGCCCGACCATCAGCCAGGCCGAGCAGCGCGTGCTATCTGCCTTCGGCCTGCCGCCCGCCGGGGGCGATCTGCATGCGCTGGTCGATGCGCTGGCGCGCAGACCCCGCAGCAGCGTGCCCAGCTGGAAGCGGTGCTGGATCAGGTCCAGAACGGTGCGGCGCTCGAGGCGGCCGCCGGCCCCGGCGCGCGCGGCCTGTGGTCGGGTCTGAACGAGATCCTGCTGCGGCTGGTCTCGGCCGCGCTGCTGCAGGATGTGCACGATTTCTTCTTCGTCCCGGCGCGGCGCGCGGCGATGGAAGACAGCCTGCGCGAGCGGCTGATGTCCGGCGGCGGGCCGTTCGTGGTGGTGGCCCACAGCCAGGGCTCGATGATCGCCTACGAGGTGCTGCGCAAGCTCAAGGCCAGCCAGTGCGATGTCGCGCTGCTGCTGACCATCGGCTCGCCGCTGGGGCTGCCGGCGGTGCGCAGCATGTTCAAGCAGGACATCAAGCAGAAGAAGCTGCCGTTCCCGCCGTGCGTGCGCGCCTGGTTCAATGTCGCCGACCGCCGCGATCCGGTCGCGCTGGATGCCGACCTGTCCGACGACATCGCCGGCGCCGACGGCCGCTTCAGCAACTACGCCGCGCCGGGCATCAATCCGGACGGGCCGCGCAATCCGCATTCGGGCTCGGGCTATCTGTCCATCGCGCAGGTGCGCAGCCGGGTCCGCGACGTGGTCGGGGCCGGCTTCGACCAGCCGGTGACCAGCACGGTGGTGCTCAAGGACCTGTCCGACCGGATGGAGGCGATGGGCGGGGCGACGCGGCACGAGGCGCTGATCGAGCTGGACCAGCTGCCCTCCGGCCTGCGCCCGGCCGAGGTCAAGGCGGACCTGGTGGCGCGGATCCGGGCGCTTGCCGCGCCGCAGACCGGGCTATCGGGGCCGGCGCTGGATGAGGCGATCGTGCTTGAGGACACGCTGGACCGCTTCGTGTCGGCGCAGCTGACGCGTTTCGAGATCGAATCGCTGCGCAACGACTTCAAGGCGCTGAGCTTCAAGCGGCTGTGGCGCGACGCGGGCAAGCGCGCCCTGCTGGACCGCTCGCGCAGCGTGATCCAGGCCGACGCCGCGCAGAGCGCCTATCATGCGTTGGGGCAGGGCATCGGCTGGGCGGTGCTGGACACCGGCATCGCCGCCGGCCATCCGCACTTCTACCAGGCCGGCAAGCGCGACCTGGTGCCGGCGCAGTGGGACTGCACGGTGCGCGGCGCGCCGAAGCTGCTGCGACGCGCCGACGGGCGCGCCTTCACCCACATGGACCGCAGCGGCCACGGCACGCACGTGGCCGGCATCATCGCCGGGCAGTGCAGTGCGCCGTATCCGGGGCAGGACGGTGGAGCGAAGGTCGCATTCACCGCGATCGCGCCGCAGGCCCAGCTGTACGGCTTCAAGGTGCTCGACGATGAAGGCCGCGGGCGCGACTCGTGGATCATCAAGGCGATCCAGCAGGTTGCCAGGATCAACGACGAGGCCGGGCAGCTGGTGATCCACGGCGTCAACCTGAGCCTGGGCGGCTGGTTCGACGCCGAGAGCTATGGCTGCGGCTTCACCCCGCTGTGCAACGAGCTGCGCCGGCTGTGGCGGCAGGGCGTGGTAGTGGTACTGGCGGCCGGCAACGAGGGCCTGGCCTGGCTGGTCCAGCAGGACGGCGTGCCGCTGGCGGCCAACATGGACATGACCATCGGCGATCCGGCCAACCTGCAGGAGGCCATCGCGGTGGGATCGGTGCACAAGACCAACCCGCACAGCTATGGCGTGTCCTACTTCTCCTCCAAGGGCCCGACGGCCGACGGACGCTGCAAGCCGGACGTGGTGGCCCCGGGCGAGAAGATCATCTCGGCGCACTACGACTACCGCCTGCGCGAGCCGTCCACCTGGATGCTGGAAATGAGCGGCACCAGCATGGCCGCCCCGCACGTGTCCGGGCTGGTGGCCGGCTTCCTGTCGGTGCGGCGCGAGTTCATCGGCGCGCCCGACCGGATCAAGGCGTTGCTGATGGCGCACTGCACCGACATCGGCCGCGATCGCTACATGCAGGGCTGCGGCGTGCCCAACCTGGTCAAGATGCTGGCGGCGACCTAGCGTTTGGAGATCTGCGCGATCAAGGCGTTCTTGTTCACAATCTGTCGCGATGCATGCGCAGCAGGCACGACGACTGCAGGTAGAGCAGCAGCTGGGCGGCGTTGAACGCGGCGCCGGCCAGGGCGTCGGCGACCGGGCCATGCAGCAGCCGCGGCCCGCCGATGGCCAGCAGGCCGAGCAGCACGGGATTGGACGTCAACGCGAACCAGCGCGGATAGGCGCTGCGCCCGCTCGCCACGGCCAGCGAGAAGACCAGCAGGCCCAGCGCGGTGCAGGCCACCGATGGCACATAGACCAGCAGCAGCGCGTGGCGGAACTCGGCCGCCAGCGCCAGCAGCGGCAGGTGGCTGGCGGCGGGGCTCTGCAGGAGCGTCTGGTAGACCGCGCCGACAAAGTAGAACGCCGCATGCGCCAGCGGCGACCAGGCATAGCCGAGGGCCAGCAGCACCGTCGCCGGTAGCGCCCATCGCGGTCCGGCCGGACGCAGGCCACGCCACAGGTGCCAGGCGCCGAGCAGATACAGCGGCATCGCGAACACCGCCACCAGCGCGCCGGCGAGCAGCCGCCCGCGCGGCACATCGACCAGGCGTTCGGCCATCTCCGGATCGACGCTGCCGGCGTAGACCTCGAACATCAGCGGAAATTCGTCGCGGGCCGCGACATGGCCGACGATCAGCACGTCGCCGACGATCCAGCCCAGGGCGCCGAGCACGCCGGCCCAACCGGCCCACCATACCCAGTCGGGCCCATCGGCGCTCGCCTTCATCGCCGCGGTCTCGCCGCGTCGCGGCGCGCGCGACGCATCCGCCAGCCGCAGCCTGCCCCGACCAGCAGCGGTAATGCGGTCATCGCGAAGCCGACCCTGTCCCAGGCGCCCTCGGCCAGCAGCATGCCGACGATGCCGCCGATCGCGACCAGCGCCAGCGCCAGGACGAGGCAGAGCGCGCGTGCGCCGGTCATCGTCTGTCTCCCGGCGTCCACGGCCCGCTCATGATCGGGCCTCCTGCCGACGCCGGCGACGCCGGTTCCACCACAGCCAGGCGCCGTTGGCGGTCACGAACAGCGTCAGCCAGGCGCACAGCGTCCACAGGATCTTCAACGGCAGGCCGCCGTAGTCGCCGAAATGCAGCGGCTGGGACAGCACGATCGCCTTGATGTAGCCCGGCAGCTCGGCCACCACCGGCACCTGGCCGCTGACGGCGTCCACCAGGACGACCCGGAACAGGCGCTGGTCCAGGCCCTGGCCGCCGACCAGCACGGTGTAGTGGCGGTTGGTGGAGAAATCCGTGTCCGGGAAGATGATCGAGAGCACGTGCCAGCCGGCCGGCATGGCCGCCAGCGCCGCGTCGTGGGCGCGGTCGACGTCCAGCGGCGGCCGTATGCGATCGACCGGCGCGCCCGCGTACTGCCGCTGCAGCGCGCTGAGTTCGGTCTTCTGCCACAGGCCCTGCGCCAGCGTGCCGAACCCGAGCAGGAAGCCCGTCATGCTGACCACCAGCGCCCAGCCCAGCACCACCGCGCCGATGGTGTTGTGCAGGTCGAGTTGCCGCAGGCGCGGCCCGCGCCCGCGCCGCAGCAGGCCGAAGGCGACCTTCTTCACGTGCGGCCAGTACACCACCACGCCCGACAGCAGCGAGATCAGCACCAGCCCGGCGATCAGCGCGCCAAGCAGTTCGCCGGGCATGCCGAGGAACCAGTGCGCATGCAGTTCCAGCAGGAAGCCGGTCAGGGTCGAGGTCGCGCGCGTCGGCGCATCGGCCACCGGCTGCGCATCGGCCAAGCGGGTATAGCGCAGCCGATAGTGGTCGAACCCGCGTTCTGCCTTAGGCGCGGTCAGCAGCAGCGCCACGCCGGGATGCCCCTGCGCATCGATGCCGACGCTGAGCACGCGCTCGTCGGGGAAGGCCGCCAGCATGTGCTCGACCGACTCGCGCAGCGGCCGCTGCGACGCCAGCTCCGCGCGCTGCGCGGTGGGCACGGTTCCCAGCGCCGCGTCGATCTCTTCATGGAAGATCAGCACCGTGCCGGTCAGGCACAGGATCAGGAAGGGCAGGGTGGCCACCAGGCTGCACCAGTGATGCAGCCACAGGTTGCCTCGATACCAGCGCGACATGCGCGCGTTTCCAGGATCAGCCATCATGCGCTGGTCCACTGCGATATGCGCTGGTGGCGAGGCCAGCGCCGTCGAACCGTGCTTCCCCGCGCATCAGCGGAAGTCCACCCGCACGCCGGCGTACCAGGTGCGCGGTTCGGGCATCGTGCCGGTGTTGTAGGCCGAATACGCGCCGGTGTTGGCATAGACATAGATCGTCAGCGGATCGCGATGGTCGAACAGGTTGTTCACGCCGGCGAACACATACGCGCTGCCGAGGTGGTAGCCGCCATTGATCCGCCCCATCCAGTACGGGTCGATGTGCGCCATCGGCGTGTTCTGCACATCGGAGTAGTACGACCCGCTGTAGTGCGCATCGAAGTTCAGCTCCACGCCGCCGGCGCCGCGCCAGCTCGCGCCCAGGCCGCCGGTGAGCTTGGGCGCATCGGAGAAGTCATGGCCTTGCGTGCCCCAGCCGGCATCGTCGGTGATGCGCGTGCGCAGCACCCCGAGGCTGGCGTGGACGTCGAGCTCGGGGCTGGCCCGCCAGCGCAGGCCAAGCTCGGCGCCGGTGTTGTAGGCACGGTTCGCGTTGCGGATCACGAATTGGTAGTACGGCTCCATGCTGGTCAGGAAGGGCAGCTGCAGGCCCTTGTAGTCGCCGTAGAACAGATTGCCGTTGAGCTGCAGCCGGCCGTCGGCCAGCTCCGCGCGGAAGTAGGCCTCGTAGTCGCGCACGTACTCGGGGTCGTAGGTATAGATCGTCGCGCTCGGGAAGCCGAGCGTCACGCCGCCGCCGCCGGCGTTGTAGCCGCGCTGGGCGAGCAGGCCGAAGGTCCAGGCCGCGTTCGGATGCCAGGCCAGGTCGAGCTTGGGCAGGAAGGTGTGCCAGGTCTTGTCCAGGTCCAGGGCGATGTAGCGGTAGGCATCGCCGCCGTCGCGGCGGTGGCGCTCGCGCTCGTAGCGCGCGCCCAGGGTCAGGTCCCATTGCTCGCTCAGCGCCAGCGTGCCTTGCGCGTAGAGCGCTTCGGTGTCCACGCGGTCGTGGAAGCGCTCGTCGAAGGGATAGTCGATGGTCTCGTCCTGGCGCGACCGGAACAGATAGAGCCCGGCGATCCCGCTGAACGCCGAGTCGCCGCGGTCCAGCACCAGGTTCGGCTCGAGCGTGTACTGCCTGGCGTCGATATGCGCGATGCCCGAGCCGGGCAGCGCGTAGCGGTCGACATTCAGATCGGTCGCGGTGAACAGATTGCGCAACTGCAGCCGCTCGCCGCGCCGCCACTGCGTGTCGGACACCAGTGCGTTCGCGCGGGTCTCGAACACCGGCATCTGCGGCGTGCTCGCCTCGTGGGAGGTGTACGGATAGTGGGTGGTCTCGGACTGCGGGGCGAGCGAATCGGTGTGCTGCAGCGTGATCAGTTGGCGGAAATCGGGATAGGCCTTGGGCGTGTAGAGCAGCTTGGCGCGGACGTTGCGAGTCTCGAACCGGCCTGGATTCTTCGCGCCCGGGACGCCGGTGTAATCGAGGAAGCTGTCGTGATGCTGCAGATCGGCGGCGACGCGGAACGCCAGTTCGTCGT
This sequence comes from Pseudoxanthomonas winnipegensis, assembly GCF_004283755.1. Taxonomy (GTDB): domain Bacteria; phylum Pseudomonadota; class Gammaproteobacteria; order Xanthomonadales; family Xanthomonadaceae; genus Pseudoxanthomonas_A; species Pseudoxanthomonas_A winnipegensis. Next base: position 338,102 of record NZ_SHMH01000005.1, read on the forward strand.
CCACCAGCGGCGCGGAGAAGTAGAACGCGCCCTGATAGTGATCGTAGTTGCCGGCCGACAGCAGCGCGCCGCCCTCGGTGCTGAAGGTCGGGTCGTTGGTCTTGATCGCCAGGGTGCCGGCGATCGCGTTGCGCCCCTGCAGCAGGCTCTGCGCGCCGCGCAGCAGCTCGCTCTGGGCCACGTCCCACAGGGCCGTGTCGGCGAACACGATCTCGTTGAAGCTCAGCGGCCGCCCATCCAGGGTGATGCCCAGGCGCGCGCGCGAACCGGCGAAGTAGGCATCGACGCCGACCGCCGCGCCGGAGCCGTCGATGCCGCGAATGGCCGGCGCCGCATTGTCCTGGCCGAGGTAGGTGACGTTGGCCGCGCCGGTGAAGACATCGCGGCTGCCGGTAAAACCGCGCTGGTCGATGTCCTGGCCGCTCAGCACCGCAGTGCTGGTTGCGGTGTCGTGCTGGGAGCGTCCCTGCTTCTCGGCCGTCACCACGATGCGCTCCAGAGTCGCCGTGCGCGGGTCGGTCTGCTGGTCCTCGTCGGCGGGGCGCGCGGCGGCAGCGGTGCAGGCCAGGCCGGCGGCCAGCGCGCAGCCCAGCGGCGCCACGCGCAAAGCGCGAGGATGAAGAAAGGGAAGTCGCGCGCGCGCAACGGACATGAAAGACCTCATCGGAAGCGGGGACACTGGCTCGCGACGAGGGGCGCTGGCTGATCCGATCAGGTTACCGGCAAGACGCCGGCGCGCGGTTTCGCGCGACGCAGCTTGGGTTTCGCGACACGCAATTCCTGCTGAGGCCCGCTCACTGCGCTGGCGGCAGGCCGCGCCTGGCGGTCATCGGCGGATGCCCGAAGCGCCGCCTGTAGGCCGTGGCGAAGGCCGCCGGACTGGAGAATCCCACCCGGCGCCCAATCTCGGCCGCGCCCTGGCCGCTCTCCTGGAGCAGGACGCGCGCCATCAGCAAGCGCTGCTCGCGGACATGGCCGAACAGGGTGGTCCCGTACACGCGCTTGAACTCGGCCTGCAGCGTGGTGACGTTGACGCCCACCTGTCGCGCCAGTTCCAGGGTGGAAGGCGGCGAGGCCATCCGCGCATCGAGGATGGCGCGCGCCAGGGCGATCTGGTCGTAGCGACGTTTCGCCATGCCGGGGACGCGCGTGCGCTCCTGCCCGATCAGTGCGGCCACTTCGACCACCAGGGCCAGGGCGCTGCTCTCCAGGAACAGCCGCCCCAGGTCGCCGTTATAGGGGCAGGCCAGGATGCTGCCGGCGATGCCGAGCAGGCGCGGCGAACGCGCCAGCGTCGTGGCGCGATAGTCCGCGCGGGCGAACTCGCGCAGCAGGCACAGGCCGTCGTCGGCCACGTCCTCGCCGAAGCGATCGAAGAACGCCGGCTTGAGCATGAAGCCGGCATCGCAGCTCCGATACGGGGCCTCGATTTCCGGCCGCTCGACCCGCACCCGCCGGCCGTAGCCGATCAGGACCGGGCGCTCCAGGCACTTGGAGACGTAATCGTGCCGGTCGATCCGCATCCGGTCCGGGCGGCCGGCGAGCAGCACGCTGCAGCACAGGGCCGGATCGGATTCCAGCAGCGTGCTCGGGTTCTTGAAATGCGTCATGTCGCTGGCCGTGACGACCAGACCGGGCTGCACCTCGTGCATGAGCAGCCGGCCGGAGGAGAACGGCGTCTTCATCGCGTGCGCCGAGGTCTCGACGGGCACGACATGCAGAGCCAGTTCGGCGGCCCTGCGCAGCACACGCTCGGCGGTGAAGCGCTCCTGCGTGTCCCACAGCCCCGTCTCCATCCTTCCACCAGCGGTTGCCGCGTTCGCGCCAAATGATACCCGCTCTCATTTGCGCGGCAAGAAAGGCCGGGGCGAGGGATCACTGGCTCGGCATCCGACCGCCGCCGGGACCTTCAGTAAAGCCGTCTGCCCGGCGGCCGTAGCCGACATTGCGAGCGCGCTGCAGGCATCGCGGGCCCAGGGGCGATCAGGCGTCGCGGTTGTGCCGGCGCATCACGCGCTGCTTGTCGCGCGCCCACTCGCGGTCCTTCTCCGAGGCGCGCTTGTCGTGGGTCTGCTTGCCCTTGGCCAGCGCCAGCTCCAGTTTGACCTTGTTGCCCTTCCAGTACATCGCGGTAGGGATCAGGGTGTAGCCGTCGCGCTCGACCTTGCCGATCAGCGAGTCGATCTCGCGCCGGTGCAGCAGCAGCTTGCGGGTGCGGCGGTCGTCGGCCACCACGTGGGTGGAGGCCTGGATCAGCGGGGTGAACTGCGCGCCGAACAGGAACAGCTCGCCCTGGCGCACCACCGCGTAGCTCTCGCCGATGTTGGCGCGGCCGGCGCGGATCGACTTCAGCTCCCAGCCCTGCAGGGACAATCCGGCCTCCATGCGCTGCTCGAGGTGGTACTCGTGGCGCGCGCGCTTGTTCAGCGCGATGGTGCCCGTGCTGTTTGCTTTATCCTTGTCCGACTTCTTTGCCATCCGTCCATTATCGCCGATGGAGCCGGTCGGGGCGAGCCCGCCCTGTTTTCCCGCTCACTCGCACCTCACACACGATGCCCACCATCCGCCGCAGCGCCCTGGTCGAACACCCGGCCGAGTACATGTTCGATCTGGTCAACGACGTCCGCGCGTATCCGCGCCGCTTCAGCTGGTGCGACAGGGCCGAGGTGATTTCCGCCGACGAGGCGCACATGGTGGCGCGGCTGGACCTGGGCCTGGGCGCGCTGCGCACCTGGTTCACCACCGAGAACACGCTCGAGCGCCCGCGGCGCATCGACATGCAGCTCAAGGACGGCCCGTTCCGCAAGCTGCACGGGCTGTGGGAGTTCCAGGCACTGGGCGAGGGCACCAGCAAGGTCAGCCTGACGCTGGACTTCGAACCGTCCAGCCGGCTGCTGGGGCCGGCGTTCACGCTGGGCTTCCAGACGCTGGCCGACCGCATGGTGGACGATTTCGTGCGCACCGCCGACCGCGGCGACTAAAGGCGATGAAGGTCGAGGTGGTGCTGGCCTGGCCGCGGCATTACCGCGCCGCGACGCTGGAACTGCCCGAGGGCGCCAGCGTGGCCGATGCACTGCGCCAGGCGCGGCTGGAAGGTCAGGATCAGGCCACGGGCGTGGCGGTGTTCGGCGTGCAGGCCACGCCGCAGACGCTGTTGCACGAGGGCGATCGGGTGGAGCTGCTGCGTCCGCTGCAGGTCGATCCGAAGGATGCCCGCCGGCGCCGCGCGGCGACGCCGTAAGGCGTCGCGCTCAGGCGCGGATCAGCCGCCGCCTTTCTTCTTCTTGTCCTTGGCCAGGTTGGGGCCGAACTGGCGGACGCTGTTGCGGGCCAGTTCCTCGTCCTGGTTGGGGAAGTAGTCGCCTTCCCACTTGCTGACTGCATCGCCATTGAAGAACACGGTGAAGTTCTTCATCTGGGTGTGGCCCAGGCGGTCGGTGCGCTCGGTGGCGGTGTAGTCCCAGCGCTGGGCATGGAACGGGTCGGCCACCGACGGGGTGCCCAGCAGGGCGAGCACCTGCTGCTTGCTCTGGCCGACGGCGAGCTTGTCCACGTCCTGCTGACGCAGCAGGTTGCCCTGGTAGATCGGCTGCTTGTAGATGATGCCGCAACCGGAAGTGGCCAGGCCAAGGGCGGCGATAAGCAGGAATTTGCGCATGAAGGACGGGTCTGCAAAGGTCGGGAACAAGCCCGTCGATGATACACTGCGCCGCGTCGCCGCGACCCAACCGCAAGGCAGCTGGCGTTAAACCGCCAATGAATGGGAGCCCCCCGATGGAATCGCTCGATCTGCGCAAGGTCGGTTTGAAGGTCACGCATCCGCGCCTGCGCATCCTGGCGCTGCTGGAAGAAGCCAAGCCCCGGCACATGACCGCCGAAGACATCTACCGCGCGCTGATGGGCGTGGGCGATGAGATCGGCCTGGCAACGGTCTACCGCGTGCTGACCCAGTTCGAGGCCGCCGGCCTGGTGCTGAAGCACAACTTCGAGGGCGGCCAGGCCGTCTACGAGCTGGACCGCGGCGAACACCACGACCATATGGTCGACATCGACACCGGCAAGGTCATCGAGTTCTCCAGCGACGAGATCGAGGCGCTGCAGGAGAAGATCGCCGCCGAGCATGGCTACGAGATCGAGGAACACTCGCTGGTGCTTTACGTGCGCAAGAAGCGCAAGTAAGCCGTCTTACTGGATGTGGGGGAAAAGGCCGGGAAATCCCGGCCTTTTTTCCGCCCCCCTATTTATTGAAGGGCGCGGAGCGTGAGCGCTTTGGCTTCGGGGGGCAGCGGTCCGGCGGGCCGCTGCCCCGCACGTCGTGTGGGAGGCTTCGGGCCGGCAGAAGTCCTGATCCATGCGCGGTGGGAGCAGCTCTCTCTTCCGATCACCTCGCGGCTTACCTGTAGAGCGGAGCTCGCTCCGCTGCTCTTCGTTCGGTTCGTGGGGAAGGCCCCAGCGGAGCAAGCTCCGCTCTACAGGGCGGCGTCACGCGCGGTCGGTGCTTTCCCATCCAACAGGACGGGGCGGCGTCAGTCCACCGCTTCTAGGAGCTTGCCGGCGGCGGCGCGGGCCTCGGCGCTGACCTGGACGCCGCCGAGCATGCGGGCGAGCTCTTCGCGGCGGGCGGCGGCGTCGAGGGACTCGACCGAGGACTGGGTCATGCCGTCCACCGGCGCCTTGCTGACGCGGTAGTGGGCATGGCCCTGGGCGGCGACCTGCGGCTGGTGGGTCACGCACAGCACCTGGCGCGCGCGGCCCAGGTCGCGCAGCTTCTTGCCGACGATGTCGGCCACCGCGCCGCCGATGCCCGAGTCGACCTCGTCGAACACCATGGTCGGCACCGCGTCCGAGCCCAGCGCGGCCACCTCGATGGCCAGCGAGATGCGCGAAAGCTCACCACCGGAGGCGACCTTGCGCAGTGGCCGCGGCGGCTGGCCGGCGTTGGCCGCCACCAGCAGCTCGACCCGCTCGGCGCCCTGGGCGTCGGGGCGTTCGGTGTCGATGGGTTCGAGCTGGACCTCCAGCTTGCCGCCGCCCATGCCCAGCTCGCCGATCAGGGTGCTGGTCTGCTTGGCCAGGCTGGTGGCGGCCTTGGTGCGGACCTTGGTCAAGGCCGCCGCGGTGGCCTTCCAGGCCTGGCGGGCGGCCTCGATCTCGGTATTCAGCCCGGCCAGGCGCTCGCCGGCGCCGCGCAGGCCGTCCAGCTCCTGTTCGATGCGGGTGGCGACCTCGTCGAGCTGTTCGGGTGCGACGCGATGCTTGCGCGCCAGGTCGTGCAGGCGGCCCAGGCGGCGCTCGGCGCGCTCGAACTGGGCCGGATCCACGTCCAGATCGTCGCGGACCTGGTTGAGCAGGGCCAGGGCCTCCTGCAGCTGGATCTGGGCGCTGTCGAGCAGGCTGTCGACCTCGCCCAGGCGCGGTTCGTGGCTGAGCACGCGCGCCAGTTCGGCGCGGGTCTGCAGCAGCAGCCGGCTGGCCGAGGGACCTTCGTCGCCGGACAGGCGGGTCAGGCCGTCCTCGCAGGCCTGGATCAGGCTGGAGGCGTGGGCCTGGCGGCGATGCTGCTGGGACAGGGCCTCGATGGCGTCGGGGCTGAGGTCCTCGGCGCGCAGCTCGTCGAGCTGGTGCTGCAGATAGTTGAGCCGGTCGGAGACATCGCCCTGCGCGGTCAGGCGCTCGCGCTCGGCCAGCAGCGCCGACCAGGCGGCCGCGGCCTGGCGCACCTTGGCCAGCTGCGGCGCGCTGCCGGCGAAGGCGTCCAGCAGATCCAGCTGGCGCGGCTTGGACAGCAGCGCCTGGTGCTCGTGCTGGCCGTGGATCTCCACCAGCAGGCCGGCCAGTTCGGCCAGCTGCGAGACCGGCACGGCGCGGCCGTTGATCCAGGCGCGCGAGCCGCCGTCGGCGCGCAGCACGCGGCGCAGCTGGCAGGCGCCGGCCTCGTCCAGGGCGTGCTCGGCCAGCCAGGCCAGGGCAGGGGCGGCCGGCGCGAGCTCGAACTCGGCCGACAGCTCGGCGCGCTGGGCGCCGTGGCGCACCACGCCGGCATCGGCGCGCGCGCCGGACAGAAAGCCCAGCGCGTCGACCAGCAGCGACTTGCCGGCGCCGGTCTCGCCGGAGATCACCGTCATGCCGGGGCCGAATTCCAGGTCCGTGGCGCGCACCACGGCGAAGTCCTTGATGGTCAGGTGTCGGAGCATAGTGGCCGGCATTGTAGGGGCAGCCGGCGCAGCGGTTGAGACAGGCGCGGCCCGGTTGCAAGGGCGGCGGCGGGACGCTATCTAAAGCGTCATGAAACCCTCAAGTCCGGACCTCGATGCGCGCTCGCGGCAGCTGCTGCGCACCCTGATCGCCCGCTACATCCAGGATGGCGAGCCGGTCGGTTCGCGCACGCTGGCCCAGCACGCCGGCCTGGACGTCAGCCCGGCGACGATCCGCAACATCCTGGCCGACCTGGAGGACGCCGGGCTGCTGGCCTCGCCGCATACCTCGGCCGGGCGCATTCCCACCCCGCAGGGCTACCGGGTGTTCGTCGACAGCCTGGTGCAGATGCAGCCGCTGGCCGAGCGCGAGGTCGCGCGCCTGCGTGCCGAGCTGCCGGCCGGCACCGGGACCCAGGCGCTGCTGGGCAACGCCTCCGAGCTGCTGTCGGCCATGACCCGCTTCGTCGGCGTGGTCGGCGCGCCGCGGCGCGAGCAGTTCGCCTTCCGCCACATCGACTTCGTGCCGCTGGACGGGCGCCGGGTGCTGGCGATCGTGGTGTTCGCCGACAGCGAGGTGCAGAACCGGGTGATCGAGCCGCGCCGCAACTTCGACCCCTCCGAGCTGGAGCGCGCGGCCAACTACCTCAACCACCATTTCGCCGGCCGCCCGATCGCCGACATCCGCGCCACGCTGCTGCGCGAACTGCGCGCGGCGCGCTCGGAGATGGAAGGCCTGCTGGCCCACGCGGTCGAGCTGGCCGACCACGCGCTGACCCCTTCGGACGATGACATGGTGCTGGCCGGGCAGACTCGGCTGATGGGCGTGCAGGACCTGTCCGACCTGGACCGGCTGCGCGAGCTGTTCGAGGCCTTCGCCCGCAAGCGCGAGATCCTGCAGCTGCTGGAGCGCACCATGAACGCGCCGGGCGTGCGCATCTTCATCGGCGAGGAAACCGGCCTGGCGCCGCTGGACGGGATGTCGCTGGTCGCCGCGCCGTACCGGGCCCAGGCCAGCGGCCAGGTGCTGGGCGTGCTGGGCGTGATCGGGCCCTCGCGCATGGCCTACCAGACCGTGATTCCGGTGGTGCAGGCGGCGGCCGATGCGCTCGGCGCGGCAATGCTGCGTCCCGGCTATGACTTGAATCCGTCCGCGCCGACCCCATAGGTGGGGCTTGCGGCGGACATCCGACCGCCAGGACGGAAACCACAGACATGACTTCTAACGAACATCCGGGCGGCGAGCAGGCCGCCGCGCACCCCGACGCCCAGGCTTCCACCGAGGCGCTGCTGCAGGCCGAACTGCAGACCCTGCGCAACGAACTGGACCAGCTGCGCGCCTCGGTCCTGCTCGAACGCGCCGACCTTGAGAATCAGCGCAAGCGCGTGGCCCGCGACGTGGACAATGCCCGCAAGTTCGCCAACGAAAAGCTGCTGGGCCAGCTGCTGCCCGTGTTCGACAGCCTGGACGCCGGCCTGACCGCCGCCGGCGCCGAGCGCAGCCCGCTGCGCGATGGCCTGGAGCTGACCCAGAAGCAGCTGCTCAAGGTCGCCGACGACAACGGCCTGACCGTGCTCGACCCGGTCGGCAAGCCCTTCGATCCCGAACACCACCAGGCCATCAGTCAGGCCGACGCCAACGGCGCCGCGCCGGGCAGCGTCGTGCAGGTGTTCCAGAAGGGCTATCTGCTGGGCGGCCGGCTGCTGCGTCCGGCGCTGGTGGTTGTGGCCCGCCACGACTGAACGCGTCCGGCGGACCTGTCCGGATCGAGATTTTGTGTTCCACGGGCGCTTGAAGCCCACCATCACATCCCTATATCGGGTTCATCGGCAGGCGCGATCCGCCCGCCACACCCCGACAACCACGCTTCCTAACGGAGTCACATCATGGGCAAGATCATCGGCATCGACCTCGGCACGACCAACTCGTGCGTGGCGATCATGGAGGGCGGCAAGGCCCGCGTCATCGAGAATTCCGAGGGCGACCGCACCACGCCTTCGATCGTGGCCTACACCAAGGACGGCGAAGTCCTGGTCGGCGCCTCGGCCAAGCGTCAGGCGGTCACCAACCCCAAGAACACCTTCTATGCGGTCAAGCGCCTGATCGGCCGCAAGTTCACCGACGCCGAAGTCAAGAAGGACCTGGACCTGGTGCCGTACACCATCCTGGCCCACGACAACGGCGATGCCTGGGTGGCCACCGCCGACGGCAAGAAGATGGCCCCGCAGGAAATCTCCGCCCGCGTGCTGGAGAAGATGAAGAAGACCGCCGAGGACTTCCTGGGCGAGAAAGTCACCGAGGCCGTGATCACCGTGCCGGCCTACTTCAACGACAGCCAGCGCCAGGCGACCAAGGACGCCGGCCGCATCGCCGGGCTGGACGTCAAGCGCATCATCAACGAGCCCACCGCCGCGGCCCTGGCCTACGGCCTGGACAAGGGCGACACCAAGGACCGCAAGGTCGCCGTGTACGACCTGGGCGGCGGCACCTTCGACGTGTCGATCATCGAGATCGCCAACGTGGACGGTGAGAAGCAGTTCGAAGTACTGGCTACCAACGGCGACACCTTCCTGGGTGGCGAGGACTTCGACGCGCGCGTCATCGACTACCTGGTGGACGAGTTCAACAAGGACCAGGGCATCGACCTGCGCAAGGACCCGCTGGCCCTGCAGCGCCTGAAGGACGCCGCCGAGCGCGCCAAGATCGAGCTGTCCTCCTCGCAGCAGACCGAGGTCAACCTGCCGTACGTCACCGCCGACGCCTCCGGTCCCAAGCACCTGAACATCAAGCTGACCCGCGCCAAGCTCGAGGCCCTGGTCGACGACCTGATCAAGAAGTCGATCGAACCGTGCCGCACCGCGCTCAACGACGCCGGCCTGCGCGCCAGCGACATCAGCGAAGTGATCCTGGTCGGCGGTCAGACCCGCATGCCCAAGGTGCAGTCGGCCGTGGCCGAGTTCTTCGGCAAGGAGCCGCGCAAGGACGTCAACCCCGACGAGGCCGTGGCGCTGGGCGCCGCGATCCAGGGCGGCGTGCTGGCCGGCGACGTCAAGGACGTGCTGCTGCTGGACGTGACCCCGCTGTCGCTGGGCATCGAGACCCTGGGCGGCGTGTTCACCAAGATCATCGAGAAGAACACCACCATCCCGACCAAGGCCTCGCAGACCTTCTCCACCGCCGAGGACAACCAGTCGGCCGTGACCGTGCACGTGCTGCAGGGTGAGCGCGAGCAGGCCCGCTTCAACAAGTCGCTGGCCCGCTTCGACCTGTCCGGCATCGAGCCGGCCCCGCGCGGCCTGCCGCAGGTGGAGGTGTCCTTCGACATCGACGCCAACGGCATCCTGCACGTGTCGGCCAAGGACAAGAAGACCAACAAGGAGCAGAAGGTCGAGATCAAGGCCGGTTCGGGCCTGTCGGACGAGGAGATCCAGCGCATGGTCGCCGATGCCGAGGCGCATCGCGACGAGGACAAGAAGTTCCAGGAACTGGTCGGCGCCCGCAACCAGGCCGACGCGCTGATCCACTCGACCCGCACGGCGATCACCGAGCACGGCGCCAAGGTCGGCGGCGATGTGATCGGCAAGGTCGAGGCCGCGCTGGCCGACCTGGAGACGGCGATGAAGGGCGACGACAAGGCCCAGATCGAGGCGCGCTCCAAGGTGCTGGAAGAGGCCGGCCAGTCGCTGTACGCCGCCGCCGCGGCGGGCGAACAGGGCGGTCCGGGTGCGGACGCCGGCGCCCAGCAGGCGCGCGGTGCGGCCGACGACGTGGTCGACGCCGAGTTCACCGAGGTCAAGGACGATAAGAAGTAAGCAGGGATTCGGGATTGGGGATTGGGGATTCGCAAAGGCCTTGGCCTGCGGATCCTCGATCCCGATCCTTGTCCCTTCCTTAGGTGCAATAGGAGCGGAAGAGACAGGATCTCTCCGCTTTTGCCTTGAACGAATCCCGATTCCCGAATCCCCAATCCCCGCCTATGAGTAAGCGTGACTATTACGAAGTCCTGGGCGTGGCCCGCAACGCCAGCGACGAGGAGCTGAAGAAGGCCTATCGCCGTTGCGCGATGAAGTATCACCCCGACCGCAATCCCGGCGACCACACCGCCGAGGTGATGTTCAAGGAGTGCAAGGAGGCCTACGAGGTGCTGTCCGACGGCGGCAAGCGCCGCCTGTACGACCAGCACGGCCATGCGGCCTTCGAGCACGGCATGGGCGGCGGCGGTGCCGGCTTCGGCGGGCCGGACATGGGCGATATCTTCGGCAACATCTTCGGTGGCGCCGGCGGCGCGCGGCAGGCCCGTCGCGGTGCCGACATCGGCTATGTGATGGAGCTGGACCTGGAAGAGGCCGTGGCCGGGGTCGAGAAGCGCATCGAGATCCCGACCATGGCCGTGTGCGAGCCCTGCCACGGCAGCGGTTCGGAAGATGGCAAGGTCGAGACCTGCACCACCTGCGGCGGTCGCGGCCAGGTGCGCATGCAGCGCGGCATCTTCACCATGCAGCAGGCCTGCGCGCACTGCGACGGGCGCGGCCAGATCATCCGCAACCCCTGCCGCGTCTGCCATGGCGCCGGGCGCGTGGAGGAAGAGCGCGTGCTGTCGGTCAAGATCCCGGCCGGCGTGGACACCGGCGATCGCATCCGCCTGGCCGGCGAGGGCGAGGCCGGCCCAACCGGCACCCCGCCGGGCGACCTGTATGTGGAGGTGCGCGTGCGCGAGCACGCCATCTTCCAGCGCGACGGCGACGATCTGCATTGCGATGTGCCGATCCGTATCTCGCAGGCCGCGCTGGGCGACACCGTGCGCGTGCCGACCCTGGGTGGCGAGGCCGAGATCCGCGTCCCGGCCGAGACCCAGACCGGCAAGCTGTTCCGCCTGCGCGGCAAGGGCGTCAAGTCGGTGCGCAGCCGCGCCACCGGCGATCTGTTCTGCAAGGTCGTGGTCGAGACGCCGGTCAACCTGACCCAGCAGCAGCGCGAACTGCTCGAGCAGTTCGAGGCCACCTTCGTCGGCGAGGACGCGCGCAAGCATTCGCCCAAGTCGGCCACGTTCCTGGATGGCGTCAAGGGCTTCTGGGACCGCATGACGTCGTGAGCCTGGGGTCCTGAGTCGGCTCGCCGACTCAGAACCTCCGCGCCATACCCGCAATCCACAGAAACTCGCAAAGCACCCTGATCCGCCCCCTCCCTTGCGCCCAGCGTAGGGGAGGGCCGGCGAGGGGTGCTTTTGCTTTTGGCGTTGCTCGCAAGCAGCGACAGCAACAACAAAAGCAAAAGCAAAAGCGAACCCCTCCCCCTCAGTCGCTAGCCGCGACTTCGAGCTCCCCTGCGCTGCGCGCAAGGGAGGGGGCAGGAGCGGGGACGCTTTAATCCCCAATCCCCAATCCCCAATCCCCGCCCCACCATCCACTTACAATGCGCGCATGACCCAAAACACGCGCGAAAGCCATCTCGTCCACGGTCGACGCCAGCGCCCGGAAGGGCCGGCGCCGGTCGATGTCCTGACCGTGCAGTCGCAGCTGGTCTATGGCCATGCCGGCAACAGTGCCGCCGCGCCGCCGCTGCGCGCGCTCGGCCTGCGGGTGGCCGAGGTGCCGACCACGCTGCTCAGCAACACGCCCTTCTATCCGACCCTGCGCGGCCACATCCTGCCGGCGCAGTGGTTGGCCGATCTGCTGCTCGGCGCCAGCGAGCGCGGCCTGCCGCAGCGCGCCCGCGCCCTGGTCTCGGGCTACTTCGGCAGCCTGGCCAACGGTGAGGCCTTCGCCGACTGGCTGGCGCGCACCCAGGCGCAGGCCCCGGCGCTGCGCTACGTACTCGACCCGGTGATCGGCGACACCCATACCGGCCCTTATGTCGAGCCGGCGCTGGAGACGGTCTTCGTCGAGCGTCTGTTGCCGCGCGCGTGGATGGTCACGCCCAACGCGTTCGAGCTGGGCCGCCTTACCGGGCTGCCCAGCCTGGCCCAGGACGATGCGCTGGCCGCGGCGCGGCAGCTGCTGGCGCGTGGGCCGCAGTGGGCGCTGGTGCACAGCGTCGAAGGCGCACCGGGCGAACTGGTCACGCTGCTGGTCGGGCGCGAGGCGGTGTATCGCTGGGCCACGCCGTGGCTGCCGGTGGACGTGGCCGGCACCGGCGATGTGCTGGTCGCGCTGATCCTGGGCCTGCATCTGCGCGGTGAGCCGCTCGAGAGTGCCATCGGCAGCGCCCTGGCCGGCGTGCATGCCGCGCTGGAGGCCACCCTGGCCGCGGGTGTGGAGGAACTGGACGTGCACGCCGCCGCGCCCGCGGCGCTGGCCACCCCGGCGCGCTTCCCCGCGCAGCGGCTGGCATAAGCCCCGTGTCCTGCGTCGGCATCGTCGGCAGCGCCGGCGCCTATGGCCGCTGGCTGGGCGCCTTTCTCGAGCGGCACCTGGGCGTGCGCGTCATCGGCCAGGATCCGGCCGATCCCGCTTCGCACACGCCGCAGGCGTTGATCGAACAGGCCCAGGTGCTGGTGTTCAGCGCGCCGATCCGCATCACCGAGCAGGTGATCGGCGACTACGTGCGCCTGGCGGCCGGGCGCGAGGCCGGGCAGCTGTGGATCGACCTGACCTCGATCAAGACCGGCCCGGTCGCCGCGATGCTCGCCTCGCAGGCCGAAGTCGTCGGCCTGCATCCGATGACCGCGCCGCCCAAGTCGCCCACGCTCAAGGGCCGGCCGATGGTGGTGTGCGAGGCGCGCCTGGACGCCTGGCGGCCCTGGCTGCAGCGGCTGCTCGACGCGCTGCAGGCCCAGTGCGTGCGCACCACGCCCGAGCACCACGATCAGGTCATGGCGCTGGTGCAGGCGCTGGTCCATGCCACCCATCTGGCCCAGGCCGGCGTGCTGCGCCGCCATGCCGAACACGTCGGGTCGCTGGTCGAGCTGTTCCCGTATCGCTCGGCGTCCTTCGAGATGGACGGCGCGATGATCGCCCGAATTCTTGCGCTCAATCCGGCCATCTACGAGGACATCCAGTTCGGCAATCCGCATGTGCCGCAGGTGCTGGACACGCTGGTCGAGGAGGTCACGCGGTTGCGCGATCTGGTCGGGCAGGGCGATGAGGCGGCGCGCGGCGGGTTCCGCCAGGACGTGCTGGCCGCCAACAAGGCCGCCATCGGCGCCACGGCGCTGGCCGAGGGCAACTACCGCTTCGAGCGCATCGGCTACCTGCTGGCCGACCTGGCCGAGACGCGCAGCCTGTCGGTGCATCTGCCGCTGGATCAGCCCGGCTCGCTGCGGGCGCTGCTGCACGTGTTCGAGCGGCACGGGGTGAGCATCGCCTCGCTGCATTCGCTGCGCAATCCAGCGGGCGAGCTGCACTTCCGGCTTGGGTTCGATGCGGATGTCGACCTGGGCGCGCTGGCGCGGGCGGCGGCCGAGGTCGATGCCAGCGGCATCGGCCGCGTGCTCGACGGGGCCTCGTCGATGGCCGCGCTGTCGCCGGCGCGGCGCCTGGCCGCCTCGCTGCAGCGGCGCGCGGCCACGCCGGACGACGTACCGGCGCTGCTGGCCCTGCGCGAGGCGACCATGCGCGAGCACATGCGCAATTCCGGGGTGGATACCTCGCCCGGCAGCATGCTGGCCCGCCTGTTGAACGGCTACCAGCATGCGCAGGTGCTGCTGCGCGAGGAGCGTATCGTCGGCCTGCTCAAGCTCGATCGCAGCGGGCCGGACCATGTGGTGATGCAGATCCAGGTCGCCCCCGAGCTGCAGGGGCAGGGCCTGGGCCGGGCGCTGCTGGAGGAGTACATCGAGCAGGCGCGCGACGCGGGCAAGGACGTCACCCTGCACGTGCTCAAGGCCAACCCAGCGCGCGGCCTGTACGAGCGGCTGGGCTTCGTGGTCGAAGGCGAGGATGCGCACGAGTTCCACATGCGCCTGTCGCATCGCTGAGGTTTTCCACACCGCCTGTGGATGACCGGCGGCACAACCCTGTGGACAACCCGGCGGCAGGCGCGCCGGACAAGGCCCGTTTCCGCATTGGTGGATTTTTCGCCAGCAGGACGGCCAGCGCCCACTCAGGCCTTCCGCGTCGCAGCGCGATGCGGCACCGGCGCGCGCGGTATCCTTGGCGGCATGAGCACCCAGATCACCCTGTCCCAGCGCGCCCTGGCCCTGACCAGCTCGGCGATCCGCGAAATCCTCAAAGTGACCGAGCGCCCGGAGGTCATCTCCTTCGCCGGCGGCCTGCCGGCCGCCTCGACCTTCCCGGTCGAGCGCATGCGCGCAGCCACCGACAAGGTGCTCACCGAGGCGCCGCAAGCCGCGCTGCAGTACGGTCCGACAGAGGGCTACGGCCCGCTGCGCGAGTGGGTGGCGCAGCGTCTGGCCGCCGCCGGCGCGCCGGTGCCTGCCAGCCGCGTGCTGATCGTGACCGGCTCGCAGCAGGGCCTGGACCTGCTGGGCAAGACGCTGATCGACGAGGGCAGCAAGGTGCTGGTGGAGACGCCGAGCTACCTGGGCGCACTGCAGTCCTTCTCGCTGTTCGCGCCGGCCTTCGCCGGCATGCCGTCGGACGAGGACGGCATCGATGTCGACGCGCTCACGCCCGCGCTGCTGGACGGCGCGCGCTTCATGTACTGCCTGCCCAACTTCCAGAATCCCACCGGCAAGCGCCTGCCGCTGGCCCGGCGCAAGGCGCTGGTCGCCACCGCGCTGGCCGCCGGCGTGCCAGTGGTCGAGGACGATCCCTACGGCGAGCTGAGCTACGGCGGCGAACACCTGCCCAGCCTGCTCTCGCTCAACCCCGAGGGCGGGATCTACATGGGCTCGTTCTCCAAGGTGCTGGCCCCGGGCCTGCGCCTGGGCTATGTGGTCGCGCCCGAGCCGCTGTTCTCCAAGCTGGTCCAGGCCAAGCAGGCCGCCGACCTGCATACGCCGTCCTTCAGCCAGCGCATCGTCTACGAGACCGTGCGCGACGGCTTCCTGGACGAGCACATCCCGACCATCCGCGACCTCTACGCGCGCCAGTGCCAGCTGATGCTCGATGCGCTCGAGCGCTACTTCCCAGCGCAGGCGCACTGGACGCGGCCGCAGGGTGGCATGTTCGTCTGGGTGACCCTGCCGCACGGCATCGACACCACCGCGCTGTTGGCCAAGGCGATCGCGCGCAACGTGGCCTTCGTGCCGGGCGCGCCGTTCTACGCCACCGATCCGCAGATCAACACGCTGCGCCTGTCGTTCGTGACCGTGCCGGGCGAGAAGATCGAGGCCGGCATGAAGATCCTGGGCGAACTGGTGTCCGAGGCCATCGCCGCCCTGCCAGCCGCCGCGGCCGCATGACGGTGAAGGGCGACCGCACGAGCCCGCCGCTGCGGGTGCTGATTCACGGTGCCTCGGGCCGCATGGGCCAGGCGCTGCTGCGCCTGGCGGTCGGCGAGCCTGCGCTGCAGGTCGTGGCCGCGGTGACCCATCGCCCGCCGGCCACGCGCGTGGTCGATGGCGTGGCGTATTTCGCCGCCAGCGAGCTGCCTGGCGCGCCGGTGTTCGACGTGGCCATCGACTTCAGCCTGCCGGAAGGGTTCGACCCGATCCTGGCGCTGTGCCTGCAGCGCAAGGCCGCGCTGGTCTCCGGCACCACCGGGCTGTCCGAGGCCCAGCGCGCCGCGCTGCAGCGGGCAGGCGGCGACATCCCCGTGGTGTGGGCCTCCAACTTCAGCCTGGGCGTGGCCGTGCTGGCCGAGCTGGTCGAACGCGCGGCCGCCGCGCTGCCCGGCTGGGACTGCGACATCATCGAGTCCCACCACATCCACAAGCAGGACGCCCCGTCCGGCACTGCCCTGACCCTGGGGCAGGGCGTCGAACTGGCCGGCGCCACGCCGCGTTACGCCAGCCTGCGCGCCGGCGACATCGTCGGCGAGCATCTGGTCCAGTTCACCGGCCTGGGCGAGCGGGTGGAACTGACCCACCGCGCCACCAACCGCGACATCTTCGCACGCGGCGCGCTGCATGCCGCACAGAGGCTCACGGACCGGCCGCCGGGCCTGTATCGCGTGCGCGATCTGCTGGACTGAAGCGGTACCGCGGCCGCGGCGTCGCTCAGTTGTTCATCGCGATCATGCCGAAGCACGCCGCCGCCAGCAGGAGAGTCAGGCCGCCGATCGTGGCCAGGATGCCGATGATGACCTTGGCCCAGACCGGCAGGCCGCCGCGCTGCGGCTCGGGTGCGGGCGGCAGTTCAGGCGGCTGTGCCTGCGATGGCGAGGTGTCGTCTTGGTCCGCGGTGTTCATGCCGTTGCGTCCTTGAGCGGGGTGCCGTCGACCCAGGCGCGCAGCGCTTGCAGCTGCTGACGCCGGTCGTCGCGGTAGAACAGGTTGAAGGTGTCGAACGGCACGATCGTGCCATCGGGCTGGGCGATGTGGACGCAACTCTTCTTCACCGAGCGCAGGTCGAAGCCCTCGGCGTCGATGAAGGCCATGATCAGCACGCGGAACACGTTGCGGTAGTCCAGCCCCTGCGGGGCCTGCACCTGCGGCAGGCAGCAGAGCAGGTCGGACAGTGAGCAGGCCTGCGACTGCGGCGAATGGTTGGTGGCGAACAGCTTGAACACGGCCTCGCGCAGCTGATCGTCCTTCTCCACCACGATGCTGTTGCGGCCGCCCTCGATCAGCACCTCCGGCGGGATCAGACCGGTCAGCGGCACGACGCGGTCCTCCAGCTTCAGCGCGTAGGCCATCGCCAGCGCATCGGGATGGCAGGGGACCGGGATCAGGTCCTCGGGCCGGAACAGCGCGCTCTGCTCGAGGATGCCGCGCCGCACCTCGGTCAGCGTCAGACGGTCGCGCGCCGGGTCGTAGCCCTCGGTGCGGCCTGCGTGCTGGATCGGCTGGAAGGTGACCCCGCGCACGCAGGGCTGGCGCCGGGCGAAGTCGATGATCTCGCCCAGCTCGCCATCGTTGAGGCCCTTCTTGACCGTGACCACCAGCGTGGTCGAGATGCCGAGCCGGTTGAGCGCCTCCAGCGCCCGGCGCCGGACCTCCACCAGGCGCGCCCCGCGCAGCTCCTGGTGGACCTCGTCGCGCAAGGAATCGAACTGCAGGTACAGCTCGAAGCCGGGCATGTAACCGGCCAGGCGCTCGACGAACGCCGGGTCCTTGGCGATCCGCAGCCCGTTGGTGTTGACCATCAGATGGCGGATGGGACGGGCCTTGGCCGCATCGAGGATCTCGAAGAACTGCGGGTGCAGGGTCGGTTCGCCGCCGGAGATCTGCACCACGTCCGGCTCGCCCTCGTTGGCGACCACCGCATCGAGCATGCGCTCGATCGTGGCCAGATCGCGAAAGCCGGGGCGATGCGGGCCCGAATCGGCATAGCAGATCGGGCAGCGCAGATTGCAGTGATCGGTGACCTCGATCAGGGTCAGGCAGCTGTGCTGCATGTGCTCGGGGCACAGCCCGCAGTCGTAGGGGCAGCCCCAGCGTCGCTCGGTGTTGAAGCGCTGCGGCAATTCGGGCGGCTTGATGAAGCGCTCGCGGCACAGCCGGTAGTACGCGATGTCGTCGGCCACCAGCACGCGCTCGCGGCCATGCTGCGGGCACCACTTCTCCAGGTAGACGCCGCCGTCCTTGAACAGGATGGTCGCCTCCACCCGGCGCAGGCAGGTCGAGCACACCGACACCGCGGTGTCGTAGAACAGGTAAGGCCTTACTTTTGCCGCCATGCAGGGGTCCATGCGATGCGTGGGAGGTCGCGCACATGGTAGGCCACGCCCAGGACGCACAGCAGCTGCAGGCCGGACAGCACACCGAAGTAGTGCAGCGGGATCGGCCGGATCGACTCGACCGCCAGGCGGTAGAGCAGGTAGCCGACCAGGAACAGCTTGAAGCGGTCGCCCGGGCGCGGCAGGCGCCCGCCATAGCGGGTCAACAGCCCGCCCCACAGTGCGACGAAGACGATCTCGTAAAGCTGGGTCGGGTGGCGCGCGATGCCATCGCCGAAGTCAACGCCCCAGGGCAGGGTGGTGGGGTTGCCGTAGGTATGGTCCGCCAGCCCGCCCAGGAAACAGCCGATGCGCCCGATGATCATGCCCACCGTCAGCGGCAGGACGAAGGCATCGCCGGTCGAGCCGCGG
This sequence comes from Pseudoxanthomonas winnipegensis, assembly GCF_004283755.1. Taxonomy (GTDB): domain Bacteria; phylum Pseudomonadota; class Gammaproteobacteria; order Xanthomonadales; family Xanthomonadaceae; genus Pseudoxanthomonas_A; species Pseudoxanthomonas_A winnipegensis. The sequence goes on from NZ_SHMH01000005.1 coordinate 356,390, forward strand.
ATCCCCGCCAGGCGCTTGGCGAGCTCGACGCCGGCCCAGCCACCCAGCAGCGCACCGATGATGGACTTGCCTTCCAGCAGGCGACGGAACGAGGGGAAGTCGGCGAGGGCATACGCAGGATCGTAGAGCCAGTAGGCGATCTTGCTGCCGACGGCCGCGCCCAGCACGGTGCCGGCCACCAGCAGCAGCGCCTGGACCCGGTCGGTCTGCCCGGGATAAGGCAGGCGGCGGCGCTCGCGCAGATAGAGCTGGAAGCCCACCGAATAGGCGGCCGCCTCCATGAGGGTATGAAGCCAGTAGGCGTTCAGTGTCATCAAGGCCAGTGTAGCCGCCGGCGTGGCGTGTCGAGCTCCCGATCGCCGCGTGAAGCACGCCACATCCTGCGGCCTTGCGTGGCAGGCGAGGAGGTTGCTCGTCCCGCCACAACCTTGAGCGAATTTCGTCAGGCCAGGGCACCGTGCGAAAAAAGCGGCTGGCGCGGGGGGCGCCGGGTCCGTACAATTCGCACTCGCCTGTTAACCCACATCGCCTCGGACCGGAGAAGCGCCGCGTCCGCGGTTTCTTGCAGCCGCAAGTTGGACGTGGGCGCAGGGTTCCTCCCATCCCCAAGGCGAACCTGCAGTGACCCAACCCGCAATCCTGGTCCTCGAAGACGGCACCGTATTCGAGGGTGAATCGGTCGGCGCGAACGGCCTGTCCGTCGGCGAAGTGGTGTTCAACACCGCCATGACCGGCTATCAGGAGATCGTCACCGATCCGTCCTACGCCCGTCAGCTCGTCACGCTGACCTATCCCCATATCGGCAACACCGGCTGCACCGACCAGGACGACGAGGCCGCCAAGGTCTGGTCGGCCGGCCTGATCGTGCGCGACGTGCCGCGCCGTCCCAGCAACTGGCGCAGCCAGATCTCGCTGCAGGACTGGCTGGCCGCGCGCGGCGTGGTCGCCATCGCCGGCATCGACACCCGCAAGCTCACGCGCATCCTGCGCGAGAAGGGCGCGCAGAACGGCGCGCTGATGGCCGGGCAGATCGATGTCGAGCAGGCACTGGAAGCCGCGCGCAAGTTCCCCGGCCTCAAGGGCATGGACCTGGCCAAGGTGGTCTCCACCGACAAGACCTATCCGTGGACCGAGGGCCAGCTTGACCTCGACACGGGCAAGCCGGTCCAGGCCGCGGCCAAGTTCAAGGTCGTGGCCTACGACTACGGCGTCAAGCTCAACATCCTGCGCATGCTGGCCGAACGCGGCTGCGAGGTGACCGTGGTGCCGGCGCAGACGCCTGCGGCGCAGGTGCTGGCGCTCAATCCCGACGGCGTGTTCCTGTCCAACGGCCCCGGCGATCCGGAGCCGTGCGACTACGCCATCGAAGCGATCAAGGAATTCGTCGCCAGGAAGGTGCCGACCTTCGGCATCTGCCTGGGCCATCAGCTGCTGGCGCTGGCCGCCGGGGCGAAGACGGTGAAGATGGGGCACGGCCACCACGGCGCCAACCATCCGGTCATCGACCTGGACTCGGGCCGGGTGATGATCACCTCGCAGAACCACGGCTTCGCGGTCGACGAGGCCAGCGTGCCGGCCAATGTGCGCGTGACGCACCGCTCGCTGTTCGACGGCACCAACCAGGGCATCGCGCTGACCGATGCGCCGGCGTTCTCCTTCCAGGGACATCCGGAAGCCTCGCCCGGCCCGCATGACGTGTCGCCGCTGTTCGACCGGTTCGTCGAGCTGATGGAAACCCAGGCGCGCGGCTGAGTCCGCGCATCTGATCGCCTTGTCGGCATGGCCGCGGCCATGCCTTCCGATTCCAGCGTCGCCGCCGCCTGCGCGACGCCAACACGAGTAGCGAAATGCCAAAGCGCACCGACCTCAAGACCATCCTCATCATCGGCGCCGGCCCGATCGTCATCGGCCAGGCCTGCGAGTTCGACTACTCCGGCGCACAGGCCTGCAAGGCGCTGCGCGACGAGGGCTACCGCGTGGTGCTGGTCAACTCCAACCCGGCCACGATCATGACCGACCCGGAGATGGCCGACGCGGTCTACATCGAGCCGATCAACTGGCAGACGGTCGAGAAGATCATCGCCAAGGAGCGCCCCGACGCGCTGCTGCCGACCATGGGCGGCCAGACCGCGCTGAACTGCGCGCTGGACCTGGCCGATCACGGCGTGCTGGAGAAGTACGACGTCGAGCTGATCGGCGCCAAGCGCGACGCCATCCGCATGGCCGAGGACCGCGAGCTGTTCCGCGTGGCCATGGGCGAGATCGGCCTGGAATGCCCCAAGGCCGAGGTGGCGCGCAGCTTCGAGCAGGCCGTCGAGATCCAGGCCAAGGTCGGCTACCCGACCATCATCCGGCCGTCCTTCACGTTGGGCGGCACCGGCGGCGGCATCGCCTACAACAAGGAAGAGTTCGAGGAGATCATCAAGCGCGGCCTGGAACTCTCGCCGGTGCACGAAGTGCTGGTGGAAGAGTCGGTGCTGGGCTGGAAGGAGTTCGAGATGGAAGTGGTCCGCGACACCGCGGACAACTGCATCATCGTCTGCTCGATCGAGAACCTGGACCCGATGGGCGTGCACACCGGCGACTCGATCACCGTCGCCCCGGCCCAGACCCTGACCGACAAGGAATACCAGCGCCTGCGCGATGCCTCCATCGCGGTGCTGCGCAAGATCGGCGTGGACACCGGCGGCTCGAACGTGCAGTTCGGCATCAGCCCGACCACCGGCCGGGTGGTGGTGATCGAGATGAACCCGCGCGTGTCGCGCTCCTCGGCGCTGGCCTCCAAGGCCACCGGCTTCCCGATCGCCAAGGTCGCGGCCAAGCTGGCGGTGGGCTATACGCTGGATGAGCTGAAGAACGAGATCACCGGCGGCCTGACCCCGGCCTCGTTCGAGCCCTCGATCGACTATGTGGTCACCAAGATCCCGCGCTTTGCCTTCGAGAAGTTCCCGCAGGCCGATGCGCGCCTGACCACGCAGATGAAATCGGTGGGCGAGGTGATGGCCATGGGCCGCACCTTCCAGGAATCGGTGCAGAAGGCGCTGCGCGGCCTGGAGACCGGCAAGGTCGGCTTCGACCCCACCGGCCTGGACCTGAGCAGCGAGGACGATCTGGCCACGCTGCGCCGCGAGCTCAAGGCCCCCGGCCCGGAGCGTCTGTTCTACGTGGGCGATGCGTTCCGCGCCGGCATGAGCGTGGAGGAGATCTACGCGCTGTCCTTCATCGATCCGTGGTTCCTGGACCAGATCGAGGAGATCATCGCCGAGGAGCAGCGCGTGGCCGCCGAAGGCCTGGGCTCGCTGGACAAGGCGCGCATGCGCAGGCTCAAGCGCGCCGGCTTCTCCGATGCGCGCCTGGCCCAGCTGGCCGGCACCGACGAGGGCGCCGTGCGCGTGCTGCGCAAGGCGCTGGGCGTCAAGCCGGTCTACAAGCGCGTGGACTCGTGCGCGGCCGAGTTCGCCACCAGCACCGCCTACCTGTACTCGACCTACGAGGACGAGTGCGAGGCCCAGCCGACCCAGCGCGACAAGATCATGATCCTCGGCGGCGGCCCCAACCGCATCGGCCAGGGCATCGAGTTCGACTACTGCTGCGTGCATGCGGCGCTGGCGCTGCGCGAGGACGGGTTCGAGACCATCATGGTCAACTGCAACCCGGAGACCGTCTCGACCGACTACGACACCTCCGACCGCCTGTACTTCGAGCCGCTGACGCTGGAAGACGTGCTGGCCATCGTCGAGCTGGAGCAGCCCAAGGGCGTGATCGTCCAGTACGGCGGCCAGACCCCGCTGAAGCTGGCGCGTGCGCTGGAAGCCAACGGCGTGCCGGTGATCGGCACCTCGCCCGATTCGATCGACCTGGCCGAGGACCGCGAGCGCTTCCAGCAGCTGGTCGACAAGCTCGGCCTGAAGCAGCCGCCCAACCGCATCGCCCGCAACGACCAGGAAGCGCTGCTGCTGGCGCGCGAGATCGGTTATCCGCTGGTGGTGCGCCCGAGCTACGTGCTCGGCGGCCGCGCCATGGAAATCGTCTATGGCGAGTCGGACCTGGCGCGCTACGTTCGCGATGCGGTCAAGGTGTCCAACGATTCGCCGGTGCTGCTGGACCGCTTCCTGGACAACGCGGTCGAGTGCGATGTGGACATCATCGCCGACAAGGATGGTGAGGTCCTGATCGGCGGCGTGATGGAGCACATCGAGGAAGCCGGCGTGCACTCGGGCGACTCCTCGTGCTCGCTGCCGCCGTACTCGCTCTCCGCCCAGACCCAGGCCGAGCTGCGCCGCCAGGTGGTGGAGCTGGCCAAGGCCCTGAACGTGGTCGGCCTGATGAACACCCAGTTCGCCATCCAGACCGGCGACGACGGCCAGGACGTGGTCTACCTGCTGGAAGTCAATCCGCGCGCCTCGCGCACGGTGCCGTTCGTGTCCAAGGCCACCGGTGTGGCGCTGGCCAAGATCGCCGCACGCTGCATGGCCGGCAAGACGCTGGCCGAGCAGGGCGCCACGGTCGAGGTCGTGCCGGACTACTACTCGGTGAAGGAGGCGATCTTCCCGTTCGCCAAGTTCCAGGGCGTCGATCCGATCCTGGGGCCGGAGATGCGTTCGACCGGCGAGGTGATGGGCGTGGGCCGCAGCTTCGGCGCAGCGATGGCGCGCGCGCAGGAGGCCGGCGGCATCAAGGCCCCGCAGCCGGGCAAGGCCTTCGTCTCGGTGCGCGACCCGGACAAGCAGCGCGTGCTGCCGGTGGCCCAGGCGCTGGTCGAGCGTGGATTCACGTTGGTGGCCACGGTCGGTACGGCACAATGGCTGCGCGCGCACGGCTTCGAATGCGCGCAGGTCAACAAGGTCACCGACGGCCGCCCGCATATCGTGGACCTGATCAAGAATGGCGAGATCGTCTACATCGTCAACACGACCGAGGGCCGTCGCGCGATCTCCGACTCGTTCTCCATCCGTCGTGAAGCGCTGCAGCAGCGCCTCACGTATTCGACCACCATCGCCGGCGCGCGCGCGCTGGTGAATTCGCTGGAGTTCCGCGGCACCGGCCCCGTGCTGGCGCTGCAGGAGCTGCACAAGGAGTTGCAAGCATGAGAGCCCCCATCACCAAACAGGGCGCCCAGCGCCTGCGTGACGAGCTCGACCACCTCAAGTCGGTCAAGCGTCCGGAAGTGATCGCCGCCATCGCCGAGGCGCGTGCGCACGGCGACCTGAAGGAAAACGCCGAGTACCACGCCGCCCGCGAGCAGCAGGGCTTCATCGAAGGCCGCATCAACCAGCTGGAGAGCGAGCTGTCCACCGCCGAGGTGATCGACGTGGCCGCGCTCAACGCCGGGACGCGCGTGGTATTCGGCGCCACCGTGGTGCTGGCCGACGTCGACACCGACGAGGAGAAGAAGTACCAGATCGTGGGTGACCTGGAGGCGGACATCAAGCAGTCGCTGATCGCCATCTCCTCGCCGATCGCGCGCGCGCTGATCGGCAAGAACGAGGGCGACAGCGTCACCATCCAGGCGCCCGCGGGCGAGCACGAGTACGAGATCGTCAGCGTCTCCTACGGCGCCTGAGCGCGTGGGCGTGCCGATGCGCGGCGTTGATCGCCTGCGGTGCGATGGCGCGATCGCGCGGCATGGCTTCGGCCGGGTGTTGAAGCACGCCGCGCGTCTTCGCTCGATGCGTCACGTGCGCCTCGACCTTGGTCCGTCGCACTAGCATGGCGTCCGCGACCTTGCTGCTGCCGGCGCGTGCCCAGCTCGCCGGCGAGCTGCCGCCCCAGGCCGGCAAGGCCCTGGCCCGCGCCGACCGCGACCAGGGCGAGGTGGGCGAACGCGCCCAGCTGCGCCGGCATTTCCGGCTGGTGCCCGATCACTGGCCGGTCGCGGCGCTGACCCGGCAGCTCGACGCCGGCGATGCCGCCCAGGCGCGCTGGCTGCGCGCAGATCCCGCCTTTCTGGCGCTGGACATGACCGGCGCGCGCCTGCTCGCGCATGGACCCGCGCTGGGCCTGGAACAGGCCGACGTCGATGCGCTGATGCCGGCGCTCAAGCCGCTGTTCGGCGATGCCGGCTTCCTGCTGGACGCGCCGACGCCCTCGCGCTGGTATCTGCGCCTGCTGAGCGACACGCCGCTGCCCGAATTCGCCGCGCCCGAGCAGGTGCTGGGCGACGACCTGTTCGGCCATCTGCCGCATGGCGATGCCGGGCGCCGCTGGCGCGCGCTGTTCACCGAAGCCCAGGTGCTGCTGCACCAGCACCCCTGGAACGCCCAGCGCGCCGCGCAGGGCAAGCCGGCGGTCAACGCGCTGTGGTTCTGGGGCCCCGGCGTGCTGCCGCAGGCGGTTACCACGCCGTATCGGCAGGTGCGCAGCCGCGACGAGCTGCTGCTGGCGCTGGCGCGACAGGCCGGCACCTCCGATGCCCTCGAACAGGGCGTCGACGCGCTGGTCGACCTGCGCCATCTCAAGTCGCCGGCGATGTTCACCGACCAGGTGCTGGCGCCGCTGCTGGCCGAACTGCGCCGCGGGGAGCTGGCGCGCGTGGTGCTGGACTTCCAGGACGGCGCGCGCTTCACGCTCACCGCCGGCCAGCGCTGGCGTCTGCTGCGCCGCGCGCTGACACGCCTGGACGCATGAGGCCGGCTACCCGCATCACCCGACGCAGCGTCGCCGCCGGCGGCCCGTGGTCGGACGCCGTGCCGCCGCTGTTGCAGCGGATCTACGCCGGGCGCGGCGCCCTGGCCGAAGCCCAGGCGCGCCCGCGCCTGGCCCAGCTGCATCCACCGGAGCTGCTCGGCGGCATGGACGCGGCAGTGGCGCTGCTGGCCGAGGCCATCGCGCAGGACCGGCACATCGTCGTGGTCGGCGACTTCGACTGCGATGGCGCCACGGCCTGCGCGGTCGCCGTGCGCGGGCTGATCCTGCTCGGCGCGCGCCACGTCACCCCCGCGGTGCCCAATCGCGTGACCCACGGCTACGGTCTCTCGCCCTCGCTGGTGTCCGAGCTGGCCGCGCTCAAGCCCGACCTGCTGGTCACCGTCGACCACGGCATCGCCTGCCATGCCGGCATCGCGCAGGCGCGTGCCCTGGGCTGGCAGGTGCTGGTCACCGACCACCATCTGCCCGGCGCCGCGCTGCCGCCCGCGCACGCCATCGTCAATCCCAACCTGGCCGGCGACGGCTTCCCCAGCAAGGCCCTGGCCGGGGTCGGGGTGATGTTCTACGTGCTGCTGGCGCTGCGCCGCAGGCTTTATGGCGATCATCCCTCGAGCGAGTCGAGGCCAGGCGCTGATCGCGAGCATCAGACGGCGGACCTCCATGGCCGCGTTCCTCCGAAAAACCGGCCCGATCTGACTGCACTGCTAGACCTGGTCGCCGTCGGCACCATCGCCGACCTGGTGCCGCTGGATGCCAACAACCGTGCGCTGGTCGCCGCCGGCCTGCGCCGGCTGCGGGCGGGGCAGGGTTGCGCCGGCCTGCGGGCGCTGATCGAGGTCTGCGGCCGCCGCGCCGAGACGCTCAGCGCCGCCGATGTCGGCTTCGCCGTCGCACCGCGTCTGAACGCCGCCGGCCGGCTGGAGGACATGGCGCTGGGCATCGCCTGCCTGCTGTGCGACGAGGACGGCCCGGCGCGCGAGATGGCCGGCGTGCTGCATGCGATCAACGCCGAACGCCGCGGCGTGCAGCAGCAGATGACCGATGCGGCCGAGGCCGCGCTGTCCAAGGTCGCCGCACTCGATGGCGAGGTGCCGATCGCGGTGTGCCTGTTCGATGCCGACTGGCATCCGGGCGTGGTCGGCCTGGTCGCCTCGAAGATGAAGGATCGCGTGCATCGCCCGGTGATCGCCTTCGCCCCGGCCGAGCCCGGCAGCGACGCGCTGCGCGGGTCGGCGCGCTCGATCCCCGGCTTCCACATCCGCGATGCGCTGGCGGCGGTCGATGCCCAGCATCCGGGGCTGATGCAGAAGTTCGGCGGTCATGCGATGGCCGCCGGCCTGAGCCTGGAGCGCGCGCAGCTGCCGGCGTTCGAGGCCGCCTTCCGCGCGTACGCCGCCGCCACGCTCGATGCCGCGCTGCTGCAGGCCGAACTGCTCAGCGACGGCGAGCTGCTGCCGCACGAGTTCGACCGCGCCCACGCCGAGGCCCTGCGCGACGGCGGGCCATGGGGACAGGGCTTCGCCGAACCGCTGTTCGACGGCGTATTCGACGTGATCGACTGGCGGCCGATCGGCGAGCGCCATCGCAAGCTGGTGCTGCGCTGCCCGCAGCGCAGCAAGCCGCTGGACGCGATCCACTTCAACGGCCTCACCCGCGAACCGCCACCGCCCCGGCTGCACATCGCCTATCGTCTGGCCCCGGACGACTATCGCGGCGGCGAGGCGATCCAGCTGATCGTCGAGCACTGCGTTCCAGCCTGAACCAGGCCGCGCTCCCGCGCCGCTCAACCGAACCGCGGCTTGACGCCCCAGATCTGCGGCCAGATCGGCGGGATGTCGCGGCAGACGAAGATCGCGTAGCCGTTCGCCGACTCCTCGTTGGCTACGCCCTCGCGGTTGCGGAAGACGCCGTGTGAGGTGCATCTGGCGACGCTGCCGCGCTGATCCTCTTCGGTATTGCCCAGTTCGATGATCACGCTCGGCGGCGGGTTGCCATAGCCGCGGTACCAGGCCGAGTTGGTCCGGCTGATCACCGGCGGCAGGCCGAGCGCCGGGCCGTACAGGGCCATGGCGCCGGCTTCTCCATAGTTGTTGGCCAGGATGGCGGTGTGGGCCCGCTCGGCCTCGGGCAAAGCGCGGTAGACCGTGGCCACGCGCTGGGCCAGTTCCTGCCAGCCCACCTGCTCGGCATAGTCGCCGTGCAGGCCCCGGTTGAAGTGCCAGAGCGGGGAGTTGATCGGCGCGATCGGCAGATGCAGCGATGCGCCCAGCGGCAGGCCGGCCGCCAGCAGGGCGGCCACGGCGATGCGCAGTCCACGCGCGCGGCCCGCCGGCATGGAGGCGCACCAGCGCTCGATGGCCACATAGCCGGCGGCCAGCAGCATCGGATAGCCCGGTGCCATGTAGTAGCCACGGCCTCGCGAGAGCGCGAACAGCAGCAACGGCACCGCATACATCCAGGCCAGCACGCGGTACCGGCGCATCGAACCGGCCAGCGTCAGGAACCCCAGTCCCGCCAGCCAGATCGGCAGGGTCAGCGCGCTGGCATTGGCATACAGTTGCTCGGGAAAGAACAGATCCGTGCGGCCGATGGCCACATCGCGCGCATGGATGTGGGCGACGAAGTCCAGGTAGACGAAGTTGTGTCGTACCTGCCAGATCAGATTGGGCAGGAAGACCGCGAAGGCCACACCCACGCCCAGCCAGGGCCAGCGCGTGCGCAGCTGCGCGCGCATCGGTCCGGCCAGCACGCCCGCGGCCAGGCCGATGGCCCAGTACACGATGGTGTAGCGCGTCATCAGCCCAAGGCCGAAGACCGCGCCAAGCGCAAGCCACAGGCGCAGATCGCTGCCCTTGGCCAGGCGCAGCACCAGCCACGCGGCCGCCACCACCCACAGCAGGTCCGGGCCGCAGTACATGAGGATGCTGCTGTTGACCAGGCCGAACGGCATGCACGCCGTGGCCAGCGCCGCGCAGACCTGGGCGAAGCGCCGGCCGCCGAGCTCGGCGGCGATCAGTCCCGCCAGCACCATCGCACCGCACTGGGCGAGCACGGCCACGATGCGGAAGCCGATGAGCGAGGTCCCGAACACGGCCAGCTCCAGCCGCGCCAGCCATGGCACCAGCGGCGGGTAGGGCACATAGCCCCAGTCCAGGTGCCGAGCGTCGTCCAGCACCTGCAGTTCGTCCCGGTGGAAGCCATAGGCGCCGTTGAGCCACAGATGGACGATCAAGCGCACCAGCCCCAGCGCAAGCAGCAGCATCAGATCGGCACGGCGGTCACGCGCACTGACCGGAGTAGCCGCAGACAGCTCGGAGCCATCGGGGTGGTGATCGGAGAGAGGAGCAGGCAAGGGCGTGGTCATGGCAGAGCGTCGGCCGGGATGTTGCTCAGTGTTTCCCCTGCGTCCTGGCCGGACCAGCCGAAAGTGACAACACCCCGCGGGTTTGGGACCAACCGCGGGTCTGCGGGGACGGGCCTGCTGCGCCTGACCAACGCAAAGCTGGCGCCGTGCGGCACCAAGTGGCCGCAGGGGCGGGAGCACCTGGCCTGCCGACCTGGGCAGGACGACGATCATGGCGTTCAGGCTACGCCAGCGTGCGTGGCGCAACGACGGGCCGTGGCACGGGGGTGTTCTTCCATTTGAGCCCGAACAGCGGACGCAGCAGGGGCACGCGACGGATGACTTCGTAGCCGCCGAAGCACAGCGCAAAGGTCAGCAGCACCAGTAGCGGGCCTTCCAGCAGCGGCGGCAGGTTCAACGGCTTGGCATCGTGCGCCAGCACCACCAGGATGGTCTGGTGCCGGATGTAGACCGGGAACACCGCTGGCGCCAGGTAGCGCAGCGCCGCGTTGTCGGCGCCGCGCAGCCGCCAGGCGAACCCGAACGCCGCGGCGATCGCGCACCACTGATTCGCCGCCCAGGCCACGCGCAGCGCCAGGCCGCAGGGCCTGCGGGATCGGGTGGGCATCGTCGTAGCCGGAGAAGTACCAGACCTTGACCATCAGCGCGTAGCCGACCGCCGCGACCGTCAGCGCGATCCACGGGCGGCGGTGCACACCCTCCCAGAAGCCGTCGGCGAAGGCGAGCAGGAAACCGAGCAGGAACATCGGCAGATACTGCGCATGGTTGTACCAGTCGTCGACCAGCGCGTGGGTCTGATCGAAGCGGTCGACCAGCGCCAACCGCGCCACCGCGAGCAGCAGCACGGGCCAGCCCAGCACGCCCCAGCCGGAACACGCGCGGGCGGTCACGGCGCGCAGGCGCCTCCAGAAGGCGGCCGGCAGCAGGCGCCAGGCCAGCCAAAGCACGAGCGTGTAGACCCACACGTAGACCAGGAACCACAGATGATTCCAGGTCGGCAGCGCCAGGCAGCCGCCGTCGCGGCCGCAGAAGCCGTGGTAGCCGCTCAGGTACCGCGTGTAGAACTGCAGGTAGGACGCGTGATAGCCGCCCGGCAGCTGCTCCACCACTTGGTAGTACGACTGCGGCGGCACCACCACCAGCATGCCGAAGATCAGCGGCACCAGCAGTCGCCACGAGCGCTGAGCGAAGAACCCGCGTGGCCGGCGCTGCAGCAGGAAGGCGGTCGCGACCCCGGAGATGACGAACAGCAGGGACATGCGCCACGGACTGCTGAGCAGCATGAGCGGCTCCAGCGTCGCGCTGGCATACGCGCTTTTGACGTGGTAGCCCCAGGTCACGTAGTACATGCCCACGTGGTAGAAGACCAGCAGGCCGAAGGCGAGAACCCGGACCCAGTCGATGTCATGGCGGCGTTGCATGGGAAGCCTTGCATGGCGAAGGAGGCTTCAGCGTCGACCGCCGGCGCAGTGCCGGCGACCGCGAAGTGACCATCCGCCGGACATCCGGGACCAATCGCCTGTGCGTTGGGACGAACCAAGCCGGGTGGCCCGCTAGAATGGCCGGATGTCTGCAGCACCCGCACCGACCGCCTACGAACGCTTCCTGCCGTGGAAGCGCTGGTTCGAGATCGGCTTCTGGGTGCTCAACGCGGTGGTGGGGGCGACCTTCAGCAGCGTCACCGTGATCATGGACATCCACAAGGTCGGGCTGCACTTCGCCGACTGGGAGCCGGTGGTCTGGGAATGCTCGAGTCACCTGATGTGGCTGGCGATGGTCTTGCCGATCGCCTGGTTCTCCCGCCGCTATCCGTTCCACTGGGACACCTGGCGCAGGCAGCTGCCGCGGCATCTGTTGTTCAGCGTGGCGGTCTCGGTGACGCACGTGTCGGGCATGGTCGCCCTGCGCACGCTGGCCTACTGGTGGATGGGCGGTCACTACGACTTCGGCGACTGGCCCAAGGGCCTGTTCTACGAGTATCTCAAGGACGTGCGCGGCTACTTCTGGTGGGTGCTGCTGATCGAGCTCTATCGGCTGGCCATGCGCCGGCTGCAGGGCGAGGCCAGCCTGCTGGCCCCGCCGGACGAGGGCCAGCCGCTGGAGCCGGTGGACCGGCCCGAGCGCTTCCTGGTGCGCAAGCTCGGGCGCGACTTCCTGGTCGCCACCGATGAGGTCGAATGGGTCCGTGCGGCGGGCAACTACGTCAACCTGCGCGTGCGCGGCCACGACTACCCGCTGCGCAGCACGATGACCGAGATCGCCGCCAGACTGGACCCGGACCGCTTCGTGCGCATCCAGCGCAGCTACATCGTCAACCTGGCCCAGGTGGCCTCGATCGAACCCATCGACGGGGGCGAGGCCCGCCTGCATCTGAAGGACGGCACCACGCTGCCGTGCAGCCGCACCTACCGCGCCGCGCTGCGCGAGAAGCTGGGCGTGGGCGAGGGCTGAGCAGCGGCACCGGTCCTGCGCGCCTGCGCGTGCAGGGGAGGGGCTTTCAGCCCCACGCTCAGCCGTGTCGCTTGCGTGTAGCGAGTTGAGATATTTGAGCCCGAAATTTGAGATAAATGGGTCAGGGGTCAAATTGCATCAGGCGCAAGGAAATTACGCCACGCGCAACTAAAAAGGCGTCACGGCAGCGAGCCGGACGCCTTTTTCGGCCCCACGATGGGCTCATTCGATCACGTTGCGGCGCTGTCTTCGGGGTCCAGCAGGGCCATCGCGTGACGCACGGCCAGCGCGTCGGTCAGGTCGCGGGCGAAGGCCTCCACCGCCGCCACACCGATGGGGTGACCCTGCTCCTGGAGCCAGGCCGCGTTCTCCACGTTGCGTTTCCAGCCGCCCGCCAGCAGGCGCGCGGCCAGGCCGCGCTGGAGCTTGGGCGGAAGCCTGCGCCAATCGCGGTCGGCCTTGTTGCGCAGGGGGCGACGCGTGGTGGGCCGGATGCCGGCGGCCTTCATCAGCTGCTGGCCATAGGCGGCCACCACGGACTTGCCGATGGGATGGCCTTGGCTGGTCAGCCAACGGGCGATCACCACGTAGTTGGAGTAGCGGTTGAACCGGATGAGGTTGTCCAGCTGCTCGCGCAGGGGATCAGGTAGCAGGTCGATCCTGGATCGCGGCGGCATCGGGCGCTCCTGGCGGCTCGGCTCGGGCGAGCGCGTCAGTGACTGGCTTCACGTACGGCGGCACGCCGCAGCAGGGCGCGCAGGCCCTGCTGGGACATGCCGTACTCCCTGGCCAGCGCCGCCACGGACGTGCCGCTCCGGTGCGCGTCCAGGATGGCGCGCTCGCGGGGGGACAGTCTCTTGCCCACGCAGTTGGGCACGTAGATGTTCTGGCCGCCCCAGTGCTCCATCAGGTGATCGGCCAGCGACTCGCCCAGCTGCTCGGCGCGGTCGGTCGGAAGCCCAAGGTCTTTGCCCAGGTTCGCGGCGGTGGCCGCCACGTCGTCGAACAACTCGTTACGCAGGGCTTTCATGGAGCACATGGGGGAACCTCGCGGGCTGGGATGACGCGGGCCAGGCCGCCCGAGGCCTGGCCCGCGAGGCGTCAGGACGCCCGGAAGCGAGCGCCAGGCCCGATGCCCTGCGGCGCGTCGGTCTCACTGGCAGCGGCCGCCAGGCCGCGCGCCGTGGCCACCACGTGCCAGCCGGCGGTGTCATCGCGACGCGCCAGGCCCTCGGCGACCAGGTGTTCGGCTGCCCGGCGCATTTCGGCGGCGGTGACATCGGCATAGAGCGCCTGCGCCAAGCTGATCAGAAGGACTTCGCCGAGGCCGAGCGGCGCGGCGGCCTGGAGGCCGCGCAGGGCGATCCAGGCCAGCGCCTGGACGCGCGTGGCGGCCAGGTCGAGCGCGCCGGGCACGCTGGGTGCGGCCGGGGCGTGGGTGGAGCGCGGGAAGGAGAACAGGCCGGCCGGGAAACGGGCGGCAGACGGGGCAACGGCGGCAATCGCGGTCATGGTGCGGTCCTCGGAAGTTGAGTGACCGCCACCTCGCTTCCAAACGAGGTGGCGGACGGTACGCGGTTGGAAGACCGGCCGAGGACCGGCGGTCCTTTCGGACCCCGCGCACCGCCCGCCGTTGACTCGGCTGGCTGCGTGCCCAGCACGGTGCCAGGCATGAAAAAAGCGCCTGACATCGAGCGATGGGCGCTTGTGCGCCTCGGTTTCGGGCTTCCACACCCGGTCGCCGATTTGGCGGCGACGGGCCCAGTATGCGACGGCCGCGCGGCCGCCGCAACCTGGGTGAAGGAATGGGCGGTCACCACGTAGGACGGCTCTTCATCCCCGCAGCCAGAGCGCGGTAAAGAGGCGCCAGACGGCGCATGAACGTGGCCCGCCCTGCGGTCGTTGTTCGGGCTTGCGCCCACGGACACGCACCGCTTGTCCGCTATGGCAGTGGGGGAGCGCTGGATCATCGTGCGCGGTAGCTGACTTCGCCGGTGAGAGGATCGACGTGCTTGTTCATCGATACGCCGTTGACCCGAACCACTTCATCGGGTTGCCGACTCGTCATGGCCAGCCAGCGCTTGTGCTCAAGCTCACTCTCGGCTCTCACTTTTTCCAGCCATGCAGCATGGTCCACCACCGTATCCACCTGGATGACGCGCTTGGGCAGGGACAGGCCGATGGCGCTGGCCTGCCGGTTGATCGCGTTCAGCTCCTCGGCGATGGACGTGATTTCGGCGTCGATCTGCGCCAGCCGCGTGAGGGTATCTTTCAGCGGCTGTGCGTCCGGCCACGGCCACGGCTCGATGCTGTTGATGACCTCAGCCACGGCCACCTGCATCGCATCGAGATTGAAGAACAGGGCGGCGAGCTGCGGCAGCGGGTCACGGTCGTGGTCACCACCGAACACATTGCGCAGGTCGCCAGGCAGCACGTTGTTGCTGACCGACTTCCCAGCGCTGACGTCCAGCGCCTTGGCGACCGTCGCGGCGAACGGCGGCGCTTCCATGCTGTTGGTGCGGCCTCGCATGGATCGCTCGAAATTGGACTTCAGCTGCGCCGCATAGCTGTCGGCCTTGCGCTCCATCTCGGCCCACAGGATCGTTATGTAGTCCGCGCGCGGCAACGGGCTGGAAATGATGCTCGCACGCTCGCGGGAGAGTTCATCCAGGCGTGCGTGCTTCTCCTGCACTACGCTGTTGATGCGAGTGGAGAGTTCGGACACCTGCGAGGCGGCATCGCCCAGGCTGGAAAGCAGTTCGTCGGTCATGAGATTTATCGGGCCAAGTGGAGGGCGCGTTGCGCCATAGCGGCGGCCTGGATCAGGCCGAGCGAAGGAATCGCACGCCGCAACTCGTGCGCGTGCGCATACAGGTCGAGCGCATCCGGATCGCAACGCCAGCCGCCAGGTGGCAGCGCGAAGTCAACCGCGCGCGCCGCTGGCGCTTCGGCGAAGGCCAGCGGTTGCATCTGCTTGACGGCAGGCGGGAATGCACCGAGGAACCCGACATGCCGCAGGGCATGCCGACCAGGCGTCGGATTGCCGTCCGAGTCCGGGCGA
Source organism: Pseudoxanthomonas winnipegensis (assembly GCF_004283755.1). Taxonomy (GTDB): domain Bacteria; phylum Pseudomonadota; class Gammaproteobacteria; order Xanthomonadales; family Xanthomonadaceae; genus Pseudoxanthomonas_A; species Pseudoxanthomonas_A winnipegensis. The sequence goes on from NZ_SHMH01000005.1 coordinate 371,914, forward strand.
TAGATGGAAGAGGACACGTGCTTGTAGCGACCGGCGCGCACGGCATCCACCAAGGCATCGCTCACATCGGCGAAGGCGTACAGGCCTTCGCCATGCGCGACGACGGCTTGCACTTCACCGAAGCTGTCGCGGTCGCTTTCGGGGTGGCCCAGCACCAACTTGGCCGGATGCTTCGCACGGTCGTAGCCGTTGGCGATCTCGCTCAGATGGCCAGGCGTGAACGACAAGGTTCGGCCGTCCACGGCGGTGTGGGTGCCTGCACGGAAGATCTGGAAGGCGCGCACGGTCACGGCGCGACCTGTCGGCGCGCCCGCCGCAACGCGCGGCGGATGGTGGCTTCGCTGACGCCGTGCTGACGCGCCAGTGCGCGCAGATTGCGCCCGTTGTAGGCGGCCAGGATCAGCGCGTCGCGGGCCATGCGCCGCGCCTGCGTGCCCATCGGCATGTAGATGACCTGACCACCCCAGTAGCAGGACAGCGCATCGGTCAGGTGATGGCCCAGCCGATCCGCATCGGCGGCGGCGATGCCCTGCTCGCTGAGGGTGCGCACGATGACGCGCTCCATCTCTTCCAGCACACCGGACTCGGCCGGCATCGCCGCCGCTTGCGCTACCGGTTCGCGCTCGCCAGGCGCTCGGCGCGCGCAGCCTCGCGCATCCGCTTGAGGATGCGATTGACCATCTGCACGCTGATCTGGTGCTGCCGCGCCAACTGTGCGCTGGGCACGCCGCGCTGGTGCGCGGCGAACATCGCAGCATTGCGCTGCTGGATGAGGCGTCCGTCCGCCTTGGGCACATACAGCTGCTGGCCGCCCAGGTAATGGGTGATCGTCTCGGTCACGCCGTGCGCCAGCTCGGAGGCTTCCTTCTCCGGCAATCCGCGCTTGCGTTGGAAGTGATCGACCAGACACCCGTGAAGCTCCTGCATCAGCTGGCCGCGCAAATCGTGTTGATTGCGGAGAGGGGCCGTTGTGTGCAAGGACCTTTGCATTCCGGATAGAAACCTTTCCATGAAAGAAGTTTTATAGAGGCGCTGCCCGCCGCGACATCGAGCGATGCGTGTGCTGGCTTACCTGATCAGGCGTTCTAAGAGGACGGTTCCGGCGGGAATCTGCTTCGACCGCCTGTAGCGCGCTCTGCGCGCCGTTATGTGTCGCAGTGGTGCGTGGGCTCGCGAACGCGATGCGTGCCGCGTTATAACGCTCCCCAGGTGGCTTACCGCACGCGCGGAAGCTGGTCGGTCGGCGTCGCAAAGTAGGCTGGCGGCCAGGATCATCAATTGATCCCCAGCAGTTGCTTGAGCGTCTCGGTGTTGCGCCCGGCGTGGAACAGGAAGGATTCCTCGCCGACCTCGCTCTTGAGCGCGGCGGGAATGCGGTTGGGATCGTCCACCACCACCAGGCGCAGGCGCTGGTTGAGGCTGGAGGAACCGCCGCCCTTGGGCATGCCATCGGCGCCATAGCGCGGCGCGGGTGCGTCGTAGATGGGTGCAGCGCCGGCGACCAGGCCGCCGTTGGCGTAGCCGCGCCAGTCCTCCAAAGCCCGCATGCCCCGGCGGTTGAAGTCCCACAGGAAGGGCAACGCGCCAGGCTGACGCACCACCTCGCGGCGGTGAACGAATTCATCGGCATGCACGAAGCCGGCGACCTGGTACTTACTGCCCGGTCCGGTCCAGCCGCCCGAGGCGTAGCCGGTCGCGCTGCCTGCGACGTTGGCCACCAGCATCGCCTGCGCGGCCTGCCACAGCTGCAGGGCGGCCTGGATGACCGCCGAGGCGCCGGGCGACAACCCACCGGCAGCGGCAGCCAGCTGCACGGCGCTCTGGCCAATCGCGGTTGCGCCCGTGTTGATCGAGTCGCCCGCGCCCTGCATGGCGGCTGCACCGGTCGCCAGGCTATCGCCGCTGCCGCCCTGCCAGCCGGGTTGCGGCGCGAACGCGCCCCAGCTCGCGCCCGACGCGCCGCCGCCGGCATTGGCGGCCGAGATCGCACCGGCCACAGTGTTGCCCGCCGTCACGATAGCCTGCGCGGCGCTGGTGCCTGCGTTGGTGATCGCCGCCGCACCGGTGGCGCCGTCCTCCTTCGCATCGCCGCCGAAGAAGTCGCCGAACTTGCCTTTCGCCCAGCTGCCGACCTTCTGCGACAAGTCAGATGCTGCCCACTGCGCCATGCCCTTGATCAGCGTGACCAGGAACGACTGCACCGCCTTGTCCAGCGTGATGGTGCCCTCGATCAAGCCATCCAGCGTGCTGTTGAGCGACTGTTGGAACGTGGTGCCGAACGCCTGTTGGATCGCGTTCGTCGTGGTCTCCATCTCGCGCAGCTTGACCTCGATCTGATCGAGGGTGCTGAGCGCCTCCTTGCCGATCACGCCGGGGGTCGTGGCGACCTGACGCAGCTGAGGCAACAGGTCGCTCAACACACGTTGCCAATTGCGATAGATGTCCACGACGCGCTGCTGCGCGTCGGCGTCGGTGATCAGGCCGGCCTGTTGCTCTACCTGGACACGCTGCAAGTCCAGACCCATCTGGCCCATCGTGTCGTTGTAGACCTGCTGGAGCTTGCGCAGATTGCTCTGCGCATCCAGCAGGCCCAATGCCTTGCTCACATCCGCCGCTTCGTCGGGATGGTTCGTCTGCGCCAGCAGGGCGCGATACTGTTCAAGCTCCGAACGCAGCTTGGCCTCTTGCTTGGCGTCGCTGCCACCTTCGAGCTGGGTGATCAGCTGGCGGACCTCCACCATCTTGCGCTGGGCCTCGGCGCGCGCGTTTGACGCATCGGCGAGCTTGGCTTCGTCGCGCAGTTGCTGCTTGTACGACGCGTCAGCCGCTTTCGCTGCGCCCTCGGTGATCTCGGCCTCGATGCGGGCCGCCTGCGTGGCCTTGGTGCGCCCATCGGTCAGCGAGTCCTGGACCATGATCATCTGCTTGAGATTGGCCAGCTCGCGCTGCGCCGCCTCATTCGCCTTTTCCCGCTCGGTCTGCGGTCCCTTGGCGGCCTTGGGCAGGCTTTCCAGATAGCGGGCACGCGCCTGCGCCACCTGCTCATCGATGGTCGCTTGATCCTTGCCTGCGGCCAGGCCGACCTGGCGGATCTGCTTGATCTCTTCTTCGAGCTTGGCCTGCTTGGACAGGTTGGCGTTGTGCAGCTGTGCCGCATCGCCTGCTTGTACTGCGCGTCGGAGATGCCGTTCGCGCCGGTGGTGGCCGGCGTCTTGGCTGCCTCCTGGCTCTGCTGCTTGCGTGCCCGCACGTTGCGCTCGCGGGCCTTGGTCTCGCGCTCGGTCGCCTGCGCCGTCTTGTCCGCCGCTGCGGCCTCCTTGGTGCCGGAGTTGGCGGAGGCGTCGGCGGCTTGGGCGGCTTCCTTGGCCGCTGCCGCCGCCTTCTTGGTCTTGGCGGCTTTGCGATCCGAGGCAGCGGCAGCGGCGTCCAGCGCCTGGCCCTCGGCCTTGGCGGCGGACGCGCCGTCGCTCAACGCCTTTTCGAGATCATCCAGCGCCTTGGACGCATCGGCCACGTCGGCGCGGATGCGCAGGGCGAAGTCAAGATTCCGGGTCGTCATCGCCGCGCCCCTCGATCAGCATTCGCCTTTCGGCGGCGCTTCGCTGGCATGGTGGAATGCCAGGTAATCGGTCAATCGGCGTGGCAGCGGGGTGGGTACGGCGAGCAACGCTTCCAGCTCGGCAAAGCCATCGCGGGTGTCTTGTGCCACAAGCGCGAGCGCTTGCTTGATTTCGTGGTCGCGATCTGGATCGGGCTGCATGCCGGACCTACCCTGAAACTGATTCCTTGTAATGAGTTTCTGCCGCGCGCCCCGGCTTTTCGCCTTGCATCGGTCTTAGGAAAATGCAAATGTGGCGACATCGACGTATTTGCATGGGGGAAGCTCGCATCAAAATGGACATAAAGTCCCTTTTGATCCGGGGACGACGGCCGCGAGCGGCAACGCGACACGTTGTCGCTTTTGCTCCGGCGTGCTGGCGGCAAGAGGCGCAAATTCCTCGACGTCGAGCAATTTGACCCGGTCGCACCCGCCAAATGTTGCGACGTCGCAACGTTTGGGCCAGGTGTGCGGGCCTCAAATGTCGCGACGTCGCGACATTTTGATTTCCTATAGCGCAATAGCATTGCGGCAGGGGAAACCAAATCGTTCGCGCGCGAACGATTTGACAGCGCCATTATTCATCGCCTCGCCAGCGCATCACGGCCGGTCAAATCGTGCGACGTCGCACGATTTGATTGCACCTAATGCAAAGGCATTGCGTATGGGGAAACAAAATCGGTCGACGTCGACCGATTTGACAGGGCCATGACTCACCGCCTCGCAGGCGCATCACGGCCTAAAATGTTTCGACGTCGAAACATTTGACGGGCCATGCGCTCCCCTCTCAAATTCCTCGCGGGCGAGGAATTCAATGCGTTCGGGAGGGTGCAGGCGCTAACTTGGCCGACGCCGTGCCCCGGGAAATTCTTGGGCATATACGTCGCGTGCGACGCATTTTGTTTCCCTAGCGCAATCACTTTGCACTGTGCGCAATCAAATCGGTCGCGCGCGACCGATTTGGCTACCCTTAGGCTAGGTGCGCAAATGTTGCGCGGGCGCAACATTTTGTTTCCCCTAGTGCAATCACTTTGCACTGTGCGCAATCAAATCGGTCGCGCGCGACCGATTTGGCTACCCTTAGGCTAGGTGCGCAAATGTTGCGCGGGCGCAACATTTTGTTTCCCCTAGTGCAATCACTTTACATTGTGCGCAATCAAATCATTCGACGTCGCATGATTTGACTACCCTCAGGCTAGGTCGAGGCGGCCCGCCGCCGCAGCCGAGCGCTCACATCGCCCCGCTTCTGTCCTGGCCGCAGCCACGCATTGGGGCGCCTGCTTTGGTAGCATCCACCCGCGCGGTAGTTTCCTAGTGGAAAGGTTGGGGCGGCCGGAGGCCGCGTCATTATCCGGTTCGAGTCCGGCGCCGCGTTCCTACTTTGGCCTCGCAACCGTGGCGCGGGTCTGCCCGGCGGCGGCGCACGGGTTGCGTACCTTCCGCCTTGACATGGCGACGCTGTGCCCTAGGCCCTCCCTCGGGTCGCCAGCTTGCTGAACTTACCCCCGCTGGGGACCAGCTCAAGTTCCTCGAATCCAAGGAGTTTGTCAGCCCTCACGCCCGGCGGTTCGGCTCCGTCATTGAGCAGGCGTGCTGGCACCCGGTGACCTTGCACTCGCGATTGCGCCCAGCGCAACGCCATTGCATCCGCCATCCGCCACGTTCCCCGGACGGACGATATCTTCCGGCGTTTATCTCAACTCCGCCCCCTGATTTATCTCACCCCTGTACACTTGCGTGCCGCCTCGAACGCGGCCAGCTGCTCGGCCGTGGCCTCGGGCTGGTGCCTGGCCTTCCATTCGGCGAAGGGCATGCCGTAGACCGCCTCGCGGGCCTGGTCCTTGGTCATCGGCGTGCCGGCGGCCTCGGCCGCCTCGCGGTACCAGTCCGACAGGCAGTTGCGGCAAAAGCCGGCCAGGATCATCAGGTCGATGTTCTGCACGTCCGGCCGCTCGACGTTGAGATGCTGCAGCAGGCGGCGGAAGGCGGCCGCTTCGAGGTGCGTGGTGTCGGTCATGGTGCCAATCGGGGACAATAGGGGGCCTGCACTCTATACCGCGCCTTCGATGACCGCTTCCGCCCCCGCCCGCATCCTCGACGGCCGTCGCATCGCCGAGGACCTCCTGGACCAGCTCAAGCAGCGGGTCGACGCGCGCGTGGCCGCCGGCAAGGGCGCGCCGGGCCTGGCCGTGGTGCTGGTGGGCGGCGACCCGGCCAGCACGGTCTACGTGCGCAACAAGCGTCGCGCGGCCGAGAAAGTCGGCATCGTCGCCCACGACTACGATCTGCCGGCCGGCACCACGGAAGGCCAGCTGCTGGCCCTGATCGACCAGCTCAACGCCGACCCGAAGATCCACGGCATCCTGGTACAGCTGCCGCTGCCGGGCATTCCCGACGCGCGCCGGCTGATCCACCGCATCGACCCGCGCAAGGACGTGGACGGCTTCCACCCGGAGAACGTGGGCCACCTGGCCCTGCGCGAATTCGGCCTGCGCCCCTGCACCCCGCGCGGCATCGTCACCCTGCTGGGCCACACCGACCAGCCGGTGCGCGGGCGCAACGCCACCATCGTCGGCGTGTCCAACCACGTGGGCCGGCCGATGGCGCTGGAACTGCTGATCGCCGGTTGCACGGTGACCTGCTGCCACAAGTTCACCCCGGCCGATGTGCTCGAAGCCAGCGTGCGCAACGCCGACATCCTGGTGGTCGCGGTCGGCCGGCCGCAGCTGATCCCGGGCGAGTGGGTCAAGCCCGGCGCGGTGGTGATCGACGTGGGCATCAACCGGCTCGAGGACGGCCGCCTCACCGGCGATGTGGGCTTCGAGGCCGCAGCCCAGCGCGCCAGCTGGATCACCCCGGTCCCCGGCGGCGTGGGCCCGATGACCGTGGCCACGCTGATGCAGAACACGATCGAGGCTGCTGATGCGGCGGGGATTGGGGATTCGGGATTCGGGATTGGTTGAAAGCGAGGGCAAAAGGCATGCGTTGGCCGATTCCGTTTGCGTCCGGGATCGGACGGCAGCGGGACGCTTTGTTGTGGCCAATCCCCAATCCCGAATCCCCAATCCCCGCCCCAATACGTTAAAATGTCGCGCTTCCCTAGAACCGGTTAGGTGAGCCGATGCTCCGCATCCTGGCTGAAGCACTGACGTACGACGACGTTTCCCTGGTCCCCGCGCACTCGACCGTCCTGCCCAAGGACGTGAACCTGGAAACGCGCCTGACCCGCGACCTCAAGCTCAAGCTGCCGCTGCTGTCGGCGGCCATGGACACGGTGACCGAGCATCGTCTGGCCGTGACCATGGCCCAGCTGGGCGGCATCGGCATCATCCACAAGAACCTCACCGTCGAGGCCCAGGCCGCCGAAGTGGCCAAGGTCAAGACCTTCGAGGCCGGCGTGATCACCGAGCCGTTCACCGTCGGCCCGGACACCACCATCGCCGAGGTGCTCAAGCTCACCCGCGCGCGCAACATCTCCGGCGTGCCGGTGGTCGACGGCCACCAGCTGGTCGGCATCGTCACCAGCCGCGACATGCGCTTCGAGAAGAAGCTCGACGATCCGGTCCGCCACATCATGACCAAGAAGGATCGCCTGATCACCGTGCGCGAAGGCGCCAGCGACGAGGAAGTGCTCGAGCTGCTTCACAAGCACCGCATCGAGAAGGTCCTGGTGGTCAACGACGCCTTCGCCCTGCGCGGGCTGATCACGGTCAAGGACATCCAGAAGAAGTCCGACAGTCCCAACGCCGCCAAGGACCGCGACAGCCGCCTGCTGGTGGGCGCCGCGGTCGGCGTCGGCGGCGACACCGAGCAGCGCGTCGAGGCGCTGGCCGCCGCCGGCGTGGACGTGATCATCGTCGACACCGCGCACGGCCATTCGCAGGGCGTGCTGGATCGCGTGGCCTGGGTCAAGACGACCTATCCGCAGCTGCAGGTGATCGGCGGCAACATCGTCACCGGCGACGCCGCGCTGGCGCTGATGGACGCCGGCGCCGATGCGGTCAAGGTCGGCGTGGGCCCGGGTTCGATCTGCACCACGCGCGTGGTGGCGGGCGTGGGCGTGCCCCAGATCACCGCGGTCAACATGGTCGCCGAGGCGCTGGCCGACCGCATCCCGCTGATCGCCGACGGCGGCATCCGCTACTCGGGCGACATCGGCAAGGCGCTGGCCGCCGGTGCCTCCACGGTGATGGCCGGTGGCCTGTTCGCCGGCACCGAGGAAGCCCCGGGCGAGGTCGAGCTGTTCCAGGGCCGCAGCTACAAGAGCTACCGCGGCATGGGCTCGCTGGGCGCGATGGAGAAGGGCTCCAAGGACCGCTACTTCCAGGACGCCTCCGACGCCGACAAGCTGGTGCCCGAAGGCATCGAAGGCCGCGTGCCGTACCGCGGCCCGCTGAGCGCGATCATCCACCAGCTGATCGGCGGCCTGCGCGCCACGATGGGCTACGTGGGCTGCGCGACCATCGAGGAGATGCGCACCAAGCCGCAGTTCGTGCACATCACCGGCGCCGGCCAGCGCGAGAGCCACGTCCACGACGTGCAGATCACCAAGGAACCGCCGAACTACCGCGCAGGCTGATGCTTGCCCGGGAATGGGGAATCGGGAGTCGGGAATCGATGAACCAGCGCCTTCACCGCTTTACCCATTCCCGATTCTCCATTCCCGATTCCCGGCCCCGATGACCAACATCCACACCGACAAGATCCTGATCCTCGATTTCGGCGCGCAGTACACCCAGCTGATCGCCCGCCGCATCCGTGAGATCGGCGTGTACTGCGAGATCTGGGCCTGGGATCACGACCCGGCCGAGATCGCCGCGTTCCAGCCCAAGGGCATCATCCTCTCCGGTGGTCCGGAATCGACCACGCTGCCGGGCGCGCCGGCCGCGCCGCAGGAAGTGTTCGATTCGGGCCTGCCGATCTTCGGCATCTGCTATGGCATGCAGACCCTGGCGGCGCAGCTGGGCGGGGCGACCGAAGCGGCCGATCAGCGCGAGTTCGGCCATGCCGAAGTCAACGTGATCCACGCCGATGCGCTGTTCAAGGGCCTGAGCGACCACGGCGGGGAGCCGCGACTGAATGTCTGGATGAGCCATGGCGACCATGTGTCGGTCGCGCCGCCGGGCTTCACCATCACCGCCACCACCGACCGCATCCCCGTGGCCGCCATGGCCAACGAGGACAAGCGCTGGTACGGCGTGCAGTTCCATCCGGAGGTCACCCACACCCTGCAGGGCCAGACCCTGCTGCGCCGCTTCGTGGTCGACATCTGCGGCTGCCAGACCCTGTGGACCGCGGCCAACATCATCGAGGACCAGATCGCCCGCGTGCGCGCCCGGGTCGGCGAGGACGAGGTGATCCTGGGCCTGTCCGGCGGCGTGGATTCGTCGGTGGTCGCCGCGCTGCTGCACAAGGCGATCGGCGACAAGCTGACCTGCGTATTCGTCGACACCGGCCTGCTGCGCTGGCAGGAAGGCGACCAGGTGATGGCGATGTTCGCCGAGCACATGGGCGTCAAGGTGGTCCGGGTCAACGCCGCGCAGCGCTACTTCAAGGCGCTGGAAGGCGTCAGCGATCCGGAAGCCAAGCGCAAGATCATCGGCAACCTGTTCGTTGAGATCTTCGACGAGGAGTCCAACAAGCTCAGCAACGCCAAGTGGCTGGCCCAGGGCACCATCTACCCGGACGTGATCGAATCGGCCGGCAGCAAGACCGGCAAGGCCCATGTCATCAAGAGCCACCACAACGTCGGCGGGCTGCCCGAGCACATGAAGCTGGGCCTGGTCGAACCGCTGCGCGAGCTGTTCAAGGACGAGGTGCGCCGACTGGGCGTCGAGCTCGGCCTGCCGCGCACCATGGTCTACCGCCATCCGTTCCCCGGCCCCGGCCTGGGCGTGCGCATCCTTGGCGAGGTCAAGCCCGAGTACGCCGAACTGCTGGCCAAGGCCGATGCCATCTTCATCGACGAGCTGCGCAAGGCCGACCTGTACGACAGGACCAGCCAGGCCTTCGCCGTGTTCCTGCCGGTGAAATCGGTCGGCGTGGTCGGCGACGCCCGCGCCTACGAATGGGTGATCGCCTTGCGCGCGGTGGAGACCATCGACTTCATGACCGCCCACTGGGCGCACCTGCCGTACGACTTCCTCGGCACCGTCAGCAACCGCATCATCAACGAGCTGCGCGGCGTCTCGCGCGTGGTCTACGACATCTCCGGCAAGCCGCCGGCGACGATCGAGTGGGAGTGAAATCGAGTCCTTCGGGGACTATCGCCAGTTATCGAGAATCTGACGTAACGTGTTGATTTAAAAGGAAATACGTCACGTAAGCTATCGGTGGCTATCGCCGGCCAGCAAAACCGGTTGACGGTAGAGCTGACGGTAAGAACCGGAGGTCCGATCAAGACCCTCCCGTTTACTATTGAGACCAAACCGGTCTTTGACGGTAAAACACTCCCCTGGAAAGCTTGTTTCATGCGGCTTTCCGGGCATCGACGGGTCTCCTGACCCCTGACGGTAAAAGCCGTCACGAAACAGGAGGAAAACCTCGATGCTTACCGACACAGCACTGCGCAACTTGAAGCCTAAGTCCTTGACTTATAAGGCTTCTGACCGGGATGGGATGTACGTGACGGTATCGCCCGCCGGTACCGTCACCTTCCGCTACGATTACCGTCTCAACGGGCGCCGTGAGACCCTGACCATCGGTCGCTATGGCCCTGGCGGCATCTCCTTGGCTCTGGCCCGCGAAAAGCTGCTCGACGCCAAGAAGGCCGTCGCTGCTGGCCGTTCCCCGGCACTGGAGAAGCAGCGCGAGAAGCGCCGGCTGACCGCAGCCAAGAACTTTGGTGATGTCGCGCTTAAATGGCTGGCGGACGCCAAGATGGCCGACAGCACGCGCGCGATGCGCAAGCATGTCGTCGACCGCGACATCCTGCCGGTGTTCAAGAGCCGGCTGCTCAATGAAATCACCGCTGATGACCTGCGTGCCTTGTGTAACAAGGTGAAGGCGCGGGGCGCTCCTGCCACTGCGGTGCATGTCCGCGACATCGTGAAGCAGGTCTATGCCTTTGCCATCCTGCATGGGGAGAGGGTGGACAACCCGGCCAACGACGTGGCGGCCGCCTCGATCGCCACCTTTGTACCGAAGGATCGAGCACTGTCGCCGGGTGAGATCCGGCTGGCGTTCCATCAGTTGGAGTCCATCGCGACCTACCCGACGATCCGCCTGGCGCTGCGCATGGTCCTGCTGACCATGGTGCGCAAGAGCGAACTGATCGAAGCCACCTGGAGCGAGATCGACTTCGAGCACGCGACCTGGACGATTCCGAAGCAGCGCATGAAGGGGCGCAATCCGCACGTGGTCTATCTGTCGCGGCAGGCCATGGACATCCTGGTGGCGTTGCATACCTGCGCGGCGGGCTCGAAGTTCGTGTTGCCATCGCGCTACGAGCCGACCCGTTGCATGTCGCATGCGACCTTGAACCGCGTGACCCAGCTCATCGTGTCGCGAGCCCAGGCCGCAGGCCTGCCGTTGGAGCCTTTCACAGTGCATGACCTTCGCCGCACGGGCTCGACGCTGCTCAACGAAGTGGGCTTCAACGGCGACTGGATCGAGAAGTGCCTGGCGCACGAGGAAGGGCGCTCCTCGCGCTCGATCTACAACAAGGCCGAATACGCCGAGCAGCGGCGGCACATGCTGCAGGAGTGGGCGGACATGGTCGATGCCTGGATCGACGGGCGCACCCATGTGCCGAAGCTGCTGCCGGAGAACACATCGGTTCCGGTTCTCAGCGCGGCTTTGTGAAGGGAGGGCCGCATGATGACCGTATCGAGACTCTCTGTCGGCGACGAGTGCAAGGTTTGCTGGCATGGCAAAAAGATCACTCTGAGTGATCCTTTGTGGCCCTTGTCAAACTGGCCTATCTTGGCGAAGGTTTATAAATCTGTTATTTTGAGCACTATGGATGCTCAAAACTCAGGAAAGCTGAACCGTTTGCTGGCCGAGCTTGGCGATACCCGCCTAGTGTCCAGCCGCTGGCTCCGGGCGCACGGCTACTCCAATAGCCTTGTGGCGCGCTATGTGGGCAGCGGCTGGCTGGTGTCGCCAGCGCGTGGTGTCTACATGCGCAGAGGCGGGCGGCTGCAATGGGATGGTGTGGTCCGCAGCCTGCAGGTCGGCGAGGGCATGCCGCTGCACGTCGGGGGACGCTTCGCGCTCGGCCTGCAGGGCCACGAGCACTACCTGCGCCTGGGGGATGCTGGCACGATCACGCTGTACGGGCCACAGCAGCCACCCGGCTGGTTGGGCAAGCTGTCACTGGAGCAACGCTTCGAGTACCAGGGCAAGGGTCCGCTCGATCTCCCGGCCGTGCCTGTCACTGCGGAAGTCTCCGAGAAGGCGTTGTCGGAAGCGGGCCTGGCTTGGCATTCAGCAGCACCTGGGACCGATGCGCTGGTCTGCTCGACGCCCGAGCGGGCCATGCTGGAACTGTGCGACAGCGTGTCGGATGCGGCAGGGGTCTACGAGGCCGATGCGCTGATGCAGGCCATGACCACGCTACGGCCGCAGCGGGTCGGACTGCTGTTGCGCCACTGTCGCAGCATCAAGGCGAAGCGGCTGTTCCTGGCCCTGGCCGAGCGCCATCGGCACGCGTGGCTGTCGCACGTGCCCCTGGAGGGCGTTGATCTCGGCCGTGGCAAACGCGCGCTGGTGCCCGGCGGGCGCCTGCATCCGACCTACCAGATCACCTTGCCGGGAGACCTCGATGAGCACCTGGCTTGACCATTGGGACGGGCGCTACACGGACAGGGTGCGGCTGCTGGTCGAGATCCTGCCGGTGTTGGCCTCGGAGCCGGGCTTTGCACTCAAGGGCGGCACGGCCATCAACCTCTTCGAGCACGATCTGCCACGCCTGTCGGTGGACATCGATCTGGCCTGGTTGCCGGTGCACGACTACGTGGAAGATGCGAAGCTGATCGCCGAATCGCTCGGGCGGTTGGCCGATACGCTGCGCGCCCGGCCTTTGCAATTGCAGGTCCAGACCTCGGCGGGCGAGGGCGGGGTGGTCACCCGGCTGGTGGCCAGTCGCGGTCGTGCGCGCGTGCAGATTGAGACGACGCCCGTCATGCGTGGCACGGTGCATCCGGTGCGAGCCATGGTCGTGCGGCCACGGGTGGAGGAAGCGTTCGGCTTTGCCGAGGTGCAGGTGCTGGCGTTCGCCGACCTCTATGCCGGCAAGCTGGCGGCGGCGCTATCGCGCCAGCACCCGCGCGATCTTTTCGACGTGGGTCTGCTGCTGCAAGATGAACGAGCGGACGAAGTGCTCTGGCGCACCTTCCTCGTGTACCTGACGTGCAGCCCCAAGCCAGCCTGGGAGATGCTGGCGCCGCGCGTCCCGGGGGATTTCGAGGCCACCTTCGAGGCCCATTTCAATGGCATGACGTCCAAGCCTATCAGCGTGGCGTCATTGCTTGAAAGCCGCGAGCGCCTGCTGGCGCGCGTAGCGCATTGGCTGGATGGGCCGTCGCGCGCCTTTCTGCAATCCGTCGAGGATGAGAAGCCGGATTTCAGTTTGATCGGGTTGGCCCATGCGGCCGAGTTACCTGGAGTGCGACGCAAGCTTCACAACCTGGCGCAGCGCACGGCCGCCAAGCGTGCGGCAGATCGTCAGCAGCTTGACGAAACGCTCGCGCGGATCGCCGGTGCCAGATGACGAAGGAGGCTGACGCGATGGTTCACGATTTCACACTGGTCTATGCGCTGGATTCGGGCATGGGATCGCAGGAGGATGTCCTTCGCCAGTTGGCGGGCAGCGATTGCGCCGATGCCACGGTCGGCTGGGGACGGCCGGGTCATGTCGGCCTGGCTTTCAGCAGGGAGGCGAGCGACCGCGATGCTGCGGTCAAGCTTGCAACGGTGCAGATGGCGCAGGCGCTGCCCGGGGCGGTACTGGTCCGGGTGGATGCCGCGTAGCCGCTACAGCCATTTGATGGTGACGTCATCCTCGAACAGGGCGGTGCCGGCGCAGCCTCACGTCCGGTCCGCCGGATGAGTTGGCCTTCGCTGATCGAGAGGCTTGCTTGCGGTCTTCGATCCAGGCTTCGACTTCCTCCAGGTCCCAGACGACGCAACGGGCGGTGAGACGGAAGCGGCGCGGGAACTCGCCGCGCTGTTCCATTTCGTAGATCGTTGTTTCCGCGAGAGGCACGATCTGATGCAGCTCGTGACGGCGGATGGTACGGCGGAAAGGCAAGGGCGCCTTCATCGGGAACTGGGGGACGTCGTCGTAGCCAGGCATGCCCGGATGGGGCAAGGATGAAAGTCTGTCCGGGGCGGGAAGCGAAGAGGGCGGCATGGCAGTGACCGTGATCGGATGCGTTGGTGCCCATGGTGGCTATCGCGGGTGATCGGTACAACCTGTTGGGGCGAAGCCGGTCGTGTTCTGCGATGCCTATTCGCTCTGCTGGCCTTATTTGCTGTGCAGTGAATCTCCGCGGCGTTCCGCCGCTAGGTCCGCGGGCGTGCATCACGCTTTGAGCCCTGACGGCTCCGCAACATGGCCGTTGCGCGCTACGCTTGGTCAGGAAACGGATGTTGGCAATGACCCCAGAAGAACACGAGTCGTTTTTGAGAGAAGCATTCGATGCCTATCTTTCGGTGCGCAGCCAACCTGGCTGCATCCCGTGCCGACCCTATCTCCCTTATGGCGCAGTCGACTTGAAAGGCCTGCGATGGCCCACCATGGGCGACATGCTGATCGAGGACGAGCTTCGAGAGCTGACCAACAACCTGAATGCGTGGCTCGGGGCGCTGCGGCGTTGGCACGCCTGGCAAATAGTCATGGGCGACTACTCGGAGGATGAGCGCTGGGAACTGGAACATGAGTTCGTCACGCCGCTGGCCACCTACTGCCTGTTCCAACCGAGCGCACTGCGCGACGCGATCACCTTCGTGGTCACGAACGGCATGCATCAGGTTCTACGGTCTGTCGACCGTTCCTATCCGGACCGTCTGCCGCTCGACCAGGCGCCGTGGGAGAAGCCAAGCTATCCCACGCGCCGCAGGAAGGAGGCGCAATTTGCGCACATCGTCGCCAGATGGCCGGAAGGGATGCTTCTTCTGACCGCACTGAGGAAACTGGACGATCAATCCAATCGTCATGCGACGTTGGATTTCCGCAATCGTGCCAGCCACAGCATCGCACCGAGGTTCTCAAGGGGGATCACCCGGGCGGTGACACGGACTGTCGTACAGAGAACCCGTCTGGAGCCTAGGGAAGACGGCTACGTGAACGACGTTCCGGTACCCGGTGAGGTCTCCATCGGCTACAGCTTCGGTGGAACGGATCCGCTTGACTTGAACCAGGTGCGAGAGGTCAACGTCCAACAGTTCGAAGTGGCAGTGGCCTGCTTTGATCACTACGTCACCCTCTTGAAAACAACGACTGGATAGGCAGGCACTGAAGGGGATGGTGCAGCCTGTCATGAGGACGACATGCATGTTCCCAATCATTCAGGGATGTAGCCGTTCTCAAAAAGAGGTTGGGCGCGCGGGTGCTGAATCATGCTGGACTGGACAGTGATGGTGATTCAGGGGAAGCCGGTATTCCGGTGGCCCAGTACGTTCGCATGTCCACCGAACACCAGAAGTACTCGACGGAGAACCAGGCCGAAAGGATTTCGGAGTACGCAACCCGCCACGGCATGCGGATCGTCCGGACCTACACGGACTCCGGCAAGAGTGGCCTGAACCTCAAGGGTCGCGGCGGCCTGCAGTCGCTTCTGCGCGACGTCAAGCAGCCCAACCCTGGGTTCAGCGCCGTGCTGGTGTACGACGTGAGCCGATGGGGGCGTTTCCCCGACCCCGACGAGGCGGCGGTCTATGAGCATGCGTGCAAGAGCCGCGGCATCCGCGTGATCTATTGCGCCGAGCCGTTCAACAACGACGGCTCTCTGCCTTCGACGGTGTTCATCGGCATCAAGCGCAGCATGGCGGCGGAGTACAGCCGAGAGTTGTCGGTCAAGGTGTTCGCCGGGGCCTGCAACATCGTTCAGCACGGCTATCGGCAGGGAGGCGCGCCCGGCTACGGGCTGCGACGGCAGTTGATCGACGAGCAGCACAACGTCAAAGGGCTGCTGTCGCGCGGTGAGAAGAAGAGCATCCAGACCGACCGCGTGGTGCTGGTGCCCGGTCCGCCCGAAGAGATCGCCGTAGTGCTCCGCATCTACCGGCTCTTCCTGGAGGAAGGCATGCCCGAGCGCGTCATCGCCTCGGTCCTGAATCGCGAGGGCATCCTGTCGGATGCCGGCACGCTCTGGTCGCGCGGCTCGATTCACCAGATCCTGACTAACGAGAAGTACATCGGGAACAACGTCTACAACCGCACGTCGTTCAAGCTCAAGGTCAAGCACGTGCGCAACCCGCCGGACAAGTGGATCCGACGGGATGGTGCATTCGAGGCGATCGTTCCCGTGCACCTGTTCCTGCAGGCCCAGACGATCATCATGGCCCGCTCCCGCCACCTGGATGACGCGCAGTTGCTGGACCTGCTACGCCAGACGCTGGAGAAGCACGGTGCGTTGTCGGGCATGGTCATCGACGAGGACGACGATGCCCCTTCCAGCTCGGCCTACCGAAGCCGGTTCGGTAGCCTGCTGCGGGCCTACAGCCTCATCGGCTACACGCCTAGGCGTGACTACGCCTACCTGGAGATCAACCGTTCGCTGCGCCGGCGCCATCCGGAACTGATTGAAGAAATGGCGGCCAGCATCCAGACCGCGGGTGGCTGGACGGTGCGCGATCCCGGCACCGACCTGCTCACCGTCAACGGCGAGTTCACGGTCTCGCTGGTCATCGCACGGTGCAAGCCAACGCCTGCTGGGTCGCACCGCTGGCGCATCCGGTTCGATGCCAGCCTCCGGCCCGACATCACGGTGGTGGCGCGCATGGACCCTGGGAATCAGCGAGCCTTCGACTACTACGTGTTTCCGGCCATCGACTTCTCGGCCGAGGCGTTGCCGACGCTGGAGGACAACGGCTTCACGCTGGATGCGTACCGCACTGATTCCCTGGATTTCTTCTTTCAGCTGGCGGGGCGTGTTTCCCTGCAGGAGGCCGCATGACGTCATCTTCCGCACGCATCGAGATGATCCCGATCAGCGACATCGCGGTGGCGAACCCGCGCGTGCGCAACGCGAAGATCCACAAGACGATCACCGACAGCATCGACCAGGTGGGGCTCAAGCGGCCTATTACGGTGCGCCGTGTTTCGTCAGGGGAGGGGACCACGCCCTACGCACTCATCTGCGGACAAGGGCGGCTGGAATCCTGCAAGATGCTCGGGCAGACCGAGATTGCCGCGCTGGTCGTTGACGTGGACGAAGAGACAGGCCACGTCATGAGCATCGTGGAAAACGTCGCGCGGCGAACGCCCCGGGCGGTGGAGACGTTGGAGCAGGTTCGCGTGCTGAAGCAGCGCGGCTACACGGACAGCGAGGTCGCGGGCAAGCTCGGCTGCACCGCGTCCTGGGTCAACAACGTGGCCAATCTGCTGGAACGCGGGGAGAAACGCCTGCTGGCGGCAACGGAGGCCGGCCACATCCCACTGCACCTGGCGGTCAGCATCTCGCGGGCCAGCGGCAGCGAGGCTCAGCAGCTTCTGCTGGATGCCTACGAGAGTGGCGAACTGAAGGGCCGCAAGGTCACTGTCGTTCGCAAGATCCTGGAACAGCGGGAGCGCAGCGGAAAGAAGGGCAACAACTCTTTCGCCAAAGGGCCCTCCCGGCGACAGATGAGTCCGGAGGAACTCACGAAGCTCTATCAGCGTGACGTGGACATGCATCGTCGTATCCAGAAGAAGGCAGAGTACACGCAGAAATCACTGCTGCTGGCGCGGCAGATCTTCAAGGAGCTTTTCGCCAGCAAGGACTTCTGCGCCCTGTTGAAGGCGGAGAAGCTGGGTAGCGTTCCGCAACCACTGGCGGAACTGGCGCCACGCGGAGGGTTCGCGCGATGAGCAAGAAGCCGCCGAAGTCGGTGCGGCTCGGGTTCGAGCGCGACTGCATGGAGATCGCACTGGACCTGCTCCATGTGGAGATACCGCTGCCGACCGGAATCAAGGAGACCGTCAAGTACAAGCAGGTGTGCACCTCAGTGCAGACCATTGGCTTGGTTGAGCCGATCGTCGTTGCCCACAGCCGGCAGAGCGTCGGCTCGTTCATCGTGCTGGATGGCCGCATGCGGCTGGAGGCATTGCGAGACCGGGGTGCGCAGAAGGCGCTGTGCCTGATTTCGACGGACGACGAGGGCTATACCTACAACAAGCGCGTCAACCGTCTCTCGGTGGTGCAGGAGCACCGGATGATCGTCCGGGCCGCCGAGCGGGGCGTGTCGGTGCAGCAGTTGGCCGACGTTCTGGATGTGACGCCTGGTGCCATCCGCCAGCAGTTCAAGCTGCTGGACGGCATCTGCAGCGAAGCTGTGGCGCTGCTGGCGGACAAGCCGGCCACCTATGCCGTGTTCCGCGCGTTGAAGCAGATGAAGCCGTTCCGGCAGATCGACGTGGCACAGGCCATGATCAATCTTGGCAACTATTCCGCGAAGCTGGCACTGGCGATGCTGCAGGCGACGTCGCCCGACCAGTTGACCGAGGAGGCGTCCGCCAAAGCGCAGCGGGGAGGGCCGACGGAGGCGCTCCAGCGCCTGGAGCGGGAGTTGGCGGCCGTGCAGGCGGACACCCGGTTGCTGGAAGAGGGCTACGGCCCGGCCAACCTGCAGCTTGAGATCATCAAGACGTACATCGGAAAGACGCTTCTGGAGAACGCCGCCGTGGTCCGATGGCTGGCAAAGACCCATTCCGAGTACCTGCAGCAACTGCAGTTCATCGCGGAAATCAAGCAGTTGCCATCGCAGTAGCCAGGTTCGGGCCTCCCCGGCGATGCCGGGCCGCGCTGTCCGTGCTGTGCATCGAGCTTCCTGCGTCGTCTCGCCCCTTCGGCTCCCATCACTGATGCCTTCGCGGCGTTGCCGATGCGCGCTGCGCTTGCCCGTGCAATGCGGGCGTGGTGGTGGGCTGGCTTGCTGTTCCCTTCATCCTTGCACACCGTTCTCGCAGTCAAGGTCTGCGCGCACTCCTGCGCTTGCGGCCTGGCGGCCGTCGTTGAACCTGTGACAGCTGCGCTGCGGCGTGCCGGTTCCGGTCTCGGGCAATCCCGCCCGATCACCGGAGTTCGTCATGTCGCACGATCTGTTCTCTTCCCTCGATTCCTTCGCTGCCGTTCCTTCTGCTGCTGGTTCACTGCTCGTTCGTGATGTTGCGGGTGAGTACTGCTCGGTCGCCCCTGCGGAAGTGCTGCAGGCGGCGTTGCGGGTGCTGGCGGGCCAGTTGCGCGGGACCGAGTTGCTGTCGTCGCCGCAGGCGGTGCGCGACTTCCTGCGCATCAAGCTGGGCACGCTGGAGCACGAGGTGTTTGCGGTGATCCACCTGGATGCGCAGCACCGGGTCATCGAGTACGTGGAGATGTTCCGCGGCACGGTGAGCCAGACGTCGGTGTACCCGCGCGAGATCGTCAAGGAAGCCCTGGCGCGCAATTCGGCGGCGCTGATCCTGGTGCACAACCATCCACCGGGGGTGGCCGAGCCGTCGCGGGCGGACGAGATGCTGACGCAGACGCTCAAGAGCGCGCTGTCGCTGGTGGACGTGCGGGTCATCGATCACCTGATCGTGGCCGGGCCGACGATCCTGTCCTTTGCCGAGCGCGGGCTGATCTGAACCCGCGCAACCGGGAACCGCATAGGCTCCCGGTTTTTCCTGTTCCGTGAACAGCGTGCCATGGCATGGCACGAGGCCGTTGCAGGACGGAGGTGGGGCTGGCTTGCTGTTGCACCCAGCGTGCCACGTCGTTCTCGCCGTCAAGGTCGGCGCGCATCGGCGATGCGCTGGCGGCCTGGGCGGCCGTCTTCGAACCTTGACCGCTGCGCTGCGCCGTGACCCAGAGGCTGCGGGCAATCCCGCCCGGCATTTCTTCTGGAGTTCACCATGAACGTACTCATCACCGACGCGCAACGCGTGCTGCTGCTGGCCAACGGCCGCGAATCGCTGCAGGACGCCGACTTCGATCCGGCGCCCGTGGTCAAGCTGTTCACGCCCGATGCGGGCGCGACCTGGCTGCTGACCGAGATCGATCCCGACGACCATGACCATGCCTTCGGTCTTTGCGACCTGGGTCTGGGTGCCCCGGAGCTGGGCTGGGTCAGTCTGCAGGAACTGGCAACCGTGCGGGGGCGGCTGGGCTTGCCGGTCGAGCGTGATCTGCACTTTCGCGCGGAGAAGCGCTTGAGCGCCTACGCGCGTGATGCGCGGCTGGCCGGGCGGCTCATCGTCTGACCCACCATCAGGGCGTCATCGACGCCCTGACTTTCAGGGCTTGAGCAGATCGGGCAGGCAGTCGGCAAATGCCGGCTGGATCTTACTCATCGGCTTGGTGATGGCTTCATCGCCGGTGAGGATGGCCATCGTCATGGCGGTCATGGTGCTCAGCCCGTTCGAGTTGCGCAGCACCTGCAGGGCCAGGTGCACCGGGAAGCCATCGGCGTTGCGCCGCAGGGGATGGATGCCGCCGTGCACGAACGAGTTCATGGCGTTCCAGG
Organism: Pseudoxanthomonas winnipegensis; assembly: GCF_004283755.1. Lineage (GTDB taxonomy): Bacteria > Pseudomonadota > Gammaproteobacteria > Xanthomonadales > Xanthomonadaceae > Pseudoxanthomonas_A > Pseudoxanthomonas_A winnipegensis. The sequence goes on from NZ_SHMH01000005.1 coordinate 392,159, forward strand.
AGATGTCCTTGAAATGGACCAGCATCTGGTGGGCTGCTGCCGGCGCATCCTGTCCGACGCGCTTGCCGATCTGATCGATCATCTCCTTCGCGCTGGGCAGGTTCTTGGCGGCCTGTTCGGCCTCCAGCGTGAGCGGGGCCGAAAGCTTCTCGATCGCTGTGTCGGGGGCCGCATAGATGAGCCACATCGCGCGGGTCAGCGCTTCGAACTGCAGCCGCATCAGGCTGACGGCCGAGGTCGGCATGCGTAGCGCCATCAAGGCATGCAAGGCCGTGGCGTGTTCCATGGCGACCAGGCACATGCCCAGAGCTGCTTCGCCGCGTGGAGAGCCGTCAAATTCGGCGTCGTCCAGCAGTTCGTTGAATCGTTCGTGCAGGGCCTCCGAGCGCCGGAGCATGTGTTCCAGGGGGTCGTCGGAACCGGCGTGTTCTGTCTCGGGCATGGCGTCATCGTAAAGGCCACTTTGCGTTCGGGCGTCCCCAGCCACCTGGGAGATGGCCGGTCGCGCTGTCGTGCTTCGCATCGAGTCGCCTGCGGCGTCTCGCCCCTTCGGGCTCCCATCGTTCCCTCGCTCCGCTCGGCTGACGCCTCCGGCCCGGCTTCCAGCTTCGGGCCTGCGCGCTTCGCTTGCCGTGCGGTCGGCGTGCTGCAGGGCCGTTGCCTTGTCCAGCCGTCTTTCCTGACTCCATCACCTTGTCCGCGAATGTGGCCCGCGGCCGTGTGCCGTCAAGGCGCGCAGGGCCGTGTCCTCGCTGCGCTGCGGGCCGCACCAACCCCGCGCTTGTTTCCTTGACGGCCCCCGTCCACGGGCTCCCGTTCGTCGCGGGCGATGAACTCAGGAAAGACGGTGGCAACAGGGCCAACCGGGTTCCTCGTGCCGACCGCACCAAACAGCCGAGAGGCTGGGCTCCGAATCTAGGAATTCGGTGTGCGGTGTGAACAGCAAACCTATTTTTTTTTTATCAGGAGAAATGCCATGCAACTCGCTTCCCGCTTCGCTTCCAGTTCCCCGGTGCTGCGTTCGGAACGTCCCTTGTCCGATGACCAAATCCGGGCCGTGGCCCCGTCCATCTTTGCAGAGGCTCCACACGAAAGCCGGTCAGAGCGGTACAGCTACATCCCCACCGCCACCGTGCTGCAAAAACTGCGCGGGGAAGGCTTCGAGCCTTTCATGGTGACGCAGACCCGCGTACGCCACGACGACCGCCGCGACTACACCAAGCACATGATCCGGCTGCGCCACGCCAGCCAGATCAACGGCCGCGAGGCCAACGAAATCATCCTGCTGAACTCCCATGACGGCACCAGCAGCTACCAGATGCTGGCCGGGATGTTCCGCTTCGTTTGCAGCAATGGCCTTGTCTGCGGCGACACCGTGACCGACGTGCGCGTGCCGCACAAGGGCGACGTAGCCGGGCACGTCATCGAAGGCGCTTACGAAGTCCTGCACGGCTTCGACCGAGCGCAGGAATCGCGCGATGCCATGCGCGCGATCACGCTGGACGTCGGGGAATCGGAAGTGTTCGCCCGCGCTGCGCTGGTGTTGAAGTACGACGAGGACAAGCCCGCGCCCATCACGGAATCGCAAATCCTGATGCCGCGCCGCCATGACGACGACCGCCGCGACCTGTGGAGCGTGTTCAACCGCACGCAGGAGAACTTGACCAAAGGCGGCCTGTCCGCCCGCGCCGCGAATGGCCGCCGCCAGACCACCCGGCCCGTGCAGGGCATCGACCAAAGCGTTCGCCTGAACCGCGCCCTGTGGCTGCTGGCCGATGGCCTGCGCCAGTTGAAAGCCTGAATCCCCACGCGGCAGGGGCAGGCAGCAGCCCTTGCCGCTTCTCTCGCTGCTGCATCCCTGAACCGATAGGAGTTATCACCATGAACGCCGTACTCAAAACCGAAGCCGTCGCCATCGAAGCCGCCGGCCCGCTAGAAATGGCCGACCCGTCCAAGAACCTGATTCTGGTTCCGCTCTCGCAGTTGCTGCCGCGCCGCTCCAAGCGCAACGCCCGCAAGATGCCGCGCCTGTCCATCCCTGAACTGGCCGCGAGCATTGCCCGCATCGGCCTGCTGCAAAACCTTATCGTCATCCTTTCCGCCGATGGCCAGACTTACGCGGTAGTGGCCGGTGATCGCCGCCTGACCGCCTTGAAGCTGCTGGCGAAGAAGAAGCGCATCCCCGCCGACTACGAAGTGCCGTGCCTGCTGGTGCCCGATGCTTCGGCCCGCACTGTCAGCCTCGCGGAAAACCTGATGCGCGAGCAGATGCACCCCGCCGACCAGTTCGAGGCGTTCGCCGCGCTGGTCAAGGACGGCCGGCCCATCGAGGACATTGCCGCCGACTTCGGCGTGTCCCCGCTGGTGGTGCAGCGCCGCTTGAAGCTCGCCCACATCGCGCCGCGCCTGATGGCCGACTACCGCGCCGGAACCGTCACGCTGGAACAGTTGATGGCCTTGACTATCACCGACGACCACGCCGCGCAGGAAGCCGCATTCTATGGTGCGCCGGAATGGCAGCGCAGCCCGTCCAAGCTGCGCGAGCGCCTGACCGAGCGCGAAATCGACGCCACGCACGCGCTGGTGCGCTTCGTCGGGCTGGACACCTACCGGCAGGCAGGCGGCGGCACCCGAGTAGCCGCCGCACGCGCCGCAGTGCAGGGCGCTGGCATGTGGATTGTTGACCACGTTGGCGCCATGGCCGGCGAGGATGACGAGCCTGGCGAAGCCGGTGGTGAGCGACATGGCCTTGAGCACGCGGGTGGCCATGGTCAGTCGCGTCTCGAGGTCGAGACTGCTGGCCGGATGCGGTGGGGGATCGTTCGACGCGCGATGCCGCGTCAGCGCTAGCCCGTCGCGCAGCAGCTTGGCGACGTAGACCGGGCCCGTGGCCTCGACGAAGGCGAAGGAGGAAATCACGGCCAGCTTGAAGCGGCCCCAGGCGCGCTTGGTCCGCGCCTTGATGCGAGCGCGCAGGTCCGCAGCGGTCAGCGCAGGTGTGGCCTCCCCGGAGCGGGTGAAGACAGCCGGCGCCAGCAGCACGGGCAGCCGCGCCTCGACCACGTCCGAGGCGAAACGCCGATGGCCGATCCCCAGCCCGAAGAAGCCGGCGAACCCGAGCGTCTGGATGCCGGGATCCAGGCTTTCCAGCGCACGGCGGAACACCTCCGAGCGCACGTCGATGCAGAAGGCCATCTGCAGCTGCGCACGGCCAGCGGGCGGACGCGCCGGGGATGCGTCTGCAAGCAGGGCGCCGAGCCGCCGCTGCGCCGCGCACTCGGCCGCCTCCTGCAGAAGACTGTCGACGAGGTCCCCCGACGTCGCGGACACCGGCGCGGCGTAAGCGCAGAGGGCCATCTGCCATCGGGACGCCAGCTGTGCGCCGAACTTGCGCAGCAATGCCACCTCCCAGGCCATGCGGATGGCGAGCAGGTCGATGACGGACGCATCGTGGCCTCCGTTCAACTCCGCTTGCCACAGTCGATACCGGGCCAGCTGAGCCCAGCCGCCGAGCGTGCTCAGCAGCCGGTGGAAGTAGCTCTCCAGCGCGTCCTGGGAGAGCCCGAGGCTGACAGCGCCTTCGACGATCGCGTCCTCGGCGCTGACGGGCATCTGCGCCATGTGCCGCGCGAATCCCGTCAGGCCGGCGACCTCCGGGCTCAGGTCGTGGGTCGCGATGACGCGCCACGCGGCATAGGCGCCGCCGGATGGCCCAGCGCTCCACAGCGCCTGGCCCTGATCGAAGTAGCTCGATGCCCAGTGCCCGATGCGCTCGTTGACGATGCCCGGCCAGTCGATGGTCGCGACCTGGCGTGCCAGATCGGCCACGGTCGGGATCGCCTGCGGTGCGCCGCGCGCGCCTTGCATCGCGTGCTTGAGAGTGGACAGGCTGGGTGGGCACGGCGCAGCCGGAGCGCGTTGCAAGGCCGCCTGCAGGTCCGCCTCGGCGATCTCGCCGGCGTGCCAGCGCTGCGCATACCAGGCCCGCGGCATGGTCAATGCGATGCCGGCCGTGCGCCGCAGGCGTGCCGCCGCGGTCGCCAGCGGCTCACCCGTCTGGCCGAGGAAGGGATTGACCGCAACGCTCGAGGCCAGCGGCCAGAGCGGGGGGATCGCGCGCGCCGCGCGATGCGCTGCCTCGATGATCCCGTCGTGGGACAGGCGCGGCGATTCGGTCGAGGTCATCGGCATGAGCAGTGTCCTGTCGCTTGTGGGGTCACGAGGCCTTGGAGACCGACCAGCCGCCGAGCAGGCGGTCGAGCGCGGCGTTGACGTACAGGCCATTGGAGAGGTGGACGCGCAGTCCGGCGGTCGCCGGATGCGAGGCCCACAGCGGGAACAGCGCCTGCGCCACGGCGACCAACCCGAAGCTCAGCACCGCCAGCGCCAGGAGCGTCCACTCCAGTCGACCCGGCGCCGGCGTGGCGGGCAGAACGCCCGCGGTCAGCCACTCGGCGACACTCTGCAGCGCGAAGTAGCCGACCGCCGCGGCGCAGGCGTAGAGCGCCGTCCTGCGCGTCAGCGCGCGCGGCGCCGCGTCGGCCAGGCCCTGGGCCAGCAGATAGGCCACCCCGAAGATCAGGATCGCGCCCAGCGCCAGCGCCTGGGGCGACTTGTGCCCGAAGCCGAACGTGAGCCCGAAGACCGCGCCGATCCCGACATAGATCGCCAGCGCGATCAGGAAGGCCCGACCGACCGCCGACACGCTGGGGACCGCGACCGGCCCAGGCCGGCGCGTGGCCGCCACCTGCTCGACCGCGTCGCCGGAGGCGAGAAAGGCATGGGCCTTGTAGAGCGAGTGCGCCACGATATGCAGCAGCGCCAGCGGAAACAGCGCAAGGCCGCACTGCAGGATCATGAAGCCCATCTGCGCGACCGTGGACCAGGCCAGCGAGGTCTTGACCGCGGGCTGGGTCAGCATCACCAGCGCGCCGAACAGCGCGGTGAAGCCGCCCAGCATGGCCAGCACGGCGAGCACGCCGGGGCTGAGCAGCATCAGGTCTGCGAACCGGATCAGCAGGAAGCCGCCGCCGTTGACCACACCGGCGTGCAGCAGCGCCGACACCGGCGTGGGCGCCTCCATCATCTCGGTCAGCCAGCCATGGGTCGGGAACTGGGCGGACTTCAGCACCGCGGCCAGCGCGAGCAGGGCGGCCGCCACGACCAGGATCCAGGCGTGCGCTCCCGCGCGGGCCATCGCATTGATCGTGGCGATGTCGGTGGTGCCCTGGCGCATCCAGATGAGGGCGGCCGCGCCGATCAGCGCGACGGCGCCGAGCGTGGAGAACAGCCGCTTCTTGCGTGCCGCACGCCGCGCGGCCACGCGCTCGGGATAGAACAGCAGCAGGCGACGCAGGGCGAGGCTGGTCGCGATCCAGGCGACCACCAGCTGGACCAGATTGCCGGCCTGGACGAGCAGCAGGACCGCCGCGAGCGCGGCGCAGAGCCAGCCGATGAAGTAGCCCTGACGCGCCTCGCCGTCCAGATAAGTGCGGGCATAGCGCACCACGATCCAGCCGACGAAGGCCACCAGCAGGAGCATCGTCGCGCTGACCGCATCCAGCCGCACGGACAGGCCGATGCCGCCCCAGCCCAGCAAGGCGCTGGTGCCAGCGCCTTGCACGATCAGCAGCGCAAGCGAGGCCAGCGCGATGAGCAGGGCGCCAAGCGCCGCGCCTTCGGCGACCAGGGGCAGCAGGGGCGGGCGTCGACCGCTGCGGAGGCCGCCAAGACCGGCGGCAAGAAGTAGGAGGAGCGGGGCAGAGAGCGGCAGCAGATAGAGCGACAAGGCGGTCCCCTGGATCGAGCGCGGTGGCAGGCGGGCGCCACGATAGGGATCGACGGGGACGAAAAAAATTCATTGTGTTCGCCACTTCGTTCGCTAATATCGAACGATATGGCCGCGTTGAACTACAACCACCTGCGCTACTTCTGGGCGGTCGCGCACGACGGCAACCTCACCCGTACCGCGGAGCGGCTGCACCTGACCCAGTCGGCCCTGTCGGTGCAGATCCGCAAGCTCGAGGAGCGTCTGGGGCATGCGCTGTTCGAGCGGCGAGGGCGGCAGCTGCATCTAACCGAGGCCGGGCAGATCGTGCTCGACCACGCCGACGCGATCTTCGCCACCGGCGACGAGCTGCTGGGCACGCTGCGGCAGACCGGTGCGGCACGGCAGGCGCTGCGCGTGGGTTCGCTTGCCACGCTGTCGCGCAATTTCCAGATGGAGTTCCTGCGCCCGGTGCTTGGCCGCACGGACATCGATCTGATCCTGCGCTCTGGCAGTGCGGGCGAACTGCTGCGGGCGCTGGAGGCGCTCAACCTGGACGTCGTGCTGCTCAATCAGGCGCCGCCCGGCGACGCGCTGACGCCCTTCGTGACCCACCGGCTGGCACAGCGCCCGGTCAGCCTGGTGGGCACGCCGGACCGACTTGGCCATGCCGCGAGCCTCGCCGAGCGCCTGCGAGACCACCCCATCATCCTGCCGACCGTGGACAGCAGCGTGCGCACCGGCTTCGACGCCCTGGCCGATCGCCTGGGCGTACGGCCGCAGATCGTGGCGGAAGTGGAGGACATGGCGATGATGCGTCTGCTCGCGCGCGAGGACATCGGCCTGGCGGTCCTGCCGCCCATCGTCGTCAAGGACGAGATCGCCGCCGGCGTGCTGGTCGAAGGCGATCAGCTGCCCGACATCGTGGAGACCTTCCTCGCCGTCACCATGTCGAGACGCTTCCCCAATCCGCTGGTGCGGCTGCTGCTGCTGCCTGCGGACGCGTCGGCGGAGCGCTAGCGAAAATCTTTCAGGGCCGACTGCTGGCGGTCCTGGCGAGTCGCCCGTTCCGCCAGCCTTGCGTCAACGCCTGATCCCGTTCGTCAATGCGCTGGATCGGACGCTAGCCGTTCGCTGGTTGGAGCACGTAAGGCCTACGCGCCGCGGGATGGTTGCGGCGCGCGCTGGTGGAGCCTTTATTGCGCGTAGCGGGCCAGGTCGAGATCGGCGAGCAGCGTCGGCCCCGTCGGATGCCAGTGCAGCCGCGCCTGGGTGAGGGCACTGGAGGCCGGCATGTCCTGCGCGGCGAAGTGCATCAGCCAGCCGAAGTAGGCCGGGGCCTCTTTCGGCGCGACCGACACCACCGGCAGCTTCAGCCCGCGACCGAGCGATTCGGCGATGTCGCGGCTGCTGACGCCTTCCTCGCCGACCGCGTGATAGCGCGCCCCGCGAACGGCCGCCTCCACGGCAAGCCGGTACAGGCGCACCACATCGGCAAGATGCCCGGCCGACCAGCGATTGCGGCCCTCGCCGACATAGGCGACGTAGCCCTTGTCGCGGGCAACGGCGATCAGCGGCGAGACCAGGCCCTGCCGGAGCGGATCGTGGACCTGCGGCAGCCGCACCACCGACACATTCACGCCAGCCTCCAGCAGGGCATTGCCGGCCAGCTCGGAGGCGACGCGCGGATTGGGATGATCGGGATTGAAAACGTCCTCGCTCGCCAGTTCGCCGTCCCGGGCGATGCCGAATCCCGTTCCCGAGGTGATGACCAGCGGACGGTCGGAGCCCTTGAGCGCCTCGCCGAGCGCGGCGATGACGCGCCCGTCCTTCTGGCAGTTCTCGACGAAGCGCGAGAAGTCGTGATCGAACGCGGTATGGATCACGCCGTCCGCCTGGGCGGCGCCGGCACGCAGGCCTTCGGGATCTTCGAGCGTGCCGCGATAGACCTCGGCGCCCGCGGCGCGCAGCGCCTGGGCACCCGCGTCGGAGCGGGTGACGCCGATGACCTGGTGGCCTGCGCCGATGAGTTCGGGGACGAGGGCCGAGCCGATGAAGCCGGTCGCGCCGGTAAGAAAGATGCGCATGGTGCGGTGTCCTGAGCGTGGAGCTGCGCACTATCTGGCAGATCTCCATACCGGTAAATTAGTGATCTCATCCTAGTAAAGCGACTAACAGGCTCCGCATGCCCGTCGGCACGGCCAAATCCCTGGGCGATTTCCTGAGAAGCCGCCGCACGCGCCTGGACCCGGCCAGCTTCGGCTTCACCGGGCGCAGGCGAACGCCCGGGCTGCGCCGGGAAGAGGTCGCGCAACGCGCCCATATCAGCCCGACCTGGTACACCTGGCTCGAACAGGGCCGCGGCGGCGCGCCATCGGCTGAGGTCCTGGACCGCGTGGCCAGCGCGCTCATGCTCACCGAGGCCGAGCGCGAACATCTGTTCATGCTCGGCCTGGGGCGGCCGCCCGAGGTCCGCTACAAGGCGGTGGACAGCGTCAGCCCCCGCCTGCAGCGGTTGCTCGATCTGCTCGACGCGAGCCCGGCGATCATCCGCACGGCCACCTGGGAGATCGTGGCCTGGAACCGGGCCGCCACCGTCGTGTTGACCGACTACGGCGCGCTGCCGGTGGGCCAGCGCAACATCCTCTACTTCCTGTTCCGCGATCCGGCCGCGCGCGCCAAGCAGCACGACTGGGACAGCGTGGCCCGCTTCGTGGTGGGCGGCTTCCGCGCCGACGTGGCGCGCGCCGGCCTGGCCTCCGAAGTCGGTGAGCTGGTGGACGAGCTCTGCAGGCTCAGCCCGGAGTTCGAAGCGCTGTGGCATGACAACGAAGTGCTCGACGCGGGCGGCGGCGAACACCTCAAGCGCCTGCTGCATCCGGAGCTGGGGCCCATCGCACTGGAATACTCGGCCTTCGCCGTCGACGGTCGGCCGGACCTGAGCATGATCGTCTACAACCCGACCGATCCCGAAGTCGCGCAGCGCATCAGGGCGCTTGCCAACGCGTCCGGCTGACGCGGACCGAAAGCCGGATCGGGCAGGCCCACTACAAGAGGGCAGGGCAACCGCCCCGGACGCCCGGCCTCACCCGGCCAGCACCTCGGCGAACAGCGGCGCATCCACATTGCCGCCGGTGAGCGCCACGCCGATGCGCTGCCCCGCCCAGAACCTGCGCTGCTGCATGGCCGCCGCCAGCGCGGCGGCGGCGGCGCCCTCGGCCACGTTGTGGGTGGCGGTGTAGAGCAGGCGCATCGCGGCGGCCACCTCATCGTCGGTGACCGCGACCACGTCCTCGGCCTCGGCACGCACCACCGCCATCGCCTCGGCCACCGGCAAGCGGCAGGCCATGCCGTCGGCGAGACGGGTGTTGGCGGGCGACTCCACCAGCATGCCGCTGCGCCAGGACTGCAGGCTGGCATCGGCATGCGCCGAGACCACGCCGACCAGCCGCGTGCTCACGCCGCAGTAGGCGCGCGCAGCAGTCGCGCCGGCGAAGCCCGAGCCCAGGCCGATGGGCACGAACAGCACATCCGGCGCCCCGCCAGCGGCCTTGGTCGCCTCGAAGAACTCCACATAGGCCGTGGCCACGCCGCGCACCAGCTCGCGATGGAAGGAGGGGATGCGGTGCAGGCCATGCGCGCTCGCCAGCGCGGCGGCGTGGTCCGACGCGGCCTGGAAGTCCTCGCCATGCTCGACCAGCTCCACGCCCAGCGCCCGCATGGCCGCGTTCTTCTCCACCGAGTTGCCATGCGGCACCACGATGGTCGCCTGCAGGCCGTGGCGGCGCGCGGCAAAGCCGACCGACTGCCCATGGTTGCCGCGGGTGGCGCTGATCACCTGCCGCACCTCCGGCTGGGCGCGGCGCAGCTCCTCGAAATAGGTCAGCCCGCCGCGCACCTTGAAGGCGCCCACGGGCGTGTGGTTCTCATGCTTGATCCAGACCTCGGCGCCCAGCGCCTGTTCGATCTGCGGCCAGCGGTACTGCGGCGTCGGCGGCAGGGCGGCGCGCACGGTGGCAAGCGCTGCGGCGATCTCGTCGGAAGAGAAACGCATGGCGGACCAAGGAAACGGGCAGGTAGGAGAACTCGAAGGATATCGACGAAATCAGCGGAATGGAGCGCGCGGCCGAGCAGGATGCGGGCGCCGAGGGGAAGTCTTTCGGATCGTGCAGCCTGGCCGAGGCAGGCTCGGCATGCGCGAGCGCGCGGCTCAGGAAGATGCGGCAGCGCGCCGCCGGCCGCGCCGATCGCTTGGCGCAGGCGGACTGCACTCGGCCTGCGGAAACACACGCGCGCACAGGAAGTCGACCAGGGCCCGGAACTTTGGGGGGAGGGATGCTTGCCTGCCGGCCACAGCACGTGGAATACCCCAGTGCGCTCCACATGCTCGCTGAGGATCGACTTGAGTCGCCCCTCTGCCAACAGCGCATGGATGGCGAAATCCGGCAGGTGGGCGATTCCCAGGCCCCGCAGGGCGAAACACAGGCGCGCCTCGATGTTGTTGCAGATCATCGAGGTGGGCAGCTGCAGCTCGGGCTCGCCCGGGGCCGGCCGCAGCGCCCAGGTCTCCAGCTTGCCGCTGTTGGGATAGCGATAGTGCAGGCAGGTGTGCCCACGCAGATCGGCGCGCGTCATCGGCGTGCCGCGGCGCGCCAGATAGTCCGGCGAGGCCACCAGCCGCATCTGGAAGCTGCCCAGGCGCCGGGCCGACAGGCGCGAGTCGGCCGGCTGGCCCGTGCGCACGACGGCATCGAAGCCTTCCTCGACCAAATCGACCATCCGGTCGGTGAAGTCCAGGTCCAGCTCGATCTCGGGATACGCGCGCATGAAATCGCCCAGGACCGGCAGCACCAGCGAGCTGACCAGGGGCAGGCTCACCCGCAGACGGCCGCGCGGCGCGGCCGACGCCTGCGACAGCTCCAGCTCGGCCGCCTCGATCTCGGCCAGGATGCGGCGGCTGCGCTCCAGGAACAGCAGGCCCTCGGCGGTCAAGGTGACGCTGCGCGTGCTGCGATGGAACAGGCGCACCTCGAGCTTGTCTTCCAGCCGCGCCACGCGCTTGCCGACGGCCGAGGCCGACACGCCCAGCAGCCGGCCGGCGGCGACGAAGCTGCGCGTCTCGGCGACCTGCATGAACACCGCAAAGCCCGTCAGGCTTTCCACGTTCGGCTCTCCTCGAGGATTGCGGACATTTGATTCCGCACATCGAGGAACTGTAGCCCGCTTTTTCTCCAATCAAGGGATTCCTATCGTCGCGGCATTGCCCACCCGATCAAGGCCCTGCCATGACGCGTTCCGTACTCCTTCAACCCCAGGATGCTCCACCTGCGCATCTGCCCGAGGGTCTTCAGGCCGTCAGCAAGCCGGCGTGCGCCGCCGCATGCCGGGCGCTGTCCGCACGCCAGTGCCAGGCGCGGCCATGATCGGCACCCGGCCCTTGTTCTTCATCGCGCTGGGCCTGTTCGGCCTCTATGTGGTCGAGTTCGGCGTGGTCGGCATCCTGCCGGCCGTGGTCCAGCGCTACGGTGTCGGCGTGGCCCAGACCGGCGGGCTGGTGGCGCTGTTCGCGACCGTGGTCGCGGTGTGCGGGCCGGCCATGGTGCTGTGGCTCTCGCGCCTGGACCGGCGCAAGGTGCTGGCCGCCTGCCTGCTGGTCTTCAGCCTGTGCAGCCTGTTGTCGGCCTGGGCGCCCAGCTTCGGCGCGCTGATGGCGCTGCGGGTGCCCTCGGCGCTGCTGCATCCGGTGTTCTTCTCGGTGGCCTTCGCTGCGGCCGTGTCGCTGTACCCGCCGCAGCGCGCCGCGCACGCCACCTCGATGGCCTTTCTCGGCACCACGCTGGGGCTGGTGCTGGGCGTGCCGCTGGCGACCTGGATCGAGGTCACGCTGTCCTACGAGGCCTCGTTCTACTTCTGCGCCGCGGTGAGCCTGGTGGCCGCCGTCGGGGTGTGGAGCATGCTGCCACCCAGGCATGAGGCCAGGCCCCAGGCCCCGGGGACGGTGCTGGCGGTTCTGCGCAGGCCGGCGGTCTGGCTGTCGGTCGCCGCGACGGTGTGCGTGTTCGCCGCGATGTTCTCGGTCTACAGCTACGCCGCCGAATACCTGGCGCGACGGGCGCACCTGGGCGGTGAGGCGATCGGCCTGCTGCTGGGCGTGTTCGGAGTGGGCGGCGTGCTGGGCAACCTGCTGGCCGGACGCGCGCTGGGCCGTCGACTGGCCGGGACCGTCTTGCTCTATCCCGTGGTCCTGGCGGCCGCCTATGGCGTGCTGCTGACGTACGCATCGGCCTCGTTGGCGATCATGCTGCCGCTCTGCCTGCTGTGGGGCGCCGCGCATACCAGCGGCCTGATCGTCAGCCAGCTCTGGATGACCTCGTCGGCGCCGGACGCGCCCGAGTTCGTCACCAGCCTCTTCGTCTCCGCCGCCAACCTGGGTGTGGTGCTGGGCGCGGCCGTTGGCGGCGGTTTCATCGATGCGTTCGGGATGCAGGGGACGGTCTGGAGCGGCTGGCTGTTCGCGGCGTTGGCCGCTTTCGCAGTGCTGGCGCGGAGGCCCTGGCGGATAAGCCAGCCCTGAGTGCGGCGCTCCGGGAACGCGGACGTGGCGGGGAGTCGGTTGGGCAGGGCAGGCGACACCGAACCTGCACCGCCAGCGCCATTGCCGAGCCATGCCCGACAAGGAGACGGAACGCAGGACGGCCGGGTCGCCGTGCACGCTGTCCAGACACCGCCAGTCCCTACGATGTGCGCCCCCACACCCTGGATCACCGCCATGGCCGAACCGGTCGCGGAGCTGGACAATGTCCGCGAGGAAGAGCTCGAGGAACGCGCGCCGTCCAAGGCGGCCGCGGTGCACGAGCGCATCAGCCGACAGGGCGAGAAGGAGCTGGCGCGCGACTTCTTCGCGCTGTTCTGGTCGGCCATCGCCGCCGGCATGACGATGAGCATGTCCTTCCTGGGCCGGGCGCTGCTGCAGGCGTATCTGCCGGATGCGCCGGCCGCGTTCCTGATCGAGGCCGCGGCTATGCGCTGGGCTTCGTGTTCGTCATCAGCGCCGGGCAGCAGCTGTTCACCGAGAACACCATCACCCCGGTCCTGCCGGTGATGCGCAACTTCAGCCTGTACAGCCTGGGCCGACTGCTGCGGCTGTGGGGCATCGTGCTGCTGGGCAATCTGGTGGGTGGCTTCATCGCCGCGGCGGTGTTCGCCTGGCTGCCGATGTTCACGCCCGAGGTGGACAAGGCGCTGCTGGAGATCGGCCTGCACCTGGGCCAGGTGCCGCTGGCCACGACCTTCGGCACCGCAGTGTTGGCCGGCTGGCTGATCGCCACGCTGGTGTGGATGCTGCACGCGATCGAGCAGAACAAGCTGGCGATGATCGTGATCGTGACCTGGCTGATGGGCGTGGCCGGCGTGGCCCACGTGGTGGTGGGCACGATCGAGGTGATGTATGTGATCCTGCTCGGCCAGGCGCAGGTCTGGCCCTCGCTCGTCGGCGTGGTGCTGCCGGCCCTGGTCGGCAACGTGCTCGGCGGCACCTTCATCTTCGCGCTGATGAGCCACGCGCAGGTCAAGGCGGACGTGGAATAGCGAGCCGCCTGGCGGGTGCCGGACGCGACCAGGCCGCGTCCCGCAACACGCGATGGAAGCGGTGGGCGCGCCATCGCAGCGCGTCCGCCGCAACAACTCAGCCCTGCCTGGCGGCCTGGTAGCGGCGCGCCACCTCGTTCCAGTCGACCACCTTGTAGAAGGCCTCGATGTATTCGGGCCGGCGGTTCTGGTACTTGAGGTAGTAGGCGTGTTCCCACACGTCCAGGCCCAGGATGGGCGTGAGGCCCTGCATCAGCGGGCTGTCCTGGTTGGCGCTGTTCTCCACGCTGAGCTTGCCGGCCTTGTCCACGCACAGCCAGGCCCAGCCGCTGCCGAAGCGGGTGATCGCTGCCTGGGTGAAGGCCTTCTTGAACGCCTCGAAGCCGCCCAGCTCGGCGTCGATCGCCGTAGCCAGTTCGCCGCTGGGCTCGCCGCCGCCCTGGGGCGACATCACCGTCCAGAACAGCGAATGGTTGGCGTGGCCGCCGCCATGGTTGGTAACCGGGCCCTTGAGCTTGTCGGGCAGCTCGCCGATGCGCGCCACCAGTTCCTCGACCGGCAGCTCGGCCCACGGCGTGCCTTCCACCGCCGCGTTGAGCGAGTTGACGTAGGTCTGGTGGTGCTTGCTGTGGTGGATCTCCATCGTCTTGGCGTCGATGTTGGGTTCCAGCGCGTCGTAGGCGTAGGGGAGATCGGGCAGGGTGTAGCTCATGGTGCCTCCATGGGGTGGATGAACGGGAGGGCAGGCCGGATCGAGCGCGCCGGGCCACGACCGGCTGCCAGACGCAGTGCAGGACTTGCCTGGAGAACCGGGGTCGAAGGAGTGAGCTGATCGATCATGACGCTGCGCTAGAGGGGCCGCGCGTGGGCGGCATTCGCGTTGCGTCTGCGGCGGGGTCGTTGGCCCGGGGCCGCACGTCAGCGGTGCTGGTGCAGGTTGAATTGTCGCCGCATCCGGGTAGCGCGGCGTGAACGGCGCCGGGGCGCCGCGTAGAATCGCGCCCTTGTCCCCCTCAAGAGACCGTGTCGTCATGGATCCCGCCGCCGAGGCCATCGCCCGCGCGCCCGATGCCCAGGACGAAGCCTGGATGCGTCAGGCCTTCGCCGTGGCCGATATGGCCCAGCACGAGCTGGACGAGATCCCGGTCGGCGCGGTGCTCATCGATGCCGACGGCCACTGCATCGGCCAGGGCGGCAACCGCAACCGCTGCGACCACGACCCGAGCGCGCACGCCGAGATCGTCGCCATGCGCCAGGGCGGGGCGCACCTGCGCAACCATCGGCTGGTGGGCTGCACGCTCTACGTCACGCTCGAACCCTGCGCGATGTGCGCCATGGCCATGGTCCATGCCCGGCTGGCGCGCGTGGTCTATGCCGCCTCCGATCCCAAGACCGGCGCGGCCGGCAGTGTGTTCGACCTGCTCGCAGACCCGCGCCACAACCATCGCGTGCAGGTCACCGGCGGGGTGCTGGGCGAGGAGGCGGGCCGCCGCCTGACCAACTACTTCCGCGCCAAACGCGGCAGGCCGCTGCTGGACTGACCGGCAGACCGGCCGCGGCGCCGATCCGCGCCCTCAGCCTGCCGGGACGGAGTGCGATGCGCCCAGCCGGCGGGTTACCCAGCGCCGCGCAGGTGTCTCGATCGCCCGATTGACCAGCGCGGCCAGCGCCACGCTCGCCAGGACGCAGCCGATGCCGGCGACCCAGGGATTGATCCGGCCGAACAGGCCCAGCGCCTGCATCGCGTCCAGCACCGGCATGTGCAGCAGGTAGAGCGAGAAGCTGATGCGCCCCAGCTCGCGCACCGCGGCATTGGCCAGCAAGGCGTCCGACACGCGGGTGCGGAAGGAGAAGGCCAGCACCGCCAGGGCCGCCATCAGCGTGCGCGCCAGATCGGAGTAGTACCAGTGCTCATGCTCCGCGACCTCGCCGGCCGGGAACAGCGGCAGCAGCATGTGCTGATAGGGGATCAGCAGCAGCACCACGCCCAGGCAGGCCAGCAGCTGCAGGCCGCCGATGGTCGCAGGCCGCAACAGCGCCTGGCGCTGCAGCAGACGCCAACGCAGCATGGCCACTGCCACGCCGGCAAGGAAGATATGCAGCTTGGTCACGAACAGCACGCCGGGCAGGGCAGGCGAGGTGACGTAGCTGGCTACGACGAACAGCCCCAGCGCGCACAGCGCCAGGGTCCGCGGCGTGCCCCGCAGCAGCGCCAGCCCCCAGAGCAGCACGAAGAAGCCATAGAACTGGAACTCCGGCCCCACCGACCAGAACACCCCGACCGAACCGACGAAGGCCAGATGCCGCACCAGCTGCGCCGCATCCATCTGGTAGTGGAAGCCCTGGTGGACGAAGTGCGAGACCAGGAACGACAGCACCACCACCAGGTAGTACAGCGGCACGATGCGCGCCACCCGCGCCACGCAGAAGCGGCGCACCGTCTGCGCGTTGAAGGCCTGGTGCAGGTGCAGGTAGGCCATCAGAAAGCCGCTGAGCGCGAAGAACAGCAGCACCCCGCACGCACCGAAGTTCACCCGATCCCAGGCCGCCGACTTGCCCGGAAGATGCGAGACCACCACCGCCAGCGCCGCCAGCCCGCGCACGCCATCCAGCGCCGGCATGTGCTCCTTGCCGACGCTCGCAACGCGCCGTTCCGCTTCCGTGGGAGCCGCCACGGCGGCGATGAGGCTTTCCCGATACAGCCCTGTCGCCGCCGTGGCGGCTCCCACATTCCCACCATCGCGCTGATGCGTCGCTGCGGGGATAGGACTTGTGGACAATGCACCGGCGTCCGCCGCGGGCTGCAAGTAAGGCGGGTTGCGCACGCCGGGCTCCGTAATGGCTGATCTGCATCGTCCATAACGCGAGCGCGTCCCTGCACCGGACAGCCGGCGCCGACGGCCGCGCAGAGGCGCTGCGCTATGATGAACGACTGTTCCGCTCACTTCTTCGCCATGACCACAGCCCTCAACGCCAGCCACCTGATCTGGATCGATCTTGAGATGACAGGACTGGACACGGACCGCGATTCGATCCTGGAAATCGCCACGGTCGTGACCGATTCCCAGCTCAACATCCTGGCCGAGGGACCCGAGTTCGCCATCGCCCATCCGCTCGACGCGCTGGAGCGCATGGACGAATGGAACCGCAACCAGCACCGGCGCTCCGGGCTGTGGGACCGGGTGGTGTCCAGCACCGTGACGCCGGGCCAGGCCGAGGCGGCGACCGTGGAGTTCCTGGCGCGCTGGGTGCCGGCCAACGCCTCGCCGATGTGCGGCAACTCGATCTGCCAGGACCGCCGCTTCCTGCACCGGCTGATGCCGCGCCTGGAGCGCTACTTCCACTACCGCAACCTGGACGTGAGTACGCTCAAGGAACTGGCGCGGCGCTGGGCGCCGCAGGTGCTGGAAGGCGTCAAGAAGCAGTCCTCGCACACGGCGCTGAGCGACGTGCACGACTCGATCGCCGAGCTGCGCCACTACCGCCGCTACCTGGCGCAGCTGGCGCTGCCAGAGCAGGGCTGAGCACGCTGCAATCTCGCGGCGAACTTAGCTCGGTGGGAGCCGCCATGGCGGCGATGAGGCTCTACTAGGAAAGCCCCGTCGCCTCCATGGCGGCTCACACAAGGGCGGTGACTGACAGACGCCAGCCACTTCCTACCGTCATTCCCGCGAAGGCGGGAATCCAGGGACTTTCGCGCGGTGGATCAAGACGCCGGTTTCCAGCGTTCGCGGGAACGACGGTGGGTTTCCTCAGGAAGGGAAGGCTAAGGTCTAGGTGCAGCTAGGGGGCCGAGAAACCGGGGAAAGCCCGTCGCCGCCACGGGCGGCTCCCACCTGTAGAGCGGAGCTTGCTCCGCTGATCTTCGTTCAGTTCGCGGGAAAGCCCCAGCGGAGCAAGCTCCGCTCTACAGGCGGACCGCCTCAAGATTTGAGGAGACACCTGCTCCCACCCAGCTACAGATAGCAGGAAGGCGGCCTTGGCCGCCTTATTGCTGTTCAACTCACACGATGAAGCCGCGCGCTAATTGCCCTTGGCCGCACCAGGCCCCGCGCCCGTGTCGCCATCGTCGGTCACCGCCTTGGTCAGCACCTCGGCCAGCGGCCGCCCGTCGGCGTCGTGGTGATAGACATGCAGATCGCGCTGCGGGTAGGGGATGGACAGGCCCTGCTCCAGCAGCTGGTTGCGGATGGCCTCGATCACCGTGCTCTTGGCGCTGCCGAAATCGCCGTTGCTGGCATAGGCGAACAGCATCAGGTCCACGCTGCTCTCGCCCAGGTTGGTGACCTGCACGAACGGCTTGGGGTCCTTCAGCACCAGCGGATTCTGCTCGGCGATCTCCAGCAGGATGCGCTGGGCCTGCTTGAGGTCGTCGTCGTAGCCTACGCCCACCGTGATCTCCAGCCGGCGCGTGGGCAGGGTGGAGTAGTTGATGATCGGCGCGGTGGTGATGGTGCTGTTGGGCAGGGTGATCACGCGCTGGTCGAAGGCGCGGATGCGCGTCTGGAACACGCGGATCTCATCGACGATGCCCTCCTGGCCGGCCGCGACCACGTGGTCGCCGTCGCGCATCGGCCGCAGCACGATCAGCATCACGCCCGAGGCGATGTTGGACAGCGAGTCCTTCAGCGCAAGGCCGACGGCCAGGCCGGCGGCGCCCAGCACGGTGGCCAGCGAGGTCGCCGGCACGCCGATCTTGGTCAGCGCGCTGACGAACACCAGCACCAGCAGCACCGCATAGGACACGTTGCGCAGGAAGCTGCTGAGCGTGCTCTCCACGCGGGCGCGGGTCAGGGCACGCTCCAGCGCCAGGCTCAGGCGCTTGGACAGCCACATGCCCACCACCACGATGACCAGCGCGATCCCCCAGTTGAGGAGGATCCCGGCCCAGTCCACCGTGCTCCAGTCGAACGCCGGTGCGCCGGCCGCCCTGGCCGGTGCCGGCGAGGCGGTCGTCGCGGCCAGCAGCGCGTGCATCGCCCCCATCATGCGGCCTTGGTCTTGGCCAGCGCCAGCCAGGTATCGACCACGGTGTCGGGATTGAGCGAGACCGACTCGATGCCTTCCTTCATCAGCCACTCGGCCAGGTCGGGGTGGTCCGAGGGGCCCTGACCGCAGATGCCCACGTATTTGCCCTTGGCCCGCGCGGCCTTGATCGCCATCGACAGCAGCTTCTTGACCGCCGGATTCCGCTCGTCGAACAGGTGCGCGACGATCGACGAGTCGCGGTCCAGGCCCAGGGTGAGCTGGGTCAGGTCGTTGGAGCCGATCGAGAAGCCGTCGAAGATCTCCAGGAACTCCTCGGCCAGCAGCGCGTTGGACGGCACCTCGCACATCATGATGATCTTCAGGCCGTTCTCGCCCTGCTTCAGGCCATTGTCCTCCAGCACCTCGACCACCTTGCGGCCTTCCTCCAGCGTGCGCACGAACGGGATCATGACCCAGAGGTTGTCCAGGCCCATCTCGTTGCGCACCTTCAACACCGCACGGCACTCCAGCGCGAAGGCATCGGTGAACGAGGGATCGACGTAACGGCTGGCGCCGCGGAAGCCGATCATCGGGTTCTCTTCCTCCGGCTCGTAGCGCGTGCCGCCGATCAGGTTGGCGTACTCGTTGGACTTGAAGTCCGACAGGCGCACGATCACCGGATTGGGCGCGACCGAGGCGGTCAGCGTGGCGATGCCCTCCGCCAGGCGGTTGACGTAGAAGTCCACCGGCGCGCCGTAACCGGCGATCTTGGCGTCGATCTTCTTCCTGGTCGCCGCGTCCTGCTGGTCGTACTCGAGCAGCGCCTTGGGATGGATGCCGATATGGCTGGCGATGATCATTTCCAGGCGCGCCAGGCCGATGCCGGCGTTGGGCAGCTGGCCGAAGTCGAACGCGCGCTCGGGGTTGGCGACGTTCATCATGATCTTCAGCGGCGCCGGCGGCATATTGCCCAGGTCCGTGGTGGTGCGCTCGAACTCCAGCACGCCGTCGTAGATGAAGCCGGTGTCGCCCTCGGCGCAGCTGACGGTGACTTCCTGGCCGTCCTGGACCAGCTCGGTCGCATTGCCCGAGCCGACCACGGCCGGCACGCCGAGCTCGCGCGCGATGATCGCGGCATGGCAGGTGCGGCCGCCGCGGTTGGTGACGATGGCGCTGGCGCGCTTCATCACCGGCTCCCAGTCCGGATCGGTCATGTCGGCGAACAGCACATCGCCCGGCTGCACGCGGTCCATGTCCTCAAGCGAGCGCACCACGCGCGCCACGCCGGCACCGATCTTGGCGCCCACCGCGCGGCCCTCGGCCAGCACCTTGGCGCCCTTGGCCGAGAGCGCGAAGCGCTCGATCTGGGTCGCATGGCTGCGCGACTTCACCGTCTCCGGGCGCGCCTGCACGATGAACAGCTTGCCGCTGACCCCGTCCTTGGCCCATTCGATATCCATCGGGCGCTTGTAGTGCTTCTCGATGATCAGCGCCTGCTTGGACAGCTCCTGCACATCCTCATCGCTGATGGAGAAGGTGTTGCGCAGCTCGCCGGGCGTGTCCTCGATGCGCACGCGCTCGCCCGGCACATCCGAATAGACCATGCGCACCTGCTTGCTGCCCAGCGAGCGGCGCAGGATCGCCGGCTTGCCGGCGCTGAGCGTGGGCTTGTAGACGTAGAACTCGTCCGGGTTGACCGCGCCCTGCACGACCATCTCGCCCAGGCCGAAGGAGGAGGTGACGAACACCACGTCGCGGAAGCCGGACTCGGTGTCCAGCGTGAACAGCACGCCCGATGCGCCCACATCCGAGCGCACCATCAGCTGCACGCCGGCCGAGAGGAACACGTCCTCGTGCTTGAAGCCATGGTGCACGCGGTAGGCGATCGCGCGGTCGTTGTAGAGCGAGGCGAAGACTTCCTTGACCTTGTGCACGACATCGTCGGCACCGGTGACGTTGAGGAAGGTCTCCTGCTGTCCGGCGAAGGACGCATCGGGCAGGTCCTCGGCGGTGGCCGACGAACGCACGGCCACGGCCACATCGCCGCCGCCGTTCTCGGCGGACAGCTGCGCATAGGCGCTGCGGATGTCCTTGTCCAGCTCGGGCTGCAGCGGGGCATCGATGACCCAGCTGCGGATCTCCTTGCCGGCCGCGGTCAGCGCGCCGACGTCCTCGACATCCAGCGTCTCCAGCTTGTCGAAGATGCGCTTGGACAGATCGTTGTGCGCGATGAAGTCCTTGAACGCCTCGGCCGTGGTGGCGTAGCCGCCAGGTACCGACACGCCCAGCTGGGCCAGGTTGCCGATCATCTCGCCCAGCGAGGAATTCTTGCCGCCCACGCGGGCCAAATCCGACAAGCCAAGCTCATGCAGCCACAGGATGTTCTGGTTCAAGCGCTACGCTCCGATAGCAGCCGTTGCCACACCCGGTGGGGTTGCAGCGTCGGGCCGCGTCCTAGGGGGAAAGGCGGTTATGATGCAGTGCCAAAACAAGCATCACAAGCTTGAATTGGCGGGGTTTTCAGTTTCAACAGACAGGATGAAGGCAATGTCGAGTGTCCGGCCGGTGTTCTATGTCTCGGATGGAACCGGTATCACCGTTGAAACCATTGGGCATAGCCTGCTCACGCAGTTCTCCGGGTTCTCCTTCATCACCGACCGGATTCCGTTCGTCGACGATCCGGAAAAAGCCAGCGATGCGATCGAACGCATCCGCGAAGCGGGCCTGCGCCACGATGCGCGCCCGATCGTGATCCACTCGATCGTCGATCCTTCCATCGCCCAGGCGCTGGCCTCCAGCGGTGCGCTGATGCTCGATGTCTTCGCGCCCTTCATCGATCCGATGGAGCGCGAGCTGGGCGCGGTACGCCAGTCGCGCGTGGGCCAGGCGCACGGCATCGTCAATTTCGAGGCCTATCACCGCCGCATCAACGCGATGAACTTCGCGCTGACCCACGACGATGGCGTGGCGATCAACTACGACGAGGCCGACCTGATCCTGGTCGCGGTGTCGCGCGCGGGCAAGACGCCCACCTGCGTCTATCTGGCGCTGCATTACGGGGTTAAGGCGGCAAATTACCCGCTCACCGACCAGGATCTGGAAACCGACCGGCTGCCCGCCAGGCTGCGCCCGTACCGCAAGAAGCTCTTCGGCCTGACCATCGACCCGGACAGGCTGTGCCAGATCCGCCAGGAGCGCCGGCCCAACTCGAGCTACGCCAAGTTCGAGACCTGCAAACGCGAGGTCGCCGCGGCGGAGGACATGTTCCGCACCGAGCGGCTGCCCACGCTGAGCACCACGCACACTTCGATCGAGGAAATCGCCAGCAAGGTGATGTCCACCCTGGGCCTGCAGCGCGAAATGCTCTGAAGCCGCTGGCATCTGCCCGGCTTTACGGCGCTGGAAACGGTGCCGGCCCGGCGGTTGGAAAAGCGCGGGCGGACCTCCACGTTAGGTGCACAACCCACCGGGCGTCAATGCTGCCGCATGCGCCTGCCAGCGTGTAGGATCACCCCCATGGCATTGACGCTCTCCCGCGCCGCGCACCTCCCCAAGCTGGGCCGCTTCGGCTGGCTGATGGGGCTGTACGCGGAAAACTACGGCCGGTTGGCACGGCTATTCGCTCCGATCGACCTGGCGCCGGGCCAGTACGTGTCCAGCATCGGCGATGGCCTGGATCTGCGCGTGGACGTGATCGAGACCCACCGCTACACGGTCGAGCTGCGCCTGACCTACGGCCTCATCGACCCGCAGACCGGCGAGCCGGATCCGTCGGCGTTCGTGCGGGTGTACCGCGATGCGCGCCAGGCCGAGGCCACGCACTGCTACGTGGGGCGCCGCTGGCAGGACGTGATCGGGCTGTTCCCGCCGCCGGCCGAGCTGATCAGCCACCGCATGCGCATGAACACCTTCCTGGGCAAGTGGCTGGAGTATCTGTCCGAGCGCGGCCACGGGGTGGCCACGCTGCGCCGCGTCGACGCGGTCGATGCCGAGGCGTCCGCGCTCGCCTGAGGCGGGCGCTTACCAGAAGTCGGGCAGGGGGCGCTTGACGATCGCGTCGGCGCAGTCGATCTGCGACTCCACATGCATGCGCGCCAGCGCCAGATAGTTGGCCTTCGGGCCGCTGCCGCTGCCGGCCACTTCGACCAGATACTCGCTGCCCGCCCACACGCGGCCGATCCACTCGGCCTTGTCTTCGCCGATGGTCATGGTGATGGTGTAGCGCAGCCGGCGCCCCTGCTTGTCGGTGCACAGATACACCGTGGGGAACTGCATGGCGAAGTGGTGCTCGGTGCTGAGCTTGCTCAGAAACACGCGGGTCTGCTCCACCAGCTCCGCACGCTGCTGCGCATCCAGATGCTCGGTCTCGCCCTTGAAGTAGGGCGAGTCGTTCAAGAAGTACTCGACAGCCTCCGCGGGCGCATAGCCGTTGCGCCGGATCCAGCTGGCGAAAGCGGTTTCATGGCGGGCGAACAGGGCACTGGCTGGCTTCGACATCGAGACTCCTAGGGATCGGCAGGCGGAACGCGGGGCGACATCGCAAGCACGGCGTTGCGCCTGTTTATTTTGATGAAACCGGGGTGGTCTGGGCATGAAGATCCGGGCGCGTTCGCCTTCATGCGGGGCTAATGCTTGCCGACCTCGCGCGCTCGCGACTTGCAAGCTGAACTTGCATCCCGCGCTTGTGCGGTGAGCGCTATGGCCCCGACTTTGAGCGCTATGGCTTCGGAAGGGCATCGGTCCGGAGGGCGGCGTCCGCTTTTCCCTCGGTCAGGGCATCCTGCCCTGACTCGGGCGCTCGGCATCCTGCCTCGCTAGGCGCGGCCACCGCCCGCGGCCCGCTGCCGCGCGCGTCAGGTCACAAGGCTTCGGTTCGCGGGGTGTTCGAACCCCAGCCTTGCGCGCACTGCGATCAGTGTCAGGAGACCATCGACTTGAGGCCCCCTCCCTTTCGCCATAGGCGAAGGGGAGGGATGGGGAGGGGTCGGGGCTTTCCCGATCAAGCCACCGAAAGCGAAGAGCAAAAGCCCCCTCAGTCGCTGGTTCGCGACTTCGAGCTCTCCTCCGCCTGCGGCGAAAGGGAGGGGGCAGAGCATGTGCTCGATGCCTTCGAGTCGAAAGAAGTCCTGATCCATCAGCCGCAGCGCATCGACCCGTGCTCATGACCTCGACACTCTCACGCACCGCAGCGTGGCAAAAAAAAGCGCAGCGGGTGAGCGCTGCGCTTCTCGTAAAACTGGCGTCCCCACGGGGATTCGAACCCCGGTCGCTACCGTGAAAGGGTAATGTCCTAGGCCTCTAGACGATGGGGACGCGTCTGGAACATCTGACGCGAACGGGTCGGTCTTCCGACCCGCGCGTCTTGGATGCGGCGATGAAGTGGTGGAGCCAGGCGGGATCGAACCGCCGACCTCCTGCATGCCATGCAGGCGCTCTCCCAGCTGAGCTATGGCCCCGAACTTCAAGAAAAAGCGCAGCCGGACAACGCTGCGCTCTTCGTACAACTTGGCGTCCCCACGGGGATTCGAACCCCGGTCGCTACCGTGAAAGGGTAATGTCCTAGGCCTCTAGACGATGGGGACGCGGTGAAACCTGTGTTGCTTCGCAGACGGGCCTAACGACTGCGATTGAAACGTGGTGGAGCCAGGCGGGATCGAACCGCCGACCTCCTGCATGCCATGCAGGCGCTCTCCCAGCTGAGCTATGGCCCCGGTGTCTTGGGAGCCCGGCATTCTAATGACGCCCCGGGCCTTCCGCAAGCATCACGCGAAGGAAATCGCACAGGGCATTGCCGGGCTTGGCATCTGCCGCGCGAACCCGCTCGCGCGCTTCCCAGGACGACGCCGCTGCACCAGAGCCGTCGCGACAGATCTCGCGAAACGATCAGGCCGCCGGAGCGGACACGTTCCAGCGCAGGATCACCGGCACGTTCGCGTGGCGGGCGTCCAGATCGAGCACGCACAGCGTGGCCGGATCCAGGATCAGATGCTGGCCCAGGTCGACCGGCCGCTGCAGCCAACGCGCGGTCAGCACACGCCCGAAGTGGCCGTGGCTGAAGACCGCCACATCGCCCGGCAGCGCACGCAGACGCGCGACGAGCCGGTCGGCGCGCGCGGACACGGCCGCCGGCGATTCGCCGCCGGGGCAGCCATCGCGCCAGATGTCCCAGTCGGGTCGCGCGGCCTGGATCTCGGTCGAGCGCAGGCCTTCGTAGTCGCCGTAGTCCCACTCGGCCAGATCCGGCTCGATCTGCGCATCGCGCCCCAGACCAGCGAGCCGGCAGGTGTCCTGGGCGCGCTGGCGAGGGCTGACCAGCAAGCTGACGAAGTGCACACCGGCCAGCAGCGGCGCAAGCGCGCGCGCCATCTGCGCGCCGTGTTCGGTCAGCGGGAGATCGGTGCTGCCAGTGTGGCGGCCGGATCGCGACCATTCGGTCTCGCCATGCCGGATGAGATAGATCGCCAAGGCCGTCTTTCCTGGAAGGGGGACGGCATCGTAGACAGTTCCACGCGAGGCGTGCACGCAATGCGGATGACCCGTCTTCTAGCCGCCGCCAGCCACGGATGCGGACAGGGCAGGGTAGTCGGTCAGGCCATGCGCCCCGCCGCCGAACAGCGTGTCCGGATCGTGCGCGTTGAGCGGCGCGCCGGTGCGCAGACGCTCGGGAAGATCGGGGTTGGCCACGAAGGGCCGGCCGAACGCGATCAGATCGGCCCAGCCTTCCTCCAGCGCGGCACGCGCACGCTCGGCGGTGTACTTGCCCGCGTAGATGAGCGCACCGGGGAAGGCCGCGCGCAGCTGCTGCTTGAACGCGAGCGGCATATGCGGCGCATCCTCCCAGTCGGCCTCGGCGATATGCAGGTAGGCAACGCCGATCTCGCCCAGCCGCTTGGCGGCGGCCAGGTAGGTGACCTGCGGCTGCGCGTCCGAGCAGCCGTTGAGCGTGGTCAGCGGGGCCAGGCGGATGCCGACGCGGCGCCTGTCCCCAGTGCCTTCGACCAGCGCCGTGGCCACTTCGTCCAGGAAGCGCAGCCGGTTCTCCAGCGAGCCGCCGTAGGCATCGGTGCGGTCGTTGGCGTTGGAGTCGATAAACTGGTTGACCAGGTAGCCGTTGGCCGCGTGCAGCTCGACGCCGTCGAAACCGGTGGCCATCGCATGGCGCGCCGCCTGGCGGAACTCGTCGACGATGCCGGGGATTTCCCCGGTGGTCAGCGCACGCGGCATCGAGGCCTGGACGAAGCCGGGCTTCCCGTGGCGCTCGGCCACGAACACGTTGACGCCTTCGGCCTGGATGGCCGAGGACGACACCGGCGAGCGCCCGTCGAGCAGGCTGGTGTGGCTAAGCCGACCGACGTGCCAGAGCTGGGCGAAGATCCGCCCGCCGGCGGCGTGCACGGCCTCGGTCACCTGGCGCCAGCCTTCCACCTGCGCGGGACTGTGGATGCCGGGCGTCCAGGCATAGCCCTTGCCCAGCGGCGCGATCCAGGTGCCTTCGCTGACGATCAGCCCGGCGCCGGCGCGCTGGGCGTAGTACGCAGCCATCAGCGCGTTCGGCACATCGCCCGGCTGGCTGGCGCGCGAGCGCGTCATCGGCGGCATCACGACGCGGTTCTGCGTAACGCTCAGCCTGGCGGTATTCGTGGACATAGGCTGCACCGACAATGCCAGGCGGGCGTACACGAGCAGGGCAGGTCAGGAAGAGATCAAGGCGATCACCGACCCTGTAGACGAAGGAGTAATTAGGGCAGCATCGAGGACTGCGGCTGCGCTTCACGGTCTTCATGTTACGAGACGGTAGCGGGCCGCTGACTCCGCCACACGCTGGCGCTGAGGCTGTGCCAGCGGCCCCGATCGGGACTGTGGCATCGAGTGCTTGCTTCATGCCAAGCGCAGATGCAAGGAGGCCGGGAAGTGGATCGACAGACGGTTGGCAGGGAGCCTGCGATTGAGGTCGATCGCCAGAGAGGTACTGAGACACAGCCATGGAGACCAGGGCGTTGAACGATACGCCCATCGACCTGGCTGCAGCTTCGGCCTGGCTCTTGATCGGATCGACCAAGCGAACATTGGGGCTGGTCTTGCGGGTGGTAGCCTGGGGAGCGCTCATGCGGTCCTCCAGGTGCGTCTACGGACCTTTTGGCCCGTGTTACTGCTCGGGCCAACCGCACGTGGTGTGCGGACTGCATCGCTACGAAGAGCGGTGGCGATCTTGTTGACCGGCCACAGCGGTGAAAAGTCCCCAGATGTGTCGACACTCTGCCGACACACCTGGGTCTCCCTAGACTGTACCAACGCGGCTGGAGCTCGACAATGCGAGAGCATGGCAGCGGCTAGAGGCTGGACATGGCGGCCAGTGGCCACTGCGCGCTGGTGGCGATACTCCTGGGCTTGAAGAACCATCAGGGACCACCAGGCGAGGTCTGAGGCATGCAGCTCACGACCTTCGGGTGTGCACAGCCGGGAGCCACGAATCGAGAACCCAGACCACTCAGGACCTAGCAGCTTGGATCCACGCAGGACACGCATGAGCTTGTACGACGCGTAGGGGATGCGAACCTTGCCAGCTTCCCAGTTGGAGACTGTCCGCGGACTGACGCGGAGAAGCTCAGCGCAGGCTGGAATAGTAAGTCGGAGGGTCAGGCGTTCGACACGGAAGCGGTCAGCCTGATCCCGCACGCGCCGCCGACCAGCGGCACGTGCAACTTCGCAATCTTGGTATATATCTATAGTGTTGCGTGGTCAGAAGGTGCGCAATTACTACATCTCCTGCAAAATCAGGCGTATCCATCGTTGCATCGCAAGTCCAACCGGAATCGTTGCGAGCCAAGACGGCGGTGGGCGCAACACGTAACGCGAATCCCGCCAGCCCTGTTGCCCAGCAGTGTTGCGTTGCAAGGTAGCAATTTACGTTAGCGCACTGCACGAGGGGAAATCCTCGCACCCAGCCATGAACATCTCAAGCCATAGTCCTGCGGGGCCAAGGCAAGGGAGCTTCTCACTCCAAGAATGAGTTGACAAATCGAGAAATCGGCTCAATTATTGACTTGACAAAACCGGTTCTGGGAACAGACAAGTGGAAAAACTGGCAAGCCCCGCAGAAGTCTCCGCCGAGTTGGCCCCAGAGCGGTTGAGCATCATTGCTCACCTCATGCTCGAGGTCCTCCACAAGGCACTCCTCGACACTAGTACTGAACACTACTGTGCTTACACCCGGGCACCCTCCCGTGGGGCCGCATTCGTAACGCACTGACGCAACTGGCTGGATCGCGACGCTACCCATGGTTGACCATCAAGCATGCCGGTAACGATCTACTGATCGGCATCGGCCCGCACCCGGTGCGCTTCTTTTTGGATGACCACCTTAATCCTCGCAAGCTCCGCGTGCTGAATCCGACTGATAGCGAGATGCAGCAGTTGGAACTGTTGCCCGCGACCGGTGACAAGTCGGTGGACCTCTGGCGCTTCATCGTGGAGCGCGCACTCACGGAAGACGACGAGCACAGCGTCTATTTTGTGGGTTACAACCGGGTGCGTGAGGTTGTCGCGCAGTGGCAGTACAGCGACTCGGCTCGCACCTTCTTCGCCGTGGACGACTACATCCCGGCCGCGGCTGAACTCCCACCGATTGATCTGACTCCAATTTACGACGACGCGGCTGCGTCCGGTGACACCTATGAGCCCAACCCACACGCCACCGCAGGCGGTGACCGAGACGTTTAACGGGGGACAGCTTCGACTCGCACGTCACTTTTGGGGCAAAACACTCAACGACGTAGCGGTCGATATCGACAGAACCCGGCAGTACGTCTCCCAACTAGAAACCGGAAAAGCAAAACCCCGATCAGATGACCCGATAGTTCTTTCGTTAGCGGATTCGCTCCAGGTCATGCCGGCATTCTTCTACAAGTCTGCCGGTACTGTATTGTCCGAGGACCAGGCGCACTTCAGGAAATTGGCCACCACCAAGACCAGCACGCGGCAACGGGTGCTGGCGATGGGCACCATCTTCGACCAACTCGTGGAGTTCTTCGACACGAAGGTGAGGTTGCCGAATGTCGATTTTCCGGATGAGTCCGGCGCTCACACGGCGGAAGAGATCGAGCTTGCGGCGGAAAGAGTGCGTCGCCATTGGTCGCTGGGCGTAGGCCCAATCGCCCATATGGTGCGCGTGGTGGAGAGTGCAGGCGCCGTTGTGGCGTTCTTCAAGGACGCCTCGACCGAGGTTGATGCGCTCTCGATCACGTCGCGGCGCCCGGTCATCGTCCGCAACGACGCCAAAGCCAGCCCCTTTCGGATGCGTTTCGACATAGCCCACGAGCTGGGGCACTTGGTCTTGCACGAAGGGCATGTAACCGGGGATCGTAAGACCGAATCGGAAGCCAATCGATTCGCTTCGGCGTTCCTCCTTCCCCGATCAACATTCCTGAAGGTTTTCCCCAAACGCGGAACCCGCATCGACTGGGCCGGTATTCGTGCGCTGAAACTAGAGTTCCAGGTCAGCAAAGCGGCGATCTTGTATCGGGCCAAATCCTTGGAACTGCTCGACGACGATCAGTACCGAGGCGCTGTAATCACCCTGAAGAACCGCGGCGAGGCGATTCAGGAGGCCGAAGACGCGTTCTGCCAGAAGGAAGAAGCGGAGATCGTAACCAAAGCGTTGGAGGTCCTTCGCGTCCATCACAAGCTCAGTCGTGAGGCGGTAGCCAAGCAGCTGGACGTTAAACCTGCGCTACTCGCTCAAATTTTGCCCGTTAGCCCGGAGATTGCCGAACCACCGCGGGCGAAACCCGTGTTGCAGCTAGTGAAGTAAACCCACCAGGAGCATCGCAATGAGCAAAGGCCGAGACAGAACCGTATACCGCCGCGACGATGGTTCGTGGGCGAACAAGCGCAACGACGCAGACCGTGCGTCTAGTGTCCACTCCACCCAGAAAGCGGCGGAAGATGCGGCTCGGGGGATGCTTAACAGGCAAGGTGGCGGCGAACTCACAACCAAGGGCCGCGATGGCTTGATCCGGAGCAAGGACACCATTTCGCCAGGGCGCGATCCGATCCCGCCAAGGGATCGCGAGCATTGAGACGGCCAGAAAGAAATAACAGCCGGTCTATCGGCTGATGAGCTGGAACAGAGCCACAGAATGCCAGTGGACGCACCGGTCAGCCGTCGCGGAGACGAGCGGACGCCTTGTCGATGAAGAGTGACATCTCCAACCGGGAGGACAATGCCCCGGGCGGGACTTCTGTAGCTAGCTTTTGGGCTAGCACCGACGCCAGAGCCATCTGGGCATCAGTTGGTGCCTTGATGTCCCAGTCCAAGGCTTCAGACAGTGCGCTGGTCACGTGTTTGCCAAGCCTGACGTTGAATCGCTCACGCGCAGCAGTCTCTCGCAACCGGGCCCATTGACGAACGAGGGCGCGCTCGTCCGACTCCGAGATTGGGACCTCGAGGGTTACGCCGTGCTCAGGTGCGACCAGATAGAGGCCCATGGAACAGTTGCATCCTTGAAGACTTGACCGAAAACTAAGGATATCTTAGTGTGAAAGCATAGACGCTTGCACCATCCTATGGTTCCAACCGTAGGGGGCCCAGTGTCCGATACCACGCGTCCAATCTTTGCCCAGAGACTGGCCGAAGCCCGTAGTCGTGCGGGCCTTTCTCAAGCTCAGCTTGGCGTTCTGGCCGGTATGGAGCCTGAAGTGGCGAGCCCTCGCGTCAACCAGTACGAACGCGGCGTGCATGAGCCCCGCGCCGAGATGGCGAAGAGGCTTGCGGAAGCCTTGAATGTCCCTGCCGCGTTCTTGTATACGGAGGACGAGATGCTGGCTAAATTGCTCATGCGCTGGAACGACCTCAGCAAGACGCAGAAGCGCGATCTGGTTAAGCAGATCGAGCAGTCAACTGCTACAAGCAAGTGACGCCCGAACTGACGGTGCGCGCGCCGTCTATTCGGACGGTAGCTCGGGAGATGTGAATGCGTGACGTCCGGAACGAATCCGTGAGCGTCGCCTTTACGTCCGAGGAGAAGCGCAAGCTCGTCGAGTCCGCCCGCGTAGAAGGCAGATCACTCGCTGACTACATCCGCGAACGGGTCCTTGCGGAATGCCGAGTAGAGGACGAGATGTTTCATCTGCTGCTAGACGACCTGGCTGGCGCAGCGGCGCCGCTGCAAGGTGCTGGAATCGGCCAGCCAGACCCAGAAGACGCTAGTACGCCACTAGAGCTGCCGGAGCAGCAGCGCGCCCGCATAGCCAAGGAAGTGCGGGCTTCATTGTCTGGCGAGCAGATCGAAGCCTTGTCCCAGTTCTTGAGTCCTGCGTTCGAGCGAGGGCTTTGGCCTGGCCCCATGCCGCGAAATGAGCGGGTGGAAGATGATGCGCCAGGGGCTGATTGACGCCGTGTCCGATGCGTCCAATGAGCTTCATCTTCATCCGGTAGACGGTGGTCGTTGGGTCGGGGTTATATACCTGAAAGATGCCAAGCGGATCGAAATTGCGCCGCTGTCAAATATCGACGCCGGCAGGTCCGAGATTGCCAAGCGCGTTGAGGGTCAGCTGAAGAACGTCATGTGGGCACAAGATGGTGGGATGATCCTGAGTGAGGACTGGTGTCGGAAAGATCGTTGTTGATCCGCGGCGTTCCTAGCAATCAGGTGCTCATCGCCGTCGGCCAGCCCAAAGAAAACGCGTACGTCGAGCTTGTGTTGGACAGCAGACCTGCTTGCTGCGGCCAATTTATCGCTTCGGCCATCTCCCAGATGCTGCAACCATGCGCGATCAGGGAAGTTTATCGATGGCGGGGAAGGGTCGCTACCGACCCAAAGCGGACGATGTGTCGTGGCCCTCTGCAATTCTGTCGGGACGCCCACGGAGACGTGACTCACGCCAACGAGCCTCCGGGAATCCCGGGGCGATTCAGGCTTACGCTACACCGGTCCAAGGAACTGCGGTCAAGACAGGAGGGCCTCCGCGCTGGGAAGAACTCCCAGGCGTATCGTGCGCACAGCTACCATACGAAAGTCCCACCCGAGGCTATTGAGAAACTCATTCGTCATCACACGAATGAGGGGTCGCACGTAGGGCTGTGTGACCCCCATCCTGCAGCGTGAGCTGATTGGGTCAAGGCCGAGTTGTCATGCAGGCAGTTTGGCTGCAAGAAGTTCGACCTTTGGACCGGCCAGCCTTTCGTAGACATCCGGTTGCCATAATTGATGGCAATGACCGAGGTGTTTATGGGCAACAGCAAGCAGTACACGGATGAGTTCCAGGCCGAAGCGGTGAAGCAGGTGATCGAGC
>NZ_SHMH01000006.1 GCF_004283755.1 Pseudoxanthomonas winnipegensis
ACCGTCTCCCTGGTGAAATTAGCGCTGTGGTCCCACCCGATCCCATCCCGAACTCGGAAGTGAAACGCAGCTGCGCCGATGGTAGTGTGGCTTAAGCCATGCAAGAGTAGGTCATCGCCAGGGTCTTACCCCAGACCCCCTCAGATCTCACGATCTGAGGGGGTCTTCTTTTGCGCCTGCGAAAAGCGAAGCCCCTGCGCGGCATCGGGCGCAACCCGAAGAGCCAGGCAATACGCCCGAGCGTTCGATGCGGGCGGACGGCTGGAAGCGGATGAAGGACGGCAATGTGTTGCGCAAGGCCGCGCCCCTTGAGCCAAGTACGACTGCGCATGCTGATGCATCGTGTTCGTGGCTTGCTTCGAGGCCGATCTGCACCTCGGAAGCCCAGTGCCTGCGGGACAAAGCAGATGAGATGCGCGGATAGTGATTGCGTCTAAGGTTCGGCTAATAGCGTTGATCGTCCGCGAAAAGGCGCAAGACGATTCACCGACAGCGGCAGACGGCGACGCATGCGCCACGCGCCTGATAAGCGGTGCAGCGCATCGGGCAGCCGATGCAGGGCTCTGCATCCAACGACGGGCTCCCGATGGCGCTCTCCTGCACTGAGCGGCCCCACCCTTTGCGCCGCGCCTGACACCGCCCTGGCGCCAAGTCGCGGCTAACGAGCGTGAGGGTCATAGCGGCTGAGCTGCTCTGCGTCTCGGGTGCTCCCGCACGACTTCGTGGCGCGGTTGAGAGCCGCTACAGCAGGTTTACTTCGCGACGCTCCGTGCAGTGGCGGTCCATGGCCGCCGACGGGACCTTGCTCGCCAGGGCCGCGGCTGGCCGCCAATCGCTCGGCGGCGGACTACTGCGCCGGCGGGAGCGTCACCGGGCGATCGCGCAGGCGCGGATGGGAGGGCACGGCGTCCGGCGTGGGTTTGACGGGAGGGTCGTTGCGGCCGAGCCAGTTGTACCAGTGGTAGCGGGCGATGCCGAGCCACTCGACGGCGGCCAGGTCGCTGATCAACAGGTTGTAACTGTTGGGCAGCCAGGAGGCGAACGGCGCGGTGTAGTCGCTGCGCGCCGGGGTCGGTTGCAGGCCGAAATGGCGGAAGTACAGCAGGCTGCGGCGCATGTGCAGGCCCGAAGTGACCAGGACCAGCGGCCCGTGCGCCCTGCTCGAGAGCAGGCGCGCGGTGAACTTGGCGTTCTCGAAGGTGTTGCGCGAGGCTTCCTCCTTCAATACGTCCTCGGCCGGCACGCCGGCCTCTTCGATGAGCGAGGCATAGAGCTCGGCTTCGCTGTTGCCGAGGCCGGCCGGGTCGCCGCCGGACACCAGCACCTTGCAGCCCTGCGTGGCGGCCTTGCATGCGTCGAACAGCTGCACCGCGCGCAGGATGCGGCTGTAGGCCAGCGACTGCGGTTCGATGCCGCCTTCGTGCGGCAGCCGCTGCATGCCCATGCCCAGCACGATGATCACCGCGTCCGGCTGCCAGTCCACGCGTGCCGGCGAGCGTTGGCCGGCCTGGGTAGCGTCGACGATCCAGCCGGCCAGTACGCCATTGCCCAGCAGCCAGAACACCAGGAACCAGGCCACGCCGACAGCACGCGCGATGCGCGGGCGACGCAGGCGAAAGAGCAGCGCCGTCAGCAGGACGCCGAAGGCAAGAAACAGCAGCGACATCACGCAGGTCCCTGGGGCGATGCGTGCATGGTCGCAGATCGCGGCGGCACCTTGGGAGCATCGCGTGAAGGCGATGCGAGCGGCAATCCACAAACAGTTGACGTCTCCGCGACCAGCATCGTGAGTCCCTTCGCCCGCCACCTGGAGCAGCACGCCATGGCCGCACGCAAACCCATCCCCAAGCCCGCCAACCCGCCCGTCGACCAAGGCGCCGTCACGCGCGGCGAAGGCGACGAGCTCCACCAGCAGGCCGGCGGCACGCATCCCGCACTGACCACCAACCAGGGCATCCCGGTCAGCGACAACCAGAACTCGCTCAAGGCCGGCCCGCGCGGACCGACGCTGCTCGAAGATTTCATCCTGCGCGAGAAGATCACCCACTTCGATCATGAGCGCATCCCCGAGCGCATCGTGCATGCACGCGGGACCGCGGCGCACGGCTATTTCGAGCTGACCAAGTCCCTGTCCAAGTACACCACCGCCAAGCTCCTGACCGAGATCGGGGTGAAGACGCCGGTGTTCACGCGCTTTTCGACCGTGGCCGGCGGCGCGGGCTCGGTGGATACGCCGCGCGACGTACGCGGCTTCGCGGTCAAGTTCTATACCAAGGAGGGCAACTGGGATCTGGTGGGTAACAACATCCCGGTGTTCTTCATCCAGGACGCGATCAAGTTCCCCGATCTGATCCACTCGGTGAAGATGGAGCCGGACCGCGGCTTCCCGCAGGCGGCCAGCGCGCACGACACCTTCTGGGACTTCATCTCGCTCACGCCCGAGTCGATGCACATGATCATGTGGGCGATGAGCGACCGCGCCATCCCGCGTTCGCTGCGCATGATCGAAGGCTTCGGCATCCACAGCTTCCGTTTGCTCGACGCGCAGGGCAACAGCACCTTCGTGAAGTTCCACTGGCGGCCCAAGCTCGGCCTGCAGTCCCATGTCTGGGACGAGGCGGTGAAGGTGGCCGGCGCCGATCCTGACTTCCAGCGCCGCGACATGTTCGAGGCGATCAGCAGCGGCGACTTCCCGGAATGGGAGCTGGGCGTGCAGCTGTTCACCGAGGAACAGGCGGCGCAGTTCCCGTTCGATCATCTGGACCCGACCAAGCTGATCCCGGAGGAGACCATCCCGCTGCAGATCATCGGGCGCATGGTGCTGGACCGCTGGCCGGACAACTTCTTCGCCGAGACCGAACAGGTGGCCTACTGCCCGGCCAACATCGTGCCCGGCATCGACTTCTCCAACGATCCGCTGCTGCAGGGACGGCTGTTCTCGTACCTGGACACGCAGCTCTCGCGGTTGGGCTCGCCCAACTTCCATCAACTGCCGATCAACGCGCCCAAGTGCCCGTTCCACAACAACCAGCGCGACGGCCACATGCAGATGGGCGTGCCGAAGGGGCGCGTGGCCTACGAGCCGTCCTCGCTGCAGGAAGACAGCCCGCGCGAGACGCCGGCCGGCTTCCGCAGTCACGCCACCGTCGATGATGGCGCCAAGGGCCGCGTGCGGCCGGAGAGCTTCGCCGACCACTACAGCCAGGCGCGGCTGTTCTACCGCAGCCAGACCAAGCCCGAGCAGGCGCATCTGGCGTCGGCGCTGGTGTTCGAACTGTCCAAGGTCGAGACGGCGCACGTGCGTGAAGCGGTGATCGGTCATCTGCGCCACGTCGATGCCGAGCTGGCCCAGCGCGTGGCCAACGGCCTGGGCCTGGATGCGCTGCCGCCGCCGGCGCAGGCCAAGGTCGAGCCGATCGACATGCCGCTCTCGCCGGCGCTGCAGCTGATCGGCAAGATGAAGGATACGCTCAAGGGCCGCACGGTCGGCATCCTGGTGCATGACGGCTCGGACGTGGGCACGGTCAAGGCCTTGCAGAAGGCGGCCAAGGATGCGGGTGCGACGGTCAAGCTGGTGGCGCCCAAGCTGGGCGTGGCGCTGTCGGACGGCCGGAAGGTCAGCGCCGATGGCCAGCTGGCGGGCACGCCGTCGTTCGTGTTCGATGCGGTCGCGGTGGTGCTGTCGGCCGACGCCGGCAAGGCGCTGGCCAAGGATTCGGCGGCGATCGACTTCGTCAGCAACGCCTGGGCGCATCTGAAGGCCATCGCCAGCGATGCGGGCGCCGCGCCGCTGCTGAAGGCCGGCAACGTCGGCAAGGACGCGGGCATCGTTGATGCGGCCGACACCAAGGGCTTCATCGCCGCGGCCAAGACGCGGCAATGGGCGCGTGAGCCGAAGCTGCGCATGCTGGCCTGAAGTTTTCGCCAAGCACGGCCCGAAGGGCACGCCGGCTTCTGCCGGCGTGCCCTTGTCGTTTCAGGCGATGCGAAGCGCACCACGATGTCGTGACCTGTTCAGCGATTCACTGCGCGGCCATCACGTGCGGCTCAGTAAATCTGAGCCACGCATCCTCTCCATCCGACCACCATGGCCGACCTCGCAGTGCAATCCGACGTTCTCGTCGCCATCCTGCTCGCCGCGCTTCTTGCCGCCGTCCTCGTCCTG
Organism: Pseudoxanthomonas winnipegensis; assembly: GCF_004283755.1. GTDB lineage: Bacteria > Pseudomonadota > Gammaproteobacteria > Xanthomonadales > Xanthomonadaceae > Pseudoxanthomonas_A > Pseudoxanthomonas_A winnipegensis. The sequence continues at coordinate 4,166 of NZ_SHMH01000006.1, forward strand.
CTGGTCCAGCCCTTGTTCGGCGGCGGCAAGCGCGCACTGCATGACGCCGACTGGGAACCGGAGCGCCAGCAGCTGGCCGTGGATCTGGACCAGTGGGCCGCCGACCTGCGCGTGCTGGCCACCTCGCTGCGCCTGGGCCACTGGGGCGATGTGCGCTACGCGCTGCAGTGGCGCACGCTGGATCCGCCCGCTTCGCTGGTGGACGCGCTGGATTGGGATTCGATCAGCGGCCAGCGGGCGGAGGTGCTGGCGCTGTCCAAGGTGATCGGCCACGCCGACGAGCTTGCGCAGATCGCGGTGATGACCGACCAGGTGGCGATGCTGCAGGGCGGCGCCGCGGTCACGCGCGACACCGTGACCTACGCCGCGGCCGACTATGCCAATGCGTTGCTGGTACTGGCGGACGCCGCGGCCAAGGCACGTGCCGAACTGCGCCCGGACGCCCGGGTCGCGGCGATCGCCCAGCCGACCGGTTGAGCGCACGGCTGCTTATCGTCTTGTCACACATCGCGGCGTTGGGCCCTGTTGCTCGCGGTACATCGATCCTTGTGCACGAGTGCGAGAGAGGCCTCGTGTGCGCCTTCGGTTGTCGACCGCAGGTCCGGCGGAGGCACATCCGCTTCGCTGGCGTCATGCTGTCCCATCCGCGCCTCGTCCCGCGCATGACGTCTCTGCGAAGCGGACAGGGGAAGCATTGATGTGGCCAGCCTCGCGCGTCTTCGAGCGCGCCAAGCTCAGACACGCCAAGCGCGAAGCCTTGACCGCCCGTCGGCTGCGCAGTGCGGCGCAGGCCGGGGCGGACGAGGAAGCGCATCGGCTGTGGATGGCAGCCGCCCAATGCAGGCGGGTGCTTGAGCGACTGCGTCGCCGTGTCGGCGCGCGGGACCCGGATGGGCGCCTGCTCGAACAGGCGCGCAGGCTGGCGCTGTTCGAACTCGATGCCGAGCGTGCGATTGCCGCACTGCGGATGCAGGTGCTCCAGGGCACCCATCGCATCGACGAGCAGCGGGCGCGTTCGGTCACCGCGCGCGACCACCTGGAAACGGCGGCCGACGAGCTGGAACTGCGCGCCAATCTGGTCGATGCCAGGCAACAGGCGCGCCAGCTGCGCGAGCACTCCGAGGTGCTGCTGAGCGAAAGCAGACAACATCTACTCGCCACCTGCGCGCCACAAGAGATGTAGCTGCCCACACGCGAAACGTCAGCACCACGCGAAGACGTCCTGACCTCAACGCCACATCGCTGAGCGAAGAGAAAACGCGATACGTGCAATCAGCGGTAAGCGGTCTCGCCTTCACCCGACATGGGCGGGGGCGCAGCGATGGTATCCGCACACTTCCAGGACCTGCCCCTATGCGCGCCTTCCAACAACGGCACACCCTGCTGCTGGTCGATGACGACTACGCGATCGCCACTGCAACTGGCGAGTATCTCGAATCGATCGGCTACGACGTCGACTATGCCCACGACGGACTCGAAGGCCTGCGCCTGGCCAGCGAGCAGCACTACGACGTGATCCTGCTGGACGGCAAGATGCCGCGTATGGACGGGCTGGATGTCTGCCGTGCGTTCCGCCGCGAGGTCAAGCGCAGCACGCCGATCATCTTCCTGTCGGGCCGCGAGCGGGTCGAGGACCGCGTGACCGGCATCGAGGCCGGCGCGGACGACTACCTGGTCAAGCCGTATGCGCTGCCGGAGCTGCAGGCCCGCCTGAACGCGCTGATCAAGCGCCAGCGCCGTCAGCTGGCGGGCACGCGGCTGACGGTCGGCGATCTGACCCTGGAGACGGAGAACTACACCGTCAAGCGCGCCGGCCAGCGGCTGTCGCTCTCGCCGATCCAGTTCCAGCTGCTGGCGGTACTGATGCGGCATTCGCCGGCGATCGTCACCAGGGCCCAGCTGGAGCGCGAGATCTGGGGCAGCGACCTGCCGGACTCGGACACGCTGCGCAGCCACATCTACAATCTGCGCAAGGTCATCGACAAGCCGTTCGATAGCCCGCTGCTGCACACCCACCTGACCTTCGGTTTCCGTCTGGCGCCGGTGGACCAGCCGCTGCCATCGACGCAGCCCGAGACCGATTCGGCCGCCGTGGCGGCCTGAGGCGGCCCTTGGGCCCGGCGTCGGTCCCTTCCCACTTACCAAGGATTGCGCTTGCCCCAGGAAACCGCACCCGGCTTCAAGTCCCCGGCGATCGACGACCTGCGCCTGAAGGGTCACAAGTCGGACATCTTCTTCGCGGCGGTGGAAACCACCCGCATGCCGATGATCGTCACCGACCCGCACCAGCCCGACAACCCGATCATCTTCGCCAATCGCGCCTTCATCGAGATGACCGGCTACAGCGCCGAGGAGCTGGTCGGGCGTAACTGCCGTTTCCTGCAGGGCAAGGACACCGACCGGGCCACGGTCGCGGCGATACGCGAATCGGTGGCGCAGAACCGCGAGTTCGCCGCGGAGATCCTGAACTACCGCAAGGACGGCACCTCGTTCTGGAATGCCTTGTTCACTTCGCCCGTGTACGACGAGCAGGGCAATCTGATCTTCTTCTTCGGTTCGCAGCTGGACGTCAGCCGCCGCCGCGACGCCGAGGACGCATTGCGCCAGGCGCAGAAGATGGAAGCGGTCGGCCAGCTGACCGGCGGCATCGCGCACGACTTCAACAATCTGCTGCAGGTCATGAGCGGGCACCTGGAATTGCTGGGAATGCTCAACAGCGCCGAAAAGCCGGACCAGGCGCGCATCGAGGCCGGCATCGCGCGTGCGCAGGCCGCGGCCCAGAAGGCCGCCACGCTGACCCAGCAGCTGCTCGCCTTCGCGCGTCGCCAGCGGCTGGAGGGCCGGACCACCAACCTCAACACGCTGGTGTCGGGGATGATCGACCTGGCGCACCGCTCGCTGGGCGACGATGTCGAACTGGTCACCCACCTGGATGCCTCGCTGTGGAACGCCAAGCTGGACAGCACCCAGGCCGAGGTGGCGCTGCTGAACATCCTGCTCAATGCGCGCGACGCGATGGAGGATCGCCCGCAGCGGCAGGTGACCATCGAGACGGCCAACGTGGAGGTGGACCAGAGCGATCTGAGCAGCCCCGACTTCCATCATCTGGCGCCGGGTCACTACGTCAGCGTGGCCGTGACCGACACCGGCTGCGGTATGCCGCTGGACATCCAGCAGCGCGTGCTGGAGCCGTTCTTCACCACCAAGGAGGAAGGCAAGGGCACCGGGCTGGGCATGAGCATGGTGTACGGCTTCGTCAAGCAGTCCGGCGGCGCGGTGCGCATCTATTCGGAGGTGGATCGGGGCAGCACGATCCGGCTGTATTTCCCGGCCCAGCCCAGCGAAGGCGGCAAGCCGCAGCTGCCCGAACCGCGGGCCAGCGGCCGCGGCGGCAGCGAACGGATCCTGATCGTGGAGGACCGTGAGGAGGTCGCGGCGGTGGCGCAGATGTTCCTGGAAGCGGCCGGCTATCAGACCGAGGTCGCCAGCAACGCGGCGCAGGCGCTGGAGCTGCTGAAGGCGAGCGACCCGTTCAATCTGCTGTTCACCGACCTGATCATGCCCGGCGGGATGAATGGCGTGGTGCTGGCCCACGAGGTCATGCGGCGCAGCCCGGCGACCAAGGTCATCCTCACCACCGGCTATGCCGAGAACACGCTGGCGCGCAGCGACGCCGAAGGCGCGCAGTTCGACGTGATCAACAAGCCCTACACCCAGCGCGACCTGCTCAAGCTGGTCCGTCAGGTGCTGGACGGCCCGACCGGCGTGGGCTGAGCGGCAGCGGCAGCCTTGCCGTCAAATAGCTGCGAGACGACGAGGCCCCGAAAGGGGCCTTTTCGTTGGCGCGACCGATCCGCGAGCCGCCTTGACGCGCCCGGCAGCTGGCGCGTAAGGTGCGTCCGTCGTGGTTCCATCGCTTCATCCATATGAAGCGATGGATTAAACGGGAATCCGGTGAAGGCGCGCCCCGTGCGCGTCCATTCCGGAGCTGCCCCGCAGCGGTCATTGGAAACGAAGCCTGCCAACAGCACTGGTCCGCGCCGCAAGGCATCGGGCTGGGAAGCGGCAGGGAGTAGGGGGTGCGGACCTGTTCCGCGCCGTGTCCATGAGCCCGAAGACCGGCCCCGGCCGGAGGACCCTGCTCGGTCTTCCGCTTCGACCTGGCACCGCTCGCGGGAGCGGCACGGGCGCGTGATGCGGCGGGCGCGAGGCCCGGTGCCGCAGGCGTGCGCGTGTGGAGGTTTCCGCGCACGGGGCCGGTTCGCCCGCGGGGGCGAAGGTCGCTGGCATGGCACGTCGCAGCCGCAGGGCTGTAGGCGTGGCGTGCGGTTCCTTCGTTCCTCAATGCCCACACGCAATGAGGATCCATTCAATGACCAGCGTCACCAACCTCGGCTTTCCGCGCATCGGACCACGCCGTGAACTCAAACACGCCCTGGAGCGCTACTGGAAGGGCGAGGACAGCGCCGACACGCTGCAGGCCACCGCCGCGGCCCTGCGCGCGCAGCACTGGCAGCTGCAGCGGCAGGCCGGCGCCGACGTGCTGCCCAGCAACGACTTCTCGCTCTACGACCATGTGCTGGACACGGCGTTCCTGTTCGACGCCCTCCCGCAGCGTTATCGCGCCCTGGCCGACGCCGACCCGCTGGCCGGCTACTTCGCCATGGCGCGCGGCGTGCAGACCGGCGGCATCGACCTGCGCGCGCTGGAGATGACCAAGTGGTTCGACACCAACTACCACTACATCGTCCCCGAGCTGCATGCCGGCCAGGAGTTCGCCCTGCGCGGCGACAAGCCGGTGGCGCAGTTCCTGGAGGCCAGGGCCGCCGGCTTCGACACGCGTCCGGTGCTGCTGGGGCCGGTGAGCTTCCTGCTGCTGTCCAAGACCACCGATGGCAGCGACCGGCTGGCGCTGCTCGAGCGCCTGCTGCCGGTGTACGCGCAGCTGCTCGAACGCCTGCATGCCGCCGGCGCGGCCTGGGTGCAGATCGACGAACCCACGCTGGTGCTGGACCTGGACGAGGCGGCCAAGGCGGCTTTCGCCCGCGCCTATGCGTTCCTGGCCCAGGCGCCGCGCTCCAGGCTGCTGCTGACCACCTACTTCGGCGCGCTGGGCGACAACCTGGACCTGGTCGCGCGGCTGCAGGTCGAGGGCCTGCACGTGGATCTGGTGCGCGCGCCGGAACAGCTCGACGCGGTGCTGCAGGCCTGGCCCAAGGGCCGCGTGCTCTCGGCCGGCCTGGTCAACGGGCGCAATGTCTGGCGCACCAACCTGGACAACGCGCTGACGCTGGCGCGCTATGCGCAAGGGCACGTCGGCGCCGACAACCTGTGGCTGGCGCCGTCGTGCGCGCTGCTGCACGTGCCGGTGGACCTGGAGCAGGAGAAGGCACTCGATGCCGAACTCAAGTCCTGGCTGTCCTTCGCCCGGCAGAAGCTGGGCGAGCTGCGCGTGCTGGCCGACGCGCTGGACGGACGCGAAGGCGCGGAAGGCCCGCTGGCGCAGCAGCGCGCCCGCCTGGAATCGCGCCGCCAGTCGGCGCGCGTGCATCGGCCCGAGGTGGCCCGGCGCCTGGCTACGCTGAGCGAGGCCGACAGCCGGCGCGCCTCGCCCTACGCCCAGCGCCGTGTGCTGCAGGAGCAGGCGTTCGGGCTGCCCGTGTACCCGACCACCACCATCGGCTCGTTCCCGCAGACCCAGCAGGTGCGTCAGGCGCGCGCCCAGCACAAGGCGGGCAAGCTGTCCGACGCCGACTACGAGACCTTCCTGGAGGCCGAGACCGAGCGCTGTGTGCGCTTCCAGGAACGCATCGGCCTGGACGTGCTGGTGCATGGCGAGTATGAGCGCAACGACATGGTCGAGTACTTCGGCGAGCAGCTGGACGGCTTCGCCTTCACCAAGCTGGGCTGGGTGCAGAGCTACGGCAGCCGCTGCGTCAAACCGCCGATCATCTTCGGCGACGTGGTGCGCCCGAATCCGATGACGGTGCGCTGGTCGCGCTACGCCCAGTCGCTGACCCAGCGGCCGATGAAGGGCATGCTGACCGGCCCGGTGACGGTGCTGCAGTGGTCGTTCGTGCGCGACGACCAGGCCCGCAGCGAGACCTGCCGGCAGATCGCGCTGGCCCTGCGCGATGAGGTCAACGACCTGGAGGCCGCCGGCATCGGCATCATCCAGATCGACGAGCCGGCCATCCGCGAAGGCCTGCCGCTGCGCCGCGATGCGTGGTCGGACTACCTGAACTGGGCGATCGAGGCCTTCCGCATCTGCGCCAGCGGTGTGGGCGATGCGACCCAGATCCACACCCACATGTGCTATTCGGAGTTCAACGACATCATCGATGCGGTGGCGGCGATGGATGCGGACGTGATCTCGATCGAGACCTCGCGCTCGCGCATGGAGCTGCTCGATGCGTTCGTGCGGTTCCGCTATCCCAACGGCATCGGCCCGGGCGTGTACGACATCCACTCCCCGCGCGTGCCCTCGGTGGAGGAAATGGTGGAACTGCTGCGCAAGGCGCGGGCGGTGCTCAGCCCGCAGCAGCTGTGGGTCAACCCGGACTGCGGCCTGAAGACCCGCGGCTGGGACGAGACGCGCCATGCGCTGGAGCAGATGGTGGAAGCCGCACGCCGCCTGCGCGCGGATCTGGCCCAGGCGGCCTGATGCGCGCGTGCCGCGCCTGCGCCGCAGGCGCGGCATTTCGGCGCACGCGGCACACCACGCGGCGTGTCCCCGGCTGAAACCGTTATGAAGCCGATAACGTTTTCACGGCTGCCAGCGACGCGGGGCTTGCGTACACTCTGGCTCCCCCATCTTTCATAGGACTTGCCGACCGTGTCGATCAACCAGGAACAGCGGGACAAGATTGCTTCCGGCCAGGGCTTCATCGCCGCACTGGACCAGAGCGGCGGCAGCACGCCCAAGGCGCTCAAGCTCTACGGCGTCGACGAGTCGGCCTATTCCAACGATGCGGAGATGTTCGCGCTGGTCCACCAGATGCGTGAGCGCATCGTCACCAGCCCGGCGTTCACCGGCGAGCGCGTGGTCGGGGCGATCCTGTTCGAGCGCACGCTCGACGACCGCTTCGCAGGCGAAGAGGCCGCGCACTACCTGTGGAACGTCAAGCAGGTCGTGCCGTTCCTGAAGATCGACAAGGGCCTGGAGGACGAGGCCAACGGCGTGCAGCTGCTCAAGCCCATCCCGGGCCTGGCCGAGCTGCTGGCCAAGGCCAAGGCCAAGGGCGTGTTCGGCACCAAGGAGCGCTCGGTCATCAAGGCCGACAACGCCGCCGGCATCGCGGCGGTGCTGGACCAGCAGTTCGAGCTGGGCCAGCAGGTGCTGGACGCCGGCCTGGTCCCGATCATCGAGCCGGAGGTGGACATCAAGGCCGCCGACAAGGCGCAGATCGAGACCACGCTGAAGCAGGGGCTGCTCGAGCGTCTGGACAAGGTCGATGCGGCCACGCCGGTCGTGCTCAAGCTGACCCTGCCCAGCGTCGATGGCTTCTTCAAGGAGCTGGTCGACCACCCCAGCGTGCTCAAGGTCGTGGCGCTGTCCGGCGGCTACAGCCGCGATGAGGCCAACGCCAAGCTGGCCCGGAACCCGGGCATCATCGCCAGCTTCAGCCGCGCGCTGACCGAGGGCCTGAGCGCGCAGCAGAGCGACGAAGAGTTCAACAAGACGCTCGATGCCACCATCGAGTCGATCTACCGCGCCTCGATCGCCTGATCGACGCGGACGGTGTGGTTCACGCAGGCCCCGCTTCGGCGGGGCCTGTCGCGTTTCAAGGGCCGCGGCAGGGCGGGCTTCAACGATCGGCGGCGCGGTCGGCCCAGTCGGCCAGGTGAGTGCGCAAGGCCTGCGCGGTCGGCGAAAGCGGGCGTGTACCGTCCCAGCACAGGCACAGGCGCCGCTGCGCCCAGGGCTCGCTCAGCGCAGCGCCGCGAACGCACGGCCCAAGCCGCGCCAGTGCGGCGGCCGGCACCACGGCCACGCCGGCGCCGGCGGCGACCATCGCGCCGATGGCCTCGAACGTGCGCAGTCGCACGCGGTACGCCAAACGCAGGCCCAGCGCCGCCGCCTGGGCGTCCAGATGGCGCTGCAGGGCACTGCTTTCGGGCAGGCCGATCCAGGGCTCGGCCGCCAGATCGGCCAGGCCCAGCGCCTGCGCACTGGCGGCGGCATGCGCGGGCGGCAGCAGCGCCACCAGGGTGTCGCGCGCGAAGTGCTGGCGTTGCAGGCCTGGCGAGGCCGCGGCCTCGGACAGGATGCCCAGTTCCACCACGCCGGCCTCCAGCGCCTTGGCGATCTCCTCACTGCTGCGCTCGAGCAGGTCCACATCGATGTGGGGGTGGGCCGCCAGCCAGGGTGCCAGCGCGGCGGGAAGCGCCTCGCTCATGGTCGCGGTATTGACCATCAGGCGCACGCGCCCCCGCGTCCCGCGCGCATGGTCGGCCAGTGCGTGCCGCAGCAGCGCCGACTGCTGCAGGATCGAGCGTGCGTGATGGGCCACCGCCTCGCCCGCCGCGGTGGGCCGGATGCCCTTGGGCAGGCGGTCGAGCAGGACGATACCGGCGTATTCCTCCATCGCGCGCAGGCGCTCGCTGGCGGCGGCCAGCGACAGGTGCGCACGCTCGGCGCCGGCGGTGATGCTGCCGGCGTCCAGCACGGCCAGGAACAGGCGCAGGTCGGGTAGATCGAATCGCAAGGCCAAGGGCTCCTTCGGCTGGCCCGAAGGTCGGCATCGGACAGACCGCATTGTGCCCGCGCGCGTCACCCCGTTTCATGGCGGCATGCAGATCTCGACGGAAGTGTGGTGGCTGATCGTGCTCGGCACGTTCTTCGTGGCCGGCTGCGTGAAAGGCGTGACCGGCATGGGCCTGCCGACGGTGGCCATGGGCGTGCTGGGCGCGCTGATGTCGCCGGCCTGGGCGGCCGCCTTGCTGCTGCTGCCTTCGCTGGTGACCAATGTGCTGCAGCTGGTCAGTGGCGGCCAGCTGGGTGCGCTGCTGCAACGGCTGTGGCCGATGCAGCTGGCGGTGGTGGCCGGCACGGTGCTGGCCTCCGCCTGGCTGGCCGATGGAGCGGCGCAAGGCACGGCGCGCCTGCTCGGCATCGCGCTGGTGCTCTACGCCCTAGTGACCCTGCTGTCCCGCCCGTTCCGCGTGTCGCCCGCGCTGGAACGCGTGCTTGCGCCGCTGGTCGGCGGCATCACCGGCGTGGTGACGGGGGTGACCGGCGTGTTCGTGATCCCGGCGGTGCCCTTCCTGCAGGCGCTGGGCCTGCAGCGCGATGCGCTGGTGCAGGCGCTGGGCCTGTCCTTCACCGTCTCCACGCTCGCGCTGGCCGCCGGCCTGGCCCTGCATGGCGCGTTGTCGGTCGGCCATCTGCTGCCGTCGTCGATCGCCGTGCTGCCTGCCCTGGCGGGCATGTGGCTGGGCCAGCGCCTGCGCCAGCGCATCCGTCCGGCCGCGTTCCGGACCGGCTTCCTGATCTGCCTGCTGCTGCTCGGGTTGGAGCTGGCGTGGCGCGGGTGAGGCGCGTGCGCTTGTGAGGTCGGAGCGCTACTGGCCGATGCTGCCGCGCAGGTCGACCTGCTCGACGCCGGGGACCCCGCGCAGGTCTTCGAGGGCCTGCAGCAGCGCCGCCTGCGGCACGGTGGATTCGCAGCGCACGTCGAGCAGATCGGTCTGCGGCGTGCGCGGCTTGAGCACCATGCGCTGTACCGGCAGGCCGCTGCGCTCCAGCTGCTGCTGGATCTGCCCCAGCGGCGCGTGCTGCCGCGACAGCACCAGCTTCAGGCCCGGCATCGAGGCGCGGCGGCGGCGCAGATAGCGGCGCTCCAGCGGCTTGAGCACGGCCAGGATGATCCACAGCAGCGCGGTGGCCAGCACCGCGGCCGCGTACAGGCCGCTGCCGACGGCCAGCCCGATCGAGGCCACCGCCCACAGCCCGGCCGCGGTGGTGAGGCCGCGGATCACCTGCTCGCGCTGCAGGAACAGGATGGTGCCGGCGCCGAGGAAGCCCACGCCGCTGATCACCTGGGCGGCGATGCGCGAGGGATCGAGCACCACATGCGGATTGCCCAGCACGTCGTTGAAGCCGAACGCCGAGACGATGATGGCCAGGGCCGCACCGACGCAGACCAGCATGTGCGTGCGCAGGCCGGCGGCCCACTCCAGCCGGCCGCGGTCGGCGCCGATGATGCCGCCCAGCAGCGCGGCCAGCAGCAGGCGCAGGGCGATCTCCCAGGTATCGAGCATGTGTGCGGTCTCCTTGCAGGTGGCCGGTGCGCTGCAGGCACGGGCAACGCGGCTGAGCCTAGCCCCATCCCGATCAAGGTGCGCTCAAGGAGGCGCCGGCTTGAGGCCGCTGGCGCGCGTGGCTAGGCTGGGGCTTCCCCACGCCGCTGGCCGCTTCGATGACCGACATGCCTTCCGATACCGCGCTGATCGTGGTCGATCTGCAGCCGGACTTCATGCCGGGCGGCGCGCTGGCCTGCTTCGAGGGCGATGCGATCGTGCCGGGCATCGCGCGGCTGCTGGCCGAGCGCGTCTACGGCACGGTCGTGGCCACGCAGGACTGGCATCCAGGTGCGCATGCCTCCTTCGCCGCGCAGCATCCGGGGCATGCGCCGTTCGAGGTGATCGGGCTGCACGGCCAGCCGCAGACGCTGTGGCCGCGGCACTGCGTGCAGGGCACGCCGGGCGCGGCGCTGGACCCGCGCGTGGACTGGACGCCGGCCGACCTGATCCTGCGCAAGGGCACCCATGCGCAGGTCGATTCCTACAGCGCGTTCCGCGAGAACCACGGCCCGGATGGGCTGCGTCCCAGCACCGGCCTGGCCGGCTGGCTGCGCGAGCGCGGCATCGCGCAGGTGCACGTCTGCGGGCTGGCGCGCGATGTCTGCGTGCTGTGGACGGCGCAGGATGCGCGCGCCGAAGGCTTCGAGGTGGCGTTCCTGTGGGAGCTGACGCGCCCGGTCACGCCGGACGGGGACGCGCCGACGCGCGCGGCGTTGCAGGAGGCGGGGATCCCCATTCTCTGAACGCGTGATCCGAGTCGCCAAGCCGGGGAGCGGGATTCCCGGGTTTGACAACTCCGGGGCCAAAACGTGTATTTTGCGTTAAACGTGCTGCGCCACAGCACAACTTGCATACCACCCACGCCCCCGGAGTCGCCCCATGTCCGCCAGCAGGTCGCTGCGTCACGCCACGCTCGCCATCGCCATCAATGCCGCCGTCGCCACCGTCGCGCTGGCGCAGCAGGCGCCGGTGGCGCTGGATGCGGTCACCGTCACCGCCGACCGCCGCGCCGAGAACGCCAAGGACGTGCCGGTCTCGGCCACCGTGCTGCGCCCGGAATACCTGGACGCCCTCTCCACCAGCGCCTCGGACGTGCGCGTGCTGGCCGGCAAGTCGCCCAGCCTCAACGTGGAGTCCTCCAACGGCCGCGTGTTCCCGCGCTTCTACATCCGCGGCTACGGCAATACCGACTTCACCACCTACGCCTCGCAGCCGGTGTCGCTGGTGTACGACGATGTGGTCTACGAGAACGCCTTCATCAAGGGCTTCCCGATGTTCGACCTGGCCAGCGTCGAGGTGCTGCGCGGCCCGCAGGGCACGCAGTTCGGCCGCAATACGCCCGGTGGCGTGGTCAAGTTCAACTCGGTGCGGCCGGTGCTGGGCGAGACCTCCGGCTATGCCAGCGTGTCCTACGGCACCCATGCGACCAGCTCGGTCGAAGGCGCGCTCAACCTGCCGATGGGCAGCGACTGGGCCGCGCGCATCTCGCTGCTGCAGCAGCACCGCGACGACTGGGTGACCAGCCAGATCAGCGGGCAGAAGCTGGAGGGCTACGACGACTCGGCCCTGCGCCTGCAGGCGCTGTTCCAGCCCTCCGAGGACTTCAACGCGCTGTTCAACGCGCACGCGCGCAAGCTCAACGGCACCGCGCGCCTGTTCCGCGCCAACATCATCCAGTCGGGCAACAACAACCTGGTCGATGGCTTCGACCCGGACAAGGCCTACATCGACGGCCACAACGCGCAGGAGCTGACAACGTATGGCGGCAGCGCCAACCTGACCTTCAGCTCGGGCGATGTGACCTTCCACTCGATCACCGGCTACGAGGGCATCTCCAAGTACTACAGCCGCGGCGACATCGACGGCGGCTACGGCCCGGGCGCGTTCGTGAACCCGGCCGCGCCGTCGGGCCCGGGCTTCATCCCGTTCTCGGTGGAGACCGCCGGCGGGATCAAGTCGCTGGACCAGTTCACCCAGGAGCTGCGCGCCGAGTCGGATTACACCGGCCCGCTCAACTGGCAGGGCGGCCTGTACTACTTCTACGACAACGTGCAGGGCGAGGCCTACGACTACGACACCCTGGCCGGTGGCGCACTGACCGGTTACGACCTGACCAAGCAGAAGACCAGCTCGTGGGCGGCGTTCGCCTCGCTCAACTACCAGGCCACCGACGTGCTCAACCTGCGCGCCGGCATCCGCTACACGCACGACCACAAGACCTTCGACATCCTGCAGTGGGACCGCACCTCGCCGCCGCCGATCGGTGGTGACACCAGCGGTTCGAAGGTCACCGGCGACGTCGCCGCGACCTGGGCGCTGAGCGATGCGGTCAACCTGTACGCGCGTGCCGCGCGCGGCTATCGCGGCGCCAGCTTCGGCCCGCCGTCCACCGGCGTGCCGGTGACCGTGGCCCGCCCGGAGACGGTGGATTCCTATGAGCTCGGCATCAAGGCCGACTTGTGGGAGCGTCGCGGCCGGCTGGCCTTCGACATCTACAGCATGGACATCAAGGACCAGCAGCTGACCGCGGTGGGCGGCACATCCAATGCCGTGCAGCTGATCAACGCCAAGAAGAGCCAGGCCTACGGCGCTGAGCTGGACTTCGACCTGCTGCTGACCGAGAACCTGCGCTTCGGCCTCAACGGCAGCTACAACCACACCGAGATCAAGGACAAGGACCTGGCCACCTCGACCTGCTCGGCTTGGGTGTGCACGGTGACCGACCCGGTCGATGCCAACGGCTTTGCCCGCATCGACGGCAACCCGCTGCCGCAGGCGGCCAAGTGGATCGGCAACGTCAACCTGCGCTACGGCGTGCCGATGGGCGCCGACGGCGAGCTGTTCTTCTACACCGACTGGTCGTATCGCAGCGAAGTGAACTTCTTCCTGTACCAGTCGCGCGAGTTCATCGGCCAGCCGCTGACCGAAGGCGGTTTGAAGATCGGCTACACCTGGGCCGACGGCAAGTACGAGGCCTCGGTGTTCTGCCGCAACTGCACCAACCAGATCCGGGCCACCGGCGCGATCGACTTCGACAACCTGACCGGCTTCATCAACGACCCCCGCATCATCGGCGCGCAGTTCCGCGCGGGCTTCTGACGCGCAAGGCACCTTCCTGTAGAGCGGAGCTCGCTCCGCTGCTTCTGGTCCGGTTCTTGAGAAATGCCTCAGCGGAGCAAGCTCCGCTCTACCTCCGCTGCTTCTGGTTCGGTTCATGGGAAGGCCCTAGCGGAGCAAGCTCCGCTCTACGGGTGGGACGCTTCGCATGACCTTGGGCACGGGCGCGGCTGTCGGGGGCTGACGCTAGACTCGGCGCATCCCTTCGCAGTCAGGTGTGCGCCCATGAGCAGCTGGTACTTCCTCACCGGCACCGAGCAGACCCGCTCGGGCCCGTTCGACGACGCGGCCGCGCAGGCCTTCGCGCGCGCAAACCCGTTCGCGCTGGCCTGGCGCGAGGGTCTGTCCGGCTGGCAGCCGGTCGGGACCCTGGCCGAGCTGGGCGGCGGCGCCTCGCCGCCGAACATGCCGCCGCCGCCGACCGGGGCGGGGCGCGCGGACGACATCGATTTCCGTATCGTCGGCCACGACATGCAGTTCGTCGAGGTGGAGCTGGACCCGGGCGAGAGCGCGGTGGCCGAGGCCGGCGCGCTGATGTTCAAGGACGCCTCGGTGCAGATGGACACGGTGTTCGGCGATGGCCGCAGCAGCGGCGCCGGCGGCGGCTTCATGGACAAGCTGCTGGCCGCGGGCAAGCGCGTGGTCACCGGCGAGAGCCTGTTCACCACCGTCTACACGCACACCGGCAGCGGCAAGGCCAAGGTCGCCTTCGCCGCGCCGTATCCGGGCACCGTGGTGCCGTTGAAGCTGTCCGAACACGGCGGCCGCCTGATCTGCCAGAAGGACAGCTTCCTGGCCGGCGCGCGCGGGGTGTCGCTGGGCATCGCCTTCCAGCGCAAGATCCTCACCGGCCTGTTCGGCGGCGAGGGCTTCATCATGCAGAAGCTCGAGGGCGACGGCTGGGTGTTCGTCCACGCCGGCGGCACGGTGGTCGAGCGCGAGCTGGCCGCCGGCGAGCGCATCGACGTGGACACCGGCTGCGTGGTCGCCTACCACGGCGGCGTGGACATGGACATCCGCCGCGTGGCGGGCATCAAGAGCATGTTCTTCGGCGGCGAAGGCGTGTTCCTGGCCACGCTGACCGGCCCGGGCAAGGTCTGGCTGCAGTCGCTGCCGTTCTCGCGCATGGCCGGCCGCATGCTGCAGGCCGCCCCGCAGGGCGGCGGCCAGGCCCGCGGCGAAGGCTCGGTGCTGGGCGGGCTGGGCCGCATCCTGGACGGGGACAACAACTTCTGATTCCGGGTCGCCCCCGCCGCGGAGGCGATCGAGAAGCGGGGGCTGCCGCCGGCATCGGCAGGCCGAGCGCCGTCGGCGGGTGCGTCGAGCGCAAGCTCACGCGCCGTGAGAACAGCTTTCTCTTGCACTCTACAAATATACTTGTAGAGTGGTGGCATGAACGATGACGTCGCCGTTTCCGCGCTTGCCGCCCTGGCGCATGCCGATCGACTGACCGCCTTCCGCCTGCTGGTGAAAGCCGGTCCGGAAGGCGTGGCGTCCGGAGACATCGCCGAAGCGCTGTCCATCCCGCCCACGCGCATGAGCTTCCACCTGGCGACGCTGGAGCGGGCCGGCCTGGTGCGCGCGTGGCGCGATGGCCGGCGCGTGCGCTACGCGGCCAGCTACGAGGACATGCGCCAGCTGCTGGCCTTTCTCACCGATGACTGCTGCTCCGGCAACCCGGCCATCTGCGGCGACCTGCTCGGGCTTGCGTCCGCCTGCGCCCCGCAGCGCCGCGCGTGAGCGGGGCGGGTGCCCCGAACCTTCTTCCGGACCCCACAAGCCCATGCGCATCACCATCTACCACAACCCGGCCTGCGGCACTTCGCGCAACACGCTGGCGATGATCCGCCAGTCGGGCGAGACGCCCGAGGTCATCGAGTACCTGCGGACGCCGCCCACGCGCGAGGCGCTGGTTGCGCTGGTCGCGGCCATGGACATCAGCCCGCGTGCGCTGCTGCGCGAGAAGGGCACGCCCTATGCCGAGCTCGGCCTGGACGATCCATCGCTGACCGACGACCAGCTCCTGGACGCGATGATGGCGCATCCCATCCTGATCAATCGGCCCATCGTGGTCAGCGAGCAGGGCGCGGCGCTGTGTCGGCCTTCCGAGCGCGTGCTGGCGCTGCTGGCCAATCCCGTCGCTCGCTTCACCAAGGAAGACGGAGAGGTCGTGACCGCGCCCGCGACATCGGCGTGAGGCGCATGCGCGGTGTCTGCCGGACATCGACGCCGCGCGACGGCATCCCGTCCGGGCCCGCGCGCTGACCGCACCGCGCGTCATGGCGCGACCCCTTCCATCGAGCGACTTACCGAGCGCCTGAAGCGCGCCCAGGCGCTCTCACCGGCGCCGGATCGGCGCTCTCTCTGACGCGCGCCGGAGCGCCCCATGCTTGCCCTCGCGATCTTCGTCGTCACCCTCGTCCTTGTGATCTGGCAGCCGCGCGGGCTGGGGATCGGCTGGTCCGCGCTCGCCGGCGCCGCCGTCGCGCTGGCCACCGGCGTGGTCGGCTGGCACGACGTCGGCACGGTCTGGGGCATCGTGTGGGACGCGACCTTCACCTTCGTCGCCCTGATCGTGATCTCGCTGCTCCTGGACGAGGCCGGGTTCTTCGCCTGGGCGGCGCTGCATGTCTCCCGCTGGGGCGGCGGCGCTGGCCGCAGGCTGTTTCCGCTGGTCGTGCTGCTCGGTGCGGCGATCGCCGCGGTGTTCGCCAACGATGGTGCGGCGCTGCTGCTGACGCCGATCGTGCTGGCGATCCTGCTGCGGCTGGACTTCCCGCCAGCCGGCGCGCTGGCCTTCACCGTGGCGTGCGGCTTCATCGCCGACACGGCAAGCCTGCCGCTGGTGGTGTCCAACCTGGTCAACATCGTCACGGCCAACTACTTCGAGATCGCGTTCGGTCGCTACGCCGCCGTGATGGTGCCGGTGAACCTGGTCTCGGTCGGCGCCACGCTGGGGGTACTGTGGCTGTGGTGCCGACGCGACATGCCCGCTACGTACGGCATCGATCGTCTGAAGCCGCCGCGCCAGGCGATCCGCGACGAAGCGGTGTTCCGCGCCGCCTTCCCGCTGCTGGCCCTGCTGCTCCTGGCCTATTTCGTCACCGGCCCGCTGGGCGTGCCGGTCGCGCTGGTCACCGGTGCCGCCGCGCTGCTGCTCCTGGCGATCGCCGGTCGCTGGGCGTCCGGCGGTCGCGGCGCGACGGTCGCGCTGGGCAAGGTGCTGCGCGGTGCGCCCTGGCAGATCGTGCTGTTCTCGCTCGGCATGTATCTGATCGTCTATGGCCTGGGCCGTGCCTGGCTCATGGAGGCGGCGCGCGCGCTCCTGGTGTGGCTGGCGGCGCAAGGCACGTTCGCGGCCACGGTCGGCACGGGCTTCGCCGTGGCCGGGCTCGCCTCGCTCATGAACAACATGCCGGCGACGCTGGTCAGCGCGCTGGCCATCGACGCGGCCGACGTCCCTGCGCAGACGCGCGAGCTGATGATCTACGCCAGCGTGGTCGGCAACGATCTGGGGCCCAAGCTCACGCCGATCGGCTCGCTGGCGACCCTGCTGTGGTTGCACGTGCTGGCCGGCAAGGGGCAGCGGATCACGTGGGCGCAGTACATGAAGGTCGGGCTTGTCCTGACGCCTCCCGTGCTGCTGGCCACCCTGGTGACCCTGTGGCTCTGGCTCCCGGCCGTGCACGGGCACTGAGCGGCGGCGCCCGGGGCCGGCGCGCCTCGGGGCCGCCGCTCGATGTGGCCGGCTCGGCACAAGTTGCCCACCGTTTGGCATCGGCTGACTAAGCTGCGTGCTTTCCCCAACGCCCTGCGTGCCATGCCTGCTTCGCGCCTGACCTGCCTGCTGCTGACCGCCTGCGTCACCCTGCTTTCGGCCTGCGGCGGCGAGGCGGTCAAGACGCCACCGCCGGCCACGACCGTGGTGCCACCGCCGGCGGTCACCGCCAAGCCGGTGGTGATCGGCATCGCGCTGGGCGGCGGGGCGGCCAAGGGCTTCGCGCACATCGGCGTGATCAAGATGCTGGAGGCCAACGGCATCCGCCCCGACGTGGTCGCCGGCACCAGCGCTGGCAGCGTGGTCGGCGCGCTCTACGCCAGCGGCATGGACGTGTTTCAGATGCAGAGCAAGGCCGTGGCGCTGGACGAATCGACCATCCGCGATGTGCGCCTGTTTTCCGGCGGGCTGGTGCAGGGCCGCGCGCTGCAGGATTACGTCAACGCGCAGGTGGGCAATACGCCGATCCAGCGGCTGAAGAAGCCCTTCGTCGCGGTGGCCACGCGCCTGGAGGACGGCGAGCGCACCATGTTCAACCGCGGCGACACCGGCCAGGCGGTGCGCGCCTCGAGCAGCGTGCCGGGCGTGTTCGAGCCGGTGGAGATCGGCAAGTGGCACTACGTCGACGGCGGCGTGGTCAGCCCGGTGCCGGTGGATGCGGCCAAGCAGCTGGGCGCGGATTTCGTCATCGCCGTGGACATCTCCAGCAAGGCCAGCGGCAAGAATCCGGGCGATCTGCTGGGCACGCTCAACCAGTCGATCACCATCATGGGCCAGCGCGCCGGCCAGCAGGAACTCGCGCGCGCCGATGTGGTGGTGCGGCCCAAGGTCAACGAGATCGGCGCGGCCGATTTCAGCCAGCGCAACGCGGCCATCCTGGAAGGCGAGAAGGCCGCGCTGGCGGTGATGCCGCAGATCAAGGCGCGCCTGGCCCAGCTGCAGCACGAGCGCGCGGCGGCCGCAGCAGCGGCTGCCGAGCCGAAGTCGCAGCCGTGTGTGGAGCCGACGCGGCTGCAGCGGCTGACGTTCCGCGGGACGCCTTGTCCGGCCAAGTGAGCGGTTGGGTCGTGTCGTTGTTGAGGCCGGATAGGGCTTTCATCTGGTCGAACTCGGCACTGCGAGTAGTTGCCTGAGCGGAACTGCGCACCAGCGAAAGGCAAAAGCAAAAGCAAAAGCAACCCTTCCCCCTCAGTCGCTAGTTCGCGACTTCGAGCTCCCCTTCGCTGCGCGAAAGGGAGGGGGCAGAAGCGGGAGCTTCGCTGCGCGTTAGTCGCTTGAGATCCGTTGATCTCGATGTCGCACACCTCGCGAGGCCGCTTCTCACTCGAAGCGCCAGCAACACCTCTACCGTCGTTCCCGCGAACGCGGGAACCCAGGGACTTTCGCGCGGTAAAGCCAAGGGCGCGGGAGGCCGCGTTCGCAGGAACGACGAGTGTCGCTTAGCGCCCTTACTCAACCCCCATCGCCAGCCCTCAGAACCGCCACCGCAAACTCGCCGAGACGAAGCGCGGTTCGCCGTAGTTGTTGTAGTCCAGGTTGGCCCAGTAGGTCTTGTCCAGCGCGTTGCGCACCGATAGCGTCGCGGTCCACTGCGCGTTGATGCGCAGGTTGGCGTTGAGGTGGACCAGCGTGTAGGCGCCCTGGGTGACCGTGACCGGCGTGGTGGTGCCATCGCCATTGGGACGCTCGATGTTGAAGCCCTGCACCTTGCTCTGCCAGCTCACGCCGCCGCCCAGGCTCAGGCGATCCCAGCGACCCGGCAGGCGCCACTGCGTGGACAGCTGCAGATAGTTCTCGGGCAGGTTGGCGTAGATGGCATCGGTCGGCGCGCGGGTCACCTTGACGTGGGTGTAGCCGGCGTTGAGCGTCCAGCCCGGCAGCAGCTCGCCGTTGAAGTCCACTTCCCAGCCGCGGCTCTTGGTGCCGTTGACGCCCACATAGGCCGAGCTGCCGTCCGGCAGCGAGTTCGGCGGCTGGGTGGTGTCCAGCACCGCGTAGTTGTCCTGCTTGGCCTCGAACACCGCGGCGGTGGCCATGGCGCGGCCATCGAACAGTTGCGCCTTGAGGCCGGCTTCCAGGTTGGAGCCTTGCACCGGCGCCAGCAGGTTGTCGTTCCTGTCCTTGTAGTTCTGCGGATTGAAGATCTCGGTGTAGCTGGCGTAGAGCGAGACATCCGGCACCAGGTCGTAGACCAGGCCCACGTAGGGCGTGACTTCGTCGCTGACCTTGTAGCGGCCGCTGGTGCCGGTGTAAGTGCCGGCGGCGTTGTAGGCGCGGGTGCGCGTTTCCCACGAACTCAGGCGCGCGCCGGCGATCAGCGACAGCGGCTCGGCCAGGCGCAGGCGCGCCGAGGCATAGACGCCGCGCTGGGTGGTGCGGGCCTGGCGCCAGGCGCCGGTGCGGCGATAGGTCAGTGCGCCGGCGCTGCCGTCCCAGTCGTACAGGTTGGGCACGTTGAAGCCCATCGCATTGCCATACGGCGTGGCGATCATCTGCCAGTCGCTCGGATAGACCAAGGCGACGCCGGGCGTAGTGGACTGCAGGTCCTGCCAGCTGCCGCCGACCACCACGTCGTGGGTCCGGCCGAACAGCGCGAACTTGCCCGACAGGTATACGTCCAGCGCATCGCGGGTGTCGTTCGTCTCGCCGGCGCTGGCCTGCAGACAGGTGCCGGCGCCGGTGGCCGGGTCCGGGTAGCCGCTGCCGTAGACGCGCAGGCTCTGCACCTCGCCCTTGGTATGCGCCGAGTTCACCCTCAGCAGCCAGTCCTCGCCGAAGCGCTGCTCCAGATTGGCGAAGGCGGTGCGGGTCTGGCGCTGCCAGCGCGTCCAGGCCGGCGAGAAGTTGGTCGAGCGCGAGAGGTGGGCGCTGGCGCCATCGGCGCTGAAGAACGGCACCGTGCCCCAGGTCGAGCCGGTCGGGTTGTTGCCCTGGATCTGGTAGCCGACCGTGACCGTCGTGCTGTCGGTCAGGTCGCCTTCCAGCACGACCATGCCGGCCTTCTTGTTCTCTTCTTAGCGGTCGTAGTAATAGTCGCGGTCGGTCCAGGCGCCGACCCAGCGGCTGCGGAAGCGCCCGTCTTTGGTCAGCGGCAGGTTGATGTCGGCCTGTACGCGGCGGAAGTCCCAGCTGCCCACGCTGGCGGTGACCGCCGCATCGAAGTCGCGGCCCGGACGCTTGCGCAGCAGGTTGACCGTGGCCGAGGGAATGCCGGCGCCGCTGAGCAGGCCGTTGGCGCCGCGGATGACTTCGATGCGGTCGTAGAAGGCGGTGTCGTACTCCTGGTTGGTCGAGCCGCTGTAGGTCGGCAGGCTGTCGACCTGGAAGTCGGTGATCTGGAAGCCGCGCGCGAAGTACAGCGGACGCTGGGTATCCCAGAAGGACACGTTGACGCCGGTGATGTTGCGCATCACATCGTTGATGCTGAACATCGATTCGTCCTCCAGCCGCTGCAGGCCGACCACACTCACCGATTGCGGCGTGTCCTGGATGCTGATCGGCAGCCGCGTGGTGGTGGACGGCTCGGCGCGCGCGCCGGTGACCTGCACGTTGTCCAGCGTCTTGGGCGTGCGGCGGCGCGCCTGCTCCTCGGCGTCGGTCTCGCCATCGGCGGCGTGGGCGAGCGGGGCGCACAGGCCCAGCCCCAGCAGCAGGGCCGCGGCGAGCGGGGAGCGGGTCGGCGCGGCGGACGCGCGGAAAATGGCAGCGGACATGGGGTTCCTTGAGGGCGCAGGCAGGCACGCCGCGCGCGGCGAAGGCGAGCGCACGGCGGGGAAGACGTTGGGAGGCTTGCCCAGATAGCGGGCTGGCGATGGTCGTCCGATGACCACGCAGGCGGGCGTTGGCGCGGAGGCCTGCGGCGCGCAAATGTAAGTGATTCTCAAATGGCGGACAAGCCACACACGGGCATGCGGTGGCCGCCAAAGGCCTCGCGCGCCGCCAGGCGCGATGACAAAGCCGTCAGAGAAGAACTGCGTGCGGTGCGCGGCTTAGTTCATCGCGGTGGCCAGATAGGCATCGACCGCACGGGTGTAGGCGGAAGGCTCGCCCAGCGTGCGGTTGATCTGCATATGCGACAGGTCCTCGGGCAGGACCTGGACGGTCACGCCGAAGGCCTGCGCGCGCTGCGCCAGCCCGCGTGCCTGCGCGCAGCTGTCCTCGCGCCGCGAGGAACACACCGCGAGCATCGGCAGCGAAGCCCGCGAGAGATGGTGCCAGGGCGAGACCGCGCTCCAGGTGCGGGGGTCGTCGCCGAAGGCGCGGTCGTAGAGCGGGAAGTGGCGCGCCTGCATGATCTGCACGACATTCATCGCCGCGCTGTCCAGCGCGATCACCGCGCGCGGGCGCTGCGCGCCGGCCTCGGTCAGCGCCGCGACATCGGCGCCGAGCAGGGCGACCAGATGCGCGCCGGCCGAATGCCCCATCAGCACCGTGCGCGCCGGATCGCCGCCCCAGTCCTGCGCGTGCCGCTGCAGGTGGGCGATGGCCGCGGCCACGTCGCGCGCCTGCACGGCCGGATCGGCGTCGGGCAGCATGCGGTAGTTGATCGACACCAGCACATAGCCGCGCGGCAGCCAGTACGCCGCCTTCGGCGTGGCCAGGCCGGGATTGTCCTTGTCGCCCTTGCTCCAGCCGCCACCGTGGACCATCGCGATGATCGGCAGGCCGCGCGCGCCGGCGGGCGCATACACGTCGTAGCGCTGCGCCGGATCGGGGCCATAGGCGACCTCGCGCAGCACACGTGCGTCGGCGGGCAGCGACTGCGTTTCCCCGGTCTCGGCCTGGCGCTGGCCCAGCAGGTGGCGCAGGCGCTCGCCGCGCGACTGCGCGCAGGCCAGCAGCGGCAAGCAGAGCAGCAGGACACAGCAGGCGGAGCGGACACGCATGGCGGAGGTTCCGGTTGGACGTCAGGCGCCGCGCAGGCGCAGGACCGCGCGCAGGCCGCGCGGCGGGTTGGGCAGCAGCTGCAGCGCGCCGCCGTGCTGGCGCGCCACGCGGTCGACGATGGCCAGCCCCAGGCCGCTGCCGCCGCCGGCCGGGTCGTGCACGAATGGCTGCAGCGCGCGCTGCGCCTGCGCCGCGTCCATGCCCGGGCCGTGGTCGCACACGGTCACCTGCCAGGCGCCATCGCCGGTGCCGACCAGGCGCAGCGCGAACGGCGCGGCGCCATGGCGCTGCGCGTTGGCCACCAGGTTCTCCAGCGCGCGGCGCAGGGCGATGGGCCGCCCGCGCAGCGGCGCGGTGTCCGGGCACTGTACGTCCCACGGTCCGCCGGCGGCATCGAGCGCCTCGCGGCAGATCCGCGCCAGGTCCAGCGGCTCGGCCGCCTCGTCGCGGCCGTCGCGGGCGTAGGCGATGAACTGCGAGAGGATGGCGTCGATCTCGGCGATGTCGCGGTCGATGCCGGCGCGCAGGGTGGGGTCGGTGTCGGGCAGCAGGGCGGTGGCGAACTGCACCCGGGTCAGCGGCGTGCGCAGGTCGTGCGAGATGCCGGCCAGCATCAGCGCGCGCTCGTCGGCGGCGCTGCGCACGTCCTCGCTGGCCTGCTCCAGGGCGTCGGCCAGCTCGCGCACCTCGCGTGGGCCGCGCACGTCCAGCCGCGGCGCCTCGCCACGGACCAACCCGGGCGCGGCCTGGGCCAGCTGGCGCAGCGGGCCGACCAGGCGCTGGGCGCAGTACGCCGCCGCCAGCCAGGTCAGGCAGACGCAGCCCAGCAGCAGGGCCAGGGTGAAGCGCCGGCTGCCGCGCGCGGGCTTGGCGCCGAAGGAGATCCATAGCGTCGGGCTGGTGCGCAGCTGCATCCACAGCCGGTCGCCGTCGGCATCGCGCGACAGCACGACCGCACGCTCGCCGCCCAGCGCGCGCGCCGCGCGCTGGCGCAGCACGCGCAGGAAGGGGGCGAACGCGCGCGCGTCGGCCGCTGGCGCGGTCTTGCGCACGTCCAGCCCGGCCTGCTGCAGATAGCGCAGCGTGGCGGCGTGGCCGCTGTTGCGGCCCACCTCCTCGGCCAGTCCGGCGAAGCCGCGCATGGCGCGCGCCAGCTGATCGGCGGCCGGGGCGATGGCCAGCTCGCGGCCCAGCACCGCGGCCAGCACGCCGGCGCCGGCCAGCACCAGCGCGATGACCAGCGCCAGCTGGGCGAACATCCCCGGCGCGCGCCTCACGCGACCTCCTCCGGCGGCACGAACACATAGCCCGCGCCCCAGACCGTCTGCACGATGGTCGGGTTGCGCGCGTCGTCCTCCAGCAGCTTGCGCAGGCGGGCGATGGTCACGTCCATGCTGCGCTCGAAGGCCTCGTGCTCGCGCCCGCGCGCCAGACTCATCAGCCGGTCGCGTGAGAGTGTCTGCCACGGGTGCCGCACCAGCACCGCCAGCACCGCGAACTCGCCGCTGGTCAGCTTCACCACGCGGCCCTGGCGGCTGAGCTGGCGGTTGCCCAGGTCCAGCCGCCACGGGCCGAAGGCGACGATCCCGCCCTCGGCCTGCGGCGCGCCCGGCACGGCCTGCGTGCGTCGCAGCACCGAGCGGATGCGGGCCAGCAGCTCGCGCGGATTGACCGGTTTGGGCAGATAGTCGTCGGCGCCGATCTCCAGCCCGACGATGCGGTCGATCTCGTCGCCCTTGGCGGTGAGCATCACCACCGGCGTGGGGTCGCCCTGGCCGCGCAGGCGCCGGCACAGCTCCAGGCCGCTCTCGCCGGGTAGCATCAGGTCCAGCACGATCAGGTCGAAATGGCCGCGGTCCAGCGCCTGGCGCATCTGCGTACCGTCGCCCACCGCCTTGACGGCGAAGCCCTCGCCTTCCAGGTAGCGCTGCAGCAGTTCGCGCAGGCGCACGTCGTCGTCGACCAGCAGCAGCTTGGCGGTGATCTCGCTCATGCGGCGCACTATCGCGCCCGGCGGCTGGCGCCGACAACGCCGGTTGTAGGCAGATGTTTCAGCGCCGGCCGGCGGACACATCCGCTGGCATACGCGCAACACCTCGCGGCCCCGGCCGGCCCAGCATGGCGGCACGGCGATCGACGCCGTTCCATCCCATCGCGAGGAACCGATCATGCGTACGACCCACCTGATGCTGCTGTCCGCGCTGGCCGTTGGCGGCGCGCTGTCCTTCTCCACCGACGCCTGGGCCGGCCGCGTCCGCGTCCATGGCGGCGGTACCGCCGCCGATGGCGCGCAGGTGCGCGGCACGGCCGCCGCTGGACGCAACGCCAACGGCGCCTATGTGCGCGGCCACGGCAGCCGTACCGATGCGGCCGGCAATACCACCGGCCGCAGCGGCGCGGCGGTGCAGGGCGCCGACGGCGGCAGCGCGCACCGCAGCGGCAGCTGGTACCGCAACGCCGACGGCAGCGCCGGCCGCCAGGGCACGGCCAGCGCGACCACCGCCGCCGGCGGCAGCCTGTCCACCAGCGGCGAGATCAGCCGCGATGCCGCAGGCAACGTCAACGGCGCGCGCAGCACCAGCGCCACCACGGCCGGCGGGGCGTCCTACACCGGATCGACCACGGTGCAGAACGGCAGCGTCAGCCACACCGGCACCTGCACCGACAGCAGCGGCCAGGTCGTGGCCTGCCGCAAGTGAACCTTTCGCGCGCCGCCAGGCCGGCGGCGCGCCCTTTCGATCGAGACCTGCCCATGAAGAAGCTCCTCCACGCGCTGACGCTGGCGCTGCTCGCGCTGGCCCCGTCCTGCCTGCTGGCGCAGCAGGCCAACGACAGCGCCGCCTCGGCCGGACGCCAGCAGATGGCGCGCAAGCTCAAGGCCGCCGATGCCAACGGCGA
Source organism: Pseudoxanthomonas winnipegensis (assembly GCF_004283755.1). GTDB lineage: Bacteria > Pseudomonadota > Gammaproteobacteria > Xanthomonadales > Xanthomonadaceae > Pseudoxanthomonas_A > Pseudoxanthomonas_A winnipegensis. Next base: position 29,151 of record NZ_SHMH01000006.1, read on the forward strand.
CGGCCTGATCCAGCGCAGCGAAGCCCAGGCCAGCCTGCCGCGCCTGTTCGAACATTTCGACGCGCTGGACGCCAACCACGACGGCGCCCTGTCGCGCGAGGAACTGCGCGCGGCGGGCCAGGCGCTGTCCGCCGCCCGACGCGGGTCGGGCCAGTAGGCGGCCGCGGCCATGGTCCTGTCCCTGCTTGGCCCGCACCTGTCCTGGCTGCGGTGGGTCCCGCTGGTGCTGCCGCTGCTGGCGGCGCTCGAAGCCTGGCTGCGCCTGCGTCGCGGCCTGGCCTACGACTGGAAGAGCTACTGGGCCTCGCTGGGGGATGCGCTCGGCCGCGGCCTGGTCGGCCTGGTGCTCGGCAGCGGCGTGGCCGGCGTCGTGCTGCTGGCGGTGCACCAGGTGCGCCTGACGACCCTGGCGATGGATGCGCCCTGGCAATGGGCGCTGCTGTTCGTCGGCCAGGAGGCCTGCTACTACGCCATGCACCGCGCCGACCACCGGATCCGCTGGTTCTGGGTCAACCACTGCGTGCACCACTCGCCCGAGCAGTACACGCTGGCCTCGGCGTACCGGCTGGGCTGGACCGCCCAGCTCACCGGGCAGGCGCTGTTCTTCGCTCCGCTGGTGTGGCTGGGGTTCCCGGTGCCGGCGGTGCTGGGCGCGCTGGCCCTGAACCTGCTCTACCAGTTCTGGCTGCATACCGAGCTGATCGGCGTGCTGCCGCGCTGGATCGAATACGTCTTCAACACCCCGGCGCACCATCGCGTGCATCACGCCAGCAATCCGGAGTATCTGGACTGCAACTACGGCGGGGTGCTGATCGTGTTCGACCGGATGTTCGGCAGCTTCCGCGCGCAGTTGCCGGGCGTGCCGCCGCGCTACGGCCTGGTCGAACCGCTGCGCAGCCACCATCCGGTGCGGATCGCCCTGCACGGCTGGCGGGGGCTGTGGGCCGACCTGCGCCGGGTGCGCTCGCCCGGGCAGGCGCTGCGGACGCTGTTCGGGCCGCCGGGGTTCAAGCCGGGCGGCTGATCAGCCCAGCCCGGTATCCATCACCATCATCAGGCAGAAGCCCAGGGTCAGGCCGATGGTGGCCAGAGTCTCGTGGCCGTTGCGGTGCGACTCGGGGATGACCTCGTGGCTGACCGCGAACAGCATCGCCCCGGCCGCGAACGCCAGGCCCCAAGGCAGCAGGGTGGAGAACGCGCCCACCGCCACCGCCGCCACCACCGCGCCCAGCGGCTCCACCAGACCCGAGGCCGCGCCGATCAGCACCGCGCGCCCGCGGCTCACGCCGGCCGTGGCCAGCGAGAGCGCGATCACCAGGCCTTCGGGAATGTCCTGCAGCGCGATGGCCAGGCTGAAGGGCTCGGCGTTGGCCATGCCCGAGCCGGAGGCCACGCCCACCGCCATGCCTTCGGGGATGTTGTGCAGGGTGATGGCCAGCACGAACAGCGTCACCTGCGGCGGCAGCCACTGGTGCAGGCCGCCCACGCGCGTGGTCTGGCCCTGCTGGTCCAGATGCGCATGCGGGATCACCCGGTCCATCGTCAGCATCATCGCCACGCCCAGGCAGATGCCGACGCTGACCAGCCCGCCCGCGCCCAGCCCGCCGTAGCCCTGGTCCTTGGCCGCCTGCAGGCTGGGCACGATCAGCGAGAAGGCCGTGGCGGCCAGCATCACGCCGGCGCCGAAGCCCATCAGGCCGTCGGCCAGCGTCTGCGGCAGGCGCCGCACCGCCAGCACCGGCAGCGCGCCGGCGGCGGTGGCCGCGGCGCAGATCAGGCCGTCGCGCAGCGCCTGGCGCAGGCCGGGGCGATGCGGCCATTGGGCCAGGACTTCCTGCAGCAGCCAGGCGCCCAGCAGCAGGGCGGCCAGCGCCAGCAGCCACGGCAGCAGGCGCCGCAGCGCGGACGGGGAAGACAGGGTGTGATCGTGCATGGCAGGGGCTTCGTGGGCGGAAGGGGCGCGCGTGCGCTCGGGGTGCCGTTGTCCGCAACGGGACCGAAGGTGCCTGCCCAACATCGGACACCGACGGGCAAGGGCGCGTCAACCGTGCTGCAGCGCACACCGGCCGGGAATGCTCCACGCGCCAGAAATCCGTGAAACCCGCATGGCATCAGGACCTTCCCTTTTGTCACTACATTTGGCGTTGACGGGCGTGGGTGACCCCACTATCTTGGGGTCGTCGGTTCCTCGCGGCCACAAGCCGCGGGGATGAAAAGGGAAGCCGGTGCGGCCTTGCGGCCCACTCCGGCACTGCCCCGCAGCGGTGATTGGGAACGACCCCGCCATCTGCACTGAGGCCCCCGGTGGCCTTGGGAAGCGGTGGGTTAGGAGAAGCAGGACTGTGTCCTGGCTTCACGCCCGTCAGTCCGAAGACCTGCCGACAGTCGCGCGCAAGCACCTCGCGCGGCGCCGGCCGCGGTGTCTTTCGAGGGAGAGACGGCTGGTGACGCAAGGCCCGACCACGAACGCCGTTCGTGCGGTCGCGGCTTCTGCGACGCCGCCGTTTCACCCTCGGTCGCCCGGCCCCTGTTGCGCCCTCGTGGGAAGGCGCAATGCGTGCATCTACGCATGGAGAGTTCCGACCGTGACCCAGACCGATTCCGCCGTGGCCCAGCGCCCGGCCGACGCCGCCTTCTCGCTGACCCCGCCGCCCACCGCCACGGCCATGCGCGTGACCAAGCGCAACGGTGGCAGCGAGGCGGTGGACCTGAACAAGATCGTGCGCGCCGTGCAGCGCTGCGCCGAAGGCCTGCACGCGGTCGATCCGATGCGCGTGGCCACGCGCACCATCTCCGGCCTGTACGACGGCGCCACGACGCAGGAGCTGGACGAGCTGTCCATCCGCACCGCCGCGCTGCTGATCGGCGAGGAGCCCGAGTACGGCCGCCTGGCCGCGCGCCTGCTGGCCAACTTCATCGCCAAGGAGGTCTCCGGCCAGGAGATCCATGCCTTCTCCCAGTCGGTGGCCCGCGGCCATGAGGTCGGCCTGATCAACGAGCGCCTGCTGAACTTCGTGCAGGTCAATGCGCGCAAGCTCAACGACGCCGTCGACGCCGGCCTGGACCGCGAGTTCGAGTACTTCGGCCTGCGCACCCTGTACGACCGCTACCTGCTGCGCCACCCGCACAGCCGCAAGGTGATCGAGACCCCGCAGCAGTTCTTCCTGCGCATCGCCAGCGCATTGAGCGAGGACGTGCCGGAGGCCCTTGCGCTGTACCAGCGCATGGCGCACCTGGACTACCTGCCGTCCAGCCCCACGCTGTTCAATTCCGGCACCACGCACGAGCAGCTCTCCAGCTGCTTCCTGCTGGACTCGCCGCAGGATTCGCTGGAGTCGATCTACGCCAAGTACGGCGACATCGCGCAGCTGTCCAAGTTCTCCGGCGGCATCGGCGTGAGCTACTCGCGCGTGCGTGCGCGCGGCTCGCTGATCAAGTCCACCAACGGCCATTCCAACGGCATCGTGCCGTGGCTGAAGACGCTGGATTCCTCGGTGGCGGCGGTCAACCAGGGCGGCAAGCGCAAGGGCGCGGCCTGCGTCTACCTGGAGACCTGGCACGCGGACATCGACGACTTCCTCGAGCTGCGCGACAACGCCGGCGACGACGCGCGCCGCACGCACAACCTCAACCTGGCCAACTGGGTGCCGGACCTGTTCATGGCGCGCGTGGAAGCGGACAAGCCGTGGTCGCTGTTCGATCCCAAGGCCGTGCCGGAGCTGACCGACCTGTACGGCGAGGCCTTCGAGCGCGCCTACGAGCAGGCCGAGGCGCAGGGCAAGGCCAGCAAGACCGTGCCGGCGCGCAAGCTGTACGCGCGGATGATGCGCACCCTGGCCGAGACCGGCAACGGCTGGATGACCTTCAAGGACAAGTGCAACAAGGCGTCCAACCAGACCCTGCGCCCGGGCAACGTGATCCATCTGTCCAACCTGTGCACCGAGATCCTGGAGGTCACCTCCAACGAGGAGACCGCGGTGTGCAACCTGGGCTCGATCAACCTGGGCCGCCACTTCGACGAGTACGGCGACTTCGACTACGACAAGCTGGCCGAGACCGTGCGCCTGGCCGTGCGTCAGCTGGACCGCGTGATCGATCTGAACTTCTACCCGATCGAGACCGCGCGCCGCGGCAACCTGCGCTGGCGCCCGGTCGGCCTGGGCTGCATGGGCCTGCAGGACGTGTTCTTCCGCAAGCGCCTGGCCTTCGACAGCGCCGAGGCGCGCGCGATCAGCAGGAAGATCGCCGAGACGATCTACTTCCACGCGCTGGAGACCTCGTGCGAGCTGGCGCAGGAGCGCGGCAAGCATCCGTCCTTCGCCGACACCCGCGCCGCCCAGGGCGAGCTGCAGTTCGACGCCTGGGGCGTGGTGCCCGAGGACACCGCGCGCTGGGACGCGCTGCGCGAGCGCATCCAGCAGCACGGCCTGCGTAACTCGCTGCTGATCGCCATCGCCCCGACCGCGACCATCGCCTCGATCGCCGGCTGCTACGAGTGCGTGGAGCCGCAGGTGTCCAACCTGTTCAAGCGCGAGACGCTGTCCGGCGACTTCCTGCAGGTCAACCGCTACCTGGTGGACGAGCTGAAGAAGCTCGGCCTGTGGACGCCGGAGATGCGCGATGCGATCAAGCTGGCCGAAGGCTCGATCCAGGGCGTGGCGGAGATCCCCGAGGCCCTGCGCCTGGTCTACCGCACCGCCTGGGAGCTGCCGATGCGCTCGCTGATCGACATGGCCGCCGACCGCGGCGCCTTCATCGACCAGTCCGCCTCGCTCAACCTGTTCATGGAGAGCCCGAACATCGGCGCGCTGTCCTCCATGTACATGTACGCCTGGAAGCAGGGCATCAAGACCACCTACTACCTGCGTTCGCGTCCGGCCACCCGCATCGCCAAGGCCACCATCAGCCACGGCGCCAGCGAGGCCCCCAAGCCGGCCTACACCCCGGTCGAGGCGGTCAGTTGCTCCCTGGAAAACCCGGAAGCCTGCGAGGCCTGCCAGTAAGAAAAAAGAAGGGGCCGAACTGTCATTCGGCCCCTTCTGGTTGCTTCACCAAAACATCCATGTCGCTTGAGCGGGGTGTCTTGGGTTGGCTACTTCTGTCTAGGAAGTCCATAAATCATAACCGCAATTGATGCGGACTGATCGGAAGCCGATCGAAGTTTTGAGCTCAAGCATCTCTGGCAAATAGGAGAAGCTTCATGGCTACAAATCCGCCGAAAGGCGATGGTCATCGCAATGGCGCAGTACGTGATCGTTCGCAGTTCAAGACTCCCTCAGGAAATTTCGCAAAACGTGGTCCAGATGGAAGAATCATGGATGTGAAAACGAGCGCCAAGACTCCGTTCAAGGGAGTAAGGAAAGAAAAGTGATTCGATCTCGCACAAGGATGTGCACTCCTACCTGCGAAGTAAGTTCGGAGAAGCTAAATGCAAATAAAGATGGCGCATTTACGAGAGCGGTCTACGACTGGAGCTTGGGTCAATTTTGCGGTGTTCTCCGCTTCGTCAGCGGTTGGGAACAATGATGCTGCGTTGGCGCACCTGACAGCTCAAGCTCGAAGGCTAGGGCTTCAAGTTGATCAAGCAGCGTTGGCTTTCAGCTCCGCGGGCCGCGTTCGATTTTACGGAACAAAGAACTTGGTCAACTATCTGTCTAAGCGTGGTGTACCGCGCTGGACACACACGATAGACATTTAATTTTTACCTTTGGTGGGACTTCGGTCCCACCTATTTTTCTTAGGAATTCACACACCATGTCCGCTCAACCCCGTCAGATGCTGCTCGATCCCGGTTTCGAACTGACCCTGCGCCCGATGCGCTATCCGCAGTTCTACGACATGTATCGCGACGCCATCAAGAACAGCTGGACGGTGGACGAGATCAACTTCCAGATCGACATCACCGATCTGCACGACAAGATGACCCCGGCCGATCGCCATCTGATCCATCGGCTGGTCGCCTTCTTCGCCACCGGCGATTCGATCGTGTCCAACAACCTGGTGCTGAACCTGTACCAGCACCTCAATGCGCCCGAAGCGCGCATGTACCTCTCGCGCCAGCTGTACGAGGAAGCGCTGCACGTGCAGTTCTACCTGACCCTGCTGGACAACTACCTGCCGGATCCGGGCGAGCGCGCCAAGGCCTTCGCCGCGGTCGACAACATCCCCTCGATCAAGAAGAAGGCCGACTTCTGCTTCAAGTGGATGGACACCATCCAGGACCTCAAGCGCCTGGAGACGCGCGCGCACCGCCGCCAGTTCCTGCTCAACCAGATCTGCTTCGCCGCCTGCATCGAGGGCCTGTTCTTCTTCGCCGCCTTCGCCTACGTCTACTACTTCCGCTCGCGCGGTCTGCTGCCGGGCCTGGCCTCGGGCACCAACTGGGTGTTCCGCGACGAGAGCTGCCACATGGCCTTCGCCTTCGAGGGCGTGCGCGTGGTGCGCGAGGAGGAGCCGGACCTGTTCGACGCCGACATGCAGCAGCAGGTCTACGACATGCTGGAAGAGGCGATCGAGTGCGAGCTGCAGTTCGCCGAGGACGTGCTGTCCGGCGGCGTGGCCGGCATCTCCACCCGCGACATGCGCCAGTACCTGCAGCACTGCGCGGACAACCACTTCGCCAAGCTGGGCATGGCGCGCAAGTACAACGTGCGCAATCCGCTGCCCTTCATGGAGCTGCAGGACGTGCAGGAGCTGACCAACTTCTTCGAGAGGCGGGTGTCGTCCTACCAGGTCGGCGTGCAGGGCGAGGTCGGCTTCGATCACGCCTTCTGAGGGCGCCGCACGATACCGACGCCGCGCTGGAAACGTTTACGGGCGGAAAAGGTCGCCAAAACACCGCATCTGACTGCCTGACGGGCTTAAGTCGAGGCCAGGCGTGCCGTTAGTCTGGGGGATATCCGTCCCCGCAGACCGCGCTTCCCCGCCATGCACGCCCGTCGCGCCTCGGCGCGCACCATCGCCATGCTCCGGCTCGGTCGCGCCTTCGGCGCGGCGCTGGCGCTGCTGTGCGTGGTCGGGCCCGTGGCCGCCCAGGTCGCCTCGCTGCGGGTCTACGGCACGGCCGATGGCCTGCGCAGCCTGGGCGCCGACTGCCTGGTCGAGGATCCGCAGGCCAACGTCTACGCCTGCACCTACGGCGGCCTGTACCGCTACGAGGGCGAGCGCTTCGAACGCGTCGGCGCCGGTGCGGGTCTGGACGATGCCTATGTGATGAACGCCTCGCCGGCGCCGGATGGGCGCGGGCTGTGGGTCGCCACCGCGGCCAACCTGTACTTCTGGGACGGCGACCGGGCCGTGCGCGTGCTCGACCCGGCCGGGTCGCCGCTTCCCTTCGAGGTCGGCCACAACGTCGCGGCGCTGGCCGACGGTGCGGTGGCGCTGAGCTATAGCCGCGCGCTGCGCGCGACCCGCGACGCGGACGGGCACTGGAAGACGCGCGCGCTGTTCGACCGGGCCGCCGAACAGGCCCACCCCGAGCTGGCCGAGCTGGGCGCGGTCTACCGCGATGGCCGCGCGCTGTGGTTCGGCTGCGGCCAGACCGTTTGCCGCCGCACCGACGATGGCCAGGTGCGCGTCTACGGGCCCGGCGACGGCGTGCCGCGCGATGCCTGGACCGCGTTCCTGCGCGACCGTCGCGGCACGCTGTGGGCGCGTAGCCCGCGCCACATCCTGGTGCTGGCACCGGGCGCGACGCGCTTCGAGGAGCGGCCGGTGCCGCCGCCTTCGATGCAGGCCACCACCACGCGCCACCTGGACCTGACCGAGGACCGCCAGGGCCGCGTGCTGACCCGCAGCGACGGCGGCATGCTGCGCTGGGACGGTCGCTGGGAGCGGTTCGACACCCGCAACGGGCTGCCCGATCTTCCGCCCAACGCGCTGCTGGCCAGCCGCAGCGGCGAGCTGTGGATGTCCTACCCCGGCCTGGGTGTGCTGCGCTGGCGCGGCTATGCCGGCGTGGAGAACTGGGGCCCGGGCAACGGCCTGCAGGGCCTGCCCAACTGGTCGCTGGCGCGCGATGCGCAGGGCGCGATGCTGTTCGGCAACGAGCGCGACCTGCACCGCCTGACCGCCGGCGATGGCCGCATCCAGACCCTGCACAATCTGCTGGGCGAGCCGGTGCGCGATGTGTTCGCGCTGACCCTGGGCCCGGACCAGGCGGTATGGGTGGCGCTGTATCGCGGCCAGCTGCTGCGCCTGCAGGGCGACGAGCTGAAGGCCGCCGCGACCCTGCCGGCCAAGCTGCGTCGCATCTTCTTCGACGATCGCCAGCGCCTGTGGATCTGCACGACCGAAGGCGTGTACCTGATCGACGATCTGGCCCATCCGGTCGCCCGGCGCTTCGAGGCGCTGCCGGCGGTGAGCTTCGGCGACGTCGAGCAGGACGCGCAGGGGCGGCTGTGGTTCGCCGGCAAGGCCGGGGTGATGCGCCTGGAACGCGACGACCGCGTCACCAGGATCCACGCGCAGGGCGACATGCCCAATACGCTGTTCGACAAGCTCTCGATCGGGCGCGACGGCACGCTGTGGCTCAGCGTGGACGATGCGGGCCTGTTCCGCGGCCCGATCGGCCAGGGCGACACGCTGACCCTGAAGGAAGTCGAGGACCCGCTGCTGCGCGATGCGATTCCCTACTTCATCCGCCACGACCGCGCCGGCCGGCTCTGGGTCGGCGGCAGCATGGGCCTGGACGTGCTGCAGGACGGCAAGTGGACGCGGCTGCACGAGGCCAACGGCCTGATCAGCGAGGACATCTCCGAGGGCGGGTTCTTCGAGGACCGCGACGGCTCGGTGTGGATCGGCACCTCGCGCGGCGTCAGCCACCTGCTGCATCCGGAGCAGCTGCTGGCGCGCACGCCGATGGCGCTCAACATCGCCCGGGTCGAACGCGGCGGGCAGCGCATCGACTCGGACGCGGTGCTGCCGTGGGAACAGCTGCCGGTGCGCATGACCCTGTCCACGCCCGGCAGCATCGCCGGGACCGACATGCTGAAGTTCCGCTACCGCCTGCGCGATCGCCAGGACGCGTGGATCGAGACCAATTCGCGCACGCTGGATTTCCCGCTGCTGGGCTCGGGCAAGCAGGTGATCGAGGTGCAGGCGCTGGACGTCGGCCGGCGCGCGCAGTCGGAGGTGGTGACCTTCGGCTTCGAGGTGCGCCCGCCATGGTGGCGCTCGCCGCTGCTGCTGGCGCTGTGGGGCGTCCTGGCGGTCGCGCTGGTCGGCAGCCTGTGGCGCTGGCGCGTGCACGCCATCGTCAAGCACAAGCAGCAGCTCGAACGCCTGGTCGCCGCGCGCACCGCCGAACTGGAGGCCGACAAGCGCGCGCTGGAACTGGCGCGCACCGCGCTGCAGGTGCAGGCCACCCACGACGGCCTGACCGGCCTGCACAACCGCACCAGCATCATGGAGCAGCTCGAGCGCGAGGCCGTGCGCGCCCATGCCGCCGGGACGCAGCTGGCGATCGCGCTGCTGGACCTGGACCACTTCAAGCAGGTCAACGACACCCACGGCCACCTGGTCGGCGACGTGGTGCTGGCCGGCGTCGCCGACCGCCTGGCCCACAACATGCGCGGCTCGGACATCATCGGCCGCTACGGCGGCGAGGAGCTGCTCGGCGTGATGCCCGGCCTGCAGCCGCCGGCCGGCGGCTGCAGGCGCTGCACGACGCGGTGGGCGCCAAGCCGCTGGTCATCGATGGCCTCTCGCTGCGCGTGACCTGCTCGATCGGCGTGGCCTGGCTGCAGCCGGGCGAGACGCCCAACGCGCTGCTGCGGCGCGCCGACCACGCGCTCTACCAGGCCAAGCGCGAAGGGCGCAATCGTGTGGTGGTGGCCACGCACGAAGGGATCGCCAGCGACCAGGCCCCTGGCGCGGCCCCGGCCCTGGTCTGATCGCCGCGCGCGGTTCCGGCGCGCGACAATGGTCGCCCGGCCGTCGCCTGCGCGGCCGTCCCCCCGATCAGGAGCTTGTCCGCATGTCCGAGGCCCCCGCCGCCGAAGCCCGCCCCACCGAGGCGCGCCTGTTGCACATGGTCTTTCCCGACCACACCAACCACCTGGGCACGCTGTTCGGTGGTCAGGCGCTGGCCTGGATGGACATGGCCGCCTTCATCGTCGCCTCGCGCTACGCGCGCACCACGGTCGTCACCGCGCGTTCGGAGCAGGTGGACTTCAACCAGCCGATCCGCAAGGGCGACCTGGTCGAGGTCATCGCCACCATCGTCAAGGTCGGGCGCAGCTCGATGAACGTGGACGTGGAAGTGGTCACCGAGGACCTGCTCAGCGGCGAGCGCAAGCTGTGCACGCGCGGGCGCTTCGTGATGATCGCGCTGGATCCGCTGGGACGCCCGACCGCCGCCCCGCCGCTGCCGGTGGCTAGCGCGCAGGGATGAGATCCGGGCGGGCGGCCGCCGGGTCGTCGATCGCCTGGCGCACCACGTCCAGCAAGTCCTGGCCGTGGTCCTGGTGCAGCTCCCAGAACATCACCCCGCCCAGGCCCTGGGCGCGGGCGTAGGCGACCTTCTCGCGCAGGGCGCGCGGGTCTTCGTAGCTGATCATCTGCGCGCTGCGCGGATTCCACAGCCAGGCCGCGCGCGCCTGCGGATCCCAGTGGGACTCGAAGCCGCCGCTGCCGACCAGGTCGCCTTCCACGATCTGGCGATACGAAATGAAGCCGCCATCGCTGCGGTAGGGCTGCAGCAGCCCCGCCTGCTGCGACGCGACCTCGCCGAAGCGGCGCCCGTAGAACGCCATGCCCACGTGCAGCTTGGCCGCCGGCACGCCAGCGCGCAGGAAGCTGTCCACCGCCGCCTCGGTCGTGCGCGCATCGGCCGGCGCCAGCCGCGACCGTCCCAGCGCGGCGGCATGCCCGGTGGTCGGGGTCAGGCTGCCGTAGAAGTCGTAGGTCATCAGGTTGATCCAGTCCAGCAGCGGCGCGATCGCCGGCAGGTCCAGGCCCGAGGCCAGCCGACCCTCGGCCGCGGCGATGGTCAACAGATAGCGGCGCCCGTCGCGCGCGCCCTGCGCGTCCAGCGCCGCGCGCAAGTCGCCTAGCAGCGCGGTGAAGTGCGCTTTGTCGTCGGCGCTGGCGCTGATGCCGGCATCGGCCAGGGTCGGGTACTCCCAGTCGATGTCCAGCCCGTCCAGGTCGTACTGGCGCAGCAGCGCCATGGCGCTGTCGACGAAGACCGCGCGCGCCTGCGGCGTGGCCGCCGCCTCGGAGAAATGCCCGGCGCCCCAGCCGCCGATGGACAGCACCACGCGCAGGCCCGGCGCCTGCTGGCGCAGACGCACCAGCGCGGACAGCGCGGCGGCATTCTGCGTCGTGCCCAGGCTGACCCGGTGCGCGGCATCGGGCGCGGCGAAGGCGAAGTTGGCCACGTCCAGCTTGCCGGCGGCGCTGGCGCGGACCGGTTCGCCGGCGGTGACGTAGCCGACCAGGGTGAGCGGCGTGCGCGGGACGGTTGGCTGCGCCGGCGAAGGCGCGCTGGCGCAGCCGGTAAGGGTCAGCAGGCAGGCCAGCACGGCCGACAGGCCGGAAGAGGCGATCAGGCGCATGGCAGGGCCGGCAGCGAACGGCCGGCTAGTCTAGCCGCTGACCTGACGCGTCCTGCGGAGGCCGGGGCGGAAACACCAGCACCGTGCCGCGGCCCGGCGGCGCCGGCTGCCACAGCACCGGCACCTCGCGCGGCGAGGGCGGCTCGAGCGTGCTGGCGTCCTCGTCGTGCGCCTGCGCGGCCAGTTCCTCTTCCACTTCCCAGCTGTAGCGCTTGCGCGGCAGCGGCGGGTCGGCGCGGCGCAGCCACCAGGCCGCCAGCAGCCCGGCCACCGCGCCGCCCAGGTGCGCCTGCCAGGACACGCCGGGCTCGCGCGGCAGCACGGTCAGCAGCATGCCGCCATAGAACAGGAAGGCGATCAGGCCGGCGGCGATCGACGCACGATCGCGGCGCAGCAGGCCCAGCCCGATCACCAGGAACATCAGCCCGTGGCCCAGCCCGCTGGCGCCCAGATGGCGCGTGCCGGCATCGCCCAGCCACCACGCCCCCAGGCCCGAGCCCAGCCACAGCAGCGGCCACGCGCGCAGCGTGGCCTTCGGGTACACGCTCCCGGCCAGCGTGCCCAGCATCAGCAGGGCGATGGCGTTGGAGGCGATGTGTTCGACCGAGCCATGCAGCAGCGGCGCGGTCAGGATGCCGACCAGGCCCTGCACGGTGTGCGGCGCGATCGCCAAGGCCCGCCAGTCGAAGCTGGACTGCATCCAGTAGCACAGCACCAGCAGCAGCACGAAGGCCAGCGACGCGTTGAAGGCCCGCAGCAGGCGCCGCCGGTCGGCACGGGCCTGGGCCTGCGCGTCGTAGCGCGGATCGTCGGGGTGGTAGGCGTCCATCCCGCTTCGATGGCGCCGCCAGGCTGCGAAAACAAGCGCGCCGCGACGTCCCATGGATGGAACGCCGCGGCGCGGGTCGCTCACCGATCCGGCAGGCTTACGCCTGCGGACCGGCCTGCGGCTTCTGCGGCCGCACCAGGCTCAGCCACACCGTGACTGCCAGGATGCCGAACACCACGCCCAGCGACACCAGCACCGGGATCTTGACCACATCGATCAGCAGCATCTTGGCGCCGATGTAGACCAGCACCACCGCCAGGCCGTAGGGGAGCAGATGGAAGCGATCGGCCATGCCGGCCAGCAGGAAGAACATCGCGCGCAGGCCCAGCACCGCGAACACGTTGGAGGTCAGCACGATGAACGGGTCGGTGGTGATGGCAAAGATCGCCGGGATCGAGTCGACCGCGAAGATCACGTCGGTCACCGCGATCAGGATCAGCACCACGAACAGCGGCGTGAACCAGCGCTTGCCATCGCGCTTCACCGACAGGTCGTGGCCGACGTAGCCATCGGTCAGGCGCAGATGCTTGCGCATGAACTTCAGCGCCGGATTGGCTTCAAGGTCGGGCTCGCTGCCGGCCGAGAACCACATCTTGATACCGGTGAACAGCAGGAACGCGCCGAACACGTACAGCAGCCAGTGGAACTTGGTCAGCAGCGCGGCGCCGGCGAAGATCATGATCGCGCGCAGGAAGATCGCGCCCAACACGCCGATCACCAGCACGCGCTGGCGCTGCTCCTCGGGCACGGCGAAGTAGGACATCACCATCAGGAATACAAAGATGTTGTCCACCGCCAGCGACTTCTCGACCAGGTAGCCGGTCAGGAATTCCAGGCTGATGCGGTTGGCGTTGGCCGCGTCGATGGTCTGGTGCAAGTACCACCACAGGCCGGCGTTAAAGGCCAGGGCCAGGGCGACCCAGCCGATCGACCACCACAGCGCTTCCTTGAAGGTGACCTTGTGCGGGCCGCCGTGGCGCATCAGCACCAGGTCGGCCAACAGGGCGGCGATCACCACCACCACGAATCCACCCCACAGCCAGGGGTTTGCAATTGTCTGCATGCGAATGCTCCACGCGTAAGCCGAGGGACGAAGGCTGCGACGAGTCCAGTGAAGCGCACGGAATCCGGGAAAGAAGGAGATCCGGGACACACACCTTCGCCGTTGCGGCGAAGGTCTCGCTCACAGCCGGCCCTAGCAGTGGGCCGGTTGCCGCTGGACCGGGGCGTGAAGCCCGTCATGACGATCGCAGCGCGTGGGAGCTACTCCCCTTCTGTGGGCGATTGTCGCGGCGCGGCACGCGCCGGGTCAACGCCCAGGCTGAGCGGGTCGTTCAGATCAGGGCCGATCTGTCCGCATTGTCACGGCGCGTCGTCGGCCGCCGACCAGCGCATCGCCGCGCCGGAGGCCGAGCGCGGACCCGGGTAACCCCGCCCGTAGTAGCCGCCATAGGGGCCGCCGCCGAACGGGCCATCGCTCTTGCTGACGTGGATGTCCATGCGCATCACGCTGGTGCGTCCCTCGTCGCTGGTGAAGGCCTTGGCCACGCTCAGGTCGGCCGCGTTGTAGGTGCTGCTGCCGTAGCCCTTGGAATAGCCGATGCCGGTGGTGAAGGCGCCATGCACGTGGGCCTTGCCGTCGTCCAGTTCGGACACCGGCCGGGCCGGGTCGGTCTCCACGACCGGGCCGCTGTGGTCGCCGTAATAGGTGCCCGGCGGATCGCCCGCGCCGGAGAAGCTGGTGTCGTCCTTGAGCTTGAGGTTCAGCGGCTGGGTCTGGGCCAGGGCGGCGAGCGGCGCGCAGAGCAGCAACAGGGAGACGACGGCGATGGACTTCATGGCGGCAGACCTTGCGGTGCGTGTCCGTTGCGCGGTGCGGGCCGTCTGGCCAGCAGGCCGGCAGGGATCACCCATGCACGCTAGCAGCCGCGCCTTAAACCCAGGCTGGCCGGCGCGATGCCTGTCCGTGACGGTGCGTGCCGTCCACTGGCGCCGGCACGCCGCCAGCGCATCGCTCGCCCTGGCCGGATCAATCGCGCTGGAAGGCGTCGCGCTGCGCCAGGCGCGCGCGCAGGGCCTTCTTGTCGATCTTGCCCACGCTGGTGCGTGGCAGCTCCTCGACCACGATCAGTTCGTCGGGCAGGGCGTAGCGGCTGATCGCGCCGCTGTCCACGTGCTGCTGCAGGTGCGCGCGCACGCCCTCCAGCGAGACCTGTACGCCCTCGGCGGGCACCACGAAGGCCACCGGCCGCTCGCCCCAGCGCGGATCGGCCACGCCCACGTACGAGGCGGCGCAGATGCCGGGGCCGGCCACGGTCAGGTCCTCCATTTGCGCCGAGGACACCCATTCGCCGCCGGTCTTGATCACGTCCTTGAGCCGGTCGCGGATCACCACGCGGCCATCGGCGGCGATGCTGGCCACGTCCTGGGTGTGCAGCCAGCCACCCCGCCACAGGGCCTCGCCGGCCTGGACGTTGCCGCCGTAGCTGGCCGTCAGCCACGGCGTGCGCGCGACCAGTTCGCCCTGGTGCTGGCCATCGGCTGGCAGCGGCTGCATGTCCGGGTCGACCACGCGCAGCTGCGCCAGCGGGACCGGGTGCCCGGCGCTGCACAGCTCGGTCTCGCGCTGCGCGCCCGGCGCCGCGAACGAGCGCGCGATGCTCAGCACCGGCGCGGTCTCGGACATGCCGTAGCCGGACAGCGCGGTGATGCCCTTGGCGGCCGCGGCGCGATGCAGCGCGCGCGGCTGCACCGAGCCGCCGACGATGATGGTCCAGCGCCGGTCGACCGGGTCCTCGGGGCCGAAGGCGTCCAACAGCATCTGCAGGATGGTCGGCACGCAGTGGGAGAAGGTCACGCCCTCCTCGCGGCGCAGCCGCAGCAGCTGCGCCGGCACGTAGCGGCCGGGATAGACCTGCTTGAGGCCCAGCAGCGTGGCCAGGTACGGCAGGCCCCAGGCATGCACGTGGAACATCGGCGTCACCGGCATGTAGACATCGCCGTGGCGCAGCCCCTGGCCCTCGGGCTGCGTGCCCAGCGTGGTGCCGACGGCCAGCGTGTGCAGCACCAGCTGGCAGTGCGAGAAGGCCACCGCCTTCGGGTCGCCGGTGGTGCCGGTGGTGTGGAAGGTGGTGGCCAGCGCGCGCTCGTCGATGTCCACGAAGGCGTGCCGGTCCTCGGCCGCGGCCAGCAGCGCTTCGTACTCACCTGCGACGGCCAGCGACAGCGAAGCCGGCGGCTGGCCGTCATGGGTCAGCACGAAGCGCTCCAGCTGCGGCAGCTGCGTGGCCAGCTGCGCCACCAGCGCGGCGAAGTCGGCGTGGAAGAGCACCACGCGCGCGCCGGTGTCGCGCAGCGTGTAGGCGATCTGCTCGGGCGACAGGCGCACGTTGACCGTCTGCAGCACCGCGCCCAGCATCGGGATGGCGAAGTAGCACTCCTGATAGCGATGGCTGTCCCAGTCCATCACCGCGACCACATCGCCCGGCGAAACGCCAAGCGCGGTCAGGACGTTGGCCAGGCGGTGCACGCGCCGGCCGAACTCGGGATAGTCGTGGCGGCGTCCGTCGCTGCCGAGGATGGACTGGCCGCTGCGGGTCTCCAGCGCGCTGCGCAGCAGCTGGCCCACGTGCAGCGGATAGTCGTAATGGCCTTCGGCCGGAGTGGCGTAGCGCAGGCCCATGGTCCTAGCGCCCCTTGCCCGCGGCCGGCGCCTGGCCGAGGTGGCGGTCGAAGAAGCGCCAGATCACCGCATAGGCCTGGCGCGACTCGGGCAGCTCGGGATCGACGAAGAACGCGTGCCACATGCCGTCCCACACATGCAGTTCGGCGTCCACGCCGGCCGCGTCGAGCAGCGCGTGGCTGTGCAGCACCGAGCTCAGGGCGAAGTCGCGGCTGCCGCTGATCAGCAGCGTGGGCGGGAAGCGGGCGAGGATGGCCTGCGAGTTGGCCGGGAACACCAGCGGATCGGACAGGTCGGCGCCGCGGAAGTACGGGTAGTCCGAGAGCCTGGGCGGGCCGGCGGGCACCTTCTGCCCCTCCAGCGCGGCCGAGGTGTAGATGGAATCGCCATCGGGCGCGGCCAGCGATCCGCAGAAGGTGCCGATCGCGCCGGGCAGCGGCAGCTGCTTGGAGATCAGGCGCGCCACCGCCTGCGCGGTGAGATAGCCGCCGGCCGAGCAGCCGTAGATGCCGATGTCCTGCGGGCGGTGGTCGCGCAGCAGCGCGCGGTAGACGGTTTCCACGTCCTCGCTGGCGGCGGGGAAGCTGTATTCCGGCCCCTGTCGGTAATCCACCGAGACCACCTTGATTTTGCCCACGCCGGCGATCGGGATGGCCTCGGCCAGCGCGCCGCTGCGCGCGCCCCACAGGAAGGCGCCGCCGTGCAGGTTGATCAGCACGCGCGTCTTGTTGGCCGACGCGATGCCGTCGGCCGGCTCGGCCACGTCGGCCAGCACGCCGTCGAAGCGCTGCTCGCTGGTGCGCACCGGCCACAGCTTGCGCATGCGCGCCACGCGGTCGCTGTTCTGCGCGTCGTAGAACGCACGCGCCGCGGCGATGTCCTGGCCGGGGCCCTCGCCGCGGGCCTGCGCATCGAGCATGGCCTGGAGGCGCACGCGCGCCTCGGGCGAGGCGAAGGCCGACAGCGGCACCTGCACGCCGTTGAGCGGCACGCGCGGATCGGGCGTCTCGGCGGCGCGCACCGTCCACATCGAGGCGAACAGCGCGAGCAGGGCCCCACAAGAAAGGATGGCGGTTCTCAACGCGGTGCTCCAGCGGATGGAAGGGGCTCACTCCTGTCCCGCCAAGCTGCCTGATCGCCTGCGCCGGGTCATGCTGCGCCGCACAGGGCGCTTGCCCCGTCGACTGGACTTGCCTTGCCTGTGACCTCTGCCGGGACAGGGCCGCGGCACGTCCACGGGAGGAGCCCTCCGCAAGGCCATACACTCGGCCCGGTCATTCGAGGGAGTTTCCGCATGAATCCGATCGCACGGCGTGCGCGCGGCGTGGCCATGACGCTGCTGACCATGACGCTGGTATCCGCCTGCAGCGCCACGCACCAGGCCGTCACGCCTGCGCGCCCCGCGGCGGACACCTCCGCGACCGCCCCGGCCGAGGCGCCGACCGAGCCGACCAGCGCGCAGCGAGCCTTGGCCGCGCGTGCCGCCGCGCTTGGCGCGACCGAGGTCAGCGTCGTGCCTGGCCCGGAGGGCGGCCTGCTGCTGGGCGGCAAGCTCGGCGGCGATCAGTTCGCCGTCGCCATTCCAGCGCGATGGAACCACGATGCCCTGCTCTACGCGCATGGATACTCCACGCCGGGCAGCCCCGTGAACGTGCTCGATGACCCCACCGCCCCGGGCACTGGCGCGACCGAGGTCCTGAAGGCCGCCTACGACGCGGGCCTGGCGGCCGGGCACAGCGCCTACGCCAAGGCCGGCATGGGCGTGGAGACCGCGACGGTCAACACGCTGCGGCTGCGCGATTTCCTGGTGCGCCTGGGCGCGGACAAGGTCTATGTCAGCGGCAGCTCGATGGGCGGCAACATCGTGCTCTCGCTGCTGGAGCAGTACCCGCAGGCCTTCGCCGGCGGGCTGGCGATGTGCGGGGTGACCGAGGGCTGGGAGCCGCTGTTCGCGCAGCTGTTCGACATGCGCGTGGCCTGGAACCAGCTGACCCGCGGCACGCCCTACGCCCTGCCGGGCGAGCAGGACGCGCTGCGCACCGCGCTGCCCACCGTGCCGCCGCCGGGCGATGCGACCGATCCGGAGCAGTTGCGCGGGACGCAGATGGCCCGCCTCGCCACGCCGGTGCTGGCGCTGTTCAAGGCGGCGCAGGAACGCCCCGACGGGCCCGAGGCGCGCATCGCGCGGCAGGTCGCGGCGATCGGCGGCTTCGAGAACGAGCCGGCCTCGGTCGCCTATCCGCTGCTCACCCTCGCCCTGGGCGCCGACGATCTGCGCCAGACCATGGGTGGCCAGCTGTACGGCAACCAGGGCAAGGTCTATCGCGTGCCGGACATGAGCGCCAAGGAGTTGGCCGTGTTCAACCGACAGGTGCAGCGCTTCGGCGCCGACCCGGCGGCCATCGCCTACGCGCGGCGCTGGCACCAGGCCACCGGCCGCTTCCAGGTGCCGCTGGTGACCCTGCACAACCGGATCGATTCGCTGGTGCCCTATGCGCAGTCGCAGGGCCTGGGCCGCATCGTCCACCAGGCCGGCAACGACGCGCGCCTGGTGCAGTTCACCGTGCCGGGGGTGAAGGCACCACTGCCGATCGGCGGCGTGGTGGGCTACACGCATTGCGGCTTCGATCCGGCGCAGACGGTGGCGGCCTGGAACGCACTGCACGCTTGGGTCGAGCGCGGCACGCGGCCGTCCGAGGAGCTGGTGCACTGAGCCGCTTGATCGCCTGGGTGGCCGCGGGGCTCGGGGTTTGCGCGCTCAGCGACCGATGCCATGTTTTCCGTGCCAAGTCCGACGCGATGCGACCTCGTCACGCACGCTCCGCGTGCCGACTGGAGCGACGGCAGAAGGTTGCTGGCGGTTTCGAGTGACGCGACACCGGAGGCGTCACGATCGTCGCGGTCGTGCAGGCAGGCTCGGTACGGGCTGGCTCAGTCGCCGGCGCGGCGGCGCGCGCTGCCGCGCAGGCGCTGCCACAGCCGCGCCAGGGGCGAGGTGCCGGGCGGCGGTGGTGGCGCGTCGGGGGAAGCGGTGGCGAGGGCGTCCGCCTCGCCTTCCAGCACGGCGTGGCCGCTGAGATAGGCGGCGTTGAAGAAGGCGCGCGCCGCGCCGGGGTCCATGTCCAGCTGCGCAGCGGCCTCGGTGGCGGTCATGGCCTGCTTGAGCAGCAGCGAGCACAGCCGGAAGTCGTCATGGCGGTGGGCCAGCACGCGGAAGTCCGGCCACTGGCGCATGCGCAACGCGGTGGTCTCGGTCAGCGGCGCGATCAGTTTCGGCACCATGCGCATGCGCAGCGCGGTCTGCCACAGCAACGGGGTCAGGGCCAGGCGCGGGGCCTGGCCGGCCGGCGCGAACGCCACCTCGCGCAGCACCAGCCGGTCGAAGCCCGGCCCCAGCAGCCCGGGCACGTTGTCCACCGCCTGGCGCGCGCTGTGCAGTGGCACGGCCTGGCCGGCGACGAAATCCAGATGCAGCACGTCCACCCCATCGAGCGAGAGCACCGCCTGCGTGCGCCGGGCCTGCAGGTGCTCGCGCAGCTGCTCGGCGAAGGGGCGTGCCGGGGTGGACGGGGCGACGTCGGCCTGCGCATGCGGGGCGTGCAGGGCCTGCAGCACCTCCCGGATCGCCTGCTCGTGCAGCGGCGCGGCGCCCTGGCGCGGGTCGGACAGGCGCCCGCCGGCATCGATCAGCCACAGCGGCCGGGCCGGGCGCTCCTGCGCCAGGCGCGCGCCGGCCACGCGCGTGGTCGATGCCTCTTGCAGCACCAGCAGGTCGCAGCCGTCGGGGTTGTGGATCAGCGTCAGGCTGTCGGCGGGCAGGGCGGCAATGCGCTGCAGGCGACGCATCAGCGCCACTTCGGTCTGCACATCCGAACCCACGATCGCCACCCGCACCACGTCACGCCCCTTGTTGCCGCATCCGTGCCCTGCGGCGCATGGGACGAGCCTAACGCGCCGCCGCCGCATCGCAACAGGGGGCAAGTCCCGGAAGGTGACACCGGGCCCGTTTTGCCGCTCAGGTCTGCGCGCGGGCGCTCTGGATCGGCAGGGTGACGTTGACGATGGACGGGTCGTCCGGATCGGGCCTGAGAGTGAAGCCCAGCTGCTGGCACATGGCCAGCATGGTGCGGTTCTCGCGCAGCACCTGGCCCTCGACCTGGCGCAGGCCCTGCCAGTGCGCGTACTCGATCATGATCCGCATCAGCTGCCAGCCCAGGCCGGCGCCCTTCTGGTCCGAGCGCACCAGGATGCCGTACTCGCCGCGATCGTAATCGGCATCGGCCAGCAGCCGCACCGCGCCGAGCATCTCGCCGTTGGCCGGGTCGATGGCCACCAGCGCGATCGAACGCGCGTAGTCCAGCTGGGTCAGGCGGGCGATGAACTCGTGGCTGAAATGCTTGACCGACTGGAAGAAGCGCAGGCGCAGGTCCTCGTCGGTGACGCGGGCGAAGAAGGCGCGGAACAGCGCGTCGTCCTCCGGCCGCACCGGCCGCACGAAGACCGTGCCGCCATCGCTCAGGGCCAGGGTGCGCTCCCATTCCTTGGGATAGGGGAACACGGCGAAGCGCGGATGTCCGCGGCCCTTGTGCAGCGCGCGCGAGGGAGCCACGGCGATACGCGCGTCCACCGCCACCACGCCGGTGGCGTCGGCCAGCAGCGGGTTGATGTCCAGGCTGCGGATCTCGGGCAGATCGGCGGCCAGCTGCGCCAGCTTGACCAGCACCAGGGCCACGGCGCGTTCGTCGGCGGCGGGCACGTCGCGATAGGCCTTGAGGATGCGCGAGACGCGGGTGCGGCCGATCAGCTCATGGGCCAGGCGCAGGTCCAGCGGCGGCAGCGCCAGGGCCACATCGTCGATCACCTCGGCGGCGGTGCCGCCGCGGCCGAACACGATCACCGGGCCGAACACCGCATCGTCGGCGATGCCAGCGATCAGCTCGCGCGCCTTGGGCCGCAGCACCGTCGCCTGCACCACCACGCCATCGATGCGCGCGTCCGGGCGCAGCCGCCGGGCGCGCTCGATCAGCGTCTGCGCGGCCATATGCACGGCCTCGGCCGAGACCAGGTTCAGGCGCACGCCATCGACATCGGACTTGTTGGGGATGTCCGGCGAGAGCACCTTCAGCGCCACCGGCTGGCCCTGCTCCAGCAGCGGCTGGGCGAAGCGCACCGCGGCGTCGGCGTCGGCCGCCACCCACAGCTGCGCGGTCGGGATGCCGTAGGCGCGCAGCACCGCGTTGGCGGCGACCGGGTCCAGATAGCGCCGTCCCTCGCTCAAGGTCTGTTCGACCAGCGCGCGCGCGGCGGCGGCATCGACCACGAAGTCCTCGGGCAGGCTGGGCGGGGTCTCCATCAGCGCGGTCTGCGCCTGCCGGTAGCGCACCAGGTGCATGAAGCCGGCCACCGCATCGGCCTCGGTGGCGTAGCTGGGGATCTGCGCCGCGTTGAGCGTGGACAGCGCCGCCTCGCCGCCGCCCAGCCACACCGCGAACACCGGCTTGGCATGGCTGTGGCGCGGGCGCGCGCCGGCGCTGCGCACCAGCGCGCTGGCGGCATCGGCCGAGGAGGTGAACGCCGTCGGCACGTTGACCACCAGCAGGGCGTCGTTGTCGGGGTCGGCCAGCAGCGCCTCGACCGCGGTCGCGTAGCGCTCACCATCGGCGTCGACCACGATGTCCACCGGGTTCTCGCGCGTCCAGCCGTGCGGCAGCACGCCGTCCAGGCGCTGCACCGTGGCCGGCGACAGCGTGGCCAGGCTGCCGCCGAGCAGGGTCAGCTGGTCGCGCGCCAGCGCGCCCACGCCACCGCCGTTGGACAGGATCGCCAGGCGCCGGCCGGGGAAGGTGCCCAGCCGGCCCAGCGTCTGCGCCGCGGCGAACAGCTCGTCCAGCGCGCCCACGCGCAACAGCCCGGCGCGGCGGAAGGCCGCGTCGTAGATCGCATCGGGCCGGGCCAGCGACTGGCTGTGGGTGTCCTCGCCGCCGCCGGCGCGGGCCACGCCGGACTTGACCACCACCACCGGCTTGGCGCGCGCGGCCGCGCGTGCGGCGGACATGAACTTGCGCGCGTCGCGGATCGATTCGACGTAGAGCAGGATCGCGCGGGTGCGGTGGTCGATGGCGAAGTGGTCCAGCAGATCGCTGAAGTCCACGTCGATCGCATCGCCCAGCGACACCACCGCCGAAAACCCGACCTGGTGCTGCACGCCCCACTCGACCAGCGCCGCGGCGATGGCCGAGGACTCGGAGATCAGCGCCAGGTCGCCGGCCATCGGCGTGTGCGCGGCGATGCTGGCGTTGAGCCGCGCGTGCGGGGCGATCACGCCCAGGCAGTGCGGCCCGAGCAGGCGCAGGCCGTGGGCGCGCGCGGCGCGTTCGGTGGCCTCGGCCAGCGAGCCGGAGCCGTGGCCGAGCCCGGCGGTGAGGATGATGGCCGCGGCCACCCCGCGCTGGGCGGCGTTGGCCACGACCTTGGGCACGGTGTGCGCTGGGGTGGTGACGATCACCAGGTCCGGCACGTAGTCCAGGTCGGACAGCCGCGGCACGGTGTCGACCTCGTCGATGCGCTTGTAGCGCGCATTGATCCAGGCGATCCGCCCGGGGAAGCCGGCCGCGCGCAGGTTGCGCACCACCGCCCGCCCGGCCGAGCGATCGCGCGGGCTGCCGCCGATGATGGCGATCGAGGCCGGCGCGAACACGGACTTGAGGCGGTAGGTGCTCATGCGGTGGTAGCGGCGGCCTGGAAGCGGGGCATCGCCCCACACGTTACACGCCCCGGCGGCGCCCCTGCATGACGCGCCGCGCGAACGCGTGAGGAGGAGCAAAGGTCTCCTTACGCGTCGGCGATGCGCGCTTAGTCCCCTCCCTTTGGCCGCAGGCCAAGAGGAGCTCGAAGTCGCGACCTAGCGACTGAGGGGAGGGGGTGCTCTCCGCGGGAAAGCTGAAAAGCACCCCCTCCCAGCCTCCCCCTTCGCTGCGCGAAAGGGGAGGCGCCCAGCGTGCGTGGCAGCCGTTGTCTCTTCCCAGCGCATCGCGGCCTCCTTGTAGAGCGGAGCTTGCTCCGCTGGGCCTTCCCGATCATCCGGCCGAAACGCAGCGGAGCAAGCTCCGCTCTACCGGTGGAGGCCGCCCTTGTGGCCTCTTCGCCAATGGTGGCTTCAACGAACCGCGCTCGCCGCGCGCCTACAGCAGCGTCCCGCTCAAAATCAGCAGGGCGATGCTGAAGTAGATGACCAGGCCGGTGACGTCCACCAGCGTGGCCACGAACGGCGCCGAGGCGCTGGCCGGGTCGAAGCGCAGCCGCTGCAGCACGAACGGCAGCATCGAGCCGGCCAGCGAGCCGAAGGTCACGATGCCCACCAGCGCCGCGCCCACGGTCAGGGCCACCAGCGGCCAGTGCGGGCCGTAGTCGTAGATGCCCAGCTGCTGCCAGGCCACCACGCGCACGATGGCGATCACGCCCAGGATCGCGCCGAGCAGCATGCCGGTGGGCAGCTCGCGCAGGGCCACCTTCCACCAGTCGCGCAGGCGCAGCTCGCCCAGGGCCAGGGCGCGGATCAACAGCGAGGTCGCCTGCGAACCGGAGTTGCCGCCCGAGCTCATGATCAGCGGGATGAACAAGGTCAGCACCAGCGCCTTGTCCAGCTCGCCCTCGAAGTGCTGCATCGCGCTGGCGGTGAGCATCTCGCCCAGGAACAGCGCGCACAGCCAGCCGGCGCGCTTGCGGATCATCCGCCAGAAGCCGATCTGCATGTACGGCGCGTCCAGCGCCTCCATACCGCCGAACTTGTGCGCGTCCTCGGTGCTCTCCTCCATCATCGTGTCGATGATGTCGTCCACGGTGACGATGCCCAGCATGCGGCGCTGCTCGTCGACCACGGCCAGCGAGAGCAGGTCGTGGCGGCGGATCAGGCGCGCGACCTCCTGCTGGTCGGTCAGCGGCGAGACGGTGACCGGCGGATTGACCTGGGCCACGCTGAGGATGTTGTCGCCCGGCGCGCCGGTGATCAGCCGGCGCAGGGTCACCACCTGCTGCAGCACGTCGCTGCCCGGGGCGAGCACGTAGATGGCATAGACGGTCTCGCGCTTGCGCTCGACCTCGCGCACGTGGTCCAGGGTCTGGGCCACGGTCCAGTCGGCGGGCACGCCGACGTATTCGGTGGTCATCAGCGCGCCGGCGGTGCGCGGGCGGTAGCGCATCAGCTTCTGTATCGCGTGCGCGCTGGCCGGCGCGCACGCGGCCAGGTCGGCCAGGACCGTGGCCTGGTCGGTCAGCTCCAGCGCCTGGACCACGTCGGCGGCGCGGTCGTCGGCCATGCCTTCGAGCACGCACGCCCGGCGCGGCCGCGGCAGGGCCTGCAGCAGCTGCGGGGCGCGCAACAGTTCGGGCGCTTCTAGCACGTTGATCGCGCGCTCGTCGGACAGGCCGGCGAAGGTCGCATCGGCCAGGGCGGGCTTGAGCTTGTTGAGCCGCTCGACCACGTCGGCGGTGTTGAGCGGACGCAGCGCGTCCAGCTGGGCGGCCACCGGGTCGGTGGTCTTGAAGGAGAAGTGCTTCAGGTTCATCGGGACGGCCTGGTTGGGCAGCCGCAACGGCCGCCTGGCCGAACCCGATCAGGACTCAGCGCGCAGCCACCGTTGACGGCAGACAAGATCGACTGGAAGGGTCGCTGGGCATGAGGAGGAAAGCTTCACGAAAGGGACCGGCGCGCTGTGGCCTGCGCCGGGCGGGCGGAAGTCTGTGCCTGCATCCTCGAAGCGTCAACCACTTTCTCGCGATGCGGCATGGCCGATGGTCGCGGCGTTCAGGCCACGCGCAGCGAGGGCGGATAAGGCGGCGTGTCGGGATAGCGGTCCTGCGCCAGCGCGGCCTGCAGCTCTCGCCACCAGGCCGGGTCGAACAGCTGGCCATGCACCGCGCGCACGGCCTGCGTCAGCGCGGCGGGCAGGCCCATGAACTGCGCGAAGCGCTCGGGGAACACATCGCCCGGCGCGACATGGAACCAGGGCTCGTCGGCCATCTGTTCCTCGTAGCTCTGCGCCTGGGGCCAGTCGCGGAAGCGGCAGTCGGTGATCAGCCGCACCTCGTCGTAGTCGTAGAACACCACCCGCCCATGGCGCGAGACGCCGAAGTTCTTCAGCAGCATGTCGCCGGGGAAGATGTTGTTGCGCGCCATGTCGACGATGGCCTGGCCGTAGTCCAGCGCCGCCGCGCGGGCGGCCTCGGCCGGCTGCTCGCGCAGGTACAGGTTGAGCGGGCGCAGGCGGCGCTGCACGTAGCACAGGGCGATGATCACGTCCTCGCCCTCGAAGCTCAGGCTGCTGGCGCAGGTCTGCTGCAGCTCCTCCAGCAGCGCCGGGGCGAAGCGCGCCAGCGGGAAGCGCAGCGAGCGGTAGGGCTGCGCATCGAGCAGGCGGCCGACGCGGTCGCGGTTGAACACCAGCGCGTAGCGGTCCTCCACGTCCTGGCGCGTGACCTGCTTGGTCTCGGCGAAGCGGTCGCGGATCAGCTTGAACACCAGCGGATAGCTGGGCAGGGTGAACACCGCCATCACCAGGCCACGCGTGCCCTCAGCCTGGATCAGCTGCTCGCCGGGATGGTCGTTGAAGTGGTGGTAGAAGGTGCGGAAGCGCTCGGTCTTGCCCTGCTTGGCGCGGCCCAGCACGGTGTACAGCTCGTCGATGGGCTTGTGCGGCAGCAGCGTGCGCAGGAACACCACCGCGTCGCCCACCGTGGGCAGGTCGGCGTGGAAGTAGCTGCGCGAGATGCCGAACAGCTGGGCCACGTCCGCGCGCCGGGTCAGCACCGCGTCAGCGCGCAGGCCGGCCTCGTCGTGGATCAGCGCGATCATGCACGGGGCGAAGCGCGTCTCGCCCAGCACGCGGCCGACCAGGTAGGCGCGGCGTTCGCGGTAGAACACCGTGTCCAGCAGCTCCACCGCGCGCACCGGCTCGCCCCAGCCGGTCAGGTCGTCGTGCAGGCGCACGGCGATGGCCGCCGCGCAGCGCGCCTGGTGCGCATAGGGCACGGCGAAGACGTAGTCGCCCAGCAGCCGGGCGAAGGTGTCCATCGGCCGGGTCTGCGAGACCAGGTAGTTGTGCCGCGCCACCGGATGGGTGATGGCCTCGGTGGGCGCGATGTCCAGCGCCACGAACTCGACCTGCGCATCCACGCCCTGGGTGCGGAAGAAGCGCCGGGTCAGCGTGTTGTAGAAGGTCTTGTACAGCTCACGGTCGATCTGGGTGTCGATCAGCGCCGCGTAGCGCGCGCGGATGGCGTGCCACAGCGTGCGGTCGAACGCGCGCTGGCCCATCACCGCCTGCAGGCGCAGCCGGCACTCGTCCACGCAGGCGTCGTAGAGCGCGATGCGTTCGACCGCATCGTCGCGCGCGCCGTTCCAGTCGCGCTGCTCGAAGCGCGTCTTGGCGCGCCGGGTGATGTCCGCGAAGCGGGCGTGGTAATCGGCGAAGGCCTCGTCGATCAGGCTGGCGTAGGCGGCGGCGTCGTCCATGCGGGCGAGAAGTGAGCGAAGAGGAGTGAGGAGTGAGCGAAGGCGAGGAGCAATGCATGACAGCGCGGTGCTGTTTGCTTTTTCTCACTTCTCATTCCTCTTCGCTCACCCCTGCCTCGATCAGTCCTGATCTTCCGGCGGCGGCGTCAGCCCATCCGGATCCACCGACAGCCGCCCGGCCATCAGCACCGCCTGAGTGCGGTTGGTGACGCCCAGCTTGCGCAGGATCGCGGTGACGTGCGCCTTGATGGTGGCCTCGGACACGCCCAGGTCGTAGGCGATCTGCTTGTTGAGCCGGCCGGCGCCGAGCATCTGCAGCACGCGGAACTGCTGCGGGGTCAGGTCGCGCAGACGCTGGGCGACCTCTTGCTCGTCGCGGCCGATGGCCGGCGCGTTGTGCGCCTCCTCCGGCGCCCAGCGCTCGCCGTCCAGCACCAGGCCGATGGCCTCGCCGATGGTGTCCGAGTCGGCCGACTTGGGGATGAAGCCCAGCGCGCCATGGTCCAGCGCGCGGCGCATCACCGAGGGTTCCTCGCGCGCGGACACCACCACCACCGGCAGCTGCGGATGCAGCGCGCGCAGGTGCACCAGCGCATTGAAGCCGTGCGCGCCGGGCATGTTGAGGTCCAGCAGGAGCAGGTCGGCGTCGGGGTTGGCCTCGACCAGCGCGTACAGCGCATCGACGCTGTCGGCCTCGTGCAGGGACACGCCGGGCAGCACGCGCTGCACGGCGCCGCGCAGGGCCTCCCGGAACAGGGGATGGTCGTCGGCGATGAGCAGTGTGGTCATGGAGGCGGGGGGCGTGGGGACGGAAGCGTCCGACGCGTCGTGCGCCGTACGACTGGCATAGTGCCAGACCAGGCGATCGGCTTTCGATGCTTCCTTGCCCACGGCCGCCATCACGTCTTATTTGACCTTGCGCTCGGACACCAGTGAATCGACCACCGAGGGGTCGGCCAGGGTCGAGGTGTCGCCGAGCTGGTCGGGCGCGTTCTCGGCGATCTTGCGCAGGATGCGGCGCATGATCTTGCCCGAGCGCGTCTTGGGCAGGCCCGGCGCCCACTGCAGGTGGTCGGGCGAGGCGATCGGACCGATCTCCTTGCGCACGTGGGCGATCAGCTCCTTGTGCAACTCCTCGCTGGGCATCTCGCCGGCCACCAGGGTGACGTAGGCATAGATGCCCTGGCCCTTGATGTCGTGCGGGAAGCCCACCACCGCCGCTTCGGCCACCTTGGGATGCGAGACCAGCGCGCTCTCCACCTCGGCCGTGCCGATGCGGTGGCCGGAGACGTTGATGACATCGTCCACCCGGCCGGTGATCCAGTAATAGCCATCGGCATCGCGGCGGCAGCCGTCGCCGGTGAAATAGGTGCCCGGATAGGTGCGGAAATAGGTGTCGATGAAGCGCTGGTGGTCGCCGTAGACCGTGCGCATCTGGCCCGGCCAGGAGTCCTTGATCACCAGGTTGCCCTCGGCCGCGCCGTCCAGCTCGGCGCCGTTGGCGTCCACCAGCGCCGGCTGCACGCCGAAGAAGGGCACGGTGGCCGAGCCGGGCTTGAGCGGGGTGGCGCCGGGGATCGGCGTGATCATGTGGCCGCCGGTCTCGGTCTGCCACCAGGTGTCCACGATCGGGCAGCGGGAATCGCCGACCACCTCGTAATACCAACGCCAGGCCTCGGGGTTGATCGGCTCGCCGACCGTGCCGAGCAGGCGCAGGCTCTTGCGCGAGGTCTTCTTCACCGGCGCGTCGCCATCGCGCATCAGCGCGCGGATCGCGGTGGGCGCGGTGTAGAACAGCGTGACCTGGTGCTTGTCCACGACCTCCCAGAAGCGCGAGTTGCTCGGGTAGTTGGGCACGCCCTCGAAGATCAGCGAGGTGGCGCCGTTGGCCAGCGGGCCGTAGACGATGTAGCTGTGGCCGGTGACCCAGCCCACGTCGGCCGTGCACCAGTAGATGTCGTCCTCCTTCAGGTCGAACACCACCTCGTGCGTATAGGCCGCCCACAGCAGGTAGCCGCCGGTGGTGTGCAGCACGCCCTTGGGCTTGCCGGTGCTGCCGGAGGTGTAGAGGATGAACAGCGGATCCTCGGCGTTCATGCGCTCGGGCTCGCAGGTCTCCGGCTGGCCCTCAACCACGTCGTGGAACCAGCGGTCGCGCGGGGCCTGCATCTGCACCGCGCCGCCGGTGTGGCGCACCACCAGCACGGTCTCCACGCTGTTGGTGCCGGGCAGCTTGAGCGCGGCATCGACATTGGCCTTGAGCGGCACCTTCTTGCTGCCGCGCAGGCCTTCGTCGGCGGTGATGATCAGCTTGCTGCCGCAGTCGGATACGCGGTCGGCGATGGAGTTGGGCGCGAAGCCGCCGAACACCACCGAGTGCACCGCGCCGATGCGCGCGCAGGCCAGCATCGCCACGGCCGCGTCGGGGATCATCGGCAGGTAGATGGTGACCCGGTCGCCCTTGACCACGCCGAGCTTGCGCAGCGCGTTGGCCAGCTTGCACACGCGTGCATGCAGCTCGCGATAGGTCACACCAACACTCTGGCTGTCGGGGCTGTCGGGGCTGTCGGGTTCGAACAGCAGGGCGATCTTGTCGCCGCGCTTCTCCAGCTGGCGGTCCAGGCAGTTGACGCTGGCGTTGAGTTCGCCATCGGCGAACCAGTTGATGCGGAAGTCGTCGATGTCGAAGCTGACGTCCTTGATCTGCGTCGGCGCCTTCATCCAGTCCAGTCGCTGCGCCGCCTTGGCCCAGAACGCGTCGGGTGCTTCCACCGACGCCTTGTAGTCGCGCGCATAGGCCTGCGCATCGACCAGGGCCTGGCTGGCGAATGCGGGATCGACGGGATACAGATCAGACATGGAATCTCCTTACCTCATCTTGCTTGGAACGTGGCGGATGGACCAACCGTTGCGGGGTGCGGCCAGCGACTTGTCGAGGCCTTGAAGTTTGACCGATCCACTGTTTGCGCAGTGCAGCAGCTGGCTTAGACCATGGTCTTAAAGCCCTTGTTTTGAGACCAAAGGCGAATGGTGGGCGCTGTCATGCGTGCGCAATCTGCGGCGCACATCGCGCTCTCGCAAAGGGGAGGGCGCGCCGCGGTGAATCACCGGACTCTTGGGAGAGGGGAGCATGACCACACGCATCGCAACGATGGCGCGTCGCCCATTGGCGCTCGCCATGATCGTGGCCTTGATGGCGCCGGGCGTGGCCCTGGCGCAGTCGAAGAAGGAGAAGGCGCTCGAGGCGCGTGTCGCCCAGCTCGAGGCGCAGGTGCAGCAGCTGCTCTCGGCGCAGCAGCAGACCCAGGCGCAGGTCGTGCAGACCCAGAGCCAGGTCAGCCAGACCCAGACCCAGGTGGCCGACACCAAGACCCAATTGGATGAGGTCAAGGCTACCGCCGCCGCCAAGCCGGCCGCGCCGCAGTTCACGACCGCGCCGGGCATGTCGGTGGCCTTCCACGGCTTCGTCAACGCCACGGCGTTCGAACAGTCGCGGCCGTTCAACTTCGGCAACGGCCAGAACGCTGAGTGGCCCACGCCCGGCGGCAAGGGCGACCTGAGCGGCGTGGACATCCGCAACACCCGCTTCTGGGTGGACATCACCGGCGCCAAGATGGGTGAGCACTGGACCGGCGGCGCGCGCCTGGAGATGGATTTCTTCGGCGGCAACAACGGCACCGGCGCCTACAGCGGCCAGCAGCCGGTCCCGCGCCTGCGCCAGGCCTACCTGGACATGGACAATGCCGCCACCGGCACCAAGGTGCGCGTGGGCCAGCAGTGGACGCTGATGTTCCCGCTGGACAACGTGCCCGACTCGGTCGCCCACGTGGCCTTCCCGCTCGGCTTCGGCACCGGCATGATCGGCTGGCGCTATCCGGGCGTGGTGGTCATGCAGGACCTCAACCACGGTTCGGATGGCCCGAAGTGGCGCCTGGACGTGGGCGCCTTCAGCGGCAACTGGTCCGGCCCGGGCAGCACCACCAACTACCTCACCGGCGGCAATGCCGGCTTCAACCCGCAGGTCGAGGCGCGCGTGCGCGTGGCCGGCAGCAACTGGGTGGCCTATGCCGCCGGGCACTATTCCAAGATCGACCTGAGCGGCGTCGACGGTGCCACGCCCACGCCGATCCGTTCGGACATCAAGAGCACCGCCTTCGAAGTGGGCGGCATGGTCAAGCCCGGCAACTGGAACATCAAGGCGTTCGCCTTCACCGGCAACGGCATGGGCCAGAACTTCGGCGCGCTCTCGCAGTTCGGCGACATCTCCGAAACCGGCGGCTACGCGCAGGTGGGCTACAGCTTCAACAAGAACTGGAGCCTCAACGCGTTCTACGCGGTGGACAACCCCGACAAGGACGACGTGCTGCGCTGGCGCGGCACGGCCGTGGGCCTGCTGGGCAACCGCCAGACCGCGCTCAACCTGATCTACGCCAACGGTCCCTACAAGCTGGGCCTGGAGGCGATGCACGACAAGCTCGAGCACACGGTCGGCACCACCGCCAACACCACCACCGAAAGCGGCAACCAGGTCAGCGTCAGCGCCCAGTACACCTTCTAGGGCGCTGTACCTGCCTGACACGCGCCGGAAGGGCTCGCCTTCCGGCGCGAGACCCACGGCTGCTCCATGGCCAACTGACATCCACGCCAGCACCACGGCATCCAGCTTCGAGGGAAAGCTCCCATGTCCAGCGTCAACGTCACCGCCGGCCAGCCGGCCGGACTCACCCAGGGCCACAAGCGGGTCATCCTCGCTTCGTCCCTGGGCACCGTGTTCGAGTGGTACGACTTCTTCCTGTACGGTTCGCTGGCGGCGATCATCGCCAAGCAGTTCTTCAGCGGCGTCAACGAGACCACGGCCTTCATCTTCGCGCTGCTGGCCTTCGCCGCCGGCTTCTTCGTGCGGCCCTTCGGCGCGGCCTTCTTCGGCAGCCTGGGCGATCGCATCGGTCGCAAGTACACCTTCCTGGTGACCATCCTGATCATGGGCCTGTCCACCTTCCTGGTGGGCGTGCTGCCCTCGTACGCCACCATCGGCGTGGCCGCGCCGGTGATCCTGATCTGCCTGCGCCTGGCCCAGGGCCTGGCGATGGGCGGCGAGTACGGCGGTGCGGCGACCTACGTGGCCGAGCACGCGCCGGCCAACAAGCGCGGCTTCTACACCAGCTTCATCCAGTGCACCGCGACCATCGGCCTGTTCCTGTCGCTGCTGATCATCCTGGCCTGCCGCAGCGCGCTGGGCAACGAGGCCTTCGAGGCCTGGGGCTGGCGCATCCCGTTCCTGGTCTCGATCATCCTGCTGGGCGTGTCGGTGTGGATCCGCATGCAGCTGAGCGAGTCGCCGCTGTTCCAGCAGATGAAGGCCGAGGGCAAGGGCTCCAAGACCCCGTTCCGCGACAGCCTCAAGGGCGGCAACTTCAAGCTGATGCTGCTGGTGCTGCTGGGCGCCACCGCCGGCCAGGCCGTGGTGTGGTACGGCGGCCAGTTCTACGCGCTGTTCTTCCTGACCCAGGCGCTCAAGGTGGATGCCACCACCGGCGCGCTGCTGATCGCCGGTGCGCTGGCGCTGGCCACGCCGTTCTTCCTGTTCTTCGGCTGGCTGTCCGACCGCATCGGCCGCAAGGTCATCGTGCTGGGCGGCTGCCTGCTGGCCGCGCTGCTGTACATCCCGATGTTCAAGGCGCTGACCCACTACGCCAACCCGGCCATCGAGGAGGCGCGCACCAGTGCGCCGGTGGTAATCAACGCCGATCCGGACACCTGCAGCTTCCAGTTCGACCCGGTCGGCAAGAAGACCTTCACCAGCTCCTGCGACATCGTCGCCACCGCGCTGACCAAGGCCGGCGTGCCCTACACCGTCAAGGCCGCCCCGCCGGGCACCATCGCCACGGTCAACGTGGGCAGCAACCAGATCAATTCCTACGAAGGCAGCGGGCTGTCCAAGGAAGAAGGCAAGGCCAAGGCCGATGCCTTCGGCAAGCAGCTCAAGGGCGCGCTGACCGGCGCCGGCTATCCGGAGAAGGCCGACCCGGCGCGCATCAACAAGCCGATGGTGATCGCGGTGCTGTTCGTGCTGGCGCTGTTCGTGACCATGGTCTATGCGCCGATCGCGGCCTGGCTGGTTGAGCTGTTCCCGACCCGCATCCGCTACACCTCCATGTCGCTGCCTTATCACATCGGCAACGGCTGGTTCGGCGGCTTCCTGCCGACCATCTCCTTCGGCCTGGTCGCGGCCACCGGCAACATGTATTACGGCCTGTGGTATCCGATCGGCGTCGCGCTGATGACCCTGGTGATCGGCGCGATCTTCCTGCGCGAGACCAAGGACGTGGATATCACGAAATAATTCCCTGGGAGGGGCGCCAAGGGCCGGGGCGAATCACGCCGGCTCACACCGACGCCGGTCCGTGGGGGGCCGGCGTCGCTGTTTCCAGGTCTTGACCCGCCCGCGCCGCGCTATGCTCCGGCGCGGGGCAGGGGGACTGGCCTGGAACCATTCGATGACGCAGACCGACGAGCACGGCTTGCATGCCCTGCTGGAGCAGCTGTTGGCCTTGCCACCGGCGCAGCGCCAGGAGGCGCTGGCGCGTGCCTGCGAGGGACGGCCCGATCTCCTTGAACGCCTGCAGCGGCTGCTGACGCTGGCCGAGGGCGATGGCGGGTTCCTGGACCGCTCCCCGTTCGGCGAAGCCGCCCCCCAGGGGGACGAACCGCGCACGCCCGGCCGCGTGGTTGGGCCTTACCGGCTGTTGCGCTGGCTCGGCGCCGGCGGCATGGCCCAGGTCTGGTTGGCCGAGCGCATCGCCGGCGGCTTCCGCCAGCAGGTGGCGATCAAGCTCATCGCCCAGGTGCCCGACCCGCTGCAGGGCCGGCTGTCGGCCGAGCGCGACATCCTGGCCTCGCTGGTGCACCCGGGGATTGCCCGGCTCTATGACGGCGGGGTGACCGACGAGGGCCTGGCCTGGATGGCGATGGAGTACGTGCAGGGCCAGGACCTGGTCAGCTGGTGCCAGGCGCACTGCAGCGGTGTGGCCGAGCGCCTGGGCCTGTTCCTGCAGGTCTGCGACGCGGTGGCCTACGCCCACACCCGGCTGGTCGTCCACCGTGACATCAAGCCGGCCAACATCCTGGTCACCGACGACGGCCAGGCGCGGCTGCTGGATTTCGGCCTGGCCCGGCTGCTCGAGGAGGGGCCGGGCGGAGCAGCGAACACCACACGCTCGCTACAGCTGTCCCCGTCCTATGCCGCGCCCGAGCAGCTGGAAGGCGGCCTGATCGGCACCGCTACCGACGTCTACGCCCTGGGCGTGACCCTGTACGAACTGCTGGCCGGCCGCCTGCCCTGGGACATGCAGGGCGGCGCGCTGGCCACTGCGGTGCGGCGTCTGGCCGCGGCCGAACCGCCGCCGCCCAGCCGCGCGGTGGCCGCCGACGGCCCGGTCCCGGTACGCGCGCTGCGCGGCGACCTGGATGCCATCGTCGCCCGCGCGATGCGGCCCGCGGCCGAGCAGCGCTATCCCGACGCGCGCGCCCTGGCCGAGGACATCCGCCGCCATCTGGAACACCGCCCGGTGCTGGCGCGCGCCGGCGCGCGCAGCTACCAGGCGCGCCGCTACGTGCGCCGGCACTGGCGCGGGCTGGCGCTGGTGGGCGTGGCCTTCCTGGCGCTGGGCACCGGCCTGGTGACAGTCATCTGGCAGGAGCGCCGCGCGGAGCGTGAGGCGCAGCGCGCCGCGGCGGTGCAGGCGTTCATGGTCGACATGTTCCGCAGCAATTCCAGCAACCAGCCCGATCCGGTGAAGGCCCGCCAGACCACCGCCCGCGAACTGCTGGATATCGGCGCGGCGCGGATCGAGGCCGGGCTGACCCAGGCGCCGGAGAACAAGCTGGCGCTGCTGCGTCTGTTCGGCGACCTCTACTACGATCTGGGCCTGACCGACGAGTCCGATCGCCTGCGACGCCAGGTGGTGACGCTCAGCCGGCAGCGCTACGGGGAGGACTCGCCCGAACTGATCAACGACCAGATCACGCTGGCGCGGGTCAACAACGCGATCTCGGCCCGTGCCGAGTTCGACCGGATGCTGGAGCACGGGCTGAAGGTGCTCGATGCCCGGCGCGAGACCGGCTCGTTCCTGCGCGGTCGGCTACTGGCCACCGCCGCCGCCCTGCACAATTCCAGCGATCCGCCCAGGGCGCTGGCCGAGGCGGGCCAGGCGGTGGAGATCCTCGAGCGTTACCCGGATTCGGCGGAACTGGCCGACGCCCAGCGCCTGCTGGGGATGGGCCGCTTGTATACCGGCGATGCTCCCGGCGCGGTGGAACCGCTACGGCGCGCGGCCGAGCTTTCGGTCAAGACCCAGGGCGCGCGGGGCTCGCGGCTGTCGATCTATTACTTCCAGCTGGCCCAGGCTGAGAGCGCGGCCATGCGGTTCGACGAGGCCGAGGCCGACGCGCGCAGGGCCCTGGCGGAGGCGGGTAATGGCGAACAGTCGGCCGATGCCGACCGGGTCAGGGCGCAGACCCTGGGCATCGAGATCCAGCTCCGCGCCGAGCGTCTGCTCCAGGCCGCGGCGTCGGCCGCGACCCTGAAGCAGGCGCTTGAGCGGTTCGGCCCTGACGCCGAGGGACCCGCGATGGCCTACGCGAGGAGCACCATCGGCGATGCCGAGGTTCAGTCAGGCGAACTAGATGCGGGCCTGTCCGATGCCGATGCGGCGGTGCGGATCTACCGCAAGTACGACACCAGCGGGGCGCATCTGGCCACGGCGGTGGGCAAGCAGGCCCAGGCCCTGGTCGAGCTGGGCCACACCGCCCGCGCCGAGGCGGCGCTACAGGAGCTGGCAGGGTTCGGCCAGCGGATGAAGAATCCCCGACTGGACGAGTTCCTGACGACCTGGCGCATCCGCCTGGCACTGGACCGGGCGCAGCCGGCGCAGGCCCGGGCCCTGCTGGCGGCGCTGGCACCGATCCAGGGCGACACGCGGACCGTGGGCCTCATCCAGACGCGGCGCGATCTGCTGCGCGCCGCCATCGATCTGGCCGACGGGCAACCGGAGCAGGCCGCACGGTTGGCCGATGCGGTCCTGACGCGGTCGCAATCGTCCGACCTGGCCCCGGTGCTCAACGTGGCGCGCGCGGACGCCGCCTTGATCGCAGGGCAGGCCCGACTGCGCACCGGTCAGGCGGCGCAGGCGCGCGTGCTGTTGCAACAGGCGCTGACCCTGCGCAGCGCGCTGTACCTGCCGCAGAGTCGGCGCATCGCGCAGGCGCAGCTGGCGTTGGCCGAATGCGACCTGGCCTTGGGCAGGCCTGGCGAGGCCGCCACGCTGCTGGCCAAGGCCGAGGCGATCCAGGCGCAACATAGTTCGCTGGCCGCGGGCTACCTGCGGCCCCTGACGTCGCTGCGCGCCCGGCTGGCCAAGCGCCCGCTGGCGCGAGCCTGAGGCAGGCCGCGCATGCGTCCGTTGATCGCACGATTCCTCTTATGACCTCCTCACAGTCCAGCCGTCAGGACCCTGCGTTCGATCTGTTGGTGCAGGTCCTCTATGCCGACCTCAAGCGCCTGGCCCGTCGCGAGCGCGGCCGGGCCTTTCCGCGCGCGGCCACGCTGGAGACCACCGCGCTGGTGCACGAGGCCTACCTCAAGCTGAGCCGCCACGGCGCCTTCGAAGGCCAGGCCCATTTCCTCAACACCGCCGCCCTGGCCATGCGCCAGGTGCTGGTGAGCCACGCCCGCGCGCGCCTGCGCCACAAGCGCGACCCGGGCCGCGCGCTGCTGGACATCGACACCGTCGAGGTGCTGGCCGAGAGCGACGAGCGCATCGTCGCCCTCGACGAGGCCCTGGCCGAACTGGAGCGCCAGCAGCCGCGCCTGGCGCGCATCGTCGAATGCCGCTACTTCGCCGGCTATTCCGACGCCGAGACCGCCCTGGCCCTGGGCGTTTCCGAGCGCACCGTGCAGCGCGACTGGGCCATCGCCAAGGCCTTGCTGTACGAAGCCCTGGGCACCTGAGCCAGGCGCCCGGACGGGGCCCGTCCAGCGCTCCGTCAAAGCCTTGGTTCTTCGCCGCAGTCGACCACGTCGCGCCCTCCTTGTAGAGCGGAGCTTGCTCCGCTGCCTTTCGACCAGATCATCGGGAAAGCCCCCAGCGGAGCGAGCTCCGCTCTACAGGCGTCGGCCCGATGCTGCCCTTTGGCATTCGGCAAGGACACATCGCACCCGCGTACCGCCCCGGACCACGTCGCGCCCTCTTTGTAGAGCGGAGCTTGCTCCGCTGCCTTTCGACCAGATCATCGGGAACGCCCCAGCGGAGCAAGCTCCGCTCTACAAGCGTCGGTCCGATGCTGCCCTTTCGCATTCGGCAAGGACGCATCGCACCGGCGTACCGCCGCGAAACACGCCGCGCCCTCCTTGTAGAGCGGAGCTTGCTCCGCTGCCTTTCGACCAGATCATCGGGAAAGCCCCAGCGGAACGAGCTCCGCTCTACAGGCGTCGGTCCGATGCTGCCCTTTGGCATTCGACAAGGACGCATCGCACCGGCGCGCCACCCCGAACCCTCCTTGCCCGTCCGCCGAACCGCCGCCCTTCGGAAGCCGGAGCACCCCCACGCCGCGACCCATCGAACACAAGAAGAACAAAAAACGCTCCACGCGTGGCGGTCCCCGCCCCTATGCGGCGTAACAGAGGACTGCGAGTCCGTGCGAGGCGGGCCCGCGCCGCCGTCCCGGTACCGGGGCGGCGGCTTCCTCGTCCCGCCATGGAGCAGACATGAATTCGATCCGGCGCAAGGCCGTGCCGCGCTATGCCGCACTGAGCGTTTCCATCCTGGCCGTGCTGGCCAGCCAACAGGCCGCCCAGGCCGCCTGCGTCCTGCGCACCGACCTGACGCCGCAGACCTGGATCTGCGACGGCCCCGCCAGCGCCAACACCAGCGGGCAGACCATCGTCTTCAGCCCCACCGTCACCACCGCCAGCACGGCCGCCGGCTTCGGCGTGGATGTCGGCAACACCGCCACCGCGCTGACCCTGACCGGCGCGGGCAGCTTCACCGACGCCCAGCAGTCTGGCATCGCGGGCGGCAATGGCATCCTCTGGAACGTGAGCGGCACCAGCGCGCCGCTTTCGCTGGTCAGCAACGGCACGATCACCGCGCGCAATGGCGACGGTCTTTATATCGGTAACACCGGTGGCGCGGTGACGGTGCAGGCCACCGGCAGTATCGACAGCAGCGGCAACGGCCTGCGGGCCACGGCGGGCGATGGCGACCTGTCGCTGCAGGTGGGCAACATCACCTATGGCGGCACCTACGGCATTCAGGCCACCACCAACGGCGGCGCCGGCAAGACTTCGGTACTGGTTCTGGGCCAGGTGGTCAGCAGCAGCACCGCCATCTTTCCCGGATTCGGCCTTTACGTCACCAACCGAGGCGCAGCGGGCAGCGATCTCCAGGTGGCCGCCGGCGCGTTGCTGCAGAACGCGACCGGCGGCGGCCTGGTCGTGGACAACTTCAATGGCCCGGTGAACACGGTGATCGCCGGCAACGTGACCACGGGCGGTGCCAACGGCGCGCGCATCAACCAGTGGACCACCACCACGCCTGGGACCAGCGACCGCAGCATGAACGTGCGGGTCGACGGCGGCATCGTCGACAACAACGCCTCCGGCGGTAACGGGCTGAGCATCACCGGCCTTGGCGGCAGCGGCAGCGGCGTGGATGGCACCGGCCTGAACGCCGCCGTCCACCTCACCGTCAATGGCACGATCCAGGGCTATACGGGCCTGACCTTGGCCGGCGGCGATCAGGTCACCCTGGATGTGGCCCAGGGCGCTACCATCGCGGCCGCCGACGCCGCCGCCAACGATGGCACCACGCCGCGCGGTGGCATCAACAATGTGGTGGCCGTCTGGGACCAGGGCACCGGTCTGACCGGATCGGCCGCGGGCAATCTGCTTACCCTCAACAACGCCGGCACCCTGGTCGGCGGCCTGAACATCGGCCGCGCGATGGTGCTCAACAACACCGGCACCATCACTTCGGTGTACACCGCCATCGCGCTGCACGCCGGGGCCACGCTGAATCTGCAGGGTGGGTCGGTCGTCGGCGACACCGTTCCGGATTTCTTCGGTCCCACCGTCGCCGCGCCGACCACGGTGCTGTGGACCGGTGGTGCGGTACGCGGCGGCATCGACATCGGCGTGGGCAACATGACCCTGCGAGGGCTCAGCACGGCCGACATGGCTGGGCTGACCTTCCTCAACGCCGGCACCAGCGGCGGTGGCACGAGCACGCTCACGCTGGATGGCGTGACCTGGCGTGGTCGATTCGGCTTCCACGACGCCACCGCGCCAGGGATCGCGCTGGCCGGCTGGAACACCATCAACCTGCGCAACGGCAGCGTTGGCACGATGACCGGCGTGCTCAGCCTGCAGGGCATCAACAACCAGAGCGACGCCAGCCTCAACATCGACGCGACCTCCACCTTCATCGCCGGGGCGGGGCTGCTGATCGAGCGCGAACTCGGCGCGCGCCGGCTGGTGGTCAACAACGCCGGCGTGTTCGACCTGAGCCAGTCCGGCACGCCCGGCAATGTGGTCAGCCTGGCGCCGACCTACGGCGCCGGCGATTACGTGCAGACCGCCAGCG
Organism: Pseudoxanthomonas winnipegensis; assembly: GCF_004283755.1. Lineage (GTDB taxonomy): Bacteria > Pseudomonadota > Gammaproteobacteria > Xanthomonadales > Xanthomonadaceae > Pseudoxanthomonas_A > Pseudoxanthomonas_A winnipegensis. The sequence continues at coordinate 68,371 of NZ_SHMH01000006.1, forward strand.
GTACGCTGGTGGTCGGGGTCACGCCCAATGCCATCGATCAGCTCAACGTCGCCGGCAACCCGGGTTTCGCCGGCACCGCCACGCTGGCGGGCACGGTGGCTTTCGCCTGGGCGCCGGGCACTTACAGCCCGGTGACCCGCAGCTTCGTCACGGCCGGCGGTGGCCTCAGCGGTCAGTTCGCCACGGTGACCAATGTCCAGGGCACCACGCCGCCGACAGGCTTCCCGACCTCGGTCAGTTACGACGCCAACAATGCCTACCTGACGCTGGGCACGCCGACGCCAACGCCAACGCCAACGCCCACACCGACTCCGACCCCAACACCAACACCAACACCAACACCAACCCCAACACCAACCCCCACTCCAACACCGACGCCTACACCTACTCCCACCCCAACCCCAACACCGACACCAACTCCGACCCCCACCGCGCCGGTGCGCATCGCGCCCAACGATGGCGCGCTGTTCAGTCGCCAGGCCACCGCGCTGGCGCTGTCCAGCCAGGCCGATGCGATGGGCCTGCTGGCGCGCCTGCGGGCCGAGGGCGACGGCAATACCTTGTTCAACCGCGATGCCGGCCTCGACCCGGCGGCGCGTGGCTGGGTGCAGCTGCGCTACCAGGATCTGGATGTCGAAGGGGCGAGCGATCAGGTCGGCTTCGGCGCGCGGTCCACGGCCACGCAGGTGGGCACCGACTGGACGCTCGGCCAAGGCACGCGGCTGGGCCTGGCGGTCGGCACGGACAACGCCTGGCTGCATGACCAGCTGGGCAGCCGCGGCCGCAGCGATGTCACGCGCGTGGCCGTGTACGGCTCGCAGCTGATCGGGCCGCTGGGCGTGTCGGCGATGCTGGGCTATGCCCATGCGCGCGAGCACGCCTGGCGCCAGACCGGCATCGGCCTGGCCTTCTCCAGCCGCGGCACCGACGCGGCCACCGCGGCGCTGCAGCTGGCGCTGCCGCTGGACGTCGGCCAGGCGCAGCTGACGCCGGTGGCCGGGGTGGTGGCCACGCGCCTGACCGGCCAGGCCTTCGTCGAGACCGGCGATGTGCCCGATGCGTTCAAGGTCGGCGGACAGGCCCGGCGCGAGACCGTGGTGTCGCCGTATGCCGCGCTGGGGCTGTCGCGCAGCTTCGATCAGGCCAGCGGGATGCGCTGGACGCCGGAGCTGCACGTGGGCTATCGCCGCGCGCAGGCCGGGCAGGGCCAGCGCTACGCACTCACCGCCGCCGACGGCACGCTGTTCGACGGCAACCGCGACGGCATCGCGCGCGATGTCGGCGAAGCCGGCGCGGCGCTGACCGGGCATCGCGGGCCGTGGACGCTGTCGCTGGCCTGGCGCGGGCAATGGGCCGACGGCTGGAGCGATCAGCAGGGCACGCTGAGCCTGCGTGCGACGTTCTGAGACCAGCGCCGCGATGGAGCTGACCTGCTATGTCTATCCGGGCTGGAAGCCGCGGCTGCGTGCGGCCAGCCCGCGGCGCGCCTGGATGGACGCCAGCCCGGAAAGCTTCGCCTACCGCTGCCTGCCGCTGGGCATCGCCAATGCGCACGGCTGGGAGCTGCTCAGCCCGTGCGGCTTCCAGGCGCACTGGAACGGCGGGCCGCTGCCGCAGGACGTGCGCATCCAGGCCGATCCGGGCACGCCGGCGCAGGACGCGCCGGTGGCGCTGTTCGGGCAGGGCACCTTCACCTTCCATGTGCCCGGGCTGTTCCGCACCTCGCCCGGGCACAACCTGTGGGTGGGCGGCTCGCCCAACCTGGCCAAGGACGGCGTGGCCGCGCTGGGCGGGATCATCGAGACCGACTGGGCGCCGTACACCTTCACCATGAACTGGCGCTTCACCCGCGCCGGGCACGTGGTGCGCTTCGAGGAGAACGAGCCGCTGGCCTTCCTGTTCCCGCTGCCGCGCGACCTGCTCGACGCGGTGGTGCCGCGCATCGCGCCGATCGACGAGGCGCCCGAGCTCAAGCGCCGCTTCGAGCAGTGGAGCCAGGCGCGCGACGCCTTCCAGGCGCAGGTCGCCGCCACGCCGCAGGCCGCACCGGGCGCCAAGTGGCAGAAGTTCTATTTCCGCGGCACCGATGCCGATGGCGCGCCGGGAGCGGCCGATCACCGCAGCAGGCTGCGCCTGCCGGGCTTCGAGGGCGCCGCGCCGCTGCTGGCAGACACGCCGGAAGCGGCCTGCCCGCATGCGCGCGCGGCGGGCCCGGCCCTGCCGCCATCGCCGGACGCGAGCGAAGTGCTCGCCCGCCTGCAGCGGCTGCGCGCGCTGTCGGCGGGCAACCGCTGCGTGCCGCGCCGTGGCGGCCTGACCGCCGGCGTGTTCCTGGACGAGTACTACGCCGCCAACTGGCCGGTACTGCTGGCCGGGGAGATCGAGGAAGCCCTGGGACGCTGGGCGCCGCAGGCCCTGGTCTCGACCCACGGCGACGCGCCGCTGGTCGATGTCCACGGCCAGGCCAGCACGCTGGGCCGGTTCGTGCAGCAGGCGCTGCGGCCCGCGGACACGCCCGGCCGTCAGCCGCGCCTGACCGGCGCGCTGGAGACGCTGCCGGACCTGGCCCCGCGTCTGGGCCACCTGATGCGCCTGCTGCGCGGTCACGACCCGGGCCGGCTGTGGCTGGAGGCGGCCGGCAGCGGCACCCTGGCCGCGCCCGAACCCTGCAACCGCCTGCTGCTGCAGCTGCACGGCCAGCGCCGCCTGTGGCTGGCGCCGCCGGGCGAGGCGGCGCGTCTGCAGCCGCTGGCCCAGGCCGGCGCGCTGGGCGACCTGACCGCGCAGGACCTGCCCGAACGCCAGCCGCAGCTGCGCGGGCTGGAACTGCATGCGGTGCTGCTGCAGCCGGGCGATGCGCTGTTCGTCCCGTTCGGCTGGTGGCGCCAGGGCGCGGCGATGGACTTCAGCGTGTCGGTCGCCCGCGAGGACTTCCACTGGCCCAACCCGCCATGAGCGCCGCGGCGATGGCGGGCCGGCGCGCCGTTCGGCGTAACAGGGGGCATACCGGCCCGCACACGGCCGGCCGCGGGCCCCGACGCGCTCCGTCTGCCCTCGCGCAGATCGCGCATCCCTCCATCCATCCATGAAGGAATTCCCATGTCCAGGACCTTGAAGCTGACCTTTCTGCTGGCGTTGTTCGCCCCATGCGCGTTCGCCCAGGCGCAGGAGCTCGACGCACGCGCCAGGCAGCAGCTGCCGCAGGCGGCCGAGGCGGTGGGGCGGGCCATCGTCGCCCACGACCTGGCCGCGCTGAGCAAGCTCTGGTCGCCCAAGCTGCTGGTCAATTCGCCGGACAACTCGGTCCTGACGCGCGACCAGGTCTTCGGCGCGATCAAGGCGGGGATGCTCGACTACGAGCAGGGCTACACCTTTAAGCTCGAGCGCGCCGAGTTCTACGGCAACGTCGCCGTGTCGATGGGCGAGGACACCTACACCCCGACCTTCGGGCCGGAGAAGGGCCAGCTGCTGCACCGGCGCGCCACCAACGTCTGGCAGTACACCGACGGCGCCTGGGTGCTGATCGCACGCCAGGCCACGATCTACGACCCGGCGGTCAAGCACTACTGAGCCCCGGCGTCGCGCGCCGGCGGCGCGTGACGTCCAAGCGACCAAGGATGTCCTGACAGGAGATCGACGATGACCCTGCTGCTGGTGTTGCTGCTGATCGCGGGTGCGGGCGGTGCGGACAAGGGCGCGCGGGGCGCGTCGATGGGCCACCCGGGCGGTGGACCGGCGCGCAGCGGTGTCGGAGGCACGACGGAGCGAGGATGAGCAGCCCCTCGCCGACACGCCCGGCCGGCATGGGCGCGACGTCGCGCCCGGCGCCGGCCCTCCACAGGCGCGCGGACGATGTGTTCTTCACCGTCATGTCGCTGGCCATGCTGGCGATCGTCTTCCTGGGGTTCGCTTCGAGCTATTTCCTGCGCGGCGTGACGCTCTCGCATCAGCCCAGCGTGCTCGTGCACGCGCATGGGCTCGTGTTCTCGTCCTGGATGGTGCTGGGGGTGGTGCAGCCCGCGCTGGTGGCGACCGGGGAGCTGCGGCTCCACCGCAGGCTCGGCCTGGCCGGCGCGCTCATCGCCGGGGCGATGGTGGTGCTTGGCGTCCTCACCACGTTCGGGACGCTGGCGCGCGGGCTGGCGCTGCCGCCGGCGCTGGGCAGCCCGGCGTCCTTCCTGATCGGCAACCTCATCGAGCTGCTGTTCTTCGGCGCCTTCGTCGCACTCGCGGTCTACAGGCGCAACGACCGCATCGTGCACAAGCGCGCGATGCTCATCGCCAATGCTGCGCTGTTGCCGCCGGCGCTGTTCCGGATGGCCTTCCCCGTGGTGGAGCACCCGGCGCTGACGTTCCCGGTGATGGTCCAGCATCCGGCGCTCATCGGCCTGGTGCCGCTGGCCGCGATCGCCGCGCTGTGCGTCTTCGACCTGGCCACCCGCAGGCGCGTCTTCGTCGTGACCGTGATCGGCGGTGCGCTGCTGTGCGCGATGGGGCCGCTCTCCGACGCCGTCACCGCGACCACGCTCGCACAGCGGCTCGCGGCCTGGGCCCAGCCGCCTTCCTGACCTCGATGCGTCGGCTGCCAACCCGGCGTGCGCGTCCTCCGACGCCACGCACTCATCCAGGCGAAGAGACACGCCGGACCGACGCTGCCTCCACTGACGACTTCAAAGGAAAACGCACATGACGCTGTCGCTTCCCTCGCGCACCGCCCGCTTCCTGGCGCTGCTGCTGATCGCCTGCTGCGCCCCCGCCTCGGCGAAATGGAAGGCCGCCAACGACAGCGTCACCGCCGCGGCTGCCGATCCGCGCATCGCGGCGGCGCTGGCCGCCGTCGATGCGATGGACGCGGCCCTGATCCGCGACGACCATGCCGCGTTCGCCGCGGGCCTGGGCCAGGGCCTGGTGGTCAACAATCCGCAGAACGGCGTGTCCGTGCGCGACGCGGTCGAGCGCCGCAACAGCAACGGGCTGATCAGTTACAGCCGGCATGAGCGCAGCATCGAGTACGCGGGCAGGCTCGACGACGCCGTGGTCCTGATGGGTGAGGAGCGCGTGGTGCCCAAGGGCGATGCGCCAAACGCCGGCCAACAGGTCCGCCGGCGTTTCACCGATGTCTGGAAGCAGGACGGCGCGCGCTGGGTGCTGGTGCTGCGCCAGGCGACGATCCTGGGTGTCGACGCGCCACCGCCCGCCGGCGCGGGCCCGGGCGGCGAGGCCGCGGCGCCCGGGCCGGAGGCGCTGGTCGCGGCGTTCGTCGACGCCTGGAATGCGCACCAGGCGCAAGGCTTCGAACGGCTCTTCACCGAACAGGCGGTCTGGGTGCCGATCGCCGAAGTGCGCGACGAGGGGCGCGCAGCCATCGTCCAGGACCTGGCCGCCGCGCATGGGTCCTGGGCCGGCAAGACCACGATCGCGCCGCTCGGCCCCAGCACCGTGCGCATCCCCCAACCGGGCGTGGCCACGCTCTTCTTCCGGGTCAAGTTCCTCGATGCGCAGGGCCAGCCGATCGCCGGCATCGAGCGCGCCCTGCTGCTGGTGGCCGTCCAGACGGCCGAGGGCTGGCGCATCGCCGCCGGGCAGCTCACCAAGGAGAGCCCGGCGCCGACGTGAGCGCCGGCGCCGCTGCCGCCGCGACTGCATGCGGGCATGGCGGCCGTTCGTCGGACGGCTGTCCGTGGCCGCCTAGATCTTTCGTCATGATGACGTCCGGGCATTCGCGGCGGACCGCGGTGCGGTCAGTATCGGTTCTGGTATCCCCCCTCCCCCCTTTTCCCGTACGTCCTCAAAGGATCCGTGCATGGCGCTCGTCATCGAAGGACTGTCCAAGACCTATCCCAACGGTGTGCAGGCCCTGAAGGACCTGTCGCTGACCATCGGCAACCACATGTTCGGCCTGCTGGGGCCCAACGGCGCGGGCAAGAGTTCGCTGATGCGCACCATCGCCACCCTGCAGGATCCGGACGCCGGCAGCATCACCCTGGACGGCGTGGACGTGGTCCGCGAGAAGGACCGCATCCGCCGCGTGCTGGGCTATCTGCCGCAGGAATTCGGCGTCTATCCCAAGGTCTCGGCGCTGGACATGCTCGAGCACCTGGCGGTGCTCAAGGGCGTGACCAACAAGGGCGAGCGGCGCGAGATGATCGAGGCGCTGCTCAACCAGACCAACCTGTGGAACGCGCGCAAGAAGGCCATCGCCACCTATTCGGGCGGCATGAAGCAGCGCTTCGGCATCGCCCAGGCGCTGCTGGCCAACCCGCGGCTGGTGATCGTCGACGAGCCCACCGCCGGCCTGGACCCGGCCGAGCGCAATCGCTTCCTCAACCTGCTGGCCGGCATCGGCCGCGACGTCACGGTCATCCTGTCCACCCACATCGTCGATGACGTGCGCGAGCTGTGTCCGCGCATGGCCATCATCGCCGGCGGCCAGGTGCTGCTGGAGGGCGCGCCCAACGAGGCCATCGGCGCGCTGGACGGCCAGGTGTGGTCCAAGCTGGTGGACAGCGACGCGGAGCTGCGCGCCATCGAGGCCGACATGACGCTCATCAGCACCCATCTGGTCGGCGGCCGCCACGAGGTGCGCGTGCTGGCCGCGCAGGCGCCGGGCGAGGGCTTCGTGCCCGCCGGTGCCGGCCTGGAGGACGTGTACTTCACCCGGCTCGCCGCCGGGCGCGCCTGAGCAGGGGGGCGCGCCATGCACCAGTTCCTCGAGTTCCTGCGCTTCGAGCTGAAGCTGCGCTTCAAGAGTCCGTCCACCTACGTGTACTTCTTCATGTGGGCGGCGTTCGCGTTCCTGTGCGTGGCCTCGGAAAACTTCGGGCCGGTGTCCAGCCAGAGCGGCAAGGTGATGCTCAACGGGCCCTGGGCGATGGGCTACAACATGTTCGGCGCGTGCATGTTCGGCATGATCGTGATGGCCGCGATCTTCGGCACCTCGATCCTGCGCGACTTCCAGCGCGACACCTTCCAGCTGCTGTTCACCAAGCCGGTGTCGCGGCTGTCGTATCTGGGCGGGCGCTGGTCGGGCTCGATGCTGGTCACCCTGTTCGCCTTCTCCGGCCTGCTGGTCGGGGCCTGGCTGGGCACCTACGCGCCGTGGGCCGATCAGGCGCGCATCGGGCCCAACCATCTGGTCTGGTACCTGCAGCCGTTCTTCACCATCGTGGTGGTGCAGGTGTTCTTCATCGGCGCGCTGTTCTTCGCCGTGGCGGCGCTGACCCGCAGCCTGTTCGTGGTCTACGTGCAGGGCGTGGCGCTGTTCGTGCTGTACCTGATCGGCATCACCGCCTTCCAGGCCACGCGCTCCACCGAGCACTTCTGGTCGGGCATCCTGGACCCCATCGGCCTGCAGCTGGCGCGCGTGGTCAGCGGCTACTGGTCGGTGGTGGAACGCAACAGCTGGCTGTTCCCGATGGACACCACCAGCGGCTACGCGCCGGGCGTGTTCCTCTACAACCGCCTGCTGTGGATCGGCTTCGGCGCGCTGGTGCTGGCGGCGCTGGCGCTGCTGTTCCCGATGTCGGTGGAGGCGCTGGGCGCGCGTTCGCAGGGGCGCCGCGCGGCCAAGCTGCGCACGCTGGAACAGGCGCAGGGCGCGCCGGTGCGCACGCAGATCGCCACCCGGCTGCCGCAGGTGCATCCGCGCCACGATCTGGCCACGCGCTGGCGCCAGTTCCTCGCGCTGGCCTCGCTGCGCACGCGCGCCATCCTCAAGGCGGTGCCGTTCTGGGCGCTGTGCGGCGTGCTGTTCGCCTTCATCATCAACAACGGCTACTACGCCGGGCGCATGAGCGGCACCGACGTGTGGCCGGTGACCTATCTGATGCTCGAATCGGTGGAAGGCAACGCCTACCTGTTCCTGGTCATCGTTACCGCGCTGTATGCCGGCGAGCTGGTCTGGCGCGAGCGCGACGTGCGCTTCGACGGCATCTTCGACGCGCTGCCGCTGCGCCCGCTGCCCGACGCGGCCTCCAAGTTGGTCGCCCTCACCGCCGCGCAGGTCGTGATGCTGCTGCTGTCCATGCTCGGTGGCGTGCTGATGCAGACGGTGCTGGGCTACTACCACTACGAGCCGCCGCTGTACTTCAAGGAGTTGTTCTTACTGATCCTGCCGCAGCTGGTGAGCTTCTCGATGCTGGCGCTGTTCGTGCAGACGGTGGTGCCCAACAAGTTCCTGGGCCACGCCATCGTGATCGGCCTGTGGGTGATCGTGCCGATCCTGTACAACTTCGGCCTGGAGAACACGCTGTATCTGCCGGGCGCGACGCCGGGCTTCACCTATTCGGACATGAACGGCTATGGGCACTACGTGCCGGCGCTGTTCTGGTCGATCCTGTACTGGCTGGCGATCTTCGCCGCGCTGGGCGTGCTGTCCATGGCCCTGGCCCGGCGCGGTGCCGAGACCGGCCTGCGCCGCCGCATCGGCGCGGCGCTGCGGCGCCCGTCCAGCTGGCTGCCGGCGACCCTGGCCTGCCTGTGCGTGGCCGCCGCGGCCGGCGGCTGGTACTACTACAACACCCACGTGCTCAACGAGTTCCTCAGCAGCAAGGACCGGCGCGCCATCCAGGCCGACTACGAGCGCCGGTTCAAGCGCTACCAGGACCTGCCGCAGCCCAAGGTCACGGCCGTGGACACCACGGTGGAGATCTATCCGGAGCGGCGCGCCTTCGAGGCCACCGGCACCTACACCTTGCAGAACCGTGGCAGCGTGCCGGTGACCCAGCTGCACTTCACCGACATCAACCAGTCGCTGCGCGCGCTGTCCTTCGACCGTCCCGCCCACCTGGTCAGCCGCGCGCCGCGCGGGCTGTATGTGATCTACGCACTGGACGCGCCGCTGCAGCCGGGCCAGACGATGACCCTGCACTTCAAGGTCGGCCACGACAGTCCCGGCTTCACCGACGGCAAGGTCGCCGACTTCTCCGGCGGCGATGCCGGCGGTAAGTTCGCCTACAACGGCACGTTCTTCGACCTGGAGTTCTTCCCGGTCCTGGGCTACCAGCCCGGCAACGAGCTGGACGATCCGCGCCGCCGCCGCGAGCAGGGCCTGGGCCCGCAGCAGGAGATGGCCAAGCGCGGCGATCCGGTGCAGTCCAAGGTCAACCTGTTCAGTCCCAACGCCGACTGGATCAGCTTCCACACGGTGGTGGGCACCAGCGGCGACCAGACCGCGCTGGCGCCGGGCTACCTGCAGAAGCAGTGGCGCAAGGACGGCCGCCAGTACTTCGAGTACAGCATGGGCCAGCAGCCGATGCAGAACTTCTTCGCCTTCGTCTCCGGGCGCTATGCGGTGCACAAGGAGGTCTATCCCGGCAAGGAAGGGCCGATCAACCTGGAGGTCTATTACCACCCGGGCCACGCCTGGAACATCGGCACCCTGCTGGCGTCCTCGCGCGCGGGGCTGGCCTACAACGAGGCGCACTTCAGCCCGTTCCAGTTCCGCCAGTACCGCATCCTGGAGTATCCGCGCTATCGCAGCTTCGCCCAGTCCTTCCCCAACACCGTGCCGTTCTCCGAGGCGCTGGGCTTCATCCAGCGCCGGCGCAAGGACGACGACGTGGACTTCGCCTACTTCATCACCACCCACGAGCTGGGCCATCAGTGGTGGGGCCATCAGCTGATCGGCGGCAACGTGGAGGGCTCGAACATGATGTCCGAGACCCTGGCCGAGTATTCGGCGCTGATGGCGCTCAAGCACCAGTACGGCCCGGACTACATGCGCAAGGTGCTGCGGACCGAGCTGGACAGCTACCTGCGCGGGCGCACCCGCGAACTGCGTCGCGAGCGGCCGCTGGTGCTGGTCCAGAACGAGCCCTACGTCTGGTACAACAAAGGCGGCCTGCTGATGTACACCCTGGCCGACTACATGGGCGAGGACAAGGTCAACGCGGCGCTGCGCGACCTGCTGCTGCGCCGTCGCTACGCCAACGCCGACCCGGCCGACGGGCGCGACGGCAGCTACCCGGACACGCGCGAGTTCGTGGCCGCGCTGCGCGCGCAGGCGCCGGCGGACCTGCAGTCCTTCATCGGGGACAGCTTCGAGCGGATCGTGCTCTACGACAACCGCGCCCGCTCGGCCACGGCGCGCAAGCTGGCCGACGGCCGCTACCAGGTGACCCTGCAGGTGCAGGCCGGCAAGGCCCAGGCCGACGGCGACGGCAACGAGACGCCGGCGCCGATGGACGACCTGGTCGAGGTGGGCGTGTTCGAGGGTGCGGCCGGCAAGGAGAAGCCGCTGGCCGTGCAGCGCGTGCGCCTGGGCGCGGGCCAGCGCGACTTCACCTTCACCGTGGACCGCCTGCCCACGCGCGCCGGGATCGACCCGTACAACAAGCTGGTCGACCGCATCGCCGAGGACAACCTGGTGGACGTCTCGCTGCAGTAGCGGCGAGCGCCGTGCCGCGGCCATGCTGCGGCGCGGCGGTATCATGGGCGCATGTCCCTGCCCGAATTCCCCACCCAGGACACCGTCCTGCAGCTGGCCGGCCCGGCCGGCGCGCTGGAGGTGGCTGTCGACGTCCCCGCGCCCGACGCGGCCCAGCTGCCGGTCGTGGCCGTGGTCTGCCATCCGCTGTCCACCGAGGGCGGCAGCCTGCACAACAAGGTCGTGACCATGGCCGCGCGCGCCCTGCGCGAGCTGGGCGTGCCGACGGTGCGCTTCAACTTCCGCGGCGTCGGCGCCTCGGAAGGCAGCTTCGACGACGGCCAGGGCGAGCAGGACGACCTGGCCGCGGTGGTCGAGTGGGTGCGGGTGATGCGCCCGCGCGCGGCGCTGTGGCTGGTGGGCTTCAGCTTCGGCGCCTACGTCTCGCTGAAGGCCGCCGGCGCGCTGCGGCCCAAGGCGCTGATCTCCATCGCGCCGCCGGCCGGGCGCTGGGATTTCTCGGAGATCCATCCGCCGGCGCACTGGCTGGTGATCCAGGGCGAGGACGATGAGATCGTCGACCCGCAGGCGGTGTACGACTGGCTGGGCGAGATCGGCGAGCGCGCCCCGCACACGCTGGTGCGCATGCCCGACACCAGCCACTTCTTCCACCGCAAGCTGATCGACCTGCGCGGCGCCCTCCAGCACGCGGTCAAGGGCTGGCTGCCGGCGGCCGGCGCGTGAGCGCTCCGCAGGTGGACCTGTTGCCCTCGCAGCGGTACGCGCAGGGCGCCCAGGCCGGGCAGTGGAGCGACGATCCGGCCCAGCACGCGGCCCTGGCCGAACTGGACCGCATCCATACCGAGCTGTGCGACGAGGCGCAGGACGGCTTCTTGGACCGGCTCTCGGCGTTCTGGAAAAAGCCCCAGGCCGTGCGCGGCCTGTACTTCTGGGGCGGCGTGGGGCGCGGCAAGACCTTCCTGGTGGACCTGTTCTACGAAGGCCTGCCGATCCGGCAGAAGCGGCGCACGCACTTCCATCGCTTCATGCGCGATATCCACGACAAGCTGCGCGAGCACGCCGGCCAGGCCGACCCGCTGGCGCGCATCGCCCAGGACTGGAAGGATTCCCTGCGCGTGCTGGTGCTGGACGAGTTCTTCGTCACCGACATCGGCGATGCGATGCTGCTGGGCCGCCTGCTCGAGCGCCTGTTCGCCCAGGGCGTGACCCTGGTGACCACCTCCAACACCGCGCCGGAACATCTCTACAAGGACGGCCTGCAGCGCGAGCGCTTCCTGCCGGCGATCGACCTGCTGGTCCGGCACTGCGTGGTGCTCTACGCCGAGGGCCAGCAGGACTACCGGCTGCGCGCGCTGACCCGCTCGCCGGTGTATCGCGCGCCGCTGGATGCCGACAGCGAGGCCTGGCTGGCCGGGCGCTGGCAGGCGCTGGCCGGCGCCCCGGCGCAGCGCGATGAGATCCAGATCGACGGCCGCACGCTGGTCATGCGCGGGCGCAGCCAGGACCTGGCCTGGTTCGACTTCGCCGAGCTATGCGAAGGCCCGCGCGCGGCCAGCGACTACATCGCCCTGGCCACCGAGTTCCAGACCCTGCTGGTGGGCGGCATTCCCACCTTCGACCGCATGAACGAGGACGCCGCGCGCCGCTTCGTCAACCTGATCGACGAGGTCTACGACCGCCACGTCAAGCTGGTCTGCACGGCGGCGGCCGCGCCGGTGGCGCTGTATGCGGGTACGCGGTTGGCGGGGGCGTTCGAGCGCACGGCGTCGCGGCTGATCGAGATGCGCAGTGCGGAGTATCTGGGGACCGCGCATCGCGGGTAGGGGTTGGTTGGGTGCCGTGCGGCTGGGCTGCTGCTGTGCTGTTGTCGAGCAGATCAGCTGCCGGCGGGCTGTTGCCGCTCAAGCTGGCAGCACACCCCCTACCGTCGTTCCCGCGAACGCGGGAACCCATGGACGTGCAAGCGCAGCGCCAAAGACACTGAGCTCTCGCTCTTAGCGATGAGTTCGCCCGCTTTTACTCTGCTGTTGCTGTTGCTGTTGCTGTTGCTGTTGCTTCGGCTTTTGCTTTTGCTCCACCTGTCTGAGCCGTAAAGCGAGCCGAGCATCGCAGGAAGTCAGGGCCGAAGAGTCGCCCTGTTTGAGCGAAGCGAGTTTGGGCGACGTGCCCTGACTTCCGAGAAGCGCAGGGGACCGCCGCGCAGCGGCGGCTCGCGTCCCGGCGAGAAGCGGTTTTGGCTACTTTTGACAAGACAAAAGTAGCTCGCGCGGCGAAGCCGTGCGAAAGCTTTGCTTTTGCTTTGCTTTAAGAAGCGCCTGCATGGCGCTCAAGTTTTACTTGCAAATTTAAAGCAAGACTTGTCAGTAGCTGGCGCTGGAACTTGTAGGACGAAAGCAACGCGCCTGCGGCGCGCCAAGTGCAAAGCTTTCGCGCCTGCGGCGCGACTTCCTTTTGTCTTGTCAAAAGGAAGCAAAACCGCTTCTCGCCGGGACGCACGCCGATGCTGCGCATCGGTCCCCTGCGCTCCTCGCAAAGCAGGGCACGGCGCCCAAACTCGCTTCGCTCAAACAGGGCGCCTCTTCGGCCCTGCTTTGCTGCGGTGCTCGGCGTGCTTTACGGCTCAGACAGGGAGGCAACGGCAACAGCGACAGCCGAAGCAACCGCAACCGCAACAGCCGAAGCAACAGCAACAGCAACCGCTTGAGCGGTGCGCTACTTGCTCGCCACAGACTTGCTTCTGCATGGCGCAAACAGGTCCCGCGACCGGTCGTACACCGACGTCTTGACGTCCATCAGCCCCAGCACCGACGAGAACAGATTGTCGTGGCTGGCCGGCGCATCGGCGTGCTGGCGCAGGCACTGCACGTCCAGCCCCTCGTCGCGGGCGAAGCCGTCGCCGAACCACATCACCATCGGCACATGGGTCTGCTCCCGCGGGGCGATCGCGTAGGGCACGCCGTGCAGGAACAGGCCCTTCTCGCCCAGCGACTCGCCGTGGTCGGAGACGTACAGCAGCGCGCTGTCCACATCGGTGCGCGCGGCCAGCTGGGCGATGGCGCTGGCCAGGACGTGGTCGGTGTAGGTCAGCGCGTTGTCGTAGGCGTTGACGATCTGCTCGCGCGTGCAGCGGCCCAGGTCGGCCTGCTGGCAGGCCGGGGCATAGCGGGCGAAGGCGGGCGGATAACGGTCGTAGTAGCTCGGCCCGTGGTTGCCCAGCATGTGCAGCACCAGCACGCGGTCGCCGCCCTTGGTCTTGGCCAGCTTCAGCGCGCCGTCCAGGTCCTTGAGCAGGATGCCGTCGAAGCAGCGCGTGCCGTTGCAGAATTCCGGATCGGTCGACTCGGTCACCGACTGGAACGGCAGGCCCTCGCACACGCCCTTGCAGCCGGCCTGGTTGTCGCGCCACACCACGCCGACGCCGGCGTGGTCCAGCACGTGCAGCAGCGACTGGTGGCCGCGGATCTTGGCCTCGTCGTAGTTGGCCCGGCCCCAGGGCGAGAACATGCACGGCACCGAGACCTCGGTGGCGGTGCCGCAGGAGCTGGTGTTGGGGAAGTTGATCACCCCGGCCTGGCGCAGCTGCGGCGTGGTGTCGCGCGCATAGCCGTTGAGCCCCCAGTTCTGCGCGCGGGCGGTCTCGCCGACCACCAATACCAGCAGGCGCGGCTTGGCGCCGGCCGGGCGCAGCGGCAGCTGCACCGCGTCCAGGCCGATGGGCTGCTTGGGTTTCTTGTCGCCGGGCGGACCGGCCAGGGTCACGCGCGCCAGCGAGATCATCCAGTTGCCCGGCGCGGCCAGGTAGCGCAGGTCGTGCTGGTTGCGCATCAGCGCCGACAGCGGCTGGTAGGCGGCCACGGCCGCCAGCACGCAGGCCAGCGCCGCGCCGCCCAGCAGCGCGCCGCGGCGCAGCACGGCGACCTTGAGCGGGCGCTGGCGCACGCGCACCCGCCACAGCAGCAGCACCGGGATCAGGGCCAGCAGCAGCGGCGGCAGCAGGGACGGGGTGAGCAGCTCGGACGACTCGCGCCGGTCGGTGGCCAGCACGTTGCGGATCATGTCCGCGTCCAGGTACAGGCCGAACTTCACCATGAAGTGCGAGGCGGCCGCGGTGACCAGCACGATCACCGTCAGCAGCGGCTGCGCGGTGCGGCGGGTCAGCAGCAGGCCCAGCAGCAGCACGTGCAGGCCGACCAGCAGCACCAGCAGCGCCAGCGCCATCGGCCACTGCTGGGTGGGCGAGGTGATCGCCGCCGACCAGAAGCGGGCGTTGCTGAAGCAGGCGAAGTACAGGCTGGCCAGCACCACCAGCGCATCGCTGGACAGCACCGGGCGCTGGCTCAGCCAGGCCGGCAGGCGCAGGCGGCCGCGCCGCGCGTCCAGCGGCACCTCCATGCTCACGCCGGCGCGTCCGCGCGCGGCAGCATCAGCCGCGCCAGCAGCCACGACGCCGTCCAGCACACCGCCACGGCGGCGATGTCGTGCGAGGCGAAGTGCGCCCCGCGCAGCTGCTGGCTCAGCCCGAACAGCAGGCCCGCGCAGAGCGCGGCGATCAGCCCGATCCGGCCCCAGCGCGGCTGCACCGCGCCCAGGCCGAAGAACAGCGCCACCCAGCCGTAGGCGGCGCTGGCGTGGCCGGCCGGGAAGCACTGGCCCGGGCCATAGCCGGCCGGGCGCGACTGGAACAGCTCCACATAGACATGCTTGCCGCCGTAGCGGGCAAGGTCCCAGGGGCAGTCCACGTCGGTCCAGGACTTCATCCACGACACCAGCAGCGGGCCGGCCACCGAGGCGATCAGCAGGTAGTCCAGCGGCCGCCACCAGGCGCGGGTCGAGGGCTCGCGCGCCAGCACGATGCGCATCGCCGCCAGCGTCAGCCAGATCACCACGTCGGCGCGCTTGCCCCACTGGTGGACCAGGGTCTCGGTCGCCCAGGCGTGCTGCAGGGCCCAGTGCCCGCCTTCCCACGCATAAACATGGTCAGCCAGCCACAGATCGCCGCCGGCGCCCTGCAGCAGGGCGATGGCCACGGCCGCCGCACACAGCGGGCCCCACAGCAGCAGATCGGGATGGAAGCGGGCGGCCAACGACGCGCGCGGGCGGAAAACGGCAGGCATCTGCATGGAGAGCGCGCGAGACGAGGGAAGCGGTGGCGATGCTGTGCCGGGCGATGTCGGAGACATGTCGGAACCTGGCGCTCCCGTCATAGGCGTTCAGCCGCTGGAGCATATGGGACAATCGGCCGGCGCGCCCACACGGCTTTCCGACGTGCGGCCGTGCACCATGCGCGCCCGCGCCGCCCGCCTTCCTGCCGGCGGCCCCTGCAAGGACCCTCGCCATGCGTCTGCTGGTGATCGAAGACAATCGCAACCTGGTGGCCAACCTGTTCGACTATTTCGAACCGCGCGGCCATGCGCTGGACGCCGCGCCCGACGGCGTCACCGGCCTGCACCTGGCCACCACCCAGGCCTTCGACGCCGTCCTGCTGGACTGGATGCTGCCGCGCATGGACGGGCGCGAGGTGCTGCGCCGGCTACGCGAGGAGCACGCCAGCACCGTGCCGGTGATCATGCTGACCGCGCGCGACGAGCTGCCCGACAAGGTCGACGGTTTCCGCGCCGGCGCCGACGACTACCTGACCAAGCCCTTCGCCATGCAGGAGCTGGAGGTGCGCCTGGAGGCGCTGCTGGCCCGCGCCGAGGGCCGCAACCGGCGCCGCGTGCTGCAGGTGGCCGACCTGACCCTGGATCTGGCCACGCTGGAGGTGCAGCGCGCCGGGCGGCCGCTGCACCTGTACCCGGCCTGCCGCAAGCTGCTGGAGGTGCTGATGCAGGCCAGCCCGGGCGCGGTGGCGCGCCAGCGCCTGGAGCAGGCGCTGTGGGGCGACGAACCGCCGGACGGGGACATGCTGCGCTCGCATATCTACGAACTGCGCCGCAGCGTGGACGGGCCGTTCGAGACCAAGCTGATCCACACCCTGCCGCGCGTGGGCTACCGCCTGCACGCCCAGCCCATGGCGCGCGATGGCGCGTAGGCCTTCACTGCGTGCGCGCCTGCTGCGCTGGGCGCTGGTCTACCTGGTGGTGGTCACCGCCGCGGTGGTCATCGGCGGGGAGGTAGTCAACGAGCACGCCGAGCGCCAGGTCTGGCGCTCGCTGATGCGCTCGGACCTGCAGCATTTCGTCGAACGCCGGCGGGCCGATCCGGGCTACAACTGGATCGACGACCCGGCCGAGCACATGTACTTCCTGCAGCACGACGCCAACCTGCCCAAGAAGCTGGCCCGGCTCAAACCCGGACTGCACGACGACTTCTTCATCAACCACGTCAAGCACGTGGTGCTGGTGGAGGACACCGAGTTCGGGCGGCTGGCGCTGGCCCTGGACCTGACCAAGTTCGAAGGCGTCGAGGGCTGGGTGACCTTCTCCACGGTGGTGACCGCGGCGGTGGCCATCATCATCTTCGGCCTGCTGATGGCGCTGGGCCTGGGCCGGGCGGTGCAGCCCCTGAGCGCACTGGCGCGGCAGATCGCCGGCCTGCGTCCGGACGCGACCCAGACCCGCATCGACGTGCCGCCCGACGCCAGCGAGGAGCTGCGCGTGATCGGCGAGGCGTTCAACGGCTACCTGGAGCGCAACGCGCGCTTCGTCGAGCGCGAGCGCGCCTTCATCGACAGCGCCAGCCACGAGCTGCGCACCCCGGTGGCGGTGATCGCCGGCGCCAACGACCTGGCCCTGGAACACCCCGACCTGCCGCCGGCCGTGCGCGCGCCGCTGCTGCGCGTGCGTCGCACCGCGCGCAAGGTCGAGCAGCTGATCTCGCTGCTGCTGGTGCTGGCCAAGGATCCCTCGCGGCTGACCCGCAACGCCGACCTGGTCGCGCTGCAGGACCTGATCCCGGAGGTGGTGGCCGACCACCAGCACCTGACCGAGGGCCGCGACCTGGAGCTGGTGATCGCGCCCATGGCCGAATGCGTGATCCACGCGCCGCTGGCCATCGTCCAGGCCGCCATCGGCAACCTGCTGCGCAACGCGGTGGAGAACAGCGACCGTGGCCGCATCGAAGTGGGCCTGGAGCCCGGCGCGACCGTGGTGATCCGCGATCCCGGCCACGGCATGTCGCCGGAGGAGATCAGCGCGGTCTACAGCCGCATGGCCCGCGGCGGCGGCCGCGACGGCGGCGGCATCGGCCTGGACCTGATCGCGCGCCTGTGCGAGCACCTGGGCTGGCAGCTGCGCATCGACTCCGACCCCGGCCGCGGCACCGTGGCCCGCCTGCGCTTCTGCGCGGCGGAATGAATCCGCGGCGCCTGTGGCGCTGCGGTGGCCAGTCAGTCCGCTTGGTGGGAGCCGCCATGGCGGCGATGAGGCTTTGCCAGTAAAGCCGCATCGCCGCCATGCCGGCTCCCACCACAATCGCCGCGGTGCTGGCGCGCAACGGCCTGCAACGCCGTCGCTCCGCCGATCCTCCCAATCCGTCGTTCCCGCGAAAGCGGGAATCCATGGACGTTCGGGCGGGAGAGCCAGGGCGTCGAAGCGCAGGAGCAAAGTCCCTGGATTCCCGCCTACGCGGGAATGACGGTGGAGACTTTGCTGGCGACTGGCGACTGGCGACTGGCGACTGGCGACTGGCGGCTGGCGGCTGTCAGCTGGCGGTGACGGCCGGCGCTCCTGTGGGAGCCGCCATGGCGGCGACGGGGCTTTCCCGACGCCGCTCAGTACACTGGCCGCCGGGCGCGCCGTCCGCGCGCCGCACATCCTTAAGGAACACGATGATCTCAGGCTGGGTCCTGTTGGGGATTTCCGTCGCCTACGCCGCGGTGCTGTTCGGCGTGGCGTGGCTGGGGGACCGCTATCGGCTGTATCCCAACCTGCGCTGGCTGCGCCCGGTGATCTATTCGGCGGCGCTGGCGGTGTACTGCTCGTCGTGGACCTTCTACGGCGCGGTGGGCACGGCGGTGCGCCACGGCCTGAGCTATCTGCCGATCTACCTGGGCCCGCTGCTGCTGATGGTGTTCGCCTGGCGCATCATCGAGCGGCTGGCGCTGCTGGCACGCAGCCACAACATCGTCTCCATCGCCGACTTCATCTCCTCGCGCTACGGGCGCTCGCGCCGGCTGGCCGCGCTGGTGACGCTGATCGCGCTGTTCGGCGTCATCCCCTACCTGGCCCTGCAGTACAAGGCCGTGGCGATGAGCCTGGGCGTGCTGACCGGGCACAACCCGGAGACCACCGGCTTCTTCCACGATCCGGCGCTGTACGTGGCGCTGCTGATGGCGCTGTTCGCCGCGCTGTTCGGCACCCGCCAGGTCGATGCCACCGAGCACCACCACGGCATGATGGCCGCCCTGGCGCTGGAGTCGGTGGTCAAGCTGGTGGCGCTGGTGGCCGTGGGCCTGGTGTCCTGGCACTGGCTGAGCGTGCGCGACCACCCGCTGGGCGAGGCGGCGCGCACGCTGTTCGAGAGCCAGCCGCCGGCCGGCTTCCTCACCCAGACCCTGCTGGGCTTCCTGGCCATCCTGTGCCTGCCGCGCCAGTTCCAGGTGGCGGTGGTCGAATGCGGCGACGTGGGCGATGTGCGCCGCGCGCGCTGGATGTTCGGCGCCTACCTGGTGATCATCTCGCTGATGGTGGTGCCCATCGCCACCGCTGGGGTGGAGCTGTTCGGCGGGCACGGCGCCCAGGCCGGCGACACCTTCGTGCTGGCCCTGCCGCTGGCCATCGGCCAGGACAAGCTGGCCATGGCCGCCTACATCGGCGGCTTCTCGGCGGCCACCGGCATGGTGATCGTGGCCAGCATCGCGCTGGCGACCATGATCAGCAACGACCTGGTCATGCCGATCCTGTTGCGCCGCGGCTGGGGCGAGCGCCACGACGCGGCCGACGTGGCCACGCGCGTGCTGTGGGTGCGCCGGGTGACCATCCTGGTGCTGGCGCTGTGCGCCTATGCCTATCACCGCGGCAGCAACGGCGACAGCACGCTGGCCAGCTACGGCCTGATCGCCTTCGCCGCGGTGGCGCAGTTCGCCCCGGCGCTGATCGGCGGGCTGTACTGGCGCGGGGCCAGCAAGCGCGGCGTGGAGCTGGGCATGGCGGCGGGCTTCGCGGTATGGGGCTATACGCTGCTGCTGCCGACGCTGTCGGCCTCGGGCTGGCTGGGGCCGGAGTGGCTGGAGACCGGGCCGTTCGGCATCGCCTGGCTCAAGCCGCAGCAGCTGTTCAACCTGAGCGGCTGGGATCCGCTCACCCACGGCACGTTCTGGTCGCTGTTGCTCAACACCGCCACGATGATGCTGGTCTCGGCGCGATGGCGGCCCTCGCTGGACGAGCGCCTGCGCATCGTGCCGTTCCTGGACCCGTACGCGCAGCGGCGCGCGCTGATCGCCAGCGAGTGGCCGGGCAACGTGCGCGTGGCCGACCTGATGTCGCTGGCCCAGCGCGTGGTGGGCGAACGCCATGCCTCGCGCGCCTTCGCCGAGCAGGCGCGCGAGCTGGGCCGCGAGCTCAAGCTCGACGCCAACGCCGACCGCGCCTGGGTGCAGTTCACCGAACGCCTGCTGGCCTCGGCCATCGGCGCGGCCTCGGCGCGGCTGGTGCTGACCAGCGTGCTGCGCGGCTCGGGCATGGAGCTGGGCGAGGTGGTGGCGGTGCTGGACGAGGCCGGCCAGGAGCTGCGCTTCAACCGCGAGATCCTCTCCTCCACGCTGGAGAACATCAGCTCGGGCGTGAGCGTGGTCGATCCGGAGATGCGCCTGGTGGCCTGGAACCGCCGCTACCAGACCATGTTCGGCTATCCAGAGGGCATGCTCTACGTCGGCCGCCCGGTCGCCGACCTGATCCGCTACAACGCCGAGCGCGGCGAGCTGGGCGAGGGCGATGTCGAGGAACAGATCGCCAAGCGCATCGGCTACATGCGCGCCGGCAGCCCGCACGTGTTCGAGCGCACGCGCAGCGACGGCCAGGTGATCGAGATGCGCGGCCAGCCGCTGCCCGGCGGCGGCTATGTGACCAGCTACAACGACGTGACCGAGTTCAAGCGCGTCGAGCTGGCCCTGCTGGAAGCCAACGAGAACCTGGAACAGCGCGTGGCCCAGCGCAGCGAGGAGGCCGAGTCGGCGCAGCAGTCCAAGTCGCGCTTCCTGGCGGCCATCAGCCACGACGTGCTGCAGCCGCTCAACGCGGCGCGGCTGTTCACCTCGGCCCTGCGCGAGAGCGGCGGCGACGCGGCCGAGCAGGTGCGTCTGGCCGAGCGCGTGGACGCCTCGCTGCGCGCGGCCGAGGAGCTGCTCGACGGCCTGCTGGACGTCTCGCGCATGGACCACAACCGCCTGCGCGCCGAGCTGACCGATTTCGACGCGGCCGAGGTCATGCGCGAGCTGGCCGCGCAGTACGCGCCGGTGGCCGCCGGCCGCGGCCTGCAGCTGCGCGTGCACGTGCGCGACCGCGCTCCGGTGCGCAGCGATCGCCGCCTGCTGCGCCGGGTGCTGCAGAACTTCATCGCCAACGCGCTGCGCTACACCCGCTCGGGCCGGATCGTGCTGGGCATGCGCGGCCGCGGCGCGCAGCTGGAGCTGCAGGTGTGGGACACCGGCCCGGGCATTCCGCCGCAGCACATGCGCCAGATCTTCGACGAGTTCCAGCGCTACCAGCAGCCCTTCGACTGGGGCGAGCAGGGCCTGGGGCTGGGCCTGTCGATCTGCCAGCGCATCTCGCGCGTGCTGGACGCGCCGCTGGACGCGCGCAGCAACGTCGGCAAGGGCAGCATGTTCTCGATCACCGTGCCGCGCGCGGCCAGCATCAGCGCCCGCCCGGCGGTGCCGCGGCGGATGCCGGCCAGCGACTCGCTGACCGGGCTCAAGGTGCTGTGCGTGGACAACGACCAGGAGATCCTGGACGGCATGCGCGTGCTGCTGGGCCGCTGGGGGGTGAACGTGGTCACCGCCGCCACCGTCGATGCGGCGCTGGAGCGCGTGGTGGCCGAGGCGCCGGCGGTGATGCTGGTGGACTACCACCTGCACGACCGCCTGGAGGGCCTGGATACGCTGGACGCGCTGCGCGCCGCCAGCCCGGGCCCGATCGCCGGCGCGCTGCTGACCGCCGATGGCCGCGACGAGCTCAAGGCCCAGGCGCGCGAGCGCGGCTATCGCCTGCTGACCAAGCCGGTCAAGCCGGCCTCGCTGCGCGCCTTCCTGGCCGCGCACGGCGCCGCCGCGCGCTGAATCGCGCCTGCGTTTGTCGGCGCCGACTGACAGCGCCGACATGCGCGGCCGGGCTAGGCTCGCGGTCCCCTTCGTTTCGGATCCCGCATGCGCGCCGCGCCCGACCCGTCCACCACCGCGCTGGGCGACCAGCTGCAACAGGCCATCGACCACCTGCCGCCGGACCAGCTCAGCCTGGACGCGCTGCTCGACCAGTTCGGGCCTCAGGGATTGCTGCTGCTGACGGCGTTGCTGACCCTGGTGTTCCTGATCCCGGTGTCGATTCCCGGGGTGAGCACGGTGTTCGGCGCCGGCATCCTGCTGGTCGGCGTGTGCCGCCTGCTGCGCCGCCCGCTGTGGCTGCCGGCGCGGCTGCGCGAACGCCAGCTGCCCTCGGACCGGCTGCGCAGCGCGCTCGGCCGCGGCATGGTCTGGGTCGGGCGGCTGCAGAAGATCAGCCGCCCGCACCGGCTGCCCGCGCTGGTCGATTCGCGCCCGGCCGAGACGGTCAACGACGCCGGCCTGGTGCTGGGCGCGCTGCTGCTGATGGCGCCGTTCGGCTTCGTGCCCTTCTCCAACACCTTGCCGGCGCTGGCGATCCTGCTGCTGGCCATCGGCCTGATGCAGCGCGACGGCGTCGCGGCGCTGCTGGGCCATCTGATGAATCTGGCCAGCATCGTCTACTTCGGCGTGCTGATCGGCGGCGGCGGGCTCGCCTTGCGGGAGGCGTTGCAACGTTTGATGGCCTAGCTTGCCGTTGCCGTTGCCGTTGCCGTTGCCGTTGCCGTTGCCGTTGCCGTTGCCTTTGCGGTTGCTGTTGCTTTACCTGTCTGAGCCGTAAAGCACGCCGAGCACCGCAGCGAAGCAGGGCCGAAGAGGGGCCCTGTTTGAGCGAAGCGAGTTTGGGCGCCGTGCCCTGCTTTGCGAGGAGCGTAGGGGACCGACGCGTAGCGTCGGCGTGCGTCCCGGCGAGAAGCGGTTTTGCTTCCTTTTGACAAGACAAAAGGAAGTCGCGCCGCAGGCGCGAAAGCTTTGCACTTGGCGCGCCGCAGGCGCGTTGCTTTCGTCCTACAAGTTCCAGCGCCAGCTACTGACAAGTCTTGCTTTAAATTTGCAAGTAAAACTTGAGCGCCATGCAGGCGCTTCTTAAAGCAAAGCAAAAGCAAAGCTTTCGCACGGCTTCGCCGCGCGAGCTACTTTTGTCTTGTCAAAAGTAGCCAAAACCGCTTCTCGCCGGGACGCGAGCCGCCGCTGCGCGGCGGTCCCCTGCGCTTCTCGGAAGACGGGGCACGGGGCCCAAACTCGCTTCGCTCAAACAGGGCCCCTCTTCGGCCCCGTCTTCCTGCGATGCTCGGCTCGCTTTACGGCTCAGACAGGTACAGCAACCGCAAAAACAAAAGCACAGGCAACCGCAACCGCAACCGCAACTGCAAAGGCGAGCGCTAAGCGGCTCAGGCTGTTGCCGGTTCCGGGGCGCCCTCGCGCAGCAGGGTGTAGACCGGGTCGGTGTCGGGGCGCACGCCGTGCCAGATCTCGAAGCTTTCGGCGGCCTGTTCGACCAGCATGCCCAGGCCGTCGACGATGGTGCGCAGGCCCGCGGCGCGGGCCCAGGCCAGGAAGGGGATGGCCACCTCGCCATAGTTGAGGTCCACCGCGCCGGTCATGTCGTTGCACAGGGCGAAGGGCAGCGACAGCGGGGCGCCGGCGTCGCGGCCGGCCGAAGTGGCGTTGATGACCAGTTCGAAGTCGCCGATGCCAGCCAGGTCTTCCCAGTAGCGGGTATGGGCGCGGCCGGGTTCGCCCAGCGCGTCGGCCAGGGCATCGGCGCGCTCGGGGCTGCGGTTGACGATGACCAGCTCGCGCACGCCGGCCTCCAGCAGCGCCGGGGCCACGCCGCGCGCGGCGCCGCCGGCGCCCAGCAGCAGGGCGCGTCGGCCGCGCAGGTCCAGGCTGTGGCGGCCGGTGAGGTCGCGCACCAGGCCGGCGCCGTCGGTGTTGTCGCCGTACCACTGGCCCTCTTCCAGGCGCAGGGTGTTGACCGCGCCGGCGGTGCGGGCGCGCTCGCTCAGGCGCGTGCAGGCGGCGAAGGCGGCCTGCTTGTGCGGCACGGTGACGTTGGCGCCGCGGCCGCCACGGGCGGCGAAGGCGTCCAGGGCGGCGGGCAGCGCGCCCGGCTCGACGTCCAGGCCGACGTATTCCATCGCGATGCCGGTCTGGCGGGCGAAGGCGGCGTGGATCTGCGGGGAGGGCGACTTGGCCACGGACCGGCCAAACAGCGCGTAACGACTCATGCGGGCACTCGGATGGGACGACGAGCGCCTAGTGTCCCATGCCGGGCTTCAGCGCGGCATGGCGCCGGCCGCCGCCCGGGCCGTGCGCAGGAAGCCGACCGCCAGCAGGCTCAGGCCGACCACCGCGATCACGCCCAGACCCATGTGGATCAGGCCGATCACCACGCCGGCCTGCTGCAGGCTGCCGCCGCCGGCCAGGGTGCGCTGCAGCAGCAGGGTCTGGCCCACGCTCACGCCCAGCGCGCCCACCTGACCGAGCAGCATCAGCGCCGCGCCCCAGCGCACCAGGGTGCGGCCGGGCACGCGCGGGGCGATCAGCGCCACCAGCAGCGCGAAGGCGGTGGCGCAGACCAGGGGCAGGCCGAGCAGCGCCTGCAGGGCCATGCCGGCGCTCATCGCGTCAGCCGCGCTGGCGCAGCAAGCGCGCCGCGTCCAGGGCGAAGTAGGTCAGCACGCCATCGGCGCCGGCGCGCTTGAAGCCGACCAGCGATTCCATCATCACCGCCTCGCCATCCAGCCAGCCATTGGCCGCGGCGGCCTTGAGCATCGCGTACTCGCCGCTGACCTGATAGACGAAGGTCGGGCGGCGGAAGGTGTCCTTGACCCGGCGCAGCACGTCCAGATACGGCATGCCCGGCTTGACCATGACCATGTCCGCGCCTTCCTCCAGGTCCAGCGCGATCTCGTGCAGCGCCTCGTCCAGGTTGGCCGGGTCCATCTGATAGGTGAACTTGTTGCCCTTGCCCAGGTTGCCGGCGCTGCCGACCGCGTTGCGGAACGGGCCGTAGAAGGCGCTGGCGTACTTGGCCGAGTAGGCCATGATCTTGGTGTGGATGAAGCCTTCGGCTTCCAGCGCGCCGCGGATGGCGCCGATGCGCCCGTCCATCATGTCGCTGGGCGAGAGGATGTCCACGCCGGCGGCCGCGTGCGAGAGCGACTGCTTGATCAGCGCCTCGATGGTCGCCTCGTTGAGGATGTAGCCGGTCTCGTCGATCAGCCCGTCCTGGCCGTGCGTGGTGTACGGGTCCAGTGCCTGGTCGGTCATCACGCCCAGTTCGGGGAACCGGCTTTTGAGCGCGCGGATCGCGCGCTGGATGATGCCTTGCTCGTCCCAGGCCACGCGGCCGTCGTCGGTCTTGGCGGCCGGGTCGGGCACGCCGAACAGGTCCAGCACCGGCACGCCCAGCTCCAGCGCCTGCTCGCCCACGCGCAGCAGCTCGTCGATCGACAGGCGCTCCACGCCGGGCATCGACGGCACCGGGATGCGGCCCTCGCCCTCGTGGACGAACACCGGCAGGATCAGGTCGTTGGTGGTCAGGGTGTGCTCGCGCATCAGGCGGCGCGAGAAATCGTCGCGGCGCATGCGGCGCGGACGGTGGGCGGGGTAGGCCATACGGGAAGAACTCCAGCGTCAACCCGACAAGGATACGCCCCCGCGCCGCGCGGACCGGCGCGGCGTTGGCGCGATCAGGTCAGGACGAAGCGTTGCGGCTGCAGCGGCGCCGGCAGCGCGGTCTCGCCCAGCGCCGCGCGCAGCTCGATCTCCACGGTGCGGGTCAGCGCGTCCAGCGGCAGGTCGTTGTCGGCGCGGCCGAAGGGGTCTTCCAGCTGGTCGCCCAGCGCGTCCAGGCCGAACATCGCATAGGCCATCAGCATCGACAGCAGCGGCGTGGCCCAGCCTGGGGCCTGCCCTCCACTCCCGAGTAGGCCGCGTTGGCGCTGCAAGGCCGTCAGGTTTGCGTCGCGTGGCGCAGGCTTGACTGGCCGTCAGGCCAAGCCGCGCGGCGCAAAGATGGCGGCCTTGCAGCGCCAACCCGGAGGGCCGCCCTTGCGCGCACCCGGGACGGCGTCATTGCTCGGTCGTGGACGGACGTCCACTCCCTCACGCTTCCTTGCCCCGGGCACGCGCAAGGGCGGCGCGGCCTACTCGGGAGTGGAGGGCAGGCCCTATCGCCGGCCAGGCCGAACGGCAGCAGCGTGCAGAACAGCAGCGCGGTGCGATGCAGCAGCAGCGTGTAGGCGAACGGCAGCGGCGTGCCGTGGATGCGTTCGCACGCGGCCTGCACCTCGCCCAGGCCGGCGACGGGCGCGGCCAGGCTCGGATACAGCAGCGGATGGACCTGCTGATCGTGCAGGGCCTGGCCCAGCCGGCGGCTCATCCAGCCCAGCACCGCGTCGGTCGGGTTGGGCGCGGCGGCGATGGCGGCGGCCGTCTCGTCCGGCAGCCAGGGCGCGGCCGCGGCCGCCGTCTGGCCGCCGCGCAGGCGGGCGTTGAGCGCATGGGTGAAGCCGATGGCCGCGCGCAGCAGCTCGGTGCGCAGCTGCGGCGCCTGCGCCAGCAGGGCATCGGTCTGCCGCGCCAGCGCGCGGGTGTGCACCAGCAGCGCGCCCCACTGCTTGCGGCCTTCCCACCAGCGCTCGTGGCAGGCGCTGTTGCGGAAGCCCAGGAACAGCGACAGCGCGATGCCGATCAGGGTGAAGGGCGCGACGGTGATCTGCGCGAACGCGTGCGGCTGACGCTGGGCGAACCACGACGCCAGGCACGCCACCGCGCCGACGAACAGCAGCCGCGGCGCTACCAGCGGCAGGATCGAGCCGCGCATCAGGTACAGCAGCTGCCAGGTGGTGGGGCGTGGACGCAGGATCATGCGAGGGGGACAGGAAAACCGGACAGGCCATGATCGCCCCGACGCCCGCGCGGCGCCACGCGCCGTCTGGGACGTTGCGGTTCAGCGCCCGGCGTGGATCATGCCGGCCTGGAGGGCCGTCCTCGCCCATAGCCGGAGTTTCGACCATGTCCAAGCGCGCCCTGTTCCTCGCCCCGCTGCTGCTCAGCCTGGCCGCCTGCGCCGGCACCACCAAGGTGATGCTGTCCTCGCCGCGCCCGCCGGTGGACCCGGCCACCGTGCGCGTCTACACCGCCGTGCCGCCCGGCGCGGTGCAGATCGCCCAGCTCGAGGCGCAGAGCGCGGTCGGCTTCGGCACCCAGGGCCAGACCGACGCGGCCATGCGCCGGCTCAAGAACGAGGCCGCCAAGCTCGGCGCCAATGGCGTGGTGCTGATCGGCGCCGGCGCCGGCGGGCGCTCGCCGGTGGGCCTGTCGGTCGGCGGCGGCAGCTATGGCGGCCATGTCGGCGGCGGGATCGGCATCGGCATCCCGACCCAGCAGAAGCAGGCCAACGGCGTGGCGATCTATGTCCCGCCGGGCGCCGAGCGCGCGGCCGAGACGGCGCCCGCCACGCCCTGACCCAAGGCCCTAGCGCGGCAGGTGCGCCAGCACGTTGAGCAGGTGTCCTGCCGGATCGCGCACGAAGAAGCGTCGCACGCCCCAGGGCTCGTCGGTCAGCGGATATTCGACCGGCGCGCCCAGCGCCTGCACCCGCGCATAGGCGCCGGCCACATCGTCCACCTCGATCGACAGCTGCGGCACCGGCGTGCCGCTGCCGCCCTCGCTGGCCAGCGAGACCTGGGGCGTCATGCTCGCCGCGTCGCTGGCGAGGGTCACGATCCAGCCGTGGTCCATCGCCAGCTCCAGATCGAACACCGCCCGATAGAACGCCGCCAGCCCGGCCGGATCGGGCGTGGCCAGATTGGCGACCACGCGGTGCACGACCAGCGGCTTCATGGCGCGGCCTTGCCCGCGTAACGCGGCACGAACTGCGTGCGCACCGCCTCGGCCAGCTGGTCGGGCGGCAGCAGCCCCTGGTCGAGCAGGAAGTCGTTGAACGCCTGCCGGTCGAACGCCGGCCCCAGCGCCAGTTCGGTCTGCATGCGCAGTTCGAGGATCCGGCTATAGCCGTAGAAGTAGCTGCCGGCCTGGCCGGGCGCGTTGAAGGTGTAGCGGTCCAGCTCCTGGCGCGCCATCGCCGGCGACAGCCCGACGTCGTGTTCCAGCACCAGGCGCGCGCGCTCGCGGTCGATCAGGCCCAGGTTGAGCATCGGGTCCAGCATCGCGCGCGCCGCGCGCAGCAGGCGGAACTGCAGCGCGATCATCTGCCCCTCGGCCGGCTCGTAGGGCACCATCTCGGCCTCGGCGTACAGCGCCCAGCCCTCGACGTTGACCGAGTTGAACGCGAACAGCGTGCGCGCCAGCGACAGCCCGCGTTCGACCATCGCGGCGAATTGCAGGTCGTGGCCCGGGCGACCCTCGTGCGCGCTCAGCGTCCAGGCCGCGGCGGCGAAGTTGAAATCGTCGTAGCGGCTGCCGGCGTCCTGGCCATCGGCCGACGGGTTGCCGATGGGCAGCACGAACTGGCCCTGCTGGCCGGTGTTGCCCACCAGCGGCGGCGGCAGGTAGTGCGGCGCGGGCGAGGCGGCGCTCTCGGCGGCCGAGCCCAGCCGCATCTGCAGCGGCCGCTTGGGCACGGTGACGATGCGCTCGCGCTTCATGATCGGATCGATCCGGTCGATCACATCGCGGTAGTGCGCCTCCAGTTGGTCGTTGGCGATGGTGCCGCGCTTGAGCGCCTTGATCACCGCGCGGTAGTCGGTGTCGCGCAGCCCCTGCGCCTTGGCCACCTGCGGCGCCAGTTGCTGCATGGCCGCGCGGGTCTCCATGAACTCCACCTGCGCGCGCTGCATCAGCTGCTGCGGATCGATGTCGATGCCGACCTGCCTGAGCTGGAAGGCGTACAGCTGCGGCGGCAGGCGCGTGTCGGTGCGCGCCTTGGGCAGCACGGTGCCGCGGGTCCAGTCGGCGTAGGCCTTGAGCTCGGCGGCCATGCGCGCCAGCGCCGGCTCGGCGCCGGCGATCTTGTATTCGGTGAACAGTTCGCGGATGCCGTCGATGTAGGTGTCCACGTTGGACAGCGCGCGCTCGACCTCGAGCCTGGTCGGCGGCAGCAGCGCCGGATTGGCCAGCTTCTCCTCGTAGCGCTGGCGCGCGAGCGTGGTGAACGGCGTGCTGTCCGGGGTCAGGCCCACGTAGGCCTTCAGCCGGTCCAGCGCCTTGGCCCGGCGCGCGGGCGGCACCTGGTCGGAGAGCAGGTTGTTGATGCCGTTGAACACCGACTGCGGTGCGTCGACCCACGGCAGCAGCAGCGCCTCGTTGAGCTGGCTGCCCTGGATTTCCATGTCCACCGCGTGCAGCAGGATCTGCAGGTCCTGGCGCACGTTGGCATCGCGCTCGGTCTGCAGCGCGGCCTGGAGCTTGGCGCGCGCCGCGGTCATCGCGGCGCGATAGCGCGCCGGCTGGTTGGGCCCCAGATCGGCGACCCGCGCGTCGTAGGCCGACAGGCCCACCTGGCTCGCCATCTCCGGCATGAAGGCCGCCTGCGCCTCCAGCAGCGCCTCGGCGTAGGTGTTGCTGCGCGCGACCCAGGCCGGCGCGGCCGGCGAGGCGGCCTCGGCCGCCACGCCGGGCAGCGGCGCGCACAGCGCCAGGGCAAGGGCGAACACCAGCGGCTTGATCATGGACGACACCTGGCAGGCAAGGAGAGTGCGGCGACGCTACGCACTGCTGTGGGCCGAGGCAACCATAGGCCCCCTCCCTTGCGCGCAGCGCAGGGGAGGGCTGGGGAGGGGTTGGGGCTTTCCCGGGCAAGCCGCCGAAGCGAAGAGCAAGAGCACCCCACCCCCTCAGTCGCTAGCCGCGACTTCGAGCTCCCCTTCGCCTTCGGCGAAAGGGAGGGGGCGGAGCGGATGGCCGAAGCCGTCAGCCTGCGCTGCCAACCCCCAGCTTGCGCGCGAAGAAGTCTTCCATCATCCGGTAGCGGAACCGCGCGTCGTGTCCGAGCAGGCCGTGCCGGGCGCCGGGGAAGGCCATCAGTTCGAAGGCGGTGCCGCGCGCCTGCAGGGCGCTCATCAGGGCGGTGGCGTTGGAGAACAGCACGTTGTCGTCGGCCATGCCGTGCAGCAGCAACAGCGCGCCCGGGGCGATGCCCGCTGCATGGGTCAGCACGCTGGCCTGGGCGTAGCCGTCGGCGTTGTCGCGCGGATGGCCCATGTAGCGTTCGGTGTAATGGGTGTCGTACAGCGCCCAGTCGACCACCGGGGCGCCGGCCACGCCGCAGGCGAACCGCTGCGGCGCGCGCGCCAGCAGCATCAGCGTCAGGTAGCCGCCGTTGGACCAGCCGTACACGCCGATGCGCGCCGGGTCGACCCAGGGCTGCGCGCGCAGCCAGTCCACCGCCGCGCACTGGTCGTCCACCTCGACCGTGCCCTGCCGACCGTACAGCGCACCGCCGAACGCGCGCCCGCGCCGCGGCGTGCCGCGGTTGTCCACGCTGAAGACCACATAGCCGCGCTGGGCCAGGACCTGGTCCAGCCAGGCATCGCCGCGCGTGGGCCAGCTTTCGGTCACCGTCTGCGCCGCCGGGCCGCCGTAGACGTGCACGATCACCGGGTGGCGCCGCGCCGGGTCGAAGCCGGGCGGCAGCAGCAGGCTGGTATGCAGCGGCGTGACGCCGTCGGCGGCCAGGCAGGTGCCGAATCGCGGCGGGCGATGCGCGGCGCGGTAGGGCGCATACGGATGGCGGGGATCGTCGAGGTCGTTGGCCAGCAGCGCGGCCAGCGGCGTGCCGTCGGCGCGATGCAGGACCAGCTGCGGCGGCACCGACGGGCTGGACCAGTGATCGACGAACACGCTGGCATCGCGCGCGAAGCGCACCGCATGCACGCCCGCCTCCCGCGTCAACGCCCGCGGCGCGCCGCCGTCGAAGGACACGGCGAACGCATGGGCCTGCGTCGGCGCTGCCTCGCCGCCGCGCATGCCGGCGCTGAAGTACACCTGCTCGCGCGCCGCATCGACGCCCAGCAGCGCATCGACCGGCCAGGCACCGGCGGTCAGCGGCGTGCGCAGCCTGCCGTCCTCCTCGTGCAGCGACAGATGCAGGAAGCCGCTGCGTTCGGACGCCCACACGAAGCGCCCGTCCGCTAGGAAGTGCAGCGCATCGTGCAGCGGCACCCAGGTCGGCGAGGTCTCGGTGATCAGGGTGCGCTGCGCGTCGGTGCGCAGATCGTGCTCGATCAGGTCCAGGCGCTGCTGGTCGCGCGACTGGCGCTGGAAGGTCAGGCGCTGCGCGTCGCGCCAGTTCACCCGGGCCAGATAGAGGTCCGCCTCGTCGCCCAGGTCGATCCAGCGCGGGGCCGCGCCCGCGCGGGGCGCGATCACGCCCAGCCTCACCCGCACATTGGGCTCGCCGGCGGCCGGATAGCGCTGCTCGACCACCACGGTGCGGTCGGCGTGGATCTCGCTGCGCTGCTTGAGCGGCACCGGCGATTCGTCGATGCGCGCGAACGCCAGCGCGCTGTCGTCGGGGGCCCATCAGTAGCCGGTGTGGCGCCCCATCTCCTCGTCGGCGACGAACTCGGCCACGCCGTTGCCGATGACCGCATCGCCGTCGTGGGTCAGCCGGTGCTGCGCGCCGTCGGCCAGGTCCACCACCCACAGATCGCGTCCGCGGATGAAGCCGACGAAGCCATCGCGCGGCGAGAAGCGCGCATCGGTGGCGAAGCCCTCCTCGGCGTGCGTCAGCGTCCGCACCGCCTGCGCGGGCGCGGCGCGCAGGTCGTAGAGATAGAGCGCGCCGCCCAGCGGGAACAGCAGCCGCGCGCCGTCCTGCGAGAACTGGTAGTCGACGATGCCGCTGTAGGCGGCGATGCGCTGGCGCTCGCGGCGCTCGGCTTCCTCGGCGCTGAGCCGTTCCCCGCCTGGCGGCAGCACGTGGTCGGCATCGACCAGCAGCCGGTGTTCGCCGGCCGCGACCTCGTAGCACCACAGGTCCAGCCGGTGCCGCGCGCCGTCGCGGCCGCGCAGATAGGCCACGCGCGCCCCGTCGGGCGACAGGGTGGGCTTGAGCAGGCTCGGGCCGCTCAGCGGCGCATCGCCGGTGATGGCGTCGAGGGTGAGTGGCTGCGGGGAAAGGGCAGTGGCGCGGTTCATGTGGACATGATCGTCGATGCCACATGCGGTTGGGGCTGGGGTGGGAGCCGCCATGGCGGCGAGGGGCTTTACCGGGAAAGCCCCATCGCCGCCATTGGCCGAAAAGGCCACAAGGGCGGCTCCCCCTGTAGAGCGGAGCTTGCTCCGCTGGGGCTTTCCCATGATCCGGCAGAAAAGCAGCGGAGCAAGCTCCGCTCTACAAGGAGGCCGCGGCTTGACCTGACAGACCGTTCTCCCACCAAGCAAGCGGCTTCACCGTTCTCCCACCGAGCAAGCGGCTTCCACCGCGCGGAAGGTTTACCGCGGGCCGAACATGTGCCGGAGCTGTTCCTCGGTCAGCGGTTCGCCCAGGGCGGGATTGACCTGCGGGCCCAGGGCGTAGGCGCGTGCGGTCGCCGGGCGCTGGCTGATGGCGTCGAACCAGCGCGCCACGTTGGGGAAGTCCACCAGGTCCATCTTCTGCTTGGCGTGCGGCACGATCCACGGATAGGCCGCCATGTCGGCGATGGAATAGTCCCCGGCGATGAAGTCGCGCCCGTCCAGGCGCTTGTCCAGCACGCCGTACAGGCGCCGTGTCTCGTTGGTGTAGCGGTCCATCGCGTAGGGGATCTTCTCCGGCGCGTACTGGTTGAAGTGGTGGTTCTGGCCGAGCATCGGCCCCAGTCCGCCCACCTGCCAGAACAGCCACTCCAGCACCTCGATCCGCGCGCGGGCCTCGGCCGGCAGGAAGGCGCCGGTCTTCTCGGCCAGGTACAGCAGGATCGCGCCGGACTCGAACACGCTCTGCGCCGCGCCGCCGTCGGCCGGGGCGTGGTCGACGATGGCCGGCATCTTGTTGTTGGGCGAGATGGCCAGGAACTCGGCGGCGAACTGGTCGCCCTTGCCGATGTCCACCGGCTTGATCGTGTAGTCCAGCCCGGCCTCTTCCAGGAACAGGGTGATCTTGTGCCCGTTGGGCGTGGGCCAGTAGTACAGGTCGATCATCGCGCCGGTTCCTTACAGTGCTGAAAGAAGCCGAGTCTACGGCGCGGCTTCGCTTGGCAGTGTCATGGGCGGCTGGCTACGCTGCCGCGCCCACGAGACGAATCGTTCCGCCATGTCGCCCCAGCCGCCCGCCCGCCTCAACCCCATCGCCGGCCTGATCTTCGCCTCGCGCTGGCTGCAGCTGCCGCTGTACCTGGGGCTGATCCTGGCCCAGTGCGTCTACGTGTTCCTGTTCGGCAAGGAGCTGTGGCACCTGATCCACGAGGCGCCCAGCCTGGGCGAGCAGCAGATCATGCTGATCGTGCTGGGGCTGATCGACGTGGTGATGATCTCCAACCTGCTGGTGATGGTGATCGTCGGCGGCTACGAGACCTTCGTCTCGCGCCTGGGGCTGGAAGGCCATCCCGACCAGCCCGAATGGCTCAGCCACGTCAACGCCAGCGTGCTCAAGGTCAAGCTGGCGATGGCGATCATCGGCATCTCCTCGATCCACCTGCTCAAGACCTTCATCGCCGCCGGGGCGCTGGGCGGGTTGCCGTTCTGCTCGCCCGAGCTGCTGGCCAGCGCCACCGCGGCCAGCGCGATCGGCACTACCGGCTGCTCCACGCTCACCCCGCAGGGCGTGCTGTGGCAGACCATCATCCACTGCGTCTTCATCCTGTCGGCCATCGGCATCGCCTGGACCGACCGCCTGATGCAGGGCGCGCAATCCGCGCAACGCGCCGCGCACTGAGCGCTTCGGCGCCAGTCGCGCCGGTGACCAACGTTGTCATCGCTTCCTAACGGAACGTAAACGATTCCAGCCCCGCGTGGCGGGCCTTTGCCGCCGGCGCCATCCGCGTCCGCTTCCGATGGCGGCGCATGCCCCTGCGGCGCGGTGCTGCGATGCGGCGTGACAGCGCTGTCACCCTCTGACAAAACGGCGCACCTGCCGTGTACGAGACCTGAATTCAAGGGCTCGGACGGCATTCGTCATATCCGCACCTGGGGAGGGTCGTATGAAGCAGATGGTTGCCATGCCGCGTCGGCGGTTGCTGGTGTCGGCGATGCTGGTCGCGTTGTCCGCGACGGCCGCCGCGCAGACCGCGCCGGAATCGAATCAAGCGCCGGCCAGCTCGGCCGCGCAGGCCACGCCTGGCAACGCCAGCGCGCAGTCCAGCACCGATGCCACCAACCTGGACGCCGTGCAGGTCAAGGGCATCCGCCAGAGCATGATGTCCTCGGCCAACCTCAAGCGCGATTCGCAGGGTGTGGTCGACGGCATCGTGGCCGAGGACATGGGCAAGTTCCCGGACACCAACCTGGCCGAGTCCCTGCAGCGCATCACCGGCGTATCCATCGACCGCAGCAACGGCGAAGGCTCCAAGGTCACCGTGCGCGGCGTCGGCCCGGACTTCAACCTGGTGCTGCTCAACGGCCGCCAGATGCCGACCGCCACCGGCGGCCGCGCGTTCGAGTTCTCCGATCTGGCCTCCGAGGCGATCTCGGCGGTGGAGGTCTACAAGACCAGCCGCGCCAGCACCCCGGCCGGCGGCATCGGCGCGACGATCAACATCAAGACCTCCCGTCCGCTGGAGAACCCGGGCTTCCACGCCAGCGCCGGCGTCAAGGGCGTGGTGGACACCTCCGACGACGATCTGCCGGGCCATTACGAAGGCAAGACCGTCACGCCGGAAATCTCCGGCATCTTCAGCAACACCTGGGCCGACAACCGCTTCGGCATCTCGCTGAGCGCCAGCCGCCAGGACCGCGAGTCCGGGTCGGCCCTGGCCCAGGTCGCGCCGGGCAACGGCTGGCAGACCTACATCGATACCCCGCAGGCCAACGGCGTGGGCGGCCCCAACGGCGCGCTGGCCGCCTCGCCCAACGTCACCAACCGTCCCGGCCCGAATGATGTGTATTCGATGCCGCAGAGCCTGGGCTATTCGGTCAACTCGGTGCATCGCCAGCGCACCAACGGCCAGCTGGCCTTCCAGTTCGCGCCGACCGACAACCTGACCGCCACGCTCGATTACACCTACTCGGAAAACAAGATCCAGTCGGCGCGCAACGACATGTCGGTGTGGTTCAACTTCACGCCGGATCAGAGTTCGTGGACCGATGGCTCCGGCTCCTCGCCGCTGACCTATCACGAGACCTACGGCTGCACGCCGCGCGTCTATCCGGGCGGCGCGAGCGACCCGGGCTGCTCGGACCTGGCCATGGGCGCGTCCAAGACCGCCGTGGTGCACGAGAACAAGTCGCTGGGCTTCAACGTCGACTGGCGGGTGACCGACAGCTTCAGCCTGAACTTCGACTACCACGACTCCAGCGCCGAATCGCGTCCGGACAGCCCGTACGGCTCCAGTAACACCATGTCCACCGCCGGCTTTTTTCGCCAGGGTGCCGGCTTCGACATGAGCGGCGACTTCCCGATCCTGATGCTCAACCTGCCTCCCGGCATGAGCGAGATCGACCCGTCGATGATGCAGGCCACCGGCTCGGTGTTCCGCAACGACTACCAGAAGGCCAAGATCAAGCAGGGCCAGCTCTCCGGCCAGTTCCAGTTCGAGGACTACTCCAAGCTGAACTTCGGCGTGTCCAGCACCGAGTACAAGAACCGCTCGGCCTTCACCAACGTGCAGCTGGATACCTGGGGCGGCAACGTGCCCGCCGGCCCGGGCGCCTATGACGACTCGCTGTTCAAGCTCGCGCACATGGGCGACTACTTCGACGGCGGCGGCGCCAACAGCCCGGCCTTCTCCGATGCGTTCTTCCTGTTCGACTTCGAGGCCATGCGCCAGGCCGCGGCCAATGCCCGCACCAACGCCGGCCTGGGCGTGCCGGAGGACTATCTGGCCTCGACCGACTATTCCGGCGCCGCGGTGCCGGGCAGCTCGGCCAGCCGCACGGTGGGCGACAGCCGCGTGCAGGAGAAGTCGCACAGCGCCTACCTGGAGTGGAGCAACACCTTTGATCTGTCCATGCCGCTGAGCGTGGCCGTTGGCGTGCGCTACGAGGACACCAAGGTCACCGCCTCGGCGCTGCAGCCGGCGCCGGTGGCGGTCAACTGGGCCAGCGCCAACGAGTTCAACCTGGTCTACCAGGGCAACGAGTTCTACACCCTGGGCGGCGACTACAAGTACTGGCTGCCGAACCTGGACCTGGCCCTGGACCTGACCTCCGATATGAAGCTGCGCTTCAGCGCCGGCAAGACCATCGGCCGTCCCAACTGGGGCGACCTGAATGCCGCGCAGACGCTCGGCAGCCCGGCGCGCTACGACGGCGGCGGCGGCGGTTCGGGCAACCCGGCGCTCAAGCCGCTGGTGTCCAGGAATCTGGACCTGTCCTGGGAGTGGTACTACGCCGAGGGCAGCTATGTCTCGGTCGGCTACTTCTACAAGAAGATCGACAACTTCATCGCCCGCCAGACCCAGCGCGAGACCCCGATCCCGGACCTGTACACCCCGGCCGGTGGCGCGTACTGGAACGAGGCCGTGGCCGCCGGCTGCGCGCAGACCGACCGTCCCTGCATCCGCGACTACATCTTCGCCAACCACGACGGCGATCCGGGCGTGAACGCGGCCACGGGCAGCATCGTCGGCCAGCCGGGCGACCCGGTGCTGGCGTTCAACATCTCCAAGCCGGTCAACAACCGCTCGGACAAGCTCGATGGCTGGGAGTTCAACATCCAGCACGTGTTCGGCGAGACCGGCTTCGGTGTGGCGGCCAACTACACCAAGGTCGATTCGGGCCTGACCTACAACAACGGCGTGCTGGGCACCCAGTTCGCGCTGACCGGCCTGAGCGACACGGCCAACTTCGTGGTGTTCTACGACAAGGGCCCGTGGCAAGCACGCGCGGCGTACAACTGGCGCGACGAGTTCCTCAGCGCCCTGGGCGATGGCAAGGGCGACAACCCGCTCTACGTCGAAGCCTATGGCCAGCTGGATCTCAGCTTCAGCTACGAGATCAACGACCACTTCAGCGTGTCGCTGGAAGGCATCAACGTGACCGACGAGTCCACCCGTGTGCACGGCCGCAACAAGCACCAGGTGTACTCGCTGGAGCAGTTCGGGCCGCGCTACATGTTCGGCGCGCGCTACAAGTTCTAAGCGCGCCTGTGGCATCCGCCGCTCCCGCGTCCGCGGGAACGGCGATGCGAGGTTGGTTGGCAGTTGCAGGGACGCCGCATGGCGGACAGGCGCTGCGCACGGGCCACTGGCAAACCAGTGGCCCGTCGCGTTTGATAGGCAGGCTGAAGGTTCGGGAAGCGCGATGGACGAGGCAATCCGGCATGTGGTGATCGTGGGCGGCGGCTCGGCCGGCTGGCTGACGGCCGGACTGATCGCCGCCGAGCATCGCGATCGCCACGGTCCCACCCTGCGGGTGAGCGTGCTCGAGTCGCCCGACGTGCCGGCGATCGGCGTCGGCGAGGGCACCTGGCCGACCATGCGCGACACGCTGCGCCGGATCGGCGTGGGCGAGGCGGACTTCGTGCGCGCTTGCGATGCGACCTTCAAGCAGGGCTCGCAGTTCGTCGGCTGGGTCGATGGCGGCGCGCACGATCGCTACACCCATCCCTTCACCCTGCCCAAGGGCTATGGCGAGACGCAGCTGGCCGTGGCCTGGGCGGCGCAGGGCGAGCTGCCCTTCGCGCATCTGGCCTGCTTCCAGCCGCATCTGTGCGATGCCGGGCGCGGGCCGAAGCAGTTCGCCACCCCGGAGTACGCGGCGGTCGCCAACTATGCCTATCACCTGGACGCGACCCGGCTCGGCGCCTTCCTGCGCCAGCACTGCGTCGAACG
This sequence comes from Pseudoxanthomonas winnipegensis, assembly GCF_004283755.1. Taxonomy (GTDB): domain Bacteria; phylum Pseudomonadota; class Gammaproteobacteria; order Xanthomonadales; family Xanthomonadaceae; genus Pseudoxanthomonas_A; species Pseudoxanthomonas_A winnipegensis. Next base: position 105,896 of record NZ_SHMH01000006.1, read on the forward strand.
CCTCGGCGTGCAGCACGTCGTCGGCCACATGGACGCGGTGCTCAGCCACGAGAACGGCGACATCGCCGCGCTGGCGGTGCGCGACCAGCCCGCGCTGCAAGGCGACCTGTTCGTGGACTGCACGGGCCTGCGCGCGCTGCTGCTGGGCGCGCACTACGGCATCTCGCCGGTCGGCGTCGAAGACATCCTGTTCAACGATCGTGCGCTGGCCCTGCAGGTGCCCTATGCGGACCCGAATGCGCCGATCGCCTGCCAGACGCTGTCCACCGCCCAGCGCGCCGGCTGGATCTGGGACATCGGCCTGTCGGCGCGGCGTGGCGTCGGCCATGTCTACAGCAGCGCGTTCACCTCCGACGAGGAGGCCGAAGCGGATCTGCGGGCCTATATCCAAGCCACCGGCGGCCCCGCCGCGGCGACGCTGCCGCCGGCGCGGCGGATCGATCTCCAGCCGGGCTATCGGCCCACGGCCTGGCACCGCAACTGCGTGGCCGTCGGCCTGGCCAGCGGCTTCGTCGAACCGCTGGAGGCCTCCTCGCTGGTGCTGGTGGAACTGGCCGCCGCGCGCCTGGCCGACGAGATGCCGGCCACGCGCGCGCAGATGGATCTGCTGGCCGCGCGCTTCAACGAGACCTTCGCCTACCGCTGGCAGCGGGTGATCGAGTTCCTCAAGCTGCACTACGTGCTCAGCCGCCGGCCCACGCCCTACTGGCAGGCGCATCGCGAGGACGCCAGCCTGCCGCCGCGCCTGCGCGAACTGCTGCAGCTGTGGCGTCATCAGGCGCCCTCGCGCAGCGACTTTCCGCGCAGCGAGGAGATCTTTCCTTCGGCCAGCTGGCAGTACATCCTCTACGGCATGGGCGCGCGTCCGCATTCCCGTCCCGCGCGGCGCTCGGAAGACCTGCAGGCCGCGCAGGCCTGCTTCGCCGAGAGCGCGGCGCTGGTGCAGCGCATGCTGCCGGCGCTGCCCAGCCATCGCGCGCTGGTCGAGCACATCAAGGCCCATGGCCTGCCCCGTCTTTGATTCTCTGGAATGCCGATGCCGCGTCACGCCCTGCTCAACAACATCGACCATCGCGACCTGCGCGTCTCCACCCGCCACGGCGCGGGGGTGGACGATGCGGCGATGTCGGTGGTGACCTTCCCGGGCGAGTTCCGCGCGCTGCAGGCCTATTACCCGATCGTGTTCCAGAAGGACGCCCAAGGCGTGTTCCATCCGCTGGCGCTGCTGGGCCTGCAGCCGGGGCAGAACCTGTTCCTGCGCGGCGATCGCTGGGATGCCCACTACGTGCCGATGGCGGTCGAGCGTCAGCCGTTCGCGATCGGGCACGACGCGCAGGGCGAGCCGATGCTGCACGTGGACCTGGAACATCCGCGCATCGATCCGCAGGGCGAGCCACTGTTCCTCGAGCATGGCGGCCACGCGCCGCTGCTGCAGCACATGGTCGCGCTGCTGCGCACCCTGCATGACGGGCTGGCCGGCAATGGCGCCTTCGTCCAGGCGCTGTTGTCGCATGCGCTGCTGGAGTCGTTCGTGCTGGACGTGAAGCTGACGGGCGGGCAGGAGATTCATCTGCGCGGCTGCTACACCATCCACGAGGAGCGCCTGCGTGCGCTGGACGGCGAGGCGCTGCAGGCGCTGTCGCGCGCGGGTCACCTGGAGCCGATCTACATGGCGCTCGCCTCGATGACGCATCTGCGCGACCTGATCGGCCGCCTCGAGCAGGGCGCGTAATGCAGCCCGCCACGCCGCGCCCGATCGAGGAACGCCACGGCCTGCGCGCCGACACGCTCGGCCCCGAGCTGCTGGCCTCCGATCAGCCGCTGGTGCTGCGTGGCGTGGTGGCCGACTGGCCGATAGCCAGGGCCGGTGCGGCGTCGGCGCAGGAGGCGGTGGCCTATCTGCGCCGCTTCGCGCGCCCCGACCCGGTGGTCGCCACCGTGGCCGCGCCCGAGACCGGCGGCCGCTTCTTCTATACCGATGGGCAGCAGGGCTTCAATTTCCGCCAGGAGCGCGTGCCGCTGCCGGTGGTGCTGGACACCTTGCTGGGCTATCTGCACGCGCCCGCGCCGCCGGCGATCTACGTCGGCTCGACGACCATCGATACCTGGCTGCCGGGCTTCCGCGCCGAGAACGATCTGGACCTGGGCGCCCGCATGCCGCTGGCCAGCATCTGGATCGGCAACCGTACCCGCATCGCCGCGCACCAGGACATCCCCGACAACATCGCCTGCGTGGTGGCGGGCCGCCGCCGGGTCACGCTGTTCCCGCCCGAGCAGCTGGCCAATCTGTACATCGGCCCGCTGGACCGCACGCCGGCCGGGCAGGCGATCAGCCTGGTGGACTTCGCCGCTCCCGACTTCGAGGCCCATCCGCGCTTCGCCGAGGCGCTGCGCCACGCGCAGGTCGCGGTGCTGGAGCCCGGCGACGCGGTGCTGATCCCCTCGCTGTGGTGGCACCACATGGAAGGCCTGGCGCCGTTCAACATCCTGGTGAACTACTGGTGGCGGCGCAGCCCGGCCTATATGGATTCGCCGATGAACGCGCTGATGCTGGCGCTGCTGAGCGTGCGGGACCTGCCCGCGCACGAGCGCGAACACTGGCGCGAGGTGTTCCGCCACTACGTATTCGACGCCGATGCCGAGACGGTGGCGCACATCGCGCCCGAGGCGCGCGGCGCGCTGGCGCCGATGGACGACATCCGCGCGCGCGAGCTGCGCGCGCGCCTGCTGCAGCGGCTCAACCGCTGAGCGTCACGAGGAATCGAGCCGCATGACGGACAGTTCGCAGCCCCGCCCGGTCAAGCGCGTGGTCATCGCCGGCGGCGGCACCGCCGGCTGGATGGCCGCCGCGGCCCTCTCTCGCACCCTGGGCAAGGTGCTGGACATCACCCTGGTCGAGTCCGAGGAGATCGGCACGGTCGGCGTGGGCGAGGCCACCATCCCCACGCTGGTCACCTTCCACCGCCTGCTGGACATCGACGAGCAGGCGTTCATGGCCGCCACCGGCGCCACGATCAAACTCGGCATCCAGTTCGAAGGCTGGCGCGAGCCCGGCCAGGACTACATCCATTCCTTTGGCACCACCGGCAAGGACCACTGGACCGCCGGCTTCCAGCATTTCTGGATGAAGGGCCGCCAGCGCGGGCTGGCGCGCGACTATGGCGACTACTGCCTGGAGCTGCGCGCCGCGCAGGAGCAGCGCTTCGCCCACCTGGCGCGCAACGGCATGAACTACGCCTTCCATCTCGATGCCGGCCTGTACGGCCGGTTCCTGCGCCGCTTCAGCGAAGGATTCGGCGCCCGCCGCATCGAGGGCAGGATCGCCACCGTCCAGACCAGCGTCCAGGGCGACATCGACGCGCTGGTGATGGAGGACGGCACGCGCGTGGAGGGCGACCTGTTCATCGACTGCACCGGCTTCCGCGCGCTGCTGCTGGGGCAGACGCTGGGGGTCGCCTTCCAGGACTGGTCGCACTGGCTGTTCGCCGACAGCGCGCTGGCCGTGCAGACCGAATCGGTCGCCCCGCCGGTGCCGTACACGCGCTCGATGGCCGGCCCGGCTGGCTGGCAGTGGCGCATCCCGCTGCAGCACCGCGTCGGCAACGGCATCGTCTATTCCAGCCGCTTCATGGACCAGGAGGCCGCGCGCGCGGCGCTGCTGGACAACCTGGAAGGCCCGCCGCTGTTCGAACCGCGCCCGCTGCGTTTCACCCCCGGCCAGCGCCAGGTCACCTGGAAGCGCAACTGCGTGGCCCTCGGCCTGGCCAGCGGCTTCCTGGAGCCGCTGGAGTCGACCAACATCCATCTGGTCTCGCGCAACCTGACCCGGCTGCTGCAGTCCTTCCCGCATGTGATCCGCCAGGTGGACATCGACGAATACAACGCGCAGACCGAGGCCGAGATGGTCCACATCCGCGACTTCGTCATCCTGCATTACCACGTGACCCGACGCCGCGACACGCCGTTCTGGCAGGCCTGCGCGCAGATGGACATCCCGGCCACGCTGCGGCACCGGATCGACCTGTTCGCCCAGACCGGCCGCGTGTTCCATGTGCCCAACGAGCTGTTCGCCGAGAACTCCTGGATCCAGGTGATGCTGGGCCAGGGCATCGCGCCTGCGCAGTACCACCCGGTCGCCGACCTGATGGACGACGCCGAGCTGGCGCGCTTCCTGGACGGCATCCACCAGCAGGTCGAACAGACCGTGGCCCGCCTGCCGACCCACGCCGACTACCTGCGCAGCTACTGCGCCCAGCCGCGCCCCGCGATGGCCTGAGCCGGCGGCCTTCAACGCCTCTGCCAGCGCGACGGCGCGCTCGGTGGGAGCCGGCATGCCGGCGATGAGGCTTTCCCGGTAAGGCCCCTCGCCGCCATGGCGGCTCCCACCGGGGAATTTCCGCCTTCTGGAAGCGGACGGTGCGCCCGCTGGTGTGGGAGCAGCTGTCTCCTCAAATCTCGCAGCGACCTGCCTGTAGAGCGGAGCTTGCTCCGCTGCTCTTCGTTCGGCTCGCGGAGAACGCCCCAGCGGAGCGAGCTCCGCTCTACAGGGGGGAGCCGGTATGCCGGCGATGAGGCTTTCCCGGCAAAGCCCCTCGCCGCCATGGCGGCTCCCACAGGGGAAGTTCTGTTTTCTCAAGGCCTGAGGACGGCCCCGGTAGAATGGGCGGGCAATGGATGTCTCCCACCTGCTCGACGATCTCAATCCGGCCCAGCGCGAGGCCGTGTCCGCCCCTTCGGGGCATTACCTGGTGCTGGCCGGCGCCGGCTCGGGCAAGACGCGGGTGCTTACCCACCGCATTGCCTGGCTGAACGAGGTCCTGGGCGTGCCCACCCACGGCATCCTGGCGGTGACCTTCACCAACAAAGCCGCCGCCGAGATGCGCCATCGCACCGATGCGCAGTTGCGCAACGGCAGCCGCGGCATGTGGATCGGCACCTTCCACGGCCTGGCCCACCGCCTGCTGCGCCTGCACTTCAACGAAGCGCGGCTGCCCGAAGGCTTCCAGGTGCTGGACTCCGACGACCAGCAGCGTCTGGTCAAGCGCGTGGCCCAGGCGCTGGAGCTGGACGAGGGCAAGTACCCGCCGCGCCAGATCGCCTGGTGGATCAACCAGCAGAAGGACGAGGGCCGTCGCCCCCAGCACATCCAGCCCGAGGGCCGCGACGAATGGCTCAGCGCCATGGTCGCCGCCTATACCGAGTACCAGGCGCGTTGCGACCGCGCCGGGCTGGTGGATTTCGCCGAGCTGCTGCTGCGCGCGCACGAACTGCTGCGCGACACCCCGGCGCTGCTGGCGCATTACCGGCGCCGCTTCGGCCAGCTGCTGGTGGACGAGTTCCAGGACACCAACGCCATCCAGTACGGCTTCATCCGCCTGCTGGCCGGCGACAGCGGGCAGGTGTTCGTGGTCGGCGACGACGACCAGGCCATCTACGGCTGGCGCGGGGCCAAGGTGGAGAACGTGCAGCGCTTCCTCACCGACTTCCCCGGCGCCCAGACCATCCGCCTGGAACAGAACTACCGCTCCACCGCCAACATCCTGGGCGCGGCCAATGCGGTGATCGCGCACAACCCCGACCGCATCGGCAAGCAGCTGTGGACCGATGCCGGCCAGGGCGATCCGATCGATCTCTACGCGGCCTACAACGAGGTCGACGAGGCGCGCTACGTGGTCGAGCGCGCGCGTCAGTGGGTGCGCGAGGGCGGCAGCTATGGCGAGGTGGCCGTGCTCTACCGCAGCAACGCCCAGTCGCGCGCGCTGGAAGAGGCCCTGCTGGCCGAACAGGTGCCGTACCGCGTCTACGGCGGCATGCGCTTCTTCGAGCGCGCCGAGGTCAAGGACGCGCTGGCCTACCTGCGTCTGGTCGCCAACCGCGCCGACGACGCCGCGTTCGAACGCGCGGTCAACACGCCGCCGCGCGGCATCGGCGAGCGCACCCTGGACGAGGTGCGGCGCGTGGCCCGCGGCGCGTCGCTGTCGCTGTGGGACGCCGCGCGCCAGGCCGCGCAGGGCGGCGACTTGGCCGGGCGCGCGCGCAACGCGCTGGCCGCGTTCGTGCAGCTGATCCAGGCGCTGGGCGAGGAAACCGCCGCGCTGGACCTGAAGGACAAGATCGACCACGTGCTGGCGCGCTCGGCGCTGCGCGAGCACTGGGCGCGCGAGAACAAGGGCGGGCTGGACGCCGAGTCGCGCACCGAGAACCTGGACGAACTGGTCTCGGTGGCCTCGCGCTTCGCCCGCGCCGAGGTCAATCCGCTGGAGCTGGACGACACGCCCGATGCGGCGCAGAGCATGGACGAGCTGGTGGCGTTCCTGTCCTACGCGGCGCTGGAGGCGGGCGAGGGCCAGGCCCAGGCCGGCGAGGACGGGGTGCAGCTGATGACGCTGCATTCGGCCAAGGGGCTGGAGTTCCCGCTGGTGTTCCTGGTCGGGCTGGAGGACGGACTGTTCCCCAGCGCGCGTTCGGTCGAGGAGCCGGGCAAGCTGGAGGAGGAGCGGCGCCTGGCCTACGTCGGCATCACCCGCGCGCGGCAGAAACTGGTGCTGGCCTACGCCGAGTCGCGCCGCATCCACGGCATGGACAACTACAACGTGCCCTCGCGCTTCCTGCGCGAGATCCCGCGCGAGCTGCTCAACGAGGTGCGGCCCAAGGTGCAGGTGTCGCGGCCGGCTTCGCTGGGGGCGATGCGGGGTGCGGGCGGGCATGCGGCGCTGGAGGTGCCGGCGCTCAGGCTGGGCGCCAATGTGTCGCATCCGAAGTTCGGGGCAGGGGTGGTCATCGACTATGAGGGGGCGGGCGCGCATGCGCGGGTGCAGGTGCAGTTCGACGAGGGGGCCAAGTGGTTGGTGTTGGCCTACGCGAATCTGTCGCCGGCTTGAGGCGTTGGGCTTGCTTGGCGGTTTAGAGCCGCCGACGAATCCTCTACCGTCGCTCCCGCGCATGCGGGAATCCAGCGACTTGCGCGCGGCAAGGTCGAAGGCTCTGGGTTCTCTTCTTCGCGGGAACGGTAGGTTTGTCAGCGGCTCTTAGTGGGTTTCTGCTCTGATCCTGTTGGCGCGCGATAGTTCTTGAATCAAAGGCTTTCGTGCGGCTTCGCCGCCCGACCTACTTTTCTTTGCTTGTGCAAAGAAAAGTAGGCAAAAGAAACACACCCCGGGCGGCACGCCTGCGCTGCGCGCAGGTCCGCTGCGGGACGAGGGATTTTCCAAGGGGACATCCTGTCCCCTCGGAAAACGCCGCACATCCATGTGCGGCGCCCTGCGGGTCTTGTCCTCGCCCCTCCGCCGTGCCTTACGGGGCGGTCTGAGAGGCAAAGGCAAAGGCAGAGCGAGAGCCAGAGCTAGTGCTGGTGCTGGTGCGGGGGCGGGTCTAGGCGGGGTAAGGCGGTAGCGCCTGTGCATCGCGCTGGCGGCTGCGGCTGGGGCGACGGGGTTTTTGCGGGGCTTTGATCGCGATCAAGGCGGGGAGGGGGCGATCGCGCTTGAATGGGACATCACCGCAGCGCGTGGAGGGTCCCATGTACCGACGCATTCTGATTGCCATCGATGGTTCCGAGCTTTCCCTGCGTGGCCTGGACCAGGGCCTGGGGCTGGCGGCGCGGCTGGGCGCCAGGGTCGACATCCTGACCGTGTCCGAGCCGTGGGCCGGCGGCATGGTCGATGCGCAGGGCTGGGTGGTGGGTTATGAATCCGGTCCCGAATACCGGGCCGAGCGGGAGCAGGCCGCCAACGCCATCCTGCAGCCGGCGCTGGACCGGGCCGAGGCGATGGACGTGGAGGCCGAGCCGATCCATGTGCTGGACCGGTATGCCGCCGACGGCATCCTGGAGACGCTGGCCGAACGCGGCAATGACCTGGTGGTGATGGCCTCGCACGGCCGCCGTGGCGTGACCCGCGTGCTGCTGGGCAGCCAGACCGCCGAGGTCCTGACCCGCAGCACCGTGCCGGTGCTGGTGGTGCGCTGATCGGCCAACGCTTGCGACTGCGGCTGACGTCCATGGACTCCCGCTTTCGCGGGAGTGACGACTTCGAGATGACGCGGACGTGTGTGGTTGTCTTCGTCATCCCCGCGAAAGCGGGGATCCATGGACGTCCGCCCAGATCGCCTCAGACCTCATCTACTGCGTCCACATCGGCACCGCAACACGCCGCACACGCGGATCCGGCGATCCTGACGCCACTCAGACCGTCGCGGCCTGCCCAGCAGTCTCGAACAGCGCAGCCTGCTCGACTCGCAGCTGATCGATCAAGCGCCCCTGCGGCAGCTCCACATCGGCATAGGTCAGCACCTGGTCCTTGGCCACGTCGTGCCGGAGCACGCAGCCCTCGGCCACGCCCATCGGCAGCAGCGCGTCGCGCGCGGTGACGTCGGCGCGCTCGCACTGGCCATAGGTCAGGTAGCCGCCCAGCGCGTCGATCGTCTCGCCGGCGGCCAGGTCGCGCTTGGCGGTAGCGACCACCTCGACCAGCGGGCCGCCCAGCGGCTGCAGCACCGCATCGCGCAGCAGCACCACGCGCGCCACCGACAGCGGCACCTCGAAATGGCACAGGTGGTACGGCGTGTAGAAGCTGTACAGCGGACCCTCGCCCAGCTTGTAGAGGTTGAGGTAGTGCTGCTGCTTGGGATCGTCGTGGCTGGCCAGCACGTACACGCCCGGGCTGGGCAGCGCGCCGACCACGTAGTCGACCGCGCCGCCGACGGCCTTGAGCGCGTCGATGTCGTATTTCCTGGTCAGCTCGTCCACGTGGCCGCGGTGGTCGTAGCCGGTCATGCCGCGCTGCAGGATCGACATGCCGGTGCCGTTGGCGACGATGGCCTGCTCGAAGCTGATCTTGGTGCCGTCGGCGAAGCTGGTGACCATGTACGGGTCCTGGCCCCACTTGGCGGCGAAGCCGGCCTGCGTGGTCGGCGTGCGGTACGGGTCCTGCAGGCCCTTGATGTTGCCGCACATCAGCGGCGTCAGCCCGATGGACTTGACGAAGCGGAACAGGTTCATCTGCACGCCGGGCTGGTCGCCGTCGCAGGCGGTGAAGATCACGCCGGCCGCATCCGCCTTGCGCTTGAGCAGCGGGCCGACGGTGCCGTCCAGCTCGGCGTTCATCGTGACCATGTCGCGGCCGTGGGAGATGGCGGCCAGCGAGATGTGCGCGCCGTACTCCACCGCGCCGGTCGCATCGACCAGGCAGTCGAGCAGGTCGCACTCGTACAGCAGCGCCGGGTCGTGGGTGACCGCGGGCACGCCGCTGGTGATGGCGTCGGCCAGCGCGCGGCCGGTCTCGACCACGCGCGCCTGCACGCCGGCCAGGGCGAAGGCGGCCAGCGCCTTGTCCACGTTGCGGTTGCAGATCACCGACAGCACCATGCCCGGCACCGAATGCACGATCTGGTTGACGATGCCCTTGGCCATGAAGCCGGCGCCGTACAGCCCGACGCGGATGGGGGTGCCGGCGGCCTGTCGCGCCTGCAGCAGTCGATCGATGACCATGGGGGAAACTCCTTGAAGCGTGGCTCAGTAGCCGATCAGCCGATCGACGCCGTGATAGGTGGGGTCGAAGTCCGGCCAGGCCGCATCCTTGTCCGAGACGATCCGGCCCGGCGCCGGCCACTGGATGTCGAAGGTCGGGTCGTTCCAGCGCAGCCCACGTTCGGCGCTGGGCTCGTAGAACGCGCTGGCCAGGTAAAAGGCCTCGGTGTCCGGTTCCAGCGTGACGAAGCCATGGGCGAAGCCGCGCGGCACGTAGTAGGCCAGCCGGTTCTCCGCCGTCAGTTCCACCCCGTGCCACTTCAGGTACGTGGGCGAATCCGGCCGCAGGTCGACGATGCAGTCCCACAGCGCGCCGCGCACGCAGCGCACGATCTTGACCTCGGCGGCCGGCGGCAGCTGGTAGTGCATGCCGCGCAGCGTGCCGGCCTGCGCGTTGTAGGAGTTGTTGACCTGGACGAAGCGGTCCACCAGCCCCGCCGCGGCCATTTCCTTCTCGCAGAACACCCGCGCGAACCAGCCGCGCGCGTCGCCGCGCTGCTCCGGCTCGATCACATAGGCGCCGTGCAACGGCGTGCTGTGGAACTTCATGCCGCCGCCCGCAGATCGGGCGCCAGCACGCCGCTGTCGACCAGCCCTTCCAGGATGCGCAGGCGGATGAAGCCGCTCTGGCGGAAGTTGCGGTCGGAGAAGGCGGTGCGCTGCAGCTCGTCGCGCAGCTCGGCGATGGTGCCTTCCAGCGTCTCGATCGGCTGGTGGTCCGGCGCCAGCCGCTCGAACAGCGAGAAGTCCACGCGGTAGGAGCGGTTGTCCGCCGGCGCGTTGGTCGAGATGGAGACCTCGGCGGTGGGGATGGCCGCGCCCACGGCACGGGCCAGGTCGCGCACCTGCACGTTCCAGCGCTCCGAGCCGGCGTTGACGAACAGGTAGCGTCCGCCCTGCGCGGCCGGGCGCTGGATCGCCCATTCGATCGCGCGCGCCATGTCGCGCACGTGGATCAGCGGACGCCACGGTGTGCCGTCGGAGAGCACGTCGACCTTGCCGCTGGCCACCGCGCCGGCGACGAAGTCGTTCAGCACCAGGTCCAGGCGCAGGCGCGGCGAGGCGCCGCAGGCGGTGGCGAAGCGCAGGGCGGTGACGGTCATGTCCGTGTCCAGGGCCGCCAGCCCGGTCTCGGTGTCGATCTTGGAGTGGGCGTAGGCGGTCAGCGGCGCCACGGCGCTGGATTCCGAGCGCGGCGTGCCGTCGGCGGCGGCGCCGTAGACGCTGCAGCTGGAGGCGAACACGAAATGCTTCACGCCCGCCTCGGCCGCCGCGCGGGCCACCGACAGGCTGGCCTTGCAGTTGATCTGGTCGGTGACCTGCTCGAAGCGCTTGCCCATCGCATCGTTGGACACCGCGGCCAGGTGCACCACCGCATCGAAGCCGGCCAGCTCCCGCGCGGTCAGGTCGCGCACGTCGCGGAACCATTGTTCGTCCAGCACCACTTCGGGCAGGCCGCGCTTGTCCGACAGGCAATGGGCGAACCAGCCGCGGTCCACGCCGACCAGCCAGGCCTGCGGGAAGCGCTGGCGCAGGTGCGTGGCCAGGACCGGCCCGATGTAGCCCATGTTGCCGGTGATCAGGATGCGCATCGTTGCTTACTCCCAGACGCGCCAGGGCGCCTTGTTGTGGTTCCAGAGATCGTTGAGGTAGTTCTTGTCGCGCAGGGTGTCCATCGGCTGCCAGAAGCCTTCGTGCTTGTACACGCTCAGCTGGCCCTGCTCGACCAGGCCTTCCAGCGGCGCGCTCTCCCACACCGTGTCGTCGCCCTCGATGAAGTCGGCGACCTTGGGCGAGAGCACGAAGAAGCCGCCGTTGATCAGCCCGTCGCCGTCGGCGGGCTTCTCGCGGAAGCCGGTGACCGCATCGCTCTCCACCCGCAGCGCGCCGAAGCGGCCGGGCGGCTGCACCGCGGTCACCGTCGCCAGCCGGCCCTCGCGCCGGTGCAGGGCGATGCCCGCGCCGATGTCCACGTCGGACACGCCGTCGCCATAGGTCAGGCAGAAGGCCTCTTCGTCCTTCAGGTAAGGCATCACGCGCTTGAGGCGGCCGCCGGTCATGGTGTCCGCGCCGGTGTCCACCAGGGTCACGCGCCAGGGCTCGGCGCGGCTGTCGTGCAGGGTGGTGGTGTTGCTGGCCAGGTCGCAGGTGATGTCCGAGCCCATCAGGTGGTAATTGATGAAGAAGTCCTTGATGACCTCGCCGCGGTAGCCCAGGCAGACGATGAAGTCGTTGATGCCGTGGTGGCTGTACATCTTCATGATGTGCCACAGCACCGGCCTGCCGCCGATCTCCACCATCGGCTTGGGCCGCACGGAGGTCTCCTCGGAGATGCGGGTGCCCAGGCCACCGGCCAGGATGACTGCCTTCATTGCTGCTCCTTCCGGGTCACGTCTTGGTCTCCTGCGAAAACGTCGTGGCTCGCGCGTCCTGGCCGCGCCGGCCAAAGCACGGCACGACGGGCGGCCCTGACCGCAACGCGCAAGGGGGACTGCCCGATCAGACGGTGACGTCGCGGCGACGCACCAGCGGCGTGCCATGCGCGACATCGACCATGCCGGCCATGCGGGCCAGTCGCTCGATCCGTTGTTGAAGACGCGGACTGCGGGGAAGGCCGGCCACATCCAGCAGCTGGCCCCAGCGATGGGCCCAGTCGTGGCGGCGCAGGGCCTGGCTGACATTGGTCGCGCGCGCCTGCTCCAGGCGCGCGCTCTGGCTGCCCAAGTCGGCCAGGAACGCGCCCACGTCCGGCGTGCCGGGCGGCAGCTCGATCACCGCATCGGGCCAGTCGAAGTGATCGTCGAACTCCAGGCAGTGCTGGCGCGAGCCCAGCACGATCGCCCCGCCGGCGGTGCCCTCGAAGTAGCGCGTGGCCAGCGCGTTCTTGCGCACGCCCTTGAACACGCCGGTGGTGTCCACGGTGAAATCGTAGGCGATGAAGTACTTGGCGCGCTTGATCATCGCCGCCGACTGGGCGCGGTGTTCGGCCCAGTCGGTGACCGCGCCGGCCTTGAGCACGTCGTGCACGTAGAAGAAGTTGCCGTCGTGCGCGGCCAGCGCGCTGAGCTTGGTGTGCAGCTCGGGCATGCGCCGGCCCATGGAGAGCACGTCGATGCTGCGCGGCGGCGCCTCGGGATAGGGACAGGACAGCAGCGTGTCGCAGGCGCTGGGCAGGAAGGAGATCGGCGTGGAGGTGTACTGGCGCAGCGCCGGAATGCTCTCGGCGTTGAGCACGAACACATGATCGAACGCGTCGAGCATGCGCAGCTCCTGCGCCTGGTGCGGGAAACGCTCGGGCCAGCCCTCGAGCAGGTAGCAGTACGCCTTGCCGCAGCGCTCGCGCCAGCCCTTGATCCGCGCCAGCGTGGTCAGCTCGGGCGGGAACTGGCACACGAACACGAACACGTCGTAGTCGCGGCCGACCTGCGTCTGGCCGGCGTTGGACAGACCCGGCCGGCCCAGCCGGCGCCAGGCCTGCGACATCACCCGGTGGCGCAGCTCGTTCCACAGATAGCCCACGCTGGGATTGACCCCGCGCCCGGCCGTATGCGGCGCGGCGGACGGGATCAGCAGGTCGGCGTTCTCGACCTGGGCGATCACGTTGAGGAAGGCGTAGGCCTGGCCGTTGAACGGCTCGGGCCAGGCGTTGTAATTGCTCGACAGCAGGACCGATCGGTCGGCCATGGGCATTCCTTCGTCAAGTGTGGGGAAACCTGACGCATCGCCTCGCGCCTTCCTGCAGGCGTCCGCCCGTGCGCAGCGGCGCAGGGCGGACCGGACCTTTGAGGAACGCGCGGCCACGATGGACCGGCACGGCACCGCATTCAGCCCACCGGTCGCGACCCGGCGCGCCTCCCGCGCGCGCCCCAGGTCGTGTCCCCCCCGATGCCGCTGCACTGGCATCTTTCGGTGGCTTACTGCGGTTAACGCAGTCGCGCGCGCGGACAGGACAGCGGGGCGCATCGCGCGTCCCGCGCTTCAATGGCAGGCGGTTCGCCGCCCGCGGCTCAGTAGATCTTGCGCTCGGCCGCCGGCGGCGGGCTGAACTGGTACAGCCAGGTCTCGCTCAAGGAGCCGGTGGCGTCCTTGAGGTACAGGCGCAGATCGATCTGGCTGCTGTCTTCCTTCTCCGGCACCACGTCGAACATCACCCGGTAGCCGTGCAGCTCGCGCAGCGGCCGGCACGACACCGTCTCCAGCGTGCCGCCGTGGATCTCCAGCGCCGGGTCGACCTTGGCGTTGGCCGCCTCCAGCGCGGCCAGCTTGCCGCCGACGAAGTCCACGGCGAAGCGCTGCGACCACTTGCTGCGCTTCTGCCCCACCACGCCGCCCAGGCCGGTGCGGGTGGCCACGCAATGCGCCTGCGGCGGCTGCGAGGGCGCGGCCGAGCCCCAGAACAGCTTGTAGCCGTACAGCAGCTCCTGGCCGGCCTGCGGCTTCTCCTTGGGGTTCCAGAACGCCACGATGTTGTCGAAGGTCTCATCGACGGTGGGGATCTCCACCAGCTGCACCGAGCCGGCGCCCCAGCCGCCCTTGGGCTCGATCCACAGGCACGGGCGCTTCTCGTAGAACACGCCATCGTCCTGGTAGTGGTCGAAGTCGCGATCGCGCTGGAGCAGGCCGAAGCCCTTGGGATCGTTGTCGGCGAAGGCGTTGAAGCGCAGCTGCGGCGGGTTGGTCAGCGGGCGCCAGATCCACTCGCCGCTGCCGGTGTGCAGGGCCAGGCCGTCGGTGTCGTGGATCTCCGGGCGCCAGTCCCAGGCCATGCGGCGGTCGTTCTCGCCGGTCTGGTACATGCTGGTGCACGGCGCCAGGCCCAGGCGCTCGATGCTGGTGCGCGGGTAGAGCGCGCAGTCGATGTCCATCAGCAGCGGCTCGCCCGGGGTCAGCGCGAAGCGGTAGGCGCCGGCCACGCTGGGCGAATCCAGCAGGCCGTAGACCACCAGCGTATTGGAGCCCTTGGCCGGCCGTTCCAGGTAATAGGCGACGAAGTCCGGGAACTCCTCCGGCTTGCCCATGCCCGTGTCGATGGCCAGGCCGCGCGCGGACTGGCCGTACTGGCCCTCCTTGCCGACCGCGCGGAAGTAGCTGGCGCCCAGGAAGGCGGCGAAGTCGCGGTTCGGATCGTCCTTGGTGTTGAGGCGAAAGCCCGCGAAGCCCAGCGTGTCCGGCAGCTTGACCTTGGCCAGGCCGCTGTCGCCGTAGTCGAACATGCCCGCGTTGTACTTGATCTCGCGCGCCTGGCCGTCGGCGACCTCGTGCATGGTCACCGGCCGCTTGAAGTACAGGCCCATGTGGAAGAACTGGGCCAGGAAGGCATCGTCCTGGCCGGTCCACAGCGCATGGTCCTTGCGGTAGCGGATGGCCTGGTAGTGGTCCCAGCTGATCCCGTCCAGTGCCGCCGGCAGCGGGCCGCCATGCGGCTTGTACGGCGCGCTGGCCAGCGCCCGCGCCTGGCCCTTCAGGCTGGCGTAGTCGAAGGGCTGGGCCGGGCCGAACACCAGGTTGGACTTGCCGGGCGCGGCCAGGGCGGCCTGCGAGGCCAGCAGCGAGGGGGGCAGGCCCAGGGCGGCCAGGGTCCCGGCGGCGCGGGTGAGGAATTGACGTCGGATCATGCAGGCGGGGGCAGGGCCGGAGAGAGAAGGAGTCGGGTAGATGCTAAGCGTTGTGGCGTTGGCGGTCTGCTGACAAAGCGGCCGTTGGCTGTCTGGCCTATTCATCTTCACACGTTTTCACGGATTCTTTACATCTCAAACGGTCCACTTGTTGCGTGCTCCACAAGCACGCGTTTCGCGTGTCGGGTCGCAGTCCACAGCTGGGAGGGGGCGGCGCGCGACGGACGGGAAGCAAGCGGATGCTGTCGCATTAACTTTCGTAGAGTCCGGGTGAAGATCCGGGCTTCCCGTCACCCTCACCATAGACCCATGTCCGTGTCCTTTCGGTCGCAGTGGCTGGATTGGCGTCTGCCTCTGCTGACGCTGATCGTCCTGCTCATCGTCATCCTGCCGACCCTGCTGCTGCAGCAGCTGTTCACGTCCACGCTCAACGCGGCGGCGTGGGTCACGCACACCCATCAGGTCGAGGCGCAGGTCAATGCGCTGACGGTGGAGCTGCGCGAGGCCGAGGAGTGCAGCCTGCTGCTGGCCATGGGCGTGGACGCCAAGATTCCACGCGAGCGCCTGAAGGCCTCCCCGGCGGTGCTCGAGCGCATGCTCGACCAACTGCAGGCGCTGACCAAGGACAACGCCGACACCCAGGTGCGGGTGGGACGCCTGCGCGAGATTGCGACCCGGCGCATTGCGCTGGCGACCGAGCTGCCGGGCAGCGTGGACCCGCGCCGCGCCCAGATTCTGCGGCTGCTGGCCAGCGACCTGCCGGCCCATCCGGTTCTGCAGGAACTGCTGCAGGACGAGCAGCGCATGAAGGCTCAGCGCGAGCGCGACTTCCAGGCCCGGCGCGAACAGGTGCGCTGGCTGGGTCTGGGCGCGATGGTGCTGCAGCTGCTGCTGCTGGTGCTGATCATCTGGCTGCTGGCCCGGCAGATGGGCCAGCGGCTGTCGGCCGAACAGGCCTCCTCGCGCGCCGACGCGCGCGCGGCCAGCGTGCTGCAGACCGTGCGCGAGCCGATCGTGGTGCTGGACCGCGACCAGCGCGTGCTGCTGCACAACGCGGCCTTCGCCGAGCTCTACGCCATCGACGAGGAAGACCTGGCCGAGCGCCATCCGCGCCTGGACGAGCTCAGCGACGCCTGGGACGACGATGTGGTGCGCCAACGCCTGGCCGACGTGCTGGCGCGCGGGCGCGAGCTGTGGGACTACGAGGTCCAGCAGCTGACCCGTGGCAGCGTGCAGCGCACCCTGCTGCTCAACGCCCGGCGCATGGCCCTGCCCGACGGCGGCGACGACGCGGTGCTGATGACTTTGAGCGACGTGACCACGCAGAAGACCAGCCAGCAGCGCATCATCGACCTCAACCGCCAGCTGGAAGGCAAGATCGAGCAGGTCTCGGACGTCAACCGCGAGCTGGAGGCCTTCAGCTACTCGGTCTCGCACGACCTGCGCGCGCCGCTGCGCCACGTGTCCGGCTTCGCCGACAAGCTGGCCCGCCACCTGGGCGAGGACACCGACGAGCGCAGCCGCCACTACCTGCAGGTGATCGGCGACTCGGCGCGGCGCATGTCGGCGCTGATCGACGACCTGCTGGTGTACTCGCGCCTGGGCCGGGTCGTGCTGCGCCTGCAGGCGGTGGACATGCAGTCGCTGGTGGCCGAGACGCGCTCGATGCTCGATGCGCAGGTCAGCGCGGACAAGCACGCTCTGCCGCTGCGCGTGGACTGGAACATCGACCCGCTGCCGATCCTGGTGGGCGACGAGAACATGCTGCGCCAGGTCTGGCAGAACCTGCTGGGCAACGCGGTCAAGTACAGCGGCAAGCGCGAGGTCGCCCAGATCCAGGTCGGCTACCGGCTGGAGGGCGATGGCGAGCATCACTTCTGGGTGCGCGATAATGGCGCCGGTTTCGACATGGCCTACGCCGGCAAGCTGTTCGGCGTGTTCCAGCGGCTGCACAAATCCAGCGAGTACGCCGGCACGGGCATTGGCCTGGCCAGCGTGCGCCGCGTCGTGACGCGCCATGGCGGCCGCGTCTGGGCGGAGGCCGAGCCCGACCAGGGCGCCACGTTCCACTTCATCATCCCCAGCTCGCCGGACGACGCGTTCGTCCCGCGCGGGCCCACCCCTGCAGAGTTCCTCTCATGAGTACCCCGATCCGCACCATCCTGCTGGCCGAAGACAGCATCGCCGACGCCGAGATGGCGATCGACGCGCTGCGCGAGGCCAACCTGGCAAACCCCATCGTGCACGTGGAGGACGGCGTGGAGGCGCTGGACTACCTGCTGCGCCGCGGCGCCTATGCCGAGCGCCCGGAAGGGCTGCCGGCGGTGCTGCTGCTGGACATCAAGATGCCGCGCATGGACGGGCTGGAAGTGCTGCGCGCGATCCGCGATGACGAGGCGCTCAAGTCGCTGCCGGTGGTCATCCTGTCGTCCTCGCGCGAGGAAAGCGACCTGGTGCGCAGCTGGGACCTGGGCGCCAACGCCTATGTGGTCAAGCCGGTGGACATCGACCAGTTCTTCACCGCGGTCAAGACGCTGGGCACGTTCTGGGCCGTGTTCAACGAAGCCCCGGGTCAGGCCTGAGCGGCATGCCGCTGAGCGCCGCCCCGATCGGCCCGGTGCGCATCCTCCTGGTGGAGGATTCGCCGGAGGACGCCGAGCTGACGTCCATGCAGCTGGTGGACGCGGGGCTGGAAGCCGAGTTCGAGCGGGTCGATACCGAGGCCGAGCTCGCGCGCGCGCTGGTCACGTTCAAGCCGGACCTGGTGCTGTCGGACCTGAGCATGCCGGGCTTCTCCGGGCATCAGGCGCTGCAGCTGGTGCGCGGCCATCAGCCGCCGATTCCCTTCATCTTCGTCTCCGGCACCATGGGCGAGGAGACCGCGGTGCAGGCGCTGCGCGAGGGCGCGGCCGACTACATCCTCAAGGACAAGACCGCGCGCCTGCCGTCGGCGGCCGCGCGCGCGATCCGCGAGGCGCGTAGCGAGCACGAACGCGCGCGCGTGGAGAAGGAGCTGCTGCGCTCGCAGCGGCTGGATTCGATGGCGATGCTGGCCGCGGGCCTGAGCCACGACCTGCGCAACATCCTGCAGCCGCTGCTGATCGTGCCGGACCTGCTGGCCATCCACAGCGACAACCCCAAGATCCACAAGCTGGGCCAGGTGATCGCCGAGTCCGGCCGGCGCGGCCACGAGATGGCCGAGTCGATGCTGTCCTTCGTCCGCGGCGCGCGCAAGGCGCGCGAGGACGTGTCGGTGGGCGAGTTGTTCCAGGCCGTGCAGGTGCTGCTGCAGGGCACCCTGCCGGACAACGTGCGCCTGGACCTGCAACCGCCGGCCACCCCGGTGCAGATCGACGCCAACTACGTCGAGCTGCAGCAGGTGCTGATCAACCTGTGCCTCAACGCGATCCAGGCCATGCCCACTGGCGGTACGCTGACCCTGTCGGCGCGGCCGGTCGAGGAGGGCGTATGCATCCGCGTGGCCGATCAGGGCGTCGGCATGGACGCCAAGACGCGCAGCCAGCTGTTCACCCCGTTCTTCACCACCAAGTCCGAGGGCACGGGCCTGGGGCTGATGTCCTGCCTGCGCATCGTCGAGCAGTACCAGGGCCGCATCGAGGTGGACAGCACGCCGGGCGTGGGCACGACCTTCGCGGTGGTGCTGCCGGTCACCGGCGGCGCCGCACCGCAGTCCAGCGTGCCGGCCCCGGGCCAGGGCCAGCGCATCCTGCTGGTCGACGGCGACAGCACGCGCCAGTCGCTGCTGCGCAACGCGCTGGAAAGCCAGGGCTACGCGCCGGCCACCGCGCCAGACGGCGCCTACGCGCTGCGCGCGGCCGTGGTCGACGGCATGCCCGAGCTGTTCATCATCGACAGCGACTTCGTGCTGCTGCCGGCCACCGCGCTGGTGCAGGCGCTGGTCCAGCGCGGCTATCGCGGCCTGGTGCTGCTGCTGCAGGATCCGGCGCGCCCGTTCGACCGCTCCGAACTGCCGGCGGGCCTGCGCGCGCAGTTCCTCGACAAGCCGCTGGAAATGGGCCGGCTCTTCCACGCCGTGGCCGAGGCGCTGCAGCCCGCCGAGGGCTGAGCCGGCCGGCCCATGGTGGACAAGCCGTTCGCGCCGTCGTGCGCGCGCAATCGCGATCCGATCCTGGCCGTGCTGCGCCCGCTGCTGGCCCGGACTCGCCGCGTGCTGGAGATCGGCAGCGGCACCGGCCAGCACGCGGTGCATTTCGCCGCCGCGCTGCCGCAGCTGTGCTGGCAGACCAGCGAGCGCGCCGAACACCTGCCCGGCATCGCCGCGTGGCTGGACGAGGCCGCGCTGCCCAACACCCTGCCGCCGCTGGCGCTGGACGTGGCGCGCGGGCCGTGGCCGGCGCAGCCCTTCGATGCGGTGTTCACCGCCAATACGCTGCACATCATGGGCTGGCCGCAGTTGCAGGCGTGCTTCGACGGGCTTGCCGGTGTGCTGGAGGAGGGCGGCGTCCTGGCGGTCTACGGGCCGTTCAACTACGGCGGTGCCTTCACCAGCGACAGCAATGCGCAGTTCGACCAGTGGCTGAAGGCGCGCTATCCGGTCAGCGGGATCCGCGATCTCGAGGCGGTCGATGCGCTGGCGCGCGGCATCGGCCTGCGGCTGGAGGCCGATCATGCGATGCCGGCGAACAATCGCTTGCTGGTGTGGCGGCGGGGGTAGCGCTTCGCTTCCTCCCTTTGGCCGTGGGCCAGGGGGAGCTCGAAGTCGCGGCTGGCGACTGAGGGGGAGGGGTGCTCTTGCCGGGAACGTCAAAAGCAAAAGCACCCCCTCCCAGCCTCCCCCTTCGCTGCGCGAAAGGGGAGGGGCCTGGAAGCCAGAGCCAAAGCAACAGCAGCAACAGCAGCGCAGCGGATGCTTCAGGTCGCCATTCCCGCGAAGGCGGGAATCCAGTGCCTTTGCGCTTGGTGCGGCGTTTCGCCCGCAGACCTCCGTCGGCACGGCGCATTGAGCAACGTCGCAGCCCAAGCCCCGGCAGCGGCCCGCTGCTTACAATCGACGCTGGCAATGGCAGCGCGGGAGTGGATGCATGCGACGCAACCTGGCGGAAATCCTGATGGCCTCGATGGCCTCGATGGCGTGGGCGGCGCAGGCGCAGCAGCCGGCCATCGATGCGGGAGCCCCCAGCGACGCCGATCGCGCCACCTACGCCAGCTGCATGGCGCGCACGCGAGCGGGCGCCGCGGGGATCGCGCCTGCCGCGTTCGATCGTTTCATGGCCGGGGTGGTGCCGGACATGAGCGTGCTGCCGCTGCTGGACAGTCAGCCCGAGTTCTCCACGCCGATCTGGGACTACCTGGCGCCGCTGGTCGACGCCCAGCGCGTCGCCGATGGCCAGGCGATGCGCGCCCAGCACGCCGAGGTGCTGGCGCGCGTGGCGCAGGACAGCGGCGTGGATGCGGCCACGGTGGTGGCGGTCTGGGGCGTGGAGAGCGACTACGGCCGGGTGCAGGGCAAGCGGCCGCTGCTGGTGTCGCTGTCCACGCTGGCGTGCTTCGGCCGGCGGCAGGAGTTCTTCCGCGGCGAACTGCTGGCGACCCTGGCGCTGCTGCAGTCGGGCGACCTGACCCCCGACGGCCTGACCGGCTCGTGGGCCGGCGCGTTCGGGCAGACCCAGTTCATGCCCAGCACCTACCAGCGCATCGCGGTGGACGGCGATGGCGACGGGCGCCGCGATCTGGTCCACAGCGTGCCCGACGCGCTGGCGTCCACCGCCAACTATCTCAAGCGCGCCGGCTGGCAGACCGGCCAGCCCTGGGGCTTCGAGGTGCGCGTGCCGGCGGGCTGGGACGCGTCCCGCGCGGGGCGCAAGGCCAAGCGCCCGGTGCGCGAGTGGGTCGCCGCGGGCATCACCCGCGCCGACGGCGGTGCGATCGCGGCCGACGACACGCCGGCCGCGCTGCTGCTGCCGGCCGGCGTGGCCGGGCCGGCGTTCCTGGTGTTCCGCAACTTCGATGCGATCTACAGCTACAACGCCGCCGAGAGCTATGCGCTGGCCATCGCGCTGCTGTCCGACCGCCTGCGCGGCGGCGGCCCGCTGATCGCCTCCTGGCCCACCGACGATCCGCCGCTGGACCGCGCGCGGCGCAAAGAATTGCAGCTGCTGCTGCTCGCGCGTGGCCATGACCTCGGCACGCCCGATGGCCTGGTCGGCGCGCAGACCCGCCGCGCCATCGCCAGCGAACAGCAGGCCCTGGGCCTGGCGCCGGTCGATGGCCGCGCCGGTCGGAAGATCCTGCAGGCCCTGCGCGCGGCCGGGCCGCCGGTGCTGCTGCCGGCCTCCACGCCGGGCGCGCCTTGACCGCGCCGGCGCAGCGCAATCCCGGCATCGACACGCTGCGCGGCGTGTCGATCCTGCTGGTGGTCGTGCACCACTTGGCGCTGCGCATCCCGCTGCGCGACACCGCGCTGGCCGACTGGCTGCCGCTGCGCCTGCTGCGCGCGCTGAGCTACAACGGCTACGAGGCGGTGTTCGTGTTCTTCGTCATTTCCGGCTTCCTGATCACGCTGCATGCCGTGCAGCGCTGGTCGTCGCTGGCGCGCATCGACCTGCGCGCGTTCTATGCGCGGCGCGCGGCCCGCATCCTGCCCGCGCTGCTGCTGCTCCTGGCGGTGCTGGCGCTCATGCATGGCTTGGGCGTGCCGAACTTCGTGATCGACAAGCCCGGCCAGTCGCTGGGCGGCGCGCTGTGGTCGGCGCTGAGCCTGCAGCTGAACTGGTACGAGGGCCGCACCGGCTGGCTGCCCGGCGGCTGGGACGTGCTGTGGTCGCTGTCGATCGAGGAGGCGTTCTATCTCGCCTTCCCGCTGGTGTGTCTGCTGCTGCGCCGGCGCGCGCTGCTGGTGCCGGCCCTGTTGCTGCTGGCGCTGTCGCTGCCGCTGACCCGCGCGGCGATCGCCGATAACGAGATCTGGCAGGAGAAGGCCTACCTGCCGGGCTTTTCCGCCATCGCCGTCCGCGTGCTGGCGGCCCTGGCGGTGACCCGTTGGCCGGTGCCGGCCTCGACCGCGCGCGGCCTGCGCGTGCTTGGGGTGGTCGCGCTGGCGGCGGTGCTGCTGTACGGCGGCGAGCTGTGGCGCTCGTTGGGCAACGGCGCCATGCTGGTGTTGGTCGGCGGCGCGGGCGCGCTGCTGGTTGGCCTGCATGCGATGCCGGCCCGTGCGCCGCTGCGCGCGCTGGCGTGGCTGCGTGCCTGGGGCCGGCTCAGCTACGAGCTCTATCTGACGCACATGTTCGTCGTGTTCGCGCTGGTCGGGCTGTATCGCGCCAGTGGCGGCCAGGTGCGTCTGGGCGCGTGGTGGTATCTGGCGCTGCTGCCGCTGTGCTGGCTGCTGGCCTGGGCGTTCGCGCGGCTGTGGACGCTGCCGGCCGAGCGCTGGCTCAAGCGGCGCTGGCTGCGTGCGCCGCCCGCGCCCGCCGCCGATGCCGCCGCGGCGGCCTGAGCGCCCTTCGCGACATGGCCCAGCGCGGTATGCCAGCATCGGGCCATGGCGATCTTTTCCCTGCAGCGGGTCACGCGCCGCTACGGCCAGGCCGTCGCGCTCGATGACGTCGACCTCGAGATCCAACAGGGTCGCACCACCGCCCTGATCGGGCCCAGCGGCGCAGGCAAGTCCAGCGTGCTGCGCATGCTGATCGGGCTGGAATGGCCCGACAGCGGTCAGGTGCGCTTCGAGGGCGCGCCGCTGCAGCGCAAGACGCTGCTGGCGCAGCGCCGGCGCATCGGCTACGTGATCCAGGAAGGCGGCCTGTTCCCGCATCTGAGCGCGCGCGACAACGCCGCGCTGCTGGCGCGCGCGCTGGGCTGGCCGCGTGAGCGCATCGAGGCGCGCCTGGCCGAGCTGGCCGAGGTCTGCCAGCTGCCGCCTGCGCTGCTGGCGCGCTATCCGGCCGAACTCTCCGGCGGCCAGCGCCAGCGCATGGGGCTGGTGCGCGCGCTGATGCTCGATCCGCCGGTGCTGCTGCTGGACGAGCCGCTCGGCGCGCTCGACCCCATCGTGCGCCACGAGCTGCAGACCCAGATACGCGCCCTGATCGCGCAGCTGGGCAAGACCGTGGTGCTGGTGACCCACGACGTGGCCGAGGCGGCCTACCTGGCCGACACCCTGGTGCTGATGCGGGCCGGGCGCATCGTCCAGCAGGGCAGCGCCCGGGCCCTGCTGGACGACCCGGCCGAAGACTTCGTCACCCGCTTCATGACCGCCCAGCGCACGCTGGAGAATGCCGCATGAGGCGGGCGGCGATGCGCGCCTGGCTGGTCTGCGTGCTGCTGTGTCTGCTGTCCCCGGCGATGGCCAGGCAGGTCACCGTCGGCTCGAAGAACTTCACCGAAGGTGTGATCCTGGCCGAGATCGCCGTGGCGCAGGCGCGCAAGGACGGCGTGGAGGTGGCGCACAAGCGCCAGCTCGGCGGCACGCGCATCCTCTGGCGCGCGCTGCAGGAGGGCGACATCGATGCCTATGCCGAATACACCGGCACGCTGCGCCAGGAACTGCTGCAGCAGCCCGACGCCACCGAGGCGCAGCTGGTCGCCGCCCTGGCGCGGCAGGGGTTGGGCATGACCCGCTCGCTCGGCTTCCAGAACACCTATGCCCTGGGCATGCGCAAGGCGCGCGCCCAGGCGCTGGGCATCCGCACGCTGGGCGATCTGGCGCGGCATCCTGAACTCAGGCTGGGCCTGAGCAACGAGTTCCTGCAGCGCGCCGACGGCTGGCCCGGCGTGCGCGCCGCCTACGGGCTGCCGCAGCAGGCCAATGGCTTGGACCACGACCTGGCCTATCGCGCGCTGCAGAGCGGGGCCATCGATGTGACCGACCTGTACAGCACCGATGCGGAGATTCCGTATTACGACCTGGTGGTGCTGGACGACGACCGGCACTACTTCCCCGATTACCAGGCGGTGTTCCTGTATCGGCTGGCGCTGGAGCGCAGCGCGCCAGCCTTTGTGCAGGTGCTGCGCTCGCTAGAGGGACGCATCGACGTGGCGGACATGCGCCGGCTCAACGCGCAGGTCAAGCTGGAGCATCGCGGCGAGGCGCAGGTGGCGGCGACCTTCGTGGGCGTCGATGCGCCGCAGGGCAGCGGCCGCGCCGCGCGCATCGCCCAGCGCACCGGCGAACACCTGGCCCTGGTCGGCGTCTCGCTCGGCTGCGCGCTGCTGGTCGCGCTGCCGCTGGGCGTGCTGGCCGCGCGCCGCCCGCGCCTGGGCCAGGTCGTGCTGTCGCTGACCGGCGTGCTGCAGACGCTGCCGTCGCTGGCGGTGTTCGTCTTCATGATTCCGCTGTTCGGCATCGGCGCGAAGCCGGCGATCGCGGCGCTGTTCCTGTATTCGCTGCTGCCGATCGTGCGCAACACGCACGCCGGCCTGACCGGCATCCCGCGCGACCTGCGCGAGACCGCCGCGGCCCTGGGCCTGCCGCCGCGCACGCGCCTGTGGCGGGTGGAGCTGCCGCTGGCGCTGCGCACGATCCTGGCGGGGGTGAAGACCGCCGCGGTGATCAATGTCGGCACGGCGACGCTGGGGGCCCTGATCGGCGCCGGCGGCTATGGTCAGCCGATCCTGACCGGGATCCGGCTGGACAATCTGGGGATGATTCTGGAAGGGGCGGTGCCGGCGGCGGGGCTGGCCTTGCTGGTGCAGGGGGGGTTCGAGCTCTTCGAGCGGGCCATGACGCCCAAGGGCCTGAGGCTCGCAGCGCGGGCATAACCTGCCGTTGCCGTTGCCGTTGCCGTTGCCGTTGCCGTTGCCGTTGCCGTTGCGGTGCTGTTGCTCTTGTCTTTGCTGTTGCTTTACCCGTCTGAGCCGTAAAGCGAGCCGAGCATCGCAGGAAGTCAGGGCCGAAGAGGCGCCCTGTTTGAGCGAAGCGAGTTTGGGCGCCGTGCCCTGACTTCCGAGAAGCGCAGGGGACCGCCGCGCAGCGGCGGCTCGCGTCCCGGCGAGAAGCGGTTTTGGCTACTTTTGACAAGACAAAAGTAGCTCGCGCGGCGAAGCCGTGCGAAAGCTTTGCTTTTAAGAAGCACCTGCATGGCACTCAAGTTTTGCTTGCAAATTTAAATCAAGACTTGTCAGGAACTGACGCCGGAACTTGTACGACGAAAGCAACGCGCCTGCGGCGCGCCAAGTGCAAAGCTTTCGCGCCTGCGGCGCGACTTCCTTTTGTCTTGTCAAAAGGAAGCAAAACCGCTTCTCGCCGGGACGCACGCCGATGCTTCGCATCGGTCCCCTGCGCTCCTCGCGAAGCAGGGCATTTATCCCCTTTTAGGGACGGCGCCCAAACTCGCTTCGCTCAAACAGGGCGCCTCTTCGGCCCTGCTTCGCTGCGGTGCTCGGCGTGCTTTACGGCTCAGACAGGTAAAGCAACAGCAAAAGCAGAAGCTCTCGAGCAACAGCAACAGCAACAGCAACAGCAACAGCAACAGCAACAGCAACAGCAACGGCAACGGCGCTAGGCGCTCGCTGCGATCTCGACCACTTCCTCCATCTGCTCCGCCGCCACCATCAGATACGGCGCCAACCGCAAACACCCCTGCCGCCGCGAACAGATCACCCCCCGCCGCGCGAACGCCCCCGCCACCGCGTCAAACCGCTCGGCCGGCACCCGCAACCCCGCAATATGCGGCGCATGCCCCGGCGTCTTCCACGCCGACAGCCCGCGCGCGTCCAGGGCCGCATCCAGCGCGGCGGTGACCTCGCCCAGCGCCGCGGCGATGCGGGCCGGCTGCCAGGCCTGCAGCTGGGCCAGGCCGCCGTGGGTCAGGAGCAGGCGCAGCGGATCGGCGATGCCGCCGGCGTCGAAGCGGCGTGCGCCCGGCAGGTAGGGCGGTGGCGTGTCGAGCGGGAACACCCAATCCGCGCCCGCATCGCGCGCGACCCAGTGCTGCTCCAGCGGCACGCCTTCGTCGCGCCAGCGCGGGCTGGCCCACAGCCAGGTCAGCCCCATCGTGCCCAGCAGCCACTTGTAGCCCACCGCCACCACGAAGTCCGGCCGCCAGCGCGCCAGCTGCAGCGGCAGCACGCCCAGGCTCTGGCTCAGGTCCAGCACCAGGGCCGCGCCGCGCGCGTGCACGGCGTCGGCGATGGCGTCGAGATCGAGCACGCGGCCGTCGTGCCAGTAGCAATGGGGCAGGGTGGCAATGGCCAGCTGGGGCGTGCGGTCGATGGTGCGCAGCACCGCCTCGGTGAGCGTCTCGTCCGCGCGCGGCGCGGCGCCGACCACGTGCGCGCCGGCCTGCGCGCAGCGCTGCTGCCAGGCGAGCAGGTTGGACGGAAACTGGCCTTCCAGCACCAGCACCGCCTGGCCGCGCCGCAGCGGCAGGTTGGCGGCGGCGGTGGCCAGGCCGTGCGCGGCCGAGGGCACCATCGCCAGGCCCTCGCCATCGCCGTCGAACAGCACCTGCGCGGCCAGCGCGCGCGCGTCCTCGATGCGCCGCATCCAGTCGGCGTGCGGCAGCCACCACGGCGCGGCCTCGGCCTCCAGCATGGCGTGCGCGCCGTCCAGCACATGGCGCAGCCGTGCGCCCTTGGAGGCCGCGTCCAGGTAGATGGCGTCGGTCGGCGTGGCGAAGGCACGCTGGCGCTGCGGCCACGGGACAGGGGCGGGGAACGTCGGCGTATCGCGCATGTGTGCAGCCTAGCTGCACAGGACGCAGGTGGGCATAACAGGGCGTTCACCGCCGCCCCCTAGCATGGGCCCATGCATGCCCTCCCACCCCGCCAGGCGCATCGCGACCGCGACGCGCGATCGCAGACGCTGCTGTCCGCGTTCCAGACCATGCGCGCCCTCACCGCCCGGCTGGCCGCGCCGCTCAGCGCCGAGGACGCGATGGTGCAGAGCATGGACGACGCCAGCCCGGCCAAGTGGCATCTGGCGCATACGACCTGGTTCTTCGAGCGCTTCGTGCTGGGCGCCGACGCGGGCTATCGCGCCTTCGACCCGGCCTGGGACTACCTGTTCAACAGCTACTACAACAGCGTCGGGCCGATGCATGCGCGCCCGCGCCGCGGGATGCTGTCGCGACCGACGCTGGCGCAGGTGCGCGCCTATCGCGCGGCGGTCGAAGAGGCGCTGTGCGCGCGGCTGCAGGCGCGGGCGCTGGACGATCAGGCGCTGGACATCGTGCAGCTCGGCATCCAGCACGAACAGCAGCACCAGGAGCTGCTGCTGACCGACATCCGCCACGCGCTGTGGAGCAACCCGCTGCAGCCCGCCTATCGCGAGGATCTGCCCGCGCCGCGCGCCGCGGGCGCGCCGCTGCGCTGGTGTGCGCGCGAGGAACAGATCGCCCAGATCGGCGCGGCGCCCTGGCCGCAGGCGCAGGACTTCGCCTACGACAACGAATCGCCGCGCCATCGCACGCTGGTGGCCGCGCACGCCCTGGCCAGCCGGCCGGTGAGCAATGCCGAGTTCGCCGCCTTCGTCGATGACGGTGGCTATCGCACGCCGGCGCACTGGCTCAGCGACGGCTGGGCGACGGTGCGCGCCCGCGACTGGCAGCGCCCGCTGTACTGGCACGAGGACGGCGCGCGTGAGTTCACCCTGGGCGGCTGGCGTGAGCGCGATCCGGATGCGCCGGTCAGCGGCCTGAGCCTGTTCGAGGCCGACGCCTTCGCGCGCTGGGCCGGCGCGCGCCTGCCGACCGAGGCCGAGTGGGAACTGGCTGCCACCGGCGTGCCGGCCGAAGGCCATTTCGTCGAGGACGGCCTGCTGCATCCGCGCTCGCAGCCCGGCACCGACACCGGCCTGTCGCAGCTGTTCGGCGATGTGTGGGAATGGACCGGCAGTGCCTACCTGCCGTATCCCGGCTTCGCGCCCTGGCCCGGCTCGCTGGGCGAATACAACGGCAAGTTCATGAATGCCCAGTGGGTGCTGCGCGGCGGCAGCTGCGCCACCTCGCGCACGCACATCCGCGCCAGTTACCGCAATTTCTTCCCCTCCGACGCGCGCTGGCAGTACGCCGGCATGCGCCTTGCCAAGGACCTGCCTTGAACGCTGCCGCCTGCGCCATGACCCGCGCCCGTGACGCGCTGACCGACCTGCGCCCCAAGCCCGACGACATCACCGCCGATGCGCTGGAGGGCCTTTCGCGCGATCCCAAGACGCTGCCGTCCAAGTACTTCTACGATGCGGAGGGCTCGCGCCTGTTCGAGGCGATCACGCATCTGCCCGTGTACTACCTGACCCGCACCGAGCTGGCCCTGCTGGAGCAGCGACTGCCCTCCATCGCCCAGGCCATCGGCCCGGGCGCGCACGTGGTCGAGTACGGCAGCGGCAGCGGCCGCAAGACCGAGCTGCTGCTCGAACACCTGCACGCCCCGGTGGCCTATACGCCGGTGGAGATCTCGCGCACGGCGGTGGTGCAGGCCACCGCGCGCCTGTCCGAGCATTTCCCCGCGATCGAGATGCTGCCGGTGTGCGCGGACTTCACCAAGCCGCTCGACTTGCCCGAGAGCGCACGGCCGGCGCAGCGTACGGTGATGTTCTTTCCCGGCTCGACCCTGGGCAACTTCACCGACGAGGCCGCGCAGGCCTTGCTGGACGGGATGCGCCAGACGATGGGGCCGGGCGGCTGCGCCTTGGTCGGCATCGACCTGGACAAGGATCCGGCGCTGATCGAGGCGGCCTACAACGATGCCGCCGGGATCACGGCCGCCTTCACCCTCAACCTGCTGGCGCGGCTCAACCGCGAGATCGGCAGCGATTTCGACCTGGACGCATTCGCCCATCGCGCCATCTATGTGCGCGAGCGGCTGCGCATCGAGACCTTCCTGGTCAGCCAGCGGGCGCAGACCGTGCACGTGGGTGGGCGGCGTTTTGACTTCGCCGAGGGCGAGGCCATGCAGGTCGAGTACAGCCACAAGTACACCGATGCGCGCTTCGCCCAGCTGGCCGCGCGCGCGGGGCTGAAGGTGACCCACGGCTGGAACGACGCCCGCGACTGGTTCGGCCTGCGTCTGCTGCAGCCGCTGTGACCGCGCCCGACGCACCGGCGTGCGTCGAGGCGACCATCCTGCGGCTGCTGGCCGAGCGCGAGGCGCAGGCCTCGATCTGCCCCTCCGAAGTGGCGCGCGCCCTGGGCGATGACGAGGCCGTATGGCGCGCGCTGATGCCGGCCGTGCGCGAGGCGGCGGCGCACCTGGCGCAGGCGCAGCGGATCGAGGTCACCCAGCGGCGGCGCACCGTGCGGATCGAGGACGCCAAGGGCCCCGTGCGCCTGCGCCGCGGCGAACGCTTCGACGCACCCTAGCCGCTCGTCTCGCGCGGCGTACGCCTGCTGGCCGAGCGTGAAGCCAAGGCCTCGAGCTGCTTCTGCCCCCTCCCTTTCGCGAAGCGAAGGGGAGGGCTGGGGAGAGGTTGGCTGTTGCTGTTGCCGTTGCTCGTGCCAACAGCAAAAGCAAAGCAAAAGCAAAAGCACCCCCTCCCAACCTCCCCCTTGCGCTGCGCGCAAAGGGGAGGGGCAAAAGCGGCGTTCGCAGCAGCGCATACCGCGCTACCCCGGCAGCCGCTGATTGCAGCAAGTTCGCGGGCCTCTGCCCCCTCCCTTTCGCGAAGCGAAGGGGAGGGCTGGGGTGGGGTTAGCTGTTGCCGTTGCCGTTGCTCGTGCCTGTGCCAACGGCAACAGCACCCCTCCCAACCTCCACCCGCGCTGCGCGCAACGGGGAGAGGCAGGAGCGCTACTTGCGCAGGAACAGCCGGTACACCGGGTTGTCGGTCTCTTCCACGCAGGGGTAGCCCAGCGTGTCCAGGAAGCGGGCGAAGGCGGCGTTGTCCTTGGCCGGCACCTGCAGGCCGACCAGCGTGCGCGCGTAGTCGGCGCCCTGGTTGCGGTAGTGGAACAGGCTGATGTTCCAGCTCGGCTTGAGCAGGGTCAGGAACTTGAGCAGCGCGCCGGGCCGCTCGGGGAACACGAAGCGCAGCAGCCGCTCGTCCTGGGCCAGCGTCGAGTGTCCGCCCACCATGTGCCGCACGTGTTCCTTGGCCAGCTCGTCGAAGGTCAGGTCCAGCGTGGCGAAGCCGTGGCGCTGGAAGTTGGCCGCGATCTTCGACGACTCGCCCTTGCCGTGCGTGGTCAGGCCGACGAACACATGCGCCTGCGCCGCGTCGCTGATGCGGTAGTTGAATTCGGTGACGTTGCGCGGCCCGCCGGGCAGCTGGTCGACCAGTTCGCAGAAGCGCAGGAAGCTGCCGCGCTCTTCCGGGATGGTGACCGCGAACAGCGCCTCGCGCTCCTCGCCGACCTCGGCGCGCTCGGCGACGAAGCGCAGGCGGTCGAAGTTCATGTTGGCCCCGCACAGGATCGCCGCGTAGGTGGCGCCCTTGGTCTTGTGCGTGGCCACGTACTGCTTGATCGCCGCCACCGCCATCGCGCCGGAGGGCTCGACGATGCCGCGCGTGTCGACGAAGACATCCTTGATCGCCGCGCAGACCGCGTCGGTGTCGACCACGACGAATGCGTCCACCAGCCCGCGGGCGATGCGGAAGGTCTCCCGGCCGACCTGCTTGACCGCCGTGCCGTCGGCGAACAGGCCGACCTCGGTCAGCGCCACGCGCTTGCGCGCCTTGACCGAGCGGACCATCGCATCGGAGTCGGCCATCTGCACGCCGATCACCTTGATCTCCGGGCGCAGGGCCTTGATGTAGTTGGCCACGCCCGAGATCAGCCCGCCGCCGCCGACCGCCACGAACACCGCATCCAGTGGACCGGGATGCTGCCGCAGCAGCTCCATGGCGATGGTGCCCTGGCCGGCGATCACGTCCGGGTCGTCGAAGGGATGGACGAAGGTCAGGCCCTGCTGCTGTTCCAGCGTCACCGCATGGGTGTAGGCGTCCGAGTAGCTGTCGCCGTGCAGCACCACCTCGCCGCCCAGCGCCTTGACCGCGTCGATCTTCAGCCGCGGCGTGGTCACCGGCATCACGATCACCGCGCGCGTGCCCAGCCGGTGCGCGCCCAGCGCCACGCCCTGGGCATGGTTGCCGGCCGAGGCGCAGATCACCCCGCGCTGCAGCTGTTCGGGGCTCAGATGCGCCATCTTGTTATAGGCGCCGCGCAGCTTGAAGCTGAAGACCGGCTGCTGATCCTCGCGCTTGAGCAGGACCTTGTTGTGCAGCCGCTGGCTGAGAATGCGTGCCGGCTCCAGCGGCGTCTCGACGGCCACGTCGTAGACGCGCGCGGTGAGGATTTTCCTGAGGTAATCGGCAGGCTTGAGCGGTGCGGTCATAGGGCCGCCATGCTACAGCGCGCGTTAGGTTTGCTGGGGCTTGGTTGCGGTTGGAAGCATCGGCGACCGCCGCATCTTCTGCTTCCGTGGGAGCCGCCATGGCGGCGATGGGGCCTTACCGGGAAAGCCTCATCGCCGCCATGGCGGCTCCCACAGGAGCGGCAGACCCTCAGGCCGCCTGCACGATCGGGATGGCCTTCGGGTTGCGCCACTGCGCCAGCAGCTGCGCCTCCTGCGCCCGGGCCGCGTGCAGGTGGCGCTCCTTGATGTGGCCATAGCCGCGGATCCGCTCGGGCAGGCTGGCGATGCGCACGGCCAGCGGCAGGCGCTCGGCGTCGAGCGTGTCCAGCAGGCCGGCCACGGTGCGGCGGTAGTCCTCGATCAGCTGGCGCTCCATGCGCCGCTCGGCGCTGCGGCCGAACACGTCGAACACGCCGCCGCGCAGGAACTTCAGCCGGGCCAGCACGCCGAACGCGCGCAGCATCCACGGCCCGTAGGCGCGCTTGACCAGCTCGCCCTTGGCGTCGCGCCTGGCTAGCAGCGGCGGGGCCAGGTGGAACTGCAGGGTGTAGTCGCCTTCGAACTGCTGTTCGAGCTGGCGCTGGAATTCCCCGCTGGTATACAGCCGCGCGACCTCGTACTCGTCCTTGTAGGCCATCAGCTTGAACAGATAGCGCGCCACCGCCTCGGTCAGCGCCGTCGAGCCGGGCGCCCGGGCGCTCTCGGCCTCGCGGACCCGGGCGACGAAATCGGCATAGCGCGCCGCGTAGGCGGCGTCCTGGTAGTCGACCAGGAAGGCGCTGCGGCGCGCGATGGCCTCGTCCAGGGTGCGCGACAGGCGCGCGTCGTCCAGCGGCAGCAGCACCACGCCGTCGGCGGTGGCCGCGGCCGTGTCGGGCAGGCCGCGCACGCTGCGCGCGTTGTCGGGATTGCGCGGCGCGCTGGTGGCGCCCCATTCGGTGCCTTCCCAGTCGCCCGGCGGCAGCACACGCAGGTTGCGCGGCACGTGCTCCTCGCGGGTCTCGGTATTGCGCACCAGGCCGGCGGCCTGCTGCACGACGGGCAGATCGACCGCGGCCAGGCGGCCCCAGGCGAAAGCGGTCTTGTTCATCTCGATGGCCGCGCCGTTGAGCTCGATGGCGCGCATCAGCGCCTCGAATGCGATCGGCACCAGCCCCTGCTGCCAGGCATAGCCCAGCATGAACAGATTGGTGGCGATGGCATCGCCCAGCAGCGCGGTGGCCAGCTGGGTGGCATCGAGCAACAGCGGGTCGCGGCCGCCCAGGGCGACGTTGACCCCGGCGATGATCTCGGCCGCGGGGAACTGCATGTCCGGGTGCGTGGTGAAGGTGCCGGGCATGGCCTCATAGGTGTTGAGCACCACCTGCGCGCGCTCGCCGCGCACCTTGGACAGCACCCAGTAGTCGTTGACCACCACCATGTCGCAGCCCAGCACCAGGTCGGCCTCGCCGGCGGCGATGCGCACGGCGTGCAGGTCCTGCGGCGCGCGCGCCAGGCGCACGTGGGTGGTGACCGCACCGCCCTTCTGCGCCAGTCCGGTCTGGTCGAGCACGCTGGCGCCCTTGCCCTCCAGGTGCCCGGCCATGCCCAGCAGCGCGCCGATGGTCACCACGCCGGTGCCGCCGACGCCGGTGATCAGAATGTTCCAGGGCTCGCCCAGGTCGGACTTGAACGCCGGCGCCGGCAGCGCCTCGAGCAGCGCGGAGGCCTCGCTGCGCTGGCCCTTGCGCGGCCGGCCGTCGTGCACGGTGACGAAGCTGGGGCAGAAGCCCGACACGCAGGAGTAGTCCTTGTTGCAGTTGGACTGGTCGATGGCGCGCTTGCGGCCGAACTCGGTCTCCTTGGGCAGCACCGACACGCAGAAGCTCTTCTGCCCGCAGTCGCCGCAGCCCTCGCACACCAGCGAGTTGATCATCACCCGCTTGGGCGGATCGACCAGCTTGCCGCGCTTGCGGCGGCGGCGCTTCTCGGTGGCGCAGGTCTGCTCATAGATCAGCACCGACACGCCGCGCACCTGGCGCAGGCGCGCCTGCACGCTGTCCAGTTCGGCGCGGTCGTGGAATTCGGTGTCCGGCGGGAACAGGTCGCGCCGCCGCGACCACCTGGCGATCTCGTCGGACACCAGCACGAGGGTCTGCACGCCCTCGGCGCGCATCTGCGCGGCGATGTCCGGCACGCTCAGCGGACCATCGACGGGCTGGCCGCCGGTCATGGCGACAGCGTCGTTGTAGAGGATCTTGTAGGTGATGTTGACGCCGGTGGCGATCGACTGGCGGATGGCCAGCGAGCCGCTGTGGAAGTAGGTGCCGTCGCCCAGGTTCTGGAACACATGCTCGGTCGCGGTGAACGGCGCCTGCCCCGACCAGGTCACGCCTTCGCCGCCCATGTGGGTGAAGGTGTCGGTGCTGCGGTCCATCCAGGTGACCATGTAGTGGCAGCCGATGCCGCCCATCGCGCGCGCGCCCTCGGGCACGACGGTGGAGGTGTTGTGCGGGCAGCCGCTGCAGTAGTGCGGCACGCGCGGGAAGCTGGCGCGCGGCAGCGCCATCTCGGCTTCCTTGGCCTCCATCCAGCGCAGGCGCTGCTCGATCGATTCGGTCCTGGCGAAGCGCAGGATGCGCGCGCCGATCACGCCGGCGATGGTGGCCGGGGTCAGCTCGCCGGTGGAGGGCAGGATCCAGGCGCCGGCCTCGTCGTACTTGCCCACGATGCTGGGCCGCGCGCCGGCGCTGGCCGGCCAGTTGTAGAACAGCTCCTTCATCTGCCGCTCGATGAAGGCCTTCTTCTCCTCCACCACGACGATGTCCTCCAGCCCGCGCGCGAAGGCGGTGATGCCCACCGGCTCCAGCGGCCAGCTCATGCCGATCTTGTAGACGCGGATGCCGATGTCGCGGCAGGCCGCCTCGTCCAGGCCCAGGTACTCCAGCGCCTGCAGCACGTCCAAGTAGCTCTTGCCGGTGGTGACGATGCCCAGCCGCGCGCGCGGCGAGTCCAGCACCACCCGGTCGACCTGGTTGGCGCGGGCGAAGGCCTGCGCGGCGGCCACCGCGTAGCGATGCAGGCGCATCTCCTGGTCCAGCGGCGGATCGGGCCAGCGGATGCTCAGGCCGCCGGCCGGCATGGTGAAGTCCTCCGGCAGCACGATCCGCCGCGCGAACGGATCCACGTCCACCGAGGCCGAGGACTCCACGGTCTCGGCGATGGTCTTGAAGCCGATCCAGCGCCCGGTGTAGCGGCTCATCGCCCAGCCGACCAGGCCCAGGTCGAGGATGTCCTGCACGCCGGCCGGATTGAGCACCGGCATCATCGCGCTGACGAACTCTTCCTCGCTGCCGTGCGGCAGGGTCGAGCTGCGGCAGGCGTGGTCGTCGGCGGCCAGCGCCAGCACGCCGCCCAGCGGCGAGGTGCCCGCCGCGTTGGCGTGCTTGAACACATCGCCGCTGCGGTCCACGCCCGGGCCCTTGCCGTACCACATGCCGTACACGCCCGCGACGGTGGCGCCCGGGAACAGCGTGGTCTGCTGCGTGCCCCACAGCATGGTGGCAGCCAGGTCCTCGTTGAGGCCGGGCTGGAACTTCACCTTGGCCGCATCCAGGTGCCGGCGCGCGCGCCACAGCTCCAGGTCGAAGCCGCCCAGCGGGCTGCCGCGATAGCCGCTGACGAAGCCGGCGGTGTTCAGGCCGGCCGCATCGTCGCGCAGGCGCTGCATCAGCGGCAGCCGCACCAGCGCCTGCACGCCGGACAGGTAGATGCGCCCGTCGGTGCGCGTGTACTTGTGCTCCAGGGTGTAGTCGGTATCCAGCGTGGCCAGCGCCGGCGTGTCGGCGGACGAAGGCGAGGTGAGTTCTGCGGTGCTGGTCATGGGCTGGCCCGGTGGAAAGCGGCGTGGCGTGCGCGTGGCGATGGGCCTGGCGCGGCGGCAGTCTACAACCGCCTCGGGGCCGGCCTCACTTGGCGTTGCGGCAGGCGCGTTGCGACAATGCGCCCGATCCACGCTCTCGCGCCTGTCCGCGCAAGGAAACGCATGGCCTTCGATGCCTTCGCCCTGATCCTGGCCATGCTGGCCCTGGGGCTGTTGTTCGCGCGGCTGCGCCTGTTCCCGGAAGGGGCGGCGCATGTGCTCAATCTGGTAGTGCTCTACGTCTGCCTGCCGGCGGCGGTGCTGACTTTCGTGCCGCGCCTGCACCTGGATCCTTCGCTGCTGGGCCTGATGCTGACGCCGTGGATCCTGATGGGCGCGGTCTATGGCCTGGTCGCCATCGCCGGCCGCGCCTTGAAGCTGGCGCGCAGCGAACAGGCCGCGCTGCTGATCTGCGTGGGCTTCTCCAACTCCAGCTTCATCGGCTATCCGATGGTGCGGGCGCTGCTGGGCGACCATGCGCTGCCCTATGCGGTGGTGTACGACCAGTTCGGCACCTTCCTGATGCTGTCCACGCTCGGCATCGTGATCCTGGCGCGCTACTCGGGCGAGACGCCGCCGGGGGCCAGGCAGCTCGTCCTGCGGGTGGTGAAGTTCCCGCCGCTGTGGGCGCTGGTGTTCGCCGTCACGCTGATGCCCGCCGCGCCGCCGGCCTGGATCGCCAGCGGCCTGCAGCGCCTGGCCGATGCGATGCTGCCGCTGGTGATGCTCTCGGTCGGCCTGTCGATCCAGCTGCGGCTGCCGCGCCATGAACTCAAGCCGCTGGCCGTGGGCCTGGCGCTGCGCCTGCTGGTGATGCCGGCGCTGGCCATTCCACTGTCCTACGCCTTCGGTCTGCGTGGCCAGCTGTTCCAGGTCAACGTGCTCGAGTCGGCCATGCCGACCATGATCACCGCCGCGGCGCTGGCCATCTCGCACAACCTGGCCCCGCGCCTGTGCGCGGCGCTGACCGGTTACTCCATCGTGCTGTCGCTGGCCACGCTGCCCCTGCTGGCCTGGCTGTTGCCGCACCTGGCGCCTTGAGACGTGTCATCCTCGAGGTCGGGTTTTCAGGGACGAACCGACATGCGCCGCTTTGCCTTCGCCGCCGTTCTGCTGCTGGCCTTTCAGGTGCTTCCGGTCCGTGCGCAGGCGCAGGCCGCGGCCGACCAGACCGCGTCCGAGCAGCGCTTCAAGGCCTGGCAGGCGCAGTACGACCAGGCCCTGCAGCTGCACCTGCGCGGCGTGGCCTCCAGCGGCCAGGCGCGCGATCTCTATGCCGCCGCCGTGCTGTGGCCACGCGACGACGCCGACGCACGGCAAGGCACGGGCAAGCCGCCTGCCGCCGGGATCGACGAGCCCGGTGTCTGGATGCAGGCCGCGCTCGATGCGCGGCCGCGCGATGCGCTGGTCGCACGCTTCGAGGCGATGGGATGCCCCGGGGCCAACGTGCAATGCGACGCGGCCGGCGCGCTTGCGTTCCTGCAGCGCGAGGAAGGCGACAACCTGTTCGTGCAGCTGCTCGCCTTCATCGAGGCCCAGCAGCGCGGCGATGCCAAGGCAGCGGCCAAGGCCTGGCGCGCGGCCACGCAGGCGACGCGCTACGACGCGATGCAGATCGAGTTCGGCGGCCTGCTGGCGGATGCAGTCTCCGGCATGCCGGTGCCTCCCATGGATGCAGCGCTGCGCCAGGCGCTCGCGGCGCAGAACGCTATACCCAACGGCTCGCAACTGGCGGACTGGCCCAGGTTCAACGTGCTGACCATGCTGGCGACGCGGCCGATGCCCAATCTGGGCGTGGTCACCCGCTATTGCGATGAAACGCATACCCACGACGACCGCGAACGCTGGGACGACTGCAAATCGGTGTTCGCGCTGATGGCGCGGGACGGCAGCGACCTGATCAGCCGCCTGCTCGGCATCGGCGTGATGACGCGCCTGACGGCGGACACCCCGCAGGAACTGCGCTGGCGCGAGGAGCGGCGGCAGCTGCAATGGCTCCTGGCCGAAGGTTCGCGCTTCCTGCCGCCGGCAACGGGCGAAGTTCCGCTGGACACCTACCTGGATTGGCGACTGCGCGACGGCGAGATCGTCGCCCTGCGACGTCTGCTGGACGCCAACCACTGGCCGCTCAACCCGCCCGCGGGCTGGACGTCGGACAGGGCGACAGTGGCAGGGTCGCGGTAGCGCCCCGCCGGCCTTCAGGCGGCCGCCATCTCCTGGGAAGGCGCCTGCGCCGGGACGACCGGCGTGCGCTGGGACATGCACTGGCGGATCGCCGCCGTGACCCGCTCGAACACCGAGGCCGGGATGGCCAGCATCACCAGTTCGGCGCCCAGTTGGGTGGCGGCGTCGCCGCGCTGTCCCTGGTGCCAGGCGGTCAGGTCGAGCAGGGCGGCCATGTTCAGGCGCTGCTCGGCTCCGGAGGGATCGCGCAGCTCGGGCGCGGCGTGCTCGCACACCAGCGCGACCACCGTGTCGCGGAAATCGCCGTCGCGGCCGAACAGGTCGGCAAAGCAATGCAGGTCGACCACGCGCGCGAAGCGGGCCACGGCCGCGTCGGTGGCGCGTTCGACCACGGTGAACGCCTCCAGGCCCTGGCGATGCGCCGCGCGCTGGCGCACCCAGGCATAGCGCGAGCGGCCCAGCCGATAGCGCACCCAGCGCAGTGGCGCCAGCGCGTCCAGCGCGCGGTACAGCAGGCTCTTGCGCTGCCACGGCGCGCGCGGAACCAGGCTGAAGGGCGGGAAGCCGGACAGCAGCTTGCGCGCGACGGGGATGGGCAGGCGCACGGCGACTTCCTGCGCCAGCACCTGCACTTCGATGTGGCTGGCGCGCGCGGTGGCGGGCACCTGGCGCGCCAGATCGAGCACGGCGACGCGGCCGTCGGCCTGCTGATGCCGCGCGATCAGCTCGGCGGCCACCTGCGAGGGCGTGGCCTCCTCGCAGGTCTGGGGGTGGGGAAGGGAGTGTTCCATGGACTACGGGGCCGTTCCGTCGGGATCCGTGAGACCCCTGAGCGTACGTCAGCGCGGCCCTTGCGACAAGCGACAAGTATTTGGAATTACAGGGAAATGAGTGAGGATTGGTAGCGTCTTCCACGCGGTTCACCCCACCTGGGCCCAGCGGCGCGCTTGGCCGCCGTCGCACACCCGCGCCTCAGTGTGCCGGCACGGTGCGGCCGCGGGCCCAGTCGCGCAGCGCCTGGACCTGCTCGGCCATCAGCACCGAGAGCGGGCGGGTGGTGCGGATCTCGCGCATCAGGCCGTCGGTGTCCAGGGCGCGGCCCTCGGCGTGTGCGGTGTACAGGCCCGAGACGATGGCCTGCTCGATCTCGGCGCCGGAGAAGCCGTCGCTGGCCGCGGCCAGCGCAGGCAGGGCGAAGTCCTCGGCCACCAGCCTGCGTCGGCCCAGATGCAGCCGCAGCAGCTCGACCCGCGTGTCGGCGTCGGGCAGGTCGACGAAGAAGATCTCGTCGAAGCGTCCCTTGCGCAGCAGCTCCGGCGGCAGTTCGTGGACCTGGTTGGCGGTGGCCACGACGAACACCGGCGCGCTGCGCTCGGCCATCCAGGTCAGCAGGCTGCCGAGCACGCGCCGGGACACGCCGCCATCCTCGCCGCTCCCGCTGCTGGCCAGGCCCTTCTCGATCTCGTCGATCCACAGCACGCACGGCGCCAGCTGCTCGGCCGCGGCCAGCGCCTTGCGCAGGTTCTTCTCGGTCTCGCCGTGGTACTTGTCGTACAGCGCGCCCATGTCCAGGCGCAGCAGCGGCACGCCGAACCCGGCCGCGGTGGCCTTGGCCAGCATCGACTTGCCGCAGCCCTGCACCCCCAGCAGCAGCATGCCGCGCGGCGGGTCCAGGCCCGGCGGCGGCGCGGTGGAGGCGAACACGCTGCGGCGCTGGGCGATCCAGCGCTTGAGCCGGTCGGCGCCGGCCACCTCGTCCAGCCGCGTGCCGTCGTATTCGTACTGCAGCTGGCCGCCACGGCCGAGCAGCTCGAACTTCAGCCTGGCCAGCTGCGGCAGATCGCCAGGGCCGAGCACGCCGTCGTCGTAGATCAGGTGGCGCGCGATGCGCCGCGCGTCGACCAGGTCCAGCCCGGCCAGGTTGCGGATGATCTGCTGGGCCGCGGCAGTGTCCACCTCGACCCGCCGCCCGCCGTTCTCGGCCGGGTAGGCGGCCACTTCCTCGCGCAGCATCTTCAGCAGCGCCGCTGCATCGGGCAGGCGCGGGCTGAAGCGCACCGCCAGCGGCTCGAGCGTTTCGGGCAGCGCGACCCGGGCGCCGACCAGCACCACCACGTGCGGCTGGCAATGGCGGCGCTGGACGATGTCGCGCAGCTGGCGCTGGTGGCCGGCGTATTCCAGATACGGGGCGAAGTCGAGCAGCAGGTAGACGCCGCGCTGCTCGGCCGCCTTGATCGCCTGCAGGGCCGCACCGGCCTCGGGCGCGCCTTCGGCCGCGTCCTCGCGGTCCATGTCCAGCCGGCGCAGGCCCTCGGTGGCCGACCAGCGATAGAGCGCGCGCCAGACCTGGGCCAGGGACTGGCGGAACAGGTCCACCACGCGCGCCTCGTCCTGGGTCTCGATGACGATCAGCGGCGTTCCGGCGCGGATCAGCGCGGTCAGGTCCTTCAACTCGCTCATGGGCACTCCTTGCGGGGCGAGCGAACATAGCAGAGCGCACCCTCGCCACGGGCCGGAGGCCGGCTGGTGGCTTTCACGGCCGACGGTGTACGCTCCGGCTTCCCGGACGAGTGCGAAGGCGTGAGCGCATGAAGACCATCCTGGTCGCCAGTTCCAAGGGCGGTGCGGGCAAGACCACGGTGGCCACCAATCTGGCCGCGTATTACGCCCTGCAGGGCCAGCGCACGGTCCTGGTGGACGCCGATCCCCAGGAATCGGCCACGCGCTGGGCCCAGCGCCGCGCCGAGCTTCCCAGCGCCGTGTTGCCGCTCAGCGGCACCGGCAAGAAGTGGGCGTCCAGGCTGCCGGCCGACACCCAGACCGTGATCGCCGACGGCCGCGCCGGCGCCATGGCCGATGAGCTGGAAGCGCTGCTGGACGCCGCCGATGCGGTGGTGGTGCCGGTACTGCCCTCAGGGCTCGACATCGAAGCCACCGTCGGCTTCCTCAACTCGCTGTCCAAGGTCCCGCGCGTGCACAAGCGCAAGCTGCCGGTGGGCCTGGTCCTCAACCGCGCCAAGCCCTGGACCCACACCGCCCAGCAGGCACTGGAGATGATGGGAGAATGGCCCTATCCGGTGGTCGCCACCCTGCGCGATACCCAGGCCTATGTGGTCATGGCCGGACTGGGACGCAGCCTGTTCGATTACCACTCCCTGCAGGTGCGCGATCACCAGCAGGACTGGCAGCCGCTGCTCGCCTGGCTGGATGCGGTCTGATCACGCAGCTCCCGATAAGGTCGTCCCATGCGTGAACTCATCCTCCTGCGCCATGCCCATGCCGAGCCCGCCCTGCCCGGCCAGTCCGATTTCGACCGCCCCCTGGCCCCGCACGGCCAGGCCGAGGCCGAGGCGGCCGGGCGCTGGATCAAGGACCAGCGCCTGATCCCCGACCGCGTGCTGTGCTCGCCCGCGCGCCGCACCCGCGAGACGCTCGAAGCGGTGCTGGCCACCACCGGCTACGTCGAACAGCGCCTGGAACAGGCCATCTACGAGGCCACCGCCGGCACCCTGATCGGCCTGGCCGATGCGCACCGCGATGTCGACCGCCTGCTGCTGCTGGGCCATAACCCCGGGCTGGAACAACTGGCGGCGCTGCTGCACAGCGGCAGCACCAGCGACTACCGCGGCATGCCCACCGGCTCGGTGGTCGTGTTGACCTTCGCCGAGGACGGCCCGATCGAACCGGGCGCGGCGAGCCTGTCGGCGTTCTGGTGGCCGTGAAGGCGAAGGCCTGGATCCGGTTCTGTCTCGGCGCCGGGCTGACCCTCTGCACCGCCGCCGCCGCGCAGTCGCGCACCATGCCGCTGGACAAGCAGCACACGCGGCTGGGCTTCGCGCTGTCCACGCGCTGGGGGCAGACGCTGGAAGGCAACTTCCCGCGCTACGACGGGGTGGTGCACGTGCTGCCCGACGGCCGACACCAGGTGACCCTGCACATGTACACGGCCGACGTGCAGATCGGCGACCATACGCGCTATGCGCAGTGGGCGCGCGGCAGCGCGTTCTTCGATGCGGAAAAATGGCCGGAAGTGGTGTTCGTGTCCTACCCCTATGACAGTGCGGTGCTCAAAGGCGGCGGCCAGCTCGAGGGTGAGCTGGTGATCCGCGGCATCCGCCGCCCGGAGACCCTCACGGTCACGCCCGAGCCCTGTGCGCGCCCTGGCGTGGACTGCGATGTGGTGCTGTCCGGCGAGGTGCGCCGCAGCGACTACGACATGGACGGCTTCCGGCTGGCGCTCAGCGACAAGGTGCAGTTCCTGCTGCGCGCGCGCGTGCAGGCACCGGAGCGGGAGCCCAAACCTTGAGGAAGCTGTTGGGGGCCTTCGCCCTGCTGCTGTCCCTGCTGGGCAGCGGCTGCGCCAGCCTGTCCCAGGCCGATCATGCACGGGCGGTGCAGATCGCCCAGGCCGCCCGTTCGCAGGTGATCGATTGCCAGGGCGCCAACGCCTGCGCCGAGCCCTCAGCGCTGCGCGATCTGGCCGACAAGGCGCGCGCCGATTCCACGCCCAAGGTGCCGCGCCACTACGCGCTGCTGCTGGACCGCGGCGAGGACTCGCTGCTGGCGCGGCTCAACCTGATCCGCTCCGCGCGCCACAGCATCGACGTGCAGACCTACATCTTCGACACCGACGACAGCGCGCGGCTGGTGCTGGACGAGCTGCTGGCCGCCGCGCGCCGCGGCGTGCAGGTGCGGGTGCTGATCGACCAGCTCACCGCCATTCCGAACCTGGACATGCTAGCGGCGCTGTCCGGCGCGCACCGCAACTTCGCCCTGCGCCTGTACAACCCAACCTTCAACCAGGCCGTGCCGGGCTACCTGGACTATGCGGCCAGCGTGGTGTGCTGCTTCCGGCGCTTCAACCAGCGCATGCATACCAAGCTGCTGCTGGTGGACGATGCGGTCGGCATCACCGGCGGGCGCAACTACCAGGACGACTATTACGACTGGGATTCGGAATACAATTTCCGCGACCGCGACGTGCTGATCGCAGGCCCGGAAGGCGCGGACATGGGGCGCAGCTTCGACCAGTTCTGGGACGCGCCGCGCAGCATCCCGGCCGAGCGGCTCAGCGACGTCGGCCGCACGCTGCTCGAGAAAGGCGTGCCGCCGATGCCGCCGGAGGCGTTCAAGCGCCCCGACCGCGTCGCCGACATGGGCGCCGACGCCAGCGACCCGGAGGTGATCCAGCAGCGCCTGGTCGACCGCGCGCTGGAAGTTGGCACGGTCAGCTACGTGGCCGACACCCCGCGCAAGCATCGCGCCGATGATCCCGAGACCGCCGCGCCCTCGGACTGGGAGTTGGGCACGCTGCTGACCCGCGCGCAGGACGAGATCCTGATGCAGACGCCGTACCTGATCATGTCCAAGCAGGCCAAGCGCTTCTTCAAGGGCCTGCGCACGCGGCCGGTGCCGCCGGCGGTGGTGGTGTCCACCAACA
Organism: Pseudoxanthomonas winnipegensis; assembly: GCF_004283755.1. Taxonomy (GTDB): domain Bacteria; phylum Pseudomonadota; class Gammaproteobacteria; order Xanthomonadales; family Xanthomonadaceae; genus Pseudoxanthomonas_A; species Pseudoxanthomonas_A winnipegensis. Next base: position 148,834 of record NZ_SHMH01000006.1, read on the forward strand.
GCCTGGCCGCCACCGACAATCCGATCGTGTATTCGGTGTCGGCCAAGTACAAGCGCATGTACCTGCGCGAGCTCGGCTTCCAGCTCTACGAATACAAGCCGTTCCCGGCCGACGCGCCGGTGGACGTGGCCACGCTGCTGCCGGTGCCGCCGGTGGCGCTGCCCGGGCAGGAACCGGCACCGATGCCCGAGCAGGACGTGCCGCGCAGCACCGCCATCCGCACCTCGATGCCCGGCAGCCGGCCCTTCGGCATGGTGGACCGCGACGAGCAGCAGGACCGCGCCACGCGCCGCGCGCGCGAACGCAACCGCGTGGACCGGCGCCTGCAGCGCGCCGAGGGCCGGCCCTCGTTCCTCAGCAAGGGCCCGCACAGCGACCCGCTGCCGCTCAAGCGCGCCGGCGTGCGCATGGGCCTGCATGCCAAGTCGATGGTGATCGACGACGACATCGCGGTCATCGGCACGCACAACTTCGACCCGCGCTCGCTCGACTACAACACCGAGGCGGTGGTGGTGATCCCCAACCGCGCCTTCGCCCAGCAGCTGGAGCAGAGCATCCGCCGCGACATCGAGCCGGAGAATTCCTGGGTAATCGCGCCCCGGCCCAAGCCGGGCGTGTTCTCGGGCATCAACTACAGCCTGGACAAGGTGTCCTCGGCGCTGCCGGTGTTCGACATCTGGCCCTGGCGCTATGCCACCAGCTACGAATTCGTGCCCAGCGAACAGTGCCCGGGCCCGCTGCCGGTCAAGGATCCGATGTTCCACGCCTGCTACAAGTCGGTGGGCGACTTCCCCGAGGTGAGCATCGGGCCCAAGCGGCTGTACGCGCGCATCCTGATCGCCTTCGGCGCCGGCCTGGTGCCGATCCTCTGACGCTTCACGTTTTAGAAGGACACTGCCATGACTTTCCGCGTCCCCGTCGATATCGACGCGCTCAATGCCATGTCGGCCGGCAACCTGGTCGGCCACCTGGGCATCGTCATCACCGAGGCCGGCCCGGACTGGCTGCGCGGCACCATGCCGGTGGCCGCGCACACCCACCAGCCGTTCGGCCTGCTGCACGGCGGCGCCTCGGTGGTGCTGGCCGAGACGCTGGGCAGCCTGGCCGGCGGCCTGAGCGTGCTCGATCCCGAGCGGCACGCCGTGGTCGGCCTGGAGATCAACGCCAACCACATCCGCGGCGAGCGCGCCGGCACCGTCACCGGCACCGCGCGCGCGATCCACATCGGCCGCAGCACCCAGGTCTGGGACATCCGCATCGAGAACGAGCGCGGCAAGCCGGTGTGCGTCTCGCGCCTGACCCTGGCGGTGGTGCCCAAGCCGGCGGCCTGATCGGCCGCGCGGGCCGCGCGCCGGCCCGGCGCAACGCTGCTTCCGGTCGGCTGTTGTAGCCGGCCCCGGACCCATCCGGTATCTTGCCTGGATGAGTCCGTCCCCCTCTCTGGCGCCTGCTGCCCCCGGTGCCGGCCGCGCCTTCCGCTATCTGCTCCGCACGCCGCTGCTGCTGATCCACGTGCTGGTCATGCTGCCGCTGCTGCTGCTGACCATGGTGCCGCTGTGGGCGGGCCTGCCGCTGCGCGGGCGCACGGTCAAGCAGTTCTCCGTCGAGCACTGGTCGGCCGCGCTGATGCGCATCTTCGGCTTCCGCCTGCGTCGCAGCGGCACGCCGCTGCAGGGGGCGGTGATGTTCGTCTCCAACCACGTCAGCTGGGTGGACATCGAGATGGTGCACAGCCAGCGCATGGTCGGCTTCGTGGCCAAGCAGGAGATCCGCGGCTGGCCCGTGGTGGGCTGGCTGGCGCAGCGCGGGGAGACCATCTTCCACCAGCGCGGCAGCACCGAGTCGCTGGGCGGGGTGATGGAGGCGATGCTGGAGCGGCTGAAGGAAGGCCGCCCGGTGGCGGTGTTCCCGGAAGGTCGCACCCGCGACGGCAGCGAGGTCGGCCCGTTCCACGCGCGCATCTTCCAGCCGGCGGTCGAGGCGGCCGTGCCGGTGCAGCCGGTGGCGCTGCGCTACGGCGTGCGCGGCGATGCGCAGCAGGTGGTGGCCTTCGGCCCGCACGAGAGCTTCTTCGCGAACTTTCTACGCCTGTTGGGCGAACCTTCGCGCGTGGCCGAGATCTGCTTCCTCGAACCCATCTTCCCCGACCAGGTCCAGGGCCGTCGGCAGATCGCCGACACGGCCCGGGCGCGCATCGTCGCGGCGATGGAGGCCTGAGCATGCTGGGCTTCGGCGCACGCGCGGGCCTGATGGGCGCCTCCCTGGCGCCGGCGCAGTCCGACGTGGGCCAGGCGCCGGTCAGCGCCAGCAGCTACGCGCCGCCGCGCTGGCTGCGCAACGCGCATCTGCAGTCGATCCTGAGTTCGAGCGACCTGCGCCGCCGGCGCGGTCTGCGCCGGCTGCAGGCGATGGGCGCGGTCAGCACCGAGCACATCTTCGACGGCGGCGCCGGCGTGCGCCTGCAGGGCTGGCACAGCATCGTGCCGGGCATGGAGGTGCGCGGCCTGGCGCTGCTGCTGCACGGCTGGGAGGGCAGTTCGGAATCCAGCTACATGCGCATGACCGCCGCCAGCCTGCTGGAGGCCGGTTACGAGGTGGTGCGGCTGAATTTCCGCGACCACGGCCAGACCCACCACCTCAACGAGGACATCTTCCACTCCTGCCTGCTGCCCGAGGTGCTGCACGCGGCCTGCGATGTGGCGCAGCGGTTCCCGTCGCGGCCGATGGTCGCGGCCGGTTACTCGCTCGGCGGCAACTTCGCGCTGCGGGTGGCGCTGCGCGCGCCGGCGTTCGGGCTGCCGCTCAAGGCCGTGGCCGCGGTGTGCCCGGTGCTGGACCCGCAGTCCACGCTGACCGGGATGGAGCAGGGCCTGCCGCTGTACCACTGGTACTTCCAGCGCAAGTGGCGCCATTCGCTGGAGATCAAGCGTCAGCTGTTCCCCGAGCGCCATGTCTACGACGACACGGTGCTGTCGTTGAGCGTGCGCGAGCTGACCCGCTGGATGGTCGAGCACGAGACCGACTTCGGCACGCTGGAGAACTATCTGGACGGCTATTCCATCGCCGGCAACCGGCTGGCCGAGATGACCGTGCCGGCGCACATCCTGATGGCTCAGGACGATCCGGTGATTCCCTTCGCCGACTTCGCCCGCTGGCAGCTGCCGGCCAGCGTGGCGCTGGAAGTGGCGCGCTGGGGCGGCCATTGCGGCTTCATCGAGAACGCGCACTGCGACGGGTTCGGCGAGCGCTGGGTGACTGATCGGCTCACCCGCGACTAGCGTCCGCGCCGCGCCCGGCGCGCCGTCTTCCCAGCTTCCTTCGATACGGAGACTTGCCATGCGCATCCATAGCGACAGTTTCGCCAACGGCGCCCCGATCCCGGCCGAGTTCGCCGGCGGCGATGCCCAGGGTTTCGCGCCCGACCGCAATCCGCACCTGGCCTGGGAGCAGGCGCCGGCCGGCACGCGCAGTTTCGCGCTGCTCGTGGTCGATCCGGACGTGCCGACGGTGCCGGAGACCACCAACCGCGACGACATGGAGGTGCCGGCCGACCAGCCGCGGCAGGACTTCTATCACTGGGTGATGGTCGACATCCCGGCCCAGGTGCAGGCGCTCGCGGCGGGCAGCTGTGCCGACGGTTTCATCGCCGGCGGCAAGCGCACGCCTGAAGGTCCGTCCGGCGCGCGCCAGGGGCTGAACGACTACACCGGCTATTTCGATGGTAATGCGCAGCTGGCCGGGCAGTACTTCGGCTACGACGGGCCTTATCCGCCGTACAACGATGCGCGCCTGCATCACTACCATTTCCGGTTGTACGCGCTGGACCTGGAGCGCGTGCCGGTGGAGGGTGCGTTCACCGGGCAGGACGTGCTGAAGGCGATCGAAGGCCATGTGCTGGGGCAGGCCTAGTGGGTCGGCACCTATACGCTCAACCCCAAGCTGTCGGGCTGAGTTGTTTGCGCCTCTCTCGTAGAGAGGCCTCTTCTTCCCGAGTAAGCGGTCGCGGTGCCTGAGTGCTCTCGGCTTCGGCGGGGCAGCGGTCCGGCGGGCGGGGGCCGCTTATCCCTCAATCAGGGCATCCTGCCCTGATTCGGGCGCTCGGCTCCTGCCTCGCTAGGCGCGGCCCCCGCCCGCCGGCCCGCTGCCTCGCGCGTCAGGTCACAGCGCTTCGGTTTGCGCGGTCGTTCGAGACCCTCGCCCATGCGCAGAGCGCGATCAGCGAAGGGAAGGGCTTCGACTTGAGGCCCCCTCCCTTGCGCGCAGCGCAGGGGAGCTCGAAGTCGCGGCTAGCGACTGAGGGGGAGGGGTCGGGGCTTTCCCGGGAAAGCCACCGAAGCAAGAGCAAGAGCAAAAGCACCCCACCCCGGCCCTCCCCTTCGCCTGCGGCGAAAGGGAGGGGGCAGAGCGCTTGCGCAATGCCTTCGTGGGAAGAAGTCCTGATCTGCACGCTCGCGGAGCCTCGACCCGGCCGGGCGCGCGGAGAGCGGGCCATGGATGGCCCGCGGCGGCGAGTCCGCCAGGGATGGCGGACCGAGCCGAGGAGCCGTGCCCGGCCGGGTCGAGGCTGGTCGGCGAAGTGAGCGCAAGCCCCAGCGCGCATGTCATCGACAGACCTGGGTGACGCGCTCCGGCAAGAAAAAAGCCCGTGCATCGCGCGGGCTTTTCGTCTTATCGGTTGCCGCGGGTCAGGCGCCGCTGGGCAGGAACAGCAGCAGGGCCACGCCCAGCAAGATGCGATACACCGCAAAGCCGGTGTAGCGGTGGGACTTGATGAAGCCCAGCAGCCAGCGCACCACGATAAAGCCGGTCACGGCCGCGGCCAGGAAGGCCACCGCCACCGCGGTCCAGTCGACCTGGCCCAGCTGTCCGTCCTTGGCCAGCTCCAGGAAGGTGTAGCCGCTGGCGGCGAACATGGTCGGGATGCCGACCAGGAAGGCGAATTCTGTCGCCGACGAGCGCCGGCTGGTGCCGGCCAGCATCGCAATGAAGATCGCCGCGGCCGAGCGCGAGGTGCCGGGGAACACGCCGGCCACCACCTGCGCCAGGCCGACCAGCACCGCCACCGTCCAGGTCACGTTGGGGCTGTCGCCGCGGCGCTCGGCCAGGCGTTCGGCCACGATCATCCAGAGGCCGCCGATGATCAGCGCCCAGGCCACCGGGGTCACCGTCTCGGGCAGCGCCCAGCCCAGCTTGCGCACCGCCAGGCCCACCACCGCGGTGACCAGGAAGGCGGTGCCGAGCTTGAACAGGTAGTCGCGCTGGACCGGGTCGCGCCAGCCCAGCGCCAGGCTCACCAGCCGCTGCCGGAACACCAGCACCACCGCGATGATCGCGCCGGCCTGGATGACGATGTTGAAGAAATCGGTCTGCCGCGGCAGCCAGTGCTGGGCGATCAGCAGGTGCCCGGTGCTGGAGATGGGCAGGAATTCGGTCAGGCCTTCGAGGATGCCGAGCAGCAGCGCGGCCAGGAGTTCGGACATGGGGCAGGGCGCAACGTGGGGGAGGCCGAAGCATAAGGCGAATCGCATTTGCACGCTTTGGGTGCTAGTTTCAGTCGATGCACCTTCAAAGTGCATCCGGTTGGTGCGCGGCGTGAAGAGGATGTAGAGAAAACAGGGACTTAGCGCGCCCTCCGGGTTGGCACGCGGCTTGCGATAAGGCCGTCACACATTCCACCTCACCACCGATTCGAGGAGCAAAGATGTCCGTCGACAAAGTCGAAAAGCTGATCAAGGACTCCAAGGCGGAGTTCGTCGACCTGCGTTTCGTTGACCTGCGCGGCGTGCAGCAGCACGTGACTTTCCCGGCGAGCATCGTCGAGCCCAGCCTGTTCGAGGAAGGCAAGATGTTCGACGGCAGCTCCATCGCCGGCTGGAAGGGCATCAACGAATCGGACATGGTCCTCATGCCCGACGCCGACACGGCCTATCTGGATCCGTTCTACGCCGATCCGACCATCAACCTGACCTGCGACGTGCTGGACCCGGCCACGATGACCTCGTACCTGCGCTGCCCGCGCGGCGTGGCCAAGCGCGCCGAGGCCTACCTGCAGTCCTCGGGCATCGCCGATGTGGCCTTCTTCGGCCCGGAGCCGGAGTTCTTCATCTTCGACTCGGTGCGCTTCGCCAACGAGATGGGCAACACCTTCTTCAAGATCGACTCCGAGGAGGCGGCCTGGAACAGCGCGGCCAAGTACGAAGGCGGCAACAGCGGCTACCGTCCGGGCGTGAAGGGCGGTTACTTCCCCGTCCCGCCGACCGACTCGCTGCACGACATCCGCGCCGAGATGGTCAAGACCCTGGAGCAGGTCGGCATCGAGACCGAGGTGCACCACCACGAGGTGGCCACCGCCGGCCAGTGCGAGATCGGCACCAAGTTCAACACGCTGGTGAAGAAGGCCGATGAGCTGCTGATGATGAAGTACATCATCAAGAACGTGGCCTTCCGCAACGGCAAGACCGCCACCTTCATGCCCAAGCCGATCGTCGGCGACAACGGCAGCGGCATGCACGTGCACCAGTCGCTGGCCAAGGGCGGCACCAACCTGTTCTCCGGCGACGGCTACGGCGGCCTGTCGCAGATGGCGCTGTGGTACATCGGCGGCATCTTCAAGCACGCCAAGGCGATCAACGCCTTCGCCAACTCGGGTACCAACAGCTACAAGCGCCTGGTGCCGGGCTTCGAGGCGCCGGTGATGCTGGCCTACTCGGCGCGCAACCGCTCGGCCTCGTGCCGCATCCCGTGGGTCAACAGCCCGAAGGCGCGCCGCATCGAGATCCGCTTCCCCGATCCGCTGCAGTCCGGCTACCTGACCTTCACCGCGCTGATGATGGCCGGCCTGGACGGCATCAAGAACCAGATCGACCCGGGCGCGGCTTCGGACAAGGATCTCTACGATCTGCCGCCGGAAGAAGAGAAGCTGATCCCGCAGGTCTGTTCCTCGCTGGACCAGGCCCTGGCCGCGCTGGACGCCGACCGCGACTTCCTCAAGGCCGGCGATGTGTTCTCCGACGACCTGATCGACGGCTACATCGACCTGAAGATGCAGGAAGTCACCAAGTTCCGCGCGGCGACCCACCCGCTCGAGTACCAGCTGTACTACGCCAACTGAGCAAACGCGGCGATGGCGGTGGGTCCCCCCTCCCACCCACTGCCATCGCTGCACCTCATCTGAGCGCTTCCGGTGCACGGCCGACGGAAGCCGCAATGCCACGCTGGGGCGGCTGTGAACCATGCAGTGCTGGGGACGCGTCATCGAAGACGCCCATGGGCCGCACGCCCTCCCTCCCACGTCGTACGCACGGGTCCTTGCTCCCGCGCGCTCGACGCGGCCCTTGGGCGCTTCATCGTGGCGCCGGCGCGATGCCGGCGACCACCTTCGATTCGGCTTATCGCGCCGCTCTTTCGTCCGGCCCCGCGCCGGGCGCTCCAACCATCATCGGGGAATGTGCATGAAACTGATCACCGCCATCATCCGCCCCTTCAAGCTGGACGAAGTCCGCGAGGCGCTGTCGCAGACAGGCGTCTCGGGCATCACCGTCACGGAAGTGAAGGGCTTCGGCCGCCAGAAGGGCCACACCGAGCTGTATCGCGGCGCCGAGTACGTCGTCGATTTCCTGCCGAAGATCAAGATCGAAACCGTCGTCACCGAAGAGCGTCTGGATGCGGTCATCGAGGCCATCCAGCAGGCCGCCGGCACCGGCAAGATCGGTGACGGCAAGATCTTCGTGACCACGATCGACCAGGTCATCCGCATCCGCACCGGCGAAGTCGGCGCCGACGCGCTCTAACCCCTCCGGAGAGACCCCCCATGAAGACTCGTCTGCTCTCCGCCCTGACCACCCGCCTGCAGGTGCTGTGCGCGGCCGCCGCGCTGGGCCTGCTGGCCGCCGGTACCGTATCCACCGTCGCCGCGCAGGAAGCCACCGCGCCTGCCGCCACGGAGGCCCCGGCCACCACCGCCCCGGCGGACGCCGCGCCTGAACCGGTCGCTGCCCCGTCCGCCGCCGCGGCCACGGCCGCACCGGCCGCCGAGATCGTCGACAAGGGCGACGTGGCCTGGATGCTGACCTCCACGCTGCTGGTGCTGATGATGGTGGTGCCCGGCCTGGCGCTGTTCTACGGCGGCATGGTACGCGCCAAGAACGTGCTCTCGGTGCTGATCCAGGTCATCACCGTGTTCTCGCTGATCGCCATCCTGTGGGTCGCCTACGGCTACAGCCTGGCCTTCTCGGGCGACGGCAAGTGGATCGGCAATCTGGACAAGCTCTTCCTCAAGGGCGTGACCACCGAGACGCTGGCAGCCACCTTCACCAAGGGCGTCAGCCTGCCCGAGCAGGTGTTCGTCTGCTTCCAGCTGACCTTCGCCGGCATCACCGGCGCGCTGATCGTCGGCGCCTTCGCCGAGCGCGTGAAGTTCGCCGCGGTGCTGCTGTTCGCGCTGATCTGGTTCACGGCCGGCTATCTGCCGATTGCACACATGGTCTGGGCGACCGGCGGCTTCCTGTTCGAGCGCGGCGCGCTGGACTTCGCCGGCGGCACGGTCGTGCACATCAATGCCGGTGTCGCCGGTCTGGTGGGCTCGTACTTCGTCGGCAAGCGCATCGGCTTCGGCCAGGTCGCGCTGCGGCCGCACAACGTCACCTACACCTTCGTCGGTGCGGCGCTGCTGTGGGTGGGCTGGTTCGGCTTCAACGCCGGTTCCAACCTGGAAGCCAACGCCGGCGCGGCGCTGGCCTTCCTCAACACGATGCTGGCGACCGCCGCGGCGATCCTGGCCTGGGCGCTGGCCGAGAAGCTGTTCAAGGGCAAGTCCTCCGCCCTGGGCGTGGCCTCCGGTGCGGTGGCCGGCCTGGTCGGCATCACCCCGGCCTGCGGCACGGTGGGTCCGTTCGGCGCGATCGCCATCGGCGCCATCGCCGCGTTCGTCTGCGTGTGGGGCGTGACCGGCCTGAAGAAGCTGCTCAAGGCCGACGACACGCTGGACGTGTTCGGCGTGCACGGCATCGGCGGCATCGTCGGCGCCGTCCTGACCGGTGTGTTCTCGGCCGCGTCGCTGGGTGGGGTGAAGGGCGATGGTTACTCCATCCCGCACCAGGTGCTGATCCAGATCGAGGGCGTGGCGATCACCGTGGCCTGGATCGGCGTGGTGTCCGTGGTGGGCTTCGCGATTGCCAAGCTGGTGTTCGGCCTGCGCGTGAGCGAGGACGCCGAGCGCGAGGGCCTGGACATCACCTCGCATGGCGAGGCGGCCTACGAGGCCTGACCGCTCCCGTCGGCGGCATTGCACTAAGATGGTGCAATGCTGCCGCCGGACTCCACGGACCCGCTTCCCGAACCCCCGGAACGCGCTGTGAGCGAGATTCCCACCCCGGACGCGCTGAGCACGCCGGTGGCCTGGGCCGATTCCGCCGGCACGGTCCTGGGCGTCAATGCCGCCTTCGCGCGCTGGCTGGGTGTCAGCCAGCGCCGCCTGGTCGGACGCCCCCTGGCCGCATTGGAAATGGATGGCGATGCCATGGCCCGTTTTCTCCGCAATACCGACCGCGACCTGCTGCGCCTGCACCGGGTCGCCCTGGGCTTCCCCGGCGGGGCCGCGCGCTTCGCCGAGGGCTGGCTCTCGCGTGCAGACGCCGGTGGCTGGCTGCTGGAAGCCCATCCGGTCGACGACTTCCCCGCGCTGGACCCGGCCCAGGCCATGCCCAGCGCGCTGGCCGCCGCCCTGCGCGGCCTGGCCCATGAACTGCGCAACCCGCTGGCCGGCCTGAAGGGCGCCGCGCAGCTGCTCTCGCGCCGCGCGCAGAACCGCGCGGACAACGAGGACGAACGCGCCCTGATCGGCCTGATCGAGTCCGAGGCCGAGCGGCTCAACGCCCTGCTGGACCGGCTGCTGTCGCCGACCTCGCAGCGCCCGCACGCCGCGCTCAACATCCACGCCGTGCTCGAGCGCGTGCTGCGCCTGGCCGAGGCCGAGGGCGCCTGGCACGGCCGCCTGCAGCGCGATTACGACCCCAGCCTGCCGGAGCTGCACGGCGACGCCGACCGCCTGACCCAGGCGGTGTGGAACCTGGTCGGCAACGCCATGCAGGCCGGGGCCGCGCTGATCACCCTGCGCACCCGCGTCGAGCACGGGCTGCGCATCCACGATCAGCTGCATGCGCGCGCGCTGCGGCTGGAGATCATCGACGACGGCCGCGGCGTGCCCGAGGAGCTGGCCGAGCACCTGTTCCTGCCGCTGGTCAGCGGCCGCGCCGAGGGCAGCGGCCTGGGCCTGGCGCTGGCCCAGCAGGTGGCGCGCGAGCATCGCGGCTCGCTGGGCTTCCGCTCGCGCCCGGGGCACACCGTCTTCACCCTGTTGCTGCCGCAATCGCGCGATGCCGCCGAGGAGGGACGCCATGCCCACTGAGGAAAGCCAGCGCATCTGGGTCGTCGACGACGACCGCTCGGTCCGCTTCGTGCTGGCCACCGCGCTGCGCGACGCGGGCTACGACGTGGACGGCTTCGACAGCGCCGCCTCGGCGCTGCAGGCGCTGGGCACGCGCGGCGTGCCGGACCTGCTGTTCACCGACGTGCGCATGCCCGGCGAGGACGGCCTCAAGCTGCTGGACCGGCTCAAGCATGCGCATCCGAGCCTGCCGGTGATCGTGATGTCGGCTTATACCGATGTGGCCAGCACGGCAGGCGCGTTCCGCGGCGGTGCGCAGGAGTTCCTGTCCAAGCCCTTCGACCTGGACGATGCGGTGGCCCTGGCCGCGCGCGCGCTGCCCAGCCTGGAGCCCAGCGAGGCCGCCGTCGCCGAACCGGTGGCGGAGACGCGCAACGGCACGCCGGAGCTGATCGGCGACACGCCGGCCATGCGCGGGCTGTTCCGCGCGATCGGCCGCCTGGCGCAGGCGCCGCTGTCGGTGCTGGTCACCGGCGAGACCGGCACCGGCAAGGAGCTGGTCGCGCGCGCCCTGCACAACGAGTCCCCGCGCGCGCGCAAGCCGTTCGTGGCGCTCAATACCGCGGCCATTCCGGCCGAGCTGCTGGAAAGCGAGCTGTTCGGCCACGAGGCCGGTGCGTTCACCGGCGCGCAGCGGCGACACATCGGCCGCTTCGAGCAGGCCGACGGCGGCACGCTGTTCCTGGACGAGATCGGCGACATGCCGCTGCCGCTGCAGACGCGGCTGCTGCGCGTGCTGGCCGAGGGCGAGTTCTTCCGCGTCGGCGGGCGCGAGCTGATCCGCGTAGACGTGCGCGTGATCGCCGCCACCCACCAGGACCTGGAAGGCCTGGTGCAGGCCGGCCGCTTCCGCGCCGACCTGCTGCATCGCCTGGACGTGGTGCGCCTGCAGCTGCCGCCGCTGCGCGAGCGCCGCGGCGACGTGTCGCGTCTGGCCGAGAACTTCCTGGCCCAGGCCTGCGCCAAGCTCGGCATGCCGGCCAAGCGCGTGGCCCCGTCCGCGCGCGAGGCGCTGCGCGCGCACGACTGGCCCGGCAATGTGCGCGAGCTGGAGAACGTGTGCTGGCGCCTGGCCGCGCTGGCGCCGTCGGACACCATCACCGTGGGCGATGTCGAACAGGCCCTGCCGCATGGCGCCAGGTCGTCCACGCGCGATGCCGCCGACTGGGACGCGCTGCTCGGCCAGTGGGCGCGCGCGCGCCTGGCCGAAGGTGCCGATGGCCTGCACGCCGAGGCGCGCACGCGCCTGGACCGCGCCCTGCTGGAAGCGGCGCTGCAGTTCACCAACGGCCGACGTGCCGATGCCGCCGCGCGGCTGGGCGTGGGCCGCAACACGATCACGCGCAAGCTGGGTTCCGGGCGCCGTCGCAGCTGATTGCGTGCGGCAAGGGCCGCCGATGCGATGACGCGATGGTCACCGCGCCGCCACGCGCTTGGCGCCCAACTTCATTGCAACTGAACGCCGCCGCCGATAGCGTGGCGGCCCGATGCCTCACCACCGCTTCCATCGCCTGCTGCTGCCGGCCCTCGCCTCGGGCGCGGCGCTGGCGCTGTCGGCCTGCAGCAGCGCACCGGCGCCCAAGCCCGCGCCTCCGGTCGTCGTGCCCGCCCAGGCGACGGTCCACGATGCGCAGGCGATCATGCGCTCGGCCTCGGCCAGCCTGGTCAGCGGCAAGCTGACGCTGAGCCCGGTGGCCGGCGGCGTGCGCATCGCCGGCACCATCGGCGGCCTGCCGCCGTCGGGGCGTTTCGGCTTCCATGTGCACGAGGTCGGCGACTGCAGCGCGGTCGATGCCAGCAGCGCCGGCGGACATTTCAATCCCACCCACCAGCCGCACGGCAACGCCAAGATCGGCGCCCACCACGCCGGCGACATGGACAACCTCACCTCCGATCTGGAAGGCGTGGCCCGGGTCGATACGCGCCTGGGCGAGGTCACCTTGGGCGGCGGCGCGCCCAACGACATTCTCGGCCGCGCGCTGGTGGTGCATGCAGACCCCGACGACTACGCCACCCAGCCGGCGGGCAAGTCCGGTGCGCGGGTGGCCTGTGGCGTGATCCAGGCGATCCGTTGACCGCGTGCCTCATGGCGCGCATTCCCTAGAAGCAACACGAGGAGCGTTCCGATGAAGCGACTGACCCAAACCCTGCTGTGTGCCGCCACCGTGCTGGCCCTGGCCGCGTGCAACAAGTCCGAACCCGAGGCCGCGCCCGCGCCGGTGAGCGATCCGGCGGCCAGCTCGGCCCCGGCCGAGAACACGCCGCCGCCGAGCTCGCCGGCCACCACCGCCATGGCCTCGGCCAAGGCCACGCTCAAGCCGACCCAGGGCAACAAGGTCGCCGGCGAGCTGAACTTCATGGCGATGGAAGGCGGCGTGCACGTCACCGGCACGTTGACCGGCCTGACCCCGGGCGAGCACGGCTTCCACATCCACGAGAAGGGCGACTGCAGCGCGCCGGACGGCAGCAGCGCCGGCGGCCACTTCAATCCCGACGGCGTGGATCACGGCCAGGTCACCGCGCCGACCCACCACGCCGGCGACAGCAACAACATCACCGCCGACGCGCAAGGCAACGTGACCATCGACCAGATGCTCTCGGCCAATACCGACATCGGCAAGGGCGACAAGTACGACATCGTCGGCAAGGGCGTGATCGTTCACGAGAAGCCGGACGACTACAAAACCCAGCCGACCGGCGATGCCGGTGGCCGCCTGGCCTGCGGCGTGATCGAGGCCGCGCCGGCGGCGATGTAAGCCGCGCCATCGCGGGCGGCGCGATGCGTCCGCCCGCGAGGTCCGCAGGAAGAAAGAAGGCGCCCACTGGGCGCCTTCTCTTTTGCACGGGCAGGAAGCCGCCTTCAGCTGCGCAGGTGCGCGCAGAGGTCGCCCTCGCCGGGGCAGTGCACGTAGGTGACGGGAATGCCGTGCGCCTCGAGCACCGCGGCCAGCTGGCGCTTGCGCATCAGATAGTGCTCGTAGGCGCGGGCCAGACGCTCGGGCTCGTCGGTGCCCGGCGTGTTGCGCGACTTCCAGGTGGCCGCGTCCAGCAGCGCCATCTGCACCTGGCCATCGGCATAGCGCAGCAGCGGTTCGGGGGGCGCGTCCAGCCACTGCTCCTCGTCCGGCGCCAGCAGCGCGGTCTCGATCACCGGCCACAGGCCTTCCAGGTGCTGGTGCTGGTACTGCAGCGCCATCATCGCGGCCAGGTCGTGCAGGGTCATGAAGCGCACATGCTCGACCTTGGCGCCCAGCCCGTCCTGCAGCTGCAGCGCGGTGTCGGCGCCGGCCATGCCGCGTTCGATCAGCACCTCTTCCAATGCCTCGCCGACCGCATCGACATCTTCCGGCGTGCCGCTGAGCAGGAACGGCAGCACGCGCAGCGCGCCGCCGGTGAGGTCCGGGTCGGCCTGGAACGGCATCGGCACCTGGCCATCGCTGGCCGCGCCGAAGGCGATCACGCGCGGGCCCTGATCGCGTCCCGGCGCGCGCTGGCGCAGCTCGTCCAGGCGGCGGTGCAGTGGCCAGCCGGGGCGCAGCGCCTCGGCGGGGTCGAAGTGCGCGGCGGCCAGGGTCAGCTCCAGCGCGGTCACCTGCGGCACCAGGCCGGCCAGGTCGCGGGCGATCTTCTCGGCCAGCGCGCCGGCCTCGGCCTGGGGCAGGGCCGGCTGCCGCGGCGGGGCGCCGCCGGCCAGCTCAAGAGCGATCAGGCCCATCACCTGCGCGGTTTCGTTGGGGTGGGTCATGGAAGGAACAGCAAGGCCAATGCAATCTGTCGGCATTCTAGGGCCTGTCAGCCATGCCCGGGCAGGTCGCGTTGGCGCTGCAAGGCCGTCAGGTTTGCGTCGCGTGGCGCAGGCTTGACTGGCCGTCAGGCCAAGCCGCGCGGCGCGAAGATGGCGGCCTTGCAGCGCCAACCCGGAGGGCCGCCCTTGCGCGCACCCGGGGCTGCGTCATTGCTCGGTCGTGGACGGACGTCCACTCCCTCCCGCTTCCTTGCCCCGGGCACGCGCAAGGGCGGCGCGGCCTGCCCGGGCATGGCTGACAGGCCCTCGCCACCTGCCGGGTGACCGCCGCGACACGATGAACGCGCACGTGCTGTTCACGGCGCAGCAGAGAAGGTCGTTGACGCGCAATGACAGGCGTCGAACGACGCCGCTACACTTCCACCATACGCCTGCGCATGTGCGGGTCTCCCTTGAACATGGCCGTCCACCGAGGTCTTCCCATGCCAGTCGCCCGTCCCGTCGCCATCCTCGGCGGCGTTCGCATCCCCTTCTGCCGCCAGAACACCGCGTATTCGGATGTCGGCAACCTGGGCATGTCGGTGCGCACCCTGGGCGCGCTGGTCGAGCGCTTCGGCCTGCACGGGCAGACCCTGGGCGAGGTGGCCATGGGCGCGGTGATCAAGCACTCCAGGGACTGGAACCTGGGCCGCGAGGCCGCGCTGTCCTCCGGTCTGTCGCCGCTGACTCCCGGCATCACCCTGCAGCGCGCCTGCGGCACCAGCCTGGACACCATCGCCCACATCGGCAACAAGATCGCGCTGGGGCAGATCGAGGCGGGCATCGGCGGCGGCTCGGACACCACCTCGGACGTGCCGATTGTCTACGGCAAGAAGCTGCGCGCGCGCCTGCTCGAGGTCAACCGCGCCAAGACGCCCAAGGACAAGGCGCGCGCCCTGCTCAAGGGCTTCCGCTTTTCCGAGCTCAAGCCCGAGTTCCCCGGCGTGGGCGAGCCGCGCACCGGCAAGTCGATGGGCGAGCACTGCGAGGACATGGCCAAGGAGTGGAACATCTCGCGCGATTCGCAGGACGCCTGGGCGGTGTCCTCGCACAAGAAGCTGGCCGCGGCCTATGAGCGCGGCTTCTTCGACGATCTGATCGTGCCCTTCCGCGGGGTGAGCCGCGACAACATCCTGCGCCCGGACACCTCGCTGGAGAAGCTGGCCACGCTCAAGCCGGCGTTCGACAAGACCTCCGGCCGCGGCACGTTGACCGCCGCCAATTCCACGCCGCTGACCGATGGCGCGGCGGCGGTGCTGCTGTCCAGCGATGAATGGGCGGCCGCGCACGGCCACACGCCGCTGGCCTATCTGAAGGACGTGCAGAGCGCGGCGGTAGATTTCGTCCACGGCGAGGGCCTGCTGATGGCCCCGACCGTGGCCGTGCCGCAGATGCTGGCGCGCCACGGCTTGAGCCTGCAGGACTTCGACATCTACGAGATCCACGAGGCCTTCGCCGCGCAGGTGCTGTGCACGCTGCGCGCGTGGGAGAGCGAGGAGTACTGCACCCATCGCCTCGGCCTGCCCGGTCCGATGGGCCGCATCGATCCGGAGAAGATCAACCCCAACGGCTCCTCGCTGGCTGCGGGCCATCCCTTCGCCGCCACCGGCGCGCGCATCATCGGCACGGTGGCCAAGGAACTGGCCCAGCGCGGCGGCGGCCGCGCGCTGGTCTCGATCTGCACCGCCGGCGGCATGGGCGTGGTCGCCATCGTCGAGCGCTGAGGGGCTGCTCCGCTTTTCCCCGCTAATCGCAGCAAGTGTTGGGGGAGCAACTGTGTCCTCAAACCCCGCAGCTGCCCGCCTGTAGAGCGGAGCTTGCTCCGCTGGGGCCTTCCCCACGAACCGAACGAAGAGCAGCGGAGTCCCCAAGAGGGGATTGCCACAAGCTCCGCTCTACAGGTAGGGGCGCCATGGCGATGGGGCTTTCTCGGGAGAACCCCTCGCCGCCATGGCGGCTCCCACCGAGCCCGATCCCGAGCAGGCAGAAACCACAAGCACGACCAAGTCCTAGCGTGCCCCTGAATGCCGCTTCCGAGGCACGTGTCCGTGCCCACAGCGCACGCGCCGCTGACTGGAATTCGGCAAGGCCGGTGCGGCATGCACCGGCTGCCAGGCGCATCATGTCCAGGCCCTCCCCCCGTTTGCCGGCGCGCGCATGACCTCGCGCGGGCCGCCGCGTATCGCCTTGGACGATTCACCCGCTTCCCTGACGCCTGCAGATGCCGCCGCCGCGGTGCCCTCGCGCCTCACCCGCCGCGTGCTGAGCGTCGTGGTGTTCAACTTCGTCGGCTATTTCTGCGTCGGTCTGCCGCTGGCGGTGGTGCCGGGCTTCGTCCACACCACGCTGGGCTACGGCACGGTGCTGGCCGGCCTGGCGGTGAGCCTGCAGTACGTCGCCACCCTGCTCAGCCGCACCGTGGCCGGGCGCCTGTGCGACCGGCGCGGGCCGAAGGTCTCGGTGCTGCTGGGCCTGGGCGCGTGCGCGCTGGCGGGCGCCTGCACCGTGGCCGCCGCGCTGATGGTGGCCTGGCCGGCGGCCAGCCTGGCGGTGCTGTTCGCCGGGCGCCTGCTGTTGGGCTGCGGCGAAAGCCTGATCACCACCGCCACGATCATCTGGGGGATCGGCGCGGTCGGTGCGATCCATACCGGCCGGGTGATCTCGTGGAACGGCGTCACCACCTACGGCGCGCTGGCCCTGGCGGCCCCGGTCGGCGTGGCGCTGGGGCAGCGCTTCGGTCTGGCCGCGCTGGGCGCGCTGACCGTCGTGCTGGCGCTGGCCGCCCTGGCCTGCGTGCTGCCGCGGCACGGCGTGCGGCCGGTGCCGGGCGAACATATCCCGGCCCGCCGCGTGCTGACGCGGGTCCTGCCGTTCGGGCTGTGCCTGGGGCTGGCGTCGGTGGGGTTCGGTGCGATCACCGCCTTCATCGCGCTGTACTATGCCCAGCGCGGCTGGCCGCACGCGGCGCTGGCGATGACGCTGCTGGGGGCGACCTTCGTGTCGGTGCGGCTGGTCTTCCCGCGCGCGATCGACCGCCACGGCGGCTACCGCGTGGCGGTGGTGTCGCTGTGCGTGGAGGCCGCTGGCCTGCTGTGCATCTGGCGGGCGCCGCTGCCGGCCCTGGCCGCGGTGGGCGCGGCGATCACCGGCGCGGGCTTCGCCCTGGTGTTCCCGTCGCTGGGCATGGAAGCGGTGCGCCGGGTCAGCGACAGCAACCGTGGCACCGCGCTGGGCTTGTACTCGCTGTTCCTGGACCTGGCGTTGGCGATCACCGGCCCGCTGGCGGGCGCGCTCGCGCTGGCCTGGCGCTTCGGCGCAATCTACCTGCTGGCCGGCGTCGCGGCGCTGACCGCGGCAGCGGCCAGCGCGCTGCTGGCGCGCAGGGCAGCTGGGTCGCTGCGCTGACTCCACGTTCCGTGCCCGTGCGCAGCGGCGTGTTCGACTAAACCATGGCGAGCCGAACGGATGCGACGGCGAGCGACCTCAGCGTTGATGCGTCGCTTGCGTAACCAGTTCAAGCCGCGTCACCCAAGCGGCTGACGCATCACTCGGGCAGGCGCGGCAGGCCGTGTTCGTCGCAGGTCTCGGTGACGGCCTGGTCGTGGATCTGCTGGCGCAGGTCGCGGTCGGGCGCGGTGGCGGGCAGTTCGCCGCGCTGGGCGGCCAGGGCGTTGGCGTAGCTGCGGCGGGCGAGCAAGTCCTCGCCGGCGGCGGCGTAGCCGTGGCCCAGTTCCTCCCAGGCTTCGGCGCCGCCGCCCTGGGCCAGGGCGCGGTGCAGGAACTCCTGCGCCTGCGGCCACTGCCCTTGCTGGCGCGCCAACCGGGCCAGGGTCAGCAGCAGCGCCGGGCTGTCGGAATGGGCCTGCAGCCAGCGCTGGGCGCTGGCCCGGCGCGAATCGAGCTTGCCCACCGGCAGGCGGCCGTAGAGGGCGATCAGGTCTTCGTCCCAACGGCTGTCCAGCGCATGTTCCAGGGCATGGGTGGCCGCATCGTCCCAGCGCAGCGCGGCGGCGCGGGTGGCGTAGGCGGCCACCACGGCGCGTTCGGTGCGCAGGGCCTTTGGCACCAGTTCCCAGCGCTCGGCCAACGCATTGGCGTCGCCGGCCTGCTCCAGCGACTGCGCGGCCAGGCGCGTTTCCAGCTGGGCGTAGTCCGGGGCCGACAGCGCCTTGTGCTGGCGCAGCGGGCCGAGCAGGCCCCAGGCATCCCCGGCGCGGCCGACCTCGGCCAGGGCCTGCGCGCGCAGCGCCAGGCCGCGCGGCGGCAGCGGCTGGGCGCCGGGTGCGTCCAGGGCCACCAGCGCCTGGGTCGGCATGCCGGCGGCCAACGCATCGTCGGCCAGCAGCAGGGCGTGGGCGGTGGGATCGCGCTGGGCCAGGGCCTGCAGATGGCGCTCCAGGGCCGGCGCGTCGGTGCGCGCCTGCGCGGCGCGGACCGCGGCGATGCGCGCCGCGCTGCCGACCTCGGGATCCTGCGCGGCGCGGTCCAGCAGCTTCTCCGCCCGCAGCCAATGGCCGTGCTGGACCGCTTCCAGGCCTTCGATCAGCTGGGCGCGGGCGCGCTTGCGGCGATGCCGGCCCCAGGCGCGGAAGGGCAGGGCCAGCAGGGTCCAGACGATCCACAGCAGCACGGCGGCGAGGACCAGCGCCAGGATCGCGCCCGGCACGGTGGCGGTGACGTCGTAGCCGCCCACGCGCACGAACACCTCGCCCCAGTCGCGGACCTCATCGCGCGCCAGCCATTGCGCGCCGAACACCCCCAGGGCGACCAGCACAAGCACGATCACGACAAGACGCAGGATCTTCATGGCGTGGTCTCCGTTGGGGCCGGCGCGATGGGCGCGGAGGGCGGAGGGGGTGCCGGCACCGGTGCCGGCGGCGCCGGCGCGGTGCCGGCCGCCTTGCCGCGCTGGGCCTGCAGCTGGGCCAGGGTGCTGCCCAGTTCGGGAATCTGCGGCTGCAGCGGCAGGGCCGCGATCTGCCGCAGCTGGCGCTCCAGCGCGTCGGCCTGCGGCGTGGCCGGCCACAGCCGCGGGATCCAGCCGGCCGCGCGCAGCACCGCGGCGCGGAAGCCCGCCGTGTCGTTGCGCTCGGCGGCGGCGCGGGCCAGGGTGAGTTCCAGCTGCAGGGCGTTGTCGAAGGCGGCGCGCTGGGCCGGCACCACCGCCACGCGCGCGCCGCTGGGGCGCACATCGACCAGCGGCGCGAGCACGCGCTGCCAGGCCGGGCGCGCGGCCGGATCGACCGACACTTGGCGCGGCAACTGGGCCAATGCCGCGCTTGCAGCATCGAGTTGCTGCAGGGCCTGGGCCTTCGGGCCGGCGCCCAGGCGCAGGACCGCGGCGCGCTCCTGTTCCAGCGACTGCTTGAGATTGAGCACGCGCGGGTCGTCCAGGCCGGCCAGGGTATCGGCGGCCAGGCCGTAGGCCTGCTGCGCACCGGGCAGGTCGCCGGCGATGTTCAGGCGCTGGGCGGCCAGCTGCAGTTCCAGCTGGGTCTGGTCCAGGCGCAGGGCGGTGGCGCCCTGGCGGGTGGAGTCGGCCAGCTTGGCCACGGTGTCTTCCAGCAGGGCGCCGCGCTGGCTCAGGCCGAGCATTTCATCGCGCAGCACGCGGTTGGTGGCGGCCGCGTCCTGGATGCGCTCGCCCTGGGCGCGGGCATCGCCGCGCAGGACATCGATGCGCTGGTCCAGCGCGGCCAGCTGGCGCTGGATCTGGCCTTCCTGCGCGGCGCGCCAGCCCTGCCATTGCTGCCAGCCGTACCAGCCCGCGGCCGCCAGGGCGGCGATGAGCAGCAGCACGATCAGGGCGGGCCAGATGCGGCGGCGCGGGCGCGTGTCGGACTCGGCGCTGGCGATGGCATCGTTCAAGGGGGGCACTCCAACAAAGAAGCCGTGGAACAGGCGCGTGAAGGCGCGGCGGGATCGGCCGCATGCTAGCCCAAGCGATGTGAGTACATGGCCTGTGCGGTGGCCATCAGCTGCGCAGGACGCGGGCCTTCGGCCTGCAGCACGTGTTCGAACCCGGCCTGCAGCGCGACGGTCGCCAGCCGCGCGCTGGCCACGATGGCCGGCTGCGCGCGCAGCGCCGCGGCCGCATGGCCTGGCAGGCGCTGGAACACCTCGCCCAGCGCGCCGCTGCTGGTCACCAGCACGCAGGCGGGCGCGTCCAGCGCATCGAGCCGAGCGAGGGCGCGCGTCGACAGCGGGATCGGCTGGCGTCGATAGACCTCGGCCAGGTGCAGGTGCGCGCCGCGCCTGCGCAGCGCAGGGGCCAGCGTGCCGCGTCCCTCGGGCGCGGTGACCAGGCCGACCGGGCGCTGCTCCAGCGCGGCCAGTTCGGGCAGCGCGAGCAGCCCCTCGCTGTCCATGCGCGCAGGTGCGACGGCCTCCAGCCCCAGCCTTGCCAGCGCCGCGCGCGTGCCGCTGCCGGTGCCGACCAGGACCTGGCCGGGCCGCGCGGCGATGGGCGCCAGTGCGTGGGCGAAGCGCACCGCCGCCGGGCTGGTGAACACCACCACCTCGCAGGCCCGCGCCGCGTCCCAGGCCTGCCGCGCCGGTGCATCCGTACAGGCCGCCAGCGACCACGGCGAGAGCGCGATCACTCCGGCGCCCACGCGCGCGGCGGCCTGGCGCACCGCGGCGTGGCCGCCCTGAGGCCGCAGGGAGATGACGTACCATGCGCGCGCTTTGCCTTGGCCCATGAATCAAGAGTACGCGATGGATCACGACGCCTTGCTCGACGCGCTGCGCGCGACCTGCGCGCAGATGCCGCCGGTGGTGGCGATGCGCATCGCGCTGCGCGATTTCGACGGCACGCGTCTGCACATGAGCGCGCCGCTGGCGGCGAACGTCAACGACAAGGGTACGGCCTTCGGCGGCAGCCTGGTCGCGCTGATGACCCTGGCCGGCTGGGCGCTGACCACGCTGCGCCTGCGCCAGGCCGGCCTGGAGGCCGAGGTCTACGTGGCCGACAGCGCCGTGCGTTACCGCGCCCCGCTGCTGCACGACCTGGCTGCTCAGGCCTGGCTGGCGCCGGAGGCGGACTGGGCCGAGTTCATCGACACCTTCCGCCGCCGCGGCAAGGCGCGCGCCCCGCTGCTGGCCCAGGTGCTGCTGCCCGACGGCGGTGTCGCCGCCGAACTGAGCGGCCGCTACGTCGCCCTGGCAAAGGGGTAGCATCGTTCGTTCACGCCTGGGGAGACACACGCACGTGGGACGACTTCTGTGGATGCTGCTGGCCGCGCTGCTGGTGCTGGCCAGCGCCGGCCCGGCCGAGGCCATCAGCAACCGCGCCAAGCAGCGCAAGCTCACCGATACCCAGACCCTGTTCACCAAGGCCATGCGCTGGGGCGAATTCGAGCAGGCCTGGAGCGTGGTCGACCCCGAGGCCAGCCAGGGCGCCGGGCTGAGCGCGCTGGAGCTCTCGCGCTACCAGCAGGTGGAAATCACCGGCTACAGCGAGATCGGCAGCGCCGCCGAACCCGACGGCACGGTGGCGCGCATGGTCGACGTGCGCGTGGTCAACCGCCACACCATGGCCGAGCGCACCGTGCGGGTGCGCGAGCGCTGGCGCTGGGACCCGGCGGCCGAGCAGTGGTGGCTGCAGGACGGCCTGCCGGACCTCTGGCAGGGGCAATAGTCGCCGGGGCTGTGCGACAATCGCCGGCCTTTTCGCGCCCAGCCGACGCTTTCCTGCCGTGAATTTCGAACAACTCAAGGCTTTCGCCGCCGACAACGCGATGCTGTCCATGGCCCTGGTGGGCCTGACCCTGGCGATTCTCGTCACCGAGGTCATGCGCCTGTTCCGCGGCTACAAGGGCGTGCGCCCCGGCGAGCTGACCGCGCTGATCAACAACGACAACGCGCTGGTGCTGGATCTGTCGGCCAGCGGCGACTTCGAGAAGGGCCACATCCCCGGCAGCAAGAACCTAGCCGGCAAGTTCGACCCCAAGCACAAGCTGCTGGCCGGCGCGGGCGATCGCCCGGTGGTGCTGGTCTGCCGCAGCGGCCAGACCGCGCCGGGCGCGGCCGCCCAGCTGAAGAAGGCCGGTTTCGCCAAGGTCTATGTGCTCGATGGCGGCGTCGGGGCCTGGCAGGCCGCCGACCTGCCGCTGGTCAAGGGCCGCGCCTGACACTGAACACGCGTCGCGTCGCGCGCGGGCCTTGAAGCGGCCCGGGCGTGGCGCCACCCCCATGCGATAATCCCGGGCTTTGGCCCATTCACCGCAACCCATTCGGAGTACACGATGTCCGACGAGACCCTCAACGGCGCCAACGAAGCCGCCACCCAGGCCAACGGCCCGAACTTCACCGTCGAAAAGATCTACGTCAAGGACGTGTCCTTCGAAGTCCCCGGCGCGCCGGCGATCTATTCGGAGAACATCGCCCCCGAACTGAACCTCAACCTCAACCAGCGCGTGCAGCGCCTGGCCGAGAACGCCTTCGAGGTGATCCTGGGCGTGACCCTGACCTGCAAGGCCGGCGACAAGACCGCCTACGTGGCCGAAGTGCAGCAGGCCGGCGTGTTCGGCCTGGCCGGCTTCGACGCGCAGACCATCGACGCGCTGCTGGGCACCCAGTGCCCGAGCATCCTGTTCCCGTACGTGCGCCAGCTGCTGAGCGACCTGATCCAGGCCGGCGGCTTCCCGCCGTTCTTCCTGCAGCCGATCAACTTCGACGGCCTGTACGCCGAGACCCTGCGCCAGCGCGCCGCCCAGGGCCAGCAGGGCGTGATCGAGAACGATCCGCCGGTGGGCAACGCCTGATTTCGATGGCGTCTGTGATAAAGCTTGGCCCCCTGCACACAGGCGGGGGGATGCAATGAACGCGTTGAAAGTCGCAGTGCTCGGCGCCGGCTCCTGGGGGACCGCGCTGGCGGCCCTGATCGCCCGGCATGGCCACCAGGCCGTGCTGTGGGGACGCGATGAGGCGGTGGCCCAGGCCATCGACCTCCGCCACGAGAATCCGCGCTACCTGCCGGGCATCGAACTGCCCGACACCCTGCGTGCCACCACCAGCCTGGCCGCGGCCATGGCCGACGCCGATCTGGTGCTGGTGGTCGTGCCCTCGCATGCCTTCACCGACACCCTGCGCGCGCTGGCGCCGCTGCGTCCAGCGCAGGCCGGCGTGAGCTGGGCGACCAAGGGCTTCGAGCCCGGCTCCAGCCGCTTCCTGCACGAAGTGGCCGAGGACGTGCTGGGTCCGGAGGTGCCGCTGGCCGTGGTCACCGGCCCCTCGTTCGCCAAGGAAGTCGCCCAGGGCCTGCCCACCGCGCTGACCATCCACGGTGCCGACGAGGCGTTCTGCCAGCAGGTCGCCGACGTCCTGCACGGCCCGACGTTCCGCGCCTACACCGGCAACGACATGGTCGGCGCCGAGCTGGGCGGCGCGATGAAGAACGTGCTGGCCGTGGCCACCGGCGTGGCCGACGGCATGGGCCTGGGGCTCAACGCGCGCGCCGGCCTGATCACCCGCGGCCTCAACGAGATGCTGCGCCTGGCCGCAGCTATCGGCGCGCGCCCGGAGACCCTGATGGGCCTGGCCGGCTTGGGCGACCTGGTACTGACCTGCACGGGCGACCTGTCGCGCAACCGCCGCCTGGGCCTGGCGCTGGGGCGCGGCCAGTCCATCGAAGAGGCCGTGCGCGAGATCGGCCAGGTGGTCGAGTCGGTGCAGACCGCCGACGAGGTCATGCGCCAAGCGCGCCGCTACGGCATCGACCTGTCGATCAGCGAGGCCGTGCGCGATGTCCTGCACGGCGAGATCACCCCGGCCGAAGGCCTGGAGCGCCTGCTGGCGCGCGAACAGAAACCGGAATATCCGGAAACCCTGTTCCAGTAGCCCTATCGCGTTGCGATCATGAAATCTCCCACCCGAAAGGGTGGGATTTTTTTTGGTTCTTCGTTCAAGTGCGAGGCCAATGAACGCACTGATCGTAGCCGCGCGGTTCCTCCAACGAAGCGGTTTAGCTCGACGCTCGAGGCAGCGATCCGGCGGGCGGTGGCCGCGCCTAGCGAGGCAGGAAGCCGAGCGCCCGAATCGGGGCAGGATGCCCTGATTGAGGGATAAGCGGCCACCGCCCGCCGGACCTCTGCCCCTCCGAACCCACAACGCTCAGCCGAAGCAATCCCCCGATCGCGAGTAGATAAATTTTCCCTGGGCTCGAACACCCGCGCCCGGCCACGCGACGCGATGGTCAGCGCGCCGGCGCGGTGTTCGTCAGCCCACCATCGAGCGCAGCAGATCGCAGGCGTCCGAACGCCGATGCGGCGACAGGCGACGGATCAGCTGCAGCACATGCGTTTCCACCTCATCGCGCGCCAGCCGCTCGGCCGGAGGCGTCGTCGGCGCGCCCGGCGCCGCTTCGACCTGCGTGGCCTCACTGGTCATCGGACCACGCCCGGTGGCCAGCCACTCGAACAGGACCTGGGTGATCACCGCGATCTGCGCCAGATGCTCCACGCTGGGATGCGTGCCGCCCACCCGCTCCCACTGCGCCACGGCGCTGCGCTGCACGCCGACCTGTTCGGCCAGCTGGGTCTGCGACAGGGTCTTCAAGCGTCGAGCCTGACGGATACGGTCTGCCATGACATGCATCTTCCACCTCCTGTTGGGTTGTCATGCGATTGGCCGCGCCCGCGACGCGGGGGCGGCGCGCTTAATGGATGGTGCCTTCAGGCGTGAACGGCAACTGCGGCAGGCTGCTCGCCAGCAGCGCGCGCTTCGCGCACAAGGCAGGGTGAGGATTCGCAGGCGACGCGTCACATGACGGCATTGACAGCCCGGCATCGCGCGACGTCCGACGAAACCTGCACCCCTTCAGACCGAACATCGCGCCTGGGAAGTGATGCCGCCGTCAGGACGCCCATCCGCCACGCGTTTGACGCCTGAGTCGCGTGCTGTGCCTCCACGGTCTGCGGTGCAACATGGGTGCTGCCGAGATGGCTTGGCGCGGAAAGCCCAATAAAAAAGCCCGGCCTTGAAAGGCCGGGCTTTGCGGAGGTCGGATGCGGGAGAGAGGTCGCACCGCCTCGCCGTGATCGCCAGAGCCACCCCAGCGACCACGGGACCACTATCGGCGCCAGAGCCGAAATCCCACGTGAATATTGTACTTAACCGTTTATTAATTCAGGCGACAGTTTGGGAACTCTAGGCCCGGTGTCATTCGCATGACGCGGTGTGTCCGCGCGCGTCACGCAAGACCGCTAGTGCGAGGCCATCAACAAGTCCACGTCGCCGCCCGCCGCCGTGGTGTTGACGGTGACGACAGACTCGGAACAGAAGCGTGGCAGGTAGTTGGGTCCGCCGGCCTTCGGACCGGTACCGGACAGCCCCTCGCCGCCGAAGGGCTGCACGCCCACCACCGCCCCGATCATGTTGCGGTTGACGTAGACGTTGCCGACCTCCGCCTGTGCGGCGATGGCCTGGGCGCGGGTGTCGATGCGGGTCTGCACGCCGAGGGTCAGGCCGTAGCCGAGCGCGTTGATCTGCTCGACCAGCGTCTCGACCTCGCCCTTCCAGCGCAGCACCTGCAGCACCGGGCCGAAGACTTCCTCGCGCACCTGTTCCAGCGCGCCGATCTCGAAGGCCACCGGCGCGATGCTGTTGACCGGCGCGTCGGCCGGCAGCGGCGCGCGCGCGATCAGCCGCGCGCGGCCCTCGAGCGCGGCGACCTGGCCCTGCAGCTTGTCGAAGGCCTCCTGGTCGATCACCGGGCCCAGATCGCTGGACAGGCGCGACGGGTCGCCGACCTGGAGCAGCGCGATGGCGCCGGCCAGCATCTCGATCACGCCATCGGCGATGTCGTCCTGCACGCACAGCACGCGCAGCGCCGAGCAGCGCTGGCCGGCGCTGCGGAAGGTGCTCTGCACCACTGCATCGACCACCTGCTCGGGCAGCGCCGTGGAGTCGACGATCATCGCGTTGAGGCCGCCGGTCTCGGCGATCAGCGGCACGATCGGGCCGTCCTTTCCGGCCAGGGTGCGGGCGATGGCCTTGGCCACCGGCGTGGAGCCGGTGAAGGCCACGCCGGCGATCTTCGGATGCGCCACCAGCGCCGCGCCGGTCTCGCCGGCGCCGTACACGCCGACCAGCGCGTCCTCGGGCACGCCGCAGCGGTGCAGCAGGGCGATCATCGCCGCGCCCACGCCCGGCGTCTGCTCGGCCGGCTTGGCCGCCACCGCGTTGCCAGTGACCAGCGCCGCGACCACCTGGCCGGTAAAGATCGCCAGCGGGAAGTTCCAGGGCGAGATGCACGCCCACACCCCACGCCCGGCCAGCGCATAGGTGTTGCGCTCGCCGGTGACGCCCGGCAGCAGCTGCGGGGCCATCAGGCCGCGCGCCTGCAGCGCGTAGTAGCGGCAGAAGTCGGCGGCTTCGCGGACTTCGGACACCGCATCGCCCCAGGTGCGATGGCCTTCGCGCACGATCAGCGCGCACCACTGCGCCAGGTCGCGTTCGAGCGCGTCGGCGGCCTGCTCCAGCGCGGCGGCGCGGGTCTGGACCGGCGTGGCGTTCCAGCGCTTCTGACCCTTGGCCAGCGTGTGCACCAAGGCGTCGATCTGCGCGACCGGGGTCAGCGCCGGCGTCGGCAGCGCGGCGGCCGGATAGGCGGCCAGCAGCGTTCTGGCCATCGGCTCGCAGCTCACGTCGGTGCCGGCGGTGTTGCGGCGCACGCCCAGGATGTCGGCCGGCAGCGTCACCGCGCTCTGCGGCGCGATGTGCAGCGGCGAGCTCACCAGCGCGCTGGCCGGCAGCGTCTCGTCGGCCAGCTGGTGGACGAAGGAGGAATTGGCGCCGTTCTCCAGCAGGCGGCGCACCAGATAGGCCAGCAGGTCCTTGTGCGGGCCGACCGGCGCGTACACGCGCAGGCCCACGTCCGGGTACTGCCGGTGCGCGGCCTCGTGCACCGCATCGCCCATGCCGTGCAGGCGCTGCAGCTCGAACGGCGCGCCGGCCGCGCGCGCCAGGTGCAGCACCGCGGCGATGGTGCCGGCGTTGTGACCGGCGATCTGCGGATAGATCGCATCGGGCATGGCCAGCATCGCCCGGGCGCAGGCCAGGTAGGACAGGTCGGTGTGGTGCTTGTGGGTGAACACCGGGAACGCGGCCAGGCCCAGCTCCTGGGCGCGCTTGATCTCGTAGTCCCAGTAGGCGCCCTTCACCAGGCGCACCATGAAGCGCACCTTCAGCGCGCGGGCGATGCGGGCGACTTCCTCGATCGTCTCCAGCGCGCGGGTCTGGTAGGCCTGCACGGCCAGGCCGAAGCCGTTCCACTGCGGGTAGCGGGCCGCGGTGCGCGTGGCCACCGCCTCGAACACCTCCAGCGACAGCTCCAGGCGCTCGCTTTCCTCCGCGTCGATGGTCAGGTTCAGATCGGCCTGGGCCGCGGCCTCGGCCAGCTCGCACACGCGCGGCACCAGCAGCGCCATGACGTGGTCGTGCTGCACGGCCTCGTAGCGCGCGTCGATGGCCGAGAGCTTGATCGAGATGCCGTCGGCCTGTTCCACCGGCACGCTGCGATCGCGCGACTTGGCCAGCGCGGCGATGGCGGCGTGGTACTTGCGCATGTAGGCCTGCGCATCGGCGTCGGTGCGCGCGCCTTCGCCCAGCATGTCGTAGGAGAAGCGCAGGCCCTTGCGCGCCTTGCGCTGCTTGCGGGCATCGTCCAGTGCCTCGTCCAGGGTCTCGCCCATGACGAACTGCTTGCCCATCAGCTGCACCGCGCGCACGGTCGCGGCGACCACGGCCTTGGCGCCCATCCTGGCCAGGAACCCGGCCTTCTGCCCGTCCTCGCCCAGCATCTTCTTGGACAGGCTGATGGCCTGGTTGGACAGGGTGGCCAGCCACGACTGCGAGGCGCCGGAGAAATCGGCGCGGCCCAGCTGGTCGGCGGTGAGGGTCATGGCGGTGTCGGCGTCGGGCACGCGCAGCAAGGCCTCGGCCAGGCGCATCAGGGCCAGGCCCTCGGCGCTGGACAGCGGGAACTCGCGCAGCAGCGTCTCCATGGCGAAGGCCGAGGGCTTGGCCGCGCGGACCTGCCCGATCCAGCCGATCGCATCGCCGCTGGCCAGGGCCCAGTCCAGGTCCTGCAGGCGCTGCAGCAGGGGGGCGAGCACGTCGGCTTCGGGCCGATAAGGGATGGGCAACCGCATAAATGACCACCTGGGGCAGAATGAACTTGAGGATGTGCATTCTGATCGGCGATGCGGCGGATGAATCTCCGTTAGGCGGGCTATGATCCGCGGATGAGCCAACTTCCTGCCGCCCTGGACCGGACCGACCGCAGAATCCTCGCCCTGCTCCAGCGCGACGGCCGGATCACCAACCTCAAGCTGGCCGAAAGCGTGCATCTGTCGCCCACCGCGACCCTGGAGCGGGTCAAGCGCCTGACCACCGAGGGCTACATCATCGGCTACCGCGCGCGGCTCAATCCGCACAAGCTCGGCGCCGGCATGCTGGTCTTCGTCGAGGTGCTGCTGGACCGCACCACGCCCCACATCCTGGAGGAGTTCCAGGCCGCGATCCGCGACCAGCCCGAGGTCATGGAGTGCCACCTGGTCGCCGGTGGCTTCGACTACCTGATCAAGCTGCGCGCGGCCGACATGGCCGACTACCGCGACATCGCCGGCCGCGTGCTGTGGAAGCTGCCCGGCGTGCGCGAGACCCGCACCTATGCGGTGATGGAAGAGGTCAAGAACAGCGCGGATCTGTATCTGGACATTTAAGGCAGCCGGCCAAGCCGTCATTCCCGCGCGGGCGGGAATCCGGTGCCTTGTGCGCTTCCCGCGAAAGCCGCTGGGTTCCCGCTTTCGCGGGAACGACGGTGCTGAGGCTCTGCGGTTCCTGCTTGGTGGGAGCCGCCATGGCGGCTCCCACAAAACACAAGAGCAGTGACGGACACGGCGCCCTGGGGCGCCGTGTCCGGTTGTGAGGCGGTGCAGGCCGATCAGACCAGGGTCAGCACCACATCCACGTTGCCGCGGGTCGCGTTGGAATACGGGCAGACCTGGTGCGCGGTGTCGACCAGCTTCTGCGCGGTCTCGCGATCCAGGCCGGGCAGCTCGATCTTCAGCTCGACGGCGATGGCGAAGGCACTGCCGGCCGGGCCGATGCCGACCTTGCTTTCGATAGCCACGTCATCGGGCACCTTGATCTTCTCGCGCGCGCCCACGGCCTTCATCGCGCCGATGAAGCAGGCCGCGTAGCCGATGGCGAACAGCTGCTCGGGGTTGGTGCCGGGGCCGCCGGCGCCGCCGAGCTCCTTCGGCGTGGAAAGCTGCAGGTCCAGCGGACCGTCGGGGGTGATGCCGCGGCCTTCGCGGCCACCCTTGGCGATGGCGGTGGCGGTGTAGAGGATCTTGTCGGGCTTCATGGCGAACTCCTGGATTGTTTGCGATTGAATCGCGTGCGATTTCATGGGAACGACGAAGGGGAGGGTGGAGCGGTTCAAGCGGTGGGGGTGGCACGCGCGAGCTTGTCGCGCAGGTCTTCCAGCTGCGCCTTGAGCGTGCGCAGCTGATCGGGGGAACAGTCCATGGCGCAGAACAGGCCTTCGGGGACGGACTGGGCACGGCTGCGCAGGGCGTGGCCGGCGTAGGTGAGGTGGATCTCGACCTGGCGTTCGTCCTGTGCGGCGCGGGTGCGGGTCACCAGGCCGGCCGACTGCAGGCGCTTGAGCAGCGGCGTCAACGTGGCCGAATCCAGGAACAGCTTCTCGCCGATGGACGAGACGGTCTGCCCGTCGCGCTCCCACAGCACCAGCATCACCAGGTACTGCGGGTAGGTCAGTCCCAGGGCGGCCAACAGGCCGCGGTAGGTGCGGCTGAGCGCCAGATTGGTCGAATACAGCGCGAAGCACAGCTGGTTGTCCAGCTGCAGCAGGTCGCGGGATGTGTCCGAGGAGTCCATGAGGCGTAAATTACATCGTACGCGATTGAATTGCAAGCGACAGGTTTTGCCGGGCTTCAGGCACCGCCGGCGAACCCCTGTTGGCGCCAGGCCTCGAACACCATGATCGCCACGGTGTTGGACAGATTGAGGCTGCGGTTGTCCGGCCGCATCGGCAGGCGCAGGCGCTGTTCGGCCGGCAGCGCGTCGAGCACCTCGGCCGACAGGCCGCGGGTCTCCGGGCCGAACAGGAAGGCGTCGCCCGGGGCGTATTCGATCGTGTCGTAGCGTTGGCGGCCCCGGGTGCTGAGGGCGAACAGGCGGCGCGGTGCGATCGCGGCCAGCGCGGCCGGCAGGTCGTCGTGGACCTGGAGCGCGGCGTATTCGTGGTAGTCCAGTCCGGCCCGTTTGAGCTGGCGATCCTCCAACGCGAAGCCGAGCGGGCGGATCAGGTGCAGGCGCGCGCCGGTGTTGGCGCACAGCCGGATCACGTTGCCGGTGTTGGGCGGGATCTCCGGCTGGTAGAGCAGTACATCGAGCTGAAACGGCGCACTCATGCGGCACCCAGGCGAGAGGCGGTCACCGTATAGCGAAGGACGCCGGAGTGCGAAAGAGCCATGCTGCGTGAGCCGAGGGGCGAAGGGCCAACAAGTCTAGGCTGCCCGCCGATCTCGAGGCGCGCGCGCCGGATCCCGCATCGCGCTGAAGGTCTTGCGATCAAGCTTGCATCGCGCGGACCCGACAAGCGAACGGTATTGCATGCGGCGCTTGCGCGACTTCAAAGCGTTGCCGACCTTTCCCTGCCACAACGCCCTCGTGGGGCGCCGGACGAGCCGGACGATCGTCAGGATGAAGCGGTAAATTGAAAACCTGCGCTGGCCCAGGCCAAGGGATCTGCCACTAGCACGGCGCCTTGCGAAACTTGCTCAGCATCGATAGGCCTGCCAAGCGCCCGCGTCGAGGGGTGTTGCGTACGGCTTGCGACAACCCGCGCGAGCGCTGCCATCGTCAACCTGCCTTGGGGGCTTCCGACCCTCGGCGAATGCTCAGGTGCTGCGAACTACAGAAGGTGCGAACTACAGAAGGACTGCGCGAACCGGCTTCAGCGCGAGGCGGCGCCGCTGATCAGGCTGGCGGCCTGCGTGGCCAGCTGGGCGTTGACCTGCTGCGCCTGCACGGCGGCGACCTGGCCGGCCTGCTGGGACATGTAATAGGCCACGTCTTCGGCGGCCGGGCGCACGGTGACCGCGGCCAGGGTGACCACGCGCTCTGCGCCGCGGGAGGCTTGGTAGTAGGCCAGATCGCTCAGGTCCGGGGTGACCTTCACCGCCGGCAGATCGACCACGCGGGCGCTGCGGGTAGCGTTGAAGTAGGCCAGGTCGGCCGGGTCCGGGCGGACGCTGACGGTCGGCAGGTCGACGACGTGGGCGGCCTGGCTGGCCTGGGCGACGGGCGCGGAGCCCGGCGCGCCGTGGCGGGACAGGATCATGGAGCCGGCGCACAGGGCGAACAGGGAAGCGGCGGCCAGCGGGAGCAGGGTGTTGGTGTTCATGGGTGGGTCTCCGTAGTGATGTCGTCAGGTGGTGTGGTAGTAAAGTAAAACACCTAATCAGTTCGGTCAAGCGAGAAGTGATCGGACTTCGCTTGTGTTCAGCAAATGTTCAAGTTTCGAGAGGGCGGTGTTGTGCGGGAAAGAGCGACGCAGGACGCGTGCCAACTCCAAATGATTGTTTTTGAATGGAATTCCGCCGAGCGGTGGAGTGTCCGGTGTCCGCAGCGGTGTCCGCGAACACCTGCTCCGATGCGCGAAACTGTCCGAGGGTTTGGATCGGACGGGCTTGAATCGCCGGCGGCATGCCCGCCGAACGCCAGATCAGACGTCGAATCTGCGACGGGCAGGGGGCGAACACCCCGATCCCGGCCAGACCCTTGCGCCGGCAGGCGGCGCGCCTGCG
Source organism: Pseudoxanthomonas winnipegensis (assembly GCF_004283755.1). Taxonomy (GTDB): domain Bacteria; phylum Pseudomonadota; class Gammaproteobacteria; order Xanthomonadales; family Xanthomonadaceae; genus Pseudoxanthomonas_A; species Pseudoxanthomonas_A winnipegensis. Next base: position 180,905 of record NZ_SHMH01000006.1, read on the forward strand.
GCTGTCGCCATCGTCAGCGCCCGCATGGCTTGTGGCCTAGTGAAAACACCGGCGCCCGCGCCTAGCATCGCTGGGCTGTTCCTCGTCTACCCGCCCGGCATCGCGCCGCCGCGGGCACTGCATCCACAAGGAGTTCCATGCGCACTTCGACGCGTCCCCAGATCCGCCTGCTGGCCCTGGCCCTTTCCACCGCGCTGCTCGGCGGCGTGGCCACCGGCGCCGTCGCCCAGGCACCGGCCACCACGGCGACCGCCCCGGCCAAGGTCGACATCCCCTATGAGCAGTTCACCCTGCCCAACGGCCTGCGCGTGATCGTGCACACCGACCGCAAGGCGCCGATCGTGGCGGTGAACCTGTGGTACCACGTGGGCAGCAAGGACGAGCCGGCCGGCCGCAGCGGCTTCGCGCATCTGTTCGAACACCTGATGTTCAACGGCAGCGAAAACGCGCCGGGCGAGTTCTTCGCCCCGTTCGAGCAGGCCGGTGCCACCGACATGAACGGCACCACCAACACCGACCGCACCAATTACTTCGAGAACGTGCCCACCACCGCGCTGGACATGGCGCTGTGGATGGAGTCCGACCGCATGGGCCATCTGGTCGGCGCGATCGACCAGAAGACCCTGGACGAGCAGCGCGGCGTGGTCCAGAACGAGAAGCGCCAGGGCGAAAACCAGCCCTACGGCCAGCTGCGCGAAGTCATCGCGCGCACGATGTATCCGGTGGGCCACCCGTACCACCACACCACGATCGGCTCGATGAACGATCTCAACGCCGCCTCGCTGGACGACGTCAAGACCTGGTTCAAGACCTGGTACGGGCCCAACAACACCGTGCTGGTGCTGGCCGGCGACATCGACCTGGCCACGGCCAAGGAGAAGGCGGCCAAGTACTTCGGCGATATTCCCGCCACGCCGACCATGGCCCAGCCGAAGGTGGACGTGGCCGTGCTCAAGCAGTCCGGCCGCACCGAGCTGGAGGACAAGGTGCCGCAGGTGATGGTGCGGCGCATGTGGAACGTGCCGCAGTTCGGCACCAGGGATGCCGACCTGCTCGACCTGGTCTCCGACGTGCTGGGCGGCAGCGCCAGCTCGCGGCTCGACGCGCGCCTGACCCACCAGGACAAGCTGGTGGACAACATCGGCACGGCCAACTACGGCTCGCAGCTGGGCGGCAACTTCTATGTCAACGCGCTGGTCAAGAAGGGCGTGGATCCGGCCAAGGTCGAGGCGGTCATCGACGAGGAGCTGCAGCGCCTGATCAAGCAGGGCCCCACGCCCGAGGAGCTGGCCCGCGCCAAGACCAATTACCGCGCCGGCTTCATCCGCGGCATCGAGCGCATCGGCGGTTTCGGCGGCAAGGCCGACGCCCTGGCCTCGTGCGCCACCTTCACCGGCGATCCGGGCTGCTTCCGCGAGTCGCTGGCCAACATCGAGGGGGCCAGCGTGGCCGACGTGCGCGCCGCGGCCGCCAAGTGGCTGGGCAATCCCAGCCACACCTTCGTGGTCAAGCCGGGCACGCGCACGCCGCTGGTGGAAGAACCTTCCGCCAAGCCGACGCCGTTCAACGCGCCCAAGCCCGATCCCAAGTACACCACCCTGGCCAGCACCGTGGACCGCAAGGATGGCGTGCCCAAGGTGGAGAGCTTCCCGGCGCTGAAGTTCCCGGCTCTGCAGCGGGCCACGCTCAAGAACGGCAGCACCGTGGTCCTGGCCGAGCGCCACGAGATCCCGGTGGTGGACATCGCCTACGACTTCGACGGCGGCTACGCCAGCGACCACGGCGGCAAGCTGGGCACGGCCGGCTTCACCAACAAGATGCTGGGTGAAGGCGCGGGCGATCTGGGCGCGCTGGCCTTCAAGTCGCGCGCCGAGGAACTGGGCGCGTCGCTGGAATCCGGCGCCTCGCTCGACGGCGCCACCGCCTCGCTGTCGGCGCTGAAGGAGAACCTGGATGCGTCGGTGGGTCTGTTCGCCAGCATGCTGCGCGCGCCGCGCTTCGAGCAGTCCGAGATCGACCGCGTCAAGGCGCAGTGGATCGCCGGCATCGCCCAGGAGAAGGCGCGTCCGCAGACCGCCGCGCTGCGCGTGCTGCCGCCGCTGCTGTATGGCGACACGCATCCCTATGGCATCCCGTTCACCGGCTCGGGCACGGAAGCGGCGATCACCTCGCTCACCCGCCAGGACCTGCTGAACTACCAGCAGCAGTGGCTGCGTCCGGAGAAGGCCACGGTGATCGTGGTCGGCGATACCACGCTGGCGCAGATCGTGCCGGTGCTGGACAAGTACTTCGGCGACTGGAAGGGCGAGGGCGTCGCCAAGGCCGGCGTGGACATCCCGCAGGCCAAGCGTCCGGCCAAGCCGCGCGTGTACCTGATCGACCAGCCCGGCGCGGTGCAGGCCAACATCTACGCCGGCGAGCTGCTGCCTTCGAGCAAGGATCCCGGCGCGGTCAAGCTGGAGATGAGCAACGAGATCCTGGGTGGCTCGTTCACCTCGCGTCTGAACATGAACCTGCGCGAGGACAAGCACTGGTCCTACGGTGCCCGCACCGTACTGGCCGGCGCACTGGGCCAGCGCCCGTTCCTGTCCATCGCGCCGGTGCAGATCGACAAGACCGCCGAGTCGGTGGCCGAGATGCAGCGCGAGATCGCCGACTACGCCACCGGCAAGGCGCCGGCAACTGAGGCCGAGGTCGACAAGGTCGTGGCCAACGAACTGCGCAGCCAGCCCGGTGCCTACGAGACCGCCTCGGCGGTGATGGGCACCATCGGCAGCATCGTGCGCTACGGGCGCCCGGACAACTGGGTGCAGGTGCGCAATGCGCAGGTCGCCGCGTTCACGCCCGAACAGGCCAACGCCGCGGCCAAGGGCATCGATCCGAACGCGCTGACCTGGGTGATCGTGGGCGATCTGTCCAAGATCGAGGCCCCGGTGCGCGCGCTGAAGCTGGGCGAGGTCAGCGTGGTCGACGCCGACGGCAAGCCGGTGACGGGCAAGTAAGCCGCCGCGCTGCGTGACCCAAGGCCCCGGTCCGCCCAGTGCGGGCCGGGGCCTTGTCTTGCTGTCAGGACGTTCCGCAAGCGCTTCTATGGGGCTTTCTGCGGCACCTCTTTATTTGGAAGCAACTTTCTCTCAGGTCAGGCTGCGGCCTCCTTGTAGAGCGGAGCTTGCTCCGCTGCTCTTCGTTCGGTTCGTGGGGGAAGGCCCCAGCGGAGCAAGCTCCGCTCTACAGGGCGCGCGCACCCGGGTTTTCGCCTTCCCCATTCACCCAGGCTGCGGCACCATGCAGGCCTTCCATCCGTCCTTGCCTTCGACCGGAGCTCCCATGCGCCTGCTCGTCCTGTCCGCCGCCCTGCTGCCCGTCCTGACCGCCTGCACCTGGGTGGAACTGACCCCGCAGGCCAGCGCGATCAAGGTGCTGCCGGCCGGCACGCCGAGCAGCTGCCAGAAGCTGGGCGAGATCTCGGTCTCGGTAAAGGACAAGGTGGCCTTCTACGAGCGCAACGAACTCAAGGTCCGCGACGAGCTGGAAACCCTGGCCCGCAACGAGGCCCTGACCCTGCAGGCCGACGCCATCCAGCCCCTGACCGCGCCCACCGATGGCGAGCAGCGCTTCGTCGGACTGCGCTGCCGCTGACAGTTCTGACTGAATACGTTCACGATACGAGCCCGTACGGCGACGTAAGGCGCGCGCACGCGGCATTGCGCGCTGCGTCAAAGATGCGTTAAGGGTGGGAAACCGCTACCCTTGGCGCCCCTTCGCCTCTAGCCTGGGCACTCGTCCAATGCTTTTCCAGAACGTCTCCATCGCGGGACTGGCGCATGTCGATGCGCCGCATGTGCTGACTTCCAAGGAAATCAACGAACGCCTGCAGCCGACCTTCGACCGGCTGGGCATCCGCACCGACGTGCTCAACGACGTGGCCGGCGTGCACGCGCGCCGCCTGTGGGACGACGAGGTGCAGTCCTCGGATGCGGCCACCCTGGCGGCGAAGAAGGCGCTGATCGATGCCGGCATCGGCGCCGAGCGCCTGGGCCTGCTGGTCAACACCTCGGTCAGCCGCGACTTCCTGGAACCGTCCACGGCCTCGATCGTCTCGGGCAACCTGGGCGTGGGCGACCACTGCATGGCCTTCGACGTGGCCAATGCCTGTCTGGCCTTCATCAACGGCATGGACATCGCCGCGCGCATGATCGAGCGGGGCGAGATCGAGTACGCCCTGGTCGTGGACGGCGAGACCGCCAACCTGGTCTACGAAAAGACCCTCGAGCGCATGACCGCGCCCAACGTCACCGAGGCCGAGTTCCGCGACGAGCTGGCCGCCCTGACCCTGGGCTGCGGCTCGGTGGCCATGGTGATGGCGCGCCGCGAGCTGGTGCCCGACGCGCCGGTCTACAAGGGCGGCGTGACCCGCTCGGCGACCGAGTGGAACAAGCTGTGCCGCGGCAACCTGGACCGCATGGTCACCGACACCAAGATGCTGCTGATCGAGGGCATGAAGCTGGCGCAGAAGACCTTCGTGGCCGCGCGCCAGGTGCTGGGCTGGGCGGTCGACGAGATCGACCAGTTCATCATCCACCAGGTCAGCCAGCCGCACACCCAGGCCTTCATCAAGACCTTCGGCATCGACCCGAAGAAGGTCATGACCATCTTCGGCGAGCACGGCAACATCGGCCCGGCCTCGGTGCCGATCGTGCTGAGCAAGCTCAAGGAGCTGGGCCGCCTGAAGAAGGGCGACCGCATCGCGCTGCTCGGCATCGGCTCGGGCCTGAACTGCACCATGGCCGAAGTGGTGTGGTGAGGCGCGGAGCCAAGGCGGGGATCTTCCTTGCCCTGGCGCGACGCTATTCTTAGGTAAAAATACGGCGTATAAATTTCCTTGAGGCGGTGAACTGCGCCTCCAAGGAAAATTTCATGGCGCGCAAGACGACCGGGCATTACGTCTCCGGCTCCCTCGCCGGGAGCCGTTATCAGGCCTTCGTGCCTGATCCGTTGCCGCCCAGCCCGCCGCTGGATTTTTCCCTGGCGGACCTGGTGCCGCGCAAAGAGCGGGCCGACCAGGCCTTGGGGCGCTTGGACGGCATCACCATGATGCTGCCCGACCCGGAGCTGTTCCTTTACCAGTACGTCCGCAAGGAAGCCTTGCTGTCCTCGCAGATCGAAGGCACGCAGTCTTCGCTCTCGGACCTGCTGCTGTTCGAAGTGGACGCACCGCCGGGTGTGCCCATCGACGATGTCGAGGAAGTCTCCAACTACGTGGCGGCGCTCAACCACGGCCTGCGCCGCATGCGCGAGGACGACTTTCCGCTGTCGTTGCGCTTGATCCGCGAAATGCACGCGCTGCTGCTCAAGGGTGGGCGTGGCGCCGGCAAGCAGCCGGGCGAATTTCGTAAAGGTCAGGTCTGGGTCGGAGGCAGCTCGCCTGCGTTGGCCCATTTCGTCCCGCCACCGCCGGAAGTGCTACCTGAGGTCCTGTCCGCGCTTGAGCGATTCCTGCATGCGCCGCCCGGACAGATGCCGCCGTTGGTCAAGGCAGCGCTGGCGCACGTGCAGTTCGAGACCATTCACCCCTTCAGCGACGGCAACGGGCGGCTCGGTCGCCTGTTGATTACGCTGATCCTGTGCAACGAGGGCGTGCTTCGAGACCCTAGCCTGTACCTGAGCCTATACTTCAAGCGCCGCCGCGCCGACTACTACGATCGACTCAACGCGGTGCGCGCGAGCGGTGACTGGGAAGGCTGGCTGGGATTCTTCCTCGACGGCGTGGCCGAAACCGCGCAGCAGGCCGTGGACACCGCGCAGCGCCTGCTGGCGCTGCTGGCCCGCGACCGGGCCCGCATCGCCGCCCTGGGCCAGCGCGCCGGCAATGTCGGCCTGGTGTTCGAGCAGTTCGCTCGGCGCGTGGTGCTTACCGTGCCCCAGGTCGCCCCGCGGCTGGCGCTGAGTCGCCCGACCATCCGCGCGGCGGTACGCGCGCTGGAAGACCTGGAGATCGTCAACGAGTTGACCGGACAGCAACGCCACCGCGTTTTCGCCTACCAGCGCTACCTGGACATCCTCAGCGAAGGCGCACAGCCCTTGTGAGCGCACCGAGCGCCTGTCGTTGAGCCACCACGACCTCCGCAATCGAATGCCTGGCAGCTCGCTGCCCGCACCTGCGCAACGCTGCCGCGCTTACTGCGCGCCGCAGCACTTCTTGTACTTCTTCCCGCTGCCGCAGGTGCAGGGGTCGTTGCGGCCGGGGGCGGTGTCGCGGCGGATGGGGGTGCGCGGGGTCAGGGCGTCGACGCGGTGGTGGTTGAGGTCGGCCAGCATGCCCGGCAGGCTGGCCACGATCGCCAGCCGTTCCTGATAGCCGATCGGCGTGCCCGGCGCGCTCGGGTCGTCGGGGTTGATCGCCTCGCCGCTGGCCAGGCGATCGAGCTGGTCGAAGATCTCCTCGATCCATTCGTTCTCGTCCAGCCACTGGTCCCATTCGGCCTCGCGCAGCTCCACGGCGGTGAAGAAGCCCAGCGCCCAGTCGTGGCCGACGTCCAGTTCGTCCTCGTGCAGGGCCTCCTCGCCGGTCAGCTCCGGGTCCTCGGGCAGCCACAGCAGCGGCGCGAGGTGGTCGGGCAGGCTGTCCTCGTCGTGGCGGGTGCGTGCGCTGGCCATGTTCCAGTGGCCCATCAGCAGGGTCTGGACCTGCGCCGCGGCCTCCGCGTCGTCCCAGCGCGGCACCTTGCCGCCCCAGACTACCGGTTGCCATTCCTCCACGGGCACCGTGGACGGCGAAACGGCCAGCGCCGACAGGAAGCCGTCCAGCGCCTCCAGATTGAAGCCCTTGAAGGGCACCGCGCGCTGGTCGAGCAGGTCGGACAGCTGCTCGATCTGGGCGTCGTCGAGGTAGGCGGGAGGAGCGGTGGGGGTGGACATGGCGGAGGCGGCACAGGGTCGGTGAGGAGGCGCATGGTAGAGCGCATCGGGGACGCGCGTGTCGTGGCGCGGGGCCGGCCGCTACAATGCGCACCCGCAAACGCCCCTCAAGACCCGCGTGCGCTTCCCCGATTACGACTTCAGCAGCCACCGCTTCGAGGTGCGCCCCGGCATCGGCCTGCACTACCTGGACGAGGGCCCGCGCGAGGGCGAAGTCGTGGTCATGCTGCACGGCAATCCGTCGTGGAGCTATTACTGGCGCCATCTGGTGGCGGGCCTGCGCGATCGCTATCGCTGCATCGTGCCCGACCATGTGGGCATGGGCCTGAGCGACAAGCCCGACGACGGCGGCGGGTTGCGCCATCCGCACGGCAGGCCCGATGCGCACGGCCGCCCGCCGGCCTACGACTACACCCTGCAATCGCGCGTGGACGACCTGCAGGCGCTGCTGCGGCATGCCGGCATCGACGATGCCACGCCGGTGACGCTGGCGGTGCACGACTGGGGCGGCATGATCGGCTTCGGCTGGGCGCTGGCGCATGCGGCGCAGGTCCGGCGGCTGGTGATCACCAACACGGCCGCGTTCCCGCTGCCGGCGGCCAAGGCGATGCCGTGGCAGATCGCGCTGGGGCGCGACGCGCTGTTCGGCGCATTTCTCATCCGCGCGTTCAACGCCTTCTCCAGCGGCGCCTCGCGCGTGGGCGTGGAGAGGAAGATGCCTCCCGACGTGCGTCGGGCGTATGTGGCGCCGTACGACAGCTGGGCGCACCGCATCTCGACCGTGCGCTTCATGCAAGACATCCCGCTCTCGCCGGCCGATCGCGCCTGGCCCTTGCTGGAGGCCGCCGGACGTGCGCTGCCGTCTTTCGCCGATCGGCCTGCCTTCATCGGCTGGGGGCTGCGGGACTTCGTGTTCGACCGGCATTTCCTCGATGGCTTCCGCAAGGCGCTGCCGGAGGCGCAGCTGGTCGCCTTCGAGGATGCCGGCCACTACGTGCTGGAAGACAAGCACGCGGTGCTGGTGCCGCAGATCCGCGCCTTCCTCGATGCGCATCCGGTGACGGGACTCGCCTAGCGGTGCGCTCGGTGGGAGCCGCCACGGCGGCGATGGGGCTCCACCGGTAAGGCCCCATCGCCGCCGTGGCGGCTCCCACCCACAAGGCTGAGGTTTCCTCAGTCCGCGGGCAGCGGATTGCGCTCGATGTCGCTGACGCCGATCCAGTCGGCTTCGGTCAGCGCATGCAGGCCGTGCGCCAGCCGCGACTTATCGCATTGCGCGCTGCGCTGGCCGAACTCCAGCGACGCCGGCACCGCCGCGCATACCGAGGGGCGCCGATCGTGGATAGTGCAGCGGCTGTAGCGGCCGATGTCCGCGTCCAGCGCGATGCAGCGCGGATGGCTTTGCGAGGTGCCGCGCATGACGCGCTCGTGGGTGCGCAGGGAGTCGGTCAGTTCGACGGGGACGTGTCCGCCCAGGGTCGGCTCGGCCTCGCTCCAGTGGAAGCTCACGCGGAAATAGGCGCAGCAGGCGCCGCAGCTGAGGCAGGGATGCATGGGGGCTGCCGGGCGGCGCGCGGCGAGGTCGGACAAGGGCGCGGATTCTGCCCGAACCGCCGGCGCGCGCAAGCGCTGCGCTTGGCTCAGGCGGGCGGCACCCGGCCCTTCACCGCCCAGGCAAGCGCTGCGTAGGCACGCGGGCCGTCCGCCTCGCCGTCCAGATAGGCCGCGCGCATCGCCGCTTCCAGCCTTGCGCGCGCGGCCGCGTCGAGGCCACTCACGTAGGCGGCGCCGGGGCCGTCCTTGCCCAGGTACGGGCTCCAGTAGTCCTCGAAGTCGGCGAAGGCCATGCGGATGCCGACCTGCGTCTGCTCGACCTCGACCAGGCCGGCCTCCCGCCAGGCGGTGGCCAGCTCGCCCGGCCGCGTCATCGGCCGGGTGAAGTTGCGGGCGCGCTGCTGCGCCGCGCCCGGGTCCAGGGCGGCGGCGGTGTCGAAGAACATCCGGCCGGCGACGAAGCCGCCGCGGGCGTCCCACACGGCCGCCGCCACCGTCGCGCCGGGTCGGGCGACGCGCACCATCTGCGCAACGGCTTGCGCGGGCCGCGGGACGAAGTGCAGCACCAGCAGCGACAGCACCCGGTCGAACACGCCGTCCCGATACGGCAGGGCGCAGGCGTCGCCGACGGCAAGGGCCGGGCGCGGCGGCGGTAGATGGCGGTGCGCGTGGGCGACATAGGCAGGGGTGAGGTCGACCGCATGGACCTCGCAGGACGCCTCGCGGGCGAGCAACTGCGCCGACAGCGCGCCGGTGCCGCAGCCGACGTCCAGCACCCGTTCGCGCGCGCCGGTCCCGGCGAAGTCGAGGAAGGGCAGCGCGAGCTGGCGGCTCCAGCGGCCCATGTTGCGCTCGTAGCCTGCGCCTTCCGCCGCGGTGTAGGTGGTCGATGCGTGCATCGTCGGTCTACCGCGAAGGGGGCGCCCGCGGCCATTGTGGGCAGACGCCCGGCCGTGCGCCATGGGCTGCCGCGATCCGCGCGCAGCGGCGACGGCGTGCGCGGCAGCGCCATCGGCGACAATGGCGCGATGACCACCGTCTGCAACATTGCCGCACGGCTGCCCGAACTGGCGCGCGAGCGCCCCGACCAGATCGCGCTGCGCTGCCCGGGCCGCGGCGGGCGCTACGACATCGCACTGACCTATGCGCAGCTGGACGCGCGCAGCGACGCCATCGCCGCGGGCCTGGCCCGGCACGGCATCGGCCGGGGCACGCGCACGGTGGTGATGGTGCGGCCCTCGCCGGCGTTCTTCCTGCTGATGTTCGCGCTGTTCAAGGCCGGCGCGGTGCCGGTGCTGGTCGACCCGGGCATCGACCGGCGCGCGCTGAAGCAGTGCCTGGACGAGGCGCAGCCGCAAGGCTTCATCGGCATCCCCCTGGCGCAGGCCGCGCGCCTGCTGCTGGGCTGGGCGCGCAGCGCGACCCGGATCGTCACCGTCGGCCCCAGGCTGGGCTGGGGCGGCGTCACCCTTGCCCAGGTCGAGCGCGACGGCGCCGGCGCCGGCCCACAGCTGGCCGCCACCGACGGCGAGGACGTGGCCGGCATCCTGTTCACCAGCGGCTCGACCGGCGTGCCCAAGGGCGTGGTGTACCGGCACCGGCATTTCGTCGGCCAGATCGAGCTGCTGGGCAAGGCGTTCGGCATGGTGCCCGGCGGCGTGGACCTGCCGACCTTTCCGCCGTTCGCGCTGTTCGATCCGGCGCTGGGCCTGACCAGCGTCATCCCGGACATGGACCCCACGCGCCCGGCCAAGGCCGACCCGGCCAAGCTGCACGCGGCCATCCGCCGCTTCGGCGTGACCCAGCTGTTCGGTTCGCCGGCGCTGATGCGGGTGCTGGCCGAGTACGGCCATCCGCTGCCGACGGTGAAGCGCGTGACCTCCGCCGGCGCGCCGGTGCCGCCGGACATCGTGGAAAAGATCCGCGCGCTGCTGCCGGACGATGGCCAGTTCTGGACGCCCTACGGCGCCACCGAGTGCCTGCCGGTCGCGGTGATCGAAGGTCGCGAACTGGACGCCACCCGCCAGGCCACCGAGGCCGGCGCCGGCACCTGCGTCGGTCGCCCGGTCGAGCCCAACCTGGTGCGCATCATCGCCATCGACGATGCGGCCATTCCCGAGTGGCACGGCGTGCGCGAACTCCCGCCTGGCCAGGTCGGCGAGATCACCGTCGCCGGCCCGACCGCCACCGACAGCTACTTCAACCGCGACGCCGCCACGCGCAGCGCCAAGATCCGCGAGACGCTGGCCGACGGCGGCACGCGCGTGGTGCATCGCATGGGCGATGTCGGCTACTTCGATGCCGAGGGCCGTCTGTGGTTCTGCGGCCGCAAGACCCAGCGCGTGGAAACCGCCGGCGGGCCGCTCTACACCGAGCAGGCCGAACCGGTGTTCAACGTGCACGGCGAGGTGCGCCGCACCGCGCTGGTCGGCGTCGGGACACCGGGCGCGCAGGTGCCGGTGCTGTGTTTCGAACTGCTGCCGGGCGTTTCGCCGCAGCGCGCCGATGCCATTGCCGCCGACCTGCGCGCCAGCGCCCAGCGCCACGCGCATCTGCGCGGCATCGCCACCTTCCTGCGCCATCCGGGATTTCCGGTGGACATCCGCCACAACGCCAAGATCGGCCGCGAGAAGCTGGCGATCTGGGCCGCCGAACAAGGAGCGATACCCGCATGAAGCTGCTGGTCACCGGAGGTGGTGGATTCCTCGGCCAAGCGCTGTGCCGCGGCCTGCTCGAACGCGGGCACGAGGTCATCAGCTTCCAGCGCGGGCATTACCCGGCGCTGGCGGCGATGGGCGTGGGCCAGATCCAGGGCGACCTGGCCGATGCGCATGCGGTCCGCCACGCGGTGGCTGGCGTCGATGCGGTCTTCCACAACGCGGCCAAGGCCGGCGCCTGGGGCAGTTACGACAGCTATCACCAGGCCAACGTGGTCGGCACCGACAACGTCATCGCCGCCTGCCGCACGCACGGCACCTCGCGGCTGGTGTACACCTCCACGCCCAGCGTCACCCATCGCGCGACCCATCCGGTCGAAGGCCTGAGCGCCGACGAGGTGCCTTACGGCGAGGACTTCCAGGCGCCTTACGCGGCCACCAAGGCCATCGCCGAGCAGCGCGTGCTGGCGGCCAACGACGCCTCGCTGGCCACCATCGCGCTGCGTCCGCGCCTGATCTGGGGGCCGGGCGATCACCAGATCCTGCCGCGTCTGGTCGAACGCGCGCGCAGCGGCCGCCTGCGCCTGATCGGCGACGGCATGAACAAGGTCGACACCACCTACATCGACAATGCCGCGCAGGCGCATCTGGACGCGTTCGATCACCTGGCGCCGGGCGCGGTCTGCGCCGGCAAGGCGTACTTCATCTCCAACGGCGAGCCCTGGCCGATGCGCGAGGTCCTGAACGCGCTGCTGGCCGCCACTAGCACGCCGCCGGTGCGCAAGTCGCTCTCGTTCAAGACCGCCTACCGCATCGGCGCGACCTGCGAGGTGCTGTGGAAGGCGCTGCCGCTGAAGGGCGAACCGCCGCTGACCCGCTTCCTGGCCGAACAGCTGTGCACGCCGCACTGGTACAGCATGGAGCCGGCGCGGCGCGACTTCGGCTACGTGCCGCGCGTGTCGATGACCGAGGGCCTGGCCCGCCTGAAGAGCGCGTGGAGCGAATCCGGCTGAATCCTCACGCGGCCGCGATGCGCCAGGCCACAGGCTGGTCGCACGCCGATCCGGCGCGCCACAAGGAATCACCGCCGTGCTTCATTACGCCATCGTCTTTCTGGTCATTGCGCTGATCGCCGGCGTGCTGGGTTTCAGCGGCATCGCCGGAACCGCCTCCAGCATCGCCTGGGTCCTGTTCGTGGTGTTCCTGATCCTGGCCGTGATCTCGTTCTTCCGCAAAAAAGCGTAGGCGACCGCGTCAGAGCGGGCAGGCGAAATAGCCGACCCGCTTGCCGCTGGGCAGATCGGCCTGGCCGACCTGCTCGAAGCCCAGTCGCTGGTGGAAGGCGACCGAGCCGGGATTGGGCGGGTCCAGATTGATCTCGCACACCAGGCGCGTCTGCCCTTGCAGGCGCGCCTGGTGCTTCAACGCCTCATACAGTGCACCGGCCAGGCCGCGGCCCTGCGCGTGTTCGGCCACCACGACCCGGTCGATGTAGACGAAGCGCTCGAAGCGCGCCGACAACCAGGCGAAGTTCGGATTGTCGTAGGCCGCGTCCTGTTCCAGCGCGATCAGCAAGGCATCGGCCTGGCCGCAGGTCCGGGCGAAGCAGGCCATCCCGATCAGTTGCGCGAACTGTCCCGGCGTCTGCCAGGACAGCGCCGCGGCATGGGCGTTGTTGAGCGCCAGCAGGGCCGGCAGATCGGTCGGGGCAACGTCTCGCAGTGGCATGGCCTCGCTCACTTGCACAGCCCCGTGCTGCGAAGCTCGCCGTTGGCGCATGCAAAGCGCTGAAATGCCAAGACGCGTGAGGCCCAAATGCCTCCGAAGCACTTTTTCACGTGCGCATTGCCCATCGATCGTTCCACTGCTGCTCGGGGGGCGCACAGCATGGCCCTGGCGGCTGGCCGCTGCACAGCCTTGGGCATGGGAAGCTGAAGTCACTCAGCTGGGAAGTCCTGCTGAGGGTCAGGTTTCGTGTGGCTTGCCTGTCTTGAGTTGCGCGTCAGGGCGGGTGCGTCGGCCCTGCCTCGGCCTCGCATCGCTTCCATTTCATCTCGAATGCTCCGGTAACCCTTGTTCCCGCACGGGCCGTGCGCATCCCCCGGTTAGAATGCCCGCCATGTCGCCCACCCCCTTCGATGCCCTCAAACCGCTGGCCGGCCGCGCGCTGGAAGCCGCGCTCAACCGTGCCGTCGCGCTCGACCCGGACACGCGCGATGCGCTGGCGCCGCTGGCCGGCCGACGCATCGCCATCGCGCTGGATTCCCCGCCGCTGGCGCTGGAGATCGCCGTGGAGGCCCAGCGCCTGCACGTGGGGCCGGTCGATCCGGCCAGCGAGCCGGACCTGGCCGTGCGCAGCACGCTGGGCGGCCTGCTGGGCCAGCTGCCGTTCCTGCGCCGCGACGATGCCGCGCCGGTGGGCAAGCTGCGCGTGTCCGGCGATGCCGACCTGGCGCGGCGCCTGCAGACGCTGGCCAAGCGCTTCGACCCGGACTGGGCGCAGCCGCTGGTGAGCGTATTCGGCCCGGTGCTGGGCGTGCAGATCGCCGGCGCGCTGCGCACCACCCTGCTGCGTCTGCGCGAGACCGGCAGCGAGCTGGCCGGCAGCGCCGTTGAGTTCGTCACCGAGGAATCGCGCGACGTGGTCGCCAAGGCCGAGCTGGAAGCCTTCCACGATGAGGTCGACGGCCTACGCGACGATGTCGAGCGCCTGGCCGCGCGCCTGTCGCGCCTGGCGGCGCGCGCATGAGCATGGCGTGGCCGGGGATGAAGAGCGTGCGCGCCGCCGTGCGCGCCAACAAGATCGGCCGCGTGCTGATCCGCTACCGCCTGGACGCGCTGCTGGAGGACACGCCGGCCGGTCCGTGGCTGAGGCTGGCCCGGCCGTTCGTGCCGCGCGCGCGCGACGACGTGGCCGCGCTCAGCCGCGGCGCGCGCCTGCGCCTGGTGCTGCAGGAGCTGGGGCCGATCTTCGTCAAGTTCGGCCAGATTCTCTCCACCCGCCGTGACCTGATCCCGCCGGACGTCGCGCAGGAACTCACCCTGCTGCAGGACCGGGTCAAGCCCTTCGACGGGCAGCGCGCCCAGGCCATCGTCGAGCAGGCGCTGGGCGTGCCGATCGAGGTGGCCTTCGCCCACTTCGACACCACGCCGCTGGCCTCGGCCTCGATCGCGCAGGTGCATGCGGCCACGCTGCACGACGGCCGCGAGGTCGTGGTCAAGGTGCTGCGCCCGGACATCGAGGCGCAGATCGCCGGCGACATCGCGCTGCTCAAGTCCGGCGCGGCGCTGGTGGACTACGCGCATCCGTCGGCCGACAAGATCCGGCCCAAGGAGATCGTCGCCGAGATCGAGGCCACGCTCGCCGCCGAGCTGGACCTGCAGCGCGAGGGCGCCAACGCCAGCGTGATGCGCCGCTTCTGGCAGGACTCGCCCGACCTTTACGTGCCGGAGATCATCTGGACCCATACCGCCGAGCGCGCGCTGACCATGGAACGCGTGGTCGGCATTCCGTCCGACGACATCGTCGCGCTGGACGCGGCCGGCATCGATCGCAAGGCGCTGGCGGCCAAGGGCGTGCGCGTGTTCTACACGCAGGTGTTCCGCGACAACTTCTTCCACGCCGATGCGCACGCCGGCAACATCTGGGTCGATCCCGATCCGCTGCGCAAGGACGACCCGCGCTTCATCGCGCTGGACTTCGGCATCGTCGGCCAGCTCTCGCAGCAGGACCAGTACTACCTGGCCGAGAACTTCATGGCCATCTTCAACAAGGACTACCGGCGCATCGCCGAGCTGCACGTCGAGGCCGGCTGGATGCCGGCCACCGTGCGCATCGACGAGCTGGAGGCGGCCGCGCGCGCGGTGTGCGAGCCGTACTTCACCCGGCCGCTGTCGGAGATCTCGCTGGCGCAGGTGCTGATCAAGCTGTTCCGCACCGCGCAGAAGTACGAGCTGACCCTGCAGCCGCAGCTGATCCTGCTGCAGAAGACCCTGCTCAATATCGAAGGCGTCGGCCGCCAGCTCGATCCGCAGCTGGACATCTGGGCGGTGGCCAAGCCGGTGCTGCAGCGCATCCTGGTCAAGCGCTACAGCCCGCTGCACGCGATCAACGAGCTGCGCAAGCGCATCCCGGAGATCATGACCCACGCCCCGGATATGCCGCGGCTGGTGCATGCCTGGCTCAAGCAGCAGGTCGATGGCCAGCACGAGCTGTCGATGCGTTCGAAGGATCTGGCCGCGCTCAACCTGACCCTGCAGCGTCTGCAGCGGCGCGTGGTCACCGCCATCGGCGGCGCGGGCCTGCTGGTGGTGGCCGCGGTGCTGCACGCCTTCGGCGTCGGCGGCCCGAGCCTGTGGGGTGTGCCGCTGTGGACCTGGTTCACCGGCGCGCTGGGCACGCTGGCGCTGCTGTCGGCCTGGCTGCGGCGCTGAAGGCGCCGCGACAATGCGCGCCGACGCCTCGCTGCAAGCCCTGAAGGCCGAGCTGTTCGCCCACGGCGAGCGTAACGACGCCGTGCAGCAGGCGCGTGGCGCGCGGATGCTCAACATCACGCCGGACACCGGCGAGTTCCTCGCGGTGCTGGTGCGCGCCACCCAGGCGCGCCGGGTGCTGGAGATCGGCACCTCCAACGGCTATTCGACGCTGTGGCTGGCCGAAGCGGCCGCGGCCCTCGGCGGACGGGTCACCACGCTGGAATTCGCGCCCGACAAGTGGGAGCTGGCGCAGGCCACGTTCGCGCGCAGCGGCCTGGCCGGGACGATTACTTCGGTGCAGGGCGACGCGGGTGGATGGCTGGCAGCGGCGCAGACGGCGTCGGCCGACCTGGTGTTCCTCGACGCCGACCGCAGCCGTTATCCGACCTGGTGGCCGGACCTGCGCCGGGTGTTGCGCCCCGGCGGCACGCTGGTGGTGGACAACGCCATCTCGCACGCCGCCGAGCTGGCGGCGTTCGAGACCATGCTGCGCGCGGACGATGCGTTCACCTGCGCCCTCCTGCCGGTGGGCAAGGGCGAACTGGTCGCCGTGCGCGCGCCCGACTGAGCGTCCTCAGCCGCCCTTGGCGACCTTGCTGAAGAAGTCGTAGATGCCTTCGTCGCTCATCTTGCGGGCGTTGGCCAGCTCGCCGGCCTTGGTCGTGTAGACGACCTTGCCCGTGGGCGAGACCACGACCGCGGCGGGGATGCCCTTCTCGATCGGGTTGCCGTAGGTGTTGGCGATGTCCAGGTTGTGGTCCCAGTTGCCCACGTCGACCTTGACCACCTCGAAGTGCTGGTTGACCAGGGCGGCGTTCTTCTCGCTGTGCAGCGAGGTATCCAGCGCCCGGCAGTCGCCGCACCAGTTGGCGCCGAAGATCAGCAGGGTCGGCTTGTGCGCCTGCTTGCCGGCGGCCAGCGCCTGGGCGACCTCGGCCTTGGCGTTGGCCTGCGGGTTGTAGGGCAGGTCGGCGGCCAGGGCGGCGCCGGCGGCGGCGAGCAACAGCAGGGTTGGCATCAAGCGCTTCATGGTGGACGGGCCAATGGGGAAGGGAACGGCGATGGTTGGCGGACCGGGTCCCCGGCGTCAATGGCCCAGCGCACGCATGTGTGGAACGCGGCGTGGCGGGGGCGGGCATGCCGCGGCCTACGACTAAAGTCGAAGCCCAAAATGTAAATCTTTTGTTCTTGTAAGTAGCCTGCGCAGTCCCGCTGGGCCAGAATGGCCCCGTACCGTGGCGTACGGCGAGGGCTAGGCACGCCGCGGTCGAACAAGTTGCAGATGAAATGAATCAAGGACGCGTGCCGATCGGCATGCAAGACAATGACAAACTCGTGGATCCGGAGGGGATACATGTTGAACAAGAAGAATGCGCTGGCCATCACCGTGGGCGCCATCTGCGCCGCCGCCAGCGGGGCGGGTTTCGCCTCGGCGCTTGACCGCTCCGGCCAGTCCATCGCGCCGTTCCTGAAGCCAGGCAACTACGCCGAGTACGGCGGCAGCTTCCTCAACCCCAAGGTGGACGGCAAGGACAAGAACGGCACCGACACCGGCAACGTGGCCAACAGCTACAACTTCGTCGGCGGCGCGATCAAGTTCCAGCCCACCGAGAAGTTTTCCTTCGGCTTCATCTACGACGAGCCCTTCGGCGCGTCGGCCGAGTACCACGGCGCCAACGCCTTCACCGCCAACCCGCGCGACGTGGTGCTGAGTGGCCTGCCGATCGTGACCGGCCCGAGCACCATCAGCAACGGGCAGCCAGCCTACGGCCTCAATGCCGGCATCACCGGCGATACCGACGTGGAAGTGCGCACCAAGAGCCTGTCTGCGCTGGTGGGCTTCCAGCCGACCGAGAACTGGAACCTCTACGCCGGCGGCGTGTACCAGGAGATCAAGGGCCAGGTGTCGCTGCGCGGTTCGACCTACTCGGCCTTCAACGGCTACGACCTGTCGATCCCGTCCAAGCGCGACTGGGGCTGGCTGGCCGGCATCGCCTACCAGAAGCCGGAGATCGCCCTGCAGGTCTCGCTGACCTACCGCTCGGAGATCGACTACGACATCAACGCCAACGAGTCCATGCCGTTGGTCACCGCGCTGGGCGCCAACCGCGCGCAGCTGGCCGGCCTGATCCAGCAGCTGGTGCTGGCCGGCCGCCTCCCGGCGGCCACCGGTCAGGCGCTGGCCGGGACGCTGGGCTCGCTGGGCGGCCTGAGCGGCGGCACCACCTCGATCACCACGCCGCAGTCGGTCAACCTGGATTTCCAGACCGGCATCATGGCCGACACCGTGCTGTTCGGTAACGTGCGCTGGGTGCAGTGGTCCAAGTTCGCGGTGCGTCCGGCCCAGTTCGGCCAGCTCGCCGAGGCCGTCGGCCCGCTGATCGGCAAGCCGGACGGCTTCAATCTGGTCGACTACTCCAAGGACCAGTGGTCGGCCAACCTGGGCCTGGGCCGCAAGCTGACCGAAACGGTGTCCGGTTCGTTCTCGGTGGGTTGGGACGGCGGCGCCGGCAACCCGGTGACCACCCTGGGCCCGACGGACGGCTACTGGAACGTGGGCGTCGGTCTGCGCTACAGCCCCACGCCCAAGATCGACCTGAGCGCCGGCGTGAAGTACTTCTGGCTGGGCGATGCCACCGCCGAAACCGGCGCGCACAGCTACGCCGGCGAGTTCAAGGACAACAGCGCCATGGCCGTGGGCGTGAAGATGGGCCTGCACTTCTAAGCACAGGCCGCATGCGCCGGAGCGTTGGACGCCCTGGCGATCACGAGGGCGATGCCATCTGGCATCGCCCTTTTTGTTGGATTGGGTCTTCGCTGGAGTGCGAGGCTGGCCCCACACTTCGGTAGCCAGCTTCGCCCAGACCGGGCGCGCGCCTCGGCTCAGTCGCCATTCCTGGCCGACTCTGTGATGGGAGAGGATTGGCCGCGCCTCATGCTTCGGTGGGAGCAACCGTCTCCTCACATTTCGCAGTGGTCTGTCTGTAGAGCGGAGCTTGCTCCGCTGGGGCCTTTCCCACGAACTGAACGGAGAGCAGCGGAGCAAGCTCCGCTCTACAGGTGGGAGCGGCCAATGGTGGCGATGCGGCTTTCCCGGTAGAGCCTCATCGCCGCCATGGCGGCTCCCACGGATCGGGCGGCATTCTGCAAGGACTTCTCGATGGCCGGACAACCCGACTCGCGCCACGCCAGTCGGCCGAGGACAATGGCGCGATGAGCTTCGCTTCCGATTCGCCCCTGCCGCCCATCGCCCTCCTGTACCAGGACGCCCATCTGGCCGTGGTCGACAAGCCGGCCGGGCTGATGGTCCACGACAGCGGCCTGGCCCGCGGCGAGGAGGTGTTCCTGGCCGATCTGCTGCGCGCGCAGCTGGATCGGCCGATCTTCCTGATCCATCGCCTGGACCGCGCCACCAGCGGCTGCCTGCTGGTGGCCTTCGACCGCGACACCGCCTCGGTGCTCGGCCAGGGCTTCATGTCGCGCGAGGTGGAGAAGGACTACCTGGCCGTCTGCCGCGGCTGGCCTGAGGCCGAGTTCACCATCGACCACGCCCTGGACGGCGGCCCGGGCAAGCCGGAGAAGAAGCCGGCCATGACCGGCTTCGTGCGCCTGGCCAGCGGCGAACTGGACGTGCCGTCCGGCGGCTTCGAGACCTCGCGCTACGCGCTGCTGCGCGCGCGTCCGCATACCGGGCGCTTCCGCCAGATCCGTCGCCACCTCAAGCACGCCTTCCATCCCCTGATCGGCGACACCAGCCACGGCGAGGGCCGGCACAACCGCGCCTTCCGCATGCGCGGCGTGCATCGCATGCTGCTGCATGCGCGCCGGCTGGCCTTCCTGCATCCGCACACCGGTGCACGCATCGAAGCGCTGGCGCCGCTGGATGCGCAGTTCATGCGCGCCCTGGACCTGTTCGGCTGGGACCACGACGCGCGCTGAGCACGAGGGCTTTCATCGGCGGAAAAGGAAAAGGCGCCACGCGGCGCCTTTTCCTCGACTCGAACCGCGGGCCTATCGCTTGGCCGGCGCCTTCATCATCGCATCGCGCGCGGCCTTGAACGGATTGCCGTCGTACCAGTTGGGCCACTGGTCGCCACCGGCCAGCTCGCGGCCCACGCCGTAGACCAGCTCCAGGTCCTGCATGGTGCCGTCCAGCTTCCAGGTGTCCGGGTCGTACTCGTCGGCGGGCGAGTGGTAGCGCTGCTCGCCGTATTCCTTCGCGGCGGCCTTGCCGGCGGCCTCTCCGCCCTCGATCAGGTCTTCGCCGCCATCTACGTACAGCGCCGGCACGCCAGCCTTGGCGAAGTTGAAGTGATCAGAGCGGAAGTACGAGCCGTTCTGCGGCGAGGCCTCGGCATGCAGCGTGCGGCCCTGCGCGGCGGCCAGCGGCTTGAGGAGGTCCTCCAGCTGCGAGGCGCCCATGCCGGTCACGGTGACATCGTGCGCCTTGCCCGCCACCGACATCGCATCGATGTTGATCACCCCGGCGATCTTGCTCAGCGGGAAGGTCGGATGGGCGACGTAGTACTTCGAACCCAGCAGGCCCGACTCCTCCAGCGTCACCGCCAGGAACACCACCGAACGCTCGGGCTTGGGCTCCTGATGCGCGAAGGCATCGGCGATCTCCAGGATGCCGGCCACGCCAGTGGCGTTGTCCACCGCACCGTTGTAGATGTTGTCGCCGTCCTCGTTGTCGTGCTTGCCCAGATGGTCCCAGTGGGCCATGTACAGCACCGCCTCGTCGGGACGCTTGCTGCCGGGCAGCACGCCGATCACGTTGCGCGACTTGGCCTGGCCGATCGTGCTCTTGAGGTCGAAGGACAGCTTGGCCTTCAGCGGCACCGGCTTGAAGCCGGGCTTGGACGCGTCCTTGTAGGCCTGGTCCAGATCCAGCCCGGCCTTGGCGAACAGCGTGCGCGCCACCTCGCCGGTGATCCAGCCCTGGGCCGGGATTCGCGGCGACGGATCATCGGCGGCCGGCAGGTCGTACTGCTTGCCCGCCCAGGAGTTCTTGACCACGTCCCAGCCGTAGCTGGCGCCTTCGCTGTCGTGGATGATGATCGCCGCGTCGGCGCCCTTGCGCGCGGCTTCCTCGAACTTGTACGTCCAGCGGCCGTAATAGGTCATCCGCTTGCCGTCGAACAGCGTCTCATCATGCGTGTGGAAGCCCGGGTCGTTGACGAACATCACCACGGTCTTGCCCTTCCAGCTCTTGGTCCCGGCGTAGTCGTTCCACTTGCGCTCGGGGGCATCCACGCCGTAGCCGACGAAGACCAGCTCGCTGTCCTTGACGTCGATCTCCGGCTTGCCGGTGCGCGTGCCGATCACCATCTGCTCGCCGAAGGCAAGCGTCTGCGTGCTGCCGTCGGCCTCGGTGATGGTCAGCGTGGTCGAAGGATCGGCCGTGGTCTCCACCATCGGCACGTCCTGTGTCCAGCTGTCGCCGTTGCCGGGCTTCAGGCCGATGCGCTGCATCTGCTCGGTGATGTAGGCCACGGTCTTGTCCTCGCCCGGCGTGCCGGGGCCGCGGCCCTCGAAGGCATCGGAGGACAGCGTCTTGACCAGTTCGCCGAAATCGCCGGCATCGATCTTCGGCGAGAAGGCATGCGGCGCAGGCGCGGATGCGGCCTGGGCGGGGGCGGGCGTGGAGGCGGCGGGCGCCGGCGGCGCGTCCGGCTTCTTGCAGGCGGCCAGCGCGGTCAGCGTGGCCAGGCCCAGCAGCAGCGTGCGGGACATGCGGGTTCCTTGCGGTGAACGGGAACCCGGGATTCTAGCCAGACTGGGCCGATCCTCGGCGCGCGGCGCCTGTCGATCCGGACAGGGCCGCGCGGGACGTCCGCCTGGGGCGGAGGCGAACCGGTAGTCGCAATGGAAGCGGGAACCCCGTGATCTTGGAGAGAGAGGGCCAAGGCACGGGGTTCCCGCCGGGAACGGGGACGCGGCAGGCGCGGCTTACTCGGTCGGCGCGGTGTTGCCGCTGTAGGCGATCGGCGTGGCGCCGGTCACCGGACCGATCTTGGCGCTGGTATGCACGTACAGCCTGACCGGGCGTTCGAACACCAGCGCGCCGTCGACCACCGCGTTGGGGCCGATGATCACGCGCGGCGGGTTGCCCTCCTGCTTGCGGCTCGACCAGCCCTGGTTGCGCTCGATCTTGATGCCGCCGCGCACGTGCGAGCCGGCGCCGACGGTGAGATCGCCGTTGACCGTTTCGATGCTGCCGCCGACCTCGGTGGCGACGATGCCGATGGCGCCGTTGACGTTCTCGATGCCCTTGGCGACCTTGCCGCCCTGGTCGACGAAGACGCTGCCGTTGACGGTCTCCAGGCTGCCGTTGACGGTGACCTGGCGGCCCAGCCTCAGGCTGCCGTTGACGGTCTCCAGGTCGCCGGTGACGGCCTTGTCCTCGACCTTGATCGAGCCGTTGACGGTGCCGGCTTCCTTGACCGTGGCGCCGGCCTCGATGGTGATGCTGCCGTTGACCGTTTCCAGGTCGCCGTAGGCCTGGCCGGACTGCGCGGTGATGCTGCCCAGGACCTTGTCGATGGACTGCTGGGCCGATGCGCCGCTGGCGGCCAGGGCCAGGGCGATGCCCAGCGCGACCAGGGCGGGGCGGGAGAACGAGACGGTCATGGATGCGGTTCCTGTGCGGGTGATGTACGGGCTTGGATGCGCCCATCGTGCCCAGGGTTTAAACGCGCGGAAGGCGCCTGGACAGGATGCGACGGCGGCCCTGGCTACAATCGAGGCCTGCTCCGTCGCCGAAGATCCATCCGTGCCCCAGTCGCTTCGCTCAACGCCTGCCCGCCGCGCCACGCTGGCGGCGCTGCTGGTCCTGGCCGCGGGCGCCTGCGCACCGGCCTGGGCGCAGAGTCAGAAGGAAGCCCAGAAGAAGCTCGAGACCGTCCGCAAGGAGCTCAAGTCCATCGCCGCCGAGCGCCGCGACCTGGAGGGCAAGCGCGGCGAGGCCTCGCGCAAGCTGCGCGCCGCCGATGAGCAGGTCGGCCAGTCCAGCCGCCAGCTCACCCAGACCCAGACCGCGCTGCGCAAGGAAGAAGCCGCCCTGGCGCAGCTGCAGGACAAGCGCGCGCAGATGCAGCAGCGCCTGTCCGGCCAGCGCGCCGAGCTGGAACAGCTGCTGCGCGCGGCCTACATGGCCGGCAGCAACGCACCGCTGAAGGTGCTGCTGTCGCAGGACAGCGTGGCCGACGCCAACCGCGCCATGGTCTACCACCGCTACGTGCAGGGCGACGTGGCCGGCAAGATCGCCGCGCTCACCGGCCAGCTGCAGGAGCTGCAGACGCTGGAGCGCGAGATCCAGGCGCGCCGCGCCGCGCTGCAGGACGCCCACAAGCGCCAGCAGACCCAAGTGGTTCAGCTGCAGCGCGACCGCAGCGCCCAGGCCCAGCTGGTCGCCCAGCTGGACGAACGCTACGAGGACCGCAGCGACCGGGCCCAGGAACTGGGTCGCGACGCCAAGGCCCTGGAGACCCTGCTGGCCAACCTGCGCGCGGCCGCCGCGCGGGCCGAGGCCGAACGCCGCGCCGCCGCCGAGCGTGCGCGGCGCGAGCAGGCCGCGCGCGAGGCCGCCGCCCGCGAGCAGGCGGCCAAGGACCGCGCCGAAGCCAAGGCGGAAGGCCGTCCGCCGCCGCCGCCGCGCAAGGTCGCCCCGCCCCCGCCGGTGGTGGCGAGCGCGCCGGCGCTCAAGGTCGGCGGCCTGAGCTGGCCGACCTCGGGCAACCTGCTGGCGCGCTTCGGCGGGCAGCTGCCCGATGGCCGCACCAGCCAGGGCGTGCTGATCGGCGCGCCGGTGGGCTCGACCGTCTCGGCGGTGGCCGATGGCACGGTGGTGTTCTCCGAGTGGATGACCGGCTACGGCATGATCCTGATCATCGACCACGGCAACGGCTACATGAGCCTGTATGCGCACAACGAGGCGCTGCTGCGCGACGCCGGCGCGGTGGTGAAGAAGGGCGATCCCATCGCCAAGGTCGGCAGCTCCGGCGGCTGGGGCACGCCGGCGCTGTACTTCGAACTGCGCAAGGGCGGCTCGCCGGTGGATCCGGGGGCGTGGCTGCAGCGGCGTTGATGGGAGAGCAGCGAGTGAAGCGGAGCGCGCGGTGAGCCGGTGCCGCCGCAAGCACGCGCTGCTCCTGCGCTTGCGCGCGCCTGACGCCGCCTCGCCCGCTGCGCTTTCCTTTCTCCCGCTTCCCGCATAATCCGGGGCGTTAGGTCCCTCACGATCCACCCGGAGTCGCCGCATGCGTGTGTCCCTGTTGCTGTCGTCCCTGCTGCTGGCGATCGCGCCGGCCCTGGCCCAACAGGCCGCGCCCGCCGCCCAGGACACGCCGCAATCCGCGCCCGCGCCGGCCGCTGCGCCAGCCAAGCCGGCGGCCCAGGACAGCGACGAGGACGCCCCGGCCGTCCCCTCCAGCGACGATCCGGACGGCACCGAGGCCAAGACCTCCGAGGTGCCGCTGGACGAGATCCGCCGCTTCGTCTCGGTGTTCAACGCGGTCAAGCAGGCCTATGTCGAGCCGGTGGACGATGAGAAGCTGATGCACTCGGCCATCCGCGGCCTGCTGCTGGACCTGGACCCGCACAGCGCCTACCTGAACAAGGAAGACGCCAAGGACTTCGACGAGCAGGCCAACGGCGCCTACGACGGCGTCGGCGTGGAGCTGCTGGCCCAGCCCGACGGCACGCTCAAAGTGATCTCGCCGATCGACGGCACGCCGGCCGCGCGCGCCGGCCTGCAGTCCGGCGACACCATCGTGGCCATCGACGGCAAGCCGCTGGGCGGCATGAACGATCCGATGGAGCCGCTGCGCGGCAAGGTCGGCACCCAGGTCACCCTGACCATCGTGCGCGACAAGGTCGCCAAGCCGTTCGACAAGACCCTGACCCGCGAGACCATCCGCGTGGCCAGCGTGCGCTCGCGCCTGCTCGAGCCGGGCTATGGCTACATCCGCATCAGCGCCTTCCAGGCCGACACCGGCGCGGACTTCCAGAAGGCGGTCGACGGGCTCAAGGCCAAGGGCCCGCTCAAGGGCGTGGTGCTGGACCTGCGCAGCAATCCCGGCGGCCTGCTGACCAGCGCGGTGCAGGTGGCCGACGACCTGCTGGACAAGGGCACCATCGTCACCACGCGCGGGCGCATCGCCATCAGCGACGCCAAGTTCGACGCCACCCCGGGCGATCGCCTCAAGGGCGTGCCGGTGGTGGTGCTGGTCGATGCCGGTTCGGCCAGCGCGGCCGAGGTGCTGGCCGGCGCGCTGCGCGACAACGACCGCGTGCGCATCATCGGCAGCCGCACCTTCGGCAAGGGCTCGGTGCAGACCGTGCTGCCGCTGGACAACGGCGATTCGGTCAAGCTGACCACCGCGCGCTATTACACGCCCAGCGGCAAGTCGATCCAGGCCACCGGCATCGTGCCCGATGTGGTGCTCAAGCCGGACGAAGCGACCGACCGCGACATCCCGCCCTCGCTGGCCGACTACAGCGAGGCCAAGCTGCCCGGTCACCTGCGCGGCGATCAGGAAGGCGCCGAGGGCTATGCGGCCGGCGATGTGCTCAATGGCGACAAGCCGATCGAAGAGGCGCTGGCCGAGTTGAAGCACCCGGGCTCGGTCGCAGCCGCGCAGCAGGCCGCCGCGGCCAAGGCGGCCGCCGCCAAGCCCAAGCCCGCGCCGAAGGCGCCAGCGCCGGTGCCGGAAGCCGCCAAGCCAACCGCCCCTGCGTCCGCCAAGCCTGTCGCCCCCACGCCGGCCAAGCCGGCCGAAGTCCCGGCGACGCCGTAGCCTGGTGGGAGCCGGCATGCCGGCGATGAGGCTTTCCCGGTAAGGCCCCATCGCCGGCATGCCGGCTCCCACAGGGATTGCCGGGATCAGCGCTTGCGCGTCAGCGCTTCGGGATTGACCAGATTGCGCGGCGTGCCGTCGGCGAACGCCCGCACGTTGTCCAGCGCCGTGCCCAGGTACAGCGCGTAGCTGTCCTGTTCGACGTAACCCAGGTGCGGCATCGCCAGCACGCGCGGATGGGTCAGCAGCGGCTCGCGCTGCGGCACCGCGGGCTCGTGTTCGAACACATCCAGCGCCGCCATGCCCGGGCGGCCGGCCTCGAGCGCGGCCAGCAGCGCGCCCGGGGCGATCAGTTCGGCGCGGCTGGTGTTGACCAGCAGCGCATCGGGCCGCATGCGCGCCAGCAGCGCCGCGTCGACCTGGTGCCGCGTGGCCGGCACGAGGCGACGATGCAGGCTGAGCACGTCGCTGCGTTCGAACAGCGCCTCCACCGAGGCCGCCACCTCGACGCCATCGGCCTGCGCGGCGGCGCGCGCGGCCTCGCCGCCCCACACCAGCACCTGCATGCCGAATGCGCGGCCATAGCCGGCCACGAGACGGCCGATCTTGCCGTAGCTCCACACGCCCAGCGTGCGCCCGTGCAGCGCGCGGCCCAGGACCGCATCGCCGGTGTCCTGCCAGCGGCCGGCCTGCAGCGCCGCGCCATAGGCGGGCAGGCGCCGCATCGCGGCCATGAGCAGCGCCCAGGTCAGCTCGGCCGGCGCGATCGGCGAGCCGACGCCTTCGGCCACCGCCACGCCGCGCGCGGTGCAGGCGGCCACATCCACGTGCGCGCCGACCTTGCCGGTCTGGCTGATCAGGCGCAGCTGCGGCAGGCGCTCGAGCAGCGCCGCGTCGATGCGGGTGCGCTCGCGGATCAGCAGCAGCGCCTGCGCCGGCTGCAGCAGCGCCGCGCGCGCCTCCAGGGCCTCGGGCAGCGCGCCCAGCACCTGCACGTCCAGCCCCTGCGCATGCGCGGCCAGTGCCGGCAGCGCCGTGGTGGCGCGCTGGTAATCGTCGGCGATGAGGACGCGCATCGCGCTCAGCGCGGCTTGCCCGGCATCGGGAACGGCGTGACCACCCTCTCGCCGCTGGCGGCATCGCGGATCGCGCTGGCGCCCTTCTTCTCCACTTCCTCCACCCGCACGATGCTCTGCATCGGCAGGTGCAGCACGCGGGTGTCGCCGAACTCCTCGCGCAGGCGTTCCTCGGTCGGGTCCACCACCAGTCCGTCGTGCACGTCGAACACCAGCTCGCTCACCTCGGTGAAACCCCACAGCGCGTCGGAGCTGGCCACGCGGCGGGCATAGAGTTCGTAGACCTTGCCGTGGTTGAGGAAGGTCACCTTGTAGAGCGGCTTGGACATTGCGGCATGCGAAAGGCGATGGAGGAAGGTCGGCAAGATCTGGGCACGGGCGGCGCTTTGCAACCTCGCGCCGGGCGCCTCGCCCGCTAGAAACCGTAGCGCCGGCGCAGGCGGCGGGCGATGGCCGCGCGCACGAACAGCGCGAACACCACCCCGAACAGGAAGCCGGCCAGATGCGCCGACCAGGCCACCGCGCCGAACGCCGGGCCGATGTAGGCGAACACCACCTGCAGCACCGCCCAGACCCCGATCAGCACCGCCGCCGGCGCGCGCACGAACTGCAGGAACAGGCCCAGCGGCACCACCACGCCCAGCTTGGCGCCGGGGAACAGCGCCAGATAGGCGCCGATCACCGCCGACACCGCGCCGCTGGCGCCGATGATCACCCGGTCCGGCGCGCCGATCGCCAGCACCGCGGCCAGATTGGACACCGCCCCGCCGAGCAGGAACAGCACCAGGAAGCGCCATGGCCCCATCGCCCGCTCCGCCGGCAGGCCGAAGATCAGCAGGAACACCAGGTTGCCGAGCAGATGCGCCCAGTCCGCATGCAGGAACAGCGCGGTGAACAGGCGCAGGATCGAGCCGTCGGTCAGGCCGGTGCGCCACTCCTGCAGGCTGTCCAGGCCGCCGGTCAGTGCGCCCCACTGCAGCAGCAGGCCGCGGTACATGCCCACCGGGCGAGTGATGGCCCACAGGAAGGCCAGCCACAGCAGGGCGAACAGCACGGGCGTGGCCCAGCGCACGGAGGGCTTGCGGCGGGAAGGCGTGGCGACGAACACGGGCAAGGCAGGGCTTCGAAGAGTCGGGAATGGCAGCGTGCCATCGTCGCGCACACGCGACTAAAATCTAACCGGCCAGCTGACGGCGCCGTTAGATTGCGGGGGATATACTTGCATACGGCGTCGTATGTCGGGGAGGGAATTTCCGGCGCACGGAAGTCCGGCGGCCGTCTGGCCGCGCCGGCCCTTGTTGCGGCGCAGGCGTTTTTTCTTTCGTCTTCCGGAGTCCATGCACATGCTGTCCTCGAACCTATTCAGAATTTCGCTTCTGGCCGCCGGCGTCGCCGGTGCCCTGGCCAGCGGCCACGCCCACGCCGCCGCCTTCCAGCTGAAGGAAAACAGCGCCAAGGGCCAGGGCCGCGCGTTCGCCGGTTCGGCCAGCGCCCCGGGCGATGTCGCCGTGGTCGCCAACAACCCGGCCGCCATGCGCCTGCTCGACGGCCGCCAGCTGTCCATCGGCGCCAGCGCGATCAGCTTCAGCGCCGACTTCAAGGGCTCCGGCCGCTACGTCGGCGCGACCGGCCCGGGCACCGGCGCGCCGGTGAGCGGCGGCGACGGTGGCGATGCCGGCACCATCGCCGCGCTGCCGGCTGTGTACTTCGCCATGCCGGTGGGCGACAACATGCACTTCGGCGCCTCGCTGACCGTGCCGTTCGGCTTCAAAACCGAATACGACCGCGACTGGGTCGGCCGCTACCAGGGCATCAAGACCGAGCTGCAGACCATCGACGCCGGCCTGGCGTTCTCCTACGACGTCAATCCGTGGGTGTCCTTCGGCGCCTCGGTGTTCGCCGAGCGTCTGGACGTGGACCTGACCAACGCCATCGACTTCGGCACCGCCCTCTACGCCCAGCGCGTGCCGGGCGCCACGCCGGGCAGCCAGGACGGCTTCGCCCGCGTCAAGGGCGACAGCACCGAGGTCGGCTTCACCCTGGGCGGCCTGTTCAGCGTCGATGAGAACACCCACATCGGCTTCACCTACCGCTCGCGCGTGGACCACAAGATCGACGACGGCAAGGCCACCTTCGACGTGCCGCCGTTCGCCAAGGCCGTGCTGGCCGTGGCCGCGCCGGGCCAGTACGTCAACACCGGCGGCAGCGCCAAGATCATCATGCCGGCCAGCGCCACGGCCAGCTTCACCCACATCATCAACGACCGCTGGACGGTGATGGCGGACGTGAGCCGCACGGCGTGGAGCAAGTTCGACAAGATCACTGTCGACTTCGACTCGGCCCAGGCCGACAACACGCTGGTGTTCAACTACCGTGACACCACGTTCGGCTCGATCGGCGCGGACTACAAGTACAGCGACACGCTGACCTTCCGCGGCGGCCTGGCCTACGACCAGACCCCGACCCAGGCGCGGTACCGCGACGTGCGCGTGCCGGACAACACCCGCAAGTGGGTGTCGCTGGGCCTGACCTGGACGCCGTCGCCGAGCAGCGAGTGGAACGTGGGCTATACGCACCTGTTCGTCTCCGACCCGACCGTCAACGAGACCGCGGTCACCGGCAGCTCGCTGGTGGGTGCGTTCGACGTGGGCGGCGACGTGCTGGCCGGGTCGTACACCTACAAGTTCTGATCCACGCTGCAAGCCGACGTTCGCGAACCCCGCCTTGTGCGGGTTCGCTTTTTGTGCGCGGCGCAACCGGCGTCGATGAGGCCCTAGGGCGCCTCGTGCAGGTGCACCACGCAGTTGCGGCCGCCGCGCTTGGCCTCGTACAGCGCCTGGTCGGCCAGGTCCATCAGGTCCTCCACGGCGATGCGTCGCGTCGCGCAGGCCACGCCGACGCTGACGCTCACGCGCAGGCCCAGGTGCGGCAGCAGACGCAGCGCACCGGTGGACTGCCGGATGCGCTCGCCCAGGCGGATGGCCTCCTCGCAGCTCATGCCGGCGGTGATCACCACGAATTCCTCGCCGCCCGTGCGCGCGAACAGGTCGTGCTGGCGGATGCAGGCGCGCACCGTGTCGGAGAACGCCTGCAGCACCTGGTCGCCGACCCGGTGGCCGTGGCTGTCGTTGATCTGCTTGAAGCGGTCCAGGTCCAGCGCCAGCACCGACAGCCCGTAGGGCGCGGCGGCGCCGCCGGGCGTGCGCCGCTCGTCCAGGCTGTCGCTCAGGCCGCGGCGATTGAGCGCGCCGGTCAGCGGGTCGACCAGCGCGCCGCGGCGAAGCGCCTCGGCGGCGTGGAAGCTGCTCAGCATCAGCATGCAAAAGTTGAGCATGAACCACAGCGCCAGATCCGCGCTGACCCACACATCATTGATGTCGTAGTGGCCCTGGCCTTCGAACCAGTCCGACATCCCGCTGCTGTAGATGCAGATCAGCAGCGCGCAGGTGACCATCATCATGCGCGCGGGCACCTTGTCCAGCGAGCCGCGCAGCCGACGCAGCTGCCAGATCATCGTCAGCAGGGCCACCACTTCGACCAGGCTCAGGGCCAGGCCCTGCGCATCGGTGGTGCCGGCCGCCAGCCAGGCGATCGCCGGCGGCACCAGGCTCAGCGGCATCCACGCCAGCTCCCAGCGGTGCAGGCGGCGCTGCTGGATGAACTGCACCAGCGCCCAGGCCAGCCCCGCCATGCCGGCGCAGGCCAGCATCGCGCCCAGGTTGATCGCCAGCATGGCCACGAGCGGATGGCCGGCCTGGTGCAGCGCGCTGGCCAGGACATCGATGCTGTCCGCGCCCAAGGTGTAGGCCAGGTGCGCCAGGCCCCAGGTCGCGATGCCGTACAGCGTGCGCGAGACGTGGGCCACGTAGGAAAACAGGGCGAACAGCACCAGCGCCAGCAGGCAGTCGCTGATCAGGCTGAAGAACACCGAGTTGTCCATGGCGACGACTCCCCTTTCGATCCCGGCGTACCCCCGCGCGCCGGTCCCTCATCATTGGTCTTACCCGCAGTGCAGCACAAAGCGTGCCAGTGGTTTTCCTCACGCGCATCCGGCCGTGCTGACGTCTGCCTGTCCGTTGTACACGGGCGACGGGTCGGCCGCCCGACTACGACCATCGTCGCAGCGACCTGCCAGGACCCGGGCGCGCCGATCGAGGCCGGGTGCAAGTCATTGAGCCGGAAACGCTTTTATGTGCGTTTGCACAATTTCTTGTCGGTTGCCGCGCGCCGGATCGCGGGGCTACCATTCAGGCGTTTTCCGCAGCCAAGGGTGCGGCAGGCGCGATGATCGAAGTGGCGACACAGGGCCCGGAAGGGCGGGGAACGCGGCTGACGCTGCGACCCCCGCGGGCGCTGAATGGGCGGCAGTTCGTGACGTTGTTCGTGGCCTGCACCGGGCTGATGTGGGGCGCGGCGATCCTGGGCTGGCTGGCGGGCAACGCCTTCGCCCCGGTGTTCGCGGTGCTGCACGGCGGCCTGGTCGGGCTGGCGCTGCGGGCGGCGTGGCGGGCCGGCGAGCGCGATGAGGTCATCGCGATCGCGCCGGAGCTGGTGGAGGTGCGGCGGCGCGCGCAGCGCGATGCCGCGTTCCGGGCGCATCCGTACTGGGTGCGGCTGGGCGTCGGTGGCGATGCGTGCGTCACCCTGTCCTCCAGTGGCCGGCAGGTGGAAGTGGGAAGGCTGCTCGGCCCGGCCGAGCGGCAGGAACTGGCAAGGCAGTTACGCGTTTCACTTGCGGCCGCAGTGCGGCCGTGACCGATGACACTGAAGGCGGGGTCTAGGCAATGACGCAAGGCAAGACAAGGGGAGGCAGCCGCGTCGCGCTGCTGGCGACATTGGCAGGCCTGCCGGGCCTGGCCTTGGCGCAGGTCGCCGATCCCAAGCCCTGGCAGCTCAACATGGGCCGGGGCGTCACCCACACCGCGCGCATGGCCTACGAGGCGCACATGGTAGCGCTGTGGGTCTGCGTGGCGATCGGCATCATCGTGTTCGGCGCGATGGGCTATGCGATGTTCAAGTTCCGCAAGTCCAAGGGCGCGGTCGCCGCGCAGTTCAGCCACAACACCACCGCCGAGCTGATCTGGACCATCGTGCCGGTGATCATCCTGATCGCCATGGCCTGGCCGGCGACGGCCAAGCTGATCGCGATGTACGACACGCGCGATTCGGAGATGACCATCAAGGTTACCGGCTACCAGTGGATGTGGAAGTACGAGTACCTGGGCCAGGGCGTGGAGTTCACCAGCCGCCTGGCGCGCAGCTCCGACCAGATGCGCCAGTCCGGCAAGGTGCCCGACGCCGCCAGCAACCCGCACTACCTGCTGGAGGTCGACCACCCGCTGGTGCTGCCGGTGGACACCAAGATCCGCTTCGTCATCACCGCCGACGACGTCATCCACTCCTGGTGGGTGCCGGCGCTGGGCTGGAAGCAGGACGCCATCCCCGGCCTGATCAACGAGGCCTGGACCAATATCGAGGTGCCGGGCACCTACCGCGGCCAGTGCGCCGAGCTGTGCGGCAAGGACCATGGCTTCATGCCGATCGTGGTGGAGGCCGTGTCCAAGGCCGACTTCCAGAAGTGGCTGGCCGCGCGCAAGCCGGCCGCGCCGGTGCCGCCGGCCCCGGCCGAAGGCTCGCCCGCGCCCGATGTGACGCCGGAGCAGGCCGCGCCGGCCGGCGGCGACGCCAGCGCCAGCGCCGCGCCCGCCGCCACCGAAGCAGCGCCCGCCCCCGCGCAGGCCTGATCTCTTCTCGCGACACCCGCTGCTTTCGAGGAACACGCCCATGGCCCACGCCGCCGCAGAGCACCACGACGATCACCACGGCCATCGCCAGGGCTTCGTCGAGCGCTGGTTCTTCTCCACCAACCACAAGGACATCGGCACGCTGTACCTGCTGTTCTCCTTCGTGATGTTCGTCATCGGCGCGGCGATGAGCGTGATCATCCGCGCCGAGCTGATGGAGCCGGGCCTGCAGTTCGTCAAGCCCGAGTTCTTCAACCAGATGACCACCGTGCACGCGCTGGTGATGATCTTCGGCGGCGTCATGCCGGCCTTCGTCGGCCTGGGCAACTGGATGATCCCGCTGCAGATCGGCGCGCCGGACATGGCGCTGCCGCGCATGAACAACTGGTCGTTCTGGCTCCTGCCGGTGGCCTTCACGCTGCTGCTGATGACCCTCTTCCTGCCCGGCGGCGCGCCGGCCGGCGGCTGGACGCTGTACCCGCCGCTGTCGCTGCAGGGCGGCGCCAACGTGGCCTTCAGCGTGTTCGCCATCCACGTGGCCGGCATCAGCTCGATCATGGGCGCGATCAACATCATCGCCACCATCCTCAACATGCGCGCGCCGGGCATGGATCTGCTGAAGATGCCGATCTTCGTGTGGACCTGGCTGATCACCGCCTTCCTGCTGATCGCGGTGATGCCGGTGCTGGCCGGCGCGGTGACCATGCTGCTGACCGACCGCTTCTTCGGCACCAGCTTCTTCAACGCCGCCGGCGGCGGCGACCCGGTGATGTACCAGCACATCTTCTGGTTCTTCGGCCATCCCGAGGTCTACATCATGATCCTGCCGGCCTTCGGCGTGGCCAGCGAGATCATCCCGACCTTCAGCCGCAAGCCGCTGTTCGGCTACCAGGCCATGGTCTACGCCACCGCCTCGATCGCCTTCCTGAGCTTCATCGTGTGGGCGCACCACATGTTCGCGGTGGGCATGCCGCTAGGCGGCGAGATCTACTTCATGTTCGCCACCATGCTGATCGCCATCCCCACCGGGGTGAAGGTGTTCAACTGGGTCTCGACTATGTGGAAGGGCTCGCTGAGCTTCGAGACGCCGATGCTGTGGGCGGTGGCCTTCGTCATCCTGTTCACCATCGGCGGCTTCTCCGGGCTGATGCTGGCCATCGTGCCGGCCGACTTCCAGTACCACGACACCTATTTCGTGGTGGCGCACTTCCACTACGTGCTGGTGACCGGCGCGGTGTTCTCGATCATCGCGGCCACCTACTACTGGTGGCCCAAGTGGACCGGGCGCATGTACAGCCAGTTCTGGAGCAAGTTCCATTTCTGGTGGACGGTGGTGTTCGTCAACGTGCTGTTCTTCCCGCAGCACTTCCTGGGCCTGGCCGGCATGCCGCGCCGCATCCCGGACTACAACGTGGTCTTCGCCGACTGGAACTTCGTCAGTTCGATCGGCGCCTTCGGCATGTTCCTTACGCCCTTCATGATGGCCGCCATCCTGGGTTGGTCGCTGAAGAAGGGCGCGCCGGCCGACGCGCGCGCCTGGGAGAACGCCAGGGGCCTGGAGTGGACGGTGCCCTCGCCGGCGCCGGCGCATACCTTCACCACGCCGCCGGTGATCAAGCCGGGCGACCTGGCGCACGAGGACATCGGTCACTGATGGACAGCCCGCGCGCCCCGCTGCAGACCATGGCCGAGGCCGCCCGGCGGCGGCGCGGCACGCGCATCACCGCGCTGGTGGTGGGCGGCATCGCGATCGCGATCTATGCCGCCTTCATCCTGTCCGGGGTGCTGCGCGCATGAACGCCCGGGACGCCGCCACCGCTTCGGCGCCGGATCGGCGCACCGCCGGCCTGCCGCGGCTGATCGGCGTGGCGGTGGTGGTGTTCGTGCTGACCTTCTCGCTGGTGCCGCTGTACCGGCTGGCCTGCGAGAAGGTGTTCGGCATCCGCCTGGACAAGGGGCCGGCCGCGGCCGGCCAGGTGGCCGGTGTGGCGGCGAGCAAGCGCCTGGTGACGGTGGAGTTCGATGGCGGCGTCAATTCGAAGCTGCCCTGGGCCTTCCACCCGGAGGTCCAGCGCATGCAGGTGGTGCCGGGCCAGCTGTACGAGGCGCAGTTCTTCGCCCGCAACGACGGCAAGCGCTCGATCGTGGGCAATGCGGTGCCGTCGGTGGCGCCGGCGCGGGCCTCGCAGTACTTCGTCAAGACCGAGTGCTTCTGCTTCACCGCGCAGACGCTGGAGGCCGGCGAGAGCCGCGACATGCCGCTGCGCTTCATGGTCGACCCGCATCTGCCCAGCGATGTCTCCACGATCACCCTGTCCTACACCTTCTTCAAGAACGATGCGCTGACCACCGCCCTGGCGGGCGCGGCGGCGAGTCCGACGGCGCATTCGGCGCCTTGATTGCCCAAGACCCTCAAAGGAACGCGTGATGGCGCAGACCCACTCCCAGGATGCCGATGTCTACTTCGTCCCGGCGCAGAGCAAGTGGCCCTTTGTCGGTTCGATCGCGATGTTCGTGCTGATGATCGGCGTGGCCAGCTGGCTCAACGACGCGGCCTGGGGCAAATGGACCTTCCTGGTCGGCGTGATGCTGCTGGCGGCGACGCTGTTCATGTGGTTCGGCGATGTGATCCGCGAGTCGGTCGCCGGTCGCTATAACGGCCAGGTCGACGTGTCCTTCCGCATGGGGATGGTGTGGTTCATCTTCTCCGAGGTGATGTTCTTCGCCGCCTTCTTCGGCGCGCTGTTCTACACCCGCACCTTCTCCCTGCCGTGGCTGGGCGGGCAGGGCGACGGGGTGATGACCAACGCGCTGCTGTGGGAGGGCTATTCGGCCGGCTGGCCGACCAATGGCCCGGCGATGGTTGGCGGCACCTTCCAGACCATCCCGGCCTGGGGCCTGCCGCTGATCAACACGCTGATCCTGCTGACCTCCGGCGTGACCCTGACCATCGGCCACCACGCGCTCAAGGCGGCGCAGCGCGGCACCGTGCTGCTGTGGCTGGGCATCACCGTGCTGCTGGGCCTGACCTTCCTGTACTTCCAGGTGACCGAGTACGCGCATGCCTACCACGCGCTCAACCTGACGCTGGGCTCGGGCATCTACGGCTCGACCTTCTTCATGCTCACCGGCTTCCACGGCGCGCACGTGTTCCTGGGCACGCTGATGCTGGCGATCATGTGGCTGCGCGTGCTCAAGGGGCACTTCACCAAGGACCACCACTTCGCCTTCGAGGCGGCCGCGTGGTACTGGCATTTCGTCGACGTGGTGTGGCTGGCGCTGTTCCTGTTCGTTTACGTGCTTTGAGGCAGGGGCGCGTGGCGACGCGTGAGCGGAAGCCCAGCGCTTTTGCTCACTCCTCAGTGTCTGCGCGCGCGTTCCTTGCTTTCAGCCGCCGATGCCGTGCGGTTTGATCCAGCCGCTCCAGATGCCCAGTACGACCAGCGCGAACAGGGTCACCGACAGCCCGATGCGCCAGGTCAGTGAGCGCACCGTGCGCGTGGTCTGGCCGCGGTCGATCAGCAGGTAGTACAGGCCGGCGCCGAGGTTCCACACGATCATGATCAGGAAGGCGACGATCAGCAGGGTCTTGAGCGAGTCGTTCATGCGCACCTCTCGGGCGGCCGTGTGCCGCACGCACCGATTATCGTCGCCGCCGGGCGGATGGGCGTGAGCCGGCGTCTGCCTACCGCCGCCGGCTGGGCGCTGGCGCTGCTGGTGGCCGCGGCCTTCTGCGGTCTGGGAACCTGGCAGCTCGGGCGTGCCAAGGAAAAACGCGCGATGCTCGCGCAGGTCGCCCAGGTGCTGCACGACCGCCAGCCGCGGCCGCTGGCTGACGCGGCGCAGCACGCCCGCGCGCAGGAGTTCGACTGGGCGGCCGGCAGCGGTCGCTTCGCGCCGGGCCCGGCGGTGCTGCTGGACAACCAGACCCACCAAGGCCAGGCCGGCGTGCGCGTCTACCGGGTGTTCGTGCCCGATGCCGGCGGCGCGCCGCTGCTGGTGGACCTGGGCTGGCAGCCGCTGGACGCGCAGCGCCAGCTGCCGCCGGTGCCGGCGCTGGCCGACACGCATCGCGTCGCCGGCCTGTTGGCGCCGCCGCCCTCGGCCGGGTTGCTGCGGGCGCCCGCGCAGGCCCAGGCCAACGGCGACCTGCTCGCCGTGGTGCTGGACCCGGCCGCGCTGGCCGCGCCGCTGCGCCAGCCGGCGCTGGCGCAGCGGGTGCTCAAGCTCGATCCGGCCTTGCCGGTCGGCTTTCCGCGCGATCTGGACGTGCTGCCCAACACGCTGCCGCCGGAGCGCCACC
This sequence comes from Pseudoxanthomonas winnipegensis, assembly GCF_004283755.1. Classification (GTDB taxonomy): domain Bacteria; phylum Pseudomonadota; class Gammaproteobacteria; order Xanthomonadales; family Xanthomonadaceae; genus Pseudoxanthomonas_A; species Pseudoxanthomonas_A winnipegensis. The sequence continues at coordinate 217,433 of NZ_SHMH01000006.1, forward strand.
TGGGCTATGCGGTGCAGTGGTTCGGCCTGGCGCTGGCGGTGCTGATCACCGCCGGCGTGCTCACGTGGCGGCGCAGACGCGCCGCGCGTGAGAAAATGGGGGCATGACCCCTTCCGACGTCGCTCCTGGCCGAAACCGTGGCCGGTGGATCCTGCTCGGCCTGTTCGTGTTGTTCTTCGGCAGCGTGGGCGCGGCCGGCGTGCTGCGCTTCGCCGGCTGGCAGCCGGCCGGGCTGAAGAACCACGGGGCGCTGCTGCATCCGCCCGTGGACGTGCGCGCGCTGCAGCCGGCGCTGGCCGGTGGCGGCACCTACAGCTGGCGGCAGCCGCAGCGCACCTGGCGCATCGTGCTGGCGCCGCCGGCCGACTGCGTGGCCGACTGCGTGGCCCTGTCGCACCAGCTGGACACGGTCTGGCAGCTGTTCGGCCACAACGCCGACCAGGTCCACATCCTGTGGATCGGTCCGCCGCCGGCGGGCGCGGCGCGCCCCGTGTCGCTGCGCGTGATCGCCGCCGGCGATCCGCTGCGCGCCGCGCTGCCCGACGTGGACGACGGCGCGGGCGTGCCGGTGTACGTGATCGATCCCAACGGCTTCGTGATCCAGCGCTTCGCCCCGGGCTTCGACCCGGCCGACCTGCGCAGCGACGTCGCCAAGCTGCTGAAACTCCTTTAGAGCGAACCCCACCGTAATGCCTGTCCTCCCACGCCTGCCGTTCCGGCACTTCCACCGCATCGCCTGGCTGGCGGCGATCATGACCGCCAGCACGATCGTCTTCGGCGGCTTCGTGCGCCTGTCCGATGCCGGCCTGAGCTGCCCGGACTGGCCGACCTGCTATGGCCGCGCGGCCTGGCCACAGGCGCCTTCGGAGATCATCGACCACGCCCAGCTGAAGATCCGCCCGCTGGAGACGCACAAGGCCTGGCGCGAGCAGGTGCACCGCTTCCTGGCCGGCATGCTCAGCATCGAGATCTTCGCCCTGGCGCTGATGGCCGCGCGCCGGCGCCGGCTGGGCGTCGCGCAGGTGATCGTGGCCGCGGTCCTGGTGGCGCTGGCCATCCCGCTGTACATGCGCGGCCAGCACGTGGCGGCCAGCGTGCTGGCCCTGATCGGCGAGGGCATCCTGCTGGTCGCGGCGTGGCGCTGGTCTTCGGCGTCCGCGCCTGGCGGCGCGGGCGATCTTGCGCGCGTGGCGATGCTGACCCTGGCGATGATCATCTTCCAGGCCCTGCTGGGCATGTGGACGGTGACCTGGCTGCTCAAGCCCATCGTGGTGATGGGGCATCTGCTGGGCGGCCTGGCGACCTTCGGCCTGCTGGTGTGGATGGCCTGGCGGGCGACCCAGCTGCCGATCACCCTGGTCGATGCGCGCGCGCTCAAGCGCGTGCTGGGCGTGGGCCTGGCGCTGTTGGTGGTGCAGATCGCGCTGGGCGGCTGGGTCAGCGCCAACTACGCGGCGCTGGCCTGCGGCGGCGGCAGCTGGCGCATGGCCAACTTCCCGCAGTGCGTGGGCCAGTGGTGGCCGCCGCACGACTTCCACGAGGGGTTCACCCTGTGGCGCGGCATCGGCGTGGACTACGAAGGCGGCGTGCTCGACGGCGCCTCGCGCATCGCCATCCAGATGGCGCACCGGCTGATGGCCATCGTGCTGGCCTGCTGGCTGGCGTTCTGCGCGCTGCGGCTGTGGCGCCAGCCGGGCATGCGCGGCTGGGGCGCCGGGCTGCTGGTCGCGCTGCTGGCCCAGGTGACCCTGGGCATCCTCAACGTCAAGCTGGCCCTGCCGCTGGGCGTGGCCGTGCTGCACAACGCCGGCGCGGTGGTGCTGCTGTTCGTGCTGGTCTCGCTGCTGGCGCGGCTGAGGACGCCGGAATGAGCGCCGTGCGCGCCACGGCGAAGGACTACTGGGACCTGACCAAGCCGCGCGTGGTCGCCCTGATCGTGTTCACCGCCTTCGTCGGCATGATCCTGGCGATCCCCGGCCTGCCCAGCGCGACCCAGGTGCGGCACGGGCTGCTGGGCTTCGTGGGCATCTGGATCGCGGCCTCGGCGGCGGCGGCCATCAACCAGCTGCTCGATGCGCGCATCGATGCGCAGATGGCGCGCACCTCGTGGCGCCCGCTGGTGGTGGGCAAGGTGCAGCCCTGGCAGGTGCTGGTGTTCGCACTGGTGCTGACCGTGATCTCGATGGCCATCCTGGTGCTGTGGGTCAACGTGATCACCGCGGTGCTGACGTTCTTCTCGCTGATCGGCTACGCGGTGATCTACACCGTCTACCTCAAGCGCGCCACGCCGCAGAACATCGTCATCGGCGGGCTGGCCGGGGCCACGCCGCCGATGCTGGGCTGGGCCGCGGTCACCGGCATGGAGGGGCCGTGGGACTGGGGCCACAGCCTGCTGCTGGTACTGATCATCTTCGTCTGGACGCCGCCGCACTTCTGGGCGCTGGCGATCTTCCGCCGCGAGGACTACGCCAAGGCGCTGATCCCGATGCTGCCGGTCACCCACGGCGTGGTCTATACGCGCTGGCAGATCCTGTTCTACACCGTGCTGCTGGTGGAGGCCACGCTGCTGCCGGTGCTGTTCGGGCTCAGCGGCCTGTTCTACCTGGGCGGGGCGCTGGTGCTGGGCGCGGGCTTCCTGTGGTACGCGTGGAAGCTGCTGGATCCGCCGGACGAATTCTTCGCCATGCGCACCTTCCGCTATTCGATCGTGTACCTGATGGCGCTGTTCGCCTTCCTGCTGGTGGACCACTGGCTGGCGCCGCTGCTGCCGGGCATCGCCGGGCGCAGCCTGTGAGCCCGTTGCGCCGGCGCCATGCGCGCGGGAGGATGGCCGCGCGGCGGTGCCGTCCCGCCGCCGCCACGTCCCTTCGAGTGATCGTCTGAATTCCATGAGTGTCGAGCGTCGCCGCACCAAGCGCAGCCCCCGTTTCACCGAGATCGCCCTCGAGGCGGGGGTCAGCCCCAGCACCGTCGACCGCGTGCTCAACGAGCGCGGCAGCGTGTCCGACGCGCTGCGCCGCAAGGTGGTCGAGGCGGCCAAGCGCCTGGGCACCAACCGCCTGCTGCCGGACGTACGCCATGGCGTGCTGCATTTCGACGTGGTGCTGGTGCACAGCGAGATCGCGCTGTTCCAGCGTTTCAACAACGCGCTGGACCGCTACGCCAACCTGATCGGCCCGCGCGTGACCGTGCATCGCAGCGCCTGGGGCGAACGCGACGACGAACGCCTGGCCGAGTTCCTGGAAAATCCGCCGTATCCGCGCCACGGCCTGTTGATCGTGGCCCGCGACAACGCACGCATCGGCCAGGCCCTGCGCGCGGTGAATGCCGCCGGCACGCCGGTGGTGACCATGACCTCGGACGTGTCCGGGATCCAGCGCCTGGCCTACGTGGGCATCGACAACGTGCTGGCCGGGCGCACCGCCGGCTACCTGGCCGGGCGCTTCACCCGCCAGGCGGGCAAGGTGTGGATGCCGGTGGCCTCGCTGGACTTCCGCTCGCAGCTGGATCGCGTGGAAGGCTTCACCCAGATCCTGGCCGAGCAGTTCCCGCACCTGGATCCGCTGCCGCCGGTGGAAGTGGCCGACGACAACGAGCGCGCTCACGCCCTGCTGCACGACACCCTGCGCCAGCGCCACGACATCGTGGCGATCTACAGCACCGGCGCGTGCTCGGGCGGCATCCGCCGCGCGCTGCGCCGCCATCCGCTGGCGGTGGCGCCGGTGTGGATCGGCCACGAGGCCACGCGCGAACACGCCGAGCTGCTGCGCGCCGGCGATCTGGCCGCGGTGATCGACCAGGACCCGGAAGGGCAGATCCTCTCCGGCCTGCAGCATCTGCTGCACGCCAACGAGGAACTCGAGCGCGCCCCGGAGCAGCGCACGCGCTTCCGCCTGATCACGCCCGAGAATCTGAGCCAGTAGGAGCAGGGGCCAGGGGTCGGAGGCCAGGGATCAGGGGAAAGGCGGCGCGCCTGCTCAGTCGGCGATCGGCGCGTCGGTGCGCGCCTTGCCGCGCGCATAGCGCTGGGCCACCACCGCGCAGGTGATCAGCTGCACCTGGTGGTAGATCATCACCGGCAGCACGATCGCGCCCAGCGCGCCGCCGGCGAACATCACCTTGGCCATCGGCACGCCGGTGGCCAGGCTCTTCTTGGAGCCGCAGAACACGATGGCGATCTCGTCGCTGCGGGCGAAGCCCAGCCGGCGCGCCAGCAGCGTGATCAGGGCCATGGCCACGCCCAGCAGCGCCGCGGCGAAGCCGACCACGCCCAGCAGCGCCAGCAGCGGCGTGTGCTGCCACAGGCCCTCGACCACCGCCGCGCTGAAGGCGGTGTAGACCACCAGCAGGATCGTGCCCTGGTCGGTGTACTTGAGCACCGCGCGCCGGCGTTCGACCCAGCCGCCGATCAGCGGGCGCAGCAGGTGACCGGCCACGAACGGCACCAGCAGCTGCAGCAGGATCTTGAACATCGCCTGCAGCGGATCGGCCATCTGCCCCTGCGTGCCGGCGAGCAGGGTCATGATCGCCGGCGTCAGGAACACGCCCAGCAGGCTGGAGGCGGAGGCGGCGCACACCGCGGCCGGCACGTTGCCGCCGGCCATCGAGGTGAAGGCGATCGAGGACTGCACCGTGGACGGCAGCGCGCACAGGAACAGCAGGCCCAGCGCCAGCCCCGGCGTCAGCAGGTGCACGGCCAGCGGATGCACCAGCAGGCCCAGCAGCGGGAACAGCACGAAGGTGCAGGCCAGGATGGTCAGATGCAGCCGCCAGTGGGTCATGCCGGCGACGATGGCCTCGCGCGACAGCCGCGCACCGTGCAGGAAGAACAGCGCGGCGATGGCCACATCGGTGATGTCGTCCATCCACCCCGCCGCGGTGCCGCGCACCGGCAGCAGCGAGGCCAGCAGGACCGTGCCCAGCAGGCAAAGCGTGAAGGTGTCGATGCGCAGACGCTTGAGCAGGTTCACGGGCGGGGCGGTGGAGCGGTGGGGACGTCGATTCTACCGGCCCTGTCGATGAGTCCGAGCGCTTTGGAGCATGAGCTGTAGGTGGGAGCGGCCCGCCTGTAGAGCGGAGCTTGCTCCGCTGGGGCCTTCCCCACGAACCGAACGAAGAGCAGCGGAGCAAGCTCCGCTCTACAAGGAGGCTGCGACTCGACCTGAGAGACAGTTGCTCCACACCAAGTCTCGTCATTCCCGCCTTCGCGGGAAGGACGACGGAGGGTGGCAGCGGGCGCTCAATGCCCCGATGCGCGCGCCTTGAGCAGTTCGCGCAGTTCGTACTTGTCGGTGTCGTCCAGGCCCTGCGCGCGCTGCTTGGCCAGCAGTTCGTCCAGGCGCTGCTGCAGGGTCTGCTTCTCCAGCTGCACCACCGCATCGTGCAGCTCCTGGCGCCAGGTGGCTTCCTCGCCGGGCAGGGCCTGCATCATCAGCTTCTGCAGCGCGGGCAGCTCCTCGCGTTCGGCGAAGTGCTCCAGCAGCGCGCCGGGGGTGATTTCCGGGCGCGCCTGGATGATGTCCAGCAGTTCGGTCAGCAGCGCGATGCCGGGCAGGCGCAGGCCGGCGAAGGTGTAGGGCATCGGCACTTCCAGCGCCAGCGACGGCGCGTGCAGCAGCAGCAGGATCGCGCTGCGCACCAGGCTGGGCCGTTGCTGCGGGCCGGACGGGGCGCGCCGCGCGACCGGGCGCGCCGCCGCGGGCGCCGGCGGCGGGTTGGCGCCCACGCCGGTGATCCGCGCCAGCTGCGCCCGCATCAGGTCGCCGAAGGCACCGTCAGGGATCTGCGCCAGCAGCGGCTTGGCGCGTTCGGCCAGGCGCGCCTTGCCGTCCAGCGTGCCCAGGTTGATCTCGCGCGAGAGCTCGTCGAAGAAAAATTCCGACAGCGGCGTGGCCTGGGCCAGGCGCGCGGCGAAGCCCTCGGCGCCCTCCTTGCGCACGATGGTGTCCGGGTCCTCACCGTCGGGCAGGAACAGGAAGAACGCCTGCCGCCCGTCCTTCATCCGCGGCAGCACCGACTCCAGCGCGCGCCAGCCGGCGCGCTGCCCGGCCGCGTCGCCGTCGAAGCAGAAGTACACATCGGCCGCATTGCGGAACAGCAGCTCGGCATGGTCCGGCGTGGTCGCCGTGCCCAGCGTGGCCACCGCGTACTTCACGCCGAACTGGAACAGGCTGACCACGTCCATGTAGCCCTCCACCACCACCAGCTTCTCGATCTTCTGGTTGGCCTGGCGCACCTGCCACAGGCCGTACAGCTCGCGGCCCTTGTGGAACAGCGCGGTCTCGGGGCTGTTGAGGTACTTGGGCCCGTCGTCCTTGTCCAGCACGCGCCCGCCGAAGGCGATGGTGCGCCCGCGCCGGTCGGCGATGGGGAACATCACCCGGTCGCGGAACTTGTCGTAGACATGGCCGCGGTCGTTCTTGGAGAACATGCCGCCGCGTTCGAGCAGCTGCATCCTGCGCGCGTCGGTGCCCAGCGCGTCCTTCAGCGCCGAATAGCCGTCGGGCGCATAGCCGATGCCGAACGCCGCGCGCGTGGCCGCGTCCACGCCGCGCCCGTCCAGGTACGCCCTGGCCTTGTCGCTGGCCTCCAGCTGCCGCTGGAAGAAGCGCGCGCTGGCCTCCAGCATCGTGTACAGCTCGCGGCTGTCGTCGCTCTGGTTGCGTTGGGCGGTTTCGCGCGGGACCTCCATGCCGGCGCGCTTGGCCAGCTCGTCGACCGCATCGAGGAACTCGAGGCGGTCGTAGTTCATCAGGAAGCTGATCGCCGTGCCGTGCGCGCCGCAGCCGAAGCAGTGATAGAACTGCTTGACCGGCGAGACGGTGAAGCTGGCCGAGCGCTCGTCGTGGAACGGGCAGCGCGCCGCGTACTCCTTGCCCTGCCGCTTGAGCGGCACGCGCGTGCCGATCACCTCGACGATGTCCGTCCGGGCGAGCAGGTCATCGATGAAAGCGTCAGGGATACGGGCCATGGCAGACGACTAGGATGCCACGCCCGTCAAGCCAAGCCGCCCCGGCCCTCCCTTGTACCCGGTCGCGCGTGCCCTCTCCCTCGCGCCAGCCCGTTTTCGGCCCCCTCCCTTTCGCCGAAGGCGAAGGGGAGCTCGAAGTCGCGAGCCAGCGACTGAGGGGGAGGGGTCGCTCTTCGCGACAAACCGTCCCAACCAGCCTCCTTCTCCCGCGTTCCGCAAAGAGGCAAAGACCCAGCGATTCCTAAAGCAGCCAGCGCGCCGAGGCGCGCCCCACAACCCTCAGACCCGCGGCGCCCCATCCTGATGCGAAGGCAGCTCCTGCGCCGGCAGCGCCTGGGCGTCGGGATCGACCGCCTCGGGGCGCTCGGTGGAACTCTGGCGCAAGACGGCCTCGCGCTCGGCGGCCCGGTGCGCGGCCCGGGCGTCCATCCGCTCGTCGATCACCGCGGTCAACAGCGCGCCGACGAAGAACACCACGGTGGCGTAGTACAGCCACACCAGCATGATCACCATCGCGCCCATCGTGCCGTAGGCGCTGCCCGGGTCGGTGCTCGCCAGGTACAGCCCGATGCCATAGCGCCCGGCGATGAACAGCCCGGCGGTGATCACCCCGCCCAGCAGCGCCTGGCGCCATTCCACCGGCCGGTCCGGCAGATAGTGGTAGAGGAAGCCGAACGCGGCCGCGTACAGCACGAAGGTCAGCGCATTGCCCAGCACCGGCAGCAGCGAGGGCACGCTGGCCAGCACCACCTGCAGCGCGGTGGCGGCCATCATCGAGACGATCAGCAGGAAGCCCAGCCCCAGCACCACGCCGAAGGAAAACACGCGCTTCTTCAGGAAATCCCATACACCGCCCGTCAGCGCGGTGCGGTCGGTGTAGAAGATCAGGTTCAACGCGGCCTGCAGGCGCGCGAACACCGCCGTGGCGCCGACGAACAGCAGCAGCGTGCTCCACAGCCCGGCCAGCGATCCCACGCTGGGCTGGGCCTTGGCGTTGGTCAGCACGGTGCGCGCCACGGCCCCGGCCTGCGGGCCGGCCAACCCGGCGATCTGCCGCAGCAGCTCGTCCTGCGCCGGCGGATAGAGCGAGGCCACGATCCACAGCAGCAGCACCAGCAGCGGCGCCAGCGACAGCAGCGCATAGAAGGTCAGGGCCGCGGCCTGGGTCATCAGGTCGCTCTCGGAGAAGCGCTTGGCCAGCGCCACCGGAAAACTGTCCTGCAGCTTCTGCAGGCGACGGCTCAGTTTGTCGGACGAGGGCAGATGCATGGCATTGATCGGCGTTGCGACGGTTGCCGATCAGCATGCCCCGCAGGGGTGTCACCAGTCGGTGATCGAATGGATCAGCCCGCGCTGGCGGGTGTCTGGGCCGACCACACGCTGTTGGCCTCGCCGGCACGAGCGCGACGGCGCGCGGCCAGGCCCATGCGCCAGTACGCGAGCGCCAGCAGCAGCGCGATCGCGCCCACGCCGAAGCGCGTCCAGTGCCCGTGCAACAGCGCGGCGAACAGATGCTCGCCGGTGCCGATCCACCCGGCCACCGGCACCAGCGCGGTCAGCGTCGCGCAGGCGAACAGCAGCTCCGCACCGGCCCTGGCCGGCGCACGCAGCAGCGCCCACAGCAGCAACGCGAAGAACACCGCGTAGTAGGCGAACTTCGCCTGCGCCTCGGGCAGCAGGGCACCGGCGATGAACAGCGCCGAGACCCCGCCCACGCAGCCCAGGCACACGCCCAGCGTCAGCCGCGCCATCACCTGTGTGCGCGTCGGCTGCTGCGGCGTGCGCCGCTTGCGCCGCGCCTCGATCCACAGCAGGTTGCCGCTGTAGAACAGGAACGCGCCGCCCAGGCCCAGCACGAAGTACAGCCAGTGCACCGCGCCGTGGCCGTAGTTGCCGAAATGCAGCGCCTGCAGCCCGCGCAGCATCGCCGTGCCCGGCGACATCGCGCGCGGATCGACCACCCGCAGCACCTGGCCGCTGGCGCCGTTGAGCGCGACCACTGCCAGCGTGTTGAGATGGCGCTGGTCGATCTCGCCGTACAGCTCGATCTGGGCATTGGCATCGCCGGCGTCGTGGTAGGTGATGGAGTCCACCTCCATGCCCGGTAGCGCCAGCTGCGCGCGGCGGATCAGCTCGGCCACCGGCAGCGTCGGCGCGGCGACCTTGGCCGGCGCGACGTGTGGGACGACTTCGAAGTCCGACGCCAGCACCTGCATCAGCTTGCCGCCGAACACCAGGTACTGGAACGGCGCCAGCAGCACCAGGCCCAGCGTCAGCACCGCGCCCGACCAGGCGAAGATCACATGGAAGGGCAGCGAAAGCATGCCGATCACGTTGTGCGCGTCCTGCCACAGGCGCTTGAGGTTGCTGCCCACGCGCAGCGCGAACAGGTCCTTCAACAGCACCGGCGCATAGGCCACCACGCCGGACACCAGCGCCAGCCCGTACAGCACGCACACCACGCCGAACAGGTAGGTGCCGAAGGTGCGCGGCAGGCCGGCGGTGAAGTGCAGGTCGTAGAGGAAATCGACGAAGCCCACCCGCTGCGGCAGCTGCTGCAGGGCGCCGTGTTCGTCGAGCCGGTACTGGAAGGTCTCCCGCCCGCCAGGCGGCTGATGGAACACGCGCGGCACCGGGCCGTGGTCGCCGGCCAACACCAGGAACATCGCATCGCGCGCATCCAGATGCTGGCGCTGCATGGTGTCCACCAGCGCCTGCGCGCGGGCCAGCGTCTGCGCCGGGTCCGCGTCTTTGGCGTCGGCCACGGCCGGGCGCGGCGCCCAGTCGTTCAAGTCGTGGGTGAAGATGCTGAAGGCGCCGGCATAGAAGGCGATGAACAGCGCCATCCCGGCCAGCAGCCCGGCCCAGGTATGCAGCGACAGGAAGCTGCGCAGGGTCGCGGCCTTCATGCCGGCAGCTCCGCGGCCCAGCCCAGCGCCTTGGCCGCATACAGCGCGGCGTAGGCCAGCACCGTGGCCCCTCCTAGCCACAGCCAGGCGCGCGCGCCGCTGCGGCAGGCGAAGGCCGCCGACATCGTCCCGATCCACACCGGGAAGGACAGCAGCAACAGCGGCAAGGTGTGCACCTCCAGCCGGCCGGGCCACAGCAGCGCCGCCAGCCCGACCACGCCGGTGGACAGCGGCAGGCCCAGCAGGATCGCCGCCAGCCACTTGCCGGTCATGGCGCCACCTTGCGCGCCTGGCGCCAGGCATCCAGGTAAGGCAGCGCGACCAGGCCCAGCATCACCGCGCTCAATGCGGCGAACGCACCGGCCCACGGCCCCAGCACCGCGATCGCCAGTCCCAGGCAGGCCGCGCACAGCAGCCAGCCGGCCACGCGCAGGGCGCGCGCATGCGCGCGCAACGATGGCCGCAGGCGCTGATGCGCGCAGGCCAGGTAGAACGCCAGCGCGGCCAGCAGGCCGCCGAGCAGGTACAGCACGGTCATCGGGTTGCCTCGCGCATGCGCTTCATCGCCTCACCAGTACGCCTCGAACCCGATCCCGACCACCCGCGGCGCGCCGATCACCATGTTGGGCTGATCGGCCCAGGCGTACTGGACATAGCCCTTGTCCAGCAGGTTGCTGCCGAACACGTAGGCGCTCCAGTCCAGGTTGCCGTAGCCCAGCTTGCCGTTGACCAGCGTGCGCGAGGGCGCGCCCTCGGCGCCGCTGCCCACGCTGAACTTCACGCTGTCGCGGAAGTTGGCGTTGAGGTTGCCGAACCAGCCCTGCGCCCAGCGCCAGTTGCCGCCGGCCGCCAGCGTCCAGTGCGGCGCATAGGCGAACTCCTGGCCGCTGTAGTCGGTGATGGTCGCGCCCTGGATGGTCTGGAACTCGTCGTAGCGCGTGCGCGTGCCGCCCAGCGAGGCGTACAGGTCGAAGCCCTCGCTCACGCGGTAGCGCGTCTCGGCTTCCAGCCCGTACAGGTGCGCGCGGCCGGCGTTGACGGTGTTGTAGTCGTAGGTGTTGAGGCCGAAGTAGGCGGTGACCTGCTTGTCCTTCCAGTCGATGTAGTAGGCGTTGGCGTTGAAGGTCAGGCGCCCGTCCAGCCACTGCGTGCGCAGGGCCGCCTCGTAGTTCCAGGTGTATTCCGGGTCGTAGGCGACCACCTGGCTGCGGGCGATGTTGAAGCTCGAACCGCCCGAGCGATAGCCGCGCTGCACCGTCAGCGCCAGCGACTTGTCCGCGGCGAAGTCCCAGCGCAGCCCGGCCTTGGGCAGGAAGGCGGTGAAGCTGCGCGTGGTCGGCGCCACGTAGCCGCCGCTGGCCGAACGCACCAGGCCCAGCACCGCCTGATTGATGCCCACCACCGCCCGGTACAGCAGCGATCCGGCCGCGCCGAAGCCGCCCGGATCGGGCAGGGTGCCGGCGAACACCGCATTGGTGTCGTTGGAGAAGGTGTAGTCCTGGCGGTCGTAGCGGAACCCGCCCAGCAGCGTCCACGCCGGCGCCAGCCGCAGCTGGCCATCGCCGAACAGCGCCTTGTTCTCCGACTCGGTCGGCGCATCGCTGTCGTAGTCCACCGGGATCACCGGCAGCGCCTGCGCATAGCGCGTGGCGATGGCCGTGGCGTTGGCCGCCGGGAAGCCCGAGGCGCGCAGCACCCCGGCGATGGTCGTCACCGGCGTGGTCACATTGGTGCGGCTGGACTGGATGTTGCCATCCTCCGCGCGCGACCAGTACGCGCCCAGCAGCCCGTCCAGGCGCTCGCCGGCGTAGTGCACGCGCAGCTCCTGCGAGCGGCCGCGGTAGTCGCCGTCGGTGAGGGTGTGGGCGGAATCGACCGGTCCCAGGTCGTTGTCGGCGCTGCGTGCGGTCGTCACCTTGCTCCAGGCCGTCACCGAGGACAGGGTCCAGGCGTAGCCGAAGTCGTAGTCCACCTGCGCCGTGCCGATCTGCGCGTGAGACCGGGTGGTGTTGGGAAAGTCGGAGGTGTTGATCGGATGGTCGAACGGGTCGCGCGCATCGCTGCGCGCGTAGGTGTACATGTACGGCCCGTCGCGGTTGTCGTTGATCCAGGTCAGGCGCGCGGTCAGGCCCGGCAGCCCCTTGGGCGTCCACAGCAGCTTGAAGCGCGCATTGGTGCTCTCCAGCGCGTCCTCGCCGGTTTGGCGGGTCGGGTTCCACACGTAGCCGTCGAAATCGCGCTTCTCGGCGGCCACGCGGAAGGCCAGTTCGTCGCTCACCAGCGGGCCGCCACCGGCGACGGCGTAGCGCTTGTCCGACGGGTCGGACAGCAGTACGCGGGCGCGGCCGCTCCAGTCCATGGTCGGGTCCTCGCTGCGCATCACGATCGCGCCGGCCAGGGCGTTCTGGCCCTGGATGGTGGACTGCGGGCCGCGGAAGATCTCGACCTGGGACAGGTCCCACAGGTCGGTGGGCAGGCTGTCGCTGGCCTGGCTGGGCAGCGCCGCGCCGTCCAGATAGATGGTGGCCAGCGGGTTGGGCGCGCCGGATTCGTCGGCGATGCCGCGGATGGTGAAGCCGCGCTGGCCGTACATCAGCGTCACGTTGGGCGTGCGGTTGATCAGGTCCGACAGCGAGAGCAGGTTCTCCTGCTCGATCCTGGCGCTGGTGGTCACCGCCACGCTGGAGGCGGTGTCCTGCAGCGAGCGGTCGGTCTTCTCGCCCTTGACGGTGACCTTGTCCAGGTCCGTGGCGGTGGCCGCCGTGGGCGCCTGCTGGGCCGCGGCGGGCAGGGTCGCCAACACGGCCAGGGTCAACAACGTCGGGCGCAGGCCGGCGCGGTGGGTGGGAGCGGAAATGTGGAACTTCCCCGGGAGGTCCTTGCAAGGCGGACCTGCTGGCGGGCGCGGCGAGAGGCTTGCACCCAGCCTGGGAAGTGTAGATGAGAATGGCTTTCGATTGCAGCCCGCGCGGGGCGGGCGGACGGCGCGCGGCCCGCAGGCGGCGCGCCGGGGCGCGGGCTCAGCCGGCCAGCTTCTGCTTGACCAGCTTGGACACCAGGCCCATGTCGGCCTGCCCGGCCAGCTGCGGCTTGAGCACGCCCATCAGCTTGCCCATGTCGGCCGGACCGGCGGCGCCGGTCTGGGCGATGGCCGCATCGATCGCCGCGGCGATGGCGGCCTCGTCCAGCTTGGCGGGCAGGTAGGTGTCGATGATGGCCAGCTCTGCGCGCTCGATCGCGGCCAGGTCCTCGCGGCCGGCACCTTCGTACTGGCTGACCGAGTCCTTGCGCTGCTTGACCATCTTCTCCAGCACGGCCAGCACCGCGGCGTCGTCCAGCTCGATGCGCTCGTCGACTTCGCGCTGCTTGATCGCCGCGTTGATCAGGCGGATCACGCCCAGGCGATCCTTCTCACCGGCCTTCATGGCGGTCTTCATGTCTTCGGTCAGCTGCTGCTTGAGGCTCATGGCCATCCTCCGGGGCAGGGCGCGCGGGTTGGACCCGCGCGGGAACAGGAATCTAAGGGACGACAAAAAGCCGGCGACGCTCGCGCGTGCCGGCTCTTGGTCTGGCTTGCCGCCGAGCCACCGCGCGAAGCGGTGGCCGACGCAACGACCCGCCTTCGCTCAGTACAGGCGCTGGCGCTTGGTGACGTCGCGCGAGGAGCGACGCAGCTGGCGCTTCACCGCGGCAGCGGCCTTGCGCTTGCGCTCCTGGGTCGGCTTTTCGTAGAACTCGCGCTTGCGGGTTTCGGCCAGCACGCCGGCCTTTTCGCAGGTGCGCTTGAAACGACGGAGCGCAAACTCGAACGGCTCGTTTTCGCGGACTTTGACGCTGGGCATGGAATCTCCGGGACACAAAATGACCGGGCTCTGACCCGGTGAGCCGCGCACTATAGCGGCTCGTCCGGTGCCGTGCAAGCGCGCGGGCTGGAAAAGGACCTGCGCCGGGCGCATCCTGTGGCCATGAAAGTCCTCGGCATCGAAACCTCCTGCGACGAGACCGGCGTGGCGGTCTACGACACCGCCCTGGGCGGCGCGGCCGGCCTGCGCGCCCACGCGGTCTACAGCCAGATCGCCCTGCACGCCCAGTACGGCGGCGTGGTGCCGGAGCTGGCCAGCCGCGACCACGTGCGCAAGCTGCTGCCGTTGATCCGCCAGACCCTTGGCGAGGCCGGCCTGTCCACCCGCGATCTGGACGGCGTGGCCTATACCGCCGGGCCCGGCCTGGTCGGCGCGCTGCTGGTCGGCGCCGGCGTGGCCCGCGCGCTGGCCTGGGCGCTGGACCTGCCGGCCATCGGCGTGCACCACATGGAAGGCCACCTGCTGGCGCCGCTGATGGAGGACGACCCGCCCGCGGCGCCGTTCGTCGCACTGCTGGTCTCCGGTGGGCATACCCAGCTTGTGGCGGTGGACCGGATCGGTGAGTACCGCCTGCTCGGCGAGACCCTGGACGATGCAGCCGGCGAGGCCTTCGACAAGACCGCCAAGCTGATGGGCCTGCCGTATCCGGGCGGCCCGCAGCTGGCGCGGCTGGCCGAGACCGGCACGCCGGGGGCCTACACCTTCGCCCGGCCGATGACCGACCGCCCGGGCCTGGATTTCAGCTTCTCCGGCCTGAAGACGCAGGTGCTGCTGGCCTGGCGCGACAGCGACCAGTCCGAGACCACGCGCGCGGATATCGCGCGCGGCTTCGAGGACGCGGTGGTCGACACCCTGGCGATCAAGTGCCAGCGCGCGCTGGAGGCGGCCGGCAGCGACACGCTGGTGATCGCCGGCGGCGTGGGCGCCAACAAGCGTCTGCGCGCCAGGCTGCAGGCCATGTGCGAACAGCGCGGCGGCCGCGCCTGCTTCCCGCGCCCGGCGCTGTGCACCGACAACGGCGCGATGATCGCCTTCGCCGGCGCCCTGCGCCTGGAAGCCGGCCAGTGCAGCGACGCGCAGGTTCACGTCACCCCGCGCTGGGACATGGCCACGCTGCCGGCGGTGGCGTGACACCGACCAGACGAAAGTCGGGTCTTTCAGGCGCACGATTGGCCATGTGCATTGCCGCCAGCAGCTTGCCGATGCTCGTCGGCGCGACAGCGGTGGCTGCGACGCCCGACCGGCAGCCGCGCGCCGTCGTGGAAAGGCTGTATCAGGACTTCGCCTGGGAGGCTGTCCTGGAATCGGATACGCCGGGCCTGGCCGAGCAATCAAAAGACGTGCTGCGGCGCTACTTCACCGCTCGTCTGGCAGGACTCATCGCGGAGGATGCGGCATGCGCGGCGCGGCGCCGAGAGATCTGCCGCCTGGATTTCGCGCCGCTTTGGGGCTCCCAGGATCCATCCGCAGAAGCGCTCACGCTCACGTCCGCCGATGGCGACACCGTGCGGGTTCAGTACATGGTTCCGTCAACGCGCGAACACATCGCCCTGTCTTTCCGCGTAGCGAAGACTGCGGACGGTTGGCGCATTGACGACATCCTCTATCCCGACGGTTCTTCACTTGCCAAACTGCTCTCGGCACCACTGGACTGAATCTGGCGATCCTGTTCGCACATGACCGACGACAACGCTTCCAATCCCCGCATCCAGCTCGAGCCTTCGTGGAAGGCGCGGGTGGGCGATTGGCTGCTGCGGCCGGAGATGCAGGCGCTGTCGGCGTTCCTGCGTCAGCGCAAGCAGGCCGGGGCGCATGTGTTTCCGCCGGGGCCGCGGATCTTCGCGGCGTTCGATGCCACGCCGTTCGAGGCGGTCAAGGTGGTGATCCTGGGCCAGGATCCGTATCACGGCGCCGGGCAGGCGCACGGGCTGTGCTTCTCGGTGCTGCCGGGCGTGCCGGTGCCGCCGTCGCTGCAGAACATCTACAAGGAGCTGGCCAGCGACATCGGCTTCACTCCGCCGGATCACGGTTGCCTGATGCCGTGGGCGCGCCATGGCGTGCTGCTGCTCAACTCGGTGCTGACGGTCGAGGAGGGCCGCGCCGGCGCGCATCAGGGCAAGGGCTGGGAGGGTTTCACCGACCATGTGATCCAGACGCTGGCGCAGGAGCGCGAGCATCTGGTGTTCCTGCTCTGGGGCAGCTATGCGCAGGCCAAGGGCAAGGTGATCGATCCGCGCCGGCATCGGGTGCTGAAGGCGCCGCATCCTTCGCCGCTGTCGGCGCACCGCGGCTTTTTGGGCTGCCGGCATTTCTCGCAGGCCAACGAGTATCTCGATCGGCATGGGTTGGGGGCGGTGGACTGGCGTCTGCCGCCGCGGGCGCAGTTGGCGCTTTAGGGCTTCCGGTAGAAGCGCCTCTGTTGTTTCCCGCTTGGCGGGGAACGACTTCTTGCTCAGCCTTTTCCTGAGGCGCTCGCATTCTGCTTCTGCCCCCTCCCTTTGGCCGCAGGCCAAGGGGAGGGATGGGGAGGGGTGCTCTTCGCGGGGAAGTCAAAAGCAAGAGCACCCCCTCCCAACCTCCCCCTTCGCTTCGCGAAAGGTGAGGGGCTGTTCTGGACTTCGGGGGGACGAGGGGGGCTGTGGGTGGCTCCGCTTCGTCTGCGTGCCGAGAAAGGTGTGAGGCTTTGCGGCTGCGGCTGCGGCTGCGGCTGCGGCTGGCGGCAAGCTCGCGGACGCCGTCTTCAGGGCTGCCGCCCTGCGCCGGGTGCGGCGCTACGAGGCCTTCTTGGTCGTGGTGGTCTTCTTGGCCGGGGTCTTGCTGGTGGTGGCCTTCTTGGTGGTGCTGGCCTTGGTCGAGCCGGACTTGCTGCTGCTCGACTTGCTGGAGCTGGACTTCTTCGTGCTCGACTTGGTGCTCGACTTCTTGCTGGTCGAGGTGGCCTTCTTGCGGGTGCTGCTGGTCGTGGCCGACTTGCGGCGCTCCTCCGGCGGGGACACCGGCGGGGCGGGCAGGGGCTCGGCCGAGACGGTCTTGACCTCGGCCTGCAGCGCCTCGAGCTGCGGGATCATCTTCTGCTGGATGCCGACCATCAGGCTCTGCATCACCGCCGGCGTGCGGTCCAGCAGGCGCTGGCCGGCCTTGCTCTCGTAGAACTTGGTCATCGCCTTGACGTCGTCGTCGTCGAAGGTCTTGCGGTACACGTCCAGATAGACCGGGCGCATCTGCTCCCAGGCCAGCGACTGGCGCACGATCTCGGAGGTCTTGGCCTGGATCTGCTGGATCTCGGCCTGCTGCTGCGGGGTCAGCGTCTTGCCCTGGGTCAGCTGGGCGAACTGCTCGCGCTGCATGGCCTCGACCTGGGGCTGGATCGCCGCCAGCATGCTCTGCGCGCGCGAGGCGGCCAGCAGTCGGTCGATCTCCTCGTCGGTCGGCACGCGGGCCAGCGCGGGCGCGCAGACCGCCGCCAGCAGGGACAGCAACAACAGGACGGACGTGAATCGACGGCGTGGCATGTGGATCTCGAAAAGGCGCGCAACGTGACCGGCGATGGTGCCGAGCCGGCGCGGGGTGCGTGTAAAAATTTCACTAAGCAAGGGCGGCGATTCTGCGTCGGTTCGCCTCGCTCGCAAAGCGCGATGACAGACTCGTCAGGTGCGCGCGCGGGCCGGGGTTCAGGACCGCGATGGGCGCCGGCCCGCATGTCGCGGCATCGCACGGCGTGTCATCGCCTTGTCCTACAATCGCGGCCATGCCGGCCGGTTCCCTCCAGATCACCCCTGCGCTGTCGATCCCCGAGGAGGAGCTGGTCGAGCGTTTCGTGCGCGCCAGCGGCGCCGGCGGGCAGAACGTCAACAAGGTGTCCAGCGCGGTGGAGCTGCGTTTCGACGTGGCCGGCTCGCCGTCGCTGCCCGAGGCCCTGCGCAGCCGCCTGCTGGCGCGTCGCGACCGGCGCCTGACCGACGAGGGGGTGCTGGTGATCGACGCGCAGCGCTTCCGCACCCAGGACCGCAACCGCCAGGACGCACGCGAGCGCCTGGCCGACATCATCGCCGCCAGCCTGTCGGTGCCCAAGGCGCGCGTGGCGACCCGACCGAGCCGCGCCTCCAAGCTGCGCCGGCTGGATGAGAAGAAGACCCGTGGCCAGATCAAGCGCAACCGGACCGCACGTGACTGGGACTGACCCGACCCCGAGGCCGCCGGGCCAGATGCCGGCCCCCCCCCGCAACATGCCGCGTGTGAAGCCCAACCGCTTCAACCGCTGGTGCGCGCGCACGCTGTTGCGCCTGAGCGGCTGGCGCATCGCCGGCGAGCTGCCGGACATCCCCAAGCTAGTGATGATCGTGGCCCCGCATTCGTCCAACTGGGACGGGCTGTGGGGCATGGCGGCCAAGATCGCGATGGGCTTCGAGGTCAAGGTGCTGGCCAAGGCCAGCCTGTTCTGGTGGCCGCTGTCGATCCTGCTGCACAAGCTGGGCGTGGTGCCGGTGGATCGTGCCAACGCCGGCGGTGTGGTCAGCACCGCGGTGGACACCATCCGCCGCAGCGAGCGCATCTGGTTCGTGGTCACCCCCGAGGGCACGCGCAACCGCGTGGACAAGTGGAAGGCGGGCTTCTGGAAGATCGCCCGCGCCGCCGATGTGCCGGTGCTGATGGCCTACTTCCACTACCCCGAGAAGATCATCGGCCTGGGGCCGGTGTTCCACACCAGCGCCGACATGGAGGCCGACATGGCCGCCATCCGCGCCTGGTACCGGCCGTGGATGGGCAAGACGCGCGGCACTGTCTGAGGAACCGGCGGAGAGGAACGAGGCGCGAGTGAGCGCGGAGCTTCGACCCGCGCTCTGGCGCGCGCGCGCGTTCCTCGTTCCTCAGCACGCGGTTCTCACAAGGCCTTGCCGCCGAACTTGTAGGTGAAGTCCAGATACAGGCTGCGCCCCAGCGAATCGAACCAGGACACGTCGTAGTACGGATAGGCGGTGTAGCTGGCGTCCTTGGGCGGCATCTTGTCCAGCACGTTGTTGACCGTCAGCGACAGGCGCGCGCGGTCGCCGAACTGCCGCGACAGCGACAGGTTGTAGCGCCAGGTCGCCTCGACCCACGGGCTCTGGCCCGAGTCCTCGTCGAAGTCCTGGTCGTAGGAGGCGTAGTTGGGCAGCTTGCCCAGGCGCTGGCCGTACACGGTGGCCGACCAGGCGGCCTTGCTCCAGCCCAGGCTGGCGCTGGTCTTGGTGCGCGGGATGTCGTAGCCGCTGTTGATGGCGAACTCGTCCACCATCGGATCGCCGGCATAGACCTGGATGTCGTGGCGGTGCACCCAGGTGTAGTCCAGGCCCAGCGTGAACAGGCCCAGGCCGGTGTCCAGCTTCCAGTGCGCGGCCAGGTCGGCGCCGGAGGTGCGTTCGCGGGCGATGTTGATCGGTTCGACGGACACGCCGTAGAGCTTGCCGTCCGCCAGCCGGGTGACGCGCGAGAGCGCGTCCACGCAGGTACCCGAGCTGAGCGGGACCGCGCCGGTGAGGCAGTCGCGCTCGTTGCGCAGGACCACGTCCACGCGCAGGTCCTGCACCTGGTCGCGCATGTCGATGTCGAACCAGTCCAGCGAGATGTCGAAGCTTGGCGTGGGCGAGAACACCAGGCCGGCGGTCCACGCGGTGCTGGTCTCCGGCTTGAGGTCGCGGTTGCCCACGCGCGTGCGCACGATGCCCTCGTCGCCGTAGCTGCAGTCCTCGTACGGCGTGCCGGCCTCCTCGGTGTCGCAGCGGTAGTAGTCCACGCCGGAGGTCTCGTCCTCGCCTTCCTGGGCGAACAGGTAGTGCAGGTCCGGCGCGCGGAAGGCGGTGCCGTAGGAGCCGCGCAGCAGCAGCGCGTCGATCGGGCGCCATTCCACGCCCGCGCTCCAGGTCGGCTTGTCGATGCTGCGGCCGGCGAAGCGGTACTGGTCGAAGCGCCCGGCCAGGCTCAGGTTGAGGCGCTCCAGCAGCGGCAGGCGCAGTTCGCTGGCCACCGCCCAGCGGTTGCGGCTGCCGTGGCCGTCGGAGTCCTTCCAGCTGTAGTAGTAGTCCTGCGTGGCCAGCGGATCGGGCTTGAGGTCGTAGCCCTGGCTGCCGAGCTCGGCGGTGGCCGACAGCCCGGCCGGTCCGCCGGGCAGGCCGAACAGCGCGGTGTTGGTCAGGGTGAAGGCCAGCGTGTCGTTGCGCGACTCGGGGTGGTAGGTGGAGCGCGCGAAGATGCCGTCGTACTCGGCGCGGGTCAGCGGGGTGTACAGGCGCGCCGGATCGGCGTTGTAGATGGGATAGCCCGAGTCCTCGTCGATGCCCAGCATCGTCCCCAGGAACAGGTCGTTGGCCTTGGACGCCACGATCTGCGGCCAGCTCACCGCCAGCGAGTACTGCGAATGCGACAGCGAGGCCTCCCAGTCCCAGGCCTGGCCGAACCGGCCGGCCAGGCCGGTGGTGAGGCTGAAGGTCTTCTGCCGGTTGCGGACCGTGCCGGTGTTCAGCCCGCCCATTTCCTCGGGCGTGAACTGGCGCTGCCAGTACTCCACCTGCTCGGTGGCCTGGTTGTAGAAGTAGCCGTCCTTCTGCCCGTTGGGCTGCTGGTAGGACCAACTGCGCACGTCCCGGAACAGGTCGATGGTGTGGTAGCCGGCCTGCACGTCGGCGAACCAGCGCAGCCCGTCGCCGAAGTCGTAGTTGAAGCTGCCGTAGGCGTTGAGCCCCTCGCGTTTGCTGATGATGGTGCCGTAGCCGATCGCCTTGTCGCTGCCGCAGTAGTAGCCGGGGCCGTAGTCGTCCAGCGCGGGATCGTAGTCGCCGTAACGCGGGCGCGAGGCGTAGTAGGTGGAGTGGCCGTTGAAGCGGGCCAGCGCCTCGCAGGTGTCCCGGCCCGGGTCGAGGTAGGTGTCGTAGTAGTCGGTGCGCAGGAAGCCGCGGCGCGCGATCCGGCCGCTGGCCACGGGGGAATCCTGCGAGGAGTCCTGGATGCCGCGCTGATAGGCCCACAGCGGGTTTTGTCCGGTGTACTCCAGTCCGTACACCGCGCTGAAGGCGCCGCGCTCGAAGCCGCTGGAGATGCTCAGGTCGAACGAGTCGGCATCGCCGCGGCTGGTGGTGCCGAAGCGGTAGTCCACGGTGGTGCCGTCGGCGTGCTTCTTCAGGATGAAGTTGACCACGCCGGAGATCGCGTCCGAGCCGTACACCGCCGAGGCGCTGCCGCTGAGGATCTCGATGCGCTCGATCATCCCCAGCGGGATGTTGGAGATGTCGGTGAAGTTGCTGCGGCCCTTGAACGGCAGCGGGAAGTCGGCGATGCGGCGGCCGTTGACCAGCACCAGGGTGTGGTTGGGCCCCAGCCCGCGCAGGTCCACCTGCTGGGCGCCGGGCGAGAAGTCCGCGCCGTTGGCCGACTGCTGGCTCTGGGTCTCGCCGCCGTTCTGGGTGATCGCGCGCAGCACGTCGGGCACGGTGGTGAAGCCCTTGGCCTTGATGTCCTCGGCGGTGATGGTGGTGATCGGCGCAGGACCCTCGACCTGGGCGCGCGGGATGCGCGAGCCGGTGACCTGCAGGCGCTCCAGGTCGGTCGGGGCGTCGCTGTCGGCCTGCGGCGCGGGCGCGGGCTTCGGGCGCGCGCCGGGCGCAGGCCGCGGGGTCGCGTCCTGGCGGGCGATCAGCAGGGCGCCGGAGGCGTCGCGCCGGGCGACCAGGCCGCTGCCTTCGAGCAGGCGCTCGGCGGCCTGCGCCGGGCTCAGCTCGCCGCGCACGCCGCGGGTCTGCAGGCCGGCCAGCTGCTCGGGGCGGTAGAGCAGCTGCGCGCCGGTCTGGCGCGAGAGCGCCTGCAAGGCGCCGTCCAGGCTGCCGGCCGGGATGTCCAGTTGGCTGGCGGCCTGGGCCTGGGCGGACAGGGCCGCCGCACAGGCAGCGCTCAACAGCAGCGTTCGCAGCTTGGAATGCATTCGACTCTCCCCAGAGTGGCGGGCGTGCGGGGGGCGCGCCCATGCAAGGCTCAGGACGAACAAGTCCGCCACTCCCCCCACGCGATCGACGCGCGGCGTGCTCAGCGGCTGTGCAGCAGCACCGTCCCGGGGCGGCGTTCGGCGTGCACGGGGAAGCCGCGTTCGAGCAGGCGCACGAAGCCGTCGGCGTTGTCCCACTGGAAGGTGCCCGACACCCGCAACGCGGCGGCGCGGGCGTCGGCCACCACCAGCTTGTGCGCGTTGTAGCGATTGAATTCGGCCACCGCCTCGCCCAGGGCTGTGTCGCGGAAGCTCAGCAGGCCGCCGCGCCAGTCCAGCGCGGCCTCGGCCTCGGCCACCGGCACGCTGCGCACCAGCACCCCGTCCGGACCAGCGATGGCGATGCTGCCGGCCGGCAGCAGCGTGGTCGGGGCGGGGCGGTCGCCGTGGTCGTCCGATTCCAGCCGCACCGTGCCTTCGGTGACGACCACGCGGGTGGTGGCGCCGTCGCGGCGTACCGAGAAGCGCGTGCCCACCGCCACCGCGCGGCGTTCGCCGGCCTCGACCACGAACGGCCGGTCGGCGTCCTTGGCCACCTCGAAGTAGGCCTCGCCGCGTTTCAGCGCGATGCGCCGGCGCGCGGCCGACAGCGCGACCTCGATCAGGCTGTCGCTGCTGAGAGTGGCGCGCGAGCCGTCGGACAGCGCCACCGGCTGCAGCTGGCCCAGCGCGCTGGCATAACTCGCGCTTTCGGTGACCGCGTAGTGCCTCCAGCCGGCGCCGGCCACGCCCAGGGCGAGCAGCAGCACGGCCGCGCCGGCCAGCAGGGCAGGCCAGCGGCGGTGGGAGCGCGCGGGGCGCGGGGCGAAGACCACCTGCGACAGGTCGGCGCCCGGGCCGGGGGCCGCGGCGGGTGCGGTGGGCGGTGCCGCCGTGGACGACCAGGCGCCGCGCGGCGGCACCGTGCCCGGCGCCACCCCGGCGCCGAGCGCGGCCAGGCGCCCGCTTTGCTCCCAGGCCGCCTCCAGCCGCAGGAAGGCGATGCGGTGCGCGGTGGCCTGCGCCAGCCAGGCTTCCAGCGCGTCCTGTGCCTGGGTGTCCCAGTCCCCGCAGTCGCGCCGCGCCAGCCACGCGGCCGCGCGCGACTCAATCCTGGCGCTGTCCGTCGACATGCCGGTGTCCGGTCGGTTGCGATGCGGTGGTGGCGGGGCGCGCCGGGCCGCCGCCGTGATAGGCCCCGGCCAGCAGGCGCATGCCCTTGGCCAGGTGCTTCTCCACGGTCTTCTCGCTGATGCCCATGCGCATGGCCGCCTCCTTCTGCGACAGTTCCTCCACCCGCCGCAGCCACACAACTTCCCGGCAGCGGTCCGGCAGCCGGTCGAACGCCTCGGCCAGCCGCCTGAGCACCTGCCGTCCGCCGCACACGCGTTCGGGACAGGCCTCATCCACCAAGACGTGCAAGGCGTCCAGATCACCCACTGCCTCGATCGACACCACCCGCCCGCGGCGCAGCCGGTCGGTCATCAGGTGGCGGGCGGTGGCGAACAGGAAGGACTTGGGCGCGGTCGGCAGCGCCTTGCCGGCGGCCTCGTAGACGCGCACGTAGATCTCCTGGCGCAGGTCGTGGACCTCGTCGGGCCGCGACCAGCTGCGGCGCAGATACGCGCTCAGCGACGCCTCGTGGATCAGGATCTCGCGGATGAACCAGTCGTCCAGGGCGGTGCGCATGGCCTGCACCATAGCCGAGCGGGCGCGCTGTTGCCCACGGGGGGATTGGCGCTGTTCGTTCGTCCTGCATGGCTGTCGCCCTCCAAAGGAACCCCTGCCCATGCCGTCCGTTTCGCGCAAGTCCTGGCCGCTGCTGGCCGCGCTGCTGTGGTCGGGTGTGGCGATGGCCGCGCCGGCCTCGCTGGACCACTACCTGCTGGGCGACGCCAGGGCCGCCACGCCGGGCAAGGTCCAGCCGGGCCTGCTGCTGATGGGCGGCGGCGACCGCAACCACGACGCCCTGCGCTGGTTCTTCGCCAAGGCCGGCAACGGCCACCTGGTGGTGCTGCGCGCCTCGCAGGCCGGCGAGGTGGGCGACGAGTTCTATCGCGAGGTCGGCGGCCCGGTGTCGGTGGAGACCTTCGTCTTCCACGACCGCCAGGCGGCCTACGACCCGAAGATGCTGCAGGCCCTGAAGCGGGCCGACGGCATCTTCATCGCCGGCGGCGACCAGTCGCGCTACGTGCGCTTCTGGAAGGACACGCCGGTGGCCGCCGCGCTGGATGCGCACGTGGCCGCGGGCAAGCCGCTGGGCGGCACCAGCGCCGGCCTGGCCATGCAGGGCGAGTATCTGTACGGCGCCATGGACGGCGGCAGCCAGACCAGCCCGCGCGCGCTGGCCGATCCGCTGGGGCCGGAGAACACCATAGAGACCGGCTTCCTGCACTTGGCCGCGCTCAAGGGCGTGGTCACCGACACGCACTTCAGCGAACGCAACCGGCTGGGCCGGCTGATCGGCTTCGTGGCCAAGGCCGAGACCCTGGCCGGGCATCCGCTGATCGGCCTGGGCGTGGACGAGAGCGCGGCGGTGGCGGTGGAAGGCGACGGCAGCGCCCGCGTGTACGCCACCGCGCCCGGCGCCGGCGCGACGGTGGTGCAGGGCGGCTTCACCGAGCGCCAGGCCGAGGACAGCCCGATGCAACTGGCGCAGGTGCGCACGCTGGGCGTGGGCGCCGGCTCGGTGCTGCACCTGCCGGCCGGCACGGTGGACGCGCCGGTCTTCCAGCGCCGCTACGCGGTGCGCGACGGCGTGCTGGTCCTGCTGGATGCGCCGATGCTGGTGATCCACGGCGGGGCGGGCGTGGAGCGCAAGGGGATGACGCCGGCCGACGAGGCCGAGGCGCGCGCGGCGATGACCGCCGCGCTGCAGGCCGGCCATGCGCTGCTGACCCAGGGCAAGCCGGCGCCGGAAGCGGTGGCCGCGGCGATCACCGTGCTGGAAGACTCGCCGCAGTTCAACGCCGGCAAGGGCGCGGTGTTCACCCACGACGGCAGGAACGAGTTGGACGCGGCGATCATGGATGGGGCCAGCGGCAAGGCCGGCGCGATCGCCGGTGTGCACCGGGTCAAGAATCCGATCCTGCTCGCCAAGGCGGTCATGGACCACTCCCAGCACGTGATGATGGTCGGCGATGGCGCCGAGGTCTTCGCCCGCGAGCAGGGCATCACGCTGGTCGATCCGTCGTACTTCCGCACCGAAAAGCGCTGGCAGCAGCTGCAGCAGGCGCTGAAGGAAGATCGCCTGGGCCTGGCCCACGAGGACCTGGCCACGGCCAGGCACTTCGGCACCGTCGGCGCGCTGGCGCTGGACGGCGCCGGGCGGCTGGCGGCCGGCACCTCTACCGGCGGCATGACCGACAAGCGCTACGGCCGGGTCGGCGATTCGCCGATCATCGGCGCCGGCACCTATGCCAACGCGCAGTGCGCCGTGTCCGGCACCGGCTGGGGCGAGTTCTACATCCGCGCGGTGGCCGCCTATGACATCTGCGCGCGGATGAAGTACGCCGGCCAGTCGCTGGTGCGCGCGGCGCAGACGGTGATCAACCGCGAGATCCCGGCCGCCGGCGGCGACGGCGGTGCGATCGGGCTGGCCGCCGATGGCGTGGTCGCCTTCCCGTTCAATACCGAGGGCATGTACCGCGGCTGGATCGGCGCCGACGGCGTGCCGCACGTGGCCATCTACAAGGACGACGCACTGCCGCTGCCGGCCGGCCAGGCGGCGCCTTAGGCGTGGCTGGCCCGGCGCCCGGACCGGGCAGGCCGGGCCCGGGCGCCGATGCGTCCTGACGCTGACCTTTGGCCCAATCGGCCAGCGTCCGGCACGTGCCACCGAACGGCAGATCGGGTAGCGTGCGCGGCTCTTCCGCAATGGCTGGATCCCGCATGACCCGCACCCTCGCTCTTGCCACCGCCATCAGCCTGGCGCTGGCCGCCTGCCACGCACAAACGGAGGCCGATGCCGTGAAACCCGCCGCGTCCACCCCGGCCGCCGAAGCCGCGCCGCAGCGCGCCAACCCGCTGCTGAGCGCCAGCACGCTGCCCTTCCAGGCCCCGCCCTTCGACAAGATCCAGGACAGCGACTACCTGCCGGCCTTCGAGGAAGGCATGCAGCAGCACCTGGCCGAGATCCGCAAGATCGCTGACAACCCGGAGCCCGCCACTTTCGCCAACACGCTGGAGGCGATGGAGCGCAGCGGCGAGACCCTGACCCGTGTCTCGCGCATCTTCTTCGGCCTGGTCCAGGCCGATACCAACGATGCGCGCCAGAAGATCCAGGAAGAGATCGCGCCCAAGCTCGCCGCGCACCAGGACGAGATCAACCTGGATCCGAAGCTGTTCGCGCGCATCAAGAGCCTCTACGACCAGCGCGACACCTTGAACCTGGACCCGGAGCAGAAGCGCCTGGTCGAGTACCAGTACCAGGAGTTCGTGCGCGCCGGTGCGCAGCTGTCCGACGCCGACAAGGCCACCCTGCGCAAGCTCAACATCGAAGAGACCACCCTGGCCACGCAGTTCCACACCAAGCTGGTCGCGGCCGCCGCCGCCGGCGCGGTGGTGGTCGACGACAAGGCCAAGCTGGACGGCCTGTCCGACGGCGACATCGCCTCGGCCGCGCAGGACGCGGCCGCGCGCAAGCTCGACGGCAAGTACCTGCTGGCCCTGCAGAACACCACCCAGCAGCCGGTGCTGGCCTCGCTGAAGGATCGCGACCTGCGCCTGCAGGTGATGAGCGCCTCGCAGACGCGCGCCGAGAAGGGCGACGCCAACGACACCCGCCAGACCGTGCAGCGCCTGGCCCAGCTGCGCGCGCAGAAGGCCAAGCTGCTCGGCTTCGACAGCTATGCGGCCTACAGCCTCAGCGACCAGATGGCCAAGACGCCGGATGCCGCGCTGAAGCTGCTCACCGACACCGTGCCCGCCGCCACCGCCAAGGCGCGCAGCGAGGCGGTCGAGATGCAGAAGGTGATCGACGCGCAGCAGGGCGGCTTCAAGCTCACCGCCGCCGACTGGGACTTCTACGCCGAGCAGGTGCGCAAGGCCAAGTACGACCTGGACGAGGCGCAGATCAAGCCGTACTTCGAGCTGGACAACGTGCTCAAGAACGGCGTGTTTTACGCCGCCACCCAGCTCTACGGCATCACCTTCAAGGAGCGCACCGACATCCCGACCTACCACGACGGGATGAAGGTCTACGAGGTGTTCGACCAGGACGGCAAGTCGCTGGCGCTGTTCTACACCGACTACTTCAAGCGCGACAGCAAGTCCGGCGGCGCCTGGATGGACGAGTTCGTCGGCCAGAACGGGCTGAGCGGCACCAAGCCGGTGGTCTACAACGTCTGCAACTTCACCAAGCCCGCACCAGGCCAGCCGGCGCTGCTGAGCTTCGACGACGTCACCACGATGTTCCATGAGTTCGGCCATGCGCTGCACGGCATGTTCTCCAACGTGAAGTATCCGACCCTGGCCGGCACCGCCACCTCGCGCGACTTCGTCGAGTTCCCCTCGCAGTTCAACGAGCACTGGGCCTCCGATCCGAAGGTGTTCGCGCATTACGCCAAGCACTACCAGACCGGCGAGGCGATGCCGGCCGATCTGGTGGAGAAAATCAAGAAGTCGCGCACCTTCAACCAGGGCTATGCCACCACCGAGTACCTGTCGGCGGCGCTGCTGGACCTGTCCTGGCACACCCTGCCGGCCGACGCGCCGCTGCAGGACGTGGACAAGTTCGAGGCCGATTCGCTGAAGAAGTACAAGGTCGATCTGGCCGAAGTGCCGCCGCGCTACCGCACCACCTACTTCGACCACATCTGGGGCGGCGGCTATTCGGCCGGCTACTACGCTTACTTCTGGGCCGAGGTGCTGGACGACGATGCGTTCGAGTGGTTCAAGGAGCATGGCGGGCTGAGCCTCAAGAACGGCGACATCTTCCGCGACAAGATCCTCTCGCGCGGCAACACGGTCGACCTGGCCACGCTGTACCGCGACTTCCGCGGCAAGGATCCCAGCGTCGCGCCGCTGCTGGAGAATCGCGGGCTGAAGTGAGGCGGGTTTTTCTGCCGAGTTCTGGCGGGAGATATGAAAAAGGACGGCTTCTGGCCGTCCTTTTTTGTTCTTGTCGCGCTAGGGATTGCAGCGCGTGGGCATTGCGACTTGGAAAGGGGTAGCGGTCCGGCGGGCGGCGTCCGCTTTCCCCTCAATCGGGGCATCCTGCCCTGATTCGGGCGCTCGGCCTCCTGCCTCGCTCGTCGCGGCCACTGCCCGCCGGCCCGCTGCGGCGCGCTTCATGTCTCATGACTTCGGCTCGAAAGAAATCCTGACCTGTCAGCCGCAGAGCCTCGACCCGACAGGGCATGGCACAACATGGGCCATGCCGTGCGCACAGTCCTCGCAAACCCTGTGGGAGCCGCCATGGCGGCTCCCACCTGTAGAGCGGAGCTTGCTCCGCTGCTCTTCGTTCGGTTCGTGGGGAAGGCCTCAGCGGAGCAAGCTCCGCTCTACAGGAGGACCGCTGCGGGACTTGAGAAGACAGTTGCTCCCACCGAGCAGGAGTCGCGCTCAGTCCATATGCAGGCCGCCGTTGACGGCGTAGTCGGCGCCGGTGACGTAGGCGGCTTCGTCGGAGACCAGCCAGGCGCACAGGCCGGCGACTTCGGCCGGCTGGCCAAGGCGGCGGACCGGCACGCTGGAGGCCAGGCGCTCCAGCATGTCGGGCGGGAAGCCGCTGATCGCCGCGCTGGCGATGTAACCGGGCGAGAGCGTGTTGACCGTCACCCCGCGTGTGGCCACTTCCTGCGCCAGCGCACGGGTGAAGCCGCCCATCGCCGCCTTGGCCGTGGCGTAGTTGACCTGGCCGATTTGCCCGCGGTGCGCGCTGACCGAGCCGATGTTGACGATGCGTCCCCAGCCGCGCGTGGTCATGCCGTCGATCACCTGCTTGGTGACGTTGAACAGCGCGTTGAGGTTGCCGTTGATCACCGCCTGCCAGTCCGCGCGCTGCATCTGCCGGAACAGCTGGTCGCGGTGGCCGCCGGCGTTGTTGACCAGCACGTCGATCTCGCCGACCTCCGAGCGCACCTGGTCGAAGGCGGCCACGGTCGAGTCCCAGTCGGCCGCATTGCCCTCCGAGACGATGAAGTCGAAGCCCAGCGCGCGCTGCTCGCGCAGCCAGCCGGCCTTGCGCGGCGAGTCTGGCCCGCAGCCGACCACCACGGTGTGTCCACTATGGGCCAGCTTCTGGCAGATGGCCGTGCCGAGGCTGCCCATGCCGCTGGTGACGTAAGCGATGCGAAGTGTCATTGGATGGACCTTGGAAGTATTCGAAGAGGTGTCGGAACCCGGAAACCGGGCCCCGTAAAAAGCGAGCGTGGCCTGTGAAGCGTCAGTGGCGTTTGCTTTCCCGATTCCCGATTCCCGATTCCCGAATCCCGATTCCCGAATCCCGAATCCCGAATCCCGAATCCCGAATCCCGAATCCCGAATCCCGAATCCCGAATCCCACCCCTTAAGCCACCAACGGAAACAACCCAAACACCAACCCCGCCGCCATCAGCACCAGCGAGACCAGCACCGCCCACTTGAGGGTGAACTTCTGGTGGTCGGCGAACTCCACCTTGGCCAGGCCCACCAGCAGATAGGTCGAAGGCACCAGCGGGCTGAGCAGATGCACCGGCTGGCCGGCCAGCGAGGCGCGCGCCATCTCCACCGGCGTGATGCCGTATTCGCCCGCGGCCTGCGACAGGATCGGCAGCACGCCGAAGTAGAAGGCGTCGTTGGACATGAAGAAGGTGAAGGGCATGCTGGCCAGTGCGGTGATCACCGCCAGGTACGGGCCGCAGGCATCGGGGATCACCGCCAGGAAGCTGCGCGACATCGCCTCGACCATGCCGGTGTTGGATAGGATGCCGGTGAAGATGCCGGCGGCGAAGATCAGCGACACCACCGACAGCACGTTGCCGGCGTGGTTGACCAGGCGGCGTCGCTGCTCGGCCAGGTCCGGGTAGTTGATCACCAGCGCGATGGCGAAGCCGATCATGAACAGCACCGGCATCGGCAGCACGCCCACCACCAGCGCCGCCATCAGCGCGCAGGTCAGGGCGAAGTTGACCCACAGCAGCTTGGGCCGCTTGATGTGCTCGACATCCTCGACCGTGGGCAGGGCGTCGCTGCCGTCCTCGGCCACCGAGGCGTCCATCCAGTCCTGGCCCGGCGGCAGCTGGATCACGCCCAGGCGGCGGCGCTCCTGCAGGCCCAGCCACCACGCCAGCGCCAGGATGCTGAGCAGCGCGATGACCATCGCCGGCACCAGCGGCACGAACACATCGGCCGGGTCCACGTGCAGCGCGGTGGCCGCGCGCGCGGTCGGCCCGCCCCACGGGGTGAGGTTCATCACGCCGCTGGCGAGCATGGTCACGCAGGTCATGCGCAGCGCGTTCATGCCCAGCCGGTGGTACAGCGGCAGCATGGCCGAGGCGGTGATCATGTAGGTGGTCGAGCCGTCGCCGTCCAGCGAGATCAGCATCGCCAGGATCGCCGTGCCCATCACGATCTTCAGCGGATCGCCCTTTACCAGGCGCAGGATGCGTCCGACCAACGGGTCGAACAGCCCCGCATCGATCATCACGCCGAAATAGAGGATGGCGAACATCAGCATCACGCCGGTCGGCGCGATCTTCTTGATGCCCTCCAGCATCATCTCGTTGATGCCGCCGCCGAAGCCGCCCAGCAGCGCGAACACGATCGGCACCGTGATCAGCGCCACCAACGGCGAGAGCCGCTTGGACATGATCAGGTACATGAAGGCGATGACCATCCCGAAGCCGAGCAGCGTCAGCATTCGCGTTTCCTCAAGGGTTGAAGGCCGCACCGGCGGTACGGCGGTACTGGAAGCGTCCGGTGTAGGCCAGGGTGTGGTCCAGCCTGGTGCCGGTGCGGTGGTCGCGGTTGCGGCTGTCGATCACGTCGAACATCACCCGCAGGTTGGGCTGGAAGTACCAGTTGGCGCCCAGCGCCACCGCCCGCATCGAGGCATCGATCGTGTCGGCCATGCCGTCGGGATGCTGCCGACCCCACATGCGGTCGTAGCGCAGCGCCAGTTCCAGCGCGCCGGTGCGGTGGCGCATGGCCTTGACGCGCGAGAAGCGCCCGGTCTTGCGGTCGTAGCCGCGCGACTCGCCGGTGACGAACCAGCTGACGAAGCCGTAGGCGGCCTGCACCTTCGCCTGTTGCGCGCCGTCGTCCAGCACCGCGCCGCTGTATTCGCCCTGCCAGGACAGCGGGCCGTGGACCTCGGCGTATTCCAGCGACCACTTGTCCACGTCGGTGTCGCGGCCGGCGTCGAAGCGCGCCAGGGTCAGGCGGCTGTTGTCGGCCAGGTCGTTGGCCGGGCGCGGCCGCAGCACCAACGCGGCGGCCCGGCGCGTGCCCGGATGGTCGTAGGCCTCGTGCGCCAGCGACAGGCCCAGGTGCCGCAGCGTGCTGCCCGCATCCAGCGGCAGCTAGGTGGCGCGCCCGCCGACCGCCGCGCCCTTGGTCGCGCTGTTGTCGATGCTCTCCAGGCTGTAGGCGCTCGCCGCCCAGGTGCCATGCGGCAGGGTGGCCTGCCAGGACACCGCCTTGCGGTAGATCGGCGCCAGCGTGCTGGGGCCCATGCCGCGCTCCAGGAACGCGCCGTAGTTGGAGCCGGTGCGATCGTCCAGGCTGAAGTACTGCTTGAACTGGCCCACCGTCAGCGTGCCGGCGTCGAACGCTCTGGCGATGTACACATCGCGCGCGACGATGCCGGCGCTGCCCGGGGCATCCTGCAGGCCGGCCAGATCGACCTCGGCCTTGTAGATGAAGCCGTAGAAGCGCCCGGAGACATCCAGCCAGACCCGGCGGAACTGGGTGTCGTTGCGGTTGGGCACGCCGCGCTCGTCGTTGTCGAACACGGCGAAGTCCCAGTGCAGGCGGCCGCCCAGTTCGGCGGTGATCGGGCGCGTGTCCTCGTCCGCGGCCAAGGCCGGTGCGGCGACGCAGGCGCCCAGGACCGCGGCCAGCGCGGCGATGGTGTTGGTGGTGGTGGACACGGACCCTCCCAGGTTCGGATCGGACGCCGCGGATCGAGCCCGGGCGCCGAGGTTGCGAGGCAGGCTAGGGGCCGCAAGCTGTCATGGTCCTGTCGCTGCGGCGCAGCAAAGGTGGGATGGACGCGGCCGCGCGCAGATGGAGTCCTGCGGCGCCCCATGCCGTGCTGGCCGTGCCGATGCGCCTGCTGCTGGTCGAAGACAACGAGGACCTGGCCGATGCCATCGTGCGACGCATGCGGCGCAGCGGCCACGCGGTGGACTGGCAGCGCGACGGCTTGGGCGCGGCCAGCGTGCTGCGCTACCAGGCCTTCGACCTGGTGGTGCTGGACATCGGCCTGCCGCGCATGGACGGCCTGACCGTGCTGGGCGAGCTGCGCGAGCGCGGCGACGCCACGCCGGTGCTGATGCTCACCGCGCGCGACGGCATCGAGGATCGCGTGCACGCGCTGGACGTGGGCGCCGACGACTACCTGGCCAAGCCGTTCGACTTCCGCGAGTTCGAGGCGCGCTGCCGGGTGCTGCTGCGGCGCAGCCGCGGCCAGGCCACCGCCGCGGTGCAGGTGGGCACGCTGGTGTTCGACGCCGCCGCGCACACGGTGCACGTGGATGGCGTGGCGCTGGAGCTGCCCAACCGCGAGTTCCGCCTGCTGGAGATCCTGCTGGGCCGGCTGGAGCAGGTGGTGAGCAAGGACGAGATCGCCAAGGGCCTGTTCGGTTTCGACGACGAGGCCGGGCCCAACGCCATCGAGCTGTACATCGGCCGCCTGCGCCGCAAGCTGGGCGAACACGGCCCGCTGCGCATCACCACCGTGCGCGGCGTGGGCTACAAGGCAGAGGCCGCCGCGCCATGAGCCGCGCCGCGCCTTCGCTGCGGCGCACGCTGCTGCTGTATCTGGGCGCGCTTTCGGCGCTGGCCATCGCCGTGCTGTTCTTCGCCGCACGCGCCTATGGCAACCGCGCCGCCAACCAGTCCTACGACCACCTGCTGGTGTCCTCGGCGCTGTCGATCCTGGACAGCGTCGCCCTGGCCGATGGCCAGTGGCAGGTGGATCTGCCGTACGCGGCGCTGGACATGCTGTCGATGGCGCCGGAGGACCGCGTCTTCTACCGCGTGCTCGACGGCAGCGGCCGCACCATCACCGGCTATGGCGACCTGCCGATGCCGCGCCGGCCGCCGCGCGACGGGCAGCCGGTGCTGTTCGACACGCGCTACAGCGGCGAGCCGGTGCGCGTGGCGGCGGTGGCGCGGCGCATCACCACGCCGGCCGCGCAGGCGCAGGTCCTGGTGGAGGTGGGGCACACCCGCCGCGCGCGCGAGGCGCTGGCCGGCGAGCTGGTGCTGCGCGCGCTGGCCGCGCTGGCGCTGCTCTCGCTGCTCAGTGCTGCGCTGGTCTGGCTGGGCGTGCAGCGCGCGCTGCGGCCGCTGGCGCGGCTGGAGGGCGACCTGTCGCGGCGCGAGCCCTCCGACCTGCGCCCGCTGCCCGAGGGCGCGCCGCAGGAGATGCAGCAGATGGTCGGTGCGCTCAACCGCTTCATGCAGCGCCTGCAGGCCAGCAACGAGAACCTGCGCGCCTTCATGGCCGAGGCCGCGCACCAGATGCGCACGCCGCTGGCCGCGCTGCGCGCGCAGGCGCAGCTGGGCCTGGACGAGGACGATCCGGCCGACATGCGCCGCAGCCTGATCGCGGTAGAGCGCAATGCGACCCACATGAGCCGCCTGCTCAACCAGCTGCTCAGCGATGCCAGCGTGCTGCACCGCTCCAACCTGCAGGACTTCACGCGCTGCGACCTGGCCGAGGCGCTGCGCCAGGCCTTGCACGACGCGCTGCCGGCGGTCGGCCCGCAGCCGGTCCTGGTGCTGGAGATGGACCCGGCGCCAGCGTACGTGCGCGGCGATGCGCTGCTGCTGCGTGAGGCCCTGAAGAACCTGATCGACAACGCGCTCAAGCACGGCGGCGCGCAAGGGCCGCTGGAGATCGCGCTGCGCGTGGAGCCGGCGCAGTGCGTGGTGACCATCGCCGATCGTGGGCCCGGAATCCCGGCGGCCGAGGCCAACACCGTGTTCGCACGCTTCGCCCGCGGCGCGCAGGCCGCCCGGGGCGGCGCCGGCCTGGGCCTGGCCATCGTCAAGCGCGTGGCCGACAGCCATGGCGCGCACATCGACCTGTCCAACCGGCCCGAGGGCGGGCTGGTGGTGACGCTGCGCCTGCCGAGAATCGCCTGATGCGCCCGATGCGTCTGTTCGCCGTGCTGCTGTTGCTGTGCGTGGTGCCCCTGGCCTGGGCGCAGTCGGACAAGGCACGCCGCTTCCCCGCGCCCTCCGGCAAGGCCGGGGCGCAGCTGCGCGTGCAGGGCTCGACCGATCTGCCGGTGTTCGCCAGCGTCATCGCCGACTACCAGCGCCTGCATCCGGACGTCGAGGTGCTGTACGAGGAGGTGGTCTCCTGGGAGATGTACGCGCGCTACCTGCGCGCCCCGAACGACGCGCAAGGCCCGGACCTGATGATCAGCGCCAGCATGGACCTGCAGACCAAGCTGGCCAACGACGGCCATGCGCTGGCCTATCGCTCGCCGCAGACCGAGGCGCTGCCCGACTGGGCGCAGTGGCGGCACGAGGTCTTCGCGGTCAGCACCGAGCCGGTGGCCATCGTCTACAACACACGCCTGCTCAAGCCGGACCAGGTGCCGCGCACGCGCCGCCAGCTGCTTGACCTGCTGCGCGATCCCGACGCGCCGCTGCGCGGCCGGGTGGGCACCTACGACATCGCGCGCAGCGGCGTGGGCTATCTGTTCGCGACCCAGGACGCGCAGCGCGGCAGCGTGTCCACCGCGCTGCTGGCCGCGCTGGGCCGCAACGCGGTGCAGCTGGAGGAGCGCACCGGCCCGCTGCTGGACCGGGTCTCGCGCGGCCAGCTGCTGCTGGCCTACAACGTGCTGGGCTCCTATGCGCAGGCGCGCATCGACGCCGGCGCGCCGCTGGGTCTGGTGCAGCCGGAGGACTACACGCTGCTGGCGCTGCGCACCGCGGTGATCCCGCGCACGGCGCAGCACCCCGCGCAGGCGCAATCCTTCCTGGACTATCTGCTCTCGCCGCGCGGCCAGCGCGTGCTGACCGAGCAGGCGCGCCTGGGCTCGGTCCTGCCGGCCGGCGAGGCGCTGCGGCCGATCGCGCTGGGGCCCGGCCTGCTGGTGTACCTGGATACGCTCAAGCGCCGCCAGTTCCTGGAGAACTGGCGCGCGCTGGTCCAGCCGCAGGCGCCTTGAGGCCGATCGCGCGCCGCAGCGGACGCGCGCGGGGCATGAACGGAACCGTTCCGGCTCCGGCAAGTACGACATCGTCCCGACATCTTCTGCCAGAAAATGGTCACCGATAGGCCTGGGCTCGCCAGCGGATTCGCGCCGCGCCGACCCACGCCTCGCCCGGCGGGAGGCCGCCGGCGAGGCCTGGCCGCCTAGGACCTTAGACCATGCATGTGCGCTTGATTCCTCTCCTGCTGGCGGTGCCGGCCCTCGGCGCGCTGGCGGTCTTGCCCGCCAGAGCGCAGGACGCGACCGTCACCCAGCCGACCAGCGATAACGAACAGGTGATCGGCATGGCCGCCCAGCTCGAGTCGCGCTATCCGGGCGGCGGCGGCAGTCGCTTCGCGCCCATGCCGGTGTTCTCGCTGCAGCACGGCGTGCTGTTCGCCGATCAGGAGCACGGCGCCGGCCTGCAGTTCCAGCTCGGGCCGGTGTTCACCCTGTCGCAGTCGGTGGCCTACGACTTCGGCCGCGTCGATCACGACAGCCGCTGGCGCTCCGGCAGCACGCGCCTGGCCGGCATGGGCCAGGTGCCCGACGCCTTCACCTCGCACACCATGCTGGAGGCGCAGTTCACGCCCTGGCTGTCGGTCAGCGCCGAGGCCGAGCGCACCTTGCGCCAGTCCGCGCCGCGCACCCAGTTCCACCTGGGCACCGAGCTGGGGCTGTTCCAGACCGCGCACGACGGCATGGCCGTGGACGTAGATGCCTGGTGGGGCGATGCGCATTACAACCAGGCCTGGTTCGGCGTGACGCCGGCCCAGGCCGCGCACTCGGACTTCGCGCCGTTCCAGGCCGATGCCGGGCTGTACGCTGGTTCGTTAGGCCTGGGTTGGGAACACAAGTTCGACACGCACTGGACCTCCACGACCCAGCTCACCTCCACGCGCTACGGGGGCCAGGTGCAGAGCAGCCCGCTGCTGGTGCGCCGCACCGAGCCCGGCGCGGTCTGGGCGATCACCTATACCTACTGAGTGCGGTTACGAGCGCTTGCTGCGCGTCGGCGCCGGCACCAGGGCCACATCGTGGTCCACGCCGATGTCGTCGGGCGAACCCAGCCAGGCGCGGATCTGCATGTCGTCCACTTCGCGGTCCAGGTCCAGGCTCATCTCGATGCGGCCGGAAGGATCGGGCAGCGCCCAGTGCTGGGCCAGCACTTTGCCCTGCGCATCCATGGCCTCGATCCAGAACGCGTGGCTGGGCCGGTGCGAGGTGGTCAGCGTGACCTGGTAGTGGCCGGGCGCGGTCTGGCGCAGCGCCGAGCCGACCATCACCGGCTGGCGCGGCTCCAGCCGCGCGCCGGCCATGCGCTGCAGCGGCGCGTCCACGCGCACGCCGTGCGCCAGCTCGCCGCTGCGGTACAGCCGCGCATCGCGGGCGTTGTTGATCAGCAGCGCGCACCAGCCGCTGTCGGGTGAGTCGTTGTCGAAGGCGGTGCAGCGGTCGACATAGGCCAGGGTGTTTTCCGGGCTGGCCTTGCGGAAGCGGCGCGGCGTGTCTTCCAGGGTGATGTTCTTCAGGTTCCAGCTGCTGTCGTAATCCAGCAGCACGGGCGGGCGCAGCTCCTGCACGCCGACGACCAGGCGATCGTCGTCCACACGCAGCGTGCGCGTCTGCCGCCCGGTCCACAGCTGGTTGGCGTAGGCCAGATAGCGGCGATAGTCGCGGCCGTCGGCCTGCGCGAAGGCGGCGCTGGCGCTGGGCTTGGCGTGCGGGTCGAGCAGCGAGCGGCCGAAGCCGATCGCGCCCAGCGCCGGATCCAGCAGCGACAGCAGCGTGGCACCGGAATCCAGCGTGCTGCCGCCGCGCGTATCCACCTGCTTGGGCGCGATGCCCGGGCCCAGCATCAGCAGCAGGTTCTCGCGGTGCAGCGTGCGCAGCGTGTCGGCCAGCTCGTTGGGCAGGGCCAGGTGATCGGAGGCGACCACCACCACCGTATTGTCGGCCCAGCGGCTGCTGCGGATCCTGGCGACCAGCTCGCCGATCAATCGGTCCGAACAGGCGATCGCCTCGCGCATGCTCACCGCGTCCTGGCCCTGGCGCTGACACGCCACCGGCAGGTGCCCGGCCGGATGGTGGGTGTCCATGGTCAGCGTGGTCAGCATGAAGGGCCGGCCCGCGCGCGACAGCGCCTGGAACCTGTCCCACACCTGATCCAGCAGCACGTCGTCGTGCACGCCCCAGGCCGAGAAGTGGCGGCGATCGATGCCCTGGCGCTCGAACCAGGCCAGATCGCGCACATCGTCGTAGCCATGGCTGGCCAGGAAGCTGCCCTTGCCGGCGAACGCGCCATCGGCGCCGCCGATGAAATCGTTGCGATAGCCCTGCGTGCGCAGATAGTCGCCCAGGCACTGCGCCTCGGGCAGGAAGCTGTGCATGCGGCCGAAGCTGTTCTCATCGCCCGGCGCGGCGGTCAGCGGCACGCCGCACTGCGAGGACACCATGCCGGCGATGGTCCAGCCGCCGCCGTCGGCCGAGGTCACGTTGCGGAAGTCCAGCCCTTCGCTGGCCAGCTGCTGCAGGTGCGGCGTGATCCCTCCGAAGGCCTTCCGATCGAAGTAGGTGCGCTCCAGGCTCTCGCCATAGATCCACACGATGTTCTTGCGCGTAGGCAGCGGTGCGCGCGGGACGCGGTACTCGCCGGCCACCACGCTGCCATCGACCGGCTGACCGAGGCGATACAGGCGCATGCCATCGCGCGGCAGCGGACTGGCGGTGACGGCGATCGCGGCAGCGGCGAGGAAGGCAGCGGACGTGGCGCGCGCCTGGTCATGCAGGCGCCAGCGCCGCACGCGCGCCAGACCCAGCGGCAGCAGCGAGGCCAGCAGCAACGCGACATAGGCGGCGATGTCGCCCGCGAAATCCGAGACGCCCGCGCCTTCCATCCCGGCCCTGAGGTGATACAGCGTGGCCGCGTTGAGGCCATCGCCGCTGAGCCGGTCGATGAACCACCACGTGCTCAGCAGCACGCCCAGGAGCGAGAGCACGCACGCCTTCCACACTCGCCCGCGGCCGGACATCAACAACAGACAGGCCATCGCTAGCAGGGCAAGGGTCAGGACGAACGAGGTCATGCGTTGGGTGTCTTTCCGTACAAGCGACATCCCGAGACTAGCCACGAATTTCTAGGGTCGACAAGCGATGCATGAACGTTGCATGACAAGCGCAGTCCATCGCGACGATCACGCTGGCGACGCTTCATGGATTCTTTACATCGGCTTCA
Organism: Pseudoxanthomonas winnipegensis; assembly: GCF_004283755.1. Lineage (GTDB taxonomy): Bacteria > Pseudomonadota > Gammaproteobacteria > Xanthomonadales > Xanthomonadaceae > Pseudoxanthomonas_A > Pseudoxanthomonas_A winnipegensis. Next base: position 255,761 of record NZ_SHMH01000006.1, read on the forward strand.
ACGACGCGAAGCGTTACTGCAGCAAGTGCGAGCAACTTCGGCGTGGCGAAAATTTGTCCACGGGATGCCTGCGCATGTCCGGCGCGTTTTACGAATCCACAACAAGCCGCACTCGTGGGTCCGGCCACATGGCGAATCCGACATCTGCGCGCGACGCCGGCCTGAGCGCCGCCCGCCCGCGGTGTCCTAGACTGTGCGGATGACGCCACCGACCCTGCTCGTCGCCGACGACCATCCGCTGTTCCGCGCCGCGGTCCTGCACGCGCTGGCTTCGCGCTTCCCGGGCGTGTCCACCGTCGAGGCCTCCAGCGTCTCCACCCTGGGCGTGGCCCTGGAGCAGCATCCGGACGTGGCCCTGGTGCTGCTGGACCTGGCCATGCCCGGCGCGCGCGGCCTGTCGGCGCTGGCGCTGCTGCGCGGCGAGCGCCCCGAGCTGCCGGTGGTGGTGATCTCCTCCAACGACGATCCGCGCGTGATCCGCCGCGCCCAGCAGTTCGGCGCGGCCGGCTTCATCCCCAAGTCCTCGCAGGTGGAAACCATCGGCGAGGCGGTGGCCACGGTGCTCGAGGGCGGCACCTGGTTCCCGCCGCTGACCGCCGCGCGCTCGGAGGCCGACGCCCAGCTGGCCGCGCGCCTGGCGCAGCTGACGCCGCAGCAGTTCCGCGTGCTGATGCTGGTGGCCGAGGGCCTGCTCAACAAGCAGATCGCCGCCGCGCTGGGGCTGGCCGAGAACACGGTCAAGATCCACGTCGGCGCCGTGCTGTCCAAGCTCGGCTGCCGCTCGCGCACCCAGGCCGCCGTCATGGCGCGCTCCCTCGAGCTGGACGACGTCCCCAGCCCCGACGACGCCTTGTAGGGCCTTGGTGGGGGCAACTGTGTCCTCAAATCTCGCAGCATCCTGCCTGTAGAGCGGAGCTTGCTCCGCTGGGGCCTTCCCTACGAACCGAACGAAGCGCAGCGGAGCAAGCTCCGCTCTACAGAGGGTGCCGCCCTTGTGGCCTTTTCGGCCAATGGCAGCGATGAGGCTTTACCGGGAAAGCTTGATCATCCCCGGCGACAAGACCAGCTCCCCCAGCCTCAGCGCAGCCTCCCACTCGCCATCAGGCGCTGGGTCAGCACCGCACGCAGCGCGGCCGGCGTGATCGGCCGCGCGAGAAAGCCGTGGCCGTGCTCGAGCGCCTCGGCGCGCTCGCCGGGCGCGCCGATCAGCACTAGCGGCGGCACCGGCTCCAGCGTAGCCACGGCCGCCGCACCGTGCCCGTCGCGCCAGCGCAGATCCATCAGCACCAGGTCGGGTGGCGCCTCCTGGCCGGCCAGCGCCTCCAGCGCCTGCGGCGCGCTGCCGCAGGCGACCTGACAGCCCCAACTGCGCAGCAGCGCCGTCAGCGCCTCGCAGGCCTGCGCATCGGCATCCAGGCACCACACCCGCGTGCCCTGCAGCGGCTGTGCGGCCAGCGCGCCCGGCACCGGAACGCGTGGGACGGTCGCCGCAGGGGTCGCCGCCGCCAGCGGTACGGTGATCGCGAACACGCTGCCGCGTCCGGGCCAGGAGCGCAGCGACAGCGGATGCTCCAGCAGCCGCGCGGTGCGCTCGACGATCGACAGGCCCAGCCCGGCGCTGCGGCGGTCGTGGCGCAGGCCGTTGTCCAGCCGCGCGAACTCCTCGAAGATTGCCGCGTGCTTGTTCTCCGGGATGCCCACGCCGGTGTCCCACACTTCCACGCGCACCGCGCCGGGCACGCGGCGGCAGCCCAGCAGCACCTTGCCGTGCGGGGTGTAGTGCAACGCGTTGGACAGCAGGTTCTGCAGCACCCGGCGCAGCAGGGTCGGGTCGGTGCGCACCCGCGCGCGGGTGCCGACCGTGTGCAGGACCAGGCCCTGCGCCTGGGCCAGGATGCCGAACTGCTCGGCCAACCCGGCCAGCAGCGGGCCCAGCGCCACGTCCTCCAGCTTGGGCTGCAGCACGCCGGCCTCCAGTCGCGACACCTCCAGCATCGAGGCCAGCAGGTCGTCCTGCGCGGCCAGCGCAGTCTGCGCGCGCTGCATGAGGTCGCGCTCCTCCTCGCCGTGCAGCTTGCCCCGCAGTGCGCCCAGGAACATGCGCGCGGCGTTGAGCGGCTGCAGCAGATCGTGCACGGCCGAGGCGACGAAGCGCGCCTTGTAGCGGTTGGCGTTCTCCGCCAGCGCGGTGGCCGCGCGCAGGTCGGCCGTGCTCTCCTCCACGCGCCGCTCCAGCGTGCTGGCCAGCGTGCGCAGGTCGCGCGCGGCGGCCACGTAGGTGGTGATATCGGCGAAGCTGGTGACGAAGCCGCCGTCGGGCATCGGATTGCCGCGGATCTCCAGCACGCGGCCGTTGGGCAGCTCGCGCTCGTGCATGTGCGCCCCGCCGCTGCGCAGATGGTCCAGGCGGCGCTGGATCGCCTCCTCGACCTGGCCTGGCCCCAGCCAGCCCTTGCGCGCGTTGTGGCGGAAGAAGTCCTCGATCGGCCGGCCCACCTGCATCATCTCGGCCGGGAACTGGAACATCTCCTGGTAGCGGCTGTTCCAGGCGATCAGGCGCAGTTGCGCATCGACCACGCTCACGCCCTGCGGCAGGTGTTCCAGGCTGGACTGGCCCGAGGCCGCCGCGCGCGCGGCATCCACCAGCCCGTCCTGGGCCGAGCGCAGCGCCTCGGCGTGGTGGGCGACCATGCGTTCGAGTTCCTCGCGGCTGCGGCGGCGGTGCTCGGCCAGGCGCACGCGCTGGCGCACGAACAGCCCCAGCAGGATCAGCGGCAGCCAGCACGCCACCGCCACCGCGACCGCGCTCCAGGCCGCGGCGACGCTGCGATCGCGGCGCAGCGCGTGCAGGGTCCAGGCGGGCCCGTCCAGCGGCAGCGACTTCCACAGCCACAGCCCGCGTGCGCTGGGGTTGCGCAGCTGCACGCGGCGGTCGCCGCCGGGCAGGGTATCCACCACCTGCAGGCCGGCCAGATGCAGCGGCTGGCCCGCGTACTGGCGCGTGGCGTTCAGGTCCTCGTTGTCGCGCTCGGTCAGCGGGCGCAGCTCGCTGTAACGCCAGCGCGGCTGGCTGGCCAGGAACACGATGTCGTGGCTGTCGCTGAGCAACAGCAGGTCGCGGCTGTCGCGCCATTCGGTCTCCAGCGCGTCCAGGGTGATCTTCACCGCGATCACGCCGAGCCGGCGCCCGTGCGCATCGCGGATCGCCTCGGAGATGAAGTAGCCGGCCACGCCGGTGGTGACGCCGATGCCGTAGAAGGTGCCGGTGCCATCGCGCATCGCGTTGCGAAAATACGGGCGGAAGGCATAGTCCTGGCCGACGTTGCTGCTGGGGTCGTCCCAGTTGCTGGCCGCCACGGCGATGCCGTCGCGGTCGATCAGGGTCAGCGTGGACACGTGCGTGGCGCCGTTGGCCACCACCAGCTTGCGGTTGAGCGCGGCCACATCGCGCGCCTGCTGCGGCTGCTGCAGCGCCGTGCGCAGCTCCGGATCCAGCGCCAGCACCGTGGGCATCACCCGATAGCGTTCGATCAGCCGCTGCAGCGACTGCGCGCGCAGGTGCAGTTGGTCGGCCAGCGCCCGCTGCTCGCTCTCCAGCGCGGCCTTGCGCGCCAGCACCGCCGCGCCGATGGCGGTGGAAGCGATCGCCACGGCCAGCAGCGACCAGCCGGCGATCCGGATCAGGCGTGGAGAGAGGCGGGGCACGGCTGAGGCATGGGGGCGAACGCGCAGGGCACGGGCGCGGCATGGTCGCACACCGACGCGGACCGGTTGTATCGCGGAGGTCGTGCCGACCTCGGCGGGACCTCATCGGCCAAACACAGGGGTGCGGCGCCCCCCGCCGCAGGCGAAAAAGCCATCGAGGGCCAATGAACTGCCGCGTCCCGTTTGCTGCAGGCGAACGAGAGCTCGTAGTCGCAGCTAGCGACGGAGAAGGGAAAGGTGCTTTTGCGTTCCTTCTCTGGCCCCGCGCACCTGGCATCCCAAGCCAACCTTCCCCTATCCGCGTTGCGGTCAGGGGAGGACGCTCAGGTCAGCGTGCCGTAGCTGGTCCTTCCCCGGTACACGCACCAGACCACCAGAGCCGCAAATGTACGCAATGCAATCTCCAGGTCACCGCGGTTCACTGTCGGAGGCACGCTGCCGAAGAAATGGCCGAGGTGCCGCTTGCCGTGCAGGCCGGCGTCGGGACGCGCACGCCGCCGTCGATGACCTGGATACCGAAGGCTGTGACGCCGTCATCGTTCGCCTCGGCCTGCGCGGCGGCGGCCAGCTCGCGGGCAATGTGGTCCTCACTTTGGTCGTCGCCATGCACGCTGTCGGCCTCCTGCCCTGTGCTCGTGACGGCGACCGCCTGGTTGATCGCCTGGACGGTCGACGCCGGCAACTGGACGCCGTCCTCTGCGGGCAGCACGGTCAACACACCGTCGACATAGGCGATCGTGTAGTTGCCCAAGCCGCTGCCGATGGCATTGGAGGCGTTGATCGCATAACGGCCGACATCCGCGGTGGTGGATGCGCCGCTGCTGCCCAGGGTCACGCCGGACACACTGTCAGCATTGACCAGGCCGGAGACGCTGTAGCCCGTGAGCGTGGCGACGTTGCCGTAGGTCTTGCTGGCATCGCTGGCGACGATGCGCAGCGTCGCCGGGTCCACGGTAAGGGCGCCGGCGCTGTAGGCGATCGTGTAGTTGCCCAGGCCGCTGCCGATGGCGCCGGAGGAATTGATCGCGTAGCGACCCACGCCCGCGGTGGCGGATGCGCCACTGCTGCTCAGCGTGACTCCGGACACACTGTCGCCATTGACCAGGCCGGACACGCTGTAGCCCGTGAGCGCGGCGTTGTTGCCATAGGTCTTGCTGGCATCGCTGGCGACGATGCGCAGCGAGGCCGGGTCCACCGTGAGCGTGCCGTCAACATAGGTGATCGTGTAATTGCCCAGGCCGCTGCCGAGCGCGTTGGAGGCGTTAATCGCATAACCGCCGACGGCTGCCGTGGCGGATGCGCCGCTGCTGTACAGGGTCACGCCCGACACATTGTCGCCACTGACCAGGCCGTAGACGCTGTAGCCGGTGAGCGTGGCGCTGTTGCCATAGGTCTTGCTGGCATCGCTGGCGACGATGCGCAGCGTCGCCGGGTCCACCGTGAGCGTGCCGTCGCCGTAGGCGATCGTGTAGTTGCCCAGGCCGCTGCCGAGTGCATTGGAGGCGTTGATCGCATAACGACCGACGCCCGCGGTGGCGGATGCGCCGCTGCTGCCCAGGGTCACGCCAGACACACTGTCGCCATTGACCAGGCCGGACACGCTGTAGTCGGTGAGCGTGGCGCTGTTGCCATAGATCTTGCTGGTATCGCTGGCGACGATGCGCAGCGAGGCCGGGTCCACCGTGAGCGTGCCGTCGACATAGGTGATCGCGTAGTTGCCCAAGCCGCTGCCGATGGCGCCGGAGGCGTTGATCGCGTATTGACCGACGCCTGCCGTGGCGGATGCGCCCCTGCTGTCCAGGGTCACGCCCGACACATTGTCGCCACTGACCAGGCCGAAGACGCTGTAGCCGGTGAGCGTGGCGCTGTTGCCGTAGGTCTTGGAGGCCGCCGAGGCCGTCACCGTCAATGCTGCCGGGGTGATGGCGATGCCGCCGGAGACCACGTAGCCGATGTCGTAGCCCTGCTGCGAGGACGCCAGGCCACCGATCTGCAGCGTGCCGTTGCCGGTGGTGTAGCTGCCGACGCCATTGCCGGCGGTCGCGTAGCGCAGCGACGATCCGAACAGCAGGCTGGGGTCGAAGGTGCCGCCGACCGTGTAGGACGCGAGCGTGCCGTTGGCGCCGCTGCCGTCGTAGACCTTGTCGAGGCCGGACAGGCTGGTGCTGACCGTGAGCGGGGTCAGGAAGCTGCGCAGCAGCGGCGTGCCCATGTTTTCGTACAGGCGCCAGGTCAGGCCTGTGCCGCCGCGGTCGTCGATCGCCCAGCCGGCATCGGTGAAGGTGGACAGCGTGTTCAGCGCGCTCCAGGACCTGCCGCCGCTGATCGAATCAATGGTACCGCCGCTGTTGCCGACGGTGTTCAGACCCACGTTCCGCGGATTGCCGCCGATGTCGGTGGCGAAGAAGCTGGCGACGATGCTGCCGTTGGAATTGGAGCCGACCAGGCCGCCGACCGCGCCAGTGCCGGAAACGTTGCCGGTGGCGTAGGAGTTGCGCACGGTGTTGTTGTAGTTGACGCCGACCAGTCCGCCGACATACGCCGTGCCGGTGGCATCGCCGCTGGCGTAGGTGTTGGCGATGGTGCCGTTGTCGTTGTAGCCGGCCAGCCCGGCGACATACATGCTGCCGGAGACGTTGCCGGTGGCGTAGGCATTGCCGATGCTGCCGCCGTCGTTGTAGCCCACCAGCCCGCCGAGATAGTCGGTCCCGGACACGGTGCCGGTGGCATAGGACGCGCCCACGCTGCCGGTGTTGCTGTAGCCGACCAGTCCGCCGGCAAAGCGGCTGCCGGAGACGTTGCCGGTGGCATGGGTCGACGCGAGGCTGCCGTGGTCCAGGGTACCGATCAGCCCGCCGATCTCGGACGAGCTGCCAGTCACCGCGCCGGTCGCATATGCCGTGGTGATCGTGGCGGAACCGCGTCCGACCAGGCCACCGACGCTCCGGGTTCCCGACACGTTGCCGCTGGCATACGCGTTCTGGATGCTGCCGGCGCCGGCCATGCCGACCAGGCCGCCAGCGCTCGAGGTGGTCGCGGTGACATTGCCGGTGGCGTGGACGTTCTGTAGGGTGCTCTGGATGGCGTTGCCGATCAGTCCGCCGACGTTGTTGCCGGTGGTCGCGCTGGTGCTGCTGACGTTGCCGGTGGCGAAGGCGTCGCTATAGCTGCCCTGGTAGTCGTTGCCGACCAGGCCGCCGACGCTGCTGCCGCCGGAGACCGTGCTCGACGAGGACGAGGTGCCGATCGTGCCGTTGGCGTTGCTGCCGATCAGCCCGCCGACATAGTTGCCGCTGTAGGCGCCGCCGCTGCCGACCACGCTGCCGCTGGTCTGCACGCCGGCGATCGTCCCGGCGTTGTTGTAGCCGGCCAGGCCGCCGATGAAGTTGCCGGTGCCGCTCATGCTGCCGTTGACGCGGATGCCGCTGAGGGTGCCGGCATTGAAGCCGGCGATGCCGCCCACGTACGCGGTGCCGGTGACGGTGGCGCCGGTCAGGGCGAGATTGCCGATCCGGCTGGCGGCGCCGGTGTTGCCGAACAGGCCGACATAGGACGCGCTGCCGCGGGCGATGGTCAGCCCGGAAATCGTATGGTTCGCGCCGCTCAGGCTGCCGGCGAAGGCGCTGTTGCTGTCGCCGACTGGGCTGAAGCCCGCACTGCTCCACATACTACTGGCATTGCTGCCTGCGGTCTGACTGGCATCGATGTCGGCGGACAGGCTGTAGTTGGCTGCCAGGTTGTACGCCATCAATTGCAACTGGTGCGCGTTGCCGATGGTGGTGCTGTACTCGCTGGCCAGGAACGGGCGCGTCTGCCCCTCGATCATGATCCAGGCCGGGCTGCCGACGCCATCGCTGGCGACGTAGACGTTGCTGCTACCGGCGAGCAGCGACCAGGTGCCGAGATTGCCGTACGTGGCGTGGTTGTAGCGGTTGCCGCTGCCGAAGCTGGTCAGGTTGGTGACGCTGCCGCTGCCGCTGTTGCTGATGGCATTGGCCTGGCCGGTGCTGCCGACGTCCCAGGACGCATTGCTGACGCTGCCTTGATTGGCGCCGATCAGCCCGCCGACGTTGTTGGTGCCGTTGACCGCGCCGGTGGCGTAGCTGGTGCTGACGCTGGCGGAGGTGACAGCCGCGCCGCCCGGGTTGTTGACGCCCACCAGCCCGCCCACCGAGGTCGGCGCGGTGACGCTGCCGGTGGCGTAGGTATTGGCGATGGCGCTCTGGTAGTTCATGCCGACCAGTCCGCCGACCATGGAGCTGGTGCCGATGACGCTGCCGCTGGCATAGCTGTTCTTGATCGTGCCGGCGTTCTGGTTGGTTCCGACCAGGCCGCCGACATAGTAGGTGCCGCTCACGTTGCTGGTGGAATACGTGTTGGTGAGGCTGCCGCCGTCGTTGTAGCCGACCAGGCCGCCGGTGTTGGAGGAACTGCCGGTCACGCTGCCGGTGCTGTGGGTGTTGCTGATCGTGCCGCTGACGTTGTTGCCTGCCACGCCGCCGACGGCGCTTTGCCCGTTGACGCTGCCGGCGAACGCGCTGCCGTCGATCAAGCCCAGGTTGTAGCCGGCCAATCCGCCGACGCCGCCGGAGCTCCCGGTCACGCTGCCGTCGACGGTGACGTTCTTGATCGCGCCCTGGCCGTAGCCGATCAGGCCGCCGACGTAATAGCCGCCGGAGATGGAGACATTGCCCAGGTGCAGGTCGCGGATGACACTGTTGCTGCTGGTGGTGCCGAACAGGCCGACGTAGCCGCTGGCGCCGGAGATGGTCAGGTTGTTGATGCTGTGGCCCAGGCCGGCTAGCTTGCTCTGGAAGGAGGACACCAGGGCGCTGCTGCGGGTGACGCCGGCCAGGTCGATGTCCTGCGCCAGCGCGTAGGAACCAGGGCTGTTGAAATAGGTGGCCGCGTCGGCCAGCGAGTGGATCAGCGTGTACGCCTGGCCGTTGATCGCCAGGCTGGCGTGTGCGCCGCCGAGCGAGACCGGCGTGTTGACGTAGTAGTCGCCTGCACCGACGCTGCCGTTGTCGGTATAGCCGGCGTAGTTCAGCACCAGGCCGGCGTTGGCGCCGGTCGCGGTGATGGGCGCGTTGAGATAGATGCTGTGGTACGCGTCCAGGGTCAGCGTGGAGTTGCCGCTCCAGCCGATCGCCGCATTGACGTTGATGTCGCCGGCGCCGCTGCTCACGTTGCCCGGACCGCTGGCGTTGGTCAGGGTGGCGAGCAGGGTGACATTGGTGCCGCCGTTCAACGCGCCGCTGATGGTGCTGGCCGCCGCGCTGTCCACGGTCAGGTCTTCCGGGTCGACCAGCCAGGTGCCGGCGCTGCCGGGGCCGGCGCCCTTGGCGCCGACGGCGATACCGGAGAAGTCGACGGTGTGGCCGCTGGTTTCGAGCAGGCCGCCGTTGCCGCTGCCGGCCGCGTCGGCGCGCAGTGCGCCATGCACCGCGGTGTGGCCGTCGGACCAGACCACGATGGAGCCGCCGTTGCCCTGGCCGGTCGCGCTGGCGTTGAGCGTCGCGCCGCTGGCGACGGTGGCCGCGCTGGCGTGTTGCAACTGCTCGCCGCCCTGGTAGCCGCCGACGACGCGGATGATGCCGCCGGCCGCGCTGCCGCGGGCATCGATGCGACCATCGACGTTCACCGCGCCATCGGTCAGCAACTGCACGCTGCCGCCTTGGGTGCCGGAGACATCGATGCGGCCGCTGCTGGCCACGTCGCCGCCGCTGCCGATCAGGCGCACGCTGCCGCCGGAGGTGTCGATGCCGGTGGCTTCGAGCGTGCCGGTGTTGTTGACCAGCAACTGTGACAATCCGGTGCTGCCCGCCTGCAGCAGGATCTGCCCGCCGTTGGCGCGCAGGGTGCCGCTGTTCTCCACCGCCGCCGCCGCGCCGTCCACCGACTGGCTGGCGGCCGCGACCATCTGCATGCCGATCGCGCCGGCCGCGTCCATGGTCACCTTGACCTGGTCGGCGGAGAGCAGGCGGATGGCGCCGCCATCGGCGGTGATGCTGCCGCGGTTGTCGACATGGTTGCCGACCAGGTTCACCGAGCCGCCGTTGCCGGCGTTGATGCTGCCCCGGTTGACCACGCTGGCAGCGCCATGGTCGCCGCGCGCGAGCAGGTAGCCGTGGTCATCGTCGCAGGCCAGGCCCAGCGAACTGGCGACCAGGCCGCCGACGTTCACCTGCGCGTGGTTGCCGAACAGGATGCCGGCGGAGTTGATCAGGAACACATTGCCGTTGGCGCGCAGGCTGCCGTCGATGACGCTGGCGCCGCGGCTGGCGTCGATCAGGTTGAGCGCCACCGCCGAACTGGAGGGCTGCACGAACACCACGCTGGCGTCCTTGCCGACGTTGAAGCTGTTCCAGTTCAGCACGGCCTTGGCGGCGTTCTGGTCGATGTGCAGCGTGCTGCCGTTCTGCGACACGGTGGCGCCTGTGGCGCTGGCCAGCGACGGCACGCCGCTGGCGTAGGCCGGCGCGGCCAGGGCGCAGGCCAAGGCGAAGGGCAGCAGCGGCGCGGCGAGGCGCGCAGCGCCGGCGCCGGCTCCGGTTCCGCCGGCGTGGCCGGCGGCGACTTCGGAGGCGACCTGGAGCACGCCGAGATGGCGATTGAAGACGAGGCGGTAGATGCGGTTCATGGTGATCCCCAGGTCAGAAGGTCAGGCCGAAGCGGGCCCAGTAGCGCACATCCTTGCCTTCGCCCGGCTTGGTGGTGCCGGTGGGCTTGGCCGCGGCCAGATCGAACGAGAGCCCGTGCCAGTCGGGCAGCCGGAAGCCGATGCCGACGCCCGCGCCTTCGAAGGTGGTGACGCTGTCGTACACGGCGCGGTTGGCGCCGTTGGGGTAGACCCGGCCGTAGTCGTAGAACACGCTGGCGGTCAGCAGTTGGCCCCAGGTGCGACCACCGAACGGCGAGGCTGCGGTCGCGAAGCCCGGTGCGTCCACTTGGTACTCCAGACCGGAGTCGAAGCCACGGTCGCCTAGCGCCCCTCCGAGCGGGAAGGCGCGCACGCTGGTCGGTCCGCCCAGCGAGAACTGCTCCAGCGGGGTCAGGGTGTCGTCGCTGTACTGGCCGTTGACGCGCAACTGCAGACGCTGCGTGGCGGTCAGCCCCTGCAGCCGGGTGTAGCCCAGGCGCGCGACGGTGAAGTGCCGGTCGTGGCGGGCGTACAGGTAGTCGGTCTGCGGCGAATCGTCGTCGAGCGCGCCGCGCACGCTGAGCTGCAGCAGGTCGATGGCGTGGCGCTGGCGGTCGTCGTGGCGCACGCTGGTGCCGAGCTCGGCCACGTCGAACTTCTGCTTGGACAGCAGCACGCCCAGGCCCTGCAGGCGCGAGCTTTCCTTGACAAGATGCAGCCAGCTCTGCACGCGCCAGGCGTCGGAATTGACGAACTTCCAGTCCAGGCCCAGCGCCGTCTGCTCGGTCGGCCCCTGGATATCGAGCGCGGCGAACGCGCCGCTGTCGAGGTTCACCACGCTGCGCGTGTAGGACGCGCTGGCGCTGAGGCCATCGACGCCGGCGATCGGCACCTGGTACCCGAAGCTGCCCTGCCAGGTATTGGCCGGATCCAGCGCATAGGCGTAGCTGGCGGACAGGTGGTCGCCCAGGCCCAGCGGGTTGTTCCAGTCCACGCCGACTTGGGCGCGGTAGCGGCCGATGCTGGGAGTGCCGTAGTTGCTGGCGCCGACGCTGACCTGTGCAGCGGACGCTCCTCGCTGGCCTGGATCACCACGTCGGTCTCGCCGGGGTTGGCGCCGGGCTTGAGCACGGACGTGGCGGACACGCCCGGCAGGTCGCGGGTATACAGCAGCGCCGACTGCAGATCCTGCTGGCGCAGGATCTGGCCCTGCAGGGCCTGGGCAGGGCTGGCGATCAGGCGGTCGTCGTAGCGGTGTGCGCCCTCGACGGTGATCTTGCCGACCCGGCCTTCGACCACGCGGATCTCGACCACCTGGTCCGGCCCCAAGGTCTGCACCGGCAGATACGCACGGGCGACCAGGAAGCCGGCCTTGCGATAGGCCTGGGTCAGCGTGTCGGCGATCTGCTGCAGTTGTGCGAAGCTGACGTGAGCGGGCAGGCGGTCGCCGCCAAGTGCGCGAAGCTGCGCATCGGCCAGTGCCTGCAGGTGCTGCGTGTCAATGCCCTGGCGGGCATGCGTGCCCGCGCCTGTCACTCGTATCGCCTGGACCGTAATGGAGGCTGCAACGGTCGGTTGCGCGGCCGGGGTATCAATCGCCTGTGCGGACACCGAGGGAGTGGCCAGCACCTGAGCCGCGACGCAGGGAAATACGAACAACAGAGGCGCCAGCGCGCAGCAGCGCGGGCGGCGGGAAATCGTCATGGGTTAAAGGCCTGGGGAAGAACGGGAAGATTAACGAAGTTTAACGTCAGCAAAACGGAAGTCGGGGCGAGTCCCGACGCTGTTCAAGCCGGGGGTGCAGCCCGCCTTTCGCCTTGCCTGCAGTGGGCGTGCAAGAACCGGGCCACGCGGTCGGCCTGCTGCCCTGCACAATCACGCCGTGTTATGCCCGCCACTCGGCGGCCTGGTGTGCACTGCGAGAGTTGATAGCGGCGACGCTTCAAGCGACCAGCAGCCCATATCCGGGCATTGCCAAGCCACGATGTCGGGCCGTGATACGCATCGGCGAACCGTCGAGCGCCATGGACGAAGCGCGTCTACATCGAGTCCACGCATGCCGTCAGCCGGCTGTCCAGCTTCACGACCCCAGCTCGAGGGGGTACCAAGGGGCCGGCGGCAGAATGCACGTCGACTGCCGCGACGTACCGTCGCTGCCGCCGCGACCGGCGGCGAGATCCTGCGTCCGCCGATCGCGCTGGCTCGCGCGACCGGCGCGACGCGCTGCAACGAGTCCGGCCGCGGTCGCCAGCGTTGAAGGACGGCCGTCGGGCATCTCCCGCATGGGGGATGGGTCTTCGCTCCTTGGATCAGACCGTGGACATTTCCCTGGTAGCGCTTAGTACCAATGTGCTAATGCCCGCCGCCGCGGCAGGGGCTACCGTGCGCCTCGTTCCGTGGGTCGTACCGTCCGCCCGCGCCTCTCTCCTCAGGAGTCCACCGACCATGCACATTCCCAGCGCCGGCGTGGCGCCGTCCAAGCCGCTCCCGTTCTACCGGCACCTGTACTTCCAGGTGATCGTGGCCATCATCATCGGCGTGCTGGTCGGCTACTTCGACCCCAAGCTGGGCGAGGCGCTCAAGCCGCTGGGCGATGCCTTCGTCAAGCTGGTGAAGATGATCATCGGCCCGGTGATCTTCCTGACCATCGTCACCGGCATCGCCGGCATGACCCATCTGCGCAGCGTGGGTCGGGTCTTCGGCAAGGCGATGATCTACTTCCTGTTCTTCTCCACGCTGGCGCTGATCGTGGGCATGGTGGTCGCCCACGTCGTGCAGCCGGGCGCGGGCATGAACGTCAACGTCGCCGACCTGGACCACACCAAGGTCGACCAGTACGTCAACGCGACCCACGACATGACGGTCACTGGCTTCTTGATGGACATCATCCCCAAGACGCTGATCAGCCCGTTCGTGGGCGACAACATCCTGCAGGTGCTGTTCGTGGCGGTGCTGTTCGGCATCGCGCTGGCGATGACCGGCGAACGCGGCCGGCCCATCGTCGATTTCCTCAACGCGCTGGTCACCCCGGTGTTCCGCCTGGTGCACATCCTGATGAAGGCCGCCCCGATCGGTGCCTTCGGCGCGATCGCCTTCACCATCGGCAAGTACGGCCTGGCGGTGCTGGCCAACCTGGCCTGGCTGGTGGGCAGCTTCTACATCACCTCGCTGCTGTTCGTGCTGGTGATTCTTGGCATCGTCTGCCGGCTGTGCGGCTTCTCGGTCCTCAAGCTGATCCGTTACCTCAAGGCCGAACTGCTGCTGGTGCTGGGCACCTCCTCCTCCGAGTCGGCGCTGCCCTCGCTGATGGAGAAGATGGAGCAGGCCGGCTGCAAGAAGTCGGTGGTGGGCCTGGTCGTGCCGACCGGCTACTCGTTCAACCTGGACGGCACCAACATCTACATGACCCTGGCCGCGCTGTTCATCGCCCAGGCGACGAACACCGAGCTGACCCTGGGCCACCAGATCACCCTGCTGCTGGTGGCGATGCTCAGCTCCAAGGGCGCGGCCGGCGTCACCGGCGCAGGCTTCATCACCCTGGCCGCCACGCTGTCGGTGGTGCCTGAGGTGCCGGTAGCCGGCATGGCGCTGATCCTGGGCGTGGACCGCTTCATGTCCGAATGCCGCTCGCTGACCAACTTCACCGGCAACGCGGTGGCCACCATCGTGGTCTCGCGCTGGGAGAACGCGCTGGACCGCGACAAGCTCAACGCGGCCCTGGACGGCAAGCTGGAGTCCGATCCGGACCGCCTGCCGATCACCGCGTAAGGCCCTGCCGGGCCAGATGCCTCAAGAGGCCGGGCCCACAAGCCCGGCCTCTTGCGTCTGACGCCATGACCGAGCGCAAGCGCCCGGTTCCCGCCTGGTGGGACCTCCCGCCGCCGCCACTGCCGGTCCACTCAGGATCGCGGCGCTAGAATCCAACCCCCATCGAAGATGCCCACCACGCCGATGTCCAAAGAAGAATTCAAGCAAGCCGCGCTGGACTACCACAGCCAGTCGCCCGCCGGGAAGATCAAGGTCATCGCCACCAAGCCGATGATCACCCAGCGCGACCTGGCCCTGGCCTATTCGCCCGGCGTGGCCTATGCCTGCGAGGAGATCGCCGCCGATCCCAAGGCCGCCAGCACCTATACCGCGCGTGGCAACCTGGTGGCGGTGATCACCAACGGCACCGCGGTGCTGGGCCTGGGCGCGATCGGCCCGCTGGCGGCCAAGCCGGTGATGGAAGGCAAGGGCGTGCTGTTCCAGAAGTTCGCCGGCATCGACGTGTTCGACATCGAGATCAACGAGACCGACCCGGACAAGCTGATCGAGATCATCGCCTCGCTGGAACCGTCCTTCGGCGGCATCAACCTGGAGGACATCAAGGCACCGGAGTGCTTCAAGGTCGAGCGCACGCTGCGCGAGAAGATGAACATCCCGGTGTTCCATGACGACCAGCACGGCACCGCGATCATCGTCGGCGCGGCGGTGCTCAACGCCATGATCGTCACCGGCAAGAAGATCGAGGAGGTCAAGCTGGCGACCACGGGCATGGGCGCGGCCGGCATCTCCTGCGTCAACATGCTGGTCTCGCTGGGCCTCAAGCCCGAGAACATCCTGGCCCTGGACCGCGAAGGCGTCATCCACACCGGTCGCACCGACCTGGATCCGGACAAGCAGCGCTACGCGCGCGACACCGACAAGCGCACCCTGGCGCAGATCGTCGAAGGCGCGGACATCTTCCTGGGCCTGTCGGCCCCGGGCATCCTGACGCCCGAAATGGTCAAGTCGATGGCGCCGCAGCCGATCATCTTCGCTCTGGCCAATCCCAACCCGGAGATCATGCCGGAGGTCGCCAAGGAGGCGCGCCCGGACGCGATCATCGGCACCGGTCGTTCGGACTATCCGAACCAGATCAACAACGTGCTGTGCTTCCCCTACCTGTTCCGCGGCGCGCTGGACTGCGTCGCCACCGGCATCAACGAGGCGATGAAGGTCGCCTGCGTGCGCGCCATCGCCGCCCTGGCCCGGCGTGAGGCCTCCGACCTGGGCGCGGCCTATGGCGGCGAGACGCCCAGCTTCGGCCCCGATTACCTGATCCCGCGCCCGCTCGACCCGCGCCTGCTGGTGGAGCTGTCCAGCGCCGTGGCGCAGGCGGCGATGGACTCAGGGATCGCCGAGCGCCCCATCGAGGACATGGAGGCCTACCGCAACACCCTGAGCCAGTTCGTCTACCGCACCAGCCTGATGATGAAGCCGGTCTACGACCGCGCCCGCGCCGATCGCAAGCGCGTGGTCTACGCCGAAGGCGAGGAGGAAGTGGTGCTGCGCGCGGTGCAGACCGTGGTCGATGAAGGCGTGGCCTTCCCGATCCTGATCGGTCGCCCGGAGGTGATCGACCAGCGCATCAAGCGCATGGGCCTGCGCCTGGTGGCCGGCCAGGACTTCGAAGTCACCAACATCCACGACGACCCGCGCTTCAACGAGTACTGGCAGACCTACCACGCCCTGACCGAACGCCGCGGCGTGACCGTGGCCGCGGCCAAGGAGCTGATGCGCTCGCGTCCGACCCTGATCGCGGCGGTGATGGTGGCCCGCGGCGAGGCCGACGCCATGCTCACCGGCATCGTGGGACGCTTCCACAAGAAGCTCGGCTACGCACGCAGCGTCATCCCGCTGGAACCGCGCGTGAGTTCCACCTCGGCCATGACCGGCGTGATCAACCAGCAGGGCGCGTTCTTCTTCGTCGACACGCACGTGCAGGAAGATCCGACCGCCGAGCAGATCGCCGAGGCCACGCTGCAGGCCGCCTTCCGCCTGAAGCTGTTCGGCATCGAGCCCAAGGTTGCGCTGCTGTCGCACTCCAACTTCGGCAGCCACGACTCGCGCGATGCCCTGAAGATGCGCGCGGTGCGCGAACTGCTGCTCAAGCGCCGGCCCGACCTCAACATGGACGGCGAGATGCAGGGCGACACCGCCTGGGATGAGACCCTGCGCCGGCAGATCATGCCCAACAGCACGCTCAAGGGCCGCGCCAATCTGTTCGTGCTGCCCAACCTGGAGGCCGCCAACATCGCCTACAACCTGGTGCGCGTGTTCACCGAGGGCGTGGCCATCGGCCCGATCCTGATGGGCGTGTCCAAGCCGGTCCACATCCTCACCGCCAGCGCCACCCCGCGCCGCTTGCTCAACATGACCGCCATCGCCGCGGTCGACGCCCAGATCCGCGAGCAACTGGCCAACCGCGGCGAGGGCGAGTAAGCCGGTCGGACCCCGCGCAACGCGGGGCCCTGGCGTATACCGGGTCCAGGCATCTACTGGGCCCCAGGCATCGCCCCACCTCCACCGCATGGGGGCAGGTTCGGATAACCCGTCGCGAGTCTCCACTCGTCGCGCGCGCCTGCGCCGAGCCGGAGCGCCCGGCCGCGCCGGGATGATCCGGTCGCCGACCGCACTGTGGGAGCCGCCATGGCGGCGATGAGGCTTCACCTCGAGGGCCTCATCACCTTGAGAGCCCCATCGCCGCCATGGCGGCTCCCACAAGACCCATCAGCCCGTCATTCCCGCGAAAGCGGGAATCCATGGACGTACCGCTCACTCCCCGCGATCTACGGGCACCGTGTTCCGCGCAGTCTTCCTCGCGCCTGGCCTATCGTGTCACCTGTCCCGTAGCCAGGCCGGGCACGTCTTCTCGCGCAACGCCGTGAAGAAAAAGCTCCGCCTCCAGCATCTCCGCGCGCCCACACCACAAACCTGCACGCCCGCCAACCGCGCCAAGCCCCGCGCTTGAAACAGCCCCAGCCCGCACGCATTCCCTTGCCGCGCCCGCGGTTGGGCGCTCTTAGGAGAAATGCATGCCGCACCATGAAACCGTCGCGTTGACCGGCGTCATCGAACACGTCTTCGCGCATCGCTTCACCCTGCAGTCCGGCGACCAGGTTCACCTGGCCGACCTGGGTCCCAAAGGCGCCGAAGCCTTCCCCCTCCAGCAGGGCCTCGCAGTGAGACTGGAAGGCGAACAACGCCCCTCTGAGATCAAGGTCACCCGCATCAGCAAGAAGGGTGGACGCTTCGTCGAGGTGGAGCACAAGAAGCCCCACCACGGCCCCAAGCATCACCACCATCACCACCCGGATGTGCCCGCCGATCCGCGAGCCGCCCTGGCCGCCGTCAAACAGGCCGGATGGACCACCCACGGCAAGCCGGAACGCAAGCCGAAGCACTTCGAAGTGCTCGCCTATCAGGGAGAAGGCGACTGGACCGAACTGCATGTCGACTTCGCCGGCACGATCTACAAGCAAAAGCCCGCCGACCCCGACAAGTGGGGCCTGGAAGCCTGACCCACCAAGCGCCCCGGCCCCGCCGGGGCGCTTTTGTTTTCGAACGGCGGGACGACACGCCTAAGCCCGGACCATGAAGCACGCGGCAATCGGGACGACAGGAAGGGCGTTTCATCGACACCCGCTGGCGGCCCGTTGCGCGGGACGGAACGCGCGAGGCCCGGCAAGCGTCGCAGCTTCGGACTAGCGCCTGCTCCTCGGCCCCTTCTTGAACTCGGCAATCAGCTGGGCGAGGTCATCGTCCTCAGCGTAGAAGTAGGCAACAGGCAGCTCGAGCACGGCGGCGAGCCGCTGCAGGGTCTGCAGGTCGGGCTGGTGGACGCCGGTCTCGTAGCGGTTCACGCGGGTGCTGGCGACGAACTCGTCCAGCCCGGCGGCGATGCCGAGGGCGCGCTGCGAGATCGCATGCGCCTCGCGCGCCTGGCGTAGCCTGCGGCTGTAGACAGGGAGCGGCGGCTTGTCAGCCACGGGCGCGTACTTGTGTGCCTTCCATGCAGGAAAGCTTCCGGTCGCCCGGGCTGCCTCGATACTACGATTAACGTAGCCTACCGAGCGCGGCGATGAAGTTGCGCAAGTAGAACGCGGCGTGCAGCCAAGTTTGTCTTGGTCGGTCGCGATGCGGCTGCACGCGCCGAGGCGCATGTCGTGGCCTGATGCTTGCTGACTCTGCTAGAGCAGAACTGTTTCAGCGCTTCTTTGGGGAAGCGGTCGGCCCATGGCTTCGACGTGGCCGTCGAGTCCGCGTCGTCAGACCTCTCCCGCGATCAACTTCCTCGAAGATCAGGCCTGTCCCAGCTGGCGCATGACCCTGGCTAGGGTGCGGAAGGGCTCCTCACTCCGATGCGCGTCCAGGACGCTCAGCGCCTCCGCGTCATCCTCGATGTAGAAGAAGCTGATCGGCAGCGCCAGCACGTCGGCGAACAGCTTCTGCAGCCCCAGCTTGGGCTGATGGACGCCGGTTTCATAGCGACTGATCCGCGCACTGGCACCGGACTCATCCAGGCGCGCGGCGACCGCCAGATGGATCTGGGAGAACCCGTAGAAATCCCGCGCCTCGCGCAGGCGTCGGCCGTAGACATTGCCTGGCGGCTTCCGCGTCATGCGTGCATATCAGTCCTCGATATGCGGAAGCTTCAGAAACGGCGCTTGACATCGATACTACGTAAAACGTAGTGTTCACGATGCTACGTATATCGTAGCCATGGGACCTTTCGCCTTGAGAGCTGGCGCGTGCGGCCGCCGCTCGGCGTGGGCGTGGGGAAAGCAAGTCAACAGACGGGAATACGCCTTCGCTTGCGGCTGTCCGACAGCCGCAACGCTCAGGTCGTGCCTGTCGGATGCCAACGGGGAAGACGCATCATGGATTCGCGGCAATCACGACATGTCGTTCGCAGCATGCTGTTCTGGATCGCCGTCGCGCTGAGCGGCGCGGTCGACGCACAGGAAGTCACACGCAAGAGCGAAAAGCAGCCCACGGACTCCGGGCAGGACGACCCGTCGACCCAGTCTGCCGTCCAACTCGACACCGTCCAGGTCACCGGCACCCGCATCAAAGGCGGCACCACGCCTTCGCCGGTGATCACCATCGACAGCACGCGCATCCGCGAGGAAGGCTTCACCGACCTGGGCGAAGTGATCCGCAGCCTGCCGCAGAACTTCGGGGGCGGACAGAATCCGGGGGTAGCGGTGGGTGCAACGGCGGGCGCAGGAGGCCTGGCCAACCAGAATGTCACCGGCGGCTCCGCGTTGAACCTGCGCGGGCTCGGCCCGGACGCGACACTGACTCTGCTCAACGGCCGGCGTCTGTCGTACGGTGGCTTCGTCCAGGCGGTGGATATCAGCGCGATTCCCCTCGAGGCGGTCGATCGTATCGAGATCGTGCCGGATGGCGCGTCCGCGCTCTACGGCTCCGACGCGGTCGGGGGTGTGGGTAACGTCATCCTCAAGCGCGATTACCAGGGTGCCAAGCTTGGTTGGCGTTACGGTGGCGCGACCGATGGCGGTCTGAACACGCGCGAGTATACCGCCACCGCCGGCATGACTTGGTCCGGCGGCGGGCTGCTCGTCGCCGGGCAAAGCACCTCGGTCGATCCGATCTATGCGCGCCAACGTGACTACACGCGGCAGATGTTCGATCCCAGCACGCTGTATCCGGGCAGCGATCTGCGCAGTGGGCTAGTGACCTTGCACCAGGCGCTCGACGGGGTGGCTGAGCTTCATCTGGATGCGCTTCGGACCAACAGGGCTCAGCAAGTCTACCCGTGGAACACCGGATTGACGTCCTACCACTATCGCACCACGCCAGATTCGCGCGTTGCGTATCTCTCGCCTTCGGTCGACTTCCGTTTATCGGGAGGCTGGACGGCGTCCCTATCCGGGGGCTGGGGCAAGGACGAGACGGTCCAGCATCAATCGACCGTGGATAACGCGACCGGCGCGTCCCAGCTGGTGGTGCGCGAGTGCTACTGCAACGAGGTCCGTGCATGGGATGCGGACGTGGAAGGCCCACTGTGGTTTGCGCAAGCGGGCGAAACGCGACTGGCCTTGGGCATCGGCGGCAGAAAGAACGCATTCACCTACCACGACCTGATAAACGACTCGGATGTCGCGCGGGGCGAGGAGCACAACCGGTTTGCCTATGCGGAACTGAGTGTGCCCCTGATCGGAGTGTCGCAAGGGGTCGTGGGCGTGCGTCGGCTGGCCCTGACGGCCGCACTGCGCACTGAGGACTACAGCAGCTTCGGTCGGGTGACCGTGCCCAAGCTCGGCATCATCTACGATCCCAACGACTCGCTCACGCTCAAGGGCTCCTGGGGCAAGTCGTTCAAGGCCCCCACGCTGTTCCAGCGCTACCAGTCGCGCACCGTCTTCCTGGACCCCGCGGCCTGGTATGGCGGAGCGGACGATGCGGCGCCGGTCCTCGCGACCTTCGGGGGTGAAGTCGACTTGCGGCCGGAACGCGCTCTTACGCGCACTCTCTCGCTTGCCGTCCACCCCAAGTCATGGCCAGGCTTCGAGACGGAGCTCACATGGTTTGACGTGGATTACAGCGGGCGTGTAGTCCAGCCCATCACCGATTACGGCAACGCGTTGGGGAATCCGGACTACGCGCAGTTCATCGAGTATGCGCCTGCACCACAGCGCCAGGCGGAGGTCCTGGCTGCTGGCGGCACGTTCTACAACGAGACTGGACAACCTTACGACTCCTCTAACGTGTCGGCGATACTCGCTGCGCAATACGTCAATGTCGCTCGACAGCGCATCAAGGGTGTCGACCTGTCGACAAGCTATCGAATGGATCTGGACGCAGGTCGGGTGACGCTGCGCGGCGCGGGCACTTGGTTGAATAGCACGCAACAGAACTCGGATTCCACTTCGCCTTATGACGTATCCGGGCGCCTCTTCAACCCAGCCAAGCTTAACGCGAGAGTAGGGGCCGTCTGGGATCTTGCCGAACTGGGCTTTTCGGCTTTCGCCAACTACACCGGTGGTGTCACTGACACGGCGAGTCGCCGAAAGACCGCTTCGTTCACCACTTTCGATGCGACGGTGCGGTACGTGCCTTTGGGCGGTTCCGGTCCCATCTCGGGCATCGAAATCGCGCTCGCGCTGCAGAACCTGTTGGACAGAGCGCCTCCATCCTATAGGGCACTGTCTCCCGACCGCCCGCCGTACGACTCGACCAACTACTCGGCCATCGGGCGGTTCGTCAGTCTGTCGGTTTCGCGGCGCTGGTAGGAGCGGTCCAGGACTTCATGTGTCGGTCAACAGAATAGAGAAGACGTCATGCCTGGATTGCCTCAAGCCAACGTCAGGAATGGAATCGGCGCACTGCTGATCACTCTGATCCTCTACGCACAAGTGTCCTACGCGACGACGATCCGCGAGCTGGTTGAGGTCGTGGACATCGGCAATTTATCGATCTCGCCGGACGGCCAACTCGTGGCGTTCCGCACCGAGCGGGCCTCAATCGAACGCAACACCTATCAGACGATCTGGTTTGTACAGCCCGTCGACGGCTCGTCGCCGCCCCGCAGGCTGGGCGACGGGGGCGAGGCGCTGCGCGACACTGGTGGCTATGCAAGGCGGGAGCCGCCCAAGTGGTCACCGGATGGCAAGTGGCTGTTCTATCGCGCGGCGATAGACGGAAGAATCGACGTGTGGCGTGCGGCGACCGATGGATCCCGCACCGAGCAGATCACCCACGATCCGGCCAACGTCAGGGCCTTCGATCTGGGGGTTGACGGGAGGTCGCTCCGCTACAGCGTGGGCGCCTCGCGCGACGAGGTAGCCAGTGCCGAGATGGCGGAATACGACAATGGCATTCACCTTGACGGAAGCGTATCGCTGGCCGACGGCCTGTTCCGCTCGGGCTTTCAGGAGGGTCGTCTGGCCACCCAGCGGCAGGATCGGAGTGGAGAGTACCGCCCGCTCCTCGCCGACCAGGCCGATCGATGGAAGCTGTTGAACCTGTCTGACGGCAACGTGGTGTCATTGGCGAAAGACGCTACTACGGGCGGGATGGCAGTGGTTGTCGAACCAAATCCAGGCGACGAACGCTTCTCGGCATCTGTTCGGGAACCGGGCGGCGGTCGGATTGCGGCGCTAAGACAGGGGCAGAGCACTGTCGGCGAGCGCGAGGCCCATCCCAATCTGGTGGCCCTTCGGACTGATGGCGACAGGCATCCCGCCACGTGTGACGCAAGCGCATGTATCAGCAGGGTGATCACGGCGATCACCTGGCGTCCCGCGAGTGACGAGGTGTTGTTCACCACCACCTCGCGCGAGGCAGGATTTGCGCAGTCAATCTTCCGATGGAATGTGCTGACTGGCGAGGTGCGGCGCGTCGCCGACTCGGTGGGCGAACTCTCGGATGGGAACCGGCTGGATCCCGGCGCTTGCGCGGCGACACGGGCTGCCATGATCTGTGTCGCGGCCAGCGCGGACCAGCCACCACGACTGGAGCGCGTCGATCTGAGTAACGGCCAGCGTCACATTCTGTTCGAACCCAATCAGCTGCTCGCGAGGGACCTGGCGCAAGCTCCTCGGGTTCGCCTGATCCAATGGACTGACGCGCAGGGAATCCGATACTCGGGCCAGTTCTACCCAGCATCGAGAGTCGATGCGCGGCCATCGCCGCTGTTCATCGCATACTATCGATGCGCGGGCTTTCTGCGCGGAGGAATGGGTGACGAATGGCCGCTCGCGGTGCTGGCCCAGCAAGGAATCGCCGCACTCTGCGTTAATGGCGCGCCGCACGTCGATGACGCCTTGGTTCGCTACGACCAGGCCACCGGCGCAATCGAGAGGATTGTGCAGTCTCTCGCTAAGGCCCGCGAGATCGATCCATCCCATGTGGGGCTTGGAGGCTTGAGCTTTGGCGCAGAGGTCTCGATGTGGGCCGCCATGTACTCAGACATTCCCCGCGCCATTTCGATCAGTACGCCGGTTGCGTCACCCTCGCTTTGGACGTTCATGGGCCTCTGGGCAGGCAACAACGCGGATCGCATGCAACGCTTCTGGCAGGTCGGGTCTCCGGAGCAGACTGCGGAGCGCTGGCGCAAGCTCTCGCCTGCCTACGACCCCGCGCGCGTCAAGACGCCCGTGCTGATGCAGATGTCCGAACAGGAGTTTCGGGTCTCACTGGATTACGCGGTGCCCATGATCAAGAGCAGGCGAGCCGACGCATATGTCTTCCCAAACGAGCCGCATCAGAAGTTCCAGCCGCGGCACAAGTTGGCGGTATACCAGCGCAATCTGGACTGGTTTCGCTTCTGGTTGCTTGACTTGGCAGATCCCGATCCGGCGAAAGCCAGCCAGTACGCTCACTGGCGAGAAATCCTCGACGCGCAGCGCCACCCTTCGCGCTAGCTCTGCTTCGAGCAGGACTGCTGTTGCACCCAGTTCTCGACCGCGCAAAGGTGGAACACGCGCATGAAGGTGGCTTCGCTGGCAGGCTCGCTTGTTGTCGCGAGAGCTCGCAATGCATCTGCGTCAAGAATCCCTTGAGCCTGCAGGAAACCTTCGGTGAGGAATCGCAGCATGTCGGGGCTGCGACGCCTATAGATTGCTCCCAGGTAGGCAGTGAAGGTGCCCTTGCTCTTCCGGTTAAGGACGTTGCCTGGCAATCGATCTGCAAACGCCTGCCGCGCCACCGCTCGATTCTGTCCTTCGCGAAACCACATCCAACTCGGTACGCGCAGGCAGGCCTCAACGACCGGCTGAGCTAGAAGCGGCATACGAAGCGGGCGGACTAAGCCGCGAGCGCAGCCCTCCCGAAACAATTGGGTCGACGCCAGCTCCGCAATGCGCTCGCGATCGCCGACCAGTGCAGCATTGGGCCCGATATTCCAGGGATGCGCTTCCGGATCGCGGACTTCAACGCCCTTCTTAAGGAAGTCTGTCTTTGCGGAAACCGGCGGCCGCTCAACGAGAAGTCGACGTATCGCAAGGCGGCCTGCCTTCCAGACAGTACACTGATGAAACTCCGCAAGATCGCGCACGGTGCGCAAACCTTCGCCCAGGCCCGCGCTCCGCAAGGCGTCAGCAGCGGGCGATGCGGTGGAGAGGAAGCAGAACACACTGTCACCACCTGCACCTGAAAAGTAGGCGTCACACCCGCACGCTTGTGCTGTTCTGCCCATGACACGATTGACCGCGAACTGAAGCATCCCGATGCATGGGCCGCAGAATTCACGAGGTACTGGGTAGTTGAAGGGTGCCTCGTCGTAACCAAGCTCAAGCACGGACAACGGAGCGCCAAGCATGTCTGCGACCGACTGCGCGTAGTCCGTTTCGTCAGTCCCTGGTAGAGGCGTGATCAGTGATTGACACGCGACTCGGGCAGAGGTCTTCGCTAGGCTTATCCCCACGATGGAGGAGTCAAGCCCACCTGAAAGTTCGAGTAATACATTCTTGTGCCGCCCCGCATAAGCGCGGACCACCATGTCAATCGATTGCCTGACCAGAAGCGCAGCATCTTTGAAGTTCGAACAGCGCTGGTCGCCACCGACAAAATCCCAAGGTGACCATACGCATGTGACACGGTGTTCTTCGCGTGAGGCGCGCAGTACGCTTCCGGGAGGCAGCTCGGAGACGTTCAGCAGCCCGGTCGAAGATGACTTCAGATTGGGATAAGCAAGGGAGCGGACGATCCCGGCTGGATCGACACGCCGTTCATATAGCCCCAATCGGATGGCGAGGGTGATATCCGACGTGATGAACCCTTCCGCCTCCCCTAGCGAGTAAACGCACTGTAGGGCGCTCGCTGGGCTGGGGCTGCGCATGAGCGTGATCGCGTAGTCGTCACCCGGGACTTGTTGCAGGAGGACGTAGTCTCCCCAACATGCAGTCAGTACAAACTCAAGAGCCGCCTTGGATGAGGCTGCCCCGAGCAATCTGGTCGCGTCGGTAATTCGCGTTCCATCGCGGGAGAACAGTTCACCCAGCACCAAGTCACCGTTCGCGAATCGCAGGACATCGTCTGCTTCGGAGACATAGACGATGCCATCACCCAACACGGCGAGAGCCCGTAGGCCCATTGTTTGGAGCCTCCCACGGATTGCTGCCCGACGAGACGAATGCTGATGGCCGCAAGCAACGTGGACGAAGTACTTGATCGCCATCAGACCACCTTGATGGGCGTGTACGCCCGGGTATTGCCGACGTTGTCGTTCAGGAGGGTCTGTCCCGCCTGAAGCCAGCAATGCGCGGTGAAAGGCTCGCCTGTGACCCCGAATACGAGCTTTGGGTATAAGCCGCGTCTGCCTAAGAACTTCATCATCGCCAAAGAGTCGAGAAGGCACCGGGTGGGCGTAGCCACATACTTCCTGGTCTTTAGAAAAGCGCCTGACCAACGGGCCATATCCAGCTGTACGGCGGCATCCTGGGTGCTGGACCTATTCGCTGAACAAGCGACGCACCACCTGAGTGTGGGCTCAAGGCCGTACTTGTTGAGCCGCCGCTTGGTCTGGTGAACGATGGCGGCGACCTCGAAGAACAGCAAAGCACCGTGGCGCTGTTCCATCGACGGCATTTCCAGCACGCTGAACGACGTGAGCTCTGCCTGGGCTGTGCAGGGCAAGCCGTCCTCGGCATCGTTAAGAACGCCACATTCGACTAGCACCCGACCGGCGTGTGAGTCGCTCGGGTCATTGAGAAGCGAAAGAAACAGGTGCTCCATCTCGTTGCATAGCCTGAAGTATCGATCTGCTCTGGCGTCTAGAAAGAACGGCCTGCCATCGATCAGGCAGAACGAGAGGTGCTCACGAAGCTGATAGCCGGACATGTGCTTGGCAGAGGAAGCGAGGCGCACTTCCGTGCGCCTCGCGGCCCCACTCAGTCAGAAATGCCCACATCCTGGCGGTGCCCGACGATTTCATTGGTCGTCATGCCCGCCCCCTTGGTCTCCACACTGGCCACGCCCAGCTCGATGATGTCCGTGGACGCGGTGTCGCGTGCCTTCTCGTTGGTGTCCATCGCTGTCTCCTTGGGTTGTGTCATGGCGATTCCATGACAGGATCAGCCTGGGATGGCGAGGGTGTGTTCTCAAGTAATTTCTGTTGTGTATTTGAAGAATTCTTTTCGCTCGCTTAGTGCAGCCGGTCGCGGCGCTCGGCCAGCAGGGCGACGATCTGCGGGACCAGTTGCCTGCGATGGGCGTGATAGTCGCGCAGCGCCTGTTCCAGGCGTCGGAGGTCATGGGCGACGAAGAGCTGCTTGAGTCGATCCAGCTCCTCCGGCACGTCGATCTTCAACTCCAACGAGGCGCGGCGGATCGGCGCCAGGCAGTCGTTGGCGCGGCGCACGGCCTGATGCAGCGACCACTGTCCGCTGCTGCGCGCAATCGCGTCGAACAGTTTCCACGTCCGCTTCGGCAGGTCGTCGTCGACGGCGGCCAGCACATTGAAGTGCGCCGATTCCTTGCGTACAGGCGAGGCGCAGGCCATGACCAGCAGTTGCTCCATCCAGTCGTACTGGTCGCGAAGACCCAGCTCGGTGGGCAGCGGCACCTGGAAGCCGTGGCGTGGGTGATCGACGATCACGCCTTCGCCCGCGAGGCGATACAGCGCGCATCGCACGGGTGTCTGGCTCATATGAAACTCGTGGGCGAGCGATGCCGGGTCGATGCGTTCGCCCGGGACATAGCGCCCCGACTGCAGGGCGCGCCTGACCGTGCTGTACAGCAGTGCCGTCTTGGACCGTACTGGATCCATCCTGCGTGTCCCCGTCCGTGTCGCGCCGCCTCCCCGCGCCCGATCGTACACGCATCGCCAGGAAGTTTTGGAAGCGGATATTGCGAAGATGCGTGCCTCAACAATGGTCGGCGGTAACCCTGGGTATCGACGTGACCGTAAGGCACGGGGCGCGTGTCGTCGACGAGCGTTTTCGTAGGTGCCCCTCTTTTCTTAAGCCCGCCGGGAGCTGGGACATGCATCACCCGACGTGCCTGGCGTAGGATCCGCCGATGGCTTCCCTCCAGCGGCTCCCCGTCCCTGCGCTGCGCGGCCTGGTGGCATCGGTGTGGGCGCACGAACCCGCTGCGCCAAGGACGGATGCGCCGGCCACGATGCGCGAACATGTGCTGCCGACCGGTGCCACGCATCTGGCGGTGCGCATCGGTGGCGCGCCATTGCGGGTGTTCGATCATGCTTCGGATCGGTGTGGTCATCTTCTGGGCCACGCGGTGGTAGGAGGCGTGCGCACGGCTTACCACGTGCGCGATGTCGCGCAGCCGTCCATCTCGGTCGGTGCGATGTTGCGCCCGGGTGCCACCGCGGCACTGTTCGGCGCGCCAGAATCCGCCGTGGCCGGGCATCACACCTCGCTGGAGCTGCTGCTTCCCGCTGGCGAGGTCGACGCACTGCTTGCGCTGTTGCATGCCTGCGGCGACGGGTCAGCGCGACTGGCGGCGTTCGAGGGCTGGCTGATCCGGCGCGCCGGCGGCCAGCGGCCGATCTTGCATCCGGCACTGGCGGTCGTGCTGCGGCGGCCTTGGCGCGCGGATCTGCGCGTCGAGGACCTGGTGCGCGCCAGCGGGCTCAGCCATCGTCATTGCATCGCCATGTTCCGGCAGGCGACCGGTTTGGCGCCTAGCCAATGGCTACGGCTGCAGCGCTTCTCCCATGCGATAGACCTGGCGTGCGGGCAGGCTTCGAGCTGGGCCGAGATCGCCGCCTCGTGCGGATTCGCCGACCAGGCGCATCTGGCCAATACCTTTCGCGATGTGGCCGGGTTGACACCCTCTGCCTGGCGGCGGCTGGCCGATCCTGCGGCGCCAAGGCACGTGCCGCGCTGAGCCGCGCCCAGGTCAATTCCTTGCAAGACGATGCAAGGGCAGCGTCACAGAATAGGGACCTACCCAGACGAGGAATGCGCATGGCAATCCAAGAACTCTATGCCTACCTGTGCGTGCGCGATGCCGTCGCAGCGATGGATTTCTACGCCCGCGCGTTCGGCGCACGCGAGCTGTTCCGCCTCACCGAACCGGACGGTCGCATCGGCCATGCCGAGGTGGATCTGGATGGGCATACGCTGATGCTGTCCGAGGAGTATCCCGACATGGGGGTTCGCAGTCCCGAGCATCTTGGTGCCACGCCGGTCACGCTGCATCTGCATGTGGACGATGCCGATGCGCTGGTGGCCCGTGCCGTGGCGGCGGGCGGAACGCTGGAGCGTGCGATGCAGGACCATTTCTACGGCGAGCGCTCCGGGACCGTGCGCGATCCCTTCGGACATCGCTGGCTGATCGGCCATGCGACTGAGTCGGTCACCCCGGAAGAGATGCAGCGACGCTACACCGCCCTGTTCGCAGCCGAGCGATAGGTCCCACGACGACCAGGCTCGATCCGTCGGTGCGGGAACCGGCGACGACTGCAGCTTGGGCATCCTCGGGCGACCGTGGGCCCTGACCGGGCATTCGCCAGCAGGCGCCCCAACGGCTTCGGTCGACACAGTGCTCTGGCAGACAGTCAGACGCTGGCCCGCGCGCGCGGCCTCATCAGCATCATGGCGGCCAGCCCCGGCAGACCGACGAATCCGCAGAACACGATCCAGGCGAGGCGGACTCGTCCTGCAAGACCTTCGCGATGCGCGTAGTAGGCGGCGCACGCGGCGGAAGCCAACAAGAGGCACCCTGCGAACGCCATGATCGGCATGGGCATGGGCGCAGGCGTCGCAGCGGACAATGGCGAGGTGGGCGCGAACACGGCGCGCGCCTGCTCCAGCGCAGCGTGCAGCGCCGGCGAGGGCCACCAGCGTCGATAGCGGTGCAGGGCGGGGTAGTCGAAGGACAGGGGCGTGGAATGCAGCACGGGGGGGCGCCCGTCATCGAAGCCGCGCAGCAGGAACAGCGCGGGTCGCGTGCCGTCCTCGGTATGCGCCAGTTCCGAGTCCACCAGGCAGACCAGGACGCCGTCGCTCAGGGCGATCATGTCGAGGCTGCTCAGTCGTGCGGTTGGAGTAGGTAACGCGATGCGCGTCAGGAGTTTCGGCGAAGCCGCCCCATCCAGGTCCGGATCGGCACGGAAGAAGTACAGTGCCTTGTCGCTCATCAGGGCCCATCGCCCATCGATGCGGCCGACGCCTGCGATGCTTTCCTCGTTGGGCACACCGAGCCAGCGCGTGATGGTCTGGTCGGCGCTGTCGTAACGGTACAAGGTGTCGCCAGCAAGCAGCGCCGTGTCGTCATCAGGCAGGCCGGGCATGTGACCGATCGGCACGGCGACGTACGGAAACGCCTCCCGCTGCGGTCCGATGCCGAGTGTGCCGACGGCGCGCCCGTTGAGCAGGTTCTCGCCCTGCAGGCGCATTCGGTCATGGCTGAAGGTCCAGCGGACGTGGCGCTCTGGATCGTCGAACTGCAGGGATGTGAGGTTGCTCAATGCGTTGCGCTGGGGCAGCTGCCGGAAGCGAACGGTCAGGCCCTGCGGCTTGCCCGCCGCGACCGCAGCCTGCAGCCGCTCCAGATCGGCAGGCCGCGCGTCGTGCAGCGCCCTCAGCATGCGCGCGCGCGGCTCCATCTTCTCCGCCTCCGTGTGGCCGCCGGGCGGCGGCACGGCGGTGTTGAGGGGATGCGAGCCCTGCGCGATCCACAGGAACTCCACGCCGAACAGCATCAGCAGCACGACCAGATATGCGCCCGCGCTCAGGGGCAGTGCCAGCAGCGCGCTCGCCCACGGTCCACGCGGCGCGGCCTCGACATCGGGCCTGAAGGCGCACAGCAACAGGGCGAGCAGCCAGGCGGCTACCAGCAGCTCGACCGCCAGCATCGCGATGCCGGTCGCATCGGCGAACGCGAGCCAGGCCAGCAGCGCCACGGCCGCCAGCGCGGTCCGCGGCCCGCGCAAAGCCCAGAAGGCCCCCGCCAGATAGCCCGCCATCGCGCTCAGCCATGCGGCGCAGGGCAGCAGCCAATGACGCAGATCGACCACGCGCGCGGTCGTGCCCTGCTGCCAGGCGGCAAGCAGCAAGGTTGGCAGCAGCACCGCGACCAGCAGGACCACGCCTGCCGCGCCGCATAGCGTGAGCGCGATGCGCGTCGGCGGCACAGGGCGATGCAGCAGCGTGACCCAGTGACTGCCGCGGCGATAGCCGCCTATCTGATACAGCCCCAGCAGCGCACCGGCCAGCGCGTAGACGCCGCCGATGGCGCGATGGATGGGCAGAGTCTGCTGCGCCAGATCCATCAGGCGGGTGCCGAAGCCCAGCGCGCACAGGTGCACGAGCGCGGCGATGACGGTCCAGGTGCGGAAGCGCACGCATTCGACCTTGAACAGGCTCCACATGATGTGTCTCCAGGACTGGCGTCAGTGGGCGGGCGGGGCCGCGTGGCGCATCGACAGGAAGGCGTTGACCGCGCGGTCCAGGCTGACCGGCATGGCGTCGATCGAGCGGGCGCCCGCGGCGCGCAGGAAGTCGGCGAAGGTCTCGTCCTGATCCAGCACCAGATAGTGATGCAGGCCGTCGAGCCGGCGCGCTTCCATCAGGCCGGGAATCGTCTCGTGCGGCGGACCCTTGAACGGGATATCCGCGATCCAGTAGGTGACCCGCTCGCAGAAGCCTTCCGGCGCCGACATATGCCTGAGCCTGCCATCCTCGAGCAGGATGAGGTTGTCGGCGACGCGCTCGATCTCTTCCATCTGATGCGAGCAATAGATCACCGTGCGGTCTTCCATGGCGTTGCTGTGCAGCAGCGATTCTAGGAAGGCGCGCTTGGCGACCACGTCCAGTCCCAGGGTGGGCTCGTCCAGGATCAGCAGTTCGGGACACTGCGCCAGGCTCAGGGCCAGGTTGAAGCCGGCGCGTTCGCCGCGCGAGAGCTGGGCGATCTTCTGCGTGGGCAGCAGCCGGTAGTGGCCGATGACCTCATCGAAGATCGGCTGCCGCCACTGCGGATACTGGCGGCGCTGCATCGCGGTGATCTGCTCGACCCGCATCCAGCCCGGCAGCGTGTGTTCTTCGTTGACGAAGCCGATGCGGGCGCGGTCGCCGGGCGTCAGCCGCTGGCTGTCGCGGCCCAGGATGCGCGCCTGTCCGCCGCTGGGCGAGAGGAAACCGAGCAGGATGCGGAACAACGTGGACTTGCCTGCGCCGTTGGCGCCCACCATGGCGTGGATCTGGCCGCGCTGGATGCGAAGGTCCAGCCCGTCCAGCGCGAACTTGTCGCCGTAGCGCTTGCTCAGCCGCACGGTTTCGATCGCCAGATCGCGCGCGCCGTCCCTGGCGCCGAACGTGTCGGAAGTCTCCATCACGCACGCTTGCGCGGAAGCGCGCGCTCGAACGCGTCGGCGATGCGCTGCTGCACGGTCTTGGCCGGCAGTCCGAGCGGGACGACGTCGTTGACGAACGTGGCGACCGCCTCATCCAGCCGGCGTTCGCGCTCGGCATCGGAGAGCCGTTGCCGCGGCGGTGCGACGTAGAAGCCCATGCCCTGCCGCGAATCGAGCCAGCCTTCGGACACCAGCTCGGCATAGGCCTTGGCCACGGTGTTGGGATTGATCGTCAGCTGCTGCGCCAGCCCGCGCACGCTGGGCAGCTGCTGCCCGTGGGCCAACTCTCCGGTCGCGATCCGCATGCGGACCGCATCGGTGATCTGCCGCACGATGGGGCGTGGATCGCCGGTGGCGATCTGGATCATCAGCGCTGCGGTACGGGCCACGTCGTCGCTCCTGTTGATGTGTACTAATACAAATAGTACAGTTGCCTTCGACGGCTGTCCAGCACGGTTGGCCGATCGCCACGGCGCCTGCATCGGCAGGCGTCTTTTTTTATCCGATCTGTACTAATTGTAGTAGTACAGACAAACAGAGGAAACTCCGATGGATGCTCTACGCAAGCTGGCTCAGCGCATGCCGCGCCTGGCCGTTGTCGCACTGTCCTGTGCGGTCCTGCCCGTGTTCGCGCGCGTGCCCGACGCGGGCCCCGCGCGGTCCGTCGAGGTCGCGCGCTATTTCGAGAACTGCCATGCCGTGAAGGTCTGCAATGGCAGCTTCCTGGTCACGCAGCATGGCAAGGTCGTCTATCAGGGCGCCCTGGGAGAGGCCGACGCCAGCGCGCAGGTCGCGCTGGCGGTGGGGGATGCCTTCGACATCGGCTCGGTCAGCAAGCAGTTCGCGGCCGCGGCCGTGCTGCGCCTGGCCGAGCGGGGCCAGCTGGCCCTGGACGACCCGGCCGCCAAATACCTGCCGCAGCTGCCCTATGCCGACATCACGCTGCGCCAGCTGCTCACCCACACCTCGGGCGTGCCCGATGTCTTCCCGCTGTACACGCAGCTCCTCAAGCGGGGCGAGGTCACCACGGCGATGCGCGGCGACGAGGCGGTCGCGCTGCTGGTCGAGCACAAGGCGCCGCTGCTGTTCGCGCCCGGTTCGGCCTTCGAGTACAGCAACACCGGCTACATCCTGCTCGCGCAGATCGTCGGCCGCGTCTCGGGCATGGATTACGCCGAATATCTGCAGCGGGAGTTCTTCAAGCCGCTGGGCATGATGCACACGCGCGTGCGCCTGCCGGACAACGATGCGCTGATCCAGCCGCGCGCATGGGGCTTCATCGTCCGCCCGGACGGCAGCCGCAAGCCGTTCGACCAGATTCCGAACTTCTATCCCGTCGGTCCCGGCGGCATCTATTCCACCACGCACGATCTGCAGCTGTGGGCCGATGCGCTCCAGCAGGGCCGGGCGATGTCCAAGGCCAACTGGGCGCTGGCCACGACGCCGGCCACGCTGTCCGATGGCAGCAAGGTGCCGTACGGCTTCGGCTTCAAACTGGTGGACTCCGCGCTCGGCCGGCGCATGGTCACCCATGGCGGCGATTGGCGGGGCTTCAAGTCGGATCTGACCCTGTTGCCGGTGCAGGGCATCCAGATCGTGATGTTGACCAACAATGCGCAGGACGACAGCGTCGAGGCGGCGCGCGACGCCGTGGAAGCCATCCTGGCGGGCAAGCCGCGCCCGATGCTGCGCATGTCGGTGCACTGGGACCTGTACAAGCAGGCCGACAGCCTGGATGCGGCGCAGATCACGCGCTGGCTCGATCGGCAGTGGCAGGCGGTCCCGCAGCGTTACGACTTCCCGGGTCAGCCGCTGGAGCAGGTCGCCGGCGAGCTGCTCAAGCGCAAGGCGGCGGACAAGGCCGTGGCCGTGCTGGCGTTCAACGCCCGCATCCATCCCAAGTCGCTGGACGCGCTGGACAGCCTGGCCGATGTCTATCGCGAAACGGGAAACCGCCAGGCGGCCATCGAACAGCTGCAGAAGATGATCGCGCTGAAGCCCGAGTCCAGGCGCCTGCGCCAGCGTCTTGCGCAGCTGCAGGGGGAGTGAGCGGCCGGCCACCCGCCATCACTCCACCATCCCGGGACATCGCACCGTCATTCCCGCGAGGGCGGGAACTCAGGGACTTCCGCAGGGAAGCGTCGAGGCGCTGGGTTCCCGCCTACGCGGGAACAACGGTTTGCAGGGGTGCTCGGGCTCCGACTGCAGCCTGTGATCCAGGCAAGCTCCGCCCGGAGCTCGCAGCCGCGGCTACCTATTGCCTCTACTCACGCCTTCAACCGCAACAGCAAAGGCGATGAGCGCAACGTCCATGGATTCCCGCTTTCGCGGGAATGACGGCATGAAGGCGCTGCTTCGGCGCGGCCGTTCCTGTGCGACTTAGTCGCGCTTGCCCCGCAGCCGCTCCAGCACGCCTTCCAGCGTGTCCAGATCGGTGTAGTGGATCACCAGCTTGCCGCGGCCGTTGCGGCCGTGCGCGATGGCCACGGTCGTGCCCAGCGTCTCGGACAGCTCGTTCTGCAGCGACGCGATATCCGCCTGCGGCACGGCCCGGGCCGGCTTCTTCTTGCCGCTGACCGGCACGCGGCCGGCGGCGAACTGCGAGGCGCGGTGTTCGACCTCGCGCACCGACCAGCCTTCGTCGGCGGCCTCGGCGGCCAGCTTGCTGGCCAGCTCCGGCGACAGGGTGAGCAGCGCGCGGGCGTGGCCCATCTCCAGCCGGCGCGCCTCGAGCAGCGCGCGGATCGCCGGCGGCAGCTCCAGCAGGCGCAGCAGGTTGGACACCGCCGCGCGCGAACGGCCGACGGCCTCGGCGGCCTGGCCGTGGGTCAGCGAGAATTCGTTGATCAGCCGCTGCAGCGACTGCGCCTCTTCCAGCGGATTGAGGTCCTCGCGCTGGATGTTCTCGATCAGCGCCATGGCGATGACGGTGCGATCGTCCAGCTCGCGCACCACCACCGGCACTTCGGCCAGGCCGGCCTGCTGCGAGGCGCGCCAGCGGCGCTCGCCGGCGACGATCTCGTAGCGGCCATCGTCCTGCTGGCGCACGACGATCGGCTGGATCACGCCCTGGGCCTTGATCGAGTCGGCCAGCTCGTCCAGCTTGGCCGGGTCCATCGCCATGCGCGGCTGGTAGCGGCCCGGCTGCAGCTGCCCCACGGGCACGTTGCGCAGGACTTCGCCAGGCTGGGCCTCGGCCGGTGCGGTCTCGGCGGCCTTGGGGCCGAGCAGCGCTTCCAGGCCGCGGCCCAGGCCGCGCTTCTTCGGGGCGGCGGACATCAATAGGTCTCCATGGGGGGAAGCGGAGCACGCATGCGCTCCTGCTGGCGACGGATCAGTTCACCGGCCAGGCCAAGATACGCCACGCCACCGCGCGAGGTCCGGTCGTAGCCGACGATGCTCTGGCCGTGGCTGGGCGCCTCGGCCACGCGCACGTTGCGCGGCACGATGGTGCGGAACACCTTGTCGCCGAAGTGTTCGGTGAGTTCGGCCGAGACCGCGTTGGCCAGGTTGTTGCGCACGTCGAACATGGTGCGCAGCACGCCTTCGATCTCGAGCTTCGGATTGAGCCGGCCGCGGATGGCGCTGATGGTGTCCATCAGCGCCGACAGGCCTTCCAGCGCGTAGTACTCGCACTGCATCGGCACCAGCACCGCATCGGCGGCGGTCAGCGCGTTGAGCGTCATCAGCGACAGCGCCGGCGGGCAGTCGATCAGGATCCAGTCGTAGTCGGCGCGCAGCGGCTCCAGCGCCGACTTCAGGCGCTGCTCGCGCTCGGGCTGGTCCATCAGCTGGATCTCGGCGGCGGTCAGGTCGATGTTGGCCGGCAGCAGGTCGAAGTCCTCGGCCGTGCGCACGATCGCCGCGCGCGGCTCGCATTCGCGCAGCAGCACCTCGAAGGCCGAGGCCTCGATCTGGCGCTTGTCCACGCCGCTGCCCATGGTCGCGTTGCCCTGGGCATCCAGGTCCACCAGCAGCACGCGCTGCGGCGTGCGGGCCAGGCCGGCGGCGAGGTTCACGGCGGTGGTGGTCTTGCCCACGCCACCCTTCTGGTTGGCGATGGCGACGATGCGGGCCATGCGAGGGCGTGTCCTGGGGGAATGGGAAAGGAACGGGGGATTATGCGGGTTTCGGTCAGGCGCGTCCCACCGTGACCAGGTGACGCTCGCCGTCCTGGCCGGGCACGGTCAGCGGCGTGGCCTCCACCAGCCGCCAGCCGGCGGGCAGGGCGGCGATCTCGGCATGCGGCATCACGCCCTTCATCGCCAGCAGCAGGCCGTCGGGCTTGAGCAGGTGGCCGCCGACTTCGACGATGCCGGCCAGCGTGTCCAGCGCGCGGGCGGTGAGGCGATCGAACGCGCCCGGGCGATCCAGCGCCTCGGCGCGGCTCTCGGCCACGCTGGCGTTGGTCAGCCCCAGCTGGCGCACGGCTTCGCGCAGGAAGCGCGCTTTCTTGCCATTGCTCTCCACCAGGGTCACCTGCAGGCGCGGATGGGCGATGGCCAGCGGGATGCCGGGCAGGCCGGGGCCGGTGCCCAGGTCGGCCAGCGTGCCCTCGGAGACGAAACGGTGCATCGCCAGCGAATCGAGCAGGTGGCGGGTGACCATCTGCCGCGGGTCGCGCACGGCGGTGAGGTTGTAGGTGCCGTTCCAGCGCACCAGCAGGGCCAGATAGGCCAGCAGCGGCGAGGCCAGCGCGGTGGACAGGCCGAGTTCGGCCAGCCCGTCGCGCAGCGGCGCGTCCAGGCCGGCGGGGAGGGAATCGTGGGTCATCGCCGGCGATTTTATCGCAGGCCCGGGGCCGCGCCGTCCGGGGCCGCGCGCCAGGCCACCGCGGCCAGGTAGTGCGGATGCGGCTGCCACTGATGCAGGGTCCAGTCCGAGGGCGCGCCCAGGCGCGGATCGCAGGCGACCAGCTGTAGCGGCGCGGCGTCCAGCGCGTCCAGGCCGCCGACGGGCGCGAACGTCAGCCGCTCCAGTCCGAACGAGATGCCATGACCGTGCGCCTTCAGCAGCGCCTCCTTGGCGCACCACAGGCGCAGGAACGCACCGGTGCGCTCGTGCTCTGGTAGCGCGCGCAGGGCCTGCGTTTCGGCAGGGGCGAAGAAGCGCTCGGCCAGCTCCAGCGCGCGTGGACGCGGACGCAGGCGCTCGACGTCCACGCCCAGCTGCACCTGCGGCCCGGTTGCCAGCAGCAGCGCGTCGCCGCTGTGGCTCCAGCCGACATCGTGCGCGGCCAGCGCGCCTTCCAGCCGCGGGCGCCCGCGCGGATCGCGTTGCAGCGGCAGCGCCTCGGGCGCGGTGTCGAACCATGCCGCCAGCAGCGGACGCGCGACCGGCTCGCCCGAACCGCGCGCAGGATGCGAGGTCCACCACACCTGCAGCGGCCCGATGCGGTGCTGCGCGAAGAACGTTTCGCTCGGTTCAGCCATGTGCATGCGACAGGCCGCGCGATGGAAATTCGTCGGAGAACCAGCCCTGCGTTTGTGAAGGCCGCCGCGCGCAGCGACCCGCGTAGCCCTGATTTTCAAGGGGTTTGGCGCGTGCGATGCGTCCTTCGTATACGACGGTTTCACGCCTGCGGCCGCCAAATCGTCCCACCCCCGCGACGGGGCTTTTCACCCTACGAATCGAGGAGAGCATCATGGGCATCATCATTTGGCTGATTGTGGGCGGCGTCGTTGGCTGGCTCGCCAGCATCATCATGCGTCGTGACGCCCAGCAGGGCATCATCCTGAACATCGTCGTCGGCATCGTCGGTGCCGCCATCGCCGGTTTCCTGGGCGGCGGCAGCATCAACCAGGCCATCACCGTCGGCACCTTCCTGTGGTCGCTGCTCGGTGCGGTGATCCTGCTTGCGATCGTGAACCTGTTCACCCGCAAGAGCGTGCGCTAAGCGCAGCTGGGCTGGCGCGCAACGCGCGCCAGCCAGGAAGCGAGAAGACCCGGGCCCTGCCCGGGTTTTTTCTTGGGCGCTGTGTGGCCATGGGCGCCGGTCAGGCGATCTCCACCCAGGCCGGGGCGTGGTCGCTGGGGCGCTCTAACTTGCGCGGGGCGCGGTCGATGCCGGCGGCGGTCACGCGCGGCTTGAGCGCATCGGAGACCAGGGTCAGGTCGATGCGCAGCCCCAGGTTGCGGCGGAACGCGGCCATCCGATAGTCCCACCAGCTGAAGACGCCGGCCTCCTCGCTGTGCAGGCGGAAGGCATCGTGCAGCCCGAGGCCGAGCAGCGCCTGCAGCGCCTCGCGCTCGGCGGCCGAGGTGAGGATGTGGGTCTCGTTCCAGACCTCCGGATCGTGCACATCGCGCGCGTCGGGGGCGATGTTGAAGTCGCCCAGCACCACCAGCTGCGGGTGCACGGCCAGCTCGGCCTTGATCCATTCGCGTACCGCCTCCAGCCAGCGCAGCTTGTAGCCGTACTTGTCGGTGCCCACGTCCTGTCCGTTAACCACGTACAGATTGATCACGCGCACGCCCCCGATCGTGCCGGCGATCACGCGCTTCTGTTCGTCCTCGAAGCCGGGGATCCCGATCTGCACGTCCTCGATCGCCCCGCGCGCCAGCAGCGCCACGCCGTTGTAGGTCTTCTGCCCGGCGAACACGCTGCGGTAGCCGGCCGCGGCCAGCGCCGCATCGGGGAACTTGTGGTCCTCCAGCTTGGTTTCCTGGATGCCGACCACATCCGGCCCGAACTCGGCCAGCCATTGTTCCAGGTGCGGCAGGCGCACGTTGAGCGAGTTGACGTTCCAGCTGGCGATCTTCATGGGCGACGGCGCGGCGGCGAGGGCGGCACAGCCTAACCCAGGCCCGCCGCGGGAGCCGACCGTTACACTGCGCCGATGAGCAACCTGCGCTCCTTCCTGGACAAGCGCCCCGTGCTGGGGCAGCGCGTGTACGTCGACCCGGCGTGCACGGTGATCGGCGATGTCGAGCTGGGCGACGATGTGTCGGTCTGGCCGGGCACGGTGATCCGCGGCGACGTCAACCACGTGCGCATCGGCGCGCGCACCAACGTGCAGGACGGCACCATCGTCCACGTCAGCCACCACAGCCCGTACAACAAGGGCGGCTATCCGACCCTGATCGGCGAGGACGTCACCGTCGGCCACGGCACCATCATCCACGCCTGCACCATCGGCGATGCCTGCCTGATCGGCATGGGTGCCTGCGTGCTCGATGGCGCGATCGTCGAGCATCACGCCTTCATCGGCGCCGGCGCGGTGGTCGGCCCGGGCAAGCGGGTGGGCAGCGGCGAACTGTGGGTCGGCAATCCGGCGCGCCCGGTGCGGCAGCTGTCGGACAAGGACATCGAAGGCCTGCTGTACTCCGCCCAGCACTACGTGCGGCTGAAGGACCAGTACCTGGGGCAGGACAACGGCTGACCGGGTTGTCAGCCAGCGGTGCCTCGGGCGACACTCGGCGCCCCGGGCATGGGGATGCCCACATGGATGAAGGGGAAAGACGATGCGGACGACGCTTCGCGGCCTGACGGTCGCGTGCCTGATGGGGCTAGCCCTGCCGGTGCTGGCCGAGGACGGGCAACAGGCCCAGCAGCTCATCGACAGCCTGCACTTCCGCAGTGGCCAGATCGAGGTCGGCCCGGCCCACGCGCACTTCAACCTGGGCACGCAGTTCCGCTATCTGGACAAGGCCGACGCTCGCAAGGTGCTCGAGCAGCTGTGGGGCAATCCGCAGGACGACACCGTGCTGGGCATGGTGGTGCCCACCCATCCGGGGCTGGACGAGCAGGACAGCTGGGCGGTGGTGGTGACCTACGACGACGAGGGGTACGTCTCCGACGCCGATGCGTCCAAGATCGACTACGACGAACTGCTCAAGAACATGCAGGCAGGCACGCGCGAGGCCAACGCCGAGCGCGAGAAGGCCGGCTATGGCCGCGTCGACCTGGTGGGCTGGGCGGTGCCGCCGCGCTACGACGCCGGAGCCAAGAAGCTGTACTGGGCCAAGGAGCTGGCCTTCAACGGCCAGCCCAGCCACACGCTCAACTACGACATCCGCGTGCTCGGCCGCCACGGTTACCTGAGCCTCAACGCGGTCTCGGCGATGGACGAGCTGCCGAAGGTGCAGGCCGGCATGCAGCAGCTGCTGCCGATGACCGAGTTCGACGCCGGCGCGCGCTATGCCGACCACAACCCGTCCACCGACAAGGTCGCCGCTTATGGCGTGGCCGCGCTGATCGGCGGCGGCCTGGCGGCCAAGACCGGCCTGCTGGCCAAGCTGGGCCTGGTCCTGGCCAAGTTCGGCAAGCTGCTGTTCCTGGGCGTGGTCGCGGCGGCCGCGGCGGTGAGGAAGTTCTTCGCCTCGCGCAAGGCCAAGGCCTCGGCGACGGTGCGCTGAGCTCAGGGCCGGGTGGCCGCTTCCAGCGCGGCGAGGAAGCTCATCGCCTCGCCGCGCGAGGCGCCGCACATCGACGGTTGCGGGCGCAGGCTGGCGCAGACGGCCGGACGCTCGGGCCGGCCGAAGAGTCGGCAGCGCAGCGCCTCGTCCAGCTGCACGCAGGGCACGCCGGCCGGCTTGCCCTGCGGCATGCCGGGAATCGGCGAGCTGATCGACGGCGCGATGCAGCAGGCGGCGCAGCCGCTGCGGCAGGGGGCGGAGGTGGACATCGGCGCAGTGTAGGCCTTCCGGGCAAGCCGACCGGCAGGGTGGGCAAGTCGCGCGGCGCTCGCTACAGTCTGGCCGGGGCAGGGATGACGGCAGGCATGGACAGGCAGGCGCGGGTGCTTCAACGGGACGCTCGATGATGGCCATCGCACAGGGGGCCGCGCCGGCCGTGGCGCTCGATACGGTGCGCGAGGTGGTCACGCCCGAAGGCGTGTCGCTGCAGCTGCCCGCCGCCGGGCCGGTGCCGCGCGCGGTGGCCTGGGGCGTGGACCTGGTGGTGCGCGTGGGGATGATGTTCGCCGCCACCATGGTGCTGAGCCTGCTGGGCAAGTTCGGCGATGGCCTGAGCCTGGTCGCCGCCTTCCTGCTGCAATGGGGCTACATGATCGTGCTCGAGGCGCTGTGGCACGGGCAGACGCTGGGCAAGCGCGCGATGCGCCTGCGCGTGGTGCTCGCCAACGGTGCGCCGATCGGCTGGCCGGCCGCGATCACCCGCAACCTGCTGCGCGTGGTGGACATGCTGCCCTTCGGCTACGCCGCCGGACTGGTGGTGAGCCTGATCGATCCATCCGCGCGCCGGCTGGGCGACCTGGCCGCCGGCACCCTGGTCATCCATGCCGAACACGCCGAACCACCGGCCTCGGCGCCGGTCAACGCGGTGGTGGTGCCACGCGCCACGCTGCGTCCGGCCGAGCAGGCCGCCATCGTCGCCTTCGGCGAACGCGCGCCGCAGCTCACGCCCGAGCGCCAGGTCGAACTGGCCGATCTGCTCGAACCGCTCACCGGCGCGCGCGGCCCGGCCGGCGTGCTGCGCCTGTTCGGCATGGCCAACTGGCTGCTGGGGCGGCGATGAGGCAGGAGCAGTTCGTCGCGCGCCATCAGCGCGAGTGGCAGGAGCTGGAGGACTGGCTGCGCACGCGCGCCGATGCGCGCCGGGCGCAGGACACGCGCAACACCGGCGCGCTGGGCGATGAGGCCATGCCGCAGCGCTACCGGCGCATCGCCCAGCAGCTGTCGCTGGCGCGCCGGCGCGGCTACAGCGCGCAGGTCACCGGGCGCCTGCAGACGCTGATGGAGCAGGGCCACCAGGTGCTCTACCGCACCCCGCCGCTGCGCTGGCGCACGGCGTTGGAGTTCCTGATGGCCGGCTTCCCGCGGCTGGTGCGCAGCCAGGCGCGCTGCATGTGGGTGGCGCTGGCGCTGTTCGCCGTGCCGCTGGTGGGCATGACCGTGCTGCTGCAGTTCCGACCCGAGCTGATCCACGCGCTCATGGACCCGCGGATGGTGGCGGCGATGGAGCGCATGTACGACCCGTCCAACCCGCGCATCGGCCGCGACAGCGGCAGCGACTGGATGATGTTCGGCGTCTATATCCGCAACAACATCGGCATCGGCTTGCAGACCTTCGCCAGCGGGCTGGTGGTGGGCGTGGGCAGCCTGGTGGTGCTGGTGAGCAACGGGCTGACCATCGGCGCGCTGTTCGGCCATCTCACGCGCATCGGCTCGGGCGGGCCGCTGTGGAGCTTCGTGTGTGGGCACGGTGCGTTCGAGCTGACCGCCCTGGTGATCGCCGGCGGCGCCGGCCTGCAGCTGGGCTTGAGCTGGCTGGCGCCGGGCCGGCGCACGCGCGGGCAGGCCCTGGTGCAGGCCGGCGCGATCGGCGCGCGGCTGTGCCTGGGCGTGGCCTTCATGCTGCTGGTGGCGGCCTTCATCGAGGCGTTCTGGTCCTCGGTGGCCAGCATTCCGCATCCGGTGAAGTACGCGGTGGCCGCGGTGCTGTGGACCGGGGTCATCGTGTGGCTGTGGCGCGGTGGCCGCGGCGGCGTGGAGCGGGACCGCGATGCGCGCTGAGCAGCTCACCGTCGAGTTGCGCGCGCGCTCGCCCTGGGAGGCGGTCGAGCTGGGCACCGCGCTGGTGCGCCGGCATGCGGGCGCGATCTGGAAGCCGTGGCTGTGGCTGGCCCTGCCGGTGTTCGCCCTGGTCAATGCCGGTGCGTGGGCGCTGTCCTCGCCGCTGGCCTCGTGCCTGATGCTGTGGTGGATCAAGCCGCTGTTCGACCGCGTGCCGCTGTACGTGATCTCGCGCGGCGTGTTCGGGCAGGTGCCGACCACGCGCCAGACCCTGGCCGCGCAGCTGCGCTGGGGCTGGCGGCCGATGCTGGGCTATCTGACCTGGCGGCGCTTCAGCGGCGCGCGCAGCCTGTTCCTGCCGATCGAGACGCTGGAAGGCGAACACGGCGCACGCCTGCGTGCGCGTCGCCGCGTGCTGGGCGCCACGCTCTACGGCAACGCGCTGGTGCTGACGCTGGTGTTCCTGGGGTTCCAGCTGGCGCTGACTTTGGCCTGCGTGGCGATGGTGGCCGTGTTCGTGCCGATCGACTACCTGCCGCAGGCCGCGCGCGCCGGGCTGGCGATGCTGTCCGATCCGCCGCTGTGGGCGCAGTTGGGGTTCAACGCGTTCTTCTGGATCGCGATCGGCGCGGTGGAGCCGTTCTTCGTCGGCGCCGGCTTCGGCCTGTACCTCAACCGGCGCACGCAGATCGAGGCCTGGGACGTGGAGATCGCCTTCCGCCGGCTGCGCCAGCGCCTGCTGGCCGCCGCCGCGCCGCTGGTGCTGCTGCTGGCGCTGGTCGGGGTGGCGCCACTGCGCGCGCAGCAGCCGGCGCCGGCCAGCGAGGCGCCGCCACCGCCCGGCGTGGACCAGGTGTTCGAAGGCCAGCGCGTGGACGATGCGCGCTTCCGCCGCGCGGTGGTGCAGGCCTATCGCGACCCGCTGATTGATCGTCACCGCACCGACTACACCTGGCAGCGCCGCCGGCCGCCCGAGATCGCCGAGCCGCCCAAGCTGGACATGAGCTGGCTGGAACGATTGCAGCGCGTGCTGGCCTTCATCGGCGAATGGGGGCTGTGGATCGTGCTCGGGCTGCTGCTGGTGTTCCTGCTCGCCAGCGCGCGCCACTGGTGGCCGTGGATGCGCGGCGTACGCACGCCGCGGCCGGTGCCGGCGCCCGTCACCCCCGGCGTGGTCGAGCTGCCGCAGGTCCTGCCGCCGGACATCGCCGCCAGCGCGCGCCGGCTGTGGGCGCAGGGACAGCCGCGCCATGCGCTGGCCCTGCTGTATCGCGCCAGCGTCGAGGCGATGGCCGAGCGTGCCGGCGTGGTGCTGCCGCCGGGCGCGACCGAGGCGCAGTGCCTGCGCGCGGCGCAGCGCCAGCCCGAGGAGGCCGACCGCGGCCTGTTCGCGCGCATGGTGCGCGTGTGGCAGTACGCGGCCTATGCACAGCGCCTGCCGCAGGCCGAGGAGTTCGAGGCGCTCATCGCTGCCCTGCAGACGCGCTACCGGTGGCCGGCATGAGCCAGAGCACGCGCGGCGCCAAGCCGGGCCTGATCGCGCTCGCCAGCGGCACGGTGCTGTTCGTGCTGGTGGCGTGGTTCGTGCACACCTACGAACGGGTGGCGTACCGGGTCGACCTGCCGCCGGCCGGCGAGGCGGCGTGGAATCCGCTCTACGTCCTCAAGCAGGCGCTGCGCGCCGATGGGGTGAGCGTCGATGCGCGGCCGCGCTTCGATCTGGAGATCGCCCAGCTGGGCCGGCGCGACACGCTGGTGCTGCTGGACGACCCGCGCTATCTCGATGCCGCGCGCGCGAGTGCGTTGCTGGACTGGGTGGCGCGCGGCGGCCATCTGGTGGTGCGCACGCCGCCGGGCCCGGCCTTCGGGCTGCACGAATCGATGCCGCTGCTGGAGGCGCTGCGGCTGACGCCGATGGCGGTCGGCGACTGCGCGCCCTTCCAGGTGCGGGGACAGCCGCCGCATGTGGAGTTCTGCGGCGCGCGACGCTTCAGCTTCCAGGGCGTGCAGCCGGTGCTGGCCTGGGGCAACCTGCGCGACGGCTATGTCTACGCGCGCCTGGCGCGCGGCCAGGGCTATGTGGACGTGCTGGCCGACGTGGACTTCCTGCAGAACGGCGGGCCGGCGCGGCGTGGCGACGATGGCAGCGGCCTGCACGCGCCCACGCATCAGGCGCTGGCGCGGCAGGTGCTGGCGCCCAACTACGGCCACGGCACCATGCACCTGGTCTACGCCACGCGGATGCCTTCGCTGTGGCGCACCGTGCTCGAGCGCGGCTGGCCGGTGTGGGCGCCGCTGCTGCTTGCGCTGCTGGCCTGGATGATGCTGCGGGCGCAGCGCTTCGGGCCGCTGCTGCCGCCGCCGGCGCCCGCGCGCCGCTCGCTGCTCGAACACGTGAGCGCCAGCGGCGAGCACCTCTATCGCTATCGGCGCGGCGTGCTGCTGCATGCCGCCGCGCGCAAGGCCTTTCTCACCCGGCTGCGGCGCCGCGATCCGGTGGCCGCCGCGCTGACCGGCGCGGCCCAGGCCGACGCGCTGGCGCGCCGCTTCGGCCTGCCGGCCGCGCGCGTGGCGCGCGCCCTGCAATCGCCCACGGACCGCGAGCGCCGCGAGTTCGCCGACCGCATTTCCCTGCTGATGTTCATGAGGCAACGACTATGAGCGAGTTTCCCCAGGCCGCGCCGCCGGCCTTCGACGGCATCGCCGAACGCGTGGCCGCGGTGCGCGCCGAGGTGGCGCGTGCCTTCATCGGCCAGCCGCA
Organism: Pseudoxanthomonas winnipegensis; assembly: GCF_004283755.1. Lineage (GTDB taxonomy): Bacteria > Pseudomonadota > Gammaproteobacteria > Xanthomonadales > Xanthomonadaceae > Pseudoxanthomonas_A > Pseudoxanthomonas_A winnipegensis. Next base: position 300,440 of record NZ_SHMH01000006.1, read on the forward strand.
GCCGCTGGACCAGATCCTGATCGCGCTGCTGGCCGGCGGCCATGTGCTGATCGAAGGCGTGCCGGGCCTGGGCAAGACCCTGCTGGTGCGCGCGCTCTCGCAGGCGCTGTCGCTGGATTTCGCGCGGGTGCAGTTCACCCCGGACCTGATGCCCAGCGACGTATCGGGGCATGCGGTGTTCGACCCGGGTACGCAGCGCTTCGAGATCCGCCGCGGGCCGGTGTTCACCCATCTGCTGCTGGCCGACGAGATCAACCGCGCGCCGGCCAAGACCCAGTCGGCGCTGCTGGAGGCGATGCAGGAAGGGCAGGTGACCATCGAGGGCCAGTCCTTCCCGCTGGCGCAGCCCTTCCTCACCCTGGCCACGCAGAACCCGGTCGAGCAGGAGGGCACCTATCCGCTGCCCGAGGCGCAGCTGGACCGCTTCCTGCTGAAGGTACTGATCGACTACCCCGCGCTGGAGGACGAGAAGCGCATGGTCGATGCGATCACCACGGGTCGCACCGCCGCGGACTTCGACCTGAGCCAGGTGCGCTGCGTGGCCTCTGCCAGCGATGTGGTCGCGCTGCAGCGCGCCACCGCGCAGGTGCAGGTGGACGCGCAGGTGATCGATTACGCCGTGCGCCTGGCCGCCGCCACGCGCAGCTGGCCGGGCATCGCGCTGGGCGCCGGGCCGCGCGGCAGCATCGCGCTGGTACGCGCGGCGCGCGCGCAGGCGGTGCTGGGCGGGCGCGACTTCGTGATTCCCGACGACGTGCGCGAGGTCGCGCTGCCGGCGCTGCGCCATCGCATCGCGCTGGCGCCGGAACTGCAGATCGAAGGCCAGTCGCCCGACGACGTGCTGACCGCGCTGCTCGCCAAGGTCGAGGCGCCGCGCAAGTGAGGGTGACCTCGCACTCTTGTGGGAGCATCTGTCTCTTCCACTCACCTCGCCGCCTCCTTGTAGAGCGGAGCTTGCTCCGCTGCGTTTCGGCCGGATCATCGGGACAGCCCCAGCGGAGCAAGCTCCGCTCTACCGAGCGGGCGCTCATGGCGGCACGGTTGCGATGAGGCCAGCCGCGCCACTGATCGCACTGCTGTGCGCCTGGGGTCTGTCCGGGCTGGCCGTGCTGTTCGCCGAGCTGCCGCTGACGGCCTGGAAGGGCATCGGGATGGCGATCGCCGGCCTGGCGCTGCTCGATGCGCTGTTGCTGTGGCGGCTGCCCGCGCCGCAGGTGCAGCGCCGCGTGCCCGAAGCGCTGGCGCTGGACCTGCCGCGCGAGGTGCAGCTGACGCTGGCGTCCCCGGGGCGGACGCAGCGCGTGGAGGTGTTCGACCTGCATCCGGGCGCCTGGCCCTCGCAGGGCCTGCCGCGCGCGCTGCGCCTGGCGCGCGACGCCACCGCCACCTTCGCCTACACGCTGCGCCCCATCGCGCGCGGCGATGCCTGGTTCGCCGGCGTGCAGCTGCGCCTGGCCTCGCCGCTGCGGCTGTGGAAGCAGGCGCGCGTGGTCGGCGCGCCGCAGGCGGTGCGCGTGTATCCGGATTTCGCCCCGCTGGCCAGGCTGGCCTTGTTCAGCGCTGACCAGGCCTCGCGGCTGGTCGGGGCCCATCTCAAGCGCCGCCGGGGCGAAGGCACCGACTTCAACCAGATGCGCGAGTACCGCGTCGGCGACAGCCTGCGCCAGATCGACTGGAAGGCCACCTCGCGCGCGGGCAAGCTGATCTCACGCGAGTACCAGGACGAGAAGAACCAGCAGCTGGTGCTGGTGCTGGACACCGGCCGGCGCATGCTGGCGCGCGAGGACGGGCTGGCGCATTTCGACCACGCGCTCAATGCCGCGCTGGTGGTGGCCTACCTCGCCTTGCGCCAGGGCGATGCGGCCGGCCTGCTGTCCACCGGCGAGCAGCCGCGCTGGGTGCCGCCGCGGCGCGGCATGGCCGGCATCGACACCCTGCTGCGCGCCGCCTACGACCTGCAGCCATCGGCCACCGCCTGCGACTATCTGGCCATGGCCAGCGAACTGTCCGCGCGCCAGCGCCGCCGCGCGCTGGTGATGCTGGTGACCAACGTGCGCGACGAGGACATCGAAGACCTGCTGGCCGCCGTGCACCTGCTGCGTCGCCGGCATCTGGTGTGCGTGGCCAGCCTGCGCGAGGCCGAACTGGATCAGGCGCTGGAGGCCGAGGTTACCGACCTGTCCGGCGCCATCCAGGCCGGCGCGGTGGCCCGCTACCTCGACCAGCGCGCCGCGGCCCACGACGCCCTGCGCGGCCACGGCGTGATGGTGCTGGACGTGACCACCGCACAGCTGCCCGGCGCGCTGGTCGAGCGCTATCTGGCGGTCAAGCGCGAGGGGTTGCTGTAGTCGACTGCTCGCGGGACGAACTCATCGCTCGCCGCCACGCTTCACCGAAAAAACGTGATTGATCGCGGCCAACAACAGCCAAACAAAGGCTGCAGCGGCGTAGAACAGGATGGCCCCGGTCAAAGCGAGCGACAGCAAGGAACTCACCATGCCGCGATAGACCAATCCCGATCGGCCGATCAGACCTTCGCCGGAGGCAAGGAGCGACTCTGGCAAGAAAAAGGCCGGTAGCGCCAGGCAAAGGGCAAGGATCAGCAGGAAAAGCCGGTCAGGCAGTCCACCTTGGCGAAGAGTGAGATGCTGCATGCTCGATCGCTGCAACACCATCGACAGCGGCACCAGCACACCGTAGCCCAGGACAACATAAACCCAGGCGCGTCGTTGATCCTGCGGTAGGGCGACCGCGGCAAATGGACTGAGCCTGGTTGCCGCATCGGCAACGAGCGCAAGCGCGAGACTTGTCACCGCCACCAGCAAGAGGCTTTTCAGGTCCTTGCGATTCCGTGCTTCAAACCCGATCAGATCCGGCCTTGGATCCCTCATTTGCGTTCCTGACTCGCTGTTCATCCGCCAGCATGGCTTGATTCTAAGACACGAATCGGATCAGGCGTAGGAGCTCTCACGCGCCCGTTGCTGCTGCCGTGCGGCATGAAGCACTAGCCGTCGCAGTTGGTGCGGGTATCGCGCTCACGGCTAAGTGAATGTTGTAGGCGCGATCGTCTTCCTTGCTGCATGCGCCTCGCCGCACCGGCGGTCCGCTTACACCGGCGGCAAAGGCGGCGGCTGGTTCTTTCGCGCCCGCAGCAGCGGCACGGCAGCCGAGGCGGCCAGCAGCAGGAAGCTCACTTCCCAGACGTAGAAGCCTTCGCCGAAGGCCTGGCGCATGACGTTCATTCCGCCTTCGTCCAGCGGAAAGCGGTCGACGCGCACTGTGTCCAGTCCGACCCCGAATGCGAGCAGACTCAGGACGAGGACCACGCGCGTGCGGCGCATGAGATAGGCGATCAGCGCCGCCGCGTACAGGCCGTTCGCCAGCCAGGCGAAAGAAGAGGAATCCGCCAGCGGGAGGGCGCCGAAGATCAGCAGCACCAGCCCGACCAGGTATGAGCCGCCCCCATACAGGGCGGGCAGGAACAGCGACACGCCGTACAGCAACACGCTCGCGATCAACAGCGCATGGGATTTCAGGAATCGCATCAGGCTTCGTCCTTGTATCGCCTTCCAACGCGCTCAGCCTGCCGCCGTGCTCAGGCGTAGAACACCCCGGGCGCCTCACCGATGATCGCGTGCGGCACGAAGCGCGCGCTGTCGCGGGTGATGCGGGTGTCGTCCTCGCGGATACCGATGCCGCAGGCGCTATCGCCGATCACCCAGCTGCCGATCAGCGGATAGCGGCCGTCGAAGGCGGTCAGCGGATGGGCGGCCTGGACGATGCACGGTCCGGCATAGGGGCCGTCGCTTTCCTGCCAGCCGCCGTCGGCCAGGTGCAGGGCGATGTTGGCGCCCTCGCGCGAATGCAGCGGCTTGCGCACCCAGCCCGCGCGCAGCGGCGCGCCGTCGTCGAAATGCGCCTCCAGCAGATTGGGATGGCCGCGGTGGCGCTGCCACAGCAGCGGCAGCAGGCCCTTGTTGCTGAGCACCGCCTTCCACGCCGGTTCCAGCAGCTGCAGGCCCGAGGCCGGCAGGGCGCGGCCGAATTCCTCGGCCAGCAGGTCCTCCAATGGATAGAGCTTGAACAGCGTGCCGATCACCCCGTCGTACAGGTCGGTGAAGCGGCCGTCCTCGGACAGGCCTATATCCTCGATGGCGACGAACTCGCTCTGCAGCCCCGCCTGGGCCGCGCAGTCGCGCAGATAGGCGACCGTGCCGCGGTCCTCGGTGGAGTCGCGCACGGCTGCAAAGCGCAGCGGGCCGGGCAGGGCGGGGGCGATCTGCCCGAAGCGCGCCACCAGCGCCTCGTGCAGCGAATTGAACTGGTCGGCCTGCGCCGGCAGCCGCTGTGCGGCGCGCTGGTCCTCCAGCCACTGCCACTGGAAGAACGCGGCCTCGAACAGGGAGGTGGGCGTGTCGTAGTTCAGTTCGTACAGCTTGGCCGGCCCGCGTCCGTCGTAGGCCAGGTCCAGCCGGCCGTACAGATGCGGCTGGCGCTGCTGCCAGCTCTCGGCGATCCAGGACCAGGCGAACTGCGGGATCGCCAGGCGTTCGAGCAGCTGCGCGTCGCGCACGATGTCGTCCACCAGGTCCAGCGCCATGGCGTGCAGCTCGGCGCTGGGATCCTCCAGGTCGTCCTCGATCTGGCGCAGGGTGAAGGCGTAGTACGCGCTTTCGTCCCAGTACGGCGCGCCGTCGATGGTGTGGAAGTCGAAGCCGCACTCGGCCGCCTGCGCGCGCCAGTCGCCGCGTGGGGTGATGGCGACGCGGCGCATGTCAGCCGCCGAAGCTGGCGCGGCCGCTGCTGCGCGCGCCGAAGCCGCCGCGGCTGACGGTCACGGCGCGGTTGGGCGTGGCGTTGATCGGGGTCATGCCGGGGGTGCCGGTGCGGAACGCGCCGGAGGTGTCCGGCCGCGCGCCCGGGGTGGGCCGCAGCCAGCCGTTGTCGCGGTTCTGGTAGGCCGGTGCGGCGTTGAAGCCGGCGCGGTTGTTCAGCATCTGCGACATGAAGAAGCCGGCCATCAGCGGCCCGATGAACGAGTGCCCCTGGCTGTCGCGCTGCTCGGCGCAGCGGTCCTCGCCCCAGTCCACCTTGCACTGTTCGCGCGTGGCGTAGCGCGGCGCCTGGTCGGCCGACTGCTTCTGCGCGCTGTCGAAGGCCTGTTTGCAGCTGGCCGCGTCGCCGGTCTCGCGCGTGCAGGCCTCGACCGTGGTGTACAGGCCCTGTCGCACCTCCGGCTCGTTCTGGCAGGCGGTGAACAGCAGGGGCGCGGCGCCCATCAGCAGCAGGCGCGTGGTGGTGGAGCGTTTCATCGGGGTCCGGTCCGGGCGGGCGATGGCCCATGATGCCTGCAGTGCCGGGCGCCTGGTCCTACATGGCTGAACGGTCAGTTGCAGCAGCAACGGAGCAAACGGGGGAAAATGCCGGCTTTCCGCCGCACGCCAGCCTTCGCGCTCGCTCAAGACCGACCGCCATGCCCGAGTACCGCTCCAGGACCTCCACCCACGGCCGCAACATGGCCGGCGCCCGCGCGCTGTGGCGCGCCACCGGCATGCAGGATGCCGACTTCCACAAGCCGATCATCGCCATCGCCAACTCCTTCACCCAGTTCGTGCCCGGCCACGTGCACCTGAAGGATCTGGGCCAGCTGGTGGCGCGCGAGATCGAGCGTGTGGGCGGGGTGGCCAAGGAGTTCGACACCATCGCGGTGGACGACGGCATCGCCATGGGCCACGACGGCATGCTCTATTCGCTGCCCAGCCGCGAGATCATCGCCGACTCGGTCGAGTACATGGTCAACGCGCACTGCGCCGACGCGCTGGTGTGCATCTCCAACTGCGACAAGATCACCCCGGGCATGCTGATGGCCGCCTTGCGCCTCAACATACCGACCGTGTTCGTCTCCGGCGGGCCGATGGAAGCCGGCAAGACCCGGCTGGCCGACCACAAGCTTGACCTGATCGATGCGATGGTGATGGCGGCCGATCCGAACGCGACGGACGAGCAGGTCGCCGCGGTCGAGCGCAGCGCCTGCCCGACCTGCGGCTCGTGCAGCGGCATGTTCACCGCCAACTCGATGAACTGCCTGACCGAGGCCCTGGGCCTGTCGCTGCCGGGCAACGGCACCGTGGTGGCCACCCATGCCGACCGCGAGGCGCTGTTCAAGCGCGCCGGCGTGGCCGCGGTCGAGCTGTGCCACCGCTGGTACGGCGCGGAAGATCCCACCGCGCTGCCGCGCGGCATCGCCACCTTCGAGGCCTTCGAGAACGCGATGACGCTGGACATCGCCATGGGCGGGTCGACCAACACCATCCTGCATCTGCTCGCCGCCGCGCAGGAGGGCGAGGTGCCCTTCGACATGCGCGACATCGACCGCCTCTCGCGCCGGGTGCCGCAGCTGTGCAAGGTCGCGCCGAACACGCAGAAGTACCACATCGAAGACGTGCACCGCGCCGGCGGGATCATGGCGATCCTGGGCGAACTGGCGCGCGGCGGGCTGCTGCACACCGACGTGCCCACCGTGCATGCGCGGACGCTGGCCGAGGCCATCGCCAAGTGGGACGTGACCACCGCGCAGGACGAGGCCGTGCAGACCTTCTACAAGGCAGGGCCGGCCGGGATCCCGACCCAGATCGCCTTCAGCCAGGCCACGCGCTGGCCGTCGCTGGACGTGGACCGCGCGCAGGGCTGCATCCGCAGCGTCGAGCACGCCTATTCGGCCGAAGGCGGCTTGGCCGTGCTCTACGGCAACATCGCCCGCGACGGCTGCGTGGTGAAGACCGCCGGCGTGGACGAATCCATCCACGTGTTCGAGGGCACGGCCAAGGTGTTCGAGAGCCAGGACGCGGCGGTCAAGGGCATCCTCGGCGACGAGGTCAAGGCCGGCGACGTGGTGGTGATCCGCTACGAAGGCCCCAAGGGCGGCCCCGGCATGCAGGAAATGCTCTACCCGACCTCGTATCTGAAATCCAAGGGCCTGGGCAAGCAGTGCGCGCTGCTCACCGACGGCCGCTTCTCCGGCGGCACCTCCGGCCTGTCCATCGGCCACGCCTCGCCGGAGGCCGCCGCCGGCGGCGCCATCGGCCTGGTGCGCGACGGCGACCGCATCCTGATCGACATCCCCAACCGCGGCATCAACCTGCTGGTCGCCGACGAGGAACTCGCCGCCCGCCGCGCCGAGCAGGACGCCAAGGGCTGGAAGCCGGCCCAGCCGCGCCCGCGCAAGGTCAGCACCGCGCTGAAGGCCTACGCCCTGCTCGCCACCAGCGCCGACAAGGGCGCCGTGCGCGACAAGGCCCTGCTGGACGGGTGAGAAAGACGCGGTGCTGCCCATCTACCTCCTGACTGGGCGCTGGCGTCGTCACCTGTCGGCGTTGCGGGTCAGCCCTTGATTCAGGTGTTTGGTTGACCCAGCATGATGCAAGATCTCGCCACACGTATCACGTTTGGCCGGTTCCCATCGCGAGGAGACGCCGTGCAGATGTTGGAACACTTCCTCGAAGGGCTGCGGCGACATCGAAAGGGACTGTTTACCTACGCTGGCGTTGGACTTCTGGCTTGTCTGGCAATCGTCTTTCTGATCCCGTCACAGCTGGGTTTCGCGCTTATCGGTCCGCTCGCGTTTGGGCCATGGTTTCTTGCCTGCGCCTCCTTGGCAAAGTCCAGGATCGCCTCATATCCCTTCATCGCTTTCGCTGCCCTGACACTTCTGTGGCCAGTCATTTATCTCCAGCTATAGCGCCGCCATAAGACCAGAGCCAAGCTGCTGGTGTTCCGCCTCACCACACACAGGGCACCCTCATGGAATTCATCGGCCGCTTTGGCTCCTAACAATTCGTCCAAGCCGATGCCGCTTCGCGGCGCGGCTTAACTCAGGCGTTAGGCCTCGCACCGGCCACGCACAGTGGGAACTCCTTTGGCAAGGTACGACACGTTCTACGGTCGCTCCGAGTCCAGCCCTGTGCCTGCCGTGATCGTGGGCTATGTACGTCAGGCCTTGGCTGCGGAAGCTCCCAGGGTTTACTGGCAGACACTCCAGACCAATCGTATTGCCATGCAGCTTATGACTAAGGTGGCCGAGCGCTCTGGCTTTATCGTGTACCGCAAGCAGTTTTAGTCGTCGAGGCGAGGCCATAGACCTGCTGGCAGGCCCGCAGCTACAGCACCAGCGCCTCGGCCTGCCAGTGGAACTGGGGCCAGTCGGGCTGTTGCCAGATCCAGCGGGGCGGGCTCATCGGCGGCTTCCTGGTGGATGAGCCGAATACAGCGCTTATTCGGCTCATTGAATGAGCCGATTATTGAGCCTATTCGGCGCATGCGCCAGTCCTGGCGAATCAGGGGAGCCGTGTAGAGCGGAGCTTGCTCCGCTGCATTTCGATCGGATCTCGGGAAAGCTCCAGCGGAGCAAGCTCCGCTCTACAGGGGGCGCCCTTGTGGCTTCCACGGCGAGGGCTCGCCGCCGCTTCAAGGCGTCGCCGGCGGCAGCGGGCTGAACTCCGCCGGCACCCAGGCGAAGGCCTGACCTTCGCTGCGGATATGGCCCAGGCCGGGGAAGGGCAGATGGGCGCCGGCGACCCACCAGCCGGCGTCGGTGGCCTGGCGCATCAGGCGCCGGCGTGCGGCGATGGCGGCGGCGCGATCGCTGTCGGCTTCGAACGAGGCCTGCGGCTGGGCGAACTGCACGGCGTGGTAGTGGACGATGTCGCCCCACACCAGCAGCCGCTGCCCGGCGCCGCCGTCGAACAGATAGGACACATGGCCGACCGTATGGCCATGCGAATCCAGGGCCTGCACCTGGCCCGGCAGCGCGTCGCCCGGCGCGAACAGGCGCAGGCGCCCCTGGGCCTGATAGGGCGCCACGGCCTTGCGGGCCAGCGGGAAGGCGAAGCGCAGCGGCTGCGGCGCCTGGGCCTCGGACGCGGGATCGAGCCAGTAGGCCGCATCGGCACGGGTCAGCCACAGCGTGGCGTTGGGATAGGCCACCTGGCCCTGTCCATCGAGCACGCCGCACAGGTGGTCGGGGTGGGCGTGGGTGAGCAGGACGTCGTCCACCTGCGCCGGGTCCACGCCGGCCGCGCGCAGATTGCTCAGCACCTGGCCCAGGCCGGGGCCGAAGCAGTTGGCGGTGCCGGTGTCCACCAGGGTCAGATGGGTGCCGTCCTGCACCAGGTAGGCGTTGACCGCGGTCTGCAGGCCCTTGCCGTCCTCGGGCACGTAGCGGCCGTCCAGCAGGCGGGTGATGTTGCCGGCGTCGATGCCGAGCAGCTGCTGGCGCGGCAAGGCCACGGTGCCGTCGAACAGCGCGGTCACCCGCAACCTGCCGATCTGCTGGCGGTAATAGCCGGGTACCTGCGCGGTGGGCGTATCGCTTGCGGCGGCGTGCGCGGCACCGGCACAGGCGCCGCCCGCACTCAACAGGGCCGCGGCGAGCAGCAAACGTGGCGAGAACAGGGTCATGCGGAAGTCTCCAGGGATGCGCGCCGGCTGGCGCCCTGGACACATGCTGGGAGAGGAGGTGCGCGCGAATCGCTCAACCCGCTGCGCGCAACGCTCATCACGTGTTCCGCGCGCTATCGCGAGCGCAGCGGCATGGCCTGTGCGCGCGGCGGACGCGCAGCCTTGCGCATCGCGGCCAGCGCATACGCGCCGGGCGGCTCACGCAGCCCTCGCATGGACGGGCGCGCAGGCGAACGCCGTGGCAGCGTTCAGTCCGGCAGCTGGTTGCCGATGCGCGCCGGGTCCAGCCCGTAGCGCTGCTGGAAGCGCTGGCTGAAGCTGCGCGCCGAACGGTAGCCCACGCGGGCGGCGACGGTCTTCAACGGCCAGCGTGTGGTGTAGAGCAGTTCCATCGCACGCGCCAGGCGCGCCTCGACGATGAGCTGGCGCAGGGAGGTGCGTTCGGCGGCCAGGCGGCGGCGCAGGGTGGCCCCGCTGAGCGACAGCGCCTGCTCGACATCGCGCGACTGCCAGTCGCGCTGTGGTTGGTCGGACACCAGCGCCTGCACCTGTGCGGCCAGGGTCGGCTCGGGTGGCAGCAGCAGGCTGCCGTGTCCGCGCCGGCACAGCGCCACCACCATGCCCGCCAGCACCAGCCGGGCTTCGGCGTAGCGTCCCTCGGCCAGCGCCTGGCGCCACTGCGGCAGTGCCGTGGCGAAGTCCTCGATGGGCAATCGCGCCAGGGCCTGGCCGGGCTGGGGCAGGAGTTCGGTCCAGAGCAAACGCGCGGCCTCCAGCACCTCGGCGCACAGGGGGATCACCGCGGTCAGGTACAGGCCGCTAGCGGCATCGGGCGTGTTGATCACATCGATGCGGCAGGCCCGGGTAATCAGGAACAGATCGCCGGGCTCGAACGCGAGCAGCTGCGTCGCGGTGCTGACCAGCTTGCGGCCCTGCAGCAGGATCGCCACCTGCGGCCCGGGGATGTCCACCGACTGGGCGCCATGTTCGCGGCGCGCGGCGATGCAGGCGAAACCTTCGGCCCGCGCGCAGTCGGCCAGCGTGGCGAGGTCGGCCAGCAGGGTCTGTCGCGCGGGCAGGGCATGGTTCATGGCCCCGGCATGGTACGCGCGGCGTGTGGCTCGAATGTGCGCCGCCGAGCGGGCAGGATGTCCACGACGCCCACGCCCACGGACCTCCCCATGCCGCGCCTGCCCTGCCTGCTGATCGCCTGCCTGATCGCTGCCGCCCCGCCGGCGCGCGCCGACGACATCCGCCTCTGGGACGTCTACGCCCAGCAGCTCAAGGGCGTGAAGTACGTGTCGCTCTCGCATGTGATCGCGCCGGACATCCCGGTCTGGCACGGCTTCGAGCCCTCCAGGTTCGAACCGGCCCGCGACCCGGCCGATGGTCACGCCTACACCTATGCCAAGGATGGTTTCGAGGCCACGCGCTACACGCTGGCCACCGACCAGCTCGGCACCCAGCTCGATCCGCCCGCGCACTGGGCGCCGGAGTATCCGTCCATCGACGAGCTGCCGGCCAGCTACACGCTGCGGCCGCTGGTGGTGATCTCCATCGTCGAGCAGGTCAAGCGCGACCCCGGCTATGCGCTGAGCGTGGCCGACATCGAGGCCTTCGAGCGGCGCCATGGCCGCATCCCGGAAGGGGCGGTGGTCTTCGTGCGCTCGGACTGGTCCAGGCGCTGGCCGGATCCGGCGCTGGCCAAACTGGAGCGCTTCCGGGGCGTGTCGCTGCCGGCGCTCAAGTTCCTGCACGAACAGCGCCACATCCTGCTGCACGGGCACGAGCCGCTGGACACCGACGACAGCCCCAAGCTGGAAGGCGAGGCCTGGCTGATGCACCACGGCTACGCCCAGGCCGAAGGCGTGGCGCACCTGGACCAGGTGCCGGAAGTCGGCGCGCTGGTGGCGATCGGCTTCCCAAGGTTCAAGGGCGGCACCGGCGGCTCCGCCAGCTTCACCGCGATCTGCCCACCCGACTGGCCGCACGGCGTGGCCGCCGATCCGCGCCGCGATGCGCCGCTGCCGCGCTCGGACAAGCCGTTGCACTGGGATGCGGCCAAGGGCGTGCGCGTGCGTTGAGGCGCGCTTGCTTCAGTCCCGCCTGTGCCCAAGAATCCGCCATCACCCACACAGGCAGCGCCATGAAGCGAGTCACGGGCATCGGCGGCATCTTCTTCAAGGCACGCGATCCGGCCGCGCTGGCCGCCTGGTATCGCGATCACCTCGGTCTGGAGGTGGCCGACTGGAACGGCGCCATCTTCAACTGGGGCGGCGAGGGCAGCGCGCCGGGCATGACGCTGTGGAGTCCGTTCGCCGCCGACACGACCTACATGTCGCCTGGCACCGCGTCCTTCATGGTCAACTTCCGCGTCGCCGATCTCGACGCGCTGCTGGTCGCGCTGCGCGGCGAGGGCTGCCACGTGTCCGACGAAACGCAGTCTTCCGAGCAGGGCAAGTTCGGCTGGGTCATCGATCCGGAAGGCAACAAGGTCGAGCTGTGGGAGCCGCCGGCGGGTCAGTGACCGCCGTGTACCTCACCACATCAGGTCGTCCGGCACCTTGAAGCGGTCCTGGTCGTAGAAGTCGTCGCCAGCGGGCGTGGCGTTGTCCGCCGCGGCGGCCTGTGCCTCGCCCTCCTTGCGGCCATGGTCGAGCAGCACGAACGATGCATCGCGTTCGTACACCTTCTGCGCGGCGGCGCGCGGGATCAGTTCCACGCCTTCGCCATGGCGCACGATCACCAGCGCGCCATTGGCCAACTGGGCGCGCAGTGCGGTGTCGACCAGCACGGTGCGGATCGCCTTGCCGTCGTTGAAGCGGTACTCGACCTCGCCGCCGCGCTTGACCTTGTGCGTGTCCACGATCTGGCGGATCTGCGCCTGCAGCTCCTGGCGCTTGGCCTGCGCATTGCGTTCGGCGGCCAGGGCGCGGTCGCGCTCGGCGCGTTCGGCCTGCAGCCGGGCCGCATCGACCCGATCCGCATCGGCAGGCGGCTTGGCCTGGCCCTTGGCCAGCCGCGCCTTGACCTGGTCGCGGGCGATCTGGTCGGCCTTGCCCTTCTTGACCAGGCCGGCCTTGAGCAGCTGTTCCTGCAGGGGATTGCGCATGGGTGGAGCGTGTCGTGGAAAACGTCGGGCGCGCAGTGTAGCGCTGGGTTGTGTGCGGCATCGCGGGCGTGCCGAGCCGCGGCGCCGCTTTCGCGAAAGCCTCACTGTGCGCCTAGCGCGCGCTGTGACAGATCACAGGCCACCCAACTACCGTCATCCCCGCGAACGCCGGGATCCATGGACTTCCGTGCAGGTCGAGCAACGTCCATGGGTTCCCGCGTTCGCGGGAACGACAAATCTTTGGGTTCTTCCCCAGCCTAAGTCTTTCCCTCAAGGACAAAAGCCGCGCCTGATGACGGGCAACCCGCGGGCCGGCGATGCCTCAGCAAATGCCAAGCCCGGCATCGCCACCCCTCAAGGCGCCGCCTGCACGCAATACCGGTTGGACGAGGCGATGCCCGACGCGTCCTCGGCGGTGAATTCGATCCTGGCCGGCTCGGTCTTGCCGCGCTTGCCCTGCTTGGCCGGCATCAGCTCGGTGCGGTAGAGGCCGGTCAGGTGGCAGACGCCGTCGATCTCCTGCGTGTTGCCGCGTACGCCGATGCGCAGCGCCTCTTCCGGCGCGCCGCTCGAGGCCACGGTGAACAGGTTGCTGTCCTTGTCGTTGCACTTGGGCTCATGCAGCGACTCCAGGTCGAGCACGACCACCTGGTGGTCTTCCTGCGGCGGCGCGCTACCGACGACGTTGTCCGGTGTGACCGAAGGCTTCCATACCGGGATCGGCGTGCGGCCGTCGCCGGCCTTGCAGGTCGGCACGCCTGGCACCAGGTCGCCGACCGAGGCCATCGCCGGCGGCCCGGCCTGCGAGGGCACGGGCTGGGGCACGTTGTCCTGCGGCGGCAGGGTCGGGGCCGAAGCGCCCGGCGCGCCCGGCGCGATCGGATTGGCGCCGGCACTGGAGGCGGTGCAGTTGCCGTTGCTGCAGATCTCGCCCTGCTCGCAATCGGCGTTGGCCTTGCACTCGGCGGGCGCCGGCTCGGACACCGGCGGCGGTGCGGTCGGTTCGGGCGTGGCAGCGGGTTTGCAGGCGGCGCACAGCAGCACCAGGGCGGACGCGGCGACTCGTAACTTCATCACTTCCCTCCACGGCGCGATGCCGCGAGCAAGCGCTCATCATGACCGGGAACGGGATTAAAAAGTTGTTGTCCGGTTGTCTGTAGATGGCAAAACCGGGCACGACGCGGCGACCGGATCAGCGGGGCCGGTTGCGCTGCTCCAGGTAGTGGCGCAACAGCTGGCGCAGTTCGTCCAGCGCGGACTGGCTGCCGGGCTGTAAGGCCAGGCTGCCGGCCGCCTTGATCAGCAGGACGACCGCTTCGGCCGCGGCCGAAGCCTGCGCCGCAGGCACGGTGCCGGCCTGGCGCAGGATGTCGGCCACGCCCTGGCGCATGTCCTCGCGCAGCCGTGCGCGCAAGGCCTCGTCGCCGGTGATCTCCACCAGGACCAGCGCGGCGGTGCGTTCGGCCTTGCGGTCCAGGGCCAGGCCGAGCAGCGCATCGGCCAGCGCGTCGGGCGCCAGCGTGGCGGCGCGTGCCTCGAGTTCGGTCAGCGCCCGGTGCAGGTCCTCGGTGTAGCGCTCCAGCAGCGTGGCCACCAGCGCATCGCGGGTGGGGAAGAACCGGTACAGCGAACCGATCGCCGTGCCCGAGCGGGCCGCGATCTCGGTCATGGTGACCGCCGCGCCCTGGTCGATGAACAGCTGGGTGGCCGCTTCCAGGATCGCCGCGACGCGATCGCGGCCGCGCTGGCGCTTGGGGGCGATGGCCTGGGTTGACTTTTGCGAGGGCATCCTCACAATTCTCATATGCGAGTCGATCCTCGCATTTTAGCTCACCCACTTCGTGTTGTGTTTCCTGTCCCCTGGAGATCCCCATGTTGACGCTGTCCCCGCGCCGTACGGCGCTTGTGTTGATCGATCTGCAGCACGGCATCACCGCCATGCCGCTGCAGCCCATCAGTGGTGAGGAAGTCGCGGCCCGCGGCCGCGCCGCCGCGGCCCGCTTCCGCCAGGCCGGCGCGCAGGTCGTGCTGCTCAATGTCGATTTCGGCGCGGACATGGTCGATGCGCCGCACCAGCCGGTCGACCGGCCGCTCGGTGGCGGCCCGCTGCCGGCCGACTGGTCGCAGCTGCACGACGGCTTGGTCCAGCCCGGCGACCTGCGCGTGACCAAGCGTCAGTGGGGCGCCTTCACCGGGACCAGCCTGGAACAGCAGCTGCGCCGCCGCGGCATCGACACCATCGTGCTGGGCGGCATCGCCACCAACTTCGGTGTCGAGTCCACTGCGCGCCACGCCTGGGAGCTGGGCTTCGCCGTGGTCGTCGCGCCGGATCTGTGCGCCAGCGTCTCGGAGGAGCTGCACCGGATGACGCTCGAACACGTGCTGCCGCGCGTGGCGCGCATCGTCCCCAGCGACGCGCTGCAGCTGCAGGCGTAGCGGCATCGCGAGCACTGGCCCATAGGGAGCCGCGCTGGGGAACGCGGCGCCCCTTGGCGAGTCCGGATAAGGCGCGTCGCGGCGTGTCCAACCGAGGGCCAAGACAGATCACGGTTCGCAGCGGAATCGCGGCAGCCGGACGTTCCTCCTGGCGGGACGTTCCGGCTCGGCATCGCTGGGCGAGGCCGACGGCCAGGCGCACGATGTGCGGCATCTTCCGGCGAGCGAGCGCGTGCGATGACCGATCCCCTGGCCTTGGTGGCGCCCGGCGCCATGGGTGCGGCGCTTGGCGCGCGCCTGGTGGCACACGGCGTGCCGGTGCTCACCGCGCTGGAGGGCCGCAGCGCGTCCAGCCGGGCGCGTGCCGAAGCCGCCGGCCTGCGCGTGGTGGCCACCGGCGAGCTGATGCAGGCGCGCTGGTTCCTGTCGGTGGTGCCGCCGGCGCAGGCGATGACCCTGGCGCGGGAGTTCGCGGGCTGGTGCCAGGGCGTGGCGCGGCCGCCGGTGTTCGTCGACCTCAACGCGATCAACCCCGACACCGCAGTGCAGGTGCAGGCGGTGATCGAGGCGGCGGGTGCGCGCTTCGTCGACGGCTGCATCCTCGGCTTTCCGCCCAAGGGCGAGGCGTCCGGCCCGACGATTTACCTGTCCGACGACGCGGCCGAGCTGGCCACCCTGCTGGAGGCCCATGGCCTGCAGGCACGCACGCTGCGCGGTGGCGTCGGCGCGGCCAGCGCGCTGAAGATGGCCTACGCCGGCATCAACAAGGGCGTGGCGCTGCTGGGCGCCGCCATGGCCCTGGCGGCGCAGCGCCACGACGCGGGCGAGGCCCTGCGCGCGGCGCTGGGGCAGACCCATCCCGCGCTGCTGGCGCAGCTGGACCATGCGCTGCCGGACCTGTTGCCCAAGGCGCGGCGCTGGGCACCGGAGATGGAGGAGATCGCCGCCTTCATCGGCCCGGAACGGCCCGAGGCCGGGATCTACACCGCATTGGCCGCGCACTGCCGCGCGCTGGCCGATGACTTGGATGGCGCGGGCGAGGAGGCCGCGGTGCTGCGCGCCTTCCCCGCCACCTGAAGGCGCTGGCGCCTACAGCAGCGCCCACACCATCTGCAGGATCGCCCACAGCGACACCACCCAGATGATCGAGCGCAGGTAAGGGATGCCGATCACGTACACCGGCAGATAGGCCAGCCGCGCCCAGAAGTACAGCTGCGCGGCCAGCGCCGTGTGCGGGCTGGTGCGGCCCAGAGCGACCACGGCCAGCACGCCGGCGGCGAAGAACGGGAAGGTCTCCAGGAAGTTGGCGCTGGCCCGCTGCGCCCGCGCGGGCGGGCCGCGCAGCGGTTCGACCGGGGCATCGCGGTTGCCGGCGTTCCAGGCCACGCCGCGCTTGGCGGTGACCAGGGCGGCGGCCAGCAGCACATAGGCCAGGCCCAGCAGGATGGACCAGGCCAGCAGCTTCAGTTCGATCGGCATGGGGTGGCTCGGCTTGCTCGGAGAGGGAGCGCAGTGTCCCGCATCGACGCGTGAAAGGGCTGGGCGCTCAGGCGGCGACCGGCTCGGTCAGTTCCAGCAGCGCGCAGACGTGGTCGGCGATGGCCAGCGCGGAGGTCAGCCCCGGCGATTCGATGCCGAACAGGTTCACCAGCCCGGCGATGCCGTGGTGCGCGGGTCCGTCGATGCGGAAGTCCGCATTGGCCTGGCCCGGGCCGCTGATCTTGGGCCGGATGCCGGTATAGGCCGGCTGCAGCGCGCCGTCGGCCAGGCCGGGCCAGTAGCGGCGGATCGCGGCGTAGAAGCGCTCGCCGCGGCGCGGGTCCAGCGTGTAGTCGAGCGTATCCACCCACTCCACGTCCGGGCCGAAGCGCGCGCGGCCGGCCAGGTCCAGGGTCAGGTGCGTGCCCAGGCCGCCGGGCTCGGGCAGCGGATAGACCAGATGCGTGAACGGTGTGCGCCCGGCCAGGCTGAAATAGCTGCCCTTGGCAAACCACGCCTGCGGCACATGCGCCGGGGCCAGCCCGCGCATGGCGGCGGCCAGCACCGGCGCACCGTGGCCGGCGCTGTTCACCAGCAGGTCGGCGTGCAGGCGCATCGGGCTGTCGCCGCCGACCTCGATCGCAAAGCCCTGGTCTTCGCAGGCGATGGCGCTCACCGGCGCGCGCAGGGCCAGCAGCGCGCCCTGCGCCTCGGCCTCGCCCTGCAGGGCCAGCATCAGGCCGTGGCTGTCGATGATGCCGGTGCTGGGCGAGAGCAGCGCCGCCACGACGTGCAGGTCCGGCTCCAGCGCGTGCACCTGGTCCGCCTCGAGCTCGCGCAGGTCGCTCACGCCATTGGCCAGGGCATGCTGACGGATCTGCGCCAGCCCTTCGCACTGGGCATCGTCCACCGCGACGATCAGCTTGCCGCAGCGGCGATGCGCCACGCCGGTGCGCTGGCAGAAGGCGTACAGCTGCTGGCGGCCCTGCACGCACAGCCGCGCCTTGAGCGAACCGCGCGCGTAGTACAGGCCGGCATGGATGACCTCGCTGTTGCGCGCACTGGTGCCCGTGCCGATCGCCGACTCGGCCTCCAGCACTAGCACCTCGCGCCCGGCCAGCGCCAGCGCCCGCGCCACCGCCAGGCCGACCACACCGGCGCCGATCACCACGCTGTCCACGCGTTCCATACCGCCCCTCCAGATTGATTCGATGCCGTGCGCGCAGGGCGTGCACCTCCCACCACACGGCAATTACGGCCCGCTCGGGACGCGGCCTGGGTTCGGTGCGGTTGCCGTAGTGTGGGGTGTCGCCTCTTCGCCGGACTTTTCGCATGACGCCATCGCCGCTCAGCACTGCCTTGAACTGGATGGGCGACAGCCGGCTGCTGGTCCCGGTCATGCTGGTCCTGGGCGGGCTGTGGTGGGGGCGCAATCCGCGTCTGGCCGTGGCATGGGCCGCCACGCTGGTGGCGCTGGGCGGCGCGATCGTGGTGTCCAAGCTGGCCTACAAGGCCTTCGGCGTGGACTGGCGCAGCGTCGGTTTCTTCACCATCAGCGGCCACAGCGCGCTGGCGGCGATGCTGTATCCGGTGCTGGGCTATCTGCTGGCCGCGCATGCCGCGCCGACGACGCGCCTGCTGTCCACCCTGATCGGCGTGGCGCTGGCGGTGGCCGTGGCGGTGGCGCGGGTGCTCAGCTTCCGCCACACGCCGGCGGAGATCGTGGTCGGCCTGGGGCTGGGCCTGGCCGCCTCGGGCTGGATGCTGGGGCGCTGGCGCGCCCAGTTGGCCTTGCCGCCGCATGCGGCGCCTTGGGTCGTGGGCACGGCGATGGTCGCCGGTTTCGCGGTGTGGCTGGTGCCCAACGTGCCGGCCGAGCGCGTGCTGTCGCATATCGCCTGGCGGATCCGGGGGTAGGCGCTGTCGGGGGCTTCGAGGCGGGAGCGGGCGACGGATCGCGTCGCTTCCGCCAGGTCGGGAACCCGATGGCATCGAGGCGGTGTGCGAAAGCCGCTGGGTTCCCGCCTTCGCGGGAACGACGGTAGTGAGTGAGCGAGTTTTTCGAGGTGCGGAGCCGCCGGGCGCAAAGTGTGCGCGCAGGAGTGACGTTGCGCATGCACGCCCTGCAAGTGCTTCGCCCTCATCTCGACGCCCGTGACGCGCGCATGGGCACGTGCATGGCAGCATGCGCGCCATGCCGCCGCGCCGCCTCGACACGCTCCGAACCGCCCTTGGCCTGCTCTGCCTGCTGCTGGCCGGCTGTGCGACCCAGCCAAAGGCGCCGCAGCGCAACCCCGATGCGGTGCGCGCCGAGATCGTGCGCAAGCTGCCGGCCACGCTGCCCGATGCGCAAGGCTGGGCCGACGACGTCTACGTGGCGCTGACCGCGCAGGGCATCGACGCCAGCCCCGAACACGTCTGCGCGGTGCTGGCGGTGACCGAGCAGGAATCCACCTACCAGGCCGATCCGCCGGTGCCCGGCCTGCCGGCGATCGCGCGCGGCGAGATCGACCGCCGCGCGGCGGCGCTGCATGTGCCGGGCCTGCTGGTCGATGCGGCGCTGCGCATCACCTCGCCCGATGGGCGCAGCTACGCCCAGCGCCTGGCGGCGGTGCGCACCGAGCGCCAGCTCAGCGAGCTCTACGAGGACTTCGTCGGCATGGTACCGCTGGGCGGCAAGCTGTTCGGCGGGCTCAACCCGGTCCGCACCGGCGGGCCGATGCAGGTGAGCATCGCCTTCGCCCAGACGCGCACGCGCGGCTATCCGTATCCGCTGCAGGCCGGCGTGCGCCACGAGGTGTTCACCCGGCGCGGTGGGCTGTATTTCGGCACCGCCCATCTGCTGGCTATCCGGCGCATTACGACGCGCTGCTGTACCGCTTCGCCGATTTCAACGCCGGCTGGTATGCCAGCCGCAACGCCGGCCTTCCAGGCCGCGGTCAGCCGCGCCTCGGGCATCAAGCTGGCCCTGGACGGCGACCTGCTCCGGCCCGGCGCGGGCATGGACGATCCGGGCGCCACCGAGCGCGCGGTGCGCGCCCTGGGCGCACGCCTGGACATGGACGAGGGCCAGATCCGCCGCGCGCTGCAGCAGGGTGACACGCTGACGTTCGAGGACAGCGTGTTCGCCCTGGGCGACGCGGCGGCCGGTCGGCCGCTGCCGCGCGCGGTGCTGCCGGGCATCCGGCTGGAGAGCCCCAAGATCACCCGCCAGCTGACCACCGACTGGTTCGCCGACCGGGTCAACGCGCGCTGGCAGCGGTGCATGCGCCGCTGAGCGCCGGGCGCGCATCGGTCAGCGAAAGCGGACAGGCTGGCTTTAGATGCGCTTGGCCGCGTTACCGAGCGCCTTAAGATGCGTCGGACTCCCTTCGCCATCGCCGCGCAGTCGCATCACGCGCCTGCGCAAGCTCGCCATGACCGCGCTTCCGCCCGACACGTCGCCGCAGCTCGAAGCCATGCTCCAGGCGTTGGAACAGGCCCTGCCTGCGTTGGTGGCCGCGCACCCGGCGCCGGGCGATTTCTGGAATGCATTCATGCTCCGGCTGGACGAGATCGAGGCATGCGCGCCGCGGGAGCTGGACCTGACCGCGCGCTTGAATGCGATGCTGGCGCCGCATGGGATGCGGATCGCGGTGGCGGACTAGGCGCCGCTCGCGGGCCCGCGAAAGCGACGCGCTGCGGGGATTCGTGCGGAAATCGAAGGCGCTGGGTTCCCGCGTTCGCGGGAACGACGGGTTCCCTGGGCCACCCAGATCCCGGGCGCCAGGCGCATGACCTTCGTCACTGGGCGCGGCGGCCGTGCGCGGTGAGCATCGCGGTCGATCGATCCGCATCGGACTTCAGGACATCCCCATGAGCGCAGGACAGGGTTCGGCAGGCAACGTCATCGCCGCCATCTGCAGTTTCTTCATCCCGGGACTGGGCCAACTGTTCCAGGGGCGGCTGATCTCGGCGGTGCTGTGGTTTCTGACCGGCTGCGTGGCCTTCGTCATCACCTGGCTGATCACGCTGTCGCTGCTGCCCTTCGGCTGGTTCATCATCAGCGTGCTCTCGTGCATCAACGCGGCGGTATATCGCCGCGCGCCCTGACCGACGCCGCTAGCGCGGCGCGGCCTCGAGCAGCTTCACCAGGCTCCACAGCGTGTGGTTGACCGGCGTGGCGATGCCATGTTCCCGGCCCAGCCGCACGACGGCACCGTTGAGATGGTCGATCTCGCTGGGCCGGCCGCGCGCCAGGTCCTGCGCGGTGGAGGAGCGCTGGCCGGCCATGTTGCGTGCCAGGCCGTACGTGGCGTCCCACAGGTCGTCGGGCAGCGTGATGGACGCGGCCGCGGCCACCGCCGTGCATTCGTCGAAGACCGCGCGCATGGTGTCCTTGATCCCCGGCGCCTGCACCAGCAGGCCGTAGGGTTGCTGGGAGATGGCCGACAGCGCGTTGTAGCAGCAGTTGATCACCAGCTTGGCCCAGAGCGCCTCGGCCACGTGGTCCGAGACTTCGCTCGGGATGCCGGCCTCAGTCAGCATCGCGGCCAGCGCGGCGCTGGTCGCCCCTGCGCCGATCACCAGCTCGCCGCGGCCGTGGTGGCGCACATGCGCCGGGCCGGCCATCTCGGTGCCGACGTAGACCACGGTGGGGATGACGGGATGCCGCAGCGCCTGAGCCAGGCGTGCGGCATTGTCCACGCCGTTCTGCAGGCTGAGCACCTGCGCCTGCGGCGCGAGCCAGGGTGCGAGCGCGGCGCCGGCCGTCTCGGTGTCGCCTGACTTCACGCAGCACAGCACCAGCTCGGCCTCGGCCGCGGCGGCGGCGTCGGTGCTGGCCTGCAGCGCGACCACGCCATCGAACGCGGCCGACTCCAGCCGCAGGCCATGGGCCTGCACCGCTTCGACAAGCGGCGCGCGGCCGATCAGGGTCACCGCGTGGCCGGCGCGCGCCAGCATGGCGCCGTAGTAGCAGCCGACTGCGCCGGCCCCCATCACCGCGATACGCATCGCGGCCTCCTTGGTTCATGGGAAAGCCACGGACTTTAGAGCGTGTCGCGGGGTGAGGTAAGGGCGGTGATAGGAACCTGTCGTTCCTGCAGAGGGGCGAGCGCGGTGTCGTTGGCTTTCAGGATCGCGCGAAAGGCGCTGGGTTCCCGCGTTCGCGGGAACGACGATAGGAGGCTGTGAGCCGATCATGCCAAGCCGCGTCGGCGAGACGCGCAACGCGGGATCGACTGTTTCATGGCGGGCCTGCACGCAGCCCAGAGCCCGCCATGCACGCTAGCCGATCGGCGCGCGCCGCGTCCCGCTGGGAAGATCGATCAGCGGCGCGGCAACGCTGGCCTCGTTGCGGATCCGTTCGGCCAGGCGCAGCGACAGCGCGACGATGGTCAGGGTCGGGTTGGCGTAGCCGCCGCTGGGGAACACCGACGAACCGGTGACGTACAGATTCTCCACCCCATGCACGCGGCCCTCGCGATCGACCACGCCGCTGCGCGGGTCGTCGTGCATGCGCGTGGTGCCCAGGAAATGCGTGGTGGAGGTGGTCTTGATCTCCATCGGCCGGCGGATGTGGAAGGTGCCCAGGCCGCTGCGCGCCAGCTCGCGCGCCACGATGTCCTGGCTGCGGTGGACCAGGGCGATGTCCTGATCGTGCCAGCGCCACTGGATCTCGATCAGGCGGTTGCCCAGATCGTCTCGCTCCTGGCCCAGGCGCACGCGGTTGTCGTAGCGCGGCGGCTGCTCGACCTGGTGCAGCACCTCGAAGTGGTCCAGACGGTGGCTGGGCTCGCCCTGCCGCGACCAGCCGCCCACGCCAAGGTGCGAGATCGGGCGGCGCAGGCGGTCGTTGTACTGCTGCAGCACGCCGTCGACGCCCAGTGCCGCGGCCACCAGGTCGCGCTTGCGCGGCAGCTGCTTGCGGCGCAGCGCCTCGCGCACGCGCTGCGAGGCGCGGAAGCCGATCTCGCGCCGGCGCGACATGCTGCGCCGGGGGAACAGGATCGTGCTGAGGTTGACGCTGGGCTCGCCGCGCAGGGTGGCATCGGTCAGCTGCAGATGGCCCATGGCCGAGGTGCCATCGACGCGGCGCAGGTCGTACAGCGCCATGCGGTCGATCAGCTTGCGCGAGCTCGGGGTGAAGGTGCCGCCGAAGACCAGCGGATGGTCCATGAAGTAACGCCCCACCAGCCCGTGCTGGTTGCCGATGCCGTCGGCGAGCACATCGTCGGAGGCCAGCAGCAGCTGCGGCGTGGCCAGGCCGCCCTGCGCCAGCACGATGGTGTCGGCCTCGAACACCAGCGCATGACCGGGCTGCGCCAGGGCGTGCACCGCGCGCACGCGCCCGCTCGACGCATCCAGCTGCAGGCGCGCGGCGGTGGCGTTGTAGTAGCAGGTGATGTCGCGCGAGGCGCCGATCAGCTCGCGCTGGCCGCTCAGCACGACTTCCTTGTCGGCGAAGTGGAACATGCTGGTGCGCAGGCCGCTGCCCTGCAGCGGCAGCCGCGGCGCATCGGCGCCCTCCCAGTAGCCCGGGCCGTAGTGCCACGGCGGCAGCTCGAACCATTGCTGGGCGCGCGCATAGAACGGCGCCAGCTCGGCGATGGACAGCGGCCAGGCGCTGTCGGGCAGCCACGGCCGCGCCTCGAAATCGACCGCGCTGAGCGTGGTCAGGCGCAGGTGGTTGGCGCCGGTGCCCGCGTCGACCAGCCAGCGGTTGGCGTTGCCGCCGAACCGGCGCGTGGTCCAGATGCCCTGGTGGCCGTCGAACACCGAGGTGCTGGCCGGCTGGCCGCGGGCGGCGTGGTCTTCGTCCAGGCCGCCGCTTTCCAGCAGGGTGACCTTGAGGCCGCAGTGGCGCAGGGCGGTGGCCACGGCGATGCCGGCGGGGCCGGCACCGACGATGCAGACGTCGGAGCGAACGGTTGCGCCGCGGGGCAGCGCCTTGGCATCAACGAACATGAACGCACATCCTGTCGATCAGACGGTCGAATCCGGGCGCCGGAGGCGTCCTTCCCCCAGACAACGCGGGCGAGGCGCCTGACAGGACAGTCAGCTGGCCACGGTCTTAGCTCCCTCCCCTTTCGCCGAAGGCGAAGGGGAGGGCTGGGGAGGGGTCGCTTTTGCCGTTGCTGTTGCTTTCGCTTTCGCATTTGCCCCTCGCCAACGGCGAGCACTGCAAAAGCAAAAGCGAACCCCCTCCCAACCTCCCCCTTGCGCTGCGCGCAAAGGGGAGGGGCGCTTCGGATGCTTCAAGTGGCGTGGGAGGGGAGCTGGCGCTTGTTGAGATGGCTCAGGCTGCTCCAGAGATTGGCCAAGCGGGCGCTCCCGCACAGCGCCGTCAGCCACAGCAACTGAGCTCATCAAGGGGCGTCAGCGGTGACCGGCCAAGAGCCCTTGGTTCGACGGCACGATCGTGGTGCTGCAGGTGGCGAACATGGATCTGTTCCACCCGCCTCCTGCGGCCCCTGTCACGATCCGCGATCGCACACGGCCTTGCTTCATGACCATCGTGTCAGGATCCGGTGCTCCTGCCCCACGCGGGCGCCGCCCGAATGAAGCCGCATGGGATCGGACAAGGACCGCCTGGCCGCCATCCAGTCGCTGCGGGCCGTGGCCGCGCTGATGGTCGTCCTGCACCACGCGCGCAACCCGATTCCCTGGCTCTGGAATCCGCTGGCGCACTACGAGGCGTTCGCCTCCGGCGTGGACATCTTCTTCGTGATCAGCGGGCTGATCATGTACGTGGCCGCACGCGACGAACGCTGGCGCGAGTTCATCGGCAAGCGGATGATCCGGGTGGTGCCGCTGTACTGGATCGCGACCCTGGCGCTGATGGCGATCGAACTGCTGCGCCACCAGGCGCGCCTGGACGCCACCGAACTGTGGCACCTGCTGCAGTCGCTGTTCTTCATCCCGCACCCGAGCCCGGACAAGCACGGCGAGCTGTATCCGCTGCTGGCCGTGGGCTGGACGCTGAACTTCGAGATGTTCTTCTACGCGCTGTTCTGCGTCGGCATCGTGCTCAGGCGCGTGGTGGCGGTGCCGACCGCGCTGATCCTGGTGCTGGTCGCGGCGGGCGCGCTGGGCGAGCCCGAAAGCCCGCTGGCGCGCACCTACACCAGCCCGCTGCTGCTCGAATTCCTGTGCGGCCTCTGGCTGGGCGTGCTCTATCGTCGCGGCCATGCCGATCGTCTGCCGGGCTGGCTGCTGCCGGCCGGGCTGGCGGGGCTGCTGCTGTTGCCCGCGCTGTCGGAGGAGGGGCTGGCGCTGGTGGGCCGGATCGTGTGCGGCGTGGCGGTCGTGGCCGGTGCGATCGGGCTGGGCACGCGCGCACCGCGCCACCCGCTGCTGGAGCGGCTGGGCGATGCCAGCTACTCGATCTACCTCACCCATACCGTGCTGGCGCTGCTGCTGGTGCAGGCGCTGTGGGCGCGCATTCCGCTGCATGGGCTGCTGCAGCTGACCGGCTATCTGCTCACCGCGCTGGGGGTGAGCGCGCTGGTCGGGTTGGCCAGCTATCGCTGGCTGGAACGTCCGGTCACGCGCGGGTTGCGCAGGGCGTGGATGGAGCGTGGTGCCAGGCGCAAGGCGGCCTCGGTCGAAGAGGCTGCGGAGACGCGCTAGGACGGCCGACAGTCCGTCGTTCCCGCGCATGCGGGGACCCCGTGCCTTTCAAGCGAGAAGCCGAACGTCCATGGGTTCCCGCTTTCGCGGGAACGACGATATGGGAGAGGGTGCTCGGTGCCAGCCGCACCTAGCGGCCCCACGCCGCCACCTCACCAGCCGTAGAGCTTCCAGTACACCGGCGAGATGTCGCCGCGGTTGGGATCGCTGGAGCGGTCCAGTCTGCCGTCGCCGTTGTCGTCGTAGAGGTAGTAGGCCGGGCCGCGGCTCGGGGTGATCTTGACCATGCGCAGGGCGCCGGCGACGCGGTACTCCTGGATGACGTCGCCGTTGTCCTCGGTGCGCACGGCCACATCGGCGTCGGGCAGGTCCATCTCGGTCAGGTCCTGGCCGCCGTGGCGCGCGCCGCCGCCGCTGGCGCAGCCGGTGAGCAGGATCCCGCCGCTCAGCAGCAGGCAGGTCAGGACGGGCATCAGGCGCTTCATGGCGGCATCTCGCAGGTGGGAACCGCGCCGATTATCCGCCTGCGCGCGTGCTGCCGGGTGACGGCCGGTGACGCGGGGGCGCGGCGTAGAATCTGCGCATGACAAGACTCGTACTGATCGACGGCTCCAGCTACCTCTACCGCGCCTTCCACGCGCTGCCGCCGCTGAGCAACGCGGCCGGCGAACCGACCGGCGCGCTGTTCGGCGTGGTCAACATGCTGCGCGCCACGCTGAAGGAGCGGCCCGAGTACGTCGCCTTCGTGGTCGATGCGCCCGGCAAGACCTTCCGCGACGACTTGTACCCCGAGTACAAGGCCAACCGCGCGGCCATGCCCGATGACCTGCGGGCGCAGGTCGAGCCGATGATGAAGATCGTCCACGCGCTGGGCATCGACATCCTGCGCGTGGAAGGGGTGGAGGCCGATGACGTGATCGGCACCCTGGCCGTGCAGGGCTGCCGCGACGGCCTGCAGGTGACCATCTCCACCGGCGACAAGGACTTCGCCCAGCTGGTGCGCCCGGGCGTGGAGCTGGTCAACACCATGAGCGGCAGCCGGATGGATTCGGACGCGGCGGTGATGGACAAGTTCGGCGTGCGCGCCGACCAGATCGTCGACCTGCTCTCGCTGATGGGCGATACGGTGGACAACGTGCCCGGCGTGGAGAAGTGCGGCCCCAAGACCGCGGCCAAGTGGCTGGCCGAGTACGGCACCCTGGACAACGTCATCGCCAACGCCGGCAGCATCAAGGGCAAGATCGGCGACAACCTGCGCGCGGCGCTGGAGCGCCTGCCGCTCAACCGCGCGCTGGTGACCATCCGCACCGACGTGCCGCTGGAAGTGGCCGCCCAGGACCTGGCGCTGCGCGAGCAGCACGTGGACGAACTGCGTGAGCTCTACGCGCGCTACGGCTTCAACCAGGCGCTGAAGGACTTGGACGGTGGCAGCGTGTCGGTGCCGATCGCGGAAAAAGAACCTGGGAAGGCGCGCGGCACGGGTTTCAGCGCCGCGCCTGCGCCGGCTGCCGCGCCCGATCTCGATCCGGCGCTGTCGGCCGCGGGCGAATACGAGACGCTGCTGACCACCGAGCAGCTCAATGCCTGGATCGACACCCTCAAGGCCGCCGGCCGCTTCGCCTTCGACACCGAGACCGACAGCCTGGACCCGATGCAGGCCAACCTGATCGGCCTGAGCTTCGCCGCCGAAGTGGGCAAGGCCGCCTACCTGCCGTTGGGCCACGACTATCCGGGTGCGCCGGCGCAGCTGCCGCGCCAGGATGCGCTGGAGGCGCTGCGCCCGCTGCTGACCGATGCGGACGTGGAGAAGATCGGCCAGCACGGCAAGTACGATCTGCATGTCATGCGCCGTCACGGCGTGGAAGTGGCCGGCTACACCCAGGACACGCTGCTGGAGAGCTTCGTGCTCAATTCCGGCAGCGCCCGCCACGACATGGACAGCCTGGCCAAGCGCTACCTGGGCTACGACACGGTCAAGTACGAGGACGTGTGCGGCAAGGGCGCCAAGCAGATCCCGTTCTCGCAGGTGTCCCTGGAGGACGCCACCCGCTATGCGGCCGAGGACGCGGACATCACCCTGCGCCTGCACCAGGTGCTGTCGCCGAAGCTGGCCGCCGAGCCGGCGCTGGATTCGGTCTATCGCCACATCGAGATCCCGCTGGTGCCGGTGCTGGCGCGGATCGAGGCCAACGGCGTGCGCGTGGATGCCGACGAGCTGCGCCGCCAGAGCGCCGACCTGTCCAAACGCATGCTCGCCGCCCAGCAGAAGGCGACCGAACTGGCCGGGCGCAGCTTCAACCTGGATTCGCCCAAGCAGCTGCAGGCGCTGCTGTTCGACGAGCTGGGCCTGCCGGCGGTGGTCAAGACGCCCAAGGGCCAGCCCTCGACCAACGAGGAGGCCCTGGAGGCCATCGCCGAGGCGCACGAGCTGCCGCGCGTGATCCTGGAATACCGCGGCCTGGCCAAGCTGCGCAGCACCTACACCGACAAGCTGCCGGAGATGATCCATCCGCAGACCGGCCGCGTGCACACCAGCTACCACCAGGCCGGCGCGGCGACCGGGCGCCTGTCCTCGTCCGATCCGAACCTGCAGAACATCCCGATCCGCACCGAGGACGGCCGCCGCATCCGCCGCGCCTTCGTCGCCCCGCCCGGGCGCAAACTGGTGGCCTGCGACTACTCGCAGATCGAGCTGCGGATCATGGCCCACCTGTCCGGCGACCCCGGCCTGGTCGGCGCGTTCGAATCCGGCGCCGACGTGCACCGCGCCACCGCGGCCGAGGTCTTCGGCCGCAGCATCGACCAGGTCACGCCCAACGAGCGCCGCGCCGCCAAGGCGATCAACTTCGGCCTGATGTACGGCATGAGCGCCTTCGGCCTGGCGCGTCAGCTGGGCATCGGCCGCGGCGAGGCGCAGGACTACATCGCCCTGTACTTCAGCCGCTATCCGGGCGTGCGCGACTACATGGAGGCCACCCGCCAGCAGGCGCGCGAGCAGGGCTATGTCGAGACCGTGTTCGGCCGCCGCCTGTATCTGGACTACATCAACGCCGGCAGCCAGGGCCAGCGCGCCGGCGCCGAGCGCGCGGCGATCAATGCGCCGATGCAGGGCACCGCGGCGGACATCATCAAGCGCGCGATGGTCAGGGTGGACGCGTGGCTCGCCGACCATCGCGAGCGCGCCATGATGATCCTGCAGGTGCACGACGAACTGGTGTTCGAGGCCGAGGCCGACTTCGTCGAGACCCTCGCCGCGCAGGCGCGCAGCCTGATGGCGGGCGCGGCGACCTTGGCCGTGCCGCTGGAAGTCGATTGTGGCGTCGGCGACAACTGGGACGAGGCGCACTGATTGGCTGTGCGGGTGTGTTGCGAAGTGGACGTTGGCGCGTATAGCGCCTTTGTGTCAGGCGGCGCAATAAAACCCGCAGTTCAGGCCGCCAGCACGGCGTTGCGGCCTACGCGATGCTGGCGAAACAGCCAGTTACATCGACATTTTCGAGATAACGAGAAATTAATTTCAGAACTGACCAGTTTATGATCTGAATATCCCCTAAATTCAACGGGTTTTTAACCGGATCCTTCACGATCTATCCATGTTGGGAGTGCTTTCATAGCCCTCGACAGATGCAAGGTCTGTCGCGGATCGCCCCCCATCCCCTGGGGCCGATCTCTGGTACGAAGAGCCCCTCCCCAGGCTCCCGTACCCTGGCCCCGCCGAGCCCCCCCTGCTCCGCGGGGCTTTTTTATGCCCGATCGCCGGCGTGCGGTCGCACCAACCCGCCGTCGCCACGCGCGCCTGCCCGAAATGCCTGCTTCGCCAACCCGCCTCGACCTCCTCGGACGCGGCTCCTCGGCTCGGTCAGCCCTCGACGGTGGACTCGCCGCCGCGGACCATCCCTGGCCCGCTCGCCGCTCGCCGCTCGCCTGCCCGGGCCGACGCTCTGCGGCGAATGGATCAGGACTTCTTACGGCACGAAGGCATCCAGCAAGCGCTTTGCCCCCTCCCTTTCGCCGCAGGCGAAGGGGAGGGCCGGGGTGCTCTTGCTTCGGCGGCTTGCCCGGTAAAGCCCCGACCCCTCCCCATCCCTCCCCTGCGCTGCGCGCAAGGGCGGGGGCTCAAGCCAAAGCCCTGTGACCTGACGCGCTGCCCTTACGGAGTCGAAACGCCTTCCTGCCCGCAAGCCCAAAGACCTGACCGGCGCGACAGGTTTTCGGCGACACTTCGCGCCTTCCGGTTGAGCCGCTTCGTGGTGTGGTGCGCATGTCGCCGTTCCCTTCTCGTCTGCTGTCCCGTCCGTCATGCGCGTCCTGATCGTCGAGGACGATGCGGCCATCGCCGAGGCCGTGGTCTCGGCCATGCGCCAGCAGGGGCATGCGGTGGATCATCTGGCCGATGGTTCCCGTGCCGATCTGGCGCTGCGCGACACCGAGTACCAGCTGCTGGTGCTGGACCTGGGCCTGCTGGGGCCCATGGATGGCGTGCAGGTGCTGCAGCGCCTGCGTGCCCGCGCGGCGACCACCGCAGTGCTGGTGATCACCGCACGCGAAGGGCTGGAGGATCGCGTACAGGTGCTGGACCTGGGCGCCGACGACTACCTGGTCAAACCCTTCGCCCTGAAGGAGTTCGAGGCACGGGTGCGTTCGCTGCTGCGGCGCATGGTCAGCCAGGGCGCGCCCGAACTGCGCCTGGGCCAGCTGCGCCTGGACCTGGCCGGCCACCGCGCCTGGATCGGCGAAGACCCGCTGGAGCTGACCGCCCGCGAGTTCGGCCTGCTCGGCGCACTGGCCACGCGTACCGGCCGCGTCGCCAGCCGCGCCCAGCTGGTCGAGGTGCTGTGCGGCTGGGATGCGGACATCAGCGACAACGGCCTGGACATCGCCATGTACCGCCTGCGCCGCAAGCTGCAGGGCAGCGGTGTGGGCGTGCGCACCATCCGCGGCCTGGGCTATCTGCTGCAGGAGCAACAGGACACAGGCGATGACGCCTAGGGCCTGCAGGGGGACCGATGGCCGGCCCTAGCCCGCACCCCAGCCTGCGCCGGCGGCTGGTGCTGTGGCTGGCGGTGCCCATGCTGGTGCTGCTGGCGCTCGATGCCGGGCTGACCTATCGCGTGGCGCTGCATTACGCCAACCGCGCGCACGACAGCAGCCTGGCCGACGACGCGGTCACCCTGGCCGAGCTGCTGCGGCGCGAGCCGCAGTCGCACGCGCTGTCCCAGCAGGCGCAGTTCCTGCTGCGCTACGACCCGAACGGGCCCAACTACTTCGCCGTGATCAGCCGGCGCCACGGCCTGCTCTACGGCGACAGCGGCCTGGGCAACACGCGGATGCCGGTGCCGGGGACCAAGCCGGTGCTCTACAAGGGCTTCCACGACGAGCACCATCTGCGCATGGCGACCGTCGGCCTGGCCTCGCCGTACGAGGCCGGCGACACGCTGGGGGTGACGGTCGCCGAGACCCTGCGCGAGCGCCACCGCAGCGCCCGCGACGTGCTGCTGATGACCCTGCCGCTGCAGGCCGGCCTGATCGCCGTGGTGCTGGTGCTGGTCTGGGTCGGCGTGGACCGCGGGCTTGGCCTGCTGGCGCCGCTGACCCGGCGCCTGGCCGAGCGTGAGCAGGCGCTGGCGCCGGTGACCGAGCCCGACGTGCCGCGCGAGATCCTGCCGCTGACCCGCGCGCTGGACGCGCTGTTCGTGCGCGTGCGCGGCGCGATCTCCCTGCAGGAACGCTTCATCACCGACGCCGCCCACCAGCTGCGCACGCCGCTGGCGGGCCTGCAGCTGCATGCCGAACGGGCGATGACGGCGCAGGATCCGGCCCAGCTGCAGCAGTCGCTGGCCCACATCCTGGCGCAGACCGCGCGTGCGGCGCGGGCCTCCAACCAGCTGCTGGCGCTGAGCCGCGCGCAGGCGCCGCATCCGCGCGAGGAGATGCATGAGCCGCTGGCCCTGGACCGGCTGGTGCCGCGCGCGGTGGCCGCGCGCGTGCCCGAGGCGCTCGATGCCGGGCTGGACCTGGGCTACCAGCCCCCGGAGACGCCAGTGCCTGCGATCGTCGGCGAAGCGCGCGGGGTGCAGGAACTGCTCGACAACCTGATCGACAACGCCCTGCGCTATGCCGGCAAGGGTCGCAGCATCACCGTCGGCCTCTCGGCCGAGCAGGCGCGGGTGATCCTGAGCGTGGAAGACGATGGCCCGGGCGTGCCCGACGCGCTGCGCGCGCGGCTGGGCGAGCGCTTCTTCCGCGTGCCCGGCACCGGCGGCGAGGGCACAGGCCTGGGGCTGGCGATCGTGCAGGGCATCGCCAGCCACCACCAGGCCGAGGTGGCGTTCCTGCGCGGCGCGCAGGGTGGGCTGCGGGTGGAGGTGCGCTTCCCCGCAGCGGCGCGGCCGGAGACGGCGGCCGACCTGGGCAAGCACAACCTGGCGTAAACCCCGCCGCCGCCCCGGCGCGGACGAAAGCCAGCGGAAAACCTCGCGTGACACCCTGCCGGCCTCTTCAGTGAGGTGGCACGTGATCCGTTCAAGCGAATTCTTCTTCGAAGGTGGCCGCAACGGCGTGCTGCTGATCCATGGCCTGACCGGCACGCCGGCCGAGATGCGCCGGGTCGGCACCGGCCTGCACCGCGCCGGCTTCACCGTGCACGGCGTGCAGCTGGCCGGCCACTGCGGCGACCTGGACGACCTGATGGCCACCGGCTGGCGAGACTGGTATGCCAGCGTCGAGCAGGCCGCGGACGCCATGGCGACGAAGGTGGACCGGATCTTCGTGGCCGGCCTGTCGATGGGCGCGCTGCTGTCGCTGGAGCTGGCCAGCCAGCGCCCCGAGCTGGTGTCGGGCGTCGGCGTGTACGGCGCGACCTTCGTCTACGACGGCTGGAACATCCCGTGGACGCGTCACCTGTCCTTCCTTCTGCCGCTGTTCAAGGCCACCGGTATCGGTCGCGACCGCATGTTCATGGAGGAGCCGCCGTTCGGCCTGCGCGACGAGCGCCTGCGCGCGCAGATCAGCGCGGCGATGCAGGGCGCGGACAGCAGCGTGGCCGGGCTGCCGGGCAACCCCTGGCATTCGCTGGCCGAGCTGCGCGCGCTGGCGGCGCGGGTGCGCCGGCATCTGCCCCAGGTCACCGCGCCCTGCCTGGTGGCGCATGCCACCGAGGACGACGTGGCCAGCCTGCGCAATGCGCAGTGGGTGCTGGACGGCGTGTCCGGGCCGACCGAGTTCCTGCCGATGCACGAGAGCTATCACATGCTGACCCTGGACCGGCAGCGGCGCCTGCTGACCGAGCGCACGGTGGAATTCTTCCAGCGTCTCGCGCAGCCGGAAGCGGCGCCGCGGGCGAGCGTCGATGCGCCGTACCGGTACGAGGCGCTGGCATGAGTCTGGCGGTGGCCCTGCTGTGGCTGCTGACCGTGGTGGTGGATACCGCCGGCCAGCTGGCCTTCAAGGCCGCGGCGGTCGATGGCGGTGAGGCCGCACAGACGCTGGCGCGCTGGCGGCACCGGCTGGCACGGCCGTGGCTGTGGCTGGGCATCGCCTGCTATGTCGTGGAGTTCCTGGCCTGGGCGGCGTTCCTGTCGCTGGTGCCGCTGTCGCGCGGCGTGCTGCTGGGCTCGGTCAACATCCTGGCGCTGATGCTGGCCGGGCGGCTGTTCTTCGGCGAGCGGCTGACGCCGCTGCGCGTGGCCGGCATGGGCCTGATCGGACTGGGCGTGGCGGTGGTGGGAGTGGGCGGATGAAACGGCCGTATGTGTTCGGCTTTCCGCTGCTGATGGCGTTCGACACGCTGGCGCAGCTGAGCTTCAAGCTCGCCGGCGATCACGCCCTGCCGCTGGAATGGGGCCTGCCCTGGCTGCAGCGGCTGTTCGGCCAGCCGTGGATCTATGGCGCGATCCTGGGTTACATCGGCGCCTTCTTCACCTGGATGACGCTGCTGGAGCGCGCGCCGATCGGCCCGGCCTTCGCCGCCTCGCATCTGGAAGTGGTCAGCGTGCTGCTGGTCTCGGCCTGGCTGCTGGGCGAGCCGATTACCCTGGTGCACGTGGTGGGCGCGGCGCTGATCCTGGCCGGCGTGGCCTGCCTGGCGCGTGCCGAAACCCAGACCGCCGAGATCGCCGGTGCTGCCGCGACGTGAACTGCCGCCCACGGCGGGGCTGCCGCTGCGCTGGACCGACCTGCTGCCCGGCGATGCCGGGCTGGAAGCGCGGCTGGCGCAGCTGTTCGATCTGCCCGCGCCGCTGCTGACCTGCTCGGGCACCGCGGCGCTGGTGCTGGCCCTGCGCGCGCTGCGGCGCCTGGCGCCGACGCGCGATGAGGTCGTGGTGCCGGCCTACACCTGCCCGCTGGTGGCCATCGCGGTGCAGACCTGCGGACTGCGTCTGCGCCTGGGCGAGCTGCGCGAAGGACACTTCGATCTCGATCCGGTCGCCCTGCGCGGCCTGTGCGGGCCGCGCACGCTGGCGGTGTTGCCCACCCACCTGGCCGGTCGCGTGGCCGATGTCGCCGACGCGGTGGACGCGGCGCGCGCCTGCGGCGCCTGGGTGATCGAGGACGCGGCCCAGGCGCTGGGCGCGCGCGTGGACGGGCGCAGCGTGGGTCTGCGGGGCGACATCGGGTTCTTCAGCCTGGCCGCGGGCAAGGGCTTGTCGCTGTACGAGGGCGGCCTGCTGGTCAGCGCCGATCCGGCGCTGCGCGCGCTGCTGGCAGAGGAGGCGGCGCGGGTGCCCTCGAGCGCAGGCTGGGAGCTGCGTCGCAGCGCCGAGCTGCTGGGCCTGGCCCTGGCCTACCGGCCGCGCGCGCTGGCCCTGGCCTATGGCCTGCCGCTGCGACGCGCGCTGGAGCGCGGCGATCCGGAAGCGGCGGTGGGCGATGTGTTCGGGCCGGAGATACCGCTGCACCGCGTCGGCGCCTGGCGGCGCATGGTCGGCGTGCATGCCAGCGCGCGGCTGCCGGCCTTCCTGCACGCCGCGCGCGATCGCGCCCTGGCCTGGAAGCAGGCCGTCGAAGCCGTGCCCGGCGTGCAGGTCTACGACGACCGCCCCGGCGAACACGGCACCTGGCCGGTGCTGTGGCTGCGCCTGCCCGACCGCGAGCGCCGCGACGCGGTGCTCGCGCGGCTGTGGACCGCCGGCCTGGGCGTGAGCCGCATGTTCATCCACGCCTTGCCCGATTACGCCTATCTGCGCGACTGCGTGCCGCAGGCCGAGGTGCCGCAGGCGCGCGCACTGGCCGCGTGCAGCCTGACCATCGGCAACGGCCCCTGGCTGGATGAGGCCGCGCGCGCGCGCATTCTCGACGTCCTGCGCCAAGGCGCGACGTAGGCGCGGCGCGACGCGGGCTGTCAGGCTGCGACCGAGGCGGCGGCGATCAGGGGCAGCAGCGCCGCGTTCAGCGCGTGCTGGCCGGCCTGCCACAGGGGCAGGACGTTCGGATCGGGCGGCTGCTGGCCGTCCAGCGCGGAGAGCAGGCGCTTGAACGGCTGACGGTAGCGATGGTGCGAGATCTCGCCGGTGATATCGCTGGCGATGATCGGCGCGGAGAGTTCGTCGATCAGGCGCCGCGCGTCGGCCAGCTGGAAGCGGCCCTGGTCCCAGTTGGTGCGGGCCACGTCCTCGCCGAACACGTCCTTGTCGATGGACAGGTACACCGGCAGTGCGGCGTCGGCGCGTGCGGCGAAGGCGTCCAGCAGGCTGGCGCTGTCGGCGAAGCCATGCACGGCATGGCCGCAGCCCAGCGCGCGCGCCCAGCGCGTGTCCACGCCCAGGCACCAGTAATGCACGCGTCCGGCGCGCAGCGGGCCGAGCACGTTCTCCCAGCAATGGCGCGTGCCGGCATCGGCCGAGCACAGGCCGACCATGTGCACGCGCGCCACCTGCGGCAGGGCCGCCACGCGCCGCACCCACGAGCCGCAGTGCACGCCGAAGGGATAGCGCATGTTGTCCGGATGGTTGTCCAGCACCACCACCTGCAGCGGGCCGCCGTGGCGCGCCGCCGCCTGCCGCACCAGCGGCCAGGTCAGGTGATGGAAGTCGCCGCTGCCCAGCATCACCGTGCCGTGCGCGCTCTCCAGCGCCGGCTGCAGTTCGCGGGCCAGCCGTTCCAGCGTGGCCACGCCGCAGCCGAAGCGCACCGCGTCCTGCCAGGCGCGCAGCGGCAGCACGCGCGCGCCCGCCAGCGGCCCGACCGCGCCGTCCAGGTCCAGCACCAGCGGTGCGCTCATCCGGCCACCTCGGCCTGCGGCACGCTGCCGGCTTCGTGTTCGAAGCGGTGCGCATGCCGGCGCAGCAGGCCGCGCAGCAGGGCGTTGCGCGGATACACCGCGTGCCGGGTGGGAGTGAGGCGCGCGCCGAGATAGCGCTTGATCTCAGGATCCGTCCAGCCGGCCACGTAGTGGCTCAGGCCCTGGCGGCGGGCGTGTTCGAGGTTGTGCATCCAGCTCACCGCGTACAGGTTGTGCTGGCGCGCCTGCGGATAGGCCAGGCCGATGTACTTGTCCACCAGCATGCCGGCGTGCTCGTAGCACAGGTTCCAGCCGATCAGCGCCTGATCGTGGTAGTAGGCGAAGACACGCCCGCCGCTGCCGCCGTCGCGCAGCAGGCCGTCGAGGAAGGCGCGGTCGAGCTGGTCGAAGTGGATCTGGCTCTGCGCGTAGACGTTGAGATACAGCGCGTAATAGGTCGCCAGCGTGTCCGGCTCGTCGAAGCATGGCGCGCCGGTGGGCAGGCATTCGATCCGCAGGTCGGCGCGCGAGCGCAGCTTGCGGCGGATATCGCGGCGGCGGCCGGAGGACAGGCGCGCCAGATAGGCGTCCTCGTCGGCGAAATCGATCGGCACCCACGCCAGCTGCATGCCCTGCATCAGCACGAAGCCTCGCTCGGCCAGCGCCTGGGCGAAGGCCTGGGCGCGGCGATTGCCGTGCAGGCCGAGCAGGGGCGAGTCGTCGGGCAGATCCTTGACGATCAG
Source organism: Pseudoxanthomonas winnipegensis (assembly GCF_004283755.1). Taxonomy (GTDB): domain Bacteria; phylum Pseudomonadota; class Gammaproteobacteria; order Xanthomonadales; family Xanthomonadaceae; genus Pseudoxanthomonas_A; species Pseudoxanthomonas_A winnipegensis. Next base: position 336,498 of record NZ_SHMH01000006.1, read on the forward strand.
CAGCGGCGCGCGTCGCGCCTGCGCCAGCACCTCGTCGGCCAGCGCCTCCACGCTGCCGCTCAGCGGCAATGGCGCGTACTCGGTGGCGGTGCAGCCGATGAAGCAGGCCGGCCACTCCAGCCAGCGGCGCCAGTGGCGATAGCCGGGCAGGCCGGTCACGCGCCGGCGCAGCGCATCGTCGGCGGTGGTCAGCAGATCCAGGCGGGCACGGAACAGCGGCAGGCCGCTGGACAGACGTTCGACCTGGAAACCAGGCGGCGGATGGGCCAGGAAGCTGTCGAGCAGCGCATCGGGCTCGAGCTGGGTACAGGAGTACATGGCGGCTCCGCGAAGCACCGGCCGCTTGGCGCGGCCGGTGCCGGTGGGGGATCAGACGGTCTGCTTGGCCTTGGTCAGCGCCTGGTCGATCAGGGCGATGGCCAGGTCGATCTCCTCGTGGGTGATGTTCAGCGAGGGCGCCAGGGTGATGACGTTCTTGTACCAACCGCCCACGTCCAGGACCAGGCCGATCGGCTTGCCCTTGTGCGTGAGCTCGCCGCCCAGGCCGATGTCCACCATCCGGTCCAGCAGCGCCTTGTTGGGCGTGAAGCCGTCGGCCTCGCAGATTTCCGCGCGCAGCGCCAGGCCCAGGCCATCGACGTCGCCGATCTCCTTGTGACGCTTCTGCAGCTCGCGCAGGCCGTCCAGGAAGTGCGCGCCCTTCTCGGGCACGGTGCGCTCGTAGTCCATCTCGTAGCCCATGCGGATCACTTCCAGCCCCAGCGAGGTGCCCAGCGGGTTGGAGTTGAACGTGGAATGGGTCGAGCCCGGCGGGAAGATGGTCGGGTTGATCAGTTCCTCGCGCGCCCACAGGCCGGACAGCGGATTCAGGCCGTTGGTCAGCGCCTTGCCGAACACCAGCACGTCCGGGGTCACGCCGAAGTGCTCGATCGACCACAGCTTGCCGGTGCGCCAGAAGCCCATCTGGATCTCGTCGACCACCATCAGGATGCCGTACTGGTCCAGCACCTTCTTCAGGTCGCGGAAGAAGTTCTGCGGCGGGATCACGTAGCCGCCGGTGCCCTGGATCGGCTCGACATAGAAGGCCGCGTATTCGGCCTGGCCGACCTTGGGGTCCCACACGCCGTTGTATTCGGTCTCGAACAGGCGCGCGAACTGGCGCACGCAGTGGTCCGAATACTCCTCCGGGCTCATGCCCTTGGGCCGGCGGAAGGGATAGGGGAAGGGGATGAACATCGCGCGCTCGCCGAAGTGGCCGAAGCGGCGGCGATAGCGGTAGCTGGAGGTGATGCTGGACGCGCCCAGGGTGCGGCCGTGGTAGCCGCCCTCGAAGGCGAACATCAGGCTCTTGCCGTTCTTGTAGTTGCGCACCAGCTTGAGCGAGTCCTCGATGGCCTGCGCGCCGCCGACGTTGAAGTGCACGCGGCCGGGCAGGCCGAACTTGCCCTCCACGTCCTGGGCGATGGTCTTGGCCAGCTGGATGCGGGTGGGGTGCAAGTACTGGCTGGCGACCTGCGGCAAGGTGTCGATCTGGTGCTTGAGCGCGTCGTTGAGGCGCTTGTTGGAATAGCCGAAATTGCAGGCCGAGTACCACATCTGCAGATCCAGATACGGCGTCTGTCCACTGTCGAACATGTAGCTGCCTTCGCAGCGGTGGAACACCTTGGGCGGATCGACGTAGTGCACGGTGTCGCCGAAGGAGCTGTAGCGGGCCTCGTCGGCCAGCAGTTGGGCGTCGTCCTCGAGCGCCGGGGCGAGGGTGTGGAGCAGGTTCATGGCAGTGTCCGTTTGCAGCAGGAGGGGAAGCCGCGTCACGCGATGGCGACGGCGGGAGAAACGAGCGGGGCGTGGCGGGTGAGTGCGCCGGATTCCAGGGCGGGCAGCAGCGCCAGCGCCTCGGCGAAGCCTTCGATGGCGCTGTGCGCCAGCGCGTGGTCGCGGCAATGGGCGATCAGCTTGCGCTTGGCGAACACGTAGTCGGCGCGGCCGGCCACGCAGAAGTCCGAGGTGCCGTCGCCGACCAGCAGCACCTGGCCGCCCGGCGCGTGGCGGCGCGCCTGCGCGGCGCGCGCGCACTTGCAGGTGCCGGCGCCGCAGCTGGGCGCCTGGTGCGGGGATTCCAGGTTCCAGCGGCGTTCGCCGACCGGATGGAAGCGATTGGCGTACAGCGGCAGCGGCGCCACGCCCTCGCGGGCCAGCAGCAGGCGGATCGGCAGATCCAGGCCGTCGCTGACGATCTCCAGCGGCCAGCCGCGCGCGGCCACCGCCGCGGCGAAGGCCGGGAAGGCCGGATCGATGTCCAGGCCCGACAGATGCTGCTCGAACTGGGCCGCATCCATGTCCAGCAGCGCGACCTGGCCGCGCATGCAGGCGCGCGAGCCGATGCGACCGGCCAGCCAGTCGTCCTCCAGCGCCTCCCAGCCGGGACGGCCGAAGCGCTGCAGCAGGGTGTCGATGGTGTCGCGCAGCCCGATGGTGCCGTCGAAGTCGCACAGCACGGTCCAGCGCAGGGGAACGGAACGAAGAGACATGGGACTTGGTGCGTGGTTCGAGGTGGCGCCACGTTAGGCAGCGGACCTTTCCGAGGGCTTTCCGTCGCCGCGCGCTTCAGCCGGCGTTGGGACGGCGCCGCTTCTTCACTTGCCGCTGCGGGGCGCACGTGTGATAACGCCGCCGTTGCCACCTGCGATGCCGCCCCGATGCACGATCTGTTCGACCTGTCCGCGCCGTGGTGGCACTTCGTGCTGCGCGGGGTGGTGATCTATGTGATGGTCACCGTGCTGATGCGCATCTCCGGCAAGCGCGCCATCGGCCAGTTCACCCCGTTCGATCTGATCCTGCTGATCCTGATCGGCAATGCCGTGCAGAACGGCATCAACGGCGGCGACAACTCGCTCACCGGCGCGCTGATCATGGCCTCCACGCTGATCGCGTTGAACTGGCTGGTGGCCTTCGGCTCGGCGCGCTCGATGCGCTTTCGCCACCTGGTGGAGGGCCATGCCACGGTGCTGGCCCGCGACGGCAAGGTCTTCGCCGAGGTGCTGCGCAAGCAGCTGGTGGCCGAGTCGGACTTCAAGAAGGCCATGCGCCAGTCCGGCTGCGAGCACGAGCGCGACATCCGCCTGGCGATCCTGGAAACCAACGGCCACATCACCATCGAGACCCGCGAGGGCAAGTCGGGGTAACGGCTTGGTGCATCCCATGGCGCACCTGTCCCCACAAATCTTGTAGAGCGGAGCTTGCTCCGCTGGGGCCTTCGCCACGTACCAAACGAAGAGCAGCGGAGCAAGCTCCGCGCTACGGAGAGGCCACCCTTGTGGCTTCTTCGGTCAGTGGTGGCGGTGGAGCCCCAACGGTAGAGCCTCATCGCCGCCATTGACGCAAAGGCCACAAGGGCGGCTCGCACGGGGTCAGCGGGAATCCAGCTCGGCCAACCAATCGCGCGGCCGCAGATAGTCGGCCAGGCGCGCCTCGTCGCTGCCGGCCTCGGGGGTGAAGCCGTATTCCCAGCGCACCAGCGGCGGCAGGCTCATCAGGATCGATTCGGCGCGCCCGCCGCTCTGCAGGCCGAACAGCGTGCCGCGGTCGTAGACCAGGTTGAACTCCACATAGCGCCCGCGCCGGTAGAGCTGGAAGTCGCGTTCGCGTTCGTCATAGGGCGTGTCGCGGCGCGCGGCCACGATCGGCAGATAGGCCTCGAGGAAACCGTCGCCGACCGCGCGCAGATAGCCGAAGTCGGCGTCGAAGTCGTCCTGCAGATCGTCGAAGAACAGCCCGCCGACGCCGCGCGTCTCGGCGCGATGCTTGAGGAAGAAATATTCGTCGCACCAGCGTTTGTGCGCCTCGTAGCGCGCCTGGCCGCCGAAGGGCGCGCACAGCGCCCGCGCGGTGCGATGCCAGTGCAGCACATCGGCATCGACCGGATAGAACGGCGTCAGGTCGAAGCCGCCACCGAACCACCACGCCACCGTCTGCCCGTCGCGCTCGGCGCGGAAGTGGCGCACGTTGGCATGCGTGGTGGGCAGATGCGGATTGCGCGGATGGAACACCAGCGACACGCCGACCGCGCGCCACGAGGCGCCGGCAAGCTCGGGCCGCGCGGCCGAGGCCGAGGGCGGCAGCCGGCTGCCGGACACGTCGGAGAAGCCGATGCCGGCCTGTTCGAAGACGCCGCCGTCGCGCAGGATGCGCGTGCGCCCGCCGCCGCCCAGGGACGGGCTAGTGTCGCGAGAGGCAGGAGGCCGGTAGCGACCGCCGCCCAGGGAGGGGCCGGTGGCATGCGAAGCGGCGTCGGCCGGGGGCTGGCGCGTCCAGCGATCCTCGACGAAGCGGGCCTGGCCGTCGGCGGCCTCGATGGCGGTGCAGATGCGGTCCTGCAGTCCGGCCAGATAGTCGCGGACGAGGTCGATGCTGGGGATGTCGGTCATGCGCGCAAGTGTACGGGCCGCTTCGTGGCGCTCAGCGCGGGCGCGTCGTCGGCGCGCTGCCGAACTGCGCCCGCACCGGCGCCGTGCACAGCTTCCAGATGATCGCACCGTGCAGCGCGGTGAACACCAGCGCCACGATCACGCTGAAGATCATGGCGGCGGTCTTCAGGCCGGCCAGCTCCGGCGGTAGCGCGCCACCGGCGCCGCCCAGCCCGGGCTGCATCGCCAGCGACGCCTCGGTCATCGCCGGCACGTACCAGAGCGAGCCGTAGGTCAACAGCGTGCCCAGCGCCAGGTAGGCGATGAAGGCCAGGCGTGCCCATTCGCGGCGCTTGAGCAGGCCCCAGCCCAGCCAGGCCAGCAGCAGCGAGGCGATGACCTCGGCCAGGCCGATCTCGAAGTAATGGGTCAGCATCCAGCGCATCAGCGGCGGCATCGGGCCGGCCGGCTCGAACAGCTGCAGATAGGCCGGGCTGGACACCAGGCCGGCCATCGCCATCTGCAGCGCGCCGTAGGCCAGGCCGACCGCGGCCAGGGCCAGGGTGATCCAGGCCAGCACGGTGACGAAGCCCTGCGCCCCGCTGCGGGGCGAGGGCGCGGCGCCTGGCAGCGGCGGCGGGACGGGCGCGCTCACGGCGTGGGCTTGAGCGTGTCGTCGAACAGGTTGAGCACGCGCTTGTACTCGTCCAGCCAGGAGTCGGCGCGGGTGAAGCCATGGCGCTCCAGCGGGTAGGGCGCGATGGACCAGTTGTCCTTGTGCAGCTCGATCAACTTCTGGGTCATGTCGATGGAGTCCTTGAAGAACACGTTGTCGTCGATCACGCCGTGCGCGATCAGCAGGCGGTCCTGCAGGCCGGCGGCGTACTCGATCGGCGAGGAGACGCGATAGGCCTGCGGGTCGATGTCCGGCGTGTTGAGGATATTGGACGTGTACTCGTGGTTGTACTGCATCCAGTCGGCCACCGGGCGCAGCGCGGCGCCGGCCTTGAACGTGCCCGGCGCGCGGAACAGCGCCATATAGGTCAGAAAGCCGCCGTAGCTGCCGCCGTAGATGCCGGCGCGGTCGCGGTCGCCCTGGTGCTCGCGCACCAGCCATTCCAGGCCGTCCAGGTAATCGTCCAGCTCCGGGTGGCCCATGTTGCGGTAGATGGCCGTGCGCCAGTCGCGGCCGTAGCCGGCGCTGCCGCGGTAGTCCAGGTCCAGCACCAGATAACCGCGCTGCACCAGCAGGTTGTGGAACATCTGCTCGCGCGGGTAGGGCGGATAGCCGGCGATGGCGTTCTGCAGATAGCCGGCGCCGTGGACGAACATCACCACCGGATAGCGCTTGCCCGGCACCAGTTGCGCCGGTGCGTAGAACTTGCCCCAGATCGCGCCGGCGCCGTGGCGCGAGGGCACCTGCACCAGCTGCGGCTGGATCCAGTTCATCGCCTTGAACGCCGGCGTGCGCGTGTCGGTCAGCACCTTGGCCTGGCCGCCGCCGGCCGGCACCACCGCCAGCTGGCTGGGCAGGTAGCTGGCCGAGTACTGCACCAGCAGCGAGCGCCCGTCCGGCGACTGGCTGAAGGCCTCCACCCCGCCGTCCAGCGCGGTGACCTCGGCGACCTTGCCGGTCTTCAGCTCGGTCCGGCAGACCTCGTAGCGGCCCGGCGCGGCGCGGTTGCACAGGAAGAAGAAGCCCTCGCCATCGGCCGCCACCTGCGGCGAGGACACCTCCCACGCGCCGCTGGTCAGTGCCCTGGTCCTCTCGCTGCCGCGCTGGGTATAGAGCTGGGAATGGCCGCTGGCCTCGGACAGCAGCCACAGGGTCTGGTTGTCCGGCAGCCAGCCGAACTCGTTGAAGCTCCAGTTGATCCAGGCCGGGTCGGTGAGGCGGTCGCGCACCTGCAGGCGCGCGTTGTCCAGGTCCACGCTGGCGATCCAGCGGTCCTTGTTGTCGGTGGCGCGCAGCAGCAGGGCGACGTTGCGCGAGTCGGCGCTCCAGTGGATCGCCGCGCCGCTGGCGTCGCCGTCGCTTTCCACGCGCACGGCGCGGTTGCCCTTCAGCGGCTCCTTGCCGGCGGCCTTGCGCAGTTCGGCCAGCGGGTCGCTGGCGATGCCGGGCAGGGTGTCCAGGCTCAGCGGCTTGACCGTGCCGCTGGCCATGTCGGCCAGCCACAGCGCCTGCGGGATCGGCGAGTTGCGCCCCACCAGCGTGCGCGCCTCCTGCTGCTCGGCGTAGCCGGATTCGGTGACGTAATGCGGGACCTCGCCGGCCTGGCCGGCGTCGGCGCCCTTCTTCTGCGTGACCACCAGCAGCCAGCGCCCGTCCGGGGACAGCGCGGTCTGACTGATCTGCACGTCCTTGCCCAGGTAGACCGGCGCCGGCGCGCGGCTGGGGTCGGCCTTGCGCCAGGCGGCCTCCTGGCGGCGCAGCGCCTCGCGCTGCTCGCGGTCGCGGGCCAGGGTGGACAGGGTGCGCAGCTGCTGCTCGCGCAGGACATCGGCCTCGGGCGCCTTGTCCGGATCGTCCTCGGCCTTGGCCTGGGCGGCCTGGGCCACGGCGGTGCCGTTCCAGCGGAACCACTGCTGGCCGACCCGCCACACCAGCGCGCCGTCGCTGGCGAACTGCGGCTGGCTTTCGTCCTCCAGCGTGCGCGTGAGCTGGGTCAGCGCGCCGCTGCGCAGGTTGCGCACGAACACATCGCCGTTGCGGATGAAGGCCTGGCGCTGGCGTTTGGCGTCGTAGATGGCATCCGGGGCGCCCAGGGTGTCGCGCGCGTCGTCGGACACGCGCGTGGCGGCGCTGGCGCCGAGCTCCTGGCGGAAGGTGTCGCGGATCGGCGAGCCGTTGCGCTTGAGGTCGTATTCCACCCCGTGGCTGTCCCAGGTCCAGCGCGGCGCCTCGACCGGCGGGCCGATCCAGTCCAGGTCGGCCATGACCTGTTCGATGGTCAGCGGCGTGGGCGATTGCGCCAGCGCGGCGGGCGACAGCAGCAGGCAGGACAGGACGGCAACGGGCAGGCGCATGAACAGGCGCTTCTCGACGACAAAGAGCCGCGAAGGGTAGCAGCGGCATCGCGCGGGGCGCATCGGACCAAGGTCACGGCGACTTGCCCGGGCGGGCCCCAGCGGCGACAGTACCGTTCGCCCGGCGACCAGGACCGGGATGCAGCCAGGGGAATGTCTTGATGTCAGCCGTCGTCGAATCCGCGCCGCAGCGCGCCGGCCTGTGCCCGCTGGGCCTCGGGGCGCCCACGCGGATCATCGCCCGCAGCGGCGGTGCGGCCATCGATCTGGCCACCTTCCACGGCCACGTGCGGGCGCTGGCCGCGCAGCTGCCGGCCGGGCGCCACGCGGTCAATCTGTGCGAGGACCGCTACCGCTTCCTGGTGGCGTTCTGCGCCGTGGCCCTGCGCGGGCAGGTGACCCTGCTGCTGTCCTCGCGCGCGCCGGCGGTGGTGGCCGACGTGATGGACCGCCATGCCGACACCTACGCGCTGGGCGACCTGCCCATCGACCCGGCCCCGGCCGGCTACTGGCGCCTGCCCGAGACGTTGAGCCATCTCGATGGCCCGGTGCCGGAAGTGCCCGAGGACGCGGTGGTCTGCATCGGCTTCACCTCCGGCAGCACCGGCGCGCCCAAGCCCTTCCCCAAGACCCTGGCGGCCTTCCGCACCAGCAACGCGCAGAACCTCAGCGCCGTGGCCGACCTGTGGGGCCAGGCCACGCCCAGCCTGGTGGCCACCGTGCCGCCGCAGCACATGTACGGCATGGAGATGTCGGTGGTGATGCCGCTGATGAGCGATGCCTGCGTGCACGGCGGCAAGCCGTTCTTCCCGCAGGACGTGGCCAGCGCGCTGGCGCAGATGCCGGCCCCGCGCGTGCTGGTGACCACGCCCGTGCACCTGCGTGCGCTGGTCGAGTCGGGCGTGTCGCTGCCGCCCATCGCCGGCTATGTCTCGGCCACCGCGCCGCTGGAGCAGGCGCTGGCGCAGGCGGCCGAGGCGCGCTTCGGCGGCGAGCTGCGCGAGACCTTCGGCTCGACCGAGACCTGCATCTTCGCCAAGCGCCGCACCGCGCTGGACACGGCCTGGACGCCGCTGCCCGGCGTCTGGGTGCAGCCGCAGCCGGACGGCACGCTGGTGCACGCGCGCCACCTGCCGCAGCCGGTGCCGCTGGCCGACCTGATGGAGGTCGAGCCCGACGGCCGCTTCCACCTGCGCGGGCGCCAGGCCGACCTGCTGGAGATCGCCGGCAAGCGCGCCTCGCTGGGCGATCTCACCCGCCGCCTGCAGGCCGTGCCCGGCGTGCGCGACGGCGCGGTGCTGCAACTGGCGCCGGACGAGATGGGCGTGGCCCGCATCGCCGCGCTGGTGGTCGCCCCGGGCATGAACGAGACCGAGCTGCTCGCGCAGCTGCGCACGGCGATGGACCCGGTGTTCCTGCCGCGGCGCATCCGCTTCGTCGCCGCGCTGCCGCGCGGGGAGACCGGCAAGCTGCCGCGCGATGCCGCGCTGCGCCTGCTGGAGTACTGATTCAAGGACGCATCAGGACGCGCCCGGCAGGCTGCGCGCGTCACGCACGAGGACCTCACACCACGCCATGTCGGCTGTCATCGAAACCCTGCCCCGCCCGGCAGGACGCTGCGCGCTGGGGGCCGGAACGCCCGAGCGGGTGATCGCCCACGCGGGCGGGCGCGACATCGCGCTGAACACCTTCCACGCGCAGGTGCGTGCGCTGGCGGCGCGGCTGCCGGCCGGCACCCACGCGGTCAACCTGTGCGAGGACCGCTACCGCTTCATGGTCGCCCTGTGCGCGGTGGCGCTGCGCGGGCAGGTCACCCTGCTGCCGCCCTCGCGCGCGCCGGCGGTGGTGGACGAGGTGATGGCGCGGCAGCCGGCCACCTACGCCCTGGGCGATCAGGCGCTGGCCGTCGCGCCGCCGCACTACTGGCGCCTGCCCGAGGTGCTGGACGAGGCCGACGGCCCGGTGCCCGAGGTCGATGAGGACGCGGTGTTCGCCGTGGCCTTCACCTCAGGCAGCACCGGCGCGCCGAAGGCCTTCCCCAAGACGCTGGCGCAGTTCCGCGCCAGCACCGCGCAGCTGGTCGCGGCGATGGCCGACCTGTGGGACGGCGCGCGGCCGAGCATCGTCGCCACCGTGCCGGCCCAGCACATGTTCGGCCTGGAGCAGTCGGTGATGGTGCCGCTGCTGACCGAGGCGGTGCTGCACGGGGCGCGCCCGTTCTTCCCGCAGGATGTGGCGCGCGCGCTGGCCGACGTGCCCGCGCCGCGCATGCTGATCACCACGCCGGTGCACCTGCGCGCCCTGGTCGAGTCGGGCGTGTCGCTGCCGGCCATCGCCGGCTGCGTGTCGGCGACCGCGCCGCTGGAACAGGCGCTGGCGCGCCAGGCCGAGGCGCGCTTCGGCGGCCAGGTGCGCGAGATCTTCGGCTCGACCGAGACCTGCATCTTCGCCAGGCGCCGCACCGCCATGGAACGCGCCTGGACCCCGCTGCCCGGGGTGAGCGTGCAGCCGCAGCCGGACGGCACGCTGATCGCCGCGCCGCATCTGCGCCAGCCGGTGGCGCTGGCCGATCTGACCGAAGTGCTCGGCGACGGGCGCTTCATCGTGCACGGGCGCCAGGCCGACCTGCTGGAGATCGCCGGCAAGCGCGCCTCGCTGGCCGACCTGACCCGCCGCCTGCGCGCGGTGCCCGGCGTGCGCGATGGCGTGATGGTGCAGCTCGACAGCCCCGGCAAGGTGCGCCGCATCGCCGCGCTGGTGGTGGCGCTGGGCCTGTCCGAGGGCGATCTGCTGGCCGCGCTGCGCGGGGCGATGGATCCGGTGTTCCTGCCGCGGCGGGTGCGCTTCGTCGAGGCGCTGCCGCGCACCGACACCGGCAAGCTGCCGCGCGCCGAGGTGCTGCGCCTGCTCGGGGAGGCGACATGAAACCGGCTGCGGTGATCGTCGGTGTCGCGCTCGCCGCGGCGCTCGCGGGGCTGGGGTGGTGGGCGTTGCGCGCCAGGCCCGAGCCGACGCAGGCCGCCGTGGCCGCGCCCGACACTGCCGTGCCCGCCGTCTCCACGCCGACCGTCAGCGCGCTGCCGGCCAGCACCACGCCGCTGCCGGCGACGGGCACTCCGCTGCGGCTGGTGTTCGACGATCTCAAGCGGCGCGCCGGCAACGGCGATGCGCGCGCGGCCTGCCGGCTCGCGGCCGAGCTGGAGCAGTGCGAGCGCGTGCGCCTGCAGCTGGCGCAGTTCGACGACATGACGCGGCAGCAGCAGCGCATGCTGGAGGGCATGGAGCCCGCGCGGCGCGCCCGGGCGCAGGAGAACATGGAGCGCACGTCACTCGCGCGCGGCCAGCAGCTGCTGCAGGATTCGGAAGGCTGCGAGGGGGTGCCGGCGATGTCGCCGGCCCAGCGTGCGGGCCTGTGGCGCGATGCGGCGCTGGGCGGCAGTCTGCCGGCGCTGACGCAGTACGCGGTCGGCAATGCGTTCCGGACACGCGACACGCTGCAGGTGCTGCCGCAGCTGCAGATCTATCGCAACGAGGCCGAAGGGCTGGCGCTGCAGGCGGCCGAGCGCGGCAGCCTCCAGGCCACGATGGCGCTGGCCGGTGCGTATTCGCCGCAGCGCGATACCGGCCGGCGCACGTATCTGGCGCAGGTGGTGACGCCGGATCCGAGCAAGTCGCTGGCGCTCTATCTGCGGGCGCAGCAGGCGCTGGCCAGCACGCAGTCCGCGCAGGCGCAGGCGCCGATGCAGCGGTTCCGCGCCGGCGCGCTCCAGCGCAACATCGATTGGCTGCGCGGCAACATGTCCGATGCCCAGCTCGCGCAGGCCGATGCCCTGGCACGTCAGTGGCAGCAGGACTGGAGCGCGCCCGCGCCCGAGGAAGGCGGTCTGCCGTTCTCGCCCGATGGCGGCGTACCTGATGTCACGCCGAAGCTTTGCGGTGATTGACCTTTGCAGGCGTGCTCTAAAAGGCGCTTCTACTGATCGATGGGTCTGGGCGCTGCGCTTGCCCGCTTCGGAAGGGTAGCGGTCTGGCGGGCGGCGTCCGCTTTTCCCTCAATCAGGGCATCCTGCCCTGATTCGGGCGCTCGGCTTCCTGCCTCGTTAGTCGCGGCCACCGCCCGCCGGCCCGCTGCCTCGTGCGTTTCGTGAGATGGGTTTGGGTCGAAAGTCCACGCGACTCCTGACCCGGTCGCAGCCTCGGTGTAGAGCGGAGCTTGCTCCGCTGCTTTCCGTTCGGTTCGCGGGAAAGCCCCAGCGGAGCAAGCTCCGCTCTACAGGTGGGAGAACTCTGGTAGCTCTTCGGCCAGTGGCGGCGATGGCGCGCTCAGCCGTGGACGCCGTCGATCTCGATGCGCAGGTCGCGGCGGCACACGGCCGCGTGCAGGATCAGGCGCGGCACCGAGGCCGGCAGGCGCTGGGCGAGCAGGTCGGCGGCCAGGGGCAGCTCGGCGGCGTCGCGCACGTAGACCTTCAGTCGGGTGCTGGCGTCGAACTGGGCCGGTAGTGTCGGCCGGTGCCGGCGCGCGCTGGCCAGCAGGCTGTCGAAGTTGGCGAAGGTCTCCTCCAGCTGCGCGGCGGTGGAGTCGCCGTGCAGGCTCTGGTGGCCGACCACCGAGGCGGTACCGGACAACAGCAGCGGGGTGTGCACCGACGGCGGCGGCAGCATGGCGCGGGCGAAGCTCGGCGGCTGCGGGCCGTACTGGCGCGGATAGCGATAGGCGCTGACCTGGCGCGGGTTCTCCACCGGCGTGCCCGGCTCGCGGCTGGCCAGCCAGTACACCTGCAGGGTGCGGCGGCCGTCGACGCGCCCGATCGCGGTGGCCGCCGGCAGCTGCGCGGTGTCGAAGCGGCCCAGGCCACGCGCGCGACCCACGCAGAAGTGGCGGTAGCGCTCGGCGTCGCCTTCGCCTTCGGTGATGTCGTCCAGGTAGTTCCACACGCGCAGCAGGTGCGGGGTGGCGCTGTCGGGCACGAAGCCGGACAGCTGCGCATAGGCCTGGACGGCGGCGGTCTCGATGTCGCCGTCGACCTCGTCGATCTGGATCGCGCCGAACTGCAGGGTCCCGTCGCTGGCCCAGGCGATCGCCCCGTCGCGCCCGCGCACGACCGGGCGGGTGCTGCGCCAGACCTCCAGCGGCGCCGCGCCGTAGGGCGCCAGCGGCACGCGCAGGTAGCGCGGATCGTCGTCGACGGGCGCCTCGGGGCCGAAGCCGAACACCGCCAGCACGCGGTCGTCGGCCAGCAGCGCCTGCGGCGTGGTGTCGTGGAGGTAGTCCACCGTCAAGGTGGACGCATCGAGGGGCACGGAAGCGGAGAGCGAGTTCACGCGATCAGTTTAATCGGCCTGCAGTGTGTCGCCGGTAAAGCCCTCGGCCAGCTGGCGCCGCCGCCTGCGCCAGGCGCGCAGGGCGGCCGGCACCATGATCGCCACGTGCGCGGCGTAGATCAGGCGGAACACGCGCAGCCGGCGCAGCACGCGCGGGCTGTCGAACACGTCGCCGGCCAGCATCGCCACCACCGCCGATTCGACCTCCAGCACATCGCGCGGGTTGGCGAACAGGTGGCGCATGGTCGGCGAGGTGAAGCGGTAGATGAACCACTTGAACTCGTCCAGGCCGGCGTCCAGCCGCCGCTGCAGCCGGCGGCGCAGGCGCGTGGCCTGCCGCGGCGCGCGCAGCGCGGCATCGACCATCGCCGCGCCCTGTTCGGCGCTGTGCATGGCCAGGAACACGCCAGAGGAGAACATCGGGTCGACGAAGGCATAGGCATCGCCCAGCAGCAGCCAGCGCGGGCCGCTCATGCGCGTGCATTCGTAGGCGTAGTTGCCGGTGGCGTGGACCGGGGCCACGCGCTGGGCGCCGGCCATGCGCTGGGCGACCTCGTCGTTCAGCGCCAGGGTCTGGCGCAGGAAGCCTTCCAGATCGCCGCTGCGGGTCTTGAGGTAGTCGGGGAAGCACACCGCGCCCACGCTCATCACATCGTCCGGCAGCGGGATCAGCCACATCCAGCCGTGCGCATGGCGGTAGATGCTGATGTTGCCCGCGTCCTCGCCGGGCCGCCGGGCCACGCCGCGGAAGTGGCTGAACACCGCGGCCGACTGGTGGCGCGGGTTCTTGCGCTTGAGCTTGAGCCGGCCGCCGAGGAAGGCGTCGCGGCCGCTGGCGTCCAGCAGCCATTGCGGGCGCAGGGTCAGCTCGGCGCCGCGTTGGCGCACCCGCACCACCGGTTGCTCGCCCTCGAAGGCCACGCCGGTCACCGCCGTGCCCTCGTGCGCGTCCACGCCTTCGCTACGGGCCTTGTCGAACAGGATCCGGTCGAAGTCCGCGCGCGGCACCTGCAGGGCGAACGGACTCTTGGCGTCCAGCGCGCGGGCGAACTTGAAGGTGTTGTAGCCGCCCTGCTCGTCGGGGAAGTCCGCGCCGAGCTTGAGCGTGCCGATCGCGCGCATGTCCTCCAGCACGCCCAGCCGTTCCAGCAGCGGCATGGTCATCGGCAGCAGCGATTCGCCGATGTGGAAGCGCGGATGGTGGTCCTTCTCCAGCAGGGTCACGCGCCAGCCGGCGCGGGCCAGCAGGATGGCCGCGGTGCTGCCGGCCGGGCCGCCGCCGACGATCAGCACGTCGGGCGTGGCATCGGGCGCCGCGGTCGGGGCGGTGGCCAGGGCCGCGGCGGCGCCGGGATCGGCGGCGGGCTGGGCAGCGGTGGCGGGGGTCATGCGGCGCGAACCTTCGCGTGTGGCAGTCCTGACAAGGGCGTCATCATAGCCTGCGCGGCCACATTGCCCGAAGGTTGCGCGCGGCCGTCCTTTGCACCATCGTGTCGCACCTTCAACGCCCTGGAAACCGCTGCCGCATGTCCGCGCAAACGCCCGAAGAACACGAACTGGCCCAGCTGCTGGTCGAGAGTCTGAACCTGGAGGACGTGGACGCCGGCGCGATCGACCCGGAGGCGCCGCTGTTCAACACCGGCCTGGGCCTGGACTCGATCGACGCGCTGGAACTGGCCTTGGCGATCGGCAAGAAGTACGGCTTCCAGCTGCGCTCGGACAACGAGGACAACCAGCGCATCTTCGCCTCGCTGCGCGCGCTGTCGGCCCATGTCCAGGCCAACCGGACCGTCTGAGGTCCCGGTCCGCCCGGTCCTCCATGCGCGCGCCTGAGCCGGGCGCGCCGGCCGACGCCGCGCCCTGGGCGATCGGCGCGGCGCTGGTGCTGGCCGTGGTCTATTCGCCGCTGGCGCACTGGGCCAATGCCAGCGGCCGCAGCGACCTGGCCGTGCTGGCCGGCGCGGCGCTGGTACTGATGCTGCTGATCGAACCGATCGCCCGGAGGCGCTGGTGGGCCTGGGCGCTGGGCGCGCTGCTGCTGGCCGCCCTGGTGCCGCTGTGGCGCTCGCCGCACGCGCTGCTGCTGCTGACAGCCCCGCCGGTGGTGTTCACCGGCTGGGTGGCCTGGTTCTTCGGCCGCAGCCTGCGCGCCGGGCGCGTGCCGCTGATCGGGCGCATCGTCGAGGGCCTGTACGCGCAGGCCGGGCAGCCGCTCAGCGACGACCAGCGCCGCTACACCCGGCGCCTGACCCAGGCCTGGACCGCGCTGCTGGCCGGCATGACCCTCGCCAACCTGGTGCTGGCGCTGTGCGCGGTGCCCGGCGGCGTGCTGGCGCAGCTGGGCCGGCCCTCGCCCTGGCCGATCTCCGACGCGCACGCCTCGCTGTTCGCCAACCTGCTCGGCTATGGGGTGATCGGTGGGTTCTTCCTGGGCGAGTACCTGCTGCGCGCGCGCTGGTTCCCGGTGCGGCCGTACCGCAACTTCGTCGACTTCGTGCGCCAGCTGGCGCGGCTGGGGCCGGGCTTCTGGCGCGATGTGCTGCGCTGAAGGCGGCTGCGCGCGGCCCAAGGGCGCGGTCCGGAGCGGCGTTAAAAAATCGCAAAATCCCGCCGCCCAAGTGCGCGGCGGCCGGGTATCCTGTCGGGCATGAGCATTTCGACAGAGAACATGGACGTGCAGCCGTCGAGGTCCCTGGGCCAACTGGCCTGGGGCGCCTGGAACCTGCTGCAACTGGCGTTCACGCTGCTCTGGACGGCCACCCTGTGCAGCCTGGTGCTGCTGCTCTACGTGCTGGGCGTGCCGGTCGCGCGCCTGCTGCGCATGGCCCCGCGCGTGTGGGCGCCGGTGCTGGTGGCCGGGGCGGGCGCCAGACTGGTGGTCGAAGGCGGGCAGGACATCGACTGGTCGCGCCCGCATCTGATCGTCTCCAATCACCAGTCGGTGATCGACATCTGCGCGCTGTACATGGCCGTGCCGGTGCCGCTGCGCTTCCTGCTCAAGGACGAGATGCGCAAGGTGCCGTTCGTGAACTGGTACGCGCGCGCCACCGGCATGCTGTTCCTGGACCGCGACAGCCGCCGCGCCGGGGCGATCGTGCGTCGCCAGGCCGCCGCGCTGCTGGCCGCCGGGCAGACCCTGTGCCTGTTCCCCGAGGGCACGCGCAGCCGCACCGGCGAGCTGGCGCCGTTCAAGGCCGGGCTGCTGCAGGCCGCCATCGACGCCGGCGTGCCGGTGATCCCGGTGGCGCTGGACGGCTGCGGCAAGGTGCTGCCGCCGCAGGGCCTGTTCCGCGTGCGGCCCGGCACCATCCGCGTTCGCATCGGCACGCCGATCGACCCGCACCAGCCCGGCGACCCGCTGGACCGCCAGGCGCTCACACAGCGTGTCCACGACGCCGTGCGCACGATGCTGGAACCGCGGATCTGAGCCAGGGCATGGAATTCGCCGTCGCGTCCGACCACCCGGCCCTGCCGGGCCATTTCCCAGGCCAGCCGATCGTGCCCGGCGTGGTGCTGCTGGACCATGTGCTGGAGGCGATCGCCGCCGCGCACGGCCCGTTGCCCGGCGCGCTGCGCCTGCCGCAGGTGAAGTTCGTCCAGCCGCTGCTGCCGGACCAGACCGCGCGGGTGGAGCTGGACGGCGCCGCGCCGCGCTGGAAGTTCCGCGTGCTGCGCGCGGACACCGTGCTGGCCAGCGGCGAGGTGGTGGCCGCATGAGCACGGCCTGGAAGCAACGCCCCGAGGGCGGCAACCGTCTGGCCCTGCGCGTGCTGCGCGCCATCGCCTGCCACGGCGGGCGCGGCCTGGCGCGCGCACTGCTGTGGCCGATCACGCTGTACTTCATGGCCGTGCGCGGGCCCGAGCGCCGCGCCTCGCGCGCCTACCTGGCGCGCGTGCTCCATCGCCCGGTGCGCTGGCGCGATGTCGCCCGCCACATCCATACCTTCGCCTCGGTGATCCTGGACCGGGTGTTCCTGCTGAGCGGGCGCATGGGCGAGTTCGAGGTTGGCGTCACCGGTCTGGACCAGCTGCATGCGCAGATGGACAAGGGTCGCGGCGTGCTGATCTTCGGCTCGCACCTGGGCAGCTTCGACGCGCTGCGCGTGCTGGCCCAGGAGCGCCCGGACGTGCAGGTCAAGGTGGTCCTGGACAAGGCCCAGGCGCCGGCGATGACCGAGATGCTGGCCGCGCTCAACCCGCGCCTGGCCGACTGCATCATCGACGCCAGCCAGGACAGCACCTCGATCGTCATGGCGATCAAGCACGCCACCGACGAAGGCCACCTGGTCGCGCTGCTGGTCGACCGCGCGCGGCCTGAGGACCCGTGCCTGCCGGCGCAGTTCCTCGGCGCGCAGGCGCAGTTCCCGACCTCGCCGTGGCTGATCGGCGCGGTGCTCAAGGTGCCGGTGGTGCTGGCCTTCGGCCTGTACCAGGGCCGCGCGCGCTACACGCTGGCGTTCGAGACCTTCAGCGAAGGCCTGGAGGTGCCGCGCCGCAACCGCGCCGCGACCCTGGGCGCACTCATCCGTGGTTATGCCGCGCGGCTGGAGCATCATGTGTGCGCCGCGCCCTACAACTGGTTCAACTTCTATGATTTCTGGAACACCAAGCCCGACCCGGATCCTGCCGCTGTGGCTCCGGGCGCTGACGCTGACGCTGCTGTGCAGCGCCGCACCTCTGTCCGCCGCGTCGCCTGACGCGGTCGATCCGGCCTGGATCCTGTCCAAGATCGCCCGCAGCGACGATATCTCCACCCCGTTCGTCGAGCTGCGCGGCTCGGCCCTGCTCAAGGCGCCGCTGCGCGTGGAAGGCCGCTACGCGCGCCAGGCCGACACCACCCTGGTGCGCGAGGTCACCGCGCCCTACCACGAGAAGATCACGCTGAAGGGCCAGACCGCCACGCTGGAGCGCGACGGCAAGGCCACGCGCACCTTCTCGCTGGCGCGCGCGCCGGAGCTGGCCGATCTGCAAAAAGGCTTCGGCGCCCTGCTGAGCGGCGACGCCAGCCAGCTCGAGCAGCATTACGCGCTCAGCGCCACCGGCACGCGCCAGGCCTGGCAGCTGCGCCTGGACCCCAAGGACGCCACCGCGGCCAAGGTGCCGGTGCGCGGCATCCAGCTCTACGGGCAAGGCGCCGAGCTGCGCTGCATCGAGACCACCGACGCCAAGGGCCAGGCCCAGCGCACGCTGCTGGCCGGCGCGGCGCATGCGGCTCAGGGCGTGGATGACGGCGCGGCCCTGACCGCGCTGTGCCGCGGCCACGCCGGGTGAGTCTGCCGCCCGTCGCGCGCACCGGCCTGGCGCTGCTCTGGCTGGCGCTCCTGCTCGCGCTCGGCGCGTGGATCGGCAGCACGCTCAAGCTGTCCGGCGACCTGCGCAAGTTCATGCCCGAGGCGCGTACCCCCGCGCAGAAGCTGCTGCTGGACGAGCTGGGCGAAGGCCCCGGTTCGCGCCTGCTGCTGCTGGCCATGTCCGGCAGCGATCAGGCCACGCTGGCGGCGCAGTCCAAGGCGCTGCGCGCGCGCCTGGCCAGCCAGCGCGAGGCGATCTCGATGGTCGCCAACGGCGACGTGTCGCCGGGCGATGCGATCCCGGCCAAGTGGCTGCCGTACCGCTTCCTGCTGACCGACCGCTACGACGCCCATCCGCTGGACGCGGCCACGCTGCACGCCGAACTGGCCGAGCGCGTGCAGGACCTGGGCTCGCCGGCGGCCGAGATGATCGAGCCGATGCTGCCGCGCGATCCCACGCTCGAACTGCTGTACGTGGCCCAGCGCCTGCAGCCGGCCAGCACGCCGCAGCTGATCGACGGGGTGTGGTTCGACAAGGCCGGCAAGCGCGCGCTGCTGGTGGTGGAGACGGTGGCCGGCGGCTTCGATCCCAGCGGCCAGCAGCAGGCGGTGGGCGGCATCCGCGCCGCGTTCGAGGCGGTGGCCAAGGGCAGCACCAGCCAGCTGCTGCTGACCGGGCCGGGCGCGTTCTCGGTGGAGATCAGCACGCGCACGCAGAACGAGACCCAGTGGATCGGCATGCTCGACACCGGCGGGCTGATCCTGCTGCTGCTGATCGCCTACCGCAGCTGGAAGATCCCGCTGCTGGGCGTATTGCCGCTGGCCAGCGCCGGCCTGGTGGGCATGGTCGCGGTGATGCTGTGCTTCGAGCAGGTGCACGGCATCACGCTGGCCTTCGGCTTCACCCTGATCGGCGTGGTGCAGGACTATCCGATCCATCTGTTCAGCCATCAGCGTCCGGGGCTCTCGCCCTACGCCAACGCGCGCCATCTGTGGCCGACGCTGGCCACCGGCGTGGTGTCCACCTGCATCGCGTATGTGACCTTCTTCTTCTCCGGCGTCGAAGGCCTGCGTCAGCTGGCGGTGTTCACCATCTGCGGGCTGGGCGGCGCGGCGCTGCTGACACGCCTGCTGCTGCCGGCGCTGATCGATCCCTCGCCGCGCGACTATGCCGACTCGCGCCTGATGGCGCGGCTGTTCGTGCTGATCGATCGCCTGCCGCGGCCGCGCTGGTCGCTGCTGGGCCTGGCCGTGGTCGCGGCGGTGGTGATCGTCGCCAGCCCGACCCCGTTCTGGCAGGACGACCTGTCCAAGCTGACCCCGGTGCCGCGCGAGTCGCTGATGCAGGACGGGGAGCTGCGCAGCGAGCTGGGCGCGCCGGACGTGATGTACGTGCTGAGCCTGCAGGCGCCCGACCGGCAGGCCGCGCTGGCCGCCTCGTCCGCCCTGCGCACGCGCCTGGACGCGCAGGTCGCCGCCGGCAACCTGGCCAGCTACGACATGGCCGCACGCTACCTGCCGACCATCGCGACCCAGCGCAAGCGCCAGGCGCAGCTGCCCGCGCCGGAAGCGGCGCGCGCGATGCTGGAACAGGCCACCGCCGGGCTGCCGTTCCGCAGCGATGTCTTCGCCCCGTTCCTGGCCGACCTGGAGCAGGCGCGCACCGCCAGGCCGCTGGACGCGCCGGACCTCGCCGACACGCCGCTGGCCACGGGCGTGCAGGGCCTGCTGCTGGAAGGCGAAGGCCACACCACCGCCCTGGTCTCGCTCAGCGGCCTGCGCGATCCGGCCGCGCTCACCGCCGCGCTGGCCGGCACGGGCGCGCAGCTGATGGACCTGCGCGAGGCCTCGCGCACGCTGGTGCTCACCTACCACCGCGTGCTGGTGGCCATGGGCGTGGCCGCGGTGCTGCTGGCCATCGCCGTCAGCGTGTCGCTGCGCGAGCGCCGCCGCATCGTGCGCGTGCTGCTGCCGATGGGCCTGAGCGTGCTGCTGATCCTGGCGGTGCTGCGCGGCGCGGGCGTGGAGCTCAACCTGTTCCACCTGATCTCGCTGATCCTCGGCGCCGGGCTGGGCCTGGACTACGCGCTGTTCTTCGACCATGCCGGCGACGATGCGGCCGACCAGCGCCGCACCCTGCACGCGCTGATCGTGTGCAGCCTGATGACGCTGCTGGTGTTCGTGCTGCTGGGCCTGTCCAGCATCCCGGTGCTGCGGGCGATCGGTTCGACCGTGGCGATGGGCGTGGTGTTCAACTTCGTGCTGGCGCTGCTGGTCTCGCGCGAGCACGCGCGCGGCGACGATGCGCCGGGCGCGCAGGCAGCCGCGCATGGCTGAGGTTGCCCTGCCGCGCACGCGCGCGGAGATCGCACGGCTGGTGCCGCACCAGGGCCTGATGTGCCTGTGGGAGGAAGTGCTGGACTGGAGCGACACGGCACTGGTCCTGCGCAGCCACGGCCATCGCGCGCCCGACCATCCGCTGCGCCGGCATGGTCGGCTGCACGCGGTGCACCTGTGCGAATACGGCGCCCAGGCCATGGCCGTGCACGGCGGCCTGCTCGGCCAGGCCAGCGGCGCGCCGGTGCGACCGGGCATGCTGGTGGCGCTGCGCGGCGTGCAGTTGCACGTGGACACGCTCGATGGCCTCGAGCAGGCGCTGGAAGGCCATGCCGAGCTGCTGATGCACACGCCCGACAGCCAGCAGTACGGTTTCCGCATCCTGCACGCCGGCACCCTGCTGGCCGAAGGCCGCGCCTCGGTGATGCTGGGCTGACGCGAGGGGTGGGGCGGTGGCCTTGGGAGAAGCAACAGCCTCCCAAATCGCTGTAGAGCGGAGCTTGTGGCAATCCCCTTTTGGGGACTCCGCTGCTCTTCGTTCGTTTCGTGAGGAAGGCCCCAGCGGAGTCCCCAAAAGGGGATTGCCACAAGCTCCGCTCTACAAGGAGGTCGCGACGTGGTGTGAAGAGACAGGTACTCCCCCCAAACCGCATGCAGCGCATTGTTACCATGCGCCCATGACTTCATCGACGACTTCAAAGCCGGCGCGGCGCGCGCTGGTGACCGGCGGCAGTGGCGACCTGGGCGGGGCGATCTGCACCGCGCTGGGCGCGGCAGGCTTCGAGGTGATCGTGCATGCAAACGGCAACCTGGCGCGCGCCCAGGCTGTGGCGCAACGCATCGCCGAATCCGGCGGACGCGCGCAGGTCGTGGCCTTCGACCTGGCCGACGCCGATGCCTGCGCCACGGCCATCGCCACCCTGCTGGAAGCTGGCCCGGTGCAGGTGGTGGTCAACAACGCCGGCATCCATGACGACGCGCCGATGGCCGGCATGAGCGCGCAGCAGTGGCATCGCGTCATCGATGTCTCGCTGCACGGCTTCTTCCACGTCACCCAGCCCTTGCTGCTGCCGATGGCGCGCACGCGCTGGGGCCGCGTCATCAGCGTGTCTTCGGTCGCGGCGGTGATCGGCAACCGCGGCCAGGTCAACTACGCCGCGGCCAAGTCGGCCCTGCACGGCGCCACCAAGTCGCTGGCCCGCGAGATGGCCAGCCGCGGCATCACCGCCAACGTGGTCGCGCCCGGCGTGATCGAGGGCGCGATGATCGGCGCGCAGTTCCCGCCCGAGGCGATCAAGCAACTGGTCCCCGCCGCCCGCGCCGGCAAGCCCGAGGAAGTCGCTGCGCTGGTGGCCTTTCTCTGCTCGGACGCCGCCGGCTACATCAACGGCCAGGTGATCGGCGTCAATGGCGGGATGGCATAGGAAAGGCCGCCGATGGGCTCTCGGCCTCAAGCAGGGCAAACAGGAGGGCGAAGCGCTCTGCTTTTGTGGGAGCAACTGTCTCTCAGGTCACGCCGCGGCCCCTTGTAGAGCGGAGCTTGCTCCGCTGCGTTCCGACCGGATCGTCGGCAAGGCCTAGCGGAGCAAGTTCCGCTCTTCCACCCAGCACACCCACAACCCACAGCGGGGGTTATGCCGCCTCTGCGTACCAGGCGGGCTCCAGCGACGCGATGGGCGGCGCGGTGCCGGCCAGCAAGGCCGCCAGGCCATGGTTGTCGAGGTCCACATGCGCCGCATTGGCGCGGGCCAGGATCTCGCCGGCCAGCCATTCCATGCGCGCGACGTTGGATGCCAGGCGTGCGGTGAGGGCGTCGGGGTCGAGCGTGTCGTTCAAGGCGCGATTGAGTTCGAAGAACCAGTCGATCGCGTACTGGTCCAGCAGGCGACCGTCGGTCAGCGGAGCCGGGTGGGGCGCGTTGCGCCGGCCCCATTCGGCCAGCAAGGCCTGCACGGCCAGATTGAGCGCGCGCCCGCGCTGGAACAGCGGCCGCAGCCGCCCCAGCAGCGGCACATCGGTCAGGCGTCCGGCGAAGTACAGCGGCGCCAGCAGCGACCAATAGTAGGTGTAGTCCCAGATCACCTTGACCGGCATCACCTGCGCATCGCCGAACAGCGGGTACTGGCCCTGGTAGAGGGTCAGGGTGTTCTCGTAGAAGCCGCTGTAGAGCTGGTTGTAGATGCCCGCGTACGGTGCGATCCCTTCCCCGGCGCGATCGCGCGCGACCAGGTCGGTGATGTAGCCGTTGGCGATGGCGATGAAGTCGCTGCCCGGCGAATAGAACGGGTCCAGGAACACGCCGGCCTCGCCGGTCAGCGCCCAGCGGTCGCCGGAGAACACCTGCTTGCAGCCGTAGGAGAAGTCGCGCA
The DNA here is from genome assembly GCF_004283755.1 of Pseudoxanthomonas winnipegensis. Classification (GTDB taxonomy): domain Bacteria; phylum Pseudomonadota; class Gammaproteobacteria; order Xanthomonadales; family Xanthomonadaceae; genus Pseudoxanthomonas_A; species Pseudoxanthomonas_A winnipegensis. Next base: position 359,256 of record NZ_SHMH01000006.1, read on the forward strand.
GGAACATGAAGTCCATCAGCGCATGCTCGGGTTGCTCCAGCGCGGCGGCCACGCGCGGCTGGTGCGTGCGCAGCCAGTCCATCGCCTTGGCGTGGGTGTTCATCGTCTCCAGCGGATGCGCGTCGGCATCGCAGACGATGCCCAGCGAATGCGCGCCGCAGGACAGCGGGATCAGCCAGAACCAATAGCCCGGTCCGCACATGTGGTTGGTCGAGCGCCAGCGGTCCGGCGGCGTGCAGCGCGCCAGCCAGGCCGGATCGTCGGACCAGTCGTTGGGATCGATGAAGCCTTCCACGCGCCACCACACCGCATTGGCATAGTGCGCATTGGGCTGGGCCAGGCCGAGCTTGCGCTTGAGCAGGCCGGCGCGGCCGCTGGCATCGACCACCCAGCGCGCGTCCAGCGTGGCCGCCGCGCCGTCGCGTTCGAAGCGCACGCCGTGATCGGCCTCACCGGAGGCCAGGTCCACGCCGCGCACGCTCGCGCCATCGATAAAGTTCACGCCCAGCGCACGCGCGCGCTCGCCGAGGAAGTTCTCGAAGCGGCCGCGGTCGATCTGCCAGGACGGGGTGGGCAGCAGCTGGCTCACGCCCAGTTCGGTGCACTGGTCGATCCGCCACTGGCCCTCGGAGAAGAAGAAGCGGAAACCGAACTTGCGCAGATGCTCGGCATCCAGATGCGCGCGCAGGCCGAGCACGTCGCTGAAATAGTGCGCGCCGATCTCCACGGTCGACTCGCCCACCTTGAACGCGCCTTCGCGCACCGGATGGGCGCGGCGCTCGATCACGCTGATCGCCAGGGCCGGATCGCGCGCCTTGAGCTGCAGGGCCAGGGTCAGTCCGGCCAGGCCGCCGCCGAGGATGGCCACATCGGTCCGCGCATTCATCTTCAGGCGTCCGCCGCCGGGGAGGGAGCCGGCACCCTAGCAAACTCGCCGTGTGGGTCGTGGATGACCGGGCGGGTGGCGCGGATGCCGCGATAGACCGACAGCAGCCGGCCATGGCGCAGCACCTGGCCGACCACGTGCGTGGTGATCCTGCACAGGTCGCGCACCAGGCGGAAATGGCTCTTGCGGAAGGTGCCCGGCTCGGTGCCGGCGTAGCGCGTCTCGATCGGCACCGACACCACGCGCGCACCGGCACGGCGCGCGGCACTGATCAGCATCTGCGCCTCGAACACGAAGCCTTCGCCTTCCACCCCGTCCAGCGTGAACACGCTGCGCGGATAGAAGCGCTGGCCGCTCTGCGTGTCGACCAGGCGGAAGCCGCAGCCCCAGGCGATGCCCCAGTCGCCGAAGTCGTTGCCGATGCGGCGGATGATCGGCTGGCTGGCGCGCTTGCGCAGGCGTGCGCCGTTGACCACCCAGCCGGGGTAGGCGTTGGCCGCCTCGAGCATGCGCGGGAAGTCGCTGGCCCGGTGCTGGCCGTCGCCGTCCATGGTCAGCACGCCCTGCGCGCCCTGGCGCGCGGCTTCGGCGAAGCCGCTGCGCAGCGCCGCGCCCTTGCCCAGGCGCCGCGGATGGCGGATCAGCGTCACCGGCAGGCCGTCCAGGCAGTCGCTGGTGCCATCGTCGGAGCCGTCGTCGACCACGATCACCCGCGGGCACACCGCCAGCGCGTCCTCGACCACTTCGCGGATGCGCAGCCGCTCGTTGAGCGCGGGGATCACCACCGCCACATCGTCCATGGTCAGCGCGCTCATCGGGCGATCTCCACCTGCAGCACCGCGCCGTGGCCGGCGTCGAGGTGGCAGTGCGCGGCGCCCTGCGCCAGGGCGTCGAACAGCGGCAGCATCGGCGCCATCGCGTTGCCGGCGGCGAGGGTTTCCAGCGGGCCGGCCGGCGCGCGGTCGGCGCCGCCGGTGCCCAGCGCGGCGCGCAGGGCGAGGCCTTCGCCCTGCGCACTGAGCACCAATGCGGCGCCCAGCAGCCCCTGGCTGTGCGAGATGCGCCCCAGCGGCCCCACCGACTGGCTGTCGTAGCCCACCAGCAGCACCTCCGGCGTGCCGGTGGCCAGCTGGGTCAGCGCTTCGAGCAGGCCCTGGGCGAAGCTGCCGTGGAAGGCGCTGATCGCGGTGGCCGGTGCATGCGTGCCGGCGCCGATGGTCCAGTAGCCGGCCGCGGCGTTGTGCACCGAGTTGTGGAAGCGGATCGGCGAGATGCCGGTCGGGTCGCTGGCAAGCTGGCGGCACATGTAGTCGGTGATCGCCAGATCGCCGTGGGTCGAGGTGAACACCGAGGGCAGGGCGGACGGGTCGCGGCCGGCGGCCTGGCACGCGGCCAGCGCCACTTCCAGGGCCACGGCCACCGTCTCCGGGGCGCGGCGGCGTTCGTTGGGCGCGAGCAGCTGCGGGGCCGGCTTGGCCGGCGCGTCGGGCGGCAGCGCGCCGCCGCGGGCATAGGCCTGGGCGGCGTCCCAGGACGCCAGGCCGCGGCACCAGAAGCCGATGCCGGCCACGCGGGCATTCAGGACCGGGGCGCTCATGCGCGGCCAAAGACCAGCGCGCAGTTGTTGCCGCCGAAGCCGAAGGAGTTGTTCATGGCGTACTGCACCGGGCGCCGCTCGGGCGCGAAACGGATCTGGGGACCGCACGCCGGATCGGGCGTGTGGGCGTTAAGGGTGCCGGGGAGATAGCCGGTGTCCAGCGCGATCAGCGCGAACACCGACTCGACGATGCCCGCCGCGCCCAGCGTGTGCCCGGTCCAGGCCTTGGTCGAGGCCGCGTGCAGCCCATCGGGGAACAGCTTGGCCACCGCGATCGCCTCGACCGTGTCGTTGGCCGGCGTGGAGGTGCCATGCAGGTTCAGATAGTCCAGCTGCCCGGGCTCGATGCCGGCGCGGGCCAGCGCGTCGGCCATCGCCAGCTGCGCGCCCAGGCCTTCCGGATGCGGGGCGGACATGTGGTGGGCATCGCTGGATTCGCCGTAGCCGCGCAGCTGCAGGCCGGCCTGCGCCTGGTCCGCGCGTTCGATCAGGGCGAAGCCGCCGGCCTCGCCCAGCGACAGCCCGTCGCGGTGGGCATCGAAAGGCATGCACGGATTCTTCGACACCAGCTGCAGGGCGTTGAAGCCGTACAGCACGCTGCCGCACAGCGTGTCCACGCCGCCCACCAGCGCCGCATCGGCCAGCCCGGCCTGGATCAGCCGCGCGGCCTGGGCGAAGACCTTGGCGCTGGACGAACACGCCGTGGCCACGGTCACGCAGGGCCCGGCCAGGCCGGTGGCGTGCTGGACGAAGTCGCCCAGCGAGTGCGGCGTGTGCACGATCGGGCGCGCCAGGCCGTCGGGGAAGCGCTCGCCTTCGGCATCCTGCTCCAGGCGCGTATAGGCCTCCTCGCTGGCGCCGATGCTGGAGGTCGAGGTGCCGATCACCACCGCCACGCGCGCCGCGCCATAGCGGCCTGCTGCGGCCTGCACCGCGTCGAGCACGCCGTCCTGGCCCAGGGCCAGCCAGGCCAGGCGGTTGTTGCGGCAGTCCCACTGCGCCAGCTCAGGCGGCAGCACGACGTCCTCGACGCCGTCGACGCGGCCGATCCAGCAGTCCAGGCGCGGCGTCGGACCGAAGTCGTTGCGCCGCAGGCCGCTGCGGCGCGCTTCCAGGCCTTGCGCCTGCGCCTGGCGGCCATGGCCCAGGGCGGTGGTGGCGGTATAGGCCGTGATCGCCAGGGGCCTCATGCGGGACGGGGACGGCATCCAGAGCTTTGTGTCAGTCGATGGCGTTCGAGTATAGCCAGCGGCCTCGGCGTGACCGTGTGCACGCGCAGGTGGCGTTTCAGGTTCGGGTTTCGCCACTGCGGGCTTTGCCGCACAATCGTTACGACTTTCCTGATCAATCGGATTCGCGCGCAACCGGATGCATGCGTTCGTCTACAAGAGCCTGCGCAAGGCCGACACGTACCTGTACCTGGCAGCGCGCGACGACTTCGCCCGTCTGCCCGCGCCGGTGCGCGCCCAGCTGGGCGAGCTGGCCTTCGTGCTGGAAGTGACCCTGACCCCCGAGCGCAAGCTGGCGCGCGAGGACATCGCGGTGGTGCGGCAGAACCTGGCCAGCCAGGGCTTCCACCTGCAGTTCCCGCCGTTGGCGGCGATCCAGGATCCGATGCCCGATGCCTGATCCTGTCCGTCCGCCGATCCGTGCGGCGCTGGTGGCGCTGCTCGCCGGCCTTGCCCTGGCCGCACTGACCTTCTTCGGCGGACCGATTGCCGCGGTGGGCGCGCTGCTGGCCCAGCCGGCGCTGGCCCTGGCGGTGTCCTGGCAGGCGCGCACCCGCGCGCCGGCGCGGCGCGATTTCCTCAGGCGCGATCTGCTGCCGCTGCTGGTGGTGTGGGGCGCGGGTTTCGCCCTCGCCGCCGCGCTGCTGGCCTGGCCGCTGCAGGCGCTGCGCAGCGGCGGCTCGCTGGGCGCCGCGCTGGGCCTGAGTGCGGTGGTCGGCGTCTGCCTGATCGGCGTGTGGCGGGCCTGGCCGCTGTGGCTGGCGGTCGAACGCGAGGGCGGCGCGCTGTCGCGCCAGTGGCGGGCGATGGCCGACCGCGACGTCGGCGACTGGCGCGGGCTGGGCGTGGCCGCGGCCGTGGCGCTGGCCATCGGCGGCGGGCTGAGCCTGGCCTGGCCGGCGCTGTGGCCCAGCACCCTGCGCGCGGCCGGCGCGATCGTCTACGCGCTGGCCCTGCCGCTGCTGCACGCCGGCCTGCAGCGCGCCACCCGCGCCGGCGGCCTGCCGGTGCTGGACATGCCGGCCAAGCCGGCCGCCCGGCCGGCGCAGAAGACGCCGCCGTCCTTCGCCCCGGCGCCTGCGCCTGCCGCGCGCCCCACGGCCGCCCCGGCACCGGCCGCCGCGCCGCGCGCCACGCCGGCACCCGCCGCGGCGGGTCCGGCCCAGGAGGCGGCGCTGTACGAGGCCGCGCGCAGCGGCCGTGTCGAGCGCGCGCTGGAGCTGATCGAGGCCGGCGCCAACCCGCGCGCCCTGCCGCCGCCGGACGCGCGCGACCAGCGCAGCCTGGCCGTGCTGGCCGCGGTGCTGCCCGACCTGCGCCTGCTGCGCACCCTGATCGCCAAGGGCATCGACCTCAACCAGGCCCATGCCGGCATGACCCCGCTGCTGGCGGCGACCCGCGACAGCTGGCACGGCCGCCCCGACGCGGTCACCACGCTGCTGACCAACGGCGCCGACCCGCGCCAGGCCGACCGCGAAGGCAACACCGCCCTGCACCACGCCGCGCGCAGTTCCGACCCCGGCGTGGCCGCGCTGCTGCGCGACGCCGCCGCCGAGCTGGACGCCCTGAACCACGACGGCATCACCCCGCTGGGCATCGCCTGCGTCGCCGGTAACTGGCGCCTGGCCAAGTTCCTGCTCGAACGCGGCGCCCGCCCCGAACCCGCCGGCGGGCAGCCGGTGCTGCTGGCCGCCGCCGCCACCGAGGAAGACGACGCGGCCGGCGTGCAGCTGCTGCTCAAGCACAAGGCCAAGGTCGACGCGCGCGGCGCGCACGGCCGCAGCGCCCTGCACGAGGCCGCCCTGGCCGGCCATGCCGAGATCCTGGCCGCGCTGCTCGCGGCCGGCGCCAGCGTCGATGCGCGCGACGAGGCCGGCGCCACGCCGTGGCTGGAGGCCGCGCGCAGCGGCCGGGTCGCCGCGCTGGACACCCTGGCCGGCGCCGGCGCCGACCTGGCGGCGGTCGATGCCCGCGGCCGCAACGCGCTGCTGCTGGCCAGCACCGCCGAGCAGGTCGTGCCCGCGGTGGTCAAGCGCCTGCTGGAGCTGGGCGTGGACCCCGAACGGCGCGACCTGGCCGGCCACCGCGCCGCCGACCTGGCCGCCGCGGCCGGGCGCTGGGCCCTGGTCTCCCAGCTCGATCCCGACTACCCGTTGCCGACCGCCGTCTCGGCGGCCGACACCCACGCCCCGCCGCCGGACCAGGCGCCGCTGGGCCTGCTGCGCGAGGCGCTGGAGCGTGGCGAACGGCGCGGCCTGGACGCGCTGGTGCGGCTGTGCTCGCCGCAGGAACTGGGCAGCCTGCTGCATGCCCCGGCCCTGCAGGCGCAGGCCGACGCGGTGGCCTGGCTGCTGCGCCACGGCGCCTCGGGCGAACAGCCCGACGTGCGCGGCGACCTGCCGCTGCTGGCGGCGATGGCGCGCGGGCCGGCGGCGCTGCCGGTGATCCGGGTCCTGCTCGACGCCGGCCTCTCGCCCGCCGGCAGCGCCGGGCTGGCGCGCTTCCTGGCCGCCTGCCTGGCCTCCGATGCGCGCACCCGGCCGGAGGTGGCCGCACTGGCGCTGGAGCTGCTGGCCCGCGGCGCCGATCCCTTCGCCCCCGCGCCCGGCGGCGACCGCGCGCTGCCCCTGGCCGTGCGGCTGGACTGGCCGGCGCTGGTCGAGGCCTTGCTCGCCCTCGGCGTGGACCGCGAGGCCCGCGACGCGCGCGGCATGTCGGCCCTGCACCTGGCGACCGCGCTGGGCAATGTGGCGATGGTCCGGCGCCTGATCGCGGCCGGCGCCTCGCCCGACGCGCGCGCCGCCGACGGCCAGACCCCGCTGGGCGTGGCCCTGTCGGCCGGCCGCCGCGACCTGGCCGACTGGCTGGACTGGCGCGTGTGGCCGCTGCCACGCCGCGCGCTGCAGCCGGCCGACCTGCCGGCCGCGGCCAAGGCCGGCGACGCCGACGCGGTGCGCCGCCTGCTGGACCTGGGCTTCGACGTGGACGCGCAGGATGCGCAGGGCTGCAGCGCGCTGCTGCGCGCGGCCGGCGGCGGCCACGGCGCGGTGGTCGACCTGCTGCTGGCGCGCGGCGCCGATCCGCAGCGCCCCGCGCGCACCGGCGCCACGCCGCTGTCGGCGGCGGTGAGCATGCGCCAGACCGCGATCGTCGGCGCCCTGCTCGATACCGGCGCCAGCATCGAATATCGCCTGCCCGGCGAGGTCAGCGTGCTGATGCTGGCCGCCGCGCTGGGCCTGCCCGACGTCGCCGCGCGCCTGCTCACCGCCGGGGCCGACGTGCACGCGGTCGATGCGCAGGGCCTGACCGCGCTCCACTGCGCGGGGCTGTTCGGCTTCATCGCCCGCGACCGGCCGCGCCTGCTGGCGCTGCTGGACACCTTGCTGCTGGCCGGCGCGCAGCCCGACGGGCCCGACGGCGGCACGGTCACCCCGCTGCTGCTGTTGCTGGGCGCGCGCGCCGAGCCGGGCACCGCCTGCGACGAGGACGTGATCCTGGCCGGCCTGGAGCGCCTGCTCGACGAGAACGTCGCGCTCGACGTACGCGATCCGCGCGGCTTCGGCCCGCTGCACCTGGCCGCGCTGCACGGCCTGCTGCGCGTGGTCCAGCGCCTGCTGCGCGCCGGGGCCGATCCGGCCCAGCGCGATGCGCTGAACCGCATCCCGCGCGATATCGCGATCATGCGCGGCTTCGTCGATGTGGCCGGCGAACTGGCGCCGACCGTGGTGCCTGGCGCCGGCGCGCCGATCGCGCGCTTCCTGCGCGACCCGCGCTGAAGGCGGCGCACCGCTTCGTCCTGCTCTGGATCCTCGCCGATGTCAGACGCGCCCGCCGCCGATGCCGCCCCCATCACCTGGGCCGATTTCGAGAAGGTGCTGCTGGTGGCCGGCACCATCCTGAAAGTCGAGCCCTTTCCCGAGGCGCGCCGGCCGGCCTACAAGGTCTGGGCCGACTTCGGCCCCTACGGTCAGCGCAAGACCAGCGCGCAGATCGTCAGCCTGTATGCGCCCGAGGACCTGGTCGGCAGACAGATCGTGGCGGTGCTGAACTTTCCCGAGAAACAGATCGGCCCGTTCCGGTCGCAGTTCCTGCTGACCGGCGCCTACACCGAGGAGGGCGTGGTGATCACCACGCTGGAGCGCCCGGTGCCCAACGGCGCGCGCCTAGGCTGAGCGCCGGCGCGGCCTCAGTCGCTGGCCGCCGGTTTTTCCGTCGTCGTAGCTGTCTGGGCGTCCGCTGTCGCTGGCGGCGCCGTGTCGGCGGCGACCAGCTTTTCCAGGTCGCGGCGCGCGTCGCGCGCGGTCTGGATCAGCGCCGCGTCGTCGTCGTAGACCAGATACTGCTCGCGCAGCAGCTTCTCGTCGTGCGCGCGGAAGCGCTGCGCCTGCCGCGCGGCTTCCTCCTCGTCCACGCCCAGTGCGGTCAGCACGCGCTCGCCCATCTCCAGGCTGGAGCCGAAGGTCTCGCGGAAGGGCTCGGCGCTCAGGTCCATCAGCCGCCAGGCGTGCTGGCGGTTGCGCGCCCGGCTGAGCACCGTGGCGGCCGGATACATGCGCCGGATCAGGCGTGTGCAGCGGATGTTGGTGTCCGGATCGTCCATGGCCACCACGAACACCTTGCAGTGCTGCGCGCCGGCCGCGCGCAGCAGGTCGGGCCGGGTGGGATCGCCGTAGAACAGCCGTGCATTGCCGAAGCGGCGCAGGGTGTCCACCTGCTCGGCGCTGTGTTCGAGCGCGACGAAGGACACGCGCTGGGCGGTGAGCAGGCGCGCGACGATCTGGCCGAAGCGGCCCATGCCGGCGATCAGCACGCGCGGCTGCAGGTCCTCGACCTCCTCGAAGGCGCGCTTGGGCGCGGCCGGCGCGTGGTCCAGCCAGCGGCTGGCCGCGATCAGCAGCAGCGGTGTGGCGGCCATCGACAGGCCGACCATCGCCACCAGCCGGTCGCGCTGCTGCCCGCTCAGCAGGTCCGCCTGCGCGGCCTGGTTGAACACCACGAAGGCGAACTCGCCGCCCAGCCACAGCACCGCGCCCAGCTTCAGCGCCGCGCGCCAGCTCAGGCGCACCTGCCAGCGGCCCAGCGCCAGCAGCACCCCGGCCTTGACCAGCAGCAGGGTCAGCACGCCGGCGGCGATGATCTGCGGCTCTGCGCGGACGCGGTCGATGTCGATGGACATGCCCACGGCGATGAAGAACAGGCCCAGCAGCAGGCTCTTGAACGGCTCGATCTGCGATTCCAGCTCGTGGCGGAACTCGGAGTCGGACAGCAGCACGCCGGCCAGGAACGCGCCCAGGCCGGCGCTCAGCCCGGCCAGCTGCATCAGCCAGGCGGTGCCCAGCACCACCAGCAGCGCGCTGGCGGTGAACACCTCGGGCATCCGGGTGCGCGCCACGATGCGGAACAGATGCCGCAGCGCCAGCCGGCCGAACAGCGCCACCAGCACGATCGCGCCGATCGCCTCCAGGCCGGTGGCCCAGCTCAGGGTCTGGTTCTTGGCCCCGCCCAGCAGCGGGATCGCCACCAGCAGCGGGATCGCGGCCAGGTCCTGGAACAGCAGCACCGCAAAGCCGGTGCGGCCGTAGTCGGTGGCCAGGGCCTTGCGTTCGGCCAGCAGCTGCAAGCTGACTGCGGTGGAGGATAGCGCCAGGCCCATGCCGATCACCAGCGCCTTCTTCCAGCTCAGGCCCAGGCACAGACACAGCGCGCCGAGCACCAGCGTGGTCAGCAGCACCTGCAGCCCGCCGGTGCCGAACACCGGCTTGCGCATCACCTTCAGCCGCGAGGGCGAGAGCTCCAGGCCGATCACGAACAGCAGCATGACCACGCCGACTTCCGAGGCGTTGAGGATGCGCTCGGCATCGCGCACGAAGCCGAAGCCATGCGGGCCCAGCAGCGCGCCTGCGACCAGATAGGCCAGTACCGCGCCCAGCCCGAGGCGCTTGAACACCGGCACGGCCACCACGCCGGCCAGCAGGAACACCAGCGCAAGTTGCAGACCGCCGTCGTTCATCGAAACTCCCTTTGCGCCCCTTCCATTATGCGCCGCCGCGCGCGTCGGACCGGCCGCGCGCGTGGGCTGCACTGTCATGGCGCCGGCGGGCCGGATGGCACTTGCCGCCGCTGCGCCGGGGCGGCAAGCTCGGCACCTCATCGTGGACAGGGATCGACCATGCGCATCGCCGTCAGACTCGCGGCCTTCTTGTGCAGTGCGCTGCTTGCGACCGTGGGGAATGCCGCGTTCGCGCAGACCCGTGGCGAAGTCAGGCAGACGCTGGAATCCAGCCTCGTCGTGACCGGCGACATCCGCATCGCCAGCGACGGCAAGGTCAAGGCGTTCCAGATTGATCGGCCGGACAAGCTGTCGGGCGACGTGACGCAGCTGATCGACCGTGCGGTGCCGAGCTGGGAGTTCGAGCCGATCCTGGTCGCGGGCAAGCCGGCGGAGGTGCGCTCGCGCATGCGCATCCGCCTGGTCGCGTACAAGCGTGAGGACGGCAACTACGTGCTGAGCATCCGCAGCGCCTCCTTCACCGGCGACCAGGACGAGGAGGTCGATGCGACCTGGCTCAAGCAGCAGAAGATGCCGCCGCCGGCCTATCCGGCGGTGGCCGCGGCGTCCAACGTGTCGGGCACGGTCTTTCTGCTGATCAAGGTCGGCGCGGACGGCAAGGTACAGCAGGCGTTCGCCGAGCAGACCAATCTGCGCGTGCTGGCCAACGGGCGCGAGATGGCGCGCTGGCGCAAGGTGCTGGAGCAGTCGGCCATCGCCGCCACGCGGGCCTGGCAGTTCACGCCGTCCGCCAACGATCCCAAGCATCCCGAGGGCGGCTGGACCTCGCGCGTGCCGATCGACTATTCGCTCGCGCGCCAGCGTCCCGGCTACGGCACCTGGGAGCCCTACATCCCCGGTCCGCACATGCCGGCGCCGTGGCTGCGCCCCGAGCTGGCCCGTGCCCAGGACGTCGATGCCGCCCAGTCCGGCACGCTCGCCCCCGTCGGCGAAGGCGCGATCCGCCTGCGCACCGATCTCGGCCAGGGCTAGCGCGGGCGCGTCACTGCGTCGTGTGGGCACCGCTCTGGCGGGCGGTGTCCGCTTTCCTCCGGTCGGGTCATCTGCCCTGACTTACACGCCATCGTCGTTCCCGCGAACGCGGGAACCCATGGACTTTCGCTCGGAGCATGAAGAGCAGGTTTTCTCGCAATCCTGAGTCACTTTGCATTCGGGCGGTGCGCCTTCGGAAGGGCAGCGGTCCGGCGGGCGGTGTCCGCTTATCCCTCGATCAGGGCATCCTGCCCTGACTCGGGCGCTCAGCGTCCTGCCTCGCTAGTCGCGGACACCGCCCGCCAGCCCGCTGCCTCGCACGTCATGTCACGAGGCTTCGGTCTGCAGGGGCGTCGAACCTGTCCGCGCGCACAACGCGACCAGTAACGGGAAGTCATCGACTTGAGGCCCCCTCCCTTGCGCGCAGCGCAGGGGAGGGATGGGGAGGGGTCGGGGCTTTACCGGACAAGCCGCCGAAGCAACGGCACCCCACCCCGGCCCTCCTCTCCGCCTGCGGCGAAAGGGAGGGGCCAGAGCGCTCGCTCGATGGCTTCGTTGAAAGAAGTCCTGATCTGCACGCTCGCGGAGCCGCGCCCGGCCGGGTCGAGGCTGCTCACCGAAGCCAGCTTTACCGACTCCGCAGTCTGGAGTCGTTCCCGCGCATCAGCGAGAAAAAAAAGCCCCGCAATGCGGGGCTTTTCGCTGTGCTGCGAGAAGCGCGGTTCAGCGCTTCATCGAGCTGAAGAACTCGTCGTTGGACTTGGTGTTCTTCATCTTGTCCAGCATGAACTCCATCGCGGCGATTTCGTCCATCGGGTGCAGCAGCTTGCGCAGGATCCAGATCTTCTGCAGCAACTCCGGTTCGATCAGCAGGTCCTCGCGGCGGGTGCCGGAGAGGTTGACCGCGATGGCCGGGTAGACGCGCTTCTCGGTGATGCGGCGATCCAGGTGGATTTCCGAGTTGCCCGTGCCCTTGAACTCTTCGTAGATCACCTTGTCCATCGCGCTGCCGGTGTCGACCAGGGCGGTGGCGATGATGGTCAGGCTGCCGCCTTCCTCCACGTTGCGCGCCGCGCCGAAGAAGCGCTTGGGGCGGTGCAGGGCGTTGGCGTCCACGCCGCCGGTAAGCACCTTGCCCGAGGACGGCACCACGTTGTTGTAGGCGCGGGCCAGGCGGGTGATCGAGTCGAGCAGGATCACCACGTCCTTCTTGTGCTCGACCAGGCGCTTGGCGCGCTCGATCACCATCTCGGCGACCTGCACGTGGCGGGCGGCGGGCTCGTCGAAGGTCGAGCTGATGACCTCGCCGCGCACGGTGCGCTGCATTTCGGTCACTTCTTCCGGACGCTCGTCGATCAGCAGCACGATCAGGTGCACGTCGGGATGGTTGGTGGTGATGGCCGTGGCGATCTGCTGCATCATCATCGTCTTGCCCGCCTTGGGCGGGGAGACGATCAGCGAGCGCTGGCCCTTGCCCTGCGGGGCCATCAGGTCGAGGATGCGGCCGGCGATGTCCTCGGACGAACCGTTGCCGCGCTCCAGGTGGAAGCGCTTGCGCGGGAACAGGGGGGTGAGGTTCTCGAACAGCACCTTGCCCTTGCTGGCCTCGATCGGCTCGCCGTTGATGGTGTCGACGATGTTCAGCGCGAAGTAGCGCTCGCCGTCCTTGGGCCAGCGGATGCGTCCGGAGATATGGTCGCCGGTGCGCAGATTGAAGCGGCGGATCTGGCTGGGCGAGATGTAGGTGTCGTCCGGGCCGGCCAGGTAGCTGGCCTCGGCCGCGCGCAGGAAGCCGAAGCCGTCGGGCAGGATCTCCAGCACGCCGTCGGCGGCCACGCCCTCGCCATGGCGGGTCAGCACCTTGAGCAGGGCGAAGATCACGTCCTGCTTGCGGGCGCGGGCCACGCCTTCCTGGATCTGCAGCTGGTCGGCGATCTCGATCAGCTTGTGCGCCGGCATCTTCTTCAGATCGCTCAGCGAGTACTGCGGGAAGCCCTCGGGCACCTGCGGGTGCGGACGGGGCACGAAGGTCTCGCTGGCGGCGTCCTGCGGCAGACCGTCGTTGTAGCGGTCGTTGCGGCCCCGCTCGCGGTCGCGGCGGTTGCGGAAGCGCTCGCGCCGGTTGTTGCCCTGGCCCTGCTGCTGGCCGTTCTGGTTGTTCTGATTGTTCTGGTTGTTGTTCTGGAAGCGCTGCGGATTGTTGTGCTGGCCGTTGCCGTTGGCCTCACCACTCTGGCCCTGCGGGGCCTGCCGGGACTCGCTCGGGGCGCCGTCGCCGCCGCCTTCGTTACGCGGCGCGCTGGCTTCAGCCGGGGCGGCGGGCGGCGCTGCCGGGGCGGGCGCGCTGGCTTCCGGCGCCGGGGCGGGCCTGGGCGCAGGCGGTGCGCTGTCCAGGGCCAGATCGGGCTGGGCGATGGCGTCGGGCTTGGGGGTCTTGCTCACGCGCGGCTTGCGCACGCGCTTCTCGGCGGTGGCGACGCCGGTTTCGTTACTGTCGGACAAAGGGCGATTCCTCGCTTAAGAGGTTGCGAGCCTGCCGGCGGCACAAAGGGCGCGGGCGGCTGTTGGAGTGACGGTGGGTGGTGTTGCAGAAGGGGTGCGGCGCGAGAACCCCAAGCGCCGGATATCTTGACCTTAACACCGCGCCGGAACGGCTTCAAGCGCGTCCCGGCGTCGGTTTGCAGCGGATTCAGGCCCCGCGGGAGGCCGCGGGGCGGGGCATCAGGCGGCCTGGGCGCCGATGGCCTTGTCGATCATCTGGGTCAGCTGACCCTTGCCGACGGCGCCGACCTGGGTGGCCTGGACCTGGCCGTCCTTGAACAGCAGCAGCAGCGGGATGTTGCGCACGTGGTACTTGATGGCCGTGGCGCGGTTGTCGTCGACGTTGAGCTTGACCACCTTCAGGCGGCCCTCGTAGGCGTTGGCCAGCTCGTCCAGGACCGGGGCGATCATCTTGCACGGACCGCACCATTCGGCCCAGAAATCGACCAGAACGGGTTCATCGGACTGCAGTACGGCAGCGTCGAAATCGGCGTCGCCGACGTGGGTCACCTTGTCGCTCATCAGGGGGTCTCCGTGGGAGGTTTCGCGGTGCGGGGCCGGAAGATGGCCGCCGGATGCGGTAAAATGGGGTGTTTCGCGGCCCGATCAAGCCCTGCATGCTCTAGGGGGCGGCCGCGCCACCCGGCATCGAGGGCGCCAGTGTGCGACCGGGTTGCCGGCGATGCAAGCGGACTTCTCCGCCCCCTTCATCCCGCCGTCGGCCCGTGCCCCGGCGTAAAGAGAATTCATGAGCGACAAGCCTCTTACCGACGTCACCTTCAACTCCTTTCCCCTGCATCCGGACCTGCTGGCCGGGCTGGAAGCGGCCGGTTTCTCCCGCTGCACGCCGATCCAGGCGCTGACCCTGCCGGTGGCGCTGGCCGGGCGCGACGTGGCCGGCCAGGCCCAGACCGGCACCGGCAAGACGCTGGCCTTCCTGGTGGCGGTGATGAACCGCCTGCTGACCCGGCCGGCCCTGGCCGACCGCAAGCCGGAGGATCCGCGCGCGCTGATCATGGCGCCCACCCGCGAGCTGGCCATCCAGATCCACAAGGACGCGGTCAAGTTCGGCTCGTCGCTGGGCCTGCGCTTCGCGCTGGTCTACGGCGGGGTGGACTACGACAAGCAGCGCGAGCTGCTGCAGCAGGGCGTGGACATCATCATCGCCACCCCGGGCCGCCTGATCGACTACGTCAAGCAGCACAAGGTCGTGTCCCTGCATGCCTGCGAGGTGTGCGTGATGGACGAGGCCGACCGCATGTTCGACCTGGGCTTCATCAAGGACATCCGCTTCCTGCTGCGGCGCATGCCCGAGCGCACCACGCGCCAGACGCTGCTGTTCAGCGCCACGCTCAGCCATCGCGTGCTGGAGCTGGCCTACGAGCACATGAACGAGCCGGAGAAGCTGGTCGTCGAGGCCGAGACGGTCACCGCCGCGCGCGTGCGCCAGCGCATGTACCTGCCGGCCGACGACGAGAAGATCCCGCTGCTGCTGGGCCTGCTGTCGCGCAGCGAGGGCGCGCGCACCATGGTGTTCGTCAACACCAAGGCTTTCGTCGAGCGCGTGGCCCGGGCGCTGGAGCGCGCCGGCTACCGCGTCGGCGTGCTGTCAGGCGATGTGCCGCAGAAGAAGCGCGAGACCCTGCTCAAGCGCTTCCAGGCCGGCCAGCTCGAGCTGCTGGTCGCCACCGACGTGGCCGCGCGCGGCCTGCACATCGATGGCGTCAGCCACGTCTACAACTACGACCTGCCGTTCGACGCCGAGGACTACGTGCACCGCATCGGCCGCACCGCGCGCCTGGGCGCCGAGGGCGATGCGATCAGCTTCGCCTGCGAGCGCTATGCGATGAGCCTGCCGGACATCGAGGCCTACATCGAGCAGAAGATCCCGGTCGAGCCGGTCACCGCCGAGCTGCTGACCGCGCTGCCGCGCCCCGAGCGCGCGCCGCTGCCGCCAGGCGAGGAGGGCGAGGAAGCCGAGAGCGTCAGCGCGATCTTCCGTGAGGCGCGCGAGCAGAAGGCCGCCGACGAGGCGCGCCGCGGTGGCGGGCGTTCAGGCTCCGGCGGCGGTGGGCGCAGCGGTTCGCGTGAGGGCGGCCGCCCCGGCGCCCGCGATGGCGCCGGCAGCCGCGGCCCGCGTCCGCCGCGCCGTCCGCGCAGCGAGCCGGTCGCAGGCGAGGCGGCTGTCGCGCCGGTCGCCGACACGCCGGTGGCCGAGGCGCCGCGCGCCGTGCCGACCGCCGTCGCAGACGCCGAGGCGCCGCACGATCCGAACGCGCCGCAGGGCGAGAAGCGCCCGCGCAAGCGCCGTCGTCGCCGCCACGGCCGTCCGGTCGAAGGCGCCGAAGGCGCGACGCCGCCCTCGGCCAGCTCCGGCAACGGCGCCGCTGGCCCGCGCGCGCCGCGCGCCAAGCCCGAGCCGTCGGCCGCCGCGCCCGTCGCCAAGGCCAAGCCGGCCCCGGCCGCCGCGTCGTCCGCCGGTAACGACTCGTTCCTGACCCGCCTGGGCCGCAAGATCAAGTCGCTGGTCGGCGGCTGACGGTAGAGGGACGCGGGCGGAGCAGCGCCAACGCATCGGCGCTGCGGCCGCTTCGCCGCCACGCGTTCCTCGCTCCGCTTCCCGCTCCACGGGTCACGCACTCGTTCTTCGCGTCGCGCGGGCATAATCGCGCCATGACCGTCCTGCGCTTCGAAAACGTCAGCAAGCTCTATCCCGGGGGCCACGAGGCCTTGTCCGATGTCAGCTTCGAGGTGGGCGAGGGCGAGATGCTGTTCGTGACCGGCCACTCCGGCGCCGGCAAGAGCACGCTGCTGCGGCTGGTGCACCTGAGCGAGCGGCCCAGCCGCGGCGCGGTGGTGTTCGACGGGCGCAACCTGCTCAAGGTGCGCGGCCGCCAGATCCCGCTGCACCGGCGCCACGTCGGCGCGGTGCATCAGGACCATCGCCTGCTCACCGACCGCACCGTGGCCGAGAACGTGGCCCTGCCGCTGATCCTGCGCGGCGACCGCCGCGGCGACATCGGCAAGCGCGTGCGCGAGGTGCTGACCCGCCTGGGCCTGGGCCACCGTGAGCGCGCGCTGCCGACCCAGCTCTCGGCCGGCGAGCAGCAGCGCGTGGGCATCGCCCGGGCGATCGTGTCCGAGCCGCGCCTGCTGGTCGCCGACGAACCGACCGGCAACCTCGACCCGACCCTGGCCGCGGAGATCATGTCGCTGTTCGCCTCCATGCCCGAGCGCGGCACCTCGGTGCTGGTGGTCAGCCACGACCTGGCGCTGATCAAGCGCATGCGCAAGCGCGTGCTGATCCTGGACCATGGCCGGCTGATGGACGACATCAGCCCCGACGACCTGGCCGAGTGACCGACATGATGTCCGCAAGTTTCGCAGGGGGGCGCGCATGAGCGACCAACCGGGCCCGAAGATCGAACCCAACCGCCGCGTCGACGGCCCGCGCTCGGGCGTGGGCATCTGGCTGGACCAGCACCTGTACAGCTTCGTCTCCAGCCTGGGCCGCGCGCTGCGCCGGCCCTGGTCCACGGCCCTGACCATCGGCGTGATGGCGGTGGCCCTGGCCCTGCCGCTGGGCCTGTGGCTGGCGCTGGGCAACGTGCAGCACTTCGCCGGCAGCGTGCAGGCCTCGCGCCAGGTGGACGTGTTCCTCAAGCGTGACACCTCGCCCGAGCGCGCCCGCGCGCTGGCCGACGAGGTCCGTGCGCGCCCGGACGTGGCCCGCGTGGACCTGCGCACGCCCGAACAGGGCCTGGCCGACTTCCGCAAGCTCAGCGGGCTGGACGCGGCCATCGATGCGCTGGACGAGAACCCGCTGCCGGCGCAGCTGGTGGTAATCCCCAGCGGCGACGACGCGCCGCTGGCCCAGGCGCTGGAGCAGCTGCCCGAGGCCGACGTGGTCCAGCACGACGCGGTCTGGCGCCAGCGCCTGGACGGCTGGCTGCGCTTCGGCACGCGCCTGGTGTGGGTGCTGGCGGCGCTGTTCGGCCTGGGCGCGGCGCTGGTGGTGGGCAACACCGTGCGCCTGGACATCCAGTCGCGGCGCGAGGAGATCGGCGTGCTGCAGCTGCTGGGCGCCAGCGACGGCTTCATCCGTCGGCCCTTTATCTATCTGGGCGCCTGGTACGGCCTGGGCGCCGGGGTGCTGGCGCTGGGCCTGGTGCTGGTGGCCGGGGCCGCCCTGCGCGCGCCGCTGGAGGCGCTGGCGCAAAGCTATGGCAGCCGCTTCGCGCTGGACGGGCTGGACCCGGCGCGCGCTGGTCTGGTATTGGTGGCGGCCTTGATCATCGGCTGGTTGGGGGCCTGGTGGGTGACCGGGCACTACCTGCGCCAGACCCGCCCGACCGACACCTGACCGCCCCCGCGCTTATGGCCCCCCAAGACTTGCGGCACCTGATCAGCGACGCGCCACGGGTCATGGTGGTGGACGGCTCCAAGATGGTGCGCAAGCTGATCGCCGATGTGCTCAAGCGCGACCTGCCGCAGGTCGAGGTGGTCGGCTGCGCGACCCTGGCCGAGGCGCGCGAGGCGCTGGCCAAGGGGCCGGTCGACCTGGTCACCACCGCGCTATCGCTCAAGAGCGGCAGCGGCCTGGAGGTGGCGCGCGCGGTGCGCGAATCCGCCGGCCAGGCCTATGTGCCGGTGATCGTGGTCTCCGGCGAGGCGCAGCAGCATCTGGAGGAGCGCCGCTTCACCGAATTCGTCACCGACTACTTCGACAAGGCGCTGGGCCACGAGGCGCTGGCCGCTTTCATCCACGGCTACGTGCAGCCCGAGCCGGTGCCCGGCTCGACCGTGCTCTACGTCGAGGACAGCCGCGTGGTGGCCGAGACCACCACGCGCATGCTCGAGCGGCATGGGCTGAAGGTGGTCCACGTGCTGCGCGCCGAGGATGCCTTCGGCCTGCTGACCGCCGAGTCGCTGGGCCTGTCCGATATCCGCTTCGACGTGGTGCTGACCGATGTGACCCTGAAGGGCGAGCTGAGCGGGGTGGACATCGTCCAGCGTGTGCGCGTGGATTTCGGCTACGGCAAGCGGCGCCTGCCCATCCTGGTGATGACCGGCGACAGCAACCGCGACAACCAGGCCGAGCTGCTGCGCGACGGCGCCAACGACTTGGTGCTCAAGCCCATCGAGGAACGCCTGCTGGTGACCAAGGTGCTGTTCCAGCTGCGGCTGGCGCGCATGGCCGGCGGGCGCGTGGACGCATGAGCGCGATGGACGATGTGGTCTTCATCGACGGGCTGCGGACTCAGGCCTTGATCGGCGTGTACGACTTCGAGCGAAACGGCCCGCAGCCGCTGGTGTTCGATGTGGAGATGACCATGGACACGCGCGCGGCCGGAAGCAGCGATGCGCTGGGCGACACGGTCGACTACGCGGTGGTGGCGCAGACCATCGAGCAGCTCTGCACCGGCTCGGCCTTCGCGCTGGTCGAGGCGCTGGCCGAGACCATCGCCGCGCAGCTGCTGCGCGCGTTTCCGATCCGCACCGTCGCCCTGCGCGTGACCAAGCCGCAGGCCGTGCCGGCCGCGCGCGGCGTGGGCGTGCGCATCGTGCGCCACGCCGCATGAAGACCCACCGCTACGTGCTGCTGCTCGGCACCAGCCTGGCCTCGCCGCTGGTGCTGGAACGGGCGATCGAATCGCTGGCGGTCGAGGGCCTGATCGAGGCGGCCTCGCGCCGGGTCAGCGGGCCCAGCATCAGCGCCGGCGATGCGCGCCATTTCCACAACCAGGCCGTGGTACTGGCCACGGCGCTGACGCGCGAGGCGCTGCCGGCGCGGCTCAAGCAGATCGAGGCCGCGCTGGGCCGCACGCCGAATGCGGCCGACTGCGTGATCGACATCGATCTGGCCTGCGAATGCGACGGCCACGGCATCGTGCTGTGGCGCGACGACCGCAAGTTGGGCCATGCGCTGTTCCTGGACCTGATGCAGGACGTGCTGGATCAGCTGCGCGGCTCCCACCTGTAGAGCGGAGCTCGCTCCGCTGGGGCTTTCGCGATGATCCGGCCGAAGCGCAGCGGAGCAAGCTCCGCTCTACAACGCGACGACCGCAAGCTGGGCCATGCGCTGTTCCTGGACCTGATGCAGGACGTGCTGGATCAGCTGCGCGGTTCCCCCCTGTAGAGCGGAGCTTGCTCCGCTGGGGCTTTCCCGATGATCTGGCCGAAGAGCAGCGGAGCAAGCTCCGCTCTACAACGAGGTGGCGACTTGGTCCGGGGGACGGTTGCTCCCACGCTTCGCGCTACACGAACACCGAGCGCCCGCCGTCGATCGCCACCACCTGGCCGTTGATGTAGGCGTTGCCGTCCAGCAGCCAGCGCACCGCCGAGACGATGTCCTCCGGCGCGCCCTGGCGCTGCAGCGGCACGCGCTCGCGCAGCAGGGCCTCGGTCTCGGCCTTGGTCGGGTTCTCCGACCACAGGATGTTGCCCGGCGCGATCGCGTTGACCCGCACGCGCGGACCCAGTTCGCGCGCCAGCGACTGGGTCATCATCACCAGCGCGGCCTTGGCCATGCAGTACAGCGTGTGCTCCGGCAGCGGGCGTTGGGCATAGATGTCGGCGATGCTCACGATCGCACCGCCGCTGGCGGCCAGGTGCGGCGCGGCCGCCTGGGAGAGGAAGAACGGCGCGCGCGCATTGGAGGCGAACAGCGCGTCCCACTGCGCCGGCGTGGCCGTGCCGATCGGCGTGGCGTAGTAGGCCGAGGCGTTGTTGACCAGGGCGTCGAGCCGGCCGAACCGCCGCACCGTGTCTTCGACCAGTGCCGGCAGCCGCTCGGTGTCGGCCAGCTCGGCCTGCAGCATCAGCGTGCTACCCGGGCGCACGGCTTCCAGCTCATCGACCAGCGCCTGCATCTGCGGCGCCGAGGCGCGGTAGTGCAGACCCAGCGCGTAGCCGTCGGCGTGCAGGGCGCGGGCGATGGCCGCGCCGATGCGCTTGGCGGCACCGGTGATCAGGGCGACGCGGGGTTGGTCGGACATGGCGGTCATCGCGGCGAGGACGAACCGCGATTGTGGCATCGCCGGCCGCGGCGCCGGGCTGCCGCGCGCGCCGCTGGCATTGCTTGACGCCGGTCATGGTTTGCGGGCATGTTGCCGAAGAACCCTGTCGCGACCGCTTTCCGCTGGCTGCAAGGGCATCGGAACGGAGCGAATGGACTGGGCGAAGTATCGGACTTCCACGTTTGACGAGCTGATCCAGGCCGATGGCCAGCCGCGCCCCGCCGCGCGCCGGCTGGTCGAGTACCTGGAGGGGCTTTCGGGGCGCGAACTGGCCGAGCGCCAGCTGGCCGCCGACGTCACCGCCCGGGTCATGGGCATCACCTTCACCGTCTATTCCGATGGCCGCAACGTCGACCGCACGCTGCCCTTCGACCTGATCCCGCGCATCATCCCGCGCCGCGAGTGGGAGGTCACCGAAGCCGGCCTCAAGCAGCGCATGCAGGCGCTGAACCTGTTCATCGGCGACATCTACGGCAAGCAGCAGATCGTCAAGGACAAGGTGTTCCCGGCGATGCTGCTGGCCGACTCTGTCAACTTCCGTCCGCAGTGCGTGGGCATCACCCCGCCGCTTGGCGTGTGGGCGCACATCTGCGGCTCGGACCTGGTGCGCGATGCCGACGGCACGCTGTACGCGCTGGAGGACAACCTGCGCATCCCCTCCGGCGTGAGCTACATGCTGGAGAACCGCATGGTGGCCAAGCGCGTGTTCCCGGAGCTGTTCGAGACCAGCTCGATCCTGCCGGTGGACGAATACCCCAGCCAGCTCTACGAGACCCTGGCCGCGCTGTCGCCGCGCCCGGGCGATGCGCCGGTGATCGCACTGCTGACGCCGGGCGTGTTCAACAGCGCCTACTTCGAACACGCCTATCTGGCCCAGGCCATGGGCATCGAGCTGGTCGAGGGCTCGGACCTGTTCGTCGCCGACGACGACTGCACCTACATGCGCACCGTGTACGGCCCGCAGCGCGTGGACGTGATCTACCGGCGCGTGGACGATCTGTTCATCGATCCGGAGGTGTTCCACCCCGATTCGATGCTGGGCGTGCCGGGCCTGATCCGCAGCTGGCGCGCCGGCAGGGTGGCGCTGGCCAATGCCCCGGGCGCCGGCGTGGCCGACGACAAGGTGGTCTTCGCCTACGTGCCCAAGATGATCAAGTACTACCTGGACCAGGAGCCGATCCTGCCCAACGTGCCCAGCTATCTGTGCCACGACGCGGCCGATCGCAAGTACGTGCTCGAGCACCTGGATCAGCTGGTGGTCAAGCCGGCCAACGAGTCCGGCGGCTACGGCATGCTGATCGGCCCACGCGCCAGCGCGGCCGAGCGCGAGAAGTTCCGCGGGCTGATCCAGGACGATCCACGCAACTACATGGCCCAGCCCACGCTCAACCTGTCCACCGCGCCGATCGTCACCGACGAAGGCCCCTCGCCGCGACACCTGGACCTGCGCCCTTTCATCCTCTCGCGCCAGGACACCTACGTGACCACCGGCGGATTGACGCGCGTGGCGATGACGCCCGGGTCGCTGGTGGTCAATTCCTCGCAGGGCGGCGGCGCCAAGGACACCTGGGTGGTCGACGAGGAGGGGGACGCCTGATGCTCTCGCGCGTCGCAGACAACCTGTACTGGTTCAGCCGCTACATCCGCCGCGCGGAGAACACCGCGCGCCTGGTCGGCGTGGGCAGCATGCTGCAGCTGGACCTGCCGCGCTCGGTGCGCTTCACCTGGCGGCCGATGATCGACACCGTCGGCGCCGGCGAGGTGTTCAACGCGTTGCATCCCGACGCCGGCACCGATGTGGCCGATGCCGAGGTGGTGCGCTTTTTGCTGCTGGACGAGCTCAATCCGTCCTCGCTGCGCGTCACCCTGACCCAGGCGCGCGAGATCCTGCGCGGCATCCGCGATGCGCTGCCGCAGGAGGTGTGGGAGGCGGTCAACGACCTGCACCTGTACGTCGGGGCCAGCGGCGAGCGCGCGCTGCAGCGGCGCTACCGCGAGGAGTTCATCAACCGCACCGTCGATGGCTGCCTGAAGGTGTCCGGCCTGCTGTCGGCCAACGTCAGCCGCGACATCGGTTACCAGTTCCTGCGCCTGGGCACCGGTATCGAACAGGCCGACATGACCACGCGCATCATCGATGCCGGCGCCTCGGGCCTGATCACGCCGCGCACCGAGGAAGACCGCGAGGCCTTCCGCAACATGCAGTGGATGGCGGTGCTGCGCTCGCTGGCCGCCTACCAGATGTATCGCCGCCATATCCGCCAGCGCGTCACCGGCGAGCATGCGCTGCGCTTCCTGCTGCAGAACACCGAATTCCCGCGCAGCGTGCAGTTCTGCCTGACCCGCGCCCAGCACGTGCTGCCGACCATGCCGCCGCGCCCGAGCGTGGACCGTCATCTCAACCGCGTGGTCGGCATGACCCGCAACGCCGACCCGGTGTGGCTGGCCGCGCAGAATCCGGCCGCCTTCATGGACGATATCCAGACGCGCCTGAGCGATCTGCATCAGGCCATCGTCGAGGGTTACTTCTACAACTGAGGAGTGAATGCAGCGCGAGTGCGCTGCTTCGACTCAGTTCGCTAGGCTTACTGCTGCCCGGCCTCGTCGCCCGGATCCAGGCGCGCCGCCATGCGCCGCGGCGGGGCGGTGACCGGCGCGGGGCCGCGTTCATCGGCCTCGTCGCCTGCGCGCGGGGGCTCCCAGGGGAAGCGCGGCAGCGTGCGCACGGCGTTTTCAAGCTTGCGCGACCAAGTGTCGTGGATCTCGGCGTACAGCGGCGTGTCGGCTTCCAGGCGCAGCTGCTGGCTGATCCGCAGATCGCCGGCGCGGATGATCGCCATGTCCAGCGGCATGCCCACCGACAGATTGGAGCGGATGGTCGAATCCAGCGAGACCAGCGCGCAGCGCGCCGCGTCCTCCAGCGTGGTGCCGGGGCGCAGGATGCGGTCCAGGATCGGCTTGCCATACTTGGACTCGCCGATCTGCAGGTAGGGCGTCTCGGGCGAGGTGGCGATGCAGTTGCCCAGCGGATAGACCATGTACAGGCCCGGACGCTCGCCGGCGATCTGCCCGCCCAGCACCAGCGTGGACTGCACGCTGACGCCGCTCTGCTGGGCCTGGTCGGTCACCGCGGCCTGGCTGGCCACCAGCACCTCGCCCACGTACTCGGCCACCTCGAACAGATGCTTGAACGTGCGCAGGCTACGCGTGCAGTCCGGATCCTCGGCGTCGCGCTTGAGCCGCGAGATGGTCAGCTGGGTCGTGGCCAGGTTGCCGGCCGAGAGCAGCACGAACACCCGGTCGCCCGGATACTCGAACACATGCATCTTGCGGTAGACGCGCACATCGTCGAACGATGCGCTGGTGCGGGTGTCCGCTGCGAAGACCAGGCCTTCGTCCACTTCGATGCCGACGCAATAGGTCATGGGGAAACCGGGGAAATAGGCTTCACGATCATAGGCAGCCCCGCCGGTGCTGGCTAGGGCTGCGCGGTGGTTGCACGAGGAACCAGTGCGTTTCATGCGCAGGTCGCGGTCTTCACGGGCATCTCCACGCCTGATGCGACGGGCGATCGCCTCGATCTGCGTCGGCGCAGGCACCCATCCGCCGTTGCGCGTCGCAGTCAGCAACGTCAAGACAGCACCGTGACGGATGCGCGGCTGTGCCCGGAGCGCACCCCAGCAACGACCAGGTCGCAGGCGGACGAACTGCGGACAGCATCGGCCCGCCTGTGGGCGAGCCCTCAGGACCGGGCAGGTACCATGGCCGATCTCTCCCATCAGGCCCTCCCCTTAAGCATGACCGACCTGCCGACGCCCGATGCCGACGCCCTGGCGCACAGTGAGCAGCTGGCCGCGCTGATCCGCGGCGAAATCGCCGCTTCCGGCGGTTCGATCCCGTTCTCGCGCTTCATGGAGCGCTGCCTGTACACGCCGGGGCTGGGCTATTACAGCGCCGGGGCGGCCAAGTTCGGCGAGGCCGGCGACTTCGTCACCGCGCCGGAGCTGGGGCCGCTGTTCGCCGCGGCCGTGTCCGGGGCGCTGGCGCCGGTGCTGCAGCAGCTGGGGCCGCAGGCCTGCTTCCTGGAGATCGGCGGCGGCAGTGGCGCGTTCGCCGAGGTCATGCTCAAGCGCCTGCTGCAGCTGGACGCGATGCCGGACAAGTACTGGATCCTGGAGCCCAGCGCCGACCTGCGCCAGCGCCAGCGCGAACGCCTGGGCAAGCGCCTGATCCCGCCGGTATTCGACTGCGTGGAATGGCTGGACGGTCCGCCGGGCGAGGACTGGAACGGGGTGGTGTTCGCCAACGAAGTGATCGATGCGCTGCCCACGCCGCGCTTCGTGCTGCGCGAGGGTGAGGTGTTCGAGGAGCATGTGGCGCTGGACGGGCAGGGCGCCTTCGTCACCACCGACCGGCCGGCCGATCCGCTGCTGGCCGCAGCGGTGCGTCACGTGGAGCGCTATCGCGATGTGCTGTTCGAGGACGGCTACCGCTCAGAGCTGCTGCCGCAGCTGCCGTACTGGGTGCAGGCGGTGATCGGCGGCCTGAAGTCCGGCGCGATGCTGTTCTGCGACTACGGCTATCCGCGCAAGGAGTACTACCTGGACCAGCGCAGCAGCGGTACGCTGCGGGCGTTCTATCGGCACCGCATGCATGGCGATGTCTTCCGCTGGCCCGGCTTGCAGGACCTGACCGCGTCGGTGGACTTCACCGCGCTGGCCGAGGCCGGCACCGGGGCCGGCTTCGAACTGGCCGGCTATGCCACGCAGGCCGGCTTCCTGCTCGGCAACGGCCTGATGGACCGCCTGGCCGAGGCCGAGGCGCAGGCCGACGAGGCCGGCGCGCTGCGCCTGCGCAATGCGTTCAAGAAGCTCACCCTGCCCAACGAGATGGGCGAGCGCTTCCAGTGCATGGGCTTCGCGCGCGACTGCAACTTCGACGCGGCCTTCCTCACCGGCGATCTGACGTGGCGCCTGTGAGCGCGCCGGCCCTGAAGCCGCTGCGCTGGCCGGCCTTCTGGGTCGGGCTGTGGGTGTTGGCGATGGCGGTGGTGGTGACCACCTGCCTGCTGCCGGGCGATGACATTCCCCAGGTCGCGCCGGGCGTGGACAAGCTGCAGCATGCGAGCGCGTTCTTCGTGCTGGGCGTGTGCGCGGTGCAGCTGTTCGCCACGCGGCGCGCGCTGCTGCGCGCCGGGGCGGGCCTGGTGATGCTGGGGGTGCTGATCGAGTTCCTGCAGGGCTGGTTCACCGTCGATCGCACGCCAGATGCCTTCGATGCACTGGCCGATGCGCTGGGCGTGGCGCTGGGCCTGCTCGTCGCCAGGACGCCGGCGCGCGATCTGCTGCTGCGCTTGTTCCCGCGCCGGTAACTAAAAGGCAAGGCTCGGTGGGAGCCGCCATGGCGGCGATGAGGCTTTCCCGAGAAAGCCCCTCGCCGCCATGGCGGCTCCCACCTGTAGAGCGGAGCTTGCTCCGCTGCTCTTCGTTCGGTTCGCGGGGAAGACCCCAGCGGAGCAAGCTCCGCTCTACAGGCGAGATTTTGGGCACAGTCGCTCCCGCCGAGCACCGTTGCCTCGGCGGTTCGGAAACCCTACCGGGGCGAAGGGTTCGCCCGGAGCTCGCTCCGCCGCAGCGTCAGCGCCGCCGCCTTAAGGCGCGGCGGGCTGCAGCGTGATCCGATCCAGCACCCACATCTCCGGACGCGTGTCGCCGGTGAAGTAGACGCACAGGTCGGCCTTGGCCGGCGCGTTGGTCAGCGGCGCCTCCAGGGTCAGGAAGCCGTCGGCCGCCGGCGACTTGGGCAGCGGCAGGCTGGCCAGGGTCGGGCCGTCGCAGCCGTTGCGGATCACCAGCTCGCCGTAGGGTGTCCTGGCCGGCTTGAACCTGCGCTTGGACTCGTCGTGGGCCAGCTCGAAGAAGTACGGCATGCGTCCGGCGCGCACCGTCACCTTGCCGATGCCGCTCAGCGGAGCGCCCTTCCACAGCCAGCACGGGTTGAAGATGTCCACGTTGAAGATCGCGCGCGCGCCTTCGCGCGGGCCGTCGTCCTCCAGCCGCAGCATCAGCTGGTCGGTGCACATGGCCAGCTGCTCGTCGCTGCGCGTGCGCAGGGCCTCGGTGGTCAGCCCCAGCACGGTCGGCGGCGCCAGCGGCTTGCCGTCGAAGAACACCGCCGCCTGCACGGTGGTCGGCACCGGCACGGTCAGCGGCGCGGTATAGGCCGGCGAGTCGGCCGCCGGCGCGCTGCCGTCCAGGGTGTAGCGGATGTCGGGATAGCCCAGCGGGTCGGACAGGGCCACCGTGGCCTGGGTGCCGGCGTCGTTGGCCTGGGTGTCGAACAGCACCTGGAACGGCGTGCGCGCGTAGCCGATGTGCAGCGCGCGGTAATGCGCCAGCAGGTTGAGCAGGCGCGCCTTGAAGTCTTCGAAGTTGCGGCTGGCCTGCGGCGACCAGGCGACCTCGGCCAGCGCGGCCAGGCGCGGGAACACCGCGTGCTCGACGCGCGCGAAGTTGTGCATGTGCTCGGTCCAGACATTGGCCTGCACGCCGATGATGTGCTGGCGCTGGCTGGCGTCCAGCTCGGCCGGCACCGGGTCGAAGGCGTACAGCTTCTGCAGCGGGATCTGCAGCGGCCGGCCCGGCGGCTCGGCCGGCGAGGCGGTCTGCAGGTAGTCCAGGTACAGGTGCGAGGCCGGGGTCATGACCACGTCGTGGCCCTTGCGCGCCGCTTCGATGCCGCCCTCGGTGCCGCGCCAGGACATCACCGCCGCGCCCTCGGGCAGCGGGCCGCCCAGCAGGATCTCGTCCCAGCCGATGATGCGCTTGCCGTGCTGGGCCAGCCAGGTGCCCAGGCGATCGATCATCCAGCCCTGCAGGGCTTCCTCGTCCTTCAGGCCCAGCTGCTTGATGCGCGCCTGCATGTGCCTGGAGGCCTTCCAGCGATCCTTGACCGCCTCGTCGCCGCCGATGTGGAAGAAGGTGCCCGGGAACAGCGGCAGCATCTCGCCCAGCACGTTCTCCAGGAAGGTCAGCGTGGCCTCGTCGGCGTTGAACAGGTTGGGATATACGCCCGCGCCGTTGGCGACCTGCAGCTGCGGCCGGTCGACGCCCAGCTCCGGATACGCGGCGATGGCGGCGGTGGCGTGGCCGGGGATGTCGATCTCCGGCACCACGGTGATGTGGCGCTTGGCGGCGTAGCGCACCACCGCGCGGATCTGCTCCTTGGTGTAGAAGGCGCATTCCTGGATCGGCTGACCGTCCTCGCCCACGCCCGCCTCGCCCAGCGGGATGCGGCAGCCGCCGACCTGGGTCAGCAGCGGGTACTGGTCGATCTGGATGCGCCAGCCCTGGTCGTCGGCCAGGTGCCAGTGGAAGGTGTTGAGCTTGTGCACCGCCATCGCATCGAGCAGGCGTTCGACCTCTTCCACGCTCTGGAAATGGCGCACCGAATCGAGCATCAGCCCGCGCCACTTCAGCCGCGGCGCATCGGTGATGTCCACCGCGGCCAGGCCGGTGGCGCCCTTGCCGGCCGGCAGCAGCTGCCACAGGCTGACGCCGCCGTAGAACAGGCCGGCGCCGTCGGCGGCACGGATGCTGATGCGCTCGGGCGTGACCTGCAGGCGGTAGCCCTCGGCCGGGCCGGCGGCCGGATCGAGCACGAACTGGATCGGGGCCTGCGCCGCCTCGCCTTCCTCGGCCAGTTCCAGCGCCGGGCCGCCGCTGTTGTGCAGCAGGTCGATGAACTGCTCGGCCGCCTGGCGCGCGGGCTCGCCCTGCGCACCGACCCGCATGCCGGCGCCCAGGGCGAAGCGGCCCTGGCCGGCCACGGCCGACTGCGGGGCGGGAATCAGCGGCAGCGGCGCGGCCAGCGCGGCGGGCGCGACCAGGGCCAGCAGCAGGGCGGCGGTGCGCAGGACAGGACCAAGACGGCGGGGCAGGGACATCTTCTGAACACCTCGTGCGTGACATGGGACCGCGCCGGGGCGCGATCCGCCGAAAAGTGAACGGGCCCGGACATGTCCGGGCCCGTTCAAGGGTCAAGCATGCAACAACTTGGCGCCGATCAGAACTTGGCGCGCAGGTTGAGGTAGTACTGGCGCCCGTTGGAGTACACCGCGTAGGGCAGGAAGCCGGCCGTGGTGTCGGTGTAGTACTTGTACTTCGGGTTGTTGAGATTCAGACCATCGAGGCTAACCGACAAGTGATCGGTGACTTTCCAACCCAGCGATGCAGACAGCGCGCCGAAGTCGTCCTGATAGAACGGCGTGGCACGGCTGGCGCCAGCGTAGAACTTGTCGCGGTAGCTGTACGACACACGCGCGCTGAAGGTGTCGTTCTCGAAGTAGCCGGCCACGTTGTAGGTGTTCTTCGAGGTGCCGAACATCGGCGTATCTGTATCGGTGTCTCCGTCAGTGTAGGTGTAGTTAGCGTTGACTCCGAAGTGCTCGCCGATCGGCTGCTGGTAGGTCAGCTCGATGCCTTTGACTTTTGCATCGGTGTTGACCGGGACGGTGACCGTGTAGTTGGAATACACGTCGGTGCCGGCGGCATGGCTGGCCTGCTGGTCTTTGTACTGGATGACCGTCGAGCCGCCAACGTCCACGTAGTCCTTCATCTTCATGTAGAAGGCGCTGGCGGCGAGCAGTCCGCGCGGCATGAAGTACCACTCGATGGAGGTATCGAAGTTGCTGGACACCAGTGGCTTCAGCTCCGGATTGCCGCCGCTGCCGGTGTGAGTCAGATCATCCAGCGACAGCGAGCCGGCGAGGGCCGAGTAATCCGGACGCGTCAGCGTCTGTGAGCCGGCGAAGCGAAGCACCAAATCGTCGGCCAGGTCGAACTTGATGTTGGCACTGGGCAGGAACTTGCCGTAATTGTTTTCTACCTTGACGGGAAGGTAATCGCCGAAGGCAGAGCCGGTAACCGCGCCGGGGAGGCCTGAGTTGACCGCAAGGGCCTGGTTGTACCGGATGTCGCCATCAGTGTGCACATAGCGCACGCCTACGTTGCCGCTCCAGGAGTCACCTTGGAAGTTGGCCTGGATGTAAGCGGCCGCGTTCTTCTCCTTCACGCCGTAGACGTCGGAGAAGTAGAAACGTTCCGGATAGTTGCGGTTAGCGTACTGCGCGTTGAAGGCTGCCAACTGCTCGGGAGTGTAGTACCAGATACCTGACGGCGTGTTGCCGCCCAGTGCGTTGCCAAAATTGCCCGGGTACTGCGAGGCGCTGGTCGGGTACGAGCTAGGATCGTTCCAGGGCGTTGCCCAGTTCGGACCCTGGGCGATTTCGTAGTCGTTGTGGCGGTTGTGATCGGTATAGCGCACGCCGAAGTCCAGCGAGGCCAGTGCGCCGTCGGTGAAGGTGAAGGTACCGTCCGCGGAGAACCAGTCTTCTTTGTCCTTCACCTCGATGTCCTGCCCTCCAAAGATCCAGCCTGCTGCAGGGATGGACGAGGCGGGGTTGCCATAGTCGTTGCCCATCGACCAGTCGATGGGCTTGCCAATGCCGTTCATGGCCCAACTAGCGCCCGAACCGTACTGGGTGCCGGTCTCGATCACGTCTTGGGTCGGGCTCTTGCCGATACCCTCGCTTGTGCCGGCCTGAAACTTGAAGCCCAGTGCTTCGGTGGCCTGCCAATCCGCATCCAAGGTGATGTAATTAGTCTGCGAACTTGCACCTGGGCGCGAGATCATGTCGTAGATGCCGTAAGCGCCATCATTCGCAAACGCCGCGCCGTTATAAATGTTTGCGACACCGTCGCCGTTGAGCTTGCCGGACGTAATGACGCCATTCTTCACCGTGGCATCAGAGAACGTCGCGCCGTTAGCTAACGCGTGGCTTGCCCACATCATGTAATTGCGATTGTAATTGTCAGCCTTGAGCTTGCTGTAGAACCCGTTTAGGTTGAAGCTCAGTGTGTCGCTGGCCTTCCATTGGATATCTACAGTCGCGCCCTTGCGTTCCCTCTGCTGCTCAAACAGTACAGAACCGATTTCGTTCGGATACAGCAGTCCGACTAGGCCAGGATTGGCCTGCGAGACAGCCGATGGAATTGTTTCAGGAGTGCCATCCCCATTGACGTCCACAGAAGTCGTTCCCGGCACAGCTGCATAACCACCGACGACTTCTTGGCCATCGCGCCGCAGGCTGCGCTTCTCATAGAACGGCTGAAACAGGATGCCGAAGTTGCCGCTGTCATTCTTCCAGTTCAGCAAGGCATCGAGTTGCGGTTTTTTGTTATCCGGCAAGTCTGAGTACACCGTGCCCACCGAAAGTTCGGCCGTGAACGGCTTATCGAAATCCAGTGGCTTGCGGGTAATGATGTCGACAGAGCCGGCGGCACCGCCTTCCACCAGCTTGGCTTCGGAGGTTTTGTGCACTACCACTTGGCTGACGATTTCAGAAGGTAGCAGTGAGTAGCTAACGCTGCGGCCCACGGTCTGGACCTGGCTCAACACGAACCAATCTCCAGTGCCTACAGCGTGTCCGTTGACCAAGGTCTGGGTAAGGCTGGGGTGGACCGACCAGAGTTCCATAGACACTCAGTCGCCGCTCTGCGCGTAGCGCTTTTCGAACTCTACCGGTGACATGCCGCCAGCGGAACCATGCCGGCGAATCGGGTTGTAGAACATCTCGATGTAGT
>NZ_SHMH01000007.1 GCF_004283755.1 Pseudoxanthomonas winnipegensis
GCTCGATCACCTGCTTCACCGCTTCGGCCTGGAACTCATCCGTGTACTGCTTGCTGTTGCCCATAAACACCTCGGTCATTGCCATCAATTATGGCAACCGGATGTCTACGAAAGGCTGGCCGGTCCACCACTGGAAGTTGCTGTTGAATTTGATGCCGTAGGGCGGATCGAAATAGATGCACTGCACCTTGCCGCGCAGCCCCTCGCGCTCGGCCAGGCTGGCCATCACCTGCAGGCTGTCGCCAAGGATGAAGCGGTTCTGCCAGTGGCCTTCATGCTGGTAGAACTCGGTGCGGTCCGCGCCTTCGGGCAAGCCGTTGAAGTCGCCGAACAGGTCCAGCATGTCCTGTTGCGGTGCGGCGGCTTCGCGCCGTTCTTCGGTTTGGCGGCGCAGGTCGTCGATCAGCGCCTTTGGCTTGACCTTTTCCTGGATGTAGAGCGGCGGCGCGTTGACGACCAGATCGCTCCAATCCTGCTGGTCCTTGCCGCGCCAGACCAGTTGCGGATCCAGGTCACGGTTCAGCCGCCGCTGCCACTCCGGAGACGCCTTGCCTGCATCGTGCAGGGCACACAGTTCCTCCAGCCATTGCTGGTTGGCGCGTGGGTAGGCCACCTTCACCGGCGCCTGCTCGTGCTGCTGCATCACCGACTGGTGTTCCACGGTGGGGATGTTCTTGCGCTTGGCCTCGCCGTGAACGAGGTCCTCGACGGCCAGCGGGGCTTTGGGTTTCCGGTTTTTTTTGGTTGCCATCTCAGTGTTCCTTGTTTCCCGGCGCAGCCGCTTCAATCATTTGGTTGAACTTCGCCTCGACCTCTTTCGCGAAGTCATCCTGCATTTCGTACACATCACCGAACTCAGCAAAGGCCCAGCGGCCGTGCGTGCCGAGGTGGTTCACACCGGGAATCCAGTAAGTGTCCATGGTGGACTTTTTTTCCTTCGCATCCTCGCGCCGGTAGCCCTTGATCTCCACGATCAGGTTCAGCGGATCGCTCTCACCGCGACCGTCGTCCACTTGCACGATGAAGTCCGGGAGATAAATGCGGTTGGCCGAACCAAAGCGGTAGGGCACTTCCAGGCCGAGGTTGTGGTTCTTGGTGTAAGCCAGCACCTTGGGGTGGGACTCGGCGACTCGGCAGAATTCACCTTCCCAGCCGCTGTCCAGGATGACCCAGTTGACGTGGTTCTTCGGCTGGTTGTCCACCCCAAATGTTTCCCAGCGTTCTTCGCGCGAGGTGTTGAAGCGCACATGCGCGGTGCTGCCAGTTGCGTTGAACGGGTCGAGGATGGCCTTGACCTGCCCGCCCTTTTCCAGTTCCTTCGCGGTGATGCCCTTGGTGATGCGTTGGCAGGCCGTGTCCGCCAGCTCGCGGTACATCAATTGCGCCGGGTAGGTGCCCCCCTTGCATTCCAGACATTCGTCCAGCCACTGGCGCACGATGCGTTTGAGCTGGCCAAACAAGGCAATCGGTGCATCCTGGCCTTGATCGCGCCAATGCCCGAACAATAAGTGCTTGGTCAGCTCCATCAAGAGGGTTGACCGGCGCACATCCTTCAGATGCTTGATGTCCAGCACCACCGCTTCGCCGATGATGCCGGCGTTGTGGGTCTGGGTCGCGCCGACCCTGTCCGGCGTCAGGGTGAAATGGTGGTCGTTGTTGAATTCGGCTTCGAGTTGTTCTTCTGGCAACTCGACACGATAGCCCTGCACACGCGGGAACCGGATTTCCAGAGGGTCGCGTTCCGGACGCAGCGCCTTGACCGTTACGGTTTCGCGGGGCTTGGGCGGCGTGACGACGACCGGCTTGGCCGTGAAGTCGAAGGGGATGCCGAATACATCGGCGTACTCCACGTCGAACAGGCCTTGCTCGTTCAATTCATAGGACTGGCGGCGCAGGGCACGGCCAATCACCTGCTCGCACAGCAGTTGGGTACCGAACGCACGCACGCCGAGGATATGGGTCACGGTATTGGCATCCCAGCCCTCGGTGAGCATGGACACCGACACCACGCAGCGGATTTGCTCGCCCAGGCGGCCCTGCTTGCCAACGGTGTTCATCACTTCGCGCAGCAGTTCGCTGTCACTCAGGTTCTCAGCCTGGCGGCGATCGCCGGTGCGCTCGATGATCTCGCGCTTGAAGCGTTCGATCTCGTCGGCGGCCATGCCCCGGAAGTTGTCGTCCAGCGCGTCGCCGGATTCGAGTTGCTCACTGTCGATCAGCAAGGTGTTCGGGCGTGCCAGCGGCTCGCCATGCTCATCGAAGTTGCGGAACAATTCCAACCGGCCCGGTACGCGCGTTCTGGAGCCATCGTCGTTGGTGCGCTCGAAACCGGAGATGTAGTCGAACACCAGCTTGGAAGTGGCGGTGTTGTTGCACACCACGATAAAGCATGGCGGCACATGGATGCCGGCCTGCTTCCACGCCTCGTAGGTTTTGAGGTAGTGGCCGTACAGAGCCTCCAGCGCGGTCTGCAATTCCACCGGGATGGCCAATGGATCGAGCTGAGCGTTCTTGCCACGCCCTTTCTTCGGCATCCTATTGCCGATGTGCTTCCAGAGTTCACGGTAGATGGGCATTTGCGCGCCGGGAATGTTGTCGGCCACCGGCACGCGTGGCAATTTGACGATGCCGCATTCGATGGCGTCCATCAGCGAGAAATCGCTCATCGTCCAGGGGAACAGCGTGCCTTCCACGTAGCCCGAGCCGGCCAGGAAGAACGGCGTAGCCGACAGGTCCATCACCTGCTGCAGGCCCAGCTTGCGGTTCACTGCTTCCAGGCCGGAAATCCACAGCCGTGCGGCTTCGTTGTTCTCCTCGGCCTCGGCTTTCTGGTCTTTGTCGAGATCCTCGTCGTCCTCCGCAGCGTGCGGTTTTTCTCGATAGCAATGGTGCGCCTCGTCGTTGATGGCGAGGATGTTTTTCAGCCCCATCAGCTCCGGCATAACCCGCTGGAGCATCTGGCCTTCGGTTTCCAGCGTGTCCAGCTCGCTGCCGGTGCGGCCTTGCAGCAAACGGCGGCCACCCTTGGACAACTCCATGCGCTCGCGCAGCTTGAAGGCGTGGTAGTTGGTGATGACGATCTTGGCCTTGTCCAGATCCGCCAGCATGTCGCGGGGCACGATCTCCCGGCTGGCGTAGTAGCTATCTGCATCATTGGGCAGCAGCACTCGCAGACGATCCTTGATGGTCAGGCCAGGGGCGACCAGCAGGAAGCCTCGGGTGAATTTCTTGCTCTGCGGATGGCGCACGGCATTGACCGTCTGCCAAGCGATGAGCATGGCCATGACCGTGGTCTTACCTGCTCCGGTGGCCAGTTTCAGCGCCAAGCGCAGCAGGCCAGGATTGGCATCGTTGCTGGCCTTATCCAGATGATCGAGGAAGCGCTCGCCGTTCTTGCCAAGCTGCGGGGCGACCTCGGTCAACCAGATGGCGGTCTCGGCCGCTTCGACCTGGCAGAAGAACGGACGCACACCAGCGAACTTGTGGTTCCGCCAATGTTCCAGTAAACGGGCCGTTTCGGGGGTGACGCGCCACTGCGACGGCGGCAGGCGACGCCAGGCATCGACCTCGCGCCGCACCGAATTGATCAGCTCAGAGTGGCGGTAACGCTGCCCGTCATCAGCCAAGTTCTCGACTTCATCCAGCGCCAGCGCAGCCTGTTCGCCGCGGTGCCGGCGGGGCTTTGGAATTGGACTGATGAAGCTGGACGCTCGGCGTGACTCGACAATTTGCTGCGTAGGTTGTCCGCTGTCGTCCAGCTCCCAGTGCCGCGACGGGTAGTCGTAAGGCGAGTTAAGGATTGGCTGGTTGAAAAACTGGTCACTCACTTCTATCCCCTAATTCCTTGAGTCTTCCTGGCCACTTGCACTCTTGATCCCACGACGTTCAAGCAAACTCAGCGCCTAATGATAGTCGTCTTCACGATGGTGCCTGACGGCCAGGACGGTCACCGTCGTGCTGTTTTCGATCTCGAACAGCAGTACGTATCCCGCACTGCCAAAGCCGATCACAAGCTCTCGCAAGAACGGATCCGCCGTGGCCTTGCGACAGCTCATCGGTGTGCATTCGAGCAGGGCGACGCCCTCACGGATGGCCTGCAGCGCCCGTTCGGCAACCGCGTAGTCTCCTGCCGCATGCTGCAGCAGCCAGTCGTACAGGCGCCCCAGGTCCTGCTGCGCTTCTTCCGTAAAGCGAACGGTCCATGCCATCCCGGTCTATTCCTTTTGTGCGCGGTCCATCCTCGCTTGCAGGCCGTCCAACACCTCCTGTGCATCGATATAGCGCCCTGTCTGGCGCGCTTGCTCCCGCGAAGCCAGGCCTCTGGCGATGAACTCGGCCTGGTGCCGGCGACGCCGCACCTCATCGCGCAGCGACTGCTCCATCAGGGCGGACAGACTTTCGCCCTTCTGCAAAACCGACTCGGCGGCTTCGCGCAGTTCGGGCTCGACCCGCAGGGACGGCAGCGACGCGGTTTTCATCCCACACCTCATGCGTTGCAATTGCGATGCATGGTCGCAGGGGATGCACAGGCGTTCAAGTGCCGCTGGCGAAGTTCGCTATTCACGAATAGCGAATTTCCTACCGCCCAAAAACACCAAACCCCGCTTGCGCGGGGCTTGGTATGGGCAAAGGCGCTGATGAAAGGCCCCTCACCCCAGCCCTCCCCCGCACACGGGAGAGGGGGCACAACCTGCGATCAGGCAAACGGATCCTGCAGCACCATCGTGTGGTCGCGGTCCGGGCCGGTGGAGACGATGCTGATCGGGCAGCCGGCCAGTTCCTCCAGCGCGCGCAGGTAGGCGCGGGCGGCGGCGGGCAGCTTGTCCCACTCGGTGATGCCGTGGGTGGTCTCATTCCAGCCCGGGAACTCCAGGTAGACCGGGGTGCAGTCTTCCCAGCCCTGCGCGTCCAGCGGGGCGTACTCGGTGCGCTTGCCGTTGTACTCGTACGCGATGCAGACCTTCAGCTTCTCCATGCCGTCCAGCACGTCCAGCTTGGTGATGCACAGGCCGGAGATGCCGTTGATGGCCACGGCGCGCTTGAGCGCGACGATGTCCATCCAGCCGCAGCGGCGCGGGCGGCCGGTGGAGGCGCCGTACTCGGCGCCGCGGTCGCGGATGCCCTGGCCCACTTCGTCGTCCAGCTCGGTCGGGAACGGGCCGCCGCCCACGCGCGTGGCGTAGGCCTTAGCGATGCCCAGCACGTAGTCGATGTCCTGCGCGCCCACGCCGGTGCCGGCCAGCGCGCCGCCGATGGTGGTGTTGGAGCTGGTGACGTAGGGATAGGTGCCGTGGTCGATGTCCAGCAGCGCGCCCTGCGCGCCCTCGAACAGCACGCGCTTGCCCTGCTTGCGCAGGTCGTGGCAGATGCCGGCCACATCCGACTTCATCGGCTGCACGTACTCGCCGAAGGCCAGCGCCTCGTCATAGGTCTTCTGGAAGTCGACCGCTTCCACGCCCAGGTACTTGGTCAGCACGAAGTTGTGGTAGTCCAGCGCGGTGCGCAGCAGCTCTTCCAGCTGCTTGGGGTAATGCAGGTCGGCGATGCGGATGCCGCGGCGCGCCACCTTGTCCTCGTAGGCCGGGCCGATGCCGCGGCCGGTGGTGCCGATGGCCTTGCCGCCGGCGGCCTTCTCGCGGGCCTGATCCAGGGCGATGTGGTACGGCATGATCAGCGGCGCGGCCGGCGAGATCTTCAGGCGGCTGCGCACTTCCACGCCGGCCGTTTCCAGCTCGTCGATCTCCTTGATCAGCGCGGCCGGGCTGATCACCACGCCGTTGCCGATCAGGCACAGCGCGTCCTGGCGCAGGATGCCGGACGGGATAAGGTGCAGCACGGTCTTCTTGCCGTTGATGACCAGGGTATGGCCGGCGTTGTGGCCGCCCTGGAAGCGCACGACGGCGCCGATCTCTTCGGTGAGCAGATCGACGATCTTGCCCTTGCCTTCATCGCCCCACTGGGCGCCCAACACCACCACTGACTGACCCATGACGGGTACTCCTGTTTTGTTGCGGCCATCGGGGCCGCGGACTCGGGCCGTGCGGTCTGGCGCATGATCCGCGTGTGTGTCAGCCGCCATCGGGGCGGGCCGCACGCGCATCACCGCATCCAGGACACGGAAAAAGCCGGAAGGGTGTGCTTCTGGTGGGAAGCGCCCGGCCGGCTTTTGTGCATTATCCGGGTTTTGGGGGACGGGGGCCACCTTGGGGTGGCTGGGGGTGTTCAGATTTGCGAGGCCGGGGCGCGCGGGCAGCGGCGCAGGAGCGAAGTCACTGGATTCCCGCGTTCGCGGGAATGACGATTGGAAGGCGACGCTTCGGCTGTAGCGGAAGCCGCGGGCAAAACGAAACGGGGCGCCTTAAAGGCGCCCCGCTCCACTTCGCATCGATCAGCCGATCAGCGATCGGACTTCATGTACTGCAGGAACGGGTCGTTCTTGTCTAGCACGATCACCGCGTTGCCGTCGGCGAAGGAGTGCCGGTAGGCCTCCAGGCTGCGGTAGAAGGCGTAGAAGCCCGGGTCGGCCGCCGACGCCTTGGCGTACAGCTGCGCGGCTTGGGCATCGCCCTCGCCGCGCAGGCGCTGGGCGTCGCGCTCGGCCTCGGCCGCGATGACCGTGGCCTGGCGGTCGGCCTCGGCGCGGATGGTGCGGGCCTGCTCCTCGCCCTCGGCGCGCAGCGCGCTGGCGACCTGCTGGCGCTGGGCGCGCATGCGGTCGTAGACCTCGCCCAGCACCTTGCTGTCCTGCGGCAGGTCGATCTGCTTGAGGCGGATGTCCACCAGCTGCATGCCCAGGTTCTTGATCGCCGCGTTGATCGACACCAGCTGCCTGGCGATGATCTCGCTGCGGTCGCCGGACACCAGCTGGGTCAGCGTGCGCGAGTTGATCTCGTTGCGCAGCGAGTTGGTCACGATCGGCGCCAGGCGCGCGTTGGCGTTGCGCTGGTCGCCGCCGGTGGCGCGGTAGTAGGCGCGCACATCGGAGATGTAGCCGATGGCGAAGAAGTCCACCGACACGTCCTTCTGCTCGGAGGTGAAGTAGCGCTCCGGCGCGGTCTCCAGGATCTGGAAGCGGCGGTCGAACACGCGCGCGGTCTCCACCAGCGGCAGCTTGAAGTGCAGGCCGGGCTTGACGTCGGCGCGCACCACGCGGCCCAGGTTGAGCACCATCGCGGTCTGGTCCTCGCGCACGACGAACACCGAGCCCATCAGCGCCAGCAGGGCGGCCACGATCACGGC
Organism: Pseudoxanthomonas winnipegensis; assembly: GCF_004283755.1. Taxonomy (GTDB): domain Bacteria; phylum Pseudomonadota; class Gammaproteobacteria; order Xanthomonadales; family Xanthomonadaceae; genus Pseudoxanthomonas_A; species Pseudoxanthomonas_A winnipegensis. The sequence goes on from NZ_SHMH01000007.1 coordinate 7,240, forward strand.
CACGGTCACGGAAGTCTTCATGGGCGGCCCTCCTCGCGGCCGGTGGGTCGCGGCGGGCGCAGCGGGTCGGTCGGCGTCGACGAAGCGCTGTCGCTGCCACCCGCGCTCTGCACCGCCGGTAGCAGCGTGTCGGTCGGCAGGCGCGGCAGGGTCGAGGCCGGCGGCAGCGCCTTGGCCTGGGCGTTGGCGTCCATCGGCACGTAGATCAGCTGACGGCCGTCGCCGCCGACCACCTTGCGGTTATGGCCCAGCACCTGTTCGACCGTCTCCAGCCACAGGCGCTTGCGGGTGGTCTCCGGCGCGGCGGCGTACTGCTGCTGCAGCAGGCTGAAGCGGTCGGCGTCGCCCTGCGCGTTGGCGATTGCGGCCTCCTTGTAGCCTTCGGCGGCGGTGCGGGTGCGCGCGGCCTCGCCGCGGGCCTCGGGCACCACGCGCGCGGCATAGGCCTGGGCCTCGTTGACCAGGCGCTCGCGGCTCTGCTGGGCGCTGTTGACGTCGTCGAAGGCCGGCTTGACCTCGTTGGGCGGGCGCGCGTTGGGCAGGGTCAGGTCGGTCACGACCATGCCGGTGTGGTAGGCGTCCAGCGCCGCTTGCAGGCGCTCCTTGGCGGCGGAGGCCAGCGGGCCGCGCTTGTTGAGCACGTCCTCCAGCGAGGCGCGGCCGGCCTGCTCGCGCACCGCGCTCTGCGCGGCCTGCTGCAGCACCTGGTCGGCGTCCTGGGTACCGTAGAGGTACTGGCGCGGGTCGTTGATGCGGTACTGCACGTTGAGGGTGACGTTGACGATGTTCTCGTCGTTGGTCAGCACGGGCATTTCCTGCAGGCCCCAGGTGCCGATGGTGGTCACCTGCACGTTGCGCACGGTTTCGATGGGCCAGGGCCACTTGAAGTTGGGGCCGGGCTGCATGATCCGCGCGAACTGGCCGAAGCAAAGCACCACGCCGCGCTCCTGCTCGCCCACCAGCTGGAAGCTGCTGAAGGCCAGCAGCAGCACGAAGAACACGAGCACCCAGCGCAGCGGGCCACCGCCGCCGGCGCCGAAGAGGGCGCGCAGGCGCGCCAGGATCTGGTCCAGGCCGCCGCCCTGTCCCGGCTTCCAGGAATTGCGCCCCCCGCCCGGCCCGCTGCCGCTTCCGTTGTTTCCCGAACCGCTACCAGGGGTATTCCAGGCCATGCCAACTCCGAATTGATGAGACGCAGCGGGCCCGATGTGGCGGGGGCACGGCGCCGGCCGATTCTACCCGCTTGCCCCGGGGCTGCCCGCTGACAGGGGCGTCATGGCGACGAAGCGCCGCGATGACAAGGTCTGGCCAACCTGAACACTGCCCGCGCGGCCGGGTGCCAGACCACGCACCGCCCACGGCCGCGCTGGTACTTCTACGCCGCTCAGTCCGGAACCGCCCGATGTCGACCCCCATCGAAGACTACGCCATGCTCGGCAACTGCCGCAGCGCCGCCCTGGTGACCCGCGCCGGCTCGATCGACTGGCTCTGTCTGCCGCGGTTCGACTCCGACGCCGTCTTCGCCGCCCTGCTCGGCACGCCCGAGCACGGCCGCTGGCTGCTCTGCCCGGCCGACGAGACCGCCCGCATCAAGCGCAGCTATCGCGACGGCAGCCTGGTGCTGGACACGATCTTCGAGACCGACAGCGGGCAGGTGCTGGTCACCGACTTCATGGTCGCCAGCCATAACGGCGAGGTGCACAACCATCTGGTGCGCCGGATCGAGGCGCTGCGCGGGAAGGTGCCGATGCGCACCGAGCTGGTGATGCGCTTCGGCTATGGCCTGATCGTGCCGTGGGTGACCCAGCAGGACGACGGCCTGCGCGCGGTCGCCGGCCCCGACCAGCTGCTGCTGCGCACGCCGCTGACCATTGACAGCCACGACATGGTCTCCACGGCCGAGTTCACGCTCGAGCCAAGCCAGAGCACGTGGTTCGTGCTCAGCCACGGCGCCTCGCATCTGGAGCAGCCGCCGGCGCTGGAGGTGGAAGAGGCGCTGCAGACCACGCTGCGCTTCTGGGAGGACTGGTCCTCGCGCTGCGCCGATGCCGGGCCCTGGAGCGCGCAGGTCAAGCGCTCGCTGGTCGTGCTCAAGGGCCTGAGCTATCTGCCCACCGGCGCCATCGTCGCCGCACCGACCGCCTCGCTGCCCGAGTCTCTGGGCGGCGAGCGCAACTGGGACTATCGCTACTGCTGGCTGCGCGACAGCAGCTTCACCCTGCTGGCGCTGACCAACGCCGGCTATCGCGAGGAGGCCGCGGCCTTCCGCGACTGGGTCAAGCGCGCGGTGGCCGGCACCCCGGGCCAGCTGCAGGCGCTGTACGGCGTGGGCGGCGAGCGGCGCCTGCCCGAGTGGGTGGCCGACTGGCTGCCCGGCTATGGCGATTCGCGCCCGGTCAACCTGGGCAACGCGGCGGCCAAGCAGTTCCAGCTGGACGTCTATGGCGAGCTGATCGGCATGCTCGAGGCCGCGCGCCTGCGCGGCATGGAATCGGGCGAGTCCGGCATCGAGCTGGAGCGCGCCTTCCTGATCGAGCTGGAACAGCGCTGGCACGACCCGGACGAGGGCATCTGGGAGGTGCGCTCGGGCCGGCGCCACTTCACCCACTCCAAGCTGATGGCCTGGCGCGCCTTCGACCTGGCCGCGCAGAACGCGGCCAGCTACTGCGAGGAAGATCGCGCCCGCTGGCGCGAACAGGCCACGCAGGTCCATGCCGACATCCTGGCCAACGCCCTGCATCCGGATGGCTACTTCGTGCAGAGCTACGGCGGCGAGGCGCTGGACGCGGCGCTGCTGCTGATGCCGCTGACCGGCTTCCTGCCGCCGGACGATCCGCGGCTGGTGGCCACGGTCGAGGCGATCCGCGACCGCCTCACCGTCGACGGCCTGGTCCAGCGCTACGCCACCGAGCAAGCCGGCGACGGCCTGCCCGACGGCGAAGGCACCTTCCTGGCCTGCAGCTTCTGGCTGGTCGAGGCGCTGGCGATCATCGGCCACACCGACCAGGCGCTCGAGCGTTACACCGCCTTGCTCGCGCTGTGCAACGACGTGGGCCTGCTGGCCGAGGAATACGACCCGCGCGGCCGGCGCATGCTCGGCAACTTCCCGCAGGGCTATTCGCACGTGGCCCTGGTCAACGCCGCCTACCGCCTCAACAACCTCCACGATATCCAGCGCACCAGCACGGAGATCCACGCATGAGCGACACCACCTCTCCCGGCGTCACCGCCGAAGCCCTGGCCCCGCCCTGCATCCTGGTGCTGTTCGGCGCCCGCGGCGACCTGGCCCAGCGCCTGGTGCTGCCGGCGCTGTACAACCTCAAGCGCGCCGGCCAGCTGGACGAGCGCTTCGCCATCCTCGGCTTCGACCACGGCGATGTCAGCGAGGCGGCGTGGCGCCGCAAGATCGGCGATGCGCTGCGTGCGCAGGCGGCCTCGCGCGGCGGCGAGTTCCAGGCCGAGAGCATCGATGAGGACACCTGGCGCTGGCTCTCAAAGCGCATGTTCTACCAGCGCGGCGATTTCACCTCGGCCGAGGACTACCGCCTGCTGGGCAAGCGCCTGGAGGAGATCGACCCCAAGCACAATACGCAGGGCAATGTGCTGTTCTACCTGGCCACCGCGCCGCGCTTCTTCGGAACGGCGGTGACCGAGCTGGGCCGCGCCGGGCTGGTCAAGCAGACCGAGGGCGGCCCGTGGCGCCGGGTGATCGTCGAAAAGCCCTTCGGCCATGATCTGGAAAGCGCGCGCGCGCTCAATGCGCAGATCGCCGACGTGCTCGAGGAGGACCAGGTCTTCCGCATCGATCACTTCCTGGGCAAGGAGACGGTGCAGAACATCCAGGCCTTCCGCTTCGCCAACGGCCTGTTTGAGCCGGTCTGGAACCGCGACCGCATCGACCACGTGCAGATCACCGCGGCCGAGACCATCGGCGTGGAAGGCCGCGGCAGCTTCTACGAGCCCACCGGCGCGCTGCGCGACATGGTGCCCAACCACCTGTTCCAGCTGCTGGCGATGGTGGCGATGGAGCCGCCTTCGGATTTCACGCCCAAGGCGATGTTGCGCCGACGTTCGGAGGTCATCGAGGCCGTGCGCCCGCTGGCACCGGAGGACGTGGTGCGCGGCCAGTACGCCGCCGGCAGCGTCAACGGCAGCAACGTGCCGGGCTACCGCGAGGAGGACACCACTTCGGACACCTCCGAGACCGAGACCTATGTGGCGATGAAGCTGGCCATCGACACCTGGCGCTGGGCCGGCGTGCCGTTCTACCTGCGCACCGGCAAGCGCCTGCGCACGCGCACCACCGAGGTGGCGATCCGCTTCAAGCCCGCGCCGCTGGCGCCATTCCGGCATACGGCCGTCGGCGGCTATGGCCCTGACTGGCTGGTCCTGCATATCCAGCCGGACGAAGGCATCTCGCTGCAGTTCGACGTCAAGCGGCCGGGCTATCCGGTGGCGCTGGCGCCGGTGCGGATGGACTTCCGCTATCGCGACTGGTTCCCGCAGCAGAACACCGTGGGCTACGAGCGCCTGCTGCACGACTGCATGCGCGGCGAGGCGGCGTTGTTCCAGGACGCGACGATGGTCGATGCGGCCTGGCGCATCGTGCAGCCCGTGCTGGACGCCTGGGCCCGGCAGCCGGCGACCGAATTCCCCAACTACGTCGCCGGCAGCGAGGGGCCGACCGCCGCCGATGCGCTGCTGGCGCTGGACGGCGGACGCACCTGGCGCGCGCTAACGCCCGGGCGCACGCGCCCGCCGCAGCGGGCCCGCACGCAGGCCCCGGACAAGCCCGCAGGCAAGGTTGGCAAGGCCGCTTCCGCGCCAGCGGCAAAAAGCGCCAAGCCGGCGGTGAAGAAGGCGCCGGCGAAACCCGCCGGACGCAAAGCCGTGAAGAAGACGGTCAAGCCGGCCGCGAAACGCGCGCCACGTCGTTGAAGCACGCGTGAGTGGAAAGGCGTGGGGAATGAGCGAAAGCCAGCGCATCGAGTGAATCAAGCGACACCTGCTGTTCGCAGTCGCGTCTGGTCACTCCTCTCCGCTCACTCCTCGCATGAACTCCACCGCCATGCCCCTCCCCAAGACCCTCATCGTAATGGGCGTGTCCGCCTCCGGTAAGACCACCGTGTCCAGGCTGCTCGGCCTGGCGCTGGACTACCGCGTGCTCGACGCCGACGACCTGCATCCGCAGGCCAATATCGACAAGATGCGCCAGGGCATCGCGCTCACCGATGACGACCGCGCGCCCTGGCTGCGCAGCGTCGCCGCCTGGATCGCCGAACAGCGGGCGCAGGGCGTGGGCGTGGTGGTGGCCTGCTCGGCCCTCAAGCGCGCCTATCGCGACGTGCTGCGCGACGGCGACGCGCAGGCGGTGTTCGTCTGGCTGGACGTGGCGCGTCAGCAGCTCGACCAGCGCATCGCCCAGCGGCCTGGGCACTTCATGCCCGCCAGCCTGCTCGGCAGCCAGCTCGACACGCTTGAGCCCCCTGCCGCGGACGAGCGCGCGGTGCACGTGGTGCCGGACGCCGTGGTCGAGCACACCGTGGACGACGTGCTCGCCAAGCTGAAAGCGCTGCACTAACCGCCGCGAACAAAGCCTCAACCGTCGTTCCCGCGAAAGCGGGAACCCATGGACGTTGCGCGACCTGGACGAAAGTCCCTGGATCCGCGCGTTCGCGGGGATGATGACTGTTAGGTTCACAGCGAACCTGCGCACGAATCTCCCTACCGTCGTTCCCGCGAAAGCGGGAACCCATGGACATTGCGCAAACTGGACGAAAGTCCTTGGATCCCCGCGTTCGCGGGGATGACGACTGTTGGGTTCGAAACGCGAGCCCGCGCGGGAATCTCCCTATCGTCGTTCCGGCGGAAGCGGGAACCCATGGACGTTGCGCGACCTGGACGGAAGTCCCTGGATCCCCGCGTTCGCGGGGATGACGACTGCTAGGTTCCCAGCGCGAGCCCGCGCGCGAATCTCCCTACCGTCGTTCCCGCGAAAGCGGGAACCCAGCGACTTTCAAGCGACGCACGAGGCCGGTCACCGCTTCCCGGGAAACCAAAGTCCCCTCGCCCGCCCTGACCACTCAATCCTCGGGCCAGCGAATCTCCGGCTTCTTCGGCGCGTCCTGACGCACCGCCGGCACCGCGTCCACGGCCGCCCACACCTTGAGCGCATCCACCGTGGCGGCCACGTCGTGCACGCGCACCAGCATCGCGCCGCGCTGCACGGCGATCAGGTGCGCGGCCACCGAACCCGCCGCGCGCTGCGCCGGCGTCTCGCGCCCGGTCAGCTCGCCGATGCTGCGCTTGCGCGACATGCCGGCCAGCACCGGCACGCCCAGTTCGGTGAAGCGCTGCAGCTGCGCCAGCAGCGCGAGATTGTGCGCGGTGGTCTTGCCGAAGCCGAAGCCGGGATCGACGATCAGCTGGCGCCGGTCGATGCCGCTCATCTCGGCGGCGAAGATGCGCTCGGCCAGGAAGCGATGCACCTGCCCGACCACATCGTCGTACTCCGGCGCCTCCTGCATCGACTGCGGCTCGCCCAGCATGTGCATCAGCACGACCGGCACGCGCAGCTGCGCGGCGGCCTCGAGCGCACCGTCGGCACGCAGCGCACGGATGTCGTTGATCATGCCCGCGCCGGCGGCCACCGCCGCGCGCATCACCTCGGGCTTGAAGGTGTCGATGCTGATCGGCAGCGTGGTCCGCTCGACCAGCGCCTCGATCACCGGCACCACGCGACGCAGCTCCTCCTCCACCGGCACGGCCTGCGCGCCGGGGCGCGTGGATTCGCCGCCGATGTCCAGGATGTCCGCGCCCTCCTCGGCCAGCTTCAGGCCGTGGGCCACCGCCGCCTCCAGCGTGTCGTGCGCGCCGCCGTCGGAAAACGAATCCGGCGTGACGTTGACGATGCCCATCACCCGTGGCCGGTCCAGGCGCAGCACGCGGCCGTTGCAGTCCAGCTGAGGCGAGGTGTCGAACATGGGCGCGCTCCGGCGAGTCTGGGCGAGCGCGCATGATACGCGTCAGCCGCCGCGACGCTTCTTCTTCTGGCTGCTCATGAATACGCCCAGCACCGCGCCCAGGCCGATGCCGATCGCCAGGCCCACGCCGAGGTCGTGCATGGCCAGGCCGAAGCCCGCGCCCAGCGCCACGCCCAGCGCGATGCCCACGCCCAGGCTCCATCCACTGCTGTCGAAGATCGTGCGCACGCGCCCCTCGTGATCGGTCGGTGGTGACAAAGCAAAAGGCCGGGACTGATCCCGGCCTTTCGATGACCTCTGCGCCAGGCCCTCAGGTCTGCGCAGCGGGGCCGGCGATCGGCGGCAGGGGCCGCTTGCTGCCGCCACCGCGGTCGTTGTTGTCGTTGTTGGTCTTGCTCCAGCCCGCCGGCGGCGGCGGATCGCGGCCTTCCATGATCGCGTCGATCTGCGGCGCATCGATGGTCTCGTACTGCAGCAGCAGCTTGGCCATCGTGTGCAGCTTGTCCAGGTTGTCGGTCAGGATCTTGGTGGTGCGCTGGTAGGCGTTGTCCAGGATCCCGCGCACGACCTCGTCGATCTTGCGCGCCGTGGCGTCGGAGACGTTCTTGTGCTGGGTCACCGAACGACCCAGGAACACCTCGTCCTCCTCCTCGCCGTAGGCGATCGGGCCCATCTCGTCGCTCAGGCCCCACTTGGTGACCATGTTGCGGGCCATCTTGGTCGCGCGTTCGATGTCGTTGGACGCGCCGGTGGTGACCTTGTCGGTGCCGAAGATCAGTTCCTCGGCGACGCGGCCACCGTACAGCGAGCACAGCTGCGACTCGATCGCGGTGCGGTTATAGCTGTACTTGTCGCCCTCGGGCAGGTACATGGTCACGCCCAGCGCGCGACCGCGCGGGATGATGGTGACCTTGTAGACCGGATCGTGCTCGGGCACGACCCGACCGACGATGGCGTGGCCGGCCTCGTGATAGGCGGTCAGCGTCTTCTCGTCCTCGCTCATAGCCATCGAGCGGCGCTCGGCGCCCATCAGGATCTTGTCGCGGGCACGGTCGAAGTGGTCCATGCGGACCTCCTTCTCGTTGCCGCGCGCGGCGAACAGCGCCGCCTCGTTGCACAGGTTGGCCAGGTCCGCGCCGGAGAAGCCCGGCGTACCGCGCGCGACGATCATCGCATCGACGTCGTCGGCCAGCGGCAGCTTGCGCATGTGGACCTTGAGGATCTGCTCGCGGCCCTTGACGTCCGGCAGGCCGACCACGACCTGGCGGTCGAAGCGACCCGGGCGCAGCAGCGCCGGATCCAGCACGTCGGGACGGTTGGTCGCGGCGATGATGATCACGCCCTCACCGCCCTCGAAGCCGTCCATCTCCACCAGCAGCTGGTTGAGGGTCTGCTCGCGCTCGTCGTGACCGCCGCCCAGGCCGGCGCCGCGATGGCGGCCGACCGCGTCGATCTCGTCGATGAAGATGATGCACGGGGCGTGCTTCTTGGCCTGCTCGAACATGTCGCGCACGCGGCTGGCGCCGACGCCGACGAACATCTCCACGAAGTCCGAGCCGGAGATCGAGAAGAACGGCACCTTGGCCTCGCCGGCGATGGCCTTGGCCAGCAGCGTCTTGCCGGTGCCGGGCTGGCCGACCATCAGCACGCCGCGCGGGATCTTGCCGCCGACCTTCTGGAACTTGGTCGGGTCGCGCAGGAATTCGACCAGCTCGCCCACTTCCTCCTTGGCCTCGTCGCAGCCGGCGACGTCGGCGAAGGTCACCTTGACCTGGTCCTCGCCCTGCAGCTTGGCGCGCGACTTGCCGAAGGACATCGCGCCCTTGGCCCCGCCGCCACCGCCCTGCATCTGGCGCATGATGAAGATCCAGAAGCCGATGATCAGCAGCACCGGCAGGAAGTTGAGCAGGATCGCGGCCAGCGAGATGCCGCTGTCCGGCTCCTGCTGGCTGATGTTCACGCCCTTGGCGATCAGCACGTTGACCAGGCTCTCGTCGGTCGGGCCGAACACCAGGCCCTGGGTGCCGTCGGTGCGCTTGTAGCTGATCGCGTTAGTCTTCTGGTCGCCCTTGTTGGTGAACTCCACCGAGCTGATCTGCCCGTTGTTCACGTCGTTGACGAACTGGGTGTAGGTGAGCTGGTTGCTGCCCGGCCCCGCGCCCGGGCGCGGGGAGAAGCTCTGGAACACCACCATGAGCACCACCGCCACTACGACCCACAGCAGCAGATTCTTGGTCAAGTCGTTCATCCTCATGGCCTTGGGTGGTCCTCTGGCACTACACGTTAAAGCGAAATTGTCTGACCGGCCCGCTCGTCCGGTTCACTTGGGCTGGGCGCGCTTGCCCTGCCCCAGTGCGTACACCTCCGGCGACCGCTTGCGCGAGGCGTCCGGCTTGCGGATGACGACCTTGTCATACCGCTTGCGCAGGTCGCGGATGTAATCGTCGAAGCCCACGCCCTGGAACAGCTTGATCAGGAAAGCCCCGCCGGTGCGCAGATGGTGGTCGGCGAAATCCATCGCCAGTTCCGCCAGATGCATCGCCCGCGGCTGGTCCACCGCATCCACACCGCTCTTATTGGGGGCCATGTCGGAAAGCACAAGGTCGACCTGCGCCCCGCCCAGCATGGCTTCCAGCTGGGATAACACGGCCTGCTCCCTGAAGTCCCCGTGAAGGAACTCCACCCCCGCCAGGGAGGGCATGTCCAGGATATCCATCGCCACGACCCGGCCGTTGTCGCCCATGGCCTGGCGCACGTACTGCGACCAGCCGCCGGGCGCGGCGCCCAGGTCGACCACGGTCATGCCGGGCTTGAGCAGCCGGTCGCGTTCGATCAGCTCCTCCAGCTTGTAGGCGGCGCGGGAACGCAGCCCCTCGGCCTGCGCCTTTTTGACGTAGGGGTCGGAGAAGTGTTCCTTGAGCCAGCGCTGGCTGCTTTGACTGCGTTTGGCCATGGGGACGGCGGTTTGCGCGGCGCGCACGCCCGCGTGATCGGGATGGAAAACAGGGGGCCATGATACGCTGATCGCCCTCCACCACCCCCAAGTGCCTTGCATGTCCGTTGTCCTGACCGCCGCCCAGAACCGTTTCCTGCGCGGGCAGGCGCATGGGCTGAAGGCCTTGCTGCAGACCGGCGGAAAGGGGCTGACCGAGGCGTTCTACGCCGAGCTGGACGAGGTGCTCGAGCGCCACGAGCTGGTCAAGGTGAAGATCGCCGCTGCGGACCGCGAGGTGCGCGACGCGATGATCGACAGCGTCGTCCAGCGCACCGGCGCCGCCCTGGTCCAGCGCATCGGCCACGTGGCCGTGCTGTACCGCCCCAGCCGCGACAAGCGCACGATCGTCCTGCCGCGGGCCTGAAGTCCCCCTTTCGGCGCGCCGTTCCCCGCCGGTCCCGCGCCCAGCCCAGACGGGAGCCGCCATGCAACTGAGCCACGAACGTCCCGATTACGCCTACAGCCTGCGCGCGGCCGACGGCGCCAGCGCCACGGTCAACGACCAGGTGCTGCGGGCCAGCTTCATCCTCACCCCGGACTCCCTGCAGACCGACTGGCCGGTGGCCGACGCCGCCGCGCTGGAGGTGGCCGCGCTGCAGCCGCTGCTGGCGCTGAACCCGGAGATCGTCCTGCTGGGCACCGGCGGCCGGCAGATCTTCCCCTCGGCCGAGGTCATGGCCACGTGCCTGACCCGCGGCATCGGCCTGGAAGTCATGGCCAACGCCGCCGCGGCGCGCACCTACCACATCCTGGCCGGCGAAGGCCGGCGCGTGGCGGCCGGGTTCATCCTCGGCGGTTGAGGCGCGCTCCCGTGGCGGACACGAAGAAGGCCGACAATGCCGGCCTTTGCTTTTGGCCGTCCGACGCAGTGTGGAGCCGGAGCGCGGACGTCGCCGACCACGCGCGGCCCGACCGCGCGCGGCCGCCTGTAGAGCGGAGCTTGCTCCGCTGAGGCCTTCCCACGAACCGAACGAAGAGCAGCGGAGCAAGCTCCGCTCTACAGGCAGGTCGCGAGGTTTTGAGGAGACAGGCCGGCACAGAGCCTCACCGGCAAAGAGTCTCAACTGCCCCGGTGTGGTCCCGCGCGATTACTTGGGCGGCAGATAACCCAGCGGGTCGACCGGCTTGCCGTTGTAGCGGATCTCGAAGTGCAGCATGTCGCGCGAGGCGCCGCTGCGGCCCATTTCGGCGATCTGCTGGCCGGACTTCACCCGCTGCCCCTCGTTGACCAGGCGCTTGCGGTTGTGGCCGTAGGCCGACAGCCAGGCCTCGGAGTGCTTGACGATGATCAGCTCGCCGTACCCGACCAGGCCAGCGCCGGAGTACACCACCACGCCATCGGCGGTGGCCCGCACCGCATCGCCCGCGTTGCCGGCGATGTCCACGCCCTGGTTGGAGGCATCGCCGGGCACGAAGCGCCCGACGATCTGGCCGTCGGCCGGCCAGCGCCAGGCGATATCGCTCTTGACCGGCGGCGGCGCGGCGACCGGCGTCGGCGTGGCACCGGCGGGCGCGGACGTGGCGGGACGGCCGGTGGCCACCGTGGTGCCCGGACGCGCGCCGTTGGAGGGGAACAGCCGCAGCGACTGGCCCGGATAGATGGTGTAAGGCGCGGACAGGCCGTTCCACGCGGCCAGATCGGCCGGCGCGATGCCGTTGTCGGTGGCGATGCGGTACAGCGTCTGGCCGCGCTGCACGTTGACGCTCTTGCCGTACTGCGGCTTGGAGACGACCGCGCGCGGCGCGCTGGTCCCGCCGCCGACGCCAGGGCGCGAAGCAGGGCCGGAGGTGCGGGTGACGGTGCTGCTGCACGCGGCCAGCGCCAGCGCCGTGCCCATCAGCAGCGCCAGTGGCGCCACGCGTCGTGTCGGGCCAAGCCCCAGGTCCATGCCGAATCTCATCCGTTCTTTGCCCTCCACGCCAGCCAAGCCAAGACACCGAGCAGCAGCACGCTGGCGATCCAGCCGACCGGTTCGATCCAGCGACGCAGGGCCGCTTCGGCCCGTGCCCCGCCCAGACGCAATGCCAGGGCGATGAGGAACACGCGCTTGCCGCGTCCGACCACCATGCTGGCAATGAACGGTAGCAGCGGCACTCCGACGATGCCTGAGGCCCACGTAAATATCTTCAGCGGGATCGGCGTGAACCCGGCCAGCACCAGCAGCCAGAACGCGCGCCACGGCGACTGCGCCACCAGCTCGCGCAGATGCGCGACCTGACCATCGACCGCCGCGCGCCAGCCCAGCGCATCGATCAGCGGCTGCACCGCCGCGTAGGCGAAATGTCCCAGCGCGTAGCCCACCAGCGCGCCCAGCAGCGAGCCGCCCAGGCTGATGCCGGCGAAGGAGAACGCACGCTTGGGCTGGGCCAGCGCCATCGGCGCCAGCATCACTTCCGGCGGCACCGGGAAGAAGATCGCCTCGATGAAGCTCAGGCCGAACAGCAGCCGCGGCGCGTGCCGATTCCGCGACCAGGCGATGGCGCGGGCGTAGAGCGGACCGAACAGCTGCATCAGTCGAGGGTTCCAGACAGCAGGGGGACGAACATCACCGGCGCCAGGGTGGCCTGCTGCAGCTGGCCGTCCGCATCGCGGGTGACCTGCACCAGCGACTGCGAGGCGCTGCCGCCCACCGGGGCCACCAGCACGCCGCCGGGCGCGAGCTGATCGATCAGCGCGTCCACCAGCGCCGGGCCGGCGGCGGTGACGATGATGGCATCGAAGGGACCCTGCTCGGGCCAGCCGACGCGGCCGTCGTCGTGCTTGCTGCGCACGTTCATGCCGAGCTGGCGCAGGCGCTTGCGCGCCAGGCGCAGCAGGTCGCCGATGCGCTCGACGGTGTAGACCTCCAGCCCCAGCGCCGCCAGCACCGCGGCCTGGTAGCCCGAGCCGGTGCCTACTTCGAGCACGGTCCTGGGGCTGCGCCCGGTCAGCAGCAGCTCGGTCATGCGCGCCACCACCCAGGGCTGGGAGATGGTCTGGCTGTGGCCGATCGGCAGCGCGGTGTCCTCGTAGGCGCGCGTGGCCAGCGCCTCGTCGACGAACAGGTGGCGCGGCACGGTCCCGATCGCGTTGAGCACGCGCTCGTCGACGATGCCGCCCTCGCGCAGGCGCTGGACCAGGCGGTCGCGCACGCGCTGCGAGGTCATGCCGGAGCCGGCCGCCTCGGCCGCCGGCACGCGCAGGCGTGGGGTCATGCCGCCGGCTCCAGGCCCGCGCTGAGCCCGCTGACCCAGCCGGACACGGTCTCCAGGGCCTGGTAGCGGGTCAGATCGACGTGGATCGGCGTGATCGAGATGGCGCCGCTGCGCACGGCGTGGAAGTCGGTGCCCACGCCGGCGTCCTGTTCCGGACCGGCCGGGCCGATCCAGTAGACCGTGCCGCCGCGCGGGTCGTTCTGCGGCAGGCAGGCCTCCGAGCGGTGGCGGTTGCCCAGGCGCGTGACCTCGTAGCCGCGGACGCGCTCCCACGGCAGGTCCGGCACGTTGACGTTGAGGATGGTGTTGGCCGGCAGCGGATCGGCCGCCAGCCGCGCCACGATGTCCACCGCGGCGCGCGCGGCGGTCTCGAAGTGGCGAGGCTGATGGTCCTGCGTGACCAGCGAGACGGCGACCGCCGGCAGTCCGAGGAAGCGTCCTTCCATCGCCGCCGACACGGTGCCCGAATAGATCACATCGTCGCCCAGGTTGGCGGCGTTGTTGATGCCCGACACGACGATGTCCGGATCGAAGTCCAGCATGCCGGTCAGCGCCAGATGCACGCAGTCGGTGGGCGTGCCGTTGACACGGATGGTGTGCGCGTCCAGCTGGCGCACGCGGATGGGCAGGTCCAGCGTCAGCGAGTTGCTGGCGCCGGAACGGTCGCGATCGGGCGCCACCACCCAGACTTCATGACCGGCGTCACGCAGGCCCTCGGCGAGAATGCGGATTCCGGGGGCGTCGACACCGTCGTCGTTTGAGACCAATACGCGCATGGGGTTCCTTCTTGATGCGCATCGGATGATACCGGATCGATCCGCGCGCTTCGCCCTTGCGCGACGCGCCCGGCCACGTACCCTGCCTGCATGAGCGACGCGCGCGACGACGACGACAGCGACCTGTTCCGCACGGCCATCGGCCCGGTGCGGCGCCTGGACGACGCGCCGACGCCGCCGCGCGGGCCGCGCCCGCGCCCGGCCGCGCGCATGGCCCAGGCCGACGAGCGCGCGGCGATGAGCGAATTCCGCCAGGCGCTGGAGGCCATGCCGATCGGCGCGGGCGATGTGCTGGCGCATCGCGTCGAGGCGCTGCCGGTGACCGTGTTCAACCGGCTCAAGCGCGGCCAGTTCTCCGTCCAGGACGAGCTGGATCTGCATGGCGCCACCGCCGGCCAGGCCGAGACGGCGCTGCGCCTGTTCCTGCGCAACGCCCAGCGCAGCGGTAGCGCCTGCGTGCGCATCATCCACGGCAAGGGCCTGGGCTCGGACGCGGAGATCCCGGTACTGAAGAACGTGGTGGACCGCGTGCTGCGCCAGCGCAGCGACGTGCTGGCCTTCCATTCCGCGCCGCCCGCTCAGGGCGGCACCGGCGCGGTGCTGGTGCTGCTGGCGGCGCGCTGAAGCGCCAAACGCAAGCCTGACGTGTCGATCTGCCGCCCGCCCGCACGTCGTGTGGGATGGACCGGCAACACAGACCGACGCCGAAAGGAATCGCCCCCACCCCAAAGCGGCAAAGCGAAGCGCGTCGTGCCCGCGAAGGCAGACACCCAGGGGTCTCGACTTGCCACGCACGAGTCGCCGGGTCCGCGCTTTGGCGGAAACGACCGATGGGGGCGCCAGCCACTTCACACCGAGGATTTCCCATGCTTCCGACGATCACTGCCTTCGAACGCTCGCCCGATCGCGGGCGCGGCCTGGCCCGCGACATGCGCGTGCGCTGGGCGCTGGAGGAAGTCGGCCAGCCCTACGCGGTGCGCCTGCTGTCCTTCGAGGCGATGCAACAGCCGGCCCACCGGGCGCGCCATCCCTTCGGCCAGATTCCCACCTATGAACAGGACGGGCTGGTGCTGTTCGAATCCGGCGCGATCGTGCTGCACATCGCCCAGACCCATCCCGGCCTGCTGCCCGAGGCTCCCGACGCCAGGCTGCGCGCGGTGTCGTGGATGTTCGCCGCGCTCAACACGATCGAGCCGCCGGTGTTCGAGCGCGCGTTATGCGTGGTTCTGGAGCGCGAAACGCCGTGGTTCGCCGAACGCCTGGAAACGCTCGACAAGCGCGTGCGCCAGCGCCTGGGCGAGCTGTCCCTTCATCTGGGCCAAAGCCCGTGGCTCGACGGCGAGTTCAGCGCCGGCGATCTGCTGATGCTCAGCGTGCTGCTGCGGCTGCAGGGCTCGACGCTGCTGGAGGAACACCCCAACCTGCTCGACTACCTGGCGCGCGGCACGGCGCGGCCGGCGTTCCAGCGCGCCTTCCAGGCGCAGGCGGAGGTCTTCCTGCAGGCGCAGCAGGCCGATGCGCAGGCCAGCCCGGGACCGCGTGGCGCCGCGTGATGCGCCACCCGGCCGCTTCGCTCAGACGATGCGGTTCGCCTCGCGCACGGCACCCAGTTCGTGCAGCAGCGCGGTGGCGTAGCTGCCGGGCGCCAGGCCGAAGCGCAGTTCGAGCGTATCCGCGTCGTGCCAATGCCACTGCAGCGCATCGGCGCGTTGGCGCAGGGCGCGGCGCTCCTGCTTCAGGCGCGCGTCCTCCAGGCCGGCGCGCAGCGCGGGGCCGTCGCCTTCGCCGAGCGCCTGCGCCTCCAGCGCGGCGCAGGCGCCTTCCACGCGTGGCGCGCCCTCGCCCCACAGCGGGCCGCTGGGATGGATGTCGAACGCCGCCAGGCGCTCGGCCAGCGCCGCGCTCCACGGCTCCGGCCCGAACACGCTGCGGCTGCCGGCCAGCATCCAGACCTCGCCGTCCAGGCCGCGCTCCCAGCTGCCATCGAGCACGCGCGCGGTCAGCACGCGGTTGAACAACTCCGAGCGCGCCGCCGACAGCAGCAGCGAGCGCTGCTCGCGCCTGACGTGCTTCCTCGGGGCGCGCGCGCCGGCGGCGGATTCCTGCGCGGGACCGGCATGTCCGAACATTTCCAGGGCCTGGGCGACGTTGCCGCCGCCGCGGCCGAAGCGCTGCTCGCCGAACCAGTTGGGCAGCCCACGCGCGGCGATCTCGCCCAGGCGTTGCTCGATCGCCTCGCGCTCGCCGCGCACCTGGCGCAGCACGAGCGTGAAGCGATTGCCCTCCAGCGCGCCGCGCGGCAGCTTGCGGTTGTGCCAAGCCGAGGCGACGACTTCCAGGTTGGGCGTGGCCAGCGTGGCCAGATCGGGCGCCACGCGCTTGGGCAGGTGCACGCTGAAGCGCTGGGTGGTGACCGCGTGGCGGTCCTTCAGCCCGGCGTAGCCGATGCCGACCTCGCCGATGCCGGCCCAGCGCGCCAGCGTGCGCGCCACCTCGGCCGTGTTGAGGCCACGCTTGCGCAGCGTCAGCAGCAGGTGCTCGCCCTCGCCGTGCGGCGCGAAGGCGTCGCATTCGTCGACCTGGAAATCCTCCGGCTGGGTGCGGAACACCGCCTCCAGCACCGGCGGCCCGAAGGCAAGGGGAAGCGATGATGTCTCGGTCATGGGGCCTTGCATTCTCGTAGCGCCGAGCTTGCTCGGCTGGGGCTCGCTCGCCCGATTCCGTAGAGCCGAGCTTGCTCGGCTGAAGCTTTCCCGGGAAGGCCTCAGCCGAGCAAGCTCGGCTCTACAACCCGTCGGTCGAATTAGGCTTTCACCAGCAGCACCACGGCCTGCGCGGCGATGCCTTCGCCGCGCCCGGTGAAGCCCAGCTTCTCGGTCGTGGTGGCCTTGACGCTGACCGCGTCGGCGGCCACACCCAGCACCTGCGCCAGATGCGTGCACATGGCCAGCGCGTGCGGGCCGACCTTGGGCCGCTCGCACATCACGGTCACATCGGCGTTGCCCACCTGCCAGCCGCGCGCGCGCGCCAGACCGGCGCAGTGCTCGAGGAACTGCGTGCTGTCGGCGCCTTCCCAGCGCGGATCGGTCGGCGGGAAGTGGCGGCCGATGTCGCCCAGCGCCAGCGCGCCGAGGATGGCGTCGCACAGCGCATGGATCACCACATCGCCGTCGCTGTGCGCGAGCACGCCGCGACTGTGCTCCACGCGCACGCCGCCCAGCATCACGTGATCGCCGTCGGGCGCGAAGGCGTGGACGTCGAAGCCCTGGCCGATGCGGAGGGGCAAGGCGGGACCGGGGGCCGGGGACCGGAGACCGGGGGAAGCAGAAGCAGGCTCCGTTCGATGATCCTGCTGTTGCTGTTGCTGTGGCATCTGCACCCGCTCCTCCCGGGCCACCGGTCCCCGGTCTCCCGTCCCGGCTCCCACGATGTAGGCGAACCGGTCCAGATCCCCCGGCGTGGTGATCTTGAAGTTGGTGTCGTTGCCCTCGACCAGCAGCGGACGCAGGCCCTGGCGCTCCATGGCCATCGATTCGTCGGTGACCTCGATGCCGGCACCGGCGGCCTCGTCCAGGGCGCGGGTCAGCTGCAGGCGGCGGAACATCTGCGGGGTCAGCGCGCGCCACAGGCGCTCGCGCGGCTCGGTGGCGTCCACGCCACCGTCGTCGCCCGCGCGCTTGAGCGTATCGCGCACCGGCGCTGCCAGCAGCGCGCCGACCGGGTCTTCGCGACCGCGTTCGATCAGCCGCTCCAGATCGGCATCGGCCAGATTGGGCCGGGCCGCGTCGTGGACCAGGACGAAGTCGTCGGCGCGCACATGCTCGGGCAGCGCCTGCAGCGCGGCCAGCACCGAGGCCGCGCGCGTGCCGCCGCCGACGCAGGCCAGCACCGGCTTGCCGCCGAAGGCGGTCCAGCCCGGCCACCATGGGTCATCGGCCGACACGGCCACCACCGCACCCTCGACCAGCGGATGGCCCAGCAGCGCGGCCAGGGTCCAGGCCAGCACCGACTGCCCGCCGACTTCCAGATACTGCTTGGGCACTTCGCCGCCGAAGCGCGTGCCGCGGCCGGCCGCGGGAATCACCACCCAGATCCCACGCATCAATTGCCCTCTGCCTGCACGGCGTCTTCCTCGGAGATCGGCGCCGGCTCGCTGGCGGCAGGCGCCGACGGCGGCGCGGGCAACGCATCGCCCTGCGCCGGCGCGGTGTCGACCACGCGGTAGAACTTCTCGCCGGGCTTGATCATGCCCAGCTCGCTGCGCGCGCGTTCTTCCACCGCGGCCTCGCCGGACTTGAGATCCTCGACCTCGGCGGCCAGCGCCGCATTGCGCTCGCGCAGGCCCTCGTTCTCGCGGGTCTGGCTGGCCACCTGCGCCTTCATGGCGATCACCTCGCCCGAACTGCCGCGCCCGAACCACAGGTGGTACTGCAGGAAGGCCAGCAGTCCCACCAGCACCAGCAGCAGCCAGCGCCACTTGGCCATGTCAGCCCCCGCGGACGGGGTGGAAGCGGCGCCGGCCCATCACGCGCACCCTCAGCGCTTGAGCGACACGAACGCGTTGCGACCGGCGTAGCGCGCGGCCGAACCCAGCGCCTCTTCGATGCGCAGCAGCTGGTTGTACTTGGCCACGCGGTCCGAGCGGGACAGCGAGCCGGTCTTGATCTGCGTGGCGGTGGTGGCCACGGCGATGTCGGCGATGGTGGTGTCCTCGGTCTCGCCCGAGCGGTGCGAGACGATCGCCGCATAGCCGGCGTGGTGGGCCATGGCGATGGCTTCCAGCGTCTCGGTCAGCGTGCCGATCTGATTGACCTTGATCAGGATGGCGTTGGCCGTGTGCGACTCGATGCCTTCCTTGAAGATCTTCGGATTGGTGACGAACAGATCGTCGCCGACCAGTTGGACCGTCTTGCCCAGGCGCTCGGTCAGCTGCTTCCAGCCGGTCCAGTCGTCCTCGGCCATGCCGTCCTCGATGGTGATGATCGGGTACTGGGCGACCCAGTCGGCGAGGAAATCGACGAACTGCTCGGAGGTCAGGCGCTTGTTCTCGCCCACGAGGTTGTACTTGCCGTTGTCGTGGAACTCGCTGGAGGCCACGTCCAGGCCCAGCAGGATATCCTCGCCGGCGGTGTAGCCGGCCTTGCCGATGGCCTCCAGGATGGTGTCCAGCGCCTCGACGTTGCTGCGGAAGTCCGGGGCGAAGCCGCCCTCGTCGCCCACCGCGGTGCTCAGGCCGTGACCCTTGAGCACGCTCTTGAGGGCGTGGAAGATCTCGGTGCCGGCGCGCAGCGACTCGGAGAACGAGGCGAAGCCGACGGGCAGGACCATGAACTCCTGGAAGTCCACGTTGTTGTCGGCATGGGCGCCGCCGTTGATGATGTTCATCATCGGCAGCGGCAGGGTCGGCTGCCAGTCGGCCGGATGCTCGCTGGTGTCGGCCAGGTAGCGCCACAGCGGCTTGCCTTCGGAGGCGGCCACGGCATGGGCGTTGGCCAGCGACACGCCCAGCAGCGCGTTGGCGCCCAGGCGGCCCTTGTTCTCGGTACCGTCCAGATCGATCAGGCGGCGGTCCAGGCCTTCCTGGTCGACCGCATCGAAGCCGGTCAGCGCGTTGGCGATGGCGGTGTTGACGTGCTCGACCGCCTTGCGCACGCCCTTGCCCAGGTAGCGGGTCTTGTCGCCATCGCGCAGTTCCACCGCCTCCCTGGCGCCGGTCGAGGCGCCGGAGGGCACGGCCGCACGGCCAAAGGAACCATCGGTGAGCGTGACTTCCGCCTCCAGCGTGGGGTTGCCACGGGAGTCGAGGATTTCGCGGGCGTGGATCTTGGCGATGTTGGTCATGGGATCTGGTTGGGCTCTATCGATCGGATGAGGGACGAGGGGAGTGGCCTGGGGCTTAGGGCCGCAGACCCGGCATGGCCACGCGCGTCGGCCAGGCGGCGACGCGCGCGTTCGAGCTAGGGGCGATTGTAGAAGGTGCCGCCGCGCGGCGGTGGATCGGCCGGCGCGCCTCGGCGGCGAGCGTTCGACTGACGCCGCAGTGGCGGGTGACGGCGGCGGCATGCGCGCCGCAGGCCAGGCGGCTCAGGCCGGCGAACCCGCGCGACGGGGGCGCACCGGGCGGCATCAGGCCTTGACGCCGTCTTCCAGGAAGCCGTTCTTCTTGGTGATCGAATCCAGCGCCAGCAGGGTCTCCAGCAGCGCTTCCATCTTGTCCAGCGGCCAGGCGTTGGGGCCGTCGGACAGCGCGTGGGCCGGGTCGGGATGGGTCTCGGCGAACAGGCCGGCCACGCCCACGGCCACCGCCGCGCGCGCCAGCACCGGCACGAACTCGCGCTGGCCGCCCGAGCTGGTGCCCTGCCCGCCCGGCAGCTGCACCGAATGGGTCGCATCGAACACCACCGGACAGCCGGTGTCGCGCATCACCGACAGCGAGCGCATGTCGCTGACCAGGTTGTTGTAGCCGAAGGACGCCCCGCGCTCGCACACCAGAATGTCCTGGTTGCCGGTCGACTTGGCCTTCTCCACCACCGGCTTCATGTCCCAGGGCGAGAGGAACTGGCCCTTCTTGATGTTCACCGGACGGCCGGCGGCGCAGACGTTGCGGATGAAGTCGGTCTGGCGCACCAGGAAGGCCGGGGTCTGCAGCACGTCGACGACCGCGGCGACCTCGTTCATCGGCGTGTACTCGTGCACGTCGGTCAGCACCGGCACGCCGATCTGCCGCTTCACGGCCTCGAGCACCTTGAGGCCCTCTTCCAGGCCGGGGCCGCGGAAGGACGTGCCCGAGGTGCGGTTGGCCTTGTCGAAGCTGGACTTGAAGATGAAGTTCATCCCCAGCTTGCCGGTGATCTCCTTCAGCTTGCCGGCCACGTCCAGCTGCAGCTGCATCGACTCGATCACGCAGGGGCCGGCGATCAGGAACAGCGGCTGGTCCAGGCCAACCTCGAATCCACAGAGTTTCATTGGGAATCTCGTTTGATGTGAGAGGAAGCGGGAACGAGTGGAGAGAAACGAGCATCGAGTCCGAGCGACGAGCTCTGGCTCGTCCCTCGTTCCTGGTCGCTCGTTCCTGCCTTCACGCCCTGGCTTCTTTGAGCAGCTTGCCGCCGGCCTTGCGCTCGCGCGCGGCGCGGATGAAGCCGACGAACAGCGGATGACCCTCGCGCGGGGTGGACAGGAACTCCGGGTGCGCCTGGCAGGCCAGGTACCACGGGTGCTTGTCGCGCGGCAGCTCGACCATCTCCACCAGCGTGTCGTCCATCGACTTGGCGCTGATCACCAGGCCAGCGTCCTCGAGCTGGGTGCGATAGCGGTTGTTGAACTCGTAGCGGTGGCGATGACGCTCGGCGACCACGTCGCTGCCGTACAGCTCGCGAGCGAGCGTGCCGGGCTTGAGGCGCTGTTCCTGCAGCCCCAGGCGCATGGTGCCGCCCAGGTCGGAGCGCTCGTCGCGCTTTTCCACATCGCCCGAGGCGGTGCGCCATTCGGTGATCAGGCCGATCACCGGATGCGGGGACTGCTTGTCGTTCTCGGTGCTGTTGGCGCCGGCCAGGCCGCAGACATGGCGCGCGTAGTCCACCACCGCCGCCTGCATGCCGTAGCAGATGCCGAAGTACGGCACGCCGTGTTCGCGCGCGTACTGCGCGGTCAGCACCTTGCCCTCGAAGCCGCGATCGCCGAAGCCGCCCGGCACCAGGATGCCGTCCACGCCGTCCAGGTCGGCGGTGCCGGCCTCGATGTCCTGCGATTCGAGCCACTTGAGGTTCACGCGCGTGCGCTGGCGCAGGCCGCCGTGCTTGAGCGCCTCGCCGACCGACTTGTAGGCGTCCTTGTGGTCCACGTACTTGCCGACCACCGCGATGGTGACCTCGTCCAGCGGGTTGACCGTCGCATCGACCGCGGCCTCCCACTCGCGCAGGTCGGCCTCCTGCTTGGCCGGCAGCTTCAGGCGGTCGACCACGAACTGGTCCAGCCCCTGCTCCTTCAGCCCCAGCGGAATCTTGTAGAGCACATCGACGTCGCGCAGGCTGATCACCGCGCGCTCGGAGACGTTGGTGAACAGCGCGATCTTGCGGCGCTCGCCGTCCGGGATCTCCTGCTCGGAGCGGCACAGCAGCACGTCGGGCTGGATGCCGATCGAGCGCAGCTCCTTGACCGAGTGCTGGGTCGGCTTGGTCTTCAGCTCGCCGGCGGCGGCGATATAGGGCACCAGGGTCAGGTGCATGAAGACCGCCTTCTCCTGGCCGCGCTCGGTGCGGATCTGGCGGATCGCCTCCAGGAACGGCAGCGACTCGATGTCACCCACCGTGCCGCCGATCTCGATCAGCCCCACGTCGAAGCCGGCCACGGCCTCGTCGATGCTGCGCTTGATCTCGTCGGTGATGTGCGGGATGACCTGCACGGTCGCGCCCAGGTAGTCGCCGCGGCGCTCCTTGCGGATGACGTTCTCGTAGATGCGCCCGGTGGTGACCGAGTTCTTGCGGCTCAGGCGCGTGCGCACGAAGCGCTCGTAGTGGCCCAGGTCCAGGTCGGTCTCGGCGCCGTCGTCGGTGACGTAGACCTCACCGTGCTGGAACGGGCTCATCGTGCCCGGGTCGACGTTGATGTAGGGGTCCAGCTTCATCATCGTGACCTTCAGGCCACGCGCTTCGAGAATGGACGCGAGCGAGGCGGCGGCGATGCCCTTGCCAAGCGAGGACACCACGCCGCCGGTCACGAAAATCAGGGGAGTCATGGATCTGAGGGCTCCAGGAAAGCCATAGTCTACCGGCACCGAACCGGACGGCCAAACCTCGCGAGCGAAAAAGGTCTTTCCGATCCGCGTGCGCGGTTACAAAAACGCCCGCGCCCCGACGAGCGGGGCGCGGGCGGACGGCGGAAAGGGAAGGATCAGCGCTTGCGGGCTTCCTCTTCCTCTTCTTCGCTCGGGGCAGGGGCGTGCTGGTCCTGGCCCTTCATGCGGGCCTCGTTGGCGGCACGGCGCGCGGCGCGCTTCTCGGCCTCGCTGCGGGTGTCCTCGGGCTTGGCCGCGGCGCTGGCCTTGCCTTCGACCTGGGGCGCGGCGGACTGGGCCAGCGCCACGGCGGCGGAGGACAGCGCGGCGACGGCGCCGGCGAGCAACAGGACGGTGCGGGTTTTCATGGGGCCTCCTGTGAAGTTCCTTCAAGGTGCGTCGCCGCGCGAAGGCGCAGCTGGACGACGCGACAAGGCTACGCCGGGCTTGTTCAGCCAGGCCTGAATGCGGCGGACGGCCGGCTAGGCCTGGTTTGCGGCGATTTCGTCCAGGCGCGCGCGCAGCGCGCGCACCTGATCGGCGTCGGTGCGCCAGTAGCCGCCCTCGAGCCCGGGCAGATCGCTACTGCCCTGCCCGGCCTGGAAGGCCTTGGCCGAGGCATGGACCTCGCCCACCCCGGTGCGGCGCACCAGCTCGGCCACGTTGTCCACGGTCAGGCCGGCGCCGGCCATCACCGACAGCCGCCCGGCCGCCTGCGCGCGGGCGGCGGCGATGGACGCCGCGCCCTGCGGCGCGCCGGCGGCCTGGCCGGAGGTCAGCACGCGCTCGCAGCCCAGGGCGATGATCTGCTCCAGGGCGCGCTGCGGGTCGCGCACGCTGTCGAAGGCGCGGTGGAAGGTCACGCCCAGCGGCCCGGCCGCGGCGACCAGGGAGGCGCAGCCCTCCGTATCGATCTCGCCCCCGGCGGTCAGCGCGCCGATCACCACGCCGTCGCAGCCCAGGCGCACGCACAGGGCGACATCGCGGCGCATCGCCTCCCACTCGGCCGGCGAATAGACGAAATCGCCGCCGCGCGGCCGGATCAGCACGTACAGCGGGATCGACAGCCGCTCGCGCGCCAGCGCCAGGGTGCCGTAGGACGGCGTGCAGCCGCCCTCGCCCAGGTTTTCGCACAGTTCGATCCGGTCCGCGCCGCCGGCCTGGGCGGCCAGGGCCGATTCCAGCGCGTTGGCCGCGATCTCCAGCTTCACCCGCTGCGCCATGCCGCTCAGGTCTGCTCGGTGCTGTAGATCGACGGCGACGGCAGCAGCGCGTCCTGCTTGGCCGCATCGCAGACCGCGTAGACGAAGCCCTTGTGCAGCGCGAACGCGCCGACCTCGCCGTGCTTGTTCAGCGCCAGGAAGCACACCTGCAGCGTCTTGCTGGCCTCCGGGCGCTTGGCGACCACCCGTTCGATGGCTTCGCGGCAGGCGTCGGCCGGGCTGCGGCCCTGGCGCATCAGTTCGACCACCAGGAAGCTGGCGGCGTTGCGGATCATCTCCTCGCCCACGCCCGAGGCGGTGGCGCCGCCGACGTCGTTGTCCACGTACAGGCCGGCGCCGATGATCGGGCTGTCGCCGACCCGGCCGCGCATCTTCCAGGCCATGCCGCTGGTGGTGCAGGCACCGGCCAGCTTGCCGCTGGCGTCGATGGCCAGCATGCCGATGGTGTCGTGATTTTCCTTGTTGCCGGGCAGGCCGCGGCGTTCGACGTTGATCTCCGGCGCGTACTTGGAGGTCTTGAGCCATTCCTTCCAGGCCTTCTCGGCCTCGGGCGTGCGCAGGTCGCGCACGGTGAAGCCTTGTTCGACGGCGAACTGCTGCGCGCCGGCGCCGACCAGCATCACGTGCGGGGTCTTTTCCATGACCAGGCGCGCCACCGAGATGGGATGGTCGATGCCCTCGATCGCCGCGACCGAGCCGCAGCTGCCGTCGCCCTTCATGATGCTGGCGTCCAGGGTCACGTGGCCGTCGCGGTCGGGATAGCCGCAGCGCCCGACCGTGGAATTGCACTGCCCGGTCTCGGCCCAGCGCGCGCCGGCCTCGACCGCGTCGATCGCGCTGCCGCCCTTGCCCAGCACCGCCCAGGCGGCCTGGTTGGCCGGCACGCCGAAGTCCCAGGTCGACACCACCTTGGCGCCGCTGGCGCCGGTCTGGGCCAGGCCGCGCGGCAGCGCCGCCGCGCCGGCAACCAGAAGCGAGGACTGCAGGAAGGTGCGGCGGGTGGACATGGCAGGGCTCCGTCGTGGGGTCGGTGGGGGTCAGAAGAGGTCGGGCTGGGCCGCGCACCAGGCGGCGGCACCGATGATGCCCAGTTGTCCGTGCGCGATGCACGCCACCGGCACCTGCCGCAGCGCGCTGGACAGCACGCCCTTGTCGTGGAAGCGGCGCATGAAGCCGCCTGCCTCCAGGTGCTGGCCCAGATGGCCGGCCAGGCCGCCGGCCAGGTACACCGAGCGCGCGCAGAAGGTGATCGCCAGGTCCCCGGCCAGGCTGCCCAGCCACTGGCAGAACAGGTCCAGGCACTCGACCGCCAGCGCGTCGCGCCGGTCCTCGGCCGCGGCCACCAGCTCGGCGGGCGTGGCGAACGCCGGTGTGGCGCCGCGCAGTTCGCACAGGGCGGTGTAGAGGTGCAGCAGGCCGGTACCGGACAGCGCGCGCTCGTTGTCCACGTGGCCGAACCGGCGCTGCAGCACGCGCACCACGTCCAGCTCCAGGTCCGTGGCCGCGGCCAGCGCAGCGTGCCCGGCCTCGCTGGGCCAGACGACAAAGCCCGCCGGGCCCTGCATCGCCAGCGCCGCGCCCAGCCCGGTGCCGGGCCCCAGCAGCAGCGCGGGAAACTGCACGCCGGTGGCCGGCTCGCCGGTCAGCGGCCGGATCTGGTCGAGGGCCACGTGCGGCAAGGCCCAGGCCAGGGCCTGGAAATCGTTGATCAGGTGCAGCCGCTGCAGGCCGGCCTGGCGCTGGGTGTCGGCCAGCGACACCGGCCAGGGCAGGTTGGCGTTGAGTAGCGTGTCGCCCTGTAGCAGGCCGGCGATGGCGACCACGGCGGCTGTCGGGCAGGCTTCGCGGGCGGCACGCAGTTCGTCGGCGAAGCGCAGCAGCACGGCGGCCAGGCTGGGGAAATCGGCGCCGGCATAGCGCCGGTGCAACCGCAGCCGCGGCGCGTGCCCGGGCGCAAGCTCGACCAGGCCCAGACGGGCGTAGGTGCCGCCGACGTCGGCGGCGATCAGCTGTTGGATTCCGGCCTGGCCGGGGGCGCCCGCTGTCTCACGGGCGGCGACTTGCACCACTGACAATCTCCTCACCGATGGCGCGCGTCGCACCCGCTGGCGGGCGATTGTATCGGCAAGCGCGGCCCGCTCACGCCTCCTCAGCGCCCGTGACCGGGGCAAAGCCGTGCGAACGTGCAAATCCAGACCCCAGACCGCACACTTGCCGCCCTTCGTGGCACCCACACGACCTGATCGAGTTCAATGAATACCCGCTACAACGCCGCCGATATCGAAGTCCTCTCCGGCCTGGACCCGGTCAAGCGCCGGCCCGGCATGTACACCGACACCTCGCGCCCCAATCACCTGGCGCAGGAAGTCATCGACAACTCGGTGGACGAGGCGCTGGGCGGCCATGCCAGGACCGTGGAGGTCACCCTGTACAAGGACGGCAGCGTCGAGGTGGCCGACGACGGCCGCGGCATGCCGGTGGACATCCACCCGGAGGAGAAGATCCCCGGCGTCGAGCTGATCCTCACCCGCCTGCACGCCGGCGGCAAGTTCAGCAACAAGAACTACACCTTCTCCGGCGGCCTGCACGGCGTGGGCGTGAGCGTGGTCAACGCGCTGTCCACACTGGTGGAGATCCACATCAAGCGCGAGGGCGCCGAGCACCGCATCACCTTCCGCGACGGCGACCGCGCCAGCCCGCTGGAAGTGGTGGGCACGGTCGGCAAGAAGAACACCGGCACGCGCCTGCGCTTCTGGCCCGACCCGAAGTACTTCGACACGCCCAAGATCAACGTGCGCGCCCTACGCCACCTGCTGCGCGCCAAGGCCGTGCTGTGCCCGGGCCTGACGGTCAAGCTGTTCGACGAGGCCACCGGCGAGCAGGACAGCTGGCACTACGAGGACGGCCTGCGCGACTACCTCAAGGGCGAACTGGCCGGGCGCGAGCTGCTGCCGGCCGAGCTGTTCGTCGGCGTCCTGAAGAAGGACACCGAGGTGGTGGACTGGGCCGTGGCCTGGGTGCCGGAAGGCGAGCTGGTGCAGGAGAGCTACGTCAACCTGATCCCCACCGCCCAGCACGGCACCCACGTCAACGGCCTGCGCTCGGGCCTGACCGATGCGCTGCGCGAGTTCTGCGACTTCCGCAACCTGCTGCCGCGCGGGATCAAGCTGGCGCCTGAGGACGTGTGGGACCGGGTCGCCTTCGTGCTCAGCCTGAAGATGACCGATCCGCAGTTCTCCGGCCAGACCAAGGAACGCCTGTCCTCGCGCCAGGCCGCCGGCTTCATCGAGGGCGCCGCGCACGACGCCTTCAGCCTGTGGCTCAACCAGCATGTCGAGACCGGCCTGCAGATCGCCCAGATCGCCATCGACCGCGCCAGCGCGCGGCTGAAGACCGAGAAGCAGATCGTCCGCAAGAAGGTCACCTCCGGCCCCGCCCTGCCCGGCAAGCTGGCCGACTGCATCAGCCAGGACCTCTCGCGCACCGAGCTGTTCCTGGTGGAAGGCGACTCGGCCGGCGGCAGCGCCAAGCAGGCGCGCGACAAGGACTTCCAGGCGATCATGCCGCTGCGCGGCAAGATCCTGAACACCTGGGAAGTGGCCTCCGGCAGCGTGCTGGCCTCCGAGGAAGTGCACAACCTGGCCATCGCTATCGGCTGCGACCCGGGCAAGGACGACATCTCCGGCCTGCGCTACGGCAAGGTGGTGATCCTGGCCGACGCCGACTCCGACGGCCTGCATATCGCCACGCTGCTGTCGGCGCTGTTCCTCAAGCATTTCCCGGCGCTGGTCGCCGCCGGCCACGTATTCGTGGCGATGCCGCCGCTGTTCCGCGTGGACGTGGGCAAGCAGGTGTTCTATGCGCTGGACGAGGAGGAGAAGCGCCTGCTGCTGGAGAAGATCGCGCGCGAGAAGCTCAAGGGCCAGGTCAACGTGACCCGCTTCAAGGGCCTGGGCGAGATGAATCCCTCGCAGCTGCGCGAATCGACCATCCATCCCGACACCCGCCGCCTGGTCCAGCTGACCGTGGACGACGCCGAGCAGACCACCGGCCTGATGGACATGCTGCTGGCCAAGAAGCGGGCTTCGGACAGGAAGGCCTGGCTCGAAACCAAGGGCGATCTGGCGTCGCTGGAAGTGTGATCCTGGCGATTCACTTTTATCAGCCGTAGCGACGGCCCGGACGCCGCTACGCCGGAAACATCCGCGCGGCGTGGCTGAAGACGAAGGGAGACCTGGCGTCGCTGGAAGTCTGAGCGCAGGAGTGGGCGTGGTGAAGTGAGTAGTGAGCCAAAGCGGACGCTCCCGCTCACTGCTCTCCACGCACGCCTCGCTTCTCGCCCCGGCCGGCGTCGGCTAGACTGGCCGACGTTTGTCCAAGCCAAGGTTCCCCCCCGATGACCGCGCCCCTCGCCTATCGCCGCATCCTGCTGAAACTCTCCGGGGAGGCGCTGATGGGATCTGAGGACTACGGCATCGATCCAAAGGTGATCGGCCGCATCGCCCGCGAGATCATCGAGGCGCGCGATGCCGGCGCCGAGGTCGCGCTGGTGATCGGCGGCGGCAACATCTTCCGCGGCGCCGGCCTGGCCGCCGGCGGCATGGACCGGGTCACCGGCGACCAGATGGGCATGCTGGCCACGGTCATCAACGCGCTGGCCATGCAGGACGCGCTGGAAAAGCTCGGCGCCAAGGTGCGCGTGATGAGCGCGCTGAAGATCAACGACGTGTGCGAGGACTACATCCGCCGCCGCGCCGTGCGCCACCTGGAAAAAGGCCGCATCGCGATCTTCGCCGCCGGCACCGGCAACCCCTTCTTCACCACCGACTCGGGCGCGGCGCTGCGCGCGATCGAGATCGAGGCCGACCTGCTGCTCAAGGCGACCAAGGTCGACGGCGTCTACGACAAGGACCCGCGCAAGTTCCCCGACGCCAAGCGTTTCGACACGCTGACCTACGACGAGGTGATCCGCCGCGGCCTGGAGGTGATGGATACCGCCGCCTTCGCCCTGTGCCGCGACAGCGCGGTGCCGCTGCGCATCTACGACCTGTCGGTGCCGGGCAACCTGATGAACATCCTGCGCGGCGAGAACATCGGCACACTGGTGGAAGGCCGGGGCTGAGACGAGTGGAGAGGAATGAGCGCAAAAGAGTGAGCAGGAATCGAATGCCCGCCGCCTTCGCTCACTTCTCACTCTTCTGCCCTCACTCCTCGCTCTTGCCAGCCCCCTCCTCGCCCCTGTAATTGTGTCCGCGCCCCGCCGGCCTCACCCTGCCGCCCCATGGCGCACTCCCACTCCCACGATCACGCAGACCACGGCCACGACCACGCCGGTCATGACCATGGCCACGCGCACCGCGCCACAGGTGGCCACGCGCACGGCGGCGCCGCCGGTGGCGCGCACGCCCAGGACAGCGGCACCCGCGGCTACGCGGTGGCGATGCTGGTCAACCTGGCCTATACCGCCCTGGAGGCCGGCTACGGCTTCCACACCAATTCGCTGGCGCTGCTGAGCGACGCGCTGCACAACCTCGGCGATGTCCTCGGCCTGGCCCTGGCCTGGGCGGCGGCGGCCATGGCGCGCCGTCAGCCCACCGCCAGCCACACCTATGGCTGGGGCAAGGCCACCCTGCTGGCGCCGCTGGCCAACGCGATCGTGCTGATGGTGTTCTCCGGCGGCCTGGCCTGGGAGGCGATCCGCCGCTTCAGCGAGCCGCCCTCGATCCCCGCCATCCCGGTGATGGTGGTGGCCGCGATCGGCATCGCCGTCAACCTGGGTGCGGGCTGGCTGCTGCACAGCGGGCATGGCCACAGCCACGGCGGCAGCGACCTCAACCGCCGCGGCGCGGTGCTGCACCTGATGGCCGATGCGGCGGTGTCGCTGGCCGCGGTCCTGGCGGGCCTGGGCATGTGGTGGCTGGGCTGGGAATGGCTGGACCCGACCACCGCCCTGGTCATCAGTGTGGTGATCGCGATCGGCACCTACGGCCTGCTGCGCGAGAGCTTCGCCGCGGCCATGGACGCGGTGCCCGGGCACATCGACCAGGCCGCGGTGGAGGCCTTCCTGGCCTCGCGCCCCGGCGTTACCGCGGTGCACCACCTGCATATCTGGCCGCTGGGCGCGGGCCAGACCGCGCTGACCGCGCACGTGGTGCGGCCCGAGGCGCAGGACGAGGACGCCTTCATCGAGGCCACCGCCAGCGCGCTGGCCGAACGCTTCGGCATCGGCCACGCCACCTTGCAGCTCGAACGCGGCCAGGCCTGCCAGCAGCCCTGCCGCCCCACGGGCGGCGAAGCGGCATCGGCGCCGCATCACCACTGAGCCCAAGTCCGGCCAGTGCCGGCTTTGACCTATAATCCCGGGTTTGACGAATCCCAGGACCCGACGATGCTGAACGACATCAAGAACGACGCGCAGGCGCGCATGAACAAGAGCGTCGAGTCGCTGCGCCAGGCCCTGACCAAGCTGCGCACCGGTCGCGCCACCCCGGCCCTGGTCGATCATCTGAAGGTCAACTACTACGGCTCGGACATGCCGCTGTCGCAGGTGGCCACCGTGTCGGTGGCCGATGCGCGCTCGCTGACCATCACCCCGTGGGAGAAGCAGATGGTCTCGGCCGTGGAGAAGGCCATCCTGGCCTCCGACCTGGGCCTGACGCCTAACACCGCCGGCACCGTCATCCGCATCAACATCCCGGCCCTGACCGAGGAGCGCCGCCGCGACCTGTCCAAGGTCGTGCACAGCGAGGGCGAGGACACCAAGGTCGCCATCCGCAACGTGCGCCGCGACGCCAACCAGCAGGTCAAGGACCTGCTCAAGGACAAGCAGATCACCGAGGACGACGTGCGCCGCACCGAGGACGAGATCCAGAAGCTCACCGACAAGGCGATCAAGGACGTCGACGAGGTGGTCAAGGCCAAGGAGCAGGAACTGATGGCCGTCTGAGCGGGTCACACCGCCCTCATGACCGCCATGCCGCCCGCCCTGCCCCGCGCCCAGCCGCGCCACCTGGCCATCATCATGGATGGCAATGGCCGCTGGGCGCAGCGCCGCCATCGCCCGCGCATGATCGGCCACCGCGCCGGCGCGCGCGCGGTCAACCTGTGCATCGACTTCTGCCTGGAGCGCGGCATCGAGGCGCTGACCCTGTTCGCCTTCTCCAGCGAGAACTGGGGCCGCCCGGCCGACGAGGTGAGCGCGCTGATGAAGCTGTTCATGGGCGCGCTGGAGCGCGAGGTCGATGAGCTGCACCGCCGCGGCGTGCGCATCCGCTTCATCGGCCAGCGCGCGCGGTTCGCCCCGGCGATCGTGGCGCGCATGGCGGCGGCCGAGGCACAGACAGCCGCCAACACCGCGCTGACCCTGGCGATCGCCGCCAGCTACGGCGGTCGCCAGGACCTGACCGACGCGGCGCGCGCCCTGGCCGTGGAGGTCGCCGCCGGCCGGCTGCGGCCGGAGGACATCGACGAGGCCAGCCTGGATTCGCGCGTGGCGCTGGCCGACCTGCCGCCGCCGGACCTGTTCATCCGCACCGGCGGCGACCACCGCATCAGCAACTTCCTGCTGTGGCAGCTGGCCTATACCGAACTGTGGTTCACCGAGACCCTGTGGCCCGACCTGGATGCCGGCGTGCTGCAAGCCGCGCTGGACGATTTCGCCCAGCGCGAGCGCCGCTTCGGCCTGACCGGTGAGCAGGTCGCCACGCAGGGAGCTCCCGCATGACCCGCGTCCGCGTGATCGCCGCGCTGGTGATGGCGCCGCTAGCGATCGCCGCCATCGTGCTGCTGCCCACACCGTGGCTGGCCGCGCTGGCCGCCGCGCTGTTCCTGATCGGCCTGTGGGAATGGCTGAAGCTGGCCGAGGTGGACGACACCCTGGCGCGCACCGTGCTGGTCCTGCTCAACCTGGCGCTGATGGTGCTGCTGACCTGGGCCAGCCGCGCGCCGAGCGGGCTTTCGCCGGCGCTGTTCCAGCTGGTGTCGCTGATCGGCGTGGCCTGGTGGGTGCTGGCGCTGGTGTGGCTGCGCTTCTACGCCTTCGCCTCGGACCACCAGACCTGGGCTCGGCTGTTCAAGCTGGCCGCCGGCACGCTGGCGGTGGTGCCGGCCTGGTGCGCGCTGTGCCTGATCCACTCCAACAGCTTCGACCCGAAGGCCGGCATGAGCGGCCATCTGTGGCTGCTGACCGCCCTGGCGCTGGTCTGGGCCGCCGACAGCGGGGCGTATTTCGCCGGACGCGCCTTCGGCAAGCACAAGCTGGCCCCGCGCATCAGCCCCAACAAGACCATCGAGGGCCTGGCCGGCGGGCTGATCGGCGGCGTGGTCATCGGCCTGCTCGGCGGCTGGCTGGCGGGCGTGTCGCTGGCGCAGATGCCGGCGCTGGCCCTGGTGTGCGTGGTGACCGTGCTGTTCTCGGTGGCCGGCGACCTGTTCGAAAGCCTGCTCAAGCGGCATGTCGGGGCCAAGGATTCCGGCCACCTGATCCCCGGCCACGGCGGCGTGCTGGACCGCATCGACGGCGTGATCGCCGCGCTGCCGGTGTTCCTGATCGGCCGCGAGCTGCTGGGGTTCTAAGCCGATGGATGCGCCTGTTCCCTTCTCGCGTCGCGTCGCCGTGCTCGGCGCCACCGGCTCGATCGGCAGCTCCGCGCTGGACGTGATCGCCCGGCACCCGGACCAGCTGCGCGCGACCGTGCTGGCCGCCGGCAGCAATGTCCCGGCGCTGGTCGCGCTGTGCCGCAGCCACCGTCCCGACCATGCCGTGATCGCCGATCCGGCCCGCTACGCCGAGCTGCGCGACGCGCTGGCCGACGCCGGCCTGTCCGCCATCCAGGCGCATGCCGGCGAGGCGGCGCTGGACGCGCTGGTGGCCGGTCAGGCCTGCGACACGGTCGTGGCCGCCATCGTCGGCGCCGCCGGGCTGTCCTCTACCCTGGCCGCCGCGCGCGCCGGCAAGCGCCTGCTGCTGGCCAACAAGGAATCGCTGGTGCTGGCCGGCGCCCTGGTGATCGCCGCGGCGCAGGCCTCCGGCGCGGACATCGTGCCGATCGACAGCGAACACAACGCCATCTTCCAGTGCCTGGGCTCGCGCCAGGCCGGGGCGCAGGTGCGCCGGATCATCCTGACCGCCTCGGGCGGGCCGTTCCGCGGGCGCAGCCGCGCCTCGCTGGAGGCGGTCACCGTGGCCCAGGCCGTGGCCCATCCCAAGTGGTCGATGGGGCCGAAGATCTCGGTCGATTCGGCCACGCTGATGAACAAGGGCCTGGAGCTGATCGAGGCCGCGCATCTGTTCGACGTCGGCCGCGAGCGGCTGGACGTGCTGGTACACCCGCAGAGCCTGGTGCATTCGCTGGTGGACTTCATCGACGGCTCGACCCTGGCCCAGCTGGGCCTGCCGGACATGCGCACCGCCCTGTCGGTCGGCCTGGGCTGGCCGCAGCGGCTGGAATCGGGCGTGGGCGGGCTGGACCTGCTGGCGCACGGCCGGCTGGACTTCGAGGCGCCGGACATGGAGGCCTTCCCCTGCCTGCGGCTGGCCTGGGGGGCCCTGGCGGCCGGCGGCGCGGCGCCGGCGGTGCTCAACGCGGCCAACGAATCGGCCGTTTCAGCCTTTCTTCAGGGCCGGATCGGTTTCCTAGCGATCCCTGCATTGGTCGAGGATGCCCTCGCCGCCCATGCGCATGCCCCGGCCGAGACGCTGGAGGCGCTGCTGGCGGCCGATGGCCTCGCGCGGCGCTTCAGCCAGGACTGGATCCACCGCACCACAGGCCACGCCGTTTCCGCATGAGTGATATCGCAGGCTCCATCTGGTGGCTGATCGTCGCACTCGGCGTGCTGGTCACCTTCCATGAATTCGGCCATTACTGGGTCGCGCGTCGCTGCGGCGTGGGCGTGCTGCGCTTCTCGGTGGGCTTCGGCAAGCCGCTGTGGTCGCGCCGCGACCGCCACGGCACCGAGTTCGCCATCGCGCCGATCCCGCTGGGCGGCTACGTCAAGATGCTGGACGAGCGCGAGGCCGACGTTCCTCCCGAGCGCCTGCACGAGGCCTTCAACCGCAAGCCGGTCGGCCAGCGCATCGCCATCGTCGCGGCCGGGCCGATCGCCAACCTGATCCTGTGCGTGGCCCTGCTGTGGGCCATGTTCGTGATCGGCAAGGAGGATTTCGCCCCGGTGGTCGGCCACGTGGCCGGCATCGCCCAGCAGTCCGGCCTGCGCCCGGGCGACCGCATCCTGAACGTGGACGGGCGCAGCACCCCGACCGCGACCGAGGCCACGATCGAGCTGACCGGCGCGGCGATGGACGGGCGCGACGCGCGCGCCCGGGTCGAGGACGCGGCGGGCAATACGCTGGAGCGCACGGTCTACACTTCGCGCGTGCCGGCCGGTTTCAACGAGCAGGACGTGGCCGGGACGCTGGGCCTGCGCTGGCAGTTCCTGGTCGATCCGGCGCAGGTGCGCGCGGTCGCGGCCGATTCGCCCGCCGCCGGCGTGCTGCAGGTCGGCGACCTGATCACCGCCATCGACGGCGAGCCGGTGCAGCAGGCCGCCGACCTGCGTCCGCTGGTGCAGACCCTGGGCGCGCGCGGCGGCGAGGTCATGATCGAGGTCGAACGCGAGGGCAGCCGCCTGGCCCTGCCGCTGCGGCCGCGGCAGATGACCGACCCGGCCAGCGGCGCGCATTACTGGGGTCTGGGCATCTCCCTGGGCCGCGACACCGCCCCGGCCTACGACGCGCTGCAGCGCTACGGGCCGCTGCAGGCGATTCCCGCCGCCCTGCGCCAGACTTGGCAGCTGGCCTCCGATTCGCTGGGCATGATCCGGCGCATGGTGACCGGCCACGCCTCGCTGCAGGGGGTTTCCGGGCCGATCACCATCGCCAAGGTGGCCAATGCCTCGGCCGAACGCGGCCTGACCTGGTTCCTGCAGTTCCTGGCCCTGCTCTCGCTGAGCCTGGCCATCGTCAACCTGCTGCCGATCCCGGTCTTGGACGGCGGACACCTGCTGTATTACCTTATCGAGTTGGTCAAGGGCAGCCCGCTCAGCGAGCGGGCCATGGCTGCGGGCCAGTTCGTGGGCCTGGCCTTCCTGGCTGGCCTGATGGGGCTGGCGCTGTACAACGATATCCTGCGCCCGGTGATCTGATGCCCTCCACTACCTCTTCCATGGCCGCGTCGCGGCCCGGCCCCGCACGGGGTCACTCCAAAACCAGTTTTTCGACGGATGTGATGATGACGCGACTCCCGACCCGCCGCCTGCTCGCCCTTGCCCTGGCTTCGGCCATCGCGGCACCGGCCTGGGCCCAGTCGACCGGCACGGTGCCGCCGTTCGGCTCGCAGCAGCAGCCGTCCGCGCCGGCCTTCGGCACGCAGCCGGCCGCCCCGGCCTCGGCCTCGGACTTCGTGGCCAGCGACATCCGCGTGGACGGGGTGCAGCGCATCTCCAGCGGCACGGTGCTGACCTACCTGCCGATCGAGCGCGGCGACACGGTGACCCAGGCCAAGATCGGCGAGGCGATCCGCGCGCTGTACAAGACCGGCTTCTTCGAGAACGTGCAGCTCTCGCGCCAGGGCTCGATCCTGGTGGTCACGCTGAAGGAGCGTCCAGCGATCAACAAGCTGACGCTGACCGGCAACAAGGACATCAAGACCGAGGACCTGACCAAGGGCCTGAACGACATCGGCCTGTCCGAGGGCGGCACCTTCGACCGCCTGGCGCTGGACCGCGTCACCCAGGAGCTGGTGCGCCAGTACAACAACCGCGGCAAGTACAACGTCCAGATCACCCCGACGGTCAGCCCGCTGGACCGCAACCGCGTGGACGTGACCATCGCGATCAAGGAAGGCAAGGCGGCCAAGATCCGCCACATCAACCTGATCGGCACCGAGAAGTTCCCGCAGGAAGACATCCGCGAGGGCTGGGAGTCGCAGGAGCACAACTGGCTGTCCTGGTACAAGCGCGACGACCAGTACTCCAAGGAAAAGCTCTCCGGCGACATCGAGAAGCTCAACTCCTGGTACCTGGACCGCGGCTACGTGGATTTCAGCCTGGATTCGACCCAGGTCGCGATCAGCCCGGACAAGAAGGACATGTTCATCACCGGCGGGGTGACCGAGGGCGAGCAGTACACCGTCTCGGACGTCAAGGTCAGCGGCGACACGATCCTGCCGCAGGAGCGCGTGGAGAAGATGGTGCTGGTGCGCAAGGGCCAGATCTTCTCGCGCCGCCTGCTGGAGATGACCTCCGACGGCATCACCGCCACGCTGGGCAACATCGGCTACGCCTTCGCCCAGGTCAATCCGATCCCGACCATCGACCGCGACAAGCGCACGGTCGGCATCAACTTCCAGGTCGTGCCGGGCCCGCGCGTCAACGTGCGCCGCATCGAGTTCAAGGGCAACAGCCGCACCGCCGACGAGGTGCTGCGCCGCGAGATGCGCCAGTTCGAAGGCGCCTGGTACTCGCAGGCGGCGATCGACCGTTCCAAGATCCGCCTGCAGCGCCTGGGCTACTTCGAGACCGTGGACGTGCAGACCCAGCCGGTGCCGGGCACGCGCGATCAGGTGGACGTGATCTACAACGTCAAGGAAACCACCTCGGGCAGCTTCGTGTTCGGCCTGGGCTATTCGCAGCTGTCCGGCATCACCACCTCGGTGCAGCTGTCGCAGAACAACTTCCTGGGCGGCGGCAACCGCGTGTCGGTCGAGGCCTCGCGCAGCGACTACCTGAGCCGCTACTCGTTCTCCTTCACCAACCCGTACTTCACCGACGACGGCGTGTCGCTGGGCTACAACCTGTCCTACAGCGACCTGGACTACTCGGACTACAACACCGCCGCGTACTCCTCGCGCAACGTCGCCGCGCAGACGATCCTGGGCATCCCGCTGAGCGAGAGCGACAGCATCTCGGTCATGTTCGGCGTCGACTCGACCCAGGTCAGCACCTACGACAACTACACCCCGCAGGCCATCGTCGACTACGTCAAGGCGCTTGGCAGCCGCACCTTCCACGCCTGGCGCACCCAGGTCGGCTGGGCGCGCGACACGCGCAACGACTACTGGATGCCCACCCGCGGCACCTACCAGCGCGTCTCGGCGGAAATCACCCTGCCCGGCTCGACCGTGGAGTACTACAAGCTCAACTACGAGTTCTCCAAGTACTGGCCGCTCAGCCCGGCCTTCGTGCTGCGCACCGGTGGTGAGATCGGCTACGGCAACAGCTACGGCAGCGACACCTCGCGCGTGATCTGCAAGGACCCCGCCACCGACGTCGCCGTGGCATGCGGCACGGCCGGCGCGGTCGCGGAGACCTTCACCGCCACCGGCCTGCCGTTCTACGAGAACTTCTACGCCGGCGGCGTGCGCTCGGTGCGCGGCTTCGAGGACAACACCCTGGGCCCGCGTTCGGAACCGACCGCCTACTACAACCGCGGCCAGCCGCTGGGTGGTTCGCTCA
Organism: Pseudoxanthomonas winnipegensis; assembly: GCF_004283755.1. Taxonomy (GTDB): domain Bacteria; phylum Pseudomonadota; class Gammaproteobacteria; order Xanthomonadales; family Xanthomonadaceae; genus Pseudoxanthomonas_A; species Pseudoxanthomonas_A winnipegensis. The sequence goes on from NZ_SHMH01000007.1 coordinate 44,640, forward strand.
AGACGATCGGCCAGATCGAGATGCTGTTCCCGAAGCTGTTCGATTCCAACGCCGCGCGCATCTCGGCCTTCATCGACGTGGGCAACGTGTTCAACGGCTACGACAACTTCCACGCCAACGACCTGCGCGCCTCCACGGGCGTGGCGCTGCTGTGGCGCGCGCCGGTGGGCCCGATCTCGATCAGCTACGCCTTCCCGCTCAAGACCCAGCCGGGCGATGAGATCGAGCGCCTGCAGTTCACCTTCGGCGGCTCGTTCTAAGCGCCACGCGTCGACCCTCGCTGGCACAGGCAAAGGCCCGGCTCGACCGGGCCTTCGCTTGTGCGGTGCGGGTCCGGGGTAAAATGCCGCCGATGACCACTCCTTCTTCCCAGACGGCTGGCGCCCTGGCCGAGCGCTTCGGCCTGGAACTGCATGGCGATGGCGACACCGTCGTGACCGGCGTGGCGACGCTGGCCGGCGCGCGGCCCGGGCAGCTGGCCTTTCTGGCCAATCCGCGCTACGCCGACCTGCTGGCCTCCACGCAGGCCTCGGTGGTGATCGTCGGCCGCGACCACGTCGAGGGCGTGCGCGGCGTGGCGCTGGTGGCCAAGGATCCGCATGCGGCCTTCGCCAAGGTCTCCGAGCTGTTCGAGCCGACCTATCCGCGCGCGCCGGGCATCCATCCCAGCGCGGTGATCGAGCCTTCCGCGCGCATCGCCGCCAGCGCCAGCATCGGCGCGCATGTCTACATCGGCGCCAACAGCGTGGTCGGCGAGCGCTGCATCGTCGGCCCGGGCTGCGTGATCGGCGAGGACTGCAGCCTGGAAGAAGGCTGCGAGCTCGTCGCCCGCGTCACCCTGGTGGTGCGTGTGCGCCTGGGTCGGCGCGTGCGCGTGCATCCCGGCGCCGTGCTCGGCGCGCAGGGCTTCGGCCTGGCGATGGAGGCCGGGCGCTGGCTCAACGTGCCGCAACTGGGCGGGGTGGTGATCGGCGACGATTGCGAGATCGGCGCCAACACCTGCATCGACCGCGGCGCGCTGGAAGACACCGTGCTGGCCGAGGATGTGCGGGTGGACAACCTCATCCAGATCGCCCACAACGTGCAGGTCGGCGCGCACACCGCCATGGCCGCGCAGGTGGGTATCGCAGGGAGCGCGAAGATCGGCCAGTACTGCATGCTGGCCGGCAAGGTCGGCGTGGCCGGCCACCTGGAGATCGGCGACAAGGTCACCGTGCTGGCCATGTCCATGGTCGCAGGTCCCGTGACCGAGCCGGGCACCTACGCCTCTTCCCTTCCCATCACCGATGTCCGCACCTGGCGCAAGAACGCGGCACGTTTCCGCCAGCTCGATGCGCTCGCCCGCCGGATTCCCTCCGGCAAGGACACCCAAGAAGCACCATGACGATGAACCTGGAACTGCCGCTCACCATCGAAACCATCCAGCGCCTGCTGCCGCATCGCTATCCGTTCCTGCTGGTGGACCGGGTGACCGAACTCGAGCCGGACACGCGCATCAAGGCCTACAAGAACGTCACCTTCAACGAGCCGTTCTTCATGGGGCACTTCCCCGAGCGCTCGGTGATGCCGGGCGTGCTGATCATCGAGGCGCTGGCCCAGGCCGGCGGCCTGATCACCCAGATCGCCAACGGCGAGGCGGCCGCGTGCAAGCTGTTCTACCTGGTCAAGGTGGAGAACGTGAAGTTCAGCGCGCCGGTGGTGCCGGGCGATCGCCTTGAGATGGAGGTCACCATCAAGCGCAAGATCCGCAACATGGCCGTGTACGAGGGCATCGCGCGCGTGGACGGCAAGCAGGTCGCCTGCGCCGAGATGCTGTGCGCCGAGGTCGACAAGGGCAAGGGAGATTGAGCCGATGGCGCAGACCCTGATCCACCCTTCGGCCGTGGTCGACCCGGGCGCCAGGCTCGGCGTCGGCGTGCAGGTCGGTGCGTTCAGCCTGATCGGCGCCGATGTGGAAGTGGGCGATGGCAGCATCGTCGGCCCGCACTGCTCGATCACCGGCCCGACCCGCATCGGCCGCGAGAACCATTTCGTCGGCCATGTCGCCGCGGGCGGACCGCCGCAGGACAAGAAGTTCGCCGGCGAACGCACCGAGCTGGTGATCGGCGACCGCAACGTGTTCCGCGAGTTCGTCACGCTCAACCGCGGCACCGTCACCGGCACCACCGTCACCCGCATCGGCGATGACAACTGGATGCTGGCCTATACCCACGTGGCGCACGACTGCCACGTCGGCAACCATTGCGTGTTCTCCAACAACACCACCCTGGCCGGGCATGTGACGGTCGAGGACTGGGTGATCTTCAGCGGCTTCTCCGGCGCGCATCAGTTCTGTCGCGTCGGCGCGCACGCCTTCATCGGCATGGGCGCACTGGTCGGCGGCGATGTCGCCCCGTTCACCATGTTCGCCGCCGACGATCATGGCCGCCCGCGCGGCATCAACAGCGAAGGCCTCAAGCGCCGCGGCTTCGATGCCGAGCGCATCGCCGCGATCAAGCGCGCCTACCGCACGCTGTACGTGGCCGGCCTGCCGCTGGCCGAGGCCCAGGCGCAGCTGGCCGAGCAGGCCAAGGACAGCAGCGATGTGCAGGCCATGCTCGACTTCATCGCCCACGGCGAGCGCCGCCTGGTGCGTTGAGCGGTGCACGCCTGATGCCTACGACGGCCGGCTCCTCGCGCACCCTGGCCGAGCTGATGGCAGGTCCGCAGGGCGCACGCGCGCCACGCATCGCGCTGGTGGCCGGCGAGGCCTCCGGCGATGCGCTCGGCGCCGGATTGATCGCACAGCTGCGCCAGCGCCATCCCGAGGCCCGCTTCGCCGGCATCGGCGGTCCGGGCATGCGCGCGGCCGGGCTGGATGCGTGGTTCGACGCCAGCGAACTGGCGGTGATGGGCCTGACCGAGGTCCTGCGCCACCTGCCGCGCCTGCTGCGCCTGCGCAAGTCGCTGCGCCAGCAGCTGCTGGACTGGCAGCCGGACGTGTTCATCGGCATCGATGCGCCGGACTTCAATCTGGGCATGGAGCGCTGGCTCAAGCAGCGCGGCGTGCCCACCGTGCATTACGTCAGCCCCTCGGTCTGGGCCTGGCGCGAGAAGCGCGCCGACCGGATCGGCCGCAGCGCCGACCTGGTGCTGTGCCTGTTTCCGATGGAGCCGGACATCTACGCGCGCCATGGCGTGGATGCGCGCTATGTCGGCCATCCCATGGCCGACGCGCTGCCGCTGCAGCCAGATCGCGAGGCCGCGCGCGCGGCGCTGGGCCTGGGCACGCGGCCGGTGCTGTCGGTGCTGCCCGGCAGCCGCATGGGCGAGGTCGGCCGGCTGGCGCAGGACTTCATCGATGCCGCCCTGCGCGTGGCCGAGCAGGTACCTGGCCTGCAGGTGCTGATTCCGGCCGCCAACCCGGCCGTGCACGCCGTGCTGGAGCCGCTGCTGGCCGCCACGCCCTTCCCCTCGCCGCGTCCGCGCCTGCTCGATGGTCAGGCGCGCGAGGCGATGGTCGCCAGCGACGTGGTGCTGCTGGCCTCGGGCACGGCCACGCTGGAGGCGATGCTGGCCAAGCGCGCGATGGTGGTGGGCTACAAGGTCGCCCCGGCCTCGGCCTGGCTGGCGCGCAGGCTGCGCCTGCTGAAGGTCAAGCGCTTCGCCCTGCCCAACATCCTGGCCGGTGAGGACCTCGCGCCCGAGCTGATGCAGGAAGACTGCACGCCCGAGCGGCTGGCCACGGCGGTGCTGGAGTGGTTCGCGCATCCCGAGGCGGTCGCCGCGCTGCAGGGACGCTATCTGGAGCTGCACGCCCTGCTGCGCCAGGACGCCTCGGCGCGCGCAGCGGATGCGGTGGATGAACTGCTGGAAAGCAGGGGCCAGGGGTCGGGGGCCAGGGACCAGGCCTCGACATCGACATGAACGACCCGATGCCCGGCTGCCAGCCTTCTCCCTTGCCTCCGGCCCCTGGTCTCCGGCCCCTGCTCGTCGCCGGCGTCGACGAGGCCGGGCGCGGGCCGCTGGCCGGGCCGCTGACAGTGGCGGCGGTGGTGTTCGACCCGGCGCGCCCGCGCATCAACGGGCTGGACGACTCCAAGCAGCTCACCGCCGCCAAGCGCGAGCTGTTCTACGGCCGCATCACCGAGCGTGCGCTGGCCTGGCACGTGGTGGTGCTGGAGGTGCCCGACATCGACCGGCTCAACATCTACCAGGCCACGATGCTCGGCATGCGCCTGGCGGTGGAAGCGGTGGCGCACGTGGCCGGCGTTGCCCATATCGACGGCAACCGGGTGCCCGCCGGCCTGCCCTGCCCCGGGCATGCGCTGATCGGCGGCGACGGCCGCGACCGGGCGATCATGGCCGCCTCGATCCTGGCCAAGGTCACCCGCGACCGGATGATGCGCGAGCTGCACCAGACCCATCCCGAATACGGGTTCGCCGTGCACAAGGGCTATGGCACGCCCGCGCACCTGGCCGCGCTCGACGCGCACGGCCCCTGCCCGCAGCACCGTCACAGTTTCGCGCCGGTGCGCGAGGCCGCCGCGCGCCGGGCCGGGCTGGGACAGGTCGCGCTGTTCTAGGCCTTTGGGCCTGAACGCGTAGAGGCCGGCCCGCGCCGACCCGCGGGCCTGTCAAGCCTGCCCCGCGCAGGCCGGCTTGCGTACACTGGCCCCGATGTCTTCCCGCTTCATCCACCTGCACCTGCACACCGAATTCTCGCTGGCGGATTCGACCATCCGCGTGCCCGAGAAACCGGACGAGGGCCTGCCGTCCAAGGCCAAGCGGCCCAACCTGGTCAGCCGCGCGGTCGAACTGCAGGCCCCGGCGCTGGCGGTGACCGACCGCAACAACCTGTTCGCGCTGGTGAAGTTCTACAACGCCTGCGAAAAGGTCGGCATGAAGGCCATCGCCGGCGCCGACGTCAGCGTGATCGAGGAAGACGGCACGCCGTGGCCGATCACCCTGCTGTGCCGCGACCACGGCGGCTACCTGACCCTGTCGCGCCTGCTCACGCGCGCCTGGCTGGAGGGCCATCGCACCGACGGGGTGGCGATCGATCCGGCCTGGCTGCGCGAGGACACCTCGGGCCTGTTCGGCATCATCGGCCGCAACAGCCAGGCCGGGCGACTGGCCGCCAGCGGCCGCCACGACCTGGCCGAGCAGCACATCGCCGACTGGCAGCGCGCCTTCGACGACAGCCTGCACCTGGAGCTGACCCGCACCCAGCGCGAGGGCGAGGAGGCGTTCAACGCCTTCGCCCTGCACGCGGCCGCCGCGCGCGGGCTGCCGGTGATCGCCAGCAACGATGTGCGCTTCCTCACGCCCGAGGGCTTCGATGCGCACGAGGCGCGCGTGTGCATCGCCTCGGGGCGCGTGCTGGACGATCCCAAGCGCCCGCGCGAGTACAGCCGCGAGCAGTACCTCAAGTCCGCCGAGCAGATGGCCGAGCTGTTCGCCGACGTGCCCGACGCGATCGACAACACCTGGGCGCTGGCGCAGCGCTGCAACATCGAGCTCAAGCTCGGCACCTACTTCCTGCCGGCCTACCCGGTGCCGGACGAGGAGACGCTGGACAGCTGGATCCGCAGCGAGTCGCGCCGCGGCCTGGACGCGCGCCTGGAGAAGAATCCGCTGGCGCCGGGCAAGACGCGCCAAGACTACGTGGACCGGCTCGAGTTCGAGCTGGACACCATCATCAAGATGGGCTTCCCCGGCTACTTCCTGATCGTGGCCGACTTCATCCAGTGGGGCAAGAACCAGGGCATCCCGATCGGCCCGGGTCGCGGTTCGGGCGCCGGTTCGCTGGTGGCCTGGGCGCTGCAGATCACCGATCTGGATCCGCTGCCGTACAACCTGCTGTTCGAGCGCTTCCTCAACCCCGAACGCGTGTCGATGCCCGACTTCGACATCGACTTCTGCATGGACCGGCGCGATGAGGTGATCGACTACGTCGCGCGCAAGTACGGCCGCGACCGCGTCAGCCAGATCATCACCTACGGCACCATGGCGGCCAAGGCGGTGGTGCGCGACTGCGGGCGCGTGCTGGGCTTCCCGTACGGCTTCGTCGACGGCGTGGCCAAGCTGATTCCCAACATCCTGGGCATCACGCTCAAGGACGCGATGGGCGAAGGCAAGGACAGCGAGATGGCCTCGGCCGAGCTGATCCAGCGCTACGGCAGCGAAGACGACGTGCGCGACCTGATCGACCTGGCGCGCCAGCTCGAAGACCTCACCCGCAACGCCGGCAAGCACGCCGGCGGCGTGGTCATCGCGCCCTCGCCGCTGAGCGATTTCAGCCCGCTGTTCGCCGAACACGACGAGGGCACGCGCGGCAAGAACCCGGTCACCCAGTTCGACAAGAACGACGTGGAAGCCGTGGGCCTGGTGAAGTTCGACTTCCTGGGCCTGCGCACGCTGACCATCATCGACTGGGCGGTCAAGGCGATCAACGCGCGCCATGCGCGCGCCGGGATCGAGCCGGTGGACATCGCCGCGCTGCCGCTGGACGACGTGCCCACCTACCGCGACATCTTCGCCGCGGCCAACACCGGCGCGGTGTTCCAGTTCGAATCCTCGGGCATGCGGCGCATGCTCAAGGACGCCCGGCCCGACCGCTTCGAGGACCTGATCGCGCTGGTGTCGCTGTACCGCCCCGGCCCGATGGACCTGATCCCGGACTTCATCGCGCGCAAGCACGGCCAGCAGGAGTTCGAGTACCCCGATCCGCGCACGGTGGACATGCTGCAGGACACCTACGGGATCATGGTGTACCAGGAGCAGGTCATGCAGATGGCGCAGATCGTCGGCGGCTACTCGCTGGGCGGCGCCGACCTGCTGCGCCGCGCGATGGGCAAGAAGGTGCCGGCCGAGATGGCCAAGCACCGCGAGATCTTCCGCGAGGGCGCCGCCAAGGGCGGCGTGGATCAGGCCAAGGCCGACGAGATCTTCGACTTGATGGAGAAGTTCGCCGGCTACGGCTTCAACAAGTCGCACGCGGCGGCCTATGCGCTGGTCAGCTACCAGACCGCCTGGCTCAAGCGGCACTACCCGGCCGAGTTCATGGCCGCCACGCTGTCCTCGGACATGGACAACACCGACAAGGTGGTGGGCTTCCTGGCCGATGCGCGCGGCCTGTCGTTGGAGATCCTGCCGCCGGAGGTGAACCACTCGGACTTCATGTTCGTGGCCACCGATGCGACCACCATCCGCTACGGCCTGGGCGCGATCAAGGGCGTGGGCCAGGGCGCGTGCGAGGCGATCGTGGCCGAGCGCCAGCGCGGCGGCCCGTACCGCGACCTGCTGGATTTCTGCAAGCGCACCGAGGCCGCGCGCCTGAACCGCCGCACGCTGGAGGCGATGATCAACGCCGGCGCGCTGGACGAGCTGGGCAAGAACCGCGCCTCGCTGATGCTGCAGGTACCCGAGGTGATGAAGGCCATCGATCAGCTGGCGCGCAACCGCAACGCCGGCATCGTGGACATGTTCGGCTCCAGCGCCGGGGGCGACGACATCCACATCGAGCTGCCCGAATGCGACGAGGCGCCGCTGGCGCACAAGCTGGCGGCCGAGCGGGACACGCTGGGCTTCTACCTGTCCGGCCACCCGATGGATCCCTACCGCGAGGATCTGCGCGCCCTGGTCGGCAACGACCTGGGCAGCCTGGACACGATCTGGTCCAGCCAATCCGGCGGCGGTGGCGGCGGCGAGCGCAAGTGGCGCCCCGGCGTGGTCGCGGTGCTGGCCGGCAAGGTGGTCGCCGTGCGGCAGAAGGGCGACAGCCAGAGCTTCATCACCCTGGAGGACGGGCGCGGCCGCCTGGAGTGCAGCGCCTTCTCCGATGCGATGGCCGAGTTCGGCCAGCTGCTGACCCGCGACCGCATCCTGGTGGTCAAGGGCGAGCTGCGCGAGGACGAGTTCAACGGCGGCTACAGCCTGCGCCTGCGCCAGGTCTGGGACTACGCCCAGCTGGTCCAGGCCACGCAGAAGCTGTCGGTGCGCCTGGACCTGCGCGTGCCCGGCGTGCTGCAGCGCATCGAGGCCCTGCTCGACCAGCATCGCCCCGGGCGTACCTCGCTGCGCCTGGACCTGCTGCTGCCAGGCGGCGTGGCCGGCATGGTCGAGATCAACGGCAGCCAGTCGGTGAGCGTCGATGCCGACCTGATGGGCACCCTGCGCGAGCTGCCCGGCGTGCGCACCGTGAAGATGGCCGTCGGCCACCGCCCCTGGGCGCACTAGGCCCGCGCGCCGCACCACACCCCCCGGTACGGGGCCTTGTGCCCGCATCGGCTAAACTCCCCCGCTTTACGGCTCACCGCTTGCCGATGAATCCCAATTACCTCGATTTCGAACAGCCCATCGCCGATCTGGAAGCCAAGATCCAGGAGCTGCGCAGCGCCAGCGCCGGTCCGGCGGTCAATGTCGATGCCGAAGTGCGCGCCCTGCAGACCAAGCTGCGCACGCGCACCGCGCAGATCTTCCGCGACCTGACCCCGTGGCAGGTCAGCCAGCTCTCGCGCCATCCGGCCCGGCCCTACACGCTGGACTACATCAAGGTGTTCTGCGACGAGTTCCAGGAACTGGCCGGCGATCGCGCCTTCGCCGACGACAAGGCCATCGTCGGCGGCCTGGCCCGCATCGACGGGCGCCCGGTGATGCTGATCGGCCACCAGAAGGGCCGCGCCACCAAGGAAAAGATCATGCGCAACTTCGGCATGCCCAAGCCGGAGGGGTATCGCAAGGCGCTGCGCCTGATGAAGATGGCCGAACGCTTCGGCCTGCCCGTCCTCACCCTGATCGACACCGCCGGCGCCTGGCCCGGCATCGACGCCGAGGAGCGCGGCCAGTCCGAGGCCATCGCCCGCAATCTGATGGAGATGGCCGAGCTGAAGGTGCCGATCGTGTGCACCGTGATCGGCGAAGGCGGCTCGGGCGGCGCGCTGGCCATCGGCGTGGGCGACCGCACGATCATGCTCGAGTACAGCACCTATTCGGTCATCACCCCGGAAGGCTGCGCCTCGATCCTGTGGAAGGACGCGGGCAAGGCCAAGGACGCGGCCGAGCAGCTGGGCCTGACCGCCAGGCGCCTGCGCGAGCTGGGCCTGGTGGACAAGGTCGTGCGCGAACCCACCGGCGGCGCCCACCGCAACCCGCGCGCCATGGCCACGCGCCTGAAGGCCGTGCTGCTGGGCGAACTGGACGCCCTGGCCGACGTACCGGTGGACACCCTGCTGCAGCGCCGCTACGAGCGTCTGCGCGGCTACGGCGCCTACGAGGCGGCCTGAGCAGCGCGGCGCGCCGCACGATCGACGCAAACGAAGACGCCGGGCACTGCCCGGCGTCTTGCGTTGTGACCCTGGGCGCGGCCTTCAGTGCTGCGCGGTCGCGCTGCCGTCGCCGATCTTGGAGGTCTGGTACAGCTCCAGGCCGATGCGCTTGATCAGGCCCAGCTGCTGTTCCAGCCACCAGGCGTGGTCTTCCTCGGTATCGCGCAGCTGCGCCAGCAGCATGTCGCGGCTGACGTAGTCGCCCTTCTCCTCGCACAGCTTCATGCCGGCGGCCAGGTCGGCGCGCACCTTGTACTCGGTCTGCAGGTCGGCCTCGAGCATCTCCACCACGGTCTTGCCGGGGGTGAACGGATGCGGGCGCATGTCCGGGTCGCCCTCCAGGAACAGGATGCGGCGCAGGATCGCGTCGGCGTGCTCGGTCTCCTCCTCCATCTCGTGGCCGATGCGCTCGTACAGCCGCTGCAGGCCCTGGTCCTCGTAGCGGCGCGAATGCAGGAAGTACTGATCGCGGGCGGCAAGCTCGCCGCGCAGCAGGTCGATCAGGCAGGCGATGACCTCGGGATGGCCTTTCATGGCGGAACCTCGTGACTGGAACGGCCGCCATGGTCGCGCATCGGCGCGGACGATGTCTTAAACGGAATCACTTTCACTCGCAGCCCGCGCCGATGCCGTCCCGGCTTCACACAATCCGGGCATGCTGTGCGCGGGCCAGCCTCCCCCTGCTGGCCGGAACCGCCTCGAATGATCCGCTGGCTGCGTCGTGTCCTGCTGTCCCTGCTGGTGCTGTGCCTGCTGCTGGCGCTGGTCGCCTGGCTATTGCTGCGCGGCAGCCTGGCCACGCTGGACGGACAGCGCCAGATCGCCGGCCTGTCGGGCCCGGTGAGCATCAGCCGCGATGCGCTGGGCACGGTGACCATCGAGGCCGGCAACCCGGTCGATGCGGCACGCGCGCTCGGCTACGTCCACGCGCAGGAGCGCTATTTCGAGATGGACCTGATGCGCCGGACCTCGGCCGGCGAGCTGGCCGCGCTGTTCGGCGCCCGCGCCCTGCCGCTGGACCGGCGCCATCGCCTGCACCGCATGCGCGCCCGCGCCGAGGCCGGCCTGGATGCCTTCGCCGGCGACCATCGCGCCGAACTGGACGCCTACACCGCCGGGGTCAATGCCGGCCTGGCCGCGCTGCGCGTGCGGCCCTGGCCTTACCTGCTGCTGCGCCAGCGGCCGCAGCCGTGGACCGCGGCCGATGCCGTGCTCACCGGCGATGCGATGTACTTCGACCTGCAGGACGCCGACGACGCCCGCGCCCTGTCGCTGTGGAAGCTGCAGCAGCGCCTGCCGCCGGCCCTGTTCGCCCTGCTCGGCCACGACGGCAGCCACTGGGACGCGCCCCTGCAGGGCGCGCCGCGCGAGGATGCGGTGCTGCCCGGCGCCGACGTCGTGGACCTGCGCACCCTGCCGGCAGCCGCGTCGGCCGGCGCTGGCGGCGAAGCGCTGGCCCCGGGCAGCAACAACTTCGCCGTGGCCGCGGCCCACACCGCCGATGGCCGCGCCATCGTCGCCGACGACATGCACCTGGCCCTGCGCGCGCCCAACCTCTGGTTCCGCGTGCGCCTGCGCTACGCCGATCCGCGCGCGCCGGGCGGCCGCGTGGACGTGACCGGCTTCAGCCTGCCGGGGCTGCCGGCGGTGATCGTGGGCAGCAACACGCACGTGGCCTGGGGCTTCACCAACGGCTTCGCCGACACCGCCGACCTGTTCCGCATCACGCCCTGCGCCGCCACGCCCGCGCCGGGCTGCGCGCCGGTGCGCGTGTACCGAGAGACGCTCGCCGTGGCCGGCGCCGCGGCGCAGACGCTCGAAGTGCGCCAGAGCGCCTACGGCCCGCTGGTCGAGGACCTGCCCGGCGGCCAAGCGCTGGCGCTGCGCTGGGTCGGGCACCTGCCCGGCGCGCTCAACCTGGGCCTGGACGACTTCGCCCGCGCGGGCGATCTGGACGACGCGCTGCGCATGGCCGGGCACGTCGCCGTGCCCGCGCAGAACCTCCTGCTCGCCGACGCCGGGGGCCGCATCGCCTGGCGCCTGCTCGGGCCGCTGCCGCAGCGCACGCCGGGCTGCGAGGCCAGCGCCCTGGTGTTGCCCAGCGCCTCGGCCGCGTTCGATGCGCAGGGCCGGCCCGCCGCGCCCTGCCCGGCTTGGCCGATCTCCACCCAGCTGGTCGAGCCGCTCGCCGATCCGGCCGATGGCCGGCTGTGGACGGCCAACAACCGCGTCGCCGACGGCCCGCTGCTGGCGGTGCTGGGCGATGGCGGCTATGTGCTCGGCGCCCGCGCGCGGCAGATCCGCAACGACCTGCAGCGGCTCGAACGCGCTGACGAACGCAGCCTGCTGGCCGTGCAGCTGGACGACCGCGCCGTGTTCCTGCAGCGCTGGTGGGCGCTGCTGCAGCGCGAAGCCCAGGGCGCGCCGCCCTCGTCGGCGCTGGCGGCGCTGGCCAAGGCGGCCGACCACTGGGACGGCCGGGCGAGCGCGGATTCGGTCAGCTTCCGCCTGGTGCGGCGCTGGCGCCTGGCCGTGCAGGACCGCATTGCCGAGGGGCTGGTGGCGCCGGCGGGCGTGGCCTTGGATCGGCCGCCGGCCGCGCTGTTCCCGCAGCTGGAAGGCGTGGTCTGGCCGCTGCTGGAGCAGCGACCCGCGCACCTGTTGCCGCGCCGGTTCGCCTGCGCGGCGGAGCAGCAAGGGGCTGCCTGCGAGGACACCGCCGGCTGGTCGCGTCTGCTGGAGGAAGCCGCCGACGAGACCCGCCGCGAACTGACCGCCATCGGTCCGCTGGCCAAGCGCACCTGGGGCGAGCAGAACACGGCGGCGATCTGTCACCCGCTGGCGGCGGCGCTGCCCGCGCGCTTCAAGTCGTGGCTGTGCATGCCGCCGGATCGCCTGCCCGGCGCCGGGGACATGCCGCGCGTGCAGGCGCCGGCCTTCGGCGCGTCCGAGCGCATGGTGGTCTCGCCGGGCCACGAGGCCGACGGCTTCGTGCACATGCCCGGCGGGCAGAGCGGTCATCCGATGTCGCCGTTCTGGGGCGCGGGCCATGCCGACTGGGTCCAGGGGCGGGGCACGCCGTTCCTGCCCGGTCCGGCGCAGCACACGCTGCAACTGGTCCCGGCGCGCTGACGCGTGCTCAGTGCAGGCTGACTTCCTCGTTCAGCGCCGCCATCAGGCCGCTGAACTGATAGGGCTTGGGCAAAAAGCGCACGCCGCGCGGCATCTCCGGCAGGCTGGCCTGCGGATAGCCCGAGGTCAGCACCACCGCGATCTGCGGGTACTCGCGTGCCACCATCTCCACCAGCTGCACGCCGGACATGCCCAACGGCATCAGCACATCGCTCATCACCACGTCGAAGCCGCCGTCGCGGATCAGCAGGTCCAGCGCCTCGCCGGCACTGCCGGCCGTCACCACGTCCACCTGGTACATCGACAGCCCGTCCTGCACCACGCGCAGCAGTTCGGCGTTGTCGTCCACCATCAGTACTCGCAGGCGCTTGCCCATCCGGTCGAGTCCTCTCGGTTGCAGACGACACGCTGTCCGGGTTGCCGCGCCGCCTCGTGACTGTCGGGGCGGATCATGGCGAGACCGATGCCAAGACCGCGTGTGCGTGCCGTGCACACCATGCATACGCAAAAGCCGTCGGAGAAGGGCCGTCGCACACACATGGCTTCGACCATGCTGACCGCCGGGACAGCCCGGTGAAGCATCGCCTGCCGGGCGTTCAGCGGCGATCCTTAGGCTCTTGAAGGTCGATTCCCTTGCCTTCTCCCCCATGAAGATTCATCGCTCGACCCCATTGCGACTGACCGCAGCTGCGCTACTGGGCGCGCTCTCCCTGCGCGCGCTGGCCGATGAACCGTCCAGCTGCACGGCGCGCGCCAAGCCCGGCGACAACCTGCAGCAGGCCATCGACGCGCTGCCGGCCGGCGACGCGCCGGTGACGTTGTGCTTGGCCGCGGGCGAGTATCCGCTCAAGGGCCTGGTCTCGATCCAGCGCGACCACCTCACCCTGCGCGGTGCCGGCCCGACCACCGTCCTGCGCATGGCGCCCGACGTGCAGCAGCCCCTGCTGGTGGTGGGCGACTATCAGCAGCAGGTGCCGCGCCGCCCGATCACCGGCGTCACCATCGCCGACCTGAGCCTGATCGGCGCCAAGGACGTCGAGCACGAGTTCATGCCCGAGCGTCCCTACTTGAGCAACAGCGCGGTGGTGGTGCGCAACGGCCACGACGTGCGCCTGACCGGCCTGCATGCCAGCCAGTGCCGCAGCGCCTGCCTGCTGACCGAACAGGGCAGTCGCGACATCACCCTGGACCACAACGATGTCTCCGGCGCGGTCTGGGACGGGGTGTCCTTCAACAGCACCTCCAAGGTCACCATGACCGACAACCGCGTGCACGACAACGTCGCCGCCGGGATCACCGCGGAGGAGCTGCGCGACAGCCAGATCCGCGACAACGTGCTGTCGAACAACGGCAGCCAGGGCGCGTATCTGTCCAATTCCTCGGGCAACCTGTTCGTCGGCAACACCTTCAGCGGCAACCACGGCGCGGGCGTGTTCCTGACCTGCGCGATCCGCTTCCGCAACGCCGATGGCAGCACCCAGTGCTGGGACAACAGCGTCAGCCAGAACAACGTCTTCGACGCCAACCACTTCGACAAGGACCCGTTCACCTACACCATCGGCGTGGACAAGTCGGCCAACTGCACCAGCGCCACCTTCAAGCCGAACATCTGGAAGGCCAGCAACCAGGCCAGCGCCTCGGGCGTGGACATGGACCCGCAGCGCTACGGCTACTGCGTGCGGCACGAGCCGTAGGCCGTAGGCGGGGGCTAGTTGCCGAAGCGGCGGCCGCCTTCCCCCCGCAAACCCAACACCCGTCATCCCCGCGAACGCGGGGATCCAGGGACTTTCGTGCGGATCGCGCGACGTCCATGGGTTCCCGCTTTCGCGGGAACGACGGTTTGCCGGACTCCCTCAACGGCTGCGGAAGACGCACTGCATGCGGCCCAACCCACCGACATCACAGCGCCTGCGCATGCACTCCCGCGATCGCGCGACCGGACGGGTCGGCGGCCGCGGCGAAGCTCGCGTCCCAGGCGATCGCCGCCGGCGAGGAGCAGGCGATCGACTTGCCGCCCGGCACGGTCTCGGCCGCCGCGGTGGACGGGAAAGCCTGCTCGAACAGCGTGCGGTAGTAGTAGGCCTCCTTGGTCTGCGGCGGGTTCACCGGGAAGCGCTTGTCGGCCGCGGCCAGCTCGCGGTCGGTGACCTGGGCCTCGGCATGCGCCTTGAGCCCGTCGATCCAGCCATAGCCCACGCCATCGCTGAACTGCTCCTTCTGCCGCCACAGGATGGAATCGGGCAGATAGCCGGCGAAGGCCTCGCGCAGCACCGCCTTCTCGATGCGCTTCCTGCCGTCGGCGCCGACCGTGATCATCTTGTGCGCGGCATCCATGCGCATGGCCACGTCCATGAACTCGCGGTCCAGGAACGGCACGCGCGGCTCCACGCCCCAGGCCATCATCGACTTGTTGGCGCGCAGGCAATCGTAGTTGTAGAGCGCGTCCAGCTTGCGGATGAGTTCTTCATGGAACTCACGCGCGTTGGGCGCCTTGTGGAAGTACAGATAGCCGCCGAAGATCTCGTCGCTGCCCTCGCCCGAGAGCACCATCTTGACCCCCATCGCCTTGATCCGCCGCGCCAGCAGGAACATCGGCGTGGACGCGCGGATGGTGGTGACGTCGTAGGTCTCGATGTGGCGGATCACCTCGGGCAGCGCGTCCAGGCCTTCCTCGAAGGTGTACTCGAAGCCGTGGTGCACCGTGCCCAGCGATTCGGCGGCGACCTTGGCCGCGGCCAGGTCGGGCGAACCGCTCAGGCCGATGGCGAAGGAATGCAGGCGCGGCCACCACGCCTCGGTCCGGTCGCCGTCCTCGATGCGGTGACGCGCATAGCGCGCGGCCACCGCAGCCACCAGCGAGGAATCCAGGCCGCCGGAGAGCAGCACGCCGTAGGGCACGTCGGTCATCAGCTGGCGATGCACGGCGCGTTCGAACGCCTCGCGCAGCTCGGTCGGCGTGACCTCGACGCCCTCCACGGCGTCGTAGTCGCGCCAGGGGCGCTTGTAGTACTGCTTGAGCTCGCCGGTGGCGCTGTCGTACCAGTGGCCCGGTGGGAACTGCGCCACATCGGCGCACTGCTCGGACAGCGACTTCATCTCCGAGGCCACGCGCAGGCGGCCCTGGCTGTCGTGGCCCCAGTACAGCGGGCACACGCCGATGGTGTCGCGGGCGATGATCACCCGGCCGGCGGCGCGGTCCCACAGCGCGAAGGCGAAGATGCCGTTGAGGCGGTTGAGGAAGGATTCGACCTCGTCCTCGCGGTAGAGGGCGTTGATGACCTCGCAGTCCGAGCCGGTCTGGAAGGCGTAGGGCTGCTGGAGCTCGGCCTTGAGTTCGCGGTGGTTGTAGATCTCGCCGTTGACCGCCAGGGCCAGCTCGCCGTCCTCGCTCAGCAGCGGCTGCGAGCCGCCGGCTGGATCGACGATGGCCAGGCGCTCGTGCACCAGGATGGCGCCGTCGTCGACGTAGACGCCGCTCCAGTCCGGGCCGCGATGGCGCTGACGCTGCGAGCACTCCAGCGCTTGCCGGCGCAGCGCGCCCAGATCATCGCCGGGTTGCAGACCGAAGATGCCGAAGATCGAACACATGGGAGAACTCCTGAAGGAACCTGACGTGGGGTAAGTGGCGCTTGTAGTTGGATCCCCGGCCACGGAGGGCCAGGCTTTTCGCAGAGGGACCTGCACACGCATAAAAAAACCCGCATCGGCCGATGCGGGTTTTCTGGTTCCTCAGGCGTTCGTCGTTGTTGCTTTGCCTAGTCGCAGACCCGCATCGGTCGCGCACGATTATTCGCGCGCAGATTGCGGTTGTTGTTGTTCGCGACGTTGGCCAGGACGGACGGCATGGGGCGACGTTAACCCGGCTTCCGCGCTCGGCGCAACCCTTTCAGCCGCAACGAAACTGGCCTCCGAGAGACGCCGATGGCGCGCGGCCGACGCGTCGCCCACACCGCCCGGGGCGGCATGGCCGGCTAGTCCTGCGCCACCAGCAGCCGCTCGACCAGGGCCAGGTACAGCGCCGGCAGCCGCTCCAGATCGGCCACGCGCACGTGCTCGTCGACCTGGTGGATGGTGGCGTTGACCGGGCCGACCTCGATGCACTGCGCGCCCAGCGGCGCGATGAAGCGCGCATCCGAGGTGCCGCCGCCCGTGCTTTCCTCCGGCGGCGCGCCGGCGAATTCGCCCAGCACCTCGCGCGCGACCCGCCGCAGGCGGCCCTCCGGCGTGTAGAACGGCTCGCCGCTGCGATGCCAGCTCAGCGTGTATTCCAGGCCGTGGCGCTCCAGCAGCGCGGTGATCTCGGCCTCCAGCCTGGGCGCGTCCCAGTGCGGGGTGTAGCGCAGGTTGAACTGCATGCGCAGCTCGCCCGGGATCACGTTGCTGGCGCCGGTGCCGGCGTGCAGGTTGGAGACCTGCAGGCTGGTCGGCGGGAAGCTCTCGTAGCCATCGTCCCAGTGCCGCGCGGTCAGCTCGGCCAGCGCCGCGGCGGCTTGGTGGATCGGGTTGCGCGCCTTGTGCGGATAGGCCACATGGCCCTGCACGCCCTTGACCACCAGTGTGCCGGTCAGGCTGCCGCGACGGCCCACGCGCAGCAGATCGCCCAGGGTCTCGGTCGAGGACGGCTCGCCGGTGATGCACCAGTCGATGCGCTGGCCACGCTCGGCGAACAGCCTGGCGACATGGCGCACGCCGTCGATGGCATCGCCCTCCTCGTCGCTGGTCACCAGCACGGCCAGCGTGCCGACATGGTCCGGGTGCGCGGCCACGTACTGCTCGGCGGCGACCACGAACGCGGCCACGCTGCCCTTCATGTCGGCGGTGCCCCGGCCGTAAAGATTGCCCTCGCGCACCTGCGGGTCGAAGGGATCGCTGGTCCACGCCTCCAGCGGGCCCGGCGGCACCACGTCGGTATGGCCCAGCAGCACCAGCACCGGCGCGCCGCTGCCGTGGGTGGCCCACAGGTTGTCGACCTGGCCCAGGCGCAGATGTTCGCAGGTGAATCCCGCCGCCTGCAGGCGCGCGGCGATCAAGGCCTGGCAGCCGGCATCCTCGGGCGTGACCGAGGCGCGCGAGACCAGTTCGCAGGTCAGCGCTAGGACATCATTCATGGAAAAGCGGATCGGCTGAGCGGGCGACAAGGATACGACGACCCCCGCCCCCGTAGAGCGGAGCTTGCTCCGCTGCTCTTGGGTCAGGATCCCAGGGAAAGTTCCAGCGACCAGATCAGCGGGAAAGCCCTAGCGGAGCAAGCTCCGCTCTACGCGATCCCGAAGCGTGCCTTGAAGCCGTTGTCGGAGAAGCCCTGGCTCAGCGTGCCATCGTCGGTGATCACCACCGGCCGCCGGATCAGCTGCGGATGCTCGCGCAGCAGCAGCTTCCATTCGGCCTCGCTGCCGGGCGACTTGCGGTTCTCGGGCAGCTGCCGCCAGGTGGTCGAGGACTTGTTGACCAGCGCGTCGAAGCCACCGGCCTTGCCCGCCCATTCCACCAGCGTCTCGGGCGCAGGCTTGTGCTCGCGATAGTCGACGAAGGTGTAGGCCACCCCGAAGCGATCCAGCCACTTGCTGGCCTTCTTGCAGGTGTCGCAGTTCTTCAGTCCGTAGAGTGTCGTGGTCATGCAGGCGTGTCTCACAAGTCCTGGGGGCTTGCGAGGACGCCGCGTCAGCGCAACGGGTGCGGCGCGACGCCCTCGTTGGTCATCTTCACCGGCAGGATGTGGCCCTGGGCATCGAAGACCATGCGGTCGATGGCGACCTGACGATGATTGCCATCGTGGTCGCCCAGCGGGTGACGATGGTAAACGATGTACCAGGTGTCGTCTTGGCCGCGGAAAATGGAATTGTGGCCCGCGCCGGTGCCGATCTTCGGATCCTGCTGCAGGATCTTGCCGATGCGCTTGAACGGCCCCAGCGGCGAGTCGCCGATGGCATAGGCCACCGCGTAGTCCGGCCCGGTCCAGCCGCCCTCGGACCAGAGGAAGTAGTACTTGCCGTCGCGCTTGAACATCAGCGGACCCTCGACGTACTCCGGCGCCGGGGTGATCTCCTTGAACACCGTGCCGTCGTCCATCGGCCGCACGCCGGTGAAGTCGTCCTTCAGGCGGACGATGTTGGCGTGCTTCCAGCCGCCGTAGATCATGTACCAAGTGCCGTCGTCGTCCTTGAACACGAACTGGTCGATCGGCTGGGCGCCGTTGTGGAACTGCCCGATGAGCGGCTTGCCGATCAGGTCGCGGTACGGGCCCGCGGGCGCATCGGCCACGGCCACGCCGATGCCGCCGACTTCGGCATCGCTCTTGATGTCGTTGGCGGCGAAGAAGAAGTAATAGCGCCCGCGGTTCTCCACCACGGCCGGCGCCCACATCGCCTCGCGCGCCCAGGACACCGCATCGATCTTCAGCACACCCGGATGCCGGGTCCAGGTCACCAGGTCCGGCGAGGAGAACGCATCGAAGTAAGTCTGCTGCGCGTACGGCAGCGAACTGGTCGGGTAGATCCAGTAGGTCTTGTCGAAGACCGCCGCCTCGGGGTCCGCGTACCAACCCGGGAAGATGGGATTACCGGCACGCGCCTTGGCGGCCGGCTCCGCGGCCCAGGCGCCCGACATGCCCGCGACCATCACCAACCCCAGCGCCGCCGCCTTCCAGCCCCGATCCCGCATGCTCCGCTCCCGCCGCAATAGACCAGCACCGAGTCTAGGCGGCACTGGATCGATCCAAAACAAGACCAAAGTCAAACGCGAACCGCCGGCTAGACTGGCATGGAGTCGTTGTTCAGCAGCCTCACATCAAGGGTGCCGACCCGCGCTCACAGCAGGCGTTCGGACACCACCCGGAACGCCACGCGGGGCAACCGGAACGCCAGCCCCTCCTCCAGCCTGACGCCCAGGTCCTGCAGCCGCGGACAGGCCAGCGTGCCGGTCAGCTGCAGCGGTTGCAGCGTGGCCAGATCCACCGGGAGCGCGATGCGGGTGCTGGCCCAGCGCCCGTCGCAGGTGCGGGCGATCGCCTCATCCTGGCAGGTGAGAAACCGCAGCAGCGTCTCGCGCGTGCCGAACGCCGGCTGCCACTGGGCATCGTCCCACTGATGGGCGGGCTGCCACTGCACCCGCAGCGCGGGCGCACTGCCCTGCCCTGGATCGATCCGCGTGCTGCCGCCGCCATCGCCTTGCAGCGCATGGACGAAGCGGGCGGCCAGGTGCGGCTGCATGGCATCGCTCCAGGCGCGCGCGCCGGCGACGTAGGCGATCTGGTCCATCGTGTTGCGATCGAACAGCACCACCGGCGTCGCGGCCGGGTCGTCTTCGCGGCGCAGGTACCAGCGCCAGTTGCTCTGCAGCGGCGAGGGCAGCAGCGTGCGCAGCGGCCCGGCCAGTGCGGGACCGAAATGGCCGTGGCGATAGCTGAGGATGGTGTACGGCGTGCGCCCCTGATGGACGACATAGGTGTGCCCGGGCGGCGCCGGCGGCGCGGCGCGCACGTCGATCCACCAGCTCAGATAGATCACCTCGCGCACATCGCTGACCAGCGCCGGCAGCGGCCAGCGGCGCGTCAGCGCGCGCCGCCATCGGGTCCAGCCGGGGGCGTGCAGCAGACGCGGCAACGCGCGCCCGTACCAGGCGGCGGACGGGTGCCGGTATGCCGCGGCCTGCGCGAGGTCCGGCACCGCGGCGCTCAGTCCGCCAGTCCGCGCAGCAGGTCGTTGACGCTGGTCTTGGCGCGGGTCTTCTCGTCGACCTGCTTGACGATCACCGCGGCGTACAGCGAATGCGTGCCGTCCTTGGCCGGCAGGGAGCCGGACACGACCACGCTGCCCGGCGGCACGTAGCCGTAGCTCACCTCGCCGGTGGCGCGGTTGTAGATGCGGGTGGACTGGCTGAGGAACACGCCCATGCCGATCACGCTGTGGTGGCCGACCACCACGCCTTCGACCACCTCGGCGCGGGCGCCGATGAAGCAGTGGTCCTCGATGATGGTGGGCGAGGCCTGCAGCGGTTCGAGCACACCGCCGATGCCGGCGCCGCCGGACAGATGGCAGTGCTTGCCGATCTGCGCGCACGAGCCCACCGTGGCCCAGGTGTCGACCATGGTGCCCTCGCCCACGTAGGCGCCGATGTTGGTGAAGCTGGGCATCAGCACCACGTCCTTGCCGAAGTAGGTGCCACGGCGCGCCACCGCGCCGGGCACCACGCGCACGCCGCCGGCCTTGAACTGCGCCGCGTCGTAGCCGGCGAAGCGCGCCTCGACCTTGTCCCAGAACGGCGCCGGCTCGGCCTCGATCACGCGCATGTCGTTGACGCGGAAGTACAGCAGCACCGCCTTCTTCAGCCACTCGTTGACCTGCCAGCCGCCCTCTGCCAACGGCTCGGCCACGCGCAGCGCACCGGATTCCAGCCCGTCGATGGCCGCGTACACGGCCGGGCGCACCTGCGCCTGGATCTCGTCGGCGGTGAGTTCGGCGCGGCGCGCGAAGGCGTCTTCCAGGGTGGACTTAAGGGTTTCGAGATCGACGGCGGACATGGGGCGTGGGGTTCCTGCAGACAGAGGGTGAGGGAGATCAGGCGGCCGCTTCCAGGCAGCTGGCCAAGGCCTGGCGCAGGGATTCGCGCTCGGCGTCGGTCAGCGGCTGGTCGCCTTCGTCGCTGAGGTGGAACAGGTCTTCGGCGCGCTCGCCGAAGGTGGCGATGCGCGCATCGTGCACGCGCAGATGCTGGCGGCGCAGCACCTGCGCCACCTGGGCCAGCAGCCCGGGCCGGTCGGGCGCGACCAGGTCCAGCACCGTGTAGCGGCCATCGAGCGTGTTGCCGAACTCGAAGCGCGGCGGGAAGCGGAAATGCCGCAGCTGGCGCGGCACGGTGCGCTGTGCCACGCGCACCTGGTCCAGCGCGCCGGCCAGCGCGCGACGCAGCGCATCGGCCAGGTGCCCGGGATCGTCGCTGGCATAGGTGTCGGCCGGCAGCACCTCGAAGGAGTCGAACACCGTCCCGTGCGGCCCCACCAGCACGCGCGCCTGGTGGATGGCGAAGCCCTGCTTGTCCAGCGTGGCCAGGATCGCGGCGAACAGGCCGTCGCGGTCGGGCGAGTGCACGAACACCTCCATCGCCCGGGTGTTGTCGTCGATCAGGCGCACCTGCACCAGGGTCTGGCCGTGGCGCACGTCCACCAGCGCCGCCGCCTGCCAGGCCAACTGTTCGGGGCGGAAGCGCAGGAAGCTCTCATCGGGCATCTCGGCGAACTGGCGCGCGATGGTGTCGGCGTCGAAGCCCTGCGCCAGCAGCAGCGCACGGGTCGCCTCGCGGCCTTCCTCCACGCGCTGGCCGGCGGCCATCGGCTGCTCCAGGCCCTCGCGCAGCACACGGCGCGTGGCGAAGTACAGGTCGGCCAGCAGCCGGTCCTTCCACGCGTTCCACAGCTTGGGGCTGGTGCCGGCGATGTCGGCGCAGGTCAGCAGGTAGAGATAGTCCAGATGCTCGCGGTCGCCGACCAATGTGGCGAAGCGGTGGATCACCTCCGGATCGGCGATGTCCTGCTTCTGCGCGGTCACCGACATGCGCAGGTGCTGTTCGACCAGCCAGGCCACCAGGTCGGTGTCGGCCTCGCTGAGCCCGTGCGCCGCGCAGAAGTCGCGCGCATCGGCCGAGCCCAGCTCGGAATGATCGCCGCCGCGGCCCTTGCCGATGTCATGGAACAGCCCGGCCAGCAGCAGCAGCTCGGGCTTGCGCAGGCGCGGCCAGACTTCGTGGGCGATGGAGAAGCGCTCGTCGGCGCGGCCGTTGGCGAACGCCGCCAGATTGCGCAGCACCATCAGCGTGTGCTGATCGACCGTGTACACGTGGAACAGGTCGAACTGCATGCGCCCGGACACCTGGGCGAAGGCCGGCAGCCACTGCCCCAGCACGCCCAGGCGGGCCATGCGCGCCAGCGTGTCGACCGCGCGCGGGCCGCGCAGCAGCGCCATGAACTGCGCCCGCTGCTCGGCGCTGGCGCGTGCATACGCCGGCAGCGTCGGCAGCGCCTCGGCCAGCGCGCGCGCGGTCTGCGAATGCAGGCCGCGGACCTCGGCCTGCGCGGCCCAGGTGGCGAACAGCGCGAACACCGCGCCGACGTCGGCCGGCCAGTGCGGATCGCGCGCGGCCAGGTAGTTGCGACGCAGCTCGAAGTCCGCATCCAGCGCCTGCGGCGTGCCCTCGCCCTCGAACTGCTCCTCGAAGCGCTGCAGCAGGCGATCGCCGATCCGGCGCACGATCGCCGCGCTGCGGTAGAAGGCCTGCATCATCTGCTCCACGCCCAGGCTGCCGGGCGCGTCCCGGTAGCCCAGGCGCGTGGCCAGCGCCTTCTGGTAATCGAAGCGCAGGCGCTCCTCCGGCCGGCCGGCAACCAGATGCAGCCCGTAGCGCAGCCGCCCCAGGACGCGGCGCTCGCGCGCCAGCGCGGCGGCCTCGTCCGGGCCCAGCTGATCCATGCCCACCAGCGACTCCAGGTCGCGCACGCCGAAGGTGCGCAGCGCCATCCAGCCCAGCGTGTGCAGGTCGCGCAGGCCGCCCGGGCCGTCCTTGATGTCCGGCTCCAGATTGTCCGAGGTGTCGCCGAAGCGCGCGTGGCGCTGGGCCATCTCCTGGCGCTTGACCTGGAAGAACTCGCGCGGCGGCCACACCTGCCGCGGCGACACGGCCTCGGCCAGGGCCTTGCGCGCGGCCTCGTCGGCGATCAGCGGGCGCGCCTCGAGCAGCGCGGTGGCCACGGTCTGATCCTGCGCCGCCTCGCTGCACTGCGCCGGCGAGCGCACCGCATGGCTGAGCTTCAGGCCGGTGTCCCAGACCAGCGCCAGGCAGCGGGCGAGCGCGTCGTGGTGCAGCTGCTGGGCCTCGGGTTCGCCCAGCACCAGCACGTCCACGTCCGACTGCGGAAACAGTTCGCCGCGCCCGTAGCCGCCGACCGCGAACAGCGACAGCCCGCTCTCGGCCGGCAGGCAGCGCCGCCAGGCCTCGCGCAGCAGGTGGTCGACCGCGCGCGCGCGCAGCGCCAGCACGTGGTCGATGCGGTCAAGATCCTCGTAGCGGCGCGCCAGCTTCTCGTCGGTGGCCGCCAGCGCGGCGCGGGCCTGTTGCGACCAGACGCCATCGGTGGCCGGATCGGCCTGCGCCGGCGCGCGCGCCGCGCCGCTGGCAACCGGCGGGGCGGTCACAGGTCGTTGTCGTCGCCTGGCAGGCGGGTGAGGATCTCCACGCCGTCCTCGGTCACCGCCACGGTGTGCTCCCACTGCGCCGAGAGCTTGCGGTCCTTGGTCACCACGGTCCAGCCGTCCGGCAGGGTCTTGGTGTAGCGCGTGCCCTCGTTGATCATCGGCTCGATGGTGAAGGTCATGCCGGGCTTGAGCACCACGCCATCGCCGGGACGGCCGTAATGCAGCACCTGCGGCTCGTCGTGGTAGACCTGCCCGATGCCGTGGCCGCAGTACTCGCGCACCACGCTGAAGCGCTCGGACTCGGCGTACTGCTGGATCGCATGGCCCACATCGCCCAGCGTCGCGCCCGGCTTGACCGCGCGGATGCCGCGGAACATCGCCTCGCGGGTGGTCTCGACTAGACGCTTGGCCATCACCGACGGGGTGCCGACGTAGTACATGCGGCTGGTGTCGCCATGCCAGCCATCCTTGATGACGGTCACGTCGATATTGACGATGTCGCCTTCCTTGAGGACCTTGCCCTCGCTCGGGATGCCGTGGCAGATCACGTTGTTGACCGAGGTGCACACCGTGGCCGGGAAGCCGCGGTAGCCGACATTGGCCGGGATCGCGCCCTGCACGTGGACGATGTGGTCGTGGCAGATGCGGTCCAGCTCGGCGGTGGTCACGCCCGGCTTCACGTGCGGGGCGACCACTTGCAGCACTTCGGCGGCCAGGCGGCCGGCCACGCGCATCTTCTCCAGGTCGGCAGCGGATTTCAGTTGGATGCTCATGCGCCCATTATCGCCGATTGCGTCCGCATCTGAACGGGCAGGTCCGGTCTCGCGGCCGGGAAACGGCGCCCGACCGCAGTGGGGCCAG
Source organism: Pseudoxanthomonas winnipegensis (assembly GCF_004283755.1). GTDB lineage: Bacteria > Pseudomonadota > Gammaproteobacteria > Xanthomonadales > Xanthomonadaceae > Pseudoxanthomonas_A > Pseudoxanthomonas_A winnipegensis. The sequence continues at coordinate 69,124 of NZ_SHMH01000007.1, forward strand.
GCCCTCGCACCCACCGCCCGGGAGGCTCGGACCGCGCATCTCGATGACGGTCACGCGCCGCCACCGAAGGCCCCGCCCCCGTTAGTAACGGACCACAAGACGCCGCCTACTAGGACGCAAGTCTCAGATTTGCATGAATAATTTTTTGTATTCAGCGCAGGTCAGCACTGTTCGTAAGGTCACTTTCTTTAAACCCGAGCCGGCCAAGGCGCCGGTACTTGTGGTCCCAAGGACCGGGAGAGACTCCATGCGTTACCTGCTTTCCAACACCCTCGCCGTTGCCCTGCTGGCCGCCTGCGGCATCGCCCAGGCGGCAGATACCACCACCTTCAACGTCAAGCTGGTGGTGACCAAGTCCTGCACCATCACGGCCGCCGCCGCGACCGATGTGGACTTCGGCACGCAGGCCTCCACGGTGACCGCCAACGTCGATAACGCCGGCAGCCTGACGGTTCGCTGCACGCCGCTGACCCCGTACGCCATCGCGCTCAACGCGGGCGCCAATGCCGCCACGGCCGGGGATGTGACCACGCGCCGGATGAAGCACACCGACGCCACCGTCACCACCAACAACTACGTCGGCTACCAGCTCTACGCCGACCTGAGCCGCACGACCGTGTGGGGCGGCACCACCGGCACCAACACGCTGGCCAGCACGGGCCTGGGCATCAATCAGGTCTATCCGGTCTACGGCCGGATCAACAACCTGGCGGCCAACAATCCCGCCCCGGGCTCGTATCAGGACACCGTGACCGCCACGATCATCTACTGAAGGAGCGATATGGGGAAAACCCAGGATGCGCGTGCAAAACACAGGAGAGGGCTAATCAGATGGACCTGGATAGCGTTGATCACCACGCTGGGCAACACGGCCTTTGCCACGAGTCTGCAGGTTTCTCCCACCTCGATCACCCTCACCCCGGCACGCAATGCCGACGCGCTGTGGCTGAGCAACACCGGGACCGAGCCGGTCCACGTCCAGTTGCGCGTGTTCCGCTGGCCCCAGTCCGGCGGCACTGAGTCGCTGGATGCCACCCAGGAGGTGATCGCCAGCCCGCCGATGCAGACCATCGCCCCCGGCGCGCGCCAGCTGGTCCGGCTGATCCGTCCGGACCGCTCGCCCGTCGCCGCTCAGGCCAGCTACCGCGTCCTCGTCGACGAATTGCCCAGCGGCAATGCGCGACAGGGGCTGCAGCTGGTGCTGCGCTACTCGGTGCCGGTGTTCGTGCAGCCGGGCGATGCGGCGCCGCAGCCGGTCCTGGCCGCCACGGTGGTGGCCGCCGCCGATGGCGCCAGCGCGCTGGAAGTGCGCAACACCGGCACCGGCCACGCGCAACTGGCCGACCTGGGCATGGTCCAGGCAAGCGGGCCGGACACCGTGCTGCTGCCCGGCCTGGTGGGCTATGTGCTGCCAGGTCAGACGATGCGCTGGACGCTCCCGGGCGCCGCCGGCCGCTACGTCGGCGCGCATTTCAAAGCCAGGATCAACGGTGAAGCCGAGAAGCGTCCACTGCCGCTCGTGCCGCCCTCCCGCTGAAGGCTGCTCTGCCGCACTGGCGCGGGTTGCGCTGCTGGCCCTGCTGATCGCTCCGCCGGTCGCGGCCTTCGACCTGGCGCCGCCGCCTGCCGCGCCGATGGCCGACCCGCGCTACGACCAGGTGCTGTACCTGCAGGTGAGCCTCAACCAGACCGACACGGGCAAGATCGAGCGCTTCGAGCTGCGCCGCGGGCGCCTGCATGGATCCGTGCAGACCCTGCGCGCGATCGGCTTCCGCCTGGACGGGCGCGCGCCCGAAGATGTGCTCGCCCTGGATGCGCTGCCCGAGGTCGCGGTGCGCTACGAGCCCGAGGTCCAGCGCCTGTTCTTCGATGCGCCGCTGTCCGCGCTGAAGCTGGACACCACCGTGCTCGCACCCGAGCAGGAGCCCGCCCCGCAGGCCACCTCCTCGCCGGGGGCGCTGCTCAACTACGACCTCTACGCCAATCGCACTGCCGACCAGACCAATCTGGCCGCCACCGTGGAACTGCGCGCCTTCGGCATCGGCCAGGGCGTGCTCAGCAACACCTCGGTCATACGCCTGTACGAGGGCCAGGGCACTCACGGCTGGCGGGTCGAACCGACGCGCCTGGACACCCACTGGCAGCTGGACCTGCCGGACCGGGCGCTGACCCTGCAGCTGGGAGATTTCTACAGCGACGCCCTGGACTGGACGCGCTCGATCCGCATGGCCGGCGTCCAGCTTGGGCGCAACTACGGGCTGCAGCCGTATCGCGTGCCCCCCCCCCCCCCGCCGGCCTTCCTCGGCGACGCCGCGGTGCCCTCGCAGGTGGAGCTGTATGTCGATGGCCTGCGCCAGTACAGCGGCCAGGTCGCCGCCGGGCCGTTCCAGCTCTCCACCCTGCCCGGCATCAACGGCACCGGCAACGCGCAGGTGGTGGTCACCGATGCCTTCGGCCAGGTGCGCACGCTGGATTTCTCCTTCTACGGCACCCAGGAGCTGCTGGCCAAGGGCCTGTCCGAGGGCGGCGTGGGGGTGGGCGTGCTGCGCGAGGACTACGGCCTGCGCTCGTTCCGCTATGGCAACACCGTGGTGGGCACCGGGACGTTCCGCTATGGCGTCAGCGATGGCTTCACCGTCGAGGGTCACGCCGAGCATGGCGGCAACATCAGCAACGCCGGCGCGGGCGGACTGTGGCTGCTGGGCGGCGCCGGCGTGCTGTCGGCCTCCTATGCGCGCAGCCGCCGCGGCGATGAGGCAGGCGGCCAGACCGCGATCGAGCACACCTGGAACAACGGCACCTTCAACCTGGCCATCGGCACCCAGCGCACGCATGGGCGCTATCGCGATATCGGCAGCCTGCAGGGCAGCATCCCGGTCAGCGCCAGCGACCACGCGATCTTCGGCGTCTCCCTGCCCCGCTTCGGTTCGCTCAGCGCCAGCTACGTGCGGCTGCGCAACGAGGACGAACCCAGCCTGCGCTATGCGGGCCTGTTCTGGTCGCAGACCTTCGGCGAGGACTGGTCGGCCAACTTGTCGGTGAACCAGAACCTGGACGACGCCTCCGACCGCAGCCTCTATCTGTCGGCCTCGCTGGCGCTGGACGGGCTGCGCCGGGCCTCAGTCTCGACCCAGCGCAACGGCAACCTCAACACCCAGGTGGTCGAGGCTTCCCGAGCCGTACCCGGCGACGGCGGCCCCAACGGGCTGGGCTGGCGCGTGCAGGCCCGCAGCGGGACCGACGGCACCGGCGGTCTGGCCGAACTGGGCTGGCAGAACGATGTCGGCCGCTACGGCCTGGGCGCGGCCAGCCAGGGCGGCACCACCTACGGCTATGCCAGCGCCAGTGGCAGCCTGGCCTGGCTGGGCGGCGGCGTGCTGGCCGCGCGTTCGGTCGACAACGCCTTCGGCGTGGTCTCGACCGGACGACCGCACATCCCGGTCCGGCTGGAGAACCGCCTGATCGGCCAGACCAACGCCGACGGTCTGCTGCTGGTGACCCCGCTGCAACCCTGGCAGCGCAACCGGGTCTCGATCGACATCCTCGACCTGCCCGCCGACCTGCGCGTGGACGAGGTGGAACGCGTGGTCACCCCGCGCGCCGGCGCCGGTCTGAAGGTGCCCTTCGCCATCACCCAGGTCCGCACCGCCACACTGGTCCTGCGCCATCCGGCCGGCCAGCCGCTGGCGGTGGGCAGCACGGTGACGCCGGTCGGTGCGAAGGAGCCGGTCGCCGTCGTCGGCCACGACGGCGAGACCTACCTCGACAACCTGCAGCTCAGGAACCGTCTGCGGATCGGCGCCGAATCGGGCACCTGCGTGGTGGATTTCGACTATCCCGCCCGGATCGCCTCCGCCCGGATCCCACGCATCGGTCCGCTGACCTGCGCCCCGGAGACCCGCCAATGAGCCGCCGCCTGCCGTGCTGCCTGCTGCTGGCCCTGCTGGCGCTCTGGGCCTGGGCGCCGAGCGCGCGCGCGGCGACGGTGTGCACCGCCACCACGCCGACGGTGCTGGCCTTCGGCAATGTCTCGCCCACACAACCCACCGATACCGTCACCTCCTTCACCGTGACCTGCAGCACCGCCGCGCTGGCCGTGCTGAGCAACACCAAGGTGCGGCTGTGCGTGGGTCTGGGCCCAGGCAGCGTCGATACCTCGCTGTCGCCGCGTCGTCTGCGCAACGCCGACGGCGACACGCTCAACTACCAGCTCTATCTGGACCCGGCCCGCAGCCAGATCTGGGGCGCGCTGGGCAATGCGGTCAGCACCGTGCTGGTGCTGGATTTCGATTACGCGATTCCGTTGATCATCGGTGGCTCGCAGGCGCAGACCGTGACCATCTACGGCCGCATTCCGGCCAACCAGGCGCTGGCGGCGGGCAGCTATGGCAGCACCTTCGCCGGCGCCAGCACCGTGCTGACCTATGCGGCCAACACGCCGCTGCTGGGCGCCGCGGCGAGCTTTCCCGCCGCCTGCAATGTCTCCGGCGCGACGACTGCCAACGACGCCTTCCCCTTCGTCGTCTCCGCCAACGTGCCGGGGCAGTGCTACGCCTACAGCGCCAGCGATCTGGACTTCGGCAGCGTCGCGGGCTTCATCGCCGCCAATGTCGACCAGACCTCCGCCATCGGCCTGACCTGCACGCGACGCACCGCCTGGCAGCTGGGCCTGGACAATGGCAGCAACGCCCTGCTCGGCCAGCGGCGCATGCGCCAGGGCGCCACCGCCCAGTACGTCGCCTACGACCTCTACCTCGACCCCGCGCGCAGCCAGCGCTGGGGCAACGTTCTGAACACCGACACCTTGCAGGGCACCGGGACCGGCGCCGCCCAGACCGCCACCGTCTACGGCCGCGTGCCGTCCGGGCAGAGCGCGGCCGCCGGCAGCTACAGCGACACCATCACTGTGACCATCACCTACTGACGCGCAAGGTCAGAACCGACCCGCGCAGGCGACGCCAGGGCGTGTTCCTTGTGAACGCGGTCTCATAAAACGCCCTGCGATGCGACTTCATGCGCCATGCCGGAGTTGGCACGCCGCCTGCATGACTCCGGGCAGACCGGGCATCTCGCCCGTCCACCTCCCCCGGAAACCCCATGCGCCTGTCCTCCTCCCGCCGTCTGCTGCTGCTCGTCATCCTGATCGCCGCCGCCCCGCTGCTGGCCTGACCCGCGCCAGGGCGCGATTTGCGCCCACCTGCGCCCGCCGGCTATAATCCGCCGGCTCTGAAAGGCCGCCAGGCCTTGTAGAGACCGCCCACGCCGGGCGTCACCGGCGAATACACACCTGCTGCCACAGCCCGTGCCGGGGTGCCTTCCTTACCAGGAGGGTTCGGCCACGGACGCCGCAGGGAGGCCCAACCCCGGAACCATCAGTGCCGCATCCAAAACGCGCGGCCGGTTCCACTGCCTTGGAGTTTTTCACGATGTCCCAGATCACCATGCGCCAGATGCTGGAAGCCGGCGTGCACTTCGGTCACCAGACCCGCTACTGGAACCCGAAGATGGCCCCGTACATTTTCGGTGCCCGCGGCAAGATCCACATCATCAACCTGGAAAAGACCCTGCCGCTGTTCGTTGACGCGATGAACTTCATCAGCGCCATCGCCCAGAAGCGCGGCACCATCCTGTTCGTCGGCACCAAGCGTTCGGCCCGCGAAGCCATCAAGGAAGAAGCCGAGCGTTGCGGCATGCCCTACATGACCCAGCGCTGGCTGGGCGGCTCGCTGACCAACTTCGCCACCGTGAAGAAGTCGGTCGCCCGCCTGAAGGAGCTGGAAGCGGCCGAGACCGACGGCACCTTCGAGAAGCTGGTCAAGCACGAAGTGCTGGGCCTGCGCCGCGAGCGCGACAAGCTGCAGGCCTCGCTGGGCGGCATCAAGGAGATGAACCGTCTGCCCGACGCCCTGTTCGTCATCGACATCGGCCATGAGGACATCGCCATCAAGGAAGCCAAGAAGCTCGGCATCCCGGTGGTCGCCGTGGTCGACTCGAACTACGACCCGGCCCTGGTGGACTACGCCATCCCGGGCAATGACGACGCCATCCGCGCCGTGCAGCTGTACGCCCGCGCCGCCGCCGACGCCGTGCTGGAAGGCAAGGCCGCCGCGCCGAACTCGGCCACCGTGCGCGAGGAAGAGTTCAGCGAAGGCAACGCCGAGGCCAAGCCGGCCCGTCGTGGCCGCAAGAGCGACGAAGCCGCCGCCTAAGGCGTCACGGCCGTGCAACGCCGGCGCGCCACTGTGCGCCGGCTCAGGGCGGCGGGGCGCAGGCTCCGCCGCTGTCGCTTCAAGGACCGGCGCTTGCGCCGTCCACCCCATTCCCAACTGAGGTCATCACCGTGGAAATCACCGCTTCCCTGGTCAAGGAACTGCGCGAGCGCACCGGCGCCGGCATGATGGAGTGCAAGAAGGCGCTCACCGAGAACGAAGGCAACATCGACACCGCCGCCGAGTGGCTGCGCAAGTCCGGCCTGGCCAAGGCCGACAAGAAGGCCGACCGCGTCACCGCCGAAGGCCGCATCGCCGCGGCGCAGGACGGCGGCAAGGCCGTGCTGGTCGAGATCAACTCCGAGACCGACTTCGTCGCCAAGGACAGCAACTTCGTCGCCTTCACCGACGCCGTCGCCCAGGCCGCCCTGGCCTCCGGCGCCGCCGACGTGGACGCGCTGAAGTCGGCCAAGCTGCCTTCCGGCGAGACCGTCGAGGAGTCCCGCGCCGCCGCCATCGCCAAGCTCGGCGAGAACATGCAGATCCGTCGCCTGGTCGCCGTCGACAGCGCCAACAACGTGGCCGCCTACGTCCACGGCGGCAAGATCGGCGTGCTGGTCGAGGTCAAGGGCGGCGACGCCGACCTGGCCCGTGGCCTGGCCATGCACGTGGCCGCGATGAACCCGCCGTACAACAAGGCCAGCGACGTGCCGGCCGACTTCGTCGCCAAGGAAAAGGAAATCGAACTGGCCAAGATGTCCGAGAAGGACAAGTCCAAGCCGGCCGAGATCCTGGAAAAGATCATCAGCGGCAAGATCAACAAGATCGTCAGCGAAGTGACCCTGTACGGCCAGCCCTACGTGCTGGACACCAACCAGACCGTCGAGCAGGCCCTCAAGGCCGCCGGCGCCGAAGTGGTCGGCTTCAAGCGTCTGGCCGTGGGCGAAGGCATCGAGAAGGTGGTGGAAGACTACGCCGCCGAAGTGATGAAGCAGGCCGGCCTGGCCTGATCGCCACACGCTCCAAAGCAACACCCGAAAGGCCGCGGACACCGCGGCCTTTCGCTTTTTTGCCCCCCGTAGAGCGGAGCTTGCTCCGCTGGGCCTTCCCACGAACCGAACGAAGAGCAGCGGAGCAAGCTCCGCTCTACAAGGCGACCGCGACTGGGCCGGAAGAGACAGTTGCTCCAGCCAGGCAAGTTTCCGCAAGGCCGGATTTCCACCGGGCCGCCTCGCCTGTCCGGGAGCCTCAGCCCAGGCGAATCTTCAGCCGAACGCCGCCTCCAGCGCATCGGCGAGGCGTTCGACGGCGACGACTTCCATGCCCTTGATCGCGCTGGCCTTGGGTGCGTTGCCCTTGGGCACGATGGCGCGCTTGAAGCCGTGGGTGGCGGCCTCGCGCAGGCGGTCCTCGCCGTTGGGCACCGGGCGGATCTCGCCGGACAGGCCGACCTCGCCGAAGGCGATCGTCTTCTCGGCCAGCGGCGTGTCGCGCAGGGACGAGAGCACCGCCAGCAGCGCCGGCAGGTCGGCCGCGGTCTCCTGCACGCGGATGCCGCCGACCACGTTGATGAAGACGTCCTGGTCGCCGACCATGATGCCGCCATGGCGATGCAGCACCGCCAGCAGCATCGCCAGGCGGTTGCCTTCCAGACCCACGGCGACGCGGCGCGGGTTGGACAGCGGCGAGGCATCGACCAGCGCCTGCACTTCCACCAGCAGCGGGCGCGTGCCCTCGCGGGTGACCATCACGCAGCTGCCGGGCTGGCGGGTGCTGCCGCCGGACAGGAAGATCGCCGACGGGTTGGGCACTTCCTTCAGGCCCTTGTCGCCCATGGCGAACACGCCCAGCTCGTTGACCGCGCCGAAGCGGTTCTTGAACGCGCGCAGCACGCGGAAACGGCTGCCCGATTCGCCCTCGAAGTACAGCACCGCATCGACCATGTGCTCGAGCACGCGCGGGCCGGCGATGCCGCCTTCCTTGGTGACGTGGCCGACCAGGAATACCGCCGTGCCGGTCTCCTTGGCATAGCGCACCAGGCGCGCGGCGCTCTCGCGCACCTGGCTCACCGAACCGGGCGCGGCGGTCAGCGACTCGGTCCACAGCGTCTGCACCGAGTCGGCGACGATCAGCTTCGGGCGCGCGGTGGAGGCATGCTGGAGGATGGATTCGATCCCGGTCTCGGCCAGCGCGTGCAGGCCGTCCAGCGGCAGGTCCAAGCGCACGGCGCGTCCGGCGACCTGGGCCAGCGATTCCTCGCCGGTGACGTACAGCACCGGCAGGGTGGCGGCCATCCGCGCCAGCGCCTGCAGCAGCAGAGTCGACTTGCCGATGCCCGGATCGCCGCCGACCAGCACCACCGCGCCTTCGACCAGGCCACCGCCGAGCACGCGGTCGAACTCGCCGATGCCGGTGGACACGCGCACGTCCTCGCTGCTGCGCACGTCCTTGAGCGCGGTGATCTTCGGCGCCTCGGTCTTGCCGGCCCAGCCGGTGCGGCGCGCGGCGGCCGGCGCGGCGCCGGCGGCCGGCTCCAGCACGACCTGGCTCAGGCTGTTCCAGGCGTGGCATTCGGTGCACTGGCCCTGCCACTTGCTGTATTCGGCGCCGCATTCGCCGCAGACATAGGCGGTGCGGGCCTTGGAGGCGGCCTTGGCCATGGAGCGTTCCCTGGAGAAAAAACCGGGCGCCACTGTAGCCGGGCGGCGTCTCGGCCGACGAGACCGGCGCGGGCCGGCACGGCGCGCTTTCGACGTACCTTAGCCCGTGAAGCCTTCTCCAAGCCGCCCACCCGTGAGCCGTCTCCGCCTGCCCCATGGCCCGCTGCGCACCCTGCTGCTCCTGCTGCCGCTGGTGCTGCTGGCGGTCTGCGGCTGCGTGTACATCGCCCGGAGCCTGCCGCGGAACGCCAATCACGTGCTGGACCCGGATGCGTACTTCACCGGCCCGGGTCTGGCGCTGGCGCGAGCGGTGGACCACCTGGATACGCGCCGCATCGACCAGCTGGTCCGCGAACAGGGCCTCGACCCGAACACCGTCTTCGATCGCAGCGGCCGTCCCCTGCTGGCCTGGCCGGTACTCACCGCCAACCCGGAGGGGCTGAGGCTGCTGCTCGACGCCGGCGCCTCGCCGAATGTGCGCGGCCAGGCCGGCACGGCCGCGGCGTTCGAGTCGGCGCTGGTGCCGGCGGCCGAACGGTCCGATCCCGACTACCTGACCGAACTGCTGATGCGCGGCGGTGACCCCAACACGCGCAACGCCGAGGGCCAGCCGCTGCTGTACGTGGCCTTCAAACACGGCCGCTGGGCCAACGTGCAGCACCTGATCCTGTCCGGCGCCAACCAGGACACCGTCCTGGACGGCGCCGACCACTACGACACCGTGCTGAGCTGGTACGCGCGCAGCGGCCGCTTCGATCGGCTGTACTGGCTGCTGGAACACGGCGGCGACCCGACCCTGCGCATGCACGACCTGGAGGGTGCGCGCCTGCTCGGCACCGCGCAGTCCAACGACGGGCGCATGCCCATCGTGGAGGACGCCTTCTACCGCGACGTACCCGAGGCGATGCGCGACTGGCAGCGCGCCTGCCAGGCCTGGCTGCTGGACAAGGGCATCGGCCGCCCGCCGATGCCACCGACCCTGCGCCCGCGCCAGCGCGATCCGCTGCCTTCCGACCAGGAAGCGGGACCGGGCAGCATCGCGCTGTAGCCCGCATCGCGCGCCTTGCCTGCGGACGGCGCGCGATCGAAGGACCGGCGCATGCCGCACTCGATGCGCCAGCCGCTGCGCCGCAACCGCAGGTGGTCCGCGCGTCGCCGCGCCGCACCCTGCGTGGCACCATCCCCGGATGGCCTCACCGACCGACCTGCTGGCCGCCCTGCCCGCCACCACGCCCGAGGCCGCGCTGTGGGTGGCGCTGAGCGGCGGCCTGGATTCCACCGCACTGCTGCACGCGCTGGCCGCCACCTGGCCCGGCCGCGTGCGCGCCGTCCATGTGCACCACGGCCTGCATGCCGACGCCGATGCCTGGGAAGCCCACTGCGTGGCGCTGTGCGCGCGGCTGCAGGTGCCGCTGCGGGTCGAACGCGTCGTGGTCGAACGCGCCGGCGAGGGACTGGAGGCCGCCGCACGCCGCGCGCGCCACGCGGCCTTCGCCCGCGTCCTGCGACCTGGCGACCTGCTGGTCGCCGCCCACCACCGCGACGATCAGGCCGAGACCTTTCTGCTGCGCGCGCTGCGCGCCTCGGGGCCCGAAGGCCTGGCGGCGATGCGGCCGCTGCGCCCGTTCGCGCAAGGCCAACTGTGGCGGCCCTGGCTGGACCTGCCGCGCAGCGCGATCCTGGCCTACGCCCAGGCCCATAACCTGCGCTGGGTCGAGGACCCCAGCAATGCCGATGCCGCGCTGGACCGCAACTTCCTGCGCCACCACGTGCTGCCGCTGCTGCGCCAGCGCTGGCCGCACGCCGACGCCGCCCTGGCGCGCAGCGCCGCGCTGAGCGCGCAGGCCGACGCGCTGTTGCTGCAGCTGGACCAGGACGCGCTGGACCGCGCGCGCACCGACGATGCGCAGCTGCTGTCGGTTCCCGCGCTGCGGGCGCTGTCGCCCGAACTGCGCGCGCGCGCCGTGCGCCGCTGGATCGCCACGCTGGGCCTGCCGCCGCTGCCGGCGCAGGGCATCGTCCAGTTGGAGACCAGCCTGCTCGATGCCGGGCACGATGCGCAGGCGCGCTTCGACTGGGGCGATGCGCGCCTGCAGCGCTGGCGCGACCTGCTGCACGCCGGCCGCGCAACGCCGCCGCTGCCCCGCGCATGGCGCACGCACTGGCGCGGCGATGCGCCGCTGGCATTGCCCGGCGGCGGCGAACTCCGGCTGCAGGGCGCGGCGTTCGAGCCCCCGGTGCAGGTCGGCGCGCGCCAGGGCGGCGAACGCATCCAGTTGCCTGGGCGGACGCATTCGCACGCGCTCAAGCACGCGCTGCAGGCGGCCTGCATTCCGCCGTGGCAGCGCGCGCAGCTGCCGCTGCTGCGCGACGCCGAGGGCAGCGTGCTGGCGATGGGCGACCGCCTCCTGTCCGGCCCGTTCCAGGCCTGGCTTGAGGCGCAGAACGCCCGATTGCACTGGACACCGCCGAGCCGCGTTTGATTGACCCTTCGCAGCATGGCCCCCACACTTTGCCCATGGCTAACAAACCCACCGCCGACGCCTCGCCCGTGGCGCATTTCGAGCAATCGCTGGACGAGCTGGAGCAGCTGGTCGCGCGCATGGAACAGGGCGACCTGAGCCTGGAAGAGTCCCTGGCCGCCTACGAACGCGGCGTCGGCCTGTACCGCAGTTGCCGCACCGCGCTGGAGCAGGCAGAGCTGCGCGTGCGCCTGCTCACCGACCCGGACCGCCCCGAGACCGCCGAGCCCTTCGCGCCGCTGCCCGATGGGCAGTGAGACCGCGTTCGCGCGCTGGGCACAGCGCGTCGAAGCGGCGCTGGAGGCCGCGCTGCCCGCGCCCGACCTGGCCCCGCAGCGCCTGCACGCGGCGATGCGTCACGCCGTGCTCGGCGGCGGCAAGCGCATGCGCCCGCTGCTGGTCTACGCGGCCGGCACGCTGACCGGCGCCGATGAAGCCACGCTCGATGCGCCCGCCGCGGCGGTGGAACTGATCCACGCCTATTCCCTGGTGCACGACGACCTGCCGGCGATGGATGACGACGCGATGCGCCGCGGCCGGCCGACCGTCCACGTGGCCTTCGACGAAGCCACCGCGATCCTGGCCGGCGACGCGCTGCAGACGCGCGCCTTCGAAGTGCTCGCCGACGCGCACGCCGAGCCCGCGCTGCGCGTGGCCTGGCTGCAGACCCTGGCCCGGGCCAGCGGCGTGGCCGGCATGTGCGGCGGCCAGGCGCTGGACATCGACGCCACCGGCCAGCAGCAGTCGCTGGCCGCGCTGCAGCGCATGCACGCGCTCAAGACCGGCGCCCTGATCCGCGCCAGCGTGCGGCTGGGCGCGCTGGCCGGCGGCGCGGACGCGGACACGCTGCAGCGCCTGGACCGCTTCGCCGACGCGCTCGGCCTGGCCTTCCAGGTGCGCGACGACATCCTCGACGTCGAAGCCAGCTCCGAGACCCTCGGCAAGACCGCCGGCAAGGACGCCGCCCAGGACAAGTCCACCTATCCCGCCCTGCTTGGCATGGACGGCGCCAAGGCCAGGCTGGACGACCTGGCCGCGCAGATGCGCGACCTGCTCGCCCCTTTCGCCGAGCGCGCCGATGCACTGGCCGCGCTGGGCGAGCTGACGGTGCGGCGCGGGCATTGAGTCCGCTGCTTACGCCCCCCGCTACTACGCAGGATGATCGCGGCGGTACAGCGTCCATTCTTCAATCGCCGTGCCATCCGGCAAATGGCACACACCCTTCGCACCATCCGCCTCGTTGACCGTTTCCAGCCGTCCGCCCTGCTTGACGCAGTACTCGGATGCCGGATTGGCGATGGCGGCCTGCGGCGCAGGCGGCTGCGGCTGCGGCTGCGGCTTACAGCCTGCAAGCAGCGCAAGCGCGGACAGTGCGGCGCAGGCGGCGGCGTGTTCCCAACGTTTCTTCATCGCTTCGCTCCAGGATCCGGGGATATCCGGGCGATCAAGTTAGCGGCTCGCCAAGACCGCAGACAACACGTCGGACCACACCGCGTGGCCGCCTGTTCAGCGAAGGCCGGCTGCACGGCGGCGCCTGTCTGGCCACCGCAAGAAAAAAGCCCGGCCGAAGCCGGGCTTTTTCAGGTCACCGCGCGCGCGCCTACTTGATGAAGCGGAACGCGAACGGATACCGATAGGCCTCGCCGTTGTTTGACTTGATCGCGGCGATGATGATGAACACCAGCGCGGCGATGCCCACCAGCAGCATCAGCGGACCGGTGACGATGAAGCCGATGCCCAGCGTGACCAGACCGATGAGGGTCAGCACCAGCATGATGATCGCCACGGTGATGTTGAAGTTCAGCGCCTCCTTGGCCTGGTCGGCGGCGAAGGGCAGCGTGTCCTTCTTGATCTGCCAGATGATCAGCGGGCCGATCACGCAGCCCAGACTGGCCAGCCAGCCGGAGGTCAGCAGGCCGCCGAGCAGCGCCGAGAGATGGGCGAACAGCGCCCACTGCCGGTCCTCGGCCGAGGGCGTGCCCGGCGGGGGCGGCGGCGGTGCGGTGACGTTCTCGAATTCGTTCATGCGCGTTTCTCGCAGGTCCAGGGTGGAAGGAAGCCGGCCGGCGATGTGCGCCGGTACCTGCGCAGCTTACGTGGCCTGAGGCCGGGTGCGGCCATCCAGGCCGGCCAGCGTGTCGTCCCAGTCCCCGTCCGACGCATCGTCCTCGTCGCGATAGCGCGCGGCGATCTGCAGCACCTCGGCCTCGATCTGGAAGAACGCGTCCAGCACCACCGGGTCGAAGGTCGTACCGCGCAGCTCGAGCATCATGGCCTTGGCGCGCTCGTGCGGGAACGGATCCTTGTAGCAGCGCCGGCTGATCAGCGCGTCGTAGATGTCGGCCACGGCCATGATCCGGCCCGACAGCGGGATATCCTGGCCCTTCAGCCCGGCCGGATAGCCGCTGCCGTCCCATTTCTCGTGGTGGGTGGCGGCGATGTCGCCGGCGATCTGCAGGAAGTTGTCGCCCTCGATCCGCCCGGACGTGCTCAGGATGATCTGGCGGCCGTATTCGGCGTGGCGGCGCATGATCACCAGCTCCTCCGGCGTCAGCGCGCCGGGCTTGAGCAGGATGTGGTCGGGCACACCGACCTTGCCGATGTCGTGCAGCGGCGCGGACAGGAACAGCAGGTCGATGTACTCGCGCGTCAGGATGTCGGTGTAGTGTCCGCTGCGCTGCAGATGCCGGGCCACGGCGCGCACGTAGTGCTGGGTGCGTTTGATGTGCGCGCCGGTCTCCGGGTCGCGCGTCTCGGCCACCGCGGCCATCGATTCGATCGTGACCTGACGAGCGTTCTCCAGCTGCCGGCGCCACCGCTGCGCGCGGCGATGCTGGGTCACCAGGCGCGCGCCGCAACACAGCGCCAGCAGCAGGCCCAGGGTCAGCAGCGCCGCGCCGGTCGGCAGGTACACCCCGGTGCGCGCGAACACGGCCGCCGCCAACGCCAGCAGGCCCGCCGCCAGCAGCGCGGCCAGCGCCGCCAGCAGCGCCAGCCCGCGTCCGGCGGCAAACAGCCAGGCCAGCAGCAGCGCGCCCAGCACGCTGCTCAGCAGCGCCGCACCCGTGCCCCAGCTCGGCGCGCGCACCGCGTTGCCGTCCATCAGGTTCTGCGCCAGCACCGCCTGCAGCTTGACGCCGGAAAAATCGCGATCCAGCGCGGTGCGATGCAGATCGTTGAGCCCGACGGCGGAGGAGCCGATGAACACGATCCGGCCGCGCAGGTCCTGGCCGCGCGCGCGCCCGGCCAGCACGTCCACCGCAGGAATGCTGGTGTATTGGGCCGGCCCGCCGTTGAAGCGCAGCCTGGCCTGGCCGGCCGCATCGATCGGCACGCGGTGCGTGCCCAGGCGCAGCGACAGGCCGTCGCGATCCTGTTCGATCTGGCCGCTGCGCACGCCCAGCGCCTGCATGGTCGCGGCCAGCGCCAGGCTGGCGTGCACCACGCCGCGATGGGCGATCAGCAGCGGCGCGCGCCGCAGTTGGCCATCGTCGTCGGCGCGGATGTTGACGAAGCCCGCCGTGCGCGTGCGCGCGGCGATCGGCGCCACGTTGTCCAGCACGCCAGGCGCCTGCGGCAACTGCAGCCGGTCCAGGCGCCCCTCGAAGCCCACCCCGGGCCGCACCGGCCCGGCGCCCTCGGTGGCATGGTCGAAGTAGAAATAGCGTGCGCCGATCACCTCGTGCCGCGCCATCACCTGGGCCAGGTAGCCATCGTTGTCCAGCAGCCCGGCCGGGACGCCGGCGAAGGACACGTCCAGGTCGAAGTCGCGCTTGAAGGTCTGCTGGATGTCGGTCAGCGAGGTGCGATCGGGCTCGGGCAGCAGGATGTCCAGCGCGATCGCCGACGGGTGCTCGGCCGCGACGCGCTCGATCAGGGTGGCCAGGCGATAGCGCGGCCACGGCCACTGCCCCACCGCCGCCAGGCTGACCTCGTCGATGTCCACCACCACCGTGTCCGGCGCCTGCACCCCGGAGGCGGCATGGACCAGCAGCCCGTCCAGCAGCGCGCGGTCCAGCCGCGCCACCGGCGCGTCCTTCCACAGGCCGCTGGCGACCACCAGCACCGCCACCAGCACGGCCAGCAGCAGGAACCCCAGCCGCCGACGGGGCGAGGATTCGGTCAGGGCGGGCGCGAGCTGCATGGTCGGACGCGCGTCTAGAGAACGAAGATCTCGGCGCGCCGGTTGCGCTGTTCCGGCACCCCCGGCCGGGTCGGCACCAGCGGCACCTTGTCGCCGAACCAGCGCACTTCCACCGGCAGGTCCGGATCGATCTGCTTGAGCAGCCTGGCCACGGCGCGGGCACGCTGCTCGGACAGGTCCATGTTGTACTTGGCCGTGCCGGCCGAGTCGGCATAGCCGAACACCGTGACCTCGGTCGGCAGGCGGCCGCGCACCACCTCCAGCACGCCGGGCAGCTGCTTCTTCGATTCCGGCGTCAGCTCCATGCTGTCGAACCTGAAGTTCAGCACGAAGCTGCGCGGCGGCGTGGGCTGGGCGTCCAGCAGCGCGCGATGGGCCTGCTCGAACGCCGCCTGGTCCTGGCCGCGCGGCGCGCCCGGCCGGGCCTTGGCATCGCCAACGCTGACCGTGGCGTAGGCCTGCTCGATGCGCTGCTGGCCCTGTGCGGTGGACACCACCAGTGCGCCAACCTTGCCGTCGTGGTCCGGCAGCAGCGTCACCCGGGTCGGCGTGGACGCGCAGGCGCCCAGACCGAGGGCGGCACACAGCACGGCGACCCGCATCCAGGCGTGGCGCATCGAACACGTCATGGCGTTCAGTTCGCCTCGATCAGCAGGCGGGTGCCGCGCACGCCGACCGTCGCGGTGGGCGTGTCGATCTTGACCGCCTCCGGCTTGAGCTTGCCGATCTTGCCGGACTCGTAGATCGCCGAGCCCTTGCTCAGATACAGCGAGAAGGAGAACGCGTCGTCCTTGGGCTCGAACAGGTAATCGCGCACCAGCACGTCGGCCCCCGAGCCCAGCGTGAGCAGCGTGCCGTCGCGGAAGACGATCGAGGCCGTCGCACCGGGCGCGGCGATCAGGCGGTCGGACACCAGCAGCTGTGTGCCGCCGCTCGCCTCGACGCTGCCGGAGGCGCGCACGACTTTGACACTGCCTTCCACGCGCTTGACCAGCGCCACGTGCGCATCGGCCGCCAGCGCAGTCGTCGAAAGGCCTAGCAGCCAGCCGAAGGCCAGCAGGCAGAGAAGTCGCTTCATGTTGTCCCCCTGTCCGGGCCGACCAGGTGCGGTCGAAGCCTCGGTCACGCCGATCCGGCGTTGGCGACGTTGCACGTCAGCGATGTGATGGGCAAGTGATTTCTGGCGATCCGGCCCGGATCGCCCTGTTCACGTGCGAAACGCGGCGCTTACTGGCTCCCTGCGACCGTCATTTTGCCCACCAGCAGCGAGCCCATCGCGATATGCGAGCGCGGGTCGATGTCGCTGCCCACCGCCTCGATGGCGGCGAAGATGTCCTTGAGGTTGCCGGCCACGGTCACGTTGTCGACCGGGTAGGCGATCTGACCGTTCTCGATCCAGAACCCGCCGGCGCCGCGCGAGTAATCGCCGGTAACGCCGTTGACGCCCTGCCCCATCAGCTCGGTCACCAGCAGACCGGTGCCCATCTCGCGCAGCAGGGACGGCAGGTCGCCGGCATTGCTGGATACGATGAGGTTGTGCACGCCGCCGGCGTTGCCGGTGCTGCTCAGGCCGAGCTTGCGCGCCGAATAGCTGCCCAGCACGTAGCGCTGCAGCACCCCATTGGCGACGAGCGGCGAATCGACCGTGGCCACGCCTTCGGCATCGAAGCTGCCCGACCGCAGGCCGCCGCGCAGCAGCGGCCGCTCCTCGATCGAGAACCAGTCCGGGAAGACCTGCGTGCCGGCGCGATCGAGCAGGAAGCTGGCCTTGCGATACAGCGCGCCGCCGCTGACCGCGCCGAGCAGGTGCCCGATCAGCGAACGCGCGACCTCGGCGCTGTACAGCACCGGATACTGGCCGGTGGCCAGGTCGCGCGGCGCCAGGCGCGCCACGGTGCGCTGCGCGGCGCGCAGGCCGACGGCCTCCGGCGCCTGCAGCCGCTCGCGCGCCAGCGCGGTGGTGTACCAGCCGTCGCGCTGCATGCCTTCGCCGGTGCCGGCGATCAGGGCGCAGCTGATCGAATGATGCGTGCCGCGCTCGCGCCCGATGAAGCCGTGCGAATTGGCGTACACCGACAGCCCGTAGCCGCTGCCCACCGAGGCGCCATCGGAATTGCTGATGCGCGCATCGGCCTGCCGCCCGGCCGCCTCGCAGGCCAGCGCCAGGTCGATGGCCGTATCGGCGTCCAGTTCCCACGGATGCCAGGTGTCCAGGTCCGGGAAGGCCGTGGCCATGCGCGCGGCGTCGGCCAGGCCGGCGGCCGCATCGTCCTCGGTGTAGCGCGCGATGGCGCAGGCCTGCTCGACCGTGGCGGCCAGGCTGTCCTCGCGCAGGTCGGCGGTGCTGGCGCTGCCCTTGCGTTGGCCGAAGTAGACGGTCACGCCGATGGCGCGGTCCTGGGTGGATTCGACCGTCTCCACCTCGCCCAGGCGCACGTTGACGTTCAGGCCGCGATCCTCGCTGCAGCTGACCTCGGCCTGGCTGGCGCCGCGCGCGCGGGCCATGTCCAGCAGGCGCTCGGACAGGCGCGCCAGATGGTCCAGGCGCGCGTTGCTGTCGTCATGCACGGGGGAAGCGATGGCGTTCAATGGCTTATCCTATTGATTGGATTTCGATTGATCCGGCGCGCTGCGCGCGCCGACTCGTGGAGAAGTGTGAGATGCGCGGACGCGATCCGGAAACCGGCGAGTTCTACGGCCCCAGCCGCACCCAGCAGCGGCAGGACGCGCTGGAGGTGCGCGCCCTGGCCGAACAGCTGGTGGCGCTGCCGGCCGCGCGCCTGGCCCAGCTGCCGATGAGCGAGGAGTTGGCCGACCACGTGCGCGACACGCAGAAGGTCACCTCGCACATCGCGCACAAGCGCCAGCTGCAGTACCTGGCCAAGCAGATGCGCAAGGAGGACGACGCGACGCTGGAGGCGATCCGCGATGCGCTGGACGCCGGCGGCGACGCCGCGCGCCGTGAGACCGGCCTGATGCACCAGGCCGAAAGCTGGCGCGAGCGCCTGCTGGACGACCCCGACGCGCTGACCCAGCTGGTCGATGCCTTCCCCGACGCGGACCGCCAGCGCCTGCGCCAGCTGGTGCGCAACGTCGCCGAGGAGCGCAAGAAGAACAAGCCGCCGGCGTCCTACCGCGAGCTGTATCGCGAGATCCGCGGCCTGATCGACGCGGCCGACGCGAACGATGCCGATGCGCTCGACGCGCGCGAAGACTAGCCCCGCTCCCCCAGGGAGAGGGGTCGGGGTAAGGGCCCGGCGCGCGCGCAGTGCCTGAAGCACGCCCGGCACCCTCATCCGCGCTGCGGACACCTGTTCCTCAGAGAGCCCACCGTCGCGGTGAGAAAAGGGAAGCAAGCCGCTTCCCTCACGCCTGCGTGCCGCCCACGGTCAACCCGTCGATCAGCAGGGACGGCTGGCCCACGCCCACCGGCACGCTCTGGCCATCCTTGCCGCACACGCCCACGCCGGCGTCCAGCGCCAGGTCGTTGCCGACCATGCGCACCTTCTGCATGGTCTCCGGGCCGTTGCCGATCAGCGTGGCGCCCTTGACCGGCGCGGTGATCTTGCCGTCCTCGATCAGGTAGGCCTCGGTCGCAGAGAACACGTACTTGCCGCTGGTGATGTCGACCTGGCCGCCGCCGAAGTTGACCGCATACAGGCCCTTCTTGACCGAGCGGATCATCTCCTCCGGCTCGTGCTGTCCGGCGAGCATGTAGGTGTTGGTCATGCGCGGCATCGGCAGGTGGGCGAAGGATTCGCGGCGGCCGTTGCCGGTCGGCGCCATGCCCATCAGGCGCGCGTTGAGGCTGTCCTGCATGTAGCCGACCAGCACGCCATCCTCGATCAGCGTGGTGCACTGGGTCGGCTGGCCCTCGTCGTCGATGTTGAGCGAGCCGCGCCGGCCCTCCAGCGTGCCGTCGTCGACGATGGTCACGCCGCGCGAGGCGACCTGCTGGCCGATGCGTCCGGCGTAGACGCTGGTGCCCTTGCGGTTGAAGTCGCCTTCCAGACCGTGGCCGACGGCCTCGTGCAGCAGCACGCCCGGCCAGCCCGAGGCCAGCACCACCGGCATCACCCCGGCCGGCGCGTCGACCGCCTCCAGGTTGACTAGCGCCTGGCGCAGCGCCTCGCGCGCGAACTCCTCCGGCTTGCCGTCGGCCAGCAGCTGCGCATAGGAATAGCGCCCGCCGTAGCCGGCATAGCCGGACTCGCGGCGGCCGTTCTGCTCGACGATCACCTGGATGTTCAGCCGCACCAGCGGGCGCACGTCCGAGGCGAGCACGCCGTCGCTGCGTGCCACCAGCACCGTGTCCACGCCGCCGGACAGGCTCACGCTGACCTGCTGCACGCGCGGATCGGCCGCGCGCAGTAGCCGGTCGACCGCACGCAGCGCGGCGACCTTGGCGTCGTTGTCCATCGCATCGACCGGATCCTCCGGCGCGTACAGCGCCCGGCCGGTGCCGCGCACCAGGGCGCGCGGGGAGTGGCTGGCGCCGTCGCGCGCGATCGCCCGCGCCGAGCCGGCGGCGGTCAGCAGCGCGGCCGCGTTGATGTCGTCCGAATAGGCGAAGCCGGTCTTCTCGCCGGAGATCGCGCGCACCCCGACGCCCTGCTCGATCGAATGCGCACCGTCCTTGACGATGCCGTCCTCCACCGTCCAGCTTTCGCGCCGGGTGTGCTGGAAATACAGGTCGCCGAAGTCGATGCCCGGTCCGAGCAGCGTGCCGAAGGCACGGTCCAGTCCGGTCTGGTCCAGGCCTGCGGGCAGCAGCAGGCGCGATTCGGCGAGGGCGATGGCAGATGAGGTCATGGCAGCAATGATCGGGGTGTGGGGGGCGATTGCAAGCCGCGCTTACGGCGTGGGCGTGGGCGCGGTTGGCGTGGGCGACGGTGCGGGCGCGGCTTCGTTGTGTTCGGTCACCTGCACGTCCGGATCCTTCCAGGGGCCGGTGACGTGGTAGGTCTTGGCGCCGACCTCGCTCAGCGGCTTGCGCAGGACGGCGTTGGCCGCCGCGCCCACCGCCGCGCCGACCGGGCCGCCGGCGACGGCGCCGACCACGGTGAGCAGGTTGCCCGAGCGCGGCAGCACGTGGATGGTCTGGTCGAAGGTCTGCGCCTTCAGGTCGGTGCTGCCGGTGATGCGGATCTCGGCCGCCGAGCCGTTGATGACCGTGTCGTCGGTCCTGGCCTGGCCGCCGCCCAGCTCCACTTCGCCCTTGACCTGGTTGAAGGCCAGCCCTTTGGAGAAGAAGTCGCGGAAATCCAGCATCAGCCGCTTGGGCAGCTGGGTCAGGCTGAACAAGGACAGCACGCGGCCGGCGCCGGGTTCGACCTCCAGCAGCGCGCCGTCGTGGATGTCGAAGCGCGCACTGCCGTCCAGCCCGGCCAGGGTGAAGCCGGCCGGACTCGAGGGCCAGGCCAGATCCAGGCCGACCTTGCCGTGGCCGCCGCGCACCCGGCCGGTGAAGCCCAGCCCGTCCATCAGGGTGCCGACATCGTCGCTGTCGACCTGCACCTGCAGATGCGTGCGTGCGCTACGCCCACGCCCGGTCCAGTCGCCGGTGATGTCGATCTTCTGCTGCGGCGCGCGCATCTGCAGGGTGTCGATGTGCAGGCCGGCCGGCAGCTTGCGCGTGCGCAGCGTGGTCTGGCCCAGCTTGGCATCGCCGAAGCGCAGATCGCCGATCTGCAGCGACAGCGGTGGCAGCGCGGTGGGATCCAGGTCGTCCTCGACCGGGGTCGAGCCGTCGGGTGAGGTCGCCGGCCGGGTCGCCGCGGTGGCCGGGTCCGGCGCCGGCGTGGCCGAGGTCCAGTAGAGCCGGTCGAGCTGGCCTTCGATCGTGGCATTGGCGTCGTCGGGCACGTGCACATGGCCGGCCAGCGCATCGCCGGAGAGCCTGACATCCAGCGCGGCGCGGGCCGGGCTGAGCTGCACGCGGGTGTTGGGGAAGGCGGCGCCGATCAGCAGCAGCTTCTGCGCGGTCAGGTCGATGCCGCGCAGCGCCAGCGGCTGGCTGTTCGCCGGCGGCGGCGGCGGCGCGCCGGCCTGCGGGCTGGTCAGCGGCGCGGCGGCCGCGCCGGCCTTGACCAGCGGATCGTCGGCCGGCGCGCTGCCCGAGGCGCGCGCCACCGCGATCCAGCCGGCCGCATCCAGCACCGGCGCGGTGCCGCCCACGCTCAGGCCGCTGGCCGGGACCGGCTGGGAAATGCTCGCGCGGCCCAGGTCCACGCGCACGCCGGTGGCACCCGCGCGCGGCTGCGCGCGCAGCGCCATCAGCCGGCCGAAGCTCACGTCCACTCGCCCCTGCTCCAGCGGCATCTGCACCGCCACGGTGGCCGGCAGCGCGCGCGCGGCCGGCTTGTCCAGCGGCGCCGGCAGCTTGAGCGCGGTGCCGGTCAGGTCGGACTGCGCGGTGACGCTCACCGGCGGATCGCCGCCGCCCTGCGCGGGCGCCCCCACGCTGACGTCGATGGTCCACGGCGAGCGGCCCTGCATGTAGCTGTTCAACCAGTTCAGCTCGGGCACGCGGGCGAGCAGTTCGGCCGCGGTCAGCGGTGCGGCCAGGCGCGCCTCGAACACATGCGCCGCGTCCTGCACCGCATCGCCGGCACGCAGCGCCAGCTGCGCCGGCGCGCCGGCGCGCAGCGCGTCCAGCTGCGGCGCGTCGAAGCCGCCCTGCGAGAACGTCGCCGTCCCGCGCACGTCGGTGAAGGCCAGGTCGTAGGTGCTGTCGGCCACCTGCGCGCGGTCCAGCTGCACCTGGCCGCTGACCTCGGGCTGCGCGCCGCCGCGCAGCGGCAAGGTCATGCCGAACTGCACCTTGGCCGGGCCGGACACGCTCAGGCCCTTCATCGCCTCGCCGTAGCGCTGCTGCAGCGGGCTGTGGCGCAGCAGCGAGAGCAGGCGCGCGGCATCGTCGCCGCCTTCGGCCTCGATCTTGAGCACGGTCTCATGCCAGTCGGCGATACCGCCCTGCAGGCGCGAGACCGGCACCTCGCCCAGGCGGCCCTTGCCCTCCAGCGAGAACCCATTGCCGAGGAAGCGCACGTGCGCGTCCAGTTCGGTCATGTCCGGCCAGTCGGGCTGGAAGCGAATGCGCCCCTGCTCGATGTCGGCCTGCGCATCGAAGATGCCCTGCTGATGCACGAACGGCCAGTCGTCCAGATCGCCGCCGACCAGGCCGGTACCGTTGCGCACCATGCCGCCCTGCATCGCCCGATCCAGCCATTCCAGCGCCGGCTTGGACATCAGGTGGCGCACCCAGAAGCCGCGCGCGGCCGGCACCGGCGTGTCGTGCACCTGGGCGGCGACGTTGAGCCAGGGCCGCGTGCCATCGTTCTGGAACCACACCTCACCGCGCGCGGTCACGCCGAAGTCCGGCCCGTCCACCACCAGCGACGGCGTGCCGGCCTTCCAGCCCTCGCCCTCGCGCCAGGCCGCCAGCGTGCCGTGCAGCGTGGCCGGATGGACCACGCCGAAGCCGGCCGGCCAGTCGAACTTGAACGGCAGCTTCGGGTCCAGCACCAGCGCCAGGCCCTGCGCATCGCCGGTGAGCGCCCCGCCCAGGCCCGACAGCCCCGGCGCATGCCCGACCGGCGCGAACGCCAGGCCATCGACCCGCGCCTGCAGCCGCAGGGGCCCCTGCAGGGTGCCGGCGGCGCTGACCTGGGACAGGCCGACCTGCGGACGGGCCTGGCGCAGCCACTCGCGCAAGCCGGGCGCAACGCGATCATGCAGCGCCAGCACCTGCAGCAGCGGCTCGGCCTGCAGCGCGTCGACCAGCAGCGCCGAGCGCGCACCGCCGGCCAGCGTCAGCCCGCGCACGCCCTGCCCGGCGCCGACCTTGCCCAGCGTGAGCTGCGGCACATCCAGTCGCCAGCCGTCCGGCTGCACCTGCACGCGCGCCAGCCCGCGCACTTGGTCGAAGGCCGCCTCGCCACGACGGTCATTCGCGCCCAGCCGGACCTGGCGCAGGTCCAGGTCGAATTGCGCCTGCTGCAGGCGCTTGGCCTTCAGGCGCGC
The DNA here is from genome assembly GCF_004283755.1 of Pseudoxanthomonas winnipegensis. Lineage (GTDB taxonomy): Bacteria > Pseudomonadota > Gammaproteobacteria > Xanthomonadales > Xanthomonadaceae > Pseudoxanthomonas_A > Pseudoxanthomonas_A winnipegensis. The sequence continues at coordinate 92,684 of NZ_SHMH01000007.1, forward strand.
CCATGCGCGCACCTCGCCCTGCCCGCCCTGCAGGCGCAGGCCCGCCAGGTTGGACAGCGCCGGCCAGTCGGCCAGGCGCAAGGCCCTGGCTTCCAGATAGGCGCGGCCGTCGCCGCGCTCGCGGTCGAACAGCAGGGCCAGGTCGATCGGGGTGCCGCCCACGCGCTCGCGCAGCCGCGCCCCGGCGTGCACGTCGCGGCCCTGCACCCGCAGGCGCAGATCCACATGCGGCAGCTGCAGGTCCAGGCCCAGCGACGGCGCGATCACGCGCAGACGGCCATCGACCACCTGCAGCTCGCCCAGGCCGTTGAGCGCATCGAAGGGATCGCCGCGGGTCTGCTGCCCCGGAAAGCCGCGGATCGACCAGCTGCCGTCGTCGGCACGCTCGGCCTCCAGCGCCAGATTGCGCAGACGCAGCTCGGTGAAGGCCCGGCCCGGCAGCAGGCCGGCATACAGCGAGACCAGCAGCTCGGCCTGGCCGATATCCACGCCCTCGCCCGGCCCCTTGGGCCCCACATGCAGGCCGTCGAACTGCAGCAGCGGGCCGCGCCGCGTCCAGGCCGTGTGCAGCGCATCGAAACTGATCGAGCGGCCGGCCTGCTGGCTCAGCCAGGCCGCCACCTGGTCGGGATGCCGCTGCGCCAGCGGCAGCAGCTGACTGAGCACGCCCAGCACCAGCGCGACCAGCACCAGCCCACCGGCCAGCGCATACCACGCCAACCGGCGCAGCACGCGCAGGCGATGGTGAAAGGCGAAGGGCATCAGGTGAGAGCCGGGACCGGGGACCGGGGACCGGGGACCCGGGCAAGCAAAGGCAGGGGCTTCGGGATCAGAGGAGTGCGACGGCAAGCGCTTCGTGGCGAGCGCCCCAGGTACGAACGAATCAAAGGCGCGAGCGCCGGAACCCTCGAGGCCACGCCGGACAGCCAACGAACCTGCAATTCACCATGACCCGCCATGCTTTCCCGGGTCCCCGGTCCCGGGTCCCGGGTCCCGCCCTCAGAGCAGCACGACATCAAACTGTTCCTGCAGATACTCGGCATCGGCCTGGAGGCGGATCGACTTGCCCAGGAATTCCTCCAGCTCGGCCACCGCCTGGGACTCCTCGTCGGTGATGCGCGCGACCACCTTGGGCGAGGCGATCACCAGCAGGCGCGCGGCCTCGAACTGGCGCGTGGCACGGGTGATCTCGCGGAAGATCTCGTAGGTCACCGTCTCGGCCGTCTTGACCATGCCGCGGCCGCCGCAGGCGCCGCAGGGCTCGGACAGCTGGCGCGCCAGGCTGTCGACGGTGCGCTTGCGCGTCATCTCCACCAGGCCCAGCGGGGAGAAGTCGTACACCGTGGTCTTGGCGTGGTCGCGCGCCAGGCCCTTCTCCAGCGTGCGCAGCACCTGACGCTTGTGCTCGGCATCGGACATGTCGATGAAATCGATGATGATGATGCCGCCGAGGTTGCGCAGCCGCAGCTGCCGGGCCACCGCCTGCGCCGCCTCCAGATTGGTGCGGTAGACGGTCTCCTCCAGATTGCGCTGGCCCAGGAACGAGCCGGTGTTGACGTCGATGGTCGTCATCGCCTCGGTCTGGTCGATGACCAGATAGCCGCCGGACTTCAGCGGCACCTGCTTGTCCAGGGCGCGGCCGATCTCGTCCTCGACCCCGTACAGGTCGAAGATCGGTCGATCGCCCGAGTACAGCTCCAGCTTCTCCGCCAGCGGCGGCATGTACTTGGCCACGAACGCCTGCAGGCGCTCGTAGGTCTCGCGCGAGTCCACCTTGACCCGCTCCACGTCCTTGCGGATCAGGTCGCGCACCGCGCGCAGCGGCAGGCTGAGGTCTTCATAGAGCAGCGCGCGCGGGGCCATCTCGCCGACCCTGCGGTTGATCACGTTCCACACGCGCGACAGATAGGCCACGTCCTCGGCCAGCGCCTCGGCCGGCTGGCCTTCGGCGTTGGTGCGCACGATGTAGCCCATGTGGCCGTGCTGGGCGGCCAGATCGCTCACCAGGCCCTTGAGCCGGGCGCGCTCGGCCTCGTCCTCGATCCGCGCCGACACCCCGATCACCTTGGACTGCGGCATCAGCACCAGATAGCGCGACGGGATCGAGATCTGCGTGGTCAGGCGCGCGCCCTTGGTGCCGATCGGGTCCTTGACCACCTGCACCACCACGTCCTGGCCGTCGCGCACCAGCTCGTGGATCGCCGCCGGCGCGGCCGGCGGCAGCGGCACCTCTTCGCCCGCCGCCACCGCGGCCGGCGGCGCCGCGCGCACGATGTCGCTGGCGTGCAGGAAGGCCGCACGGTCGTGGCCAATCTCGACGAAGGCGGCCTGCATGCCCGGCATCACCCGCTGGATCTGGCCCTTGTAGATGTTGCCCACGATGCCGCGGCGCCAGCCACGCTCGATGTGCAGCTCCTGCAGCATCCCGTTTTCGATCACCGCCACCCGCGTTTCCCGCGGGGTGACGTTGACCAGGATCTCCTCCGACATCAAAGCACTCCGAATTGCGTGAGCAGGTTCGCCGTCGCATGCAGCGGCAATCCCATTACACCCGAATGACTGCCGGAAAGGTGGGCGATAAAGGCCTCGCCGCGCCCCTGGATCGCGTAGGCCCCGGCCTTGCCCATCGGCTCGCCGCTGCGCACGTAGTCGGCGATGGCCGGCGCGCTCAGCACGGCGAAGCGCACCTCCGACAGGTCCAGCACCTGCGCCTGACGCCGCGCCGTCACCACCGCCACCGCGCTGGCCACGGTGTGGATGCGCCCGGACAGCCGCGCCAGCATCGCCTCGGCATCGGCCGCATCGGCCGGCTTGCCGAACACCACATCGTCCAGGATCACCTCGGTATCGGCGCCCAGGACGATCGCATCCTCGCGCTCACGCACCAGTTCTAGGCCGGCGCGGGCCTTCTCCAGGGCCACGCGACGCACATAGTCCAGCGCGGCCTCGCCAGGCTGGCGCTGTTCGGGGATGTCCAGGGACAAGGGCTCGAATGCCAGCCCGAGGCGGGCCAGCAGCTCGGCGCGCCGCGGGGATTGGGAGGCGAGGAACAGCATCGCCCAAGGATAACCCGCGCCTCGAAACTGAACGGGAGGCCGCACCCCTCCGGCGCCCGCAAACCCCATCGCGGCCGACGGCCCGTTCATCTTCCCGCAACGACACTCCACCCACTTCCATCGAGGAACCACAACGATGCGTACCCACCGCCTCCGCCCGCTGCTGATCGCACTGGCCTTCGCCCTTGGAGCTCCCGCCATGACCGCTTCCGCGCAGACCGCCGCTGCCGGCTACGCCCTGCCCGCCGACGGCACGCTGCTGTCGATCTCCTCCCAGGCCGAAGCCAGCCGCGCGCCCGACATCGCCACGATCTCGGCCGGCGTGGTGACCCAGGCTGCCGACGGCAACACCGCCATGCGCCAGAACGCCACCCAGATGACCCAGGTCATGGCCGCCATCCGCAAGGCCGGCATCGCCGAGCGCGACATCCAGACCAGCGGCGTGATGCTCAACCCCCAGTACAACTACCGCGACAACGAAGCGCCCAAGATCACCGGCTACCAGGCCACCAACACGGTCAGCCTGAAGGTGCGCAAGATCGCCGACCTGGGCCAGGTGCTGGACGCGCTGGCCGCCCAGGGCGCCAACGAGATCAACGGCCCGACCTTCGAGATCGACCAGCCCGAACCGGTCTACGACCAGGCCCGCCTGGACGCGCTGAAGAAGGCCCAGGCCCGCGCCGAGACCTATGCCAACGGCCTGGGCCTGAAGGTGCGCCGCATCGTCAGCATCTCCGAATCCGGCAGCGGCGGCGCGCCCCGCCCGGTGATGATGATGGCCCGCGCCGCCAAGGCCGACGCCACGCCCGTCTCGCCCGGCGAAACCACGCTCAGCGTGAGCATCGAGGTGGTGTTCGAGCTGGGGCGATGAACCCTTCTCGAGGTGACATTACAGTCATCGAAGTGTATTCACTAAGCTGAACATGCGTTGCAGCGGAGCGCCGGCAGGTAACGGAGGTTGGCAAAGCATTAATTTTTCGTGACTTCGATCGAGAAGGCCGCTAAATTCCGGTTAACCGTGTGGCCTATTGTCATCGTGCCACGCGGGAACTTTTATTTCGTTCGTCGTCAGGAGAGAGACTGTGGCACTTCACCCCAGCACCAAGCGCGCGATGCACCGCAGCGCGTTGAGCGTCGCCCTTGCAATGGCCTTCAGCTCGGGTGCGCTTGCGCAAAGCACCACCGGCAGCATCTATGGTTCGGTCCCGGCGGAGTCGGGTCTCACGGTTCAGGTCCAAGGCGACACGGGTATCACCCGCACCGCGACCGTCGATTCCTCAGGTCGTTACAACATCGGCTCCTTGCCGGTGGGCACCTACACCATCACGCTGCGTCGTGGCGACGAGGTGGTCGATCAGCGCAAGAACGTTCTGATCAAGGTCAACTCGGGTACTGACATATCGTTTGCCGGCGCGTCGTCGAGCGCGGGCGCGACTGATCTTGGTACCGTGACCGTAACGGCGTCGAGCATGCCCAAGGTTGACGTCACCACCGTCGACTCGCGTACCGTCATCACCTCGGCCGATCTCGATCGTCTTCCGCTCGGTCGCAGCGCAGAAGCAATCGCCTTGCTGTCCCCTGGCGCAGTCGGCGGCAGCGGTTACTTCACCAACGGCGGCCGCCCGAGCAATGCGGTCTCGTTCGGTGGTTCGGGCGTCTCGGAAAACGCCTATTACATCAACGGGTTCAACACCACCAATCCATATAGCGCCATTGGCGGCGCAAGTCTTCCCTACGGGTCGATTGATCAGCAGGAGACTTTCCTGGGTGGTTACGGCGCTCGCTATGGTCGCTCGGACGGTGGCGTCATCAACCAGATCGGCAAGCGAGGCACCAACGACTGGCATTTTGGTGGGCAGGTCACTTGGGCCCCCCGGTCCCTGAACGCATCGCGCAAGAGTACCTACTACCCCAACTTCGAGCTGCCGACCCAGGCGGGCACTGGAACTCCATATGGCTGGCAGAATCCAGCCAAGCCCGGCACTATCTATCGCAGCCGCAAGGGCGATACCCAGTGGCAGTCCACCTATAGTGCCTATGTCGGTGGTCCGCTGATTGAGGATCGGCTGTTCATTTTCCTCTCCGGCGAACAGGACAAGACCCAGGGTATTTCGACCAACAGCATCGAGAGTTCGACCAAGGCGCGTAATCACTACAAGTACAGCAACCCCAAGGTCTACACGAAACTCGATTGGAATATCAACGACTCCAATACCCTCGAATATACCCATATCGCCACCAATGATCGCCAGGGCGGCAACTATTATGGATTCGATTACGCCACGATGAGCGGCTCCGGTCCGACGGGCCAATTTGCTGATACCTACAAGATCAATGATCGTTACAACATCTTCAAATACACCGGCTACCTCACGGATGATCTGACGCTGAGCGCGACCTACGGCAACAGCAAGCGCAGCAACCAGAAATACAACGCCGGCAATCGAGCCGACCTCGCCTACATCACTCGCCCCGACCTTCAGAATCCCGCGATTACCGGAGGCAAGTCGATTGTCAATCAGAACGTTTCTGACGCGATCATCGACGGCACGGACAAAACGCGTGGTCTGCGCGTCGATCTCGAGTACCGCCTGGGCGACCATACCCTCGCGGCCGGTATCGACAACATGCATTACGAGGCCATCAACGAAGGCCAGGGCATGGGAGGTATTGGCTATCGCTGGGCTTACGGCAAGTCTTCCAATCCACTGAAGCCGATCAACCCAGCACTGGGAGTCGGCGCGCCCGGTGGGCAAGGCTATTACGTGAGTAAGTACATCCTGATCACCGCCACCAACATGACGGTCGACCAGAAGGCTTACTTCCTTGAGGACCGCTGGCAGGTCACCGATAACGTCCTGCTGACGCTGGGCGTCCGTAACGACAAGTTCACCAACTACAATAATGTCGGCCAGGCCTATGTCGATAGCGGCGACCAATGGGCTCCTCGCCTTGGCGCGAGCTGGGACGTTTTTGGCGATTCCTCGCTGAAAATCTACGGCAACCTCGGGCGTTATTATCTCGCGCTGCCCAACAGCGTCGCCGTGCGCGGTGCGTCCGCGTCGCTTTACACGAATGAGTACTTCACCTATACGGGCATAGACGCCAACGCTGCACCCACTGGCCTCACGGCCCTTGGCCCGGGCCCGGTTTCGAGTAACGGCGAGTATGGGCAGGCGCCGGATGCGACCGCTTTTGCCGCTTCGGACCTGAGATCTCAGTATCAAGACGAAATCATCTTCGGGTTCGACAAGACGATTGGCGACAAGTGGTTCTATGGTGCCAAGGCCACGTATCGCAAGCTGCAGACGGCGATCGACGACATCTGCGACCCCGATCGCATGACAACCAAGCTGGCATCGGAAGGCATCGACCCCACTAGCGTCAGCATCCCGGGCTGCGTCATGTTCAATCCCGGCAAGACCAATTCGTTCTCTCTCGCCAATGCCAACGGGTCCGGCCGCACCGAATTCTCGATGTCCAGCCAGGATTGGGGATTCAACAAGAAGGCGAAACGCGATTACATGGCGGTGAACCTGTTCGTGGATCACCCCTTCGACGGCAAATGGCAGGGTCGCGTCGATTACACGTGGTCCAAGAGCCAGGGTAATACCGAAGGCCAGTTGAAGTCTGACATTGGTCAGACCGACGTCTCCAAGACCCAGGACTGGGACGCCGCTGCCCTGATGGCGTACGCGGGCGGTTATATGGCCAATGACCGTCGCCATCAGCTCAAGTTCTTCGGCGCCTACCAGTTGGCGGAAGAATGGACGATGTCCGCGACCATGCGCATTCAGTCAGGTACGCCCAAGTCCTGCCTGGGGTATTTCAGCGCCAACGGCACGGACGAAGGCAGCGTCGCGGGTGACCCCGTCGGTTATGGTGCGTCCTACCATACCTGCGCTGGCGAGCCCTCGGCTCCTGGCAAGGCCGGCCGGACGCCTTGGACCAAGACGATCGATCTCGGCTTTACCTATCGCCCCAACTTCGCCGAGTCCAAGCTCGCCTTCAGCGCGCAGATCTTCAACATCCTCAATTCGCAGGAACCGCTTCAGACCTACGCCAAGTTCGGCGTGAACGGATCGCCTTACACCGTTTCGAACACCTACAACATGCCGCTGTTCTATCAGAATCCGCGCTATGTGCAGTTCTCCGCTTCTTATGACTTCTAAAAGCGGGGCTGTCGCGTTACGACACTCGTAACGTTGTAGAAAAATCTGTGGCAAAGGCGCCCCGGTCTCCGAAAGGAACTGGGGCGCTTCATTTTGCGCGTTCGCTATCAGGAGGTGGGCGCAATAGGCATTGCGTGCGGCGCCCCCGAGGAGCACAGTCGGACGTGAGGCGCTGTCACGGAGGGTCGACCCCTTTTCCGCGTCCCGCGCGTTCGAAGTGAAGCATGTCCCGACAACGGAGGTGGTCCATGGTTCGCACGCTCCCCTATGGCCCGGAAGGGCGAGTCAATGTGGCGCGCATCAGCGGCATCGCCGCGGCGATGCTGGTGCACGCGCTGGCCTTCATGCTGCTGCTGATCCCGGCGACGCTGCCGCCGCTGGCGGTGCGTGTGCACGACGAGGCAAAGACGGATTTCGAGCTGATCCACAAGCCCGTGGAGGCCACGGTGGCGCCGCCGCCCAAGCCCACGCCCGCGCACCCCGCGCCGACCCAGCGCACCACGCCGGCGCCGACGCCGATCATGGTGTCACGGCCGGTCGATGTGCCCGCCGCGGCCACGCAGACCATGGCGGATCCTGCGCCGGCCACGATGGCCGAGCCGACCGCGGTGGACACCGGCGCGATCCAGGCGCCCTCCGGCCCGCTGGCCTCGGCCACGCTGTCCTACGTGCATGCGCCGGCGCCGGCCTACCCGCGCAGCGCGATCGCCAATCACGCGGAGGGCACCGTGATCCTGCGCGTGCTGGTCGACGTGGATGGCACGCCGCTGGAGGCGACCATCGAGACCAGCAGCGGCAATCGCGACCTGGACCGGGCCGCGCGGATGCAGGTACTCAAGGCGTGGAAGTTCCAGCCGGCCATGCAGGACGGTCACGCGGTGCAGGCCTACGGCCGGGTTCCGGTGGACTTCAGCCTGCGCTGATCGTCCGTGCGGCATCCGCCGCTTGCCACGGCGCCGGCGATCTTCGCCGGCGCCTGTCGGCCCACCACCGGCAAGCCGGATCAGGCGCGGTGGTAGGGATGGTTGGCCAGCATGGCCGCGGCGCGATAGAGCTGCTCGGCGACGAGCAGTCTGGCCAGCATATGCGGCAGGGTCAGCGGGCCGAGCGACCAGGTCTCGTGCGCGGCGGCGAGCACGTCCGGCGAATGCCCTTCCGGGCCGCCGATCAGGAAGGCCAGGTCACGCCCCTGCCCGCGCCAGTGCTCCAGGCGCTGGGCCAGTTGCTCGGAAGAATGCTGTTTCCCCGTCACTTCCAGCGCGACGATGTGCGCGCCCTTGGGCAGGGCGGCCAGCACGCGCTGGCCTTCGTCCTCGATGGCGCGCTGGGCGTCGCGATGCTTGCCGCGCAGTCCGGGCGCGACCTCGACCAGTTCGAACGGCAGCCAGTGCGACAGACGCTTCTGGTATTCGGCGAATCCCTGCGCCACCCAGGCGGGCGCGCGCTCACCGGTGGCGATCAGGCGGGCCTTCATGGTTCGGGCGAGGTGTGAGTGGAGAGGAGTGGGAAGTGAGCGAAGACGGAAGGAGGATCGAGCAGCTTCATTCGCTCCTGATCATCCTTCCGCACTCACTCCTGCTCTTCAGGCGGCTGATCGCCGACGGTCCACAGGCGCTCCAGCGCGTAGAACTCGCGCACGCGCGGCAGCATGACGTGGACGATCACATCGCCCAGGTCCACCAGCACCCATTCGGCCTCGCGCTCGCCTTCCACGCCCAGCGGCATCACGTCGAGCTTCTTGGCGAACTTCACCACTTCGTCGGCGATCGACTTCACATGCCGGGTCGAGGTGCCCGAGGCGATGATCAGGAAATCGGCGACGCTGGACTTGCCACGCACGTCGATCTCGACGACATCCTTGGCCTTGAGCTCGTTGACGGCATCGTGGACGGTGGCGAGCAGCACCGGCAGGGCCGGGGGCGGGCTGGGCAGACGGGTCTTGATGACTTGGGCTTGGCTGGACAAAAGAAGCACTTGGAGGGGCCGGACAGGCCGCGATTATAGCCCCGCCACCCCGTACAGGCCGTGGGCACGGATGAACGCGGCGACGGGCGGCGGCACCAGCGCCTGCCAGTCGCCGCCCGCGGCGATCCGCCGCCGGACCTCGCTGGCCGACTCCAGCTGCAGCGGCTGGTGCAGGCGCAGGACCTGACCGGCCGGCGCGGCGTGCAGCGCCGACGGGTCCTGCACCCAGCGCGCCTGCACCTGCGCCGCAAGCGCGGCCGGCAGTTCGCCCAATCCGCTGCCGGCGCGTTCGGCGACCACCAGGTGGGCCAGGGCGAACAGCTCCTGCCAGCGATGCCAGCCCGGCAGGCCCAGGAAGCTGTCGGCGCCGAGCAGCAGGACCAAAGGCGCCTGCGGTCCCAGCTCGTCGCGCAGGCTGCTCAAGGTGTCGACGGTATAGGAATGCCCGGGCCGATCCAGCTCGCGCCGGTCCACGCGCAGCGCGGGCAGGCTGGCGACCGCCGCCTGCAGCATCGCCAGGCGCTGCGGCGCGTTGGCACCGGGCGGCGGGCGATGCGGCGGATCGGCCGCCGGCACCAGCGTCACCGGCGCCGCCAGCGCGGCCGCGGCCAGCTGGGCGATGGCCAGATGGCCGTTGTGGAAGGGGTCGAAGGTGCCGCCGTAGTAGATGTGAAGCCGGGATTGGGGATTCGGGATTCGGGATTCGGTAAAGGCAAGCGCATCTGCGCCGTTCGCGGGCTGCCCCTGCTCCGATCCCGCGTGAGCCAGCCCGGGATCACGCGTTCCCGGCGACGCACCGGGCACCGCAGATCCAAGCGACCCACGAATCCCCAATCCCGAATCCCGAATCCCGCCCCTCTTCACGCCACCAACCGCACCGCCGCCGCGTCGGCGATCGCCAGCAGCAGGCGCTCCAGGGCGACCCAGGCGTCGCCGTCGCCGCGGCCCTTGGCGATGCGGTCGATGCGCGAGGCCTGCGCGACGAAGCGCTCCCAGCGCGCGGCGCTGGCGTGGCGCTGCAGGGCGCGTTTGAACGGTGCCTGCCGGCTCTCCCAGATGCCCTGCCCCTTCATCTCGGCGGCCAGGTTGCCGCCGCGCTCGGCCACCTTGGCCAGCTGCGCGGTGCTGAGCAGGTTGCGGATGATCATCGGCATCAGCGCCGCCACGGCCTCGCCCTCGGCGCGCAGGCCGGCGAGCATGCGCGAGGCCTGGGCGGCGTGGCCCGAGAGCGTGGTCTCGATCAGGCGGAACACGTCGAAGCGCGCCGCGTCGGCGACCAGCGATTCCATCGTCGCCAGGTCCAGCGTGCGCCCGGCGGCCAGCAGGACCAGCTTGTCGATCTCCTGCGCGGCGGCCAGCAGATTGCCTTCCACGCGCTCGACCAGCAGGGCGATGGCGTCGCGCTCGGCGCGCAGGCCGCGCGCGCGCAGCCGCGCCTGCACCCAGCCGGACAGCTCGTGCGGCTTGATCGCCCAGGCCACCGACAGCACGCCGATGCGCTCGATCGCGTCGGCCCACTTGCCGCGATGGGCCTTGCTCCACTCGCCGGCCGTGACCAGCAGGATCACATCGCTTGGCGGCCGCGCGCAGAAGGCGCTGATGACCTCGGCGCCCTCCTTGCCCGGCTTGCCGGTCGGCAGGCGTACCTCGACGATGCGGCGGGCGCTGAACAGGCTGGGGGCGTCGAAGCTGGCCTGCAGGCCGGCCCAGTCGATGTCGCGGCCTTCCACGTCGAAGACTTCGCGCTCGGCGATGCCCAGCGCGCGCGCCCGCTGGCGCACCGCGTCGGCGGCCTCCAGCACCAGCAGGGTTTCCGGGCCGGCGATCAGGTAGGCCGGCGCCAGCTCGCCCTCGGCGCTCTGGGCGACCAACCGGTCCGGCGCCAGTTCCATCAGGGTGCGGGCGGTACCGGCGAGCGCACCGTGGCGCCACCGGGGCGGCCGACGCCGCGCACCACGCTGTCGATGCGGCGCAGGATCGAGGCGGACATGTCGCGGCGCAGCTCGTCGGCGAGGATCTCGCGCTCGGAGGTGGCGCCGGTCAGGTTGGTCGCCTCGGCCACGTAGTCGCGCGAGAGCTCGACCACCTGCTGCGGCACCAGCTCGCTGCCGTCGGCGCGCAGGAAGCGGAACACGACCGCGTAGCGCAGGCTGTATTCCTGGGCGCGGCCCTGCTCGTCCAGCGCGATCGGGCGGTCGCCCCAGCGCTCGGACATGATGTCCAGGGTGGCGACCTTGGCCTTGGGATCATCGGCCGGGATGGCCCCGGCGGCCTTCAGGCCCACCGACAGATCGCGCGCCAGCGGGCTGTACTGGTCGGTGGCCGAGACCTTCACCGGGCCCAGGTCGGAGGGCAGCGCGATCTTGCTGCGCAGGTGGAAACCGCAGGCGCTCAGCACGGACACGAGCAGGGACAGGGCCAGCAGGCGCAGCATCGGGGTCACATTCATGGACGGAAGTCTGGACGAGGCGCGCGCAGGCGGCAACCGGACGGGCGAGCCTGCACGATCCCGCGTGAACAGCGCTTGAGACCTCATCCCACCACCAGGTTGACGATCTTGCCCGGCACCACGATCACCTTGCGCAGGGTCGTGCCCTCCAGGAACTTGGCGGTATTGGGCTCGGCCTTGGCCAGCGCCTCGATCTGGTCGCGCGGCGCGTCGGCGGCCACCTCGATGGTGCCGCGCAGCTTGCCGTTGACCTGCACGGCCAGGGTCACCGAATCGCGCACCATGGCCGCCGCGTCGGCCTGCGGGAAGGTGAGGTCCTCCAGCAGGGCCTCGGCATGGCCCAGCAGCTGCCACAGCGCGTGGCTGGAGTGCGGGGTGATCGGGTTGAGCAGCAGCACCGCGGCCTCCAGCGCCTCCTGGCGCACGGCGCGGCCCGGGTCGCTGGCATCGTCGAACTTGGACAGGGCGTTGGACAGCTCCATCACCGCGGCGATGGCGGTGTTGAAGCCGTGGCGCTTGCCGTAGTCGTCGCCGACCTTGGCGATGGTCTCGTGGGTCTTGCGGCGCAGCGCCTTCTGCTCGGCGTTCAGCGCGGCCACGTCCAGCGCCGGCGCCGTGTCGGCGTCGGCATGGCGCTGCACCTGGGTCCACAGGCGGCGCAGGAAGCGCGACATGCCTTCCACGCCGGCCTCGTTCCATTCCAGCGACTGCTCGGGCGGGGCGGCGAACATCGAGAACAGGCGCACCGTGTCGGCGCCGAACTTGTCCACCATCGCCTGCGGGTCCACGCCGTTGTTCTTCGACTTGGACATCTTCTCCACGCCGCCGATCTGCACCGGCAGGCCGTCGGCGGCGAGCGTGGCGCCGACGATGCGGCCGCGCTCGTCGCGCTGCACGTCCACCAGGGCCGGATTGATCCAGTCCTTCGAGCCGTCGGCGTTCTCGCGGTAGTAGGTCTCGGCGATCACCATGCCCTGGGTCAGCAGGTTGGTGGCCGGCTCATCGCTGTCGACCATGCGCGCGTCGCGCATGAGCTTGTGATAGAAGCGGAAATACATCAGGTGCAGGATCGCGTGCTCGATGCCGCCGACGTACATGTCCGCCGGCATCCAGTAGTTGGCGCGCTTGTCCACCATCGTGGCCGCGCCCGGGCTGGTGTAGCGGGCCACGTACCAGCTGGACTCCATGAAGGTGTCGAAGGTGTCGGTCTCGCGCTCGGCCGCCCCGCCGCAGTCCGGGCAGGTGGTCTTGCGCCATTCCGGGTCGGCCTTCAGCGGCGACTTCACCCCGTCCAGGGTCACGTTCTCCGGCAGCAGGACCGGCAGCTGGTCGTCGGGCACCGGCACCGCGCCGCAGCGCGGGCAGTGGATCACCGGGATCGGGCAACCCCAGTAGCGCTGGCGGCTCACGCCCCAGTCGCGCAGGCGGTAGTTGATCCGGCGCTGGCCCTGGCCCTTGCGCTCGAAGCGCTCGGCCAGCGCCTCGAAGGCGCCGCGGAAATCCAGGCCGTCGAACTCGGCCGAGTTGATCAGCTGGAACTCGCGGGTCTTGTCCGAGTACCAGTCGCGCCATTCGGTGGGGTCGTAGCTGGCCTCGGCCTCGTTGCGCGGCTCCTTCAGCTCGATCACCTGCACGATCGGCAGGCCGTACTTGGTGGCGAACTCGAAATCGCGCTGGTCGTGGCCAGGCACGGCCATCACCGCGCCGGTGCCGTAGCCCATCAGCACGAAGTTGGCCACCCACACCGGCACGGTCTGGCCGGTGATCGGATGGACCGCCTTCAGGCCGGTGTCCATGCCGCGCTTTTCCTGCGTCTCCAGCTCGGCCTCGGACACGCCGCCCAGCTTGAGCTGCTCCAGGAACGCGGCCAGCTCGGGGTTGTCCGCCGCGGCCTTGAGCGCCAGCGGATGCTCGCCGGCAATGGACACGAAGGTCACGCCCATCAGCGTGTCCGGACGCGTGGTGAACACCGTCAGCGGCTCATGGCCGCCCTCAACGTTGAACTGGATCTCCAGGCCTTCCGAGCGCCCGATCCAGTTGCGCTGCATGGTCTTGACCGACTCGGGCCAGCCTTCCAGCGTGTCCAGGCCGTCCAGCAGCTCCTGGGCGTAATCGGTGATGCGCAGGAACCACTGCGGGATCTCGCGCTTCTCCACCAGCGCGCCGGAGCGCCAGCCGCGGCCGTCGATGACCTGCTCGTTGGCCAGCACGGTCTGGTCCACCGGGTCCCAGTTCACCACCGAGGCCTTGCGATAGGCCAGGCCCTTGCGCAGCAGGCGGGTGAACATGCGCTGCTCGTGCACGTAGTACTCCGGCGCGCAGGTGGCGAATTCGCGCGTCCAGTCGATGGCATAGCCCAGCGACTTGAGCTGCTCGCGCATGTGCGCGATGTTGGCGTAGGTCCACTTGGCCGGCGCGGTCTTGTTCTTGATCGCGGCGTTCTCGGCCGGCAGGCCGAACGCGTCCCAGCCCATCGGCTGCAGCACGTTGTGCCCGGTCATGCGCTTGTAGCGGCTGATGACGTCGGAGATGGTGTAGTTGCGCACGTGGCCCATGTGCAGCGCGCCGGACGGATACGGCAGCATGGACAGGCAGTAGTACTTGGGCTTGTCGGACGTCTCGTTGACCTCGAACGCCCTGGTCGCATTCCAGAACTGTTGCGCGGAGGTTTCGACCCGCTTGGGGTCGTAGGCGTGGGTTTCGGGAACGGCGGACATGGTCGGGGACGTGGCGGCGAGCGGCTGCAAAGCCGCAAAGCCTACCGCAGCGCACCACCGGGCGCACCCGCGCGGTACGCCGGCGGCGCGGCGCTCAGCCGCGCAATGTCGCGGTCAGCGGCCGATCCGGGCCGCTGACGGCCGCCAGGCCGCACCAGCCCAGCCAGGCCAGGATCGCCACGCGCTGGGACAGGCCATCGGGCAGCACCGCCGGCAGCACCAGCGCGAACAGCACCGCAAGCCCGGCCAGCGGCGGGCCGCCCCGCACCAGCCCGCGCCAGGCCGGATCGCGGCGCAATCCGCCGGCCAGCAGCAGCGCCGAGGCCAGCGCCGTGGACCACCACAGGCCCCAGGCGGTGGCATGCAGCAGGGTCTGCGTACCCTCCAGCCGCACCGGGTCGAGCCGGAACACGCCCATCGCCACGAAGCCCAGCGTGGACAGGAACATCAGCTGCGCGCCGATGCGCTGCCTCCAGCCGGTATGCAGCGGCAGGCGCAAGCGCAGCGACACGGCGACCACCGCGCACAAGGCGCCGGGCAACACGAAGCCGAACAGGTTGAAGGCCATCGCGCCAGCGATCCCCTGCGCGCCCAGCAGCGCCACCGGATGGACCGACTGCACATAGCCAGGCAGCGCCGCGCCGAAGCCCAGCAGTGCGCCGACCCACAGCGCGGCCGCGGCCGGCACGCACCCGCGCCACCAGCGTCGCCGGACCCGGGCGGTCACGCGGCGGCGCACTTGGCCGCGTCGAAGGCGGCAGGAAGGCAGGAAGGTGCAGACATGCGCCGGCAAGGCTAGCGGCCGTGCCGCCCCTGTCAATGGCGGCCGGCCGCGCCTTGTATCCTCCCCGCCCCGGCTCCATCTGTGCCCCCATTGCCGTCGCAAGGAATCTCCATGTCCGCCCAGCCGCACGTTTTCGACGCCACCACCGACACCTTCGAGGCCGACGTCCTGCAGCAATCGCTGCAGGTGCCGATCATCGTCGACTTCTGGGCGACCTGGTGCGGCCCGTGCAAGACGCTGGGGCCGATCCTGGAAAAGCTCGCCGCCGAGTACAACGGCGCCTTCAAGGTGGCCAAGGTCGATGTCGACCAGGAGCAGCAGCTGGCCGCCATGTTCCAGGTGCGCTCGGTGCCGACCATGGTCGTGTTCAAGGAAGGCCAGGTGCTGGGCGCCATCCCCGGCGCGCTGCCCGAGGGCGAGCTGCGCAAGGTGCTCGAGCAGATCGGCGTGCAGCCCGCCGCCAACGAAGAGGCCGAGCAGGCCGAAGCCGCGCCGCTGTCGCCGGCCGAACAGGTCGCCGCACTGCGTGAGGCGATCGCCGCCGAGCCCGACAAGGACGAGCTCAAGCTGGATCTGGCGCTGGCCCTGCTGAGCACCGGCGAGGCGGCCGAGGCCGAGACCCTGCTCGATGCGCTGCCGGCCAACCTGTCCACCGACGAGCGCGCGGTCAAGGCGCGGGCGCGGCTGGGCTTCGCCGCCCAGCTCAAGGACGCGCCGGCCCCGCAGGCGCTCGAGGCGGCCCTGGCCAAGGACGAGGGCGACCTGCGCGCGCGCCACCTGCTGGGCGTGCACAAGCTGGTGGCCGGCGACGCCGAGGGCGCATTGGAGCAGTTCATCGAACTGCTGCGCCGCGACCGCGCCTGGGAGGACGGGCTGGCGAAGAAGTCGCTGATCGACGCCTTCCGCGTGATCGAGGACGAGGACCTGGTCGGCCGCTACCGCCGCAAGATGTCGGCGCTGCTGTTCTGATCGGCAGCGGCCCTGGGCGGATCGCCGGGGTCGGGCTCAGAAGAATCGGGGTGGCAGCCGCCATGGCGGCCCACCTGTAGAGCGGAGCTTGCTCCGCTGCTTTTCGTTCGGATCGTGGGGAAGGCCCCAGCGGAGCAAGCTCCGCTCTACAGGCAGGCGCTAAGACTTGAGGAGACAGTTGCTCCCGCCTCGGTTTTCACTTCGCCTTGCGTCGGGCTGCGCTCCATACCCATCCGTATGTTAGCCTCGCCTCCCGCTCCGATCCCCGCTGCCCGGCTGTCATGAAACCGTCCACGCTGCGCCATGGCCTGAACCTGTGGCCGCCGTTCCTGTTCACCGGCATCCACGTGGCCGCGATCGCGCCGGACTGGCGCCAGGCGCGGGTCGAGCTGCGCATGCGGCCGTGGAACCGCAACTACGTCGGCTCCCATTTCGGCGGCAGCCTGTTCGCCATGACCGACCCGTTCTGGATGCTGCTGATGATGCATGCGCTGGGGCGCGACTATTACGTGTGGGACAAGGCCGGGGAGATCGAGTTCGTCAAACCGGGGCGCGGCAAGGTCACGGCGCAGTTCCGCATCACCGATGAGGCGCTGGCGCAGGTGCGCGCGGCCACCGCGGGCGGGCAGAAGTCGCTGCCCTGGTTCGAGGTCGATGTGACCGATGCGGACGGCGAGGTCGTGGCGCGCGTGCGCAAGCAGCTCTATGTGCGGCTTAAGCCGGCGGCACGCCCGCCCGCCACCCCTGCTGCCGACTGACGCGAACGCCCGACCCGCGGGGGGTAAGCGGCGCTGCACCGTTACAATGCGCGCATGTCGACCCCCGCCCCCCGCCCTTCCCTGCAGAGCCTGTTCCTGACCGGCCTGCTCACCCTGCTGCCGATCTGGCTGACCTGGGTGGTGATCAAGTTCGTCTTCGTGCTGTTGTCCGATGCCAGCCGGCCGCTGATCGAGCCCCTGGCCCAGCAGATCGCCCGCGACTTCCCGGTGGCCGCGCCCTGGTTCACCGGCGCCTGGGTCCAGGCCGTGATCGCCCTGGTCGCCACCGTGCTGGTGATCCTGCTGGTCGGCGTACTGACCCGCCGCGTGATCGGGCAGAAGCTGCTGCAGTGGTTCGAGGCGCTGATCCGGCGCGTGCCGCTGGCCAGCACCATCTACACCGGCGCGCGCCAGCTGCTGGACATGCTGCAGACCAAGCCGGGCAGCACCCAGCGCGTGGTGCTGATCGACTTCCCGCACCGGGACATGAAGACCGTCGGGCTGGTGACGCGGGTCATGCGCGAGGAAGGCACCGGCCGCGAACTGGCGGCCGTCTATGTGCCGACCACGCCCAATCCAACCGGTGGCTATCTGGAAATCGTGCCGGTGGACCAGCTCACCCCCACCGACTGGACGGTGGACCAGGCGATGAGCTTCATCATCTCTGGCGGCGCGATCGCGCCGGACTCGATGCCGTTCACCCGGCGCGGCGATCGCCTGGCGTGAGTGCGCCGCCGCGCACGCTGGATGACCGCGCGGTGCGGCTGTTCATCGGGCTGGCGGCCTTCCTGTGCGTCAACGCGGTGCTGGCCGAGTTCATCGGGGTCAAGATCTTCGCGCTGGAGGACACGCTCGGCATCGCGCCGCTGCAGTGGAATCTGTTCGGTCAGACCGGCTCGCTGAGTTTCACCGTCGGCACCCTGCTGTGGCCGTTCGTGTTCGTGCTGACCGATACGATCAACGAGTTCTTCGGCACCCGCGGCGTGCGCTTCGTCTCGTGGGTGGCGGTGGCGCTGATCGTGTACGGCTTCCTGTTCGCCTACGCCGCCATCCAGGTTGCGCCCGCCGGCTGGTGGGTGGGCGCCGCGCAGGCCCAGGGCGTGCCGGACTATCAGGCGGCCTTCGCCGCGATCTTCGGCCAGGGGCTGTGGTCGATCGGCGGCTCGATCGTGGCCTTCCTGCTGGGCCAGGTGATCGACGTGGCGGTATTCCACCACATCCGCCGCCGCACCGGCGAAAAGTACGTCTGGCTGCGCGCCACCGGCTCGACCGCCGTCTCGCAGCTGGTCGACAGCTTCGTGGTGCTCTACATCGCCTTCGTACTCGGCCCCCAGCACTGGCCCATGTCCCGCTTCCTGGCCATCAGCACCGTCAACTACGGCTACAAGATGCTCGCCGCCGTGGCGATGATCCCGCTGCTGTACCTGATGCGCCACGCCATCCGGGCCTACCTGGGCCATGCGCTGGAAGAGCGCCTGCGGCTGGAAGCGGCCGAGGGCTGACCCGCCCGCTTGGCCGAGCGCTGCCCCGAACCTTGCGCCACCACTCAGCGCATCGCGCGGCTGGATCAGGAGCCCGCGCCCCCCAGTCAGGAAGGCGCCGCCGTGGCTCGCTAGAATGCCCGCCATGAAGCCTGTCCTGATTCCGGCGCTGGTGGCGCTGGTCACTGCGCTGCCCGGTGCCGCGCATTCGCCCACCATCGCCTCGCCCCGTGGGGCCTCATCGGCCCTGCCGGCATCTTCCCTGCCTGCCGCCCCCGAGGCGCCGCCCTCGCTGGCCGCGCTGGCGCCGGATGCCGATCCGCAGGTGCTGGCGCTGGGCCTGTCGGCGATGCAGTGCGCCCAGGCCCACGGCGCCGGGGTGAATGCGCAGCGGCTGGCGGTGATCGACTACAGCCGCTCCTCGCTGACGCCGCGGCTGTGGGTGTTCGATCTGGCCAGGCACAAGCTGCTGTACAAGGAGCTGGTGGCGCACGGTCAGGGCTCGGGCGGCGATGTGCCGACCACCTTCTCCAACGCCGACGGCACGCACGCCTCCAGCCTGGGACTGTTCGTCACGCGCGACACCTACCAGGGCAAGAACGGCTATTCCCTGCGCATGCAGGGCCTGGACGCGGGCTTCAACGACGCGGCCATGAGCCGCGCGATCGTGATGCACGGCGCGCCCTACGTCAGCGCCGAGGCCGGCAGGAAGCTGGGCCGCCTGGGCCGCAGCTGGGGCTGTCCGGCGGTGCGCGCGGCGATGGCCAAGCCGATCATCGATGTGATGAAGGACGGCCAGTTCGTGTTCTCCTACTACCCGCAGCAGGCCTGGCTGACCCGCTCGTCGCTGGCGCAGTGCGCGATGGCGCGCCTGCAGCGCGCGCCCAAGGCCGATCACGGCACCGCGATCGCCGCGCGCTAGGCTGATCGCCACTTCGGATGGCCAGGAGGCCACGATGCGGCGCTATGCCAAGATATTAAGTCTGATCGCGCTGGTGCCGCTGCTGGCGCTGGCGGCGGTGCCGTTCTGGGGAGACAAACAGTCGCGTCCGATCGATACGGCCGCGGCCGATCTCAAGCCGGGACAATGGGTGTGGGCCGGCGATGACAAGAGCGCCGGGCCGATGGCGGTGATCGTCAGCCTGACCGAACAGCGCGCCTATGTGTACCGCAACGGCATCCTGATGGCCTGGAGCACGGTGAGCACCGGCAAGGCCGGCTACGAGACGCCGACCGGGGTGTTCACCATCCTGCAGAAGGACAAGGACCACCGCTCCAACAAGTACAACAGCGCGCCGATGCCCTACCAGCAGCGGCTGACCTGGGACGGCGTGGCCCTGCACGCCGGTGGCCTGCCCGGCTATCCCGAATCGCACGGCTGCGTGCACCTGCCGACCGGCTTCGCGCAGAAGCTGTTCGACGCCTCGACCATGGGCATGGTCGTGGTCGTGGTCGTGGCCGAAGCGGGACATTCGGCCGCCGATCTGGTCCACCCCGGCGCGCTCAGCCCGATCGACCCGTCCACCGGCAAGGACGTGGACATGCCCCTGCTGGAGGACGGCCAGCCCTGGCGCTGGGATCCCTCGCGGGCGAGCAAGGGCCCGCTGTCGGTGGTGCTCAGCCGCACCGACCGGATCCTGTTCGTCTACCGCGACGGGGTGGAGATCGGACGCACGCGCATCAAGCTGGGAGGCCCGGACCTGCGCAGCGGCACGCATGCCTATGTGGTCAAGGCTGGCTATGTGCCGCCGGCCGCCGGCAGCGTGACGCCGACGACGCCGATGCCCGAATGGATCGGCATCGGCGTGCCCGGCAGCGAGGACGACGCCGGCGCGCCGCTGCCCGAGGACCTGGCGCGACAGGTGGTGATCCCCGAGGCGTTCAAGGCCCAGGTGCTGCCGCTGGTGCAGCCGGGCACCGTGCTGGTGGCCACCGATGCCAGCGTGCTGCCGCGCACCACCGGCGTGCATCTGCAGGTGATCGACGCCGATCCGCCGGAGCGCTGATGCGGGCGACGGGCGTCGCGTCGAAATGCGAAGCCCACGCCAGGCACTAATGCGATGCGGGCTTGAGCCGCGCCTCGCACAGCCCCTTGGGCGTCCAGTCCTGGACCACGGTCGTGGCCGGCTGCGTGGCGTCGTGCAGGATCAGCACCAGCCCCCGGCGCAGCTGATCGCCGGTGGCCATCAGCGCCATCGGCGGGCCGCCCGGAATGATCCGTCCGGTGTCGCCCGGCCGGTCCAGGACGATGCCCTGCGGCGTCTCCAGGCAGGTCTCGCCGCTGAGCGTGAACCAGGCTTCCGGCCCGGAGTGCACATGGGTGCGCGAGACCATGCCGGGCGTGAACACCGCCTCCATGTACTGCGCCGCATAGGCGTGGCGCGGATCGACCGGCAGCGGCCCGATGCTGGCGCGATGCGTCGCCCCGGCCGGCGGCGTCCAGTCCTTGCCGGCGATGGTCATCAGCCAGACCTCGCCCAGCGATTCGAGCACCAGACCGTTGGGCGAGCGCGCTGCCTCGGCGCTGGCGCGGTCGGGGAAGCGGTCGATCTGCCAGTACGGCGACTGCGGCAGGGGGTCGACCGGTTGCTCGCCGATGATCCAGCACCCGACCTCACCGGTGCGCTCGGCCACGGGCCGGCAGCCCTGCGGCGGCATGGGATGCGCCATGGGGGTTGGCGCGGCGGCCGGGGCTGGCATGCTCACCGCCAGCCAGACCGCCAGCGCGGCGCCGATGCCTGTCACTCGCATGCGCTGCCTCGTCTCATCAAAGGTCTCCCACGACAACGCGCGGGAACGTCAGACCAGGCCATCGCGCGCGATCAGACCCGCAGTCCGCCGTAGCGCGCCATGCCGGCGGCCAGCACTAAGATCAGCGCGATCAGCCCCAGCTGGAAACGGATCGCCCCGCGCACCCGGGCGGTCTCGGCCGGCGACGGCAGGAAGGCGGCATCGCCGGTCAGCGCGCGTCGCCAGCGCAGGAAGCGCAGCGTCGGCCACAGCGACACCAGCGCGGCCAGGACGAAGCAGCCCAGCTTGGCGTGGAACCAGGGGTTGTGCAGATAGAAGTCGGCGCCCTTGATGCCGCCGAACACCCGCCACAGTCCCGCCCCCAGCAGCAGCCCGGCCGTCAGCCCATAGCCCCGATCCAGCCGCAGCAGCCGGCCGACGCCGGCCGCGTCCAGCGGCCGCGACAGCAGCACCGATTCGGCCACGAGCATGGCGATCAGGCCGAACAGCAGCAGGTGATGCAGGGCGGCGAGCGCGAAGTCCATCCACATAGCGGCAGCTTCCGGCGGAGTCGGCCGATACTGGACGCCGCCGGCCATCCCAGGCAGTGCCGGTTGTCACCAAATGCACGCATCGCGGCGCTCGCGGCAGGTCAACGCAGGTCGCCGATGACCACCTGGGCGGCGTTGTGGCCGGGCGCGCCGGTGACCCCGCCGCCGGGATGGGTGCCGGCACCGCACAGATAGAGACCGGGAATCGCGCCGCGATAGTCCGCCTGCCCCAGCGCCGGGCGCGCGGCGAACAGCTGGTTGAGCGTCAGCGCGCCATGGAAGATGTCGCCGCCGATCAGGCCGAAGTCGCGCTCCAGATCCAGCGGGCTCTTGATCTGCCGGCCCAGGACCGAGGCGGCGAAGCCCGGCGCGTAGCGCTCGACCGTGGCGATCATCAGGTCGGCCACTTCCTCGCGATGGTCGTCCCAGCTGCGGCCGTCGGGCAGCTGCGGGGCGACGTGCTGGCAGAACAGGCTGGCCACATGGCAGCCGGGCGGTGCCAGCGCGTCGTCCAGGGTCGAGGGGATCAGCAGTTCGACGATGGGCGCGCGCGCCCAGCCGTGCGCCCGCGCGTCGAGGTAGGCCCGGTCCATGTAGTCCAGCGACGGCGCCAGGATGATGCCGGCGGTGAGATGGTCGCCCTCGCCCGACAGCGCGCTGAAGGACGGCAGCCGCGCCAGGGCCACATTCATGCGGAAGGTGCCCGAGCCGCAGCGCCAGTGCGCCATGCGCTCGGCGGTGGCCGGCGGCACGTGCTCGGCGCGCAGCAGGCGCTGGTAGAGCAGCTTCGGGTTGACGTTGGCCACCACGCAGCGCGCGCGCAGCGCCTCACCGGTGTGCAGCCGCACGCCGACCGCGCGGCCGCCTTCGACCAGGACCTCCTCGACGCCGGCGTCGGTACGGATCGTGGCGCCGGCCGCGCGCGCGGCGGCGGCCATGGCCTGGGTGATCGCGCCCATGCCGCCGATGGCATGGCCCCAGGCGCCCTTGACGCCCTCGACCTCGCCGAACACGTGATGCAGCAGCACGTAGGCCGTGCCCGGCGTGTACGGGCTGGCGTAGTGGCCGACCACGCCGTCGAAGCCGAACAGCGCCTTGATCGGCGCGCTCTCGAACCAGCGGTCCAGATACTCGGCGGCCGAGAGCGTGAACAGGTCCAGCAGCTCCTGGCGCAGCGTCGCGTCCAGCGTCATCAGCCGGCGCCCGAGCCGGGCGCCGCGCAGCAGTTCGGGCAGCGCCTTCCACCAGCCCGCGTCGGTGACGTTGGGCGGCGGCTGCAGCGCCAGCGCGCGCAGCACGTCGGCGATGGCCTCTAGCCGTGCCTCGTAGGCCGGCAGGGCCTGCGCGTCGCGCGCGGAGAACTTGGCCACCTGCGCCTGGGTCTGGCCGGCGCCGGCGAGCAGGTACTGGCCATCGGGCAGCGGCAGGAAATTGCCGCACCGGCGCGGGACGATGCGCAGGCCGTGACCGCGCAGGTCGAGGTCCTCGATCACGCGCGGCTGCAGCAGCGAGACGGTGTAGGACGCCACCGAGTTGCGGAAGCCCGGATGGAACTCCTCGGTCACCGCCGCGCCGCCGACCACGCCGCGGCGCTCCAGCACGGTGACCCGCAGACCGGCGCGGGCCAGATAGGCCGCGCAGGTCAGGCCGTTGTGGCCACCGCCGACCAGCAGCACGTCGCAGGGCGGCGGGCTCACGCGGCGCAAATCCGTGACGGCTTGTACAGTTTGTGGCTGGCCTGCATACACTCGTGCCGATCGTGGGACACCCCGCGCGAGGCCCCCGGACATGCCGATCCCCAACGGAAGATCCAGCGTAGCGTGAACACGCGCTCCGTCCCAAGCCGTGGCGCGCGGCGGTGGCTGGCCGGTCGCGCCGGCGTCGGCGCGCGCCTGCTGACGGCGCTGGGCGCCGCGGCGCTGGTGGTCCTGCTGACCGTCTCGCAGGTCACCGCACCGCTGGATGCCGCACTGTTCGACGCCCTGGCCGCCGGGCGCGTGCGGCCGGCCGATGCGCGGGTGGTGGTGATCGCCATCGATGCGGACAGCGAGCGCCAGCTCGGCCCCTGGCCCTGGCCGCGGCGCGAACTGGCCGCGCTGGTGGACCGGCTCTCGGCCGCCGGCACCCGCGCGGTCGGGCTGCAGCTGCTGCTGGCCCAGCCGAGCCTGTTCGATCCGCAGGGCGATGCGCTGCTGGCCGAGGCGATCGCCCGCAACGGCGCGGTCGTGCTGCCGGTGGTGCCGGACCTGCCGCCGGCGCCGCAGCCGGCGACCGCGCTGCTGCCGGCCGGCGAACTGATCCAGGCCGCCGCCGGGCTGGGCCATGTGGACGTCGAGGTCGACCGCGACGGCATCGCCCGGCGCCTGCCGCTGCGCGCCGGCCTGGGCAGCGCGCGCTGGCCCGCCTTCGCCAGCGCGCTCGCGGCCTTGGCCGGGCGCGATGCCCGCACGCCGGCCGCAACGAGCCCAGCGAACGCCGCGCCGCCTGCCGCTTGGCCAGCACAGGCGCACTGGGTGCGCAGCCAGACCGTGCTGCTGCCCTACCCCGATGCGCAGACGCGGATCGCCCACGTCTCGGCGGCCGGCGTGCTGGACGGCCGAGTGGGCGCCGACGCGCTGGCCGGACGCGTGGCGCTGGTCGGCCGGCCCGACGCGCCCACCGAGCGCCTGCGCGCGCCCGGCGGGCGCACCCTGCCCGCGCTCGACGTCCAGGCCAATGCGCTGGCGCGGTTGCTGGAAGGCAACGCCATCTGGCCGATGCCGGTCGGCGCGCAGGCGCTGCTGTCGATCATGCTGGTCACCCTGCCCTTGCTGCTGCTGGGCCTGCCCGGCCTGAGGCGGCTGTGGGCGCCGATGGTCGTGGCCGTGGGCGTGACCGCGCTGCTGTGCTGGGCGCTGCTGCTGGCCGGGGCGTGGTTCCCGCCGATGCCGGCGCTGCTGGTGCTGGCCGTCGGCCTGGCCGCTGGCGGCGTGCGCGCCTGGCGTCGCGTGCGCCAGCGCGGCCTGACCGATCCGCAGACCGGCCTGGCCAACCGCGCCGGCTTCGACCTGCGCCTGGAGCAGGCGGTGCGCCGCGCCCGCCGCCGGCGTGCGCCGCTGTCGCTGTTGCTGGTCGAGATCCGTCCCGGCGCGTCCTCGGCCCAGGACAGCGGCGAACTGGCCGCCGCCGTGGCCGGCGCCCTGCGCCTGCGCGCGCAGGGACCGCACGACCTGGCCGCGCGCGTGGACGCCGGGCGCTTCGCCGCGCTGCTGGGCGGCGCGCAGGCGCATGTGGCCGCGCTGGTCGCCACCGCGCTGCAGGCCGACCTGGAGGGCCGCCCGGGCCGCGCCGGCCCGGCTACCGCCGGTCAGCCCCTGCGCATGGGCCTGGCCAGCCTGCAGGCCGAGGACCTGCAGGGCGCCGACCTGCTGCTGCGCGCCACCCGCGACCTGGTGGCCGTGCGCGAGCCTTTCGCACGCTGAAGCGGCGGCGCGGGCCATGACCTTCGACACCCCGCGCCTCCCCGACCGGCGAGCTACAGTCGCCCCCTTGCCCTCCCCCGTGGGGGCCACCGGCATCGTCAGTCCCGAACGCAAGCCCCAGTGAACCTGTCCCAGAAGACCCCGCTCCTGCTGTCCCTGTCCATCGCCGCCGCCCTGGCAGGCTGCAACAAGGCCCCGCCCACCGCACCCGCCACCGAGGCGGGCGCGCCCGCCGCCGCGGCGCCGGCCACCCGGCCGGCCCTGGCCGTGGATGTCTCCAAGCTGCCGGCGTTCAACGCCTTCCAGCCCACCGACCTGGGCCCGGCCGATGCGGCGTGCAAGGACCTCAACGCCTACGCCAACGCCAAGTGGCTGGCCGCCAACCCGGTGCCGGCCGACCGCACCAGCTGGGGCAGCTTCGAGGTGCTGAGCGAGCGCTCGGAAGCGGTGCAGCAGCAGCTGGCCGAACAGGCCGCCGCCGGCACCGACGCTACGGGCGTGACCAAGATCGTCGGCGACTTCTGGGCCACCGGCATGGACCGGGCCAAGATCGATGCGCAGGGCCTGGACCCGCTCAAGGACACGCTGGCCGCCATCGACGGGCTGAGCGACACCGCACGCATCACCGACTACCTGCGCAGCGAAGCGGCGGCCGGGCGCAACCCGCTGTTCGGCTTCGGCGCCAGCCCGGACTTCAAGGACTCCAGCGTCAACATCGCCTACGCCTTCCAGGGCGGCCTGGGCCTGCCCGATCCGGAGTACTACACCAAGGCCGACAACAAGGCCAAGCTGCAGGCCTACCAGGCGCACATCGCCCGCACGCTGGAGCTGGCCGGCGTCCCCGCGCAGGCCGCGGCCACGCAGGCCGGCGAGGTCATCGCCTTCGAGACGCGCCTGGCCAAGGTCTCCAAGACCAGCACCGAGCTCTCGCGCGACGCCAAGCTGTCCTACAACCCGGTCACGCTGGAGCAGGCCGACAAGCTCACCCCCAACTGGTCCTGGAGCGCGTTCTTCAAGTCCCAGGGCGTGGCCGCGCCGAAGCAGTTCTCGCTGGCCATCCCGGCCTTCCACCAGGAGGTCTCGGCGATGCTGGGCGATACCGCCCCGGCGACCTGGCAGGCCTACCTGCGCTTCCACGCCATCGACGACGCGAGCCCGTACCTGAGCCAGCCCTTCGTCGATGAGCACTTCGCCTTCTGGAACAAGACCCTGCGCGGCCAGCAGCAGATCCGTCCGCTGCCCAAACGCGTGCTGGCCACGCTCAACCGCCAGGCCGGCGAGACCCTGGGCCAGCTGTACGTCAAGGCCGCCTTCCCGGCAGAGGCCAAGGCGCAGATGGAAACGCTGGTGGGCAACCTGCGCACCGCGCTGAAGGCGCGCATCGAGAAGCTCGACTGGATGAGCGAGGCGACCAAGGCCAAGGCCATCGAGAAGTGGAACACCTTCACGCCCAAGATCGGCTATCCGGACAAGTGGCGCGACTGGTCCGGCCTGCATACCAGCCGCGACAGCTACATCGGCAACGTGCTGGCCGCGCAGACGTTCAACTACCGCTACGAGCTGTCCAAGATCGGCAAGCCGGTGGACCGCACCGAGTGGGGCATGACGCCGCAGACGATCAACGCCTACTACAACCCGCAGCAGAACGAGATCGTGTTCCCGGCCGCGATCCTGCAGCCGCCGTTCTTCGATCCCAAGGCCGACGCGGCGCTCAACTACGGCGGCATCGGCGCGGTGATCGGCCACGAGATGACCCACGGCTACGACGACCAGGGCAGCCGCTTCGGGCCGTCGGGCAACTTCATCGACGATCCGGGCTGGTGGACGCAGCAGGATTTCCAGGCCTTCAAGGCGCGCGCCGCCGCGCTGATCGCCCAGTTCGACGGCTACACCACCCCGCAGGGCAAGGTTAGCGGCCAGCTGACCCTGGGCGAGAACATCGCCGACCTGGGCGGCCTGAACACCGCCTTCGACGCGATGCAGGCGGCCAACGCCGGCAAGGAGGATCCCAAGATCGATGGCCTGACCCAGGACCAGCGCTTCTTCCTCAACTGGGCCACGGTGTGGCGTCGCAACTTCAAGCCGGAGGAGCTGGCCGTGCGCCTGAAGACCGACCCGCACGCCCCGGCCCAGTTCCGCGCCATCGGCGCGCCATCGAACATGCCGGCCTACGCCGCCGCCTTCGCCTGCAAGGCCGGCGATGCGATGGTCCGCGACGACGCGCACCGCGTGGTGATCTGGTAGCCCCTTCCCTCACGGCGAGGCGCGCAGGCGCCTCGCTTCTTCGCCCTCTTCGTGCCCAAGCGGCACCTTCCAATGCCCCTTGCGGGCTGTGAGTCCAACGACGTGAACGCACCGAAACTGATCGCCCTGTCCCTGGCCGTCGCCACGGCCCTGTCCGCCTGCAAGCAGGACAAGCCCGCCGAGCCGGCCGCCTCCGCGCCGCCGCCGGCCACGGCCGCCGCCGCGCCGGCCACTCCGTCCTTCGACGTGTCCGAGCTGGACAAGAACATCGACGCCTGCAACGACTTCAACGGCTTCGTCAACGCCAAGTGGGTCAAGGCCAACCCGATCCCCGAC
Organism: Pseudoxanthomonas winnipegensis; assembly: GCF_004283755.1. GTDB lineage: Bacteria > Pseudomonadota > Gammaproteobacteria > Xanthomonadales > Xanthomonadaceae > Pseudoxanthomonas_A > Pseudoxanthomonas_A winnipegensis. Next base: position 120,357 of record NZ_SHMH01000007.1, read on the forward strand.
GATCGCACCAGCTGGGGCGCGTTCAACGCGCTGGCCGAGACCAGCCTCAACACCCAGCACGAGCTGGTCGAGGCCGCGGCCAAGAACACCAGCGCGGCCAGCGACAGCGTCGAGCACAAGATCGGCGCGCTGTACGCGGCGGGCATGGACGAGGCCACCATCGACAAGCTGGGCTATACCCCGATCCAGCCGACCCTGGACGCCATCGCCGGGCTGAAGACCAACCAGGACGTGGCCAAGTACATCGTCGAGCGCTACGCGCAGGGCGACGGCCAGGTGTTCGAGTTCGGCGCCGGCGCCGACTTCCAGCACGCCGACAAGCAGATCGCCTACGCCAACGAGGGCGGCCTGGGCCTGCCGACCAAGGACTACTACACCGATCCCAAGTACGCCGATATCCGCGAGGCCTACCAGGCCTATATCGCCAAGTCCTTCGAGCTGACCGGCACGCCGGCCGATGCGGCCAAGGCGCAGGCCCAGCAGGTCTTCGACCTGGAGAAGTCGCTGGCCGCCGCCACGCTCTCGCCGGTGGATGCACGCGACCCGAAGAACCAGTACCACTTCGTCACCGTGGCGCAGGCCGACAAGGTCACCCCGCACTTCTCCTGGGAGAACTTCTTCAACGCCCAGGGCGTGAGCATCGACCAGGGCTTCTCGCTGTCCCAGCCCAAGTTCTTCGCCCAGTTCGACAAGCTGCTGGTCAGCGCGCCGACCGCGCAGTGGCAGGCCTACCTGCGCTTCCACGCCATCGATGGCGCCTCCAACGCGCTGAGCAAGCCGTTCGCCGACGCCAGCTTCGACTTCTGGGGCAAGACATTGTCCGGCCAGCCGCAGCAGAAGCCGCGCTGGAAGCGCGTGCTGGGCTCGGTCAACCACGCCATGGGCGAGGGCCTGGGCCAGCTGTACGTGGCCAAGGTGTTCACCCCGGAAGCCAAGGCCCGCGCCACCGAGCTGGTGGACAACGTGCGCAACGCGCTCAAGGCGCGCATCGAGAACCTGGACTGGATGAGCGCCGAGACCAAGGCCAAGGCGATCGCCAAGTGGGATACCTTCCTGCCCAAGATCGGCTACCCCGACACCTGGCGCGACTGGGCCGGGCTGCAGATCAAGGGTGGTGACTACTACGGCGACCTGCAGGCCGCGCAGAAGTTCAACTACCAGTACGACATCGCCAAGATCGGCAAGCCGACCGACCGCAAGGAATGGGGCATGACCCCGCAGACGGTCAACGCGTACTACAACCCGACCGACAACACGATCAACTTCCCGGCCGCGATCCTGCAGCCGCCGTTCTTCGACGCCAAGGCCGACGACGCGCTCAACTACGGCGGCATCGGTGCGGTCATCGGCCACGAGGCCAGCCACGGCTTCGACGACGAAGGCAGCCAGTTCGACGGCGCCGGCAACAACGTCAACTGGTGGACCAAGGAAGACCGCAGCAAATTCGAGGAGCGCACCAAGAAGCTGGTGGACCAGTTCAACGCCTACTCCCCGATCGAAGGCAAGCCGGACCTGCACGTCAACGGCCAGCTGACCCTGGGCGAGAACATCGCCGACCTGGGCGGCGTGAACGTGGCCTACGACGCGCTGCAGACCGCGCTGAAGCAGCACCCGGAAGAGGCCGGCAAGCAGATCGACGGCTACACCCCGGACCAGCGCTTCTTCCTCAACTGGGCCCGCGTGTGGCGCGGCGCGGTGCGCGAGAAGCAGGCGATCGTCTACCTCAACGCCGATCCGCACGCGCCGATGTCCCTGCGCGCCATCGCCGCCCCGTCCAACATGCCGGCCTTCGCCAGCGCCTTCCAGTGCAAGGCCGGCGATGCGATGGTCCGCCCGGACGACAAGCGCGTGGTGATCTGGTAAGCCTGCGTCACCGCTTCAACGCTGCACCGAAGGCCCGGCTCGTCCGGGCCTTCGCTTTGTTGGGCCCGCGCTTCTCCAAGCGCCCCAGCCGGGACGCATCACCGTGCTTCTTCGAGGCTCCTGTGCCACTGGAAGATGCGGCCGGCGCGGAACAGGTCCGCCACGATGAAATGGTCGCCCTCCACCAGCATCAGATGGCTGTCGCCGCCCTGGGCGAGCACCGCTTCATGCATCCGCCGCACCTGCGCGGCAGGTGTCTTGGGATCCGCGAGCCCGTGACAGAACAGGAGCGGCCGGTGGGTCAGGCGAGCGACCAGCTCGGTGACCTCCGGCCCGGCAATGCTGGCGACGCTGCGGACGCGCTCGGGGTGGGCTGCGGCGAAGGCCAGCGCCCCACGCCCGCCGCGGCTGTATCCCACCACGTCATACCCTTGCGATGGCCGGCCGTGCGCGGCCTCCAGGTCTTCCAGGAATCGGCACAGCACAGCGAGCTCCCACTGCGTACCCAGATGGCAACTCGGGACCACGACGCGGGCATCGATCTCGAGCCCATCGCGCAGCAGGCTCGGCAGATCGGGATGCTCGAACAGCCCGGCCAGCCCGCTGCCGAAGCCGCCGGCCCCGTGCAGATAGAGCAGCGTCCGCGTGGGCGTCGGTCCGGACGACGGCACCCAGACCAGGGCCTGCATCGCGGACGTGCTGGAGGTGAAGACCGACTGCCGCATGAACATGCTCGCCTGACGCTGCCGACAGATTATCCGAGCTCCATGCCGGTGGGATCGGGTCGCCGAGCGCTGAAATGGAGGGCTCCATGAACCCAACCGCATCTTTCACCGTAGCGCCGGGCGGCGCATTGCTAGAATCCGCGCCTTCGACCACCTAGAAGTCTCAAGATGACGCCTTTGCGCCACGCCCGTACGCCCTCCCTGCTCGCCCTGGCCCTGCTCGTCGCGCTGGGCAGCGGCGATGCCTTCGCCCAGAAGAAGTCGAAGAAGGCTCCCGCCAAGAAGGCACCGGCGGTCAGCGCCGAGTGCACCGATTTCTACGCCGCCGCCAACGCCGACTGGCTCAAGGCCAACCCGCTGCCGGCCGGCGTGGGCGCCATCTCCGCGCTGGGCAACATGCGCGACTACAGCCTGCAGCAGCAGAAGGCGCTGCTGGACGGCGCCATGCAGTCCCCGCAGGGCAACGTGCAGAAGCTGCTGGGCGACTTCTGGGCCAGCGGCCTGGACGAGGCGGCCGTCGAGGCCGACGGCGCCAAGCCGATCGCGCCGCTGCTGGACCGCATCAACGGCATCAAGAAGAACAAGGACGTGCCGGCCGCCATCGCGGCCCTGCACCAGGTCGGCATCCCGGTGGCGTTCAACTTCAGCCCGGACGTGGATCTGAAGGCACTGGACCGCCACATCGGCTACTTCATGCAGGGCGGCCTGGGCCTGCCCGACCCGGCCTACTACACCCGCGGCGACGCGCCCACGCGCGAGCTGCTGGGCCGCTACCGCGCCTACGTCAAGCAGATCCTGGCCCTGACCGGCACCCCGGCCGACCAGCTCGACGCGCAGTCCGCCCAGGTCATCGACCTGGAGACCCGCCTGGCCACCGCCTCGCGTCCGCTGGAGCAGCTGGCCAACCCGTTCAACAACTACGCGCCGGTCCCGGTCGCCGACCTGAAGAAGCAGTACAAGGCGCTGCAGCTGGCCGACTTCCTGCAGGCCCAGGGCGTGAAGGACGACACCGTCTCGCTGGCCGACCCCAACCTGTTCGCGCAGCTGGACACGCTGGTCAAGAGCCTGCCGCCGGAGCAGTGGAAGGCCTACCTGCGCTGGCGCGTGGGCGATGCCATGGCGCCGTACCTGGCCAAGTCCTGGCGCGATGCGTCCTACAACTTCCGCGGCCGCGTGCTGGAAGGAAAGACCCAGCCCGACGAGCGCTGGGTGTCGGTCCTGGAGGCGATCAACACCGCCGCCGGCCCGATGCTGGGCCGCGAATACACCGCGCGCTACCTGCCGCAGACCACCCGCGAGCAGGCCGATGCCATCGCCAAGGGCGCGCGCGACGCGCTGGATCGCGCCCTGGACCGCAACGCCTGGATGAGCCCGCAGGCCAAGACCGAGGCCAAGGCCAAGCTGGCCAAGCTGGATATCGAGATCGGCGCGCCCAAGCGCGATCTGGACTACACCGTGCAGCCGATGGGCCGCGGCAGCTTCGGCGGCAACATGCTCATCGCCAGCACCTGGCGCCACCGCGAGGAGATGAAGCGCATCGGTCGCGGCAACGCCGAGCGCCGCTGGAACGTGCTGCCGCAGCAGCCGGCGCTGGCCTACGACCTGGCTCAGAACCGCCTGATCGTCACCGCCGCGGTGCTGCAGCCGCCGGTGTTCGACGCCAAGCGCGATGTGTCGGCGCTGTACGGCGCGTTCGGTTCGCTGGTCGGGCACGAGATGACCCGCGGCTTCGACGCCAAGGGCCGCATGATCGACGCCAGCGGCCAGCTGCGCGACTGGTGGACTCCGGCCGATGTGACCGCCTGGACTGCCCTGGGCGCGCGGGTGACCAGCCAGTACAACGGCTATGCCTACCCGGGCCTGACCGCCACCAAGGTCAACGGCACGCTGACCCGAGACGAAGACCTGGCCGACCTGTCCGGCGTGGAGCTGGCCTGGGACGCCTTCAGCGCCGCCCAGCCGGCCGCCAACCCGGGCGCCAAGCAGACCTTCTTCCGCAGCTGGTCGCAGCTGTGGGCCCAGCAGGTCGCCCCGCAGGAAGCCACGCTGCGCCAGGCCAGCGACACCCATGCCCCCGGCCCCGTGCGCAGCGATGCCACGCTGCAGAACCAGCCGGAGTTCGGTGCGACCTTCGAGTGCAAGGCGGGCAATCCGATGGTGCGCCCGGCGGCCGAGCAGATCGGCATCTGGCGCTGAGCGGCTTCGCTTCCTGAGCAATGAAAAACGCGGCCCTCGGGCCGCGTTTTTCTTTTGCATCTACGCCTGGCGCTATCGCACCACGCGGAAGCGCGAGTTGCCGCCGCGCCCACCGCCGCGCTTGAACGGCGGCTGCCCGCGCCAGTAGCGGATCAGCAGCCAGCCGAACAGCATGCCGCCCAGGTGCACGAAATGCGCCACGCCCGGCTGGCGCCCGGTGTAGGCGAAGAACAGCTCCGCGGCACCGTAGATGATCACCAGCGTGCGCGCCTTGATCTCCATCGGGATGGGAAACACGATCATGCGCTGGTTGGGGAACAGCATCCCGTAGCCCAGCAGCAGCGCGAAGACCGCGCCCGATGCGCCCAGCACCGGCACCGGCGGCTGGCCCTGCATCAGCAGCAGCGTGCCGACGATCACCTGCAGCACGTTGGCGCCGACCAGGCTGACCAGGTAGTAGGTGTAGAAGCGCTTCTGCCCCCACACCATCTCCAGCGCCGAGCCGAACATCCACAGCGCCAGCATGTTGAAGAACAGATGCGGCAGCCCGGCATGCATGAAGCCGGCGGTGACCAGCTGCCAGGGCATGAAGCCGGCCCCGTCGTAGAACTGGCCCGCCCCGATCGGCCACAGCAGCAGCCGCGCGGTGAGCGCATCGGGCATCACCATCTGCAGCAGGAACATCGCCACATTGGCGATCAGAAGCGCCTGGGTCGCAGGCTGCAGTCGCGGAAACATCGAAGGCCTCGAAGCGGGAGTGGGAAGCGGGACGCATGATACGCGCGGCCGGCTGAGCGCTCGCGCAAGCCTGTGGGGTGCCAGGGCCGGGCCGGACCGTCGTTTGGGCATGCGTCGCGCCGACGGTGGCGCCCTTCGCGACAGCGGCTCGAGACGCGCGGTGTGTCCTCTGCACGCGAGGGCCAGCCCCGCGTAAGACGAGGTCAGCCAGGACGAGGTCAGCCAGTACTGCCGGGTGGCCGGGAAGAAGGCGCGGCGCCTGGACTCAGCCGATGCCCCAGATCTGCTCGTCCACGCTGGCCGCGGCCTGCTGGCCGACCACCTTGCCCTTGACCACGCGCACGCCTTCGGCGCGCAGCCGTTGGCTCTGCTCGCGCCAGCCGCGGCTGCCTTCCTCGAAGGCGATGGAGCCGTCCGAGCGCAGGATGCGATGCCAGGGCAGGTCCGGCGCGCCGTGCTTGCGCAGCACCTGCGCGACCAGCCGCGCCCGGCCCGGCAGCCCGGCCCGCCGCGCGATCTCGCCGTAGCCCGCCACCTGGCCTGCCGGCACGGCGCGGATGGCCTGGAGGATGGCCGTGGCGCGCGCTTCGGGGGTGGAGAGGTCGGGGGGCATGGGCTGGAGTTTAGCCCTGTCGTGCTTGGGCGCTTGTGCTGTTCCCTCTTGGAGCAAAAGCTTTCGCGCCTACGGGCGCGAGCTACTTTTGTCTTGTCAAAAGTAGCCAAAACCGCTTCTCGCCGGGACGCGAGCCGCCGCTGCGCGGCGGTCCCCTGCGCTTCTCGGAAGACGGGGCACGTCGCCCAAACTCGCTTCGCTCAAACAGGGCGACTCTTCGGCCCCGTCTTCCTGCGATGCTCGGCTCGCTTTACGGCTCAGACAGGTAAAACAACAGCAACAACAACGGCCAGAGCAACAGCAAACAGCAAACAGCAAACAGCAAACAGCAACTGTAGAGCCGAAGCAGAACCCTCAGATCGTCATTCCCGCGAACGCGGGAATCCAGGGACTTTGCTTTTGCCTTCGCTACCGCTCTTAAGCACCGTCAAGCGCGTGGAAGGTACAAGGCCGTTGTCCTCGCTCAAACAAAAACGGGAAGCCCCAAGGCTTCCAGTTCCAATCACAAGCGGCCAACAGGCTTACGCCCACCCCACCCGCTGCAACCCCCACAGCAACCCATAGGCGATCGCCCCGGCGGCCGGGATGGTCAGGATCCAGGCCCACACGATGCGCTCGATCACACCGATCTTCAGCGCCTTCGGATTCTTGGCGAAGCCCACGCCCATGATCGCGGTGGAGATGCTGTGCGTGGTCGACACCGGCATGCCGAAATGCGCCGCCACGGTGAGGATCGTGGCCGAGCTGGTCTCGGCCGCGAAGCCGTGGATCGGGTGCAGCTTGACCATCTTGTGGCCGAGGGTCTTGATGATCTTCCAGCCGCCCGAGGCCGTGCCGGCGGCCATCACCACCGCACAGGTCAACACGATCCACAGCGCCACATCGGCGCTGCCGGCGCCCGCCTGCGGATGCAGGAAGGCCAGCCACGGCGGCAGATCGTCCAGCGCGCCGGTCTGCTGGGCGCCCATCAGGGTCAGGGCGATGATGCCCATGGTCTTCTGCGCGTCGTTGTGGCCGTGCGCATAGCCCATGTAGGCGGCCGAGGCGATCTGCGCCTTGCCGAAGAACGCATTGACCCAGCGCGGGCGCGCCAGGCGGCGCAGCGTGCCACCGGCGCGCGCCATGCCGGCGATGATCGCCCACAGCAGCAGCATCACCAGCACGCCCAGCACGAAGCCGGCGATCGGCGAGGTCACCATCGGCACGAACACCTTCCACAGCAGGCCCTTGTTCTTGACCCAGGTGCCGGCACTCTCCGACCAGATCAGCGCGTCCCAGTTGTTGTGCGCGGCGGCCAGGGCCGCGCCGCACAGGCCGCCGATCAGCGCGTGCGAGGACGAGGACGGCAGGCCCTTCCACCAGGTGATCAGGTTCCAGACGATGCCGCCCAGCAGCGCGCACAGGATCACCTGCGAGGACGCGGCGACTACGTTGGTGTCGATCAGGCCGGTGGCGATGGTGGCCGCCACCGCGGTGCCGGTCAGCGCGCCGATCAGGTTGGTCACCGCCGCCAGGGCCACGGCCCAGCCCGGGGCCAGCACCTTGGTGGAGACCACCGTGGCGATGGAGTTGGCCGTGTCGTGGAAGCCGTTGATGAACTCGAAGATCAGCGCGGCCAGGATCACCACCAGCACCAGGGTCAGCATGGCGCGCGCTCCCCTGCCGGGGCACGCAATGGGCGATGCAGGCGCAAGCGGGCGAGGCCGGCGTGCGAAGTCCCGGAGCCGGGCGGCATGGCGTTCGAGCGCATGGGATCAGGAGTTCTTCAGCACGATCTGATAGACCACCGCGCCGGCTTCCTGGCAGCGGTCGATGGCCTTCTCCAGGATCTCGAAGAACTCCTTGAGCAGGAACATCTGCAGGTAGTCCAGGCGGCCCGAGTAAATGTCCCGGTACAGTTCCAGCATCAGCCGGTCGGCCTCGTTCTCCAGCGCGCGCAGCTTCTCGTACAGCGCCGTGGTGCGATCCAGGTTCATCTTGGGCAGCACGTCGACCATGTCCTTCACCACGCCGGCGGCCTGCTCGAGCATGGCCGCGCGCGGGGCGAAATCGATCTGCTCCAGGTGCTTGATCGCCAGCGAATAGCGGTCGGCGAACTTCTCCACCTGCTTGGGGATCTTGTGCAGCGCCGAGCCGAGCGCCTCGATGTCCTCGCGCTCGATCGGGGTGATGAAGCTGTCCACCAGCGCCTGACCGATCTTGTCCGAGGCCGCGCGCTCGCGCTGGCGGGCGAGCTTGAAGGCGTTGAGCGCCGGCTGGCGGTCGCTGCTCTTCATCATCGCGTGCAGCGCCTGGGTGCTTTCGTGGGCCGCGTCGGCCGCCTCGTCGAGCAGGGTATAGAACTGCTGGCCGGAACCGAAAATCGTCTGCAGGGAAAACATGCGTCGCTCGCACCCACCGTCGCGGGAGGGACGGCCATCAGGGCGCGATTATGACAATTTCGTTTCGGCCGGGCAGCAACAAGCTTGTCAGCTGGGCGCAAGTCCTTGATCCGATTGCCTTACCGTCGTTATTGGCACTCACGTCGGGTTTGCTAGACTGCGCCGGCGCCCTGTACGGGGCGCATCTTATGGACGACGACCCTTATCCCCCCGCCGCCCGCGCGGCCATCCGCCGGACACGTTCCGCCCTGTCACCTGATGTGGAGGGCAAGCCGTGCTCGAGCTGCTGACCGTCCTGTTCCTGATCGCCCTCAACGCCTTCTTCGCCCTGTCGGAGATGGCGCTGATGACCTCGCGCAAGCTTCGCCTCAAGCAGCAGGCGATCGAAAGCCGCGGCGCGCGCGCGGCGCTGGCCCTGGCCGAGCATCCCGACAACCTGCTGTCCACCGTGCAGATCGGCATCAACCTGATCGGCATCCTGGGCGGCGTGTTCGGTGGCGATGCCATCGGCGCGATCATCGCCGGCTGGCTGGACGGCTGGTTCCCGGGCCTGGCGCAGTACAACGCCCGCATCGGCGTGGCCACCGCGGTCACCCTGATCACCGCCGGCTATGTGATCTTCGGTGAGCTGATCCCCAAGCGCCTGGCGCTGACCAACCCCGAGAAGATCGCCGCGGTCGTGGCCCTGCCGCTGACCGGGCTGCTGCGCATCTCCAAGCCGATCGTGGCCCTGCTCGGCGCGATCAACCGCGCCGTGCTGCGCCTGCTGGGCATCAAGGACGACGCGCGCCAGGCGGTCACCGAAGAGGAGATCCGCATGCTGGTGAGCGAGAGCCACGAGCAGGGCGTGATCGACGACGACGAACGCAACATGGTCAACCGCGTGCTGCGCCTGGGCGACCGCACCGCCGACAGCCTGATGACGCCGCGCAAGCGCATCGTCTGGCTGGACATCGCCGCGCCCTACGAGCAGAACCTGCAGACCATGCGGCAATCGCAGTACTCGCGCTTCCCGGTCTACCGCCACAATGACCAGGACGTGGTCGGCGTGCTGGAGGTCAAGTCGCTGCTGGACCGCATCGCCGACCACTCGCCGGAGCTGTTCACCGACCTGCGCAAGGCGCTGTTCGTGTCCGAGTCCACGCATGCCATGAAGCTGCTGGAGATCCTGCGCGAGGAGCAGCAGTCCCTGGCGCTGGTGGTGGACGAGTACGGCGAGATCCAGGGCATGGTGACCCTGAGCGACCTGATGAACGCGGTGGTCGGCCGCCACCACCAGATGGCCGAGAATCCCGATCCCAAGGCCCTGGTCACCACCCGCGACGATGGCTCGCTGCTGATCGACGGCTCGCTGTCCACCGACGACCTGCGCGAGCTGCTCGGCGGCGTGGCCCTGCCCGACGAGCAGGAAGAGGACTACTACACCGCCGCGGGCATGGTGATCGAGCACTTCGGCCGCATCCCGCACGTGGGCGAGCACTTCGAATGGGCCGGCTGGCGCATCGAGGTGGTGGACCTGGACGGCGCGCGCGTGGACAAGCTGCTGCTGCAGAAGCTGGACGACGCCGACGATGACGACATCGTCGGCTGAGTCGGGGGCCGCCACCACGCGCAGTCTGCTGGACGAGATGGCCCGCGGCGATCCGAACGAACGCCTGCGCCTGGTGGACCTGCTGGCCGATCTCCAGCAGAGCGCCTTCGGCATGCTGTTGTTCATCGGCGTGCTGCCCTCCTTCATTCCCATCCCCGGCGTGGCCGGGGGCCTGAGCGGTCCGCTGGTGATGCTGGTCGGCGCGCAGCTGCTGCTATGCCTGCGCAAGCCGTGGCTGCCGCGCTTCATCGCCATCCGCGGCCCGATGCGGCACTCGGTGGTGCGCTTCCGCGACGCGCTGGCCAAGCCGCTGCGCTGGCTGGAGAAGGTCGTCCGCCCACGCTGGCCCGGCATGCTCGACAGCCGCCTGGCCAGTGCCTTCACCGGCCTGCTGCTGTTGCTGCTGGGCGTGCTGCTGGCGCTGCCGATCCCGTTCACCAACTACCTGTTCGGCCTGCTCCTGCTGCTCTATGTCTTCGCCCTGCTCGAGCGCGACGGCATGCTGCTGCTGGCGGCCTGGATGCTGGGCGCGGTGGCGATCGCGGTGTTCGGCGTGGCCTCGGGCAATCTGGCGCACATGGTGATCCATCAGGTGCAGCGGCTGTTCTAGCCCCGCTGAGCGGGATCCCGGAACGCTCAGGCCAGCAGCTGCACGAACTCGCTTTCATTGAGGGGGTAGCCCAGCCAGTAGCCCTGCGCCAGGTCGCAGCCGCGCTCGCGCAGCAGGTCGAACTGGCCCTGCTTCTCCACGCCCTCGGCCACCACCGCGATGCCCAGCGAATGGGCCATGGCGATGATCGCGCTGGTCAGCGCCAGATCGTCGTGGTTGCGCTGCAGGTCGGCCACGAAGCTTCGGTCGATCTTGACCCCGTCCACCGGCACGCGGCGCAAATGGCTCAGGCCCGAGAACCCGGTGCCGAAGTCGTCCAGCCACACCTTGACCCCGGCGCGATGCAGCTTGGCCAGCATCTTGCTGGCATGGGCCTCGTCGCCGATCACCGCGGTCTCGGTCAGCTCCAGGTGCAGGCGGCCGGCGGCCAGACCGGTCTCGCGCAGCACCTCGGCCACCAGTTCGGGCAGATCGCCGCTGCGCAGCTGGCGCGGGGAGACGTTGACCGACACGAACGGCGCCTCGCCGCTGGCGATGCCGTTCCAGCGCGCCGCCGCCGCGCAGGCCGCGCGCAGCACGCGCGGGCCGATCTGTTCGATCAATCCGCTCTGCTCGGCCACGTCGATGAAGACCATCGGCGAGACCGCGCCCAGCTCGGGGTGGTGCCAGCGCAGCAGCGCTTCGGCGCCGACGATGCGGTTGTCGGCCAAGCGGTAGATCGGCTGGTAGACCAGGCTCAGCTCGTCGCGGTCCCAGGCGCCGCGCAGCTCGGATTCCATGCGCACGCGCCGCTCCACCGCCTGGTCCATGGCGCGGCTGTAGAAGCGGTAGCAGTTCTTGCCGGCCATCTTGGCCTGGTACATGGCCACATCGCCGTTCTTCATCAGCGTCGTGGCTCCGGCGGCGTCCTCGGGGAACAGGGTGATGCCCACCGAGGTGCCCAGGAACACCTGCCGGCCCTGCACCATCAGCGGCTCGCCCAGCGACTGCACCATCGCCTCGGCCAGCGCGGCGGCCACCGCGCGCACGTCGCCGTGCTGGATCAGGATCACGAACTCGTCGCCGCCGAAGCGCGCCACCATCGCCTCGTCGCCGCCCAGGCGCTCGACCACCTCGCGGATGCGCGTGGCGAAGTGCACCAGCACCTCGTCGCCCGCCTCGTGGCCCAGCGAATCGTTGACCCGCTTGAAGTCGTCGATGTCGGCGAACAGCAGCGCCAGCTGGCGGCCACCGCCGCGCACCAGCAGCATGCGGTGATCCAGGCTCTCGCGGAACGCCAGCCGATTGGCCAGCCCGGTCAGCGCATCGGTATAGGCCATGCGCCGCACGTCCTTGTCGTGCCGGGAGATGCTGTCGCTCATCTCCGAGAACGCGCGCACCAGTTCGCCGACCTCGTCCTCGCGCGCGCTGACCGGGCGCGGCACGTCGTAGTCGCCCACGCCGATCGCGCGCGCCGACTGCGCCAGCGCGCGGATCGGCCTGACCAGCGTGCGCTGCACGTACCAGGCCATGCCCACGCCGACCAGCAGCAGCGCGCCGAGCAGCATCACGATCCAGCCGGCATGGCGCCGGCCCAGCGCCTCCAGGCGCTCGCGCAGCAGCTTGGAGGCGCGCTCCTCGCTGGCGCGCACCGAATCGAGCGAGTAGCCGATGCGCACGCCGCCCAGGCGCGAATCGCCCAGCTCGACGACCCGGGAGATCTCCACCACCTTCTCGGTCCACTGGGTCAGCTGCGCGCGGCTGGCCAGGGCGCGGGCGGCCAGCGGGTCGCGCATCGGCTGGCCGTAGGAGGCCATGTCCCAGGAGCCGTCGTTGACCACGTTGCCGGCTTCGTCGAACACCAGCACATAGGCCACGTCCGGCTGCAGGGTGGCCTCGCGCACCAGCACGCCGATGGCGTCCAGGTCCGAGTAGTACATCGGGTTGGCCAGCGAATCGGCCAGCTGCTCGGCCATCGCACTGCCGCGGCGCGTCAGGCCTTCGGCGGCCATCGACTGCACCGCCTGGCGGCCCAGCGCATCGACCTCCTGCTGCATGGCGTGCTGCCGCTGCAGCAGCACCGCCAGCAGCAGCACGATCATCAGCAGCGTCACGCCCATCGCCAGCGAAAGCTGGGTCTGCAGGCCGAAGCGGGTGCGCCGGCTCAGGTTCACTCGACCTGCTCGCGCACGCGGGCGCCGGCCTGGCGCACATGCTCGAGCGCCTTGAGCGCCGGGGCATCCAATTCGAGGAAGCGCGTGGTGCCGAAGAAGCGCTTCAGCGCATCGCGCGCCTGCGGATCCTGCGCGGCCTGCAGCAGCACCTGGCGCAGGCGCTCGCGCACCGCCGGGGCTAGACCCGGCCGGACCATCTCCAGCGCGCGCGGGAAGTCGGGGGACTGCGCCAGCACGCGCATGTTGCGGCGGAAGGCCAGCGGCATGCGCCGCTCGTCGTTCCAGTCCAGATCGTTCAGCGCCCCGGCCTCGACCATGCCCTTGTCGACCCAGGCGGCGATGTTGAACTCCGAGCGCGCGAACACGTAGCCGACCGACTGCGCGTCGGGCCGGTCGCGCGGGGAGAGCAGGATTTCCAGCGGCAGGTGCGCATCGAGCAGCATCGAGGCCGGCACGATGTAGGAGCTGGTCGAGCCCACGCCCTGCAGCGCGATCGACTTGCCGCGCAGATCGGCCAGCGAGGTCAGGCCCGAGTCGGCCCGGGCGAAGATCAGCGTGTGATAGAGGCTGGCGCCGCCGCGCTCGGTCAGCAGCAGCGGCTGCGCGCCGGTACGGCGCTGCAGCTCCACGCCGGTGCCCGAGGTCTCGGTGACCCAGTCCACCCGGCCGCGGCGCAGGTAGCTGCTCATCTGCCGTGCGTCGCGCGCCATCAGGATGCGGCCGCCGGTGATGCCGACATCGCCCATGCGCGCCACCACGTAGTCCAGCAGCGGCTTGAGCTGGGCGTAATGGGCCTTGGGATTGTCGCTGATGCGTCCCAGCACCAGCACGTGCGGATCGTCCTCACCCGGTGCCGGGGCGGCCCGCAGGGGCATCGCCATCGCCGCACACACCAGCAGCACGCCAAGGAGCCAGTAGCGCAAACGGGGACTTCCGCAATGGAGACGTGTCAGCCTAGCTGACTTTGACATCACCGGACAATCACGCGGCTCCTGCCTGGCCGGCCAGACGCGCCATGCGCTGGCAGTCGGCCAGGATGCCGCGCAGCAGCCGCACTTCCTTTTCGTCCAGGCCCGCGCGCAGATACAGGCGGCGCAGCTTGCGCATGGCCGATTCGGGCGCGCGGCCCTTGTGGAAGTCGACCTGGTCCAGCGTGTCCGCCAGCTGGGCGAAGAAGCCCTCGAGCTGGGCGTGCGTGGCCGGTGCGGCGCCGGGATCGGCCTGGTCCGCTTCCGCCGGCGGGCTGGTGTCCTGGGCTTCGCGCAGCGCCAGGCGCGTCTCGTAGGCCAGCACCTGCACCGCCGCAGCCAGGTTGAGCGAGCTGTAATCGGGGTTGGCATCGATATGCACGGCCGCGTGACACAGCTGCAGCTCCTCGTTGGTCAGCCCCGTACGCTCGCGGCCAAACAGCAGCGCCACCGGCGCCTGCCGCGCGACCCGCGCCAGCTGTGCGGCCGCCTGGCGCGGGCTGTGCTCCTCCAGCTGCACCCGGCGGCTGCGCGCGGTGCAGCCCAGCACCAGCTGACAGTCGGCGAGCGCGGCGGCCAGGTCGTCGGTGACCAGCGCATCGGCCAGCAGGTCGTCCGCGCCGGCGGCGCGGCGGAAGGCCTCCTCGTGCGGGTACTTCTCCGGCTGCACCAGGACCAGCTGGGCCAGGCCCATGGTCTTGAGCGCGCGCGCGGCGGCGCCGATGTTGCCGGGATGCTGGGTGCCGACCAGCACGAAGCGGATGCGCGCGGCGGCGCTGGAATCGATGGTGTCCATGCCGCGATTTTAGGTGTTCGCGCCCTCATCCGTCCTCCCCGCACACCCCAGGACAGGGCCCGCGGCCGAGGGCGGTGCTAGAATGCGCGGTCCGGCCGCCGCGCCGGCCTGCTCTTTCCATCTGCCGCGTACCACACGCCCCGCCTGACCGAGGTCGCTTCGCATGCTCAATCCCGTCGTCACCGTCATGACCAAGGCCGCGCGCGTCGGGGGCAATGTGCTGCTGCGGAGCATGAACAAGCTCGAGAGCCTCAACGTGGTCCAGAAGGACCGCATGGACTACGCCAGCGAAGTCGATGCCGATGCCGAGAAGGCGATCATCAAGGAACTGCGCCGCGCCTACCCCGAGTACGGCGTGATCGGCGAGGAAGGCGGCGTGCTGCCCGGCAAGAACCCCCGCTATCACTGGGTAATCGATCCGCTGGACGGCACCAGCAACTACCTGCACGGCTTTCCGCACTTCTGCGTCTCCATCGCGCTGGTGGACAACGGCGAACCGAGCGATGCGGTGATCTTCGACCCGCTGCGCAACGAGCTGTTCACCGCCAGCCGCGGCGCCGGTGCGCAGCTCAACGAGCGCAAGATCCGCGTGTCGGACCGCAAGGAGCTGGCCGGCGCGATGCTGCACACCGGCTTCCCGCCGCGCGAGCGCGCCCGCGTCGGCGCCCAGCTCGAATGCGTGCGCGAACTGCTCAACCACGCCGAGGACATCCGGCGCACCGGCTCGGCCGCGCTGGACCTGGCCTACGTGGCCTGCGGCCGCGCCGACGCCTACTTCGAGGCCGGCGTGAAGGCCTGGGACATCGCCGCCGGCGTGCTGCTGGTGCGCGAGGCCGGCGGCAAGGCCAGCGACTTCAAGGGCGCCGCGCTGGCGCGCATGGACGACGGCGCCAAGGCTGAAGGCCGCCAGGTCATCGCCGGCAACCTGCGGGTGGCCGATGCGGTGCAGAAGGTGGTGGCGCAGTCGGGGTATGCGGCGGCGTTTGCTTGATGGGGTGTGCGGCCTTGGCGCTTCAAGGCTTCAAGCAAGCGCTTTGAAGCAAGAGCTCTAAATCCAAGGCTTTGAAGCCAAGGCTTTGAAGCAGGAGCAAAGCTTTCGCGCCTGCGGGCGCGAGCTACTTTTGTCTTGTCAAAAGTAGCCAAAACCGCTTCTCGCCGGGACGCGAGCCGCCGCTGCGCGGCGGTCCCCTGCGCTTCTCGGAAGTCAGGGCACGTCGCCCAAACTCGCTTCGCTCAAACAGGGCGACTCTTCGGCCCTGACTTCCTGCGATGCTCGGCTCGCTTTACGGCTCAGACAGGTAAAGCAACCGCAACAACAACGACCACGGCAACAGCAACAGCAACAGCAACAGCAACAGCAACAGCAACAGCAACAGCAGTAGCAACGGCAACGGCAACGGCAACGGCCGAAGCAGCTCTCTCAGATCGTCATTCCCGCGAAAGCGGGAATCCAGGGACTTTGCTCTTTGCGGTTGCGGTTGCGGTTGCGGTTGCGGTTGCTGTCGCTCTCAATCACGTTGTAAAGCAAAGCGGAGAGGCAGGAGCCGCTACCGTAAGGCCAGCCTGAAAAGCGCTCGGCCATGCAAGCATCTCTTGTACAAGCAAGAAAGTAGATCTGTCCGCGGAGCGGCACGAAAGCGCTCGGCTTACAGCGTAAAGGCCCCGGCGATCTCGCCTCAACTCACGCGCACACCGCGCGCAAGCCCTCAAGCCACGCCTAAACCCGGTATCGCCACAATCGCCTCAGGATCGAACCCCGCGATCCGCGCGAAATCCTTGCCGCGTTCGACATAGTCGCGATACATGCCGAAACTCGGCGCGCCCGGCGACAGCAGCACGAGGCCCTGCCCCTCCAGCATCGCCTCGGCCTGGTGCACCGCCGAAGACAGGTCAGGCGCGGCGGCCAACCGGAAGCCGCCCTCGCCCGCCACCGCCTCCAGCAGCGCATGGATGCGCGGGCCGTTGGCCCCCAGGGTCACGATGCCCAGCGGCGCGTGCTGGCGCATGGACTGGGCGAAATCGTGCCAGTCCAGGCCACGGTCGTGCCCACCTACCAGCAGCGCGATGCGCTGCCCGGCGAAGCAGTCCAGCGCCGCCAGCGTGGCGTGCGGGGTGGTGGCGATCGAATCGTTGACGTAGGTCAGGCCGCCGCGCGTGCCGAGCGTCTGCAGGCGGTTGGGCAGCGGGCGGAAGTCCAGCGCGGCCGGCGCCAGCGGCGCTGCATCCAGCCCCAGCGCCTCGATCGCCGCCAGCACCGCGCAGAGGTTGCCGCGGTTGTGGCGGCCAGGCAGCGGCACCGCGCGCGTGTCGAACACCTGCACGTCGCCGCGATACAGCAGCTCGCCGCGCAGGTGCCAGCCGTCCTCGCGGTTGAACCAGACGATGCGGCTGTCGGGCAGCACCAGCTGCGAGAGCACCGGATCGCGCGCGTTGAGCACGGCGGTGCGCGGCGCGGCGCGCGTGACCAGCGCGAGCTTGTCCTCGATGTAGCGCTGCTCGCTGCCGTGCCAGTCCAGGTGCTCGGGGAACAGATTCAGCACCACCGCCACCTCGGGGCGCACGCCGCTGTCGGCGACCGCGCCGGTCTGGTAGCTGGACAGCTCGATCGCCCACAGCTCCGGCGCGGGCCGCGGGTCCATCACCTCCAGCAGCGGCAGGCCGATATTGCCGGCCAGCGCGGTGCGATGGCCGCCGGCGCGCAGCAGGTGGGCCAGCAGCGCGGTGGTGGTGCTCTTGCCCTTGGTGCCGGTCACGCACACGGTGCGCGCGTCGGGATGCTCGGCGAACCACAGCGCCGTGCCACCCAGCAGACGCGCGCCGGCGGCCTGCGCTTCCAGCGCCTCGGGCGAATACGGGCTGATGCCCGGCGACTTGATCACCAGCTCGAAGCGGCCCAGCGCCGCGCCGGTGACCTCGACCTGCGGCAACAGCAGCGGATCGCCCAGCGTCGCGGCCTGCGCCGCCTCGGCCGGGCTGCAGAACAGGGTCAGCGCCTGTCCGGGCAGCCGGCTGCGCAGCAAGGCATAGGCGGCGCGCCCCTCGCGCCCCCAACCCCACAGCGCGACGCGCCGGCCCTCAAGCTGCGAAATTCGCACGCAGCTGCTCCCACAGGGCGGGCGGGATGCGGTGCTCGCCCTCGGGCTGCAGCAGCGGGGCGATCTGCAGATCGGCCGCGTCCAGCTGCGGGGCGATCTCGCGGTTGAAGCGCGCCACCAGCGCGTCCTCGCGCCACTCCGGGCGCTGGCCCAGCGCGGCCATCGCTGCGCGCGACTCGCGCCCCTCGCCCACGCATTCGAACGGCTTGTGGTCCTGGTATTCCAGCAACGCATCGAAGCCGGCGGTCTGCGCGGCATCGTCCAGCAGGTTGCGGCCGAAGATGTTCAGCAGGCGCGGCTTGGGCATGAAGTTGCTCAGCGCCAGGAACACGAAATGGCACTTGGGGCACTGCCCGCACCAGCGGTTGACCGGACGCTCGCCCAGGATGTGGAAGTTGCGGTTGCAGCTGGAAAAGTGGGCGTCGTAGTGGTCGGTCTTGGCGAACTGCCGCGCCACGGCCAGCTCGGACAGCGGCCGCAGCAGCGAGTAGTAGTGCAGGTCGGCGGCGACGAAGCGCTGCACGTGCGCGCCGAACAGCGACTCGAACGCCCAGCCCTTGGACCACTGGTGATTCACCTCGCCGGTGCCGGGGATCAGGCTACCGTAGCTGGCCGAGCGCTCGTTGGAGAACACCACCTGGTCCACCCCGCGCAGCAGCGCGGCCACCACCAGGATGGCCGAGTTGATCGCGGTCACCGGGATATGACCGTTGTAGGCGCCCTGGCGGTTGAGTTCGAACAGCGCCGGCGCCAGCGCGCGGCCGATGTTGAGCGTGGGCAGGCCGGTGCGCGCCGCGCAGGCGGCGATCAGCTGCGAGCCGCCGATCCAGCTCACCGTCTGCGCCACGCCGGCCTGGCGCAGCGCCTCGATGGACACCAGCGAATCCTTGCCGCCGCCGATGGCCACCAGCGCGTGCGGCGCCAGGCCCAGCGTGGGCGCCGGCGCGGCATCGGCCGCCTCGCTGGCGGGGAAGCGGATGCGCCCATGCAGGTCCAGCCCGTTGCGATAGGCGAACTCGCCCAGGCCGTGGGTGTAGAGGTCCTCCATCAGCGCGGCGGTGTCCGCGTCGATGGGCTCGCCCTCGATCACCAGTTCGGGCGGCACGGCCGCCTTGTAGTAGCTCACGCCGGCGATCAGGTGCAGCAGGCGCAGCGCGCGCCGCAGCGCGTGCTCGCGCGCGGGGTCCAGCGCGAACGGCGCGCCGGGGAAGCTCACCGTCTCCACCAGTTCCGGGCCCTGGTCGAAGGCGTAGCGCAGGCGCGCCACGCCGGTGGCCGGGTCGAAGTCGCAGCCGCTGAAACGGAACTGCTTGACCGTCTCGCGCTGGAACGTCCAGTCAGACATCGAGGGTCGTCTCCTTGGGCAACGCACGCTGGTTGTAGGTGCTGGCCATGCTGTAGCCATAGGCGCCGGCGTCGGCGATCAGCATGACGTCGCCCGGCGCGCTCGCCGCCGGCAGCGCGCGGCGGCGGCCGAACACGTCGGAGGATTCGCAGATCGGGCCGACCACGTCGAAGCTGGCCGTGTCCGCGTCGTCCAGGCGGCTGAGGTTGGCGATGTCGTGCCAGGCGTCGTACAGCGCCGGGCGGATCAGGGTGTTCATGCCCGCATCCAGGCCCACGCGCAGCACGCCGTCCTTCTCGATCACCTGGGTGGCGTGGGCCAGCAGCACGCCGGCCTCGGCCACCAGGTAGCGGCCCGGCTCGATGGCCAGGCGGAAGGCGGAATGCACGGCCTTGACCTCCTCCAGGCCGCGCGACCAGGCGTCCAGGTCGAAGGGCTCGTCATCGGCGTGATAGGGAATGGGCAGGCCGCCGCCGATGTCGATCACCTCGATGGTACCGATGCGGCGGGCGAAGCCGGCCAGCTCGTCGCACATCAGGCGCCAGTGGCCCTCGGCCTCCACGCCGCTGCCCAGGTGCGCGTGCAGCCCGGTCAGGGTGATGTTGAGGCTGCGCGCCAGCGCGACGAACTCGTCCACGCGCGCGGCCGACAGCCCGAACTTGGACGCCTTGCCGCCGGTGTTGACCTTCTCGTGATGGCCATCGCCGTGGCCCAGGTCCACGCGCAGCCACAGGGTGCGGCCCTTGAAGACCTCGGGCCAGCGTTGCAGCGCCTCGACGCTGTCGATGGTGACGTTGACGCCGAGCGCCAGCGCCGCCTCGTACTCGTGCCGGGGCGCGAAGCTCGGGGTGAACAGCACCCGGCGCGGCTCCAGCTGCGGCAGCGTGGCGAAGACGTGCTCCAGCTCGCCCAGCGACACGCATTCCAGGCCGAAGCCCTCCTCCACCAGCGTGCGCAGGATGGCCGGATGCGAGTTGGCCTTGATCGCGTAGAAGCGCTGGTCGATCTGCTTGATCGCGGCCAGCGCGCGGGCGCGCTCGCGCACGGTCGGCAGGTGATAGGCGTAGACCGGCGTGCCGGCCTGGGCCAGGTCCAGCAGCTGCGCGCGCCGGGCCTGCCACCACGGCGTGGGGCGCGGGCGCAGCGCGCCGTTGAGTTCGCGCCAGCGCGGGCCGAACACGCTGGTCTCCTCCACCGGCATGGCACCCGAGTCGATCAGCTCACCGTGCAGGATCGGCAGCAGGCCGTCGGCGTCGGCCTCGTCGATGACGAAGGTCAGGTTCAGGTCGTTGGACGATTGCGAGATCAGGTGCACGCGCTCCTTGCCGAAGGTCGCCCACACATCCGACAGCTTGTGCAGCAGCGAGCGCATGCCGCGGCCGACCAGGGTGATGGCCGCGCATGGCGCGATCACCTTGACCCGGCAGATCTCGGCCAGGTCCGAGGACAGCGCGGCCAGCACGTCGGTGCTGACCAGGTTCTCGGACGGATCCAGCGACGCGGTGACGTTGGTCTCCGACGAACCGATCAGGTCCACCGACAGGCCGTGCTTCTTGAAGCGCGCGAACACATCGGCCAGGAAGCCGACCTGCTGCCACATGCCGATGCCTTCCATCGACACCAGCACGATGCCGTTGCGGCGGCTGATCGCCTTGACCCCGGGGATGGTGACCGCGTTGCCGTCGATGCTGGTGCCCGGCAGCTCGGGGCGCTCGGTGTCCAGGATCGCCATCGGCACGCCGGCGTCGCGGCACGGCTTGATCGAACGCGGATGCAGCACCTTGGCGCCGGTGGTGGCGATTTCCTGCGCCTCGAAGTAGTCCAGGCGCGTGAGCAGCCGCGCGTCCGGCACTTCCTTCGGGTTGGCGCTGAACATGCCCGGCACGTCGGTCCAGATCTCCACGCGCTGGGCCTTGAGCAGCGCGCCGAAGTACGCCGCCGAGGTGTCCGAGCCGCCGCGGCCCAGGATCGCGGTGCCGCCGTCGCCGTGGCGGGCGATGAAGCCCTGACTGATCAGCACGCGCGTGGGCTGGGTGCGGAAGCGCGCGCGCCAGTCGTCGCTGCCGCGCGGATCGCACGACACCGACAGGCGCTGCGCCCAGGCGCTCTGGTTGGGGATGGTCATCGCATCGAGCCACTCGCGCGCATCGCACCAGCCGATGTCCAGACCGTTCGCGGCCAGATAGGCCGCGCCGATGGTCGAGGACAGCAGCTCGCCCTGGCCCAGCACCTCGGCCTGCCAGTCCAGCGCGCGGGTGGCCGCGCGCGGGTCGGTGGCCAGCGCGCGCAGCGCGGCCAGGCGCTGGCCGAGCACGGCCTGCGCGTCCAGTTCCAGCTCGGCCACGAACTCGCGGTGGCGCAGCTCCAGCGCGGCCACGCGGGCCTCGGCGTCCTGGGCGCCGTCGGCGATCGCGGTCAGCTCGTTGGTGACGCCCGACAGCGCCGAGACCACCACCAGCACGCGCGCGTCGTGTTCCTCGGCGCGTTTTTTGGCCAGCTTCCCGATGGTGTCCCAGCGATGACGACGCGACACCGAGGTGCCGCCGAACTTGAGCACGATCCAGCGATCGTTCGGGGGGGAAGCGGACATGGGGACTTTGCGGTCTACGATGGGGAGGAAAAACCCGATCACGCGGGCGGAACCTGCAATTCTAATGGAACACGCCCAGCCAAGCCCCCGCGGCCCCAGGACCCGACCATGATCCAGCGCCGCTACCTGCAGCTCGACGTCTTCGCCGACCGCCCCGGCGCGGGCAACCCACTGGGCGTGGTGGTCGATGCCCATGCGCTCGACACCGCGGCCATGCAGGCGCTGGCCGCCTGGCTGAACCTGTCCGAGACGGTCTTCTTCCAGCCGCTGGGCGGCTACGGCGCCGACTACCACGTGCGCATCTTCTCGCCGAGAACCGAGCTGTCCTTCGCCGGTCACCCCAGCGTGGGCGCCGCCTGGGCCGCGCTGTCGCTGGGCCTGGTGCGGTCCGAGCACCTGCACGCGCAGGCGGCGGGCGAGGTCGACCTGATCCAGCAGTGCGCCGCCGGGATGCTGCCGGTGCGGGTGCGCCAGGCCGACGGCGCGCGCAGGATCTCGGTGCGCACCCCGCGCGCGGTGCACCGCTTCGACGTGCCGCCGCCGGCCTGGCTGCTGGCGCCGCAGGTGTTCGGCGCGGCCCGCGGCCCGCTGCCGCCGGCGCTGTACAACAACGGCCCGGACTGGTGGCTGCTTGAACTGGCCGACGAGGCCGCGCTGCGCGCCTGGCAGCCGGATCTGGGGCAGATCGCCCTGCTGCCGGGCAAGGGCAAGCTGGCCGCCTTCGCCCGCAGCCATGGCGGCCCCCATGACCTGGTGGTGCGCGCCTTCGCCCCGGCCAGCGGCGTCCCGGAAGACCCGGTCACCGGCAGCGCCAACGGCCTGATCGCCGCCTGGCTGCACGCGCGCCAGGCCCTGCCCGGCCGCGACGGCCGCTACCGGGTCAGCCAGGGTCGCGAACTGGGCCGCGACGGCCTGATCGAGGTGGAAGTGGATGCCGAGGGCGAGGTCTGGATCGGCGGCCTGGTGCAGCCGGTCATCCAGGGCCAGATCACCTGGTGAGCGCGCCGGGCCGGCGCTATCTGCAACTGGACGTGTTCGCCGCGCGTCCGGGCTGCGGCAATCCGCTCGGCGTGATCCTCGACAGCGACGGCCTGGACAGCGCCGCGATGCAGGCGCTGGCCGCCTGGCTGGGGCTGCCCGAGACGGTGTTCTTCGTGCCTGCCGCCGAAGGCGCCGACTACCACGTGCGCATCTTCACACCCGACTGCGAGCTGCCCTTCGCCGGCCATCCCAGCGTGGGCGCGGCCTGGGCCGCCGTCGCGCGGGGCCTGGCGAGCCCGCGCGATGGCCGCCTGACCCAGCAATGCGCGGCCGGCCTGCTGCCCGCCCAGGTGCGGCAGGTCGATGGCGTGCTGCATGCCCGGATCCGCGCGCCGCGCGCGCGGGCGCTGCCCACCGCGCCCCACGCCCAGGCCCTGCTGGACGCCGCGCACCGCGGCTGGGCCCTGGCCGCGGCGCCGGCGCTGTGGAACAACGGCCCGGGCTGGTGGCTGCTGGAACTGGCCGACGCCCAGGCGGTGCGCCGCGCGCGCCCGGACTTCGGCGCGATCGCCGCGCTGGCCCGCGCCACGGCCAGCCTGGGCGTCGCGCTCTTCGCCGCGGAAGCCGCCGACGGCCACGACCTGGTCGTGCGCGCGTTCTGCCCCGCCGATGCGCCCAACGCGCCCGAAGACCCGGTCACCGGCAGCGCCAACGCCTGCATCGCGGTGTGGCTGCACGCACAGGGCCGGCTGCCGGGCATCGGCGGCGCCTGCGTTGCCAGCCAGGGCCGCGAGGTCGGCCGCGACGGCCGTGTGCACCTCCAGGTGGACGCCGACGGCGAGGTCTGGATCGGCGGGCAGGTTCAGGGCGTGGTCGAGGGCACGCTGCACTGGTGAGGCCACGGCGCGCTGCTACCCTGCACGCCCCTTCCCAGCCGCTCCTGTGCCCATGCAATCGCGTCGTTTCCTGCAGGTCGATGTCTTCTCCGCGCGAGCGGGCAACGGCAATCCGCTGGCGGTGGTCCTGGATGCGCAGGGGCTGGACGAGGCCGCCATGCAGGCCATCGCGCGCTGGACCAAGCTGCCGGAGACGACCTTCGTCTTCCCGGCCCAGGACGAGGGCGCCAGCTACCGGCTGCGCATGTTCGCCCCGCAGAAGGAGGTGCCCTTCGCCGGCCACCCCAGCGTGGGCACCGCGCACGCGGTGCTGGCCGCGGGCCTGGCCGTGCCGCGCGAGGGCGTGCTGATCCAGGACGGCATCGCCGGACGCCTGCCGCTGCGAGTGGAGACCATCGACGGACGCCAGCGCATCGCCATCCGCGTGCCGCGCGCCTCGCTGGCCGAGGTGGTCGACCCGGCCGATGGGCGCCTGGCGCCGGCCATCGCCGGCTGGCCGCTGGGCGCGCTGCCGCCGGCGCTGATGGACGGCGGCCGCAAGTGGTGGGTGGTGGAACTGGCCGACGAGGCCGCGTTGCGCGGCCTGACGCCGGACTGGGACGCGATCGCCGCCCTGGCGGAAGGCTCCGGCGCGATGGGCGTGTTCGCCTATGCCCGCGCGACCGGCCAGCCCGACTACCAGCTGGCGGTGCGCGCTTTCGTCGGCAACGGCCGGCGCTTCGAGGACGCGGCCTCCGGCGCGGCCAACGCGGTGCTGGCGGCCTGGCTGGACCAGCGCGGCGCCCTGCCCGGCAGCGGCGGGCGCTATGTCGCAAGCCAGGGCCGCGAGGTCGGCTTCGACGCCCTGCTGGAGCTGTCCATCGACGCCGCCGGCGAGGTCTGGTCCGGCGGCCAGGTGCAGACCGTGGTGCGCGGCACGCTGGACTGGTGAGGCCCACCTTGCGCAGCGGACGGACCGATCCACCGGCGCACTCCGCGCCCCGGCCCGGTTTGCCGGACAATGCGCCGCGCGCGGCCCGCCCCGGCCGCGGCATCTTCACTGCCCCACATCGGCCAGCGGGCCAGGATGACCGGCGACATGAGTGAGAACACGCGCAAGGCGACCGGCACCATCGAACGCGCGCTGGATGTCCTCGAGGCGATCGGCACCTCGCCCAAGGGCGTGACCTTCGCCGAGATCGCCCAGCAGGTGCAGCTGCCGCGTACCACCGCCTACCGCATGCTCAGCGGCCTGATCGAGCGCAACCTGGTCCGGCGCGAGTCCACCCGCCGCGCCTACCGGCTGGGTTTCGGCGCGCTGCAGCTGAGCCGCGAATCGCATCCGGCGCCGCAGCTGGTCGTGGCCGCCAACATCGAGCTGAACTATCTGCGCGCCATCACCGGCGAGACCACCAGCCTGTGGGTGCGCGACGGCCTGGAAGTCATCGCGCTGGAACGCGCGCGCGGCGCGCACCGCTCGCAGGCCGACACCCATGTCGGCCAGGGCCGGCTGCTGCACGTCACCGCGGCCGGCAAGGCGCTGCTGGCGGCCATGCGCACCGGCGAACGCAATCCGCTGCTGTCACGGCTGCCGATGACGCCGTTCACGCCCAACAGCGCGACCAGCCGCGAGCAGGTCAACGCCATGATCGCCACGGTCAAGGAGCGCGGCTACGCCATCGACGACGAGGAGAGCCGCCTGGGCGCGCGCTGCGTGGCGGCGGTGATCCGCGACATGCAGGGCGTGGTGCGCGGCGCGCTGAGCCTGTCCGGGGCCACCGAGCGCTTCACACCCGAGCGCATGGCCGCCTTCGGCACCGAGCTGACCGAGGCGGCCCAGCGCATCGGCGAACGCCTGGCCGGCGCCGTCGAGGTCACCCATGACGACCAGGTCGCACGCGTGCCCGGACCGCCCGCCACCGGCGGCGATTTCGCCACCTGGTCGGCCGCGCGCAACGCCTGGTACTGGATCGACACCGCCACGGCCACCCTGCACCGCGCCACTCAGGAACAGGACCAGCGCATCGCCACGCTGACGGTGGCCGCGCGCGGCCTGCACGCCACGCCGATGGGCCTGGAAGTGGTGCACGCCGAGGGCATCCTGCGACTGGATTTCGACGGCCAGCCGGCGGCACGACAGCTCGACCGGCGCGGCCAGCCCGCGCCGATCGCGGCCTGCGTGCAGCCCGACGGTCGCGAGTGGCAGGTCACGCCGGACCCGGCTGGCGGCTATCGCATCGCCACCTGGCTGCACACAGGCATCGCCGTGCCGGGCTGGCGCATCGACGACCGCATCGACGCGCTGTGCTGGAACCCGGCCGGCACGCGCCTGTTCGCCGCCAGCGCCACCACCGGCACGCTCTACGAGATGCGCCCGGGCGATGCGCGCATCCGCCGCCTGGCCGTGGTGCCCAAGGCCTCGGGCGAGGTGCGCAGCCTGGCGGCCGACGCGCAGGGCGATGTCTGGGTCGCCCTGCACGGCGGCTGGGCGGTAGCGCGCGTCTCGGCCGAAGGCGGGATGATGCAGGAAGTGGTCGGACTGCCCCTCGCGTGGCCGACCAGCGTTGCCGTGGGCGGCAGCGATGGCCAGCAGCTGGCGATCACGATCGCCGCCGGCCCCGATGCCACCGAGCAGCACGCCGATGCTCCGGAAACCGGGCTCTACCTGCTCGAACGGCCCGCGCCAGCGAAGTAGTCGCGCACTTCAGTACACCACCGACCGTGTCCTGCGCCGGAGTGCGGGCATGCAGATCTGCTGAAGTCACGCGTGTGGTGGCGGTGAGTACCACTTCGCCGCCCAGCTTCGACCCGGTCGGGCGCGGCTCCTCGGCTCGGTCCGCCATCCCTGGCGGACTCGCCGCCGCGGGCCATCCTGTGGCCCGCTCTCCGCGTGCCCGCCCGGGTCGAGGCTCCACAGCGAATAGATCAGGACTTCTTCGAACTTGAAGGCCTCGAGCAGCGCTCTGCCCCCTCCCTTTCGCCGAAGGCGAAGGGGAGGGCCGGGGAGGGGTGCTGTTGCTCTTCGCTTCGGTGGCTTGACCGGTAAAGCCCCGACCCCTCCCCATCCCTCCCCTGCGCTGCGCGCATGGGAGGGGGCCTCAAGTCGATCATTTCCCGTCAATGATCGCGTTGTGCGCGAAGGAGGGTGTTCTAACGCTCCCCCGCAAACCGAAGCCTCGTGACCTGACGCGCGCAGCAGCGGGCCGGCGAGCGGGGGCCGCGACGAGCGAGGCAGGAAGCCGAGCGCCCGAGTCAGGGCAGGATGCCCTGATCGAGGGATAAGCGGCCCCCGCCCGCCGGACCGCTGCCCCTCCGAAGCCGAAGCACACACCGCCTCAATTACTTGGTCCAGCGACCACCCAAAAAACAAAAGGGGCCACAAGGGCCCCTTTCGCTTGTTGATGTCGATCCAGCGTTTTCAGTTCTGCGCGGCCACCACATCCACACGCACGCGAATGCGATCGCCCGGGTTATAGGCAGTGCGGGTCTGATAGGTCCGGCCGGCATATTCGTAGGTGACGTTGTAACCCTCCACCTCGCCTTCGTAGCGCTGGTCGGACACCGGCTCGCAGACGCGCACCGTGCCGCGCTCGGTGTGCGAGTTGTCGTAAACCGACTGACCGGCCGCGGTGCCGGCGGCGGTGCCCACCGCGGTGCCGATCACCCGGCCCGTCCCGCCGCCGAAGCGGCTGCCGACGACCGCACCGAGCACACCGCCGGCGATGGTCGCCGCGATGCGGCCGCCCGGCGTAGCCTGGCGCTGACCATTGCCATCGTAGTAATCGCCGCCGCGCGCATAGGCATCGTCGGCATCGCGGTAATAGCACTGCTGCTGCGGAGGCGGCGGCGCGGCGATGATGGGATCGACCCGCACCACGCGCGCATAGTCGTAATTGCCGCTGTCGCGGCCGTCGTAATAGTCGCGGCTGTTGGAGGCGTAGCCATCGCCATAGCGCTGCGCGTAGTAATCCGCATAGCGCGACTGGGCAGACGCCGGCGCGATGCAGGTCACACCGATCAGGAACAGGCCGAGCGTGGAGCGGATCATGTGGGCGGTCTCCGGCGCCGGATCGGCGCATGCGCGCATCGTCAAGCCGCCGCGGTGAGCCGGTCCTGAACCCGGCCGGCGGCCGGCCGCGCGTTCAACCGCGCGACAGGCCCTTCTCTAGAACGCCAGACAGACTCAGCCGGCGAACTCGGTCTCCAGGCTCACCGGCACCGCCTTGAGCGCCTTGGACACCGGACAGTTCTCCTTGGCGTTCTCGGCAATCTCCTTGAACTTGGCCGCGTCGATGCCCGGCACCACGCCCTTGACCTTCAGGCGGATGTGCGAGAGCGCCGGACCACCGTCCATGGACAGGTCCACTTCGGCACGCGTGTCCAGCGAGGTCGGCGGCGAGCCGGCCTCGGTCAGCAGATTGGACAGGGCCATGGTGAAGCAGCCGGCGTGCGCGGCGGCGATCAGTTCCTCGGGATTGGTGCCCTTCTCGGCACCGAAGCGGCTGTTGAAACCGTAAGGCGTGTCGGACAGCAGCCCGCTCTGCGGCGTGGACAGCTTGCCCTTGCCGGACTTCAGGTCGCCTTCCCAATGTGCGGTGGCCGGACGCGAGATACTCATGCGATGTGCTCTTGTGTGCTTGAAAGGGACCCGCAGCCTAAGCGCCACGATGTAAGCGCACCGTACCGGCCGCGCACAGGCCATCGCGCAGTGCGGCAAAAACACGCGAGACATTGCTTCCCCCCGACCATCGCCCGCTTCTTTTGTGGGAGCCGCCATGGCGGCGATGGGCTTTATCGGCAAGGCCACATCGCCGCCATGGCGGCTCCTACACTGGGGCTCGACACCTTCAAAAGCGTCACCGGAAGCTCGCCCACGCGCCTTTGGTCGAGAAAACACGAAAAAACCGCGAAAAAAGCCGAATTCCTCTTGGCTGGGCCCGCGCCTTGCCCTACATTCCGCAGGCCGACCGTTCGGCCAGTACATCCACCAACACGGTACACAGGACACATATGGCAAAGACCACCAAGAAGGTAGCGCCGAAGAAGGCCGCCAAGACCGCCGCCAAACCGGCTGCTCCCAAGCCGATCAAGGAGGCCCTGACCAAGTCCGGTCTGGTCGCCCACATCGCCGAATCCAGTGGCGTGGCTCCGAAGGACGTGCGCGCTGTCATGGCTGCGCTGCAGTCGGCCATCCAGGGCTCGGTAAGCAAGAAGGGCGCGGGCACGTTCACCCTGCCGGGCCTGCTGAAGATCAAGACCGTCAGCGTGCCGGCCAAGCCGAAGCGCAAGGGCATCAACCCCTTCACCAAGGAAGAGCAGTGGTTCGCCGCCAAGCCGGCTTCGACCAAGCTCAAGGCCACCTTCATGAAGACGCTGAAGGATTCGGCGGCCGCCTGATTCCTGAAGGCGCCACCGGTTTCACTGCTCGGGACGGCCTTGGCCGTCCCGAGTCGTTTCTGGGCTTCCCGCATCGCGGACAAGGCGCAGCCCGAACGATCGTCTCGCATCGCGCGCCTTGACCGCAGGCTCATCGGCGGCACGCCACGCTCAAGGCACATGCACGCACCGTCCGCCACCACGCCCGCTCGCCGCCTGCGCCGCGCCCTGCTCTGGCTGATCGCGCTGGCCCTGCTGGCCTGGGCCGCGGGCTGGGCCTGGAACCAGCCCTTCATGCAGACCCCGCGCATGCTGTGGCGCGTGACGCGCATGCCGCCGGCGCAGGCGCTGCCGATCCCGGTCGAAGGCGTGCGCGCCACGCGCATCGCCGCCACCTTCGGCGCGCCGCGCGGGCGCGACCGCACCCATGCCGGCGTGGACATCTTCGCCGCGCGCGGCACGCCGGTGCGCAGCGCCACACCGGGCGTGATCGTCTCGATTCGCGATGGCGGCCTGGGCGGGCGCCAGGTGTGGGTGCTCGGACCAGGACGCGAGCGCTACTACTACGCGCACCTGGACGACTGGGCGCCCGGATTGCGTGAAGGACGCAGCGTCCTGCCCGGCGACCTGCTCGGTTTCGTCGGCACCACCGGCAACGCGCGCGGCACGCCGCCGCACCTGCACTACGGCATCTACGGCGCCGAGGGCGCGCGCGATCCGCTGCCGGCATTGCGCGCCTGGCGCCCGCCGGAACACTGAGTCGCGCCCCACCGGCTCGCGCGACGGCGCGCGGATACCTACCTTGGCCACTCGCACTTCGCCTCGTGACCGCCATGCAGGACCCTCGCCCGCACCGCTATCGCATCACCATCACGCCAGTCGAAGACGACGGCTACCCGTGCCGCGACCGCTGCAGCATCGAATTCGAACATCGCGCCAGCCAGGACTGGCTGCGGCTGATGCACCAGTCGCAGCGTCACCGTCAGCTCAGCGCGGACGAGCGCGCCGCCACCCTGGTGGCCAGCCGCGTGCTGCGCGATCTGGCCCATCGCCACCGCGATGCGCAGGAGGACCCGTTCGCGCCGCTGGAGCCTGCGCTGGACCGCTTCATCGCCGGGATCGACCCCAACCGCTAGCGCAGGCCGCGCGTACACTGCGCGCCACCGCCACTGCCCGACCCCGCCATGCGCCTGCTGCTGCCCTTGCTGCTGTGTCTGCTGCTGGGCAACTGTTCCTGCAGCCGCAAGCCCGAACCGCAGGCCGAGCTGGCCACGACCGCCGCGCTGCCGCAGGCCGGCGCGCGCGCCGACGATCAGGCCGCGCTGGCCAAGCGCCAGGCGCTGGACGCGCAGCAGCAGGCCCACCTGCTCGAAGCCGCCGGCGTGCTCCACGCCTACCTGGCCGACATCGCCTCGGGCCGGCTGGACCAGGCCGATGCGCAATGGACCGGCGGCAAGCCCGCGCCGGTGCCCGACGATGCCGCGCTGCGCGCGCTCGGCCCGCGCACCATGCGCATCAACAGCGACGCGCCCAGGCCGCTGGACCCGGACCAGTACCCCTCGCGCAGTCTGGAAATCCCCGTGCATCTGCAGGTCGCCGATGCGCAGGGCCGTGTGCAGCACTGGGATGGCTGGTACCGCCTGCGTCGCAAGATCGGCAACGACGGCTGGACGCTGTCCAGCGCCTCGATCCGCCCACAGCTCGATTGAGGCCCGGTTCACCCGGTGTGCTTAAGGTGTGCCTGGCCTCCAGCCGCCTCTCTCGGACGTTTCCATGCAGGCTCTCCTCGCCCACCGCATGCGCGCCGCCCTCGTTGCCACGGCCCTGGTGATCGCACCGATCACGGCCGCGTCGTGGGCCCAGGCGCAGTCCTCCAGCCAAGCGCCTTCCAACGAGCTGTCCGTCAGCGCGACACAGGTGCAGGGCTTTCTCGAGCATGAGTTCCCGCGCGATTTCCAGGCGCTGGGCGGGCTGGTCGCGATGACCGCCAGCAATCCGCAGCTGCGCATTCCGCCGGGCAGCGACCGGGTCCAGATGCAGTTCGACGCCAGCGCCAGTGGCAATCCGCTGGGCCGGGTCTGGCTGAGCAGTGGGCTGCGCTACGACCCGCAGGCGATGACGCTGTACCTGGACGCGCCCACCGTGGATCGCGTCGCGGCCACCAACGGCGGCGAACTGCACGAACGCGATCGCCAGCTGGTCAGCCTGTTCCTGCAGGACTACGCGCGCAGCGAACCGCTCTACCGCCTGGATCCCAAACTGCTGGCCAGTCTGGGCGACGTGCGTGTGCAGTCCGCGCGCGTGCGCGATGGCCGCATCGTGGTCCAGTTCGACCAGCCCGTGGGCATGCCGGATCTGAGCGATGCGCCCTGACCCGATGCGCATCCGCACGCTGATGCTCGGCCTGCTCGCGGCCGGAATCACGACGCTGGCCGCCTGCGATCCGGGCAAGGATCGGCAGGCGCGTTCTGGCGACGCCCCTCCCGCCACCAGCGCGCCGACACCCGCCACGCCGCCGGCGTCGGCGCCGAGCGATTCGCAAACCGAAGACGCGCTGGCCGAACCGCCGCCAATGCAGGCCGCAGACGCCGCTATCCCTGCAGAACCGACCGCAGAAAGCGCGCAAGACACCGTGCGTCGGTACTACGCGGCGATCAATGCAGGCGACTACGCGGCCGCCTATGCGCTCTGGAGCCGGGACGGTGCCGCTAGCCGACAGCCGTTCGATGTCTTCGCCAAGGGCTATGCCAAGACTCGCCAGGTCGAGGCGCGTGTCGGCCAGGCCTTCGATGCGGAGGGCGCGGCTGGTTCGCGCTATATCCAGGTGCCGGTCGACCTGGCCGCATTGCAGGCCGATGGCAGTACGCGTCATTACAGGGGCAGCTTCACCTTGCGTGCCGTGATGGCGGACGGCGCGCCGGCGAAGGACCGGGCCTGGCATCTGGATTCGGCGGATCTGGAAGGCTACGAGCCTTCGGCAGGGGAAGATCGACGCTGATCGCATCATCGTGCGAGTAGCTCTCTTCTTTAATCACGTCGCGACCTCGTTGTAGAGCGGAGCTTGCTCCGCTGCATTTCGGCCGGATCCTAGGAAAGCCTCAGCGGAGCGAGCTCCGCTCTACAGACGGGCGCGCGACCCGAAGGCCGCGCCCCGTTTTCTTCTCGATTTCGAGCTATCAGTTCGCCAGCGCTTCCGCGATCGCCTTGCTGAAGGCCGGGATATCGTCGGGATTGCGGCTGGTGATGATGTTGCCGTCGACCACGACCTCGCGGTCTTCCCAGGTGCTGCCCGCATTGGACAGGTCGGTCTTGAGCGAACTCCACGAAGTCAGCTTGCGACCCTTGGCCAACCCGGTCTCCGCCAGCAGCCAGGGGCCATGGCAGATTGCCGCCACCGGCTTGTCGTCGGCGGCCACGGCCTTGATGAAGTCCAGCGCGGACGACTCGCGGCGCAGCGTGTCCGGGTTGATCACACCACCCGGCAGCACCAGCGCGTCGTAATCGGACGGCTTGGCCTGGTCGAGCTGCTTGTCGACCTTGACCGAGTCGCCCCAGTCCTTCTGGTCCCAGCCGCGGATGCTGTCCTTGCCCTTGAGCGAGATCACCTCGACCTTGGCGCCCATTTCCTCCAGGCGACGCTTGGGCTCGGTGAGTTCGGACTGTTCGAATCCATCGGTGGCGAGCACGGCGATGGTCTTGCCGGTGAGCGTGGTCATGAGCGAAGGCTCCGTCGAAGAAAGGAAACCCATCTTCTGCGCCGCGCCATTCGAGGCCTGTCGTTTCCTGGTGGCGATGTCTCGACGCGACGCGAACACGCGCCGCATTCAGCTCATATGCCAGCCATGGCTGACCAGGAAGCTCTGCCCGGTCAACGCGTTGCTCGGGTATTCGCACAGGAACTTCACCATCGCGGCCACGTCCTCGACCGTGGTGAAGGTGGCATCGACCGTATTGCCCAGCATCACGCGCTTGATCACTTCTTCCTCGCTGATGCCGAGGCTGGCGGCCTGCTCCGGGATCTGCTTCTCCACCAGCGGCGTGCGCACGAAGCCCGGGCAGATCACATGGCTGCGCACCCCATGCGGCCCGCCCTCCTTGGCCAGCGTGCGCGACAGGCCGAGCAGGCCATGCTTGGCGGTCACATAGGCCGACTTCAGCGGCGAGGCCTCATGCGAATGGGCCGAGCCCACGTAGATCACCGTGCCGCGCTTGCGCGCATACATGCCCGGCAGCACGGCCTTGGTGGTGAGGAAGGCGCCGTCCAGATGGATGGCCAGCAGCTTCTTCCAGTCGGCGAAGGGAAAGTCCTGGATCGGATGCACGATCTGCACACCGGCATTGGCGATCAGGATGTCCACGGGACCCAGTTCCTGCACGACCCGGCCGATGCCGGCATCGACCGCCGCTTCGTCGGTGACGTCCATCGCCACGCCCAGCGCCTGGCCGCCCTCGGCCTGGATCTGCGCGGCGGTGGCCTGCGCACCTGCCTGGTTGAGATCGGCGATGGCCACGCGCGCCCCGGCCCGAGCCAGGGTCTGCGCCAGGGCCTTGCCGATGCCGCTGGCCGCGCCGGTGATGACGGCCACCTGGCCTTGGAGGGACTGGGTCACGGGGCAACCTCGCAGGAAACGGGGCCGCCAGTGTGCCGCATGCGCGGGCCCTTCAGCGTTGGTCGAAAGGGCAATTCCGCCGGGCCTGCCTCATGGCTACAGCGTGAAGCGGTAGCTGAACTTGACCAGCAGCTGCTCGTCCTCGCGCAGGCGCAGGGCATCGCCCAGCAGGCGGCCGACCGGATCGCTGCGGTCGGTCTCCTGGTAGCCGCCGCGCGCGTAGACGACGTACAAGTCCGACATCGGGGCGACCTCGTAGCGGTAGCGCACCTGGAAACCCAGGTTGCGCACGCTGAAGTCCGGCACGGCCTCGTCGGTGCGCAGCGGCTGGGTGTTGGCCAGCACGCGGTAAGCGCCCTTGGCCTGCGCCTCGATGGCCAGCGCCTGCAGCTTCACGCGCAGCTCCTGGCGGTTGGCCAGGTTCCAGGTCAGGCCGGCGTTGAGATGCCATTCGCGGCCGTTGTACAGGCCGACCAGGTTGTCGCGCTGCCAGATCGACCAGGCCGGCGAATGATCCGCATAGCCGCCCAGGTAGAGGCTGAAGTCGTCGTTGACGAAATAGGTCGCCGTATAGTCCGCGCTGTAGTTGAGCGCGCCTGCGTCGGTGATGCTGCCGCGCCGCGCCCACAGCTCCACCTCGTGCGCCCAGCGTCCCTTGCGCGGGCGGCTGTATTCGTAGACCAGCTGGGTGTTGAAGGGCTGCTGCACCGAACCATGGCCGCGCGTGAGCAGGTCGTCCACGCCCGCATCGTTGAAGTTGACCTGGATGAACTCCTCGCTGCCGTCGCGCAGCTCGCCCTGGCGGCTGATCCGCAGCTGCCGGTCGAGCATCTCGCCGTGGTCGTTGTTGACCTGGCTGATGCGCCAGCGCCAGTCCTTGGAGGCATAGCGCGACTGCGCCGGCTGTTCGGGGAAGCGCTTGCGTACTTCCCAATGGCCGTAGTTGAGGCTGTTCTGCGACAGGTAGCCGGCGTCATTGAGCTGCAGATCGCTGCCGAAGTGCATGGCGATCCACTGCTGGCGCCAGCCGTGGTCCATCTCGTAGTCGGCCCACAGCGTGCCGCCGCCATCGCGCGTGGTCTGGCCGGCCTGTCTGATCTGGCTGCCGAGCAGGCGCGTGCGCACGTTCCAGCGCGCGTTGGGGCGCCAGTTGTGGTCCACGCCCAGCACGGTCGCCTCGCGATCCAGCCATGGGCGCTCGACCTGGGTCAGCATCAGGCCCAGGTTCTGCGTGCTGAAGTCGCGCACCAGCCGCAGCGCGCGGAAGCTGCGCCCGGCCTCGCCGTCCTCCTCCGCCACGAACACGCCGTACTTGGTCGCGCCCAGGCTGCCGTTGACCTTGACCGCGGCGTTGATGTCGGCCGCGCCGCGCCCGTCGTCGGAAGGCCCGCCGATGCGCCGGGTATACAGCAGCTGGCTGAAGTCGGACGGTGTGGTGAACTCGAACAGCCCCTGGTTCTCGGTGAAGAACGGGCGCTTGTCGCTGACATAGGTCTCGGTGGCGTCGAAGTTGACCACCAGGTCGTCGCTTTCGACCTGGCCGAAGTCCGGGTTGAGGGTGGCGGTCATCTGGAACTGGCCGCTGGGCTTCCAGAACACGTCCACCCCGCCCTGTACATCGGTGCCGCCGTGCACGTTGTCGTACAGGCCCGAGATGTACGGCGTCACGGCCAGCAGCGACTGCTGGTAGTCGGTGACCTCCACGACCGCGAAGTCGGACAGGAAGCGCGGCCGCTCGAAGCTGGCCACCGGCCAGGCAGCGCGCTCGCCGGTTGCGCCGATCACGCGGTCCAGGTAGAGCTTCATCCGCCGCTTGCCGCCGCTGGCCTTGTGCATCGGCGCGATGTACCAGGGGATCAGCATCTCCACCGACCAGCTCTGCTCGTCCGCGCTGACCGCGTGCTGCCAGTGGCCATCCCAGTCGGTGTTGAAGTGGTTCTCGTTGGTGACCACCGCGTCGTTGATGCCGTCGGTGGAGGACACCACGAAGTTGTAGCCGGTGCGCCCGTCGCCGTCGAAGTCCACCATCAGGTTGACCCGATCGACCTGGTCCTTGAAGTCGCGCCGCACCTTCTGCAGGGTGCGCGGCACGCCGGGCGGCTGCACCGCACGCACCGCCACCGCCAGGCCCTCGGGAGTGGCCAGGATCCAGGCCTCGGTGGGCTGGCTGCCGGGTGCGCCGGTCAGCGGCTGCACCTGGCGGAAGTCGGTGATGTGCTGGGCGCCGGCCCATTCCGCCGGATCGATCCGGCCATCGATCTGCACCGCGCCGGCGGGCACCGCCAACGCCATCGACACGCTTGTCGCCAATACCGAGCCACGCATGGTCCTGCTTCCTTCTGAGCCTGAGGGGCCGATGGCCGCCTTCGGGTGCGTATGTTGGGAAGCTTGTCAGCGCGTGCCGACTGGCATTGGTCATTGCAACCTTTTGTCCGCCGCGTGCATCCACGGCCATGGCGCGTTGCATGCGCCGCTTCGCGCGCGGGCCGCTTGCGGCCCGCGCGCGGACTGCTTCAGCGCTTGGGCTGGAGCATGGTCCCGGTGCAGTTCTTCGAGCCGCAGCGGCAGGCCCAGATCTTCTTCAGCCGCGGCGTGTGCCGCTCGGCCAGGGTGATGCCGTAGTTGTAGGTCAGCTCTTCGCCGGGCTTGATGGCGCGGATGGCCTCGATGAATACCTTGTCCTTGGTGCGGTCGTCGCCCTCGGCCTCTTCGATCAGGGCCTCGCAGTTGGGATTGCAGCTGTGGTTGATCCAGCGGGCGCTGTTGCCGCCGCGGGCGCCGTCGATGACGTATTCATCATTGAGCGTGAACAGGAAGGTATGGCCGCTCTCGACATCGCCGCCTTCGTCGGCATCCACCTGCGCGTGCGTGCGCAGCTCGCCGCGGTACTCGATCAGCCGCTCCCCTTTCTTGATCGGGGCCACGGCGAACATGCCGTTGCCATGGATGGCGGACTTGCGGGTGGCGATCTTGCGCGGCATCGAGGCATCCATGAAGAGGGTCGTCCCGCATTGTCGCCTCGCGCCGCAGTTCGTGCCACTGCATGTCGAGCGTCTGCGCAGCAGCGCTGATCGGGATGGCCTTCACCCGTCGGTGCGAGGCCCTTACAAGCGTCGTCGCCGAGCCCAAGCTCGTCGTTCCAGCGAACGCGGGAACCCAGCGACTTTCTCGCGGACAGCGCAGGACACGGAGGTCCGCGCGTCACGCTAATTGGCAGCTGTTGCTTTGGCTCTTCTTCCGATTCCAGATTGCTGCATGTAAGTACACCTGCTGCGGTGGGGCGAGTGCGCCTGCTTCGGAAGGGCAGCGGTCCGGCGGGCAGCGGCCGCTTTTCCCTCAATCAGGGCATCCTGCCCTGATTCGGGCGCTCGGCTTCCTGCCTCGCTCGTCGCGGCCACTGCCCGCCGGCCCGCTGCCGCGCGCGTCAGGTCACAGGGCTCCGGTTTGCAGGGGTCGACGGTGCCGCGGTCCCAGCCTCCCTTGCTCACCGTGGTGCAGCCGAGCTGTACGAGCCCATTGGCCCACGCGCCCCAAGGGGTTTGAGTCGCGCACCGGGAAAGCGTACAATTTCGGTCCAATTTCATCCGTCGCCCCTGCGTGGGCGCCCCCGCCACCATGCTGCGCGTCACCAAGCTCACCGATTACGCCACCGTCCTGTTGACCGTCCTGGCCAACCGCAGCGGCGAAGTGCTCAGCGCCACGGAACTGGCCGAGGCCTCGGGCCTGGAAGCCACCACCGTCAGCAAGGTACTCAAGCCGCTGGCCCAGGCCGGGCTGGTCGAAGGCCTGCGCGGCGTGCACGGCGGCTACCGGCTGGCCCATGCGGCCGGCGACATCAGCCTGGTGCAGATCATCGAGGCCATGGAAGGGCCGCTGGCGATCACCGAATGCAGCCAGCACGACAGCCAGTGCGGCATCGCCCAGCGCTGCGGCGTGCGCGCCAACTGGCGGCTGATCAACGATGTGGTGGCCGACGCGCTGCGCGGCATGACGCTGGCGCAGATGCTGCAGCCGGCCGCCCCCTCCCCCACTCCCGATACGCGCCGCCGCCCCATCGCCGTGCGCGTGGACAACTGAACTGTAGGCAGCCCCCATGGCCACCGAAGCAAACCAGGTTCCCGCCGCCCCCGTCCGCAACGCCGAGATCGTCGAACAGCTCGGCCGCCGCTACGAGGCCGGCTTCATCACCGAGATCGAGTCCGACTCCCTGCCGCCCGGCCTGAGCGAGGACATCGTCCGCGCGCTGTCGGCCAAGAAGGACGAGCCGCAGTGGATGACCGACTGGCGGCTGGCCGCCTATCGCCACTGGCTGACCATGCCGGTGCCGCACTGGGCCAAGCTGAAGATCGCGCCGATCGACTTCCAGGCGCTGAGTTATTACTCCGCGCCCAAGGGCCCCAAGTACAAGTCGCTGGACGAGGTGCCCCAGGAGCTGCTGGACACCTACGACAAGCTGGGCGTGCCGCTGCATGAGCGCGCCAAGCTGGCCGGCGTGGCGGTGGATGCGGTGTTCGACTCGGTCTCGGTCGGCACCACCTTCCGCAAGGAGCTGGCCGAGAAGGGCATCATCTTCTGTTCGATGTCCGAGGCCATCAAGGAGCATCCGGAGCTGGTCAGGCAGTACCTGGGCTCGGTCGTGCCGGTCGGCGACAACTACTTCGCCGCGCTGAACTCGGCGGTGTTCTCCGATGGCAGCTTCGTGTTCATCCCCAAGGGCGTGCGCTGCCCGATGGAGCTGAGCACCTATTTCCGCATCAATGCCGGCCACACCGGCCAGTTCGAGCGCACCCTGATCGTGTGCGAGGACAAGGCCTACGTCTCCTATCTGGAAGGCTGCACCGCGCCGATGCGCGATGAGAACCAGCTGCACGCCGCGGTGGTCGAGCTGGTCGCGCTGGAAGATGCCGAGATCAAGTATTCGACCGTGCAGAACTGGTACCCGGGCGACGAACAGGGTCGCGGCGGCATCTACAACTTCGTGACCAAGCGCGCCGAGTGCCGGGGCGCGCGCAGCAAGGTGACCTGGACCCAGGTGGAGACCGGTTCGGCCATCACCTGGAAGTACCCCTCCTGCGTGCTGCTGGGCGACGACTCGGTGGGCGAGTTCCACTCGGTCGCGCTGACCCACCATCGCCAGCAGGCCGACACCGGCACCAAGATGATCCACGTGGGCCGCAACACCAAGTCCAAGATCGTCTCCAAGGGCATCAGCGCCGGCCGCGGCCAGAACACCTACCGCGGCCTGGTGCGCGTGGACCGCTCGGCCGAGGGCGCGCGCAACTACACCCAGTGCGACAGCCTGCTGATCGGCAAGCAGTGCGGCGCCCACACCTTCCCCTATATCGAGGTGAAGAACCCCGGCGCCACCGTCGAGCACGAGGCCACCACCTCCAAGATCAGCGACGACCAGCTGTTCTACTGCCGCGCCCGCGGCATCAGTGAGGAAGACGCCGTGTCGATGATCGTCGACGGCTTCTGCAAGCAGGTCTTCCGCGAGCTGCCCATGGAATTCGCCGTGGAAGCCAAGAAGCTGCTGGAAGTGTCGCTGGAAGGCTCGGTGGGCTGACGCCCGTCGAGCCGGGATTCGGGATTGGAGATTCGGGATCGGCGATCGCCTCCCGCTCCCCCGCATCCCGCCTGCCTTCCGCTTTTACGAATCCCCAATCCCGAATCCCCAATCCCCATGCTCAAGATCGACAACCTCCACGCCGCCGTTGCCGGCAAGGACATCCTCAAAGGCCTCTCGCTGGAGGTGAAGCCGGGCCAGGTGCACGCCATCATGGGCCCCAATGGCGCGGGCAAGTCCACGCTGGGCAACATCCTGGCCGGCCGCGAGGGCTATGAGGTCACCGAAGGCAGCGTGCAGTTCGAAGGCGCCGACCTGCTGGCGCTGGAACCGGAAGAGCGTGCCGCGGCCGGCGTGTTCCTGGCCTTCCAGTACCCGGTCGAGATCCCGGGCGTGAACAACACCTACTTCCTGCGCGCCGCGCTCAACGCCCAGCGCAAGGCGCGCGGCGAATCCGAGCTGGACTCGATGCAGTTCCTCAAGCTGGTGCGCGAGAAGCTGGCCGTGCTGCACCTGAAGGACGAGCTGCTGCATCGCGGTGTCAACGAGGGCTTCTCCGGCGGTGAGAAGAAGCGCAACGAGATCTTCCAGCTGGCCGTGCTGGAGCCGAAGCTGGCGATCCTGGACGAGACCGACTCGGGCCTGGACATCGACGCGCTCAAGGCCGTGGCCGAGGGCGTCAACGCGCTGCGCAGCGCCGGGCGCTCGTTCCTGGTCATCACCCACTACCAGCGCCTGCTGGACTACATCAAGCCGGATGTGGTGCATGTGCTGGCCGACGGCAGGATCGTGCAGACCGGCGGGCCGGAGCTGGCGCTGGAGCTGGAAGCCCACGGCTATGCATGGCTTAAGGACCGCGTGGCGCCGGAAGCCGCGGCATGAGCACGCTGCTGGACTCTCTGGCGTCCGCCTTCGAGGGCGATGCCACGCGCCGCGCGGTGCTGGACGACGCCCTGGCCGCCGGCCTGCCGAGCCAGCGCGACGAGGCCTGGAAGTACACCTCGCTGCGGGCGCTGGAGCGCCGCCGCTTCGTGCCGGTGGACGCCGCGCCGCGGGTCGATGCCGCGCTGCTGGCGCATATCCCCGCCCCGCGCCTGGTGTTCGTCAACGGTCGCCACGCCCAGGCGCTGTCCGACCTGGCGGGCCTGGACGAAGGCGTCAGCGTGCAGCGCCTGTCCGAGGCCCTGGCCGAGGGCAGCGACGCCGCGCGCTTCCTGGCGCGCCGCTTCGAACGCAACGACGAGGTCTTCGCCCGGCTCAACGCCGCGCTGGCCAGCGAAGGCGTGCTGCTGCGCGTCGAGGCCGGCGTGCAGGCGGACACGGCGCTGCAGCTGGTCTTCATCGGCGCGGCGGAATTGGACAGCCCGAACCTGGACGTGGGGGCGCCTGCGCGGGATGCGCATGTCGACCGCGCCTGGCATCTGCGCAACCTGATCGAACTGCGCGCCGGCGCGCGCCTGCGCGTGGTCGAACACCACCTCGGCGCCGGCGAGCACGCGCACCTGGCCAATGCGCTGACCCATGTCCATCTGGCGCAGGGCGCACAGCTGGTCCACGCCCGTGCCCAGCACGAATCGGACAAGGCCACCAGCCTGCTGCGCACCGACGCGGTGCTGGCGCGCGATGCGCGCTACACGCGCGTGGACCTGGAGCTGGGCGCCGCGCTGTCGCGGCACGAGCTCAACGTGCGCCTGGAAGGCGAGAACGCGGGCCTGGACGCCAACGGCGTGCTGCTCGCCGGCGGGCGCCGGCACGTCGATACGCGACTGGGCATCGACCATATCGCGCGCGACACCAGCTGCGGCCTGACCTGGCGCGGGCTGGGCGCCGGCCGCGGCCGGGCCGTGTTCCATGGCGGCATCCTGATCCGCGAGGGCGCCGACGGCACCGACGCGCGCCTGTCCAACAAGAATCTGCTGCTGTCCGACACCGCCGAGATCGACACC
The DNA here is from genome assembly GCF_004283755.1 of Pseudoxanthomonas winnipegensis. GTDB lineage: Bacteria > Pseudomonadota > Gammaproteobacteria > Xanthomonadales > Xanthomonadaceae > Pseudoxanthomonas_A > Pseudoxanthomonas_A winnipegensis. The sequence goes on from NZ_SHMH01000007.1 coordinate 161,375, forward strand.
CAGCCGGTGCTGGAAATCCATGCCGACGAAGTGCAGGCCGCGCACGGCGCCACCGTCGGCCGGCTCGACGCCAATGCGCTGTTCTACCTGCGCTCGCGCGGCCTGCCGCAGGCCGACGCGCAGCGACTGCTGACCGCCGCCTTCTGCCGCGAGCCGCTGGCCGTGCTCGAGGACGACGCGCTGATCGGCCAGCTGACCGCCATCCTCGACCTGGCGCTGCGCCAGGCGGGCGCCGCATGAGCATGCACGAGAACAGCGGCAGCGCCGGCGTGCGTCCGGACGCGTCCGGCCAGGCCCAGGGCGTGGACTGGGACCGCATCCGCATGGACTTCCCGCTGCTGACGCGGGCGGTCAACGACAAGCCGCTGATCTACTTCGACAACGCCAACACCGCGCAGAAGCCGGTGGAAGTGATCGCCGCGGTGGACGGCTTCTACCGCCGCCAGAACGCCAACGTCAGCCGCGCCGTGCACGCGCTGGGCACCGAGGCGACCGACGCCTACGAGGGCGCGCGTAAGACGCTGGCGCGCTTCCTGGGCGTGCGCGGCGACGAGTTGATCCTGTGCAGCGGCACCACCTTCGCGCTCAACCTGGTGGCGTATTCCTGGGCGCTGCCCACGCTCAAGGCCGGCGATGTGATCCTGGTCTCGCGCATGGAGCACCACGCCAACATCGTGCCGTGGCAGCTGATCGCCCAGCGCACCGGCGCGACGATCCAGGTGGCCGAGATCCTGCCCGATGGACAGCTGGACCTGGACGCGCTGTACAAGGCCATGACCCCGCAGGTGAAGCTGCTGGCGGTGGCCCACGTGTCCAACGTGCTGGGCACGGTCAACCCGGTGCGCGAGATCTGCAAGGCCGCGCGCAAGGTCGGGATCGTCACGGTGGTGGACGGCTCGCAGGCCGCGCCGCACATGCCGCTGGATGTGGCCTCGATCGGCTGCGACTTCTACGCGGTCACCGGCCACAAGATCTGCGGCCCCACCGGCACCGGCGCGCTGTGGGCGCGCCGGGAGCTGCTGGAGGCCATGCCGCCCTTCATCGGCGGCGGCGAGATGATCAAGGAGGTCAGCTTCGAGAAGACCACCTTCAACGAGGTGCCGCACAAGTTCGAGGCCGGCACGCCCAACATCGCCGGCTTCGTCGGCCTGGGCGCGGCGCTGGACTATCTCGACGGCGTCGGCATGGCCGCGATCCGCGCGCGCGAGGCGCAGCTGCTGGCGCATCTGACCGAGGAGCTGCAGCGCATCGAAGGGCTGCGCATCTTCGGCACCGCGCCGGACAAGGCCGCGGTGGTGTCGTTCCTGATCGACGGCGCCCACGCGCACGACCTGGCCACGCTGCTCGACCTGGAAGGCGTCGCCGTGCGCTCGGGCCAGCACTGCGCCCATCCGCTGCTGCAGTACTTTGGCGTCGCGGCCACGCTGCGCGCCTCGCTGGCCTTCTACAACACCCACGAGGAGATCGAAGCCTTCGTGGCCGCGCTGAAGAAGGCCCGCACGCTGCTGGGGTGACTGTGGGAGCAACTGTCTCCTCGAATCTCGCAGCGGCCTGCCTGTAGAGCGGAGCTTGTGGCACTCCCCTTTTGCTGACTCCGCTGCGCTTCGTTCGGTGCGTGGGGAAGGCCCCAGCGGAGCGAGCTCCGCTCTACAGGTGGGAGCCGCCATGGCGGCGAGTGGCTCTACCGGTAAAGCCTCATCGCCGCCATGGCGGCTCCCACGAAGCCGCCGGCCTTTTACAATGGGCCGATGACCACACTGACCTTCCGCAACGCCACCCTGGACGACATCGAGGCGATCACCGCACTGGTGACCTCGGCCTATCGCGGGCAGGCCAGCCGCGCCGGCTGGACCACCGAAGCCGACCTGCTCGACGGCCAGCGCATCGACCGGGACGTGCTGGCCCACGACCTCAGCCGCGCCGACAGCCGCGTGCTGCTGGCCTATCACGACGACGAGCTGGTCGCCTGCGCGCACGTGGCCCGCGAGGGCGGTGCCGGCTATTTCGGCATGTTCTCGGTGCGCCCCACCCTGCAGGGCGCCGGCATCGGCAAGGACGTGATGGTCGAGGCCGAACGTATCGCCCGCGAGGAACTGGGCGTGGAGGTGATGCGCATGAGCGTGATCGATGTGCGCCAGAGCCTGATCGCCTTCTACGAGCGCCGCGGCTACGTGCGCACCGGCACCTTCAAGCCCTTCCCGTACGGCGATGCGCGCTTCGGCACGCCGCTGCGCGACGACCTGCGCTTCGAGGTGCTGGAGAAGTCCCTTGTCTAGGAGCCGGCCGTGAGCGAGACCTGGACCTTCGTCTGCGCCACCGAGGAGCTGCTGCCGGGCGAGATGCGCAGCGGCTTCGACGAGGTCACCGGCACGCCGATCGTGGTGTTCAACCTGGACGGCGACCTCTACGCGCTGGAGGACCGCTGCAGCCATGCCGAATTCGAGCTTTCGGCGGCGGGCACCTTCGACGCCGAGACCGGCAGCATCGAGTGCGTGCTGCACGGCGCGCGCTTCGATATCCGCGAAGGCGTGCCGCTGTGCGGGCCGGCCTATGCGCCGGTGCCCAAGTTCCCGGTCAAGGTCGAACACGGCGGCGTGTGGTCGCGCGACGATCGCGACTGACCGCTCCAGGGTTCCGCACCGTACCGGGCCGGCCATGCGCCGGCCTTTTCATTGCACCGTGATGCAGGCCCCGCGTTTCGCCGGCCTGCACCGAAGCCGATCACCGCTCCCGCAGACGCGCGACCACCGCCACCATGAGGATCGCAACGACGGCGATGCCGGTGGCGACATAGCCGATGCTGCCCAGCCCCCATTGCGGGATCACCAGTCCGCCGATGACCGCGCCCAGCCCGGTCCCGGCGTTGGCGGCCGAGACGTTCAAGGTGCCGGCCAGCGCCTGTGCATGCGACGCGGACTGCATCACCCGCACCTGGCAGATGGGGAATAGCGCGGTGTAGGCGATGCCCCACAGCGCGAGCGCGCCTGCCAGCAGCCCAGCGGAGCCCGCCAGCGGCACGCTGGCCGCCATGCCTACGCCGAGCAGCAGCGCGAAGGCCGCGGTCGCGCCCAGCGGACTGCGATCGACCAGGCGCCCGCCCAGCCAGTTGCCGAGCAGGCCGATCGCGCCGAAGCCCATCAGCCACCAGCCCACGTGCGCCGGCGCCACCCCGGCGATGCGCTCCAGCAGATCGGCCAGATAGGTGTAGGCGGTGAACATCGCCGTGAACACGACGACCGACAGCACGACGTTGGCGACGAAGAACGGGTCCTTGAGGATGCGGGTCTGTTCGGCCAGGCGCAGCCGTTCGGGCCTGGCCACCCTCGGCATGAAGACGGTCAGGGCCAAGGCCATCAGCAGCGACAGCCCGGCCAGGATCCAGAAGGTGCCGCGCCAGCCGATCGCATCGGCGGCAAGCGTGCCCAGCGGAATCCCGAACAGCAGCGCGGCGGAGATGCCCAGATACACCTGCGACACGGCACGGCCCGCGCGTTGCGGCCCGACGATCTGTCCGGCCGTCTCGCTGGCCGTGCCCCAGAACACCGGCAGCGCCAGCGCCGGAATGAACCGCGCCACCGCCAGCACCCACACATTGGGCGCGATCGCCGCCAGGGCATTGGACGCCGCGAAGATCAGCAGGATGACGACGAACAGCCGCTTGCGTTCGACATGCGAGAGCAGCGCGGTCAGCACCGGGCCGAACAGCATCACCGTGAAGGCGAACAGCGTCACGAGCTGACCGGCGGCGGAAATCGAGATCTCCAGGTCGCGGGCGAGCGCCGGCAGCAGCCCGACGATCAGGTACTCGGTGGTGACGATGACGAAGGCGGCCACCGCGAGGATGACGATCGACAGACCGCCGCGACCGGCCGGGACGGCCGCGTTCGGCGCGGACAGGGAAGACATGGAGATGAGGCTCCGGGTACCAGACGTGGGCCTGCCAGCTTATTGGCGAACCAGATTCCAATCCCGGATCATTTTTCAACCTAATATTGACTAAATTTCCATAATCCGGGCACGGCAGATGATTCCTTCCGAGCGCCTCAAGGGCATCGAAGCCTTCGTTGCGACCGCCGACGCAGGCAGCTTCACCGCGGCCGCCGAGCGTTTGAACCTGACCAATTCGGCCGTCAGCAAGAGCGTGGCGCGCCTGGAAGACCGGCTGGGCAGCCGCCTGTTCGAGCGCACCACGCGCCGGCTGGCGCTGACGGACGCCGGCACGGCGTTCTATCGCACCTGCGTGCGCGTGCTCGCCGACCTGGAGGAGGCAGAAGCCGTCCTGGCGGCCCAGCGCCATGAGCCGGTGGGCCGCCTGCGGCTGGATGCGCCGGCGGCGTTCGGCCGGCTGCAGGTCTGGCCGCTGCTGCTGCGGTTCGCGCAGCAGCATCCGCACCTGCGCCCGCATGTCTCGTTGACCGACCGCTTCGTCGATCTGCTGGAGGAAGGCATCGACGTCGCGGTCCGCATCGGCGGTCCGGACCACTGGCCGGCGTCGCTGGGGCACCGCTACCTCGGCAGCGAGCGCCTGATCTTCTGCGCCTCGCCCGAGTACCTGGCGCGCAGCGGGGCGCCGGCGTCGCTGGCGGACCTGTCCCGCCACGACACGGTGCTGTACGGCAAGGCCGACGGCTCCACCAGCCCCTGGCTGATCGCGCTCGACGCCGGCGCGGTCGAGCGACGGACCATGGAAGGCCGGATCGTCGTGGGCAGCGGCGAGGCCCAGGTCGCCGCGGTCAAGGCCGGCTGCGGCATCGCGCAGCTGGCGACCTGGCTGGTGCGCGAGGACCTGGCCTCCGGCGCGCTGGTGCCGATCCTGCAGGATTACACGACCGACGGCCTCCCGCTGAATCTGGTCTGGCCAGTCGGCCGGCAGTTGCTGCCCAAGGTGCACACCATCCTGGACGTGCTCGCCTCGGAGCTGCGGATCGCCTAATCGCGCGCTGCGTCTCGACTGCTTCGCGCGGGGGGAGGCAGCTCACACGCACGACAAGCCGAGCTGAACGGTTGTGAATACAAATCGTTCTCATTACAATCACGACCCGTTAAGGACTGCGTGCCCGGCCTCGCCCGGGCCGCCTTCCGCCTCACGCGATGCCCTCGCTCCCCGGTTGGTCTTGGGGGCCTGGTCGCGTGTGGCCCCGCACTCCCGTCAGCCGTCGCCAATGGGGGAACCAATCTTCACTTCATTGGAAGCACCGCTGACATGTCGCACATCCGTTCCCGCAAGCACCTCCCGGGCGCCCGCCCGCTGACCGCCGCCGCCCTGGCCACCTCGCTGGCGCTGGCCCTGCCGGGCACCGCCCTGGCGACCGACGGGATCGACGCGCCGGGCGCGTCCGCCGACCAGCAGCGCGACCACGACCGGGACGAGCACGATGGCCAGCGCCATCACCGCGGCGACGCGCGCACCCTGGACAAGATCGACGTGCACGGCTCGCGCATCCAGGCCAAGGCCGTGGCCTCGCCCAAGTTCACCCAGCCGCTGCAGGACACGCCGCAGACCATCCAGGTGATCACCAGCGACCTGTTCAACCAGCAGGGCGCCACCACCCTGACCGAGGCGCTGCGCAACTCGCCCGGCGTGGGCGCGTTCTATGCCGGCGAAAACGGCAGCACCAACACCGGCGACGCCATCTACATGCGCGGCTTCGACAGCTCCAGCAGCATCTTCGTCGACGGCGTGCGCGACCTGGGTTCGATCTCGCGCGATGTGTTCAACATCGATCAGATCGAGGTCGAGAAGGGACCGGCGGGCACCGACAACGGCCGCAGCGCGCCGACCGGCGCGATCAACATGGTCAGCAAGCGCGCCACCCTGCACGATGCGGTCTCCGGCACGCTCTCCGGCGGCACCGACGATCAGCGCCGCGGCACGGCCGACTGGAGCCAGACGCTGGCCGGCGGCCTGGCGCTGCGCCTCAACGCGATGTGGCAGGACAGCGATGTGCCCGGCCGCGACCACGTGGAGAACAAGCGCTGGGGCCTGGCGCCCTCGCTGGGCTTCAACCTGGACGGCGCCACGCGCGCATGGTTGAACCTGTACTACGTCAAGCAGGAGAACGTGCCGGACGGCTTCGTGCCGACCATCGGCCTACCGGGCTGGACGCCGCAGCCGGGCCTGGCGCAGCTGGCCGGCCACCCGGTCGATCCGGAGAACTTCTACGGCACGCGCCTGGACCACGACGATGTGGAAGCCAAGCAGGCGACCTTCATCCTCGAGCACGACTTCTCCGACACGCTCAAGCTGACCAACACCGCGCGCTGGGGCGAGACGACGCAGGACTACCTGCTCAGCGCCTTCATGACCACCGGCGGCACGGCGGCCAATCCCCTGGCCGGCAACGTCAAGTGGACCAATCCGGGCGACCTGTCCACCTACACGGTCGCGCGCAGCCTGCCGACCTTCAAGGACCAGCGCAACAAGATCATCACCGACCAGCTCAATCTGCGCGCGGACTTCGCCACCGGCGCGATCGTGCACAACCTGAGCACCGGCCTGGAGCTGACCCGCGAGGAGCAGTTCAACCGCAACTTCGGCACCACCGGCAGCCTGCCGGCGGCCAACCTCTACGACCCGGACTGGAATGCCGTCGGCACGCTGGCCTGGTACCACAACGGCACCGGCAGCTACGGCAAGACCGACACCGCCTCGGTGTACGCCTTCGACACGCTCAAGTTCGGCGAGAACTTCCTGCTGACCGGCGGCGTGCGCTTGGATCATTACAAGACCGAGTACCAGGCCAGCGCCATCTGCAACAACGGCACCGGCCGCAACGCGGTGCCGTGCAACGGCGCGCCGGTCGGCAGCGGCGTGACCACCGTGGACACCGACACCAGCGATACGCTGTTCAACTGGAAGCTCGGCGCGGTCTACAAGGCCGGCGATGCGGTCAGCCTGTACGCCAACTGGGCGCTGTCCCAGCAGCCGCCGGGCGGGGCCAACTTCGCCCTGGCCGCGGCCGACGGCGCGGCCAACAGCATCAATGCCGATCCGCAGAAGGCCAGGACCTTCGAGGTCGGCACCAAGTGGGCCGTGCTGGACAACCTGGCGCTGAACCTGGCGCTGTTCCAGACCGATGTGACCAACGAGATCAATGCCAACGTGCTGGACGAGTTCGGGCATCCGACCCAGACCGGCGAGAAGAAGGTCAAGGGCGTTGAGCTCTCGGCGGTGGGCAATATCACCGACAACTGGAGCGTCTCGGCCGGCTACACCTCCATGTCGACCAAGGTCACCGAGGGCCCGTCGATCAGCGCCGACGGCACGCCCAACCTGAGCTACACCCCGGACGACGCCTTCACCAGCTGGACCAGCTATCGCTTTCCGTTCGGCCTCACCATCGGCGGCGGCGTGCGCTACTCGGGCCAGATGCACCGCGGCAGCGACGGCGCGGTGGGCACGCCCAAGTACGCCAAGTCCTACACGGTGTACGACGCGGTGGTGTCCTACGACCTCTCGCGCAACTTCAGCCTGCGCCTGAACGGCTACAACCTGTTCGACAAGGACTACGTGGCGGCGATCAACAAGAGCGGCTACCGCTACACTCCCGGCACGCCGCGCACCTTCCTGCTCAGCGCGGACTTCCGCTTCTGACGGGCCGGGCCTGACGCCGCTGGTCTGATGGCACAAGACCGCCGGGCGACCGGCACTCCAGCACGGGAAGGCACGCCTTCCCGTGCGTCGTTTTAGGGAACCCTTCCATGCTGCTGCACATCCCGCAGATTCTCGATGCCGATCAGGTCCGCCACATGCGGCAGGCCCTGGAAGCGGCCGAGTGGACCGACGGCCGCGAGACCGTCGGCGCGCAGGGCGCGAAGGTCAAACGCAACCAGCAGCTGCCCGACGCCTCGCCGCTGCGCGAGCAGCTGGGCCAGCAGGTGCTGGCCGCCCTGGAGCGCAATGCGCTGTACTTCGCCGCCGCCCTGCCCCTGCGCACGCTGCCGCCGCGCTTCAACCGCTACACCGGTGGCGGGGAGTACGGCTTCCACGTCGATGGTTCGGTGATGGCCGTGGACCGCCCGGGGCAGCCGCGCCAGCAGGTGCGCTCGGACCTGTCGTGCACGCTGTTCCTGTGCGAGCCGGACGAGTACGACGGCGGCGAACTGATCATCAGCGACACCTACGGCGAGCACGAGGTCAAGCTGCCGGCCGGCGACCTGATCCTGTATCCCTCCAGCAGCCTGCACAAGGTCACCCCGGTCACGCGCGGCGCGCGGCTGGCCTCGTTCTTCTGGGTGCAGAGCATGGTGCGCGACGAAGGCCGGCGCCGGCTGCTGCTGGAGATGGACACCGCCATCCAGCGGCTGACCGCCAGCGGCGGCGATGCGCAGGCGATCGTGCAGCTGACCGGCGTGTATCACAACCTGCTGCGCGGCTGGGCCGAGGTCTGAGTGGACTGCACGCTGGCCGGAAGGTCATCGAGGCGGCGCGGGATTTAATTGAGACCGATTCTCATTCGTGGTGTAATGCCGCGCGCATTTCGTCTCTCCCGCTGCAACGGAACATCCCCACTTGGCCCAGGCCGCCGACCCGCTCTCCACGCAGCAACGCCGCGGCTTCTGGCTGCGCACGCTGCATCAGTGGCACTGGATCAGTTCGGCGATCTGCCTGATCGGCATGCTGCTGTTCGCCGCCACCGGCATCACGCTCAACCACGCGGCCAGCATCGAGGCCAAGCCGCAGATCGTGCATCGCAGCGCCACCCTGCCGCCGGCGCTGCGCCAGGCCCTGGGCACGCGCGAGGACGGCAATGCGCCGCTGCCGCGCGTGGTCGGCGACTGGATCGAAGGCGAGCTGGACATCAGCCTGTCCGGGCGCCAGGGCGAGTGGTCGGCCGATGAGGTCTATGTCTCCCTGCCGCGCCCCGGCGGCGATGCCTGGCTCAGCCTGGACCGCGCCAGCGGCGCGATCGAATACGAATCCACGCGCCGCGGCTGGATCTCGCTGTTCAACGACCTGCACAAGGGCCGCAACGCGGGCACGGCCTGGAGCTGGTTCCTGGATCTGTTCGCGGTGGCCTGTCTGGTGTTCTGCATCACCGGCCTGCTGTTGCTGCAGCTGCATGCCGGCCAGCGCCGCATGACCTGGCCGATGGTCGGCTTAGGGCTGGTGGTGCCGCTGCTGCTGGCGCTGATCTTCATTCACTGACCTTTCCCCACAGGACTTGCGTGCCATGACCAAGACCGTCCCGATCACCCTGACCTTCGCGCTCAGCGGCCTGCTGACCGTGCCGGCGTCCGCCGCCACCATGCAGGTCAAGGTCGAGATCCCCAAGCTCAACGTCGCCGAGTACCACCGCCCCTACGTGGCGGTGTACGTGGAAGGCGCCGACGGCAAGGCCGCGACCAACCTGGCGGTCTGGTACCAGAACACCGACACCAAGGAAGGCCACGGCACCAAGTGGCTGCCCGACCTGCGCCAGTGGTGGCGCAAGTCCGGCCGCAGCCTGGACCTGCCGATCGACGGCGTGACCGGCCCGACCCGCCCGGCCGGCGTGCAGACGCTGGACTTCGCCGGCGGCAGCCCGCAGCTGTCCGGCCTCGCTCCGGGCAGCTACACGCTGGTGGTCGAGGCCGCACGCGAAGTCGGCGGCCGCGAGCTGCTCAAGATCCCTTTCACCTGGCCGGCCACCGCCGCGCAGTCGGGCAAGGCGCAGGGCGCCTCCGAACTGGGCGCGGTGTCGCTGACGATCAAGCCCTGACCCCCGATCCGCCGTCGTTCTTCGCACACGCAACCGGAGCATCCCGCATGAAGCGTTCCCTGACCCTGGCGCTGGCCCTGGCCGCCGCCGTCACCTCCTTCTCCGCCGCCGCGCACAAGCAGTGGCTGCTGCCCTCGGGCACGACCTTCTCGGGCAGCGATCCGTGGGTGAGCGTGGATGCGGCGGTGTCCAACGACCTGTTCTATTTCGAACACGTGCCGATGCGCCTGGACGATCTAGTGATCACCGCGCCGGACGGCTCGACCGTCAAGCCGGAGAACGCCTCCACCGGCAAGTACCGCAGCGTGTTCGACGTGGAGCTCAAGCAGGAGGGCACCTATCGCATCGCCTCGGTCAGCAGCGGGCTGTTCGCCAGCTACGAGACCGCCGATGGCGAGCGCAAGCGCTGGCGCGGCGACGCGGCCAAGTTCGCCGCCGAGGTGCCGAAGAACGCCAAGAACCTGCAGGTCTCGCAGATGGCCTCGCGCGTGGAGACCTTCGTCACCCATGGCGCCCCCACCGCCACCGCGCTCAAGCCCAGCGGCGTGGGCCTGGAACTGGTGCCGGTGACCGCGCCCAGCGACTTGGTCGCCGGCGAGGCGGCCAGCTTCAAGCTGGTGCTGGACGGCAAGCCGGCGCCGAACGTGGAGGTCACCGTGATCCGCGGCGGCACCCGCTATCGCAATGCGCAGGAAGAGATCAAGGCCAGGACCGACGCGCAGGGCGCCTTCTCCGTGACCTGGCCGGACGCGGGCATGTACTGGCTCAACGCCAGCAGCGAGGACGACAAGACCTCGCTGCCGCAGGCCAAGCAGCGCCGCCTCAACTACGTGGCCACGCTGGAAGTGATGCCGCAGTAAGCCGCGATGGGCGCATGGCGCGGATGCGCCTGCGCCCTGTCTGTCCCGAGCTCCCGCCTTCGCATGGTTGCCGTCGTCGCCACTCCCCTCGAACTGGCCCGCCTGGGTGGACAGACCATGGGCACGACCTGGTCGGCGCGCGTGGTGGTCGCGGCCGGCGCCGACCTGCATCGCCTGCACGATGCGCTGCAGGCGCAGCTGGACCGCGTGGTCGCGCAGATGAGTACCTGGGAGACGGGCTCGGACCTGAGCCGCTTCAACCGCGCCGCGGCCGGGACCTGGCATACGCTGCCGGCCGATTTCGCCACGGTGATGGAGGCGGCGCTGCGCATCGCACGCGCCAGCGATGGCGCCTTCGATCCGGCCTGCGGCGCGCTGGTCCAGGCCTGGGGATTCGGCGCCGGAGCAGGCCTGCCTGGCCGCCCCGCCGATCGCGCCCTGCAGCAGGTGCGCCAGCGCCCCGGCTGGCGCGACCTGGAATGGCGCGCGCAGGGGGCGCAGCTGCTGCAGCCCGGCGGCGCGCAGCTGGACCTGTCGGCCATCGCCAAGGGCTATGCGGTCGATCTGCTGCTGGACACGCTGCACGCGCGCGGCCTGCGCGATGCGCTGGTGGAAGTCGGCGGCGAGCTCGCCGGCCGCGGTCGCAAGCCCGATGGCACGCCCTGGCGCGTGCTGGTCGAGACCGGTGCCGACGAGGACGGCGGCCTGCCGCCGCGCGTGCTGGCGCTCAAGGCCTGTGCGGTGGCGACCTCGGGCGATCGCTGGCACCGCTTCGAACAGGACGGCACGCGCTATTCGCACACCCTCGACCCGCGCCGCGGCCGTCCGGTCGAACAGGCCGCGGCCGCGGTCAGCGTGCTGGCCGCCACGGCGATGGAGGCCGACGCCTGGGCCACCGCGCTGACGGTGATGGGATGGGAGGCAGGACTGGCGTTCGCGCGTGCGCATGGGTTGGCGGCGCGCTTCGTGGTGCGCGGCGCGCAGGGCGCCAGCGAGCACACGACGCCGCAGTTCGAGGCCGCGCTGGCGGCATGAGCGCACTGCCGCGTCCTGCGATCCCGCGCGCCGCCTGGGGCAATGCTCTGGTGCTCGCAGCTCTGGCGGCGCTGGCGGCGGCGCTGTTCGCCTGGCAGCCGGGCACCTGGTGGCCGGGCGCGCCGCGTCCGTCGCGCTGGCTCTGGGCCGGTGCCAGCCTGGCCGCGTATGCCGGCTTCACCGGCTGGATCCTGTGGCGCACGCGGCGCACGCCGGCCACGCCGGCCAGCGCCATCGGCACCGACACGGTGCTCGTCGCATATGCGAGTCAGACAGGCTTCGCGCTGCAGTTGGCGCAGCGCACCGCGCAGTCGCTGGAGCAGGCCGGCACGCCGGTGCACCTGCTCGACCTGGCCGCGCTGGATGGCGCGCGGCTGGCCCGCTACCGGCGCGCGCTGTTCGTGGTCAGCACCACCGGCGAAGGCGATCCGCCGGAGCCGGCGCTGGGCTTCGTGCGCGACGTGCTGGCGCGGCCGGCCGCCCTGGCAGACCTGCAGTACGCCGTGCTGGCTTTGGGCGATGCGACCTATGCGCAGTTCTGCGCCTTCGGCCGGCAGCTGGATGCGTGGCTGCGCACGCATGGCGCACGGCCGCTGTTCGACCGGGTCGAGGTCGACAACGCCGACCAGGCGTCGCTGCGCCACTGGCAGCATCACCTCTCGCTGCTGACCGGCGATGCGGACCTGCGCGACTGGAGCGCGCCGCGTTACCAGGCCTGGACCCTGACCGAGCGCGCGTTGCGCAACCCCGGCAGCGTCGGCGGTCCGGTCTATCACCTGGCCCTGACGCCGCCAGAGGCGATGCCGGACTGGCAGGCCGGCGACCTGGTCGAGATCGGCCCCCGCCATGCACCGGCGACGGTCGCGGCCTGGCTGCAGGCGCACGGCGTGGACGGCGGCACGAAGGTGCGCGTGGACGATCAGGACACCGCCTTGGCCGACGTGCTCGCCTCGCGCCAGCTGCCCGACAGCGTGCAGGCCGGGACCGGCCCGCAGGCGCTGATCGAGACGCTGGCGCCGCTGCCGCACCGCGAGTACTCCATCGCCTCGCTGCCCACCGACGGCGCGCTGCACCTGCTGCTGCGCCGCATGCAGCGCCCCGACGGCAGCCCGGGCCTGGCCAGCGGCTGGCTATGCGATCACGCCCCGATCGGCGCACCGATCGCGCTGCGGCTGCGCGCCAATCCCAACTTCCATCCACCCGCGGCGGACGTGCCGCTGATCCTGATCGGCAACGGCACCGGCATCGCCGGCCTGCGCGCGCTGCTCAAGGCCCGCATCGCGCAGGGCGCGCGCCGCAACTGGCTGCTGTTCGGCGAGCGCCAGCGCGACCACGACCTGCATTACCGCGAGGATCTGGTGGTCTGGCAGGACGATGGCTGGCTCGAGCGGATGGACCTAGCGTTCTCGCGCGACCCGGGCGGACACCATTACGTGCAGGACGCGCTGCGGGCCGCGGGGGAGCCCCTGCAGGCCTGGGTGCGCGACGGCGCGGCGCTCTACATCTGCGGCAGCCTGGACGGCATGGCCCCGGGCGTGGACGCGGTGCTGCGCGAGGTGTTGGGCGATGAGACGTTCGAGTCGCTGCGCCTGCAGGGACGCTATCGCCGCGACGTCTACTGAGAATCGTCGGAGGCGTCGCGCGTGGTGAACTTCACCGCGATCAGCTCGCCGCCGCCCTCCAGCGCATAGCGCGTGCGGCCCGGCGCGCCATACAGCAGCGCGCTGTCGCCGCTCCACAGCGGCGGAAGGCCGCTGGCCGCATCGAAACGCGCCTGCCCGCCGATCAGGTGGATCGCCCAATGCGTTCGCGCATCGGCGAAGAACAGCATCGGCCCGACCAGCGGCCGCAGCAGCAGCTCGGCCTGCAGCGCCTCCGGGCGCCACATCAGGTTGAAGTCGTGCGTGGGCCCGTCGAGCAGCTCGCCACGCACGCCGCGTGCGCCGCTGAAGCGCAGCCGGTCGTGCGGCGGATGCAGGGTGACCTGCTCACCGTCCTCGAAGCACAGCCGCAGCCCCTGACCACGCAGCAGCACCAGCTCGCGTTCGATGCCGGGAAACGGCGAGAACGGCGCGTCGCGCTCGATCTCGGCGATGGACAGGCGCCAGTCCCAGTCCTGATCGTCGCGCCCGCCGGTGGCGATCTGGCGCGTCCAGCCGAGCTGATTGCGCCAGCGTTCGCGGCGGTACTCGTTGGCGGGGATGACGCGACTGGTCGGCATGGCCGCAGGGAGCGTGGACGGGGCGCCAGTCTAGAGCGTGCGCTGCCTTGGGATTGCAGGCACTGGCCTTTTCGGCACGCAGAAAAGGAAACCGCCCGGGTGCGTGCGGCGCACCCGGGCGGCGGTACATCCCTGTCGGCATCGTGCCCAGCTTGCTGGCGTCCTGCCCTGCCCTCGTCAACGGGCTACGTCCTTGTCGGCGTCCATGCCTGCCACGCAGCGTCCTGCCCGTCAGACCGAAGCGATGCATCCGGCACCGCTTCGCCCCGTGACCATGCTTGCCTTCTAGCGGCGGGTGACCGGCTTGGCCGGTGCAGCCGCGGCGGAAGGCCTCTTCGGTGCGGCCGCCGAGCGACCCACCTCGATCCGATCGCGATTCTTCTCCACCGTCTTCAGGCCGATGCCCTTGACCATCGCCAGCTCCTCGGCGCTCTTGAACGGGCCGTTGGCCTTGCGGTAGTCGACGATGGCCTGCGCCTTGCTGGCGCCCACGTTCAACAGCGTGGCGTCCAGGGCGGCCGCATCGGCCGTGTTGATGTTGACGCGGCTTTCGGCGGCGAAGGCGCCGGCCGACAAGGCCAGCGACAGGATCAGCGATTTGATCAGGATCGAAACGGGTTTCATGGCGACACTCCTTGTGCGATGAGGATGGTTGTGCCGGGGCGGTTCCCTACGCCTTACCGGTGCAGCCAGTCTCCTCCCTCCTCGCACCGCCACGATATCGGCGCAGCGCCTCCACGGCTGCCGGGCAACACCCCGTCGGCGTGTAGGAAAAGTCCTACCCCCCAGGCCGGCCCGATCGGGTACCGGAAGCGGCGGGGGTACCATAGGCGTTCATTTCAAAGCTTGAGCGCCATGGATACCGCACGCCTTGACCGTTTCGTCGGGCAGCTGTGGGACGCACAGATCGTCCCGCAGCTGGTCGAATACATCCGCATCCCCAACAAGTCGCCGATGTTCGATGCCGACTGGGTCGCCAACGGCCACATGGCCAAGGCCGTGACGCTGATGGAGACGTGGGCGCGCGCGCAGCCCATCGCCGGCCTGCAGGTGGAGGTGATCCAGCTGGAAGGCCGCACGCCGCTGATCTTCCTGGACATCCCGGCCAGCGGCGCGGGGACCGGCGAAGACTGCGTGCTGCTGTACGGCCACCTGGACAAGCAGCCGGAGATGACCGGCTGGGACGAGGACCTGGGGCCCTGGAAGCCGGTGCTCAAGGGCGACAAGCTCTTCGGCCGCGGCGGCGCCGACGACGGCTACGCGATCTACGGCTCGCTGGCGGCGATCATGGCGCTGCAGGAACAAGGCCTGCCGCATGCGCGCTGCGTGATCCTGATCGAGGCCTGCGAGGAGTCGGGCAGCTACGACCTGCCCGCCTACGTCGACCACCTGGCCGAGCGCATCGGCCGGCCCTCGCTGGTGGTGTGCCTGGATTCGGGCTGCGGCAACTACGAGCAGCTGTGGTGCACGACCTCGCTGCGCGGCATGGCCGGCGGCAACTTCACCGTCGAGGTGCTCAGCGAAGGCGTGCACTCGGGCGATGCCTCGGGCATCGTGCCGTCCAGCTTCCGCCTGCTGCGCCAGCTGCTCTCGCGCCTGGAGGACGAGACCACCGGCAGGATCCGCGTGGAGGAACTGTTCGTGGAGATCCCGCCCGAGCGTCTGGAGCAGGCCGGCAAGGTGGCCCAGGTACTGGGCGATGAGGTCTACGACAAGTTCCCGTTCCTGGACGGCATGACGCCGATGTCCGACGACCTGACCGAGTTGGTGCTCAACCGCACCTGGCGCCCGGCGCTGTCGATCACCGGTGCCGACGGCCTGCCGCCGCTGGCCTCGGCCGGCAACGTGCTGCGCCCGCAGACCTCGGTGAAGATCTCCCTGCGCCTGCCGCCCACGTTGGACGGCAAGCGCGCCGGCGAGATCCTGGACGAGGTGCTGTTGCGCGATCCGCCCAATGGCGCCCACGTCGAGCTGAAGCTGGAGAAGTCTTCCACCGGCTGGAACGCGCCGCCGCAGTCGCCGTGGCTGACCCAGGCCATCGAGGACGCCTCGCAGGCGGCCTTCGGCAAGCCGGCGATGTACATGGGCGAAGGCGGCACCATCCCGTTCATGGGCATGCTGGGCGAGAAGTTCCCCGGCGCGCAATTCATGATCACCGGCGTGCTGGGGCCGCATTCCAACGCGCACGGGCCCAACGAGTTCCTGCACATCCCGATGGGCAAGCGGGTGACGGCCTGCGTGTCGCATGTGCTGGCCGCGCACCACGCCGCCAGCGTGGCCGGCCTGACCAGCGGCACCGCGGCGGTGGCCGGCGGCAAGGCGCACGGCGAGCACGGCTGCTGCTGAGGCAAGGCATGAACGCAGAGGAACGCGCGTCGGCGGCCTGCCCTCCGCCGCCATTTTTCGCCCCAAGTGGCGGTGCTAGGCTGCGCCGATCATCCCCGAGGGCATGCGCATGAGCGGACTGTTCGGCAGCGAGAGCTGGCTCTACATCATCCTGGTCGGCTTCGTGGTCGGCCTGCTGGCACGGCTAATCACGCCCCACAGCGCGCGCATGGGCTGCCTGCTGACCATTGGCCTCGGCATCGTCGGCGCGGTGCTGGCCGGCTGGTTCGGCCGGCAGATGGGCTGGTATGCGGCCGGCGAACCCGCCGGCTTCTTCGGCGCCCTGCTCGGCGCGGTAGTGATCCTGGGGCTGACCAGTCTGTTCACCCGCCGCTGAGTCCACGGCACGGCAGTCCTGAAAACCAGGAAGGCCATCCTCGCGGATGGCCTTCCTTTTTTTCTCAGTCTGTCGCGATCAGCGCTTGCCGTGGCGCGCGTGCATCGCGTGCTCGTGGTCGAGCCAGTTCTCGCCCTTGTTCTTCAGGAAGAAGATGTACACCAACAGCGAGATGAACATCACCACCGTGGCGTAGATGATGAAGGCGTCCATCTGCTTGGCGCCCTTGGCCCACTGGTACAGCATCGGCGCGGTGCCGCCGAAGACCGAGTTGGCCAGCGCGTAGCCCAGGCCCACGCCCAGGGCGCGGATGTAGGTCGGGAACAGTTCGGCCTTGACCACCGCGTTGATCGAGGTATAGCCGGTGAGGATCACGAAGCCGATCACCAGGATGGCGAAGGCCGCGCCGAACGTGGTCTGCTGCGGCAGCGCGGTGATCAGGTACCAGGTGTAGCAGACGCTGCCCACGCCGAAGAACACCAGCAGGCTCTTGCGGCCGATGCGGTCGGACAGCCAGCCGCCGAGCGGCTGCAGCAGCATCAGCACCGTCAGCGCCGCCAGGTTGAGCGTGGTGCCCTTCATGATGTCGTCGCCGGCGAAGGCGGTCTGGATCATCTTCGGGCCGGTCACCGAATAGGTGTAGAAGGCCAGCGTGCCGCCCGCCGTGATCAGGAAGCACAGCAGCAGCGGGCGCCACTGGTTGACGAACAGTTCGCGCAGCGAGCCGGACTTGCGCGCCGCGCCGGACTTGGCGTCCTCGATGGCGGCGCTGGACAGCGATTCGTCCATCGTGCGGCGCAGCCAGAACACCACGATCGCCGACACGCCACCGATGGCGAAGCCCACGCGCCAGCCCCACTCCACCACGTGCTCGCGGGTGAAGAAGGTCAGCAGCAGGAACAGCGTCAGCTGGGCCAGCACATGGCCGCCCACCAGGGTGACGTAATGGAACGAGGACAACAGGCCGCGATGCCCCGGCACGGCGGCCTCGGACATGTAGGTGGCGCTGGCCCCGTATTCACCACCGGTGGCGAAGCCCTGCAGCAGGCGCGCCAGCACCAGGAACACCGCCGCCCACACGCCGATGGTCGCGGCGGTCGGCACGATGGCGATGCCGAACGAACAGATCGCCATCAGCGTCACCGACAGCGTCAGCGAGGCGCGGCGGCCGTGGCGGTCGGCGAAGCGACCGAAGAACCAGGCGCCGATCGGACGCATCAGGAAGGTCACCGCGAAGATCGCCCACACGTACAGCGTGGCGTTCTTGTCGCCGGCGGAGAAGAACTTGGATTCGAAGTAGGTCGCGAAGACCGAATAGACGTAGACGTCGTACCACTCGACCAGGTTGCCGGCCGAGCCTTTGAGCGTGTTGGAGATCGAGCGTTTGAGGCTGTGGTGGCTCTGCGCCATCGGATCGGCGGTGGTGGCGGTCGGTACGCTCATGCGGTCCTCGCTGTGATGAGGGGGGGAATGGATCGCCTTCGCGCCTTGGCGCCGGACGGCTTGGGCCATGCTGACGGCCTGGGCCGTGAGCGCAGCGCGAGGGCAGTCGAACGTTATAAACGCCGAAGGCCCGCCTGTGGGGCGGGCCTTCGACTTATTGGCTATGCCGCAGCGGCGGCTCAGGTGCGGCCGTACTGGTCCTCGAAGCGGACGATGTCGTCCTCGCCCAGGTAGCTGCCGGACTGGACCTCGATCAGCTCCAGCGGCAGGCGGCCGGGATTCTTCAGCCGGTGGGTCACGCCCAGCGGGATATAGGTGCTCTGGTTCTCGGTGAGCAGGATCACCTCGTCCCCACGCGTGACCTCGGCCGTGCCGCTCACCACGATCCAGTGCTCGGCGCGGTGGTGATGCATCTGCAGGCTCAGCGTCGCGCCCGGGTTAACGGTGATGCGCTTGACCTGGAAGCGCGCGCCCATGTCGATCGAGTCGTACGCACCCCAGGGGCGGTAGACCTTGCGATGCAGGACCGCCTGGCTGCGCTCGTCGTGCTTGAGCTGGGCCACGACTTTCTTGACGTCTTGCACGCGGTCCTTCTTGGCCACCAGGATCGAATCGTCGGTCTCCACCACCACCACATCGTCCAGGCCGACCAGCGCGACCAGGCTTTCGGCGTAGACGTAGCTGTTGCGCGTGTCCACGGTGATCACGTCGCCCTCGACCGCGTTGCCGTTGGCGTCCTTCTCGGTCACGTCCCACAGCGCCGACCACGAGCCGACGTCGTTCCAGCCCACGTCCAGCGGCAGCACCTTGGCGTCGGCGGTCTTCTCCATCACCGCGTAGTCGATCGAATCGGACGGCGAGGCCGTAAAGGCGTCCTTGTCCAGGCGGATGAAGTCGCCGTCGCGCTTGGCCTTGGCCAGCGACTCGCGCACCGCCGAGACCATCTGCGGGTTGAACTTCTCCAGCTCTTCGACATAGCGGCTGGCCTTGAACAGGAACATGCCGCTGTTCCAGTAGTAGCCGCCCTCGGCCAGATACTGGGCCGCGGTGTCCGCGTCGGGCTTCTCGACGAAGCGCAGCACCGGCTGCACGCCCTGACCGCCGCCTGCCTGGATATAGCCGAAGCCGGTCTCGGCATGGCTGGGCACCACGCCGAAGGTCACCAGCGCCCCGGCCTGGGCGGCCGGGCTGGCCTGCTCGACCGCGTTGCGGAAGGCTTCGGGGTTGGTGATCACATGATCGGAGGGCAGCACCAGCAGCAGCGGGTCCTGCCCGTCCTCCAGCGCGCACAGCGCCGCGGCGGCGATGGCCGGCGCGGTATTGCGCGCGACCGGCTCGAGCAGGATGCGCGGCTGCGGCGCGCGGATCTCGCGCAGCTGTTCGGCCACCAGGAATCGGTGCCCTTCGTTGGCCACCACCAGCGGCGGCAGCGAGGTCAACGGTTCGACCCGCAGCCAGGTCGCCTGCACCATCGTCTTTTCGTCTCCCAGCGGCAGGAACTGCTTGGGATAGGCTTCGCGCGACAGGGGCCACAGGCGTGTGCCGGAGCCGCCCGACAACAGGACGGGTTGCAGTTTGCTCATGGTGTCAGAGTCTCTTCCGTGGGGATATCGGGCTCAGTGTACCCTGCGCACCCCGACCTGAATGCGGCACGTTCCATGAACGAGGCGTCCTCGCCTTCGAGCCCACACGCACGCGCGGACCAGCGACTTTCCTGGGCGCGCATCACACTGAATGCGCCCGCTCTGTCACTGCAGCGGGCCAGTGTGGACGCCGGCCAGCGCAGCTATTGGCGCACCCAGGGCGCGGCCGAATCGCTGATCGTGATGGACTCCCCACCCGGGCTGGAGGACGTGCGCCCGTGGCTGTCCTGGCACGCGCTGCTGGAAGACGGCGGCGTGCGCGTGCCGAGGATCCTGGCGCGCGATGTGGACGCCGGCTTCCTGCTGCTGGAAGACCTCGGCCAGCCGACCCTGGCGCAGTTGCTGTCGCGCGATCCGGCGCAGGCCGATGCCTGGTTCGACGCCGCCTTTGACCAGCTGCTGATGCTGCAGGCGATCGCACCGCCGGAAGGCACGGGCGTGTTCGGCGAGGCGCTGCTGCAGCGCGATGCCGGGCTGTTCGAGGAATGGTTCCTGCGCCGGCATCTGGGCATCGAACTGGACTGCGACGCCAGCGACGGCCTGGAGCTGGTCCAGCGCCGCCTGATGGACAACGCCCTGGGCCAGCACAAGGTGCTGACCCATCGCGACTTCATGCCGCGCAATCTGATGCCGGTACTGCCGGGCCCGGCGGTGCTGGATTTCCAGGACTGCGTGCGCGGACCGGTCGCCTACGACGCGGTGAGCCTGTTCAAGGACGCCTTCCTGAGCTGGCCGCTCGAACGCGTGGACGGCTGGCTGCTGCGCTACCACGCGCGGGCGCTGCAGGCCGGCGTGCCGGTGCCGGCCTCGGCGCAGACCTTCCTGCGCGATGCCGACTGGATGGGCATCCAGCGCCACCTCAAGATCCTCGGCATCTTCTGCCGCCTGCACTACCGCGATGGCAAGTCGCAGTACCTGCCGGACCTGCCGCGCTTCATCGCCTATCTGGACCAGGTGCTGCCGCGCCATCCGCAGCTGCAGCCGCTGCAGCAGCTGTTGGACCAGCGCATCCGCCCGGCCCTGGCGGCGCGCAGCGCATGAAGGCGCTGATCTTCTGCGCCGGGCTGGGTGAGCGCATGCGGCCGCTGACCGACCACACGCCCAAACCGCTGCTCGAGGTGGGCGGCGCGCCGCTGGTCGTCTGGCATCTGCGCAAGCTGGCCGCGATCGGCGTGACCGACGTCGTCATCAACCTCAGCTGGCTGGCCGACCAGTTCCCGCGCGCGCTAGGCGATGGCAGCGCCTTCGGCGTCCGCATCGCCTTCTCGCACGAGGGCCCGGTCCCGCTGGAGACCGGCGGCGGCATGCTGCACGCGCTGCCGCTGCTGGGAGAGGCGCCGTTCCTGGCGGTCAACGGCGATGTGTGGACCGATCTGGACTTCGCCACGCTGCCGCGCGCGCCGGCCGGCGACGCGCATCTGGTGATGATCGACAACCCGCCGCACCATCCGCGCGGCGATTTCTGTTTCAGCGACGGGCATCGCCTGCAGCCGCGCCGCGACGATGCGCAGAACTTCACCTATTCGGGCATCGGCGTGTATCGCCCCGAGATCCTGCGCGACTGGCGCGCGGCGTTCGAAGCGGCTGACCCCAATCCCGGACTGGACGCACAGCCGCCCCGCTTCCCGCTGGCGCCCCTGCTGCGCGCGGCGATGGCGCGCGACGCGGTCACCGGCCAGCACCATGCCGGACGCTGGACCGACGTGGGCACACCGCAGCGTCTGGCCGAACTGGACGCGCAGCTGCGCGCCGGGGGCGTGGGAGCCGCCACAACGGCGATGGAGCTTTCGAAGTAGCGCCCATCGCCGCCATTGGCCAATGGCCACAACGGCGGCCCCACCTGTAGAGCGGAGCTTGCTCCGCTAGGGCTTTCCCGATGGTCTAAACGAAACGCAGCGGAGTCCCCAAAAGGGGATTGCCACAAGCTCCGCTCTACAAGGAGACCGCGACGTGATCGGAGCAGACAGTTGCGCCCACAGATGTGGCGCAGGCCAAGCGCGACCGCAGGCCCTACTCCTCCGCCAGCACCTGCCGCAGGAAGGGCACGGTCACCCGCCGCTTGGCCGCCAGCGAGGCACGATCCAGGCGTTCGATCAGATCGACCAGCTGCGCCGGTTCGCGCACGGTGCGGGTCAGCATCCAGTCCACCGCCGCGTCTTCCAGCACCAGCCCGCGCCGGGCAGCGCGATCGCGCAGCAGCGCCGCGCGCCCGGCGTCATCCAGCGGGCGCAGCACGATGCGCGCGCATTGCGCCAGGCGCGAGCGCAGGTCGGGCAGGACCAGGCCGATCGCATCGGGCACATCGGCGGCGGTGTAGAGCAGGCCGATGCCGGCCGCACGCGCGCGATTGTGGAAGTCGAACAGCGCGATCTCATCGGCGCGATCGCCGGCGATGGCCTCCAGGCCGTCCAGCGCCACCAGGGCATGGCGTTCCAGGCCGTCGAGCGCCTGCTGCAGGTGGCCGGCCGCCGCCTTCAGTGGCAGATAAGCGGCCTCGCGCCCGCTCTCGCCGGCCGCCGCGCAGGCCGCCAGGGCCAGGTGGGTCTTGCCGGCGCCGTGCGCGGCCGCGACGTACAGCCAGTCGGCCTCCGGCGCGCGCGCCAAGGCCTGCAGCTGCGCCAGCGCGCCGGCCGGCGCGCCGATGAAGCTTTCGAAGCGCTGATCAGACGGGGTCCGCAGCGCCAGCGGCAACTGCGGCACGCTCATGGCGAGGAGGGATCCTGCGGCGGATGCAGGCCTTCGACCGGCGTGCGCTGTGGATCGAGCAGGATGGTCGGCTGCCCGCCGGCATAGAGCTGGCTGTGGGTATAGCGCTCGTGCGCATAGCGCAGCAGCACATTGGCCACCGCGGCGATCGGCAACGCCAGCAGCATGCCCAGGAAGCCGAACAGCTGGCCGCAGGCCAGCACGGCGAAGATCACCGCCACCGGATGCAGGCCGATGCGATCGCCGACCAGCTTGGGCGTCAGCACATAGCTCTCGATCACCTGCCCCACCGCGAATACCACCGACACCAGCACCAGGTGCTTGACGTCGCCGTACTGCATCAGCGCGGCGATCAGGCCCATCGCCACGCCGCTGGTCGGCCCCAGATACGGCACGAAGGTCAGCAGGCCGGCGATCAGGCCGATCAGGATGCCAAGGTCCAGGCCCACCGCCCACAGCCCGGCGCCGTAGAGCACGCCCAGGATGATCATCACCAGCAGCTGGCCCTTGAGGAAGCCGCCCAGCACCTCGCTGGACTCGCCCGCCAGCCGGCTGACCACGCCGATCTGGTTGCGCGGCACCATCGCCGCCACGCGGCCGACGATCAGGTCCCAGTCGCGCAGGAAGAAGAAGGCGATGACCGGGATCAGCACCAAGTTGGCCATCCAGCCGAACAGCGCGAAGCCCGAGCGGGACACATAGCCCCACAGGGTGTAGGCCACCCCGCCGGCCCGCTCCCAGTTGCTGCGCAGCAGCCCCCAGATGTGGGTGAAGTCCAGGTACTCGGCCACGCGCACGTTGAAGCGGCCCTCGATCCACGGCAGGGCCACCTGGTAGAACCACTGCTGATAGCGCGGCAGCGACCGCACCAGGATCGAGATCTGGTCCTGGATCGTCGGCACCAGCAGCAACAGCACCACGGTGATGGCCAGCAGCATCACGAAGAACACCACCGTGACCGAGATCCCGCGCGACCAGCCGCGCGCCTCCAGCCGGTCCACCAGCGGATCGCCCATCCAGCCCAGGATCGCCGCGCAGGCGAACGGGGTCAGCACCGGCGAGAGAATCCACAGCAGCCACACCAGGGCGGCCGCCAGCGCCGCCCACTGCAGCCGGCGCAGGAACTGGGCGATGACCTGCAGCGGGTCCTCGATGATCATGGGTGCACCGTCCTGGGCGTCAGCGCGCGGGTCACTTGAGGTAGAACTGCGGCGGATTGCCGTCGCCGCCGACCAGCGGGCCATCCTGTCCGAGCATGCGCTGCAGGCCTTCGACGCCACTGAGCAGATCCAGGTCCAGCTCAAGCACATCGCCCTGTGCGCGCACCGGCGCGATCCGGCGCACCACGGCGGTCTGCTGCAGCGCCGCCGACAGGCGCACGTAGTCCTCGGCGCTGCGGATGCCGCTGACGAGGATCCGGTAGGTGCCCGGCTGACCGCCGACGGCCTGCTTGGCATAACGCTTGACCAGCGCATCGGCGGCCACGTCGGCGCCGGTGGCCATGGCCTGGCGGGCGTCGGCGTTGTCGCTGGACGAGGTCGCCAGCACCTTGCCGCTGTCCACGAAGGTCCAGTCGGCGACCCAGCCGGACTTGCCGCGGTAGAGCTTGCCGATCAGCTGCATCGGCGGGGCATAGCGGGCCGAGGCGCTCGCCACCGCCGCCGTGTCGCCGCGCCAGATCGCCGCGGCCAGCGCGGCCTCGGCCGCGGTGCCCTGCGGCAGGCCCAGGCGGTAGCCGCGGTCCACGGCGCGGTCCAGCACCGAGCGCGCCGCGCCGGACTGCTGCACACCGACCAGACGCGGGCCCGAGCCGTCGTCGATGGCCAGCCACAGCACCGGCTTGGCGCGCGGCTGCGGCCAGACCGGCAGGCCGAGCACGCTGGCCAGCACGTCGACCTTCTGCGGGTCGAAGCGGGCGATCAGGGTGGTGCGGAAGGACGGCGCGCCGGTGGCCGAGGTGCCCTGGTCCTGCCGGTAGTCGTAGCTGTCCAGATAATTCTTGGCGTTGCGCAGCTCGGCGGCCACGCCGGGGCGCGTGGCGGCGTTGCGATCGCCGCTAACCTTGCCCAGTACCTGCCCGAGCGCGCGCGCCAGACCGCCGTTGCGGTCGCCCTCGCTCTGGCTGGGCACCGTGACCTCGGCCTCGTAGAGGCCCTGGGCCTTGGCGACGTCGCCCTCGGTGCGCAGCGCGTCCTGCGCCACGGCAGGAAGTGCGCAGAAAAGGAGGAGGGCGGCAGCAGCGGCCAGGGCGTGCAAACGGCGCATCGAGCGTCCTAAAGTCAACAGCGAATCGTGCGGATTGTTGCCCGAACGGCCCGCCACCGCCAGCACGCCCCGTTCACGCCGCGCACGCCGAGGGACGCACTTCCCTTAAAATGCGCCCCCGCCTCCCTCAGATCCGGCCGCCTTGTGACCCAGCCCAACCCGCCCGCCGCCACGCCCATGACCTACCGCGACGCGGGGGTGGACATCGACGCCGGCAACGCCGTGGTCGAACGGATCAAGCCGCTGGTCAAGCGCAGCTTCCGGCCCGAGGTGATGGGCGGCCTGGGCGGCTTCGGCGCCCTGTTCGACCTGTCCGGCAAGTACCGCAAGCCGGTGCTGGTCTCGGGCACCGACGGCGTCGGCACCAAGCTCAAGCTGGCCCAGGAGCTCGGCCGCCACGACACCATCGGCATCGACCTGGTCGGCATGTGCGTCAACGACGTGCTGGTGCAGGGCGCCGAGCCGCTGTTCTTCCTGGACTACTTCGCCACCGGCAAGCTGGACGTGGACACGACCGTGGCCGTGGTCGGCGGCATCGCCAAGGGCTGCGAACTGTCCGGTTGCGCGCTGATCGGCGGTGAGACCGCGGAGATGCCCGACATGTACGCCCCGGGCGAATACGACCTGGCCGGCTTCACTGTCGGCGCGGTCGAGAAGGCCGAGATGCTCGACGGCAGCGCCGTAGGCGAAGGCGACGTGCTTATAGGCCTGGCGTCCTCGGGCGCGCACTCCAACGGCTATTCGCTGATCCGCCGCATCTACGACCGCGCCGGTCGCCCCGCCGAGCTGGACATCGGCGGCGTGCCGCTGATCGATGCGCTGATGGCGCCGACCACCCTGTACGTCAAGCCGGTGCTGGCGCTGCTGCGCAGCCACGGCGCGGGCGCGGGCAAGCCCATCCACGCCATGGCCCACATCACCGGCGGCGGCCTGACCGAGAACATCATCCGCGTCGTGCCCGACGGCCTGGGCCTGGACATCGACGCGAGCGCCTGGCCGCTGCCGCCGCTGTTCCAGTGGCTGCAGCAGGCCGGCGCGGTGGCCGACGAGGAGATGTGGCGCACCTTCAACTGCGGCATCGGCTTCGTGCTGATCGCCGACGCGGCCAGCGCCGCGGCGCTGGAGACCAGCCTGGACCAGGCCGGCATCGGCCACTGGCGCATCGGCCAGGTGGTGGCCGCCGGCGCCGGCGAGCGCGTGCGGATCGGCTGACGGCCCGGCGCTTGCCCTGCCCCCGCTCCGGGCGCCGCGCATGACCCTGCCACGCATCGCGGTGCTGGCCTCCGGGCGCGGCAGCAACCTGCAGGCGATCCTCGACGCGATCGCGCAAGATCGGCTGGACGCGCGCCTGGTCGGCGTCTTCTCCGACCGCCCGCAGGCCGGCGCGCTGATGCGCGTGCCGCCGGAACTGCGCTGGTCGGCCAGGCCGTCCAGTTTCGAGAGCCGCCAGGCCTACGAACGGGCGCTGGCCGACGCCCTGGCCGCCTCCGGCGCCGACTGGATCGTATGCGCAGGCTATATGCGCATCCTGGGCGAGGCGCTGATCGCGCGCTTCGCCGGGCGCATGCTCAACATCCACCCCTCCCTGCTGCCGCGCCACCGCGGCCTGCACACCCATGCCGCAGCGCTGGCCGCCGGCGACACAGAACATGGCTGCAGCGTGCATTTCGTCATTCCCGAGCTGGATGCCGGCAGCCTGATCGCCCAGGCGCGCCTGCCCGTCGAGGCCGGCGAAACGCCCGAGACCCTCGCCTCGCGCGTGCTGGCACTCGAACACCGCCTGCTGCCCGCGGTGCTGCGCCTGGCCGTGGCCGGGCGGCTGTCTGAACGTGATGGCACGACCTACGTCGATGGTCAGCCGCGATTTACGCCGCTGACACTAGATTCCCTCGAACGGCGCATGCCCCACCCCGAAGCGACCCCGTGAAGACCATCCTGCTGACCGGCATCCTGCTGCTCGCCTGTGCCGTGCCCGCAACCCAGGCCCAGCAGGCGCCGGCTACGCCCAACGCAACACCGCCCGCCGCCCCAACGGCCGCCGACAGCGCCGCGCCGGACGCTCCCCAGCCCTGGACGCTGGCGCCGTTCACCGCCACCTACGAGGCCTGGTACAAGGGCAAGCGCGCCGGCGATGCCACCTTGCAGGTGGTGCACCGCGAGGGCAACCAGTGGCGGCTGGACCTGGAGATCCGCGGCGAGCGCGGCGTGGCCAGCCTGCTGCGCCTGAACATCCAGCAGAGCACGGTGTTCGACGTCACCGACACCGGTGCCGGCATCCTGCTGCGGCCGCTGAGCCAGAGCACGGTGCGCAAGGCCGTGTTCGGCGACAAGCAGCAGACCGGCAGCTACGACTGGCGCAGCAATACCGCGCAGTGGGAAGGCAAGGTCGACAAGGACCGGCGCGCGCCGGTCCCGCTGAAGGCCGGCGACATGAGCTCGCTGCTGCTGGACTTGGCGATCATGCGCGACGCCAAGCCGGGCGCGGCGCTGGACTACCGCGTGGTCGACAACGGCCGCGCGCGCCAGTACCAGTACGCGGTCGCCCCGCAGACCGAGATCGTGCAGGTCGGCGAACTCAGCTACGACGCCATGCGCGTGGCCCGCACCAACGGCGGCGACCGCGAACAGATCTTCTGGGTCGCCTCGGGCGTGCCCACCCCCGTGCGCATGCTGCAACGCGACGATGGCGAGGACGCCATCGACCTGCGCCTCATCGATTACCAGGGAGTGCAATGACATGACATCCAACCCGATCCGCCCGCTCAAGGCGCTGGCCGCCATCGCCGTGCTCGCCCTGGCCGCGGCGCCGGCCCTGGCCCTGCAGCCGTTCAACGCCACCTACCAGGCCAGCGCGATGGGCATGCAGGGCAACGGCCAGATGACCCTGGCCGCCCAGGGCGCCGGCAAGTGGAAGTACGACCTGAACGTGCGCAACCAGTTGGTCAACCTGACCCAGTCCACCACCTTCGAGGAGAAGGACGGCCAGTTCCGTCCGCTGTCCTCCAGCGATGCCTCGCTGGTGCTGGTCAAAAGCAAGCAGGTGAAGACCGCCTACGACTGGGCCAGCAAGCAGGCCACCTGGAGCGGCGACATCAAGGACAACCGCCGCGGCCCGGTCGCGCTGGAGCCCGGCGACATGGACGCGCTGCTGGTGAACCTGGCCATCGTGCGCGACGTGCACGCCGGCAAGCAGACGCTCAACTACCGAATGCTGGAGAACGGCAAGGCCACGCCGATGAGCTACCAGGTCACCGGCAAGGACACCATCACCATCGCCGGCAAGCAGGTCACCGCAACCAAGGTCAGCCAGACCGAGGGCAAGAAGCAGATGATCGTGTGGGTGGTGCCGGACATGCCGGTGCCGGTGCGCATGCTGCAGCGGGAGAACGGTCAGGACTCCTACGACCTGACCCTGACCTCGTTCAACTGATCCGCGGCGCGGGTTCCTAGCGAACCCGTGGGAGCAGCTGTCTCTCAGATCGAGCGCAGCCTCCTTGTAGAGCGGAGCTTGTGGCAATCCCCTTTGGGGGACTCCGCTAGGGCTTCCCGACGATCCGGCCGAAAGGCAGCGGAGCAAGCTCCGCTCTACAAGTGGGAGCCGCCCTTGTGGCGGCGCCCGCATTTTTTTGGAACGACTCAAGCCGGCGGCATCTGCGCGATGCCGCGCATGCCGCCTACTTCTTCGCCTCGCCCGCTTGCGCCGGATGCAGCTCGGTGCGGCATTCGACGCGGATCTGCGTGCCGCTGCTGCGCCACTTGTAGGTGGTGCAGGTGCGATTGCCTTCGGTGGTCTTCTCCGCGACGACCGCGTAATAGGACTGGGCGATCTCCTGGCCGGTGACCTGGCCGTTGCCGTCCCAGTCCATGTCCTTGCTGGAGATGCCGCTCAGACCGGCCGCGCCGATCCAGGCCATCCACGCCACCGCCAGCAGCGCGATCCCCACCAGCGTCAGCAGCGCACGGCGCCGACGCGAGAACACCGGCGTTCCGGTGCGGCGCTTGATCATCGTCATGACGCGCGCCTGATGGTGGCGCCCAGCGCGCCGAGCTTGCCTTCGATGTTCTCGTAGCCGCGGTCCAGGTGGTAGATGCGGTCGATCGTGGTCTCGCCGCTGGCCACCAGGCCGGCCAGGATCAGCGAGGCCGAGGCGCGCAGGTCGGTGGCCATGACCGGAGCACCGGACAGCTGGGCGGCGCCGCGCACGATGGCGGTATGACCCTCCACGCGGATGTCCGCGCCCAGGCGCAGCAGCTCGTTGACGTGCATGAAGCGGTTTTCGAAGATCGTCTCGTTGATCACGCCCACGCCCTCGGCCACGCAGTTGAGCGCCATGAATTGCGCCTGCATATCGGTCGGGAACGCCGGGTACGGCGCGGTGGTCAGATCGACCGCCTTGGGCCGCTTGCCCTGCATGTCCAGGGTGATCGTGTCGGCCGTGGTCTCGATGTGCGCCCCGGCCTCGGTGAGCTTGTCCAGCACCGCCTCCAGCGTGTCCGGACGCGCGCTGCGCGCGGTGATCCTGCCGCCGGTCATCGCCGCGGCCACCAGGAAGGTGCCGGTCTCGATGCGGTCCGGCACCACCGCGTGGCGGCCGCCGCCGAGGCGCTCGACACCATGGATGACGATGCGCGAGGTGCCCGCGCCTTCGATCCGCGCGCCCAGCGCGTTGAGGCAGTCGGCCAGGTCGGTGACCTCCGGCTCCATCGCCGCGTTCTCCAGCACCGTGGTGCCTTCGGCCAGCGTTGCGGCGGCCATGACGTTCTCGGTGCCGGTGACGGTGACCATGTCGAACACGAAGCGCGTGCCCTTCAGCCGCGCCGCGCGCGCCTTGATGTAGCCGTTCTCGACGGTGATGTGCGCGCCGAGCGCCTGCAGGCCCTTGATGTGCTGATCAACCGGACGCGAACCGATGGCGCAGCCGCCCGGCAGCGACACCACCGCCGCGCCGTGGCGCGCCACCAGCGGGCCCAGCACCAGGATCGAGGCGCGCATGGTGCGCACCAGTTCGTAAGGAGCCACGAAGCGGTCCACGGTGCTCGGGTCGATGGTGATGCGGCGCCCCGCGCCGTCGCCGCCCTCGTCGATCTCGACCCCGGCGCCGATGCCGCTCAGCAGCTTCACCGTGGTGGCCACATCGTGCAGGTTGGGGACGTTGGTGATCTCCACCGGCGCGTCGGCCAGCAGCGTGGCGCACAGGATGGGCAGCACGGCGTTCTTGGCGCCGGAGATGGTGACTTCGCCGTTGAGCGGCGCGCCACCGGTGACGATGATCTTCTGCATGGAGCTTGGGGATGTCCGAAAGGGAACGCGACCGCGCTTAGGCGGCTTCGTCGGGGGTGACGGTCTTGAGTTGCAGGGCGTGGATCGCGCCGCCCATCAGGTCGCCCAGGGTGGCGTAGACCATGCGGTGGCGCGCCAGCGGCAGCTTGCCCTTGAACGCCTCGCAGACCACGGTGGCCTCGAAATGCACGCCGTCATCGCCCTGCACGCGCGCCTGGGCGCCGGGCAGGCCCGTCTGGATGAGTTCACGGATGGTTTCGGCGTCCAACGGCCTTTCCTCCTAAAATGGCCGACCATTCTAAGCCCAGGCCATCGCCCCCGATGCCTTCCACCGCGCAGCACAGCGTTCCCGTCGACGATGCCGCCCTGGCCGCCAGTGGCCGTCGCGCGGTGCAGATCGAGGCCGACGCGCTGACCGCGCTGGCCCAGCGCATCGACGGCCCGTTCTCGGCCGCCTGCCGGATGGTGCTGGCCGGCGCCGGGCGCGTGGTGGCCATGGGCATGGGCAAGTCGGGGCATATCGCGCGCAAGATCGCCGCGACCCTGGCCTCCACCGGCACGCCGGCCTTCTTCGTCCACCCCAGCGAGGCCGGTCACGGCGACCTGGGGATGATCACCGACGCGGACATCGTGCTGGCCATTTCCTACTCCGGCGAGTCCGACGAGATCCTGATGCTGCTGCCGGTGCTGCGCCGCCAGGGCAACCTGGTGATCGCCATGACCGGGCGCCCGGCCTCGACCCTGGCCCGCCAGGCCGACCTGCACCTGGACGTCAGCGTCCCGGCCGAGGCCTGCCCGCTGCACCTGGCACCGACCTCCAGCACCACCGCCACCCTGGCCATGGGCGACGCGCTGGCCGTGGCCCTGCTGGAGGCGCGCGGCTTCACCTCGGAGGACTTCGCCCGCTCGCATCCGGCCGGCAGCCTGGGCCGGCGCCTGCTGGTGCACATCAGCGATGTCATGCACACCGGCGAGGACGTGCCGACCGTGTCCCAGCACGCCACCCTGGCCCAGGCGCTGGTGGAGATGAGCCGCAAGCGGCTGGGCATGACCGCCGTGGTGGACGACCAGCGCGTGCTGCGCGGCATCTTCACCGACGGCGACCTGCGCCGCGCCCTGGACAATGCCGGGCTGGACATCCACACCACGCCCATCGCCAGCCTGATGACCCATCACCCCGTCACCATCGGGCCGCAGGCGCTGGCCACCGAGGCCGCGCGCCTGCTGGAAACCCGCAACATCGGCAGCGGCCTGATCGTGGTCGACGCCGACCAGCGCGTGATCGGCGCGCTCAATGTTCACGACCTGTTGCGTGCACGCGTGGTGTAAGAACCACGCCACCTGCGCCTATTCATGAAGGACCGCCCCGTTTTGACCGCCCATGCCCACCTGCCCGACGTCACCGACGCCCTGCTGCAACGCGCCGCGCGCGTGCGCCTGGCCTGCTTCGACGTCGACGGCACGCTGACCGACGGCGGGCTGTTCCTGGATGCCGAGGGCCGTGAAGGCAAGACCTTCCATGTGCAGGACGGGCTGGGCCTGGTGCTGCTGCGCCGGCATGGCATCGAGGTGATGCTGGTCACCGCGCGCAGCGGCCAGGTGGTCGAGCACCGCGCGCGCGAACTGGGCATCGGCGTGCACCAGGGCGTCAAGGACAAGCTGGGCCTGGTCGAGCGGCTGTGCGCCGAGCGCGGCCTGGCGCTGGAGCAGGTCCTGTTCATGGGCGACGACCTGGCCGACCTGACCACGCTGCGCCGCGTCGGGCTGGCGGTGGCGCCGGCCAATGCCCATCCCTGGGTGGCGCCGCTGGCGCACTGGACGACCCCGGCCGGCGGCGGCCATGGCGCCGCGCGCCAGGCCTGCGACCTGGTGCTGGCCGCGCAAGGGCATGTCGAGCGGCTGCTGCAGGAGGGCGCCGCATGAACTGGCGCATGGGGCTGGGACTGGCGCTGCTGGTGGCGCTGCTGCTGTTCGGCTGGTCGGCCTGGAACAATCGCAAGAAGTCGCACACCAGTGGCCCGGCCGCGCAGTCGGACTACATCATGCACGACTTCGAGATGGTCACCCTCAACAAGGACGGGACCGAGGGCGTGACCCTGCGCGCGCCGGAGATGCACCGCACCGCCAGCGATGAGACCTTCAGCATCACCACCCCGCTGTTCCTGATGCCCGACAAGGACGGGCACCACTGGGAGATGCGCAGCAAGAGCGCCTGGGTGGCGGCCAAGGGCGAGAAGGCGGTGCTGACCGGGGATGTGGTCGGCAACAGCCCGCCCGAGGCGGCCACGCGCTCGACCTTCGCCACCAGCCGGCTGGACGTCTTCCCCGACCAGCACGTGGCCAGCACCGACCAGCCGGTCACCCTGACCCAGCCCGGAAGCACCCTGCAGGGCACGGGTTTCGAAATCAATACGCAGACCCAACAATACAAATTCAAGTCCAAGGTGAAATCCCGCTATGTCCCCAAATCCGCGCAATAAGACCGGTCTGGCCGCACTGGTGGCCGCCTGCCTGCTGGCTGTGGCGGGGGGCGCGCTGGCGAAGAAGTCCGACCGCAACGAGCCGATGAGCATCGAATCGGCCAGCAGCGACGGCACCTTCGCCGACGATGGCGTGACCAATCTGTCGGGCAATGTGGTGATCATCCAGGGCACGCTGGAGGTGCATGCCGACAACGGCCAGATCTTCCGCAAGAATGGCGAGATATCGCGCGGCATCTTCACCGGCAAGCAGGCGCGCATGAAGCAGATCAACGACGACGGCACGCCGATCGACGCCACCGCCGACCGCATCGACTACGACGTGCTCAACAATACAGTCACCCTGACCGGCAACTACAAGATCACCTCCCCCCGCGGCACCAATGCGGGCGAGAAGATGGTCTACAACACCGTGACCGGCAACATGCAGAGCGGCGGCGACGGCAACCGCGTGCGCACCGTGATCCAGCCCAAGAACAAGGCCCCCGCCGCGGGCGCCGCGCCCGCTCCCGCCAAGCCGGGGACCAAGTAATGCTGTCGGCCCAGGGACTGCGCAAGCGCTACAAGCAGCGCGAGGTGGTGCGCGAATTCGGCCTGACCCTCGACCAGGGCGAGGTGGTCGGCCTGCTCGGCCCCAACGGCGCCGGCAAGACGACCTGCTTCTACATGATCGTGGGACTGGTCTCGGCCGACGCCGGCAACATCGTGCTGGACGGCCAGGACATCACCAGCGAGCCGATGTACCGCCGCGCCAAGCTCGGCGTGGGCTATCTGCCGCAGGAACCCTCCGTGTTCCGCAAGCTGACCGTGGCCGACAACATCCGCCTGGTGCTGGAGCTGCGCGAGGACCTGGACAGCGACGGCGCCGAGCGCGAGCTGGCCTCGCTGCTGGAAGAGCTGCAGATCAGCCATGTCGCCGACCAGTTCGGCGCCAGCCTGTCCGGCGGCGAGCGCCGCCGCGTGGAAATCGCCCGCGCCCTGGCCGCCAGGCCGCGTCTGATGCTGCTGGACGAGCCCTTCGCCGGCGTGGACCCGATCTCGGTCGGCGAGATCCAACGCATCATCACCCACCTCAAGGACCGCGGCATCGGCGTGCTGATCACCGACCACAACGTCCGCGAAACCTTGGGAATCTGCGACCGGGCGTATATCCTCGCCGAAGGCAGCGTGCTGGCGCAGGGGGCTCCGGACGAACTGCTGGCCAACGCGGACGTCCGTCGCGTCTACCTGGGAGAGACCTTCCGGCTGTAAGGCGCGCGTGGCGGACGCGGTAGGCGTTCGGTCCGCTATCCTGACGGTTCGCGAATGAAGCCACGCCTCCAGACATCGCTGGGCCAGCAACTGGTCATGACGCCGCAACTGCGTCAGGCGATCCGTCTGTTGCAGATGTCCGCGGCCGAATTGGAGGCCGAGATCACCGAGGCGGTGGAGACCAACCCCCTGTTGGACTGGGCCGAGGACGGCCCCGATGCCCAGGCCGGCGGCGTCGAACACGCCGACCACGCCCCGGCCGACGAGCCGCCCGAAGAGCGCCAGCCCGAGCGCGAGGACTGGCAGGCCGACGAGAATCCCTGGAGCAACGAGGGCGGCGGCGGGTCCGGCGGCTCGTTCGACGACGACGACAACCCCGGCAGCGCGGCCGAGCGGGTGGCCCAGACCGACAGCCTGCAGGACCATCTGCTGTGGCAGCTGCATCTGTCGCAGCTGTCCCTGCGCGACCGGCGCATCGGCGCGGCGGTGATCGACGCCATCGACGACGACGGCTATCTGCGCACCGAGCTGGCCGAGATCGCCCAGACCCTGCGGCCGGAGGTCGTGGCCGGCGAGGACGAGATCCAGGCGGTGCTGTGCCAGCTGCAGCGCTTCGATCCGGTCGGGGTCGGCGCGCGCTCGCTGGGCGAGTGCCTGTGCCTGCAGCTGGACGTGCTCTCGGCCGACACGCCCGGCCGTGCGCTGGCGCTGACCATCGCCCAGGGCGCCCTGCTGGAGAAGCTGCCGCGCAGCGGCGTGGCCGGCCTGGCCAGCGAGCTCAAGCGCCCCCAGGCCGAGGTCGAGGACGCCGTGGCGCTGCTGCGCTCGCTGGATCCCAAGCCGGGCGTGCAGATCGGCGAACTCAGCCAGGACACTTATGTGGTGCCCGACTGCGTGGTCTGGCGCCAGAAGGGCATCTGGCGCGCGGCCCTGGCCAGCCAGCATCTGCCGCGGGTGTCCATCCACCGCGGCTACGAGTCGATGATCCGCCAGTGCAGCGAGTCGGACGCCGGCTACCTGCGCGGCCACCTGCAGGAGGCGCGCTGGCTGCTCAAGAGCCTGGAGGCCCGCGGCGATACCCTGCTCAAGGTCACCCGCTGCCTGATCCATCAGCAGGCCGGCTTCCTGGAATTCGGCGAGGCCGCCCTGCGCCCGCTGACCCTGCGCGAGGTCGCCGGCGAGGTCGGCCTGCACGAGTCCACCGTCTCGCGCGCCATCGCCCGCAAGTACGTGCGCACCCCGCGCGGCACCTTGCCCCTGCGCGCGTTCTTCGCCTCGGGGGTGAGCACCGAGGGGGGCGGGGAAGCCTCCAGCACCGCCATCCAGTCGATGATCCGCAAGCTGATCGAGTCCGAAAACCCGCGCAAGCCGCTGTCCGACGCGAAGCTGGCCGACCTGTTGAAATCGTCAGGCGTGCCGGTGGCCAGGCGCACGGTGGCCAAGTATCGTGAGGCCATGGACATCCTGTCCTCGCACGAGCGCGTGCGGATGGGCTGATCCTTGCGATTGGCGGCAGGTTCACCTGCCACCTGCCAGCTTGAACACCGGGCCGACCGGTGCGAACTTGAACCCAACCCCGCCAACCACAGGAGCAGCAAGGAACCCCACACCCGCCCGGTTTGTCCCAACAACCGACGCAACAACCACTGCAGGAGACAATGCGATGCGAATCGAGACATACGGCCAGTCGATGGAAGTCACCCCCGCACTGCGTGACTACGTCGAGACGAAACTCAAGCGCCTTGAACGACATTTCGACCAGCCGCTCGAATGCCGCACGCAACTGGGGTTCTCCAAGCCCGACTACGTGGCCGAAGCCACGATCAACTTCTCCGGCCGCACGCTGCACGCCGACGCCGGCGCCGAAACCATGTACGCGGCCATCGACATCCTGGCCGACAAGCTGGACCGGCTGGTGCTCAAGCACAAGCGCAAGCAGATCGACCGCCAGCGCGGCCGCGGCGAGAACGCCGACTGAGCCTGTCCCGGCCACGATGCATCCTCACCAGACGGCGGCCCTTCGGCCGCCGTCTGCGTTATGGCGCCGCGCCGCGCGGCCGCGCGCGTGGATGTGTCACCGGCACGTCGTATCATCGCGCTTCGATGCCGCTTTCCCCGACGCCATGAATTCCAGCATCACCGCCAGCGAGCTGTTCGAGCAGATGAAGGACAAGCTGGGCCTGCGCTGGATCGCCGGGCGGGCCGGCGGCAAGCGCCAGATCGACACCGCCGGCAAGGTCAAGCGCCGGCCCTCGCTGGCCGGCTACCTCAATGCGATCTATCCCAACAAGGTGCAGATCCTGGGCACCGAGGAGCTGGCCTGGCTTGACGGGCTGGATTCGCGCCAGCGGTGGGAGACCATCGAGAAGATGATGGCCGACCGGCCGCTGGCGCTGGTGATCAGCAAGAACCAGTCCTGCCCCGAGGACCTGCGCGCCACCGCCGAAGAGACCGAGACCCCGCTGTGGGTCTCGCCGCGCCGCGGCCACGAGCTGCTCAACTTCCTGTCCTACCACATGGCGCGCACGCTGGCGCCGCGGGTGACGCTGCACGGCGTGTTCATGGAGATCTATTCCATCGGCGTGCTGATCACCGGCGAGGCCGGTTCGGGCAAGAGCGAGCTGGCGCTGGAACTGCTGACCCGCGGCCATCGCCTGGTGGCCGACGACGCGCCCGAGTTCACCCAGATCGCGCCGGACGTGCTCGACGGCACCTGTCCGGAACTGCTGCAGGACCTGCTGGAGGTACGCGGGCTGGGCGTGCTCAACGTGCGCGACATGTTCGGCGACACCTCGGTGAAGAAGAACAAGTACCTGCGCCTGATCGTGCACCTGACCCGGCCGATGACCGAGCCCGGCGTGCACGGCTACGACCGCCTGACCGGCGACTCGGGCGCGCGCCACGTGCTGGACCTGGACGTGCCGCTGATCACCCTGCCGGTGATGCCCGGCCGCAACCTGGCGGTGCTGACCGAGGCGGCCACGCGCCTGCATATCCTGCGCACCAAGGGCATCGACCCGGCGGCGATGTTCATCGCCCGCCACAGCAACCTGCTGGAGCGCAGCACGCCATGAGTCAGGCCCCGACCGACGAGGGCGCCAAGCCCGCCGAACCGGCGCAGGCGCCGTTCGTGCTGATCGTCAGCGGCCTGTCCGGCTCGGGCAAGTCGGTGGCGCTCAAGACGCTGGAGGACCTGGACTACTACTGCGTGGACAACCTGCCCATCGAGCTGCTGCCGGACTTCATCCGCAGCCTGATGCGCGAGGACGTGCTGCCGCAGAAGGTCGCCGTGGGCATCGACGTGCGCAACCGCCACAGCGATCTGTCCAGGCTCTCGCTGTGGCGCGCGGCGGTGGGGCGGCTGGGGCTGGACGCCAAGCTGGTGTTCTTCGACTCGGAAGACGCGGTGCTGCTGCGCCGCTACTCGGACACGCGCCGGCGCCACCCGCTGAGCCATACCGGCCTGTCGCTGCCCGAAGCGATCGCGCGCGAGCGCCAGGTCACCCAGCCGCTGCGGCTGGAGGCGGACCTGGTGATCGACACCAGCCAGCTCAACGTGCACCAGCTGCGCCGCCGCGTGGTCGGCGAGTTCGCCTTCGACAGCCGCGACGCGCCCTCGCTGCTGTTCGAATCCTTCGCCTACCGCCGTGGCGTGCCGGCCGATGCGGACTTCGTGTTCGACGCGCGCGTGCTGCCCAACCCGCACTGGCAGCCCGAGCTGCGCCCGCTGACCGGCCGCGACGCCCCGGTGCGCGAATACCTCGAGGCGCAGGACGACGTGCAGCGCTATGTGCGGCAGGTCAGCGAATTCCTGGATACCTGGCTGCCGCGCCTGCGCGGGGAGACGCGCAGCTACGTGACCGTGGCCTTCGGCTGCACCGGCGGCAAGCACCGCTCGGTCTTCCTCACCGAGCGACTGGCCGAACACGCCCGCACCCAGGGCTGGGACCAGGTCGCCACCTTCCACCGCGAACTGGACTGACGCGCTAAGCGTGCGCCAACGCGTGCTGCGGCGCATCGCGGGACGGAGAAAACCGTGATCCCAGGTCGATGCGCGCGGCATCAGCCTGTTAATGTTGTCACCATGACCTGTGGCGTCCTGCTCATCACCCATCCCGGCATCGGCCCCTCGCTCCTGGCGGTGGCCGGCGGCATGCTGCGCAACCTGCCGTTGAAGGCCGAGGCCTTCGAGGTGCCCTTCGACGCGGACCTGGACGCGCTGCTGCCGCAGGCCTCGGCCGCGCTGCGGCGCGTGGACGGCGGCGAAGGCGTGCTGGTGCTGACCGACGTCTACGGCGGCTCGCCCAGCAACCTGGCCGCCCGGGTGGCGCGCCTGGGCACGCCGGTGCGGCGCGTTTCGGCGCTGAGCCTGCCGATGCTGCTGCGGGTGATGAATTACCCCGAACAGGGACTGGACGAACTCCCGGCCACCGCGGCGGCCGGCTCACGAAATGGAGCCATCCTCGACGATGCTTGAGCGCGAACTCACCGTCTCCAACGCCTTAGGGCTGCATGCGCGCGCCACCGCCAAGCTGGTCCAGGTGGTCTCGCCCTTCCGCAGCCACGTGACCCTGGCCGCCAAGGGGCGCCAGGTCAACGCCAAGAGCATCATGGGCGTGATGCTGCTGGCCGCCGGCAAGGGCACCCAGGTCACCGTGCGCACCGACGGCGAGGACGAGGCCGCGTGCATGCAGGCCATCGTCGACCTGTTCGAACGGCGCTTCGACGAGGACGCCTGATGAGGAAACTGCTGCCGGGCCACGGGGCTTCGCGCGGCAGTGCCCTGGGTCGCGCGCGCGTGCGCCTGCCGCACGCGCTGGACGTGGCCGAGCAGCGCATCCGCGCGCGCGAGGTCGATGAGGAGCTGGCCCGCCTGCACGGCGCCATCGACGCGGCGCGGGCGGAAATGCGCGAGCTGCGCACGCGCCTGCACGGCGCGCTGGCGCGCGAGGTCGGCGAGTTCCTCGACCTGCACGCCCTGCTGCTGGACGATCCGGAACTGCTGCAGGGCCTGGACGACCTGATCCGCAAGGGCCGCTACGGCGCCGACTACGCCCTGCGCCTGCAGCGCGACCGCCTGGCGGCCGTGTTCCGCGACATGGACGACGCCTACCTGAAAAGCCGCATGGACGATCTGGACCATGTGATCGGGCGCATCCATGCTCATCTGCACAGCCGCGCCATCGATCCGGAAGGCCTGGCCGGCGAGATCCTGGTCAGCGATACGGTCGCCCCTTCCGAACTGGCGCAGCTGCAGGCGCAGGGCGTGGTGGCGGTGGTCACCTCCACCGGCAGCCCGCTCTCGCACAGCGCCATCCTGGCGCGCAGCCTGCACATGCCGCTGGTGGTGGGCTGCAGCGCGGCGCTTGCCAAG
This sequence comes from Pseudoxanthomonas winnipegensis, assembly GCF_004283755.1. GTDB lineage: Bacteria > Pseudomonadota > Gammaproteobacteria > Xanthomonadales > Xanthomonadaceae > Pseudoxanthomonas_A > Pseudoxanthomonas_A winnipegensis. The sequence goes on from NZ_SHMH01000007.1 coordinate 200,357, forward strand.
ATCAACGACGGCGATGCGCTGATCGTCGATGGCGAGACCGGCGAGGTGGTGGTCGAACCCTCCGCCGCAGACCTACGCGAGTTCCGCCAGCGCCTGAAGGATCTCAAGCGCGAACAACGCGAGCTCGGCCGCCTGCGCAGCAAGCCCACCCGCACGCGCGACGGCGTGGACATCGCGCTGCACGCCAACGCCGAATCGCGCGAGGACGTGGCCCAGGCCCATGCGCTGGGCGCGGCCGGGATCGGGCTGTACCGCACCGAGTTCCTGTTCCTGCAGCGCGCCGAGCTGCCCAGCGAGGAAGAACAGTTCCACACCTATCGCGACGTGGTGCTGGGCATGAGCGGGCGGCCGGTGACCATCCGCACCCTGGACCTGGGCGCGGACAAGGCCGATCGCACCGGCCTGGCCCTGCGCGGCGAGGCCAACCCGGCGCTGGGCCTGCGCGGCGTGCGCCTCTCGCGTGCGCATGGCGAGGTGTTCGACACCCAGCTGCGCGCCATCCTGCGCGCCTCCGGCTACGGCCCGGTGCGCGTGCTGGTGCCGATGGTGGCCATCCGCGAGGAACTGCTCGACGTGCGCAAGCGCCTCAAGCGCCTGGCCCGGCAGCTGGTCAAGGAAGGCCACGAGATCGCGGCGCAGGTGCAGATCGGCGCGATGATCGAGGTGCCGTCGGCGGCGATCTGCGTGGAGCACTTCATCGACCTGGTCGATTTCCTCTCCATCGGCACCAACGACCTGGTGCAGTACCTGCTGGCGGCCGACCGCAACAACGAGGCGCTGGGCGAGCTGTATTCGCCGCTGCGCCCGGCGCTGCTGCATCTGCTCGACGGCGTGCTGCGCGCCGGCCGCCGCCACGGCAAGCAGGTCGCGGTGTGCGGCGAGATCGCCGGCGACCCGGCGATGGCGCCGATCCTGCTGGCCCTGGGGCTGGAACACTTCAGCCTGCATCCCTCGCACATGCTCGAACTGCGCCGCACCATCCGCGGCCACGACCGCGGCGCGCTGCTCAAGGCCGCCCCCGCCCTGCTCAAGGCGCGCGACCGCAGCGGCATCGAGCGCTGGCTGGCGAAGTCAGGAGCGAACAACGAGACGTGAGGGCAGGCCGGTGCTTCGCCTATTGCCTCCATGCTCTTCACGCACTCATGGCTTAAAAGCGATAATGCCGCGATGAACACCTGACCTGCAGCGCATCGTCCATCGGCGAGGCGGTGCTTCCACCGACCGCACAGGGGCCATGCGCATGGCAGAAGCCGTCCGCCACGACAAGACCGCACGCCAGCTGCGCCTGCTTTCCGATGCGCTGGACAGCGGTCGTCTGGGGCCGGTGCGGCGCCTGGTCAACACGCTCTCGCCGGCCGAGATCGGCAACCTGCTCGAGTCGCTGCCACCGGGCAAGCGCGAGGTGGTCTGGGGCCTGGTCGATCCGGAGGACGATGGCGAGGTGCTGGTCCACGTCGGCGAGGAAGTGCGCGAAAGCCTGCTGGCCGAGATGGACCCCGACGAAATCGTCGCGGCGGTCGAGGACCTGGACATCGACGACCTGGCCGATCTGGTCGAGGACCTGCCCGACACGGTCATCGACGAGGTCCTCAAGTCGATGGACCGCGAGAACCGCGAGCGCCTGGAGCAGGTGCTGTCCTACCCTGAGGACAGCGCCGGCCGCCTGATGAATCCCGACGTGGTCACGGTGCGGGCCGACGTCAACATCGAGGTGGTGCTGCGCTACCTGCGCCTGCGCGGCGAACTGCCCGACCACACCGACTACCTGTTCGTGGTCAGCAAGAAGCACCAGTACCTGGGCCGCGTGCCGCTGGCCGCGCTGGTCACCCACGAGCCGTCTACGCCGATCAACCGCCTGATCGACGACGAGCAGCCGGCCATCGACGTGGAGGAGCGCTCGGAGGAAGTCGCGCGCAAGTTCTCCGACCACGACTGGGTCTCGGCGCCGGTGGTGGACGACAACAACATCCTGATGGGCCGCATCACCATCGACGACGTGGTCGACATCATCCGCGACCAGGCCGAGCACCAGGCCATGAGCGCGGCCGGCCTGGACGAGGACGAGGACCTGTTCTCGCCGATCCGGCGCGCCTTCCGCCGGCGCATGCTGTGGCTGGGCATCAACCTGGGCACGGCCTTCATCGCCTCCTCGGTGGTCAGCCAATTCGAAGGCACCATCGCCAAGATCGTCGCGCTGGCCGCGCTGATGCCGATCGTGGCCGGCATGGGCGGCAACGCCGGCACCCAGGTGCTGGCGCTGATGGTGCGCGGCCTGGCGCTGGGACAGATCGGCGCCTCCAACGTTTACGTGCTGCTGCGCAAGGAGCTGGGCGTGGCGCTGATCAACGGGCTGGGGCTGGGCACGCTGCTGGGGCTGATCGTGCTGGTGTGGTTCCGCCAGCCTGGCCTGTCGCTGGTGATCGGCACCGCGCTGACGCTCAACCTGCTGACCGCCGCGGCCGGCGGCGTGGCCGTGCCGCTGGCGCTCAAGCGCATGGGCTTCGACCCGGCGCTGGCCGGCAGCGTGATCCTGACCACCCTCACCGACGTGATGGGCTTCATGAGCTTTCTTGGCCTGGCCACCCTGGTGCTGCTCTGAAGGAGCGGGCGGATGCGCGACGGCGAGCGGCTGGGCAAGGTGACCGAGTGGCACGACGCGCGCGGCTACGGCTTCATCCAGCCAGTGGACGGGCCGAAGCTGTTCTTCCACATCCGCGACTACCAGCAGCAGGGGCGCAGGCCGGAGGTGGGCGAATGGCTGCGCTATACGCAGGGCCAGGGCCGCGATGGGCAACCCGCGGCCAAAAGGGTCCGCCGCGTCGTCCCCCCGAGCGCATCGGCCAGGCAACGCGCGGCAGCTAACGCGCCTCAGGCCTGGCATGGAGGCTGGCCGGGCTGGTGCATGCTGGTCGCCTACGGGCTGGTTCTTGCGTGGCTGGCCTGGTCCCATCGCGTGCCGGACTGGGGCGTGATCGGCGTGCTGGCGATGAGCGGCGTGACCTGGACCGCGTACGCCCTGGACAAACGTGCAGCCGGATCCAACGCATGGCGCACACCGGAACAGACGCTGCATCTGCTGGAATTGCTTGGCGGCTGGCCTGGGGCGCTGATCGCGCAACGCAGTCTGCGTCACAAGAACCGAAAGCGGAGCTATCAGATCGCGTTCTGGTCGCTAGTGGCGATGCACTGTGCGGTCCTGGCGCTGCTGGTCTACTGGCGTCCGTGGGCATGATCTGCTGCAGCACGCCATGCGTAAGCCGAGCCAGGGACCTAGGATGCGCGCTGTGTCCGCAGGATCATGCGTTTCATGAAAAGGTTCTCCCTGTTGTTGCTTTGTTCCCTGCTCGCCGCCTGCGCCACCGGGCCTGAGACCATGTCCGGACGCTTCGTCGAACGCAGCGTGCAGGTCGATGGTGCGACGCATCGCTACCAGGTGTTCGTCCCCTCGCCGACCGCCTATCAGGGTGCGCCGGCGCTGGTGTTGTTCCTGCATGGCTCGGGCGAGCGCGGCCGCGACAATCGCAAGCAGCTCGACGCCGGGCTCGGCCCGTATCTGCAGCGGCACCGGCGCGACTTCCCCGCGCTGGTGGTCCTGCCGCAGGTGCCCGACGAGGAGGAATGGACCGGCACCAACGCACGCGTCGCGCTGGCCGCGCAGGCGGCGACGCTGGCCGAGTTCCAGGCCGATCCCGCGCGCGTCTACGCCACCGGCATCTCGATGGGCGGCTACGGCACCTGGGAAGTCGCGCTCCTGGCGCCGGAGCGGTTCGCCGCGCTGGCGCCGGTGTGCGGCGCGGTGCATCCGCCGCGCCCGCAGCGGCCGAGCCTGCGCGTCACCCCGGTCGACGGCCTGGCCGATCCCTATGCCGCCATCGCCACGCGGCTGGGCGGCACGCCGATCTGGATGTTCCATGGCGCGCAGGACGATATCGTCCTGCCAGAAGACGACCACCGGCTGGTGGCCGCCTTCGAGGCCGCCGGCCATCCGGTGCGCTACACCGAGTATCCGCACGGCAATCACAACGTCTGGGATGTCACCTACGCCGACCCGGCGCTGTGGGCCTGGCTGTTCGCCCAGCGCCGGGAATAAGCCTCACAGCAGTCTCCCACCGCACAACGCGGCGATGGCCCACTTTCTCCACTGCCGGAACAAGGAAGCCTGCACATGTCCTGGAACCGATCGCTGCTGCTGATTTCGCTGGTCCCCGCCGTGGCCTGGGCCCAAACGGAGATTGTGGAAAGCCGTCTTTACTACAGCGCTGAGCCGGGTACCGGTCATGCCTATCGCAAGGACGTCGGCAAGGCGACCACCACGATGCTCCAGGGCGATGTCGACACAGCCATGCCGCTGCTGCAGCCGGCCCTTGCCTACTGCGATGCGCAGCGCAGCCAGCCTGGACGCAGGGCAATGAGCTTTTCCAGCCGCCGCGAATACGCGCAATACATGGCCGACGCCGGCAACGGCGAGCCCACCGAGTGGCTGGATATCGCCTGCGCGATGGCCTACCAGCAGGCAGGCTACGGACTGGCGCAGTTGCACAGGTTCGAGGAGGCGTTGCGCCTGCTGGACACGGCCATCGCGGTGGGACCTTACTACCCCAGTGCCTGGACCGAAAAGGGGTTTGTGCTCAATCAATTAGGGCGGCCCGCCGAGGCCCTGGACGCGTACAACACCGCGCTCGAACTTGGCCGCAGTCACACCGAAGCGGCCTACATCCAACCAATGGCGCTGCGTGGGATCGGGTTCTCCAGAACCGAACTAAAAGATCTGGACGGGGCCCGGGCGGCCTATGAACAGTCCCTGCAGTTGGAACCCGGCAACTCGACCGCGCTGCACGAGCTGGACTACATCGCCCAGCAACAGCATCCTGCTCCCGCCCAGGCTACCCCATAGGCGCCCGTGGCGGCCCGGCGCATTCCTACACGAAAGCTGGCGTATAACGACCGCACCCCAATCGGAGCATGACCATGAAGAATTTCCTGCCACGTGCCGTGGCGCTGGCGGTCTCGCTATGCGTTGCGGCGACCGCCTCGGCCGCGCTGAAGACCGGCGCTGAGGCCCCCGCCTTCAGCGCGCCGGCCTATCTGGCCGGCAAGCCCTTCACCTTCACCCTGGCCGATGCGCTGAAGAAGGGCCCGGTGGTGGTTTATTTCTTCCCCGCCGCCAACACCGCCGGCTGCAACCTGGAGGCGCACCTGTTCTCCGAGGCGGTGGACCAGTTCAAGGCGCATGGCGCCACGGTGATCGGCGTGACCGCCGGCAACACCGACCAGCTGGCGGACTTCTCCAAGAACACCGAGACCTGCGGCGGCAAGTTCCCGGTGGCGGCCGACGCGGGCGCCAAGATCGCCGCGCAGTACGACGCCACCCTGGCCGAGAAGCCCGGCTGGTCCGACCGCACCTCGTATGTGATCACGCCGCAGGGCAAGGTCGCCCACGTCTACTCCGACCGCAGCCCCAAGCTGCACGTGCAGGAAACGCTGGATGCGGTGAAGGCCCTGGAGCACAGCGCGCACTGAATGCTGCAACGCATCACGTTCCCGGAAGGCCCCGCCCGCGCGCGGGGCCTTTTTCTTGCATGGGAGTCTGCATAATCGGGCCAAGGGGAGAACCGTCGCATGTCCAAGGCCAGGGCCATCCTGTGGATGCTGCTGTGCTGCGCCATACCTGCCACGCAGGCTGCGGCCGGCGCCGCGGCGAGCGTGCGTCCGCTCGACCTCACCGATCTGGAGGCGCCGGCCTTCACCAACTTCGGCCAGGACGAGGGGCTGCCGGACGCGGGCGTGTCTTCGACCTGTGTGGACAAGAATGGCTTCGTCTGGGGCGCCACGCCGGCCGGCGTGTACCGCTACGACGGGCGCCGCTGGATGGCGGTGGACGAGCCGGCGCTGCGGCACTCGGCCACGCATGTGTTCGTCGACCACGGCGGGCGGGTGTGGGCGGCGTTCCGCAATACCGGCCTGGCGGTCTATGACGGCAAGCGCTGGCAGGCGGCCAACACCGACACCGGTCTGCCCTCCAACCAGATCAAGCATTTCGCCGAGACCACCGACCCCAGCGGCGAGGTGGTGCTGTGGGCGCTGACCTGGGATCACGGCCTGATGCGCCTGCGCGACGGGCGCTGGGAGCTGGATCCTGGGAATGCCTCGCTGCCGGCCGACCCGCTGCGGTCGATGGCCCAGACCCGGCAGCTGGGCGTGCCCGGCCGGCAGTGGCTGGGCACCAACGCGCGCGGCCTGTGGTACCGCGATCCGGGCCAGGTCGCCTGGCGGCGCTGGGAAGGTCATCAGTTCGACGTGGCCCAGGTCGAGGACCTGATGCCGGTGATGCAGCAGGGCCGCGAGGAACTGTGGATCTCCACCTACACCGGCGGCCTGTGGCGCATGCGCGCCGACGGCCTGCGCCACTGGAGCCACGACCACGACGGCCTGCCCAGCAACGTGATCTACAACGTGGCCAATACCGCGCTGCCGGACGGCAACCGCGCGATCTGGGTCGCCAGCCGCGCCGGCCTGCTGCGCCTGCACGAGGACACCCTGCAAGTGTTCAACCGCCGCCACGGCCTGCGGTCGGACGTGATCCGCGACGTGATCGCCTGGCGCAGCCCCGACGGGCTGGACGTGCTGTGGATGGCCAGCGACTGGGGCGTGACCCGCACCGTGCTCGGCGCCAGCCCCTGGGTGATCGCCTCGCTGATGGGCTCGGACGGGCTGGGCGTGTTCGGCTTCCTGGTCGAACCCGACGGCCAGGGCGGCGAGCGGCTGTGGGTGAGCTCCTCGGGCGAAGGCCTGTCGCTCTACCAGGGCCGCCAGTGGCACCACTTCGGCCAGGACGAGGGCGTGCCGCCGGACGCCAACATCGGCTCGGTGATCGCCACCCACGACGAGGCCGGACGCGGCACCTACTGGGTCAGTCTGCGCGGCGGCGTGGTGCTGCGCAGGCCGCCGGGCCAGTCGCGTTTCGCGCCGATCGCCACGCCCTGGAAGCACACCGAGGGCGAACTGCTCTACGACACCCTGGTGCGCACCTACGAGGGCCGGCGCGAGCAGTGGTTCGCCACCCGCGAGACCGGCCTGTACCGGCTGCGCGACGGCGCCTGGACGCGCTTCCCGCCGCCGGTGAGCAACGCCCCCTGGCGCGCGCTGCGGGTGCTGGACGTGGTCGATGCGCAGGGTCGTTCGTGGCTGTGGGCGGCCACCAACCACGGCCTGGCGCGCTTCGACGGTACACGCTGGGACACGCTGGGCACGGACCTGGGGCTGACCGACACCAACGTCATCGGCCTGAGCCTGATCCCCGACGCCGGGCACCGCCAGATCCTGTGGCTGGGCACCAGCAGCGCCGGCGTGGCACGCGTGGACATCAGCGACCCACGCCAACCCCGGCTACTGCCCGAGCCGCTGCCACCACCACCCGACCCCAGCGTCTACAACGCCCAGGTCGACAGCAAGGGCCGGGTCTACCTGTGCACCAACAACGGCGTGCAGTTGCTCACCCCGACCGCGCGCGGTTACGAGAGCCGCATCTTCGGGCGCCACGACGGTCTGCTGCACCAGGAATGCAACTACGTGCAGTTTCTGGACCGGCACGACCGCTTCTGGACCGGCACGCTGGGTGGGCTGGCGGTCTACGACCCAAGGCGTGAGCTGCACGACACCCAGCCCAAGCCGCTGCGCGTGACCGGCCTGCGGATCGACGGCCGCCCGGTGGCCGGACCCGCGCTGGAGGTGCCGCCGGGCAAGCGCGAGCTGCGCATCGACTACGCGCTGCTGTCCTGGTTCCGCGAGGCCGACTCGCGCTTCCGCACCCAGCTGCTCGGCTACGACACCGCGCCGGGCGACTGGACCGAACAGAATTTCCGCAGCTTCAACGCGCTGCCGCCAGGCCACTACCGCCTGCGCGTGGAGGCGCGCGACCATGCCGGCAACACGAGCACGCCATTGGAAGTGCCGATCAACATCCAGGCCGCGTGGTGGCAGACGCCGGGCGCGCGGGTGGCCGCGGGGTTCGCCGTGCTGCTGGTCGGCTACGGGCTGGCGGCCTGGCGCACGCGCCGCCTGCGCGAACAGCGTCGCGTGCTGGAACAGCGCGTGCGCGAGCGCACCGCCGAACTGCACGAAGCCAACGAACGCCTGCGCACCCTGTCCTACCGCGATGAGCTCACCGGCCTGGACAACCGCCGCCGCCTGCTGGAAGTGGTCTCGCCCTCGCCGGACGGTCCCCTGCCACGCGCCCTGATCCTGCTGGACGTGGACCACTTCAAACGCTTCAACGACCGCTTCGGCCACCCCGCCGGCGACGAGGCCCTGCGCCAGGTCGCCGCGGCCATGCGCGACTGCGCCGGCGCACAGGCCACCGTCGCCCGCCACGGCGGCGAGGAGTTCGCCTGTGTGCTGCCGACCACCGACGCGCAGCACGCGCTGGACGTGGCCGAATGCATCCGCAAGGCCGTGGCCGCCTGCGAGCTGCGCGTGCCCGGCCAGGACGCGCCCTGGCATATCACCATCAGCGCCGGCGTGGCCATCGCCATGGTCCGCACCCGCGAGGACACGCTGCGGCTGTTCAACGACGCCGACCTGGCGCTGTACCAGGCCAAGCACGAGGGCCGCGACCGGGTGCAGCTGCATCGTCCGCTGTAGGCACGCATCTTGGAACCCGCCTCCGATGCGCTAGGGCGTGGTCGTCGACATGCCGCCGGGTTCGAAACGCCCAGGCCCGCAAAGGCGGCACCTTGACCCCCGGCAATCTGCCCCATACATTGACGGCAAGTTGCCGTAAGGCCGCAGGAGGTGCATCTTGTCCACCATCATCGAAGAAGTCGCACGAAAGCTCGGCGGACCGTCGGTGCTGGGGCGCGATATTCGCTCACAGGCCGACCTGGCGCTGCTGGTACGCCATCGCTTGCCCTTGCTCGCGCTGCGCGGGCTGACGCAGGCCGGGATCAGCGAGCAGGAAATCGAACGCTTCGTCATCCCGCAGCGCACGCGACGCCACCGGGCAGAGAAGGCGCAGCCGCTGACCGTGGAAGAATCGGACCGCGCGGTGCGGCTGCTCCGCGTCCAGACCCTGGCCGAAGACACCTTCAAGGACACGCAGAAGGCGCATCTCTGGCTGCGCAAGCCCTTGGGGGTGCTGAGCCATGAGACCCCGCTCGATGTCGCACAGACCGAGGCCGGCGCCCGGCTCGTGGAAGCCGTGCTGGCCAGGATCGCCTGGGGCGCCGCCGCCTGATGCTGCTGTGGCGTTTGTCCGGCGAGGACTTCGCCCAGGTCTTCGATGGGGGTTATGGGCTGCTGTACGACGGCCGCTGGAATACCGTCGGGCATGCGCTCACCTACTGCGCCACTTCTCCGTCCCTGTGCGTGCTGGAGAAGCTGGTCCACATCCAGGACCCCGAGCTGATGCCGCCGCAGGTCATGGTGCGCTACGAGGTTCCAGATGACCTCGCAATGGAAACGATCGAGGTGACCTCCCTGCAGCCAGGATGGCGCCTGGACGAAACGCTGACCCAGCAGTATGGCGATCGCTGGCATGAGGCCAGGACGGCACCGCTGCTGCGCGTCCCATCGGCGATCGTGCCCCTGGACGGTGCGCCGGACCGGAACGTGCTGATCAACCATCGCCATCCGCAGACGGCGGGGATCAGGCTCCTTTCCATCGAGCCGTTCGAATTGGATATCCGGCTGTTCTGAGCCGGCGCGGTCGTAGGCCGAAGTTGCCTTCGCCGACCAATGCGTCGCATCGCAAAGCCCATCGCACGCTCTAGGATGTCGTCCCCTTTCCGGCAATCCGTCGCCATGTCAGAGACCAACCCCTCGGTGCTGTTCGTCTGCACCGGCAACATCTGCCGCTCGCCCACCGCGCAGGCGCTGCTGCTGCGCAAGGCGGCGGCGCAGGGCATCGAGGTGGACACCGACAGCGCGGCGGTCACCGACGAGGAAGTCGGCAATCCGCCCGACCGCCGTGCCCTGCAGGAGCTGCAGCGGCGCGGCGTGCCCATGCCGCCGCATCGGGCCCGGCTGATCGAGGCGCGCGACTACCGCCATTTCGACCTGATCCTGGGCATGACCGCCCAGCATGTGCGCGCCATCGAGCGCCTGGCCCCGCCCGATGCGCGCGCCCGGATCGGCCTGCTGATGGAGTACGCGCCAGGCCAGCGCGCGATCGATGTCCCCGATCCCTGGTACGGCGGACCCCAGGATTTCGTGAAGGCCTTCGACATGATCGAGGCCGGCGTGGACGGCCTGCTACGCAGCTGGACGCTGGAGCGCGACTGAGGCGGATCGCTCGCAACAAAAAGCCCGCGGCACGGGGCCGCGGGCTTGGCGTTGCGTCGTCGCGGACCGGCCGCTTGGCGGGGCGATCGGGATCGCAGGCTTACAGCGCCTGCATCGCCTTGTTGGTCTTGTCCTCGGTCTTGACCGGCACTTCGGGCTGCGGCTGCACCGCCGGCTCGGCGGCCGGGGCGGGCTGTAGGCCGGCGTTGTCCGGCACCTCGATGTAGGGCAGGTGCAGCGTCTCGCTGGTCATGCGCCGGATCCGGTTGGTCAGCGCCGCGCTCTTGTTGAGCTCCTGGCCGTAGCTGGGCACGATCTGCTCCAGCTTCTGCTTCCAGCCGGCTTCCATCTGCTTGGGGAAGGCCTGGGCCATCAGCTTGAGCATGATCGGCGGCGAGGTGGACGCGCCCGGCGAGGCGCCCAGCAGCGCGGCGATGGTGTCGTCCTGGTCGGTGACGATCTCGGTGCCGAACTGCAGGCTGGTCTTGCCGGTCGCCGGGTCGCGCTTGATCACTTGCACGCGCTGGCCGGCGGTGACCAGCTTCCAGTCCTCGCGCTTGGCGCTGGGGTAGTACTTGACCAGTTCGGCCTGGCGATCGGCGTCGGTCAGCTCGGCCTGCTGCAGCAGGTACTTGACCAGGTCCAGGTTCTCCTCGCCCACCTTGAGCATGCCGCCCACGTTGTGCTGGTTGACCGAGGAATACAGGTCCCACTGCGAGCCGGCCTTGAGGAACTTGGTGCTGTACAGCGCAAACGGCCCGAACAGCACGACCGGCTTGCCGTCCAGCTTGCGCGCGTCGATGTGCGGCACCGACATCGGCGGCGAGCCGGTATCGGCCATGCCATAGACCTTGACGTCGTGGCGGCCGGCGATGGCCGGCGCCTGGAAGGCCAGGAACTGGCCGCCCACCGGGAAGCCGGCATAGTTCTTCGCCTCGGGGATGCCCGACATCTGCAGCAGCTTCAGCGCCGCACCGCCGGCACCGATGAACACGAAGCGCGAGCGGACCGTGCGCAGCTGGTCGGACTTGAGGTCCCGCACGGTGACGTTCCAGGTCTTGTCCTGGTTCTGGTGCAGGCCCTGCACCTCGTTTTGCAGGTTGAGGTGGAAGTGCGGGTTCTTCTGCAGGGCCGCGGTGAGCTGGTTGGTGATCACGCCGAAGTTCACATCGGTGCCCAGCGGCATGTAGGTGGCGGCCACCTTCTGCGCCGGATCGCGGCCTTCCATCACCAGCGGTGCCCAGGCCTTGATCTGCGCAGGATCGGTCGAGTACTGCATGCCGTAGAACAGCGGATTCTTGACCAGCGCGTCGTGGCGCTTGCGCAGGTACTCGATGCGGTCATTGCCCCAGACGAAGCTCATGTGCGGGGTGGGATTGATGAAGTCCGACGGGGTTCCCAGCCGGCCCTCGCGCACTTGGTGCGACCAGAACTCGCGCGAGACCTCGAACTGCTCGGCGATGCCGACCGCGCGCTTGGTCTCGATGGAGCCGTCGGGCAGCTCCGGGGTGTAGTTGAGCTCGGCGAAGGCCGAGTGTCCGGTGCCGGCGTTGTTCCAGCCGTTGGAGCTCTCCAGCGCCACGCCGTCCAGACGTTCGAACAGCTGCACGTTCCAGTCCGGCTCTAGTTCCTGCAGATAGGTGGCCAGGGTGACGCTCATGATGCCGCCGCCGACCAGGACCACATCGACCGACTGGTCGCTGTCGGGCTTGGGGCCGGCCACGTTCTTGATGGGCCAGAACAGGAAGACGACGCCGACCACCAGCAACAGCAGGACGGCGCCGAGAAGGAATTTGAGGAATTTTTTCATCACGTATGGGGGATCGCGGGGGGAGACGAGTACGACTGAGCGGGAGGGCGTGACGCAAAAACGTCATTGCACGCCACATCCTGTATCGCGCGGATATCAAACCACAGCGCTCGGGACGATACTGCGTCAAAGGGTCTTCCTGTCCCGTTGGGCGGGATGCGATCCCGTCTTGAACCTCGCTTTGGGTGCCCGCGGGTCGTCCATGTAAGGCAACCGGCCTCGACGCGCGGCCTTCACAGACGGCTGACGAGGCCGCTGTCATTGATGCAGCACGTTCCACGAGATGCTTATGACGACACTGCGTAGCTCCAAGGCCATGCCGCCGGATATCGAATTCTCCCGCCCGCGCGAGGACAAGCGCGCCGCGCAACGCCAACTGCAGGACCGCCTGGACGCCTTCGAACGCGCCGGCGGCCGGGTCGAAAAACTCGGCAACACGCCGCTGCGCAAGCGCGGCTGACTACCGAAGCTGCACCACCATCGAGCGCTTCTTCCCCGCTGAGCTGATCTCTCCCGATAAGCCAGCTGAGCTCATCTCTCTTGGTGGGCTTGCTGAGCTATGTGTTGTAGGCCTGCTGAGCTCATCGTCCTTGGTGGGAGCAACTGTCTCCTTAAATCTCAGAGGCCTGCATGTAGAGCGGAGCTTGTGGCAATCCCCTTTTGGGAACTCCGCTGCTCTTCGGTCGATTCGTGGGGAAAGCTCCAGCGGAGCAAGCTCCGCTCTACAGAAGGCGCCATGGCGGCTCCCACGGATGTCACTGCTTGTGCGGGCAATCGACTGCGATCAATTACCCGCCTACGGCGCTGCCCCAGCAACAACTGATCCCCAAACTCGCCTACTCAGCCAGCGGCATGCCGTCATCGCCTAGAATGCGCGCCCCTGCCGGCGTCTGCGCCGTTCCTCGGCGTTCGCCGTCCGCTCGAAGTCCTCGATGAATCAGCTCGCCCATTGCGTCCTCCACTACGCGCGCAGCCTGTGGGAGACCCAGCAGTTGCTGCCACCGGGCGACGCCGCCGACAGGCATGCCGCGGCGCATGCGCGCACCAACCTGCATCTGGCCAGCCTGGCCGGCTCGGTCGCCGCATTGACCGAGGCGCAGCGCGTGGACCTGGCGCGCGCCGCGCTGCGCGGCTGGCCGCTGCACGTGGCCGGTACCGTCGAAGACGCGCCCGATCCGGTGCGCCTGGCGCTGATGGCGGGCCGCGCCCCGACGCCGCTGCACGCGCTACCGGACGGGCTGACGCCATGTATCGACGCCTCGCTGGCCGCCATCGCCCTGCGCAGCCTGCGCTACGCGCTGGAACTGACCGCGCTGCTGCCCGACCCGACCCGCCAGCCGCTGCCCGATGACGCCTCGCCGCTGCTGCTCAGCGCCGCGGCGGCCGTGGACGAGCAGCAGGCCGTGTTGTGGGACACCATCGAGAAGGTCGGCGCCGACGAAGCGGCGCAGCTGGCCGACGCCGCGCGCGCCATGTTCGACAGCGCCGCGCCGGGCAGCCAGGACGCCGAGCTGCTGGCCTACTTCGCCAGCGGCATGTTCGGCCAGCGCACCTGCGCGCACCGCTGAAGCGCACCGCCGCACGCCGCCGAAGGCCTCCGCCTGCCCGCGCATGACTTCCGGCAGTCACTGCCGACAGGACAGGGGCGGTAGCTTGCACTCACTCTCAATGCGCGCGCAGGCGCGGGACCGCCGGTGGCAACCCAAGGATCGATCGCGCGCTGGACCGGGGCGGTATACCTGGTCGTGGTACTCACCGGCATATTCAGCCTGGCCTATGTGCCGGGCCAGCTGCGCGCCGTGGGCGACCCCAGCGGCATGCTCGAACATATCGTGGCGCGGCAGCGGCTGTTCCAGGCCGGCATCGCGTCCTTCGTACTGGAGCAGTTGGCCTTCCTGGCGCTGCCGTTCCTGCTCTACCGCCTGCTGCGCCACGTGCAGCGCACCCTGGCCGCCGCGATGGTGGTGCTGGCGGTGATCGCGGTGCCGATCGCCCTGATCGCCGCCGCCCATCGACTGGATGCGCTGACCGCGCTGACCGATCCGGGCCTGGACGCGGTGTCGAGCAACCTGCGCGAGGCCCTGGCCCTGCATTCGATGACGGCCTACCGGAACGCGATCTTCATGGCGACCCTGTTCTGGGGCCTGTGGCTGCTGCCGCTGGGGCTGCTGGTCTATCGCTCGCGGCAATTGCCGCGCGTGCTGGGCGCCGCGCTGATCCTGGGCGGTCTTGGCTATGTGTGCAACGTGTTCGGCGCGCTGCTGGTACCGGGCTACGACCAGGGCGCCTTGTCGAACTACACGACCCTGCCGGCGGCGTTCGGCGAGATCGGCCTGTGCCTGTGGCTGCTGCTGTTCGGCATGCGACCGGTCGCCTCCACCCTGACGGACACGCTGGAATGAGCTCCCTTCTGCAAGACACGCCCGTCCCCGTGCGCCAGCGCCTGTCGGCGGCCTGGGGCGCGCTGATGTTCTGCTATCTGTATGGCGACTACTTCGGCCTATACACGCCGGACAAGCTCAAGGGCATGCTCGCCGGCGAAGGCCCGGTCGGCGCCTACAGCGAGGGCTCGCTGGTCGGGGTCTGCCTGATGATGGCGGTGCCGGCGCTGATGGTGCTCGGCGCGCTGCTGCTGCCGGCGCGCCTGTGCCGCTGGCTCAACGTGCTGCTGGGCATGGCCTACACCGCGATCATGCTGCTCACCCTGCCCGGCGCGCGGCCGTATTACCTGGTGCTGGGCGGGATCGAGATCGTCCTGTCGCTGAGCATCGCCGTCATCGCCCTGCGCTGGCCGCGCGCGAGGGCCTGACCAACCGGCCGCACGGACCGGCGCGGGCATCGCCCGGGCCGGTCCGTGATCCAGGCGGCCTCAGGCGCCGGGGACGGCGCTGTTGTTGGCGCGGTCGGCGTCGGGCAGCACGTGGTCGGGGTCGATCGTCACCTTGGACACCGGCTTGCGCGTGGCCAGCAGCAGTTGCGGCGCGGCGCGCTGGATCCAGGTCTCCACCGGCACGCGCCGATCCTCATGCGTGCCATCGGTGTAGTCGATGCGCAGCGTGGCCGGCATCACCAGCTTCTGCCGGTTCTCCAGCGTCACCGCCAGGCCCTTGGCCGCATCGCCATCGACGTACCTGGCCGCGCTGATGCCCAGGTCCAGCTGCCAGTTGTTGAAGTACCAGCCGCGCCACCACCACGACAGGTCCTCGCCGGCCTCGCTTTCCATGAAACGGAAGAAGTCCGACGGCGAGGGGTGCTTGTAGGCCCAGGTGGCGATGTACTTGCGGAACGCCGGATCGAAGCGCGCCGGTCCCAGGATCTGCTCGCGCAGCAGCACCAGACCCAGCGCGCCCTTGAAATAGGTCACCGGATGGCGGTACTTCTCGCTGGTCGCATCGGCCAGGTCCATCAGCGTGGGCGCGTCCTTGTCGGCCAGCACCGGCAGGATCTCATCGACCGGGTTGCCGCCCTTGGGCGCGTATTCGCCGTCGCGCTTGGGCGCGTACTCGCCGTGGTTGAAGGCGTCGGAGGCGTAGACGTCGATGAAGGTGTTGAAGCCTTCGTCCATGAAGGCATGGCGGCGCTCGTTGGAGCCGACGATCATCGGGAACCAGCCGTGGCCCAGCTCGTGCGCGGTGATCCAGAACAGCTTGTCGTCCTTGTCCTCGTAGCCGTCGAACACGATGCCGGGATATTCCATGCCGGCGCCGTGGCCGCCCAGGTTGACCGCCACCGGCCACGGATAGGCGTACCACTTGTCCGAGAAGTGCTCGATGGCGCCCTTGACGTATTCGGTCGAACGCACCCAGTTGGCCGCGCCTTCCACCGGGTAGACCGACATGGCCAGCGCCTGCTTGCCGGCCGGCAGGTTGATCCGCGCGGCGTCCCAGACGAACGCCGGCGAGGCGGCGAAGGCCACGTCGCGGGTATGGTCCATGTGGAAGCGCCAGGTCTGGGTGCCGCTGCGCACGGGCCGGCTGGCCGGGTCGGTGACCTCCTCGGGGGTGCGGATCATCACCGTCTTGTCGCTGGCCTGCGCCTGCTTGAGCCGCGCGCGCTGGGTGGCGGTCAGGACCTCATCGGCATTGGTCAGCGCGCCGGAGCCGGCGACGATGTAGTTCCACGGCACGGTCACGGCGTAGTCGAAATCGCCGTACTCCAGGTAGAACTCCGAGCCCAGATACGGCTGCGTGTCCCAGCCACGCAGGTCGTCGTAGACGGCCATGCGCGGATACCACTGGGCGATCTCGAAGATGTCGCCGTTCTTGGTCGGGGTGACCGCGGTGCGTCCACCCCACTCGCCCGGCACCACGTAGCGGTAGGCGATATGCAGCTTGAGCACGCCGGTCCTGGCGGCCAGGTCGGTCGGCAGGTCCACGCGCATGCGCGTGTCGTCGACCAGATACCGCACCGGCACGCGCTTGCCGCCCTGCTCGACCTCGACGCTGGCGATGGTCATGCCGTCGCTGCCGGGCGAGGTGCGGCCGGGACGCGCGGTGCGGGTGCTGGCCGCGCGCGAATCGGCGCGGTAGATGTTCTGGTCCAGCTGCAGCCACAGCACGTCCAGCGCGTCGGGGCTGTGGTTGCTGTAGGTGATGGTCGCCTCGCCGCTCAGCGTGTGGCTGGCCGGGTCGATGCTGGCCTTGAGCGCGTAATCGGCGCGGTTCTGCCAGAACAGCGGGCCGGGCTTGCCGGCGCCGCCGCGCACGGCCGTGGCCGGCGTGGGCAGCTGCAGCGGGGCGAAAGCCTCCAGCGGCTTGAAGCCGGTGTCCTGGGCGGCGGGCTCGGCGGCCTGCGCGGCCACGCAGGCCAGCAGGGAGGACAGCAGGACCAGGGCGTGCAGCCCACGGCGACGGGACGCGGTCATGGCGTGGCGGGATCCGGGCGGAGAGGGGGACTTCGAATCCTACCTTGCAGTCCGGTCAGGTCATGGGCCATTGGTCCTGGGCGCGGCCCGCCGCGGATGGTCTAGAACGGTTTGGCCAGCACCAGGTAGACGATCACCACCAGCCCCAGCACGGGCAGCTCGTTGAACCAGCGCAGCGCCCGACCCGAGGGCAGCGCGCCGCCGCGCGCCACGCGCTTGAGCCAGCGCCCGGACACCACGTAGTGCGCCAGCACCAGCACCACCAGCGCCAGCTTGGCGTGCAGCCAGCCGCTGCCCGGACCGACCATGGTCGGGAAGTCCGGGATGAAGCGGTAGCCCAGCCACAGCACCAGGCCCAGCACCAGCGCGATGCCGAACATCATGTGCCCGAAGCGATACAGCCGCCGTCCCATCAGCACCAGCCGCGCCTGCACCTCGGGCTGGCCGGCGCTTTCGGCCAGGTTGACCAGGATGCGCGGCAGGTAGAACACCGCCGCCATCCACGCCACCACGAACACCACATGGAGGGTCTTGACCCAGAAATAAGCCTGCATCGAATCGGCTCCGTGGCGCGCGCAGCTGCGAAGAGGCGATCATTGTCGCTCATCCCTTCCCAGGCCCGCATCTTGGACAAGCGCTACGACGCCGCCTATTTCCAGCACTGGTATCGCGGCGGCGACATCGGCGGCAGCGCGCGGCTGGCGCGCAAGGTCGCCCTGGCGGTCAGCTGCGCCGAGTACTGGCTCGAACGCCCCATCCGCACCGTGCTGGACATCGGCTGCGGCGAAGGCGCCTGGCGCGCGCCGCTGCGCAAGCTGCGGCCCAAGGCGCAGTACCTGGGCTTCGACAGCAGCGACTACGCCGTGCGCCGCTTCGGCGCGCGCCGCAACCTGCACCTGGCCGCCTTCGGCGATTTCCAGTGGCTGCGCCCGTGCGCGCCGGTGGATCTGCTGGTGTGTTCGGACGTGCTGCACTACCTGCCCGACGCCGAACTGCGCCGCGGCCTGCCCGGCCTGGCCGAGCTGTGCGGCGGGGTGGCGTTCCTGGAGACCTTCGCCGCGGAGGACGCGTTCGAGGGCGACCACGTCGGCTTCCAGGCGCGGCCGGCAGCGTGGTACCGGCGCCAGTTCAGGCGCGCCGGGCTGCGCGCGGCCGGCTCGCACTGCTGGCTCGGCCCGGCTCTGGCCGCCGAGGCGGCGGCGCTGGAAGCCAGCCCCTGAGCCGGTCCACGGCGCTTTCATGTGGCGCGCCCGCCGTTGGGCTATCCTGCGCCGCGGCAACCGCCTGATCCAGCACGGTTTTGTTCCTATGATGCTTTACCAGTGGCATGAAATGGGCCGTCAGTGGATGGCCCCATGGGTCCACCTGGCCGACGCCAGCTCGCGCATTTTTTCCGATCCCAACAGCTGGCTCTCGGCCCTGCCGGGCGCCGAGCGCATCTCGGCCTACAACGAGCTGATGCATCGGCTGGGCAAGGATTACGAGAAGCCCGACTGGGACATCGGCGAGGTCGAGGTCGATGGCCACACCCTGCCGGTGATCGAGCAGGAGATCATCGCCAAGCCGTTCTGCCGGCTGCTGCGCTTCAAGCGCTTCACCGACGATCAGGCGGTGATCGCCGGGCTCAAGGCCCAGCCCGCCGTGCTGGTGGTCGCGCCCCTGTCCGGCCACCACGCCACGCTGCTGCGCGACACCGTGCGCACCCTGCTGCGCGACCACAAGGTCTATGTGACCGAATGGATCGACGCGCGCCTGGTGCCGGCCGAGCAAGGCGGTTTCGGCCTGGAGGACTATGTCGCCTACATCCAGGAATTCATCCGCCATATCGGCGCCGACAAGCTGCACGTGATGAGCGTGTGCCAGCCCACGGTGCCGGTGCTGGCCGCGGTGTCGCTGATGGCCAGCGCGGGCGAGACCACGCCGCGCTCGCTGGTGATGATGGGCGGGCCGATCGACGCGCGCGTCAGCCCGACCCAGGTCAACGACCTGGCCACGCGCAACCCGCTGTCCTGGTTCGAGCACAACGTCATCCATACCGTGCCGGTGAACTACCCCGGCCACGGCCGCGCGGTCTATCCGGGCTTCCTGCAGCACGCCGGCTTCATCGCCATGAATCCCAGCCGCCACTTCCAGTCGCACTGGGACTTCTACGCCGACCTGGTCAAGGGCGACCTGGAAGACGCCGACGCCCACCGCCGCTTCTACGACGAATACAACGCGGTGCTGGACATGCCGGCCGAGTTCTACCTGGACACCATCCGCGTGGTCTTCCAGGAGTTCCTGCTGCCGCGCGGGCTGTGGACGATCGACGGCGTCAAGGTCGATCCGTCGGCGATCACCGGCACCGCGCTGCTGAGCATCGAGGGCGAACTGGACGACATCGCCGGCCTCGGCCAGACCAAGGCCGCGCACGGACTGTGCACCGGCATTCCCAAGGCCAGGCGCAAGCACATCACCGTCGAAGGCGCCGGCCATTACGGCATCTTCAGCGGCCGCCGCTGGCGCGAGTCGGTCTATCCCGACGTCAAGGCCTTCATCGCCAAGTACAACTGAGGCAGAAGTGAGTGGAGAGGAGTGAGGAGTGAGCAAAAGCACCGCCTCTCCACTCACTCCTCGCTTCGCTCACTCGTCGTCTCTCACACCACCGGCGTGCGCACCAGCAGGTGCTTGGCGAGCCAGCCGTGGAAACGCCCGATCCAGCGCGCCAGATGCAGGGTCAGGAACAGCAGCAGGAATCCGGCCACCGACACGACGATCACGATCCACGGGCCGGTGTCCAGCACGGTCTCGCCGTTCGCCCAGACCACGTACTGGCTGCCGCTCAGCAGGCTCAGCGGCGAGAGCAGGCAGGCGAACGCGGTGGACCCCAGCGCGACGATCAGCGTGAAGTAGGCGATGCCCAGCGGCAGCATCAACAGCAGGTAGAGCATCGCCGTCCAGGTGCCCGCATCGGTGAACAACTCCCCCAGACGCTTGAACCAGGACTTGTCGCGCTGGGTATAGAGCGGGCGCCGCGGCATGCGCACGCCGAGCAGGACTTCGACGATGCGTCCCTCGACCAGCGACAGCAGGCGCACCGACATCAGGAACAGCAGCAGGATCGGGATGCCGATGATCAGGATCAGCAGACCGACCGACAGGCTGGCGCCGGTCACCACCCAGCTGAAGTAGAAGACGCCGGTGGCCATCGACAGCAGCATGTAGAACAGCGCGCCGTAGGTGCGCGGATCGGCGGCCACGCCGAAGAAGCGCCCCAGCCAGGAGCGACGCGGCGGCGGCGGCGGCGGGCGCAGCGCGCGGCTCACCGTGACCTCGGTCTGGCGATAGATGTCGGCCACCTCCTCCGGCGCGCCGTAGCTGCCGGCGACCGAGGCGATCACCTCGGCCTCGCTCCTGCCGGGCTGCTCGGCCAGCTCGGCGCGCAGATACTCCTCGGCGTCGTAGAGCGCGTCCTGGATCATGGCCGGGTCGGCGCCCTTCAGTGCCGCACGCAGCTGGTCCAGGTACTCGGGGATGGTGGTGGGCAAACCTTGTGCGTTCATGCGGTGGTCCCCTTGAGGACAAGATCAACGGAATCTCGGGTGGCGCGCCAGGCGGCGGCCCATTGCGCCAGGACCTGTCGGCCCGCGGCGGTGATGCGGTAGTAGCGGCGCGGCGGGCCGGACGCCGACGGCTCGACCTCGCTCTCCAGCAGGCCGGCGGCCTCCAGATTGCGCAGCACCGGATACAGCGCGCTCTGCTTGCCGGCCAGCACGCCCTGGCCCAGCTGCTCCATGCGCTTGGCGATCAGATAGCCGTACAGCGGCTCCTCGGCCTGGGCCAGCACCGCCAGCAGCGCGAGCGAGACGGTGCCGGCGCTGAGCTCCTTCTGGAACTTCTTCAGTTGGCTGTCGACATCGACCATGGACGCGGCGTGCGGGCACTAGGTTGAACACAACACTAGTGTGAACTTGGGACTAGTGGATGTGCCGGTGGTCATGCCCGCGGCGGATCGTGTTGCCGCCTTCAGCCGCCCGGGCGCAGGATGCCGCGCATGACCCTGCTCCCGCATACCGACTCCCTGCCCCCCGTCCCGCAACCGCCTTCGGCCCCTGGCAACCCGGCCTGTGTGATCACCTGCGCCGCCTACGACCGGCAAGGCACGCGCACCAACCTGACCCTGGACGAGATCAGCGACGTGCTGGCCCGCGACGACGGCTCGTTCGTCTGGGTCGGCCTGTACGAGCCCGAGGAACACGTCCTGCTGAAGCTGCAGGAGGAGTTCTGCCTGCACCCGCTGGCCGTCGAGGACGCCGGCAAGGCGCACCAGCGGCCCAAGCTGGAGACCTACGGCCACTCGCTGTTCATGGCCATGCACACCGTGCAGGTCATCGACGAACGCATCCGCTACGGCGAGACCCAGGCCTTCCTCGGCCAGCGCTATCTGATCACCGTGCGCCACGGCGCCTCGCTGTCCTACACCCCGGCGCGCCAGCGCATCGAGCGCGAGCCGGAGTTGCTCAAGCTCGGCCCGGCCTACTGCCTGTACACCGTGCTGGACTTCATCGTCGACAACTACCTGCCGATCATCGAGGAGTCGCGCGGCACGCTGTTCACCCTGGAACGCGACATCTTCTCCGAGACCTACCGCGGCGCGGTGGTGCGCCGGCTGTACGACCTCAAGCGCGAACTGACCCTGATGCGCGTGGCGGTCGGGCCGCTGCAGGACGTCCTGGCCCAGTTGGTGCGCACCCAGAACCCGCTGGTGCCCGAGGAGATCCGCCTGTACATGCGCGATGTCCACGACCACGCGCTGCGCGTCAACGACGGCATCGACACCCTGCGCGAGATGCTCGGCACCGCGCTCAGCGTCAACCTGTCGCTGGTGACCCTGGGCCAGGGCGAGACGGTCAAGCGGCTGGGCGCCTGGGCCGCGCTGCTGGCGGCCCCGACCCTGATGACCAGCTGGTACGGCATGAACTTCGAAGGCATGCCCGAGCTGCACGCGCGCTTCGGCTACTGGGTGCTGATCGGCGCGGTCGCGGTGACATGCGGCGTGCTGTACGTGCTGTTCAAGCGGGCGCGCTGGCTCTGAGCGGCGCCGCCGCGCGGGCGGCTACTAGACCAAAGTAGGAGCCGTCACCAGCACAATGGATGATTGACCCCCGCCGGGGCTTGTTGAACCCTGTCTGCCACATTACAGCCGGGGACATTTCATGAAGGGGCTATCCAAGGTCGCCTGGGCGCTGCTCGCGCTCCTGGGCGCGTTCTGTCTGGGGACGGTGGCGCTGCGGCGCGGGGAAACCGTCAACGCGTTGTGGATCGTGGTGGCGGCCGTCTCGCTGTATCTGGTCGCCTACCGCTACTACGCGTTGTTCATCGCCAACAAGGTGATGCGGCTGGATCCCACGCGGGCTACGCCGGCGGTGCTGCGCAACGATGGTCTGGACTACGTGCCGACCAACAAGCATGTGCTGTTCGGCCACCACTTCGCCGCCATCGCCGGCGCCGGCCCGCTGGTCGGCCCGGTGCTGGCCGCGCAGATGGGCTACCTGCCCGGCCTGCTGTGGCTGGTGCTGGGCGTGGTCTTCGCCGGCGCGGTGCAGGACTTCATGGTGCTGTTCATTTCCAGCCGGCGCGACGCACGTTCGCTGGGTGATCTGGTGCGCGAGGAGATGGGCCAGATTCCCGGCACCATCGCCCTGTTCGGCGCCTTCCTGATCATGATCATCATCCTGGGCGTGCTGGCCATGGTGGTGGTCAACGCCCTGGCCGAGAGCCCGTGGGGCACCTTCACCGTGTTCGCCACCATGCCCATCGCGATCCTGATGGGCCTGTACATGCGCTACATCCGGCCGGGCAAGATCGGCGAGATCTCGGTGGTCGGCCTGGTGCTGCTGCTGGCGGCGATCTGGCTGGGCGGCAAGGTCGCCGCCGACCCGAGCTGGGGCCCGGCGCTGACCTTCACCAAGGTGCAGATCACCTGGATGATGATCGGCTACGGCTTCGTCGCCTCGGTGCTGCCGGTGTGGCTGCTGCTGGCCCCGCGCGACTACCTGTCCACCTTCCTCAAGATCGGCACCATCATCGCCCTGGCCATCGGCATCCTGATCGTGATGCCCGACCTGAAGATGCCGGCGCTGACCGAGTACGCGCACACCGGCAAGGGCCCGGTCTGGACCGGCGGGCTGTTCCCGTTCCTGTTCATCACCATCGCCTGCGGCGCGGTGTCGGGCTTCCATGCGTTGATCTCCTCGGGCACCACGCCCAAGCTGCTGGCCAATGAGGCGCACATGCCCTACATCGGCTACGGCGGCATGCTGATGGAGTCCTTCGTGGCGATCATGGCGCTGGTGGCGGCCTGCATCATCGACCCGGGCGTGTACTTCGCCATGAACGCGCCGCCGGCCGTGGTCGGCACCGACGTGGTGGCCGTGGCCGCCAAGGTCAGCGAGATGGGCTTCGTCATCACCCCCGACGTGCTCACCGCCACGGCCAAGGACATCGGCGAGAGCACCATCCTCAACCGCGCCGGCGGCGCGCCGACGCTGGCGGTGGGCATCGCCCAGATCCTGCACGCGGTGCTGCCCACCGGCGACTCGATGGGCTTCTGGTACCACTTCGCGATCCTGTTCGAGGCGTTGTTCATCCTGACCGCGGTCGACGCGGGCACGCGCTCGGGCCGCTTCATGCTGCAGGACCTGATCGGCAACTTCGTCCCGGCGATGAAGCGCACCGAGTCGTGGACCGCCAACATCATCGCCACCGCCGGCTGCGTGGCGCTGTGGGGCTATCTGCTGCATTCGGGCGTGACCGATCCGTTCGGCGGCATCAAGACGCTGTGGCCGCTGTTCGGCATCTCCAACCAGATGCTGGCCGGCATCGCGCTGCTGCTCGGCACGGTGGTGCTGTTCAAGCTCAAGCGCGACCGCTATGCCTGGGTCTGCGGCATCCCGGCGCTGTGGCTGCTGGCGTGCACCACCACGGCCGGGCTGATCAAGCTGTTCGACAGCAACCCGGGCCAGGGCTTCCTGGCGCAGGCGCACAAGTTCCAGGATGCGATCGGCCGCGGTGAGGTGCTGGCGCCGGCCAAGTCGATGGCCGAGATGCACAAGGTGGTGGTCAACGCCTACGTCAACACGGCGCTGACCACGCTGTTCCTGCTGGTGGTGGCGATGGTGCTGGTGTATTCGATCAAGGCGATCTTGGTTGCGCGCCGCAACCCGCAGCGCAGCGATCGTGAGACCGAGTACGTGGCGCTGACGCCGGCCCAGATGGCGGACCTGTGATGGGCACCGCGCTGGTTCCCGTCGGTCAGTACCAGGTGCACCGCCGCGTGTGGCGGCGCCTGGTGCAGACCGCGCGGCTGTGCTGCGGCATCCCCGACTACGACAACTACGTGCGCCACGTGCTGGAGAAGCACCCGGACCGCACGCCGATGGACTACAAGACCTTCTTCCGCGAGCGCCAGGAAGCGCGCTTCGGCGGAGGGCGCGGCTTCCGCTGCTGCTGAACTGGAAAGGGCGGCCTCACGGCCGCCCTTTCTTTTTGGCTCTTCTCTCGACGCAGGTATCTTGGCGCAGTGTGGATTGTGGCTTCGGAAGGGCAGCGGTCCGGCGGGCGGTGACCGCTTATCCCTCAATCAGGGCATCCTGCCCTGATTCGGGCGCTCGGCGTCCTGCCTTGCTCGTCGCGGCCACCGCCCGCAGGACCGCTGCAGCGCGCGTCACGTCCGGAGACCTCGGGGTGGAAAGTCAAAAGAAGTCCGGATTGATCCGCCGCGGAGCCTCGACCCGGCCGGGTCGAGGCTGGACTGCGAAGTGGCGCTCCCGGCTCCGCACTTCAGCGAGAACCCTTCCTTTGCCCGCACCTCTGGGCGAGGCTGCAAGCTCAGACCAGCATGCCGCCCGAGGCCTCCACGCGCTGGGCGTTGATCCACTGCGTGGCCGGGTCGAGCAGCATGGCGATGACCGGGCCGATGTCGTCGGCCTTGCCCGGGCGGCCGAACGCGGTGACCGAGGACACCATCGCGTTGACCTGCGCATCGTCGCGCACGCGGCCACCGCCGAAGTCCGTCTCGATGGCACCAGGCGCCAGCGTGTTGACGCTGATGCCGCGCGCGCCCAACTCCTTGGCCAGATACCGGGTGAACACCTCGATGCCGCCCTTCATCATCGCGTAGGCCGAACTGCCCGGCAGCGCGAACCGCGCCAGGCCGCTGGAGACGTTGAGGATGCGCCCCCCATCGGCGATCAGCGGCAGCAGCGCCTGGGTCAGGAAGTACGGCCCGCGCAGATGCACGGCGACCATCTCCTCGAACTGCGCCGGCGTGGTCTCGGCGATCGGCGCGTACAGCGCGGTGCCCGCGTTGTTCACCAGCGCATGCAACTTCGTGGCCTGCCACTGGCCAAGCTGCGCGCGCAGCGCCTCTACGAAGCCGGGCAGCGCCGCGGCGTCGGCCACGTCGAACTGCAGCGCGGCGGCGCGGCGGCCCAGCGCCTGGATCTGCGCGACCACCGCCTGGGCTTCGTCGGCATGGCTGCGGTAGGTCAGGATCACATCGCTGCCGGCCTTGGCCACCGCCAGCGCGCCGTTGCGGCCCAGGCCACGGTTGGCGCCGGTGATCAGGGTGATGCGGGGGGACGTGCTCATGGGAAGGCTCCTGGCAGGCGCGGAGTGCGCCGATGTCGCGCACCTTATTGGGATTGACGCAATCGATAAATCACTCGAATCTGGCATTACTGTTCAACATCGGTGAACAATCATGGAGTTCGCCCAATCCCTGCGGACCTTCCAGCGCGTAGTCGAGCTGGGCGGGTTCACCCGCGCCGCCGAATCGCTCGGCCTGCCCAAGGCCAGCGTGTCCACCGCCGTACAGCAGTTGGAGGCGCGCCTGGGCACGCAGCTGCTCCACCGCACCACCCGGCGCGTGCAGCCCACCGCCGATGGCCGCGCGTTCTACCAGCGCAGCCGCGACGTGCTGGCCGACCTGGAGGAACTGCAGGGCATGTTCCTCACCGAGGGCCGGCAGCTGCGCGGCCGACTGCGCGTGGACATGAGCAGCGGCATGGCGCGCCTGCTGGTGCTGCCGCAGCTTCCGGCGTTCCTGGCCGAGCATCCGCAGCTGGAGATCGAGCTCAGCGCCACCGACCGGCTGGTGGACGTGGTCCGCGAGGGCTTCGACTGCGTGCTGCGCGGCGGCACCCCGCAGGACAGCACCCTGGTCGCGCGGCCGCTGGGCGTGATGCACATCGTCAACTGCGCCAGCCCCGCCTACCTCGCCCGTCGCGGCACGCCGCACGGGCTGGAGGACCTGGCCACGCACGAGCTGGTGCACTACGCCAGCGTGCTCGGCCAGCGCCCGTCGGGCTTCGAGTACTTCGACGGCGAGGCCTACCGCCTGCTGCCGATGGGCGGCGCGGTCACGGTTAACAACGTCGAGGCCTACCACGTCGCCGCATTGGCCGGCCTGGGCATCATCCAGGTGCCGCTGCTGAGCGTTCGCGACGCACTGGCACGCGGCGAGCTGGTCGAAGTGGTGCCGCAGCTGGTGGCCGAACCGATGCCGCTGACCCTGCTCTACGCCCGGCGCAGACATCTGCCGCGACGGGTGCGGGTCTTCATGGACTGGCTGGCCAGCCTGCTGACGCCGCATCTGGCGCCGCTGCCCCGCGGCTGATACGAGGCACGGCCCTCGCCCTGGCGGCGCGCAGGCGTCATTGCCGTCTGTTCCGGCAGCGCGGCCACGGCAGACCGCCGCGACGTCGCCCGTGCCAGGCCAGAGAGGACTTGAAGCCCCCGCCCTGTCTCTCGATGCCGTGACGGATGCACGGTCGCGATGCTCGTCTGGGTGACGCAACGCTTTGCTAGTATCGGAACGCGGCCCGGCACGAGGGCGGGCCGACGCACCCGCAGACGGAAAGGAACCCCGCAATGCGCAGGCACGTCCCGGCCCTAGCGGCCCTCGCGACTTCCTTGCTCATGGCTTCATGCGCCGCCGGACCGGTCGGCGCGAAGGAGAAGACCGGCATGTCAGCAACGATGAAGGACAGCTCCCGCATCCCCTTCCACGATCCGGCGATCGTGCCGATGGCACAGGCCATCCAGCACGGCGACATCGCCCGCATCCGCGCGCTTGCCGGCTCGACCGACCTGGCCGCACACGGCGAGGACAACGTCACCCTCCTCGAATGGGCCATCTGGACCGAACAGCCCGAGGCGCTGGCGGCGCTGCTCGAGTCCGGCGCCGACGCGCGCCTGCTGGGCATGGACCAGGAGACCGTCGCCCACATGGCCGCCATGGTCGAGCCGCCCGAGTACCTGCGCGTGCTGATCGCGCACAAGGCGCCGGTGGACATCGTCAGCCCGCGCGGCGGCCGCACGCCGGTGTTCTCCGCGGTGCAGTCCGGCCGCGCCCCGCAGCTGGAGATGCTGATCGAGGCCGGGGTGGATCTGAATCGCAAGGACAGCATGGGCAACACATTGCTGCACGAAGCGGCCTCGGCGAACAACGGCAAGGCGCTGCTGCGCCTGCTCAAGGCCGGCGTCGACCCGCGCGCGGTCAACGCGCAGGGCGTGACCTTCCAGCGCTACTTCTTCATGACCCGGGAGCGGCTGCTCAACGCGCAGGGCAAGCAGGAGCGCGCGGCCGTCGAAGCCTGGCTGACCCAGCACGGGGTCGCCCGCGAGTAGACCGGTCGGCGGCGGCCCGTCGCCGATGACGCGGGCCGTGGGCCCGACCAAGACGCAAGGATTGGCGAATGGATGATCGCAACACACCGCAGAACGATGGATTCGCGGCCCAGGTGTCGGGCATGCAGCCGCGGCCGATCGACCGCGACCTGTCCACCCTGCTCCAGGACAACTATGCCGTGGCCGATCTGCGCCGCGGCGTGTCGGGGCCGGCGCCGACGCTCCCCGGAGGCTGGGCGCGGATGGGCGACGACGATCTTCGCGCGCTGGGCATCGACCCCGCCTTGCAGCACAACGCCAAGAGCGGCTTCGACGCCTCGTTCTACCGCGATCCACAGGGCCACGTGGTCCTGGCCTTCGCGGGCACCGACGAGGGCAAGGACTGGAAGCACAACCTCGGCCAGGGCCTGGGCTTCGACGACCCGCAGTACCGGCAGTCGATCGAATTGGCCAAGAAGGCCAAGGTCATGCTGGGCGACGACCTCATCCTCACCGGGCATTCGCTGGGCGGCGGACTTGCAGCGGCCGCGGCGCTGGCGTCCGATACGCCCGCGGTGACCTTCAACGCCTCGGGCGTGCACAACAAGACCTTGGAGCGCGCAGGGCTGGATCCCAAGGAGGCCAAGGCCTACGCGGCCGAAGGCCTGATCCGCAGCTACGCCGTCAAGAACGAGCTGCTGACCTATCTGCAGGAGGACAGCTTCCCGCTCAAGTACGCCATGCCCGACGCGCCGGGGCACCGCATCACCCTGCCCGATCCGGAGCCGCTGGGCGTGTTCGAGCGGCTGGTCCCCGGCAGGATGCTCATGCACCGGTTGGATCTGCACTACATCGACGCAGTCATGCAGGCGCAGGATCAAGCCGGCCTCGGCGCGCGCGCCGGTACTGCCGAGGGCGCGAGTGCGCCCACCGCCAACCGCCTGCTGGACGACGCGGTGCGCGGCCTGGCGCCGCAGCGTCAGCGCCTTGGGCTGCAGGACGACGAGGCCTTCCTCAACACCGCCGCCAGCCTGGCGGCCGACGCCCGCCGCGAAGGCCTGCAGCGCATCGACCACGTGCTGCCCGGCCGGCAGGGCGAGGCGGTGTTCGCGGTCCAGGGCGGACTGGCCGATCCGACGCAAAGGCGCAGCGCGGTGGACCTGGCACAGGCCAGCGCCGAGCCGGCACGCGACAGCGCCGCGCAGCTGCGCCAGCAGGAATCCCAGCAGCTGGCGGCGCAGCACGAACCGCACCAGCGCGCACTGCAGGCCTGAGGAGCGCTCGCGGCGACGATCATCGCCGGGTCCGCATCCCTCGCCGCTGCCGCGGTGATGAGACGACGTAAAACCTTGCCTTGACGCCGCCGCCGGGCGCGACGCTCAGGACGCGCCGTACTCCCAGTCGTAGGGCACACCGGTCTTGCCGAGCACGAACTCCACCAGCTCGGCAAAGCCCTTCTCCGCGCGCACATCGTTGCCCAGCACCAGCACGCAGCGCTGCTGCCGCCGCAGGCAGACCAGCGTGTTGCCGGTGGTGTCGTTGTGGCCGCCCTTGAAGAAGCCCGGACCCTGCGGCCCGTTGAACGTCACCACGCCCAGCCCGGCGGAAAGATCCTTGCGCCGCTGCGCCGGCGGCAGCTCCGGCTGCAGCGTGGGGAACTGGCTGCGGGTGGTGATCGGCCGCTGCGGGCGCAGCATCTCGGCCTGCTCGCGCGCGCCGATGCCGCGGCCGGCCACCAGCGCAGCGGCGAACCTGGCCAGATCGCGGATGGTGGTGTCCATCGAGCCGGCCGCGCGCACCCGCGAGCGCTCGTCGTGCGGCGCTGGCTTGCCGTTCGCGTCCCAGCCGTCGGCCAGGTTGCCGGCGAAGTCCGGCCGCCATTTCAACGCGGTGCGTGTCATGCCGAGCTCGGCGAACACCGCATCGGTGCCCTGCCCCACATCCAGGCCGCGGCCCTGCTCGAGCACGAACTGCAGCGTCGCCAGGCCGTCGCCGGAATACGCGTAGCGCGTGCCGGGATCGAAGTGGAAATGCAGCTTCTCGTCCGGCTCCAGGAAACCGAAGTTGGCGAATCCGCTGGCATGCTGCAGCAGGATGCGCGGCGTGAGCTTGCGCCAGCGCTCGTCCAGCGCGCTCCAGTCGGTATAGCGGGTCACCAGGTCCTCGCCGGTGTACTGCGGCAGCGGCTGCGGCAGGTCGTCGGCGATGGAGGTATCCAGCGCGATGCGCTCCTGCCCCACCCATCGCATCACGGTATAGGCGAACACCGTCTTGGTGAGCGAGGCGCCGTACATCACCGTGTCGACGGTGAGCGGGTCGCCCTGCGCGTTGCGCTTGCCATAGGCCTGCACATAGACCGGCTGGCCGCGGTCGATGATGGCGATGGCCAGGCCCTGGGCGCCGGTGCGCTGCATCAGCGTGGCGACCTGCGCGTCGATCTGCGCAGGCTTGGGCAGGGGGCGGGCGAGCGCGGGCGCGACGGCGAGGCACAGGGTGGTGCACAGCAGACAGCCGATGACGGACTTCATGTCGCATCCTCCGCGGACGGCGGCGAACGGGAATCACCGCGTGCATCCCACGCTAGCGCGCACCGCAGCCCGCGCGCCCATGCCGCAAGTCACGCGGCGCGGCGGACCTGGCGTGGGCCGACACCTGGCCTGGCCCCACCAGCGGCTGCCTCAGAACACGAGTCTCCCAGGAGAAGCGAACCCACCTCGCCCGCTCAGGCCTGCCCGCGTCCCAGCAGGCGCCTGCCCAGCCGGCGGACCAGGCGCAGCAGCGCACGCGGCTGGCGCGCTTCGACATTGCCGCGGCGGGCACGGGTGGCCGGCTCCTGCTGTGCATCGATCAGGGCCAGGCCGCTCAACTGCACGACCGACATCACCCGCCGCACCGTGTGCGGCGCCACGCCGGTCTGGATCACCAGCTCGGCCAGGGTGTAGTCCTCGTCGCGCAGCCGGGCCAGCACCGCGAGCCAGTCCGGCGGCGTGTTAGCCAGATCCAGCGTGGGCCAGGCGGCCAGCTGCAGACGCGCCGGCGGCAGCACCGGCAGGGCCAGCGTCGGACGCACCGCCAGGCGCCACCACAGCGGGGCGATGGCGTGGCTGGTGGTGACATCGTCGCGGTAGAGGCGCTGCCAGTCGGCCTCGTCCAGCACCGTGGACTGCCAGCGCGGGTCTTCGACGTGGTCGAGCAGTTCGTCCAGCGGCATGCGCCGCAGCATGTGCAGCTGGCCGCGCGCCGGATCGACCACCACACGGAACAGGCCCAGCTCCATCAGCAGCCGCCGCGCGCCCGGGTCGCGCCGGTCCAGGCGCAGGCAGTCGATCAGGCGCAGCGAGCGCAGGTTGACGCCCGGCTGGCCCGCATGCCCGGCCGCCAGGCCGGCCTTGAGCGCCTCGGCGATGCGCCGCACCGAGGCGTCCGGGCGCAGCTCGCTCTCGCCCTGGCGGCCGCTGGCCTCGCGCGAGAAGGTCAGCACCGGCAGGCGCGCGGCCCACGCCGCACGGATCGCCTGGACGCCCTCGGGCGCGCCGCCGTCGGCCACCAGCAGATCGACCTGCGCGCCCGTCCAGGGCACCAGCCTGATGTCGAGCAGGTCGGCCAGCAGCAGGGCGCTGGCGACCTTCAGGCGCGTGGCGGGCAGCGGCTCGAGGCCGGCGAAGGCCACGGTGAACCGATGCGTTGCGGTGGGCATGGACAACTCCTGCGGGGGCAGGTTCGTGAGGGATGCCGCTGCTGATGGTGCCTGCAAAGAAAAGGCCGCATACGCAGATGGCGTGCGGCCTTTCCGACTGCGCATGCGTCGACTTTACTCGCCGATGTGCTGCTTGAGCCAGGCGTTGACGGTGTCGTGCCACAGGATCGAGTTCTGCGGCTTGAGCACCCAGTGGTTCTCGTCGGGGAAATACAGGAACTTGGACTCGATGCCGCGACGCTGGGCCGCGGTGAACGCCGCCAGGCCCTGCTCGACCGGGATGCGGAAGTCCTGCTGGCCGTGGATCACCAGGATCGGCACACGCCAGTTGGCGACGTGGTTGATCGGGTTGAACTTCTCGTACTTCTCCGGGTTGTCCCACGGCGTGCCGCCGTTCTCCCATTCGGAGAACCACAGCTCCTCGGTGCTGTAGCCCATCATGCGGTTGTCGAACACGCCGTCGTGGTCGACCAGGCACTTCCAGGGCTGGTTCCAGGTGCCGGCGATCCAGTAGGTCATGTAGCCGCCGTAGCTGGCGCCCAGCGCGCAGGCCTTGTCGCCGTTGAGGAAGGCGTACTGCTGCTGCGCGGCGGCCCAGCCCTTCTGCAGGTCCTCCAGCGGGCGATCGCCCCAATGCTGGCTGATCGCGTCGGTGAAGGCCTGGCCGTAGCCGGTGGAGCCGTGGAAGTCGATCATGACCACCGCATAGCCCTGGCCAGCGTAGGTCTGCGGATTCCAGCGATAGCTCCAGCCGTTGCCGAAGCTGCCCTGCGGGCCACCATGGATCAGGAAGGCCACCGGATACTGCTTGCCCTCCTGGTAGTTCCACGGCTTGACCACGTAGCCGTGCACGGTGTCGTTGTTCCAGCCCTTGAAGGTGAACTGCTCGTAGTCGCCGAACTTCACTTCCGGCAGCACCTCGCCGGCGCTGGGGGTGATCGCGCGGGGATTCTGGCCTTCCAGATCGGCCACGAAGATCTGGTCGCCGCTCTTGAGCGAGTTGCGGGTGAAGGCCAGCGTGGGGCCGGCCACGCTGGCCGAGCCGACGCTGCCCTCGCCCACCAGCTGGCTCACGCGCCCGCTGGCGATGTCGACCTTGAACAGCGGGTGCTGGCCCAGGTCGTCGGCGCTGGTGTAGATGGACTTGCCATCGGCGGTCAGCACGATCTCGCCGGCCGAGCGATCCCAGTCCGCGGCGATCTCACGGGTCTTGCCGGACTTCACGTCCATCGCCATCAGGCCGAAGCGGTCGGCCTCGAAGCCCGGGCGCTTCATCGCGCGGTAGTACAGGGTCTTGCCGTCGGCGCTGAACACCGGGCCGGCGTCCCAGGCCTTGTTGGCCACCGTCAGGTTCTTCGGCGCGGCGCGGCCGGCGGCGTCGAGCTGGTAGAGATCGAAGTTGGTCGACCACGGCTCCTCGCGCCCGGCCACGCGGATGCTGGCCACCACCGAGCGGCCGTCCGGCGACCAGGCGATATCGTCCATGCCGCCGAACGGCTTGGACGGCGCATCGCCGGCGATGGTCGCGCTGATCGCCGAGGCCCCGACCACCGGCTTGGCACCGGCCGCCGGCAGCGGCGCGACGAACAAGGTGTTGCGGCGACCGTCGTTCCAGGTGTCCCAGTGGCGCACGAACAGCTGGTCGAACACCTTGCCGGTCGCCTTGGACTTGGCCGCCGCCTCGAGCTTGCCCTTGGTGCAGGCCAGGTCCGAGCCGCAGTCCTGGAAGACCCCGGCGCTGAAGACGATGCGATCGCCGGTGGGCGAGAGCTTGTAGCCGTCCACGTCCACGGCGAAGTCGGTCAGCTGGCGCGGCTCACCGCCGGTGGCCGGGATGGCGTACAGCTGCTGGCTGCCGGACTTGGCGCTCAGGAAGTACAGCGTCTGGCCATCGGGCGAGAACGCCGGCGAATTGACGTTCCAGCCCTCGGGCGTGATCTGGTTCGGCGGACGCAGGTCGCGCGTGCGCAGATCGCGCTGGTACAGCGCGGTGCTGGCCTTGGTCGCCTCGGCATTCATCACGCGCTTGGCGAACACCAACCGCCCGCCATCGGGCGAGAGCGTGGGCGAGGACACGCGATCCAGCTTGACCAGGTCGTGCACGTCGAAACCGCGCTCGGCGGCGGCGGCCGGCAGCGCGGCGATCAGGGCCAGGGACAGCAAGGCGGGACGAAGCGTCATTGCGCGGACTCCGAAAACTTCAAAAAGTGGCCGATGGTAGGCCGCCGCGGCACGGCGGCGCAAAGCGAAAGCGCGATGGTGGTGTGGTGTGGTGTGGGAGCCGCCATGGCGGCTCCCACCTGTAGAGCGGAGCTTGCTCCGCTGGGGCTTCCCCATGATCCGGCCGAAAAGCAGCGGAGCAAGCTCCGCTCTACAGGCAGGCCGCTGCGATTTGAGGAGACTGTTGCTCCCACGGAAGCGGGATGGCTCAGGCCGCCTGCTCGCCCTTCTTGCCGGTGCGATACAGCAGCCAGCCGACCAGCGCCAGCACCGCCAGGCCGATCCACTGGCCCAGGTCCAGGCCGACCGACAGCACGTCGGCGCGGCTGCTGAGCACGATCGGCACCGCGATCGCGATGCCCATCAGCGCCTCGCCGGTGATCAGGCCGGCGGCGAACAGCACGCCGGGGCGATGCACGCGGTCGCGCGCGTCCTCGTCGTCGGCGCGCATCTTGTGGAAGCGCTCGACCAGGTGCGCGATCAGGCCACCGAGGAAGATCGGCACCATCAGCTCCAGCGGCAGGTAGATGCCGATGGCCGCGGCCAGCACCGGCACGCGGAAGCGCTTGCCGGTCTTCTTGAGCCATTCGTCGATGGCGATCACCAGCGCGCCGACCACCGCGCCGAGCGCGATGAAGGTCCACGGCAGCTGGCCGCCGAACAGCCCGCGCGCGACCGAGGCCATCAGGTTCGCCTGCGGCGCGGCCAGCGCGTTGGGGTGCTCGGGCGTGGGCGCGCCGATGCCGTAGGCCTGCGAGAGCAGGCTCAGCACCGGCGCCATGATCAGCGCGCAGGAGAAGGCGCCGATACCGAGCATCAGCTGCTGCTTCCACGGCGTGGCGCCGACCAGATAGCCGGCCTTGAGGTCCTGCAGGTTGTCGCCGCCGACCGCCGCGGCGCAGCACACCACCGCGCCGATCATGATCGCGGCCACCGCGCCCAGCGGCGCGCCGCCCGTGCCGACCGGGGTCAGGCCGCTGGAACCCATCAGCAGGGCCAGCACCGCCGAGGCGAACAGGATGGTGGAAATGGTGATGCCCGAGACCGGATTGTTGGACGACCCGATCAGCCCGGCCAGATAGCCGGATACCGAGACGAACAGGAAGCCGGCCACGACCATGATGATCGCCATCGGGATCGACACGTGCCACGCGCCGACGATGGCCTGGTACAGCCCCAGCAGCGGCAGGGTGAACACCACCAGCGCCACCAGCATCCACTTCATCGGCAGGTCGCGCTCGGTCTCGGCCAGCGCCACGCCGCCGCTGCCCTTGCGCGCGGCGGCGAAGCCGGACTTGATCCCGCCCAGCAGCGACTTGCGCAGCGAGAACAGCGTCCAGATGCCGCCGATCAGCATCGCGCCCACGCCCAGGTAGCGGATCTTGGCGCTCCAGATGGCATAGGCGGCGTCGGCCGAGGAGGCCGCGGCGATCTTGGCCGCCAGCGCCGGATCGGAGCCGGCGAAGAAGGCCTGATACAGCGGGATGGCGATGTGCCAGGACAGGATCGAGCCGGACACCACCACGATGCCCACGTTCAGGCCGACGATGTAGCCCACGCCCAGCAGCGCCGGCGACAGGTTGGTGCCGATGAAGGCGGTGACCCGGGCGCTGCCCAGGTAGGTCGACTGGGTCCATGTGTCGGGGATCAGCCGCAGGCCGCTGGCGGCGGCCAGCTTCACGAACGCGCCGATGGCCGCGGACACGGCCAGGATCTTCAGGCCCGGGCCGGGGTTCTCGCCGGCCTTGAGCACCTCGGCCGCGGCCTTGCCCTCGGGGAAGGGCAGCGGCTCCTCGACGATCATCGAGCGGCGCAGCGGCACCGAGAACAGCACGCCCAGCAGGCCGCCCAGGCCGGCGATGCCCAGCACCCACCAGTACTTGAACTCCGGCCAGTAGCCCATGATCACCAGCGCGGGGATGGTGAAGATGACGCCGGCGGCGATCGACGAACCGGCCGAGGCGCCGGTCTGGACGATGTTGTTCTCCAGGATGGTGCCGCCGCCGAGCAGGCGCAGCACGCCCATCGAGACCACGGCCGCGGGGATGGCCGTGGCGATGGTCAGGCCGGCGAACAGGCCCAGGTAAGCGTTGGCGGCGGAGAGCACCACGGCCAGCACGACGGCCAGCACGACGGCACGGAAGGTGAGCTGCCGCGGCGCGGCGACGGGCTGCTGCATGGTCTTGGGGCCCTGCGGAAGACGTAAAACGGCAACGCTACTCCAAGCCGGCGAGCCGGGCCAAGTGACGATTGCCACGGTCGGGCGCCACCGGCCCCGTCCCGGCGGCGCACTGGCATACTCGCGCGCCTGTCATTGCCGCAAGGTCGCCCGTGTCCGCCACCTCCGCCGCCCTGCCCGCCCGCGAGGACTTCCTAGGCCATCCCAAGGGCGTGTACGTGTGCTTCTTCACCGAGATGTGGGAGCGCTTCTCCTTCTACGGCATGAAGGCGCTGCTGCTGCTGTACCTGACCAAGCATCACCTGTTCGGCGACGACGCCGGCTACGACCTGCTGGGCGCCTACGGCGGGCTGGTGTACTGCGTCCCGGTGATCGGCGGCCTGCTCGCCGACCGCTGGCTGGGCATGCGCAAGGCGGTGATCTTCGGCGGCCTGCTGCTGGTGGCCGGCCACGTCGGCATGGCCTTCGAGGGCCACACCGCCACCGTCAGCGGCGGCCAGGTGCTGCGCGATGAGGGCAGCCTGCGCATCACCTATCTGTCGCTGGCGCTGATCATCATGGGCGTGGGCTTCCTCAAGCCCAACATCTCCACCATCGTCGGCAGGCTCTATGCGGACGACGACCCGCGCCGGGACTCGGGCTTCTCGCTGTTCTATGCCGGCATCAACCTGGGCTCGCTGTTCGCCTCGCTGGTGTGCGGCTATCTGGGCGAGGCCTACGGCTGGCGCTACGGCTTCGGCGCGGCCGGCATCGGCATGCTGGCCGGGCTGGCGATGTTCCTGTGGGGCCAGAAGTACCTGCACGGCCATGCCGAGCCGGCCAACCCGGCCTCGCTGCGCGAGCGCGTGGCCGGCCTGCCACGCGAATGGCTGATCTACCTGCTGGCCATCGTCGGCGTGCTGCCGATCGCCTGGCTGATGTGGGCCACGGCCAACGGCGCGTTCGCGCTCGGCGGCGAGGTCACCCTGGCCCAGCTGCTGATGCTGGTAGTGCTGGGCGGGGTGCTGCTGTGGTTCGCCTGGTTCCTGGCCACCCAGTGCACGCCCGAGCAGCGCCGCCAGATGCTGGCGCTGATGGCGCTGATCTTCATGGCCCTGGTGTTCTTCACCCTCTACGAGCAGACCTACGGCTCGTGGGTGACCTTCAACGACCGCCTGCTGACCAAGGACATCGTGCCGGCGCTGGTGATCCGCGACGGCACGCCGCTGCCGTGGTCGATCGTCTCGCTGCTGCTGGCGCCGATCGCGTTCGTGGCCGCCGCCTCGCTGTCGGACCGGCATCCGCAGTCCAAGGCGCCGCGCACCGTGTTCGCCATCGCCGCGGCGATCATCGTGGTGCTGCTGGTGCGCGACTGCCTGGTGCTGCCGCAGACCGCCGGCTCGCTGACCTACCTCGGCGCCCTGTTCCTGGTCCTGCTGGCGCCGATCTTCGCCGCGCTGTGGGCCTGGCTGGACCGGCGTGGGCTGGACCCGTCCAAGCCGGTGAAGTCGGCCTGGGGCCTGCTGCTGGCCGGCGCTTCCTTCATCCCCCTGGCGCTGGCCGCGCAGCACGTGGGCAGCACCGGGCAGATGGCCAGCGTGTGGTGGATCGTGGCCGCGTACTTCGTCCTGGAGCTGGGCGAGATGTGCCTCTCCCCCGTCGGCCTGTCGGCGGTCACCCAGCTGGCCGTGCCGCGCGTGGTCAGCCTGATGATGGGCACCTGGTTCCTGGCCACCGCGTTCTCGGAGATGCTGGCGGCCATGTTCGGCAAGCTCGCCTCCATCGACGTGCCCCAGGGCCAGACGATGGACCTGGTCGAGGCCTCGGCCCGCTACGCGCATCTGTTCTGGCTGATGATGTGGATCGGCCTGGGCTGCGGCGTGATCGCACTGGTCGCCGCCCCGCTGCTCAAGCGGATGATGCGGCCGCATCGCTGAAGCCGGCCGGCGGTGCGATCGGGCAGGAGGAAGCCCCGGCCATGCGGGCTTCTTCCTGTCGCGTGCTGGCCCGCTCCGCCACCGATCTCGGTCGCGCTACCAGCTGAATCCCGCACCGCCCGACACGCCGCGATCGCTGCCGCTGAACGCGCCGCCGAGGGAGACGGAGATGTTCTTCTTCTCGCCCACGATCCGTTGGTAGCCGATCGCCAGCGCGCTGCGTCCGTTCTGAGATCCGACACCGGCGCCCAATCGGTTGTCGCCCGCGAGCCCGGCCGTGTTCAACGCCATGCCCGCGTAGGCGGCGCTCATCGCGCCCATCCTGTCGATTCTCCTGTCCACCTCGCGGAAGCGTTGCGAGGCCCAGTCCCGCTCAGCCTGGACGACCTCACGCATCTGCTGGAGGTTCACCGCGTCGGTGGGCGCCACACCTGCGGCGACGTTGGAGACCCGACGTTCGGCTCCGCTCGAACCAACCGAGACCTCGTTCTCGCCCTCCGCAACCGAGCCCTTCCCGATGGCCACCGAGTTCGTTCCGGACGCGCTCGCGCCTTCGCCAACGGCCATCGAATCCTGCCCGTCGCCATGGATCAGTCCATCGCCCTCGCCAGCAGGACCCGATCCGAGACCGTCGGCGACGGCATGCTCGACGGCCTCCACGCGACCGCTCAAGCCGTCGATCCTGCCTTCGAGCAGCGTCTTGATGTCGAACAGCTGCCCGCCATTCACCGCCTCCATGCTGTCCGCGGCGATCAGCCCGCGCCCGACATTGGCCAGCACGGTTCCACCCCATCCGCCGAAGGTCGCCCGGCCCAAGCTGACATCGTCATAGGTCAGCACGGTAAGCGGATTTCCGGAGACTGGATCGATCGCGCCCGCAGCGCGAAGCTGCGCCATGGTGACGACATCCTGGTCCTTCACGCCGTTGGCCACGCCCGTCAGGCGTCGGTCGCCTTCGGCGCCGGAGAAGTCCACTTCATTGCCCATTCGGCCCGCGCCCACCTTGATGCTGTCGCCGGGGTCGGCCTGGGTGACCAGGCCTACGCCGCCACTGGAGAGGTTGGAAACCGCATCGACCAGGTGGGTGACGCTGGATTCCGCACTGACCAAGCGTCCATCCATCTCCCCTAGCGCATGCTCCGCATCGCGCATGCGGACGTTCGTCTCGGCCAGCTGTGCGCCATTGACGGCGTCCTTGCTGTCGGTGGCGATCTGGCCGGCGGCCACGCCGGTCAGCACGCGCGTGCCAGCCGTGCCGGTGAAGTCCACACGATCGCCGCCCGTGTTCGCCCCCATCGTCAGGACAGACCCGGGCGAGATCTGCTGGACCAGGCCCGAGGTGCCGCTGGCCAGGCCATTGAGGCGCCCGTTGATCGTGTTGATGCTGGCGGTGTTGATGGTGGTTCGACCATCGAGGTTGGCCAGCGCCTCTCCCACGCTGGAGACGCCCTTGCCGTCTACGATGTAGCTGGGGGCCGTCACGGCACCCGTCACCGGATCGACACGCGCGCCGCCGCCCAGGGCGGCCGCCATCCCTTCTCCCAGCCGCGTGGTTCGGCCGCTCTGGACACCGATCGCTGCCAAATTGGCAGCCACATCGGCATTGGTCGCCGCGAGCTGCGCGCCGTTGACGGCCTCGTCGCTGTCGGCCCCAACGCGTCCCGCGGCAAGGCCAGCCAGGGTGCGGCGACCCGAAGTGCCACCGAAGTCCACTCGATCACCATCCGTCGCCGCGCCCACCGTTAGAGCGGCCCCGGGCGAGGCCTGCTGAACCAGCCCCGAGGTGCCGGTGGCCAAGCCATCGAGACGACCGTTGATCGTGGTGATGCTGGCGGTGTTGTCTGTGGTTCGACCATCAAGGTTGGTCAATGCGGCCCCGACGCTCGAGACGGCCTTGCCTTCCACCATGTAGCCGGGAGCCGTCACAGCACCGGTTGCCGGGTCGACGCTGGCACCGCCACCCAACACGGCCGCAATGCCATCGGCGATGTTGACGGTGCGAGCCGCTTGGGAGCTCAGCGAGGCTGCATTGGCTGCGACCTCGACATTGGTGGCTGCAAGCTGTGCGCCATTGACAGCGTCAGCGCTATCCGCCGCGATCTTGCCGGCGGCCACGCCGGTCAAGGTGCGCGCGCCAGCGGTCCCGACAAAATCCACTCGGGCACCATCCGTCGCCGCGCCCACCGTCAGCGCAGCCCCGGGCGAGGCCTGCTGGACCAGGCCAGCGGCACCGCTGGCCAGACCATCGAGGCGTCCGTTGATCGTCGTGATGCTGCTGGTGTTGCTGGAGGTTCGACCGTCAAGGTTGGTCAATGCGGCCCCGACGCTCGAGACGGCCCTGCCTTCCATCACGTAGCTGGGAGCCGTCACGGCACCAGTCGCTGGATCGACGCTGGCACCAGCGCCCAACGCAGCCGCGATGCCATCGGCGATGTTGGTGGTGCGAGTCGCTTGGGAAATGAGCGAAGCAACATGAGCCGCCAACTCGGCGTTGGTCGCTGCGAGCTGCGCACCATTGACCGCGTCGACGCTGTCGGTCGCGACGCTGCCCGCGGCCACGCCGCTCAGCGTGCGCGCGCCAGCGGTCCCGGCGAAGTTCACGCGATCACCGTCGGTACCAGCGCCGATCGTCAGCACCGACCCAGCAGAGACCTGCTGGACCAGGCCAGCGGCACCGCTGGCCAGACCATCCAGGCGTCCGTTGATCGTCGTGATGCTGCTGGTGTTACTGGAGGTTCGACCATCGAGATTGGTCAATGCCGCCCCCACGCTCGAAAAAGCCTTGCCCTCCAAGGTGTAGCTGGGCACCGTCACGACACCGCTCACCGGATCAACGCTGGCGTCGCCGCCCAGCGCGGTCGCGAGGCCGTCGGCGATACTGGTGGTGCGAGCCGCTTGGGACGTCAGCGAGGCGGCATTCGCGGCCACATCGGCCTTGGTCGCGGCCAGCTGCGCGCCATTGATGGCGTCGGCGCTATCGGCTGCGACCTTGCCAGCGGCCACGCCCGTCAGCGTACGCGCCCCCCCGGTCCCAACGAAGTCGACCCGATCACCGTCAGTCCCGGCACCCACCGTCAGCGATGCCCCGGACGAGGCTTGCCGGACCAGGCCAGCACTGCCGATGGTCAATCCGTCTAAGCGGCCGCTGAGGTTGGCGATGTTGCTGGTATTGCTGATGGTTCGGCCATCGAGATTTGTCAGCGCGGCCCCGACGCTCGCAACCGGCTTGCCCTCCAGGCTATATGCCGGGCCGCTGACGGCACCGGTCGAAGGATCGACGCTGGCGCCGCCGCCCAACGCCGCTGCCACGCCCTCTCCGAGACTGGTCGCGCGAGCGGTCTGTTGACTGAGTGAGGCGAAGTTCGCGGCCACGTTGGAATTGGTCGCAGCAAGCTGCGAACCGTTGACGGCCTCGGTACTGTCGGCGACGACC
Source organism: Pseudoxanthomonas winnipegensis (assembly GCF_004283755.1). Taxonomy (GTDB): domain Bacteria; phylum Pseudomonadota; class Gammaproteobacteria; order Xanthomonadales; family Xanthomonadaceae; genus Pseudoxanthomonas_A; species Pseudoxanthomonas_A winnipegensis. The sequence goes on from NZ_SHMH01000007.1 coordinate 241,404, forward strand.
TTGCCCGCCGCGACCCCTGTCAGCGTGCGCACGCCGGCGGTGCCAACGAAATCCACCCGATCGCCGTCGATGGCAGAACCGACCATCAGCGGCGCACCAGGCGCATGTTGCTGGACGAGGCCGGACTTTCCGCTGGCCAAATCCTCGAGGCGGCCGTCGATCGTGGTGATGCTGCTGGCGTTCTGCGTCGCGTGCGCATCGAGCTTGGTCACTGCCTCGCCAACGCTCGAAACCGAGGTGCCGGCCACACTGTAACTGGGAGCAGTCACCGCACCGCTCACCGGATCGACACTGGCGCCGCCGCCCAGCGCGGTCGCCAGACCGGCGCCCAGACTGGCCGTGCGAGCAGTCTGCGCACTGAGCGCGACCGCATTGGTGGCGACGGCCGCGTTGGTGGAGGCCAACTGCGCGCCGTTGACCGCGTCGGTGCTCGAAGCCGACAGTTCCGCAGCCTTCACACCCGTCACGCGATTGTTGCCAAAGCTGGCAATGGAATCGAAGTTGGCCGCGCCGACGATGCTCACTCCGCCGTTGCCTTTCAGCACTAGCCGACCATCGCTATAGCCGACGACCTGTGCCGTCGAGTTGGCGAATCCATTACCGCCTGAATCGTTTCCATTGTTGTTGAGCGCAAAGGAGGCGGCGCCCTTGCTGCAACTCAGCGTCGCTGGCGCCGTCGAGCCTACGCCAAGCATTTTTCCTGAGCCTGAGCCATCAGCGACCGTCGGGCATAGCTGGAGTGACCCATTTCCGTTCGCTTGAGCGAAGGCGGGCCCTGCAGCGAAGGAGAGCGCAAGCAGTCCCAGCGAGGGCAGCGCCACCGAAGGCGCCTCAGGCCGATCAGCCTTGTTGGAACCGCAAGCGAATGCCTTGAACAGTGAGGTCACCTGTTTTTCTCCACTCTGATTGACGAATCCCCGCTCGACCGCGACCTGCGGTGGCAGAAGCCAGGCCCCCGAGGGCAGCGCGCGTGCCGGGTGGACCTGCATGGATCTGCGGCGCATGCGCGCCATCAAGCCGATGGGACTACGCAAACTAGTCGCCGCCTGAGGCAGGCGACATCAGGCAATTCCTAAATCGCAGGCACCTGAGCTGCGGAGGCCAACTCGCCAAGGCGCAGCCTTAGCACCAGAGCTCGCGCAGGTGCGCTGCGTTCTACCGTGAAATGACCGAGGCGGACGGCAGGCCCCTGCCCGGCCTCAGAACACCATCCTGAGCAGATTCGACATGGCCGCAAGCGCCAGCACGATCTCCTGCCAGCGCCTTGAACCGACCAAGGAAAAAGCGGCGTAAAGCAGGCTGTAGCCCCCTAGAATGAGCGCCAGCACCGTGAACCATCCGCCCGCAGGATAGGCGCACACCGACAGCATCAGCGTCACCGCAGCAATGCCGCGAAGAAGCGCCGTCAGGGCGCAGTCGGTGGAGGCGACTGCGGCAGACCTAGGAGCTTTGTTTGCCAATGCGGATCTCTTCATATGCGTCCGCCAAGCCCGGCCCAATGCCGGACATCCGAGCTGGGATGCTCCCGATGCCCACCCTAAGACCCCCTTCAGGGGCCCCTCAATCGGACAATTCCTAAAGCCGCCCTGATCCAGACATCGCGGCACGCAATCGTTGCAGCGATGCGCATTCAAACAACATCGAAAGAACTGAAATCTAAGGTATGCCTGATGTCCTTGGCGATACAGGCGGACCTATTCTCGAGCGATGTTGAAGATCCATGCGCGACTGCTGCGCAGCCTGAAGGTTCCTGCCATCGCCTCGACGCTGCTGAAATTGCTGACCGGTTGCGTCTTTCTGTGCCTGACGTGTGCCACCTGCCTGTTCCTGCATGCCCGGCTCGCCGACGCCGTGTCGACGCATCGTCGCGAAATGAACGCAGTCGCATACGAGGCGCAGCTCTACTTCGACCAGCGAGAGGCACTGCTGCGCTACCTCCGCGACTCCGTGCTGCCGGGCGATGGAGCTCGTCCCGCCGCGTTGGGTGAGGGCGCGCGCGAGGTGGCGCTGGGAGACGCTGGCAGTGGCCGTCTGGTCCTGTCCTCGCGTGCCGAACACACACTGCAGGAGCTGCAGACGCAGCTTCGTGCGATCGACGCGCAGGGCGCCCATCGATTGGCGGGGGCCGATATCGAGGTCGATCCTGCACGCATGCCCTCGCTGCAGGAGCTTCTGGCCCGCCTGCGCCGGTCCAAGGACGCTAATCATGTGTACTGGATTGGCCTGGGCGAGAGCGGCCTTGCCCTGGCTCAGCCGATGCAGGTCGATGGCGAGCCGACCCAGTGGCTATTGCTGCTTCTGGAGCGTGCCGCGACCGAGGCCATCCTGGAGGGCGAGCGTGTCGCCGATTACGCGCTGATCGATCCCGCGGGCAGGTCCGCGCCGGTCCGTCACGGGAATCCGAACCAAGGTGCGGACTGGGAGGCGCTGCGCAAACAGGAAAGCGATCACTTCGGCATGCTCTGGCGCCATGGCCTTCCGCATGGCCTGGCCCTCATCAAGCGTCTCGGCGATGACGGCTGGCGCCTGGTCTATCGCCTGCCACCCACCCGGCTGCTCGACGACCTCTCCGCGCCCCTGCTGGCCTGCACGCTGATGCTGCTGATCGCGGGCATCGCTCTTCGACTCCTGCGACATTGTGTCGACCGCCAGCTGATCCAGCCGGCGCTGCGACAGCATCGGCGTCTGCTGGAGAACCTGGACTTCAGCTCGACGGTGATCGACATGGCGCCTGCCGGCATCTGCGTATTGCGCCGGAGCGACCGTCATCTGCTGCTCTCCAACCAGTTGCTGCGGGACTGGCTGGGTGAGGACCATGAGTACAGCGACTGGAGAGCGCCATGGCGCGGGCATGCCGGCGAGCACGGCCGTGGGCTGGAGTTCACTACGCGCGACGGGCGGCAGCTGCAGGTGCTGCATGCCGCCTGCCGCTACCAGGGCGACGACGTTCTGCTGTGCGTGTTCCATGACATCTCCCGGCATCGGCAGGCGCAGGCAGCGCTGTCCTCGGCGCGCCAGGCCGCGGACGCCGCCAACCAGGCCAAGAGCGCCTTCCTGGCCACCATGAGCCATGAGATCCGCACCCCCTTGTATGGCGTGCTGGGCACGCTCGAACTGCTCGGCCACACCTCGCTCGACGCGCGACAGTCACAGTATCTGCGCACGATCGAAAGCTCATCGTCGGTGCTGTTGCAGCTGATCAGCGACGTGCTGGACGTCTCCAAGATCGAATCGGGTCAGCTCAGTCTCAAGCCGGCGCCGTTCTCGCCGCGCGAACTGACCGAAAGCGTGCTGCGCAGCTTTGCCGCTGCCGCGACCCGCAAGGGCCTGCATGTGCTGGTCTGCACCGACCCCGCCCTGCCGACCCGCGTGCTTGGCGACGCCGACCGCATCCGGCAAGTCCTCGGCAACCTGCTCAGCAATGCCATCAAGTTCACCGAGCATGGCCGCGTGGTGCTGCGCGTGCGCCAGTCACAGCATGAGGAAGAGTCGAGCGTACTGGTCTGGCAGGTCACCGACACCGGGGTGGGGATCGCAGCAGAAGAGCAGGATCGGTTGTTCGAGCCCTTCCGCCAGGTGCGCAGCGCGACCAGCACGCAGGGCACGGGACTGGGCCTGTCCATCAGCGATCGTCTGGTGCGCCTGATGGGCGGGGAACTCCAGGTGGTCAGCGAGCCGGGACTCGGCAGCAGTTTCAGCGTGCGCCTACCGCTGCCGGTACTGGACACCACCGAGGACGGCCCGGTGTTGCGGCCGGAGCCGCCGATCCTGGTCCGCGGCCGCGACCGCGAACTGGTCGACAGCGCGTGCGGCTGGCTGCGCCGCTGGGGCGCCAACGCCCAGCCGCTGCAGGGCGACCCGGCCCTGCTCGACCGCGACGGGGCAATCCTGATGGACGGCGAAGCCGGTATGCCATTGGCGTGGAGGGGGCCGCGGGTGGTAGCGTCGATCGATGGGGGCGACCAGCCCCACGTGGCCGCCGACGGTAGCCTGATGGTCACCCTTCATGGCATCACCGCGATCGGCAAGGCCCTGGCCTGCCTGCAGCAACGGCGCACCGCCTTGCCGGAGACCACGCGCGCAACGCCTCCCACGCCGCTGGGTCTGCACGTGCTGGCCGTGGAGGACAATCCGATCAACCGGGTGATCCTGGCCGAGCAACTGCGCGCGCTCGGCTGCGAGGTGGAACTGGCTCAGGATGGCGCGGAAGCGCTGCGGCTGTGCCGCGAGCAGGCCTTCGACTTGGTGGTGACCGACATCAACATGCCACGCATGGACGGCCACTCGCTGGCCCGCCGCTTGCGCGACGAGGGCAACCCGGTGCCTGTGGTCGGCGCCACCGCCAATGCCACCGCCGAGGAGCGCGAGCGCTGTCTGGCCAGTGGCATGCGCGGCTACCTGAGCAAACCCATCGATATCGCCCATCTGCGCAGAGCCCTCGCCGCCCTGCGCTAAGGAGACCTCGCATGACCCAGCGTGTCCTGATCCTGGAAGACCAGCCGTTCCAGCGTGGCTACCTCGCCAACCTGCTCGGCAACCGCATCGGCGTAGAGGTGGACGCCTGCGAGGACGTGGATGCCGCCGTCGCCTTGTGCGCGTGCCGATCCTACGATCTGGTGCTCAGTGACCTGCTGATGCCCGGCCAGGACGGCATCCAGTTCATCCAGGCACTGGCCGCGCAATCGCGTCCGCCACGCCTGGCAGTGGTCAGCGCGGCGCCCAGGCGAATGATGACCTCGGCCCGGCTAATGGCCGAGTCGCTGGGGCTGGACGTGATTGCTCTGTTGGCCAAACCAGTGGCTGAGAACGACGTGGAGGCCTTGTTCGAAACATTGGCGCAGGCTCGTCCGCCCGCAGCGACAGCGATAGTGGCGAGCGCTGTGCCGGATCCCGATGCCCAGGAGTTGCGCCAGGCCATGGCCGAGGGCCGCCTCACCGCCTGGTTCCAACCGAAGAAATCCCTGCGGTCCGGGCGGGTCGTGGCCGCCGAAGCGCTGGTACGCTGGCGCCACCCGCATCTGGGGACGCTGACCGCGAGCAGTTTTCTCCCCGCGATCTGCCACCACGGCCTGGAAGGCGAGCTGCTTCGGATGGTGCTCAAGGCAAGTATCGCGGCACAGGCGCGCTGGCGCAGGCGAGGCTTCCGGGTGCCGGTCTCGATCAACCTACCCCCGCATCTGCTGGAGCAGCCCGACCTGCCCGATGCGCTGCTGGCGCTGACCCTGGAGCTGGGCGGCACGCCAGGGGAACTGTGCTTCGAACTAATGGAGAGCAGCACCACCCGGCACGTCAGCGACTTCTACGCCGGCGCCTGCCGTCTGCGCATGAAGGGCTTCGGCCTGGCCCAGGACGACTTTGGCCAAGGGCTGAGCTCGGTCCACGACCTGGTCAATACCCCTTTCACGGAAGTCAAGATCGACCGCATGCTCGTCAGCGGCTGCGCCAGGGATCCGGCCCTGTATCAGACCCTCTCGACCATCGTCGCCTTGGCCAAGCAGCTGGGCTTGACCATCGTGGCTGAAGGCGTGGAAAGTGACGCCGACCTGGCCGCGCTTCGGCAACTGGGCTGCAGTCAGGTACAGGGCTTCCTGATCTCGCAGGCGGTCCCGTCGGACGATTTCACCCAGCTGCTGGAGGATGAAGTACCGCTCGATACTTCCTAGGTTGCCACGCGTTGAAGCGCGCTCCATGCTGCTCGAATCCACGCCGTGGCGTTGACGATTTGCCTGTGCCGGGGCACTGAACGGTCTCCCCCGCGGCCAAGTCGCGCTGCTTTCCCGCCGCTCCGAGACCCGCCATGCCGGCCGAGGCCGTTCCCGTACGTCGACTCGCACGCCGCTCCCTGCGCGTCCATGCCCTGCTGATCGGGGTCGTGGTGCTGGCGACCCTGCAGGCTGGGCTCCTGCTCTCCACCGGCAAACAGCTGTTGAACGAGGAACGCGGCAAGATCGAGTACCACTTCCGTCGCCTCGACGGCACGCTGCGCGAACAGGAACGCTTCCTCAGGCAGTGGCGTCTGCACGATGTCGGCGAGCAGGGGCGTTCCGTTCCTGAGGCCGGGGTGGAGCGGCGGCGCGGTCCGCTCTTCGCCGATTTCGCCTTGGTGGGAACAGCAGGCGCCGATACCCCAAGCCCGGACGCACTGGGTGATCGCTTCCTGCGCTTCTATGGCACGTTTTGGTCAGCGTCGCACTATCCACCGCCACAGTGCCTGCTGGTCGATGGACAAGGCACGCGCGGGCTGCTGGCACCGGTGCAGATGAGCGATGCGGATGCGAGCCTGAGCAGTCCGCATCACCTGCGCCCGACGATCGCCCAGATCCATCGTGCGCTGGGCACACAGCCGGTTCTCAAGCGCGGTGGCATCGTCTGGGCCGCCGTGCCCTGGCGCGATCGGCAGACCCGCCTGCTGGCCATCGCCCATGCCCCACAGGACGCGCACCTGTGGGGCGAGGCGGAAGACGGCTCGCTGGCCGTACTGGCCTGCCTGCTCGACCCCGGACGCATCGACGACTACAGGCAGGTGCTGGGCGTTCCCGTGTTCCAGCGGCTATCGCTGTTCGATCCCACCGGCCAACGGCTGCTGGGCGAGGAGGCGGATCTGAGCGAAGCGGGACCTTCCGTCCAGGCCGGTCGGGACGGTCTGCGGTTCTACATGCGCAGCGACAGCGGCTGGCGCGCCGTCTATCAAGTGAGCTGGCGGCAGCTCTGCCAGAACCCGCAAGGTCCGGTGCTGGGCGCGATGCTGGTCGCCCTGGTGCTGGCGCTGGCCGGCGTGCTCGCGCTGCGTGCCTATCGACGCTCGGTCATCGAGCCGTTGCGCAACAACCACGCACGCCTGCTGGAAAGCGAGGCGTTCATGCGCACCCTCCTGGACCACGCGCCGATCGGGCTGTGCCTGCTGCGAAGCGCGGATGGCGAGGTCCTGCTGGACAACGCTTTCGCCCGCCGCTGGCTGGGCGAAGACCATCACGCGGACGGCTGGTCCGGCCACTGGCGGCACACCGTGCTGGCAGCCGGAGGTGCCGTGCCAGGCGACGGACTGCCTTACACCACGCCCGAGGGCCTGCATCTGCTGGTGACGGCAACACCGGCGCGCTATCGCGGGGAGCCGGCGGTGCTATGCCTGTTCATCGACCTCAGCAGCCAGCGAGAGGCCGAGCAGGTCCAGCAGCAGGCACGCCTTGCCGCGGACCAGGCCAACCGGGCCAAGAGCCAGTTCCTGGCCACCATGAGCCACGAGATCCGCACCCCGCTTTACGGCGTGCTGGGCACCCTCGAACTGTTGGGGCTGACTCCGCTCAGTGCCCGGCAGGAGGGCTATCTGGCCACGATCCAGCGCTCATCCTCGACGCTGATGCAGCTGATCAGCGACATCCTCGACGTGAGCAAGGCCGAGGCCGGACAACTGAGCCTGGAGCCGAGCCCCTTCGATCCTGCCCGACTGACCGAGGATGCGATGGACTCGTACGCCGCCGCAGCGGCGAACAAGGGCCTGCAGTTCTATGCCTGCATCGACGCAGACCTGCCCGCCATGGTCTGCGGCGATGCCGCGCGGATCCGTCAGATCCTCAACAACCTGATCAGCAACGCGCTGAAGTTCACCGACAGCGGCCGCGTCGTGGTGCGCGTCTCACGACGCTGGCATGGCGAAGACTGCTGGCTGCAGTGGCAGGTCGCCGACACTGGCATCGGCATCGCCAGCGAACACCAGGCGCATCTGTTCGAACCTTTCTACCAGGCCAACCCCGGCACCGATGCGATGCGTGGCACAGGCCTGGGCCTGGCCATCTGCGCGCATCTGGCGTCGCTGATGCAAGGCCACCTGCGCGTGGTCAGCGAAAGCGGCCTGGGCAGCAGCTTCAGCGTCGATCTGCCGCTGCCGCCAGCGCCGCCCGACCCTCAACAGCCGCCCGCCCCGCGTCTGCCGGCAGGCCTGCAAGTGCAAGTCCGCGGCCAGGTGCGCGAACTGGTGCAATCACTGTGCGAACGCCTACAACAGCGCGGTGCCCACGCCAGCGTGCATCGCGCAGAAGCCGTTGCGGGTGGGCCGTCCACGACGGTGCTGCTGGACCTGGTGCTGGACGGCCCGCCAGCGGCCTGGCAGGTCGGCCCGCGCGTGGTCGCCTGTCCCCAAGCAGGCGTGCGGCCACAGCGGACAGGCGACACCTGGCAGGTGGGCCTGCATCGACTCGACGCCATCGTGGCCGCGCTGGCCACCGCCAGCAGCCCTTCGGCATCGGGCGGGGCGGAAAGGTGCGTGCCCGCGCTGCACGATTTCGGTCTGCAGGTGCTGGTGGCCGAGGACAACCCGATCAACCAGGCCATCCTGCGCGACCAGCTGGAACAGCTCGGTTGCCGCGCCGTGGTCGCCAGCGACGGCAACGAGGCGCTAGGCTATTGGCAACAGGGCACCTTCGGGCTCGTACTGACCGATCTGAACATGCCGCGGCTGGATGGCTACGGCCTGGCCCGCGCACTGCGTGCGCGCGGCGTGGGCGTGCCGATCTATGGCGCCACCGCCAACGCCGACCCAGCCGAACGCCAGCGCTGCGAGGAAGCGGGCATGCAGGGCGTGCTGGTCAAGCCGATCTCCCTGGAAGCATTGGAACGTCTACTGACCCGAATCACGAGCGGGGCCGCACCGGCATCACCAATGGCTAGGTACCGCGCGACCCCCGACGATCCTGCCCTGCAGGTGCCCGACAAGACCCGTGCGCTGTTCGTGCAGAGCATGCAGGACGACTTGGACAGCCTGCGTCAGGCGATCGCCGAGGCCAATCCCGAAGGCGTCGTCCAGGTGCTGCACCGCATCCGCGGCGCGTTGGCCATTGTCGGCGCGCCCGTGCTGGCCGACAGCGGCCTGGAGATTGAAGAACGCCTGGCGCTGGGGATCGACCTTGCAAGCCAGTCCATCGCATTGGCCGCTTTTCAGCTTCGGCTGCGCAGGCTGCTTGATCCGCTCATCGACGACAGCGGCTCCTCTCACCCAACCAGTCCGACACCGCCATGACCACACGGATCCTCATCGCCGACGATCATCCGATCGTGCTGGCCGGCATCCGTGATGTGCTGGCCGGCGAGCTGGACCTTGAAGTCGTTGGCGAAGCGGCAGACCCGGCCACGCTGATCGAACTGATGAAGCAGACGCGGCCGCAGGCGTTGATCAGCGACTACAGCATGCCCGGCGACCCGCGCTTTGGTGACGGGATCAAGCTCATTTCGTTCCTGCGGCGCAGCTTCCCTGAAACTCGCTTGCTGGTGCTGACGATGGTCTCCAACCCCTCGCTGGTGTCCGCGATGTACGCCGCCGGGGCCGGAGGGGTCGTGCTCAAGAGCCATGGTTTGGGCAGCCTGGTGCAGGCACTGCGCGTCGTGCTGGCCAATCGCGTCTACCGCCCGCTGGGCGCATCGCCGGAGACCGCAGGCGAGCCGGCCGGTGTCGACGCGGCGCTTACCCGGCTCTCGCCACGCGAACTGGAAGTCATCCGGTTGTTCACCGGCGGCATGAGCGTGAGCGACATCGCGCGGCAGCTGCAACGCAGCGCCAAAACGGTCAGCACGCAGAAGATCAGCGCGATGCGCAAGCTCGGGGTCGACAGTGACCAGGCGCTGATCGCGTACTGCCTGCAGGCCTCGCTGTTCGCCTGAGTCCATCACAAGGTCCAACCCGCGTGCCTGTCGCTTGAGCGCCTGATTGAAGGCCGATGCCCCGCGATGAATGGATCGGGACTTCCTTCCACTTTTTGATCTTCGGCCCGAAGCCACCCGGCGTGACGCACACGGCAGCGCGCCAGCGGGCGGTAGCCGCGCCTGGCGAGGCAGGACGCCGAGCGCCCGAAGGCGGATCAGGACGCCCTGATCGAGGGAAAAGGGGGCACAGCCCGCCAGAGGGCTGTGCCTCCAACGCCGAGAAACTTCCTAGCGCGGAGGTCCACGTGCCGCAGAAGAAGTCTTTTCTTCGTTGGCACGAAGCCCTTCGGCCAGAAGGCACTCCGGCGGTGATCACACCGAATCGCGGCTGACCAGCGACGCGGCGCATGCGCCCGCAATCGCGTATCGATCCTCCCCGATATGCACATTCATGCAAGTTTATTCTCGTTAATGCATGATTGTGCACTCTGCTGCGAGACATCTCAATGTCCGAAGACACCCGATTCCCCGCCGAACGCGCCCAGACGGTGCTGGACCTGCTGCGCGAGCACGGCAGGGTCTCCTCAAGCGACCTGGCGGCGCGTTTCGGCGTGTCCGAGGACTCCATCCGCCGCGACCTGCGCGAACTGGCCAGCCGAGGGCTGTGCAAGCGCGTCTACGGCGGCGCCGTGCGCACGACGTCGGAGGCGCTCCGCTTCGACCAGCGCATCCAGCACGAAGCCCCGGACAAGGCCGGGCTGGCCTGGGGCGTGTGCGCGCTGCTTCAGCCGGGCAGCACCGTGTTCCTCGATGCCGGGACCACCAACCTGGCCGTCGCCCAGCGCCTGCCCGAGCATGCCGATCTGACGATCGTCACCAACTCGCCGCAGATCGCCATCGCCGCCGGCGAACGCGGCGGTGTCCAGGTGCAGCTGATCGGGGGCGTCTTTTCCCCCGGCGCAGGCGGCGTGAGAGGCGCCGAAGCCTTGTCGCAGCTGCAGCGCCTGCGTCTGGATGTCTGCCTGCCGGGTGCCTGCGCGCTGGACCCGCTCACCGGCGTCTGGGCCACCGACGCGGAGGAGGCCGCGCTGAAGCGCGCCATGGTTGCTATCAGCTCGCGCGTCATCGTGGTCGCCTCGCCCGAGAAGCTCGGCACTGAAGGCAGTTACCACGTCGCAGCGCCGTCCGAGGTCGATGACCTGGTGATCGCCGCAGGCACCGCGCAGGCGCATCTGCAGGCCTTCGCTGACGCTGGCATCCGCGTGCATGAACTCACCCGCTGAACCTCTTCGCTTCGTAAGCGCTCGCCCCATGTCCGCAGCCCTCGCCTCCAGCGCCCGCGCGCAGCAGCACGCCACGCGCGCCGCCTTCTTCATCCCCGGATTCGCCATGGCCGTCTGGGCGGTGCTGGTGCCCTTCGCCAAGGCGCGCACCGGCGTCGACGACGGCGTGCTCGGCCTGATCCTGCTGTGCCTGGGCGCCGGCTCGCTCATCGCCATGCCCGTCTCGGGCGCCCTGGCCGCGCGCCTGGGCTGTCGCGGCGTCATGATCGCCACGACGGCGTTCATCTGCGCCAGCCTTCCGCTGCTGGCCATCACCAGCAACCCCTGGCTGCTCGGCGGCGCCCTGTTCGTCTTCGGCGCCGGCGTGGGCGCGATGGACTGCACCATGAACATGCAGGCCCTGGTCGTGGAGCGCGAGGCCAGGCGCGCGATGATGTCCGGCTTCCATGCGTTCTTCAGCATCGGTGGCTTCATCGGCGCCGCGGCGATGACCGCCCTGCTGTCCGCGCAGATCGGCCCGGCCGCCGCCGCGGTGGCCGGCGTGGCCGCGGCGGCGGCGATCGCGGCGCTGTCGCTGAAGCACTGGCGCACCGAGGCGCTACATCAGGAGGGCCCGCTGCTGGCCTGGCCTAAGGGCATCGTCCTGTTCGTGGGCATCCTGGCCTTCGTGGTGTTCATGGCCGAAGGCGCGATGCTGGACTGGAGCGCGGTGTTCCTGGCCGATGTCCGGCAGGTCGAGCCGGCGATGGCGGGCCTGGGCTATGTCGCCTTCGCCCTGACCATGACCGTGGCACGCCTGTTCGGGGATTCGGTCGTCGAGCGCCTGGGGCGCATTCGCGCGATCGCGGTGGGCGCGGTGCTGGCCGCTCTCGGCTTCATCGTTCTGACCTGGGTGACGCCGTGGCAGGCGTCCCTGGTTGGCCACGTTCTGCTGGGGCTCGGCTGCGCGAACATCGCACCGGCCTTGTTCTCCCTGTCCGGCAACCAGAAGCGGATGCCGGAAAGCATCGCGATCACCGCCGTGACCACGCTCGGCTACGCCGGCGTCCTGGCCGGTCCCGCACTGATCGGGTTCACGGCCCACGGCATCGGCCTGGCGGGCGCCTTCATGGGCGTGGCCGCGCTTCTGGTCGGCGTCGCCCTCTCCACGCACTGGCTCAAGGTCTGAGCACGCATGCATGAGGCCGTCCTGCCGGGACAGCAGGAGCGGCCTTCCCGATCGCGACGCGGAATCCGCCACGCGCTTGTCGCGCCCCTTCGGCCGCTCCTGCTGCACACCTCGCGGAAGCGTTGCCAGGCCCAGTGGCGCGCTTTCTGGATGACCTCGCGCATCTGCTGAAGATTCGCCGCGCCGGTGAGCGCCGCGCCATCTTTCACCAAGCCGTCGGCGCCAAGCACGCGCGCCTGGCGCTTCAATGCACGCACAAGATGGACGCCTGCAAAGCCATGACCAGCGATGGCGTGGCCGTCGCGGTCCTGGCCGTCAGAGGCTCCTGATAAACCCGGTTCAAGCCGTTTGTCGCACCTCCGCGCGGGATCGATGCGGATGCCATACGCCCGGAATACCTCGCGTCGGCCGCAAATGTAGGCCGCGTCCGATATCCGGGGGGCACGGCCAAACCTACGCTTTGCCCATGCCGAAGATCCACGCACAACGACTGCGCGACCGGAAGTTTCCGGGTATCGCTTCGACACCGCCGCAGCTGCGGACCGGCTGCGCCTTCCTGTGGCCGACCTTCGTCACACCCCTGATTCTGCTTGCAGGACTGGCCGACGCGGTATCGATGCAGCGCCGGAACATGACTGCGGCCGCATCCACGGCGAGCACGGCGCCCACCTGCAATGCCCTCGCCGCCCTGCGCCAAGGAGACCTCGCATGAACCAGCGTGTCCTGATCCTGGAAAACGGACCGTCCCCGCGCGGCCAACTCGCCAACATGCTCGGCAACCGCGCCGGTGTGCAGGTGGAAACCTGCGAGGACGTGGATGCCGCCATCGCCTTGTGCGCATGCCGATCCTACGATCTGGTGCTCAGTGACCTGCTGATGCCCGGTCGGGACGGCATCCAGTTCATCCAGGCCCTGGCGGAGCAGTCGCGTCCGCCGCGCTTGGCGGTGGTCAGCGCGGCCCCCAGGCGGATGATGACCTCGGCCCGGCTGATGGCCGAGTCGCTGGGGCTGGATGTGATCGCCCTGCTGTCCAAGCCAGTGGCGGAAAACGACGTGGAGGCCTTGTTCGACGCATTGGCGCAGGACCGCCCGGCCGCCGCCACGGCATCGCCCCCCGTGCTGGACCCCGACGCGCAGCAGCTGCGCGAGGCCATGGCCGATGGCAGCCTCACTGCGTGGTTTCAGCCAAAGAAGTCGCTGCAGTCCGGACAGATCGTGGCCGCCGAAGCGCTGGTGCGCTGGCACCATCCGCGTCTGGGCACCCTGACCGCAGGCAGTTTTATCTCGGCGATCTGCCATCACGGGCTGGAAGGCGAGCTGCTGCGGATGGTGATCAAGGAGAGCATCGAGGCGCAGGCGCGCTGGCGCAGACAAGGTTTCCGGGTGCCGATCTCGATCAACCTGCCCCCGCATCTGCTGGAGCAGCCCGACCTGCCCGATGCGCTGCTGGAACTGACCCTGGAGCTGGGCGGTTCGCCCGGCGATCTGTGCTTCGAGCTGATGGAGAGCAGCACCACGCGGCACGTCAGCGACTTCTACGCCGGCGCCTGCCGTCTGCGCATGAAGGGCTTCGGTCTGGCCCAGGACGACTTCGGCCAAGGCCTCAGTTCGGTCCGCAGCCTGGTCAATACTCCCTTCACGGAAGTCAAGATCGACCGCGTGCTCGTCGACGGCTGCGCCCGCGATCCGGCGCTGTATTCGGCCCTGTCGACCATCATCGCCCTGGCCAAACAGCTGGGCCTGACCGTCGTGGCCGAAGGCGTGGAAAGTGATGCCAACCTGGCCGCGCTTCGGCAACTGGGTTGCAGCCAGGCGCAGGGCTTCCTGATCTCGCAGGCGGTCCCTTCGGACGATTTCATCGGCTTGCTGGAAGACGAAGCGCCGCTCGAAGCGTGCTCGGTTGCCACGCGTTGAAGCCTGCTGCGTAGCTCCTCCAATCCCCGTGCATTGACGTTTCCCCTGCGCCGGCGCTCGGAACACGCGCTTGCGCCGCCAAGTCGCACGCTGGCTTGCTAGTCGCCGTTCATCGGCGCCGCGCACCGGCGAAAAAAAATCCCAGCAGGCGCAAGGGCCTGCCGGGATTGTGTCTTCGCAGATTGGAAGACTGCGCCTCAGAACGGAATGTCGTCGTCGGCGAAGTCGTCCATCGGCGCCGGCTGCTGGGCCGGGGCCTGGCGACGCGGCTGCTGCTGGCCGCCGCCGTATCCACCACCACCGCCACCACCACCGTAGTTGTCGCCGCCGCCGCGCTGACCACCGCCGCCACCGCCGCCGTACTCCTGGCGCGGCGCGCGCTGCGGACGGTCGCCGCCGCCCATGCCACCGCCGCCCTCGCCGCGGCCGCCGAGCATCTGCATCTCGTTGGCGACGATATCGGTGGTGTACTTCTCCACGCCGTCCTGGCCGGTGTACTTGTCGTAGCGGATCTCGCCTTCGACGTAGACCTGCGAGCCCTTGCGCAGGTACTCGCCGGCGATCTCGCCGAGCTTGCCGAAGAACACCACGCGGTGCCACTCGGTGCGTTCCTGCTTGTTGCCTTCACGGTCATTGCGCACGCTGGTGGTCGCCAGGCTGATCCGGGTGACGGCCATGCCGCCCTGCGTGTACTTGGTGTCCGGGTCGTTGCCCAGGTTGCCCACCAGGATGACCTTGTTGATGCCGCGTGCCATGAGGATTCGTCCGGTTGCGAAGCGCCCGCCGAATGCGGGCTGCGGACAGTGGATTATAGCCGGCCCGTCCGGTCTACCGGAAAACCCCGCGCCCACGTGTAGGACATCGCCGACCGGAACTCACCCCGGCCCACCTATAATCGCCGTTCTCCTTGGAACTCCCAGGCCGCATGTCCGCCGTTCAGCTCCCCTCCGCCGCCCTGGCGCTGCCGCAGATCCAGTCCCTCGCCGCGGCGGACATGGCCGCCATCGACGCCCTCATCCGCCGTCGCCTAGCCTCGGACGTGGTGCTGATCAACCAGATCGCCGACCACATCATCTCCGCCGGCGGCAAGCGCCTGCGGCCGATGCTGGTCGCCCTGGCCGGCCGCGCCTGCGGCGTGGACGCCGGCCCGGACCACCACCAGCTGGCGGCGATCATCGAGTTCATCCACACCTCGACCCTGCTGCACGACGACGTGGTGGACGAATCGGACCTGCGCCGTGGCCGCAGCACCGCCAATGCGCTGTGGGGCAACGCGCCCAGCGTGCTGGTCGGGGACTTCCTGTATTCGCGCAGCTTCCAGCTGATGGTCGAACTGGACCGCATGGCCGTCATGCGCATCCTGGCCGACACCACCAACCGCATCGCCGAGGGCGAGGTGCTGCAGCTGCTGCACGTGCACAACCCGGACACGGATGAGGCCGCCTATCTGCGCGTGATCGAGCGCAAGACCGCGGTGCTGTTCGCCGCCGGCACCCAGCTGGGCGCGCTGGCCTCCGGCGCCGATGCCGCCCTGCAGCAGCGCCTGTACGACTACGGCATGCAGCTGGGCTACGCCTTCCAGATCGCCGACGACGTGCTGGACTACACCGCCGACGCGAGCGATCTGGGCAAGAACCTGGGCGACGACCTGGCCGAGGGCAAGGCCACGCTGCCGCTGATCCACGCCATCGCTCATTCCGACGCGACCACCCAGTCGCGCCTGCGCCAGATCGTGGCCGACGGCCAGACCGACGCCATGCCCGAAGTGCTGGCCGCGATCCACGCCACCGGCAGCATCGCCTACAGCCAGCGCCGCGCCACCGAATACGCCAGCGCCGCCGAAGCCGCGCTGGAAGGCCTGCCGGAAAACGACGCCGTCGCCGCCCTTCGCGGCCTGGCGCGTTACGCGGTCGAGCGCCGCCACTGAGGCCGAAAAGCGAGGCGTGAGCAAGAGCGGCCGCGCGCGCGCGCTCGATCACGCCCCACGCTTCTTCGCTCAGTCCCGCTTCGAAAACACTTCCTCGAAGAAATCCTGCGCCATCCGGTAGGCGCGCTTGGCCGCACGCGCGTTGTAGACGCAGCCGGGCGGGCTGTTCGCGCCGGGGATGGCGAAGCAGTGCACCGCGCCGCTGAAATCCACGAACTGCCAGTCCGCGCCGGCCGCGTCCATCTCCTTGCGGAAGTCGGCGATGCTCTGCGCCGATACGCCGCGGTCGTCCGCCCCGTTGAGCACCAGCACCGGCGTCTTCGCCGAGCCCGGCTTGGCCGGCATGCTGCCCGGCTCCAGTCCGCCATGGAAGGTGACCACGCCGGCCAGCGCATCGCCGCCGCGCACCAGCTCCAGCACCGTGGTGCCGCCGAAGCAGAAGCCAAAGGCGCCGATCCGCGCCACATCCAGCGGCGCGGCGCCGGCCTGCGCCTTGAGCACTTCCACCGCCTTGCGCACGCGGGCGCGCAGCGCCGGCCGATCGCCCTTGAGGCCACCCGCCAGCTTGCCCGCCTCCTCGGCGTTCTTCGGCCGCACGCCGGTGCCGTAGACATCGGCCACCAGCACCACATAGTCGTCGCCGGCCACTTCACGGGCCCGATCGACCGCCGCATCGGTCACGCCCATCCAGTCCGGCACCATCACCAGGCCCGGACGCTTGGCCTTGCCAGCATCGTCGTAGACCAGCACGCCGGAGAACGCCTGATCGCCGACCGTCCACTGCACCGGCCTGGCCACCTCCTTGGCCGCCGCCGGCAGCGCGGCCGCCAGCAGCGTCGTGGCGACCAGCAGCATTGCCGAGAATCTGCCCATGTCCTGCCCCTCCCGTTCGTTTCGGATGCCGGCGAGTGTAGGCCCGCGACCGCATTGGCGATGCAAAGTCGCCCCGGAACCCATAAGCGGGCCCACCAACAGGACTCCTCGCCGGACCGCGGACAGATGAACCCGCAGACCGCATGAGCTCGGGCCGGAGATTGCCCTTCCCCGCCAGCCTCGACCCAGCCAGGCGGCTCTTCGGCTCGGCCCGCCATCCCTGGCCGACTCGCCGCCGCAGGCGATGCCTGGCCGGCGCTCGCGCGCCAGACCGGATCGAGGCGCAGCGATCAAAAGATCAGGGCTCCTTTCGGTCCGAAGGCGTTAGGCAAGCGCCCTGCCCCCTCCCTTTCGCCGCAGGCGAAGGGGAGGGCCGGGGTGGGGTGCTTTTGCTCTTCGCTTCTGTGGCTCGCCCGGGAAAGCCCCGACCCCTCCCCATCCCTCCCCTGCGCTGCGCGCAAGGGAGGGGGCCTCAAGTCGACGCTCTCCCGTCACTGGCCGCGTTGTGCGCGAGGAGGGTTCGCACGACTCTGCAAATCGAAGCCTCGTGACATGACGCGCGAGGCAGCGGTCCGGCGGGCGGTGGCCGCGACGAGCGAGGCAGGACGCCGAGCGCCCGAATCAGGGCAGGATGCCCTGATTGAGGGATCAGCGGTCACCGCCCGCCGGACCGCTGCCCCGCCGAAGCCGACACGCCCACCCGCCGTGATCGGAAAGAACCAAAAACAAAGGCCGCACTGGAAGCGCGGCCTTTGCCAGAGTCGAAAGCGGCAAGGGTGCTCAGGGGCGGCGCGCCAGCGCCTCCACATCCTTGGCCTTGGGCAGCAGATCCTGCTTGGTGACCTTGAACGGACCGATGCTCAGCAGCGGCACCGCCACGATCACCGAGGACACCACCACGATCACCGCACCGACCATGTGCGTCTCGGCCAGCCCTTCCATCGAACGACCGCCGTACAGATACAGCGCCAGCGCCGACAGGAAGAACATCACCGCCGTGATCACCGTACGCGAGAGCGTCTGGTTGATCGAACGGTTGAGCACTTCCAGCGGCTCCACGCGCAGACTGCGGAAGTTCTCGCGCACACGGTCGAAGACCACGATGATGTCGTTGATCGCAAAGCCCATCACCGACAGCAGACCGGCCAGCACCGTCAGATCGAACTCACGGCCCAGTAGCGACATGTAGGCCACCGTCAGGATCAGGTCGAAGAACGCCGTCAGCGAGGCGACCACCGCGAACTTCCACTCGAAGCGGAACGCGATGTAGATCAGGAAGCCGGCCAGCATGAAGATGGTCGCGTACAGACCGTTCTTGGCCAGGTCCTTGCCGACCTGCGGACCGACGAACTCACCCGGCTGCACCGTGGCCGGATTGGCGTCGCTGGTGACGACCTTGCGCACGCCTTCAGCCACCACCCGGCCGGCGTTCTCGTCGTTGTTGTGCTCGCCATGCGGCTGCAGGCGCACCATCACATCGTTGGCGCTGCCCACGTTCTGCACCTGGGCGTTCTCGAAGCCGTTCTGGTCCAGCAGCGTGCGCAGGTGGTCAACGTCGACCGGCTTCTCGAAGTGCGCGCGCACCACGGTGCCGCCGGTGAACTCCAGCGCGTAGTTGAAGCCCTTCAGGCCGATGATGGCCAGCGAGGCGATCAGGAGCACCACCATCAGCACCAGCACTGGCTTGCGCGGGCGCATGAAGTCGATCTTGGTGTCGTTGGGAACGATGTGCAGCGGGAAAAGTTTCATGCCACGTTTTTCCTTGAGAAGTCCGCACACGCAGGTGCGGGCTTTTGCGCGGGACGCGCGTACTGGCGCAGGCGCTTGCGAGGGCCTGGCGTCAGATCGCGACCGAGTTGAGCTTCTTGCGGCGACCGTAGATCAGCGTAGCCAGCGCGCGCGAGACGGTGATCGCGGTGAACATCGAGGCGAAGATGCCGATGATCATCGTCAGCGCGAAGCCCTTGAGCGGACCGGTACCGAAGGCGAACAGCGCGATGCCCACGATCAGGCCGGTCAGGTTGGCGTCCAGGATGGTGCCGCTGGCGCGCTCGTAGCCCTCGGCGATGGCCTTCTTGGCCGGCACGCCCAGACGCAGCTCCTCGCGGATGCGCTCGTTGATCAGCACGTTGGCGTCCACCGACAGGCCGACCGACAGCGCCAGACCGGCGAAGCCCGGCAGGGTCATGGTCGCGCCGAAGATGGACATCACCGCCACCACGATCAGCAGGTTGAACAGCAGCGCCACCGAGGTGATCGCGCCGAACACGCGGTAGTAGATGGTGAAGAACACCAGGGTGAACAGGAACGAGTACACCACCGCCTTGATGCCGCGCTCGACGTTCTCCGCGCCCAGGCTGGGGCCGATGACGTATTCCTCGACGAAGCTCATCGGCGCGGCCAGGGAGCCTGCGCGCAGCAGCTTGGCCAGGTTGTCGGCCTCATCCTTGGTCAGGCCGGTGGTCTGGAACTTGTTGCTGAAGACGCCGTTGATGGTCGAGGGCTGCAGCGCCTCCTCGCTCACGCGCACGCTGCGCACCTCCTTGCCATCGACCATCTTCACTTCCGGAATGCGCTCGATGTAGACCACCGCCATGCGCTTGCCGACGTTGACGCTGGTGAAGTCGAACATGCGCTGGCCGGCGACGCTGTTGAGCGTGATGTCCACGGCCGGCTGGCCGTTCTGGTCGACGTTGGAGACCGCGTTGACCATCTGGTCGCCCGAGGCCAGCACGCGCTTGTTGAGCAGGACCGGGCCGCGGTTGTCGCGCAGCTGGTAGAGCTTGGCTTCCGGCGGCACGTTGCCGGTGCGCATGGCCTCCAGCGCGTCGCCTTCGACCACGGCGCGGAACTCGATGGTGGCCGTGGCGCCGATCATGCGCTTGGCCGCGGCGGTGTCCTGCACGCCCGGCAGCTCGACCACGATGCGGTCGCTGCCCTGCTGCTGGATCACCGGCTCGGCCACGCCGAGCTGGTTGACGCGGTTGCGCAGGGTGGCGATGTTCTGCTGGATCGCATCGCCGGAGATGCGGGTCAGCTCGCTCTCGGGCAGGCCGATGACGATGCGCTGGCCCTGCACGTCGTAGGTCAGCGCCGAGGCGCCGACCAGCGCGCCGGAGGCGCTGGCGTTGGCAGGCGCCAGCACCTTCATCAGCGCATCGCGCGCGGCGGTGGCGCTCTGCCCCTCGGCCACGTTGACCACGATGGTGTTGTTGGCGCCGCGCAGCACCGAGTCGACGCGGATCTTGGCGTCGCGCAACGCGACGCGGGCGTCTTCGGCGTAGGCCTCCACGCGCTTGTCCAGCGCGGCCTTCTGGTCCACCTGCAGGGTGAAGTGCACGCCGCCCTGCAGGTCCAGGCCGCGCACCATCGGCTTGGCGCCCAGCCTGGACAGCCAGGCCGGCACGGTCGAGGCCAGGTTCAGCGCCGGGGTGTAGTTCTCGCCCAGCGATTCGCGCAGCGCGTCGTTGGCCTTGGCCTGCGCGTCGGGCGTGGACAGGCGCACCAGCAGGTCGCCGTCGCGCTTCTCGATCTGCTTGGGCGTGATGCCCGCCGCCTTGAGCGTCTCATCGACCTTGGCGCGCAGCGCATCGTCGATGGCCGCGCCGCGACTGGCGGTGATCTGCACCGAAGGATCCTGGGGATAGATGTTAGGCAGCGCATAGATCGCGCTCACCACCAGCACTACCAGGATCAGGACGTATTTCCAGCGGGGAAACTCGAGCATTGCTTGGCACCCGCGCCGAGCAGGCGCGCATTTGGTTGATCGAACCTGTGGCCACCGGCCCCGGATCTCGGGACCGCCGGCACGGCGTTGAACAGCAAGACGGACCGCGCCAGGCGGTCCGTCGGATGAAGCGGGTGGTTCAGACGGCGGACTTCAGGGTGCCCTTGGGCAGCACGTTGCCGACCGCGCCCTTCTGCACCCGCACCTTGACCCCGTCGGCGACTTCGACGGTGACGAAGTTGTCGCCGATCTCGGCCACGGTGCCTGCGATGCCGCCGGAGGTGATCACCTCATCGCCGCGCGAGAGCTTGTCCAGCAGGGCCTTGTGCTCCTTCTGGCGCTTCATCTGCGGGCGGATCATCACGAAGTACATCACCGCGATCAGGACGATCGGGAACACCAGCATCGACAGGCCACCGCCCTGCGGGGCGGGCGCGCCGGCGGCCTGGGCGTGGGCGGCGGGGATCAGGAAATCGAGCAGATTCATGTCAACAAGGTCCATGGTTGGGCCGAAAGCAGCCGGGAATTATGCCATGTGGCCGCCAGCGCGTGGCCGCAAGGCCCGCGTGCGTGCGATTCACCCCAATTCCCCGCATCGTGCCCTGATCGGACAGCGCCGGCGGGCAAAAGTTTCCCCGGCGTGCGCGGTGACAATCCGGTCACCCCGGCACGGCCATCCCGCGCTCCGCATAGAACGCGGCGCGGAAGGCCTGGAACCGCCCCTGCTCGATGGCCTGGCGCATCTGCGCCATGAGCCACTGGTAGTACCACAGGTTGTGCAGGGTGCCGAGCATTGGCCCGAGCATCTCGTTGCAGCGGTCCAGGTGGCGCAGGTAGCTGCGGGTGAAGCCGTTGCGGCAGGCGTAGCAGCCGCAGCCCGGCTCGATCACGTCCAGGTCGTGCTCGTACTTGCTGTTGCGGATGCGCACCGTGCCGAAACGGGTGAAGTAGTGCCCGTTGCGCGCGTTGCGGGTCGGCATGACGCAGTCGAACATGTCCACCCCGCGCGCCACGCCCTCGACCAGATCCTCGGGCCTACCCACGCCCATCAGATAGCGTGGCTTGTCGCCCGGCAGCTGCGGATGCAGATGGTCGAGCATGGCGTTGCGCTCGTCTTCGGTCTCGCCCACCGCGAGCCCGCCGATGGCATAGCCGTCGAAGCCGATGTCCTGCAGCCCCTGGGCCGACTGCGAGCGCAGATCGCCGTGCACGCCGCCCTGGACGATGCCGAACAGCGCCGCGTCGTTGCCCAGCCCATCGTGAGCCTGCCGCGAGCGCCGCGCCCAGCGCAGGGACAGCTCCATCGACTTGTGCACCACCCGCTTGTCGACCGGCTTGCCGTCCACGTTCACCGGCGGGCACTCGTCGAAGATCATCACGATGTCCGAGTCGAGCACGCGCTGGATCTTCATGCTCTCCTCCGGGCCCAGGAACACCTTGGCGCCGTCGGTCGGCGAGGCGAAGGTCACCCCCGCCTCGGTGATCTTGCGCCGGTGCGCCAGCGAGAACACCTGGAAGCCGCCCGAGTCGGTCAGGATCGGCCTGTCCCAGCGCGCAAAGCCATGCAGGCCACCGTGCTGGCCGATGACCTCCAGGCCCGGGCGCAGGTACAGGTGGAAGGTGTTGCCCAGGATGATCTCGGCGCCCAGGTCCTTGATGTGCTCGGGGAACACGCCCTTGACCGAGCCATAGGTGCCCACCGGCATGAACGCCGGGGTCCGCACCGTGCCGCGCGGAAAGCTCAGCTGGCCGCGCCGGGCATTGCCGTCGGTGGCCTTGAGCGTGAAGTCCATGCGGCTCATGCTGACGCCTCCTGCGCCTGCGGGAACAGCAGCATCGCATCGCCGTAAGAGAAGAACCGGTAGCCCTGCGCCACCGCATGCCGGTAGGCCTGCAGGATGCGCGCCTTGCCGGCGAAGGCCGAGACCAGCATCAGCAGCGTGCTCTCGGGCAGATGGAAGTTGGTGATCAGCGCATCGACGCTGGTGATGCGATAGCCGGGGAAAATGAAGATGCGCGTCTCGCCAGCGAAGGGCTGCAGCTGGCCCTCGCGGGTGGCGCTTTCCAGCGCGCGCACGACCGTGGTGCCGACCGCGATCACCCGGCCGCCGGCGGCGCGGGTGCGGCGGATCTGCTGCACCAGTTCGGCGCCGACGTTGAGCCATTCGCTGTGCATGCGGTGCTCGCGCACGTCGTCAACGCGCATGGCCTGGAAGGTGCCCGCGCCCACATGCAGGGTGATGTGGCCGAACTGCACGCCCTGGGCCTTCAGCCGTTCCAGCAGCGCTTCATCGAAATGCAGGCCGGCGGTCGGCGCGGCGACCGCGCCCAGTTCGCGCGCGAACACGGTCTGGTAGCGCTCGTCGTCGTCCTGGCCCGGCTCGCGGGTGATGTACGGCGGCAGCGGCATGCGCCCGGCCTTGAGCAGCCAGCTGTCCAGCGCATCGCCGACCTCGAAGCGCAGCTCGTAGAACTCGCCCTCGCGGCCCAGCACCTCGCAATGGCCGCCGGCGTCCAGCGCGATGCGGCCGCCCGGCTTGGGCGACTTGCTGGCGCCGATCTGCGCATGGGCGCGGTTGTCGGGCAGCAGACGCTCGATCAGGATCTCGACCCATCCGCCGGTGTCCTTCTGGCCGAACAGCCGCGCCGGGATGACGCGCGTGTCGTTGAATACCAGCAGGTCGCCGGCGCGCAGCTGCTCCGGCAAATCGCGCACGTGCAGGTCGGCCAGCGGCGCATCGCCTGGCGGGACGATCAGCAGACGGCTGGCGGAACGCTCGGGCAGCGGCGCCTGGGCGATCAGCTCGGGCGGCAGGTCATAGTGGAAATCGGACTTCTTCAACGCGGGCAGTCGGTGTCGGGTCAGCCGCGTATTCTAGCGGGCCGGCGAGGCCGGCCCCGCCGTGGCGCAGGCTCGCCCCTGCGAAGGGGGCGCCCGCGCCGGACGCGCTCAACCCATCACCGGGCCCTGGACCACCGGATTGGCGCGCTCCTGCGCCTGCTGGCGCGCGTGCGACTGGGCGAGCTGGTCGGTGGCGAGCTGCCATTGCGCGGTGCTGGCCTCGACCGGGCGCTGCACGGCGCTGGCCACCTCCACCTGCGCCCGCTGCCGGGCTTCGGCCGGGCCATTGGAGGCCTCCACGGCGAAGGCGCGGCTGCCGTCCGGGCTCAGGCCCACCCGATCGATCGAGGACAGATGCGGGCTGGCGGCGGTCAGCGCCGCGGCCAGGCGCTCGCTGCTGCCATCGGGCGCGCGCCCCATGCCCTGATCGATCCGCGCGACCCCGGCGTAGGCCTGCTGGTAGCGGCCGTTGGCCGGGTGGCCCGGGTCACGCATGTCGGGCGGCGGCACCGCGCCAGGCGCGAGCGAGGCGCCGTGCTGGCGATGCTGCTCCCGGCGCGCGGGCTCGCCCGCGGGCAGGGACGGCTCGATGAGTTCGCGGATCCGGTCGACGGCCGGACCGGGGCCTCGGAGCATTTCGCCTGCATCGCCCAACGCGCTCGCGCCGCGGCGAATCGCCCGGACATCGCTCCGGTAGCTTTCGATCATGTGCTCGTGTTCGCGCGCCCGCGTCCGCGCTGCCGGATCGCTCAGCGCCGACACGTCGGGCTTGTAGTTGCCATCGACGTTGAGGAAGTTGTGCATCATGTGCGAGGTATTCACCGACGCCGCGATCGGGTTGTCAGGCGTCAGCGCATCGGCGATGACGCCATCCCGATAGCCGGATACGCGCAACTGCGTGATCTCCGAGGCCTTCGCATAGACGCGGACCCGCCCGTAGTGCGGACTGGCCGAACTGACCACATCGGCCGCCATGACGTGATTGATGAACTTCGGCGTGGCTTCCTCGGGAATCCGCAGTCCCAGGCTTGCGGCGCCATAGGGGTTGAAGGCCTCGCCGCGCAGATCGAAGTGGTGCGCGGTGATCTGCGCGAGCGTGCCGCCGAGGGAGTGGCCCGTGACGGTGACTTCGGGCGCCTTTTCGTGGCGTTTCTTCGCATCCACCTCGGCAAGGTCGAGCGCCCTGCCCGTCAATGCGATCGCGTCGGCAGCCTGCTGGTTCACCCGGCCGAAGACCATGCCGCCGTCAGTTAGCAGGCCATCTCTGAGCGGCTCCCGCGTGAACTCGGTTCCGCGATGCGCCACGATGATTTCGTGCGTATCTTCCCGCTGGAAGATGGTGCCTTGATAGCCCGATGGCTTGTCGACGTAGGCCAGTATCTTGTAATTCGTCCCATCCGGCATGGTGACCGACTTACCCACCAGCGAGGCGATATCGATCTCCTCATTACCCTTCTGATCTCGGCCGTAGCTGAAATCCGCGAGATCGGCGTACTGCTGGCTCTGCATTTTCTTCATTTCGCGTCATCCTTGACTGGCGTAAATGTCACCGTGAACAGATCCTGGTCTTGAACCGACGGACCATAGTCCGATCGGCCACCGCCCGTATCAGGATAATCTTCGACTCCCTCTGCTTCAGGGTATGTAACCCTGTTGAAGTACACGTTCTCGGGCGAGCCGGCCAACAGCTTGTCGTCGGGAATGCTCGGAATGAACAGCGTCTCGGCGTGCGCGCCAGTGGCCTTCATATGCACCCGGAACTGGATCAGCTTCCAGTGGCAGACGCCGCGCCCCGTGTAGTCCTGATCGAGCATCTGGTCGGCGTAGACCGTTCCCACGTACTCGGTTTCGGAGATCTTCTGCAGCGGGATCTCCACGTCGTCGGTCGGCACCGGGGCGGTGCGGCCGCCGGGGTTGTCCTTGGGCGGACTCAGGCATTCCTTGTTGACCACGTCGTACTGCGCCAGCGCCTTCATCCAGGCGAAGGGACCTGGCGCATCCTTGATGGTCATGGTGATGCGGTAAGCATCCTTGGGCGCGGGGTTGCGCGCGGACGCGACGGCGCCGCCGTGTTCGGCAGGCGAGGAGGTCACAGCATTCATATCGGTCCTTGAATCTGAAGGAGAACAGGCCGCCAGGGCAAACAACAGCGCGGGCGCGGCAAGCAAGCGGGGCTGGGTGCGCGTCATGGGGTCCTTCCACGGGGGAATCGGCAAGCCTTGCCGGAATGGTCCCCAGCGCAGGCGGGCCTGTCAAATCGGGATGCAGTGCAAGAAGCGGCGGGGCGATCGAACGCAATCCGGTCGAGTCGCCTCGCTGCGGGTGGCGCAACGAAACGAAATCGCGCGGCAAGCGCCCGCAATCCAGCCCCTCAGCGCTCGAACTTGGTCGACAGCACGATCGAGGAGGTGGTGCGCTCGACGCCCTCGATCGCGCCGATGCGGTCGGTGAGCTCGTCCATCTCACCTACCGTGGGCGCCATGCCGATGGCGATCAGATCGTGCGGGCCGCTGACCGAATGCAGGGCACGCACCTGGGCCATCGCGCGCAGCGCATTGGTCACGGCAACCATCTGCTTGGGCCGCACGGTGATCAGGATGTGGGCGCGGATGTGGCCGTGTTCCACATCATCGCGCAGGCGCACGGTATAGCCGGCGATCACTCCCTGGCGCTCAAGCCGTTCCAGCCGACTCTGCGCGGTGGTGCGCGACACGCCCAGGCGGCGGGCCAGCTCGGCCACCGGCGCGCGCGCGTCCTCGCGCAACAGGGCCAGCAGGGCCTGATCGGGGGCGGATACCGTCATTGTGCGCAGCTCCCTTCGTCGATACGACGAAAAAACCGGTGGATTCGCCAGGATCATACCTGTCGAATCGACGGTCGTTGCTTCAATAATGCAGGCATCCCCGTGTTTCCCTGGCGCCTCGCCCTGCTGCGCTGCGCCACGCCCGCCCGTTCGCCCCAGGAGACCTGCCGATGTCCGTGACCGCTCCCCTCGCCCCGCTGCGCGCCCGCGCCGGCACCCGCCTGACCGAAGGCCTGGACGAGGCCACCCTGGCGCGACTGGCGCCCGGCCATCCGGACCTGGGCCGCGCCATCGCCGCGGCCGCCGCGCAGTTCGCCGCGCTGGAGGACAGCTTCGATGCGCTGCTGGACCTGGACGAGGCCGAACAGGTCGCGCGGGTGCAGGAGGGTTACGTCAACTTCTACGCCGACGATGCGGTCAACCCCTATGTCGCCCTGGCCGCCTGCGGGCCGTGGGTAGTCACGCTGAAGGGCGCGGTGCTCTACGACGCCGGCGGCTACGGCATGATCGGCTTCGGCCATACGCCCGATGCAGTACTGGCGGCCATGGCCCAGCCGCAGGCGATGGCCAACATCATGACGCCCAGCCTGTCGCAGCTGCGCTTCGATGCGGCCCTGCGCGCCGAGATCGGCCACACCCGCGCCGACGGCTGCCCGTACGCGAAGTTCCTGTGCCTGAACTCGGGCTCCGAGTCGGTCGGCCTGGCCGCGCGCATCGCCGACATCAACGCCAAGCTGCTGACCGACCCGGGCGCGCGCCATGCCGGCGCCGCGCTCAAGCGGGTGGTGGTCAAGGGCAGCTTCCATGGCCGCACAGACCGGCCCGGGCTGTATTCGGATTCCAGCCGCAAGACCTATACCCAGCACCTGGCCAGCTATCGCGGCGAGGATTCGGTGATCGCCGTGCCGCCCTACGACGAGGCGGCGCTGCGCAAGGTGTTCGCCGACGCGCAGGCCAACGGCTGGTTCATCGAGGCGGTGTTCCTGGAGCCGGTGATGGGCGAAGGCGACCCGGGCCGCGCGCTGCCGCCGGCCTTCTACGCCGCCGCGCGCGAGCTCACCCGCGTCCACGGCAGCCTGCTGCTGGTCGACTCGATCCAGGCCGGTCTGCGCGCGCATGGCGTGCTGTCGGTGGTGGACTACCCGGGCTTCGAGGGCCTGGAGGCGCCGGACATGGAGACCTATTCCAAGGCGCTCAACGCCGCCCAGTACCCGCTGTCGGTGCTGGCGGTGACCGAGCACGCCGCCCGGTTGTATCGCAAGGGCGTGTACGGCAACACCATGACCAGCAATCCGCGCGCCCTGGAGACCGCCTGCGCCACGCTGGCCCTGCTCACCCCGCAGGTGCGCGAGAACATCCGCACCCGCGGCGCGCAGGCGGTGGCCAAGCTGGAACAGCTCAAGGCCGAGCTGGGCGGGCTGATCACCAATGTGCAGGGCACCGGCCTGCTGTTCTCGTGCGAGCTGGCGCCGCAGTTCAAGTGCTATGGCGCCGGGTCGATCGAGGAGTCGCTGCGCATGCGCGGGCTCAACGTGATCCACGGCGGCGCCAATTCGCTGCGCTTCACCCCGCACTTCCTCATCGACGCCGACGAGTTGGACCTGCTGGTGTCGATGGTCGGCCAGGCCCTGCGCGAAGGATCGCGTCAGCAGCAGGCGCAGGCGGCCTGATCCGCCCAGCCCCATGCAGCAGGAAGGCCCGCGCGAGCGGGCCTTCTTGTTTGGTTCTTCGCCGAAGCAAGTGGTTAGTGAGCGGGCTTCGCCCACCCACCTCGAACGACGGACGGATGGATCGGCGCCTCTTTCGACTTGCGACCCGAAGCCTCTTGACCTGACGCGCGCGGCAGCGGGCCGGCGGGTGGTGGCCGCGACGAGCGAGGCAGGATGCCGAGCGCCCGAATCAGGGCAGGATGCCCTGACTGAGGGACAAGCGGCCACCGCCCGCCGGACCGCTGCCCACTCCGAAGAAAGCCAGTACGACAGGAAGCTAGGACTTGCAGCCCGGCAGCGCCAGGGCCTTGGCGACGTCGCGCCAGTCGAATGCCGCCACCGCCTGGTCGTCGTGCAGCGCATAGAACGCGCCCTGCGGGAAGCGCGCGTCGCCGCGCGCGTCCATCCACACCCCGTCGGTGTTGGCCGTGACCTTCCCGGCGAAGGCGCCCAGATGCCGCAGCGTACTGCGATCGAACACATGGAACAGGCTGCGGTCCTTGAACTGGTCGGTGCCGATCCAGTAGCCGCTGCCGTCCGCGCAGGCCAGCAGCGCGATGCCCTCGGCCTGGGCCTTGTACAGGCCCGCGCCGATGTCGCGGCCGGTGTAGGTGCCATCGGAGAGCCGGTACTCGCGCAGGCGCGTGCCGGTCGGTACGTCCTCCTCGGCCAGCAGCAGGCGGTCGTTGTCCGCGTCGCCATAGACCGACTCGGCGATGCGGATCGCGCCTTCCTGCGCGGTGTCGCCGAAGGTCTGACGCAGGGTCGCCTGCCACTGCCCGCCCTCGCGGCTGAGCTGGTAGCGGCGGAAGCGCTGCCCCAGCTGCGCCAGCGGCGGCACCGTGTCCTCGTCGGCGCCCAGCATGTAGTTGTCGCTGACGATGACCTCGATGCCTTCGTCCCTGGCGTGCGCCCACAGACCGTAGGGTTTCTTGAGCTCCTCGCTGCCGAACACCGCCACCGACTTGAAGTCCGGCAGCGAGAACGCCTGCACGCGGTGGTTGTCGCGTTCGACCACCAGCGCCAGGTCACCCACCACCGACACGCCGTTGGGCCGGTCCAGCTGGCCCGGCGCGGCACCCTTGCCGGCGACGGTGCGCAGACGCTTGCCGGTGTCGCCATCGAACACCACCAGCTCGCCCGTCTTCTTGGCGGTGGTGATGACCCAGCGCGCCCCATCCGGGGCGGCCCACACCGCCGGCGAATCCAGATTGTCCTGCGGCGTGGCGGCGGTGACGAAGGCCTCGGCCACCACCTGGTGCGGCACGTGGGCCGTGGCCAGCAGTGGATCGCCGGTGCCGGCTTCGTCGGGTTCGCGGTCGCTGGTCGCGGATGTGGCTGGCGGTGCGGACGCCGCGGGCGCGGCGACCGGCGCTCGATCGCAGGCCGACAGCAGCGCGCACGCGATCGCCAGCGCGGCCGCGCCTCGCGGCAGGCGGACGGCGGCCATCACAGCTTCACCTTCAGGCCGACCGCGAAGCTGAGGCCGTATTCCTCGAACTGCTGGGTATGGGCGCGATCGCCCTGGTAGCGCTCCAGCGGCTTGTCCAGCAGATTGGACGCATCGAAGAACAGCTGCACGCTGTCGCTCAGCTGCACGTCCAGGCCGAAGTCCAGCTGCGTATTGGGCGCCACGTAGATGTCGTACGGCGCCGAGGCGCCGAGCTCGTCCAGGTACGCGCTGCGGTACACCGCCGACACGCGCGCGGACACGCCGTACTTCTCGTAGCCGAGGTAGCCGCGGTACACGTGCCGGGATGCGCGCGGGAGCGTGAAGTCCTCACCCTTGCGCGTGGCCACGCCGGGATCGAAATCGGTATCCAGCCAGGTGCCGCTGGCGCCGACCAGCAAGCCGTTCCAGCCCTCGGGCAGGAAGTCGAGCTGCTGCTGGTAGTTGAACTCGGCGCCCAGCACCTTGGCGTTGTCGCCGTTGATGGCGCGGGTGACGTCGAAGCCGGCATAGGCCGGGTCGTTGTTGCTGACCGTGTCGACGATATAGCCGTCGATCCACTTGCGGAACAGGCCCAGCGAGACGATGCCGCTCTGCCCCAGATACTTCTCGAAGGACAGGTCCAGATTGGTCGATTCGTAAGGGTCGAGGTCGGGATTGCCCAGCTCGACCCGCCCGTCGTCGCGGTCGATGGTCGCATGCGGCGCGATCTGGCCGAACCCGGGCCGCGAGACGGTCTTGTTCAAGGCCGCGCGCAGCGTCCAGCCATCCCCGCCGTCCCAGCGCAGGTGCAGCCCCGGCAGCACGTTGGTGTAGCTGCGGTGGGCCTTCAGCGGCGTGGCGCTGAAGGACCCGTCGTCCTGGATCTCGATGCTGTTGCCGGTGGCGGTGAAGCTGGTGTTCTCCACGCGCACGCCGGCGATCGCGCGCAGCGCGCCGATGTCCCAGGTGCCCATGGCGTAGGCGGCCAGGATGTCTTCCCTGGAGGTGTAGTCCTCGGCCAGCGCGGCGACGGCGTTGCTGGCCACGTCGCCGGCGGCGGCGCTGTAGCGCGCGCCGTTCTGCGCCCAGTAGGCGCGCATGGCCGAGGAGCTCAGCGCCTGACCCAGGCTGTTGTGACGATGCTCGGGCGCGGCGACCGTCCAGGTGGTCGGGTCGATGGCCGGGCCCTTGGACAGCTCGGGCTCGTTCTTGTCCACGTCGCGGTCGCGGAACCGGCCCAGCAGGCCCAGCTTGTAGCTGGCGTGGTCGCCGTCGAAGCGCGCGTTGATCTTGGCGCTGACCTCCTTGTCGTCCGTGCTGCCCGGCGAGAGCACCCACTTGTTGAAGGCGTAGTTGGCGTTGTCGGCCCAGCGCTCGCTGGAGAAGTCGATCTCCGGCAGGCGATCGGTCTGGTCGATGCTGGCCGTCAGCCCCTTCTTGGCGGCCTTGGTGATCTTGAAGCGGGCCTCCTGCTCGTCGGGCACGCGCTCCTCGGTCTTGGTGTAGCCGACCTGGTAGTCCAGCACCGCGCCGCTCAGCCGGTTCTCGCCGCCGAAGCTGGCGGCGGCGGTGTTCTCCTTCTTGGTGCGGAAGCGCACGCGCTTGCTCAGGTCGTCCACCGGGGCCAGGTAGGTGCCGTCGCCCCGGGCCACGACGGTGTCCGGGTCGAAGTCGATGACGGTGTTCTGCCGGGTCTCGGCGTCCTGGTAGTCGCTGTAAAGCGTGCGCAAGTAGTAGCGGTTGTCCGCGTCCGGGCGCCAGTCCAGGTTGAGGTTGGCGCCCCAGCGCTTGCGCTCGATGAAGTACTTGCGCCGCTGCTGCTGGACCATGAACAGTTCTCCGCTGTCCAGCGCGTCGTACTCGCCCTCGGTGTTGTCCGACTCGAACTTGCGGTCCTGGTAGTTCAGGCCCAGCGCCATGCCGAAGGTGTCATCGGCGAAGCGCTCGCTGTAGTTGAAGGCGGCCCGCGGGCTGGTGTGCCCGCTGAGCTGCTGGTGGTCGGCCTCGATCCTGCCGCGCACGCTGCGGCCGTCGCGGTCGAAGGCCGAGGCCGATTCGACCTCGATCGCCCCGCCGATCGAATCGCCCGGCATGTCCGGCGTCGGCGACTTGACCACCTTCAGGCGTTCGGTCGAATCGGACGGGATCAGGTCCAGCGGCGTGGCGCGGTTGTCGCTTTCGGTCGTGCCGATGGCGATGCCGTCGATGGTGACGCTGTTGAGCGCCGCGTCCAGGCCGCGCACGACCACGTAGCGGCCCTCGCCCTGGTCGCGCGTCACGCTGACGCCGGGCAGGCGCGAGACCGACTCGGCCACGTTCTGATCGGGGTAGTCGCCCACATCGTCCGCGGCGACCGCGTCGAGGATGGCGTTGCTGTCGCGCTTGAGGTCGATCGCGCGGACCTGCGCCTCCAGCTGTGGGCGCACCACAAGCCGGTCCAGGGTGGTGGCATCGGCCGCAGGCGCGGCCGCGGCCGGTGCGTCGGCGGCGGGACCGGCCAGCACGGGCGGAGCCGCCAGTGCGGTCAGCGTGAGCGAAATGGCGCAGGCAAGGCGATGGCGCGTCAGCACGGTGTGTCGTTCCCCAACGAACAAAGATGGGGCGGCACGGTATTGCGACGAGATTTCCGCACCGTGACACACGCGGCAAAGTGACGGAGCGGTCACCTTCCAGCACCCAGCGCCTGGGGGCCCCGACGCGCCCGCGACTGGGCCGGCACGCGGGCGATGCGGCACACTGGTCCGCCCGCCTTCGCTCACTGCCAGACATGAAAACCGTCGAAGTCCGTCACCCCCTGGTCCGCCACAAGATCGGCCTGCTGCGCGATGCGTCCTTGAGCACCAAGGGGTTCCGCGAGCTGGTCACCGAACTGGGCACGCTGCTGGCCTACGAGGCCACCGCCGACCTGCACACCGAGACCGAGACCATGCAGGGCTGGGCCGGCCCGGTGGAGGTGCAGAAGATCGCCGGCGCCAAGATCACCCTGGTGCCGATCCTGCGCGCGGGGCTGGGCATGCTGCCCGGCGTGCTGGCGCTGATCCCGGCCGCACGCGTGAGCGTGGTCGGCCTGCAGCGCGACGAGGAAACCCTGCAGCCGGTGCCCTACTTCGAACGCCTCACCGGCCGCCTGGAGGAGCGCGATGCGCTGATCCTGGACCCGATGCTGGCCACCGGCGGCACCCTGATCGCCACCATCGACATGCTCAAGCGCGCAGGCGCACGCCGCATCAAGGGCATCTTCCTGGTGGCCGCGCCCGAGGGCCTCAAGGCCCTGGAGGCCGCGCACCCGGACGTGGAGGTCTACACCGCCGCCATCGACGACCATCTCAACGAGAAGGGCTACATCCTGCCCGGCCTGGGCGACGCCGGCGACCGCATCTTCGGCACGCGGGTGGGCTGACCAGGAAGGCTGGAACGGTCTGTGGGAGCCACTGTCCCTCTCGATCAGGCCGCGGCCGCGTTGTAGAGCGGAGCTTGCTCCGCTGCTCTTCGTTCGGTTCGTGGGGAAAGCCCCGGCGGAGCAAGCTGCTCTACAGTCCGCTGCTCTTCGTTCGGTTCCTGGGGAAAGCCCCAGCGGAGCAAGCTCCGCTCTACAGTCCGCTGCTCTTCGTTCGGTTCGTGGGGAAAGCCCCGGCGGAGCAAGCTCCGCTCTACAGGTGGGGGCTGAATGCCGCTCAGCCAGGCTGCGCCATGTCGCAGCGCTGCCACACATCGGCACCGGGGCCGGGCGTAGGATCCGCCCGCGTCACCCATCTTCCCTTCGGAGAGCTACGCCATGACCCGTTCGATCCTGCTGGCCTGCGCGCTGCTGGCCGGCGCCGTGAGCGCCAACGCCCTTGCCGCGCAGTCCAGTTCCCAGACCCGTATGGCCGAGTGCTCGGCCCAGAACAAGGGCAAGAAGGGCGAGGAGTACAAGGCGGCGCAGAAGGCCTGCCTGAGCGCCAAGCCGGCTGCCGCCGCCACGCCGCAGGAGCGCATGAAGTCCTGCAACGCCGACGCCTCGGCCAAGAAGCTCGCCGGCGACGCGCGCAAGACCTTCATGTCCAGCTGTCTCAAGAAGAGCTGAGCGCTCGCGCACAAGCGGCGCGGACACCGCAGGCGCATCGTCCGGGCCATCGCAGGGACGATGCGAACTCAGTGGGGGAGCAACTGTCTCCTCGAATCTCGCAGCGGCCCGCCTGTAGAGCGGAGCTTGTGGCAATCCCCTCTTGGGGACTCCGCTGCTCTTCGTTCGGCTCGTGGGGAAGGCCCCAGCGGAGCGAGCTCCGCTCTACAGGTGGGGGCCAAACAACTCCCATCCATGTAGCTGGGGCTCCCACCGGGAGCGCCCGCTGGCGGCTCAGGCCGCCAGCGGCCTGGCGTGGAGCTCGGCCACCTCGTGCGTCGTGCCGAAGCGGCCCTGCGGGTCGCGGGTGACCTGGGCCAGGGCGCAGTCGGTGTCGTGGGTGAAGAACAGCCGCACCCCGCGCGCCAGCGCATCGTCCAGGAAAGCGCGCTTCTCGTCGATCAGCAGTTCGGCATTGCGGTCGTAGCCCATCGTGATCGGCACGTGCACCCAGAAGTGCCCCGGGATCAGGTCGGCGCAGAACGCCACCCCGCCGTGCGCCTGCCCCTGCGCATCGCGCTGCGGTCCGACGATCTCCGACAGCATCAGCCCCGGCGTGTGGCCGTCGCTGAAGGTGAAGCGCACTGTCTCTCCCAGCGCCCGCGCATGCGGGCCCTCCACCAGCTCCAGCCGGCCGCTAGCCTCCAGCAGCCCGGGCAGCTCGGGGATGAAGCTGGCCCGGTCGCGCGGATGCGGCGCCCGCGCCCGCTGCCAGTGCGCCGCGCCGACCACGAAGGTCGCCTTGGGAAACAGCAGCGCCAGTGCCTGGCCTTCCTGCCACGGCGCCAGCAGACCGCCGGCATGGTCGAAGTGCAGGTGGCTCAGCACCACTACGTCGATGTCCTCGTGCGAGAAGCCTGCGCGCGCCAGGGAGTCGAGCAGCACATGCTCCGGCTCGACCACGCCGTAGCGCTCGCGCAGTTTCGGCTCGAAGAACGCGCCGATGCCGGTCTCGAACAGCACCGTCCTGCCGTCGAGGTCCTCGACCAGCAGCGCGCGGCAGGCCAGGGCGATGCGATTGCCCGCATCGGGCTCCACCCAGCGCGCCCACAGCGCGCGCGGCGCGTTGCCGAACATCGCCCCGCCATCGAGCTTCTGCGAATTGCCCAGGATCGACCAGAGTTTCATGCCTGCCTCCTCCCGAAGGCTGTGTTGCACGGCGCCTCGCGCGCCGGAAGCGAAGAAGGCGACGCACCAGCGTCGCCTTCCTCATCGCACGACGTTGCCGATCTTCAGGGCGTGGTCGTGGTCAGGATCTCCGCGGCGCCGACCGGATTGCGCGGATCGCTGCCGCCGCTGAGGGTGTTGGTCTTGCGATCCCATTCCACCGTCTGCAGGTTGCCCCAGACGTGGCTGGAGCCGCGACCGCCGGCGGCCTCGTCGCCGGGCTGTTCGACCTTGTGGCCCATCGCCTCCAACGCCTTGATCGTCTCCGGCGAGAAGGTGCCGGTCTCGGCGTCGATGACGTCCGGCAGCCACTGGTGGTGGTAGCGCGGCAGCGCGGCGACCTGCTGCGCGCTCAGCCCATCGTCGTAGCCCAGGATGCCCAGCAGCACCATGGTGATGATGCGGCTGCCGCCCGGCGTGCCGAGCACGATGGTCTTGTCGGCGTTTTCCATGAAGGTGGGCGTCATCGAGCTCAGCGGGCGCTTGCCCGGCTTGGGCGCGTTGGCCTCGTAGCCCATCACGCCGAAGGCGTTGGGCGTGCCGGGCTTGAGCGCGAAGTCGTCCATCTCGTCGTTGAGCAGCACGCCGGTGCCCTTGGGGATCAGGCCCGAGCCGTACAGCAGGTTGACCGTCTGGGTCGCGCCGACGCGGTTGCCCTGGGCGTCGATGATCGAGAAGTGCGTGGTCTCGTCGTCTTCCAGCGGCGTCGGGTTGCCCGAGAGCAGATCGCTCGGCGTGGCCTTGTCCGGGTTGATGGTCGAACGCAGCCCCAGCGCGTAGTCCTTGCTCAGCAGGACCTTCTGCGGAATGGTGGTGAAGTCCGGATCGCCCAGGAAGAAGGTGCGGTCGCGGTAGGCCCGGCGCATGGCCTCGACTACCAGGTGGGCGCGGTGGGCCGGGTCCATCGCCTTGAGGTCGTAGCCCTCGACGATCTGCAGCATCTCGGCCAGCGCGATGCCGCCGGAGGACGGCGGCGGCACGGTGGTGATCTTCCAGCCCTTGTAGTCGAACTGGATCGGCGCGCGCGTCTTGACCTGGTAGCCGGCCAGTTCCTGCGCCGTCCACTGGCCGCCGGCGGCCTTGACCCCGGCCAGCAGCTTCTTGGCCGTCTCGCCCTTGTAGAAGCCGTCGCGGCCCTTCTCGGCCAGCAGGGTCAGGGTGTGGGCCAGTTCGGGCTGCTTGAAGATCTCGCCGGTCTGGATCGGCTTGCCGCCGCGCAGGTAGACCTCACGCGTGCCGGGGTACTTCTCCATCTCCTTGGCGCGCTGGGCATAGCCGCGGGCCATGCGGTCATAGACCGGGAAGCCCTCGGTGGCGATGCGGATGGCCGGCGCCAGCGACTGCTTGAGCGGCAGCTTGCCGTGCTTCTCGGCCAGTTCCACCAGCGCCGCCGGCAGGCCGGGGATGCCGGCAGACCAGGGGCCGTTGATCGACTTGGACTGGTCGAGCTTGCCGTCCTTGTCCAGGTACTTGTCCGGCGAGGCCGACTCGGGCGCGGTCTCGCGCGCGTCGATCATCGTGTCCTGGCCGGTGGTCGCATCGTGGAGCAGGAAGAAGCCGCCGCCGCCCAGCCCCGAGCTGATCGGCTCGACCACGCCCAGCGTGGAGGACACCGCCACCGCCGCATCGAAGGCATTGCCGCCCTGGCGGATGATCTCCAGGCCGGCCTCGGTAGCCAGCTTGTGGCCCGAGGCGATCGCCGCGCCGGGAGGATGGGTGGCCTGCTGCGCGCTGGCAGCGACCGGCAAGAGGACCGTCAGGGCGACGGCGAACAGGCTCGAACGTTTCACGCGCTCTCCAAAGGGTTGAGGAATCGGATCATTCACCCTGCAGGCGCTGGAGCTTGGCCAGCAGGTCCTCCCGGCTTTCAGGATACGCCGGGTCGGGATCGATGCACTCCACCGGGCACACGACCACGCACTGCGGCTCGTCGAAATGGCCCACGCATTCGGTGCAGCGCGCCGGGTCGATGACATAGATCTCCTCGCCCATCGCGATGGCCTGATTGGGACAGGCCGGCTCGCAGACGTCGCAGTTGACGCACAGGGAATTGATCTTCAGCGACATGGAAGGCGGCAGGGCGCGGCGGGCACGCAGCGAAGGGGAACCCGCATTATCGCCCAGGTCCGCCCCCAGGCCGCGCCGCGGACCGCGGTGCACCGTCCCGCTGACGACACGCTGCCACGGCTCCGCCCCTCCCCTTGCGCAGCAGGGGGAGGCCGGGGGGGGTGGCTCAGATCGCGGCCCGTTTCGGCGCAGGCACAAAAAAACAACCGCAAATGTGCAGGAGTGAGATAAATCAGGGGGAGCAGCGCGATAAATGGCCGGAAGAGCTCGGAAGAGAGCGGTGAATTCCGGATGACCTGTGCAATCGCGTTGCAGCTGGCGCAATGGCCGGGAAGTCAGCCGCCCTGGTCGAACAACGCCATCTGATCGAGGGTCGAGTCGCGCTGGGCGGCGCGGCGGAGGAGCTGGCGGATGCCTTGCTCGGACATTGAGTACTCCTTGGCCAGGCTGGCGACCGAAGTGCCGTTGCGGTGGGCGTCAAGGATAGCCCGGTCCCTGGGCGAGAGGCGGAAACCGGCCCGGTTGGGCACGTAGATATTCTGGCCGCCCCAGTCCTCGGCCAGGGCGTCAGCGACCGACGCGCCCAGCTGTTCGGCCTGGTCGGCCGCCATGCCGAACGACCGCGCCTGTTCGGCGGCGGTCGTCGCCACGCTGGCCAGCAGTTCGTTGCGGCGGGCTTCCATCGGCTTCATTGGGGGGCCTGCGCGCTCCGGCGGGCCCGGCGATCGGCGTCGATCTGCAGGGCGGCGATGACCTTGGCCAGCTGGTCGGTCGAGCACCACTCCAGGCGCACCACGCCCTTACACAGGCGCCGTGCCAGGGCGTGGGCGTACTCCCACTCGCGGCCCGCGTCGGCCAGCAGGGCCTCGATCTTGCCGAGCTGCGGGCTCAGGTCACCCCGGGGCTTGCCGACGCGCTGTCGAGCCGCCTCGGCCGCCTTGGCGGGTTTGCCCGTCTGCTTGCGCAGCTCGTTGGCGATCGCATTGAGCTGGCGCTGGTTGCACTTGCCCGCGCTGCGTTGCTCGGGGCCGTGCTCGCGGCTCACGCGGGCGACCAGATCGCGGTACACGTCCTCATCCAGGCCCAAGGCCTTCGCCTGGGCATGGATGGCCGCCAGCGTCCGCCTGCGCAGCTTCTCGGGGTCTTCGGTGCGGCGGGTCGGCCGAGCCATCACCAGCGCCCTCCGTTGGGCGCGGAGCCCATCGGATCGCGGATGTGCGGCTTGCGGCGGCCCTCGCCCGCCGCGGCCGACGGCAGCGGCGGGGCGCCGGTTTCCTGGCGGTCCAGGGTGTCGCCCTGGTGGTCCAGGGCGACAAAGCCGGTTGGCTTCATCCGGCCGCGGCCGACCGTGCGCAGCATGTCCACCTCGACCTTGGCGCTGTTGATCATGGTCTGCGCTAAATCGCCGATGGCCTTGGCCTTGGCTACGTCCATCTTCGGGTCGCCCTCTCGCAGGGCTTTGATCGTCGCGGCGAGATCGCCGCGGAGATCGTTGATCGTGTAGTCACTCATGGGGGCTGTCCTCGCGTTTGCGTCGGTTGATGACTCGGCTCAGCACACTGCGCAGTTGAACGGCGTGCGCCACCTCCTCGGGGTAGTTGTGGAAGCTGTTGCGGAGCATGTTCTCGCGCTGGCTCACCAGCTCCAGGCAGTCGAGCGTGATCTCGGAGGCCACCAGCGACTTCATGCCATCGCGGAAGCGGACCACGTGCCCCTTGGGCACGGGTCCATGCGCTGATTCCCACACGATTTTCGCGACGGGCTGCCAGCGGTGAACCGGGAAGATCGATGGATCGTCCGTGACCTTGCGTACCAGAGCGTTGCGCTTCGGGTCGATCTTCTCGGTTCCGATAGGCACGTAGTTGTGGGCCTCGCACGCCGGGCGTCCCTTCCGGAACTGTGTCTCCGCCATGCGCCCGGGCGCGAAGCCGGGCCGGCGCACGCCCTTGTTCGCCGGCACCCGGCCGGGCTTGAACCGCGACGCGATCGCCGCCGGGTGGTGAACGTTGTTCCACAGGTGTGCCATCGGATTGCGCATGTGGTCGGGATGCTTCTCGATGCCCAGGCGCGTGGCGCGCTGGTACACCGAACTCACGCTGTGCCCGACCAGATGCGCGATCAGGAACGCGGGCCACATCGGGAAGTTGATGCGCAGGGTCTCGTCCTCGTCCGCAGTCCAGCGCCGGCGCGCACGTGCCGAGATCAGGTCGCGACTCACCGGATCACCGCCAGTGTGTGGATGGTGAAATCGCTCCCGTAATAGGCCCAATCCCGTCCGGCAGGGTGGCGCCTCATCCAGGCTTCGTTGAGCTCCCACCAGGCCTCGGCTGCAGCGGTATCCGCGACCTCGTCCCCAGTGTCAGGTGGGCACACTGGCTTGCGCGCGACGTGCTGTCGCACGCGTTCCATGAAGGCATCGGCACGTTCACGCGAAGCATATGCCCTGATCGGCGTGTTGCACTCGTGGGCCGCGTCGGCAGTGATTACGTGGATTTTCATGGGGCCTCCGGCGATGCGATCCGGCTTCCATCGCGGCCATGCCACTCGTCGCAGACGCCCCGGTGGGTCACAGTGAAGTCGCCGAAGGTGCAGCGCTCCACCGTCTTATGCGGCATGGACGGCCGTCGGTTGAACCTGCGCTGGAAGTAGACGCAGGTGAAGCAGCGGGGCGGGTCCGGATCGTAACCCTGCTCGACGATGGCATGCCGGTTGCTCATGCAGCCTCCGAGAGCTTGAAAGCCTGCACCAGCACCGAGAACAGCCTGGCCAGCTCGCCGGCCATCAGCGCGAAGCGAGCGTCCAGCTCGGCCAGCGCGCTCTGCGCATCGGCGCTTTCCAGCGACTCCAGCGCGCCATCCAGGAACCGCAGCTTGCGCACCACCATCGTTTCGTCCAGGTCGAACGCGACGTGGTCGTCCAGCACCAGCGCAAGCCTGGTGCATTGGCGGCCGGCTTCGAGGTGCTCGGCGACCTCTTCCCCGCGCAGCTCGAGGCGGTAGCACTTCACGGTGCCGCCACCCTCGATCGGATCTTCCAGCGTGCAGTCCTCGCCCAGCGCCAGGCCCTCGGGCATCGGGTCGCCGGCGAGCCAGCCGGTCAACACGGAGCGCGGCGCGATCTCGCAGTTCAGCGGCAACGCTGGAAAGCTGCCGAGCGCGTTGCGGATCTCGCTCACCAGGCCTTCGGCCGCACGGCGGCTGCTGGTGTCCACCGCGATGTAGGCCTGGCGCCGGTCCAGCAGCGCATCAAGGCGGGATGGTTTGACGAACGCGCCGGGCAACAGCTCGGCCACGACATCGTCGCGCAGGCGCTTGCGCGCACGGCCCCCCGGACGTCGCCCCTCGCGGCGATAGATCGCTTCCAGGCGCTCGTTGAGCACCTTGTCGATCACCGCCGGTGGTAGCAGTTTGTCCTCGCCGGACAGGGTCAGCCAGATCGCATCGCCGCACTGATGCGTCGGCGCCTCCTGGTCCCGGCCGAGGGGCGACGTAAACCCGCGCGAGCTGAACTCCAGAGCACCCACTGGCTTGAGCCAGTTGGCGCGCACGCCTTCGTCCAGCTGGTCTAGGACCAGGCTGCGCGGGAAGCGGTAGAAGGTCAGAGCGCGGAAAAACATGGTCAGTCGTCCTTCTTCTTGGCGGGCTGCACCAGCGGAATGCGCAGGAACCGCTCGACGGCGTCCCAGGACCAGCCAAGCAGGTGCAGCAGGTGCAGGAACGCAACCCACGTGTTGACGACTGGCACCAGCGGGGCGACCAGCAGCAGCTGCAGGGCGCGGCCCAGGGTCGCCTTCGGCTGGTAGAACGTCCCCTCGCGCGCGCGCCTGTCGGCCTGGATCACGCCGTGGAGCACGCAGGCGCCGCGGCCCAACGCCAGCGCGACGCTGCAGACGTAGACGATCAGGAGGATGTCACGCACCGCCCACCTCCACGTCCACGATCTTCCAGCGGCTGCGGCCGCCGCCCAGGTCCTCCAGCCGCACCACGTCAGCGCTGGGCCGATAGCCCAGCTTCGCGGCGAGGCGGCGAACGGCTTCCGCGTCGGACCAGGTGCGCCGCAGCGACAGCACCTCGCCGGTCTTGATGTTGCCGTCCTGGTCCACCCGGAACGCGTTGTTGACCAGCGTGCGCAGCTCGGCCCGCGCGCCTTCGGTCCAGTCGTTGAGGCACTCATCGATGAGCGCTTTGGCCGCCTGCAGGCGCTCGTCGAACGTGATGCTGTCCTGGATCGCACGCACCACCTTGTAGCGCCCGTCGAAGGACAGCAGGGTCACGTTGCCCTTGTCGCCGCCGATGCGCGCCCCGTACTGCTCGGCCGACAGTTGGACGAAGGCGGCGATATCGTCGAAGACGCCGCGCTTGAACGCGCGCAGCGCATCGCGCAGCGCCAGGGCGCACTGGATCTTCTCCTGCACCAGCGTGTCGCGCGCCAGGTCGATCGCCTTGATCTGCGACTCGGGCACCATGTGGCCGGCGCGGTTCTCGCGGTAGCCATCGGGAATGGGTTGAGCGTTCATCAGTCTTTTCCTTGGTTGAGGCCTGGCCGGTTGCCGCCGGTGTTGGCAGGGGGAAGCTCTCGCGGTTCGGGCCTGATGCGCGGATCGGGCGTAATGAAGGTCGGCACACCGTCGATTTCCACCGGGCTCAGCGCCTGCAGCAGGTCCCGGCGCCACTTCGCGGCGGCCGATTTGTTGAGATCCAGCAGGCCGCAGATCTGCTTGACGGTCAGCAGCTGCACGGGCACGTGCTGGGCCCACAGCGCGAAGCGCATCGCGCGGATGCGGTCGTGCTTGGGCCGACCCCGCGGCCGGGGGTTGCGCTGTGCGGGAGTACGGTGGACGCCCATCGCGCTAATCCACTCCGAAGAACTTGTCGAAGTGACGGTGCAGCGAATCGACGATCCGACCGCCCACATAGGGGGACAGCTCGTCATCCGCCGACTCGGCACGCTCGGCGCAGACCACGCCCACCGAGGGCGCTAGCGGGCCGCTGGTGAATGCGGGGCCGCGGTACGCCAGCGGTTCGCGCATGTCGGCCGGTGCGTGCGGCTTGGGGACGGGCGCCTCGGCCGGCGCGGCCGTGCGCTTGGAGACCACAGAGGCGTCCAGGTCGCCTTGCCATCCCGAGGACAGCCGGTAGGTGTAGGGCTTGGCGATGCTGACGCGCTCGATCATTCCGCTGATGTGCGCCTTGGCGACGATGCCCGCGACGTAGGGCCGGTAGCGGTATCCAAGCGCCATGACGCGCTCGATCAGCTCGAATGCGGTGAGGACGGCGCCACCGGCCAGGACTTGCGCGATAGAAGCCTGCGCACTGCGGTTGAGCTCGGCGACGCTGATGGTCTTGGCGGTGTCAGCCACGGAGCACCCCCGTCGATTTGAACCGATCGGTGGCGATGCTGGCTCCTCGAGCCTCAACCAGCGCCTGCGCCTGGTGGTCGTCGACGACCCCAACCGCATCCCCGCTGCGCTCAAGAGCGAAGTCGGCGAGGAGTCCTTCCTGTTCCATGCCGGGCGCAACACCGAGACGCTCAAGCAACTGCTGGGAATCAACTGATGGCCTACGTCGAAGGCACGGCGAGCAGCTACACCGACTTGCTCGACAAGCTGCGCAATTTCCTGACCACCGATGCCGACCTTGTCAACGCGGGTCGGCAGTGGCAGCAGCTGCGCTGGGACAACAACGAGCTGATCCTCCGCGCGCCAGGCCTGGACGGTAACCAGCAGATCCACGTCGGCGCCCGCGCGCTCGCCTTCCCGAGCCTGGATGCCTACAACTTCGGTGTGATCGGCGCCATGTCGTACAACGCGGCGCTGGCGTTCACCGGCCAGCCCGGGACCTCCCCCGAGCGCTACGTGCCCCTGTGGAATGACGTCATTCCGTACACGTTCGTGGCCAACGGCCAGCGCTGTGTGGTGGTGGCGAAGGTCAGCACGCGCTACATCCCCTTCTACCTGGGCTACGGCTTGCCCAATGCGCTGACGGGGGACTACCCCGCGCCGATTTACGTAGGTGGCTGCACGGGTGGCCAGACCGATCGCTGGTCGAGCAACGATATCGGCTTCCGCAGCTTCGCAGATCCTGGGACGGGCTGTGACGTGCTGGCACCGTCCGGGGCGTGGCAGCAGGTGCGCAACTTCTACAACTCGGGCAGCGGCGAGGCTGAGGACGGCGCTGCGTGCGTCTGGCCCTATGCGGGCATGGCCACAGGCAGCACCGAGCTACTGCGCTCCCTGCGTGACAACGGGGATGGCACCTACACCGCTTTCCCCCTGACGGTCATGGGCCTGCAGCCCAATCCGGAGATCTACATGGATCTGCAGGGCTGCCGCTACGTCTCCGGCTTCGGGAACGCCGCGGGGACCATCATCACGATCGACGGTGTGCAGCATCTGGTCGTGCCCAACATTTTCCGCAGCGATCGCTGGGGCTACTGGCTGCTGGAGTTGACCTGATGGCTTACCAGACTGGCACCGCTAACACGCCAACCGCGTTGGTCTCTTCGCTGGCCGGCTTCGCTGGCGCGAACGGTTGGACCACCACGGCGCTGGCCGACGGTGCAATCGGCTTCACCGCGCCGGATGGTGCGACCTTCGCGCTGCAGCCCACGGCGGACACCATCGAGCTGCGCGGCTGCGTTGGCTTGAGCAGCGGCGCGGCTGCGGACGCCCAGCCGAACGTGGTCGATACACCGGCGGTCTGCAACTACATCGCAGGCCCGTACACCGGCTACACCTTCTTCGGCGGCGCTGAGGCGGGCGCCCCGTACCTGCACGTGGTCATCGAGTCGGAAGCCGGGGTGTTCCGGTCGTTCTCGCTCGGACGCCTGGTGAAGTTCGATAGCACCGCCGGCGGGGAGTACGCCACTGCAACGAACTGGTTCGTTGCCGATTGGGCAACGAACTTTCCGGAGAACTCGTACCACGAGTACTTGCTGGACGGCGCGCATGATCCCGCTGGCAGTGCGGTGGCCTCGCATGTTCGCTTTGATGCCGATGGCGCAAGCAACCGCTGGATGCCGATCGGCCGCAACTGGGACGGCACGCGGGCGACGGGCTCGATGCGCGGCGGCTTGAATCTGCCGCTCGGCCGCATCGGCTACCAGCGCTACAACAAGCTGGTGCCGCTGTTCCCGCTGTACGTCTTCGGTGACCGGCCCAGCAACATGCGCAGCCCGATCGGCTACGCCCCGCACCTGCGCCAGGTGGACCTGCGCCTGAATGCGCCGAAGGAGATCATTACGATCGGCGGCGAGGACTGGCAGGTGTTCCCCGCGATCCAGCGCACCGACACGCACGATGTCTACGGCAGCGCGGTGCCCAGCTCGGCCTACTACGGCTATGCGATCCGGAAGATCGACTGATGATCGCGCCCGGCCCCATCGCTGCTATCGGCACCTACATCAATCCCGCGCTCGGCCAGCGCCGGCCGCTGTGGCCGGCGCCTGTCGGTGCGGATCTGAGTGTGGGCGCTGCAGGTGCGCGCGGCGCGCGGCCGGCGCTCGACGAGCCCGACCTGACTGCCACGGGCGCGTATGGCGATAACTTCGGGATGCTGAGCTGGTATCAGCGCGTCCACCTGTCGATCACCACACTCGCCTTGGGCAACCTGGTC
Organism: Pseudoxanthomonas winnipegensis; assembly: GCF_004283755.1. Taxonomy (GTDB): domain Bacteria; phylum Pseudomonadota; class Gammaproteobacteria; order Xanthomonadales; family Xanthomonadaceae; genus Pseudoxanthomonas_A; species Pseudoxanthomonas_A winnipegensis. The sequence goes on from NZ_SHMH01000007.1 coordinate 285,667, forward strand.
AGCAGCCAACTGCAGTCGGTGCGCGTGTGGAATGGATACCTGGATCGCAGCGTCGTCTTCACTGCCGTGGACGTCGCCGGCGGCGAGGGCATGACGCTGAGCGCGCCGGCGCCGCTGCCGCTGACGCTGGCCACGCTCGAGGCGCAGGCGTGGTCGCTCGCGGTGTCGGTCGACGGCCCGCCCGTCATTGATGCCACCCTGACGTGGACCGTCACCAGCGAACCTGCTCTCAAGCTGCACGTGACAGGCAGCCGCGTGACGGCCTGGGGCTGGACGCCGGACTGGGCGGACGGCATCAAGGAGCGCCTGTCCTGGCTCACGGACGTGCTGGCCAGCCCCTCGGGCGCCGAGCAGCGCCGGAAGCTGCGGCATTGGCCCGTGCGCACCTGGTCGGCCACCGTGCTGGTCGACGGCGATGACCGCGTCAGCATGGACCTGGCGCTCTACGGCTGGGGCGCACGCACGTGGGCGCTGCCGATCTGGACCGACGTGACGTGGCTTGCCGGCGGAGTCGAGGCCGGCGCCCAGGCGATCGCCCTGGACACCACCCACCTGGATTACCGCGCCGGCGGCCTGGTCATGATCCGCGGCGAGACCGCCCAGGATCTCGAAGTCGCGGAGATCCAGGCCGTGCGCGCTGACGGCCTGGATCTGGTCCGGCCGGTCCAGCTCGACTGGGACCCGGGCTGCCGCGTGTATCCGGTCCGGCTGGCCATGCTGACCGAGCAGCCGCAGCTGACCCGCAAGACCGACGACCTGGTCAGCGCCGACGTCAACTTCCGCTCGATGGAGCCGTGCGACTGGCCAGCCGCGCCGCCGCCAGCCACTTACCGCGGTGCGCCCGTCCTCGAGGAGCGACCGGAGTGGTCCGAGGACCTGTCAGCGCAGTACGAGCGGCTGCTGTCGACGCTGGACAACGGCATCAATAACCCGGTGAACACCGACCTGGTCGGCACGGGCATCGCCCTGCAGCAGCACGCCTGGTTCCTCGCGGGCCGCGCCGAGCGCGGTAGCTGGCGCGGCCTGGCCTACTACCTGGCCGGCCAGCAGAAGACGCTCTGGCTGCCCACGTTCGCCGATGACCTGCGCATCGTCGCCACCACCGCGGCGACCTCCTCGGCCCTGGACGTGGCCACGGTGGGCTACAGCCGCTTCGGCGTTGGCGGTAAGACAGGCCGGCGCCACATCCGCATCGAGCTGCGCGACGGCACACGGATCTATCGCCGCATCCTGGGCGCGACGGGCGTCGATCGCGCGACCGAGCGCCTGTCGCTCGACAGCGCGGTCGGCCTCGAGCTGACCACGGCCAACGTGCTCCGGATCAGCTGGCTGCAGCTGGTGCGCAGTGCCACCGACGACATCGAGGTCGACCACACCACGGACGTGGATGGTGTCGCCCGCGCCAGCCTGATGCTGCGGGCGGTGCGCGACGATCTGGAGCTGCCGGCATGAGTTTCGACGAGCGCGAGCGCAGCATCGCAAGCGGCGCGCCGGTGCTGCTGATCGAATTCGGCCGCGGGCCGCTGGTGTGGCGCTATACGAACGCGGGGCGTGACTACGACCTGGGCGGCATCGTCTACAAGGACGTGCCCGGCCTGACCGGCGACTCGATCAGCCAGACAGGCGAAGTGGAGCGTGACACGGTCAAGCTCACCGTCCCTCCGGATCTGGAGATCATCAAGCACTACGTCGGCACCAAGCCCACCACGCGCACGCGGACGGTCCTGCGCGCCTGTCACTTCGGGGAGACCGAGGCGCCGGTGCAGTGGATCGGCTACATCGTGGGCATGCGCCTGAGCAAGAGCGGTCAGCGTGAGATTGCGTGCCAGTCGATGCAGGCGACCTTCGATCGTCCTGGCCTGCGCCTGTGCTGGTCTCGTGGCTGTCCCTATGCGGTGTTCGATGACCAGTGCGGCGTCAACCCCGATGACTTCAAAGTCGCTGGCCAGCTCACCGTGCTGGACGGCCAGCGAGTCACCTCCGCCGCCCTGGCCGGTGCGCCGGAAGTCGACTACTACGTCGGCGGCATGGTCCGCTGGATGAGTGCGGACGGCATCCAGGAGAGTCGCGGCCTGGACGCTTTCGACGCTACGACCGGCGTCGCATCGGTTTACGGCGGCACGCTGGGCATGGCCACCGGCCAGGCCGCAACCTTCCATCCGGGCTGCGGGTACACCACGGATGTCTGCAACGATCGTTTCGACAACCTGGTCAACTGCGGCGCCCACCGCGGCATGCCCGGCAAATCCCCTTTCGACGGCACGGATGTTCCCACCGTCGTGACGGACTTGCACGCCGGCCCGCCACGCTCCGCCAGCCCGCCCCTTCAACCCTCAGCTCACAAGGCTCCGCCCCTCCCCTTGCGCAGCAGGGGGAGGCCGGGAGGGGGGTGGCTCAGATCGCGGCCCGCTCGAACGCAAGCACGCAGAACAACCGCAAAGGCAACGCTGGAGCCACGCTTTGGCGCCAACGACGGCACCCATGCCCCGCCAAAAGCAAAAGAGGAGGCATGGCCTCCTCCGCTACCGAAAAACGCGGCCGTGCCAGGCACGGCCGCGTCGTCGGATCACTTGGCTTCGACGAACACGTAGTCCGCGCCGGACGGCGCAACCGCCGCCTTGACGCGGTCGTTGTCGGCCGCGGCGCCGACGAACAGCACGCGCGCGCCCTTGAACGAGCCGGCCGCGGCCTTGCCGAAGGAGGCCACGATCAGGTCGGCCATCTTGGCGCTGACCGGCGAACCGAAGGCCACCATGTTGCCGGAGGTCACGCCGCGCTGCGCGGCATTACTGACCTGCTCGGCCAGGCGGTCGTACTTGCCCTGGAAGTCCGGGTCGGTCTCGGCCGGCAGGTAGTACATGATCGGCGGGTTGGAGATGTTGCCCATGTTGCGCGGCACGACGTCCTGCAGGTACTTCTTCCACGCGGCATCGTCGCTGGTGGTCGGCGCGGTCATCGCGGCGGCCTCGGCCGGCTGCGCGGGCGCGTCTTCCTTCTTGCACGCGGCCAGGGTCAGGCTCATGCCCAGGCAGGCGGCCAGGAGCAGGCGGTTGGTGGACTTCATGGTGCAGCCTCCGGTTGGATCGTTCGGTTCAAGGGGCGGGGGAAAGCGAAGCGCGGCGCACGTCCTGCAGCGCCTTGGCGACCGAGGCCGGCACGAAGCCGGACACGTCGCCGCCCAGGCGCGCCACTTCGCGCACCAGGGTCGAGGAAATGAAGCCGTATTGCTCGGCCGGGGTCATGAACAGCGTTTCCACGTCGGGAATCAGATGCCGGTTCATGCTGGCCATCTGGAATTCGTACTCGAAGTCGGACACCGCGCGCAGCCCGCGCAGCAGCACCCGGCCGCCGACCTGGGCGACGAAATCGGCCAGCAGGCTGTCGAAGCCGATCACCTCCACGTGCCGGTGATGGGCCGTGGCGGCGCGCGCCAGTTCCACGCGCTGCTCCAGCGGCAGCGCCGGCCCCTTCTTCTGGCTGGCGGCCACGCCGATGACCAGGCGCTCGAACAACGGCGCGGCCCGGTCGATCAGGTCCAGGTGACCGTTGGTGATCGGATCGAAGGTGCCCGGATAGACCGCCGTCCGGATGGGCGACACGCTCATGCTGCAAAACCCGTGGAAATTCGCGGGCCGAGTGTAGCAGCGCTCCTTTCAGCCCGGCGCACGCGCCAGCGCATAGCGCACCTGGCGGGTCTGGCCCTCGCGATGCAGGACGAAGCCGGACGGTAGCGCCGGCGCCTGCTCGAGCGGCGCCTCCAGGTACAGCCAGGCGCCGGGCGCGAGCAGCCGCGGCAGGCGTTCCAGCACGCGCGCATGCAGCCCGTCGGCGAATGGCGGGTCGAGAAAGGCGATCTGGAAGCCCCCATCCGGCTGCCCCTCCAGCCAGGCCAGCGCGTCGCCCTGCACCACCTGGGCGATGTCGTCGGCTTGCAGTCTTGTCACCGTCTGCGCCAGCTGGCGAGCCGCGGCCGGGTCGCGTTCGACCAGCACCGCGCCGGCCGCCCCACGCGAGAGCGCCTCCAGCCCCAGCGCCCCGGTGCCGGCGAACAGGTCCAGCACCCGCGCCCCGGCCAGCTGGCCGGTCAGCCAGTTGAACAGGGTCTCGCGCACCCGGTCGCTGCTGGGCCGCAGGCCGGCCACGTCCGGCACCGCCAGGCGCGTGTTGCGCCAGCGCCCGCCGACGATGCGCACCTGGCCGGCGCCGGCGTTGCGGGACGAGGGAGGGGGCGGTCGGGACATGGCACGGCGCGGACGACGGGGCTGGCGATGATGGGGAAAACCGGGGCCGGAGTGCAATTTCGCCCACTGGCCTTGCTCCTGGTGGGAGCCGCCATGGCGGCGATGGGGCTTTACCGGTGAAGCCCATCGCCGCCATTGGCCAAAAAGGCCACAAGGGCGGCTCCCACAAAAGCCGGGCCGTCAATCGCCTGCCCATCTTGAAATCCGCCCTCGCGCCCACACCCGAAGAAGCCATCGGCGGCCGATCAGGCCGGTCCCACCACGGAGCAAGACGACCCATGACCACCGACACCCATCCGGAGACCCACAAGGAAACCCGCGGCTTCCAGACCGAGGTCAAGCAGCTGCTGCAGCTGATGATCCACTCGCTGTACTCCAACAAGGAGATCTTCCTGCGCGAGCTGGTCTCCAACGCCGCCGACGCGGCCGACAAGCTGCGCTTCGAGGCGCTGACCGATGCCTCCCTGCTGGAAGGCGACGGCAGCGACCTGCGCATCCGCATCTCCTTCGACAAGGACGCGCGCACGGTCACCATCGAGGACAACGGCATCGGCATGAGCCGCGAGGAGGCCATCGCGCATCTGGGCACCATCGCCAAGTCCGGCACGGCCGACTTCCTCAAGAACCTCTCCGGCGACCAGAAGAAGGACGCCAACCTGATCGGCCAGTTCGGCGTGGGCTTCTATTCGGCCTTCATCGTGGCCGACCAGGTCGACGTCTACAGCCGCCGCGCCGGCCTGCCGGCCAGCGAGGGCGTGCACTGGTCGTCCAGGGGCGAGGGCGACTTCGAGGTCGCCACCATCGACAAGCCGCAGCGCGGCACCACCATCGTGCTGCACCTGAAGGAAGGCGAGGAAGGCTTCGCCGACGGCTGGCGCCTGCGCGGCATCGTCAAGAAGTACTCCGACCACATCGCCCTGCCGGTCGAACTGCTCAAGGAGCAGCCTGCCCCGGCCGAAGGCGAGGCCCCGGCCGCGCCCGAGTGGGAGGCGGTCAACCGCGCCAGCGCGCTGTGGACCCGGCCCAAGTCGGAGGTGACCGACGCCGAGTACCAGGAGTTCTACAAGCACATCGCCCACGACCACGCCGACGCGCTGGCCTGGAGCCACAACAAGGTCGAGGGCAAGCTCGAGTACACCTCGCTGCTGTACACGCCCTCGCGCGCGCCGTACGACCTGTACCACCGCGACGCGGCCAAGGGCCTGAAGCTGTACGTGCAGCGCGTCTACATCATGGACCAGGCCGACCAGTTCCTGCCGCTGTATCTGCGCTTCATCAAGGGCGTGGTGGATTCCTCCGACCTGCCGCTCAACGTCTCGCGCGAGATCCTGCAGAAGGGCCCGGTGATCGACTCGATGAAGTCGGCCCTGACCAAGCGCGCGCTGGACATGCTGGAGAAGCTGGCCAAGGACAAGCCCGAGGACTACGCCAGGTTCTGGAAGGAGTTCGGCCAGGTCCTCAAGGAGGGCCCCTCGGAGGACTACGCCAACCGCGAGAAGATCGCCGGCCTGCTGCGCTTCGCCTCGACCAAGTCCGGCACCGACGCCCAGGACGTGGCGCTGGCCGACTACGTGGCGCGCATGGTCGAAGGCCAGGACAAGCTGTACTACCTGACCGGCGAGAGCTTCGCCGCGGTCAAGGACAGCCCGCACCTGGAGGTGTTCCGCAAGAAGGGCATCGAGGTGCTGCTGCTGACCGACCGCATCGACGAGTGGCTGATGAGCTATCTGACCGAGTTCGACGGCAAGTCCTTCGTCGATGTCGCCCGCGGCGACCTGGACCTGGGCGCGCTGGAGTCCGAGGAGGACAAGAAGGCGCAGGAGCAGATCGCCAAGGACAAGGAGCAGCTGGTCGCACGCCTGAAGCAGGCGCTGGGCGAGGACGTGTCCGAGGTGCGCGTGTCGCATCGCCTGACCGATTCGCCGGCGATCCTGGCCATCGGCGAGGGCGACCTGGGCCTGCAGATGCGCCAGATCCTGGAAGCCAGCGGGCAGAAGGTGCCCGAGGGCAAGCCGGTGTTCGAGTTCAACCCGGCCCATCCCCTGATCGAGCGCCTGGATGCGGAAAGCGACGAGGAACGCTTCGGCGACCTGACCCGCGTGCTGTTCGACCAGGCCGCGCTGGCCGCGGGCGACAGCCTCAAGGACCCGGCCGGCTACGTGCGCCGCCTCAACAAGCTCCTGCTCGACCTGTCCCGCTGATCCGCAGAAGCCCCAAGCCCCGATGCGCCCAAGCCCCTCTCCCCCCCGGGAGAGGGGTTGGGGTGAGGGCACGACCAGCGCGCGGCAGCCCCCACCCTCACCACACCCCGTCGCACCCCCGCACACCAGGCCTTCCAGACCCCGGTGTTAGCATCTGCGCCCTCATTTTTCGCATTACCAAGGCTGCACATGGTCAGTTTCTTCCGCCGCAAGAAGCCGCAGGACGCAGCGTCCGCCCAGGACGGCAGCACCCGTCGCTACAGCGTGGAAGAGCTGGCCGCCGCCTTCCCCGAGGCGCGTCCGGTCACCTCCGATGCCGCCGACGCGGCCGCCGCGCTCGAACAGGCGCGCGAAGTCGCCGACGCCCTGCAGGCCGCCGAGCCCGCGCCCGCACCGACCGCGCCCGAGCCCGAGCGCTTCGCACCCGCCGCGCCGGCCCAGCCCGACGTCGTCGTGCCCGGCCCATCGCCGCGGCAGCTGATCGATACGCCGGTTCCCGCCGCACCGGTGGCCGACGCGCCCGTCGTGGTCGCCGCCCCGCCTGCGGTCGCGCCCGCACCGGCTCCCACACCTGCGGCACCGATCGCGCCGCCGCCCGTCGAAGCGCCGGTTCCCGCGCCCGACACCGCGCCCCGCCCCACCTCCATCGACAAGCCCGCCGCCGCCCCCGGCAAGACCGGTTGGCGCGAACGCCTGCGCGGCAGCGCCTTCGCGCGCAGCTTCGGCGGCCTGTTCTCGCGCAACCCCAAGCTCGACGACGATCTGCTCGACGAGATCGAGACCGCGCTGATCACCGCCGACGTCGGCGTGACCGCCACCACCGCCCTGGTCGAATCCCTGCGCAAGCGCATGAAGGCGCGCGAGTTCGCCGATGCCAACGCGCTGCTGGCCGCCCTGCGCGCCGAGCTGATCGCCATCCTCCGGCCGGTCGCCGTGCCGCTGGCGATCGACCGCGACGCCAAGCCGTTCGTGGTGCTGACCGTGGGCGTCAACGGCGTCGGCAAGACCACCACCATCGGCAAGCTGGCCAAGCGCTTCAAGGACGACGGATTCAGCCTGATGCTGGCCGCCGGCGACACTTTCCGCGCCGCCGCCGTGGCCCAGCTGCAGGCCTGGGGCGAACGCAACGGCGTGACGGTTGTGGCACAGGGCCAGAACGCGGATGCGGCCTCGGTCGCCTTCGACGCGCTGCAGGCCGGCAAGGCGCGCGGCACCCAGGTGCTGATCGCCGACACCGCCGGCCGCCTGCACACCCAGACCGGCCTGATGAACGAGCTGGGCAAGATCCGGCGCGTGCTCGGCAAGGTCGATGCCAGCGCGCCGCACGAGGTGCTGATGGTGATCGACGGCACCACCGGCCAGAACGCGCTCTCGCAGCTGCGCCAGTTCCATGCGGCCGTGGGCGTGACCGGCCTGGTGGTGACCAAGCTCGACGGCACCGCCAAGGGCGGCGTGGTGTTCGCCCTCGCCCGCGAGTTCAACATCCCGATCCGCTACGCCGGCATCGGCGAACGCCCGGAGGACCTGCGCGTCTTCGACGCCGAGGCCTTCGTCGACGCCCTGCTGCCTGAAGCCCTGGGCAGCGCCGCCTAATCGCAGTGCACTTGTAGAGCCGAGCTCGCTCGGCTGGGGCCGTCGGGTAGAACCCCAGCCGAGCAAGCTCGGCTCTACAAACCGCCGCTGAGCGCCAGCATGAGCCAGCCCATCGACACCTTCGCCGCCCCGCTCCTGACCTGGTTCGACCAGCACGGCCGCCACGATCTGCCCTGGCAGCATCCGCGCACGCCGTACCGCGTGTGGCTGTCGGAGATCATGCTGCAGCAGACCCAGGTGCGCGTGGTCATTCCGTACTTCGAGCGCTTCCTGCAGGCGTTTCCCACGCTGCCGGACCTGGCCGCAGCAAGCTCGGACGAGGTGATGGCGCAGTGGGCGGGACTTGGCTACTACGCCCGCGCCCGCAACCTGCATGCCGCCGCCAAGCGCTGTGTCGAACTGCACGGTGGCGAGCTGCCGCGCGACTTCGAGGCCTTGCACGCCCTGCCCGGCATCGGCCGCAGCACCGCCGGCGCCATCCTCAGCCAGGCCTGGAACGACCGCTTCGCCATCATGGACGGCAACGTCAAGCGCGTGCTGTCGCGCGTGCACGGCATCGCCGGCTGGCCGGGCCTGCCGGCCATCGAGAAGCAGTTGTGGGCGCTGGCGGTCGAACACGTCCAGCACGTGCCGCAGGGTCGGCTGGCCGATTACACCCAGGCGCAGATGGACTTCGGCGCCACGCTGTGCACGCGCGCCAATCCGGCCTGCCTGCTGTGCCCGGTCTCGCCGCAGTGCGTCGCCTTCCGCGACGGCCTCACCGAGGCCCTGCCCACGCCCAAGCCCGGCAAGCCGCTGCCCGAGCGCAGCGCGGTGATGCTGATGGCCTTCGACGCGCAGGGCCGCGTGCTGCTGCAGCGCAGGCCGCCGGTGGGCATCTGGTCCGGCCTGTGGTCGCTGCCGCAGGCCGACGACACCACCGCCGCGCGCGCCTGGTTCGACGCGCACCTGGCCGGCGACTTCGACGCCGCCGACGAACTGCCCGACACCCCGCACACCTTCACCCATTACCGCCTGCACATGCAGCCGCTGCGCTGGGCGCGCCTGTCGCCGCGCGATGCGGTGGGCGACAATGCGGACCTGCGCTGGGTCGCCCCGGCCGAACTGACCACGCTGGGCCTGCCTGCGCCCATCCGCAAACTCCTGGATGCCTGACATGCCCCGCACCGTGTTCTGCCAGTACGAGAAGAAAGACGCCGAAGGCCTGGACTTCGTCCCCTATCCGGGCGAGCTGGGACAGCAGGTGTTCGCCCATATCGGCAAGGCCGGCTGGGCCGCGTGGCTGGCGCACCAGACCATGCTGATCAACGAGAACCGCCTCTCGCCGCGCACGCCGAAGGACCGCGCCTTTCTCGAAGCCGAGCTGCGCAAGTTCCTGTTCGGCGGCGACGCGGAAAAGCCCGCCGGCTACGTCGCGCCCGACCCGCAGGCCTGAGCCTCAGCTGCCGGCGTCGGCGGCCTCGCGTTCGGCCAGCCTCGCCTCGCGCAGCGCCTGTTCCGAGGCGCGGATGGCCTGTGTGTCGAGCCTGCGGATGCTCTGGATCCGGCAGCTGACGTGGAAGCCGCCCGGGCGGTCGATGACCGTCACCCGATCCATGCCCACCGACACCTGCCCGAGCAGGTTGGTGATCAGGATCGTGGTCGCGTTGTTCAGCCCGTTGCAGCTGTTGCCCAGATCCAGCAGATAGGCCTCGTTGGGGCGGGTCCAGACCGCCACGGCCTCATCCCCCAGCGCGGTCCAGCCGATCAGGCGGTCCGCATTGCTTAGATCCTTCTGCGGCGCGCCGGCGTGAGCGCGGTACAGCGCCAGGCGCTGGCTGTCGCTCAGCCCGGTGGTGGCGCAGCCGGCCACCAGCAGCGCGGCCGCCAGCGCCAGCATCGGCAGGGATGTCCATCGGCTCATGGCGGATCTCCTTCTTGCGTGGCGGATGCCAGGGGTCGATCAGAGCGCCGAGCGCGCAAGCGCGCCGTGATGGCCGCCGGTCATTGGTTACCCGCCGGCGGCGCGCCGGCCTGGCGTTCGGCCGCGTTGGCCTGGCGCAGCTGTTTCTGCGCCTGCCGCAGGGCCTTGACGTCCAGCGGCCGGATCTCGGCGATCCGGCACGGCATGCGGAAGCTGTTCTGCAGCCCGCCCAGCACCAGCACGTCGTCAAACTTCGCGTAGACCCGGCCACCCTGGTTGGTCACGGTGATGGCCGGCGCCGAATCCAGATCGATGCAACGCCCGCTCAGCTCCAGCAGGTAGGCCTCGCTGGGCCGGGCCCACACCGCCAGCGCTGCATCGCCCAGCGGCGACCAGCCGTTGAGCTGGCCGAAGACGGTGAAGCTCTTGACCGGCTCGCCGGCGTGGGCCTGGTACAGCGCCAGTTCCTGCGCATCGGTCAGCCCGGTGGTGGCGCAGCCCGCGCCGAGGGCGGCCAGCAGGCCGGCGGCGAGCAGGCGGGCGAATCGCGGACGTTGCATGCGGCGTCTCCGGTGGCGAACCGTGTCGGGGACAGCGATGATGCACCCGGCCCCGCCGGGTCGGCACGGTCGCGCGGCGACACGTTCAGTGATCAGGCGTCTTGCCGGATCGGGAATCCATCCGTATCATGCGCGCCTCGCTTCGGCTCGGCCGCAAGTGCAGCACTGGCCGGGTAGCTCAGTTGGTAGAGCAAGGGATTGAAAATCCCTGTGTCGGGGGTTCGATTCCCTCCCCGGCCACCATCTAGGTGGCGAAAGTTGTGGCGATTCAATTACTTAGGCCATCCGTAGGGTGGCCTTTGTCGTTGTACGGACGTAGGTACGGAAAACGCGCGGAAGATCCGACTGCTCACTCCCGCTATTTCGCTGGATCTGGCAGGTGCTTCTTCCACCAGTCCTTGCGGCCGCGGCCCTTGCGCCTGGCCCACTCCTTCGACTCAGCAGCCTGCCGCTCTTCCGCCGTGCGTGTGTCTCTCCACGCCAAGTGTCCGAAGGGATCAGGCCCGAGGGGCTGGGTGCTATCTTTTTCGTCGGGGGAGGCCATGACGCCAGCCTACGGATGGGTGATCGCACCAGACGAGATGGCCGGCAGGGGGCACGAAGGTGAGCGACAAGGACATCATGGAGGAGCTGGAGACTGAAGGTCTTTGGCTCTACGACATGGGCTACCCTGAGGCGGGCAAAGTGATGCTAGATGCACGAGACGAGATCGAGCGGCTGCGCGCCGAGATTGCAGAACTGAAGAAGCCAGGACCGTGAGCGGACTTTGCCTGTCGCGATCTGAAATCCAGGAACTGACCGGCACGCCGATCCGCGCGCGCCAGATCCAGTTTCTGGTGAAGAACGGCATCCGCCACTACATCGACTTGCACGGCCGCGCAGTTGTCCTGCGGGCAGCGCTGGATGGCAGTCAGCCGGCCGTTAAAGCGGCCTCAGGGTGGGTGTCGAACAAGACCATGGCTATGGACTCCGGTCGGCCAGGATTCCGTTCTGGCCGGTGATAGCCCGTATCGCCCCTGGCTAGACTTATCCACAACCAATCGACCCCGGCAGGGCGATAGGCTAATTGATGGTTTGAGGGCTACTGGCAGCAGCGTGGGGTGGGTTGACGAAATTTGTGAACTTTTTTGCACTTCCAATAGCAAAGCTATTGCGCGCAACCAAAGCACACGTACAATTGGCCAAAGAAACGGTTGGTGTGCTGGTGACATGTAGGGCGGCCATAGCCCAGCCTGGCATACAACCAAACTGCTAACTCCCCCGTCTCACTTCTGGTGGACGGGTACAAGGCCCCTCACGGGGCCTTGGCTTTTTCCAGGGCATGGAATGCGCACTGCGATCTACGTGGATGGGTTCAACTTCTACTATAGGGCCCTGAAAGGGACGCCATATCGTTGGGTTGATCTGCACGCCCTGGCAACTCAGCTCATCAAGCCAACCAATCAAATAACGCTGATTCGTTACTTCACTGTGGACCGGCCAGCCTTTCGTAGACATCCGGTTGCCATAATTGATGGCAATGACCGAGGTGTTTATGGGCAACAGCAAGCAGTACACGGATGAGTTCCAGGCCGAAGCGGTGAAGCAGGTGATCGAGC
>NZ_SHMH01000008.1 GCF_004283755.1 Pseudoxanthomonas winnipegensis
ACTACATCGAGATGTTCTACAACCCGATTCGCCGGCATGGTTCCGCTGGCGGCATGTCACCGGTAGAGTTCGAAAAGCGCTACGCGCAGAGCGGCGACTGAGTGTCTATGGAACTCTGGTCGGTCCACCTCCACGCCCGTGGCCAACGAGTACCGCGCGCTCTACAGCCGAAGCAATCCGGTCAATCTGATCGAGACCTACGGTCGCTTCGCTAGCATCCGAGTCAAGATCCTCAGCACGGTGTTGGTGCGCACGCCGGACGGGCAGGGGTTCCGCGGAGCGACAGTGCGGTTCCAGCGCTTCAAGTACGACAAGAAGACTGGCCAGACCCAGCCGCTGGACAACAAGCTGGCCACGATCGATTACAGCTACAACAAGAACCTCAAGTTCGAGGATCAGGACCGCGTGATCAACCCGCTGGGGTTCCAGGTCACCAGCTATCGCGTCGATAGTGACGCCGCCAGCCTTCCGGTCGCCGAAACGCCGGTGCCAGCCGCCGGTGCTGCAGCGGCGGCCCCTGGCCAGGTTGCCTATCCTCCCGTCGAGTCGACGCTGGCCAATGGTCAGCCGGCGCCGACACAACCCTCCACCACTGAGCAGAACGGAGCTACCTCGCAATGAGTGCGCCACGTCGCGCCGGCGTGCTGCCGGTCTTCTTCCTGCTGCTGTCAGGCCTGTGTGCGTCGGCGTCCGTCGGGGCGCAGGTCATCGATCGCTACGAGTACAAGCCGGACGCGATCTACCAGGTCAGGACCGGGCTGGGCATCACGACCCAAATCGAGCTGAGCCCCAACGAAAAGATCCTCGATTACAGCACCGGCTTCAGCAGCGGCTGGGAGCTGTCGCGCCGCGAGAACGTGTTCTACCTCAAACCGAAGAACACGGACGTGGACACCAACATGATGGTGCGCACGGCCACCCACTCCTACATCTTCGAGCTCAAGGTCGTCGCCACGGACTGGAAGGCGCTCGACCAGGCGCGCGCCGCCGGCGTGCAGTACAAGATCAGCTTCGTCTACTCGCCGGACACGCAGTTCGCGACCACGCCGGTGGCCGAGACGACGGCACCGAGCGAGCCCCCGGCGCAGATCGATCTGGGGATCGACAAGTCCCGGCGCTACTACTACGACTATTCCTACGCGACCCGCAGCAAGGCGCAGTGGCTGATTCCCACGACGGTCTACGACGATGGACGCTTCACCTACGTCAAGATGAATGATGGTGTGAGCTTTCCTAGCGGAAACTTTCCCAGCGTCTATGGCCGGCAGGAGGAGCACGGCGAGGATTTCGTGGTGAATACCACCGTCGACAAGAACACGATCGTCGTCCATGGCACCTATCCCTACCTGGTGATCCGTCATGGACTGAACGTCGTTGGGCTGCGGAGGAATCAGCAGAAATGAGCCAGAACAATATCCCGCCCGAGCATCGCGATCCTCCCGGCGCAGGAGAGCCGCCGGAGGACAGGGGCAATCCGTATTTTTCCTCGAGCAGGCAGCCGGAGGTCGAGGATCTCGATAGCGCTGCGCCGAGCCTGCGCTCCGAGGAAGGCCAGCGCCTCAATCGGCGTGCGCTGCTGTTCATGGGCGCGACGCTGCTGCTGATTCTGGTGATGGCGGCGATGTTCCTGAAGATGTTCAACTCCGGCCAGGACAAGCCCGAGCCCACCCGGCAGGCGCGTGTCGAGCGGCCGCTGGTCCCGGACGCGCCGCAGGTCGAGCCCGCGCTGCCAGCGGCAAGCGCGGAGCCGGCGACGCCGGTGGCCCCGCTGCCGCTGGAAGAGCCCCAGGAGTTCGGCCGCGAGAACCTGGCCGGTGCCCGGCGCGAGCAGCGTCCGGCCGGTCCTTCGCTGGTGGAGCGTCGGATCGCCGACAGCGGCGCAAGCGTGGGCGGTAACGCTGGCGGTGGGCCGATGGGCGGTCCCGATGGCCTCGGCACCGCGCCGACGCCCCGGAACGGTGAGCCCGGGACGCAGCCGCCCATCCAGGCCCAGCTTGGCGATGTGTCCGCGGCGAGCTACCTGCAGAAGCCCGACACGCTGCTGCTGCGCGGCACCTATATCCGCTGCGTGCTGGAGACGCATATCGTCACCGACGTGTCCGGTTTCACCAGCTGCATCGTGACCGAGCCGGTCTATTCGGTGAACGGCAAGAGCCTGCTGTTGCCGAAGGGTTCGAAGGTCAGCGGCACCTACTCGGGCGGCGGCGGACGCACCAATCGCGTGGCCGTCGTGTGGGATCGCATCACCACGCCCACCGGGATCGACGTGATGATGTCGAGCCCCGGTGTGGACAATCTCGGCGGCGCCGGGCATCCCGGCGATCTGAACAATCACTGGGCCAGCAAGATCACCTCGGCGCTGATGATCAGCCTGATCGCCGACGCCTTCAAATACGAAGGCCAGAAGCACGGCCCGCAGCGGACCACCATCACCGAGAACGGCACCACGTACATCGAGCCGTACGAGAGCGAGACCGCGCAGACGATGCAGCGCCTGTCCGAACAGATGATCAGCCAGCAGATGGCGCGGTCGCCGACGATTACCATCAACCAGGGCACGGTCCTGAATGTCTACGTCGCCAAGGACGTGGACTTCTCGGGCGTGCTCCCAAGCTACCAGTGATGCTGGAGGGACGACTCATGGAAGGCGGTGTCACCGAAGGGCCGGTCGCCCAGGTGTCCAACGAGTTCCTCGACTATCAGTACGAGGTGCTCGGCATCCGCGAGTACATGTCGTCCCACGACGTGACCGAGATCTGCGTCAATCGACCGGGCGAGCTGTATCTGGAAGGGCGGGATGGCTGGCGCCGGATCGAGGTTCCGTCGCTGAACTTCGAGCGTGCCCGTCAGTTCTGCACCGCGGTGGTCAACGAGAGCAACACCGGCCAGCGCATCACCGATGCCGATCCGGTGGTGTCGCTGACTTTTCCGACCGGGCAGCGTGCGCAGTTCGTGATTCCGCCGGCATGCGATCCGGGCAAGGTCTCGATCACCATCCGCCTGCCTTCGCACCAGACGCGCACGCTCGACCAGTATCAGCAGGAAGGCTTTTTCGACCAGATTCTGGAAGGGAACGCCGGGCTGAGCGCGCACGACGAGGAACTGCTTGAGCTGCGCCGGCGCCGCGATTACGCCGAGTTCTTCCGAAAGGCCGTGCTCTACAAGAAGAACATTGTGGTCGCCGGCGCCACCGGCAGCGGCAAGACCACCTTCATGAAGGCGCTGGTTCATCACATCCCGCGCGATGAGCGTCTGGTGACCATCGAGGACGCACGTGAACTCTTCATCGAGCAGCCGAACGTCGTGCATCTGCTGTACTCCAAGGGCGGGCAGAGCACCAGTAACGTGACCGCCAAGAGCTGCATGGAGGCCTGCCTGCGCATGAAGCCCGACCGCATCATCCTGGCCGAGCTGCGCGGCGATGAGTCGTTCTACTTCATCCGCAACTGCGCATCAGGCCATCCCGGTTCGATCACCAGCTGCCACGCGGGCAGCATCGGTCAGACCTGGGACCAGCTCGCGCTGATGGTGAAGGCCTCGTCGGAGGGCGCGGGCCTCGAATTCAGCGTCATCAAGCGGTTGCTGATGATGACGATCGATATCGTGGTGCATATCAAGGCCCATGCGGGTGGGCGGTATATCACTGGGATCGATTTCACGCCGGACCGCGTTTTCACTGACTGACGACGCGGGCGACGGACCATGTTTCAAGCCAAATTTAGCGTGCGCTCCATCACGAAGGAGGAGGGATGAACGAATTGACATCGCCTTCGAGGCTGGCAGAAGATGCGGTATCGCAGATGCCGCGCCATGGATCGCGCGCCCGGCCCCGTGGGAAGCGGACAGATGGTGCCTACAGGCAAAGGAGGTGCGCATGCTTCCCTTCGTGGACATGATGCAGTGCCAAAACCTCGCGGTGCCCATGGACGTCATGCATCATGTGGTGCAGGTCGAGTCCTCGGCCAACCCCTATGCCATCGGCGTAGTGGGCGGGCGTCTGGTGCGCCAGCCACGTAATCTCGCCGAAGCGGTTGCGACCGCCGAGATGCTCGAGAGCCGTGGCTACAATTTCTCTGTCGGGTTGGCCCAGGTCAATCGCTACAACCTGCGTAAGTACGGGGTCGCCTCGTACGCGCAGGCCTTCGATGGTTGCGTGAATCTGCGAGCAGGCGCGCGGATCCTTTCCGAGTGCCATGCGCGCGCGCAGGGAGACTGGGGTAGCGCGTTCAGCTGTTACTACTCGGGCAACTTCACGACCGGATACCAGCACGGCTACGTCCAGAAGATCTTCGCGTCCATCGCCGGTCAGCGCGCCGGGATAGACCCCGGCAACGCCATCCCGGTGGTGGCGAATGTATCGCCGTCGGCCTCTCGCGCCGGTTCGGTGGCGGACGCGCAAGCGCCGCTCTCGCGCCGGGTCGTGGGCCAGGACGACGGGCAAGAGACGCTTTCCAGGTCCGCCTCGCAGGATGCCGCTGCTCCTGTTGTAAGCGCGGCCCGCGATGTCGCCGCGTCTGCTGGTGCGGCCGCGCCTGGGCCTGCCCAGGCGGCGCCGTCGGCCAGCGGCGTGGTGCGATTGACCCGCAACGGGCCCGTCTTTCCCGCGCCCCTGCAAGGCCAGAAGCCGGACGCCGCGCCCGCACAGGCGGCCGCGCCTCAGGTGGCCGACGCGGCTGGCAAGGCGCAGGGACAGGCGGGCGACAACGCATTCGTGTTCTGAGTTCCTGGCGCCGTTCTAGGGAACGGCGTCGATACCGGGGAGGCATTCCCCCATCCCACCCTCGAAGCAAGGAGAGTCACATGGAAAAGCAAGGCAAGTTGGTCTCGACCCGGATGACCGCAACGTGCAAAGGGCTGCTGAAGGCGGCGATTCTGTTTGGCGTGGTATTTGCACTTCCGGCTTTGGCCGATAACAGCGGTTACGACGATACCGCCAACAGCGTTTGCGGCTTCTTCGGTAGCGTGAACAACATCCTGACGATCGCCTCGATCGCGGTGGTGACCATCGCCGTCATCTTCGCCGGCTATCAGATCGCGTTCGCCCATAAGCGCATCGGCGATGTCGCCCCCATTCTGATCGGTGGTCTGTTGATTGGTGCAGCAGGTCAGATCGCCGCCATGGTCATGCCGAGCAACACGAACTCCGATAAGTGCATGAAGACCGGCGACACCGCGTCGATGATCGTGCTCCCGATCGACCATATCCGCTGATCCATGCAAAAGAACATCATGTTCCGCGGCTGCACGCGCCCGGCGATGTTCATGGGCGTGCCGTATGTCCCGTTTTTCATCGGGGCAGGCGGTACGCTGCTTTTCGCGATGTACAGCGGCAACCTGCTCTGGCTGCTGGCCTTGCCGGTGGTGATCTTCGTGATGCGGCAGATGGCCAAGCGCGATGAGATGATTTTCCGCTTGATGGGACTGCGTCTGCAGTTCCGCATGCGGACCCGCAACATCCGGCACAACGACGGGCTCTGGGTGTTCTCGCCCAACCCGTACCGGAAGAAGCCTGCCGAGCGCGAGTAGGCAGTTCGAGTTTGTGCCAGGCGCCGATCGGCGCCTGGCAGTTGCAGTAAACCAGGAAGGTCCTATGTTCAACCCCGATTCGCCCGTCAGCGAGTTCATCCCCTATTCGAGCCATGTGGCGCAGTCCGTGGTCAAGACCACGGGCGGGGACTATCTGCTGACCTGGCACCTGGGCGGTCTGCCCTTCGTCGGCCGCGAGGAGTGGGAGCTGGAGCACCGGCACAACACGTTCAACCGGATGCTGCAGACCCTGAGGGCGCCGGATTTCGTGAACGTGGCGTTCTGGGTGCACGATGTGCGCCGCCGCGGCAGCATCCGCCAGCGCAGCACCTTCGCGCAGAAGTTCAACCAGCAGCTGTCGGACGATTACTTCGAGAGCCTGTCCAGCCAGAAGGTGATGCGCAACGAGATGTATCTGACGTTGCTCTATCGCCCCATCGTCGCCGGCAAGGCCTTCGTGGAGAAGAGCGGCGATCTGGAACGATTGAGGGCGATGGAAGAGCAGGCCGTCGCCAAGGTCCTGGAACTGGCGGGCAATGTGGAGGCGGTGCTCAAGGATTATTCGCCGTATCGCCTGGGCATCTACGAAGCGCGCAATGGCATCGTGTTCTCCGAGACGCTGGAGTTCCTGGGCTACATCCTGAATCGCGTGACCGAGCCGGTGCCGGTGCTTGGCGCGTCGATCAAGGACTATCTGCCGGTCAGCAAGCATCTGTTCTCGGCCAAGACCGGCGATTACATCATCGCCACGCCCAACGGCGAAAAGCACTACGGCGCGATTCTCAACGTGAAGGAATACCCCGACGGCACCTTCCCGGGCATCCTCAATGGCTTGAAGTATCTGGACTTCGAGTACGTCATCAGCCATTCCTTCAGCCCGATGGGAAGGCACGATGCGCTGAAGGTGCTCGACCGGACCAAGGGCATGATGATTTCCTCCGGCGACAAGGCGGTCAGCCAGATCGCCGAGCTCGACCATGCGATGGATCAGCTGTCCTCGGGCAACTTCGTGCTGGGCGAGTACCACTTTGTGATGGCGCTGTATGCCGATAGCCAGGCGCAGCTGCAGCAGAACGTGGCTACCGCGCGGGCCGAGCTGTCCAATGCGGGCTTCGTCTCGGCCAAGGAGGACCTGGCGGTGACCGCCTCGTTCTACTCGCAGCTGCCGGCCAACTGGAAGTATCGGACGCGGCCGGCCAACATCAGTTCGCTGAACTTCCTTGGACTCTCGCCGCTGCACAACTTCGCCACGGGTAAGAAGGACAACAATCCCTGGGGCGAGTGCATCACCACGCTGCAGACCACCAATGGGCAGCCGTACTACTTCAATTTCCACGCCACGCATCCGGCGGAGAATTCGTTCGGCGAGAAGGCCATCGCCAATACGATGGTGATCGGCAAGTCGGGTACCGGCAAGACGGCACTGATCAACTTCCTGTTGAGCCAAGTGCAGAAGTACACGCCGTCGCCGACGATCTTCTTCTTCGATAAGGATCGCGGTGCGGAGATCTTCGTCCGCGCGTGTGGCGGCAACTATCTGGCGCTGGAGAACGGGCGGCCGACCGGATTCAATCCCTTCCAGTGCGAGCGTAACGAGGCCAACGTCCAGTTCCTGGCCGATCTGGTCAAGGTGCTGGCCGGCAAGATCGCCTACACCGCGCGCGAGGAGGAGGACATCTTCCGCGCGGTCGAGAACATTCTGGATACGCCTCCGCACCTGCGGACGATGACCAACTTCCAGAAGAGTCTGCCCAACATGGGCGACGACGGATTGTACGCGCGCATCCGCAAGTGGACGGCAGGCAATTCGCTCGGCTGGGTGTTCGACAACCCGGTGGACACCATCGATCTGCAGAAAGCCAACATCATCGGCTTCGACTACACCGACATCATCGACAATCCGGAGGTCCGCGCGCCGGTCATCAACTATCTCCTGCACCGCCTGGAGGAGTTGATCGACGGCCGTCCGCTGATCTATGTCATGGACGAGTTCTGGAAGATCCTGGACGGCAAGGGCGGGCTGAAGGAGTTCGCGAAGAACAAGCAGAAGACCATCCGAAAGCAGAATGGCCTGGGTATCTTCGCTACGCAGAGCCCCGAAGACGCGCTGGCGAGCGACATTTCCGCCGCGCTGATCGAGCAGACCGCGACCCTGATCCTGCTGCCGAATCCGAACGCCAGTCGCGAGGATTACATCGAGGGGCTCAAGCTCACCGAGGCCGAGTATCAGGTCGTCGTCAGCCTCGACGAGCGCTCACGCTGCTTCCTGGTCAAGCAAGGCCACGGCTCGGTGGTGTGCCAGCTGAACCTGCGTGGGCTCGATGATGCACTTTCGGTGATCTCGGCCTCCACCGACAACATCGAGATCATGCACCAAGTGCTGGCGCAGCGTTCGATGCAGCTGGAGAAACCTGCGGCCGATCTGACGCCGGAAGAGTGGCTTGAGCTGTTCTATGAAAACCGTAAAGGGTCTGGCAAGGGCGGGCGTGTCGCTCACCGCACAGGCCGCAGCGCATTGGCATAACGACAATTCGATGAATCGCATCTCGATCCAAGGAGTTCCCATGAGCACGACCGCTATCCCTCTTCGCCGCCGATTCCAGCAGGCGCTCCGGGCCTGCGTCTGCCTCGGTCTCTTGGCCGCCGGTGCGCCGGCGTTCGCGCAATGGCATGTCACCGATGAAACAACACAGACCAAGATTGACAACCTGAAACAGGACGTCAATGAGCGGCTGGATAAGATCTATAAGCAGAGCCATGTGAAAAGCGATGCTTACGATACAAGTAAGAACAAGACGCTCAGCCTTCAGGATGACAACGATAGCAAGATGTCCGAGCGCAACGACGCTTCGGACCTGCAGTCGTCGCGCTGCCGCGTGCAGCCCGATAACGCGGTCAGTACCGATCAAAATAAGATCTGTACGGATATGGTCACCAAGGAAGTCAAGCTCAACAACTACTTGGTGAAAATGCTCGAGCTGACCAAGAAGCGGCAAGAGGAGCTCAACGCGATTCTTCAGGAGCGCAAGCAAATCGATACCGGGGCGGAGACCGAGTTCGGCTCCCTCGAGTCCAACACCAACAAGCTCCTGGCGCTGCAGACGCAGATCCAGATCGATCAGATGAATCTGAGGCTGACCATGGACAGCTACAGTCGCTATTTCACCGATCAGAACGCCAAGTTGGCTGATCTGACGCGAGACCTCCAGCGCGGTAAAGGGTCGTCCTTTGTCGATGGCGCAGTCAGAAGCGCGCTCTTGACAGCGGCTTTGGCCGGCGCGCACCTATATCAGTCAAATGCGCAGGAATGATGCAAGTCATCTTGGCGATCGCGCGCTCGACGAAGTAGACAAGGACATCCCTTAGCCATGCCCGACTTTCTTTTCTTTCCTCTTATCTTCGAGTTCCTGCAGGAGGAGATCAATGGCTTCCAATCCAGTCTGCTTGGCCGGTTCGCCACGCTATTCGGGATGTTGGCGCTCAGCCTGCTGACCATCTGGGTCTTTATTCAGGGCTGGAGAGTGATGACCGGGCGTTCCCGGGAGCCGATGATGGCTCTGGTGGGGGACACGCTGAAGGCCATGCTCGTGATCGGCATCGCGACGGGCTTCGCGGGCAATTCGTCGGCCTTGTACAAGAGCCTGACCTCGGGGTTGGGCGAGGCCATCTACGGCATGGTGACCAATAACGCCGATCAGAGTAACCAGGACATGTTCGAGAGCATCAACGCGAGCCTGGACGCGACCTCGCTTGCGATGAATGCGCTGACGGCGGTCAGTTCAGCTCAGACCGGCGGCGATGGCGCGCTGGAAGGCGAGTCGGGGATGCTGCGGGTCATGGTGATGTTGGGGATCGGGGGCCCTGCGATCACGGGTGGCGCAATGGTGCTGATGTACGAAGTGGGAATGGCGCTGTTCGTCGGATTGGGGCCGCTGTTCATTATTTGTCTGATGTTCGATGCGACCAAACAGTTGTTCTCGCGTTGGCTCATGTACGGTGCGGGGATGATGTTCTCGCTGGCGACGCTGTACGTGTTGTCGAACATCGCGATGAAGCTGATGATCACGGTGGCGGGCGTGCAGTGGGCGACGACGCAGTTCCAGCTAGCCAATCCAGCTGGGCTTCGAGAAGCAGCGATGCAGACGGCTGGACTGGGATTGATCCTCACGACGATGCTGATCACCTGTCCGCCAATGGCGGCTTCATTCTTCCAAGGCATGCTGGCCAGCTTCAGCCCATACTCGGCGATCAATGCCAATGCTCCGCAGAGCGGTCAGCCGGGCCCGAATGGGCAGCCGGCGGGGAGTTACATGCCGGCTCAGGCAGGGAGAAGTTCGCAGCTTGACGCTGTTAAGTATAATGAAATTCAGCAAGGACGGGGCGTTACTGTCTTGGGATCGGACAACTCAACACCAGCGACATCCTCTGGCTCGAAAGGCGCCCATCCAGATCCACGGAACTCTGGTCTTTCGTAGGCCCGTCCCCGATGGCTAGTGAGCATTCAGGTCAAATACCCTAAATGTCGTCCCTTGGTCATTCGCCATAATTCGGTGCAAGGAGGGTGCAGTGAAATCCATTGTGCTTTTGGTAATAATTGGCGGACTTTTGTATTGTTCGCGAGCTGCTGCCCAGGATCCTGTGCAGCAGCAGCAACAGCAGCAATTTCAGGCCGAACAGAATCGGCTTGGGTACTACAACCAACAAGGCAGCGAGATTGCCCTGCCGCCACGGCCTGCGGGAAAGTGGATCAAGACTTGGGGCGCGATTGCCAAGGATAATGATGGAACGGAAGTTGGGGCGGCTGTCGGCAAGTTAAGCAAGGCCGAAGCGGAGCAGGGTGCGCTCACTGCATGTGCTAAGGGAGGGGGCAGGAATTGCAAATCGCGATTCGCATACTACAACCAGTGCGTAGCTTACGCCACGGGTTTGCAATCCAATGGCATGGCCTGGGAAGTGCAGTCAAGTGCTAAAAACATTGAGATTGCCAGCAATGAAGCATTGAAAGGCTGTGCGGAAAAAGGGTCCGACTGCAGGATACTTTATACGGACTGTACCGATCCGATCTTCCAGCGCTATTAGACGGATCAGATCTCCTCGATGTCATGAGGGTGGCCATGATTTTGCGTCCATATGGCTATACAAGCTTACCGGCTTTAGGCCGCCCGAGATCCAGTGCTACAACGCCACCTAGCCAAGCTGAGTATTTTTTGGCTGGATATGGTGGCTTAATTCTAGAGAAACCTGATTAGCTAGTGGTCGATAGTGGGCGTTTATATCTAGAGAATTTTTTGCATTTGGTGAGGTGTGATGGAGTTCTCATCGGTATCGGTGTTCGTTGGTTCAAGGTACTGCGCCTTTGGGTCAAAATCAAATTGGCAGCACCCTGATCTTTCTTAAATGCGTTGCAGGTGATCAGCAATTGTTAGAGAGGATTCAAGTCCGTCGGGCTTAAGTAAATCCCTTCGGTCTGGAGACACTACCGGCCTGAGGTGGACGAGATGAAAGCATTTGCCATCGCGGTGCTCTTGGTCTTCGGATTGCCGCTTAGCCCTGCGGCTCTTGCTCAAGATTCGGTGCAGCAGCAACAGCAGCAGTTTCAGGCCGAGCAGAACCGGCTGGGCTACTACAATGGCCAGGTGAGTGGAATTCCCTTGCCGCCACGACCTGCGGGTAAATGGATCAAAACTTGGGGCGCAATTGCCAAGGAGTTTGACGGGCCGAATTTAGGAGTTTCGTCGGGCGAGCTGAGTAAAAGCAAAGCGGAGCAGCAGGCGGTAAATCAATGCCTCTCTGCGGGTGGAAGGACTTGCAAAGCGATTTTCGCATATCGCAATCAGTGCGTCGCTTACGCGTCGAGGCGTAGAGCCGACGGCAGATGGCAGGAGGGTCCAGTTACTGCGGAGTCAATCGAACTGGCCAGTCGTTTGTCGCTACAGGACTGCGCTGATTACGGCGGAAACGATTGCAAGATCGTTTATACGGCCTGCACCGATCCGATTTTCGAGCGCTACTGAGGGTGCAAGATTTATGGCGCGGTTGGGCCTGATTGCGGCACTAACGCTGATGGCGGCAGGCGCAGATGCGCAGACGCGTTGTCCTGGCGGAGTGGCAGCGGGCTCAGTGTTGTGCCAGCCCGATCTTCCTCAGTCCGGATCTAGTCAGGGGAGGACGATTTTGAAGATCGTCGGTCACTGGGACAAGACGTGGGGCGCGATTGCCGACAGCCCTAATTTGATCGGTGGCGTATCGACAGGCGAACTTTCAAAGCGGGCCGCTGAAAAACGTGCACTTGAAGCATGCGAGGAGCGCGGTGGGCGTTCATGCGTGGTGTCTTTCACTTATTTCAACCAATGCATGGCATTGATTGATCCTCAGATTCTAGGCACTAGCAATTTTGCTCAGACTGCTGGCTCGATCGAGCTCGCCAGTGAACTCGGCCTCAAATATTGCAGAGAGAAAGCCGGCCCAGGTGCGTCGTGTAAGGTGGTGTACTCCGACTGCACCATGCCCAAGTACAGGGAATGGGCATCTCCCGCGCCTAATGCGTCGCGCGATCGCGCTTCCAGCCGCGATGCTTGATGTCCAGGTGCAGGCTGTAGAGCGCGGTGAAGGCGGGGAAGAGGTTCTGCAGGACGCCGACCGAGTCCTGTTTGGCCGAGAAGATGAAGTAGGCCAGGGTCATCAGGCTGCCGACGACGCTCATGTACCAGAACAGCCGGGGGATCACCGGCTTGCCGGCGCGCTTGGAGGCGATGAACTGCACCAGCCAGCGGCCGCCGAACATCAGGGCGCCGGTGTAGCCGATGAGCTTCCAGCCGGTGATGTGGATGCCGGTCCAGAATAGGGCCTGGATCGGCTGGTCCAGCCAGTGGATTTCCATTCCTTAGAGTTCCTTCACCGCGGTGCGCTTGCTGCGGGCGATCAACCACGCGACGCCGCGCAGGTCGCGGATGCCGACCAGGGCGCGCTGCAGGTTGTTGTACTTGGACACGCCGGCGCCGCGCGGGCGGTGGTTGACCGGCACGCTGACGGTCTTCCAGCCGGCGCGCTGCATCAGCGCCGGCAGGTAGCGGTGCATGTGGTCGAAGTAGGGCAGGTCGAGAAAGGCATCGCGCTCGAACAGCTTGGTGCCGCAGCCGGTGTCCGGCGTGTCGTCGTGCAGCATGCGCGCGCGGATGGCGTTGGCGTAGCGCGAGGCCCATCGCTTGCTGCCGCTGTCCTTGCGATCCACGCGCCAGCCGGCATAAAGCTTCACCTGCGAATCGCCGGCGTCACGCGCGCGCAGCAGCTTGGGCAGATCGGCCGGGTCGTTCTGGCCATCGCCATCGAGCGTGGCGATCCACGGCGCGCGCGCGGCCTTGACGCCGGTGCGGATGGCCGTGCTCTGGCCGCTCTGGGTCTGGTGCTGCAGCACGCGCAGTTCGGGCACCTGCGCCTTGAGCGCCTGCAGCGTGGCCAGCGTGTCGTCGCGCGAATGGTCGTCGACGTAGAGGATCTCGAACGGCACCACGCCGCGCAGGGCGGCGACGATCTCGTGGACCAGGGGAGCGGTGTTGTCGCGCTCGTTGAAGACGGGCACGACGACGGACAGGGCGGGGTTCTGCATGGGGCGCATTATCCGGTTTTTGCCGGCGGGGGACGACTGGAACGCCGCCTGCGCGTGTCACGCGCAGGCCGGGCCGGGCGCAGTAGGCCGTGTGGCCCTGTCGGAATTCGGTCGAAGGCGCCGCCGGCGGCGGCGCGAGGTCGCGGCGCTAAGCTTCCGGCCTACATGCCCGCGTAGTTCGGGCCACCGCCGCCCTGCGGGGCGACCCAGACGATGTTCTGGGTCGGATCCTTGATGTCGCAGGTCTTGCAGTGCACGCAGTTCTGGGCGTTGATCTGCAGGCGCTGGCCGCCGCCGTCGGCGGCGACGAACTCGTAGACGCCGGCCGGGCAATAGCGCGCTTCTGGGCCTGCATAGGTCGCCAGGTTGATCTCCACCGGCACGGCCGGGTCCTTCAGCGTCAGATGCGCCGGCTGGTCCTCGTCGTGGTTGGTGCTGGACAGGAACACCGAGGACAGTCGGTCGAAGGTCAGCTGGCCGTCGGGCTTGGGGTAGGCGATCTTCTGGTGCTGGTTGGCCGGCTCCAGGCAGGCATGGTCCGGTGTGCTGTGCCGCAGCGTCCACGGCGGGTTGCGGATGCCCAGCTTGGGCAGCAGCCACTGCTCGATGCCGGTCATCAGCGTGGCCAGCGTGCGGCCCTTTTTGAACCACTGCTTGAAGTTCTTGGACTGCTGCAGCTCGGCGTACAGCCAGCTGGCCTCGAAGGCCGCCGGGTAGGCGCTCAGTTCATCGCCGCTGCGGCCTTCGCCCAGCGCCGCGAACGCGGCCTCGGCGGCCAGCATGCCGGTCTTGATCGCCGCGTGGCTGCCCTTGATGCGGCTGGCGTTGAGCGTGCCGGCCTCGCAGCCGACCAGTGCGCCGCCGGGGAAGACCAGCTTGGGCAGCGACATCAGGCCGCCGGCGGTGATCGAACGGGCGCCATAGCCGATGCGCTTGCCGCCTTCCAGGTACTTGCGGATCGCCGGATGGGTCTTGAAGCGCTGGAATTCCTCGAACGGACTCAGCCACGGGTTCTTGTAGTCCAGGCCCACCACCAGGCCGATGGCGACCTTGCCGTCTTCGGCGTGATACAGGAACGAGCCGCCATAGGTGTCCGCATCCAGCGGCCAGCCGGCGGTGTGGACCACCAGGCCGGGCGTGTGCTTGGCCGGGTCGATCTGCCAGAGCTCCTTGATGCCCAGCCCATAGGCCTGCGGATCCTTGCCGGCGTCCAGCGAGAACTTAGCCAGCAGCTGGCGGCCGAGCTGGCCGCGCGAGCCCTCGGCGAAGATCGTGTACTTGGCGTGCAGTTCCATGCCCAGCTGGAACTCGACCGTCGGCTCGCCGTCCTTGCCCAGGCCCATGTTGCCGGTGGCCACACCCTTCACCGCGCCGGCGTCGGTGTAGAGGATCTCGGTGGCGGCGAAGCCCGGGAAGATCTCCACGCCCAGCCCTTCGGCCTGGGTGCTGAGCCAGCGCGTCAGCGCGCCGAGGCTGATGATGTAGTTGCCCTGGTTGTGGAAGCACTCGGGCAGCAGCGCGTGCGGGGTCGCCTTGGCGCCGGTGTCGCTGAGGAACAGGAACTGGTCCTCGGTCACCGGCTGCTTGAGCGGGGCGCCCTTTTCCTTCCAGTCGGGGAACAGCTCGGTCAGCGCGCGCGGGTCCATGATCGCGCCGGACAGGATGTGGGCGCCGGGCTCGGAGCCCTTCTCCAGCACGCACACCGACACGTCGCGACCGGCCTCGGCGGCCAGCTGCTTGAGCCGGATCGCGGTGGCCAGGCCGCCCGGGCCGGCGCCGACCACCACCACGTCGTATTCCATCGATTCGCGGGGCCCGTACTGGGCGAGTAGCGCGTCGGGGGTCATCGGCTGTGCTCCATCGGCGGGGCATGGCGAAAGGGGCGTCATCATAGCGAAGCCAAACGCGCGTTTGAATTCACGCCCGGGCGCCGCAGACAGGTTGATTCTGCCGCTCAAGATTGATCAATGCATCGTGCGGTGCCAGATTGCGCCCCGGTACGGGCCACGTCCGTATCCGACGTCGTCCGCCAGATCTGATCGCAGGATCCCGCCATGAACACCGCTTACCGCACCTCGCTCCCCGGCACCGCGCTGGATTACTTCGACGCCCGCGCCGCGGTGGAAGCGCTCGTGCCGGGCGCCTGGGCGGGGCTGCCTTACACCGCGCGGGTCCATGCGGAGAACCTGGTGCGCTGCGCAGATCCCGCGCAGCTGCCGGCCTACCTGGGCCAGCTGATCGAGCGCCGGCGCGACCTGGACTTCCCCTGGTTCCCGGTGCGCGTGGTCTGCCACGACATCCTGGGCCAGACGGCGCTGGTGGATCTGGCCGGCCTGCGCGATGCCATCGCCGAGCAGGGCGGCGACCCGGCCCAGGTCAATCCGGTGGTGCCGGTGCAGCTGATCGTGGACCACTCGCTGGCGGTGGAATGCGGCGGGACCGATCCGCAGGCGTTCGCCAAGAACCGCGCCATCGAGGACCGCCGCAACGCCGACCGCTTCGACTTCATCGACTGGACGGCCAAGGCGTTCCGCAACATCGAGGTGATCGGCCCCGGCAACGGGATCATGCATCAGATCAACCTGGAGAAGATGTCGCCGGTGATCTACACCCGCGACGGCGTGGCCTTCCCCGACACCTGCGTGGGTACCGACAGCCATACCCCGCACGTGGACGCGCTGGGCGTGATCGCCGTCGGCGTGGGCGGCCTGGAGGCGGAGAACGTGATGCTGGGCCGCGCCTCGTGGATGCGTCTGCCCGATATCGTCGGGGTCGAGCTGACCGGCCGCCCGGGCGAGGGCATCACCTGCACCGACATCGTGCTGGCCCTGACCGAGTTCCTGCGCAAGCAGAAGGTGGTCGGCGCCTACCTGGAGTTCTACGGCGCGGGTGCGGCGACGCTGAGCATCGGCGACCGCGCGACCATCTCCAACATGTGCCCCGAGTACGGCGCCACCGCCGCGCTGTTCCACATCGACGACCAGACCCTGGACTATCTGCGCCTGACCGGCCGCGAAGAGGCACAGGTGCGCCTGGTGGAGACCTACGCGCGTACCGCCGGCATCTGGGTCGACGACCTGGTCAGCGCGCAGTACGAGCGCGTGCTGCAGTTCGATCTGTCCACGGTCGATCGCACCCTGGCCGGTCCGTCCAATCCGCACCGGCGCCTGCCCACCCGCGCGCTGGCCGAGCGCGGTATCGCGGTGGACCTGGACAAGGCGCGCGAGGAGGAGGCCAACGGCCTGATGCCCGATGGCGCGGTTGTGATCGCGGCGATTACCAGCTGCACCAACACCTCCAATCCGCGCAACGTCATCGCCGCCGCGCTGCTGTCGCGCAACGCCAACGCGCGCGGGCTGACGCGCAAACCGTGGGTCAAGACCTCGCTGGCGCCCGGTTCCAAGGCGGTGCAGCTGTATCTGGAGGAATCAGGACTGCTGCCCGAGCTGGAGCAGCTGGGCTTCGGCATCGTCGCCTTCGCCTGTACCACCTGCAACGGCATGAGCGGCGCGCTGGACCCGAAGATCCAGCAGGAGATCATCGAGCGCGACCTCTACGCCACCGCGGTGCTCAGCGGTAACCGCAACTTCGACGGCCGTATCCATCCTTATGCCAAGCAGGCCTTCCTGGCCTCGCCGGCGCTGGTGATCGCCTATGCCATCGCCGGCACGGTGCGCTTCGACATCGAGAAGGACGCGCTGGGCTTCGACGCCGACGGCCGGCCGATCACGCTCAAGGACCTGTGGCCTTCGGACGCGGAGGTGGACGCGGTGGTCAAGGCCAGCGTCAAGCCCGAGCAGTTCCGCAAGGTCTACGGGCCGATGTTCGACGTGCGCGTCGAATACGGGCAGAAGATCAGCCCGCTCTACGACTGGCGGCCGATGAGCACCTATATCCGTCGCCCGCCGTATTGGGAAGGCGCGCTGGCCGGCGCGCGCACGCTGCGCGGCATGCGTCCGCTGGCGCTGCTGGGCGACAACATCACCACCGATCATCTCTCGCCGTCCAACGCCATCCTGGCCAGCAGCGCGGCCGGGGAATACCTGGCGCGCATGGGCGTGCCGGAGGAGGACTTCAACTCCTACGCCACCCATCGCGGCGACCATCTCACCGCGCAGCGCGCGACCTTCGCCAACCCCAAGCTGCTCAACGAGATGGCGGTGATCGACGGGGTGGAGACGCAGGGCTCGCTGGCGCGGATCGAACCCGATGGCCGGGTCGTGCGCATGTGGGAGGCCATCGAGACCTACATGCAGCGCGGCCAGCCGCTGATCATCATCGCCGGCGCCGACTACGGCCAGGGCAGTTCGCGCGACTGGGCCGCCAAGGGCGTGCGTCTGGCGGGGGTGGAGGCGATCGTGGCCGAGGGCTTCGAGCGCATCCACCGCACCAACCTGATCGGCATGGGCGTGCTGCCGCTGGAATTCCTGCCCGGCACCGACCGGCGCACGCTGCGTCTGGACGGCACCGAGACTTACGATGTCCTCGGCCAGCGCGCGCCGCGCGCCACGCTGACGCTGGTGATCCACCGCAAGGACGGCAGTACGGAACAGGTGCCGGTGCGCTGCCGGCTGGACTCGGACGAAGAGGTGTCCATCTACGAGGCCGGTGGCGTGCTGCAGCGCTTCGCCCAGGACTTCCTCGAGTCGTCCAAGGCGGCCTGAGCGCGTGCTGACCACCATGCGACCGCAGCCTCCCGCGCCGCCCACAGGTCAGCTGCTCGACCGGCTGTGGAGCAAGGAAATGGGCGGCGACCGCCTGCTGTTCATCGCCCGCCCCGACGCGGCGATGCGCGAGGTCTTCGATGTCGCCACGCGCGAGCAGGGCATCCAGGCGGCCACGGGGCTGGCGATGTTCCCCTTGGTCAACTGGCACCAGACGCTGTCGGACCGCTTCATCGATTCACCGCAGACACGCGCGCTGCTGCTGCAGGCCGGTCAGGCCGTGCAGGCGCGCGGCTTCCTGCTGTCGCTGGACCAGCTGCGGGTGAGCCCCAACGCGCGCGCCAGCGCCAATATCGAGCTGTGCTGTTCGCAGCCGGTCGATGCGCTGAAGGAACTGCTGCTCGCGCTGAAGCTGGCCATCGCCGACCAGGGCCTGTTGACCAGTCGCAAGGGCCACCGCCCGCACGTGACGCTGAGCTATCGCTACGACCTTGAGGCCCGGCGCCAGCGCATCAAGCCGATCCGCGCGATCGACTGGCCGATCGAGAGTTTCGAGCTGGCCATCGGCAGCGGCGATCCCTACCGCTACCGGACCCTGTCGCGCTGGACGCTGGCGCCCGCCGCGCCGCAGCCCGTCCAGGCGGCCTTTTCCCTCTGATGCAACGCGTGCCGCGCGCACGCTGAAAGGATGTCCCCATGTCGCATGTTCCGCAGATCAGGATCCCCGCCACCTACCTGCGCGGTGGCACCTCCAAGGGCGTGTTCTTCCGCCTGCAGGACCTGCCGGAGCGCGCGCAGGTGTCAGGCGCGGCGCGCGATGCGCTGCTGCTGCGGGTGATCGGCAGCCCCGATCCGTACGGCAAGCAGATCGACGGCATGGGCGGCGCGACGTCCAGCACGAGCAAGGCGGTGATCGTCTCGCGCAGCGCGCGCGCCGACCACGACGTGGACTATCTGTTCGGCCAGGCGTCCATCGACAGCGCTTTCGTGGACTGGTCGGGCAACTGCGGCAATCTGTCGGCGGCGGTGGGGCCGTTCGCCATCGCCTCCGGCCTGATCGATCCGGCGAAGGTGCCGCGCGATGGCCTGTGCACGGTGCGCATCTGGCAGGCCAACATCGGCAAGACCATCGTCGCCCACGTGCCCATCACCGACGGGCAGGTGCAGGAGACCGGCGACTTCGAACTCGACGGCGTGACCTTCCCGGCGGCCGAGGTGCAGCTGGAGTTCCTCGACCCGGCCGACGACGGCGAGGACGGCGGCGCGATGTTCCCCACCGGACACGTGGTCGACACCCTGGAGGTGCCCGGCGTGGGCAGCTTCCAGGCCACGCTGATCAATGCCGGCATCCCAACGATCTTCCTCGACGCCGCGGCGCTGGGGTACACCGGCAGCGAGCTGCAGGGCGCGATCAATGAGAATGCCGCGGCCCTGGCGCGGCTGGAGACCATCCGCGCCCACGGCGCGCTGCGCATGGGCCTGATCCAGACGCTGGACGAGGCGGCCCGGCGCCAGCACACGCCCAAGCTGGCCTTCGTCGCGCCGGCCGATACCTACGTCGCCTCCAGCGGCAGGACCGTCGAGGCCGGCGAGATCGACCTGCGCGTGCGCGCGATGTCGATGGGCAAGCTGCATCACGCGATGATGGGCACCGCCGCGGTCGCCATCGGCACGGCAGCGGCGATTCCCGGCACGCTGGTCAACCTCGCCGCCGGCGGCGGGCCGCGCAGCGCGGTGCGCTTCGGCCACCCTTCCGGCACCCTGCGCGTGGGCGCCGAGGCGCAGCAGGTCGAGGGCCAGTGGCAG
The DNA here is from genome assembly GCF_004283755.1 of Pseudoxanthomonas winnipegensis. GTDB lineage: Bacteria > Pseudomonadota > Gammaproteobacteria > Xanthomonadales > Xanthomonadaceae > Pseudoxanthomonas_A > Pseudoxanthomonas_A winnipegensis. Next base: position 19,603 of record NZ_SHMH01000008.1, read on the forward strand.
GTCACCAAGGCCCTCATGAGCCGCAGCGCACGCGTGCTGATGGAAGGCTGGGTACGCGTCCCCGGCGACAGCTTCTGAGGCCTGGGCACCGGCGCTTTTTTTGCCGGCGCAACCGCCTCTTCATGTCGCGGCCTTCCTGTAGAGCGGAGCTTGCTCCGCTGCATTTCGGCCGGTGCATCGGAAAGCCCCAGCGGAGCAAGCTCCGCTCTACAGGTGGAAGGCGCCCTTATGGTTCTTTGGCCAATGGGGGCGAAGGGCTTTCCCCGGAAAACTTCAGTCTCGCAACCCTCGGCTTCAGGAAGCGAGCCATCGCCGGCGCAATGGACCCCTCGCCCGACACCCCGCAGACTGTCGCGCATGTCGAACCTGCTGCTGCCGCCTGCCATCGCCCTGCTCGGGCCCACCGCCTCGGGCAAGTCCGCGCTGGCCCTGGACTGGGCGCAGCGGCTGGGTGGGGAGATCGTCAGCGTCGATTCGGCGCTGGTCTATCGCGGCCTGGACATCGGCGCGGCCAAGCCCAGCGCCGAGGAGCGGGCGCAGGTGCCGCATCATCTGATCGATGTGCGCGATCCCTGGCAGACTTACTCGGCGGCGGACTTCGCGCTCGAGGCACGCGCCGCGCTTGAGGCCATCCTCGCGCGCGGCCGCATCCCGATCCTGGCCGGCGGCACCGGCCTGTACTTCCAGGCGCTGACCGAGGGCCTGGCGGCCATGCCGCAGGCCGATCCCGAGCTGCGCGCCACGCTTGCCGCCGAGGCCGCCGCGCAGGGCTGGCCCGCGCTGCATGCGCAGCTGGCGCAGGTGGACCCCTTGGCGGCGGCGCGGATCAAGCCGACCGATCCGCAGCGCATCCAGCGCGCGCTGGAGGTCTACCGCCTCAGCGGCAAGCCGATCAGCGCCTGGCAGGCCGAGGGCCGCGGCGACGCGCGGCTGCCCGTGCGCCTGCTCAAGCTGGCCCTGGCGCCGGCCGACCGCGCGGTACTGCACACGCGCATCGCGCAGCGCTTCGACGCGATGCTCGCGGCCGGATTCCTCGATGAAGTGCGCGCGCTGCGGGCCCTGCCGCAGATGCAGGCCGCCCCGGCGCCCCTGGACCTGCCGGCGGTGCGCGCGGTCGGCTATCGCCAGGCCTGGGAATTCCTGGACGGGCAGGGCAGTGCGGAGGACTTCCGCGAACGCGCCATCGCCGCCACCCGCCAGCTGGCCAAGCGCCAGTCCACCTGGCTGCGCGCGCGCCACGACCTGCGCTGGTTCGACCCGGCGACCCAGCGCGCCGGGCTGGAGGACGCGCTGGCGCTGTTCCTGGGCCGCTGAGCCGCCTTGCCGCGAAAACCGCGACATGGCGTCTGGTCAATCCGCCGGCCTTGTGTAATATCCCGTGACCGGCCGCGGTTCGGGGAGCAGTCACCGCGCCGGCCCATTACAAGAACAGTCCCATCGAAAGAATGGGCGGGAGCATTCGCATGTCCAAGGGGCAATCCCTGCAGGATCCTTTCCTCAACGCGCTGCGCCGCGAGCGGGTTCCGGTGTCGGTCTATCTGGTCAACGGCATCAAGCTGCAGGGGACGATCGAGTCCTTCGACCAGTTCGTGGTGCTGCTGCGCAATACCGTGAGCCAGATGGTTTACAAGCACGCCATCTCCACCGTGGTGCCGGCGCGCAACGTGCGCGTGGGGCCTGGCGGCGGCTATGTGCAGCCAGGCGCCGACGGCGCCGAGTCCTCGTCTGACGAGGCCGAGGACGAGTAGTCGCCAGAGGCGCCCGGTTCAGGCCGGGCGTCCGTTGGTCGTATCGTGCATCGCGTCGCGTCCGCCAGCGGTTGAAGCGGGGCATCGTCGCCACCATCCTGTGGCCTTAGCCCGTGATTGCCGTGACCGATGCCGACTGAGTTGTTCGAACGTTCCCGCCGGGGCGAGCACGCCCTGCTGATCCAGCCGGTGCGCGGCGGAACCGCCGCCGCCTCCAGCGACGAGGATGCCGCTGAGGAGTTCACCGAGCTGGCGCGCTCGGCCGGCGCCACCATCGCCGCCCTGGTCACCGCCCGCGCCGATCGGCCCAGCCCCTCCACCTTCATCGGCAGCGGCAAGCTGGACGAGGTCAAGGCCGCGGCCGATGCCACCGGCGCCGATCTGATCCTGGTCAACCACGCCCTGACGCCGGGTCAGGAGCGCAACCTGGAAAAGGCCCTGGAGCGCCGCGTGCTGGACCGCACCGGGCTGATCCTGGACATCTTCGCCCAGCGTGCGCGCAGCCACGAGGGCAAGCTGCAGGTCGAACTGGCCCAGCTCAAGCACATCGCCACGCGCCTGGTGCGTGGCTGGACCCACCTGGAGCGCCAGCGCGGTGGCTCCATCGGCCTGCGCGGCCCGGGTGAGACCCAGCTGGAAACCGACCGCCGCCTGCTGCAGAAGCGCGTGGACCAGCTGCAGAAGCGGCTGGAAAAGGTCGAGGTGCAGCACACCCAGATGCGCCGGGCGCGCGTGCGCAGCGAGCTGCCGCGCGTGGCGCTGGTCGGCTACACCAACGCCGGCAAGTCGACCCTGTTCAACGCGCTGACCGGCGCGGAGGCGTATGCCGCCGACCAGCTGTTCGCCACGCTGGATCCGACCGTGCGCCGGGTGAATCTGGCCGGCGGCGCGGTGGTGCTGGCCGACACGGTCGGCTTCGTGCGCGATCTGCCGCATGAGCTGGTCACCGCGTTCCGCTCCACCCTGTCCGAGGCGCGCGAGGCCGACCTGCTGCTGCACGTGGTCGACGCGGCCGATCCGCTGCGCGAGGAGCGCATGGCCCAGGTCGACCTGGTGTTGAACGAGATCGGCGCCGGCGACATCCCCCAGCTGCTGGTGTTCAACAAGATCGACCGCATCGAGGGCGCACAGCCGCGCCACGACGCGCCCGAGGGCGCGCTGGACGAGACCACCGAACCGGGCACGCTGGGTCTGGCGCGCGAGCGGGTGTGGATCTCGGCGCGCGATGGTGTGGGCCTGGAACTACTGCAGGACGCGCTGGCCCAGCGCCTGGGCCTGGAGCGCATCCGCGGCGAGGTGCTGCTGCCGTCCAGCGCGGGCCGGCTGCGCGCGCGCCTGTTCGACCTGGAAGCCGTGCGCGGCGAAGCCCACGAAGAAGCCGGCTGGCGTCTGACCCTGGACATGGCGCGCAGCGACGCGCAGAAGCTGCTCTCCCAGCCCGGCGGCGAGGCCCTGCGCCCGCTGCTGCCGGCGGTGGAAGTGGAGCAGTGGGAAGCCTGAGGGGCGCTAGACGCGCTCAGACGAACAGGCTGACCCCGGGCACCACCCACAGCGCCAGCGCGGCCAGGCCGATGCCGATCACCGTGGCGGCCAGCACGTCGCTGGGGTAGTGCAGGCCCAGCACCACGCGCGAGGTCGCCACGCAGGCGGTGAACGGCAGCAGCAGCGGCGCCAGCGCCGGATAGTGCGCCAGCGCCACCACGGTGAAGGCCACCGCATGCAGCGTGTGGCCCGAGGGGAAGGAGAACTCGTCCAGCGGCGCCACCCAGGCCTGGATGCGCACGTCCGAGGCGAACGGCCGCGGCCGCCGGGTCCAGCGCTTGAGGCCCTTGTACAGCACCAGCGCGATCGCGCCGGTCGCCGCCAGGTGCGCCGCCGCGGCCAGGCCGTGCCAGCCGTCGAACACGATCAGCGCGCCCATCAGCGCGTACCAGAACACGCCATCGCCCAGGCGGCTGACGATGGCGAAGAAGCGCCGCACATGGCTGCGGCGACCCAGGCGATTGGCTAGCAGGCACACGCGCGCTTCGCGCGGCAACGAGAGTTCAGACGGCGAGCGCATCGGCGGACTCCTCCTTGCGGGAATGGGCGAGCCCGGCGAGCAGGGCATCGAAATCCGCGGCCACCTGGGCCGGCTGCAGCGCCTGGACCGCCTGGTGCGCCGCGGCGCCCATCGCGCGCAGGCGCTGCGCATCGCCGCCCAGTTCCAGCACCGCCGCGACGAACTGCGCGTCGTCGCCGACCGCCGCCCCGTGCAGGCCATTGCGCAGATGCTCGTGCGCTGCGCCGGAGTCGAAGGCCACCGTGGCCAGGCCGCTGGCCATCGCCTCCAGGGTCACGTTGCCGAAGGTCTCGCTGCGGCTGGGGAACACGAACAGGTCGGCGCTGGCGTAGTGCCGCGCCAGCTCGACGCCGCGCTGCACGCCGCAGAACACGAAGTCCGGATTGGCCTGCTGCAGCGCCGCCCGCTCGGGACCATCGCCGACCCAGACCATGCGCGCCTGCGGGACGCGGGCCTGCAGTTCGCGGAAGGCCTGGACCGCCAGGCCCAGGTTTTTTTCTGCCGCGATGCGACCCACCGACAGCAGCACCGGCGTGGCCTCGCCGGCGCCCCACAGCGCGCGCAGCGCGTCGCTGCGCAAGCCCGGATGGAACTGGCCGGTATCCACCGCGCGCGCCAGCCGCTTGACCTTGCCGAAGCCCTGACCTTGCAGCCACTGCGCCAGCTCGTGGGTCGGCACCAGCGTGGCGTCACCGCGGTTGTGGAAGCGGCGCATCCAGCCCAGCGCGACCGGCTGCAGCCAGGGCAGGCCGTAGTCGCCCATGTAGTGGTCGAAGCGCGTGTGGAAGCCGGTCGCCACCGGAATGCCCAGACGCTGGGCCGCGCGCAGCGCCGACCAGCCCAGCGGGCCCTCGGTCGCCACGTAGATCGCGTCGGGCGCGAAGGCGCGGAAGTGCTCCTTCAGCTGCAGCGGCGCCGGCAGGCCGAAGCGCAGGCCGGGATAGCGCGGCAGGCCCGCACCGCGCACCAGCACGGTGTCCTGCGCGGTCTGCGCCGCGCCGTCCTGGCGCGGGCGCACCACGCTGACGTGGTGGCCGCGCTGGCGCAGGCCTTCTTCCAGGCCCTGCACGGTCAAGGCGACGCCGTTGACTTCCGGCGGATAGGTCTCGGTGACGATGACATAGCGCATGGGCGCCTCCCGGGTTTGACACAGGGTGGGAGGTGCGGATGCAGCGTCGATGTCAGTGCGATGTCAGTTGCATGAAAGCCGCCACGGTCGCCGTGACCCTGTGGGGCCTATGGGATCTGTAGGATCTGTGGGAGCCGCCATGGCGGCGATGGGGCTTTACCGGTAAAGCCTTCGCCGCCATTGGCCGAAAAGGCCACAAGGGCGGCTCCCACAAGGGCGGTGACTGACAGACGCCAGCCACTTCCTACCGTCATTCCCGCGAAGGCGGGAATCCAGGGACTTTCGCGCGGTGGATCGAGGCGCTGGGTTCCCGCGTTCGCGGGAACGACGGGTGTGGGTTTCCTCAGGAAGGAAAGTTTGACTCCTGGGTACAGCTGGGAGGGCCGAGAAAGCGCGGAAAGCCCGTCGCCGCCACGCGCGGCCCCCACCTGTAGAGCGGAGCTTGCTCCGCTGCTCTTCGTTCAGTTCGTGGGAAAGGCCTCAGCGGAGTCCCCAAGAGGGGATTGCCACAAGCTCCGCTCTACAGGCAGACCGCCGCGAGATTTGAGGAGACAGTTGCCCCCACCGACCTCTTCCCTTTCGCGCAGCGAAGCGGAACCCGAAATCGCCCCGTCGCGGATGCAGGCGCGCAGCCGCCTGGCGAGCGTCGCGGTGGCCTTTAGCCGAGCACGGCGTCGGGCTGCAGCAGTGCGCGCAGATCGTCGTGCTTGAGCGGATGGGACAGGTAGTAGCCCTGGCCCTGGCCGACGCCGAGCGATTGCAGCGCCTCGAGCTCCTCGCGCGTCTCGATGCCTTCGGCGGTGACGTGACTGCCGGTCTGGCGGCCGAAGCCGACCAGCGCCGCGGCCATCGCCTGGCGCGCGCGATCGTGGTCGATATCGCGCGTCAGGCTGATGTCCATCTTGATGATCTCGGGGTGCAGCGTGAGGATGTGGCGCATGCTGGAGTAACCGGCGCCCGCGTCGGTCGCCGAATTCAGGTGACGAAGGGCTTGAAGGCCACACCGAGGCCGGGCATGTCGTCCGATTCGCCGATCAGGTCCGCACGCAGCAGCGGGCGCGCGTCGATCCACTGCTTGTCCAGCAGCAGGCGCAGCGTGTCGCCTTCGGCCGTCAGCTCCAGGGTCGGGATCGCCGCGGCGTCGTGCGCGCGGTGCAGCAGCACGGCCAGGCGCAGCAGCGCGGCCAGGCGGCGGATCGCCGGGATGCGGCGGTCCGGCAGGGCGTCGAACGCCGCCTTGGGGATGCCGCGGCGGTGCGTGCGCACCAGGGCCGCCAGCATCAGCTGCTCCTGGCGCGAGAAGCCGGCGATGTCCGAATGCTCGAGCAGATAGGCGCCGTGCACGTGGTACTGGCTGTGCGCGACGGCCTGGCCGATCTCGTGCAGGCGCGCGGCCCAGTGCAGCAGGCGGGCATCGTCCTCGCCCAGGTCCCAGGCCTTGGCGACCTGTTCGAACAGCCGCTGCGCCGTGGCGTCCACGCGGTCGGCCTGATCGATGTCCACGCCATAGCGCTGCATCATCGTGGCCACCGACAGCTCGCGCGGATCGTCGCTGCCGCGGCGGCCGAGCATGTCGTACAGGATGCCTTCGCGCATGGCGGCCTTGCTGACCATCATCCGGTCGATGCCCAGCGCCTGGAACGCGGCCTCCATCACCAGCACGCCGCCGGCGATGATCGGCTGGCGGTCCTTGCTCAAGCTCGGCAGGTCGATCGCGTCCACGCGCTCGGCCTGCAGCAGGCGCTCGCGCACCTGCGGCAGCGCCTCGGCGGTGATCGCGCCCTTGGTGAGCTTCATCGCCGCGCAGATGTCGCCGATGGCCTTGGCCGTGCCCGATGAGCCGATCGCTTCCTGCCAGCCCAGCGCCCGGTACTGCTGGGCGAACTGCTGCAGCTCGGCGGTGATCTCGGTCAGCGCCGACATCCAGCGCTTGCGCGAGAGCTTGCCGCCGGGAAAGAAGCGCCGCGTGCTGGCGATGCAGCCGACCTGGATGCTCTCGCGCTCCAGGGTCTGCAGGCCGCTGCCGATGATGAATTCGGTCGAGCCGCCGCCGATGTCGATCACCAGCCGGCGCGTGCCCGGCTTGGGCGGCTGCGCCTGGGCCACGCCCAGGTAGATCAGACGCGCCTCCTCGCGGCCGGACACCACCTCGATGGCATGGCCGAGCGCGGCCTCGGCCGGCACCAGGAAGCTCTGCGGCAGCGCCAGCCGGCGCACGGTGTTGGTGGCCAGCGCGCGCACGCGCGATGCGGGCAGCTCGCGGATGCGCTGGCCGAAGCGCGACAGGCAATCGATCGCGCGCTGGTGGGCTTCCTGCGACAGGCCGCCGCGGGCGTCCAGGCCGTCGGCCATGCGCACGGTCTCGCGCAGGCGATCGATCACGCGCAGCTGACCCTGGGTATAGCGGGCCACGACCATGTGGAAGCTGTTGGACCCTAAGTCCACAGCGGCCAGCTGGTCGTTGTCCTGCAGCGGGCTGGAAAGGGTCTCGAGGAGCGTGAAAGGCATGGCGCGCATGGTAGCCGAAGCCGCTCCCTCGTCCGTGCCTGGACCGGCGGGCACGGCCTCAGAGCTTGGCCAGCAGCGTGCCCTGCGCCGAATGCGGCGCCTGGTCCGGGCCGGGCGAGAGCTTGTGGTAGACCCCGTTGGTATCCAGCTCCCAGGCGTTGGTGTTGTCGTCCAGGTAGTTCTGCAGATGGTCGCGGAACACGCGCGCGGACAGCTTCTCGTCCAGGATCGGGAAGCAGGCCTCGACCCGGTTGAGCAGGTTGCGCTCCAGCCAGTCGGCACTGGCGCAGTACAGCTCCGGATCGCCGTCGTTGCCGAACCAGTACACGCGGCTGTGCTCCAGGAAGCGTCCGACGATCGAGCGCACCCGGATGTTCTCCGACACGCCCGGCACGCCCGGGCGCACGGTGCAGGCGCCGCGCACGATCAGGTCGATCTGCACGCCGGCCTGCGAGGCGGCGTACAGCGCGCGGATCACGCGCGGCTCATTGATCGCGTTGACCTTGATGATGATCCGCGCCGGCCGCCCGGCGCGGGCGAAGCGCGCCTCGCGCTCGATCTTCTTGATCATCCCCGGGTGCAGGGTGAAGGGCGACTGCAGCATCAGCTTGAGCTTGGTGGTCGGCGCCAGCCCGGAGAGCTGCTGGAACAGCAGGTGCACGTCGTTGCCGATGTCCTGGTTGGCGGTGATCAGCCCCAGGTCGGTGTAGGCGCGCGCGGTGCCGGCGTGGTAGTTGCCGGTGCCCAGGTGCACGTAGCGGCGCAGCTTGCGGCCCTCGCGGCGCACGATCAGCAGCATCTTGGCGTGGGTCTTGAAGCCGACCACGCCGTACACCACCTGCACGCCGGCGGCCTGCAGGCGGTCGGCCTGGCCCAGGTTGGCTTCCTCGTCGAAGCGCGCGCGCAACTCCACCACCACGGTGACGTCCTTGCCGTTGCGCGCGGCCAGCACCAGCGCATCGACGATGGCCGAGTCCTTGCCGGTGCGGTACAGCGTCTGCTTGATCGCCAGCACGTTGGGGTCGGTGGCGGCCTGCTTGAGCAGCTCCAGCACCGGGGTGAAGGCATCGAAGGGATGGCTCAGCAGCACGTCGCCGTCGGCAACCGTCTCGAACATCGCATCGCCATCGCGCAGCTGGCGCGGGGTGAAGGGCGGGTACTTCAGCTCCGGGCGTTGCACCAGGTCGTAGACCTGGATCACGCGGTTGAGGTTGACCGCGCCGTCGATGCGGTAGACCGCGTTCTCGGTCAGGCTGAAGTTCTCCAGCAGCGTATTGACGATGGCCTTGGGGCAGTCGTGGGCGATCTCCAGGCGCACCGCCGGGCGGTAGCCGCGCCCGGCCAGCTCATCGCGCAGGGCCAGGGCCAGGTTCTCCACGTCCTCCTCGTCCACCACCAGCTCGGAGTTGCGGGTGACGCGGAACTGGTAGGCGCCCTTGACCTCCATGCCCGGGAACAGGTCGTCCACGAACGCCGACAGCACGCTGGAGAGCAGCACGAAGTCGTGCTCGCCGCCGGACACGCGCTGGGGCAGGTGGATGATGCGCGACAGCGAGCGCGGCGCACGCACGATGGCCATGTGGCCGGCGCGGCCGAACGCGTCCTTGCCCTTGAGCACCACCACGATGTTGAGCGACTTGTTGAGGATGCGCGGGAACGGGTGCGAAGGGTCCAGGCCCAGCGGCGAGAGCACCGGCATGATCTCGTTGCGGAAGTAGGCGCGCAGCCAGCGCTTCTGGCGCGCGTTCCACACCGACTGGCTGAGCACGCGCACGCCGGCCTCGTTCAGCGCCGGGCGCAGCACCTGGTTCCAGCACTTGTACTGCGCATCGACCAGCTCGGCGGCGCGGTCGTGGATGCGCGCCAGCACGGTGGCCGGCGTCAGCCCGTCCGGGCCCGGCGGCAGGCCGAAGTCCTGCGCATGGCGCACGGTCGCGGCGCGGATCTCGAAGAACTCGTCCAGGTTGGTGCAGCTGATGCACAGGAAGCGCAGCCGCTCCAGCAGCGGCACGCTGCCATCCAGCGCCTGGGCCAGCACGCGGAAGTTGAAATCCAGCTGCGACAGCTCGCGGTTGAAGTACAGCGACGGATCGCGCAACGGATCTGCGGCTTCAAGGTTCGGCTCGACGGCGGCGATCATGCGGGAAGGCTCTGCGGGAAGGGGAAGGCGGACTCACGGGGCTGTACGCGCGCCGGGCCGAAGTGGACCGAGAAGGTGCTGCCCTGGCCGACGGCGCTCTCGATCTCCAACCGCGCCTGGTGCAGGTTCAGCACATGCTTGACGATGGACAGGCCCAGGCCGGTGCCACCGCTCTCGCGCGAGCGGCTGGTCGAGACGCGGTAGAAGCGCTCGGTGATGCGCGGCAGGTGCGCGGCCGGGATGCCGTAGCCGGTGTCGCGCACGCTCAGCACCGCGCCGGCGCCCTCGTGTGCCAGGCCGATGGTGATCGTGCCGCCGGCCGGGGTGTAGCGCACCGCGTTGCTGACCAGGTTGGAGAAGGCGCTGTGCAGCTCCTTGTTGGAGCCGCGCAGGTCGATGTCGCCGCTGTCTTCCACCACGATGGTCTGGCGGCCGCGGCTGAGCGCCTCGGCCTCGCGGCGCAGCGTGGCCAGCATCGGCGCCATGGCGATGGCCTCGTCGGCCAGGCTGTCCTGCACTTCCAGGCGCGAGAGGGTCAGCAGGTCCTCGACCAGCTGGGTCATGCGCGCGGACTGCTTCTGCATCTCGTCCAGGATCGGCTTCCACTCGGGCATCTCGTCGGCGTCGAGCATGTCCAGGTAGCCGTGCACCACGGTCAGCGGCGTGCGCAGCTCGTGGCTGACGTTGGCCACGAAGTCGCGGCGCATTTCCTCCAGCCGGTTGAGCTTGCTGACATCGCGCGCCACCAGCAGCCAGTACTGGTCCGAGTAGGGGATCAGGCGCAGGTTCAGACGCAGGTCCGGGTTGATCGGCGAGGCGGCGTCGAGCATCGGCTCGGCGTTGCGCCCGGCGCTGAGCCAGTGCGCCATCGGCAGCGGCTGCAGGCGATCGACCACCGGCGCGTGCAGATCGGCCGGATGGCGCAGGCCCAGCAGCGTGGTGCCGGCCTTGTTGAACCACTGCACGCGCTGGCTGTTGCGGTCGATGACGACCACCGCGTCCGGCAGGGCCGCCGCGGCGGCGCGGTAGGCGCGCAGCATCGCCAGTAGGCGCCGCTTGCGCGTGCGCATCTCGACCTGGCCGCGGTGCAACAGGCGGTCCAGCTCGTTCCACACCCCGTCGCCTTCGGCCGGCTTGATCCGCGCGCGCGCCGTCAGCCGGCGCAGCACCGCCCGCAGGCGCAGGAACTGCCAGGCCACCACGCACAGCGCGCCCACCGCCAGCACCGGCCAGAACGCGCCCGCCAGCCAGCCGGCGACCGCAACGATCAGGAGCAGGGTGGCGAGGCGGAACAGAGTGCGGTTCCAGGCCGAGCGCAGGTGCTGAGGCATGTGGGGATTGTGAGTCAGAACATGTGACAGGGCGAGCAGCGCAAGGCGAGGCACGCGTGTGGAGGAGCGTGGCACGAGCGGGGCGGACGCCCCAGTCGCGGGGCGGTCCACTCGTTACCTATTTCCCTCGTTACGGGCCTTAAGTGGACACCGAGAAGCGGTAGCCCGAGCCGCGCACGGTCTGCACCATGTTGTCCACGCCGTGCGGCTCGAGGGTCTTGCGCAGGCGGCGGATATGCACGTCCACGGTGCGCTCCTCCACATAGACGCTGCCGCCCCAGACGTGGTCGAGCAGCTGGGTGCGGGTATAGACGCGCTCGGGGTGGGTCATGAAGAAGTGCAGCAGGCGGTACTCGGTCGGGCCGATCGGCACCGGCGTGTCCTCGGCGAACACGCGGTGGGCAGCGCCGTCGATGCGCAGCGCGCCCAGGGCGATGCTGCCGTCCTCCTCGTCCTCGCGCGAGCGACGCATGACCGCGCGGATGCGGGCCAGCAGTTCGCGCGCCGAGAAGGGCTTGACCACGTAGTCGTCCACGCCGGCCTCCAGGCCGCCGACGCGGTCGTTTTCCTCGCCGCGCGCGGTGAGCATGATGATCGGCACCTCGCGGGTCAGCGCGTCCTTGCGCCAGCGACGGGCCAGCTCCAGGCCGCTGGTGCCGGGCAGCATCCAGTCCAGCAGGATCAGGTCGGGCACCTTATCGGCGATGGCGCCCTGCGCCTCGCGGGCGTCGCCGGCATGCACCGGCTCGAATTCGCCCTTGCGCAGGGCGAAGGCCACCATGTCACGGATGGCGGGTTCATCATCGACGATCAGGATGCGCTTCTGCACGGGACGGGAGCCGGACGGATTGGGGACGTGCGGCAGTAGACGACAATTTTGTGACTCGATTGTGACACCCGCCGCGGACCGGTGCGTCCGAGGCCTTCAGCGGTTGCGGTCCAGGTCCGGATCCTTGACCCCGGCATCGCGCAGGGCCAGCACCTCCGGGGTGATGGCCGCGATGCGGGCGTCGATCCGGGCGCGGGCGTAATAGTCCAGCGCCTCGCGCTTTTTCAGATTGCTGAGCTGTGTCAGGGCCTGCTCGGGGCGGCCGTTGAGGTAGGCGACCTGGGCGTAGGCCTCGCCGGCCCGGACGCTGTCGCCGGCCAGCTCGCAGGCGCGGGCGTAGGCCTGCTGGAAGATCGGGTCCTGCGCGCTGGCGTCCAGCAGCGGCTGCAGCACGGCCTGGGCCTGCTGGCCGCCGGCGCGGTCACCCTGGCCGTTGAGCACCTGGGCGTAGCCCAGGGCCACGGCGCGGCTGTTGGGCGTGCGCGCCATCAGGTCCTTGAAGCGCGCCTTGGCCCCGGGCACGTCGCCGGCCCGGGCCTGCGCCTCGGCCAGGCCGATGCCCAGCCACTGGTTGCCGGGCGAGCGCTGCAGCAGCTGGGTCAGGGCGGCCACGGCGGCGCCGGGCTGGTTGTTGCGCAGCTGCGCCAGGGCCAGGCCGTACTGCTGGGCCTCGCTCAGTTCGCCGGTGCTGCGGCGGATGCTCTCGTACTCGCGGATGGCCTGGTCGGGCGTGTTGGCGCTGAGCACGCGCAGGCGCTCCTTGGCCCACTGGAACAGCCCGGTCGCGCCATTGTCGAAGCTGGCCGGCGGCAGAGTCACCTGGAAGGGCAGCAGCGGGTTGTTGCTGCGCGCGCCGGCGGCGTAGTCGCCCTCGCGCGGGCTGGATTCGACGATCTTGCCGCCCGGGGTGCTGACGGTGGTGATGACGTTCTTCTCGCGCTTGATCCGCTCGGCGCGGTCGTGCGCCTCGCTGATGCGCGAACTGGTGACCGGGTGGGTCTGCAGATAGTCGGGCGTGCGCTCGCGTTCGCCGCCCTTGTTGGCACGCATGGCCTGGTCCATGCGGCTGAAGAAGCCGGCCATGGCATCGGGGTCGTAGCCGGCGCGGGCCAGGGTCTGGATGCCGATGCGGTCGGCTTCGGACTCGTTGGAGCGGGTGTAGTCGATCTGGCGCTGCTGCATCAGCCCCATGCCGCTGACCACCGCGGCCTGGGTCGCATCGCCGCTGGAATGGCCGCCGGCCGCCTGCGCGGCGATGATCGCGCCCAGCATGCCCAGCAGGATCGGGATCTGGTCGCGCTGGGCGCGCTCGACGCTGCGCAGCACATGCTGCTGGGTGACGTGGGCGATCTCGTGCGACAGGACCGCCGCCACTTCGTCCTCGCGCTCGGCCGTCAGCACCAGGCCGGAATTGACCGCGATGTAGCCGCCCAGGGTGGCGAACGCGTTGATCTGCCGGTCGCGCAGCATGAAGAAGGTGAAGGGCTGCGAGGGCCGATCGCTGTTGGCCGCCAGCTTGCCGCCCACGCGGTCCAGCCAGTCGTCGATCAGCGGGTCGTCCAGCAGGTAGCCGTAGTTGCGCAGTTCGCGCAGGGTCATGGCGCCGTACTGCTGCTGGCGGGCGGGGGTGAGCAGTTCACCGGCCGATGAGCCGATGTCGGGCAGCCTGTCGGCCTGGGCGAACGCCAGCGGTGCGGCGATCAGCGTGGTCAGGGCAGTGGCCAGCAGGGTCAGGCGCACGCGGTCGATCCCTCGATGCATCGGCGGAAATCCGCGCAGCATGGCGGTGCGCCTGTGCCCCGGGGTGAATCCGTGGTTAATCCGCAGCGTTGCATTGCGCCCTCTGGTCCGCCGGTGACATGCCACCATGATGCGTCTTCAGACCTTCCCACGTGCCGAGAATTCCCCATGAGCGCACCCCAGATCACTTTGTATTCCACCGCCGTCTGCCCGTACTGCGTGGCCGCCAAGAACTTCCTCAAGTCCAAGGGCCAGACCTGGACCGAGGTGCGCATCGATACCGATCCGGCCGAGCGCGAGAAGATGATGGCGCGCACCCGGCGCACCAGCGTGCCGCAGATCTTCATCGGCGAGACCCACGTCGGCGGCTACGACGACATGATGGCGCTGCACCGTGCCGGCAAGCTCGAGCCGCTGCTGGCCGGAGACGCGGCATGAGCCGGGGCGGGGAGACCGAGGCCGACCGCGTCCAGGCCTTCACCGAGTTCCGCCAGCGCATGAACCAGCGCATCCTGGCCGAGCCCAACCAGGTCGTGCGCCGGTTCTTCGCGCTCGATACGCAGACCTACCAGGCCGGCGCGCTAGACGTGAAGACCAAGGAGCTGCTCGGCCTGGTGGCCTCGATGGTGCTGCGCTGCGACGACTGCATCAGCTATCACGTGGCCCAGTGCAAGGAGGTCGGCGTGACCCGCGAGGAGTTCTTCGAGACCTTCTCGGTCGGGCTTGTGGTGGGCGGGTCGATCGTGATCCCGCACCTGCGCCGCGCCGTGGATTTCCTCGACCAGCTCGAAGGCGGTGCACCGGCGCCTGCCGCGCACGATCACGGCTGACGGGCGGTTCTTTTGCTGGTGGGGGCGCTCGGTGCGAGGGCCTCGCCGCTCGCAAGGGCTGCGTTTCGGCTTCGACGGGGCAGCGGCCGGTCGGGTGGTGTCCGCCTTTCTCTCGGTCGGGTCATCTGCCCCGCGTTACATCCCCCTATCGTCGTTCCCGCGAACGCGGGAACCCAGGGACTTTCGCTCGGAGCACCAAGATCAGAGTGCTTCTCGCAGTACTGGGGTCGCGTTGCCGTCGAGCGTCTTGGCTTCGGAAGGGCAGCGGTCCGGCGGGCGGGGGCCGCTTATCCCTCAATCAGGGCATCCTGCCCTGATTCGGGCGCTCGGCGTCCTGCCTCGCTCGTCGCGGCCCCCGCCCGCCGGCCCACTGCCTCGCGCGTCAGGTCATAGGGCTTCGGCTTACGGAATCGTTTGATCTCTTTCCTCACGCAGAACGCGGCCAGTAACGGGAAATCATCGACTTGAGGCCCCTCCCTTGCGCGCAGCGCAGGGGAGGGATGGGGAGGGGTCGGGGCTTTACCGGTCAAGCCGCCGAAGCAACAGCAACAGCACCCACCCCGGGCCTCCCCTTCGCCTGCGGCGAAAGGGAGGGGGCAAAGGAACCCCAATCCTGCGCATGGCGGAACTTTTCAGGGGCCTTCAGGTATGCATTTCTAATGCATACCTGAATCGACATACTCATGGTTTTCCGATCGTTGGCGACAAGATCGCGAGCTTTCCGAAGATTTAGAGGAATTTAGGGTGTCCGCGCCAATGGTTGCATTTGAGGGCAAGCGGGCGACCCTGCATACTGGCGAGCCCCCCGCGCGGCACTCCTGCTGCGCGCCACAGCTTGGATCCCCACTCAATGACGCAAACCATCACGGTCATCCGCGGCGACGGCATCGGCCCGGAAATCATGGAAGCCACCCTGCACGTGCTCGACGCGCTCAAGGCCGGCCTGACCTATGAAGAAGCCGACGCCGGCCTGGTCGCGCTGGAGAAGCACGGCGACCTGCTGCCCGCCTCGACCCTGGCGTCGATCGAGAAGAACAAGGTTGCGCTGAAGAGCCCGCTGACCACGCCGGTGGGCGAGGGCTTCACCTCGATCAACGTGACCATGCGTCGCCACTTCGACCTGTACGCCAACGTGCGTCCGGCGATCTCCTTCCCCAACACCAAGTCGCGCTTCGGCAGCGGCGTGGACCTGATCACGGTGCGCGAGAACACCGAGGGCGCCTACCTGAGCGAAGGCCAGGAAGTCTCCGCCGACGGCGAAACCGCCGTGTCGATGGCGCGCGTGACCCGCAAGGGCTCCGAGCGCATCGTGCGCTACGCCTTCGACCTGGCTCGCGCCACCGGCCGCAAGAAGGTCACCCTGGTGCACAAGGCCAACATCATCAAGTCGACCTCGGGCCTGTTCCTCAAGGTCGGCCGTGAAGTGGCCAAGGACTACCCCGACATCGAGTGCAACGAGATGATCGTGGACAACACCTGCATGCAGCTGGTGATGCGTCCGGAGCAGTTCGACATCATCGTGACCACCAACCTGTTCGGCGACATCCTCTCGGATCTGTGCGCCGGTCTGGTCGGCGGCCTGGGCCTGGCCCCGGGCGCCAACATCGGCACCAATGCCGCGATCTTCGAGGCCGTGCACGGCTCGGCGCCGGACATCGCGGGGCAGGGCAAGGCCAACCCCTGTGCGCTGCTGCTCGCCGCCGCGCAGCTGCTCGACCACATCGGCCAGCCGGACAACGCCACGCGCCTGCGCAAGGCGATCGTGGCCACGCTGGAAGCCAAGGACTCGGTCACCCCGGACCTGGGCGGCACCGGCAACACTATGGGCTTCGCCCAGGCCATCGCCAGCCGCCTCTGAGCCCCGCCGACCCCGCAACGAAAAAGGGCGCCTCGCGGCGCCCTTTTTCGTTATGCGGGTCGATCAGTGGCCGGGAGGAGGGGCTTTCACCATTTCCCACTCCCGATTCCCCATTCCCGTCAGTTCCGCGACTGCAGCTTGGACAGCAGACGCAGGAATTCCACGTACAGCCACACCAGCGTGACCATCAGGCCGAAGGCGCCGTACCACTCCATGTACTTCGGCGCGCCGGCGTCCACGCCCGACTCGATGAAGTCGAAATCCAGCACCAGGTTCAGCGCGGCCACCACCACCACGACCAGGCTGATGCCGGTGCTGACCACGCCCGAGCCGTGCAGATAGGACACGTTCACGCCGAACAGCTGCATCACCATCGAGACCAGATACATCACCATGATGCCGCCGGTGGCCGCGACCACGCCCAGCTTGAAGTTCTCGGTCGCCTTGATCAGGCCGCTGCGATAGGCCATCAGCAGCGCGAACAGCGTGCCGAAGGTCAGCAGCACGGCCTGGAACACCACGCCGTGGAAGCGCATTTCGTACAGGGCCGAGACCGAGCCGAGGAAAAAGCCTTCCACCAGCGCGTACAGCGGCGCGGTGACCGGCGACCATTCCTTCTTGAACACCGTCACCAGCGCCAGCACGAAGCCGCCGATCGCGCCGCCGATCACGTAGACCGCCGCGCCGGCGGCTGCGGTCATCTCGCCGTTGGGAAGGGCGACGGTGGACTGGTTCCAGGCGAAGGCCGCGGTCAGCAGGCTCAGCAGCAGCAGGAAGCCGGTCTTGTTGACCGTGCCGTTCAGGGTCATCGCCCCGCCGTCGCGGGTGACCACCGCGCCGGTGCCGAGGTCGAGGAACGTGGACTCTTTCAGAGCCGGATTGCCGCTGCGGATCATGGTGCCTCCCTGGGCGATACCTTCGAATGATGCTGGTGCGAAAGGCGGGACTCGAACCCGCACGGGGGTTACCCGCTGGAACCTAAATCCAGTGCGTCTACCAGTTCCGCCACTTTCGCATGAGGTCGCGCGCATTCTACCTGTCCATCGCGACAGTAGGCGCTGACGATGCTGTTAGTGCTCGGTTTGCCCGATCGTTGCGGCAGCGGTGCTGGCCGGGTCCAGCGGGCGGGGAAGTCGCCGCGCTGCCTTCCGTCACATCGGAGCGCGGGCGGGCGGCTTTGCGAAGCCGGAAAAGAAAGAAGGCGCCCAGAGCACTGGACGCCTTCTTGTTTGGTGGGCCGTCAAGGATTCGAACCTTGGACCTATTGATTAAGAGTCAACTGCTCTACCAACTGAGCTAACGGCCCCGAAAACTGGTCGCGCAGTATACGCGATGATTCGGTTTGTGCAACACCCTTGTCGAAGAAAACCGCTGCGGATTGGGGTGGCTGAGGGGACTCGAACCCCCGACATCTGGAATCACAATCCAGTACTCTAACCAACTGAGCTACAGCCACCACTGATACCGCATCCAGCCTCGTGCACCGGTGAATTGGCGCGCCCGACAGGAATCGAACCTGTAACCGCCGGCTTAGAAGGCCGGTGCTCTATCCAGTTGAGCTACGGGCGCCCGGCTGGATCGCATCCGGACTACATCGATCGGACCGCGTTGGATGGTCGGGGTAGAGGGATTCGAACCCCCGACATCCTGCTCCCAAAGCAGGCGCGCTACCAGACTGCGCTATACCCCGGAAACCGTGTGCGGGCCGGCGACTCGCCGGTCCCTGACCGACGTTGCCCGCCGGAAAGGACGCGTATTGTCTGGATGCGAGGTGCACCTGTCAACGCGCCTGGACGCATTTGTGGTCAAACCGCGCCCGATCGGCGAAACTAGCGCGTTCGGCAAGGGGCCCGACCGCGGCATCCGCGGCCCGCGTCCGAAGCAACCCCTTCAACCTTCAACAACGATGACCCGCGACCAGCCTTGCGTCGCGGTTGCAGGAGCTAAGTGAGATGACCGTTTCCGTCGAATCGACCGGCAGCCTTGGGCGCCGCATGAGCTTCACGCTGCCGGCCGAGCGCCTGGACAACCACATCGGCGGCCGCCTGCGCGAGCTCAGCCGCACCGTGCGCATCAAGGGCTTCCGCCCGGGCAAGGTGCCGGCCAAGGTGATCGAGCAGCGCTTCGGCAAGCAGGTGCGCGCCGAGGCCCTGGACGGGCTGCTGCGCGAGACCTTCGACTCGGCCGTGCGCGAACAGGCCCTGCAGCTGGCCGGCAACCCGCGCCTCGAGCCGGCCGGCGAGGGCGAGCTGGAGTGGGTCGCGACCTTCGAGGTGGTGCCGGACTTCGGCGAGATCGATGTCTCCAAGCTCAACGTCGTGCGCCATACCGCGCAGGTGACCGACGCCGACATCGACCAGATGATCGAGAACCTGCGCCTGCAGCGCCGCACCTTCGAGGCGGTGGATCGCCCCGCCGCCGAGGGCGACCGCGTCGCGCTGGAGACCTGGTCGCAGGCCGGCGACGAGCGCCTGCCCGCCGAGAGCGTGGAGACCGGCGCCACCCTGATCGGCTCGGGCGTGATGTTCGCCGACATCGAGCAGGCCCTGGTCGGCATGTCCAAGGGCGAGGACAAGGAGATCACCGTCGCCTTCCCGGCCGACTGGCGCGTGCCGCAGCTGGCCGGCAAGAGCGTCCAGGTGCACCTGAAGGTCACCGACGTGGCCGCCTCGGTGCTGCCGCCGGTGGACAAGGACTTCATCAAGAGCTTCGGCGTCAAGAGCGGCGACGAGACCCAGTTCCGCGCCGACATCCGCACCAACCTGGAGCGCGAGCTCAAGGGCGCCCTGGCCAACCGCCTGCGCCGCGAGGTGGGTGAGCAGCTGATCGCCGCCTACGCCTCGGTCGAGATGCCCGAGCGCCTGGTCGAGAACGAGGCCCGCGCCATGCTGGCCCAGCAGGTCGAGCAGGCCCGCCGCCAGGGCCAGAACGTGCAGGTGCCCGACGACGCATACCAGGGCTTCCTGGACCCGGCGCGCAAGCGCGTGCTGGTCGGCCTGCTGGTGGGCGAGGTCGCCCGCCGCAACGAGCTGCGCCTGGACCCCAAGCGCGTGCAGGAAACCCTGCGCCTGATCGCCTCCACCTACGAGGAGCCCGAGCAGGTCATTGAGTTGTACCGCAACGACCCCCAGATGATGGCTGGGCTGCAGTCCCGTGTGATGGAGGAGCAGGTGATCGACTGGATCGCCGAGCGCGCCCAGCACACCGAACAGGGCCTGTCCTTCCAGGACGCGATCCGGCAGTAACGGTCCCCGGTTTCGCCATCGGTCCGGCGCCCCAAAGGCGCCGGCCGGTGCGGTGAGGCGGGATCCAGCGCAATCCACGTGTCCCCTCCCGGGGAGACGGATCCAACAACGATAAGGTGCCTCACTCCATGGATAACCTGACCAAGGCCTTGAATCTCGTTCCGATGGTGGTCGAGCAGACCAGCCGCGGCGAGCGCGCCTACGACATCTATTCCCGCCTGCTCAAGGAGCGCGTGATCTTCCTGGTCGGGCCGGTCGACGACCACGTGGCCAACGTGATCGTGGCGCAGATGCTGTTCCTCGAGGCCGAGAATCCCGAAAAGGACATCAGCTTCTACATCAACTCGCCCGGTGGCGTGGTCACCGCCGGCATGGCGATCTACGACACCATGCAGTACATCAAGCCGGACGTGAGCACCATCTGCGTCGGCCAGGCCGCCTCGATGGGCGCGCTGCTGCTGGCGGCCGGTGCGGCCGGCAAGCGCTATGCGCTGCCCAACTCGCGCGTGATGATCCACCAGCCGCTGGGCGGCTTCCAGGGCCAGGCCACGGACATCGACATCCATGCCCGCGAGATCCTGACCCTGCGCCACAAGCTCAACGAGATCCTGGCCAAGCACACCGGCCAGTCGCTGGAGACCATCGCCCGCGACACCGAGCGCGACAACTTCAAGAGCGCCCAGGACTCCAAGGCCTACGGCCTGGTGGACGAGGTGCTGGAGCGCCGTCCGGACGAGTCGATCCAGTCTGCCTGAACGAACGGCCGGCTGGCCGGGATCCTTTCGGCCCTCGCGCGCCGGGCGGCAACGACCCGGCGCGCGTCGTTTCAAGCCGGTCCAGCCGCCCGGGGCGGCCCGGGGCCCGGAACTTGCAGACGGATTTCTGCGTTCCGGGCGCGGCGCCGGGCAGACGCCAACGGCGCCGATCCGGTGCTATTCTCGAAATCGAATGCCCCCGCGGGGGCAGC
The DNA here is from genome assembly GCF_004283755.1 of Pseudoxanthomonas winnipegensis. Taxonomy (GTDB): domain Bacteria; phylum Pseudomonadota; class Gammaproteobacteria; order Xanthomonadales; family Xanthomonadaceae; genus Pseudoxanthomonas_A; species Pseudoxanthomonas_A winnipegensis. Next base: position 39,990 of record NZ_SHMH01000008.1, read on the forward strand.
TGTGAGTGGGTAAAACAAGCATGAGCGAAGACCGCCAAGGCCGTTCCGGCGAGAGCAACAAAATCCTGTACTGCTCGTTCTGCGGAAAGAGCCAGCACGAGGTCCGCAAGCTGATCGCCGGCCCGAGCGTGTTCATCTGCGATGAATGCGTGGAGCTGTGCAACGACATCATCCGCGAGGAACTCGAGGAGAAGGCGCAGTCGGCGCGCAGTTCGCTGCCCAAGCCGCGCGAGATCCTCGAGGTGCTCGACCAGTACGTGATCGGCCAGCAGCGCGCCAAGCGCACGCTCGCCGTGGCCGTGTACAACCACTACAAGCGCATCGAGAGCCGCCAGAAGAGCGACGACGTCGAGTTGGCCAAGTCCAACATCCTGCTCGCCGGGCCGACCGGCTCGGGCAAGACGCTGCTGGCCGAGACGCTGGCGCGGTTGCTCAACGTGCCGTTCACCATCGCCGATGCGACCACGCTGACCGAGGCCGGCTACGTCGGCGAGGACGTGGAGAACATCATCCAGAAGCTGCTGCAGAAGTGCGACTACGACGTCGACAAGGCGCAGCAGGGCATCGTCTACATCGACGAGATCGACAAGATCTCGCGCAAGAGCGAAAACCCGTCCATCACCCGCGACGTGTCCGGCGAAGGCGTGCAGCAGGCGCTGCTGAAGCTGATCGAAGGCACCGTGGCCAGCGTCCCGCCGCAGGGCGGCCGCAAGCACCCGCAGCAGGAATTCCTGCAGGTGGACACCAAGAACATCCTGTTCATCTGCGGTGGTGCCTTCGCCGGCCTGGACAAGATCATCCAGGCGCGTTCGACCGAGGCCAGCGGCATCGGCTTCGGCGCCAAGGTCAAGTCCTCGGAGAAGAAGCCGGAAATCGGCAAGGTGCTGTCCGAGGTCGAGCCGGAGGACCTGATCAAGTTCGGCCTGATCCCCGAGTTCGTCGGCCGCCTGCCGGTGGTCGCCACGCTGGAGGAGCTGGACGAGCCGGCGCTGGTGAAGATCCTCACCGAGCCGAAGAACGCCATCACCAAGCAGTTCAAGCGGCTGTTCGACATGGAGGGCGTGGAACTGGAATTCCGCCCCGACGCGCTGTCGGCGATCGCGCGCAAGGCGCTCAAGCGCAAGACCGGCGCCCGCGGCTTGCGCACCATCGTCGAGTCGGTCCTGCTGGACACCATGTACGACCTGCCGTCGCTGGAAAACGTCGGCAAGGTGGTGGTGGACGAGTCGGTGATCGAGCACAAGTCCGAGCCCTACCTGATCTACCAGAATCCGCCGGCCGCGCCCAAGGTCGCATCGGCCGAATGATCGGGTAAGTCCTTGATCGCCAAAGGGCTCCGGATTCTCGCTTGCATCGCCCAGCCAATGGCCCCATAACGGGGCCATTGGCATTTTTGCGGCACGTGTTCGCACTGCTTCCAAGCCTGCCTCCCCGCACTTTCCTGGAGCCCCCATGGCCCGTACCGAACCCCAGATCCTGGACCTGCCCGTGCTGCCGCTGCGCGACGTGGTGGTCTTCCCGCACATGGTCATCCCGCTGTTCGTCGGCCGCGACAAGTCGATGCGCGCGCTGGAGCAGGCCATGGCCGCAGACAAGCGCATCCTGCTGGTCGCGCAGAAGTCGGCCGACACCGACGACCCGACCGCGGCCGACCTCTACCAGATCGGCACCCTGGCCCAGGTGCTGCAGCTGCTGAAGCTGCCCGACGGCACGATCAAGGTGCTGGTCGAGGGCATCGCGCGCGTGGCGGTCAGCGAGATCGTCGAACGCGAGCAGTCGCTGTACGGGCAGGGCGAGGAGATCGACACCGACGAGGCCGCCGAATCGCGCGAGATCGAGGCCGTCGCGCGCTCGCTGATGAGCCTGTTCGAGCAGTACGTCAAGACTAACCGCAAGCTGCCGCCGGAGCTGCTGCAGACCCTGGCCGGCATCGATGAGCCCGGCCGCCTGGCCGACACCATCGCCGCGCACTTGGGCGTGCGCCTGAGCGACAAGCAGCGCCTGCTGGAGACCATCCCGGTCGGCGAGCGGCTGGAGCTGCTGGTCGGCTTCGTCGACGGCGAGATCGACGTGCAGCAGCTGGAGAAGCGCATCCGCGGCCGGGTCAAGTCGCAGATGGAGAAGTCCCAGCGCGAGTACTACCTCAACGAGCAGATGAAGGCGATCCAGAAGGAGCTGGGCGAGCTGGACGACGCGCCCAACGAACTGGAGGAGCTGACCCGCAAGATCGCCGCGGCCGGCATGCCCAAGGCCGTGGAGACCAAGGCGCGCAACGAGCTCAACAAGCTCAAGCAGATGTCGCCGATGTCGGCCGAGGCCGCGGTGGTGCGCAACTACCTGGACTGGATCCTCGGCGTGCCGTGGAAGAAGCGCTCCAAGGTGCGCAAGGACCTCAAGGTCGCCCAGGAAACGTTGGATGCCGACCACTACGGACTGGAGAAGGTCAAGGAGCGCATCCTGGAATACCTCGCCGTGCAGTCGCGCGTGAAGCAGATGAAGGGCCCGATCCTGTGCCTGGTCGGGCCGCCGGGCGTGGGCAAGACCTCGCTGGGCCAGTCCATCGCCAAGGCCACCAACCGCAAGTTCGTGCGCATGGCGCTGGGCGGCGTGCGCGACGAGGCCGAGATCCGCGGTCACCGCCGCACCTATGTCGGCTCGATGCCGGGCCGCATCGTGCAGAACCTCAACAAGGTCGGCACCAAGAACCCGCTGTTCGTGCTGGACGAGATCGACAAGATGTCGATGGACTTCCGTGGCGACCCGTCCTCGGCCCTGCTGGAAGTGCTCGACCCCGAGCAGAACCACACCTTCAACGACCACTACCTGGAAGTGGACCTGGACCTGTCGGACGTGATGTTCGTGGCGACCTCCAACTCGCTCAACATCCCCGGCCCGCTGCTGGACCGCATGGAAGTGATCCGCATCCCCGGCTATACCGAGGAGGAGAAGCTCAACATCGCCCAGCGCTACTTGGTGCCCAAGCAGCTCAAGGCCAATGGCCTCAAGCCCGATGAGCTGAAGATCGAGGAAAGCGCGGTGCGCGACATCGTGCGTTACTACACGCGCGAATCCGGCGTGCGCAGCCTGGAGCGCGAGATCGCCAAGATCTGCCGCAAGGTGGTCAAGGAGATCGCGCTGGCCGGCCCGCAGCCGGAGAAGAAGGCCAAGAAGGGCCAGGCGCGCATCGTGGTGTCCGAGAAGAACCTGGAGAAGTACCAGGGCGTGCGCCGCTTCGACTTCGGCCGCGCCGAGGAAGCCAACGAGATCGGCCTGGTCACCGGCCTGGCCTGGACCGAGGTCGGCGGCGACCTGCTGCAGATCGAGGTCACGCTAGTGCCGGGCAAGGGCGGCATGACGCTAACCGGTCAGCTGGGCGATGTGATGAAGGAATCGGCCTCGGCCGCGCTGTCGGTAGTGCGTTCGCGCGCCGAGAGCCTCGGCATCGACACCGAGTTCCTGCAGAAGCAGGACGTGCATCTGCACGTGCCCGATGGCGCCACGCCCAAGGACGGCCCGAGCGCCGGCATCGCGATGGTGACCGCGCTGGTGTCCACGCTGACGCGCAATCCGGTCAAGGCCGAAGTGGCGATGACCGGTGAGATCACCCTGCGCGGCCGCGTCTCGGCCATCGGTGGCTTGAAGGAAAAACTGCTGGCCGCCATGCGCGGTGGCATCACCACCGTGATCATCCCCGAGGAGAACCGCAAGGACCTGGCGGACATCCCCGAGTCGGTGCTCAAGGGCATGGAGATCGTGCCGGTCAAGTGGATCGACGAGGTGCTGGACCTGGCGCTGGAGCGCCCGGTCGGACCGGTCGGTGGCTCGGAAGGCGACAAGGGCGTGGAGGTGCCGCAGCCGGCCAAGCGTGCGCCGCAGCGCGATGTCAAGCATTGACTTTGCGCGCTTCATGAAACCTAAAACGCGCTGAAACCCGCGCCGTTATTAGGTTTTTTGGTTGCGGCACCGGGGTGCGGCTGGTATAAAAGCCGCACCCAAGGACGTCCCCAACGGTCGTTCGCAGTGGGATCCAACCGGCCCGACGTGGCGCAAGCCCCGGGCCGGTCACACATTCAGCGGTTGCATACCGCACATGGAGTTATCGCAATGAACAAAGCCGAATTGATCGAGGCTGTCGCCAGCCGTTCCGACCTGAGCAAGGCTGATTCCACCCGTGCCGTCGACGCCGTCGTGGCCAGCATCACCGAAGCGCTGAAGGGTGGCGACTCGGTCACCATCGTGGGCTTCGGCACCTTCCAGGTGCGTGGCCGCGCTGCGCGTACGGGCCGCAACCCGAAGACCGGCGAGAACATCGAAATCGCCGCTTCGAAGAATCCTGCATTCAAGGCTGGCAAGGCTCTGAAGGACGCTGTAAACTAATCCGCTCAGCTCGCCAGGGTGCTTAGCTCAGCGGTAGAGCGTCTCCTTTACACGGAGAGGGTCGGGGGTTCGAAACCCTCAGCACCCACCAAGCACCACAGCCAAGAGTTTCAAGCGCGGAGCGGTAGTTCAGTCGGTTAGAATGCTGGCCTGTCACGCCGGAGGTCGCGGGTTCGAGTCCCGTCCGCTCCGCCAGTTGTTCCAAAAGCCCCCGAGCGATTGGGGGCTTTGCTTTCCCCGAAGGGTAAAGGCAGATGTTGTGCAAAGCGTTTCAAGCGCGGAGTGGTAGTTCAGTCGGTTAGAATGCTGGCCTGTCACGCCGGAGGTCGCGGGTTCGAGTCCCGTCCACTCCGCCAGTTGTTCAAAGCGCCCGCCGGCGACCCCGGCGGGCGTTTTCTTTTGTGCTTCACCGCACGCGGCGCGGGCAAATACGTTTCGCCAGCCTCGACACGATCGGGCGCGTTTACTCGGCAGATGACTGGGATTTTTCTCCACCCGAAGTCTTAAGGCGTAACGCGTGAGGCAGCGGGCCGGCGGGCGGTGGCCGCGACTAGCGAAGCAGGACGCGGAGCGCCCGAGTCAGGGCAGGATGCCCTGATCGAGGGACAAGCGGCCACCGCCCGCCGGACCGCTGCCCCTCCGAAGCCGGAACGCCCAGGCGCCGCGATCCCGCGGAGCCTTTTCCCGTGCCTGAGCATCGTGTCAGGGGCGCGGCCTAGCCGGCGGCATTGCGCGTGGAACCACGCTAAACTGCGCGGCTTGCCGAACCTGACCTAACGACTCGATGCTGCAGACTCTTCGCGAAAAGACCTCAGGCTGGATCGCCACCGTGGTGATGGGCCTGCTGATCGTTCCGTTCGCCTTCGTGGGCGTGAACGAGTACATGAGCGGTGGTCCGGATTCCTCCGTGGCACGCGTGCAGGCCCCGCCGACCTGGTGGCCCTCGGCCCCGTCGTGGCCGCCGCTCTCGCTGCTGTGGCAGCACGCCGACATCAGCGTGCAGGACTATCAGCGCGCCGTGAGCGACGCACGCCGCCGCCAGCAGGCGCAGCAGCGCGATGCCTTCGACGCCCGCGAGTTCGACTCGGCCGCCAACAAGCGCAAGATCCTGGACGACCTGATCGACCGCAAGGTCGTCGAGCTGGCCGCCACGCGAGACGGCGTGGCGGTGAGCGATGCCGCGCTGCGCGAGGCGATCGCCTCCGACGCCAGCTTCCAGCAGGGCGGCAAGTTCGACGGCGCCACCTACGCCGCGATCCTGCAGCAGAACGGCCTGACCCCGACCACCTACCAGCAGCAGCTGCGCCAGGACATGACCATCTCCCTGGTGCCGCAGGGCCTGGCGATGAGCAGCTTCGTCACCGATCAGCAGATGGACCAGTTCTTCAAGCTGATGGGCGAGACGCGCGATGTGACCCTGGCCACCCTGCCGGCGCCGACCCCGGACACCGCGCCGGTCACCGATGCCCAGGCCAAGCAGTGGTACGACGCCCACCGCGCCGACTTCCGCAAGCCCGAACAGGTCAGCGTGGAGTACGTCGAGGTCGACGCGTCCAAGCTGCCGCCCGCGCCGGCCGTCGACGAGGCCGAGCTGCGCAAGCGCTACGAGGCCGATACCGCGCGCTTCTCCACCGAGCAGCGCCTGGCCTCGCACATCCTGATCTCGGTGCCCGCCGGCGCCGATGCGGCCACGCAAAAGGCGGCCGAGGACAAGGCCGCCAAGCTGGCCGAACAGGCCAAGGCGCCGGGCGCGGACTTCGCCGCGCTGGCCAAGGCCAATTCGCAGGACCCGGGCTCGGCCGAGAACGGCGGCGACCTGGGCTGGGTGACGCGCGGGATGATGGTCGGCCCGTTCGAACAGGCCCTGTTCGGCATCGCCAAGCCGGGCGAGGTGGTGGGCCCGATCAAGAGCGAGTTCGGCTACCACGTGATCAAGCTGCGCGAGGTCAAGGGCCAGTCCGCCAAGCCGTTCGAGGACGTGCGCGCGCAGCTGGCCGCCGAGGCGCAGAAGGAAGCCGACGCCAAGCACTACAACGACGTGGCCGGCAAGCTGGTCACCGCCACGCTGGACAACCCGGATTCGCTCGCCGCCGGCGCCCAGGCCGCCGGCCTGCAGGTGCAGAAGGCCGGCCCGTTCTCGCGTGGCGACGCGCCGGGCCTGCTGGCCAACCCGCAGGTGCTGCGCGTGGTGTTCGACGAACAGCAGATCGCCGACCGCACCGCCAGCCAGCTGATCAAGATCGACGATACGCACGCTCTGGTGGTGCGCGTGACCGACCACAGCGAGGCGACCGAGCAGCCGCTGGACAAGGTCAAGGACCAGGTCATTGCTGCCGTGCGCGCTGACCGCGCCGAGAAGGCCGCCGAAAAGCTGGCCGACGACGTGCTGGCGCGGGTGAAAAAGGGCGAGAGCCTCAAGGCCATCGCCGACGCGGCGCATTACCAGTTCGGGCAGATCCCGGGCCTGCCGCGCGGTGCGCAGATTCCCTGGCGCGAAGGCAGCCAGGCCCTGTTCGCCGCGCCCGCGCCCGAGGCCGGCAAGGTCACTCCGGGCAAGGTGCGCATGGAAGACGGCCGCTTCGTGGTCTTCACCGTGGACAAGGTCACCCCGGGCGATCCCAACAAGCTGCCCGAGGACCAGCGCGAACAGCTGCGCCAGCAGCTCACCCAGCTCTACGCGGGCGCGGACGTGCAGCAGTACGTCAAGGACACGCGCCGCAAGTTCAAGGTCGTGGTGCACGAAGACAAGCTGTAAGCGCGTCTTCGTCGCATGACATCGAAAGCCGCGCCTGGCTGACAGGCGCGGCTTTTTCGTTCTCGCCGGTGTGTTGGGGCGTGCACCGATCGGCTCCAATGAGGAGCGGATGAACTGACTTGGCCAACGTGGCTCGACCCAGCCAGACGTCACTCCTCGGCTCGGCCCGCCCTCCATGGCGAACTCGCCGCTGCGCTTCCGAAGCCAACGCATCAGTGCGCCGCGATCCTAAATCGGCAGATGAGCTCCTTGAAGCATGAGCTCAGCCGCCATCGACCCCACTCATCCCCAGGATGTTGTAACCGGCATCCACATAGGTGATCTCACCGGTAATGCCGGCGGCCAGATCCGAACACAGGAACGCCGCCGCATTGCCCACATCGTCGATGGAGACATTGCGGCGCAGCGGCGCATGTTCCTCGACATAGCTGAGCGTCTTGCGGAAGCCCGCGATGCCCGAAGCGGCCAGCGTCTTGATCGGCCCGGCGGAGATGGCGTTGACCCGCGTCCCCTCGGGGCCGAGGTTGAGCGCCAGATAGCGCACGGTCGCCTCCAGGCTGGCCTTGGCCACGCCCATCAGGTTGTAGTTGTAGAGCGCACGCTGCGCGCCGAGATAGCTCAGCGTCAAAATCGCACCCTGCTGGCCCCGCATCAGCGGCCGCGCCGCGTGGGCGAGGGCGGCCAGCGAATAGGCCGAGATGTCGTGGGCCTCGGCGAAGTTCTCCCGCGTCAGGCCATCGAGGAACTCACCGGCGATGGCCTCGCCCTGCGCGAAGGCGATGGCATGCACCAGCACGTCCAGACTGTCCCAGTGCTCGGCCAGGGCCTCGAAGCAGGCATCGATCTGCGCATCGTCGGCCACGTCCAGCGGCAGCGCGATCTCGCTGCCGAAGGTGGTCGCCGCCTGCAGGACGCGCGGCTTGAGCTTGTCGTTCTGGTAGGTGAACGCGAGTTCGGCCCCCTGGCGATGCATGGCCTCGGCGATGCCCCAGGCGATGGAGCGATCCGACGCGATGCCGGTGATCAGGACACGTTTGCCTTGCAGGAACCCCATTGCGCCTCTCGCGTGCGAGCCGAAAACCAAGCGCCCATTCTGCCATCGCCCCAAGGATGCGGGTCTCAGCGCAGCGGATCGGCCAGCTTCAGCACCATGCCCGGCTTGATCAGCGCCCGCTTGCCCAGCGCGTTCCAGCGGATCAGCTGCGCGGTGGCCAGGCCGTAGCGGCGGGCGATGGCCGAGAGCGTCTCGCCGCGCACCACCGTGTGCGTGGCCGGCGGTTCGGCCGGCGCACTGGACGACGCGGGAGACGCGTCGCCGCCGCCCAGCGCGCGCAGATCCGCGGCCACCGCCGGCGTGCCGGTGCGCGGGCCGGCCAGCACCCACATCGTCTCGCCGCCCAGGCCGCCGCGCAGGCGCGACACCGCCGGATTGAGGCCGGCGATCTGGTCCACGTCGCGGCCCTCGCGCGCGGCCCAGGCCGAGAGCGAGCCGTAGTCGGCCGGCAGCGCCGTGGCCTGCAGATGCGCGACCGGCCGCGCGAGCGAGGCCAGCCACTCCGGGCGCTCCCCCGCATCCTCGAGCACACAGGCCAGCGCGTGCAGCTTGTCCACGTAGGCGGCGGTGTTGCGCGAGACCCCGGGCAGCGTCGTGGGCCGTTCCATCGCCGTGCCGCGGCCGGCGCGACGCACCGCCTGCACGATGCGGTTCTCGCCGGCGTTGTAGGCCATGATCGCCAGACGCCAGTTGCCGTCGAACATGTCGTGCAGCGTCTTGAGATAGCGCACCGCCGCCTGGGTCGATTCCACCGGCGACAGCCGCCCGTCGTAGCCCTTGCGCATGCGTACGCCGTGGTTGCGCGCGGTCAGCGAGACGAATTGCCACAGGCCGGCCGGGCCCGCGCCGTTGGCGGCGCCCGGGTGGTACCCGCTTTCCACGAAGGGGATCAGCGCGTACTCGGTCGGCAGGCCGGCCTGGCGCATCGCGCCGACCACGTAGCCGAACAGCGGCAGGATGTCGTCGTCGCGATCTGCCAGCCGGTTCGGCGCGTGGGCGAAGTTGCGCCGGTACTGCCCATCGCTGGCCTGCGCGGTACAGCTGGGTTCGGCCAGCCCCTCGCGGAACTGGCGGAAGATCTCGCCGCCATCCACGCTCTGCTGCGCCGGATCGACGCCTGCATCGGCCGGCGCAGTCCCGGCCCCGCGCGCCTCGGCCGGCGCGTCGGTCGCCTGCTGCGCCCAGCCCGGGGAGACGCCGCCAGCCAGGGCCAGCAGACACACGGCCGCCCCCCGCCTCACGCGCGGAAGCCGTCCTTCCAGCGCCGCAGCCCGGCGAAGGTCTCCACCCGGTCGCCGGCCCGATGCCCCAGCCAGGCGTCCACCGCCTGGGCGACCTCGGGGACGTCCACGCGCAGGAACGGGTTGGTCGCGCGTTCCTCGGCCAGGTTGACCGGCAGGCTCGGCCGGCCCTGGGCGCGCAGGGCGCGGACCTGGTCGGCACGCTGCCGCAGGGCCGCGTTGCCCGGTTCGACCGCCAGCGCGAAGGCGGCGTTGCTGGCGGTGTATTCGTGGCCGCAGCACACCGGCGTGTCCCCGGGCAGCCCGGCGAGCCGGTCCAGCGAGGTCAGCATCTGCGCCGGCGTGCCTTCGAACAGGCGCCCGCAGCCCAGGCTGAACAAGGTATCGCCGCTGAACAGCTCGCCGCCCTCGGCCAGCCGGTGGAAGGCGACATGGCTGCGGGTGTGTCCGGGTACGAACAGCGCCTGGAACCTCATGCCCGCGGCCTCGAAGGTCTCGCCATCGCCCACGCGGTGGGTCGCGGTGACGATGCGGTCATCGTCGGCGGCGATCACCGGCAGCCCGGGCCAGCGCGCCAGCAGTTCGGGCACGCCGCCGAGATGGTCGTCATGGTGGTGGGTGAGCAGGATCGCGGCCGGCGTCAGGCCTTGTGCGGCGGCCTCCAGCACCGGCGCGGCCTGGCCCGGGTCGACGATCAGGGACTGCCCGGCATCGCCGCGCAGCACCCAGATGTAGTTGTCGTCGAAGGCGCGCAGCGCGGTCAGGCTCGGCATCGTGAATCGGTCGGCAGACGCGGGGGCGTCCTCTACAATCCCCGACCATGCCTGCCGCCGCCTCCCAACGTCAACCCGAGCCCCTGGCGTGGTTCGGGACCGCGGACGGACAGCGCCTGTTGGCGGCTGAACAGCCACGCATCGCCTCCCTGCTGGCCGCCAAGGCCGCCACGCCCACGCTGTGGCTGCATCCCGGCGCCGGCGCGGGCGTCTCGGTAGTGGCCGCCGGCCTGGCGCTGCAGGCCTCCGGCGGCGGCTTCGACGGGCCGCTGCGCTGCGGGCCCAGCCTGCCGCTGGCCTCGGACAGCTTCAGCGCGGTGGTGGTGCAGCACGTGCCGGAGAACGGTGCGCGCGGCGTGCTGGCCGAATGCGCGCGCGTGCTCGAGCCGGGCGGCCGGCTGTGGCTGTTCACGCTCAATCCGGTCAGCCCATACCGCCTGCGCTGGCGCCGCACCGGCCTGTCGGTGCGCAACCCCGGGCGCTGGCGCCGGCTGCTGCAGCAGGCCGGGCTGGACTGCGAGGCCCATCCCCCGCAGTGGCTGGGGCCGGCCTGGCGCAACGACGGCCGCGCGCCGGACATGATGCGGGCGGTGTGCCTGCTGCAGGCCGACAAGCGCGGCCCCGACCTGATCCTCTCGCCCGCCCGGCCGCCGCGATGGCAGCCCGGCGCGGTGCCGGCCTGACTCCTACGGACCGCTCCATGAAACAGATCACCATCCATTCCGACGGCTCGTGCCTGGGCAATCCCGGGCCCGGCGGCTGGGCCGCGCTGCTGCGCTACGGCCGCATCGAACGCGAGCTGTTCGGCGGCGAGGCGCATACCACCAACAACCGCATGGAGCTGATGGCCGCGATCATGGCGCTGGAGGCTCTGACCGAGCCCTGCCAGGTGATCCTGATCACCGACTCGCAGTACGTGCGCCAGGGCATCACCGAATGGATGCCCGGCTGGATCCGCAAGCAGTGGAAGACCGCCGCTGGTGGCGCGGTCAAGAACCGCGAGCTGTGGGAGCGCCTGCACGCGGCCACCCAGCGCCATCAGATCGACTGGCGCTGGGTGAAGGGCCATTCGGGCGACGCCGACAACGAGCGCGTGGACGTGCTGGCGCGCAACGCGGCCATCGCCGTGCGCGACGGCGCGGCGGCGTGAGTGCCTCCTCGCCCGAGCAGGCGTCGGCGCTGCGCAGCGCGCGCGTGACCCTGCACCTGCCCACCGACAGCGAGCGCGATGCGGCGCTGATGCTGGCCGTGCTCAACGATGCCGACTTCATCGCCCAGGTCCGCGACGCCGGCGTGCGCGACCTGGCCACGGCACGCGAGGCGGTGCGGCGCGGGCCGCTGGCGTATCGCGCTGCCAACGGCCTGGGCCTGTGCCGGGTGGTGGAAACCGCGAGCGGCCGCGACATCGGCCAGGCCGGCCTGGTCACGCGCGAATATCTGCCCGCGCCGGACCTGGGCTATGCGCTGCTGCCCGAGGCGCGCGGCAAGGGCTACGCCACCGAGGCCGCGCGCGCGGTGCTGGACCACGCGCGCGACGTGCTGCGCCTGCCGCGCGTGCTGGCGCTGGTCAATCCCACCAACACCGCATCGCTGACGGTGATGGACCGCCTGGGCTTCGTGTTTGAGACAATGGCCCAGCTGCCCGGCCTGGACCATCCGCTGCGGCAGTTCTCCATCACGCTGCACGAGGACCGCTAGGCCATGCGCCAGATCATCCTGGACACCGAAACCACCGGCCTGGAATGGAAGAAGGGCAACCGCGTCGTCGAGATCGGCGCGGTCGAGTTGATCGAGCGCCGCCCCAGCGGCCACAACTTCCACAAGTACCTCAGGCCCGATTGCGAGTTCGAACCCGGCGCCCAGGAAGTGACCGGGCTGACGCTGGAGTTCCTGGCCGACAAGCCGGCGTTCGAGGAGATCGTCGAGGAGTTCCTCGACTACGTGCGCGGCGCCGAGGTGATCATCCACAACGCCTCGTTCGACGTGGGCTTCCTGGACAGCGAGCTGGCGCGGCTCGGCGCGCAGTACGGCCGCTTCACCGACTACTGCACCGTGGTGGACACCCTGGCCATGGCGCGCGAGCGCTACCCGGGCCAGCGCAACTCGCTCGATGCGCTGTGCAAGCGCCTGGGGGTGGACAACACCCACCGCCACCTGCACGGCGGCCTGCTCGACGCGCAGATCCTGGCCGATGTCTACATCGCGCTGACCTCGGGGCAGGAGGAGATCGGCTTCGGCAGCTTCGACGAGGGCGGCGGGCATGCCGCGCCGGTGGTGCACGCCTTCGATGCCAGCAATGTCGGCCTGCGCGCGCGGGTGACGCCGACCGCGGGTGAGCTGGAGGCGCACGCCAAGCGCCTGGAGAAGCTGCGCGCCAAGGCCGGCGGACCGTGCCTGTGGGATCTGATCGAGGCGCCGCCGGCGCCGGCCAACGCCGAGGCCGCTGCGGTCGCCTGAGGGGGCTGGGAGGCCTGGGGCAGGGCGGCGAATGCCTCGAGGCGGGTCTTGCCTCGAGGCGGGTCTGCAGGTCCAAACGTAGAGAGGACCAACCCTTCCGTCATTCCCGCGAAAGCCCAGCGCCTGTGGCGCTGCAGGTGAAAGCCACTGGATTCCCGCCTTCGCGGGAATGACGGCGGTGGGTGGGCGCTTGGGTGGCTCGAAATGCGCGGCCGCTCCTGCGAGGCACGGCGGAGAGGCGGAACTTCCTGAGGCGGCTGCGCCTCACTTCAAAGTCCAGGACGCGCAGCGAGACGCCAGGCCCGGCCGGTGCTGCCTCGCCCAGCTCAGCCGCAGCGCACCAGGATCGCGGTGACGTTGTCCGAGCCGCCGCCGTCGAGCGCGGCGGCGATCAGCGCGTCCACGCATTCCTGCGCGCTGCAGTCGTCCTGGCGCAGGATCGCGGCGATGCCGCGGTCGTCCACTTCCTCGGTCAGGCCATCGCTGCACAGCAGCAGCTGCATGCCCGGGCGGAACTCGCCGGTCAGCGTCTCGACGTTGAGCTGCGCCGGGTCTGTCACCCCCAGCGCCTGGGTGACCACGTTGCGATGCGGATGCGAGCGCGCCTGCTCGCTGGTCAGCGCGCCCTGGGCGATCAGTTCCTGCACGTAGCTGTGGTCCTGGCTGAGCTGGGCCAGCTGGCCGTCGCGCCACAGGTAGGCGCGGCTGTCGCCGACCCAGGCCACCTCGAAGCGGTTGCCCTGCACGCGCGCGGCCACCACGGTGGTGCCCATCGGCAGGGAGTCGTTGCGCCGGCGCGAGGTGCGGATGATTTCCTCGTCGGCCACGCGGATGGCCTGGCCGAGCGCGGCGCCGGCGTTGATCTCGCGCACGATGGTCTCGCGCGCCAGGGCGCTGGCGACTTCACCGCAGGCGTGGCCGCCCATGCCGTCGGCGACCAGCCACAGGCCGAGCGCGCTGTCGCCGTAATAGGTGTCTTCGTTCAGGGCGCGCCGCAGGCCGACGTGGCTGAGGTGTCCGAACTCGATCATGTGGCGCCTGACGTCCCCGGTTGCATTGAAAAATGAACGCCATGATCGCGTCGAAGCGGACAGGGGACAAGCTGCAGTGCATCGGCGGCGTCCGCCAACATCCGGTCCGGCGCCCCGCCGCGTGGTGCTTGTCCCGGGCCGGCGCGGCCCGTATCATGCGCAACCCCGGATCGACCCCCGGGGACCGCCCACAGGCGGTGCGACACCCGGAGAGGTGGCAGAGTGGTCGAATGTACCTGACTCGAAATCAGGCGTACGTGTAAGCGTACCGTGGGTTCGAATCCCACCCTCTCCGCCATGTTCCGCAAACGGCCCCGATGGGGCCGTTTGCTTGTCCGCCCTGCGCTGCGTGGCCTCGCGCCCACGGCGACGCCGGTACACTTGCGGCCTTTCATCGCGATGGTGCGCCATGTCCGAAATCCTCACTCCGGTCTCCTTCGGCGAGCTGCTGGACAAGATCTCGATCCTGCAGATCAAGTCCGAGCGCATGACCGACGCGGCCAAGCTGGCCAACGTGCGCAAGGAGCTCTCGGCGCTGGAGCAGACCTGGATGGCCCATCCGGCGGCGGTGCAGGACATCGCCCGCCTGCGCGCCGAGCTCAAGGCGGTCAACGAGCGGCTGTGGGTGATCGAGGACGACATCCGGCTCAAGGAGAAGGCGCAGGCCTTCGACGAGGAGTTCATCCGCCTGGCGCGCAGCGTCTACTTCGAGAACGACACCCGCGCGCGGATCAAGAAGGACATCAACCTGGCGCTGGGCTCGGCCTATGTCGAGGAGAAGTCCTACGAGGACTACGGCAGCGGCGCCGCGCCCTGACGCGTCGCCGGGGCAGTGGGCGTGACGGCGGCCTGCGCGGCCGCCGCGTCCGTTTCGATCAGCCCGCCGTGTCGGCGCGATAGTGCTCGAAGGCGGCGATCGCGTCGTCGACGGTGACCAGCGCCATCACCTCGTCGAACTCGATCTTGGTGCCCCATTTCAGCTCGCTCGCCGGCTTGTGCAGGTAGCGCCGCGCCGCGGCGTCGTAGCGGTCCACGCAGTAGCGCACATCCGAGTACGGCCCGCTGCGGCGCGGGTTGCTAGCCGCATGCAGGCCCAGCACCTTGGTGCCCATGGCGTTGGCGATGTGCATGGGGCCCGAGTCGGGGGTGACCACCAGGTCGGCGCGGGCCAGCAGCGCCGGCAGCTGCTTGAGCGTGTCCTTGCCGACCAGGTCCAGCACCGGGCCGCGCATCTGCGCGGCGATGGCGTCGGCGGTCTGCCGCTCCAGCGCGCTGCGCCCGCCGCACAGCACCACGCGCCAGCCCTGGGCGATGGCGTGGTCGGCCAGCGCCGCGTAGCGGTCGGCATACCAGTTGCGGCGCACATGGCTGGAGCAGGGCGAGATCATCAGCACGCGTCGGCCATCGTCCGGCCACTGCGCGCGGGCCCAGTCCCAGGCCTCGGGCGGGACCGGCAGGTCCCAGGTCACCACGTCCTGGCGCAGGCCCAGCGGTTCGCAGAAGCTGCCGATGGCATCCAGGACATGGATGCCCGGCCGGTCGGCGATGCGCTCGTTGACGAACAGGCCATGCAGATCCTTGGAGCGGCTGCGGTCGTAGCCGATCCGGCGGCGCGCGGGGACGAAGGCCGACAGCACATTGGCGCGCAGCGCGACCTGCATCTGCAGCAGCACGTCGAAGCGGCCGGGCAGGGTGGCGCGCAGGGCGCGCACGCCGGCCAGCCCGGTCTTCTTGTCGTAGACGTGGAAGCGCACCCCCGGCAGGCCGTCGAGCAGCTTGCGCCCGCCGCCATCGATGATCCAGTCCAGCGTCAGCTGCGGCCAGGCGCGCTGCAGCGTGCGCACCAGCGGCACCACGTGGGTGACATCGCCCAGCGCGGACAGGCGCAGCAGGCACAGGGACTCAGGGGCGTTGGACAAAATTGTTAGACTCGCGCGATGGCCGCTTTTGACGCGACGGAAGTGCTGATGCCGTACCGCGATGCGCGCGGTGACGGGGCGATTCTGTTCGACCGCCAGCGCCTGCGGCAAGCGCAGCCCGAATGGCTTGACCCCGCGCACTGGGGCGACCAGGCCCGGCCGGTGGACAGCGGCGGCCGCGGCGGGGCCTGGTTCGTCGATGCGCCGTTCGGGCAGAGCCTGCTGCGCCAGTACAAGCGCGGCGGCCTGGCCGCCAGCGTCAGCAGCGATCGCTACCTGTGGCGCGGCGCCAACCGCACACGCAGCTTCGCCGAGTTCCGCCTGACCCGCGCCCTGCACCGCATGCGCCTGCCGGTGCCGCAGCCGTTCGTGGCCCGCTATCTGCGCCAGGGCCTGACCTACCGCGCCGCGATCCTGATGGAACGCCTGGCCGACGTGCGCTCGCTGGCCGACCGCTACCAGGTGGCCGGGCAGAGCGCCCCGCTGGAGGAAACCGGGCGCCTGATCGCGCGCTTCCACCGCGCCGGCCTGGACCATGCCGACCTCAACGCGCACAACATCCTGTTCGATGCGCAGGGGCGCGGCTGGCTGATCGACTTCGACCGCGGCGTGCTGCGCATCCCGGCCACGCGCTGGCGCGAGGCCAACCTGGCCCGATTGCTGCGCTCGCTGATGAAACTGCGCGGGCAGCGCAGCAGCCAGCAGGTGCAGGAGGACTTCGCGCGCCTGCGCAAGGCCTATGACCGCGCCTGGGAACGGGGCTTCTGAGGGCCGACATGCGCTGGTCGCTGCGTTTTCAGGGCGTGGGCAATGCCTCGGCGGTCGAGCTGGGCTCGGCGATGGCGACCATCGAGCGCGATGGCGCGCCGTGGCTGACCATCGACTGCGGCAGCGAGGGCCTGGACGCCTACATCCGCCAGTACGGGCAGGCGCCGTCGGCGGTGTTCGTCACCCATACGCACCTGGACCATGTCGGCGGTTTCGAGCGCCTGTTCGGCAGCGCCTATTTCGATCCGGCGCGGCGCGGGCAGGTGCGGCTGTACGTGCCCGCGCCGGTCGTGCCGCTGCTGCACCAGCGCGTGGCCGAGTATCCCAACGTCCTGGCCGAGGGCGGGGCGAACTTCTGGGACGCCTTCCGCCTGGTGCCGGTGGGCGAGGCGTTCTGGCACGACGGGGTGCGGCTGGAGGCGTTCCCGGTGCGCCACCACTGGCCGCAGACGGCCTTCGGCCTGCGCCTGCCCGGCGCGCTGGTGTGGACCGGCGATACCCGGCCGATTCCGGAGATGCTGGCGCAGTACGCCGACGCCGGCGAGCTGATCGCCCACGACTGCGCGCTGCACGGCAATCCCTCGCACAGCGGCATCGAGGACCTGGAGCGCGAGTACCCGCGCGCGCTGCTGGCGCGCTGCGTGCTCTACCACCACGCCAGCGCCGAGGACGCGCGCGCCCTGGCCGGGCGCGGCCATCGCGTCGCCTTGCCGGGGCAGGTGTTAGCGTTGCCGGACCCGATCCCAGGCCCCTTGCCGTCCTGACATGAACGCCTTGCCACGCACGCCGGAACTGCCGCTGGACCAGCGCGGCCGGCCGCTGCGCGATCTGCGCCTGTCGGTGATTGAGGCCTGCAACTTCCGCTGCGGCTACTGCATGCCGGCCGACAAGGTCCCCGACGACTACGGACTGGACGCGGCCTCGCGCCTGTCCTTCGACCAGATCGAGACGCTGGTGCGCGGCTTTGCGCGGGTGGGCGTGAACAAGCTGCGCATCACCGGCGGCGAGCCGCTGCTGCGCAAGGACCTGCCGGCGCTGATCGCGCGGCTGGCGCGCGTTCCCGGCATCGACGACCTGGCGCTGACCACCAACGGCGCCCTGCTCGCACGCCATGCCCAGGCGCTGCGCGATGCCGGCCTGCATCGCATCACGGTCAGCCTGGACGCGCTGGATCCGCAGCGCTTCGCGCAGATGTCCGGCGGACGCGGCGACATCGCCACGGTGCTGCGCGGCATCGACGCCGCGCATGCGGCCGGCTTTGCCAGCCTCAAGCTCAACTGCGTGGTCCAGCGCGGCGTCAACGAGGATCAGGTGCTGCCGCTAGTCGAACACTTCCGCGGCAGCGGCCACGTGCTGCGTTTCATCGAATTCATGGACGTGGGCACCTGCAACGACTGGCGCGCGGCCCAGGTGGTGACCTCGCGCGAGCTGCGCGACGCCATCCACGCGCGCTGGCCGCTGCATGCGCTGGATGCGCACTACCGCGGCGAAGTCGCGGTGCGCCATGCCTTCGAGGATGGCGGCGGCGAGATCGGCTTCGTGTCCTCGGTCAGCGCGCCTTTCTGCGGCGATTGCCAGCGCGCGCGCGTCTCGGCCGATGGCCGGCTCTACACCTGCCTGTTCTCCGGCGCCTCCACCGACCTGCGCCCGAGCCTGGCCCAGGGCGAGCTGCCGCTGGCCGAGCGCCTGGCCGGGCTGTGGTCGCGCCGTGCGGATCGTTACAGCGAGCTGCGCGGCCAGCCGGTCCAGCCGCCGCGCAAGCGCGTGGAGATGTTCCTGATCGGAGGCTGATGCGTGGACGCCGCGTTGCGCACCTGGTTGATCGCGCAGGAGCGCGCGCTGCTCACGGCCCAGGTGCGTGCCAGCGCCGCGCGCCTGCAGGTGCTGCTGGCCGAGGACTTCGTCGAGTTCGGCGCCTCGGGCCGGCACTACACGCGCCAGGACATCATGGCCGAACTGGCGCAGGAATCCGACGAGACCCGCTACAGCGCCGACGCCTTCGAATGCGTCGAACTGGCGCCGGGGCTGGCCCAGCTGCGCTACGTCTCCCGACGCGAGGATGCCGCTGGCGTGCGCCTGGCCCGGCGCAGCTCGCTCTGGCGTCAGGAGACGGCGGGTTGGCGCATGGTGTTCCACCAGGGTACGCCGCTGCCGGACGCTCTAGACGCCGGCTGAGCGCGACTTGCACTACGCTTGCGCGATGAATGCACCGCGCACGCTTACCCATCTGGATGCCTCCGGCCAGCCGGCCATGGTCGATGTCTCGGGCAAGGCCGTCACCGCGCGCCAGGCCACGGCCGAATGCCTGGTGGCGTTCCCGCGCGAGGTCGCCGATCAGCTGCGCCGCGATGCGCTGCGCAGCGCCAAGGGCGGCATCGTCGAGACCGCGGTGATCGCCGGCACCATGGCGGTCAAGCGCACCCACGAGCTGATCCCGTTCTGCCATCCGCTGCCCATCGACGGCTGCCGGCTGGCCATCGACTGGCACGACGCCGACACGCTGCGCATCGAATGCAGCGTGCGTACCACCCATCGCACCGGCGTGGAGATGGAGGCGATGACCGGTGCCACCGTCGCGGCGCTGACGGTCTACGACATGTGCAAGGCGCTCTCGCACGCCATCGTGCTGGGCCCGGCGCGGCTGCTGGGCAAGCATGGCGGCAAGCGCGACTTCGGGGTGTCGGCATGACCGGCGTGCAGGTGCTGTACTTCGCCAGCCTGCGCCAGGCCGCCGGCGTGGAGCGCGAAAGCGTGCAGACCACGGCCTCGGACCTGGCCGGCCTGTATGCCGAGCTGAAGCAGCGCCATGGCTTCGCCTGGGAACCGGCGCATCTGCGTGTGGCCCAGGGCGGCGCCTTCGCGCGCTGGGACGATGCGATCGCCGAAGGCGCGCACATCGCCTTTATCCCGCCGGTCAGCGGAGGCTGAGGATGACCCGCTTCGACATCACCGACCAGCCGATCGAGCCTGCGCCGCTGCGCACGCAGCTGCTGAGCGCGCGCGCCGGCGCCTTCGCCAGCTTCGAAGGCTGGGTGCGCGACCACAACGAAGGGCAGGGCGTGTCGGGCCTGCACTACGAGGCCTATGCCGAGCTGGCGCGCGTCGAGGGCGAGAAGATCCTCGATGAGGCGCTGACGCGGTTCGCCATCGTCGACGCGCGCTGCGTGCATCGCGTCGGCGAGCTGGCCGTGGGCGAGATGGCGGTCTGGGTCGGCGTGTCGGCCGGCCACCGCGACGGCGCCTTCGCCGCCTGCCGCTGGATCATCGATGAGACCAAGGCACGCGTGCCCATCTGGAAGCAGGAGCGCTATCTCGACGGCGCGCAGAGCTGGCTGCATCCGCATGCGGATCGCGGCGCGGCCAAGAGATGAACCAGGCGCTCGGCTCTTCGCGCGGTGCATTGCGCTCGCGGCGGGCCGAAGGCGCCGGATTCGTCGCGCGAGGAACCTGGTTGCCGGGGAGCATGGCGGTCGAGGCGTGTTCCGGCCACCGCTTCCCACGGCATGCCCATGACGCCTTCGGCATCGGCCTGCTCACCTCCGGCGCGCAGGTCTCCTGGAGCGGACGTGGTCAGGTCGAGGCACGGGCGGGCGATGTCATCACCGTCAATCCCGGCGAGGTGCACGACGGTGCGCCGATCGGTGAGAGGCGCACCTGGTCGATGCTGTATTTCTCACCGGAGACGCTCAGCGTGCTGGTCGAGGATCTGCGCACGGACCTGAGGACGGATTCGGAATTCCTCGCCCCGGTTTTGGCCCGTCCCCGGTTGGCACGGCTGGTCGCGGCGCTGTACCGGGCCGCGATCGACCCCGACTCCTCCGGCGATCATCAGCAGGCGCGCCTGTTGCCCGTCCTGGCGGCCTTGCTTGCCGTGCGCGAGCCGGGCCCTGCACCCCTGCCGGCGCGTCTGGCACGCGTGCGTCAACTGCTGGATGACATGCCGCTCTCCACGCACTCGCTGGAAAGCCTGTCCCGGGAGGCAGGTCTGAGCCGCTACCAGACACTGCGGGGATTCCAGCGATCGACCGGGCTGACGCCGCACGCCTATCTCACCTTGCGCAGGCTCGAGCATGCACGTGCCGCCGTCCGTGCCGGTGTGCCCTTGGCCGAGGCTGCGGTGGCGGCCGGGTTCAGCGACCAGAGCCACTTCCACCGCGCGTTCGTCCGCCAGTTCGGCTTCACGCCCGGCGCCTTCGCGCGGGCGCTCGCCGTGCGGCGCTGATGCAAGATCGTCCAAGACCCGAGGCCGCTGCCCCGGACATCCTGACCGTGTCCTTCGACACCGAGTCCTCACCATGTCCGACGCTCCGTATGCCCAATCCCCCATGCACGTCCGCCCCTGCCTGCGCGCCGACCTGGACGCCATGCTGGACATCGTCAACCGCGCCGCTGTCGCCTACCAAGGCGTGATCCCGCCCGACTGCTGGCATGCCCCTTACATGTCGCGCGCGGCGTTGAGTGAGGAAATGGCGCGCGGCGTGCAGTTCAGCGGCATCGCGCTGGACGGTGCGCTGGTGGGCATCATGGGCATGGAGCGGTTCGGCGACGTGTGTCTGATCCGCCATGCCTACGTGCTGCCTGGCTACCAAGGGCACGGCGTGGGTTCGGCCCTGCTCGAGCGGCTGTGCGACGCGCATGCGCACGCGGTGATCCTGGTCGGGACCTGGGCGGCGGCGCATTGGGCCATCGGCTTCTATCGACGCAATGGCTTTGCCAGCGTGCCGGACGCGCGCATCGCCCCGTTGCTGCGGGGGTACTGGAACGTGCCGCAGCGACAGATCGAGACGTCCACCGTCCTGTCGCGCCCGGCGTTGTCCGATGCGCAGATCGCGGGGCTGGAAAAAGGTGGCGGCCCCGCCGGCTGACCTCGGCGCCCGCGTCAGTCGATACCGTTGCTGCCTTCCGGCCCTGGCGGGATTTTCGACCTAGCGTCGCGAGGGGCCGACGGGGCCACCATGGACGCGGGCCGCGCATCGCGCGGCCCGGGTGCGTTGCGTCATCGTTGGAGGCGATGACCTGTAACTGGCGGAGAGAGGGGGATTCGAACCCCCGAAGCGCGGTTTAGACGCTTACACACTTTCCAGGCGTGCTCCTTCAACCACTCGGACACCTCTCCGGGACCTGAACACGGCCGCGGGGCCGCGCTCAGGGGCGCAGATTCTAGCCGCGCGCCGGATTTATTGCGAGTCCCGCGGACCTGTCCTGTGCGACGGGCCGTTCATGCCGGGACGCTGGAGGGTCGCTTCCCTACGTTCGTCCTTGGAACGCCCCCCCTGGCGCGGCACAATGACCGCATGTCCTACCTCGTCCTGGCCCGCAAGTGGCGCCCGAAGCGTTTCGCCGAACTGGTCGGTCAGGAGCACGTGGTGCGTGCGCTGTCCAACGCGCTCGATAGCGGCCGCATCCACCACGCCTTCCTGTTCACCGGCACGCGCGGGGTGGGCAAGACCACCATCGCGCGCATCTTCGCCAAGTCGCTGAACTGCGAGACCGGCACCAGCGCCGATCCGTGCGGCCAGTGCGCGGCCTGCCTGGACATCGACGCCGGGCGCTATATCGACCTGCTGGAGATCGACGCGGCCTCCAACACCGGCGTGGACGATGTGCGCGAGGTGATCGAGAACGCCCAGTACATGCCCAGCCGCGGCAAGTTCAAGGTCTATCTGATCGACGAAGTGCACATGCTGTCCAAGGCGGCGTTCAATGCGCTGCTCAAGACGCTGGAGGAGCCGCCGGAGCACGTGAAGTTCCTGCTGGCCACCACCGATCCGCAGAAGCTGCCGGTGACCGTGCTCAGCCGCTGCCTGCAGTTCAACCTCAAGCGCCTGGACGAGGCGCAGATCGGCGGGCAGATCACCAAGATCCTCGGCGCCGAGCAGATCCCCTCGGAGGACGGCGCGGTGCGCCAGATCGCCAAGGCCGCCGATGGCTCGTTGCGCGATGGTCTGTCGCTGCTGGACCAGGCCATCGCCTACACCGCCGGCGAACTGAGCGATGCCGGCGTGCGCACCATGCTGGGCACGGTCGACCGCACCCAGGTCGGCGCGCTGCTCGATGCGCTGGCCGACGGCGACGGCGCGCGGCTGATGGCCACCATCGCCACCCTGGCCGAGTTCTCGCCGGACTGGGGCGGGGTGCTGGAGGCCTTCGCCGAGGCGCTGCATCGCATCCAGGTGCGCCAGCTGGTGCCGGGCGTGGCGATCGAGGCCGAAGGCGTCGACGCCGAAGGCTTCGCCCAGCGCTTGCGCCCGGAAGTGGTGCAGCTCTGGTACCAGATGGCGCTCAACGGTCGCCGCGATCTCTACCTGGCACCGAGCCCGCGCGCCGGGTTCGAAATGAGCCTGCTGCGCATGCTGGCCTTCCGTCCGGCCGGAGCCGGTGATGTCGCGCCGGCCTCCGCCGCACCGGCCAAGCCGACCGCGGGCACCGTGGACGAGACTGCAAGCGGACGCGCCGCCGCGGCTCCGCTGATGCCGGAGATGGCGACGGCCCCGCATGCGCCGGTCGAACCCGTGCCCGCGCCCGCGCCGAAGCCATCGGTGGTGAGCGAGCCGGAACCCGCGCCTTTCGCCGCTGCGCCTGCGGTCCATGCCGCGCCAACGCCGGCACCAGCACCAGCCATGGACGACGTCCCGCCGTGGGAAGTGCCGGCGCAGAAGATTAGCGTCGCCGAGCCGGTGCAGGCAGCCCCGGCCGCCATCGCCGCGCCTGCCGCACCCGCACGCGCGCCGTCTGCGCCGCCGCCGACCAGCGACGGCATCGCCGATACCGATCACTGGCTGGCGCTGGTCGCCTCGGCCAAGCTGAGCGGGCCTTCGCGCCAGCTCGCCGCCAACGTCGCCTTCGCCAGCTACGGCGATGCGGTGCTGCGCCTGTCCCTGGCGCCCGGCCTGGACTATCTGCGCACCGAGCGCTCGGTGGGCGACCTGGCCGATGCGCTGTCCGCCTCGCTGGGGCGCGTGCCCAAGATCGTGTTCGACACCGGCGTGGTCGCCGGCGAAGGCGCCGAGACGCTGGCCATGCGCGATGCGCGCCAGCAGGACGCGCGCCGCGCCTCGGCCGAAGAACAGTTCATGAACCACCCCGACGTGCAGCGGCTGATCCAGCAGCACGGCGCGCGCGTGGTGCCCGATTCCATCCGACCTTTCGACGAGTAACCAGACCATGCGTGGAAACATCGCCCAACTCATGCAGCAGGCGCAGAAGATGCAGGAAAACCTGCAGAAGGCGCAGGAAGAGCTGGCCAAGCTGGAAGTCACCGGCAACGCCGGCGGCAACATGGTCAGCGTGACGCTGACCGGCGCCAAGGAGTGCCGCAAGGTGCGCATCGACCCGACCCTGCTGTCCGATGCGGAAATGCTCGAGGACCTGATCGCCGCGGCGTTCAACGACGCCTCCAACAAGATCGACGCCGAATCCAAGACGCGCATGGGCTCGGCCACCGCCGGCATGCAGCTGCCGCCCGGCATGAAGCTGCCGTTCTGAAGTGCAGGGGCCAGAGGCCAGGGACCAGGGGCCGGTATGTCCCTGCGTTTTCCCTGGCCTCTGGTCCCTGATCCCCGGCCCCATCTCCTTTGACTTCCTCGCTGCTCGAACAGCTCATCGACGCGCTCAAGGTCCTGCCCGGCGTGGGCAGCAAGAGCGCCCAGCGCATGGCCTACCAGCTGCTGGAGCGCGATCGCGCCGGCGGCCGCCGGCTGTCGTCCGCGCTGGCCGAGGCCATGGAGCACATCGGCCACTGCCAGCAGTGCCGCGACTTCACCGAAGGCCCGCTGTGCGCCATCTGCGCCAGCCCCAGCCGCGACCGCCACCAGCTGTGCGTGGTCGAATCCCCAGCCGACCGATTGGCCATCGAACAGGCCACCGGCTATCGCGGCCTGTACTTCATCCTGCAGGGCCGGCTCTCGCCGCTGGACGGCATCGGCCCGCGCGAGCTCGGCCTGGAACAGCTGTCCCAGCGCCTGGCCCAGGGCGAGGTCGCCGAACTGATCATCGCCACCAATCCCACCGTCGAAGGCGAGGCCACCGCGCACTATCTGGCGCAGCTGGCGCGCCAGGCGGACGTCAAGCCGATGCGCCTGGCGCACGGCGTGCCGCTGGGTGGGGAGCTGGAGTACGTCGATCGCGGCACGCTCTCGCACGCGTTCGGTTCGCGCAGCGAGATGAGTTGAGGTAGGCGTGAGTGGAGAGAAGTGAGCAGTGAGCGCAAGCCGGAACTCCCTTCTTGCGCATCGCGCTAAGCTCTTCCCACTCCTGACTTCACTGCGCTCACTCCTCCAATGAACGACACCATCTTCGGCAAGATCATCCGGCGCGAGATCCCGGCCACCATCGTCTATGAGGACGATGAGGTGCTGGGCTTCAAGGACATCGCGCCACAGGCGCCGGTGCACGTGCTGTTCATTCCCAAGCAGGTGCACGTGCCCACGCTGGACGACCTGACGCCGGACCAGGCCACGCTGGTGGGCAAGCTGGTGCTGGCCGCGGCGCATTACGCCCGCCAGGAAGGCTTCGCTGACAAGGGCTATCGCGTGGTCATGAACTGCCGCGACGATGCCGGGCAGACCGTCTATCACATCCACCTGCACCTGCTGGCCGGCGCGGCGCTGGGCCACTTCGGCGCGCCGGGCGGCTGAAGCCCGCGGGACTGCCCACGCGGGCGGTTGGAACGGCTTTTCGCCGGAGTGCAGGGCGTGAACCATTGGGATGGCATGCGTGCGGCAGCGGTGAACTCGCTTCGCCAACCCGCCTCGACCCGGCCGCGCATGGCTCATCGGCTCGTCAGTCATCCCTCGCTGGCCCTTGGGCGGGCGATGAGGCGCTACCGGGAAAGCGCCATCGCCGCCATCGGCCAAACAGGCGACAAGGTCGGCTCCCACCTGTAGAGCGGAGCTTGCTCCGCTCAGGCTTTCCCGATGATCCGGCCGGAAGGCAGCGGAGCAAGCTCCGCTCTACACGAACGCGGCGACTTGCTCGTTCCGCAGAGCCGCTCGGATCGAGGCCCTGGCAGCAGATGGATCAACTCATCTTCCACCAAAGCCTTGCTTTCGACCCGAAGTGCTTGGGCATGACGCGCGCGGCAGCGGGCCGGCGGGCGAGGGCGCGACCAGCGGGGAAGGAAGCCGATGCCCACGCCAGCGATCGATTGATAGGCAGAAGCACTTCAAAGAAAAGGCCGGCAATCGCCGGCCTTTTCTTTACTAAGCAGCTACTGGAACAGACTTACCACCAGCCCCAGCGCGGACCCCAGCCCCAGCCCGGGCCAGGACCCCAGAACGGGTCGTAGTACGGATACGGGCGCACCTGCACCTCGCGCACCTTCGGCCACAGATAGACCACATCGGCGTCGACCTTGGGCAGGCGGTAGTCGTACTCGCCGATGCGCGTGGTCTCGGTGCCGGACACGCGACCGACGAAGGTCACCTCACGGCCCTTGGAGAAGATCGCCGGATCGTAGAAGCCCGCGCGGCAGGCGATGAAGCGCCCATCGGTGGCATCCGGCGTATCGCTCTGCGGACGGCCGGTGGCGCTGAGCGGCGCGGAGATCATCTCAAAGCACGTGCTATTCGCACCCGGCTTGGTCTCGACGATGCGGCCACCCCAGCGCACCTGCGCGCCGGTCTGCACGCCGACCACCGCATCGCGCGGCGTCACACCGGGGAACTGACCCTGCAGCGGCTTGGGCGCGGTCGCGCAGGCGCCTAGGGCGATCGCAAGGCCGGTCACGGCCAGCGGACGGAGAAAAGACATGCGCTTCATACGGGCCTCGGAATGGATCACGGACGGTGCCGGCGAAGATCGCGTATCAGCGCCCGGACGTCCGCGTGATCGGCAGCGTAGCGTGCCTGTGCGAAACGCTGGCTGAGTGAGATGAGTTCCTCGTTTTTGTGCGCTGCGGTGGCGTCGCGTCGCACGCCCGCCACACGCTGCGCCCAGCGCTGCGCCGGCTCGTCCGCGCGGGGCGCCAGATCGAAGCGGCGATAGCGCCGCCCCAGCGCATGCCACTGCCGCAGCAGCGGATCGCGCTCGCGTTCGCCGCGCGCCAGCAGCCAGGCCATGCCCAGCAGCGTGCCACCGCCGGCCAGCGCGAACAGCAGGCCCAGGCGCCCTTCGTCCAGGCGCTCGATGCCGAAGGGCTGCAGCAGCCGGCGCTGGCGCTCGACATCGAAGCCCAGCACCAGATCGTTCCAGCCGCGACGCAGCCAGTCGCTGACCTGCGCGTAGCGGCTCAGGCCGAGCAGGCTCTCGCCCCCGTCGCCACCGGCCTGGGCACGGTCGTCCAACGTGTCGTAGATGCGCTCGGGCGCCACCGCGGCGGTGGGGTCCACCCGCACCCAGCCGCGCTGCGGCAGCCACACCTCGGCCCAGGCGTGCGCGTCCTGGCGGCGCAGGATCCAGTAGCCGCCGCCGAACGGATTGCGCACCCCGCCCACGTAACCGGTGACCACCCGCGCGGGAATGCCGGCCGCACGCATCAGGATCACGAAGGACGAACTGAACTGCTCGCAGAAGCCCTGCCTGGTCTGGAACAGGAACTCGTCGGCCATGTCGCGTCCCGGCAACGGGATGTCCAGCGTGTAGCCGAAGTCCTTGCGGATCCAGGTCAGCGCGCGCTGGACGATGGCCGCATCGCCGTTGGCACCGGCTTCGCCGCGCCACTGCCGGCCCAGCGCGACCGTGCGGGGATTGAGCCCCGGCGGCAGGCGCAGATCGCGCTGCAGCGCCTGCGGCGGCAGCTGCGCATCGAAGCGCGCCGGCGCCTGGCCCTGCATGCGCCAGCGCGTCAGCGAGGCCAGCGGGCGCTGCGCGCTCAGTTCGTAGTCGGCCGACAGCCGCGCGCCTTCGGGCGCCGCGAAGGGTAGGTCCAGCGCGATGAGCTGGCTACGGTCGGTGGGTTCGTAGTCGAGTTGATATTCGTAGCGCGGACCCTGACGCGGCACCTCGGCCGGCGCGCGCCCACCGCTCCAGCCGCGGCGCCACACGCGGCCGTCGAAGTCGTCCAGCACCGGCCCGCGCCAGTACATCTGCGAAGGCGGCGGCGTGGCGCCGAAGAAGGTCACGCGCGCGGCCGGCGTGTCGTCGGCCAACAGGTCGATCCACTCGCCCGGCCGCATGTCGTCGGACAGGCCTGGCCGGCCGACCGCGCGGTCGGGCAGGCCCCACAGCGGGCTGCCCAGGCGCGGGAACAGCCAGAACGTCAGCAGGACCAGCGGCAAGCCCATCAACACAAGCCGGCCGAGCTGCCAGGGGCTGATGCGCGCCGCGCTGGCGCCGCTGGCGTCGAGCAGGCCGGACTCCAGCGCGGCCAGGCGCAGCATGGCCACCAGCGCGCACAGCACCGAGACCAGCCCCAGCGCCATCGTCAGCGGACCCTGATCGAGCAGGAACGCGGCGAACGGCGCGAACAGCGCAAAGCCCACCAGGCTGCGGCCATCGCGCAGCGTGGTGGTCTCGGTGGGCTTGATCGCCAGCATCGCTGCCAGGAGCGCGCAGCCGGTATCGCGGCCGACGCGCGGTCCGGCCGACCACAGCACCGCGGCCAGCGCCGCCAGCGCCAGCAGCACGCGCAGCGGCAGCGGGATGCGCCGCTTCCACGAGGCGCCCGCGCTGAGCACGCCGATCGCCCCGATCGCCAGCGCCGTGCCGCCTGGCAGCTGCAGCAGCAGCGGCAGCAGGCCGAAGCCGGCCGAGGCCAGCGTCCACAGTCGGCTGCGTGCGTCCAGCGCGGGCGAATCGGCGCGCACGCGGCGGCCGATCACGTCCTGCTCCTGGGTAGCAGCGCTAGCGCGCGCAGACACTGGTGGCGATGGGTCGGCCCGCTGGCCGGCCCGATCGGCGGCTGGCCCGGCAACAGCAGGCGCGTGCGCCGCGCCTGGCGTTCGGCCAGCTCGATCCAGTGCGTCAGCCGCGCGATGCGCGCCTCCTGCGGCAGGGCGGCCAGCGCGGACCAGTCCAGCACGACCTCGCGGCCGACCGGGCGTTCGTACTCGCGCACCAGCAAGGTGTCGCGGCGCGCCGAGGGTTTCCAGGCGATGGTGTGCTGCGCATCGCCGGGACGATAGGCGCGCAGGTGGTGCAGCTCTTCGCCGGCCGCGTCCACGCGCGTCTGGCGCGACGCGCCGCCGGGCTCGGGCAGGGGCGGGCCGTCGACTTCCACGGCCGGATAGACCAGCAGCGCCGTCTCGGGCCACACCCACGACCACGCGCGCGCCACGCCCAGCGGCTGGGTAGTGGACAGGCGCAGCCGCGGCAGCGTGAGCCAGCCGCGCGTGGCGGTCGGATAGTCGAGCGTGGCGATGACCTGCTGGCCCTCGTGCAGCGCCGGCACCAGCGCCTCGTCCTGGCCGGCGCGCAGGCGCAGGCCGATGCGCGGGCGCGCATCGCGCGCGGACACGGCCAGCTGCAGCTGCAGCGGCTGGCCGGCATGCACCGGCTCGGCCCCGATCGCGTCGGCGCGCAGACCCGAAAGCTGCAGGTGCGCGGCCATCAGGCTGGCCATCAGCGTCGCGGCCAGCAGCAGCGCCAGCAGCAGGGCCGGGTTGTTGTTGTAGTTCAGCGCGCCCAGCAGCATGACGCCGACCAGGCCGCCGGCGAACAGGCCGAAGCCGGTCGGCAATACATAGACGCGGCGTCGGTCGAGGCTGACCGGCAGCGATTCGGGCGCCTGCGGCCTGGCCATCAGCGCCGCCTTGCTGCGCAGGCGCGCGAGCAACGCCACGCCTCAGTCCACCGCGACGGCTTGGGCGATGGCCTGGGCCAGCTCGGTGGCCGAGACGCCTTCGGCGTCGGGCACCAGGCGATGCGCGGCCACGGCGGCGAACAAGGCCTGCACGTCCTCGGGAATCACATGGTCGCGGCCCAGCAGCAGCGCATGCGCACGCGCGCCGCGCAGCAGCGCCAGGCCGGCGCGGGGCGAGAGGCCCACGCGCACGCCGGGCTGGCGGCGGCTGCGGTTCACCAGCGCCTGCACGTAGTCCAGCAGCGCATCGCTGGCATGCACCTGGGCGACGGCGGCGCGCAGTTCGAGCACCTGCTCCACACCCAGCAGTGGACGCGCCTGGGCGATCAGTTCGCGCCGGTCGCTACCGGCCAGCAGCGCGCGTTCGTCCTTGGGCTCGGGATAGCCCAGCGCCATGCGCAGCAGGAAGCGGTCCAGCTGCGAATCCGGCAGCGGATAGGTGCCCGAAAGATCGACCGGGTTCTGCGTGGCGATGACGAAGAACGGCTCTTCCAGACGGTGCGTGGTGCCGTCCAGCGTGACCTGGTGTTCGGCCATCGCCTCGAGCAGCGCGCTCTGCGTGCGCGGCGGCGCGCGATTGATCTCGTCGGCCAGCAGCACGTGGGTGAAGACTGGGCCGGGATGGAACTGGAAGCGGCGCGCCTGCGCATCGTAGATCGACACGCCCAGGACATCGCCGGGCAACAGGTCGGAGGTGAACTGCACGCGCTGGAAGTTCAATCCCAGCGTGGCCGCCAGCGCATGCGCCAGCGTGGTCTTGCCCAGGCCGGGCAGGTCTTCGATCAGCAGATGGCCATCGGCCAGCAGCGCGACGAAGGCCAGGCGCACCTGGCGCGGCTTGCCCAGCACCAGTCCATTGACCTGCGCCTGGGCCTGCTGCAGAGCCGTCGACAAGGCCTCGGGTAGCATGGGGCGTGCTGAAGACCTGAGCTGCATCATGGCTCCACGTTGTCCTTTTTTTCGAGTGTAGCGGCTATATGAATGAAGAAGCGCGCGCACAGCGCACGTTCCTGGCGCTGTGGATCGTCCTGACTGTCATCAAGGTCATGATCGCCGCGCGCCTGCCGCTGTTCGTCGACGAGGCGTTCTACTGGCAGGAAGGACGCCACCTGGCCGCGGCGTATTCGGACCTGCCTGGACTGACCGCGTGGATGACGCGTCTGGGCACGCTGATCGGTGGACAGCATGTATTAGCCATCCGCCTGCCGTTCCTGCTGCTGTCGGCGCTGCTGCCGTGGCTGCTGGTCGGCATCGGCACGCGCTGGTTCAGCGCGGTGGCCGGCTGGCGCGCGGGCAGCCTGCTGCTGCTGATGCCGCTGTCGGGCAGCCTGGGCATCCTGGCCATTCCCGATGTGCCGATGGCCTTCGCCACGGTCCTGTGCCTGGATGCCGGCGCGCGCCTGCTGCGCCAGATCGATGCGGCCGGCGCAGCCGAGCTCGCGCTCGGCCTGGCCATCGGCGCGCTCAGCCACTATCGCTTCGTCGGCGTGATCGGCACCGGGCTGATCGCGCTGCTGCTGATTCCCGAAGGCCGGCGCGTGCTGCGCGATGTGCGCGTGTGGGTGGCGCTGGCGCTGGGCGTGGCGGCCTGGGCGCCGCTGATCGCCTGGAACATCGAGAACGCCGACGCGGGCTTGCGCTTCCAGCTGGTCGAGCGCCACCCGTGGACCTTCCAGTGGACCGGGCTGTGGTTCCTGCTGGTGCAGGCGGCGCTGGTGACGCCGCTGCTGTTCTTCGCCCTGATCGCGGTGCTGACCCGCGCGCTGCGCAAGGGCGACGCGCTGCCGCCGCAGCGGCGCTACTTCGGGCTGCTGGGCGCGGTGTCGACGATCGGCTTCTTCGTGCTGGGCTTCTTCGCCGATGTCGAACGCGTCAGCTTCCACTGGCCGCTGCCCGGCTATCTCCCCCTGCTGCTGGCCGTGCCGGTGCTGCTGCGCACCTGGTCGCCGTGGCTGCGGCGCGCGACCTGGACGCTGTGCGGGCTGGGCCTGGCCAGCGTGCTGGGCTATTACCTGATCGCCTCGGTACCGCGCTGGCGCGCCGACCTGGCCGGGCAGAAGTTCTATCCCTACAACTTCGCCGGCTGGAACGTGCTGGCCGACGCGGTGCGCGAGGAACTGGCGCGCGCGCCGGAGCCGACCGGCATGCTCGCCGACAACTTCAAGGTCGGCGCCGAGCTGGGCTTCGCGCTGGGCGACGATGCGATCCCGGTGCTCGACCATCCGCTCAACATCAAGCACGGCCGCGCACCACAGCTGCGCCTGTGGGGCCTGCACAGCGACGGCGCCAGCCCGACCGCACAGCTGCTGGTGGTCGGCGCCAGCGAGGTGTCCTACAAGGATCTGCTGGTGCAGTACCACTTCCTGTGCTCGCAGGTCGGGCCGTTGCCGCCGCCGCGGGTGATCAATGTCGACCACGGCCGTCAGCGCTTCCTGCTGTTCCGCCTGCCGCGCCGCGATGCGGCGGCGCTGGAGGCCGCCTGCGCGCAGCCGTGCGTGACCCCGGCGATGGCCTGGATCGATACGCCGGTGGGCGGCGCGGACGTGTCGGGCGTGTTCGACGTGGCGGGGTGGGCGTTCAAGGACGGGGTCGGGCTGGATGCGGTCGAGGTGCTGATCGATGGCCGGGTCGTGGCCCGCGCCCGCTACGGACTGCCCGCGCCGGGCGTGGCCACCTACTGGAAGATCTCCAACGACCCGCAGCATCCGGACGTGGGGTTCCGCGTGCGGCTGGATGCCAGCGGTCTTGCGCCGGGCCAGCACTGGCTGGGACTGCGCCTGCACGGGCGCGACGGCAGCGTGGAGGACTGGTCCGAGCAGCCGATCCGCGTGCGGAAGCCTTGAGGCCGGCGGCGCCGGCCGAACGGTCAGGCCGCTCGGCGGCCATCTGCCAAGGCCGGGGGGTGATGGAGCGGGGCAGGGCGGCGGCGATCGGCGGTCCAGGCCGGGCGCCGGTCCGGCGCATTTGACATGACCAGGCCGGCTCTTTAACATTTTGCGGCTTATGTCCGCGCACGTGCCCGAAACCCTGGATATCTGGCGCATGGTGGCCGGGCGGCGCAGTCTCGAAGGCAGGGTGCCGCTGGCGGCCTTCCGCCGGCTGGACGGGCTGCTGACCGATGCACAGGGCGAGGTGGGCTTCACGATGCAGTTCGATCGCGATGCGCTGCAGGTGCCCTATGTGGAACTGACGATCGATGCCGCGTTGCCGCTGGAATGCCAGCGCAGCCTGCAGCGGTTCCTGTTCCCGGTGTCGATGGTGCAGCGGCTCGGCCTGATCCGGGACGAGGCCGAGGAAGCGGCGTTGCCGCCGGAGATGGAAGCGCTGCTGGTGCCCGAGGACGGCATCCTGCGCACGCTGGACCTGGTGGAGGACGAGCTGGTGCTGGCGGTTCCCGCCGTGCCGATGGATCCGGAATTGCCCGCGGTGGAGCTTGACGCTGCCCCGCAGCAGGAAGAACTGGCGAAGGCCAACCCGTTCGCGGGCCTGGCCTCGCTCAAGAAGAACTGACCGCCCCGCAGGCGGTTGAATCGCAGACACGTTTGGAGCAAGACCATGGCAGTTCAGAAATCCCGCGTCACCCCGTCCCGTCGCGGTCAGCGCCGCGCCCATGACGCCCTCACCGCCAAGCAGCTGGCCACCGACCCGACCACGGGCGAGACCCACATCCGTCACCACGTGACGGCTGACGGCTACTACCGCGGCAAGAAGGTCATCGCGACCAAGTCGGCTGTCGTCGACGAAGAATGAGCCTGACGGCGCGCGTCGTTTAAGCACGCGCGCCCGATCGCCGCATCATTCAGGCCCGTCTTGCGGGTCGCGCAACGGGAATCACGATGAGCCAGCCGGTGACGAACGGTCGTATCTACTCGCGTATCGCAGGCACAGGCAGCTGCCTGCCGGACAAGGTGGTGACCAACGACGATCTGTCCAAGATCGTGGACACCAGCGACGAGTGGATCCGCACCCGCACCGGCATCCGTGAGCGACGCATCGCCGGCGAAGGCGAGACCAGCGCCTCGCTGGGGCACCTGGCCGCCCTGCGCGCGCTGGAAGCCGCCGGCGTGGCGCCGTCCGAGCTGGACATGATCGTGGTGGGCACCACCACGCCGGATCTGGTGTTTCCCTCCACCGCCTGCCTGATCCAGGCCAAGCTGGGCGCCGAAGGCTGCATGGCGCTGGACGTCAACGCGGCCTGCTCGGGCTTCGTCTTCGCCCTGTCGGTGGCCGACAAGTTCATCCGCACCGGCGATGCCCGCACGGTGCTGGTGGTCGGCGCCGAGACCCTGACCCGCATCACCGACTGGAGCGATCGCACCACCTGCGTGCTGTTCGGCGACGGTGCCGGCGCGGTGGTGCTCAAGGCCGATGCGACCACCGGCATCCTCAGCACCCACCTGCATGCCGACGGCAGCAAGAAGGAGCTGCTGTGGAATCCGGTCGGCGTGTCCTCCGGTTTTAAGCCGGAAGAGCCCAATAACGGCTCGCGCATCCTGATGAAGGGCAACGACGTGTTCAAGTACGCCGTCAAGGCGCTGGACGCGGTCGTGGACGAGGCCCTGTCGGCCAATCAGCTCGACAAGACCGACCTGGACTGGCTGGTGCCGCACCAGGCCAACCTGCGCATCATCGAAGCCACCGCCAAGCGTTTGGACATGTCGATGGAGCAGGTGGTGGTCACCGTCGACCGCACCGGCAACACGTCCTCGGCCTCGGTGCCGATCGCGCTGGACGAGGCCGTGCGCGATGGCCGCATCCAGCGCGACCAGTTGGTGCTGCTGGAAGCCTTCGGCGGCGGCTTCACCTGGGGCTCGGTGCTGCTGCGCTTCTGAGCCGTGCTTGCTGGGCCGGCGCCAGGTCGCCCGTCCGCCAGCCACCCGATTTCTTCAGCGATCCAGGGCCGGCGCAAGCCGGCCTTGACGCATGGTGCGTGTTGTCAGGCATGCCTTCGGCCCGTCTGTGCTGAACGCAACGTGGCTTGCGTCCGACCCCAAGTTGTAATTGCGTTAACGCTTCGGGTTTAACATGTTTCCGACATATCGGGTCCAAGCCCGAGGCGCGAGAAACCCCCATGGTCGAACCCATCCTCATCGACGGCCGGCAAGCCTGGCTCAAGCACTACCGCGACGGAGGCAGCCGCCTGCTGTCGCTGGGCGCGCTGAAGTTCATCGCCGACAAGCTCGGCATCGATCCCCTGCGCCCGCCGCCGCACCACGTCGGCGCCGGCGCGCTGGATACCGAGGCCCGCCGCCTGAGCGAGCTGGCCGCGCAACGCGTGCACGTGCCCGAAGTGATCGGCCGCGGCCGCGCCTCGCTGGTGCTCAGCGACAACGGCAAGTCGCTGGCCAGCTGGCTGCGCAATGCGCGCGACGATGCGCAGTGCGATCAACTGGTGCGCCTGGCCCTGGAGGCCATGGCCAAGGCGCATGCGCAGGGCGCCTATCTCGGTCAGCCCTTGCCGCGCAACATGACCTACGACGGCCAGCGCATCGGCTTCATCGACTTCGAGGAAGATCCGCTGGAGGTGATGAACCTGGCCCAGGCGCAGGCGCGCGACTGGCTGATGTTCGGCTATGGCGTGGCGCGCTACTACGAGCACCGGCCCGAGGCGCTGCAGGCGCTGATGCACGAGGCGATGGCGCGCGACGCCAGCGACGTGCAGCAGCAGACCCATCGGGTCACCGGCCGCCTGCAGCGGCTGGCGGCGGTGTGCAATCGCCTGGGGCGCAAGTCGCGCCGGCTGGCGCATGCGCTGCTGGTGCTGCATGCGGCCAGCACCTTCAGCATGCTGATCATCGGCACGCTGGCCATCGACTGGTTCAGCGACGGCGACCTCGACGTGCTGCGTCTGCTGCTGGGATGAGCCGCGCGCCATCGCGAGGCCGACCGCTGGCATACGCCCCAGTACAGACGGCGCGCGCCTTTCACGCTTATCATCGCCGCTCGTTTTTCCCAGCAGGGCGTTTTTGCGCGTGACTGACACCTCACTTGCCTTCGTGTTTCCCGGCCAGGGATCGCAGTCGATCGGCATGCTGGCCGAACTGGCCGAGCTGCACCCGCAGGTGCGCGACACCTTCAACGAGGCCTCCGACGGCGCCGGCACGGACCTGTGGGCGCTCTCGCAGGGCGGCCCGGAAGAACTCCTCAATCGCACCGAATACACCCAGCCGGCCCTGCTGGCCGCGGGCATCGCGGTGTGGCGCCTGTGGCGCAAGGAAGGCGGCCCGACGCCGGCCCGGCTGGCCGGCCACAGCCTGGGCGAGTACACCGCGCTGGTCGCCGCCGGCGCACTGTCGCTGCGGGATGGCGCGCACCTGGTGCGCATCCGCGGTCAGCTGATGCAGGAGGCCGCGCCGGCCGGCGTCGGCGCGATGGCCGCCGTGCTCGGCGCCGAGGACGCGCTGGTGGCCGAGGTCTGCACGCAGGTCTCCGGCAGCAAGGTCGTGGTGCCGGCCAACTACAACTCGCCTGGCCAGATCGTGATCGGCGGCGACGCCGAGGCGGTCGATGCGGCCATCGCCGAACTCAACGCGCGCGGCATCCGCAAGACGGTCAAGCTGGCTGTCAGCGTGCCCTCGCACACCCCGCTGATGCGCGAGGCCGCCAACCGCCTGGCCGAGACCATCAAGGGCCTGTCCTGGCATCTGCCGGCGCTGCCGGTGGTGCAGAACGTCGATGCCCAGGTGCACGATTCGATCGAGTCGATCGCCGAGGCGCTGGTGCGCCAGCTGTATCTGCCGGTGCGCTGGACCGATTGTGTGCAGGCGCTGGCCGCCGGCGGCGCCACGCGCATCGCCGAATGCGGGCCGGGCAAGGTGCTGACCGGCCTGGTCAAGCGCATCGACAAGTCCCTCGACGGCCGCGCGCTGTCCACCCCGGCCGACTTCGCCTCGGCGCTCGAGACCTGGAAGACCGCATGAACGCAGCACTCCCCCTGGCCGGCGAGATCGCCCTGGTGACCGGCGCCAGCCGCGGCATCGGCGCGGCCATCGCCGACACGCTGGCCGCGCAGGGCGCCACCGTCATCGGCACGGCGACCACAGACGCCGGCGCGCAGGCCATCGCCCAGCGCATGGAGACCCTGGGCGGCCATGGCCGTACCCTGGACGTCACCGACGCCGAGGCGGTCGAGGCGCTGATCGATGCCACCGCCAAGGAGTTCGGCCCGGTCTCGATCCTGGTCAACAACGCCGGCATCACCCGCGACAACCTGCTGATGCGGATGAAGGACGAGGACTGGAACGCGATCCTGGACACCAACCTGTCCAGCGTATTCCGCACCTCCAAGGCGGTGATGCGCGGCATGATGAAGGCGCGCCGCGGCCGCATCATCAACATCGCCTCGGTGGTCGGCGTGACCGGCAACCCGGGCCAGACCAACTACGCCGCGGCCAAGGCCGGCATCATCGCCTTCTCCAAGTCGCTGGCCAAGGAGATCGGTTCGCGCGGGGTCACCGTCAACGTGGTGGCGCCCGGGTTCATCGATACCGACATGACCAAGGCGCTGCCCGAGGACGCGCGCGCGGCCCTGCTGGGCCAGATCGCGCTGGGCCAGCTGGGCGAGCCGGCCGACATCGCCAACGCCGTGGCCTTCCTGGCCGGGCCGGGCGCCAAGTACATCACCGGCGAGACCCTGCACGTCAACGGCGGCATGTACATGCCGTAAGGCAAAAATCCGCCCTAAGTGGCTGATTCGCGGGGCGATACGCACACGCGCGCGTAACGTCCTGTTTCCACTACACTATCCCGTGTTTACTACCCACCTCCGTCTGGAGCGAATCCATGAGCAGCATTGAAGAACGCGTCAAGAAGATTGTTGTCGAACAGCTTGGCGTCAAAGAAGAAGAAGTCACCACCAACGCATCGTTCGTGGACGATCTGGGCGCCGACTCGCTGGACACCGTCGAGCTGGTCATGGCGCTGGAAGAAGAGTTCGAGTGCGAAATTCCGGACGAAGAGGCCGAGAAGATCACCTCCGTCCAGCAGGCCATCGACTACGTCAAGGCCCACGTCAAGGCCTGATCGGCGCTGACGCCATGCATCACGCCGGGGCCGCGCTTGCGGCCCCGCGCGCATCTGGTCGCAGGTGCGCCGACATCCCTGTCAACGCCGGTTCTGGACCGGCCTGCAGCATTGCGGAGTAGAACGTTATGAGCCGACGTCGCGTCGTCGTTACCGGCATGGGCATGGTCTCGCCGCTGGGCAACGACCTGGTCACCAGCTGGGACGGCATCAAGAATGGTCGCTCGGGCATCGGCCCGCTGACCTCGTTCGATGCCTCGACCTTCGCCACCCGCATCTGCGGCGAGGTGCGGGATCTGGACATCAGCCAGTTCATCCATCCCAAGGAAGCCAAGAAGATGGATGCCTTCATCCATTACGGCATGGCGGCCTCGCTGATGGCGCTCGAGGACTCGGGACTGGAAGTCACCGAGGCCAACGCCGAACGCATCGGCGCCATGGTCGGTTCGGGCATCGGCGGCATCCTGGGCATCGAGCAGCAGACCGAGAAATACCTGGAGGGCGGCGCGCGCAAGGTCTCGCCGTTCTACATCCCCAGCACGATCATCAACATGCTGCCGGGCCACCTGAGCATCATGAAGGGCCTCAAAGGGCCCGGCTTCTCGGCCGTGTCGGCGTGCGCGACGGCCAACCACTCCATCGGCATGGCCATGCGCACCATCCAGTACGGCGATGCCGACGTGATGGTCTGCGGCGGCGCCGAGCGCGGCTCCTCGCCGACCTCGATGGCCGGCTTCTGCTCGATGAAGGCCATGTCCACCCGCAACGACGATCCGACCCGCGCTTCGCGGCCGTGGGACGCCGAGCGCGACGGCTTCGTCATGGGCGACGGCGCCGGCATCCTGGTGATCGAGGAGTACGAACACGCCAAGGCCCGCGGCGCGCGCATCTACTGCGAGCTGGCCGGCTTCGGCGCCAGCCAGGACGCCTGGCACATGACCGCGCCCAGCGAGAACGGCGACGGCCCGGCACGCTGCATGACCATGGCGATGAAGGACGCCGGGGTGAACCCGGAAGACGTGGCCTACCTCAACGCGCACGGTACCTCCACGCCGCTGGGCGACCTGGCCGAGACCCTGGCGATGAAGCGCGCCATGGGCCATCACGCCTACAAGATGATGGTCAGCTCGACCAAGTCGATGACCGGTCACCTGCTCGGCGCCGCCGGCGGTGTGGAGGCCATCTTCTCGGTGATGGCGCTGCACGAGGGCGTGATCCCGCCGACCATCAATTTGGACAACCCGGGCGAGGGCTGCGATCTGGACTACGTGCCCAACGTGGCGCGCGAGAAGCAGATCGACGTGGCCATGTCCAACGGCTTCGGCTTCGGCGGGACCAACGGCACGCTGGTGTTCAAGCGCCTCTGAGCGTGCCGCGCCATGCAACACCCGCATCGGGAGCGGCCTTGAGGCCGCTCCCGATGTGCATTGCGGGATGACGATGCTTCCATGCTGATCCACGACCTGCCCGGCGATACTGACCTGCTGGCTCTGCAGCGCAGCGCGCCGGCGCGCTATCCGCTGCTGATGGAGTCGGTCGCGTCCGGCACGGTGCATGGGCGCTGGGACCTGCTGCTGGCGAGCACGGGCGAAGGCCTGCGCCTGGGCGGCGATGGCGTGACCCGCACGCTGGACGGCGCGCCGCTGGATGGCGAGTTCCTCGCGCTGCTCGATGCCGCGTGGCAGCCGCTGCGCACGGCGCATGCGGCCTCGCCCTGGCCGTTCCACGGCGGCTGGGCGCTAATGCTGGATTACGAGCTGGCCGCGCAGGTCGAGCCGGTGCTGGCCCTGCCGCAGGGCGAGGGCGCCGGTCCGGTGGCCTTGGCGCTGCGGTGCCCCGCCGCGGTGCTGCGCGATCGCGCGAGCGGCCGCTGCGTGGCCGTGGCCGAGCCTGGGTGTGAGGCGCTGCTGGAGCTGATCGCCGCGGATCTGGCGCGGGCGGCGACGCTGCCGGCGCCGGTCTGGCACGCGCCCGAGGTGCTGCACGAGGACGCGCCCGAGCGCTTCACCGAGGGCGTGCGCCGCATCCTGGACTACCTGGTCGCCGGCGACGTGTTCCAGGTGAATCTCTCGCGCGGCTGGCAGGCGCGCTTCGCGCCGCGGCTGGAGCCGGCCGCGCTGTACACGCGGCTGCGGGCCAGCAATCCGGCGCCGTTCGCCGGGCTGTTCCAGTACGACGGACACGCCGTGGTCAGTGCCTCGCCCGAGCGGCTGGTGTCGGTGCGCGAGGGCGTGGTGGAAACGCGCCCGATCGCCGGCACCCGCCCGCGCTTCGCCGGCGACGACGATGCCGCGCGCATCCGCGAGCTGGTCGGCCACCCCAAGGAACGCGCCGAGCACGTGATGCTGATCGACCTGGAGCGCAACGACCTGGGCCGGGTGTGCAGGCCGGGCACGGTCGAGGTCGACGAGCTGATGACGGTGGAAAGCTATGCCCACGTGCATCACATCGTCAGCAACGTGCGCGGCCGGCTGCGCGCCGGGGTCACGCCGGGGCAGGTGATCGCCGCGACCTTTCCCGGCGGCACCATCAGCGGGTGCCCCAAGGTGCGCTGCATGCAGATCATCGCCGAGCTGGAGCAGACCCCGCGCGGGGCCTACACCGGCGCATTCGGCTGGCTGGGGCGCGATGGCGAAATGGACCTCAACATCCTGATCCGCAGCGCGCAGCTGGACCAGGACGCGCACGGCACCACGCTGCGCTTCCGCACCGGCGCCGGCATCGTGGTCGATTCGGACCCGCAGGCCGAGCTGGACGAGACCCGGGCCAAGGCGCGCGGGATGCTGCTGGCGCTGGGGCAGGCGTGAGCGAGGAGCGGTGAGGAGCGAGCGGAAGCCGAATTCCGGCCCTGGCTCACCTCGCTCCCCGCTCCGCTGCGCTCACTTCTCCGGCTGGTATCCTGCCGCCCACTTCCGTCATTCCCCCGAATCGCCGTGGCGTCAGGTTGCAAGCGCGGTTGCCGCGCCCTCGTGTTCCTCCTCGTGCTGCTGGCGCTGGCCGTGGCCGCCGTCGGCGTGTGGGGCTGGCAGCACTACCAGGCCTTCCAGTCGCAGCCGCTGCCGGGGCTGAAGCCCGACCAGGTGGCGCAGGTGCGCCAGGGCGACAGCTTCCGCGGCGTGCTGGCGCACCTGCGCGCGCAGGGCATCACCACCGGTGCCGACATCGAGTGGCAGCTGCTGGCGCGTCAGCTCGACGCGGCCGGCAAGCTCAAGGTCGGCGAGTACGCGCTCGAACCCGGCGTGACCACGCCGCGTTCGCTGCTGCAGGCCATGCGCGCCGGCCGCACGATCCAGTACCGCTTCACCATCGTCGAAGGCTGGAACATCCGCCAGCTGCGCGCCGCGCTCAACGCCGCCACGCCGCTGCGTCACCAGACCATGCAGCTGGACGACGCGGCGCTGATGGCGCAGCTCGGCCACCCCGGACAGCATCCGGAAGGTCGGTTCCTGCCCGAGACCTATCTCTATGCGCGCGGCGATTCGGACCTGGAGGTGCTCAAGCGCGCCCACGAGGCCATGGACAAGACGCTGGCCGCGCTGTGGGCCACCCGTGCGCCCGAGCTGCCGCTGGGCTCGCCCGAGCAGGCGCTGACCCTGGCCTCGATCGTCGAGAAGGAGACCGGCATCGCCGAGGAGCGCGCGCAGATCGCCGGGGTGTTCGTGCGTCGCCTGCAGTTGGGCATGAAGTTGCAGACCGACCCGACCGTGATCTACGGCATCGGCAGCCGCTATGACGGCAACATCCGCCGCAGCGACCTGACCACCGATACGCCGTACAACACCTATACGCGCACCGGGCTGACGCCCACGCCGATCGCCATGCCCGGCCGCGCCGCGCTGGAGGCCGCGCTGCATCCGGCCCAGGGCGACGCGCTGTACTTCGTCGCGCTGGGCGACGGCAGCGGGCGGCATGTGTTCTCGGCCACGCTGGACCAGCACAACGCGGCCGTGCGCCAGTATCTGGACCGCTTGCGCCGCCCGCCGCTGCCGGAGGACGCCGCCACGGCGCCCGGTGACGCCCAGGCCGCCCCGGCGCAGGACGCCAAGGCCAGGCAGCCGTGAGCGCGCGTCCGCTCGAACACCGGCACTTCCTCAGCCTGGAAGGCGGCGAGGGTGCCGGCAAGACCAGCGCGCTGGGCGCGATCCGCGAGACCCTGCAGGCGGCCGGGCACGAGGTGCTGCTGACCCGCGAACCGGGCGGCACGCCGCTGGCCGAGCGCATGCGCGACATCGTGCTGCAGCCGGGCGACGAAGCCCTGGCGCCGGAGGCCGAACTGCTGCTGATGTTCGCCGCGCGCGCGCAGCACGTGCAGCGCGTGATCGCCCCGGCGCTGGCGCGTGGCGCCTGGGTGGTGAGCGATCGCTTCACCGATTCCAGCTACGCCTACCAGGTGCATGGGCGCGGCCTGGATCGCGCGCTGGTGGAAGACCTGGAGCAGCGCGTGGTGCATGTGGCGCCGGCGCTGACCCTGCTGCTGGACCTGGACGTGCGCGTGGGCCGCGCGCGCACCGCCGGCCGCGACCTGTGGCCGGACCGCATCGAGCGCGAGCAGGACGACTTCTTCGAACGGGTGCGCGAAGGCTACCGCCGGCGCGCGCAGGCCTTCCCGCAGCGTTTCCGCGTGATCGACGCGGCGCAGTCGCCGCAGGACGTGGCCGCGGCCGTGCGCCAGGCCGTGCAGACGTGGTTGGACACGCAGGCATGAGCGCGGCCGCGTTCACGCCCTGGCAGCAGCGCGCCTACGATCAGGCGCTGGCCGCGCTGCAGGCCGGGCGTTTGGGCCACGCGCTGGTGCTGGCCGGTCCGGCGGGCGTGGGCAAGCGTGCGGTCGCCGATCGCCTGGCGCGCTACGTGCTCAGCGCGGGCGCGCCCGATGGCGACAACCGCGACACCCAGCTGATCGATGCCGGCACCCATCCGGACCTGCAGCGGGTGTCCTTCATCCCCACGCGCGATGGCACCAAGCTGCGCACCGAGATCGTGATCGACCAGATCCGCGAGCTCTCGCAGAAGCTCTCGCTGACCCCGCAGTACGGCCGCGCGCAGGTGGCGATCATCGATCCGGCCGACGCGGTCAACACCGCGGCCTGGAACGCCCTGCTCAAGACGCTGGAAGAGCCCCAGCCCGGCCGCTATCTTTGGTTGCTCAGTGCCGAGCCCATGCGCCTGCCGGCCACCATCCGCAGTCGCTGCCAGCGGCTGGAGATCCGCCTGCCGGCGCGCGAGGAGGCGCTGGCCTGGCTGGCGGCGCAGGATTATCCGCACGGCGCGGCGGCCGAGGCGCTGGACGCCGCGCGCGGGCATCCCGGCCTGGCGCTGTCGTGGCTGGCCGAGGGCGGCATGGCGCTGCGCCGCGAGGTCGCCAGCGATCTGGCCAAGCTCGAACGCGGCCAGGTGTCGGCGGTCGAGACCGCCCAGCGCTGGGCCGGCGACGAGCACGCCGCGCTGCGCCTGCGCTTCGCCGCCGAGCTGGCGCTGACCCAGTCGGCCGATGCGGCCTTGACCGATCCGGCGCGATTGAACAAGCTGGCCGCGTGGTTCGACGCGGCCAACCGCACGCGCGACCTGCTGCGCACCACGGTGCGCGCCGACCTGGCGATCGTGGACCTGTTGCTTGCCTGGCGCGGCACGCGTGATGCGTCGAATGGAGGACGAGGATGAATGCAACAAAGGGCGGCATCCTGTCGCTGACGGTGAAGGACAAGGCCCAGCTGTACAGCGCCTACATTCCCTTCGTGCGCAACGGCGGCATCTTCGTGCCCACGCCCAAGCGTTACTTCCTCGGCGACGAGGTGTTCGTGCTGCTGACCTTGCCCGAGTCCAGCGAGCGCCTGCCGGTGGCCGGCAAGGTGATCTGGGTGACGCCGGTCGGCGCCCAGGGCGCCCGCACGGCAGGCATCGGCGTGCAGTTCAGCGAAGGCGGTGAGGGCGACGCGGTCCGCAACCGCATCGAGACCCTGCTGGCCGGCACCCTCAACGCCGACAAGCCGACGCACACGATGTGAGCGCGCGCCGAGGTGGGAGCACCTGCCTCACATCGCATCGCGGCCTACTTGTAGAGCGGAGCTCGCTCCGCTGCACTTCAGCCAGATCGTCTGGAAGCCCCAGCGGAGCAAGCTCCGCTCTACGCTGTGTTGTTCTACAGCCCCTTGAACAGGTTGCCGATCAGCAGCACGACCAGCCCGGCGCAGACCAGCCAGAACGCGTACGGCACCAGCGCCGGGATGTAGTGCAGCTTGGCCGCCACGCCCAGGCCCCCGAGCAGCAGCGAGAGGAAGAACATGCCGGAGGTCGGTGGGGACAGATTGAACATGGGCGATCGGCTCGCGGTCTTTCGTCAGGGCTGAGGCGCCATGATGCCGCAACGCGCCGCCGGGCGGCAGGGCTTGGCTTGATGCTCAAAGCTTGGAGATGCATTCGAAGGCGCTTAAGAAGGCGCCGAGCCCAGCCTTGCTGCGTGCTTTGCTGACCGATCCGCTTTGCACTCGACGCCATCAAGAACACCACTACCGTCGTTCCCGCGAAGGCGGGAACCCAGTGGCTTTCGCAGCGAGCGTCAGAAGCGCTGGATGGTCAGACACGCGTCTGCCAAGAGCCCCTCCCGCGTTCGCGGGAATGATGAGTTTTTAGGTCGTTCTATCCGGCACAGTGCCGCGCTAGGACACCCACCGCCGCAGCGGCTTACGCCACCGGCTCGCGCAGCACGGGGTTGTCCCAGCCCGGGCGCGGGGCGAAGCGATCGCCGTGGCGGGCCTGCAGGGCGCGCAGGCGTTCCAGCAGAGCATCGGCGCCGGCGGCACGGATGTGCTGGATCGGACCGCCGCGGAAAGGCGCGAAGCCGGTGCCGAAGATCACGCCGGCATCCAGCAGGTCGGCATCGGCCACCACGCC
Organism: Pseudoxanthomonas winnipegensis; assembly: GCF_004283755.1. Taxonomy (GTDB): domain Bacteria; phylum Pseudomonadota; class Gammaproteobacteria; order Xanthomonadales; family Xanthomonadaceae; genus Pseudoxanthomonas_A; species Pseudoxanthomonas_A winnipegensis. The sequence goes on from NZ_SHMH01000008.1 coordinate 84,017, forward strand.
GTCGTGCAGGCAGGCCACCGCCTCGTTGAGCAGCGGCAGGATCAGGCGATCCTCCAGATCGGCCGGGGCTTGGTAGTCCTTGGGCACTTCGGGTTTGACCGCGCGCCCGTTCTCCCACTTGTACAGGCCTTGGCCGTCCTTCTTGCCGCGCTTGTCCGGCTCGACCGTGGCCAGCGCCGCCGGCACCTGCAGGCCGAGGAAGGGCGAAAGCTCCTTGCCCACGCCGGCGGCCACGTCCAGGCCGACGGTGTCGATCAGTTCGATCGGGCCCATCGGCATGCCGAACTTCACCGCCGCCTTGTCGATCACCGGGCCGGGGATGCCTTCGGCATAGGCGTTGGCCGCCTCGAGCATGTACGGGAACAGCACGCGGTTGACCAGGAAGCCCGGCGTGCCGGCCACCGGCACCGGGAACTTGTCCAGCGCCTTGCAGAACGCGGCCAGGCGCTGCACGGTCTCCGGCGCGATGGTGTCGTGCTGGACGATCTCCACCAGCGGCATCATCGCCACCGGATTGAAGTAGTGCAGGCCACCGAACTGCGCCGGCTTGTCGATGTGCTCGCGCAGTTCGACCAGCGGGATCGAGGAGGTGTTGGTGGTCAGCAGCGCGTCGGGCTTGAGATTGGGTTCCAGGGTTTCGTACAGCGCGCGCTTGGCTTCCGGGTTCTCGATGATGGCCTCGATCACCAGGTCCGCGCTGGCCACACCCGCGCCGGCCAGGTCGGCCTTCAGGCGCGCGGCCACGGCCGGACGCTTGGCCGGGTCCTTGACCTTCTTCTCGAACAGCGCCTGGGCGCGGGTCATGGCCGGGTCGATGAAGCGCTGCTCGCGATCCTGCAGGGTGACCTCAAAGCCCTTGTAGGCCGACCAGGCGGCGATATCGCCGCCCATCACGCCGGCGCCGACCACATGCACGTGCTTGATCCCATGCTCCTTGCCCCCCAGCCCCTTGAGGCGTTCGGTGAGGAAGAAGATGCGGATCAGGTTGCGCGCGGTCGGCGTGCCGGCCAGCTTGACCACCGCGCGGCGCTCGGCATCCAGGCGCGCGCCGATGCCCTGGCCGCCGCTGCGCTCCCACACGTTGATCAGCGCGTATGGCGCCGGGTACTGGTCCTTGCGCGCCTTGCGCGCGACCTGCTTGGCCATCTGCGGCGCCAGCAGCTTGCGCGCCGGCCAAGTGTTGGTGGCCCAAGCGGTGGCGCGCTGCTTGAACGGGCGCACCGTGCCCTTGAGCGCCAGCGACACGGCGGTATCGATCAGCACCGCCTTGTCCACGACCTTGTCGACCAGGCCCAGGCCGCGCGCGGCGCTGGCCGAGACGGTGCGGCCGGTGAGCATCAGGTCCATCGCCGCCGGCGCGCCGATCAGGCGCGGCAGGCGCGCACTGCCGCCCCAGCCGGGGAAGATGCCGAGCTTGGTCTCGGGCAGGCCGATGCGCGTGGACGCATCGTTGGACGCCACGCGATAGCGGCAGGCCAGCGAGATCTCGGTGCCGCCGCCCATGCAGAAGCCATGGATGGCCGCCACGGTCGGGCAGGGCAGTTCGGACAGCTTCTGGAACACCATCTGGCCACGCCGGATCGCGTCGTTGACCGTGCCGCGGCGGTCGAACTCCTGGAACTCCTTCAGATCGGCGCCTGCGATGAAGCCGCTGGCCTTGGCCGAGGCCACCACCACGCCCTTGGGGGGGTCGATAGCCAGGCGTTCGATGATGTCGCCCAGCTCGATCAGCACGTCCTGCGAGAAGGCGTTGACCGAGGCATCCTGACGATCCAGCCACAGGACGACCACACCTTCCGGACGGCTCTCCGTGCGCCAGTGACTGAATCGAAGCCCATCGAAGCTGGCTGCCATGAGCGGGACCATCCGTTGCAGTATGGGAAGACCGTTATGATCGGGAGCTTGTCTGGGTCGCGTCAAATCCCCACGTTCGAGGCTCCACCGCCGACAGGCCTGCCACGCGCGATGCGTTACTTTTCCGCTCCGAACCCCTTGCAGCAGGACTGCCATGCCGCCGGTGAACTTTTTTGCGTCGCCGCGGTCTCAGGATCCGGCTCATGACGACGCCCACTTCCGTGCGGCCCGGCATGCGCGACGCTGATCCACCCATCGAGCTGGATCTCGAGCTGGTCAAGCGCGTCCAGCGCGGAGACAGCGCCGCCTTCGATCTGCTGGTGCGCAAGTACCAGCATCGGATCCTGGCGCTGATCGGTCGCTACGTGCACGACTGGAGCGAGTGCCAGGACGTGGCGCAGGAAACCTTCATGCGGGCCTATCGCGCGCTGGGGAATTTCCGTGGTGACGCGCAGTTCTATACGTGGCTGCACAGGATTGCCGTGAATACCGCCAAGAACCATCTGGTCGCCCACAACCGACGCCCGCCCACCGACGATGTGGACGCCGCCGACGCCGAGCAGTACGACGCCGGCGCGCGGCTGCGCGACACCGACACGCCCGAGCGCGAACTGATGCGCCAGCAGCTGGAGCAGTCGGTGATGCGCGCGGTCGATGCATTGCCCGAGGAGTTGCGCACGGCCATCACCCTGCGCGAGGTCGAGGGCCTGAGCTATGAGGAGATCGCCACGAAGATGGGCTGTCCGATCGGCACGGTGCGCTCGCGCATCTTCCGTGCCCGCGACGCCATCGATGCCGAGCTGCGGCCGCTGCTGGACACCGGCAGCGCCACCCGGGAGCAGAAACGATGATCGACGACAAGTTCCAGCAGCATTACCGCCAGCAGATGTCCGCGCTGATGGACGGCGCGCTGGCCCCCGACCAGGCGCGTTTCCTGATGAAGCGCATGGCCGACGACGAGACCCTGGCCGCGACCTGGGAGCGCTGGCAGCTGTGCGGCGACGTGCTGCGCGGCCAGGCCCAGGCGCCGGCGCCGCACGGCTTCGCCGAGCGGGTGGCCGCCGCCATCGCGGCCCAGCCGGTGCAGCCGGCCGCGAACCAGGCGCCGGCCCGCGGCGGGCGCGTGCTGCGCTGGGGCGGCGGTGCGGTCGCCGCCGCCGTGGCGTTGGTGGCGGTCTTCATGGCCGGGCAGCAGAGCGGCCGGCCTTCGGCCTCGCCTGAGACACCGGCGCTGGCCAGCGCGAGCGCGCCAGGGCCGGCGCCTTCGCCCGTAGCGCCGGCTCACGCCGATGCTTCGACCGCGGCCGGATCGGCGCTGCTCGCCTCGGGCATGGCCGTGGCCAGCCTGCCGCGCCGGGCCGAGGACAGCCGCCGGGGCAGCGCCACGCGCAACCAGCAGGCCGCCCGGGCGACCGCGGCGATCACCCAGCAGGCCCTGGCCGCGGTGAACGCGCCGGCACCGCCCATTGCGGCCAGCTCGCAGGATCCGTTCGCCGGCACCCGCCTGGGCCAGCCGGCGGCCCGGCCGTGGCCGCGCTCCAGCCTGTCCCAGCTGCGCGGCAACGGTGCCTACGCCACCGGTTACGCGCCCGGCGAGCAGAGCTCGTACTACCCGTTTCAGCCGCGCCTGCCGGTGGCAGAGCCGGCGCCCTCGGCGCAGCCAACCCCGGCGCAGCCGTAAGTCCGGCGGCGGCCCGCGCTGGGCTGCCGCCTCATTCCCACTTCTTCTTCCGACGCAAAAGGCGAGCAGTCGATGAATCCACGTCTCCGCATGGGCCTGATCGGCCTGGTTTCCCTCACCGTCCCGCTGTCCGCCTGCGCGCAGCAGGGCGGCAGCGGCGCCGCCGCAGTGGCGCCCACCATCGCCCAGAGCAGCGCACCGCAGATCGTCACCGGCCTGCCGGACTTCACCAAGCTGGTCGAGCAGGTCGCCCCGGGCGTGGTCAATGTCGATGCCACCATCGGCGACGACAGCAGCAGCGCCGATGATCAGATCACCCAGGACGATGACGACGAACAGGGCATGGACCAGTCGCAGATCCCGGAAATCTTCCGCCAGATCTTCGGCCCTGGCATGCAGATTCCGGGGCCCGGTCGCGGCGGCGGCGGCCGTCCGCGCGGCGAGTCGATGGGCTCGGGCTTCATCATCTCGCCCGACGGCTACATCCTGACCAACAACCACGTGGTCGACGGCTCCAAGAACGTCAAGGTCAAGCTTTCGGATGGCCGCGAGTTCAAAGCCAAGGTCGTCGGCGCCGACCAGGGCTACGACGTGGCGCTGCTGAAGATCGACACCACCGGCCTGCCGTCGCTGCGCATGGGCGAGTCCAACAACCTCAAGCCCGGCCAGTGGGTGGTGGCCATGGGCTCGCCGTTCGGCCTGGATCATTCGGTGACCGCCGGCGTGGTCAGCGCCACCGGCCGCACCCAGGCCGGGATGGGCGGCAGCAACTACGTGCGCTTCATCCAGACCGACGTGGCGATCAACCCGGGCAACTCCGGCGGCCCGCTGCTCAACACTTCCGGCGAGGTGGTCGGCATCAATTCGCAGATCTTCTCCCAGTCCGGCGGCTACATGGGCATCAGCTTCGCGATCCCGATCGACCTGGCCGTCAGCGCCGCCGACCAGCTGAAGAAGACCGGCAAGGTCAGCCGCGCCATGCTGGGCGTGAGCATGAACCAGCGCATCAGCGAGGCGATGGCCAAGACGCTCAAGCTGCCCGATACCAACGGCGTGCTGGTGACCCAGGTGACCCCGGGCAGCGGCGCGGCCAAGGCCGGCCTCAAGCCGATGGACGTGATCACCGAGTTCAATGGCGCCAAGATCACCGACTACTCCGATCTGCCCTCGCGCGTGGCGCCGCTGCCGCCTGGCACCAAGGTCACCCTGACGGTCATCCGCGACGGCTCGCCGCGCAAGGTCGACGTCACCCTGACCGAGCTGGACCCGAAGCTGGCCATGGGCGCCCGCGGCGGTCCCGGCGGCCAGGACGAGGAGGGCGGCAGCCGCGCGTCCCCGGCGCTGACGGCCAAGGAGCTGGGCTTCTCGGTGCAGGCCGACGGGCGCGGCAAGGTCGTGATCGCGGGCGTCAGCCCGGCGGTCAGCCAGGACACCGGCCTGGAGCCGGGGCTGGCCATCGTCCAGGCCAACCGCCGCGACATCGGCAGCCTGGAGGACTTCAACAAGGCCACCGCCGGCCTGAAGAAGGGCGAGGTGCTGATGCTGCTGGTCGAGAGCGGCCGCAGCGGCGTGCGCCAGTTCGTCGCAGTCACCGTCGGCGGCGCGCGCTGAGCGCGCCCCGGTCCTGGCGCACCGGGCGATCCCGGTGCCGGGGCCGGACGGCGGGGCGACGGCGGCCATGCGATAATCTCCGTTTGCCCTTCGACGGCCCCCGCCCGCCGCCCCCATGCCGCCTGAAACGCCCGCTTCGATGCGGAACATCCGCAATTTCTCGATCATCGCCCACGTCGACCACGGCAAATCCACCCTGGCCGACCGCATCATCCAGCTGTGCGGTGGTCTGCAGGCCCGTGAGATGGAGGCCCAGGTGCTCGACTCGAACCCGATCGAGCGCGAGCGCGGCATCACCATCAAGGCCCAGTCCGTCTCGCTGCCGTACAAGGCGCTGGACGGCCAGACCTACCAGCTGAACTTCATCGACACCCCCGGCCACGTGGACTTCTCCTACGAGGTCAGCCGCTCCCTGGCCGCGTGCGAGGGCGCGCTGCTGGTGGTCGATGCCGCCCAGGGCGTGGAAGCCCAGTCGGTGGCCAACTGCTACACCGCCGTCGAGCAGGGCCTGGAAGTGGTGCCGGTGCTCAACAAGATCGATCTGCCTACAGCCGATATCGAGAAGGCCAAGGCCGAGATCGAGGCGGTGATCGGCATCGACGCCACCGACGCGGTCGCGGTCAGCGCCAAGACCGGCCTGAACGTCGAGCAGGTGCTGGAGGCCATCGTCCACCGCATCCCGCCCCCGCAGCCGCGCGACACCGACAAGCTGCAGGCGCTGATCATCGACTCGTGGTTCGACAACTACCTGGGCGTGGTCTCGCTGGTGCGCGTGATGCAGGGCGAGATCGGCCCGAAGTCCAAGATCCTGGTGATGTCCACCGGCCGCACACACGAGGTGGACAAGGTCGGCGTGTTCACGCCCAAGCGCAAGGAGCTGCCCAAGCTGGGCGCCGGCGAGGTGGGCTGGATCACCGCCTCGATCAAGGACGTGCACGGCGCGCCGGTCGGCGACACGCTGACCCTGGCCTCGGACCCCGCCCCGGGGCCGCTGCCGGGCTTCCAGGAGATGCAGCCGCGCGTGTTCGCCGGCCTGTTCCCGACTAATGCCGAGGACTATCCGGCCCTGCGCGAGGCGCTGGAGAAGCTGCGCCTGAACGATGCGGCGTTGCGCTTCGAACCGGAAAGCTCCGAGGCGATGGGCTTCGGCTTCCGCTGCGGCTTCCTGGGCATGCTGCACATGGAAATCGTGCAGGAGCGCCTGGAGCGCGAGTACGACCTGGACCTGATCAGCACCGCGCCGACGGTGGTCTACGAGGTGCTCAAGACCGACGGCAGCATAGTCTCGCTGGACAACCCGGCCAAGCTGCCGCAGTCCAACCTGATCGAGGAGGTGCGCGAGCCGATCATCCGCGCCAACATCCTCACGCCGGAAGCCTATATCGGCAACATCATCAAGCTGTGCGAGGAAAAGCGCGGCGTGCAGATCGGCATCCAGTACCTGGCGAGCCAGGTGCAGATCAGCTACGAGCTGCCGATGGCCGAGGTGGTGCTGGACTTCTTCGACAAGCTCAAGTCGGTCTCGCGCGGCTATGCCTCGCTGGACTATTCGTTCCTGCGCTTCCAGGCCGGCCCGTTCGTGCGCCTGGACACGCTGATCAACGGCGACAAGGTCGACGCGCTGAGCCTGATCGTGCACCGCAGCCAGGCCGATCGCCGCGGCCGCGAGCTGTGCGAGAAGATGAAGGAACTGATCCCGCGGCAGATGTTCGACGTGGCCATCCAGGCCGCCGTCGGCGCGCAGATCATCGCCCGTTCCACGGTCAAGGCCATGCGCAAGAACGTGCTGGCCAAGTGCTATGGTGGCGACATCACGCGCAAGAAGAAGCTTCTGGAAAAGCAGAAGGAAGGCAAGAAGCGCATGAAGCAGGTCGGCCGCGTGGAGATTCCGCAGGAGGCCTTCCTGGCCGTGCTGCAGGTGGACAGCAAGTAAGAGGCAGGCCGGCCCTGGCGCCGGCTGCAGGCGGGGCGGGTCGCATGGCCCGCCCTAGTTTTGTGCAAGTACGCGCGATGCCCGCCGCATCGCGCGATAAGGACAAGCGATGGTCTGGTTCGAAACAATCCTGGTCGTGCTCACCCTGCTGACCGGCTTCATCTGGCTGCTGGACAAGCTGTTTCTGGCCAAGCGCCGCGCCGCCAAGGCCGGCCTGCTGGACGAAGAGCCGGTGCTGGTGGATTACTCCAAGGCGTTCTTCCCGGTGCTGGCGATCGTGCTGATCCTGCGCAGCTTCGTGGCCGAGCCGTTCAAGATCCCGTCGGCCTCGATGATGCCCAACCTGCTGATCGGCGACTTCATCCTGGTCAACAAGTTCTCCTACGGCCTGCGTCTGCCGATCACCAACACCAAGTTCCTGCCGCTGGGCGAGCCCAAGCGCGGCGACGTGGTGGTGTTCAAGCCGCCGATGGATCCGGAGAACAACTGGGTCAAGCGCATCATCGGCCTGCCGGGCGACACCATCACCTTCTCCGGCAACACGCTGGCGATCAACGGCGTGCCGGTGCAGTACAAGCCGCTGGGCACCTATACCGGCCGCGGCCTGCCGCCGGGCAGCGACCGGGTGACCCTGCTGCAGGAAGACCTGCCGGGCAAGACCCACACCATCTACGAAGACCTGGGCCACTACGTCGGCGAGGGCACCTGGAAGGTGCCGCCGGGGCACTATTTCGTGATGGGCGACAATCGTGATAATAGCGAGGACAGCCGCCTGTGGCCTGACACGCACTTCCTGCCCGAGTCCAACCTGCGCGGCAAGGCGTTCGTGATCTGGCTCAACTGCGAGGGCTGGTTCTGCAAGAACGGGTTCGATCCCTCCCGCATCGGGACCCGGATCGAGTGACGCGGTTCCACAGGGGTGAGGGGAAGGACATGAAGCGCAACCAGAGCGGCATGACGCTGATCGGTTTTGTGATCACGCTGGCGGTGGTCGGATTCGCCGCCTATATCGGCATGAAGCTGTTCCCGATGTATCAGGAGTTCTATTCGGTCAAGGCCGCGGCCAAGGGCCTGTCCGAGCAGTCCGGCTCGGCGGACATGGATCCGGCGCGGCTGCAGGACCTGTTCTTCCGTCGCCTGGACATCAACTACTCCGAGAACGTCAAGCCGGAGAACGTGAAGTTCAAGCGCATCAACAACGGCTGGAACCTGCACGTGCAGTACGAAGTGCGCCGGCCGATGATCGGCAACCTGGACGTGGTCGGCAAGTTCGAGACCTCGCAGGACATCGTGCGGAGCGGTGGTGGCGAAGGCTGAGCCGACGGCCGGCGGTGCGGGCATCGGTCATGTCTTCACCGATCCGCAGCTGCTGGCCCAGGCGCTGACCCATCGCAGCGCCGGCGCGGTCCACAACGAACGGCTGGAATTCCTCGGCGACAGCATCGTCAACCTGCTGATCGCCGAAGCGCTGTTCCAGCGCTGGCCCAAGGCCGACGAGGGCGCACTGACCCGTGCGCGCGCCGAGCTGGTGCGCGAAGGCTCGCTGGCGACCCTGGCGCGTGAGCTCGATCTGGGCGCGCGTCTGACCCTGGGCCCGGGCGAGCTGAAGTCCGGCGGGCATCGCCGCGATTCGATCCTGGCCGATGCGCTGGAGGCGGTCGTGGCCGCGATCTACCTGGACGCCGGCTTCGAGGCCTGCCGCGCGCGCGTGCTGCCCTGGTTCGAATCGGCCTTGGCCGCCCTGCCGGTCGGCAAGCCGGAGAAGGACCCCAAGACCCGCCTGCAGGAATGGCTGCAGGGCCGGCAGAAGGCGCTGCCCAGCTACGAGCTGGTCTCCGAGAGCGGCGAGGAGCACGCGCGCCATTTTCAGGTGCGCTGCGTGCTGACCGACCCCGTGCTGTCGGCCGAAGGCGAGGGCGGCTCGCGCCGCGCCGCCGAACAGGCGGCCGCCGCCGCCGTGATCGCCCAGCTGCCGCGCAAATAATCGGCGAGGCCGGCGTGCGGTTCGGCCCAGCGCTCCAACGGCCGACCGCCCCGTTCGTCACTTCCGTACACACCGCCCCCGCCCACACGTCCTAAGCTGTCCCCATGAACGAGTCCAAGCCCCACCGTAGCGGCAGCGTTGCGGTCATCGGCCGTCCCAACGTCGGCAAGTCCACCCTGACCAATGCGCTGGTCGGCGCCAAGGTGTCGATCACCTCCAGCCGTCCGCAGACCACGCGTCACCGCCTGCTGGGCATCGCGACCTTTCCGGAAGGGCAGATCGTGCTGGTCGATACGCCCGGCCTGCACAAGCAGCAGGGCAAGTATTCGGCCTCGGCCATGAGCCGGGTCATGAACCGCGCCGCGCGCGGCGCGCTCGAAGGCGTCGATGCCGGCCTGCTGGTGATCGAGGCCGGGCGCTGGGACGAGACCGATACGCTGGCCTACAACGTGCTCAGCGACGCCAAGATCCCGCTGGTGCTGGTGATCAACAAGGTCGACCGGCTCAAGGACAAGTCCGAGCTGCTGCCGTTCCTGGCGCAGGTGAGCGAGGGCCGCAGCTTCGCCGCCGTGCACCCGATCTCGGCCCTGAAGAAGAGCGGCCTGGACGCGCTGGTGCGCGACATCCTGGCGCAGCTGCCCGAAGCGCCGCCGATGTACGGCGAGGACGAGATCACCGACCGCAGCGAGCGCTTCCTGGCCGGCGAGCTGGTACGCGAGCAGCTGATGCGCCAGCTCGGCGCCGAGCTGCCGTACGCCACCACCACCGAGATCGAACACTTCACCGTGGACGGCAACATGCTGCGCATCGGCGCGGTGATCTGGGTCGAACGCGAGAGCCAGAAGGCCATCGTCATCGGCAAGAGTGGCGCGCGCCTGAAGGACATCGGCAGTAAGGCGCGCCAGCAGATGGAGCATCTGTTCGACCGCAAGGTCTTCCTGGAAACCTGGGTCCGCGTGCGCGAGGGCTGGTCGGACGACGAGACCGCGCTGAAGGCGTTCGGGTACGAATAGGGAAGTGGGCGAAGCGAAGTGAGCAGCGAGGAGCAGCCTGGGCGCACAACACACTGCGCGACCTCAGGCGCCTTGGGTGTCGCTGGCTTTTGCTCATCGCTAACGTCTCTGCGCGCACGTCTGCCTCCATGGAGCTGATCGCCGAGCCGGTCTTCGTTCTCCACACCCGGCCCTGGCGCGAGACCAGTCTGCTGGTCGAGGTGCTGAGCGCCGGCCATGGCCGGCTGGGCGTGGTCGCGCGCAGCGTGCAGGGGCCGAAGAAGCAGGTGCTGCGCGCGGCGCTGCAGCCGCTGCAGCACATACGGCTCGAAGCGCAGCTGCGCGGTGAACTGGGGCGGCTGACCGGCGCCGAGGCGCTGGACGCCGCGCCGCGCCTGCAGGGCGATGCGATGCTCGCCGCGTTCTACATCAATGAGCTGGTGCTGCGCCTGGCCCCGCGCCAAGACCCGCTGCCGGACCTGTATCTGGCCTATGCCCGGGTGCGCGCGCGCCTGGCCCACGACGAGCCGCTGGCGTGGTCGTTGCGCCGCTTCGAGCGCGACCTGCTCGAGGCGATCGGTTTCGGCCTGGTGCTCGATCACGATGGCGACGGCGCGCCGGTCGACCCGGCCGCGCGCTACCGCCTGGACCCCGAGCACGGCCCGCGCCGGCTGCTGAGCGAGCGCAGCGGCGAGCGCGCCTCGGCGCCCAGCGGCCGCGCGCTGCTGGCGCTGGCCTCCGACGCCCAGCCCGAGGCGGCCGACCTGGCCGACCTGCGCCGGGCGATGCGCCAGCTGCTGGCCCACCACCTGGGCGCCCGCGGCCTGAAGTCCTGGGACATGCTGGCCGCGCTGCCGCGCCCGTCGACACCCTCGGCCACCAGCGAAGATGCCACCTGAAACACTGGTGGGAGCGCCTGCCTCTTCCGATCAGATCGCCGCCTCCCTGTAGAGCGGAGCTTGCTCCGCTGGAGGCTTCCCGAGGAACCGAACGAAGAGCAGCGGAGTCCCCAAGAGGGGATTGCCACAAGCTCCGCTCTACCGACAGGCGGTGGCTCAGGCGCGCGTCTGTTGCCAGGCGGCGTGGAATTCGGCCTGGGCGGCGCGGTCAGGCAGGCTGGCGTCCAGGGTCTTGGCGGCGGCGTGCAGACGGGCGGCGCCGACGAAGCCGCTGCTGGCGCGCAGGCGATGCAGCTGCTGGTGGGCGCCAGGCAGGTCGTCGGCGGCCAAGGCGGCCTCGATGGCGGCGGCCTGGGTGTCGAGCTCCTGCAGGAACAGCCCGCGCAGCGTCTGCAGATGGTCGTGGTTGCCGCCCAGCGCCGACAGCGCCGCCGCGTCGTCCCACACCGGCACCTCGTCGCTGCAGGTGCGGATGGCCGCGGTCTCCGGCGGGGTGCGCGCCTGCAGCGCATCGCGCGCGGCCTGGCGCAGCGAGGCCGCGCCGACCGGCTTGACCACCACCGCGGCAAAGCCGGAGGCGCACAGCGCGGCGTGCAGGCTGGGCGAGGGGTCGGCGGTATGCGCCAGCGCCGGCAGCGCCGGCTGGCGCGCGCGCAGGCGGGCCAGCAGGGCATCGCCGCGGCCGTCGGGCAGGTTGGCATCGACCAGGCACAGGTCGAAGCGGCCCTCGGTCGCGAGCGCCTCGGACTGGCTGCGGGCGACGGCCACGGTGGCCGGCAGCGTTTCGAGCGCAGCGCGCATGAACTCGCTGGTGGTTGGGTCGTCCTCGACCAGCAGGATGTGGGGCGTGGCGGCCATGCGGGCTCCTTTCGCGGCGGCGGGCCGCGCCGGGCGTCGGCCCCGGCGCTTCTGCGACAATACGCGATTCCCCGCACGCAGCTCATCGCCACGTGGCCCGTTCCCCGCGCATCGACAAGACCCCGTTCGACCTTGAGATCCACGACCTGAGCCACGACGGCCGCGGCGTGGCCCGCCGTCCCCCCACCGTACCCGGCGAATCGGGCAAGGCCGTGTTCGTCACCGGCGCGCTGCCGGGCGAGCGGGTGCGGGTGGAGCAGACCGCGCGCAGCAAGCACTTCGACGAGGCGCGCACGCTGGAAGTGCTCGACGCCTCGCCCGACCGCGTCACGCCGCGCTGCCCGCACTTCGGCACCTGCGGCGGCTGCGTGCTGCAGCATCTGGAAGAGACCAAGCAGATCGCCTACAAGCAGCACACGCTGCTGGAGAATCTGGCGCGCATCGGCCACGTCGCGCCGGCCAGCATGCTGCCGGTGCTGCACGAAGGCAGCTGGGGCTACCGGCGCAAGGGCCGCTTCTCGGTGCGGCGCGTGGAGAAGAAGGACAAGACCCTGGTGGGTTTCCGCGAGCAGGATCCGCGCTTCGTCGCCGACCTGCGGCAATGCCATACGCTGATCCCGCAGATCGGTTTCCGCATCGAGGCGCTGGCGCAGTGCATCGACCGCCTGGCCGGGCGCGCGGACATCCCGCAGATCGAGTTCATCGCCGGCGACGCGGCCATCGCGCTGGTGGTGCGCCACCTGGCGCCGCTGGTGCAGGACGATCTGGACATCCTGACCGCCTTCGCCCAGGAGCAGGACTTCGCCATCCTCCTGCAGCCGGGCGGCAACCACACCGTGCATCCGCTGTGGCCGGCGCAGGTGCCGCTGTCCTTCCGGCTGGCGCCGTGGGACATCGAGCTGGCGTTCCGGCCGCTGGACTTCATCCAGGTCAACGGCAAGCTCAACGAGAAGATGATCGCGCATGCCTTCGCGCTGCTGGATCCGCAGCCGGGCGAGCGCGTGCTGGACCTGTTCTGCGGCCTGGGCAACTTCACCCTGCCGCTGGCGCGGCTGGTGGGCGAGGTGGTCGGCGTGGAGGGCGAGGCCGGGTTGGTGGCGCGCGCGCAGGAGAACGCGCGGCGCAACGGGCTGTCCAATGCGCAGTTCTTCGCCGCCGACCTGACCAGCGACCAGCGCGATGCGCCGTGGATGCGCGCCGGCTTCGACAAGCTGCTGCTGGATCCGCCGCGCTCGGGCGCGATCGACGTGCTGCGGCAGCTGCCGCTGCAACAGTTCTCGCGCATCGTCTACGTCAGCTGCCATCCCGGCTCGCTGGCGCGCGATGCGGGCTATCTGGTCAACGAGTTCGGCTTCAGGCTGGTGTCGGCGGGGGCGATGGACATGTTTCCGCAGACCGCGCATGTGGAGTCGATCGCGTTGTTCGAGCGGTAGTGACACCGCTCCCTCCCTTTCGCGCAGCGAAGGGGAGCTCGAAATTGCGGCTAGCGATTGAGGGGGAGGGGTCGCTCTTCGCGGGCAAGCACGAGCAAGAGCAGAAGCAACCCCACCCCAACCCTCCCCTTTGCGCTGCGCGCAAAAGGGAGGGGGCAAGAGCAGACGCGCCTCCTTGTCCCCCCCACACACAGGCAACCCATGGGCATCGAAATCGAACGCAAGTTCCTGCTGGCTAACGAGGGGTGGCGCGCGGCGGCGCATCGCGCCATCCCGATGGCGCAGGGCTATCTCAACGACCTGTCGGTGGTGTCCGGCGGCGCGCAGCTGGCCTCGGTGCGGGTGCGCCTGGAGGGCGAGGCGGCGGCGCTGAACATCAAGTCGCGCCAGCTGGGGCATACGCGCCAGGAGTTCGAGTACCCGATCCCGGTCGCCGACGCCCAGGCCCTGCTGCAGCTGTGCGTGGGCGGGCGCGTGGAGAAGACCCGGCACCTGGTGCAGGTCGGCGCGCACCTGTGGGAGATCGACGCGTTCGCCGGCGACAACGCCGGGCTGGTGGTGGCCGAGATCGAGCTGGCCCACGCCGATGAACCGTTCGAGCGCCCGGCCTGGCTCGGCGCGGAAGTGACCGACCAGCCGCGCTACTACAACCTGGCGCTGGCCGACCGGCCGTATGCGCAATGGAGCGAGGCCGAGCGCGCGCCCCAAAGCTCCGGCACGGCGGGCTGAACCGGGCCGCCTCCCGCGTCCGGCGCCCATGCCGCCCGCCGACTTGTGCTTCTGCGACAATCTTGACCCCCCGCGCAAGCGCGGCTCACGGAGTTTCGACCCAATGCTCGTGATCGGCCTGGCCGGCACCGAACTGGCCCCCAGGGAACGCGACTGGCTGCAGCACGATGCGGTGGCCGGGGTGATCCTGTTCGCGCGCAACTTCGCCTCGCGCGAACAGGTCGCGGCGCTGAGCGCGTCGATCCGGGAGGCCGCACCGCGTCCGGTGCTGGTCTGCGTGGACCAGGAAGGCGGGCGCGTGCAGCGCTTCCGCGACGGCTACGCCGCGCTGCCGCCGCTGGCCAGCTTCGGCGCGCAGTACGCGACCGATCCGGCCGGTGCGCTGGAAGCGGCGCGCGAGCACGCCTGGCTGATGGCGAGCCAGGTGCGCGCCAGCGGCGTAGACCTGAGCTTCGCCCCGGTGGTCGACCTGGGCCGCGGCAACCGCGCCATCGGCGACCGCGCCTTCGCCGCCGACCCGCAGGTGGTGGCCGCGCTCACCCGCGCCTACGTGGCCGGCATGCACGCGGCCGACATGGCCGCCACGCTCAAGCATTTCCCCGGCCACGGCACCGTGCTGGAGGACACCCACGTCGATGTCGCCACCGATCCGCGCCCGCTGGACGAACTGCAGGCGCAGGACCTGGTGCCCTTCGCCGCCGGCATCGATGCCGGGGCCGATGCGGTGATGATGGCGCACGTGGTCTACCCGGCGGTGGCGCCGGAGCCGGCCGGCTATTCGCCGCGCTGGGTGCGCCTGCTGCGCGAGGAGCTGGGCTTCCGCGGCGTGGTGTTCTCCGACGACATTTCCATGGCCGCCGCGCACGCTGCCGGCGGCGTCGCCCGGCGCGTGGCGCTGCACCTGGACGCCGGCTGCGACGTGGTGCTGGCCTGCCATCCCGAGGTCGTCGACGAGGCGCTGCGCGCCGTCGAAGGCCGCTCACTCAACACCGCCGCGCTGATCGGGCTGATCGGCCGCGGCCCGCGCGCGTGGGAAGGCCTGCTGGCCGATACGCGCCACGAATCCGCGCTCGCGCGCCTGTCATTGCCCAAGGGAACCGCCTGATGTCCAACACCGCTCCGACCATCCGCCAGGCCCTGGCCAACGCCGACCTGCTGGTGGATCGCCCGACCATCGATGCCGCCATCACCACGATGGCCGACGCCATCGCGCGCGACTACGCCGGCGAGGTGCCGGTGTTCCTGACCATCATGCATGGCGGCCTGCCCTTCGCCGGCCAGCTGTCGCTGGAGCTGGGCCTGCGCGGCCTGGACCTGCAGTACGACTACCTGCACGCCACCCGCTACCGCGGCGAGACCGAAGGCGGCGAGCTGGTGTGGAAGCACCGCCCGGCCACCGCGCTGTACGGCCGCCGCGTGCTGCTGGTCGACGACATCCTCGACGAGGGCCTGACCCTGCTGGCCGTGCGCCAGTGGTGCCTGGAGCAGGGCGCCACCGACGTGCGCATCGCCGCGCTCACCGTCAAGCGCCACGACCGCGCGGTAGCCGAGGTCTCGGCCGACTACGTCGGCGTGGAAGTGCCGGACCGCTACGTGTTCGGCTTCGGCATGGACGTGCACGAGCACCTGCGCAACCTGCCGGCCATCTACGCGATGAAGGAGGACGTGTGAGCCAGCACATCGACCTGGCCGTCATCGGCGGCACCGGCGTCTACAAGCTGGCCACGCTGGACGATGTCGAAACCCGCCACGTCGACACGCCCTACGGCGCGCCCTCGGGTCCGGTGCGGGTGGGCACGGTGCTGGGCCGGCGCGTGGCCTTCCTGGCGCGGCATGGCGAGGGTCATTCGCTGCCGCCGCACAAGGTCAACTACCGCGCCAACCTGGCCGCGCTCAAGCAGCTCGGCGCCACGCGCGTGCTGGCGCTCAATACGGTCGGCGGCATCACCGAGCGCTTCGGCCCGCGCGTGCTGGCCTGCCCGGACCAGCTCATCGACTACACCTGGGGCCGCATCTCCACGCTGTGCGAGGAGGGCGGCGAGGTGCTGCACGTGGACTTCGGCGATCCCTACACGCCGATGCTGCGCCACAAGGTGCTGGCCGCGGCGCGGGTGACGGGGGTGAAGGTGGTCGACGGCGGCTGCTACGGCGCCACCCAGGGCCCGCGCCTGGAAACCAAGGCGGAAATCGCGCGCATGAAGCGCGACGGCTGCGACCTGGTCGGCATGACCGGCATGCCCGAGGCCGGCCTGGCGCGTGAGCTGGGCCTGGACTACGCCTGCCTGGCGATCGTGGCCAACTGGGCCGCCGGCTGCGGCACCGGCGAGGAGATCACCATGGCCGAGGTGCTGGCCAATGTGGAGGCGGCGTCCGCTGGGATGGCCGAGTTGGTGGGCGAACTGGCGCGCGGGTGATTGTCAAGCTCCCCGCGTCTTTGCATACTCGGAATTGCGCGGCTACCTGGCAGCGCAACACCACCGATCCAATCTGGGGATACAAAGAGCTATGCCATACGGTACCGTCAAGTGGTTCAACGATGCGAAGGGCTTCGGATTCATCGCGCCGGAAGATGGCAGCGCCGATGTCTTCGCGCATCACACCGCGATCAACGCCAAAGGCTTCCGCACCCTGCAGGAAGGCCAGCGCGTGAGCTACGAGGTGACGCAGGGCCCCAAGGGCGCGCAGGCGTCCAACATCACCCCGGCCACCTGAAGAAGCCGATCTCGCACCGTTTTCTTGAACCCCGCTCCGGCGGGGTTTTTTATGGCCGTTCTCCTGCGTCTGGCTGATACCAATGCGTGGCCGGCAAGACCACTTCGCCAACCAGCCTCGACCCGGCCGGACGTGGATCCCCGGCTCGGTCCGCCATCTAAGGCGGACCGAGCCGCGCTTTGCCCCCTCCCTTTCGCCGAAGGCGAAGGGGAGCTCGAAGTCGCGAACTAGCGACTGAGGGGGTGGGGTGCTTTTGCTCTTCGCTTCGGTGGCTTGCCCGGTAAAGCCCCCGACCCCTCCCCATCCCTCCCCTTCGCCTATGGCGAAAGGGAGGGGGCCTCAAGTCGATAACTTCCCGTCACTGATCGCGTTGTGCGCAACGGAGGGGTTAGCACGACCCCGCAAACCGAAGTCCTGTGAGCTGACGTGCGCGGCAGCGGGCCGGCGGGCGGTGGCCGCGCCTAGCGAGGCAGGATGCCGAGCGCCTTAAGGCAGGGCAGGATGCCCTGACCGAGGGAAAAGCGGCCACCGCCCGCCGGACCGCTGCCCCTCCGAAGCCGGACCGCTCAGAACTGGCGGTTCCTCGATCGAGAGAAGATCTAGTTGCCGGAAACCTTCGGCCGTCGCCAGCCGCAATGGATCGTTGCGCGGCGTGGCGGTACTGTCGGCGGCGCGGCGTCGCCATCATCTGGCCAGACGCAAGCCTTCTGGAGTAACGCCATGAACGACACCGCCCATGCGGCCCGCATCGTCCGTACCGTGCGCGGCATGCCCGCCTCCGACGGCGCCGGGGTCAAGCTGACCCGCGTGATCGGCACGCCCGAGCTGCCGGATCTGGATCCGTTCCTGATGCTGGACGAGTTCGGCACCGACAAGGCCGAGGACTACCTGGCCGGCTTCCCCGAGCACCCGCACCGCGGCTTCGAGACGGTGACCTACATGCTCGACGGGCGCATGCGCCACCGCGACAACCATGGCAACGAAGGCCTGCTCACCCCGGGCAGCGTGCAGTGGATGACCGCCGGGCGCGGCCTGGTGCATTCGGAGATGCCCGAGCAGGAATCCGGCCGCATGCGCGGCTTCCAGCTGTGGGTCAACCTGCCGGCCAAGGACAAGATGACCGCGCCCAGGTACCAGGAATTCGCCCCCGAGCGCATCCCGGTGGCCACGCCGGCCGAGGGCGTGGAGGTCAAGGTGATCGCCGGTGCGGTCGGCGAGGTGACCGGCCCGATCGTGCAGCCGGCGACCGACCCGCTCTACCTGGACATCGCGCTGGCGCCCGGCGCGCGCTGGACCTACACCCTGCCCGCAGGCCACAACGCCTTCGCCTATGCCTACGAAGGCGAGATCACGGTGGGCGAGGGCGAGGGCGCGCGCGAACTGCCCAGCCGCACGCTGGCGGTGCTCGGCGGCGGAGAGTCGCTGGTCCTGCGGGCCGGTGCGCAGGGCGCAAGCGTGATCCTGGTCGCCGGCCGGCCGCTGCGCGAGCCGGTGGTGCGCCACGGCCCGTTCGTCATGAACACCCGCCAGGAGCTAATGCAGGCCTTCGTCGATTTCCAGGAAGGCCGCTTCTAGCGCGAACCGGTCGGAAAGCCGCGTGCGCTGCCGCCGCAAAACGAAAAGGCCGCCCTCGAGGCGGCCTTTTCGTCGTCGGGACGATGGCTCAGCGGCGGGTGTTGGCGTCGGCCATCGAGGCAGGGTCGAAGCGCAGGGTGCCCACGGTGGCCATCGCCGCCTGCAGCGCGGCCTCGCTGGGGGCATCGATCCAGACCTGCGCCCAGCGCTCATCGCCCAGCTCGATCACGGCCATGCGGCTGCGCGCGTCGGGGCGATTGGCGATCCGGGTGTGGTACCAGCGCGCCTTGCGGCCGTCGATCTCGGTCTTCTCCTCGCGCGCGCCGGCCGGCTTGTCCGGCTCCTTGGCTGCCAGCATCACGCCGAAGGCCTGCTGGCCGGCGGCGTCGAGGGCCTTGCAGATCACCAGCGCGGCGGTGCCGCTGCGTTCCCAGTGCAGCCCGGTGCCGGCCGGCAACTGCGGGCAACCGGCCGTGGACTGGGCGGACGCGCCGGCGGCGGCCAGCGACAGCAGCAGGCCGGCGGCGGAGGCAAGGCAGGCTTTCATCGAACGATCCCCAATGCGCAAGGCGCATCACGCCAGGGGCGATGCGCGGTGGATGGAAGACGAACGCCTCGCCCGGGCCGTGCTGCGCACCCTGGGAGCTCCCCTGCGCGCCCGCACGCTGGTGCGGGCCGCCGGTCGACGCGTCGTGTGGGCGATGCCGGGCGCGCCGGCATCGCACTGCAACATAAGCCAAACCCGGCCCCGCGTGTTGGTCCGGCGGAAGGCTTCGGCGCTGCCGAACGTGCGCCGCGTCAACGTTCCGGCAGGGGGATGAACTCCGGATCGCCGGCGATGCGGCCGAAGCGGCCCTCCAGCCAGTCCTGCTTGGCCTGCTCGATGCGCTCCTTGGAGCTGGACACGAAGTTCCACCACAGATGGCGCGGGCCATCGAGCGGCTCGCCGCCCACCAGCATGGCCTTCAGCGGCGTCTTGGCGCGCAGCACCGGGCGGGTGCCGCGCTCGAGCACGATCAGGTGGCGCATCGGCACATCGCTTCCGTCCAGCTGGGCCTGACCGTCCAGGATGTAGAGCGCGCGTTCGACCGCGCTGTCGTCGATGGCCAGCTCGGCCTCCGGCGCCAGATCCAGGGCGACGTTGAAGGTGTCCGAGTACACGCGCACCGGCGATTCGCGGCCCCAGGCGCGGCCGGCGATCACGCGCAGGCGCGCGCCATGCTGGTCCCAGTGCGGCAGGGTGGCGGCGGCATGGTGGTAGAACTCCGGCGCGACTTCCTCATCGGACTTCGGCAGCGCCACCCAGGTCTGCATGCCGTGCAGCGGCGCGTGGTCCACGCGCTCGGCCTGCGGGCTGCGCTCGGAATGGGTGATGCCGCGGCCGGCGGTCATCCAGTTCACGTCCCCGGGCCGGATGACCGTGTCCGAGCCGAGCGTGTCGCGGTGACCGATGGCGCCTTCCCACAGGAAGGTGACCGTGGCCAGACCGATATGCGGATGCGGGCGTACGTCGATGCCGTGCCCGGCGTCGAACTCGGCCGGCCCCATGTGATCGACGAACACGAACGGTCCCACGCTGCGCGCCTGCAGGGTGGGCACGGCGCGGCGGACCTGGAAACCGCCCAGGTCGTGCACGCGCGGTTCGATGACGGTGGCGGTCATTGGCGTCTGCTCCGGTTCGAAAGGCCGGCAGGATCGCATGCCGGCCGGGAGCTCGGCCTGACGATCGCGCACAACGGATTGTTGCAGGTCGGGTAGCAAGTCCGTCACGCGGCGAACGGCATCCGGCCGCCGGGCCCATCGCTAAGATGCACGGGAGAAAGCCGGGCGCATGGGCTCGCCTGTCGCGCGGAACGAGTGATGAAGCAGCGGAACTTTGATCTTTGCGCGGTCCTGGCGGTCTTCGTCGCCTATACGGTCACGCTCCGGTTCGCGCTCGGCCTGGATCTGGCCGGATCCCTGCTGGGAGGCCTGGCCAACACCCTGCCGGTGGTCATCTTCGGCCTGGCCGTCAGGCGCATCGTCGTCCGATACCTGATCGGCAAACCCGCCACGGTCCAGCTGCTGGCCCATGCCGTGCTGTGCGCGATGTTCATGCTGTTCTCGTACTGGTTGCTGATCGTGCTGCTCGGCTTCTTCTTCGGCGCCGCGCCCGATGGTTTCGTGGTGCGGCCTTTCAAGGGCGGCGGGGCGGCCTGGCAGTCGCTTCAGAACTTCACGACCTACGCGCTGATCGCCGCGGCTTCCTATCTCTCCGTGCAGATGCGAGTGGCGGCTCCAGCCGGTGCTGGCCAGACCGCAGGGGCACCGGCCGGCGACCTCGCGGTCCAGGCGGCCGAGACGGCGCAAGAGTTCGACAGCGCGCCTGCCCTGGACCCTGTGCCGGAACCGGCGCCCTCCCTCACGCCGCCGGAACCCGAAGCTCGGGTGGATGCGGCGCTGTCCCGC
The DNA here is from genome assembly GCF_004283755.1 of Pseudoxanthomonas winnipegensis. Lineage (GTDB taxonomy): Bacteria > Pseudomonadota > Gammaproteobacteria > Xanthomonadales > Xanthomonadaceae > Pseudoxanthomonas_A > Pseudoxanthomonas_A winnipegensis. The sequence continues at coordinate 104,726 of NZ_SHMH01000008.1, forward strand.
TACTTCGTCAGGATCGGCGACGAGCTTCGCCCGCTCGACATCGGATCGGTCGTCTGCATCGGCGGCGCAGGCGACTACGCGGAGGTGACGACCCTGACCGGCAAGCATCTGGTTCGGGTCACCTTGGCCGAGTTCGCCGGTTCCCTGGACCCGGCTAAGTACGTCCGCGTCCATCGCTCCTGGATCGTCAACACCGACCGCATCGCCCGGCTGGAGTCGGCGGGCGGCGGGCGGTTGCTGCTGCATCTGGAGACGGGGCAGACGATCTCGACCAGCCGGGAAGGCGCGAGCCTGCTGCGGAGCCGGGTGCCCTGACCGCGGCGAGGTCCCGTTCGCCGTCCGGAAGTGTCCACTCGCCGAATTTCTGACACGGCGTCCTGCGGGTTCAGGACGATCGCCGCCCACAACACGATCGGGTGAGCGGGAGGCGTCGCCCCCGGCCCGGTCCGAAAGGAGCGGTCCCGCATGATCCTGTCCCGTTTGCGTTGGGTGGCCTTCGCAGGCTTGTTGGCGTGTTGCATCGGCTGGGCGGCACCGCCCGGGCAGGCCGCGACGGACGCGGCGGCGGCACTGATCCCTCGTTACGAAGGCGCCAGTCAACCCGACGATCTGGTGACGCTTTACCGGCTGCAGTTGTCCGCTGGGCGCTACGGTGCGGCAGAGGCGACGCTGGAGAAGCTGAGCGACCTGTACCGGTCGGTCGAGCCGCGGCGCGTGCCGGCCTTGGTGCCCTGGCAGCTCTTTGCCAGGGCCAAAGGCCACGAAGCCCACGGTCAGGCGCCCGGCGAGGCATTGGCGCAGGCGTTCAACGAGCTCGTCGCCAGTTTGCCGGACGACCGCATCGCGCGGATTCTTCCTGCGTTCCAGGTCGACCTCGACGCGCTCCAGGCCGAAGAGGCCAAGCAGGCGCGCGCCTGCCCGGATCCGGCGACAGCGAGGTGCGCCGCCCCGGAGGCCCTGATCGCGGCGCGCGCAGCCACGGCGGCCTGGCGCTTTCTCATGCCTGCGTCTGAGACCTTGCTGAAGGCCGAGCTGGAGCGGCGCTTCTCGATGCAGCGGGTCCTGATTCCGACTCCCGATGGCGCCCGGATCGACGCGCTGCTGGTGCGCCAGCGTCACCTGGAGGGTGCGCGGTTGACCGCACTGCTGAACTTCACGATCTACGCGCGGGACGACTGGGCGCTGGACGATGCGGTGCAGATGGCCGGACGGGGCTATATGGGGGTGGTCGCCTTCACGCGGGGCAAGGGGCGGGGCAGCAGCCCGGGCCCGGTGGTGCCCTACGTCCAAGATGGCCGCGATGCGGACACGGTCATCGATTGGCTTTCCAAGCAGGCCTGGAGCGATGGCCGGGTGGGCATGTTCAGCGGCAGCTACAACGGATTCACGCAGTGGGCCGCGGCCAAGCATCGTCCACCGGCGTTGAAGGCGCTGGCGACCCATGCGACCAATGCGCCCGGTATCGATACGCCGATGCAGGGCGGCGTCTTCCAGAGCTTCATCTATCCATGGCCGCTCTACACCGCCACGGGCAAGTGGCTGGACGACCAGACCTACGGAGACCGGGACCGCTGGGAGCGGCTGCAGCGGCAGTGGTATCGGAGCGGGGCACCGTACCGCGACCTGGACAGGATCGATGGCACGCCCAACCCCGTCTTCGATGCCTGGCTGGACCATCCCGACTACGATCGGTACTGGCAGCAGCTCATTCCCTATGGTCGTGAGTTCGCCGCGATCGACATCCCGGTGCTGGTGCAGACCGGGTATTACGACGGGGGCATGGTCGGCGCCCTCTACTACCTGGAGCAGCATTACCGGTACAGGCCCGACGCCGATCATCGCCTGCTCGTCGGTCCCTACCACCACATCGCGATGCAGACCGGCGTGCTCGCCAGCATCAATGGCGAGCAGGTCGACCAGGCGGCCCTGATCGATCTGCAGGAGGTGCGGCTGGACTGGTTCGATCATGTCTTCCGCGGCGCGCCGCTGCCGGACCTCCTGCGTGATCGGATCAATTTCCAGGTCATGGGTGCGAACACCTGGCGACACGTCGCGACCCTGGGAGCGATGGCGACCGAACGTCGACGTCTCTACCTGTCCGGGACGCGGGATGCGGACGGTCTGCTGTTCAGCGCCTTGCCGGTCGGACAAGTCGCGCCGACGCTGTCCGTCGACTTCAAGGATCGTCGCGATGCGGATCTGAGCCTTCCGCGCGGAGTGCCCGATACGCGAAATGCGCTGGTCTTCCGGACCGAAAGATTGCGAGAGCCTCTGGAAATCGACGGCCTGTTCCAGGCAACACTGCAGTTGGTGACCAACAAGGAAGACTTCGACCTGCAGGTCGACTTCTACGAACAGACGCCCGAGGGTCGCTACCTGGATCTGGCGTCCTATCTGGGTCGTGCCAGCTATATGCAGGATCGAACGCGCAGACACCTGCTGCGGCCGGGGCGCACGCAGGTGCTGTCCTTCCAGAGCCAGACGCTGACCGCGCGCCTGCTGGCGCCAGGAAGCCGCATCGTGGCGGTGGTGGGCGTGCCCAAGCGCCCCTATGTCCAGATCAACTACGGCACCGGCGGCGCGGTGAGCGATGAATCCATTGCGGACGCGGGCCGCCCGCTGCGGATACGGCTGATGCCGCAGAGCTATTTCGAGCTCGGCGTGCGCGAGAAGCCTGCGGATCTCGCGCCCGGCTCGGCCACAGGGCCTGCATCGGTCGCTTCCGATGGGATGCGCGATTGACGATAGCCTGCGCTGGATCGCTGCGACCGCCGTGCGAGGTCCTCGATCCGCGTTGCCCTTTTCGCTGCGCGAAGCGGGGAGGGCGTGGCTTGCGGCTTGTCTCCCGAGGCGCTGCGCGCTTTTGCCCCCTCCCTTTGGCCGCAGGCCAAGGGGAGGGATGGGGAGGGGTGCTTTTCGCAGGGAAGGCAACAGCAAAAGCACCCCCTCCCAGCCTCCCCCTTCGCTGCGCGAAAGGGGAGGGGCAACCGCGGAGTGCGAGGCCGCGGCTAGGCCAGCGGCAGCTGCGGGGTGTCGCCGGGCATGGGGCCGCGGCGCGAGGCGAGGCGGTCGGCCAGGCGCGTGGGTTCGGGCAGGCGGTAGCCGCGCAGCAGGGCGCGGGTCCAGGCGAGCGCGCCGTCCATCGTCATGCCGAAGCCGGGCGAGATGATCAGCGGATTGCAGCGCAGCTTGCTGCGCAGGGCCCAGCCGATCTGTTCGCCGCGATGGATCAGTGGCGTGTGCTCGCCGGGCTGCGGGCCGGGCGCTTCGAAGCGTCCGCACAGCACCTGCTTGGCCACGCCGAGCGTGGGCAGGCCGGTGACCACGCCGAAATGCGCGGCGATGCCCAGCCGGCGCGGATGGGCGATGCCCTGGCCATCGACCACGACCAGGTCCGGTACCTGCGGCAGGAACTCCAGCGCCTGCACCAGCGCGGGCAGCTCGCGGAAGCTCAGCAGGCCGGGGACGTAAGGCATCGAGGTCGGCACGCGCTGGACCGTGCTGGCGATCAGCTGCAGGCTCGTGCCATCCAGCAGCACGGCGGCCGCGCGCGTGGTGTGGCCTTCGTCCTCGAAGCCGACGTCGAAGCCGGCGATGGTGCGAGGCGCCGTGGGCACGCGGTCCTCCAGCACCACGCGCGCCGCCAGCCGCTCCTGCAGGGCGCGCGCGCCGGCGATGCTGCCGTCCCAGCCGGCGAAGACATGACTCGTCATGGGGAAGGTCCGCCGTAGCGCATGTCCTGCACCTGGGCCGCGGCGCGCGCGGAGAGGTGGATGCGCAGCAGTCGATCGGTCTCGCCGTCGCGCAGCGGGCGCACGGTGCACCCGCACAGCGCATCGGCCAGCGGCGCCAGCGTGCTGGGCTGGCCCACCACCAGCACCGTGTCGTGCGGATGCGCCGCCCGCCACTGGCGTGCGCTGTCGTCGGCCGGTCCGCGCGAGAAGTAGCGCAGGCGCTGCGCCCGCGGATGCTGTGCGGCCACCGGCGCGGCGGTCTGCTGCGTGCGCTGGAACTCGTCGGTGTAGATCGCCGCCAGCGGCGCGTCGGCCAGCGCCTGCGCCAGCCGCTGGGCGCGGGCCAGCCCTGCGGGCGACAGGGGCGGGTCTTCGTCGTTGCCCGCCACGGTGTCGGCGTTGGGCACCAGCAGAAAAGTCGCGCCCGCCGCGCTGGAAGCCGTCGGGCGCATCGAAGGCGTGGTGCTACAGCCGACGAGCAGCAGCATCAGACAGCCGGCGAGCGCGTGGCGAAGCCTGAGTGTGGGAGCGTGGCGCACCGGCGGCGGATCAGGACTGCTGCGGGCGCGATTCGAGGTGGCGCTTGACCTGGTCGGTGGCAGTGCCGGCTTCCTGCACGGCGGCGCGCAGGTCCTGCTCGTTGACGTTGAAGTGCCGGGTCCAGTAGGCCAGCTCCCATTCCTCGGTCAGCTCGACCTTGGCGATATCCTTCGGGATGCGGGGATTGTCGGCGGAACTCATGGCGATCTCGCGAGGGAAGACAGGCGACCAGCCTGGGAACGTGCACCGTAAAGGCGCGTGAGCCGCGCCGGCGTCATCTGCACACCGCCGCCAGCGGCCTCAGTCGATGAACTGCAGCCGCGCCAGTTCGGCGTATAGCCCGCCCTGGGCCATCAGCGACTCGTGCGTGCCCTGGGCGATGATGCGGCCGCGGTCCATCACCACGATGCGGTCGGCCTTGAGCACGGTCGCCAGGCGATGGGCGATGACCAGCGTGGTGCGCCCGGCCATCAGCCGCTCCAGTGCACTCTGCACGGCGCGCTCGCTCTGCGCGTCCAGCGCGCTGGTGGCCTCGTCCAGCAGCAGGATCGGCGCGTCCTTCAGCAGCGCGCGGGCGATGGCGATGCGCTGCTGCTGGCCGCCGGACAGGCGCGCGCCGCGTTCGCCCAGCTGGCTGTCGTAGCCCTCGGGCAGTTCGCGCAGGAAGCCGTCGGCCTCGGCCGCCACCGCGGCGGCGTGCAGCTGCTCGTCGGTGGCCTCGAGCCGGCCGTAGCGGATGTTCTCGGCGGCGCTGGCGGCGAAGATCGTCGGCGCCTGCGGCACCAGCGCAATCTGCTCGCGCAGCGCGGCGGTGTCCAGCTGGCGCAGGTCCAGCCCGTCGATGCGGATCGCGCCGGCGTCCACGTCGTGGAAGCGCAGCAGCATCGACAGCACCGTGCTCTTGCCCGCGCCGGACGGGCCGACCAGCGCCACCGTCTCGCCCGGGGCGATGTCCAGGGTGAAGTCGTCCAGCGCCGGCGCGTCCGGCCGGGTGGGATAGCGGAACGAGACGTGGTCGAACTGCACCTGCCCGCGCAGCGGGCGCGGCAGCGGCAGCGGCTGGGCCGGAGGACGCACGTGCGCCGATTCGTCCAGCAGTTCGCCGATGCGGCCCATGCCGCCGGCCGCGCGCTGCAGCTCGTTCCACACCTCGGCCAGCGAACCGACCGAGCCGCCGCCGATCAGCGCATACAGCACGAACTGCGCCAGCGTGCCGGCGCTCATGCGCCCGGCGATCACGTCGTGCGCGCCGGACCACAGCACCAGCGTGATCGCGCCGAACACCAGCGTGATCGCCCCGGCGGTCACCAGCGACTGGGCGCGGATGCGCTTGCGCGCGGTCTGCACCGAGACCTGCACCGCCGCCTCGAAGCGCGCCTGCTCGTAGGGCTCGCGCGCATGCGCCTGCACCGTGCGCACCGCGCCCAGCGACTCGCTGGCCAGGGTGTTGGCGTCGGCCACGCGGTCCTGGCTGGCGCGCGCGATGCGGCCCAGCCTGCGCGCGCCCAGCACGATGGGGACCACCGCCGCCGGGATGCCGACCAGCGCGAACGCGGCCAGGTGCGGGCTGGCGATGAACATCATCACCACCGAGCCGATCACCGTGACCGAGCTGCGCACCGCCACCGACATCGCGCTGCCGACCACGCTGCGCAGCAGTTCCGAGTCGGCCGACAGGCGCGAGACCAGTTCGCCGCTGCGGGTGCGGTCGTGGAACTGCGCGTCCAGGCCCAGCAGGTGCGCATAGAGCTGGCGGCGCAGGTCGGCCACCACGCGTTCGCCCAGCAGCGAGACGAAGTAGAAGCGCGCGGCGCTGGCCAGCGCCAGCACCACCGCCACGCCGAACAGGCCCAGGAAGGCGCGGTCGATGTTCGCCCCGCTGGAAAAGCCCTGGTCGATCATCTGCTTGAAGGCGTACGGCAGGCTCAGGGTCGCCGCCGAGGCCACCGCCAGGGCCAACAGCCAGCTCACGAACAGCCCCATGTGGGCGCGCACGAACGGCCACAGCGCGCGCAGGCTGCCCAGCCGGGCCTTGGGACGCGCATCGGGCGCGCCGGTGGCGGGAAGCGTCTGGGCTTGGGAATTCATCGGTGCGGACAACCAGTCGAGAGGGGAGGCGCCGGCGGCGATCCGGCCAACGCGTGCCGGCGGTCGGCGCAGGCGCTGGCGTGGAGCGTCAGGCCGCAGCGGCCGGGCCGGCGCGCATCCTGCCATGGGTGGCGGTGGGCGGCGGGGTTTTCAATGCGCCGGCGCGGCGTCGCGGCACTGCACGCGCCCGCGGGTGGCCTCGCGCAGGGCGTGTTCCAGCGCCTGGCGCCGCTCGGCCGGTAGCTGCACCTGCAGCACAGCGCCGTCGCTGTCGAAGCGCTCGGCGTCCTTCTGCGCGGCGAACGCCGCCAGCGCCGCGTGCACATGGCCCAGGTCGTCGAAGCCGCAGCCGATCTCCAGCCCGGCCATGGCCACCAGCGGCACGCGCGGCGCCTGCCGCAGCGCGCTGGCGGTGCTGCCGCCGTAAGCACGCACCAGCCCGCCCACGCCCAGCTTGATCCCACCGAACCAGCGCGTCACCACCACCGCGATCCGGTCGAAGCCGGCGCCGTCGATCGCCGCCAGGATGGGCCGGCCGGCGCTGCCGCCGGGTTCGCCATCGTCGCTGGAGCGGAACGCCGCGCCGACCCGCCAGGCCCAGCAGTTGTGGGTGGCGTCGGCGTCGCTGACCGCGGCGATGAAGGCCATGGCCGCCTCGGCCGAGTCCACCGGCCCGGCCTGGACCAGGAAACGGCTGTGCTTGACCAGCTGTTCGTGCCGCAGCGGCGCGGCCAGGGTGTCGCTCATGGCAGCAGCGCGCGCAGATCCTCGGGGATCGGCTGCTCGGGATGGGCCTGGACGAAGGCGGCCAGGCTGGCGCGGGCCAGCGCGCCTTCGCCCTCGAAGCGATGCAGGCGGATGCGCTGCAGCCATTGCGCGGGCGGCAGGGCGCAGTCCTCGGCCAGGGCGCGTTCCAGCGCCGCCTGCGTCTGATCGCCGGGCATGTCGATGGTGCGCGGCGCCGGAATGTCCCCGGCGCCCGGTGCCCGGGTTGCGCCCAGGGCTTCGCCTGCCGGCGAAGCGGCGCGCTTGGCCTGGGACCTGCGGTCTTCCTGTACGGCGGCGGTTTCGGTCGGGCGCTGGACCTTGCGCGACAGCGCCTGCGTGGCGGCGGGCGGCGGGGGTGGGGGCGGCGGTGCCACGGCATTCGGCGCAGGCGCCGGCGGTGCTGGTGGGGCGGGCGGCGTGTAGAGATCGGCGGCAGGTGCCGGCGCTGGCGGCTGTGCAGTTGCAGAGGCCGGCGGGGGTGCGGACGCGGCCGAGTACGCCTCTGTCTGGGTGCCATCCGCCGACGGCGCAGGTGCGGCCTGCCCAGCCGCATCCGGGGGCTCGGCGTTCGCCTGCTCGGCCGGCGCCACGAACGGCGCCTCTGGCGGGGGCGGCACGGCGGCGGGCAGCGGCGGCGGGGCTGCTTCGCGCGTGGCACGGCGCCGGGCGGCGTCTGGTTCGGATTGGGCCGGAGTTTGGGCCGATGCCGGAGCAGATGCGGGAGCCGGCGTGGGATCAAGGGCCTGGACCCGATCCGCAGCCGCCGCGGGCTCGGGCGGCGACGTGGGCGGCGAGACGAGGCGCGAGGGCGCGGCCGGTGCCTCTTCGTAGACGACCTGCGTGGTGCGCTGCGGACGCAGCTGCCAAGCCAGGGTCACGGCCAGCAGCAGCGAGGCGGCCACGCCCAGGCCAAGCGACCAGCGCCGGCGCGGGCGGCGCGCACGCGCCGCGCCGGTGGCGACCGCGGGTGCCGGCGAGAGGGACGGGCCCGCGTCGTGCGTGGGCGCGGGTTCTTCCGCGGCGGCGCGGGCCGCGGCCAGGATGCGCGCGTCCAGCGTCGGGCCGGGCTCGGCGCGCGCATTGCCGGCGGCCAGGCGCTCGGCCAGGGCGCGCTCTTCCGGCGTCAGCGGCTCGCGGCTCATCGGCCCAGCCCCGCGCGCAGCTTGTCCATGGCATAGCGCAGGCGCGACTTGACCGTCTCGCGGCCCACGCCGGTGATCTGGCCGATCTCCTCCAGGGTCAGTTCCTGTTCCAGTCGCAACAGCAGCACCTCGCGTTGTTCGTCCGGCAGCGCGTCCAGCGCGCGCTGCAGCTCCCGGCGCGATTCGAAGTCGCTGAGCTGGCGCTCCGGGGTCTGCGGGTCCTCGACCCGTTCGGTGCGCGCGTCGGCATCTTGCGGTGCCGGCGGACGATGCTTGAGCGCGCGCCAGTGATCGTTCAGCCGATTGTGGGCGATCCGGTACAGCCAGGTCGCGAAGCGCGCCTCCGGCTGCCAGCTGGCGCGCGCGCCGATCACCCGCTGCCACACGTCCTGGAACAGCTCGTCGGCGGTCGCGCCATCGCGCAGCTGGCGCAGCAGGAAGCGGTACAGCGGCCCGCGATGGCGCGCGTAGAGCAGCTCGAAGGCGCGCACGTCGCCGGCGGCGTAGGCCAGCATCAGGGCGTCGTCGGCGGGCTCGGCGGCATCGTTCACCGCCGTTAGCCTACGGGGTGAGGCCTGCGTCTCAAAGTCGGCGGGCCGCCACGGGCCGCGGCCACGCGCGCGGGGCGGGCGTCCGTATACTCGCGCGTTCGGTCGGGCCGCAGGCATGGAAGGAGCAACGTCCATGTGCCCGGTGCGGGGTCGCGCCACCGTCACACGGCCGGCTGGAAGCTGGCACGAAGTGTGCATCTGCTCTGTGTAATCGCAGTGACTGGGGGGGAATCGATGTCGGGCCAGACCGCCACTGCCGTGCAGCAGGCCGGGATCAGCGCCGTGGCGGCGGACGCCGTGGCGCAGGTCCTGTGCGGCCTGCTGCCCGACGGCTCGCAGGTCGTGGCCTGCTGGCGGGACTGGGCGATCGGCGCCGGTGGCGCGGCCAGCGAAGGCGCCGGTCCGGCGCTGCGCCGGCGCGCCGAGCAGGCGCTGTGGGACAACCCCCAGCACGTGGTCCGCAACGAGGACGAGCTGCTGCTGGCCTGGTCCAACGTGGAAGGCAATGCGCGCATGTCCCTGGCCGCCAGCCTGGCCGCGCCGCTGACGCCGGCGCAGGTCACTGCGTGGAAGGCGGCCGCCCAGGCGCTGATCGGTGCCGTGCTCGAGGCCGAGCGCGCCGCCGCCCGCGTGGTCACCCTGGAGAAGTCCAAGCGCCTGCAGCAGGCGCTGTACGAGATCGCCGACCTGGCCAGCGCCGACCTGGAAATGAGCGAGATGCTGGCCCGCATCCACGCCGTGGTCGGCACGCTGATGTACGCGGAGAACTGCTACATCGTGCTCTACGACGAGGTGCGCCGCACGATGCGCTTCCTCTACTTCGCCGATCTGATCGACCCCTACGTGGCCGATCCGGAGCGCGAGTTCGGCGAGGAGGAGATGCGCAACAGCATGACCCTGGCCCTGCTGCACCACGGCAAGCCGATGCGCGGGCCGTCGGCGGCGGTGAGCCAGCGTCTGGGAGTGACGCTGGACGCCAGCCATGGCCCGGAAAGCGTGGACTGGCTGGGCGTGCCGATGCGGCGCGACGACCGCGTCTGCGGCGCGATCGTGGTGCAGAGCTACGACACCCCGGCCAGCTACACCGACGAGGACCGCGCGCTGCTGAGCTACGTGGCCCAGCACATCCTCACCGCGCTGGACCGGCGCCACGCGCACGAGGAACTGGAGGCGCGCATCGAGGCGCGCACCCGCGAGCTGCAGCTGACCAACCGCGAGCTGCAGGCCGAGATCCAGGAGCGCCGCCGCGCCGAGAAGCTGCAGACCGCGCTGTTCCGCATCACCGAGCTGGCCAATACCTCGGCCTCGCTGGAGGACTTCTACGCCGCCGTGCACGGCGTGGTGGACGAGCTGATCGTGGCGCGCAACTTCTACATCGCGCTGCTGGACGACGATGGCCAGACGCTGCATTTCCCGTATTCGGTCGATCAGCAGGATCCGGCGCGCCGGTCGCGGCGCGCGATCCGAGGCCTGACCGAGTACGTCATCCGCACCAGCCGGCCGCTGCTGGCCGAGGCCGAGGACGTGGCCGAACTGGTGGCCAGCGGGCAGGTGATCCAGCACGGCCCGCCGTCCTACAGCTGGCTGGGCGTGCCGCTGGACCAGGGCGGGGAGACCCGCGGCTGCGTGGTGGTGCAGAGCTACTCGAGCGAGGTGCACTACACCTTGCACGACCAGAACCTGCTGTCCTTCGTCGCCCACCATTTCGGCGCCGGCCTGGCCCGGCAGCGCGCGCGCGAGTCGCTGCGCGCCGCGCACCTGGAGCTGGAGGCGCGCGTGGAGGCGCGCACCTTCGAACTGGCCGAGGCCAACGCCAAGCTGATGGCGCAGATCGGCGAGCGCCTGCGCGCCGAGCAGCGCCTGACCTACCAGGCCACGCACGATGCGCTGACCGGGCTGCCCAACCGCGCCTTCCTGCTCGAGAGCCTGACCGCCGCCATCGCCCGCGCCCAGGCCAATCCGGGGCATCACTTCGCGGTGTTGTTCATGGACCTGGACCGCTTCAAGCTGGTCAACGACTCCATCGGTCATGCCGCCGGCGACGAACTGCTGATCGAGGTGGCGCGGCGCATCACCTCGCAGGTGCGCGAGGGCGACCTGGTCGCGCGCCTGGGCGGCGACGAGTTCGCGATGGTGATCGCCTGCCGGCGCGGCGCGTACGAGGCGGTGGAGTTCGCCTCGCGCCTGCTCGAAGCGCTCAACCGGCCGATGTGGGTGGCCGGGCGCGAGCTGTTCCCGGCGGCCAGCATCGGCATCGCCGCCTGGCATCCGCGCTACCAGCGCGGCGAGGATCTGCTGCGCGACGCCGACGCGGCGATGTATCGGGCCAAGGCCGAAGGGCGCGAGCGCAGCGCGGTGTTCGACGAGCACATGCGCGAGGCGGCGATGCAGAGCCTGGACCTGGAGGCCGACCTGCGCCGCGCGATCAACAGCCAGCACTTCAGTCCGCATTTCCAGCCGATCCTGCGCGTGTCCGACGGCGCGGTGGTCGGCCACGAGGCGCTGCTGCGCTGGCACCACGAACGCCGTGGCCTGCTGCTGCCGGGGCAGTTCCTGGCCCAGGGCGAGGACAGCGGCCTGATCGAACAGATCGACTGGCTGCTCTACGAACAGGTGGTCAGCCGCATCAGCGCCGGCGTGGACGGCTACGTCTCGGTCAACGTCTCGCCGCGGCACTTCCGCTCGCCCGACTTCGCCAGCCGGCTGCTGCGGCTGCTCGACCAGCACCATGCCGATCCGGCGCAGCTGCGCGTGGAGATCACCGAGATCGCGCTGCTGGACGATGCCCCGCGCGCGCTGCGCATGCTCGAACAGCTGCGTGCGCGCGGCGTGCTGGCGCAGCTGGACGATTTCGGTACCGGCTTCTCGGCGCTGTCGTATCTGCATCGCTTCCCGATCTCGGCGCTGAAGATCGACCGCAGCTTCATCGCCGGCCTGGGCGAGGAACATCGCGAGGAAAGCCTGGCCCTGGTGCGCGCCATCCTGGCCCTGGCCGGCACGCTGGGCATCGAGACCATCGCCGAGGGCGTGGAGACCACGCCGCAGCTGGCCGCCCTGCGCGAACTGGGCTGCAGTTACGCGCAGGGCTATCTGCTCGGCCGCCCCGGGCCGGTGCTGGGCGAACGCGCGCTCTAGCGCAACACCGCCGGCACCGGCGCCACCGCCATGCCTTTACCCTGGCCGGGTGCCACCAGCGCGCGGGCCTGGCCCGCGAGTTCGACGAACTCACGGCGCAGGCCGTCCGCATCCTCGCCGCTGGCCGCGCGCGCCGTGGCGATCACCTGGTCCCAGCCCCAGCCGTCGAAGCGCGTGCCGCCGCGCAGCAGGTCGGCATAGCCGGCCACCGCGCTGGCGAAGCGCAGCGAGGCGCCGGGCTGGGCCTGCGCGGAGGACGCCAGGATCGGCACCTCGATCAGGCGGCTGGTGTCCTCGCCGGGACGCTTGTAGCGCAGGCGCAGGTCGGCGACCTCGCGCGCATCGCCGGAAGGCTTCGACGAGGCGCCGTAGCGCAGCGCCGGCAGGCGCGCCGCGCCCGATCCGGCCGGGGTCAGCTCGTACAGCGCGGTTACCTCGTGGCCGGCGCCGATGTCGCCGGCATCGACCTTGTCGTTGGCGAAGTCCTCGCGCGCCAGGGCCCGGTTCTCGTAGCCGATCAGGCGGTACTCGGCCACCGCCGCCGGGTTGAACTCCACCTGGATCTTCACGTCGCGCGCGATGGTCAGCAGCGTGCCCTGCAGCTGCTGCACGAGCACCTTGCGCGCCTCGCGGTCCGAGTCGATGTAGGCGTGCTGACCGTCGCCGATATCGGTTAGGCGCTCGGCCAGTTCATCGTTGTAGTTGCCTTGGCCGAAACCCAGCGTGCTCAGCGCCACGCCCGCCTTGCGCGCATCGCCGACCAGGGTCTCCAGCGCGCGCTGGTCGACCGTGCCGACGTTGAAGTCGCCATCGGTGGCCAGCAGCACGCGGTTGCTGCCGCCGGGGATGAAGGCCTGGCGCGCCATCGCATAGGCCAGCGCGATGCCCGCGCCGCCGTTGGTGCTGCCGCCGGCCTCCAGCCGGTCCAGCGCGGCCAGGATTTTGGCGTGGGCGTCGCCCGGGGTCGGCGGTAGCACCAGTCCGGCCGAGCCGGCGTAGACCACGATCGAGACGCGATCCTGCGCGCGCAGCTGCGGCACCAGCAGCGCCAGCGACTGCTTGAGCAGCGGCAGCTTGTCCGGCGCGTCCATCGAGCCGGAGGTGTCGATCAGGAACACCAGGTTGGACGGCGGCAGCTCGCGCTTGGGCAGCGCGTAGCCCTTGATGCCGATCATCAGCACCTGGCGTTGCGCATTCCACGGCGCCGGAGCCAGTTGCGTGGTGACGCGGAACGGGACCTGCGGGCTCTCGGGTGCGGGATGGTGGTAGTCGAAGTAATTGATGAATTCCTCGGCGCGCACCGCGTCGGCCGGCGGGCGCTCGCCGGCGCGGACCATGCGCCGCACGTTGCTGTAGCTGCCGGTGTCCACGTCGATGGAGAAGGTCGAGACCGGCTGCTCGTCGGTGCGCCGCACCGGGTTGTCGTCCTGGTGGGCGTAGCGCTCGGTATCGACCGCGGGCGGTGGCGGCACGGCGGCGGGCAGGGGCGCCACGATGCCGGCGGCCGCCATGCGCATGGCGCGTTGCGGCATCGGAGGTGGCGGTGGCGGGGCCGGCGGTGCAGGCGGTGAGAGCAGGGGGGCGGACTGGTAGGAGTCCGCGGCAATAGCGGCCTGCTCGGCGGCCTCGGTTGCCACTGCGCGCTCCTGGGCGGCGGGCGACGGCGGCGTGGAGGAGCAGGCCGCCAGCGCGGCGGCGATCAGCAGGGACAGGCAGGTGCGGGGTGTGCGGCGCATGGCGGTGGCTTCCTGGGTTGGACGACAGGCAGGCAAACGCGCCAGCCGACGTAGCGGGGTTGCGGCGTTGCACGGTCCGGGTCGGTTCAACCGCGACAAAACGGACCTGGTCCGGGCCTTCACGCCACGACAACATTTCGCTAGGCTGCGGCACCTTTTTTGCCGTCTGGAATCGCGATGCGCCTCCGACCCTGGGTCCGCTGGACGCTGCTGGCCCTGCTGTTGAGCGTCTGCGCCTGCGTGGCGCTGGCCTCGCATCTGCGCCGGGATCATCTGGGCAAGCCGTTCGGCGTGGCGCTGACCTTCGAACCGGCCGGCAAGGCGCGCGGCGTGGTGGTGGTGATGGCCGAGCGTGCCCGACGGCGCAGCGAGGCGGCGCAGCTGGCGCAGTCGCTGGCCGACCGCGGCCTGCTGGTGGCGCTGGTGCCGGCCGGCCAGGCGCTGGCGCACGTCGATCCACATCATTGCGAGCTGGTCGCCAACAGCGTGGAGCGCGTGGGCCGGCGCCTGATGCGCCAAGGCGGGGTGGATGCCTACTTCGCGCCGATGCTGGTCGGCGCCGACGCGGCGGGCGGCGCGCTGGCGCGCTTGGCGGTGGCCAATGCGCTGCCGCAGACCGTGGTCGGCGCGGTCCTGAACGGACCCGCCGCGGCCGCGCCTCCGGGCTGTGCGCTGGCGCCGTCCTCGGCCGAGCAGGGCTTCGTGCTGGAGCAGGCCGGCCCGCAGGCGGTGGCCGATACAGTGGTGGCGCACCTGCCGCGGCCGGAGCCGGCGTTCCGCGGCCTGCCGCTGACCGAGCTGCCGGCCGCCGGCAGCCATCGTCTGGCGATCTTCATTTCCGGCGACGGCGGCTGGCGCAGCCTGGACAAGGGCGTGAGCAGCGGCCTGCGCGCGCAGGGCGTGTCGGTGGTGGGCTGGGACAGCCTGCGCTACTTCTGGTCGCGGCGCACGCCCGAGGAGACCGCCGCCGACCTGGCCGCAGTGATCGACGAATACCGCCAGCGCTGGCATGCCGACGAGGTCGAACTGATCGGCTACTCGTTCGGCGCCGACGCCATGCCCTTCCTCTACAACCGCCTGCCACCGGCCACGCGCGCCAGCGTACGCTCGATCTCGCTGCTGGGACTGGGCCATGACGCCTCGTTCCGCGTCTCGGTCGGCGGCTGGCTGGGGACCCCGTCCTCGGACGACGCGCCGGTGGAGCCGGAGCTGGCCAAGCTGCCGCCCGGCATGCTGCTGTGCGTCTACGGCGAGGAAGAGAAGGACACGCTGTGCCCGGCGCTGGCCGCGCGCGGCATCCGCGTGGCCAAGACCGGTGGCGGCCACCATTTCGACCACAACATCCCGGCCATGGTCGAGCGCCTGCGCGCCAACTTCGAGCGCAACGCGCCCGCCGGCGCACGGGTGGCCCAGTAGGGGTTCGAGCGGCGCGCTCTTCCCGCGCCGGGCCCCTCGCGGCCCCGCTGACGAAATCCCCGCAAGTCCGCGCCGGCCCGATTGGCCTTCGGCCGCGGCCCGTTGCGTTGTTGGGGAATGAACGTGCCGTGGGGTCGTGCAGGGGAAGGGATGTGAAACGTGTTGGCTGGATCGCCGCGGCCGTGGTGGGCGTGCTGGTGTTGGGGGGATGGGGCGGCTACCGCCTGCTGCAGCTCAAGCGGGTCGGGGGGCCGTTCGGCCTGGTCCAGGTGCAGCGGCCGGCCTCGGCGCCGCGCGCGCTGGTCCTGCTGCTGGGCGAAGGCCGCGACACCCCGCGCCTGGCGGCCGATGCGCAGGCGCTGACCGCCGCCGGGGCCGTGGTCGGCGTGGTCGATGTGAGCCGTTACCTGGCGCGGGCGGGCCAGGACTGCGCCCAGTACGCGGTGGATCTGAACTGGCTCGGCGAGCGCGTGCTGCGCGGCGCCGGTGTGGACGACTACATCGCGCCGCTGCTGGTGGGCGTGGGCCAGGGCGCGCAGATGGCGCGGGCGGCGCTGGTCCACAGCCGCAGCCCGGACGTCAGCGCCGGGGTGGTCGAGCGCGTGGCCGGCGCGGCACCGGTCGCCTGCCAGGCAGCCGCGGCGCCGGGCCTGGGCGAAGTCGTCGAGGCCGCGCCCGATGCCGTGGTCGCCACCAGCGTCGCGCGTTTTGCCCCGCCGGCGGCACCGTTCCGCGGCCTGCCGCTGGTGGAGATGCCGCATGCGGACGCGCAGCGGCTGGTGATCCTGATGACCGGCGACGGTGGCTGGCAGCCCATCGACCAGCAGATCGCCACCGCGCTGCACGACCAGGGCGCGGCCGTGATCGGCTGGAGCAGCCTGCGCTATTTCTGGAAGGCCAAGACGCCCGAGCGGACCGCGGCCGACCTGTCGGCGGTGATCGCCGAGTACCAGCGCCGCTGGCATGTGTCGCAGGTCGACCTGGTGGGCTATTCGTTCGGCGCCGACGTGCTGCCGTTCCTGTACGGGCGGCTGCCGGCCGCCCAGCAGGGGCAGGTGCGGCGCGTGGCGCTGCTGGGGCTGGCGACCAATGCCAACTTCACCGTGCGCATCGGCGGCTGGCTGGGCTGGAGCGCGGGCAGCGCCTATCCGATCAAGCCGCAGCTGGCCAGGATCCCCGCGCAGAAGATCCTGTGCGTCTACGGCCAGGATGAGGACGAGGACGCCACGCTGTGTCCGTCGCTGCGCGGCACCGGCGTCGAGGTGCGCATGGCGCCGGGCGGCCATCACTTCGAGACCGGCCAGGTCGCCGGCTGGATCACCGGTCCGGCGCCCGGCGTGGCGGTCGCCGGGCTTACTTCGGCGGCAGCACCCGCACGCTGAGAGCGCCGTCGGCCAGTCGCGCCTCCAACCGATCGCCCACCGCCACCTGCGTAGTCGAGCGCACCAGCGTGCCGTCCTCGCGGCTGACCAGCGCGTAGCCGCGGGCCACGGTCGCCAGCGGGCTGATGGCCTCCAGCGAGCGGGCCAGTCCGGTCAGGCGCAGGGCCTCGCGCTGCAGCTGGCGGCCGATGGCCGCCTGCGGGCGCGCCTGCAGGGCGGCCAGACGCTCGGCCAGCGCGGCCAGGCGCCGCTGCGGTGAATGCGCGCGCAGCACGCCTTCGGCATGGCGCAGCCGCGCGCGGCGCCGCTCCAGCTGGCGCTGCCACTGCGCCTGCAGGTGGCGCAGCGCATCGGCATGGCGGCGGCGCATCAGCGCCAGCCGCGCCTGCGGGCCTTGCGCCTGCAGGCGCAGCCAGGCGCGGTCCACGCGCTGCTGGACGCGGTCCATGTGGTGGGCGTGCAAGGTGTGCAGGCGCCGGCCCAGGCCGCGCAGGCGGGTGCCCAGGTCGGCGATCGACGGCACCAGCAGCTCGGCCGCGGCCGAGGGCGTGGGCGCGCGCAGATCGGCGGCGAAATCGCACAGGGTGAAGTCGGTCTCGTGGCCGACCGCCGACACCACCGGCACGGCGCAGGCGGCCACCGCGCGCACCAGCGCCTCGTCGTTGAACGCCCACAGGTCCTCGATCGAGCCGCCGCCGCGCGTGACCAGCACCGCGTCGTAGCGGCCGCTGGCCCCGGCCGACTGCACCAGCGCGGCGACCTGCGCCGCGGCCGTGGCGCCCTGCACCTGGGTCGGCAGCACGTCCACCTCCAGCAGCGGGAAGCGCCGCCCCAGCACGCTGATCACATCGCGCACCGCCGCGCCGCTGGGCGAGGTGACCACCGCCAGGCGGCGCGGGAAGGCCGGCAGCGGGCGCTTGCGCGCGGGGTCGAACAGGCCCTCGGCCGCCAGCCGCGCCTTGAGCTGCTCGAAGGCGCGCCGCAGCGCGCCTTCGCCGGCCTCTTCCATGTGGTCCAGCACCAGCTGGTACTCGCCGCGCGCCTCGTACAGCGTCACCCGCCCGCGCGCCAGCACGCGCAGGCCCTCGCGCGGGACGAACTTCAGCCAGCTGCTCTTGGGCTTGAACATCGCGCAGCGCACCTGGGCGCGCGCATCCTTGAGGGTGAAGTACAGATGTCCCGACGCCGGCCGGGTGACGTTGCCCAGCTCGGCCTCCACCCAGATCGCCGGGAAGCTACCTTCCAGCAGGTCGCGGGCCAGGGTGTTGAGCTGGGACGGGGTGAGGACGTCGCGGTCGGGCAGGTCGTTCATCAGCGCGCCAGTGTAGCGGTGTGCATGTGGTTGGGTCGGAGCAACTGTCTCTCAGGTCAAGCCGCGGCATCCTTGTAGAGCGGAGCTTGCTCCGCTGCGTTTCGACCGGATCATCGGAAGGGCTCAGCGGAGCAAGCTCCGCTCTACAGAGGCATGAGAGGCATGCCCGTCTAGCCCTATCCCCGGTAAAGCCCCGTCGCCGCCGTGGCGGCTCCCACACCTGGCACGGGCTAAAATGCGCGCCATGAACGCCATTCCCACACCGCTGCCCGTATCCGAACCCATGCCCATCGCCGCCGGCAGCCAGCCGCGGCGCGTCACCCATGGCGTGCACGTGGGCAAGGTGCAGCTGGGCGGCGGCGCGCCGGTGGTGGTGCAGTCGATGACCAACACCGACACCGCCGACGTGGCCGCCAGCGTCAAGCAGGTGGCCGAGCTGTGGCGGGCCGGCTCGGAACTGGTGCGCCTGACCGTGAACACGCCCGAGGCCGCCGCCGCCATCCCGCGCATCGTCGACAAGCTGGCGATGATGGGCATCGAGGTGCCGCTGATCGGCGACTTCCACTACAACGGCCACCAGCTGCTGGCAGGCGAGCCGGCCTGCGCCGAAGCCCTGGCCAAGTACCGCATCAACCCCGGCAACGTCGGCTTCGGCAAGAAGAAGGACACCCAGTTCGCCCAACTGATCGAGTTCGCCATCCGCTACGGCAAGCCGGTGCGCATCGGCGCCAACTGGGGCTCGCTGGACCAGTCGCTGGCCGCCGCGCTGATGGACCAAAACGCCCAGCGCGCCCAGCCCTGGGACGCGACCGCGGTGCTGCGCGAGGCGCTGATCCGCTCGGCGCTCGACTCGGCCCATCGCGCGGTGGAGCTGGGCCTGCCGGCCGACCGCATCGTGCTCTCGGCCAAGGTCTCCGGCGTGCAGGAGCTGATCGCGGTCTATCGCGATCTGGCGCGCCGCAGTGAGTTCGCCCTGCACCTGGGCCTGACCGAGGCCGGCATCGGCTCCAAGGGCATCGTGGCGTCCTCGGCGGCGCTGGCGGTGCTGCTGCAGGAAGGCATCGGCGACACCATCCGCATCTCGCTCACCCCCGAGCCCGGCACCTCGCGCACCCACGAAGTCATCGTCGCCCAGGAGCTGCTGCAGACCACCGGCCTGCGCGCGTTCACGCCGATGGTCACCGCCTGCCCGGGCTGCGGGCGCACCACCTCGGAGTTCTTCCAGGAGCTGGCCAAGGTCGTGCAGGAGCACGTGCGCGGCAAGATGCCCGAATGGAAGATCACCCGCCCCGGCGCCGAGCACATGACCCTGGCGGTGATGGGCTGCGTGGTCAACGGCCCGGGCGAGTCGCGCCACGCCAACATCGGCATCTCGCTGCCGGGCACGGGCGAGGCGCCGTCGGCGCCGGTGTTCATCGACGGTGAGAAGGCGGTGACCCTGCGCGGGGAGAACATCGCGCACGAGTTCGTCGCCCTGATTGACGAGTACGTCGACCGCCATTACGCGCGCAGTGCGGGCTGAGCATCCCGGAGGCGGCGCGGGCGTCGTCGGCCGCATCCTGCGGCGCATCGGCTGGCGCATGGGCCTGCTGTTCGCGGCGATCCTGCTGCCGCTGTGGGGCTTCGCCGAGCTGGGCGAGGAGGTGCACCAAGCCGAAAGCTTCGTCTTCGACGATCCGATCCTGCTGCGCGCCAAGGCGCTGTCCGGGCCCTGGCTGGACCAGGCCTTCCTGGGCATCAGCTGGGCCGGCTACCAGGGCGTGATCCTGGTCGATGCGCTGCTGGTGGCCGGCCTGCTGCTGGCGCGACGCTGGCGCGAGGCGACCTTCGTCGGCGCGACCGTGGTCGGCTCGGCCCTGCTGAACATGGGCACCAAGCAGCTGTTCGGGCGCGCACGGCCGAGCCTGTGGGAGTCGATCTCGCCCGAGGACACCTTCAGCTTCCCCAGCGGCCATGCGATGGGCTCGATGACGCTGATGGCGGTGCTGGTGCTGCTGGCCTGGGGCACGCGCGGGCGCTGGCCGGCGCTGGTGCTGTGCGCGCTGTTCGCGCTGGCCGTCGGCGCCTCGCGTGTCTACCTCGGCGTGCATTACCCCTCGGACATCCTCGGCGGCTGGGCCGCGGCGATCGCCTGGACGGTGGGCGTGTACGCGGCCATCTTCCGCGGCGCGCGGCGGCCGTGGAAGACCCCGCAGGTCGAGCCGCCGGTGCGCTGATCAGTCCAGTGCGCGCAGCGCCGCGGCGCGGGCGTGCAGGGTGGTGGTGTCGAACAGCGGCACGGTGGCATCGTCCTGGCCGACCAGCAGCGAGATCTCGGTGCAGCCCAGGATGATGCCCTGGGCACCGGCCTCGACCAGGCGCGCCATCACCTGGCGATAGGTCGAACGCGAGGTCTCGTCGATCACGCCCTGGCACAGCTCGTCGTAGATGATCCGATGCACGTCGTCGCGATCCGGCGCCGGGGGCACGAGCACTTCCAGCCCGCGCGCTTCCAGCCGCTTGCGGTAGAAGTCCTGCTCCATGGTGAAGCGCGTGCCGAGCAGGCCGACGCGGTCGATGCCGGCGTCGAGCAGGGCCTGGGCGGTGGCATCGGCGATATGCAGCAGCGGCAGCGGCGTGGCATGAGTGATCGCGTCGGCGACCTTGTGCATGGTGTTGGTGCACAGCACGATGAAGTCCGCGCCGCCGGCGTGCAGGCGGCGCGCGGCGTCGGCCATGGCCGCGCCGGCCGCGTCCCAGTCGCCGGCGTGCTGCAGTACCTCGATCTCGTGGAAGTCCACGCTGTACAGCAGCACCTTGGCCGAGTGCAGGCCGCCGCGCGCCTCGCGCACGGTCTGGTTGATGAGGCGGTAGTAGGGCAGGGTGGATTCCCAGCTCATGCCGCCGATCAGGCCGATGGTCTTCATCCGTGCGTTGCGCTCGTTGTCCGGTGGAAGGTCACTTTGCGCGGCCGGGGGCGGTGCGACAAGTCGCCGTCATGCGGGGCTGGGCCTCACCAGCTGGAGCTGGCGCCGCCGCCGCCGGAGCTGCCACCGCCGGAGGAGGAACCGCCGCTCGAAGAAGACGCACTCTGGCTGGCGTAGTAGGCGGTGGTGTAGGCGTACGCGCCAGATTCTGTCCGCGCGACGTGGCCCTTGCGGATCAGGCTTTCCCGTTCGCTGGCCACGTGGCGGAGAAACTCACGGAAACGGGCTTCGCTGCGGTAGCGCCGGCCCGCGTGGTAGAGGGTGAGCATGAAGAACAGCAGTTCCAGCGCGATGATGATCGCGAAGGCGGGCGCGAACGTCGCCGACAGAATGAGGACGAAACACCCCGGGTTGAGGGTCATGAATCCCTTGATGAACAGACCGAGGTAGCGTCTGGGAGGGGCTTGGGCGCGGGCGACTTCTTCATCCTCCCCGATCAGCTCCGGGTGTCGCGCCATCAGCCGGGCGCGCCGCCGGCTGGCCAGCCAGCGGACGAGCGGCTGGAACAGCCACACCAGGGCCGCGAATCCGGCCCAGGCCGCCAGACCACGGTTCCACTTGCCGCGCTTCTCCGCCTGCGCCTGCGCCAGCAGCTCCAAGGTGGCCGGATCCTTCGCCGCCACGCGGGCCATGAAATCGAAGGCGTCGATGATCGCGCCCGCGATATCGCCCTGTCGCATCTTCGGAGCCAGGGCATCGTCCAGCGCGCGCTTGGCGACGAGGTCCGGCAGGGTGCCTTCCAGACCATAGCCGACCTCGAAGCGTGAGCGCCGCTCCTGGATCGCCAGCACCAGCAACAGGCCGTTGTCCGCGCCGCGCTTTCCCAGCCGCCATTGTTCAAAGGCGGTGGCCGCCACCTGCTCGATGCTTTCGCCCTCCAGCGACGGCGCCAGATACACCGCGCCCCAGATCTGCTGGCCGTTGCGGATCTCCGCCAGGGCGTGGTTGATACGCTGCGTGTCGTCCTCGCTGAGCAGGCCGGCCGGGTCGACCACATTGGGCGTGTACGCAGGAATCTGGAGCGCGCGTACCGCTAGGGGCACCAGCAGCAGGACCAGGATCAAGGTGCACAGCAGGCGGTGCGGTTTCATCTTGGTCCTCGGGCGCATGACGAACGTAGAACGGGCGTGCCGCAGGCAGGGCGATCATCGCAGGATCGCGGCCGAACCAGAACCAGCGTGCTGGCCGCCGCGATCGTCCCGCGCGCTGGCCGCGACGGCAAGCGTCCGCGTGGTGGTCCATCTGGCCGATCCGGTCATCACCTCGGGCGCCTCGCGGGAGGTCCTGTATCTAAACGCTGGCGGCGAGGCTCATTCGCCCGGCTTGGCGCCTTCCACCGGGGCGGTGGTCGCCGCGCGCCGGGCCAGGGTCGCCTCGCGCTGGGCGATGTAGGCCGTGGAGGCCAGGATGATGCCGGCGCCGACCGCCGTCCACACATCCAGGCGTTCGCCGAACAGCCAGCCGCCCAGCACGATCACCAGCGGCAGCTGCATGAAGCTGATCGGCTGCAGCGCCGAGACCTCGCCCAGCTTCAGCGCGCGCGTCCACAGCAGCTGGCCGCCGGTACCGAACACACCGCAGCCCACCAGCCACAGCCAGGTGATGCCCTGCGGCCAGCGCCAGTGCGCCAGCGCCAGCAGCAGCGACAACGGCACCCAGAACACGTAGGTGTAGAACACCACCGTGTCGGGCGGATCGATGCGCGAGAGCTGCTTGATCTGGATCGCCACCACCGCGCTGGTCACCGCCGCGGCCACCGCCACCAGCAGCCCGGGCGAAAACTGCGAAGAGCCCGGGCGCAGGATCACCAGCACGCCGATGAAGCCTGCCGCGACCGCCAGCCAGCGCCGCACGTGGACGCGCTCGCCCAGCCAGAACACCGCCGCGATGGTCGCGAACAGCGGCGTGGAATACGACAGCGAGATCGCCTGCGACAGCGGCAGATGGGCGATCGCCCAGAAGCCGCACAGCATCGAGCACAGCCCGATCAGGGTGCGCACCAGATAGTGCGGCAGATGCGCGGTGCGCGGCGCCGGTCGGCCCGGGCGCAGGACCATCGGCAGCAGCACGGCCAGGCCGATGGCGTTGCGGAAGAAGGCGATCTCGGTGGTGCCCAGCGACTGCGAGGCCAGGCGGATGCTGATGGCCATCAGGCCGAAGGACAGCGTGCTGGCCAGCATCAGCAGCGCCGCGCGCAGCGGCGCGACCGGCGCCGGGGCGATCACCACGCGGCGCCGACGATGCGCGGCTCGGGTTCGATGGCCACGCCGAAGCGCGCCTGCACCGAGGCGGCGATGCGCCGGGCCAGCGCCAGCAGCTGCGCGCCGCTGGCGCCGCCGTGATTGACCAGCACCAGCGCGTGGTCCGGCGAGACGCCGGCATCGCCGTCGCGCTGGCCTTTCCAGCCGGCCCGTTCGATCAGCCAGGCCGCCGAGAGCTTGCGCGTGTCCTGGGCATCGCCGGGGAACACCGGCAGGCCGGGGAAGTCGGCCGCCAGCCGCTCGGCCAGCGTCGCCGGCACGATCGGGTTCTTGAAGAAGCTGCCCGCGTTGCCCAGCACCGCCGGGTCGGGCAGCTTGCGGCTGCGCACGCGGATCACCGCCTGCGCCACCTCGGCCGGGCCGGGTTCGGCCACGCCCATGGCGTCCAGCTCGGCGCGCAGCCCGGCGTAGTCCAGGCGCAGATCAGGCACGCGCGACAGGGCGAAGGTCACCGCGGTGATGATCCAGCGCCCGGACTGGCGCTTGAACACGCTGTCGCGGTAGCCGAAGGCGCACTCGGCCCGCGACAGCCGGCACCAGTCGGCGGCGCGGGTATCCCAGGCCTCGACGCTGTCGATGTGTTCGCCGACCTCCACGCCGTAGGCGCCGATGTTCTGGATCGCGCAGGCGCCGACGGTGCCGGGGATCAGGGCCAGGTTCTCCAGGCCGAACGCGCCCTGCGAGAGCGTCCACAGCACCAGCGCGTGCCAGACCACGCCGGCCTCGGCGCGCACCCGCACGCCGGCCTCGTCGTCTTCGAGCAGGTCGATGCGCCGCGCGTCGAAGCCCAGCGCCACGCCGTCCAGATCGCCCGCCAGCAGCAGGTTGCTGCCGGCGCCGATGGGCAGCAGCGGCTGGCCCTGGATCGCCGGCAGGGCCAGCGCCTCGGGCAGCGCGGCCAGGTCGGCCACCTGCAGCAGATAGCGCGCCTGCGCGGCGACGCCGAAGGTGTTGCGGGAGCGGAGCGGGGCGTGCTCGGTCAGCAGCCAGCGCGATGCGCTCATGCCGGGGCGACCGGGCCGCGGCTGGGCTGCTCGCGGCGGCGGCGGATGGCTTCCACGCATTCGTGGACCAGCGAGGGCCCGCGATAGACCAGGCCCGAATACAGCTGCACCAGCGAGGCGCCGGCCGACATCTTGGCCACCGCATCGGCGCCGGAGGTGACGCCGCCCACGCCGATCAGCGGGATCTGCTGCGGCAGCCGCGTGCGCATGCGCCGCAGCACCAGCGTGGACTGGCCCATCAGCGGGGCGCCGGACAGCCCGCCGGCCTGGCCGGCATGCGGGTGGGCGAGCACGGCGCTGCGATCGACGGTGGTGTTGGTGGCGATCACACCGTCCACCGACAGGTCGGCCAGCACGCGGCACACCGCATCGATGTCGTCGTCGGACAGGTCGGGCGCGACCTTGACCAGCATCGGCACGCGCTTGCCGTGCTGGGCGCCCAGCCGCTCCTGCGCCTCGCGCAGCGTGCCGATGAGCTGGCGCAGGGACTGCTCCTCCTGCAGCTCGCGTAGCCCCGCGGTGTTGGGCGAGGAGATGTTGATGGTGATGTAGTCGGCCAGCGGGTAGACGCGCTCCAGGCAGAACAGGTAGTCCTGCGCCGCGTCCTCGTTGGGCGTGTCCTTGTTCTTGCCGATGTTGATGCCCAGCAGGCCGCCCTTGCGGCGCGCGCGCTGCACATTGCGCACCAGCGCATCGACGCCCTCGTTGTTGAAGCCCAGCCGGTTGATCACCGCCCGGTGCTGCGGCAGCCGGAACATGCGCGGCTGCGGATTGCCGGCCTGCGGGCGCGGGGTGACCGTGCCGACCTCGACGAAGCCGAAGCCCAGCGCCAGCAGCGCATCGATATGCGCGCCGTTCTTGTCCAGGCCCGCGGCCAGCCCGACCGGATTGGGGAAGTCCAGCCCCAGCACGCGCGTGGGCATCGGCCCCGGCTGGCGTGTGGCCAGGCCGAGCGTGCCGCTGCGATAGGCCAGCTCCAGCGCCCGCAGGCCGGCGCCGTGCGCCTGCTCGGCGTCCAGGGCGAACAGGAACGGGCGCGCCAGGGAATACATCGGAATCATGCGGTCCTTCAGTTGGCGTACGCAGCCAGCGCCGCGATGCCGCCGAAGAACAGGAACAGCGCCGCGATGCCCAGCACCAGCAGCACCAGGTGCAGCCAGCCCAGCACCAGCCCGGCCACGGCCATGCCGTCGCCGTCCAGCGCGCCCTGGCTGCGGCGGATCTCGGCGCGGGCCATGTGCCCGGTGATGACCGCCACGAGCGCGCCGACGGTGGGCAGCAGGCTCCAGCCCAGGATGCCGAACACCAGCGAGACCACGGCCAGGCTGCTGGTGGGACGTGCGATGGCGTTCATGCGGCGGTTCCTTCAGGAAGTGAGCGCAAGGGTACCGGCAAAGGCCCGCGTGTCGTAGTCGAACGACACCGTTCCGTCCACCGCGGTGGCGTCGAACAGCGCGCGCAGCGCGGCCATCATCGGCGCATGGCGCGGATGACCGGCCTGCGGGGCATAGGACGAGGACAGCAGGCGCCCGCGCAGCGCGTCGAAGTCCAGCCGCTGCCCATGGTCGAAGCGCACCGTGCCCTTGAGCCCGCCGCCGAACCAGGCCGTCATCGCCGCATCGTCGCTGTAGCGCTCGGCCACGCTGGTGTAGTCCAGACCGTAGTCCAGCAGCAGCTGCTCATAGCCTTCCAGGAAGGGCGTACCCGTCAGCCGGCGCGAATTCCAGAACACCACCGCCAGCCCGCCGGGCCGCAGGATGCGCGCCCACTCACGCCTGACCGCCTGCTGGTCGAACCAGTGGAACGCCTGCGCCGCGGTCACCAGCCCGACACTTGCATCGGCCAGCGTGGTTGCCTCGGCCGTGCCGTCCACCGCGGCGAAGCGCGCATCGCCGCCAAGCCACTCCACCGCCGCCGCGCGCATGGCGGCATTGGGCTCCACCGCCGTGACCGGATGGCCACCGTCGAGGAACAGCCTGGAGGAAATGCCCGTGCCGGCGCCGATGTCGGCCACCGGCGCGTCGCGCGCCACGCCCATCGGCCCATGCAGCCAGTCGATCAGCGCCGGCGGGTAATCGGGCCGATAGCGCACATAGTCGGCCACGCGCGAGGTGAAACGTTGGGTTGAATCCAGCGACATGCCCATCTCCCGGTAACCCGCCCGGGAAACGTCCGGACTGCGATCGGTCCGCAGATTTTAGGCCTTTCGCCGGCGCGCGGGGCTGGGAGGATTCGCCTCGCTCGCCAGACTCGACCCGGGAGGATTCAGGTTCTGGGACACCGCCCGCCGGACCGTTGCCCCTCCGAGGCCAAAAGACGCTCAGACGCCGCAATCTCCAGCCGAGATATGCCAACAGCGAAAACGAACGGACACCAGCACGTCGTCTACGCGCTGGCCACTCGGCTCCAGACTCACCAGAACACGGCGTACAAACCGATCAGAATCACCACCACCAGCAGCGCGGCCAGATTGAAGCCCTTGCTGGTGGTGTAGTCGATGTCGTCCAGTTCCACGTTGTAGCGGCTCTGGCCACCGCGCTGCACCAGCGAGATCACCACGGCCAGCGCGACGCAGGCCAGGAACACGAGGCCAACCCGGTCCATGAAGGCCACCGAAGGCAGCCACAGCTTCAGCGCCAGCGACAGCACCGCCGAGGCCACCGCGGCCACCAGCGCCGCCGTGGCCGTGGTGCGCTTCCAGAACATGCCCAGCAGGAAGATCACGCAGATGCCCGGCGTGAAGAACCCCGTGAATTCCTGGATGTACTGGAACGCCTGATCGAAGCTGCCCAGCAGCGGACGCGCCGAGAAGATGGCCAGCACCAGTGCCAGCGCCGCGGCGATGCGACCCACCCGCACCAGCTGCTTCTCCGACGCCCCGCGCCGCAGCGGCCGATAGACGTCCATGGTGAAGATGGTCGCGATGGAATTGATCTTGGAGCCCAGCGACGCGATCACCGCTGCCATCAGCGCCGCGAACACCACGCCCAGGATGCCGTTGGGCAGCAGACTCATCAGATGCGGATAGGCCGCGTCGGGGCGCTCCAGGCCCGGCGCCAGCAGCACCGCCGCGATGCCCGGCACCACGATGATCAGCGGCATCATCAGCTTCAGGAACGCCGCCAGCACGATGCCCTTCTGCGCCTCGCCCAGGCTCTTGGCGGCCAGCGCGCGCTGGATGATGTACTGGTTGAAGCCCCAGTAGGACACGTTCATCACCCACATGCCGCCGAGCAGCACCGACAGCCCCGGCAGATCCTTGTAGTGCGGATTGGAGCGGTCCAGGATCATGTGGAACTTCTCCGGCGCACGCTGCAGCAGCACCTGGAAACCGGCGACCACGCCCGCCCCATCGGCCACCTTGTCCAGTGCGATCCAGGTGATGAGCAGCCCGCCCAGCACCAGCAGCGAGACCTGCACGAAGTCCGTCAGCGCCACCGCCTTCAGCCCGCCATACAGCGCATACGCGCCGGCGAACAGGCCCAGCGCGACCAGCGCCACGTCCACGTCCACCCCGGCCACGGTATGCACCGCCGTGGCGCCCAGCCACAGGATCGAAGTCAGGTTGACGAACACGTACACGCCCAGCCAGAACAGCGCCATCACCGTGCGCACCGTCGGGCTGTACCGCTTCTCCAGGAACTCGGGCATCGTATAGATGCCGTTCTTCAGGAAGATCGGCAGGAAGAACTTGCCGACGATGATCAGCGTCAGCGCCGCCATCCACTCGTAGGAGGCGATGCCCAGGCCGATCACATAGCCCGAGCCGGACATGCCGATGATCTGCTCGGCCGAGATGTTGGCCGCGATCAGCGAGGTGCCGATGGCCCACCACGGCAGCGCGCGGCTGGCCAGGAAATAGTCCTGCGCACTGCGCTGCCCGCCGCGCTTCTCGCGCGAGACCCACTGGGCCAGGGCGAAGATGAAGATCGCATAGAGGACGACGATGCAGGTGTCGAGAGGGGACAGGCTCATGGTGTACGGGTTCCAGGCAGGACCGCTTGGCCGCGCCACCGGTGGTGGGAAGCGGACGCTGCGGCACAGGGGCGGCGGACGTTCATCGAGTCAGGTGGAACAACCCGCAGGCGGCAAGATCCTCGCCGTGCAGGTGGCTGTCGATTCCCAGTAAGTCGAAGGCCTGTCGGTAGCGCGCACCGAGCGTTGGCCCACCGATCAGGTGCACCGGCGCCCGCAGCGGCAGCTGCGCGCGGACCTCATGGCCGATCAGCAGCCCGGACAGGTAGGCGGGCGCCTGCGCCGGCCCGAGCCGGTCGAACAGGCCGAGCGTGCGCACGCCGAACAGGTGATGCAGCAGCCCGCCCGGCTCGCCGCTGCGCCGCACGCCGGCGGCGAAGGCGTCCGCGTCGAAGGCCTCCGGCTCGGACGTCGGCGGCATGCTGCGCGCGAGCATGCTGTGCTGCCGGTACAGCGCATAGGACTCGCCGGTCATGGCCGTGTGCACGCTGGCGATCGCGCCGGCTTGCAGCGACACCCACTTGCTGTGGGTGCCGGGCAGACAGACCTGCGCCGCATCAGGGCATTGGCTGAGCAGGCCGACGATCTGCGTCTCCTCGCCGCGCATGACGTCGGGCAGGGCCTGGCTGCCGCCGCGCACGCCGGGCACGATCCGCGCGCGCCGACCCTGCAGCGCGGTGCCCTGCGTCGGGACCTCCTGCAGCGCCTGCGCCAGCGCCCCCGGCGTGGCCGGACAGGGCAGGTAGGGCGCGTCGGACCAGCCGCCGCGCGCGCCGACCATCCCGCACAGCAGCAGCTCGGTATCGTCCCAGCCCTGCAGCGCATCGGCCAGCAGTGCCGGCGTCGCCGCGCCATGGCCGAGCGCGCCTAGATCCGCGCGCCGCGTGTCCACGGCCGCGCCGTTCGCATCGAGCCGCCAGGCGCGCAGGCTGCTGCTGCCCCAGTCGATCGCGATCATGCGCGCACCCGGCCTTCGGGCAGGCCGACGACGCCGGGTTCGCAGGCGAACAACCCGCCGGCGTGCGGCGTGCGCTCCAGCTCCTCGGTGGTGTGGTCCAGACGCGAGCTGATCGCGAACAGGCGCCCCAGCCCAGGTCCGCCGAAGGCCGGGCAGGTGGGATGCTTGACCGGCATCGGCACGATCCGTTCGATCCGGCCATCGGGCGCATAGCGCACCACGCGCCCGGCGCGCCACTGCGCATTCCACAGATGGCCCTCGGCATCGATCACCGAGCCATCCGGCTCGGCGCCCTGCACATCGACCTGCGCGAACACGCGCGGATTGGCCGTCCAGGCGCGGTCCGGATCGTAGTCGCAGCACAGGATGCGCGGCCGCAGCGAGTCGCAGTAGTACAGCGTGCGGCCGTCGCGGCTGAAGCAGATCGAGTTGGGAATCGACACCCCGCCCAGCGGCAGCCGGCGCAAACCATGGGCGAAGGAGAACTGGTAGAAGGCGCCGCGTTCTGCCTTGTCGGGACGCTCATCCATGGTGCCGAACACGAAATGGCCGCGGCGGTCGGCGCGGCCATCGTTGCTGCGGGTAAGCGGCTGATCGGCCTCGACCGCGCACACCGTCTGCAACGGCAGCGCGCCGGCGGGCGCGTCCGGGTCGGCCAGTGCGATCGACTTGGCCAGCACCACCAGCAGCCGGCCGTCTTCCATCAGCCCCAGGCAGGCCGGACGATCGGGCAACGACCAGACGCGGGTGAGGGCGTCGGCGGGGTCGTGGCGCCACAGGCGCTGCCCGCTGATGTCCACCCAGAACACGGCCTGCCGGCGCTCGCACCACAGCACGCCTTCGCCGTGGGTGCAGCGGCTGTCCACCGCCAGGGCGACGCTGGGCGCGGCGCTCACTGGCTCACCATTCGGCCACGCTGCCATCGGCATGGCGCCAGAGCGGGTTGGCCCAGTCCGGCGGCGTGCGGTTGGCGTGGATCAGCCGCTCCTCGTCGATCTCCACGCCCAGACCCGGCCTGGGCAGCGCGGCGATGTAGCCGTCCACGCAGGCGAAATCTTCCTTGTTGATCAGGTAGTCCAGCAGGTCGGCGCCCTGGTTGTAGTGGATGCCGATGCTCTGTTCCTGCAGCACCGCGTTGTGCGAGACCAGGTCCACCTGCAGGCACGCGGCCAGCGCGACCGGGCCGAGCGGGCAGTGCGGCGCCAGCGCCACGTCGTGGGCCTCGGCCATGGCCGCGATCTTCAGGCATTCGGTGATGCCGCCGGCATGCGACAGGTCCGGCTGCAGCATCGCCAGGCCGCCCTGGGCCAGCACGTGCTTGAACTCGAAGCGCGAGTACATGCGCTCGCCGGCGGCCAGCGGGATGCTGGTGGTATCGGCCAGGCGCGCATAGTGCTCGTAGTGTTCGGCCAGCACCGGCTCTTCCACGAACAGCGGCCGGTAGGGCTCCAGTTCGCGCAGCAGCGTCCTGGCCATGGGCACGCCGACGCGGCCGTGGAAGTCGATGCCGAAGTCCACCGTATCGCCCAGCGCCGCGCGGATGCCGGCGATCTTGGCCACCGCCGCATCGACCGCGCGCGGGCTGTCGATCAGCCGCATCTCCTCGGTGCCGTTGAGCTTGAAGGTGTCGTAGCCCAGCGCCTGGTGGGCCTGCATCTGCGCCACGATGTCGGCCGGGCGGTCGCCGCCGACCCAGCGATAGGTCTTCATCCGGTCGCGCACCAGGCCGCCGAGCAGCTGGTACACCGGCACGCCCAGCGCCTTGCCCTTGATGTCCCACAGCGCCTGGTCGATGCCGGCGATGGCGCTCATCAGGATCGCGCCGCCGCGATAGAAGCCGCCGCGGTACAGGGTCTGCCAGAGGTCGTTGATGCGCGCCGGGTCCTGGCCGACCACGTACTGCGACAGCTCGTGCACCGCCGCCTCGACGCTGCGCGCCTTGCCTTCGATGACCGGTTCGCCCCAGCCGGTGATGCCCTCGTCGGTCTCGACCTTGAGGAACAGCCAGCGTGGCGCGGCGTGGTAGGTGGTCAAGCGGGTGATCTTCATCCCTGGGCGTCCTGATAGGCCTGCACGAAGGCACGCGCGTGCGCGGCGGTGGTCTCGGGCGTCTGGCCCGGCCGGTACAACTCGCCGCCGATGCCGGCCCCGGCCGCGCCCTGGGCGAGGAAGCCGGCCAGCGTGTCGGGGGTGACGCCGCCGACCACGTACACCGGCACCGTCGCCGGCAGCACCGAGCGCAGCGCGCGCACATGGCCGGCGCCGTAGGTGGCGGCGGGGAACAGCTTGAGGATCTGCGCGCCGGCATCGATCGCATCGAAGGCCTCGCTGGCGGTGGCGAAGCCGGCCACGACCGTCATGCCGCGCTCGACCGCATGGCGGATCAGCGAGGGCCGGGTGTTGGGCGTGACGATGAAGCGCGTGCCGATCTCGGCCAGCGCATCGACCTGCTCGTTGCGCAGCACCGTACCGGCGCCGATATGCGCCTGCGCGCCGTATTCGCGATGGGCCAGGGCGATGCTGTCGCGCCAGCGTGGCGAATTGAGCGGGATCTCGATGGCATCGAAGCCGGCGCCGACCAGGGCGTCGACATGCGCCGCGGTCTCTTCCGGCGTGATGCCGCGCAGGATCGCGACCAGCGGCAGCTTGAACAGGCGCGTGTCGTGGGACATGGACTTACTCGTGATAGA
Organism: Pseudoxanthomonas winnipegensis; assembly: GCF_004283755.1. GTDB lineage: Bacteria > Pseudomonadota > Gammaproteobacteria > Xanthomonadales > Xanthomonadaceae > Pseudoxanthomonas_A > Pseudoxanthomonas_A winnipegensis. Next base: position 136,384 of record NZ_SHMH01000008.1, read on the forward strand.
GCTGGGAGCGACCGCCATCGATCAGGATGTCGGTGGCGTTGATGAAACGGGCCTCGTCGCTGGCCAGGAACAGGGCGGTGTAGGCCACTTCCTGCGGCGTGCCGATGCGGCCGGGCGGCAGCAGCGCGGTCTGGCGTTCGCGCGCGCCCGGCTCGCGCTCGAACCAGGCCTCGATGCGCGGCACCAGGATCAGGCCGGGCGAGATCGAGTTCACCCGCACGCCGTGCGCGGCGTATTCGATGCCCAGCGCCTTGGTCATGCCGATCAGGCCGTGCTTGGCGACCGGGTAGGGGAAGGCGTGCGGGATGATCTTGTGGCCGTGCACCGAGGCGATGTTGACGATGCTGCCGGCGCGGGCGGCGACCATCGCCGGCAGCGCCGCCTTGCACAGGTTCCAGGCGCCCTTGAGGTTGAGGTCCAGGCAGCGCTGCCAGTCGGCGTCGGTGAGCTGGAGCGGATCGGAGAACACATCCGCGCCCGCGTTGTTGACCAGCACGTCGAGGCGGCCGTGGCGCGCCAGGATGTCGGCGACGAGTGCCTGCACGCCCTCACCGTCGGTGATGTCGCCCTGCACCAGCGCCAGGCGCGCGTCGGCCGCGGCCGGCGCGTTGCGATCCAGGCCGATGACCGTGGCGCCGTGCTCGGCGAACAGCGCGGCCGTGGCCGCGCCGATGCCGCTGGCCGCGCCGGTGACCAGCGCGACCTTGCCGGACAGCCGGCCGCTCATGCGCAAGGCGCCGGCGATGGGCCGGCGTCTGTCTGCGAATGCGTCATGGAACCCCTCCTCGGTTCATCACGATCCGTGACGGAATGGTCCGGTGCGTCCGTCAGGACGCGACGCTACCGGATTGGACGCCCCGGCGGACCATGCGGGGCCGGAGCGGCGCTGATTATTGGAAGCCAAGCTATACCTGGCAAATGAAATTTTTCGAGTGTTCTATTTCGCCACGGAATACGTTACGGTCCGCCACCGTCCGCGTCGTCGACGCCGGTTGAGAAAGGGGCTGGACCATGCTGCTGAAGACGCGCCACCTGCTGCTCCTGCAGCACCTGCACGAGCAACGCTCGGTCCTGCGCGCCGCCGAGGCGACGCGGATGACCCAGCCGGCCGCCTCCAAGCTGCTGGCCGAGATGGAGAGCCTGCTCGGCGTGCCCTTGTTCGAGCGCCACGCGCGCGGCGTCGAACCGACCCGCTACGGCGAGGTGCTGGCGCGCCACGCCCGGGCGGCGCTGTCCGAGCTGGCCCACGCCGGCGATGAGATCGCCGCGCTGCGCGAGGGCCGGCTGGGCCAGGCGGCGCTGGGCACGGTGGTCAACCCGGGCACCAACCTGGTGCCGCTGGCGGTGGCGCGGGTCAAGCGCGCCTTCCCCGGCATCCTGGTGCGGGTGGAGATGGACTACAGCCGGCCGCTGGTCTCGCGCCTGCTCGATGGCCAGCTGGACATCGTGGTGGGGCGGATCATGGATGCCGAGCTGCGCGATGAGCTGGAGTTCGAGCGCCTGGCCGACGAGCCGCACGCGGTGATCGCCCGCGCCGGCCATCCGCTGGGCGGGCGCTCGCTGTCGCACGCCGACCTGGCCGGATGCGGCTGGATCGTCCCGCCGCGCGAGAGCGTGCTGCGCGCGCGGCTGGGCACGGCCTTCATGCGCTACGGCATGCCCTGGCCGGACAACGTCATCGAGACCTCGGCCCTGCCGGTGATCACCGCGCTGCTGGCCGAGAGCGACTTCCTGACCGTGCTGCCGGCGCGCTCGGTGGCCGCCCACGTCCAGGCCGGGCAGCTGGCCGTGCTGCCGATCGACATGGACGTGCAGATGGAGGATTTCGGCATCGTGCGCCGCCGCGGCCACCAGCTCTCGCCCGCGGCGGCCTGCGTGCTGGAGGCGCTGCGCGAGACCGCCCGGACCCTCTACGACGCACCTGCTTGAGGCGCGCACGTATTCCAGGGCTGGATAGCTCCCTGTGAATATTTCATTTGTGCGGCATGTCTGCCGTTCCTATGCTGCCGCCCGCAGACACACCGTGGCCCTGCGGGGTCCTGCCGAACCTGCCCAGCGTGGCGGGCCAGGCTCCCCTGACACGGGTGCGCCCCCGGCGGGATCTGAGGGTCCGGCCGATCGGCACCGCGGCACCGCCTTCGGGTGACTGCCGCACGGTGGGGCCGCCACGGGCGACCCGTGCACATCACAACTTAAGTTCGGCCAATTTGTCCTTGGGAGGGAGCAAATCATGCCAATGCACCAAGTGCGCGCCCCGCAACGCGGCGCGTCGGAACGTCTCGTCCGTCATCTGCTCACCGTTGCCGTGCTGGGCATCCTGGGTGGCGTAGCCGGGCAGGCGCTGGCCCAGGACGCGGCCGCGAAGCAGGACGCGGCCCAGGACGGCGAGGCCGTCACCCGTCTGGACACCGTCACCGTCACCGGCCAGCGCGCCGCGCTGGACAAGGCGGTCTCGGTCAAGCAGATGGAAGATCACGTGGTCGAGGTGATCTCGGCTGACAACATGGGCCAGATGCCCAACGTCACCGTGGCCGAGGCGCTGGCGCGCCTGCCCGGCGTGACCGCCTCGCTGGACCGCGGCAACGCCAGCCTTGCCACCGTGCGCGGCCTGGGCCCGCGGATGACCATGGGCACGGTCAACGGCCGCGAGATCGCCTCCTCCGAGCCGGACCGCGCGGTGCGCTGGGAGATCTTTCCCACCGAGATCGTCTCCACCGTCAAGGTCTACAAGACGCCCTCGGCCGACCTGATCGCCGGCGGCATCGCCGCCACGGTGGACATCGCCACGATCGATCCGCTGACCTATACCGGCCCGCGGTTCGTGGCCAGCGCCGGCCCGGTGTTCTACGACCAGGGCAAGGACGTGGACGGCTACAGCCCCTGGGGCAGCCGCTTCGGCGCCAGCTGGGTGCACAAGATCAACGACGACCTGGCCATCGCCATCGGCGCGACCTACCAGAAGCAGAAGAACGCCAACGCGCTGATCGGCAGCTGGGGCTATACCGACGACGCCAGCGCGGTGGACGTGGATGGCGACGGCACGCGCGACTACACCCCCTGGGGCGCGGCCGACCAGCTCAAGCTGATCGACCAGACCCGCACCGGCGCGATGGCCGCGCTGCAGTGGCGCAGCGGCAACTTCGAACTGAAGGCCGACGCGCTCTATTCGAGGGTGCGCATCGACGAGGACCAGTCGCAGACCTGGTACCGCAACTGGGACGACAGCATCTGGTCGTGGTGGAACCCCTACGGCCAGCCGGGCTCGTCGATCCACATGATCGACCACAGCGTGGTCGGCGGCACGCTGATCAACTCGCAGTGGGGCACGCCGCTGGAGATGGACCAGGTGCTGGCCAAGTACAGCGAGGTCAAGACGCTGACCGCCGGCGGCCTCAACGGCAAGTGGACCGGCGAGGTGTGGACCCTCGGCGCCGACCTGTCGGCCTCGGAGGCCAAGCGCGAGAACCGCTGGCGCTCGGTGCAGTTCGGGCTCAACCCGGACAGCGTGTCCTTCGACTTCGCGCCGGGCCACGCGCCCTGGATCTCGGCCAGCAGCGCCACGCCGGCCTGGGGCATCGCCGGCAGCGACGAGCCGCAGGCGCTGCACGACCGCATCGCCGCGCTGGCGCTGGATGCCAGCCGCCCGCTCGATGGCGCGTTCAACCGCCTGTCCTTCGGCGCGCGCGTCTCCGACCGGGTCAAGCGCAACCGCCACGAACTGGCCAACTACTCGGACTACAGCCAGCCGATCTCGGCCTATGCCGACCTGATCCATCCCCTGGACATTCCCGGCCTGAACGTGCCGCCGGTCTATGCCGGCAACGTGGACGACATCGCCGGGCGCGGCTTCGGTGGCTTCGCCCCCTCGGCGCTGGCCGAGCAGATGCTGGATCACTGGAAGGTGCAGGAGCGGGTCAAGGAAGCCTTCGCCAAGGCCAACTTCAGCTCCAACTGGCTGGGCGTGGATGTCACCGGCAATGTCGGCGTGCGCGTGGTCGGCACGCATACTCGTAGCGATGGCTACGACACTGTCGATGGCAATACCTATGCGCCCAGCAGCGCCAGCAAGGACTACACCGATGTGCTGCCCAGCGCGACGGTCAACTTCCTGATCGCCGACGACAAGATCCTGCGCCTGTCCGCGGCCAAGGTGGTCGCGCGGCCGCCGCTGGACGAACTGCGCACCGGCCGCTATCTGGACAATCCGGCCACGGTCAGCGGTCAGCTCACCGGCAGCGGCGGCAACCCGCGGCTGGATCCGTTCCGCGCCACCCAGCTCGACCTGTCCTACGAGTGGTACTTCCACAAGGAGGCGCTGGCCGCGGTGGCGGTGTACCGCAAGTGGGTCGATTCGAGCATCGGCTACAAGACCGAGCACGAGACCATCGACGGCCGCGACTATCTGATCAGTGGCCCGTTCAACGGCGGTGGCGGCTACATCGACGGCGTCGAGCTGACCTTCCAGACGCCGTTCTGGTTCATCCCGGGCATGGAGAACTTCGGCATCTACTCCAACCTGTCGCTGGTGGATTCCAACCTGCACGAGTTCTCGCCGGCCAACAATCCGCTGCCGCTGAGCGGCCTGGCGCGGCGCACCGGCTCGGCCGACCTGTGGTACAGCAACGGCAAGCTGGAGGCGCGCGCGGGCTACAGCTACCACAGCCCCTACAGCACGGCGTACGGCTGGAATGCCTCCCATCTGGTGCGCCTGGACAGCATGGGCACCTGGGACGCCAGCCTGGGCTGGCAGTTCAATCCGCGCTGGGCGGTGAAGCTGCAGGTCAGCAACCTCACCAACGAGGCCATGCGCGCCTATACCGACAACCTGCCGTATCGCCTGGCCAACATGGACGACGGTGGCTACCAGTTGTTCGGCCGGCGTTTCTCGCTGGAAGCCACGTTCCGGTTCTGAGAGGGCGATGACTGTGAGCGATCGAAACAGAGGCTGGCTGCGCGCGGCGATGTTGGCGGTGGTGCTGTTCGCGCTGCCGGCCGGCGCCGAGGAGCGCGCGCGGCCGTTCTACCTGGGGGCGGACCTGTCCTTCGCCAACGAGATGGAGGACTGCGGCGTGCAGTACCGCGACGGCGGCAAGGTCGAGGACGTGTTCTCGATCTTCCGCGCCCATGGCGCCAACCTGGTGCGCGTGCGGCTGTGGAACGACGCGCGCTGGACGCGCTACAGCGACCTGTCCGACGTCAAGAAGACCGTGCGCCGGGCCCGCGCCCAGGGCATGCAGGTGCTGCTGGACCTGCACTACTCCGACGACTGGGCCGACGGCGACAAGCAGTACATCCCCAAGGCCTGGGCCGATATCGCCGACACCGACGACCTGGCGCGCACGCTCTACAACTTCACCTACGACACGCTGATGGCGCTGGACCGCGAGGGGCTGATGCCCGAGCTGGTCCAGGTCGGCAACGAGACCAATCCCGAGCTGATGAGCTCCAGGGTCTGGGACAAGCGGAAGGACCGCATCGACTGGACGCGCAACGCGGCCCTGTTCAACGCCGGCATCCGCGCGGTCCACGATGCCGGTGCCCACTCCAGGATCCAGCCGCGGGTGATGCTGCATATCGCCCAGCCGGAGAACGTGGAGCCGTGGTTCGCGGCGGCCGACCGCGCCGGGGTGCGCGGCTTCGACCTGATCGGCATCAGCTATTACCGCAAGTGGTCCACGCAGACGATGGCGCAGCTGGGCCAGACCATCGCGCGCCTGCGCAAGACCTATCCGGACAGGGACGTGGTGGTGGTGGAGACGGCCTACCCGTGGACGCTGGAGGCGGGCGATGAATCGCACAACCTGCTCGGCGAGGACTCGCTGATTCCGGGCTATCCGGCCACGCCCGATGGGCAGCTGCGCTACCTCACCGACCTGACCCAGCTGGTGGCCGACAACGACGGCAGCGGCGTGGTCTATTGGGCGCCGGAGTGGACTACCAGCCGCTGCAAGACGCGCTGGGGCACCGGCTCGTCCTGGGAGAACGCCACGTTCTTCGATTTCCGGCACGGCAACGCGCTGCTGCCGGGCATCGACTTCATGCGTCACGACTACCGCCTGCCGCGATGAGCGAGCTGAGCCGCCGCGAATTGCTGCGCGCGCTGATGGCCGGCGGCGTGGCGGTTACGGTGCCGGCTGGTCGTGCGGCGGCGAAGGCGAACGCAGCCGGTGACGCGGCCGTCGCGCAGGCGTCATCGGCACTCGTGTTGCCGCGGACGCCGGCCGGGCGTCCAACACCTGGCGCACGCCAGCGCGAACGCCTGGATGCCGGCTGGCGCTTCGCCTTCGGCCACGCCGACGATCCGGCGCGCGACTTCAACTTCGGCACCTACCAGCGCACCTACGCCAAGGCCGGCAAGGACACCGCCGATGCGGCGCTGATCGCTTACGACGATGCGGGCTGGCGCGCGCTGTCGCTGCCGCACGACTGGGCGGTGGAACTGCCCTTCGTGCCCAATCCCCATCCGCCCGCCGGCGTCGACGATCCGGCCGCCGCGCATGGCTATCGTCCCGTGGGCCGCGACCATCCCGAGACCAGCATCGGCTGGTACCGGCGTGAGCTGGACATTCCTGCCAGCGATGCGGGCCGGCGCCTGGTGCTGGAATTCGACGGGGTGTTCCGCGACTGCATCGTGTTCTGCAACGGCCATATCGTCGGCACCAACGCCAGCGGCTATATCGGCTTCGAGGTGGACATCACCGATGTGGTCGACTACGGCGCTCGCAATGTGATCGCGGTGCGCGTGGACGCCACCCTGGGCGAGGGCTGGTTCTACGAAGGGGCCGGGATCTACCGCCATGTCTGGCTGCGCAGGACCGATCCGCTGCACATTCCTGCCGGCGGGCTCGTGGTGCGGGCCACACCCCGCGCCGGGCAGGCCGCCTGCGCGGTGGAGGCGACGCTGCACAACGCGGGCGACCAGGCCGAGGCCTGCGTGCTGGTGCTGCAGGTCCTGGCCGACGACGGGCGCGTGGTCGCCAAGGCGCAGCTGCCGGCAACGCAGGCGGCGCCGGGCGATGCGACCACGGTGCAACACGCGCTGGCCTTCGACGCACCGCAGCTGTGGTCGCCCGAGACCCCGGTCCTGTACCGGCTGCTGGCCGAACTGCGTGTGGACGGCGTCGCACGCGACGCGGTCCAGGTCGCGTTCGGCGTGCGCAGCATCGCCTTCGACGCCCAGCGCGGCTTCCTGCTCAATGGCGTGCCGTACAAGCTCAAGGGCACCTGCAACCACCAGGATCATGCCGGCGTGGGCACCGCCATCCCAGACGCCTTGCACGCCTGGCGCCTGCAGCAGCTCAAGGCCCTGGGCTGCAACGCCTGGCGCATGGCGCACAACCCGGCCAGCCCGGCGCTGATGGACCTGTGCGACCGCCTGGGCATGCTGGTGATCGCCGAGACCCGGCGCATGTCCTCCGACCCTGAGGCGATGCGCGAACTGCAGCGCCTGCTGCTGCGCGACCGCAACCGGCCCAGCGTGATCGCCTGGTCGCTGGGCAACGAAGAGCCGCAGATGGTCACCGCGCGCGGCGCGCGCATCGTCGGCACGATGCAGGCGCTGGTGCGCCGGCTCGATCCGACCCGGCCGACCACCTTCGCCATGGACAAGGGCTTCGGCGAGGGCGTGGGGCAGGTGGTGGACGTGGTCGGCTTCAACTACCGCACCAACCAGATGGACGCCTTCCACGCGCGCGATCCGCAGCGGCCGGTGTACGGCAGCGAGACCGCCAGCACGGTGTCGGTGCGCGGCAACTATTTCGTCGACGACGCCCGCGGCTATACGCGCGCCTACGACGTCGACCACCCGTGGTGGGCGTCCACGTCCGAGTCGTGGTGGGCATTCGTGGCCGAGCGGCCGTGGATCGCCGGCGGCTTCGTCTGGACCGGGTTCGACTATCGCGGCGAGCCCACGCTGTACAACCGCTGGCCCAACGTGGCCTCGCAGTTCGGCGTGCTCGACAGCTGCGGCTTCCCCAAGGACAACGCCTGGTACTACCGCGCGCAGTGGACGCAGGCGCCGGTGCTGCACCTGTTCCCGCACTGGAACTGGGACGCGCTGCCGGCCTTGGCCAACGGCATGGTGGATGTGTGGGTCCACAGCAACCTGGACGAGGTCGAGCTGTGGGTCAACGGCGTCAGCCAGGGCCGGCGTCGCGTGCCGCGCTACGGCCACGTGGAGTGGCGCGTGCGCTACGCGCCGGGCGCGATCGAGGCGCGCGGCTATCGCGGCGGTGAGCAGGTGCTGGTGCAGCGGCGCGAGACCACCGGCGCGCCGGCCGCCATCGCGCTGCGCTGCGCGCGCGCCAGCCTGCTGGCCGACGGCCAGGACGTGGGCATGATCGAAGTGGCCATCGTGGACGCGCAGGGCCGGCAGGTGCCGACCGCCGCCGACGAGGTCCGCTTCCAGGTGAGTGGGGCGGGGGCGCTGATCGGCGTCGGCAACGGCGACCCGGCCAGCCACGAGGCCGACAAGGCCGATCGGCGCCGCGCCTTCAACGGGCTGTGCCAGGCGATCGTGCAGAGCGCGCGTGCGCCGGGTCGCCTGCGGCTGCAGGCCAGCGCGCCCGGGCTGCGGGGTGCGACGCTGGAACTGGAAGTCCTGGCCGCGCCTACGTCGGCGCGCGCGAGCTGAGACACGCCGTCGCCGAGCATGCGGCGAAGGCAAGGTCAGGCACTGATCGGTCCCAAGGTCGATCAGTGCCGTTGAGACCCCTTAAAGATCGAACTTGATGCCCTGCGCCAGCGGCAGCGAATCGGAGTAGTTGATCGTGTTGGTCTGGCGGCGCATGTAGGCCTTCCACGCATCCGAGCCGGACTCGCGCCCGCCACCGGTGTCCTTCTCGCCGCCGAACGCGCCGCCGATCTCCGCACCGGAGGTGCCGATGTTGACGTTGGCGATGCCGCAGTCGCTGCCGGCCGCGGAGAGGAACTTCTCGGCCGCCTTCAGACTGTTGGTGAAGATCGACGAGGACAGGCCCTGCGGCACGCCGTTCTGCATGTCGATGGCCTCCTCCAGCGTCTCGTACTTCATCACGTACAGGATCGGGGCGAAGGTCTCGTGCTGGACGATGGCGTCGGTGTTCTTGAGGCCGGAGATGATGGTCGGCAGGACGAAGTTGCCCGCGCGCTCCAGCGCCTTGCCGCCGGTTTCCACCGTGCCCCCGGCGGCCTTGGCCTGCTCGACGGACTTCAGGAAGGCATCGACCGCGGCCTTGCTGTTGAGCGGGCCCATCAGATTGGCCGCATCCAGCGGATCGCCGATCTTGCCTTCCACCTGCTTGTAGGCCTTGACCAGCGTGGCCAGCACGGTGTCGTAGATCGAGGCGTGCACGATCAGGCGGCGGGTGGTGGTGCAGCGCTGGCCGGCGGTGCCCACCGCGCCGAACACGATGCCCGGCACGGCCAGCTTCAGGTCGGCGGTCTCGTCCAGGATGATGGCGTTGTTGCCGCCCAGCTCCAGCAGGCTGCGGCCCAGGCGCCGCGCCACGCGCTCGCCGACGATGCGGCCGACCTCGGTCGAGCCGGTGAAGCTGATCAGCGGCACGCGCTTGTCGTCCACCAGCTGCTGGGACAGTTCGATGCCGGCATCGTTGATCAGGAAGAACAAGTCGGGGAAGCCGGCGTCCTTGAGCGCGTCGTTGCAGATCTTCTGCGTGGCCAGCGCGGTCAGCGGGGTCTTGTTGGACGGCTTCCAGATGCAGATGTCGCCGCAGATGGCGGCCAGGAACGCATTCCACGCCCACACCGCGACCGGGAAGTTGAACGCGCTGATGATGCCGACCAGGCCGATCGGGTGGTACTGCTCGTACATGCGGTGACCCGGGCGCTCCGAATGCATGGTGTAGCCGTAGAGCATGCGGCTCTGGCCCACCGCGAAGTCGGCGATGTCGATCATTTCCTGCACTTCGCCATCGCCCTCTGGCTTGGACTTGCCCATCTCCAGCGCCACCAGCGAGCCGAGCAGATCCTTGTGCTTGCGCAGCGCCTCGCCGCACAGGCGCACGGCCTCGCCGCGACGCGGCGCCGGCGTGGTGCGCCAGGTCTTGAACGCCGCCTGCGCGCGTTCGATGACCGTGTCGTAGTCGGACTGGCTGCTGGCATGCACCGTGGCGATGACGGCATTGGTGGTCGGGTTGACCGATTCCAGCACGCCGGCATCGGTGGTGCTGGACCACTGGCCGTTGCCGAGATAGGTGCCGGGATTGGTCGGGCCAAGGCCCAGGGCCTTGAGCAGGTCAGCAGACATGGAAGCTCCGTGTTCGGGGACGCGATGCGCCGCGGGCGGGGGACGCGGCAGGGCCGGCAATTTTAGCAGGCCGTCCAGGCGGGCCTGGGGGCGGCTAGGGATGGCGAGCTTGTGGCAGCTGCGTCGCTGGCTCCGGCCGTGAATTTATGGCGCGCGGGCAGGTGCCGTCGGCACGCACGATCATCGGGATTCGGGATTCGGGATTCGGGACCAGGGACCAGGGACCAGGGGCTCGCAGCCAACATCAAGACCTCACCAAAGCCGCCCCCTCCCTTGCGCGCAGCGCAGGGGAGGGTTGGGGAGGGGTTGGCTGTTGCCGTTGCTTTGAGTGGCTTCGTCAGCCGCCCTGCGCCTGCCCCAGCGCCGCATTCAGCACCGCCGCCAGGCGCACGCCGGCCAGACGCAGCTGCTGCTCGGCCACCGGTGTCCAGGTGGTGAAGTAGGCCGGGTCCAGCTTGGCCTGCGCTGGGTAGAACCCCGGCGAGCGGACGATGCGGCAGGACGCCTCGGCCCACGAGGTCGCGTCCGGCGGGAAGCCGGTGCCGGCGCCGGACGCGGGCCGGGGCAGGGCGCGGATCTGCGCCAGCAGCGCGTCCTCGTCCAGGCCGGTATGGCGCAGCAGCCCGCTGTCCCACAGCGAATGCAGATTGCTGCCCTGGCCGTCCACGTTGATCTGCAAGGTATTGCCGCCCTTGTCGCGGGCGAAGCCGGCGTGCAGCGGCTGGTGGGCATCGCCGACCAGATGCACGACGAACTTCAGCGCCTGCAGGCGGGCGGCGGCCGGTGCGCTGCGGTCGGCCAGCAGCTTGGTCTGCGCGGTGAGCGCGGCGATCGTGCAGTCGCCGTTGCGGCAGTCGCGCGGCGGGTCGTAATGGCAGTCGTCCTCGCCCAGATTGACGTAATGCCAGGCGGCGGTGCGCTTGCCCAGGTCGGGGTCGGACTCGCGCAGTTCGTCGGGCCAGCTGGCGATGCCGGGCAGCGTCGCGCCGGGCTCCAGCGCCAGCAGGGCGTCGATCTGCGCGCGCGCCTGCGCGCTGAGGTCCGGCTCGGCCAGCTCGGCCACCAGCCGATGGCCGGTGCGGCCCCAGGCGAGGGCTGAAACGGGGTAAGCCAACAGGCCCAGGGACAACAGCGCGGCCAGCGGCCGCACGAACGGGATCTTCAACACGCAGCATCCGGCTTTCGAAGCACGAGGGCCCGGATGATACCCGCGCCTGCGCGCCGGCTCGATGTCACCTCCGCGCGGCGACGCGCCTGAACCGCCCTCCGTGGCGGCGACACACCCGGCCTCCCTGGCCGGTCCCCATCCGGCACGCGCTGCGCGCGTCCGTTGCCGGCATGCGCGCAGCGCGCGCTGGCTCAGAAGCGGTAAACCCAGGCGGCGCCGTAGACCATCGGATCGATGTTGGCCGTGCCCAGCTTGGCCCCGTTGAGCTTGACCTTGGTGTCGATGTCGGCCCAGCGCACGTCCACGCGCAGGGCGCTGCGCGCGCTCAGCGCGAAGTCCAGGCCGGCATGCGCGGCCAGGCCCCAGGAGTCGCCCAGGTCCAGGTCGCTGCCGGCCAGGGCGCCCTTGGCGTCGGTGCTGAAGAACTTGGTGTAGTTCACGCCCAGCCCCACGAACGGCGACACCTTGCCGGCGCTGTTGAAGTGGTACTGCAGCGACACCACCGGCGGCAGCTGCTTGGTGGTGCCGACCTTGCCCAGGCCCTTGATGTTGATGTCGTGCTGGAACGGCCAGGCGGCCAGCACCTCGAGGCCCAGGTTATCGGCCACGAAGTACTCGCCGGTGACGCTGGGGCGGGTGCTGCTGTCCACGCTGACCGGCAGCGTGCCGCCGGCCAGCTTGCCGTTGTCCGACTTCGGATTGACCTGGTGGATGCCGACGCCGACGGTGAAATCGCCGCGCGACTGGGCGGCGGCCTGGAGGCAGACGCCGCCCAGGGCCAGGGCGAGCAGGCAGGGGAGGAGGGACTTGCGCATGACGATGAGGCTCCGTTGTGTGTGGCGCACATGCTCCAACCGGGCCCGGGCGCCCGCCTTGATCCGGATCAAGGCGAACGGCGGGCGGCTGTCGTCCTGCAATCGCCGCCGGGTTCAGCCCGGCGCGGGTCACGACCCGGCGGCAACGGGGCGCGCTGCTAGAATGCGGACCCCTTCACCGCCGCGTCGCGCACCCGCGTGTCGCTTACAGGAGTCCTCCAGCAATGAGCATCAAGGTAGGCATCAACGGCTTCGGCCGCATCGGCCGCAATGTGCTGCGTTCGGCCGTGCAGAATTTCGAGGGCGAGATCGAGATCGTCGCCATCAACGACCTGCTCGAACCCGACTACCTGGCCTACATGCTGCAGTACGACTCGGTGCACGGGCGCTTTGAGGGCACCATCTCGGTCGAGGGCACCACGCTGATCGTCAACGGCAAGAAGATCCGCCTGACTGCCGAGCGCGACCCGGCCGCGCTGAAGTGGGACGAGGTGGGCGCCGAGGTCGTCATCGAGTCCACCGGCATCTTCCTGACCAAGGAAGGCGCGCAGAAGCACCTGGACGCCGGCGCCAAGAAGGTCATCCTGTCCGCGCCGTCCAAGGACGACACGCCGATGTTCGTCTTCGGCGTCAACGACAAGACCTACGCCGGCCAGGCGATCATCTCCAACGCCTCGTGCACCACCAACTGCCTGGCGCCGCTGGCCAAGGTCATCAACGACAAGTGGGGCATCAAGCGCGGCCTGATGACCACCGTGCACGCAGCCACCGCCACGCAGAAGACCGTCGACGGCCCGTCCAACAAGGACTGGCGCGGCGGCCGCGGCATCCTGGAGAACATCATTCCCTCGTCCACCGGTGCGGCCAAGGCCGTTGGCGTGGTGATCCCCGAGCTCAACAAGAAGCTGACCGGCATGAGCTTCCGCGTGCCGACCTCCGACGTGTCGGTGGTGGACCTGACCTGCGAGCTGGAAAAGCCGGCGACCTATGCCGAGATCTGCGCCGAGATGAAGGCCCAGAGCGAGGGCGCGCTGAAGGGCGTGCTGGGCTACACCGAGGACAAGGTCGTGGCCACCGACTTCCGCGGCGAGACCCGGACCTCGGTCTTCGATGCCGAGGCCGGCATCGCCCTGGACTCCACCTTCGTCAAGCTGGTGTCCTGGTACGACAACGAATGGGGCTACTCCAACAAGTGCCTGGAGATGGTCAAGGTCGTCGCGGGCAAGTAAGCCGCGCGATTCAGGACAAGGGCGCCTTTCGGGCGCCCTTTGTCTTGATACAGTCACGGGAGGCGGGTAGGTCCTCCCGGCGGAAGGGGCGGCGGAGCCCGGCGGGAGCGCGAGCAGGGGTACAGGGCTCTTTTTTCGGGCCGGGTGTCGTGCTATCAATCACCCGCGGATCGTCCAATGGCCCGTGCCGTGGGCAGGGAAGCGAATTTCACTCAAGGGGTAAGTGTTTCATGAAGATCAAGCAATGGTTTGGAAGCGGCCTGATTGCAGTGGCCGCCGTGCTGATGGCGCCGGGTGCATGGGCGCAGACGGCCGACATCTTCGACATCGATTACGTGCAGGGCCACCTGGTGGCCGGCAAGACGACCAAGGCCCAGGTGCTGGAAAGCTTCGGCGAGCCGACTTCCAAGAAGGCCAAGCTGAGCTCGTCCGGCGGCGCCTCCGAGACCTACGTCTACATCAAGGGCGCGGCCAAGAAGCCCGCGGCTTCGGCCGGCTCGGGCTTCGGCAAGATGGTGGGCTCGCTGCGTGGCGTGCTGGGCGATGTTTCCGACCTGACCGGCAAGAACGTCGGTGGCGAAGTGGCCTCAAACAGCTATCGCGCCCAGCGCAGCGCCAACGCCGCCGATCGTCTGTCCGCGCGCGCGGGCACCGACGCCGATGCGTCGGCCGGCGCCGATGGCGCCTCGCGGCTCACCATCCAGATCCAGGGCGGCGTGGTGACTTCGTTCGATATGGAGTGAGGGGCCCTGCGGCTGCTTGCGCTCAGACCCCGCGCCGAAAGCGCGGGGTTTTTCGTTGGGATCGCCTCCGCAGTGCGGTGAGTCAACCCGGGAGTGACGTGAGCGAGGTCGGCGAAAGGGTTTCGACAACCAGCCTCGACCCGGCTGGGGGTGGCTCCTCGGCTCGGTCCTCCATCTGCGGCGGACTCGCCGCCGCGTGTCATCTGGCCCGCTCTTCGCCCGCCCGCCCGGGTCGAGGCTCTGCAGCGAATAGATCAGGACTTCTTACAACTCGAAGGTATCGAGCAAGCGCTCTGCCCCCTCCCTTTCGCCGCAGGCGAAGGGGAGGGCCGGGGTGGGGTGCCTTTGCTTTTGCTCTTGCTTCGATGGCTTGATCGGTAAAGCCCCGACCCCTCCCCAGCCCTCCCCTTCGCCTATGGCGAAAGGGAGGGGGCCTCAAATTGAACCCCTCCCGTCACTGATCGCGTTGTGCGCGAGGGTTCGAACGCCCCGCCCGCCGGCCCGCTGCCCTTCCGAAGCAGGGCAGCCAAGGCGCTGAGATGCGTCGGTGAAGAAAGCGCCCACTTGGGCACAAAGGTGGCCAGTGACCGGCTCGGGAAGCGATGCACAAGGCCCGACACGTCCCGCAGTGCACCTCCCAACGCCGCTGCAGGTTTGCCGCACCCCCACGCAGCGCGGACAATGGGCGTCTGATCTTTCCCCTGCACAGGACCCAAGCATGACCATCGTCCGCATGAGCGACCTCGACCTGTCCGGCAAGCGCGTGCTGATCCGTCAGGATCTCAACGTGCCGATCGAGAACGGCCAGATCACCTCCGAACAGCGCATCACCGCCTCGGTGCCGACCCTCAAGGCCGCGCTGGAGCAGGGCGCCGCGGTGATGGTCACCTCGCACCTGGGCCGGCCGAAGGAGGGCACCTGGAGCGAGGAGGATTCGCTTGCGCCGGTGGCCGAGCGCCTGACCGCCCTGCTGGGCACCAAGGTCGAGCTGGTGCGCGACTGGGTCGACGGCGTGGACGTCAAGCCCGGCCAGATCGTGCTGCTGGAGAACTGCCGCATGAACGTGGGCGAGGCCAAGGACGACGAGACGCTGTCGAAGAAGTACGCCGCGCTGTGCGACGTGTTCGTCATGGATGCCTTCGGCACCGCGCACCGCGCCCAGGCCTCCACCCACGGCGTGATCAAGTACGCGCCCGTCGCCGCCGGCGGCCCGCTGCTGATGGCCGAGCTGGACGCCCTGGGCAAGGCGCTGGACAACCCGGCCAAGCCGCTGCTGGCCATCGTTGCCGGCAGCAAGGTCTCGACCAAGCTCGAGCTGCTGTCCAACCTGGTCGGCAAGGTCGACCAGCTGATCGTCGGCGGCGGCATCGCCAACACCTTCATCGCCGCGGCCGGCTACAGCGTCGGCAAGTCGCTGTGCGAGCCGGACCTGATCGGCACCGCCCAGCAGATCGTCGCCGACGCCAAGGCACGCGGCGCCGAGATCCCGCTGCCCACCGATGTGGTGGTGGCCAAGCAGTTCCTGCCCGACGCCCCCGCGACGGTGAAGCGCGTCGATGCGGTCGAAGCCGATGACCTGATCCTGGACATCGGCCCGGATACCGCACAGGCCTACGCCGCACTGATCGCCAAGGCTGGCACGGTGGTGTGGAACGGCCCGGTCGGCGTGTTCGAGTTCGACGCCTTCGGCAAGGGCACCGAGACCCTGGCGCGCGCGATCGCCGCCTCGCCGGCGTTTTCCATCGCCGGCGGCGGCGACACGCTGGCGGCCGTGGACAAGTACGGCATCGCCAAGGACGTGTCCTACATCTCCACCGGCGGCGGCGCCTTCCTGGAGTTCCTGGAGGGCAAGACCCTGCCGGCGGTCGCGGCGCTGGAAGCGCGCGGCGGCTGATCGGCGCGCCGCTGTCACTTCAGAGGCCCGGCCCTCAAAAGCCGGGCCTTTTCGCTTCTTATTCGAGGTATCCGCATGACTCCGCTTCCCACCCTGTTCTTCGACCTGGATGGCACGCTGATCGATTCCGAGCCCGGCATCGTCAACGGCATCGCGCATGTATTCGCGTCCCTGCAGCGGCCGACGCCGTCGCGCGAGGCGCTGCACGCGTGGATCGGGCCGCCGATGCGCGACAGCTTCCAGGCCGCGTTCGGCGACGAGGATTTGGTGGCACGCGCGCTGACGCTCTATCGGCAGCGTTACGACACGCTGGGCTGGACCGAGCTGACTGTGTACCCCGGCATTCCTGAGCTGATCGAAGCGCTGGCGCAGGCCGGCCATCGGCTGGCGGTGGTGACCTCGAAGAACGAGCGCGCGGCGCGGCGCATCCTGGGCGCACTGCCGTTCGGCGCGGCGTTCGAGGAAATCGTCGGCGCCAGCGACGACGGGGCCCGCCGCTTCAAGCGCGACCTGATCACCGAAGCGCTGACGCGGCTGCAGGTCTCCGCATCCGACTGCGTGATGATCGGCGACCGCCGCATGGACATCGAGGGTGCCGCGGCGCACGCGATGCGCAGCATCGGCGTGCTGTGGGGCTTCGGCGATCGCGACGAACTGCTTGCCGCAGGCGCCGGACAGGTGGTCGAGACGCCGTCCGCGCTGGCCGGCGCGCTCGGCGTCGCGCTGCGGCGCAGTTGAATACCATTACAAGGCCATTTCAGCTCTTCGCTTTCTGAAGCCGCAGGAGCCAAGGCCTTTTCATATCAATAAGTTGGCTAAAGACGGGCGCTGCGGAGCGCTGCAGCCTTGTTCCATGCTGCAGTGCAGAAGCGGACCACCACCAGTCCTGTGGTAGCGTTTACGGCAAGACGGAGACCCTCGCCATGACCCAATCCAACGCCCGCCGCACCAAGATCCTGGCCACCCTTGGCCCCGCCACCGACCCGCCTGGCGTGCTGGAGCACCTGCTGCGCGCCGGCGTGAACGTGGTGCGGCTCAACTTTTCCCATGGCGACCCGTCGGCCCAGCGCGATCGCGCCGAGGCCGTGCGCAGCGCCGCCAACAAGCTCGGCCTGGAAGTGGGCATCCTGGCCGACCTGCCCGGTCCCAAGATCCGCATCGAGCGCTTCGCCCAGGGCAAGGTGCAGTTGAAGACCGGCGCGCGCTTCGACCTGATCGCGCGCGAAGGCGTGCCGGCCGGCGATGAGACCCAGGTCGGCGTGAGCTACCTCGACCTGCCGGGCGACGTGGCGCCGGGCGATGTGCTGCTGCTGGACGACGGCATGATGCAGCTGCGCGTCACCGCCGTGGAAGGCGAGCGCATCGTCACCCAGGTGCTCAACGACGGCGTGCTGTCCGACCGCAAGGGCCTGAACAAGCAGGGCGGCGGGCTGTCGCTGGGTGCGCTCAGCGACCGCGACCGCGAGCTGATCGCCATCGTCGCCGACATCGGCGTGGACTTCATCGCCGTCTCCTTCTGCCGCAACGCGGCCGACATGGAGGAGGCGCGCAGCCTGGCGCGCAAGCACGGCAGCGACGCCTTCCTGGTGTCCAAGATCGAGCGTACCGAGGCCATCGAGAACCTGAAGGAGATCGTCGGCGCCAGCGACGTGGTGATGGTCGCGCGCGGCGACCTGGGCGTGGAAATCGGCGATGCCGAACTGCCTGGTCTGCAGAAGCAGATCATTCGCGAGTCGATCGAGCAGAACAAGGTCGTCATCACCGCGACCCAGATGCTGCAGTCGATGGTCGAGAGCCCGCTGCCCACCCGCGCCGAGGTCATGGACGTGGCCAACGCGGTCATCGACGGCACCGATGCGGTGATGCTCTCGGCCGAGACCGCCGCCGGCACCTACCCGGTGCGCGCGGTCGAGGCGATGGCGCGCATCTGCGTCGGTGCCGAGCGCTCGTTCTCGATGGATACCGACTTCGAGGCGGCCCAGCGCAACCTGCAGCGCGCCGACCATGCCATCGCGATGGCCACGATGTTCCTATCCGAGCACATCAAGCTGGGCGGCGTGGTGGCCTTGAGCGAATCCGGCGGCACGGCGGGCTTCCTGTCGCGCTTCCGCTCCACCGTGCCGGTCTATGCGTTCTCGCGCCATGGCGGCGCGCGCCGGCGCATGGCCTTGATGCGCGGCGTCCATCCCATTGCCTTCGACAGCCGCGGCATGGTCCCGCGCGAGGCCGCGCGCGCCAGCATCCAGATGCTGGTCAAGGCCGGTGCGCTGGGCCCGGGCGACCGCGTGGTGTTCACCAGCGGCGAGCACATGGAGACCCACGGCGCCACCAACACCCTGCGCCTGCTGGAAGTGGGCGAAGACGGCCGCGCCAGCGGGCTGGGCGAGCTGTAAGCCGCACCTGGGCGATGAGGGGGCGCCGCTATACTGCGGCCCCCTCGCAGTGCGTTCTCCAGGAGCTCCAATGAGCATCGAATCGCTCGCCGAAACCGCGCAGGCGCTGGTCGCCCCCGGCAAGGGCATCATCGCCATCGACGAATCCACGGCCACCATCGGCAAGCGTTTCGCCGCGGTCGGCATCGAGAACACCGAGGCGCATCGCCGTCGCTACCGCGAGCTGCTGCTGACCACGCCCCGGCTGAGCGATCACATCTCCGGCGCGATCCTGTTCGAGGAGACCCTGCGCCAGAGCACCGAGGACGGCACCCCGTTCCCCAAGTACATGGACAGCCACGGCCTCATCCCCGGCATCAAGGTCGATAGGGGCACTTCGCCCCTAGCCGGCTGCCCGGGTGAATTGGTGACCGAGGGCCTGGACGGCCTGCGCGACCGGCTCAAGGCCTACTACGCCCTGGGCGCGCGCTTCGCCAAGTGGCGCGCGGTGATCACCATCGGCGAGGACATCCCCTCCGGCACCTGCATCGAGGTCAACGCCCACGCCCTGGCGCGCTACGCGGCGCTGTGCCAGGAGCAGGGCCTGGTCGCCATCGTCGAGCCGGAAGTGCTGATGGACGGCGACCATGACATCCAGGTCTGCTACGAGGTCACCGAGGCGATGCTGCGCTCGCTGTTCGGCGCGCTGCACGATCAGGGCGTGCTGCTGGAGGGCACGCTGCTCAAGGCCTCGATGGTCGTGCCGGGCCAGGACTGCGAGGAGCGGGCCGACATCGAGGAAGTCGCCGAGTCGACCCTGATGTGCCTCAAGAGCACCGTGCCGGCGATCCTGCCGGGCATCGTCTTCCTCTCCGGCGGCCAGTCCGACGCGGACGCCACCGCGCACCTGGATGCGATGAACCGCCTCGGCAACCTGCCATGGCCTTTGAGTTTCTCTTACGGCCGCGCCATGCAGCAGGCCGCGCTGGCTCACTGGGCCAAGGACCCGGTCGGCAACTTCGCCAAGGCACAGGCCATCGTGCTGGAGCGTGCGAAGGAGAACGGGCTGGCGGCGCTGGGGAAGTGGAAGGGGTAGGGCGCGGGCCCGCGGCGATGAGGGTCGGCGGATCTGCGCTGAAGTGGCACCTGGCGTTGCCGTTGAGGATGGCCTTTGCGCGGTATGCAGCCGGTGGCGCGGAAAGTGAGCTCGTCATCCCCGCGAAGGCGGGGATCCAGCGGCTCTCCCTGGGCTCCACACTCACTTGAGCGCACCTAACGAAAAACGCCGGCTTCGAGCCGGCGTTTCATCATCAAGGGTCGAATCGGCCGCGCGTTACCGCAGCCCCGACAGCCGCAGATATCCGTCGATGATCTGGTCGCCCCAGAAGAACACCACCCATCCGGCCACGGCCAGATAAGGCCCGAACGGGATCTGCGTCGAGCGGTCGCGCCCCTTCGTCGCCAGCCACGCCGCACCCACCACGGCGCCGATCAGCGAGGAGAACAGGATCACCGGCAGGATGCCGCGCAATCCGACCCATGCGCCGATCGCGGCCAACAGCTTGAAGTCGCCGTGGCCCATGCCTTCCTTGCCGGTGAGCTGCTTGAACAGCCACCACACCGACCAGAGCGACACATAGCCCGCCATCGCCCCCAGCAACGCGGGCTTGGGCGGCAGATAGAGATGCTCCAGGCTGGAGACCAGCCCCAGCCACATCAGTGGCAGCGTCAAGGTATCGGGCAACAGCCGCGTGCGCAGATCGATCCCCGACAGCGCCACCAGGAAACAACTCAACACTGCCGCGCCAAAGCCCTGCCAGCCGAAACCGAAGCGCCACACGCAGAGCACCGCCAGCAGTCCGACCAGCAGCTCGACCGCCGGATACTGCACCGAAATCGGCGTATGGCAGTACCGGCACTTGCCGCGCAGCGCCAGCCAGCTGAACAGCGGAATGTTCTCGAACCAGGCCAGCTTGTGCTTGCAGTGCGGGCAATGCGAAGGCTCGACCACGATCCCGGGCGGCGGCGGGTCGTACAGATCCGGCTGCTCCAGGATCTCGGTGGCATCGCGCCGCCACTGCCACTCCAGGCGCCGCGGCAGCCGCAGGATCACGACATTGAGGAAGCTGCCGACCATCAGGCCGAGCGCGCCCACCACCGGATACCCCAGCTCGGGGTGTTGATCGAGAAACGCCATGGATCAGCCGACCACTTCGCCCAACTTGAATATCGGCAGGTACATGCCGATGACCATGCCGCCGACAAGCACACCCAGAATCACCATGATGGCTGGCTCGATCAGACTGCTCAGCGCATCGACTGCATTGTTCACTTCCTGCTCGTAGTACTCAGCCACCTTGAACAGCATCGTGTCCAGCGCACCTGCCTCCTCACCGATTGCGGTCATCTGGATCACCATATGCGGAAACAGGTTGGTCTGCTTCATTGCCATGTTGACCGGATAACCGACCGCTACGTCATCGCGGATGCGGAACACCGCCTTCTCGTAGACCGTGCTGCCTGTGGCACCTGCGACAGTGTCCAGCGCTTCTACCAGCGGAACGCCTGCCTTAAAGGTGACCGCCAACGTGCGCGCAAAACGGGCGATGGCGCTGTTGTTGAGGATCTGGCCGATCACTGGGACCTTGAGCAGCGCGCGGTCGAGTGCATGCTGCATTGGAAGGGAGCGCTTGAGCGCGAAGATGAAAGCGAAACCACCGCCACCAACAACCAAAAGGGCAAGCCACCAATATGAGGTTGCTACCCTGGAGGCGGCCACGATCAGCTTGGTGAAGGCGGGAAGATCTGCGCCAAATCCAGCGAAAACCGCCTCAAACTGAGGGACGACAAAAATGAGCAAAATCGCACTGACAATCAGCGCAACCGCGATCGTCATTGCAGGGTAGAACAGCGCCTTCTTGATTTTTCCCTTCAAGGATTCAAGGTTCTCCTTGTAGGTGGCAATCGTATCCAGCACGGTCTCCAGGACGCCCGCGCCTTCGCCGGCCCGAACCAGGTTGCGGTACAACTCGTCGAACTGAACGGGGAACTTGCCGATCGCCTCGGATAGCGACGAGCCGCCTTCGATGTCCGTCCTGATCGCTTCGATCATCTTCTTCATTCGCGGGTTTTTGTGTCCGCCGCCGATGATCTCCAGCGAAGTGATAATCGGCACACCCGACTTCATCATGGTCGCCATCTGACGGCTGAAAAACGCGATATCACCTTGTTTGATCGGCTTGCCTGCCGAGCCGAACAGTGGTTTGGGCTTGGGCTTGAGGACGGAAGGCGTGATGCCCTTGCCGCGCAGTTCCGCCCTTAGCAGATTGGCGTTACGCGCCTCCTGCTCGCCCTTCATCTTGACGCCGCGCTTGTCGGTCCCTTGCCAAACGAAGGTGACCAACTGCTTGGTGTCACGCGTGACCGGTACGGATTTCTTGGCGGCTGAACGGCTTACGGCCATGTGCGTTCCCCAGTTGCCGGCATCCCCATGCCGGGTAGCTCGACCCGCATGGTAGCGGGTTCTGCTGGCAAAACAACGTGCAAGTGCGCGATTTCACTGGGCATTTGTCCAGTGTCTCCGTCCTTTTTGGACGGACTTTGCTCAGTCCTTGGTGACCCGGTTGATCTCGGCCAGGCTGGTCAGCCCCTGCTTGACCTTCCATAGGGCCGACTGGCGCAGGTCACGGATGCCCGAACGCTGCGCGGCCTCGGCGATCTGAATGGCGCCACCGCCCTCCAGGATGATCGTGGCGATCTCATCGGTCATCGGCATGACCTGGTAGATGCCCACGCGTCCTTTGTAGCCTTCAGTGCACTCGTCGCAACCCACCGCCTCGAAGACGGTAAACCCCTCGTCCAGCTCTGCTTGGCTGAACCCCTCGGCCAGCAGCGCCTTGGCCGGGATCGTGGCGGATCGCTTGCAGCGTGGGCACAGGCGGCGCGCCAGGCGCTGCGCGATGACCAGGGTCACCGAACTGGTGATGTTGTAGGGCGCGATGCCCATGTTCATCAGGCGCGCGATGGTCTGCGGTGCATCGTTGGTGTGCAGGGTCGAGAGCACCATGTGGCCGGTCTGGGCGGCCTTGACGGCGATCTCGGCCGTCTCCAGGTCGCGGATTTCGCCGACCATGATGATGTCCGGGTCCTGGCGCAGGAACGAGCGCAGCGCCGCGGCGAAGGTCATGCCGCGCTTGTTGTTCTGCTGGACCTGGTTGACGCCGGGCAGGCGGATTTCGACCGGGTCCTCGGCCGTGGAGATGTTGCGCGTGTCGTCGTTGAGGATGCCCAGCGCCGTATACAGCGACACGGTTTTGCCGGAGCCGGTCGGGCCGGTCACCAGCACCATGCCGTAGGGCTTGTGGATGGCATCCAGGAACAGCTTCTGCTGGTCCTCCTCGTAGCCCAGCTTGTCGATGCCCAGCTTGGCGGCGCTGCCATCCAGGATACGCAGCACGATCTTCTCGCCGAACAGCGTCGGCAGGGTGCTGACACGGAAGTCGATCTGGCGGGTCTTGGATAGGTTGAGCTTGATGCGGCCGTCTTGCGGAACGCGCTTTTCGGCGATGTCCAGCTGCGACATGACCTTCAGGCGCGCGGCGATGCGCTGGTTGAGCTTCTGCGGGGCCCGCGCGACGGTCTTGAGGATGCCGTCGATGCGTAAGCGCACACGGTAGTCGGTCTCGTATGGCTCAAAATGAATGTCAGAAGCCCCCTTGCGGATGGCATCGACCAGCATTTTGTTGACGAACTTAACGACTGGCGTATCCTCACCCTTGGCGTCGATGCCTGTGTCGCCGCTCTCCTCGTCGCCTGCCGCCGTGTCCAGGCTGCCGAAATCCTCGTCGTCGCCACCCATCCCGGCGAGCGAGTCGGAGGCATTACTCCATGTTTCCAGCGTCCTTCTAAGCTGGTCATCAGCGACCAGAATCGGCTCCACAGCAAGGTTCGTATGGAACTTAATTTCGTCGAGACCTTGCATGCGCGTCGGGTCGGAGACCCCGACGTACAGCTTGTTGCCACGCTTGAACATGGGCAGGATTTGGTGCTTTTGCAGCAGTTCCTCGCTGACCAATTTCAGAGCGTTTTGAGCAGGGTCGAACGCTGACGCATCAATCAAAGGAATGCCAAACTCGATGGCGTTGGCAGCAGCAAGCTGGGCAGGGCTTACAAGCTTCATCTCTTGTATCCACTGCGCCAATGGAATCTTGGCATGAGATGCTTCGGCCATCGCGGTGCGAGCGGCGCCTTCTTCAAGCGCGCCATCCATCACGAGGCGGCGGGCGATTCCAGTAATGCCGACAAGGTTAGGAGATGCAATTGCGTTCATGCGCAATGATTCTTTCTCTTCTGTTTGACGACAGATTAGCGCGTTTCGCGTCTAGCTGAGAGATGTTCACTCAAGACTATCGGATCGACCTGGATCGACCGCGCTGGTTAGGGAAAATTCCACAGGCTCTGGCCCAGACGTGGATTGGCGCCTAAAAAAAAGCCTCCAATCTCTTGGAGGCTCTCTTAAACAAGTTAGTTAAGCTGAATCATGCGCCCTTACAGCTGCTGGGCAGGTACTTCTGCTTGATCGTGCCTGTGCAGGTCCAGACGATCGTGCCGTTCGGCGGAGTGTTGGCAGCAAGAGCGGCCCCGCCGGCGGTCGGCGTCAGAACAACAGTACCATTGCCGGCCTTGGCGGTCGTTGTAACAGTGATCACGCCTGTGGCTGCGGCAATCGCAGTGGAGGTCACGTTGGGGGACTTATCAGCCGCGGTGGTCAAGGTTGCGCCGGTGCCAAGATCCGCCGCGCCTTGGGCGGCATTCTCGGCGACAGTGACCTTCAGGCCATCTGCTAGCACCATAGCTTCTGAAACGCGCGACCGCACAACGTAATCTTGATACGCCGGCAGCGCGATGGCGGCCAGGATGGCGATGATGGCGACCACGATCATCAGTTCGATGAGGGTGAAGCCGCCCTGCATGTTCTTCTTCATGAGCAATTCCTTCGAAGGGTGGTGGAACTGGTTGAGGGACACTGTCTCCCCGTGTCCCTGGGATGTCGCGGACCGTGGGCGCCGTGGATACCCACGTGCGGGAGGTACTCAGCACGAAGCGTGCCAACATCGTCATCGCCTCAAGGCCTATCGGTGGGCAACTCACCCGCGTTTAGGCAGTTGCGCGATGAGCTATCGATCCGCTTCTGCCTTGCTGCGTCAAAAAGTGACGCATCTCGTCAGCTGTTGGTCGCTGGGGAAAGATTTGTAGGGAGAAGCTGAGCGAAGTCTCAGTTCAAGTCGCACACCAAGTCTCACTTCTGGGTTGCCTATCAGTGCGTGGCCTCGGGCTCATTCGATGCCGAGCTTCTTGAGCTTGTAGCGCAGGGCGCGGAAGGTGATGCCGAGCTGGGCCGCAGCCTTGGTCTTGTTCCAGCGGTTGTCCTCCAGGGCCTTGTGAATGGCGGCGCGCTCCATCTGTTCGATGTAGGAGGGGAGCGGGCCTTCGGCTTCATTGGCCGTTGGCGCGGACGAGGCGCCGGATTGCGACGGCAGGCCTTGGCCGAACTGGGGAGTGGGTGCGGAGCGGAACGGGTCGTAGTCCTGGGGCGGCGGGGACTGTGGGGGAGGCTGCGCCGCGGCAGATCGGCGCTCACCCTGCGGCAGGCGCAGATCGCTGGCGTCGATGGCGTCCTCGTCGGCCATGGCCATGGCGCGCTCTAGGATGTTCTCCAGCTCACGGACGTTGCCAGGGAAGGCGTACTGCGACAGCGCATCCGCCGCGGCTGGGGTCAGGCGCGGGGCCGGGCGTCCCTGGCTGCCTGCCAGCCGGTTAAGGATGGCGCCGGTCAGCTGCGGCAGGTCGCCGGTGCGTTCGCGCAGCGGCGGCACGCGCAGTTCGATGACGTTGATGCGGTAGTACAGGTCGTGGCGGAAGCGGCCGTCGTGGGCCAGTTCGCCCAGGTCCTTGTGGGTGGCCGACAGAATGCGCACGTCGACCTGGATCTCGCCCGAGGCGCCGACCGGGCGAACGGCCTTCTCCTGGATGGCGCGCAGCAGCTTGACCTGCATGGGCAGCGGGAGTTCGGCCACCTCGTCCAGGAACAGGGTGCCGCCGCTGGCCGCCTGGAACAGGCCCTGCTTGTCGGCGTGTGCGCCGGTAAAGCTGCCTTTCTTGTGGCCGAAGAACTCGCTTTCCATCAGCTCGGCCGGGATCGCGCCGCAATTGACCGGCACGAAGGGACCCGACGAGCGCGCGCCCTGCTCATGAATCGTGCGGGCCACCAGCTCCTTGCCCACGCCCGATTCGCCGAGGATGTAGACCGGCGCCTGGCTGCGGGCGACCTTGGCGATGGTGTCGCGCAGCTCGCGCATCGCCGACGACTCGCCCAGCAGGCGCATCGCGTGCTGGGCAGGCGCGGGCGCCGGCGAGGGGCGCTCGACGTTGTTGAGTTCAAGCGCGTGCTTGACCAGGCCGCGCAGGACGTTGATGTCCACCGGCTTGCTGACGAAATCGAAGGCACCCGCCTTGAGCGCCTCCACCGCCAGCTCGACATTGCCGAATGCAGTGATCATCGCCACCGGCGTCTTGGGGAACTGCCGCGAGATCTCGCCCACCAGCTCGATGCCGTTGCCGTCGGGCAGTCGCATGTCGGTGAAGCACAGGTCGTAGGCATTGCGGGCCAGCAGCGCGCGCGCCTCGCCCAGGTTGGCAGCGGTGTCGATGCGGATGCCCATGCGGCCCAGGGTGAGGGTCAGCAGTTCGCGGATATCGCGTTCGTCATCGACGATCAGGGCGCTTCGGGGGTCGCTCATCGTGGTCTCGCGTGGTTCGCCGCCAGTCTACCGGCTGAACGGGCCGGCGAGCGAGAGGCGCGCCGCGGATATCGGCCCAACCCCTCACGCGTCAGTTCGTCAGCAGGGCGTTGGGCCCGGGCATGGCGATGCGGAAACAGCTGCCGCCTCCGGGCACCGAGACATAGTCCAGCGTCGCCTGGTTGGCCCGGCACAGCTCCTGGGCGATGTACAGGCCCAGCCCGGTGCCGTGCTCGGAGGTGGTGAAGAACGGCCGGAACAGCTGCGCCGCGACCGAGGGCGGAATGCCGGGTCCACGATCAAGCACGTCGATCATGGCACGCTTGTCGAGCTGGAACACGCGCAGGCGCACGCGCGCCGGCTCGCCTGGCAGGCGGCCGTAGTTGAAGGCGTTGTGGACCAGCACCGTGCAGACCTGGTGCAGGTGGCGCGGATCGACCAGGGCGGTGACCTGATGCCTGCCGGTAACCGCTTCCAGGCTGTCGGTCTCGATCGACATCGACTGCTGGTACTCGTCGACGAACTGGCGGGTGAAGAGGTTGAGGTCGGTGTGCTCGGGAATGGCGCGCTCGCGCCGGGCCAGGCCGAGCACGCTTTCGACGATGCCGTTGGTGCGCTGGCACTGCTGATGGATGATGCCCAGCAGATGGCGATCGCTGGCGTTGAACTCGCGCGACTCTTCCAGCAGCTGCACGGCGTAGTTGATGGCGGCCAGGGGATTGCGGATCTCGTGGGCCAGGCTGGCCGAGAAGCGTCCCAGCGCGGCCAGGGTCAGCGATTCGGCCCGGCGCGAGACCACCGTGGCGTCGTCCAGGAACACCAGCGAGAGGTCGCTGCCGGCCAGCAGGCGGGCGAAGCGCGGCTGGATGTCCGGCTGGTCGGGCGAGAGCGCCAGCGGTGTCTCGTCCTGCTGCCAGCCGTTGCGCCAGCGCTGCATGCGCCGGGCCAGCTCCGGCGACACGTTCTGCAGCAGGTTGCCCTCACTGGCCTCGGGCACTTCCGCGACTGCGCCGAGCAGGGCGGTCGCCGCCTCGTTGGACAGGCGGATGCGCCCGCCGCCATCGACCACCAGCACGCCGGTGCGCATGCGGCGGATGATCAGCTCGTTGACCTCCACCAGGTTGGCGACCTCGGCCCCCCGTTCGTCCGCCAACTGTTGGCTGCGCCGCGCGCGCAGGCCGACCTGCACCGACAGCAGGCCCACGGCCAGGTAGCTGATGCAGAACATCACGACCTCGGCCACAGGCCGCGGGGGTGCGTTCAGCGCGAAAGCGGCCACCAGGTACTGACCAAAGTGCGCGGCCGTCGCGGCCACGGCCACGCCGATGCCCCAGCGTAGCGGCAGCAGGGCGCAGGCGGCGGCCACGTTGAACAGCAGCAGCATGGCCACGCCCTGTGCGGACGGGGGCAGGGCGGAGGTCACCACGCAGGCCACGGCGATGTCGACGCCGACGCCGATCGTCACGATCGGCAGCAGGTGCTTCTCGTTGCGGCCGAAGATCAGCATCGCCGCCGAGAACACTAGGTAGAACACGGTGAGACAGGTGACCAGCAAGGGCGACTGGATGTCGTCCCCGCCCAGGATGTCCGAGAGCGGGCTGAACAGGATGCCGGCCAGAATGCCGGCCTCCAGGACCCGGTACAGGGCCAGCGAATACAGCTCGCGCCGCGGAACCGAGGCCAGTGGCAGGGTCGGCGTCTTGGCGGGCCCGTTACTCAAGTTGGACGAATCCTTCCACTGGATGGAACGAACCCGAGTATAGGAGCCCGGCGCCAAAACCGCCGCTTTTGCGTCGCAACAGCGCCATGGGCGACAATGTGCGGCCCATCGGCGCCCAGGCTGCCCCCGTCTTGAGGAGGGCGCGCCGACGCGCGCGATGCGTACTGACCTTATCTATACGGTGACGCATGAATTTCCACGAATACCAGGCAAAACAACTGCTTGCCGAATACGGCATCCCGGTCCCGGCCGGCAAGGTCGCTGCGACCCCGGACGAAGCGGTTGAAGTGGCCAAGTCGCTGGGGCAGGGCCCTTGGATGGTCAAGGCCCAGATCCACGCCGGTGGCCGCGGCAAGGCGGGTGGCGTCAAGTTCTGCAAGACGACCGACGATGTGAAGGCGGCCGCGGCCAAGATGCTCGGCACCAAGATGGCGACCTACCAGACCGCCGGCGTCGAGCTGCCGATCGGCCTGGTGCTGGTGACCACCGCCGGCGAGATCGTCAAGGAGCTGTACCTGTCGGTTCTGGTCGACCGTGGCACCAAGACCATCACCTACATCGCCTCTTCCGAGGGCGGCATGGAGATCGAGCAGGTCGCCGCCGAGACCCCGGACAAGATCCATACGCTCAACGTTGACTTCGTCGAGGGCGTGCAGGGCTACCACGGCCGCGACATCGGCTTCAAGCTGGGCCTGACCGCCAAGCAGGCCGGCCAGCTGGCCAGCATCATGGTCAACCTGTACCGCATCTTCAACGACAAGGACCTGGCGCTGGTCGAGATCAACCCGCTGGCGATCCTGGACGATGGCAACCTGTACGCGCTGGACGGCAAGTTCAACAGCGACGACAACGCCAACTTCCGTCACAAGGATCTGGTCGCCATGCGCGACAAGACCCAGGAAGATCCGACCGAGGTGATCGCCTCGGAGCTGGACATCAACTACGTGACCATGGACGGCAATATCGGCTGCATGGTCAACGGCGCCGGCCTGGCCATGGCCACCATGGACGTGATCAAGCTCAACGGCGGCGAGCCGGCCAACTTCCTGGACGTGGGCGGCGGTGCCAACAAGCAGCGCGTGATCGAGGCCTTCAAGCTCATCCTGTCCTCGGACAAGGTGCAGGGCATCTTCGTCAACATCTTTGGCGGCATCGTGCGCTGCGACATGATCGCCGAGGGCATCATCGCCGCGGTCAAGGAAGTGGGCGTCAAGGTGCCGGTGGTCGTGCGCCTGGAAGGCACCAACGTGGAGGAAGGCAAGCAGCTGCTGCGCGACAGCGGCATGGCCATCATCCCGGCCGACAACATCAACGACGGCGCCAAGAAGGTCGTTGAAGCCGTCAAGAACGCCGCCTGATCCACGACACCGAAGGAAATCCAATGTCTGTCCTTATCAACAAGAACACCAAGGTGATCGTGCAGGGCTTCACCGGCCAGCAGGGCACCTTCCACGCCACCCAGATGCTCGATTACGGCACCCAGGTGGTCGGCGGCGTGACCCCCGGCAAGGGCGGCACCACCCACCTCGAGCTGCCGGTGTTCAACACCGTGGCCGATGCGGTGCAGGCCACCGGCGCCGACGCCTCGGTCATCTACGTGCCGCCGCCGTTCGCGGCCGACGCCATCCTGGAAGCGGCCGCGGCCGGCATCAAGGTCATCGTGTGCATCACCGAGGGCATCCCGGTGCTGGACATGCTGCGCGTCAAGAACGTGCTCACCCGCGCCCATCCGGACACCGTGCTGATCGGGCCGAACTGCCCGGGCGTCATCACTCCGGGCGAGTGCAAGATCGGCATCATGCCGGGCCACATCCACAAGCCGGGCAAGATCGGCATCGTCTCGCGTTCGGGCACGCTGACCTATGAAGCGGTCAAGCAGACCACCGAGGTCGGCCTGGGCCAGAGCACCTGCATCGGCATCGGCGGCGACCCGATCAACGGCCTGAACTTCGTCGACTGCCTCAAGCTGTTCAACGAAGACCCGCAGACCGAAGGCATCATCATGGTCGGCGAGATCGGCGGCGACGCCGAGGAAGCCGGCGCCGAGTACATCGCCAAGCACGTCAAGAAGCCGGTCGTCGGTTTCATCGCCGGCGCCTCGGCCCCGGCGGGCAAGCGCATGGGCCATGCCGGTGCGATCGCCTCGGGCGGCAAGGGCACGGCCGAAGGCAAGTTCGCGGCGATGGAAGCCGCGGGCGTCAAGACTGTCCGCTCGCCGGGCGATCTGGGTGCCGCGATCGCTGCGCTGGTCAAGTAAGCAGCGCCGCCAGCTGCTTGTTGCACACGACGGGTCGCCTTCGGGCGGCCCGTTTTGCTTTTGGCGCCTTCGCGCGGCCGACGGCGGCTCGAAGTGAAGCGCGAGGTCAGCGTTTCGCTTCGGCTTTCGCTGCAGAAGGCCAAGCGCCGTCGACGAACCTTCTATCGTCTTTCCCGCGAAAGCGGGAACCCAGTGCCTCTGGCTCCTGCGCGCGTAAGTCGCTGGGTTCCCGCTGTCGCGGGAACGACGGTAATGAGCACTTTCCCCAGCAGTCGCAAGCTGTGCTCGTGTGCATGGCAGCGACGGGGAGGCCTGTGAGCACAGGCAACCTTGGCGCGTTTGGCCGCGCCGGTGCGAGGGCGCAGAATGGCGCACTGTTTCTTCGCTCCCGATCCGCCGCATGCGCCTGCTCGCCTTTGAAACCTCCACCGAAGCCTGTTCGGTTGCCCTGTCCGTCGATGGTCAGGTGATCGAGCGCTTTGAGCTCGCGCCGCGTCGCCATGCCGAACTGGCGCTGCCGTGGGCGCAGGCGCTGCTGGACCAGGCGGGCGTGGCCAAGTCTCAGCTCGATGCGATCGCGGTGGGACGCGGGCCCGGCGCGTTTACTGGCGT
Source organism: Pseudoxanthomonas winnipegensis (assembly GCF_004283755.1). Classification (GTDB taxonomy): domain Bacteria; phylum Pseudomonadota; class Gammaproteobacteria; order Xanthomonadales; family Xanthomonadaceae; genus Pseudoxanthomonas_A; species Pseudoxanthomonas_A winnipegensis. The sequence continues at coordinate 167,239 of NZ_SHMH01000008.1, forward strand.
GCGCCTGGCGATCGCGCTGGGCCAGGGCCTGGCGCTGGCACTGGACCGGCCGCTGCTGTCCGTGTCGACGCTGCAGGCCCTGGCGCTGCGCGCCCCTGCCGAGGCCACCCGCGTGATGGCCGCGATCGACGCGCGCATGGGTGAGGTGTATTCCGCCTGCTATCGCCGCCAGGGCGAGGTGCTGGAGGCGCTGGATGCCGAGACGGTGGGCGCGCCCGAGGCGGTCGCGCTGGCCGATGGTGAAGGCGGGTGGCAGGCCGTGGGCACCGGATTCGCCGCGGTCGACGGCGCCCTTGCCGCGCGGCTGCAGGACCAACTCATCGCCGTGGACGCAGGCGCGCTGCCGCATGCCGCCGACGTGGCCACCCTGGCGCTGCAGGCCTGGGCGCGCGGTGAGCGCCCGTCTCCCGAATCCGTCGAACCGGCCTACTTGCGCAACAACGTGGCGCTGACGCTGGAGGAACAGCAGGCGCTGCGCGCGGCGAAGGCGGCGAAGACAGGAGGATGAATATGTGGGGCCTTGTGCGAAGCGGCTTCTTCGGGAAAGCCTGATCGCCGCCAGGGCAGCTCACACGATGCGATGCGCAGCGTGCCTGGGGGGGCGCCTGTATCTTCACATTACTCGTGGCCTCGTAGAGCGGAGCTTGCTCCGCTGAGGCTTTGCCAACGATCCGGCACAAGCGCAGCGGAGCAAGCTCCGCTCTACAGGGGGTGGTCAACGGTGGCGAGGCGGATCCGTCGGCACCGCCCACCGGCTCTCATCTGTCCGCTCTGCCGCCCGTGTTTTGCGCGGACCTACTGATCGCGCAGCTCACCCGCCGGCAGGAACACCCAAGTCCGGGTGACGTGCAGGATGTCCACGTGCTCGTCGGTGTCGGGCAGAGGCGGGAAGGGCGCGGCCAGCGCGACCACGCGCAGGGCGGCCGAATCCAGCAGCGGCACGCCGCTGGACTGGATGATCCGGCTCTGTTCGACCGTGCCGTTGCGGCGCACCGCCACCGAGATCACCACCTGCCCGGACAGGCGCTTGCGGCGCGCCTCGTCGGGATAGTTGAGGTTGCCCACGCGCTCGGCGCGGTCGACCCAGGCGCGCAGATAGTTGGCCCAGGCGTACTCCTGGGTGCTGGCCGAGACGAACTTGCGCTTGGGCCGCTTGGCGTACAGGTCCGAGCGCAGATGGATTTCGGCGGCCAGGCGCGCCATTTCCATGTCGTGCTCGATCTTCTGCTCGCCCGGCGGCAGGTCCGGCCGGTCCGGACGCGGATGCGCTTCCTGCGGCGGGACGATGATGTCCGAATCGGCGGTGGTGACGACCCGGGTCTGCGGCGGTGGGGCGGCGTCGGGCGCCTGCGCGCGCAGCGGCACCGGCGAGACGCCGGCCTCGGCCTGCGGCACCACGCCGGCCTGGCTTTCGCGCGGCCGCCGCGACTTCTGCGCATCGCCGCCGCCCTGCTGGCTGGCGGCCGCCAGGAAGTCGGCCTGCTTGGGCGTCAGCGGCGTGCTGGTCTGGCTGAGGATCACGTCCAGGGTCGGCACCACCGGCGCGTTGTCGTCCAGCGCGAAGCCCAGCCCGAGCAGCACGATGCCGTGGATCAGCACCGACAGCGCCAGGGTGGCGCCGAGTCGGGCGTTCTCGTCGAGCGGGGGCGCGGGCAGCGCGGCGGACGACATGGCGCGGATCAGGCCGCGAGCTTGCGCTCGATCGCGTCGAACAGCTGGCCGGCGATGTTCAGGCCGAACTGGGCGTCCAGCTCGCGTACGCAGGTCGGGCTGGTGACGTTGACCTCGGTCAGGTAGTCGCCGATCACGTCCAGGCCGACGAACAGCATGCCATGCGCCTTCATCGCCGGGCCGACCTGGCTGGCGATCCAGCGGTCGCGCTCGCTGATCGGGCGGCCCTCGCCGCGGCCGCCGGCGGCCAGGTTGCCGCGGAACTCATCGCCCTGCGGGATGCGCGCCAGGCAGTAGTCGATCACCTCGCCGTCGACCAGCAGCACGCGCTTGTCGCCGGCGCTGATGTCCGGGATGAACTTCTGCGCGAGCGCCAGTTTGCGGCCGCCGTCGGTCAGCGTTTCCAGGATCACGTTAAGGTTGGGATCGCCGGTGCCGGTGCGGAAGATCGAGCGCCCGCCCATGCCGTCCAGCGGCTTGAGCACCGCCTGACCGTGCTCGTGGACGAAGGCCTTGAGCTCGGCGGCGCTGCGGCTGACGCGCGTGGGCGGGCAGCACTGCGGGAACAGCAGCGCGGCCAGCTTCTCGTTGTAGTCGCGCAGGCCCTGCGGGTTGTTGACCACCAGCGCGCCGGCGCGCTGGGCGATCTCCAGCACCTGCGTGTCGTAGACGTATTCCGGATCGACCGGCGGGTCCTTGCGCATCAGCACGACCTGGCCCGGGCCGAACACGGTCTCGGTCTCGGCCCCCAGGGTGAACCAGCCGGCCTTGTCGTCGGCCACGGTCAGCGGCGCGGTGCGCGCCAGGGCCGCACCGCCGCGCAGCGACAGCCCGCCCGGAATGACGTAATGCAGCCGGTGGCCGCGCCGCTGGGCCTCGAGCAACATGGCGAAGGTGGTGTCCTTGGCGATCTTGATCGACCCGATGGGGTCCATCACCACGATGACGTCGAGAGGCATGAGGCGTACAGGAAGGGGGTGCGACAGGGTCTTGATGGTAACAGGCGCCGGCCGCGCCCCACGGTTCTGCAATGGGCGTCACAGAGCGCGCGCCACCGGCTGCGCCGTCTTGACAGGCCGCGTGGACGGGTGGGATATAAGGCGCTTCGCAGCGATGCCGCCGATGAAGCGTCGCGCGCCAGGGGAATGCTCCGCCATGACAGACAACGATAGCCAGGCCGGTGGATTGGACGGCCTGCGGGTGATGGTGATCGACGATTCGAAAACCATCCGGCGCACGGCCGAGACCCTGCTCAAGCGCGAGGGCTGCGAGGTGGTGACCGCCACCGACGGCTTCGAGGCGTTGGCCAAGATCGCCGACCAGCAGCCGCAGATCATCTTCGTGGACATCATGATGCCGCGCCTGGACGGCTACCAGACCTGCGCGCTGATCAAGAACAACCAGGTCTTCAAGCGCACGCCGGTGATCATGCTGTCCTCCAAGGACGGCCTGTTCGACAAGGCGCGCGGGCGCATCGTCGGGTCCGAGCAGTACCTCACCAAACCGTTCACGCGGGAGGAGCTGCTCGAGGCCATCCGCACCCACGTCGCCGCCTGATAGAGCGTGCTATGCACATTGAGATGAGATGCGTTGGCTGTCAGCGGTGCGGAGGTGGTGTCGCGCGGTGCGGCCTTGGCTGGCTGCCAAGGCAAGCCGCGCGGCGCCGGCTCCGTGCCGCTGACGGCCAACCCGGAGGGAAGCGACCTGGCGCGCGCCGATACTGCGTTGCGCGCTTTGCCCAGGCGGCCAGCCTGGGCGGCAGCGCACGCCTTGTCTCGACACGCCCCAGGTCGCTTCGCACTCATCTCAATGTGCATAGCACGCTCTAGGGAACGCCATGGACGCCGTTTCCCATCGCCCCGCCGCCCACGCCTCCGGCCTCGCCTCGTCGCAGGTGTCGGCATGATCCGCACGCCTTTCGACATCCTGGCCGACTACGAGCGCCGCAGCCTGGCCCACGCGGTGGCCCTGCCGCAGGCGCGCGCCGAGGAGGATCAGTGGCGCGGGGTCGCCTACCGGATCGGGTCGCGCCGGCTGGTGTCCAGTTTCGATGAGGTGGTGGAGATCGTGCCGATCCCGCCGGTGACGCCGGTGCCCGGCGCGCAGCCGTGGATGCTGGGCGTGGGCAATCTGCGCGGCAACCTGTTCCCGGTGATCGACCTGAAGCAGTTCCTCCAGGGCGAGCGGACCGTGCTGCACGAGGGGCAGCGGGTGCTGGTGATGCGCCAGGCCGGTGGCGATGTGGCGCTGACCATCGACGAACTGTACGGGCAGCGCAGCTTCGGCCGCGACCAGGTCACCGCGCCTGGGGCGCTGGCCGATGGCCGCTTCGGACATTTCGTCTCGCAGGCGTTTTCCAGCGACGGCCAGGATTGGGGGGTGTTCGCGCTATCGCTGCTGGCGCGAACGCCGGAGTTCCGGCAGGCCGCGCAATAGCGCGGCGCCGGAGACGCAGCGCCGCTGGGGTGGCGGCGCGCGTGCATTCACTGATGTTCTTTTCGGGGATCAAGCAATGAGTACTGCCGCGGAAACGCCCAAGGCCAGGCTGGGCGGCATGGGGACCACGTTCTGGGCGATCCTGCTGGTGCTGTCCTTCCTGGTGGTGACGGCCAATACGGCCATGTCGACCTATCAGGGCAGCCGTTTGTCAGGCGCCGCCACCGGCGCGGCCGATCTGCAGGTGCTGTCCCAGCAGCTGGCCAACCAGGCCAACGAGGCCGTCGGCGGCAACGCCCCGGCCTACGCCGCGTTCAAGGCCACCCGCGGCCAGATCAACAAGACGCTGAGTGGCTTGCAGGAGCGCTTTGGCCAGGAGCCGGGCGTGCAGGGCGCGCTGCAGCAGCTGCTGACCACCTGGAAGCCGCTGGACGCCAGCGCCGGCCAGATCGTCAACGCCGAGCCGGCCGTGCTGGCGCTGGCCGGCAACGCCAACCGCTTCGGCGCGCAGGTGCCGCAGCTGCAGGCGCAGCTCAACGAGGTAGTGCGCGCCATGTCCGCCAGCGGCGCACCGTCCTCGCAGGTCTACAGCGCGCTGCAGCAGGTCGTGGTGGCCGGCCGCATGGCCCGCAACGTCACCGAGATGCGCGCCGGCGGCAGCACCGCGACCATGGCCGGCGACGCGCTGGCGCGCGATGCGCTGCTGTTCGGCCAGGTGATCGAAGGCCTGCGCAACGGCAACGAGGAGCTGGGCATCGCCCCGCTGCGCGTGCCGGCGGCGGTGCAGGCGCTGGAGCAGTCGCAGACGCTGTGGACCGGCATGAAGCGCGACCTGGACGCGATCCTGGGCAGTGCGCGCAGCCTGTTCGCCGCGCAGTCGGCCTCCGGTGCGATCACCGAGGGCTCGGGCAAGATGCTGGAGGACAGCAAGAAGCTGTTCGACGCGTTCTCCGCCTTCGGCTCGGTGCGCGATACGCGCGTGTTCCCCAACCTTTGGTACACCATCGTCGGCGGCGCCATCCTGGTGCTCTCGCTGATCGCGCTGCTCTACAGCCTCTACGCCGGGCGCCAGCGCGAGCAGGAAATCCGCTACCAGACCCAGGTCGAATACAACAGCCGCAACCAGCAGGCGATCATGCGCCTGCTCGACGAAATCTCCTCGCTGGGCGAGGGCGACCTGACGGTCAAGGCCTCGGTCACCGAGGACATGACCGGGGCGATCGCCGACGCGATCAACTACGCGGTGGACGAACTGCGTCACCTGGTGACCACGATCAACGACACCTCGGTGCAGGTGGCCGCCTCGACCCAGGAGACCCAGGCCACCGCGCTGCAGCTGGCCGAGGCGGCCAACCATCAGGCCGAGCAGATCACCACCGCCTCGGACCGCATCAACGAGATCGCGGTCAGCATCGAGGAGGTCTCGCGCAACTCCACCGACTCGGCCGAGGTGGCGCAGCGCTCGGTGCTGATCGCCACCGAGGGCGCGGGCGTGGTGCGCGAGACCATCCGCGGCATGGACCAGATCCGCGACCAGATCCAGGAGACTTCCAAGCGCATCAAGCGCCTGGGCGAGTCCTCGCAGGAGATCGGCTCGGTGGTGGAACTGATCAACGACATTTCCGAACAGACCAACATCCTCGCGCTCAACGCGGCGGTGCAGGCGGCCTCGGCCGGCGAGGCCGGGCGCGGGTTCGCGGTGGTGGCCGACGAAGTGCAGCGCCTGGCCGAACGCACCTCGGGCGCGACCAAGCGCATCGAATCGCTGGTCCAGGCGATCCAGGCCGACACCAACGAGGCGGTCAGCTCGATGGAGCAGACCACCTCCGAAGTGGTCTCCGGCGCGCGCCTGGCGGAGGACGCAGGCACGGCGCTGGGCGAGATCGAGCGGGTGTCCAGCGACTTGAACGAGCTGATCAAGAACATCTCCGCCGCCGCCCAGCAGCAGTCCACCGCGGCCCTGGACATCACCCAGACCATGGGCGTGATCCGCCGCATCACCCTGCAGACCTCGCAGGGCGCCGGGCAGACCGCCGAATCGATCGGACACCTGACCCAGCTGGCATCGGATTTGCGTCGCTCCGTGGCCGACTTCAAGCTGCCGGGCTGAGGACATTGAACGCATGACCAGCATCGTCCACCACCCGGCCTTCGGCATGCGGGGCTCGCCATGAGCGCGCTGCGCGAGGCGATGAGCCACGCCGTGCTCGGCTGGGTCAAGCCCGAGCTGGACCAGACCCTGCGCCTGGTGCGCGGTGAGATCGAGTCCTTCGCCGAGCATCCGGCCGATGTCTCGCGCATGCACCTGTGCGTGGGCTACCTGCACCAGGTGCAGGGCACCTTGCACATGGTCGAGCTGTACGCGCCGGCGATGGTGGCCGAGGAGCTGGAAAAGCTCGCCCAGGCCCTGCAGGACGGCCAGGTCGCCGATCCGGCCGAGGGCTGTGCCACGCTGATGCGCGGCACCGTGCTGCTGCCGGACTATCTGGAACGCCTGCAGAGCGGCCATCGCGACATCCCGATCGTGCTGCTGCCGCTGCTCAACGAGATCCGCGCCGCGCGCGGCGAGGCCGGCCTGAGCGAAAGCGTGCTGTTCGCCCCGGATCTGAGCCGCCCGCTGCCGCAGGACGTGCCGGCCACCGAGCCGCTGCCCTCCAGCACGCGCGAGGCCCGCTTCGCCCAGGCGGGCGATCATCTCGAACGCACCTTCGCCGGCTGGCCCGAGGACGGTACGCCGGCCGACGCCGGCGCCCTGGCGTCGGCCCTGATCCCGCTGCAGCGCCTGGCCGAGCACACCGCCGCCCGGCGCATGCTGTGGGTGGCCAGCAGTGTGGCCGAGGCGCTGCGCGATGGCGCGCTGACGCCCAGCCCGGCGCTGCACCAGGGCTTCGCCGCGGTGCTGCGCGCCGTGCGTCAGCTGCGCCAGGGGCTGGTCCCCGGCGCCACGCCCGGGCAGGAGCCCACCCGGCTGCTGCTCTACCAGGTGGCGCAGACCGATGCGCGGCATCCGGCACTGGAAGACCTGCGCCGCGCCTTCGACCTGTCCGCGGCCTCGCCCAGCCAGGCCGAGATCGACCACGCCCGCAGCAGCCTGAGCGGGCGCAACCGCGCGCTGCTGGACACCGTTGGCGGCGTGGTCAAGGAAGAGCTGATGCGCGTCAAGGACGCGCTGGATCTGCAGCTGCGCACCGGCGCGGAGATCGCGGGCCTGGCGCCGCAGGTGGCACAGCTGGGCAGCGTGGCCGACACGCTCGGCATGATGGGCCTGGGCCTGGCGCGCAACGTGGTGCTGCAGCAGCGCGATTCGCTGGCCGACCTGGTCGATGGCCGGCGCGCGCCCGACGAGAGCGCGCTGCTGGATATCGCCGGGGCGCTGCTCTACGTCGATGCCTCGCTGGACGACCAGGTCGCGCACCTGGGCGATGCCGGCGGCGCGCCGGACGCCCAGGCCGCCGAGTCGCGGCGCACGGTCGAGGCGCTGGCCGGCGAGGCGATGCGCAATTTCGCCGAGGCGCGGCAGCAGTTCGTGGCCTTCATCGAGACCGGCTGGGACCACGCGCAGCTGGAGGCGATGCCGCGCCTGCTGGGCGAGGTCGGCGGCGCGCTGCGCATGCTCGAGCTGGCCGAACCGGCCGACTATGTCGAAGGCGTGCGCCGCTACATCGGCACCGAGCTGATCGAGCGCCGGCGCGTGCCGGGCGGGGCGCAGCTGGACACGCTGGCCGACGCGATGGCCAGCCTGGAGTACTACCTGGAAGCGCTGCGCGAGCATCGCCCCAACCGCGAGGAAATCCTCGGCATCACCCGCTCTAGCCTGGAGACGCTGCGCTACTGGCCGCTGCCGGTGCCGCAAGTGCCGGAGGTGCGGCAGGCGGAAGCCGAAGGCGCGCACGATGCTGACGATTCGAGCGCGCAGGCGTCGGTCGGTCTGACGCCGGAGGCCGCCGACAGCGTGCCCGCCGGCGAGGCGCTGGAGATCGAACGTGCGCCGGCGCTGCCGGCGTTCGAGCCGCAGGCGAGCAGCGCCTCGGCGTTCGATCCGGTGGCCAGCGAATTCGACGGCCAGGACGATGCGCCGGCGCAGGCGATCCGCCTGGACCTGCACGATGCGCTCGAACACGCCGACGCTTTGCCGGCGTTCGAACCGACGGCCAGCGATGCCTCGGTGTTCGATCCGGTGGCCAGTGAACGCGACGAGGTGCCGTCGCCGGTCGGCGTGGCGGAGTTTGAGCTGCGCGATCAGGCGCCGGACGTGGACGTGCCGCCCCTGGCTGCGCCCGACGAAGACGTCGCGGCAGACACGGACGCGATGGCATTCGATCTCACCGCCGAGGCGCCCGTCAACGAGCAACCCACCGAGCGCTCGCCCGAACCCGAGCAAGCGCCGGAAGACGCACTGCGGCCCGATCCCACGCTGGAAGCGCTGCTGCCTTCGGTCGGCCAGCCGGCCTTCGCCTACGAGCCCGAGGCCGCCGCGCCCGCGCAGCCGCCGCCGACGACGACCGCCGCGCCCGAGGACGCCGCCTATCCGGTCTCCTCGCTCCCGCCGCAGGACCTGGCGCCTGCGACCGATGCGCCCGCGCTGGCCGCCGGCTTCGACGTGTCCGGCCACGATATCGACGACGAGATCCGCGATGTCTTCCTGGAGGAGTTCGACGAGGAGATCGGCAACCTGCGCCAGCTGCTGCCGCTGTGGCTGGCCAAGCCGGACGACCTGGAGCGTCTGCGTCCGATCCGGCGCGTGTTCCATACCCTCAAGGGCAGCGGCCGCCTGGTCGGCGCGCGCCTGCTCGGCGAGTTCTCCTGGAAGATCGAGAACATGCTCAATCGCGTGCTGGACGGTTCGCGTCCGCCCAGCGCGGCCGTGCAGACGCTGCTGCAGCAGGCCACCGACACGCTGCCCCAGCTCGATGCGGCCCTGCGCGGCCGCGCCGGCGTGCAGGCCGACCTGGCCGGGATCGAGGCGATCGCCGAGCGCCTGGCCAGCGGCGAAGAGGCGTGGTACGCCGCCGCCCCCGCCAGCGAAGTTCCCGCCGCCACCGCTGCGCAAGACGAGAGCGAAGTCGCAGCGCCCACGCCTTCAAGCGACGGCACGCCCGCCACCGTGGACAGCGTGCTGCGCGAGATCCTGGAAACCGAGGTCGCCAACCACCTGCAGGTGGTCGATGCCTGGCTGGCGCAGGCGCGCAACGCCCAGTCCGCCGCGGCGAGCGAGCCGCTGCTGCGCGCCTTCCACACGATCAACGGCGCCTTCGCGATGGCGGACGTGCCGGAGATCACCGAGGTCACCGGCCGCGCCGAGCAGTACGTCAAGCGGCTGCTGGCCAACCAGGTGCAGGCCGATCCGGCCGGCGTCGAAGGGCTGGCCTCGGCCGCCGCGGCCGTGCGCGCCACCATCGCCGCGCTGCAGGAGCCGCAGCCGCGCATCCCGCAGTTCCTGGTGCTGCGTGCGCTGCTGGAGGAGCGGCGCGACAGCCTGCCCGCGGCCCAGCGCCTGTTCACCGCCTCGGTAGACGATCAGGATCAAGCCACCTATCCAGGGCTGGCGCCCGTGGCGCCATTGAAGCCTGAGACGCCGGGCGATCTGGAACTCACCGGCGCGATGGACCTCTCGCGCTTCGTCGACGGACACGTGGAATTCGTGCCGACGCTGGACGCGTTCGAGCCGCCGGCGCCGCACGCCCCGCCGGTCGACGACGGCCAGGCGACCTGGTTCGACCTGCGCCTGGATTATCAGGCCGAGCGTCCCAACAGGGCGACGGCAGAGCCGCCGGTGCCGACGTTCGAGGCGCCGCTGCCGCCGGAACTGGCCGCTTTCGATACCGGCGCGCCGCAGCCGGAGGGCGCGGCCGATGACGTCTCGCTGGAGGCCCATGCCGAGCGCGACCCGCAGATCGATCCGGACCTGCTCGCCCTCGAGGACCTGCCCGACACCGCCGACGACGCCGATGTGCGCGCGCTGGACGACGAAGATGCGCTCAGCGAGGAGGAGCGGGCCGAGCTGGAGGCGCTGGCGCAGACACCGGCCGATGGCGATGTCGCCCTGACCGAGCCGGAAGCGGCGGCCGGGGCCATGGCCTGGTACGAACACGCGCAGGCCTTCGCGCCGCAGGCGCCAGCCGCGCCGGAGCCGAGCGAGCCGACGGTCGCCGAGGTGAGCGAGGTGGTGCAGGGCGGCCCGGTCGCGCTGGAAGCCGCCGCCGAGACCGCCGAAGACGCGCCGTTGCCCGAATCGGCGGACGCCACGTTCGCCGCCACGCCGACCGCGCCGACGCACATCGCCGACGCCCAGGACGACTACGCGCCCGAGGCGCTGTTCGCCGAAGACCAGGCCGAGGACATCGAGGCTCTGGATGGTGCGGCGGGCCATGGTCCGCCGCACGAGGAGGCGCATGCGGCCTCTTTGAGCGAGCCGGTGGCCAACGAAGCGAAGGATCAGACCGAGCACCTGCTGGATTTCAGCGTGCTCGACCGCGATCTGGTCGATATCTTCGTCGAGGAGGGCAACGACCTGCTCGACCACTCCGACGGCCTGCTGGCGCGCCTGCGCCAGGCGCCGGACGACCGCAGCCTGGTGATCGGGCTGCAGCGCGACCTGCACACCATCAAGGGCGGCGCGCGCATGGCCGGCATCGAGCCGATCGGCGACCTCGGCCATGCGATCGAGTCGCTGCTGGAGCAGGTCGCCGAACACCGCACCGACGTGGACCGCGGCGTGATCGGCCTGCTGGAGCGCGGCTTCGACGCCCTGCACGGCATGCTCGGACGCACGGCCGCCTACCGCGTCGTAGCCCCGCAGCCGGCGCTGGTGGCCGAGTTCGACGCGCGTGCGCGCGGCGAGGTGACCACGGACGAGGGTGCGGCCGCGCCGGCCGAATCGTCGGCGTTCGATGAGCTGCAGATCGAGGAAGTGTCCTTTGACGACGTGGCCCCGCCCGAGGCGGCCACGCCTGAGGCGACGTCGTTCGACCAGGCGCCGCCGTCGATCGAAGCGGCCCCGTCCGGCGCTGACGCCGATGCGGAAGCCCTGGACGAGCAGGAGCCGGGCGTCCAGGAACCCGCCGCCGACCAGCAAGCCGAGCCGTTCGCCTTCACCGTCTCGCCAGAGCGCGAGGATGCGCTGCCGGCCGAACCCGCCGACGCGCTGGACGCCGTCGACGAATCGATGCCGGACAGCCAGGATGCCGAGGCCTTCGGTTTCCTGCCGGAGGCCGATGCGAGCCAGGCGCCGCACGAGCCGGTATCAACGGAGGAGCATCGCGATGCCGCGTCGTCGGCCTGGGATCTGCAGGACGAAACGCAGTCGCCCTCGCAGCCAGGCTTTGCTGAGGAGCCTGCGAGCGTAGAACCCGAGCCGGCCACTGCCTCGTCGGCCGACTATCTGGACGCGGAGCTGCTGGCAGCGCTGGACGTGGCCCTGGGCACCTCCTACGCCAGCGCCATCCGCCAGGCCGAGGCCGAGCGTGCGGCGATGTCTTCGGACGAACCGGCCAGCGACGCGGCCTTCGTCGACGCCGAGCCGCGCACGCCGTGGGCCGTCGAGGCCGCCGCCGAGCCGACGCCGCCCGCCGCGGAGACGAGCGCCGAGTCGCTCGCGCCCGCGCCCGTGGCCATCGCGCCGCTGGTGCCGCAGCCGATCCCGGACCTGCCGCCGCTGTCGGCCCCGCTGGACCTGCATGGCCAGGGCGAGGACGAGCAGGCCTCGTCGGGCAGCGGCCAGGAGCAGGTGCGCGTGCGCGCCGATCTGCTCGACCAGCTGGTCAACCACGCCGGCGAGGTGGCGATCTATCGCGCCCGCCTCGAGCAGCAGATGGGTGCCTTCCGCGCGGCCATGGCCGAGCTGGACCGCACCAATACGCGTCTGCACGATCAGCTGCGCCGTCTGGACCTGGAGACCGAGGCGCAGATCGTCGCCCGCTATCAGCGCGAGCAGGACACGCGCGACACCGCCTTCGATCCGCTGGAGCTGGACCGCTTCTCCACGCTGCAGCAGCTGTCCCGCGCGTTGGCCGAATCGGCCGCCGACATCAGCGGCCTGCAGGGCGTGCTGGACGACCTGGCGCGGCAGAACGACAGCCTGCTCGGCCAGCAGTCGCGGGTGAGCTCGGAACTGCAGGACGGCCTGATGCGCGCACGCATGGTGCCCTTCGAAGGCAGCGTGCCGCGGCTGCGCCGGGTGCTGCGCCAGGCCGCAGCCGACACCGGCAAGCAGGCCCAGCTGCAGCTGGAAGGCGCCCACGGCGAACTGGACCGCAACGTCCTCGAGCGCATGACCGCGCCGCTGGAACACCTGCTGCGCAACGCCGTGGCCCATGGCCTGGAGTCGCCGCAGGCGCGCCGCGCGGCGGGCAAGCCGGAAGAGGGCACGGTGCGCGTGGTGCTGCGCCGCGAAGGTTCGGAAATGGTGCTGCAGGTGGCCGACGACGGCGCCGGCATCGACCATGCCGCGATCCGCCGCCGCGCCGAACAGCGCGGGATGCTGCAGCCCGGCGCGGAGATCGCCGACGTCGACCTGGAGCGGCTGATCCTGGAGCCGGGTTTCTCCACCGCCGAGGAAGTCAGCCAGCTGGCCGGACGCGGCGTGGGCATGGACGTGGTCCACAACGAGGTGCGCCAGCTCGGCGGCTCGCTGGAGATCGCCTCGACCCGGGGCCAGGGCACGCGCTTCACCCTGCGCCTGCCGCAGACCCTGGCGGTGACCCAGGCGGTGTTCGTGCAGATCGGCGAGACCCAGTTCGCCGTGCCGGTGGCGGCGGTGGGCGGCGTGGGCCGCATCAGCCGCGAGCGCTACGAGTCCGGCAGCGGCTCCTACGTCTATGGCGGCGAGGAATACGCCCTGCACGATCTGGGCACGCTGGTCGGCCAGGCCCCGGCCAAGGCCGAAGGCCAGCCGCAGGTGCCGCTGCTGCTGGTGCGCGCCGGCGAGCTGCGCGCCGCCGTGGCGGTGGACCAGGTGCTGGGCAACCGCGAGATCGTGGTCAAGCCGGTGGGCCCGCAGATCGGCTCGATCCCGGGCATCTACGGCGCCACCATCACCGGCGACGGCAGCGTGGTGGTGATCCTGGACGCCGCGCCGCTGGTGCGCCGCTATATCGCCCAGCCGGTCTCGGCCGTGCCGGCCTCGGCCCAGGTCGAGCAGCGCCACGTGCCGCTGGTGATGGTGGTCGACGATTCGCTGACCATGCGCAAGGTCACCGGACGCGTGCTGGAGCGGCACAACTTCGAGGTGGCCACCGCGCGCGACGGCGTCGAGGCGCTGGAGCGGCTGGAGGAGCGCGTGCCCGACCTGATGCTGCTGGACATCGAGATGCCGCGCATGGACGGCTACGAGCTGGCCACCGCCATGCGCGCCGATCCGCGCTTTGCCGGCGTGCCGATCGTGATGATCACCTCGCGCACCGGCGACAAGCACCGCCAGCGCGCGCTGGAGATCGGCGTGCAGCGCTACATGGGCAAGCCGTACCAGGAGCTGGATCTGATGCGCAACGTGTACGACCTGCTGGGGATCGCCCGTGTCCGCGACTGAGGCCGCCCTGTCCGCGCCGCGCGTGGTGCTGCTGGCGCGCCCGGGCGCGGCCCGCGAGCAGCTGCGCGGCGCGCTGCTCGGCGCCGGCGCGCGGATCGCGCTGGAAGACGACCCCAACAGCCTGGATGCCGACACGCTGGCCGCCAGCGGCCCACAGGTGGTGCTGGTGGCGCTGGAGCCGGCCATCGAGGACGCGCTGGCCCGGCTGGAGGCGGTCCTGGCCGACCCCGCCCTGACCGTGATCTACGACGAGGCCGCGCTGGCCAGCGCCCGCGAGGGCTGGGACGCGCAGCGCTGGGCGAGGCATCTGCGCGCCAAGCTGCATGGCCACGGCGACGTGCTGCCGCCGGGCGCGGAGATCGAACCGCCGCAGGCGCCCGAACCCGGCCGCCCGCCGGCGCCGGAACAGCTGCACGAAGGCGCGCGGCTGGAGCTGCATCTGGACGAAGCCGCCGGGCAGTCGGCCGCGCTGCCGGTCGATCCGGGCTTGAACGTGCCGACGGACGCGCTTGAGGCGTCGGTCGACCCAATCGAAGGCGTGGACACGCAGACTGCTTCGCCTTCGCCCGTGTCCTGGTCGTTGGCGGATGTCCCGGATCCGCAGCCCGGCGATCGCGACCCGGCCACGCTGCCGCCGCTGGAGCTCGAGGACGAGGCCGCCGGCGCACAGCCGGCCGATGCCTTCGTCATCGACCTGGACAACTGGACGCCGCCCGAGACGCCGACGCGCCAGGCCCTGGTCGACACGCCCGTGCTGGCGCCGCTCGAACCGGCCGAGCCGGCCGCGGAGGCGCCGCCGGTTGCGATCGAAGCGCCGCCGCCTCCGCCGCGGCCCTCGTTCGGCACGCTCTCGCTGGTCGAGGATTTCCAGGTCACGGTGCCGGAGAAGCGCGCGCCGGCCGAACCGCCGCCGCTGCCGCCGGGGTTCGGCGATCTGAACCTTGAGCTTGAGGCGCTGGACCCGGCGCATGGTGTGGCGGCCGATCCGCAGCCGAAGGGCGAGATCGTGCCCGGCGCGGTGCTGCTGTTCGCCGGCATCGGCGGGCCCGACGCGGTCCGTCGCGTACTGGCCGAGCTGCCCGACACGCTCGAGCAGCCCGTGCTGGTGCACCTGCGCCTGGATGGCGGTCGCTACGACAACCTGGTCCGGCAGATCGAGCGCGTCTCGCCACTGCCGGTGAGCATCCCGGTCGCGGGCATGGTCGCCCGTGCCGGCGTGGTCTACGTGGTGCCCGACGATCTGTCGGCGCGCGCCACCGCCGGCAAGGTCGAGTTCGTCGCCGAAGCCGTCGATGTCACCGCGCTGCTGGGCGGGCTGCCGCCGTACCGCACCGCCGTGCTGCTGCTCAGCGGCGCCGACCCGGCCCACGCCGAGCCCGCGCTGATGCTGGCCGCGCGCGGCGGCCTGATCGGCGGCCAGTCGCTGCAGGGCTGCTACGACTGGGCGGCCTCGCGCGCCCTGGAAGCCGGCGGCGGCGACATCGCCGCGCCGGAGGAACTCGCCCGCCGCGTCGCACAACACCTGGGAATCTGACGCCATGTCCCGAGCCAATGACGAAATCCGCGGCGTGCTGGTACAGACCGGCGACGAACGCGTGCTGCTGCCCAACGCGACCGTGGCCGAGGTCCTGGCCCGGGTGCCGGTCCAGCCGGTGGCCGAGGCGCCGCACTGGCTGCCTGGCACCATCGACTGGCACGGCTGGCAGGTGCCGCTGTTCTCCATGGTCGCGCTGGGCGGGCTGGGGCGCGAGAGCGTCAACGCCGCCAGCAAGTTCGTGGTGCTCAAGACGCTGACCGGGGGCGAGGGGATGCCGTACATCGGCCTGCTGACGCAGTCCTTCCCGCGCCTGATCTCGGTGCCGCGCGATGGCCTGTTGGCCGACGCCAGCGAGGAGGCGCTGCCGCACGGGGTGCACATGCGGGTGCTGCTGGGCGACGAGGCGGCGCTGCTGCCTGACCTGGAGGCGATCGAGGCGATGCTCGCCCAGGTGATCGCCGAGCCGGCCTGAAGTCCTGTGCCTGCGGATTCACGCCTCATGCGCGGAGGGCGATGGCACTGAAGGCCTGAAAAAGCGCGTCGTGTCAGTGTCGCGTGCAGGATGAACTGCGAGCCGTCAGCGAACGTCTTTTGAAGCGGTTGTCAGCTTAAAGCCGCTGAAACGTCTCTGCCGTCGTTCCCGCGAACGCGGGAACCCATGGACTTTCGCGCACAGCGCGAGAAACGCACCCTCCCGAAACAGCCACGCGATCGCGGCCTGTCTTACAGATCCCCCAGCCGTGCCTGCAGTGCGGCGATGGCGGCCAGGCCGGCGGTCTCGGTGCGCAGCACACGCGGGCCCAGGCGCAGGCCCTGGAAGCCGGCGGCCTCCAGCGCCTGGCGGTCGCGCGGCGACCAGCCGCCCTCGGGCCCGATGGCGATCACCACCCGCTGCGAGACCGGGGCCTGCAGCGTGCTCAGGGCGTGTGCGCCCTGCGGATCGAGCAGCAGGCGCAGGGCATCGTCGGGCAGGGCCGCGGCGGCGGCGATCAGGGCTTGCGGGGAGGCGACCTCCGGCACGCGAGCACGCCCGGACTGTTCGCAGGCGGCCACGACCACGCCCTGCCAGTGCGCCAGTCGCTTGTGCAGGCGCTCGCCGGACAGCTTGACCTCCGAGCGCTCGGAGTCGACCGGCAGGATCTGCGCCACGCCCAGTTCGGTGGCCTTCTGCAGGATCAGGTCCATCTTCTCGCCGCGGGCGACGCCCTGCAGCAGCACGATGCGCAGCGGCGATTCGTTCTGCAGCGGCTGCGCGGCCTCGATGCGGGCGCGCACCTGACGCTTGTCCAGCGACACCAGGCGCGCCGGGTAGTCGTGGCCATCGCCGTTGAACAGCACGCAGGCATCGCCTTCGCGCAGGCGCAGCACACGCGCCAGGTGCGCGGCGGCGTCCTCGGGCAGGGCGACCTCGTGCCCCGGTGCCAGCGCCGCCTCCACGTGCACGCGCGTCACGCGCATGGTTCGCGCCTGAAGGCGGGCGCAGTGCTGTTCTGCTCTGCTAGCATTCGCGGCTGATGATCGACTCGCATGCGCCCATGATATCGACCGCTGCCGCGCGCGGCAGCAGGCTGGGCGCGTGAGCCGCAGATTGCCGCTGATCCATGGCGTGACCGAGCACCAGGTCGGCCCGCTGCGCATGGAGAAGCTGGACCTTGAATTCTCCAACGGCGAGCGGCGCGTGTTCGACCGCCAGGTCAGCGGCGGCCATGGCGCGGTGGTGGTGGTGCCGTTGATCGACAAGGACACCGTGCTGCTGGTGCGCGAGTACGCCGCCGGCATGCACCGTTACGAGCTGGGCCTGGTCAAGGGCCGCATCGACGCGGGCGAGACGCCGCTGCAGGCCGCCGACCGCGAGCTCAAGGAAGAGGCCGGCTATGGCGCGCGCCAGTTGGACGTGCTGCGCGCCCTGACCCTGGCGCCGACCTACATGAGCCACCAGTCCTGGCTGGTGGTCGCGCGCGACCTGTATCCCGAGCGATTGCCGGGCGATGAACCCGAGGAACTTGAAGTGGTGCCGTGGAAGCTTGATGCATTGGACCAGTTGATGCTGCGCGAGGACTTTTCCGAAGGCCGATCACTGGCGGCGCTGTTCATCGCCCGCGAGTGGCTGGCGGCCCAGGCATGAGTCGCATCACCGCGGACCTGCACGAGGCGGTGCTGACCATCGCGCGCGACGCCTCCGACGCGATCATGCAGGTCTATGCCGAGGACTTCGAGGTCGAGCACAAGGCCGACAACAGCCCGCTCACGCGCGCCGACCTGGCCGCGCACCGGATCATCGCCGACGGGCTGGCGCGGCTGACGCCGGACCTGCCGCTGCTGAGCGAGGAGGGCGCCAAGACGCCGTGGGCCGCGCGCCAGGACTGGCACGCCTACTGGCTGGTCGATCCGCTCGACGGCACGCGCGAGTTCGTCAAGCGCAACGGCGAATTCACCGTCAACATCGCGTTGATCGAGGCGCACCAGCCGGTGTTCGGCGTGATCATGGCGCCGGTCACCGGCACGCTGTGGCACGCCCAGGCCGGGCAGGTGGCGCTGCGCCGCGACGGCCAGACCGACCGCGAACTGCGCACGCGCCAGCCGGCCCGCGCGCCGCTGCGGGTGGCCGCCAGCCGCTCGCACCGCGATCCGCGCACCCAGGCGGTGCTGGACCAGCTGCCCGGCGCCGAACCGGTGCCGCTGGGCTCGTCGCTGAAGTTCTGCCGCATCGCCGAGGGCACGCTGGACGTGTACCCGCGCTTCGGCCCGACCTGCGAATGGGATACCGCGGCCGGGCAATGCATCCTGGAGGCCGCCGGCGGCGCGCTGCTGGCGCCCGATGGCCGCGCCTTCCGCTACAACCGACGCGAGAGCCTGCTCAACGGCGACTTCATGGCGCTGGGCGACCCTGCGCTGCCGTGGCGCGACTGGCTCTGACGCGCCGCCGATCTTCCCCACATCGCAAGAGGTGACCCCATGGCCGAGCCGGGCACGCAGATCGCACGCCTGCTGTCGATCATGTCGCAGCTGCGCAATCCCGACGGCGGGTGCCCTTGGGATCTGGAGCAGGACTTCTCCACCATCGCGCCGTACACGATCGAGGAGGCCTACGAGGTCGCCGATGCGATCGACCGCGGCGATCTGGACGACCTGAAGGACGAGCTCGGCGACCTGCTGCTGCAGGTGGTGTTCCATGCGCAGATGGCGGCCGAGCAGGGCGTGTTCGCCTTCGAGGACGTGGCGCGCACGATCTCCGACAAGCTGGTGCGGCGCCACCCGCACGTATTCGCGCAGACCCAGGTGGACGGCAGCGCGGCGGTCAGCGCCAACTGGGAGGACATCAAGCGCCAGGAGCGCGCGGCCAAGGGGCAGACCGATCCCTCGGCGCTGGCCGGGATCGCGCGCGGTCTGCCCGAATGGCAGCGCGCGACCAAGCTGCAGTCGCGCGCGGCGCGGACCGGCTTCGACTGGCCGGGCCCGGCGCCGGTGCTGGACAAGCTGTACGAGGAGATCGACGAAGTGCGGGCCGAACTGGCGCGCGGCGAGGACGATCCGCAGCGCGCGGTGCGGCTGGAGGACGAGATCGGCGATGTGCTGTTCGTCTGCCTCACCCTGGCGCGCAAGGCCGGCGTGGACGCCGGCGGCGCGCTGCGCCATGCCAATGCCAAGTTCGAGCGCCGCTTCCGGGCGATGGAGGCCGAAGCCACGCGCGAGGGCCGGGTCTTCGCCGAGCTGGAGCTGGAGGCGCAGGAGGCGCTCTGGCAGCGGATCAAGCGACACGAGCGCGTTGGCGCATGACCACTGTCCTGCTGTTCTTCGCCACCGCGCTGGCCGAGATCCTCGGCTGCTATCTGCCATGGCGGTGGCTGCGCCGCGAGGGCAGCCCGTGGCTGCTGCTGCCGGCCGCGGCGAGCCTGGCGTTGTTCGCCTGGTTGCTGACCCTGCATCCCGCCGCTTCGGGGCGTGTGTACGCGGCTTACGGCGGGGTCTACATCGCCGTGGCGCTGGGCTGGCTGTGGGCCGTCGATGGCGTGCGCCCGACGCGCTGGGACGTGCTTGGCGCGGGCCTTTGCCTGTGCGGGATGGCCGTGATCATGTTCGGGCCGCGCCACGCCTGACGCCGCGTCGCAGCGTGACCTTCGGGGACACGGGCGCGACACTGCGCGCGTCTTTCGTCAGTGCCGCCCGGACATGCGCCGCTTCGCTTCCTTTCGCGCGTTCTATCCGTTCTATCTGAGCGAGCACGCCAACCGCACCTCGCGGCGGCTGCACTTCCTGGGCAGCTGCGGCGTGCTGGCGCTGCTGGCCGCGGCGCTGGCCACCGGCCGCTGGGGGTTCGCGCTGGCCGCGCTGGTGTGCGGCTACGGCTTCGCCTGGGTGGGGCACTTCTTCTTCGAGAAGAACCGGCCGGCGACTTTCCGCCATCCGTTCTATTCGCTGGCCGGTGACTGGGTGATGTTCGTGGACATCCTGCGCGGCAAGGTGCGCCTCTAGCGGGGCAAGCGCGCGCCGAAATCTCGCAAAACCGCGTCTGTCGCGCAGTCGCCCGAGCCTGCACCAGTACCCGATCACGGTCGATCACGTGATCGGGACACCGCCTTCACGCATCGTCGACTCCACGCCCGATAGTTTCACAAACCTGAAAGTTTGGGCACTTTTTCGGAGATCACGTTATGCGTCATGCACAGGAAACCTCGGGACTGGTCCTGGTCGTCGAGGACAACCGCAACATCTCCGAGATGATCGGTGAGTATCTGGAGGGCAAGGGCTTCGAGGTGGATTACGCCTCCGACGGCCTGGATGGCTACCGCCTGGCCACCGAGAACAGCTACGACGTGCTGGTGCTGGACCTGATGCTGCCGCGCATGGATGGCCTGGAAGTCTGTCGCCGCCTGCGCAGCGAGGCGCGCAAGTCCACCCCGGTGCTGATGCTGACCGCGCGCGACACGCTGGACGACAAGCTCAGCGGCCTGGGCACCGGCGCCGACGACTACCTGACCAAGCCCTTCGCGATCCAGGAGCTGGAAGCGCGCCTGCGCGCGCTGATCCGCCGCGAGCGCCGCCAGGTCGGTTCGGAAGTGCTCAAGGTCGCCGACCTGGTGCTGGACCCGGTCAGCATGCGCGTCACCCGCGGCGGCACCGAGCTGATGCTCTCGCCGATCGGCCTGCGCCTGCTCACCATCCTGATGCGCGAATCGCCGCGTGTGGTCACCCGCCAGGAAATCGAGCGCGAGATCTGGGGCAACGGACTGCCGGATTCGGACACCCTGCGCAGCCACCTGTACAACCTGCGCAAGGTGATCGACAAGCCGTTCGACAAGCCGCTGCTGCACACCGTGCAGAGCGCCGGCTACCGCGTCGCCGACATCGCCTGATGCGTACAGGCGCCTTCCGGCGCGGTGGCGTGCGGTTCTCCTGAAGACTGATCGCGCGTCGTGCCCCAGGAACTTCCCCATAGCATCCGCATCGCGTTCATCCTCAGGGTGGCCCTGGCCAGCCTGGCGGTGATCGCGTCGGTGCTGATCGTCTCGGCGGTCATCAAGCGCAGCCTGGTGCAGACGATGCTGCACGAGGAGGCCGCGCATTATTGGGACCTGTACGCCACCTCCAAGGCGCAGCCGCCGCCCAATACGCACGATCTGCGCGGCTATCTGGTCCTGCCGGGCCAGTCCACGCTCAACCTGCCCGAGCCCTTGCGCAACCTCGAGCCCGGAGTGCATACCGTCGGCAGCGAGGTGGTGCTGGTCGACGACCGCCCGCAAGGGCGGCTCTACCTGGCCTGGCTGGGCACCCAGGCCGAGCGCCTGTTCTTCTGGTCCGGCGCGCTGCCGATGCTGCTGTGCCTGGGCGCGCTGTATGGCGCGTCCTATCTGACCTATCGCTTCTTCCGTCCATTGGTGTCGCCGACCTCGTGGCTGGCGCGCCAGGTCTCGCAATGGGATCCGCGCGCGCCTGACATCTCGGCGCTGGCCTCGGACAAGCTGCCGCGCGAGGTGCAGGGGGAGGCGCGCAGCCTGGCCGAGGCCCTGCACGGCCTGTCGCAGCGCGTGGAGGCCCACGTCGCCCGCGAACGCGACTTCACCCGCGACGCCAGCCACGAGCTGCGCACGCCGCTGACCGTGATCCGCGTGGCCACCGACCTGGCCCTGGCCGGCGAGCTGCCGCCGCGCGCGGTGCGCTCGCTGCAGCGCATCCAGCGTTCGGCGCGGGAGATGGAGGCGGTGATCGACGCCTTCCTGATCCTGGCGCGCGAGGCGGACGTCGAGCCGCAGAGCGAGGACTTCGAACTGGTCGATGTGGTCCTGGACGAGGCCGAGAGCGCGCGCGACCTGCTGATCGGCAAGCCGGTCGATCTGACCGTGGTCTGCAACGCCAGGCCGCGCCTGCACGCGCCGCCGCGGGTGATGCATGTGGTGGTCAGCAATCTGCTGCGCAACGCCTGCAGCTATACCGACGAGGGCCAGATCGAGGTGCGCGTGGAGAGCGACCGTCTGGTGGTGCGCGACACCGGCATCGGCATGACCGCCGACGCGGTGCAGCGCGCCTTCGAACCCTTCTATCGCGCCGACGACACGCGCCAGCACAGCACCGGGCTGGGCCTGTCGATCGTCTCGCGGCTGTGCCAGCGCTTCGGCTGGAAGATCGAGCTGGACAGCGTGCTGGGGCAGGGCACCACCGCCACGGTCCGGTTCTTCTAAGCGCCGCCCGGCATGCCTGCGCCCGATGCGCCCATCGCCCTGGCCGTGCACGGCGGCGCGGGGGTGATCGATGCGCTGGCGCCGGACCAGGAGCAGGCCATCCACGCGGCCCTGGCGCAGGCGCTCGACGCCGGTCACGCGCTGCTCCAATGCGGCGGCGCCGCACTGGACGCGGTCAAGGCCGCGGTGGTCGCGCTGGAGGAGGCGCCGTGGTTCAACGCCGGCCATGGCGCGGTCTTTACCGCGCAGGGCGACCACGAGCTCGACGCGGCGCTGATGGAAGGCCATACCCGCCGCGCCGGCGCGGTGGCCGGCGTGCGCACGGTGCGCAACCCGGTCCAGCTGGCGCGCGCGGTGATGGAGCACAGCCAGCATGTGCTGCTGGTCGGGCCGGGCGCCGAGCGTTTCGCCGATGGCCAGCCCGGGATCGCGCGCGTGGATAACGCCTGGTTCGACACGCCGGCGCGCCTGGCGCAGCTGCAACGCGCGCAGGCGGACGAACGCGAGGGCGCGTCGGCCGCGGGCCGCTACTTCGGCACTGTCGGCGCGGTGGCGCTGGACCGGCACGGCCACCTGGCCGCGGCCACGTCCACCGGCGGGATGACCAACAAGCGCTGGGGCCGCGTGGGCGACTCACCGCTGATCGGCGCCGGCACCTGGGCCGATACGCAGGTCGCCGTCTCGGCCACCGGCTGGGGCGAAGCCTTAATCCGCTGCGCGGCTGCGCACGACATCGCCGCGCGGGTGGCCTACGGCGGCGCCAGCGTGGGCGAGGCGGCCGACGCGGTGATCTTCGGCACGCTGCCGGCGCTGGGCGGCGACGGCGGGGTGATCGCCGTCGATGCGCAGGGCCGGCTGGCGCTGCCGTTCAACACCGCCGGCATGTATCGCGGCTGGATCGATCGCGACGGCCGGCGCGGCACCGCGATCTTCGCCGCTTAGGCACTCAGCGCGCGCTGCCTTCCACGTATGGCTTCAGCGCACGGGTCCAGATGGCATAGCCCTCCGGCGTCATGTGCAGCATGTCCTCGCGGAACAGTTCCCTGCGCGGCTGGCCATCGGCGCCCAGCATCGGGGTGAACACGTCGACGAAGTGCACGCCCTGCAACTGCGCGGCGCGGGCGGCGATCTGCGCATTGACCTGGCGGATCTGCGGCAGCAGCTGCGCGCGCGAGGGGCTGGGCTTGATCGACAGGTAGACCACCGGCACGCCGGGCAGGTCGCGGCGCACGCGGGCGATGAAGGCGAAGGTGTCCTGCACCACCTGCTGCACGCTGCGGCCGGCGGCCAGGTCGTTGTCGCCGGCGTAGAACACGATCTCGCGCGGCTGGTAGGGCACCACGATGCGGTCGGCGTAATAGGTGCTGTCGCGCACCTCCGAACCGCCGAAGCCGCGGTTGATCACCGGCGTGCCAGCGAAGTCCTGCGCCAGCGTGCTCCACATGCGGATCGAGGAGCTGCCGATGAACAGCACGGCGTGCCTGGGCGGCGGGTTGGCCGCGTCCTGCGCGGCGAAGGCGTCCATGTCCTTGGCCCAGGCCGGGTTGGACACCGCGCCGCTGGCCACTTCGGGCGGTGCGGCCGGCGCGGTCGCGGGCGGCGGGGTGGGCGCGGTGGCGAGCTGGGTCTGCGCACAGGCGGTCAGCAAGGCCACGCAGGCGGCCAGCACAAGGGAAACACTCGACTTGATCGACACGGTAGAACCCTCCACGGAACCTTCGAACAGCGGCGCACAGTGAACCAGCCCGAGGCCTGCCGTCCACCCCGACGGCGCGCGCCGCCTTGCCGCACCAGCGCGGCCTGCCCGGAAACGCACAACGGGCCCGCCGGCATGCGGCTAACCCGGCCCGTGTGCCGGCTATGGCAAAATCGCCGCTTTCCGCCGCTGCCCTCCCGACCCGGCCCATGCTCCAGCCGCTTCCGTCGTCCCCGATCCGCCCGCGGGACGCGCGTTGACCATGGCCGACCTGTACGGCCATACCCCGCGCGGCCCCGCGCGCCTGCTCAAGGCGGCGCGCTGGTCCTGGCAGGGGCTGTGCGCGGCCTGGCTGCACGAATCCTCCTTCCGCCTGGAAGTGGTGCTGTTCGTGGTGCTGGCGCCGCTGGGCCTGTGGCTGGGCGGCGACGGCGTGCAGCGCGCGCTGCTGGTCGGCTCGCTGCTGCTGGTGCTGGCCGTGGAGCTGCTCAATTCCGCCGTGGAGGCGGTGATCGAGCGCTACGGCGCCGAGTTCCACGAACTGGCCGGCCGCGCCAAGGACATGGGCTCGGCCGCGGTGCTGATGACGATGCTCAATGTGCTGCTGTGCTGGGGGCTGATCGCCGGCCCGCGCCTGTGGCTGCTGTTCTCTCCCTCGCTCTAGAAGGTTTCCCCCGCGCATGAACCTGGACTTCCTCGCCGACCCCAACACCTGGCTGACGCTGCTGACGCTCAGCACGCTGGAGATCGTGCTGGGGATCGACAATCTGGTGTTCATCTCGATCGCGGTCAGCCGCCTGCCGGAGAGCCAGCGCTCCAAGGCGCGCAAGCTGGGCATCGCGGTGGCCTGCATCACGCGCATCGCGCTGCTGGTGTCGCTGGCCTATCTGTCGCGCATGAGCAGCGATCTGTTCGAAGTGGGCGGCATGGGCATCTCGATCCGCGACCTGGTGCTGATCGTGGGCGGCGTGTTCCTGGTGGTGAAGGGCATCGGCGAGATCCGCGAGCTGATCACCGGCGGCGACGACGGCGATCCCAACACGACCAAGGCCTCGGCGGTGTTCGGCATGGTGATCGCGCAGATCGCGATCATCGACATCGTGTTCTCGCTGGACTCGGTGATCACCGCGGTCGGCTTCGCCAGCCACATCCCGGTGATGGTCGCGGCGGTGGTGCTGGCGGTGCTGGTGATGCTGCTGGCGGCCAATCCGCTGGGCCGCTTCATCGACGCCAACCCGACGGTGAAGATGCTGGCGCTGGCCTTCATCGTGCTGGTCGGCGTGGTGCTGGTGCTGGATGGCCTGGACGTGCACGTGCCCAAGGCCTACGTGTATTTCGCCATGGGCTTCTCGGCGCTGGTCGAGGTGCTCAACCTGCTGATGCGCCGCCGCGCCCAGGCGCACGGGGTCGATGCCTGAGGGCAGGCGGCCACAGCGTTTTAATGAAAGCCTGTTCATGATGCGCGGCGTGCGCACCTCGCGCCGCCGGTCGACCCTTCAGGAGAGTCACGCCATGCGCCATGTTTTCCGTTCCCTGCTGATGCTCGCGGCCCTGACGCTGCTGGCCGGCTGCGGATACAACACCATCCAGCAGAAGGATCAGGCGGTGAAGGCCGGCTGGTCCGAGGTGCTCAACCAGTACCAGCGCCGCGCCGACCTGATCCCCAACCTGGTGCGCACCGTGCAGGGCTACGCCCAGCAGGAGCGCCAGGTGCTGACCGAGGTCACCAACGCCCGCGCCCGGGTCGGCCAGATCCAGGTCAACGCCGATGACGCCAACTCGCTGCAGCAGTTCTCCCAGGCGCAAGGGCAGCTGGGCAGTGCGCTGAGCCGCCTGCTGGTGGTCAGCGAGAACTATCCGACCCTGCAGTCCGACCAGAACTTCCGCGACCTGCAGGCGCAGCTGGAAGGCACCGAGAACCGCATCACCGTGGCCCGCGGCCGCTACATCCAGGCCGTGCAGGACTACAACACCTATATCCGCCAGTTCCCGCAGGCGCTGACGGCCAAGGTGACCGGCGCCAAGGAGAAGCCCAACTTCTCGGTCGCCAACGAGGCGCAGATCTCGCAGGCCCCAACCGTGGACTTCAGCCAGCCGCCGCCGAGCGCGCCGGCGCAGCAGCAGGCCCTGCCGGCGCAGGCGCCGCAGCAGACGCCGCCGGCCACGACCCCGGCCCAGTAAGCTGCCGCCGCAACACGCGATGAAACCGCTGCTGCGCCTGGCTGCGCTGCTGCTGGTCCTGCTGCTCGCGCCCGTGGCGCTGGCGCAGGAGGCGGCCATCCCGACGCTGGACTCGCCGGTCATCGACACCACCGGCACGCTCACGGCCGAGCAGGCCGGCGCGCTGCGCCAGCAGGCGCTGGACCTGCAGCAGCGCAAGGGCGCCCAGCTGCAGGTGCTGATGGTGCCGACCACTCAGCCCGAAGAGATCGAGCAGTACACCCAGCGCGTCTTCGACCAGTGGAAGCTGGGCCGCAAGGGCGTGGACGACGCGGTGCTGGTGGTGGTGGCCAAGGACGACCGGCGCGTGCGCATCCAGCCCGGCTACGGGCTGGAAGGCGCCATCCCCGACGCCATCGCCAACCGCGTCATCCAGGAATACCTGGCGCCCAAGTTCCGCCAGGGCGACTACGCCGGCGGCCTGACCGATGCCACGGCGGTGCTGGTCAAGCTGATCGATGGCGAGCCGCTGCCGGCGCCGGAGAGTTCGCACCCGGCCGGCGGTCGCCAGGGCGGCGGCGACTGGCTGTTCGCGCTGGTCGCCGGCCTGGTCGTGGCCGGCTTCGCCCGCACCGTGCTGCGCGCGCTGCCGCGGCCGCTGCGTGCGCTGGCCGGCGGCGTGGCCGGTGGCGCGGTGGCCTGGCTGCTGGCCTCCGTGCTGGTGGGAGGGCTGGCGGGCGTGATCGGCCTGCTGATGGGACTGCTGGGCGGTTCAGGCGGGCGCTTCGCCGGGCCGGGCGGCTTCGGCGGCTGGGGCGGTGGCCTCGGCGGCGGCGGTTGGGGCGGCGGTGGATTCGGTGGCGGGGGCGGCTTCGGCGGCGGCGGTGGCTGGAGCGGTGGCGGCGGCTCGTCCGGAGGCGGTGGCGCCTCGGGGAGCTGGTGATGCGCTGGCTGCGGCACCTGTTCGCGCCCTCCGCGCACCGGCTGTTCCCGGCCGATCGTCTGCAGCGCATCGCCCAGGCCATCGCCGAAGGCGAGCGCCTGCACAGCGGCGAGGTGATGTTCGCGGTCGAGTCCGGCCTGCACCCGTCTGCGGTCTGGGCGGGCGTGGACGCGCGCGCGGCCGCGCATGCGGCGTTCGCCCGGCTGCGCACCTGGGATACGGCCGCCAACAACGGGGTTCTGATCTACCTGCTGCTGGCCGATCACCAGATCGAGATCGTCGCCGACCGGGGGCTGGAAGGCCGGGTCAGCGCCGAGGAATGGCATCAGGTCTGCGCGAAGATCGAAGCCGGCATGCGCCAGGGCGATCCGGAGGCCGCGGTCGTTGCCGGGGTGCAGGCCGCCTCGGCGCTGCTGGCCCGCGCGTTTCCGGCGGTGCCCGGGCAGCGCGGCGACAACGAACTGCCCGATCTGCCGCGAATCCTCTGAGCATCTGTAGAGCGGAGCTCGCTCCGCTGGGGCCTTACCCACGAACCGGACGAGGAGAAGCGGAGCTCGCTCCGCTGGGACCTCCCCCACGAATTGGACGAAGAGCAGCGGAGCAAGCTCCGCTCTACAGGTGGGCGAATCGACGTGCCAGCTCTGCATCCCACCGATGCCGTCCTGTGATCTCGACCACAGGAATGCCCGCCGCTCGCCGATATTCATCACGCGCCCTTCACGGGGCTGCCGCACTGCGGCATCATCCAGGCACCTGCTTCGCCGCCAGGCACGGGTCCGTGCAGCGAAATCCAGGCAGGCGCCGTGCGCGCCGCCGGCCTCTGCGCCGCCCCCGCCCGCCGCGCCAGGATGTCCTTATGCACCCAGCCCTCACCGCCACGCTGACCCGCCTGCCCGGGCTGTACACCGCCGCCATGCGCCCGCGCCGCCGCGACCTGGCCATCGCGGTGGCCGCGTCCAGCGCGCTGGTGCTGGCCGGCTGCAACGCGCTGGCGGCCTTTGCCCTGGTGCTGACCTGGTTCGAATACCTGCATCACCAGCGCTGGCAGATGCCGGGCGAGAACACTCGCGCCACCCTGGTGCGTGCCCTGGCCTGCGTGGCCTTCGCCTGGCTGACCACGGCGCGCGGCGTAGGCGATGCGGCCTGGGGCATCGGCGCCTTCCTGCTGGTACAGACGGTGCTGGCGCTGCGCGGCTCGCTGCGGCTGCGTCAGGTGTTCCTGCACGACGTCGCCCAGGCCAGCCCGTCGGTGCCGGCGCACGAGCTGCTGCTGGCCTGCCGCGGCGACCGCACGCTGGTCGAATCCTGGCTGGCGGGCGAAGAAGACCTCGCCGGGCCGGCGCAGTCCGCGCTGAACGCGGCGGGCCTGCGCCTGTTCCGCCTGCGCCCGCCGATGCCGGCGGTGGAAGAGGGCTCGGCGCCCTGATCCGGCGGCGCTGAGCGCGGCCGCGGATCGCCGCGTTGCGGCGCGCCGCATGCGCGCGCCAGCCGGGTACGTCAGAATGTCGGCTGTTTCGTCCGCCGTCGGCTACGCATGATCTTCCTGCACCACCTCGACCCCATCGCCTTTTCCATCGGCCCGGTCGATGTGCACTGGTACGGCATCGCCTACGCGCTGTCCTTCTTCGCCGCCTGGTATCTGGGCCGCCGTCGCGTGCAGGCCGGGCGCCTGCCGGGCGTGAACCTGGAGCATTTCTCCGACCTGATGTTCTACGCCATGCTCGGCGTGGTGCTGGGCGGGCGGCTGGGCTACATCCTGTTCTACGACCTGCCGGTCTACCTGGACAACCCGCTGAAGGTGTTCAAGGTGTGGGAGGGCGGCATGAGCTTCCACGGCGGCCTGCTCGGCGTGCTCACCGCCGCCTGGCTGTGGTCGCGCCGGCATCGGCTGCACTTCTTCGACACGATGGACTTCCTGGCGCCGCTGGTGCCGGCCGGCCTGGGCCTGGGCCGCCTGGCCAACTTCGTCAACGGCGAGCTGTGGGGCAAGTACACCGGCACGAACTGGGGCGTGATCTTCCCGACCACCGATCCGGCCCTCTACGAGCAGCACCTGAGCCAGGCGCAGCTGCAGGCGCAGTACGCCGCGGGCGCGCTGGACCGCTACGCGCGGCATCCTTCGCAGCTCTACGAGGCGCTGCTCGAGGGCGTGCTGATGTTCACGGTGCTGTGGGTGTTCTCGATGCGGCCGCGCCATCGCTACGCGGTGTCCGGGCTGTTCGCGCTGCTCTACGGCCTCTCGCGCTTCCTGGTCGAACTGGTGCGCGTGCCGGACGCGCAGCTGGGCTACCTGGCCTTCGGCTGGGTGACGATGGGCCAGCTGCTGAGCCTGCCGCTGGTGGCGCTGGGCCTGTTCCTGCTGTGGCGCTCGCGTCGCGCGCCGGTGCTGCAGCCGGTGCCCCCGGCGCAGGCCACGCCCGCGGAGGCGCACTGATGCGCCAGTACCTGGAGCTGCTGCGCCACGTGCTGGAGCACGGCGCGGAGAAGTCCGACCGCACCGGCACCGGCACGCGCAGCGTGTTCGGCTGGCAGATGCGCTTCGATCTGGGCGAAGGCTTCCCGCTGGTCACCACCAAGAAACTGCACCTGCGCTCGATCATCCATGAGCTGCTGTGGTTCCTGAAGGGCGAGACCAACATCGCCTATCTCAAGGACAACAAGGTCAGCATCTGGGACGAATGGGCCGACGCCGACGGCAACCTCGGCCCGGTCTACGGCAAGCAGTGGCGCAGCTGGGAGGGCGCCGACGGCCAGACCATCGACCAGATGCAGTGGCTGGTGCAGGAGATCAAGCGCAACCCGGATTCGCGCCGGCTGGTGATCAGCGCCTGGAACGTGGCGCAGCTGCCGCAGATGGCGCTGATGCCGTGCCACAGCCTGTTCCAGTTCTATGTGGTCGACGGCAAGCTCAGCTGCCAGCTCTACCAGCGCAGCGGCGACATCTTCCTGGGCGTGCCGTTCAACATCGCCAGCTACGCGCTGCTGACCCACATGGTGGCGCAGGCCACTGGCCTGGGCGTCGGCGATTTCGTGCACACGCTGGGCGATGCGCATCTGTACTCGAACCACTTCGAGCAGGCGCGCGAGCAGCTCACGCGTACGCCGCGTGCCTTGCCCAGGCTGCATCTGAATCCGGAGGTGACCGATCTGTTCGGCTTCACCTTCGAGGACATCGAGATCCTCGGCTACGACCCGCATCCGGCGATCAGGGCGCCGGTGGCGGTATGACGCAGGCCTCGTCCGAGGCGCCGGCATCTTCCAGGCCCCGCATCTCGCTCATCGCCGCGCTCGACCGCCACAACGCCATCGGCCGCGACAACGATCTGCCGTGGCGCCTGCCCGATGACCTCAAGCGCTTCAAGGCGCTGACCCTGGGCAAGCCGGTGCTGATGGGGCGCAAGACCGCGCAGTCGCTGGGGCGGGCCTTGCCCGGTCGATTGAACCTGGTGCTGACGCGGGGTGGGCAGGTGCCGTTCGAGGACATGGTCGCGGTCGATTCGCTCGATGCCGCGCTGCGCCAGGCGAGCGGGCAGGGGGCCGAGGAGCTGTGCGTCATCGGCGGCGGCCAGGTCTATGCGCTGGCCTTGCCGCTGGCCGACGTGCTGTATCTGACCCACGTGGACACCGAAGTACAGGGCGCCGAGGCGTTCTTCCCGCATTTCGATCCGGCGCAGTGGCGCATCGCGGCGCGCCAGCCGCATGCGGCCGACGACCGCCACGCGCTGGCGTTCGAGTTCGTGGATTACGTCAGGCAGGCCTAGCGGCTGCCATCGAGGCAGGCCCGATAGCCGCTGCAAAAGTCCTCTACCGCCGTTCCCGCGAATGCGGGAACCCAGCGCCTCTGGGGCTTCCCCGAATCAACGTCCATGGTTTCCCGCTTTCGCGGGAACGACGACCTGATGCTAATCGCGCCGTGCCGTGCCCGGGTCGACATCGCGCCCCGGCACCTGCACCACGCGCAGCTCATCGGCATCTAGCTGCAGCGCGGTGAGCCTGCCGCCCCAGACCGCGCCGGTGTCGATGGCGTGCACGCCCAGGCCCAGCATCAGCCGCAGCGTGGACCAGTGGCCGCAGACGATCTTCAGTTCGCGCGGCTCGTGGCCGGGCACGGCGAACCAGGGATACAGGCCCTGCGCCTGCGTGCCCGGTGTGCCTTTCTCTTCCATCGCGATGCGTCCGCGCGGCGTGCAGTAGCGCATGCGGGTGAGCACGTTGATGATCGCGCGCCAGCGGTCCGGGCCGGCCAGGCCGGTGGACCAGTTGGGCTTGTCGCCGTACATGCTGCGCATCAGCTTGCGAAAAGCCGGGCCGCGCAGCTGCTTCTCCACCTCGCGCGCATAGCCCTCGGCCGCGGCGCAGTTCCAGCGCGGGGCCAGGCCGGCATGCACCATCATCCAGCCCAGCTCGCGGTCCACGTGCACCAGCTCGCGGTGACGCAGCCATTCCAGCAGCGTGTCGCGGTCGTGCGCCTGCACGATCCGGCCCAGGTCCGGATTGACCTTGCGCTGCTCCTCTTCGGTGCGCGCGCCGATGGCCAGCAGCGACAGGTCGTGGTTGCCTAGCACCACCTCGCAGTGGTCGCGCAGCGAATGCACCAGGCGCAGGGTCTCCAGCGACTGTCCGCCGCGGTTGACCAGATCGCCGCACAACCAGATCCGGTCGCGCGCGGGATCGAAATCGAGTTTTTCCAGCAGCCGTGCCGTGGCGTCGTAACAGCCCTGCAGGTCGCCAATCGCCCAGACCGCCATGGCGCTTAGTGCAGCGTACGCGGCACCGACAGCGCGAAGGGCGCGATCGGGGCATCGAAGTGCGTGCCGTCGTCGGCCACCATGTCGTAACGACCGCGCATGGTGCCGTGGTCGGTCTCCAGCACCGCGCCGGAGGTGTACTGGAACAGCTCGCCCGGACGCAGGCGCGGCTGTTCGCCGACCACGCCCTCGCCATCGACGCGCTCGGTCTTGCCGTTGCCGTCGGTGATTTCCCAATGGCGCGCGAGCAGGCGCGCCGGCTGCGTGCCGCGGTTGCGGATCACGATGGTGTAGGCGAAGACGTAATGACCGCTGGCAGGTTCCGAGCGTTCTTCCAGGAACCGGGTGGCGACATCGACATCGATGGCGTAATCGTTGCTGCTCATGCGCACAGTGTACTCAAGCCTCAGCCCGGTTCGGCCGCCTCGCCGTACGGCAGATTGGCCAGCGCGATGAAGTCGCGCACGGCCACCTGTTCGGCGCGCGCATCGGGGCGGATGCCGGCGGCCTCGATCTGGGCCACGTCGCACACGCTGGACAGCGCATTGCGCAAGGTCTTGCGGCGCTGGCCGAAGGCCGCGCGCACCACTGCTTCCAGGCGCTTGGGATCGCGTACGTCGATACGCGCCGGATCCCGCGGCACCAGGCGCACCACGGCCGAATCGACCTTCGGCGGCGGGCTGAACGCGCCCGGCGGCACCACGAACAGCGGCGTCACCTCGCAATAGGCCTGCAGCATCACGCTCAGGCGTCCGTAGACCTTGCTGCCCGGGCCTGCGGCCATGCGATCGACCACTTCCTTCTGCAGCATGAAATGCATGTCCGCGATCGCCGCGGCATGGTCCAGCGCATGGAACAGGATCGGCGAGGACAGGTTGTAAGGCAGGTTGCCGACCAGGCGCAGCGTGCGGCCCTGCGCCAGCGCGGTGAAATCGACCGAGAGCACATCGCGGTGGAGGATGGTCAGATCGCCCACGTCCTGCGCGGCGGCGGTGAGCGGGGCGATGAGGTCGCGGTCGAACTCGATCGCGGTCAGCGCGCCGTGCCGGCGCAGCAGCGGGAAGGTGATCGCGCCCTGGCCTGGGCCGATCTCCACCAGGGTGTCGCCCGGCTTGGGATCGACCGCCTGCACGATGCGGTCGATGTAGTGCCGCTCGTGCAGGAAGTGCTGGCCGAGCGACTTCTTGGCCGGTGCACTGAAGTGGGGGGTAGCGGTCATTGCGACAGTTTACCCGGCATGGGCAGGCCGTCCTCTTTGTCGTGGGAGCCGCATCACGTCCCAGCATCCTGGTAGAGCGGAGCTTGCTCCGCTGCTCTCCGGCCGGATCATCGGGAAAGCCCCAGCGGAGCAAGCTCCGCTCTACATCCGTGGGATTGGTGGGAGAGCCCCAGCGGAGCGAGCTCCGCTCTACAGCCGTGGGATCGGTGGGAAGGCCTCAGCGGAGCAAGCTCCGCTCTACAGGGGGGGCGGGTGCTTCCAGGCGGGGGCTTGCCGCTGAGCTCACCGTGTGCGCCTGCGCGCGGCCATCGCCGCGCAGGTGCGCACCGCGGCGAACAGGCTGGACGGGTCGGCCACGCCCTGGCCGGCCAGCGCCAGCGCGGTGCCGTGATCGACCGCCACGCGCGGGTAGGGCAGGCCCAGGGTGAGGTTCACGGCCTGCTCGAAGCCGCTGTACTTGAGCACCGGCAGGCCCTGGTCGTGATACATCGCCAGCACCGCGTCGAAGCCGGCCAGCTTGTCGGGCAGGAAGGCCGTGTCGGCCGGCAGCGGGCCGATCAGCTCCAGGTCTTCCCCGCGCAAGCGCGCCAGCGTCGGGATGATCAGGTCCAGCTCCTCGCGGCCCAGATGGCCTTCCTCCCCGGCGTGCGGGTTCAGGCCGAGCACGCACAGGCGCGGACGGGCGATGCCGAAATCCTCGCGCAGCGCCTGCGCGGTGGTGTGCACGGCGTGGCGCAGGGCGGTCTCGGTAATCGCGTCGGGCACCGCGCGCAGCGGCAGGTGGGTGGTGACCAGCGCCACGCGCACGATCTGGTTGGCCAGCATCATCACCACCGCGCGGCCGGCATGGTGGGCCAGCAGTTCGGTGGTGCCGGTATAGGCGATGCCGCCTTCGTTGATTACCGCCTTGTGCACGGGGCCGGTGACCACACCGGCGAAGCGGCCGGCGATGCAGCCATCGGCCGCGGCGAGCAGGGCGTCGATCACCGCGGCCGCGTTGCGCGGATCGGTCCTGCCGAAGCGGCTGGGCACCGCGTTGGGTACCGGCACGAAGGCCAGGTCGCCCGGCGCCTGGGGCTGCGCGTCGGCGGGCAGCAGGTTCAGCGGCAGCGCCAGCGCCTGGGCCGCCGCGTGCAGGGCGTCGGCATCGCCGAAGGCGACCAGCCGGCAGTCCTTGCGCGGCTGCTGGATCAGCCGGATGCACAGTTCCGGCCCGATCCCGGCTGGCTCGCCGGGGACGAGCGCCAGGTCGGGCCGCATCACCCTGGCTGCCTTACGGCATCTGGCTGGACGAGGCCGAGCCGGGCATGTCGTTGTTGTCGCCGCCGCGCTGCTTCTTGCCGGCACGGGCCGCTTCCTCGGCCGCGCCCGGGGCGCTCATCGCGGTATCCGGCGTGGCGTTGTCGATCGCCGGGTCGCCGGTGCGGAAGCTGACGTAGGCTTCGCCGCGCAGCTCCAGCAGGTAGCGGTTGTATTCCTCTTCCAGCTTGCGCCGGCCGATCGTGTCCCGCACCTGGGCACGGCGGTTCTGATCGGTCACGTCGGTCTGGCGGGTGCCCTCGCGCTGAACGATGTGCCAGCCGGCCTCGGTACGGAAGGGCTCGCTGACCTCGCCGTCCTTCAGCGCGGTCAGGCGCTGGCCGAAGTCCGGGCCAAACTGGTCGGCGGTGAACCAGCCCAGGTCGCCGCCATCGTTTTTGGTGTTGGCGTCCTCGGAGTCGGCCTTGGCCAGCTCGGCGAAGTCCGCGCCGCCGGCGATGCGGGCGCGCAGGGTGTCGATCTTGGCCTTGGCCGCCGCGGCGTCCTGCACCGGCGTGACGCGCACCAGGATGTGGCGGGCGTGGTACTCGGTGGTCATCTGGCTGGGCGCCTGCGAGGCGTCGCGGGTCTCGACCAGCTTGAGCAGCTGGAAGCCGGACGGACCGCGGATCGGGCCGACCACCTGGCCGGCCTGCATGCTCTTGAGCGTGTCGACGAAGGCCACCGGGATCTCGTCCAGGCTGCGCCAGCCCAGATCGCCGCCTTCCAGCGCGTTGGGGCTGTCCGAATAGCGCACGGCCGCGGCCGAGAAGTCCATCTCGTTGCGGTCCAGCAGGCTCTTGACGCCCTCGGCCTTCTTCTGGCCGGTGGCGATCTGCTCGGCGGTGGCGCCCTCGGGCAGTCCGATCAGGATGTGCGCCAGGTGGTACTGCACGCCGCCGTTGGCCTGGGCCTTGAGCGCGGCGTCGACCTCGGCCTCGCTGACCCGGATGCGGCTCTGGCCGTAGCTCTGGCGCAGACGCTGGACGGTGATCTCGTCGCGCAGCGAGCTGCGGAACTCGTCGAAGGACAGGCCTTCGGCGGCCAGGCGCTGGCGCAGGCCGTCGACGGTGGTGTTGTTCTGCTGGGCCACGCTGGCCACGGCGCTGTTGACTTCCTCGTCGCTGACGCTGATGCCGTTTTCCTGGGCGCGGGCGACCTGCAGCTTGACCAGCACCAGGCGCTCGAGCACCTGCCGGCGCAGCACTTCAGGCGGCGGCAGCTGGGCGGGGTTGCTGGCGTACTGGGCCTGGACGTTGGCCACGGCGCGGTCCAGCTCGCTCTTCAGCACCACGTCCTCGTTGACCACGGCGGCGATGCCGTCCAGCGGCTGGGATTCCTGCGCGCGCAGCGGCGCGATGACGGTAGCGGCCAGCAGGCCGGCAACGAAAAGGGATCGAATGGTCATGGATGTCTTCAGAACGGATCGGAACCGGTGTCGTCGTTGTCGTCGAGATCCGGGGCGGCGACGCTGGGAGGCACCAGATACAGGTCGTCGCGGTAATAGCCGAGAATACCACGGCGCAAGGTCTTGTCCGTGTTCTGGCCCAGCGAGGACAGGCCCTTGAGCACGAACTCCATCTGGATCTGGTTGTCCGAATCGCCTTGGCGATTGCGCACGTAATGGCGGCCGAGCAGGCGCACGGCCAGGCAGCAGCTGTCCCACTGCACGCCGCCGATGGCTTCCAGCACCTTGTTGTCCTGGAAGGAGTAGTAGTAGCGCCCGACCACGCTCCACACCGGGTTGATCGGGTAGAGGAAGGACAGGTCGGCCTGCTTGAGCAGGTCGCGGCGGTAGCGGTAGGACAGGTTGACCACGCCGTCGTTGCCGATCAGATAACGCGAACGGAAGCTGATCAGGTCGGCGCGGCTGTTCTTGGCGTCGTACTGGTAGGACGCGCCCAGCGTCCAACGGTCGGTGGGCATGTAGTTGGAGTCGACGATCCAGGCCGACTTGCCCTTCTCGATCGGCTGCGAGTTCGGGTTCAGCAGGACATTGGAATCCTCGAAATAGAGGATCTGGCCCAGGCTGATGTTGAACTTCTCCAGACCGTCGGTCTGGCGGATGCTGCGGCTGGTCAGCGCCAGGGTCAGCTGGTTGGCATCGGTCTGGCGGTCGGCGCCGGAGAAGCGGTTGTCGCGGAACAGCTGGCCCCAGCTATAGGTCATGTCGCCGGTGTCGAACAGCGGCAGATTGTTCTGGTTGCGGTAGGGCACGTTGAGGTAGTACAGCCGCGGCTCCAGCGTCTGCAGGTAGGGCGTGTCGCCCCACTGCGTGTCGCGGTCGAAGAACAGCCCGGCGTCCACCGTGGCGATGGGCGTGGAGCGGGTCGGCGAGCGGTCGCCGCCGAGCTGGTCGGCCAGGCCCTGCTCCAGGTGATAGGCGGTGTAGCGATAGGCCAGACCGGGCTCGATGAACCAGGCCGCGCCGCGCAGCGGCAGCGACACGTAGGGCTTGAGGTCCAGGCGGCTGCCGCCATCCTTCTCGCTGTGGTCGAAGCGGCTCAGGTCGCTCTTGAAGCCCACGGTCAGCCAGTCCAGCACCGGCCGGTCGTAGTTGAAGAACAGCCGCGGCAGGCTGTTGTAGGGCAGGGTGGCCTTGTCGACGGTGTAGTCGGCCGAGGTGTAGGTGATCGTCTCGGCGCCGGCGTTCCAGTACTGGGAGCGCCCGTAGATGCCCACGGTGCTGGTCAGGGCCGAGGTGGCATAGCCGTAGCCGCCGTTGGTGCCGTTGGAGATGCCGCCATTGTCTTCCAGATAGCGCGAGTCGCTGATCCAGGAGAAGTCGGCGCGGGCCTGCCAGGTGCTGCTGAGGTCGTGATGGCCGCGGAAACGGAAGAAGCCGCGGTTCTTGTCCTGCAGCGGATCGTTGTAGATGTTCTCGTCGCCGCTGCCGGGCAGGGCGTTGGCGTAGTCGCGGGCGCGGCGGCGGACCAGGTCGTCGCTGGGCATCCAGGCGCCTTCCAGCTTGCCTTCGCCGCCGTGGTAGAGGTAGCGGAACTCGCCGCCGAACACCACGCCGCGGTCGCTCATGTAGCGCGGATACAGCGTGGAGTCGTAGTTGGGCGCCAGGTTGAGGTAGATCGGCTGCTCGTAGCTCAGGCCGTTCTTGCCCGACAGGCCCACGCGCGGGAACAGCAGGCCGGTCTGGCGGCGGTCGTCGATCGGGAACTTGAACCAGGGCGCGTACAGGATCGGCACGCTGCCGATGCGCACCACCGCGTGGTGCGCGGTGGCGAAGCCTTCGTCGGTGTTGACGTCGATCTCGCGCGAGCGCAGGTACCAGCGCTGCCAGGCCGGGTCTTCCGGGTCGCAGGTGGTATAGGTCGAGCCCATCAGCTCGCCCTGCGGACCGACCATGTTGATCGTGTCGGCCACGCCGTTGCCGCGGCGGGAGATCAGCTGGTACTGCACGTCCTCGATGTGATGCGAATCGTCGTTCTGGTTGCCGCTGGCGCGCTTGGCGATGACGCGGATGCCCGAGTCCTGGTAGCGCACGTTGCCGTCGGCGGTGTAGGTGCCTTCTTCCTGGTTGAGGAAGAGGTTGTCGGCATTGAGGAACTGATCGCCACGGATCAGGCGCACATTGCCCTGGTAGTTGGCGGTGCCGTCGATGTTGTTGCCGTTGAGCGTGTCGCCGGTCACATCGGTGGGCAGCAGCTGGCTCTGCTGGCGCTGGGCGGCCTGGTCCTTGGGCGCGACGGCGGCAGGCGCCCCGTCGAAGGCGGGGATCGCATCCTGGACCGGGCACAGCGCGTAGCTGACGGGTTTTTCATCCGCGGCCATGGCCGGCAGGGCCAGGGCAATGCTGAACGGAATGGGCAGCAGGCGAAAGGCTCGGCGCACGCGTTGGGGAATCCGGACGAAAAACGGCCGTTAGCTTGCCGTATCGGGATGGACGGGGCAATGAAGACGCGCCGACAACGGCCGGCTCGGGTTCAGGGCAGGCCCGGCGGCCGTCAGCGCAGCGCCGCCACGTGCGCGCTGGCGCACTCGCGCAGGGCGTCCAGGTCGTAGCCGCCCTCCAGCGCCGAGACGATGCGGCCGCCGGCGTGGGTCTGCGCGATCTGGCGCAGGCGCCGGGTGATCCAGTCGAAATCCTCGGTGTCCAGCATCAGGTCGGCCAGCGGATCGCGCATATGGGCGTCGAACCCGGCCGAGATCATCACCAGCTGCGGGCGGAAGGCCTCGATCGCCGGCAGCATCCGGTCCTCCCACAGGTTGCGGAAGGCGAAGCTGCCGCTGCCCGGCGGCAGCAGGGCGTTGAGCACGTTGCCGACGCCGCGTTCGGACGGAGCTCCGCTGTAGGGGAACAGCCCCGACTCGTGGCTGCTGAAGTAGGCCACCCGCGGGTCGTCCTGGAAGATGGCCTGGGTGCCGTTGCCGTGGTGCACATCGAAATCCACCACCGC
The DNA here is from genome assembly GCF_004283755.1 of Pseudoxanthomonas winnipegensis. GTDB lineage: Bacteria > Pseudomonadota > Gammaproteobacteria > Xanthomonadales > Xanthomonadaceae > Pseudoxanthomonas_A > Pseudoxanthomonas_A winnipegensis. Next base: position 205,563 of record NZ_SHMH01000008.1, read on the forward strand.
CACGCGCTCCAGCCGGTGGTGCTCGCAGGCATAGGCCGCGCCGATGGCGATGTTGTTGAGCAGGCAGAAGCCCATCGCCGTGCTCGCCGTGGCGTGGTGGCCGGGCGGGCGCACGGCGCAGAAGGCGACCGGGTCGCGCCCGTCCATCACCGCATCGACCGCGGCGATCACCGCCCCGGCCGCGCGCAGCGCCGCGGCGCGCGAGCCCGGGCTGATCACCGTGTCCGGGTCGAGCATCACATGCCCGCTGAAATCGTGTTCCATCACCGCCTGGATGTGCTCGGGCGTGTGGACCCGGCGCAGGTCGCCGAGCTTGGCCGAGGGCGCCTCCCGCCAGTCCAGGTCGCCGTGGTCGCGGCGCAGCGCCTCGAGCACGACCTCCAGCCTGGCCTGGCGTTCGGGATGCTCAGGGCCGGGGTCGTGGCCCAGGCAGGCCGGGTGGGTCAGGATGATCACGGCGCGGCGAGCCGGCGCCGGTGGTCCCACAGCACTTCGCCGGCGCCATCGGCGCGGGCCAGCACGCGGGCCAGCACGAACAGCAGGTCCGAGAGCCGGTTGAGATAGCCGATCGCCTCCGGCCGCACCGGCTCCAGGCGCGACAGCGCCACGGTCTCGCGTTCGGCCCGGCGCACGATGGTGCGGGCCAGGTGGCAGCGCGCGGCCGCCTCACCGCCGGCCGGCAGGATGAAGTCCTTCAGCGGCGGCAGGTGCTCGTTGTAGCCGTCCAGCTGGCGCTCCAGCGCGTCCACGTCGGCCGCGGTGATGGCCGCATGGCCCGGGATGCACAGCTCGCCGCCTAGGTCGAACAGCTGGTGCTGGACCGTGGTCAGCAGGGCCTGGATGTCGTCGGCCACGCCGGGCGCGGCCAGCACCACGCCGATGGCCGAGTTGGCCTCGTCCACGGTGCCGTAGGCGCTCACCCGGGCCGAATCCTTGCCGGTGCGGCTGCCGTCGCCCAGGCCGGTGGTGCCGTCGTCTCCGGTCCGCGTATAGATGCGCGACAGGCGGTGTCCCATGCGCGGCGCGCCGGCTTCAGCCGGCGGTGCGGTCCTGCGGTCGGGCCAGGCGCACGACCTGCTGCACGCCCACATGGACGATCACGCCCAGGCCGACGTAGATGGCGGTGCTGCGCAGGAAGGGCCAGAACCAGTCGGAGTAGTTCTTCCACCAGCCGGCCAGCGTCGCCGGCTGCGGCACGCTGTCGCTGAGCCAGTAGAAGCTGCCCTGGCTGATCAGGTGGCAGACCGCCACCGAGGCCACCAGCGCGACCACGGCCACGCCGAGGGTGCGCTCCTGGCGCAGGCGGACGGCGGCGCGCGCGGTCAGGCTGCCGCCGAGCCACAGGGCCAGATAGGCCGGCACCAGGCACCAGTAGGCCGGCGAGACGCAGTAGTGCTTCCAGAACTCCAGGCCCTGGCCGGTGATGACGGCGTAGTCCACGCCCACCGCCAGCGCCATGAACAGTGGGAAGGCCCAGCGCGACCCGCCGCGCAGGTAGAACCCGGCCATGAAGAACACCGCCCAGGAGGCGTCGGGCAGCGCGCCGATGTGCGTGGACAGCGCCGGCAGGTGCAGGCGGGTGGCGATCATCACGGCGGCCAGCAAGGCCAGGATGGCCGCGCGCGGGCCGGTACGGGTGGGGAGCGGGGTCATGGTGGCAGTCTGGTGCATGAACGGCGATTCTACCGTGAGCGTCCCCAGGCGTGGGGGCGCCCTCCGTTCACGGCGCGCCGCCGACCGCTCATCGGTGTCGCGGGCGCGCTCCTGCCGTTGCTTGCCCGCGCTGCGTGCCGGCGACACATGGCGCAAAAGATGGACATCGGCCGCGGCCTGGCCGGGATTAGCGTGCGCCCGCGCTCGCCAAGCCGTGGAGGTGCCCGGCTCGTGCGCAGGGGGGGCATGCCGGTGGATGCTTGCGAACGGTTCGGAAGGGGTGCCAGGGCCTGGCGCGCGGGAGGATGGCGCGGTGGGAGCGCGGGCTTCACCCTGCTCGAGCTGATGGTCGTGGTGGTGGTGCTCGCCATCCTGGCGGCCATCGCCTTTCCCAGCTTCAAGTCGGTCATCCAGCAGACCCAGCTGACGACCCAGGCCAATTCGCTGGTGGCAGGGCTGGCCCTGGCCCGCTCCGAGGCCATCCGCACGATCCAGGCGTCCGGGCTGTGTCCCAGCACCGACGGCAGCAGCTGCGCGGCCAGCTGGTCCGGCGGCTGGCTGGTGTGGGACGACACCAATGGCGACGGAGTCCTGAGCGCGGGCGAGCCGGTGGTGCGCTACGAGGCCGGCAACGACCGGCTGCAGCTGAGCGGGACCGGCGGGGCGGTGGTGAACTTCGATTCGCGCGGGCGCCGCGCCTCCGGCGTGGATCAGGTGCTGAGCCTGCAGCCGGTGGACTGCGCGAGCGGCGCGGCGGGACTGCGCCGCGACATCACCGTGGCCGCGACCGGCTCGGTGAAGGTGGTCTCGGGAGCCTGCTCGTGAAGGTTGTGACCTTTCCGGTGAGTGCCCGCGCTCGAAACCAGGGCGGCTTCACCCTGCTGGAGGTCCTGATCGCCCTGCTGGTGCTGGCGGTCGGGCTGCTCGGCTTCGCGATGCTGCAGGTGGTCAACGTGCGCTACACCGAGAGCGCCAACTACCGCACCAAGGCCACGCAGCTGGCCGACACCTTGGTGGACCAGGTGCGCGCGGATCGCAAGTCCGTCGCGGCCTACGCCACCACGTATACCGGGACCGCCGACGCCAGCGCCTGCGCGCTGGCGACCGGGGCGATGACCGCGGCGACCTTCAAGACGCTCTGGCAATGCCAGCTGGGTCGCGCGCTCGGGGCCGATGCCTCGGCCACCGTCACCCAGACGCCCAGCGGCGATGCGACGACGCTGACGGTGTCGATCAGCTGGACCGACGATCGCGGCAACGCCGCCTCGACTGGCCAGCAGGTCTTCAGCACGAGCACGACGCTATGAGCCGCCTTCGCCGGACATCGCGTTCCAGGCAGGCGGGCCTGTCGCTGATCGAGCTGATGATCGCCCTGCTGATCGGCTTGCTGCTGCTGCTGGGCGTGGTGCAGGTCTTCTCGGCCTCCAGCAACGCCTATCGCCTGGCCAAGGCGCAGGCGCGCCTGCAGGAGGGCGGGCGCTTCGCCATGGACTACCTGAGCCGGGACCTGCGCATGGCCGGGCACATGGGCTGCAGCAGCGACACCATCCTGACCCGCGACGGATCCTCGCTGCTGACCACGCGCACCACCTTCGGCGCCGGCGCCGACGCCGCGCTGCAGTTCAACTTCGCCGTGCGCGGCTATGGGGCGAACGGGACCACGCCGGGGACCACGGTGACCCTGAGCAGCACCCCCACCGTGGGCGGCAGCTTCACCCCGGCGCTGCCCGCGCAGATCGCCGCCGCCTTGACCAACCGCGTCGCCGGCAGCGACATCCTGGTGCTGCGCTATCTAGAAGGGCAGGGCCTGCCCATCGCCACGGCGGTCAACGGCGCGACCCCCACGTTCGCCATCTCGCCCAGCGCCGCGGACTGGACGCTGTTCAAGGGCGGCATCGCGGCGCCAGGCCTGTTCGGCATCACCACCTGCGACAACGCCATCGTCTTCCAGGCCGCCGCCGTGTCTCCGGCGGCGAGCGTGTCGGTGGGGGCGACCGCGCTCAATGCCGGCCTGGCCAACGTCAACTTCAAGTTCCCGCAGGGGGCCGAGCTGTATCGCGCCGAGAGCGAGGTGTACTACGTCGGCCTCAACAGCCAGACCCAGCGTCCCTCGCTGTATCGGGTCCGCTTCACGGCCGCGCCGGGCGGCGCGCTGACCACCCAGTCCGAGGAACTGGTCGAAGGCGTGGAGAACATGCAGCTGCTCTACGGTCAGGATCAGGCCTCCGGCACCACGCCCAGCGGTGCGGTGACCCAACTGCTGACCTCGGCCCAGGTCGATGCCTCGATGGGCGATCCGGAGAAGGCCTGGCGCCGGGTGGTCAGTGTGCAGATCGGGCTGGTGATGGCCAGCCCGGAACCTGCGTCGGCCACCCAGGCCACGGCCGACAACCGCCTGACCACCCAGGGCGTCACCTTCATCACGCCGGACGATGCGCGCGCGCGCTCGGTCTACCAGTCCACCGTCACGTTGCGGAACCGCCTCTATGGAAACTGAGCGCAAGCTCCGTGCGCCGCGCACGCCGGGCCGGCAGGCCGGCGCGATCCTGTATGTCGCCCTGGTCATGCTGTTGCTGCTGGCCCTGCTGGGGCTGAGTGGCATGACGGTGGCCTCGATGCAGGAAAAGATGGCCTCCAACTACCGCCAGTCCGATCTGGCCTTCCAGAACGCCGAGGCGCAGGCCAGGCAGAAGGAGGCCGCGCTGAAGGCCTCGGCCCTCTCCGTAACCAAGGACAGCACGGCCTGCACCTTCGATGCCCTGGCGTGGTCGCGCACGCAGGGCGCCGCCAATGCGGTGTACGTGCGTCGCCTGGTCTGCGACGCCACCACCGGCACCTCGAGCAACCTGGGTGCCACGCTCGACGCAAGCTCGGTCGGCAGCGCCTACGAGATCACCTCGCTGGCCGTCGACACGCCCTCCAGCCCGGCCGCGACCGCGGTCGTCCAGACGATCTATATCCCATGACCTCCCCGGACCTGCCCGCCCGCGCTCCGCTGCGGCTGTTGCGCGCCGTGGCCGCGATCGCGCTGCTGCTGATGGTGTTCATGCCGCTGCTGGCGTCCACCAGCGACTTCGCCATGTCGCAGAGCCCGATGTATCTGGGCGACAGCGAGCCGCCGCTGATGATGATGGTGATGTCGCGCGACGAGCAGCTGTTCAACCGCGCCTACTCGGATTACACCGACCTGGATGGCGACGGGCGGATCGACACCACCTATACCGACACCTTCAGCTATTCCGGCTACTTCGATCCCAATCTCTGCTACGCCTACACCGGCTCGGTGTTCAAGGCGACCGCCGCGGCCAGCGGGGCCAATGCGCACCAGTGCGCGGGGACCTGGTCGGGCAACTTCCTCAACTGGGCCACGATGAGCCGGCTGGACCTGCTGCGCTATGTGCTGTACGGCGGCAAGCGCAGCACCGACACGGTCGGCGGCAAGGGCGCCTACCAGACCATCCTCGAGCGCTCCTATGTGCCCAACGACCTGCATGCCTGGGTGAAGGTGTATTCGGGCAGCGACATCGGCCAGTACACGCCGTACACCTCCACCATGTCCTTCTGTAACGCCTCGCTGTCGGTCGGCGGGGCGCCGCTGATGCGCGCGGCCGCCGGCAGCTACACCGAATGGGCGGCCACCTCGAACAGCCAGTGCACGGTGGGCTCGACCACCGACGACCCGAGCAGCGTGAAGCAGGATTTCAGCGTCCGCGTGGACGTGTGCGACAACAGCGATGCCAGCCTGCGCGAATCGTTCTGCCGCAGCTACAGCGACGGCACCTACACCTACTACCGGCCTGCCGGGCTGCTGCAGCAGTACGGGGAGAGCGGCAAGCTGCGCTTCGGCCTGATCAGCGGTACCTACGACCAGCCGCGCGCCGGCGGCGTGCTGCGCCGGAACATCGGGCGCTTCGCCGGCAACGGTACCAGCGCCTGCGCCACCGGCGATGAGGTCAACACCCAGAACGGGCGCTTCTGCTACCTGATCAGCACCGCCGCCGGCGACGAGGGCATCGTCAAGGCGGTGGACAACTTCACGATCAGCTACAAGAACGGCGCCAGCACGGTCGGCTGGACCGGCTCGGTCTGGAACGACTGCGGCACCTACGGCATCCTCAACCGCAACGGCTATCCCGCCGGCGCCGGCAACGGCTATCTGAACGACCCGGGCAACAGTTCCGGCTACGCCTGCAGCGCCTGGGGCAATCCGCTGGCGGAGATGTACGGCGAGGCGCTCAAGTACATCGCCGGCGGCAGCAAGACCGCGGCCTTCGGCACCAACAGCAGCGCCGACAGCGCGCGCAGCATTCCGGTGGGGCTGACCTGGAAGGATCCCTACGGCGCGGCCTCCGGCAACGGATTGGGCTATTCCTACTGTTCCAGCTGCAGCATCCTGGTGCTGTCCTCCGGCGTGCCTTCGTTCGACAGCGACGAGATCCCCACCGTCACCGGCAGGAGCAGCAGCCTCAGCCTGGATGCGGACTCGGCGACCAAGACCGTGGGCGATGACGAGGGCATCACCGGCGGCAGCTATTTCGCCGGTCGCATCACCAATACGCTGGCGGTGGGCGCGCCCGCGGACACCTATGCCGACTACTGCCAGTCGCAGACGGTGACCAGTCTGGGCAAGGTGCTGGGCCTGTGCCCGGATGCGCCTTCCACCGAAGGCAGCTACCGCATCGCCGGCCTGGCCTTCAAGGCGGCCACCACCGACCTGCGTCCGGACCTGGTGGGCAGCAACGGCAAGACCGCCAGCTACAAGAACGTGGTGCGCACCTATGCGGTGCAGATGGCCGAGAGCCTGCCCACCTTCAGGATTCCGGTCGGTGGCTCCTTCATCACCATCTCGCCGGTTTGCCAGGCCAACAACAATGGCTCGGCTACCGCGACCAGCAGCGGCTGGCGCACCTGCACGCTAGGCAACATCGGCGCCGGCAAGACCGCCTCACAGGTCTCGCCGCGCTATGTCTATGGCCGCGACCTGCAGTACGACGGCAGCGGCAATCTGGTCGCCGGCAGCTACAAGATCGTGTGGGAGGACTCGCTGTGGGGCAACGACCACGACAACGACGTGGTCACCATGCTCAGCTTCTGCGTGGGCAGCGCCTGCACCAGCACCGGCGGCGTCAACGATGCGACCTATGCCGGCTACGACATCTGCTGGCGCTCGGATTCAACCCTGTGCACCGGCAGCGGCGACAAGCCGGCGGTGGGTGGTGGCCAGATGATGCTGCGCGTCGAGCTGCTGTCGGCCTATGCGGGCAACGCGCTGCTCTCCGGCTTCACTGTGACCGGCTCCGGGGCCGACGGCACCTACCGCGATCTGCTGCGCCCGGGCAGCAACGATGGCTCCTACCTGACCGCCACTAGCGCGCAGTACGGCCGGTGGAGCCGGCCCAAGGTCTATCTGTTCAATACCGGCAGCGGCAATACCGGCGTGCTACAGAACCCGCTGTGGTTCGCGGCCAAGTACGGCAACTTCACCGACCGCAACGGCAACGGCAAGCCCGACGCGGGCGAATGGGACAGCGCTACCAGCGGCACGCCGGATGGTTACTTCCTCGCGCGCGATCCGACCAAGCTCAAGACGCGCCTGCAGCAGATCTTCGATTCGGCCGCCAGCAGCGCGGTGGCGGTGTCCGGCAATTCGTCCAGCAGCAGCATCGACAGCAACGCGTTCTCGGTCTACGCCTCGTTCGCGGCGGGCAGCGACAACGACTGGACCGGCGATGTCATCGCCACCTCGCTGCAGACCAAGGCCCGGCTGTGGTCGGCGGCCAACAAGCTCGACGCCGTCGCCAGCCCGGACACCAGCCGCAACCTCTTCACCGCGATCGCGCCGACCCTGATCCGGGGCGATGGCAGCGTCAGCATGGCGGTCAAGACCGGCGCGCTGGTCTCGACCAACATCCCCGGCGGCTCGCGCACCGCGCAGATGGCGGCCCTGGGTCTGAACACCGGCGACAGCGATACCCAGGCCTGGCTGGGCAGCACCACGGTCGACAGCCTGCTGGCGTATCTGAAGGGGCAGAGCAACAGCACGCTGCGCACGCGTTCCTCGCGGCTGGGCGACATCGTCAATTCCGGCCCGGTGGTCTCGCTGCCGACCGACGACTACGGCTATGGCGCGGCCTGGGGCTCGACCACGTGACCGGCCTGGCCACCAGCTACAAGGCCTTCCTGACCAGGAAGGCCGGCCGCACGCCGGCCGTGTACGTGGGGGCCAACGACGGCATGCTGCACGGCTTCGACGCCAGCACCGGCAACGGCGGCAATGAGCTGTTCGGCTTCGTGCCCTACAGCGCACGCCAGCATCTGGGCGAACTGGCCGACCCGGTGACTAGCACCACCAACGCCACCAGCGGCTTCCAGCATCGCTATTTCGTGGACGGCCCGGTGTCGGTGGGCGATGCCTACTACGGCGGCGCCTGGCGCACCGTGGCGATCGGGTCGACCGGCGCGGGCGGTGCCAGCGAGACCAACGCCGGCACGCTGCCGCAGGGCTCGGTGTTTGCGCTGGACGTCACCGATCCCACGGCGGTCAGCGCGGCCAGCGTGCTGTGGGAGCTGTCCGGCCAGAACGATGCCAATCTGGGCCAGGTGCTCGGGTCGGCCGTGGTGGTGCCGGTCAAGACCAGCAGCGGCGTGCGCTTCGTGGCCATCTTTGGCAACGGCGCCAATTCGGTGAACGGCAACCCGGTGCTGTACGTGGTGGATGTCGGCACCGGCCAGGTGATCAGCAGGCTGGCCCCGACCGCGGGCGCGTACCTGGGCAAGAACGGCATCGTCAACGTGGCGGTGGCCGCGCTGGGCAACGGCCAGGGCCTGGCCGACACCGTCTATGCCGGTGACCTGCGCGGCAACGTGTGGAAGTTCGATCTCAGTGCCACCGATCCGACCGCCTGGTCGGTGGGGTTCGGCGGCAAACCGCTGTTCAGCGCCGTCGACGCGCAGGGCAACGAGCAGCCGATCACCGGCCATCTGCTGCTGAAGGAGGCCGCCTCCGGCGCCGGCGGGGTCATGGTGTACTTCGGCACCGGCCGCTACTTCGTCAACGGCGATGCCTCCAGCGTCAGCGTGCAGAGCCTGTACGGCATCCAGGACAACCTGAGCACGCCGGTCGGCGGCCGCTCGGCGCTGGTCGGGCAGAGCGTCACCGCGACCAGCTCGCCCTCGTCCAACTACGCCGCGCGCGCGGTATCGAGCAACCCGGTCAACTACGCCAACAGCCGCGGTTGGTATGTGGACCTGGAGGTCGGCTCGGATGCGCAGGGCGAGCGCTTTATCGGCACGCCCTATCTGCTCAGCGGTGTGGTGTATTTCGCCACCTATACGCCCACGGTGGGCAACAACTGCTCGGGCGGCGGAGAGAACTGGCTGTACGGGCTGGGCGTGCTGACCGGCGGCGGGGCGATGTCGGGACTGACCGACGCCAACGGCAACGCGATCTGCACCGCCAGCTGCGGCGCGGTCAGCGCCAGCGCGTCCTCCAACACCTCGGCCACGGCCACCTCGACCGCGCCGGTGCTGTCGCTGGGTTGGCTGCGCGGCGTGGAAAGCGCGGGCACGCAGCAGACCGGCCAGTGCACGGTCGCCGGCATCGCCAACGGCAGCGTCACCGGCCTGTACGGCAGCGTGCCGTGCGGGCGCCAGTCCTGGCGTCAGCTGAAATAATCCGGGAAGAGAGGCGCAATGAGGATGTCCAGCAAGCACGACCGCGTGCGCGGCTTCACCCTGGTGGAGCTGATGATCGTGGTGGCGGTGGTCGCCATCCTGGCGGCGATCGCCTATCCGTCCTATACGCGCTACGTGCTGCGCAGCTACCGGGCGCAGGCCAAGGCGGATCTGGCCGAGTATGCCGGCCTGGCCGAGCGCTTCCATACCGCCAACAACACCTATCTCGGCTTCGCCCTGCCGAACAACGCTTCGCCGCGCGAGGCCACCAGCCCGCGCTATACCTTGGTGCTGTCCGGTCAGGGCGCCAATACCTTCACGCTCACCGCCACGCCCACGCCGGTCCAGGCGGCGGACAGCTGTGGCGCGCTGAGCATCAACCAGGCCAACGTCAAGACCGCCTCCGGCGACACCGTCGCCAACTGCTGGTAAACGGTTCACCACAAGCCCGGATGGGTCAGGTCGTATCATGGCGACATGAGTGCACGACATGATGTGGTGATCGTCGGCGGCGGCCTGGTCGGGGCCAGTCTGGCGATCGCGCTGGACCGGCTGGGGCGCGATGTCGCCCTGATCGAGGCGACGCCGTCGGGACAGATGCCGGCGGTGTTCGACGAGCGCAATCTCAGCTTCGCCGCGGCCACGGTCAATGCGCTGACCGCGCTGGGCGTGATGTCCCGGCTGCACGCGCCCACCGGCGCGATCCGGCGCATCCACGTCAGCCGCCGCGGCGATTTCGGCCGGGTGCTGCTGGACGCGGCCGATTACGGGCGCGAGGCCTTCGGCCAGGTGGTGGTCGCGCGCGACTTCGGTCAGGCGCTGGAAGAGACGCTGGACGCCTGTTCGCATGTGACCCGCTACCGGCCGGCGCGCTTCGTCGCCCTGGCCGGCCTGGCCGGCCTGGCCGACGGCCTGCGCCGGCTGCGCATCGCCACCGACGCGGGCGAGCAGGAGCTGCGCACGCCGCTGCTGGTCGGCGCCGATGGCAGCGCCAGCAGCGTGCGCGACGCGCTGGGCATCGAGGCGCAGCGTCACGATTACGGGCAGCGCCTGTTCGTGGCGCGCGTGCGCACCAGCCGCGCCCCGGACGGCAGCGCCTGGGAGCGGCTGACCGACGACGGCCCGACCGCGCTGCTGCCGCGCGGCGATCGCCATTACGGGCTGATCCATGCGGTGCGCGAAGACGACGCCGAGGCGGTCGCCGCGCTGGACGAGGCGGCGTGGCTGGCGCGGGTGCAGGCGGTGTTCGGCTGGCGCGCCGGGCGCTTCATGGCCAGCGGACCGCGCAGCGGCTATCCGATCGTGCGCGTGTTGGCCCAGCGCACCGTCGCGCCGCGCGCCGTGCTGCTGGGCAATGCCGCGCAGACCATCCATCCGCTCGGCGCGCAGGGCTTCAACCTGGGCTTGCGCGATGCGCTGACCCTGGCCGAGCTGATCGCCACCGGCGACGACCCGGGCGAGGACGCGCTGCTGGCCGACTACGCCGCGCGGCGTGGTCCGGACCGCGAGCGCACGCTGCGCTTCTCCGATGGCCTGGCGCGGGTGACCAGCAATGCGGCGCCGCTGCTGCGGCCGCTGCGCAGCGCCGGGCTGCTGGCCATCGACCGGATGCCGAGCCTGCAGTCGATGCTCGTTGGCGGGGCGATGGGCTTCGCCGGCGACGTGCCGGCGCTGTGTCGGGAGGCGGCGCCATGAGTCGCCGCGCGCGCAGCGATGTGATCGTGGTCGGCGGCGGCGTGGTCGGCGCGGCCTGCGCGCTGGGCCTGGCCCAGCGCGGGCTGGAGGTGGTGCTGATCGAAGGCCAGGCGCCGTCCCCCTGGTCGGCGCAGGCGCCGGACCTGCGCGTCTACGCCTTCGCCCCGGACAACGCGGCCCTGCTGCAGCGCCTGGGCGTCTGGGACGCGGTGCGCCGCGCGCGCGCCCAGCCGTACCGCCGCATGCGCGTGTGGGATGCGGCCGGCGGCGGCGAGCTCATGTTCGACGCCGACCGCCTGGGTCGACGCGAGCTGGGCTGGCTGATCGAACACGGCCTGCTGGCCGACCGCCTGTGGGCCGCGCTGCCCGCGGCCGGCGTGCAGCTGCGCTGCCCGGCGCGGGTGGAGGCGATGGAACAGGACGCGGCCGGTGTGCGCCTGACCCTGGACGACGGCGCGCGGCTGGAGGCCCGGCTGGTGATCGCCGCCGACGGCGCGGCCTCCACCCTGCGCGCGCTGGCCGGGCTGGGCACGCAGGGCCACGACTATCGCCAGCGCGGCGTGGTCGGCTACATCCGCACCGAACGCCCGCACGAGGACACCGCCTGGCAGCGCTTCCTGCCAACCGGGCCGCTGGCCGTGCTGCCCTGCACCCAGGGGCGCAGTTCGATCGTGTGGACCTTGCCGCAGGCCGAGGCCGCGCGCGTGCTGGCGCTGGAGGAGGACGCGTTCTCGCGCGAGCTCACCCAGGCCTTCGCCGGGCGGCTGGGCGAGATGGTCATCGACTCGCCGCGCGCGGCCTTCCCGCTGCGGCTGCAGCTGGCGCGCCAGTACGTGGAGGGCCGCCTGCTGCTGGTCGGCGACGCCGCGCACGCGGTGCATCCGCTGGCCGGGCAGGGCGTCAACCTGGGCCTGCGCGACGTGGCCGGGCTGCTGGACAACGTGGCCAAGGCCCAGGCGCGGCAGGCGCCGTGGGACGGTGCGCACCGGCTGCAGCGCTGGGCGCGCATGCGCCTGAGCGAGAACGCCTTGGCCGCCTACACCTTCGACGGCATCAACCGCCTGTTCTCCACCGACGAGCTGCACACCACCCTGGCGCGGGGCCCGCTGCTCGGCCTGGCCGGCAGGCTGCCGCCGCTGACCGATCTGCTGTGGCGACGCGCGGCGGGGCTCTGAGGCGGCGCTGCTGTTGGTAGAGCGGAGCTTGCTCCGCTGTTCTTCGGCCAGGTCGCTTGGAAAAGCCTCAGCGGAGCGAGCTCCGCTCTACAGGCAGCTCCTTCAACCCGCCCTCGGCGGTGGGGGCGATGGCCTTTGCGCCGAGACTGTTGAGCGCGTTGCGGGGCGCGGCAGTGCTCCAACGCGGCGCTGCTGTTCGTAGAGCGGAGCTTGCTCCGCTGCTTTTCGGCCGGGTCAGGTGGAAAGCCTCAGCGGAGCAAGCTCCGCTCTACCGGCAGTTCCTTCAACCTGCCCTCGGCGGTGGGGGCGATGGCGTCGGCGCCGAGACTGTTGAGCGCGTTGCGGGGCGCGGCGGGGCTCTGACGCGGCGTTGCTGTTGGTAGAGCGGAGCTTGCTCCGCTGTTTTTCGGCCAGGTCGCTTGGAGAGCCTCAGCGGAGCGAGCTCCGCTCTACAGGCGTTGGCATCTGCCGTCCGCTGGAATTACGGCAGGAACGGGAACACCAGCTTCAGCAGTCCCTTCAGCCCGCCCTCGGCGGTGGAGGCGATGGCCTTGGCGCCCAGGCTGTTGAGCGCGTTGCGGGCATCGACCCAGCGCAGCTTGGTGACGTCCTTCTGCAGCAGGTCGGCCACCTCGGCCGCGGTCGGCTGCAGCTTCTTCAGCTCGCGCGTGATCGCGGCCGGGTCGGGCTGCAGATAGCCCCACTTCTCGGCGATCTTCAGCAGCGTGTCGAAGCGCACCGCGACCACCTCACGGTTGCGCTCGTACACCGGCAGCGCGCCGACCTCGAGGATGGCCTGCTCGAACTGCTGCGCATCGTCGGGATGCTCGACGCGGATGGCGAGAAAGCCCTCCTTCTTGGCGCGCTCGCTGACGTGCTTGGCGCCCGAGCGCAGGTTGTCCTCGGTCAGCACCGTGGCCACGATCCGCTGCAGGGCCGCGTCCGGTTCCTCGGGCACCAGGGCGCGCCAGCGCGCATAGCCGTCGCGGCGCAGGCTCTTGACCCGCGTGGCGGTGATGCGCAGTTGCAGCGCGGCGGCGGCGTTGGAACTGTCGCGCGGGATCGCGCCATCGCGCTCGAGCAGCACGAAGGTCAGCAGTTCCAGGTCGCGCTTGTTCAGCGAGCCGAAGCCCTGCATCAGCGACAGGCGCAGGAACTCCTCGGCGAACCCGGCCGGGTCCTTGAGCTGGATCGGTTGCATGGCGCGGCCCTCCCTTTGACGTCGAAGCCAGCATCGCATGCGGCGATTGCAGCGGCTGAGACCGTCGGGGCGGGCGATGAGGAGCCGAGCGAAATGGGCAATGCGTCAAGCCACGCGCCAAACACCGTGGCTCGCTGCTACCTCGCTGCGTTCACTTCTCGCCCTTGGAGGCGAACACCGTGATCTCCTCACGGTCGTGATACAGCTGCTTGGCGCGCAGGGTGCGCAGGCCGCCGGATTGAGTGCGCAGGATCTCCAGGCACAACACCGTCTCGTCCCAGCGCTTCTTCATCGGCAGCTTGAGGTTGAACACGCTGTGCCGGCACCAGCCCTCGCGCAGCCAGGTGGCCATGCGCTCGGCCACGCGGCGCGGCTGCTCGACCATGTCGCAGACCATCCAGTCCAGCGGCTGGGCGGGCTTCCAGTGGAAGCCGTCGGCGCGCACATGGGTGACCAGGCCGGTGTCGAGCACGTGCTGGCGCAGCGGGCCGTTGTCGATGCTGGTGACCTGCAGCTGCTGGCGGGTGAGCACCCAGGTCCAGCCGCCCGGGGCGGCGCCCAGGTCGGCCGCGCGCATGCCGGCGCGCAGCAGCGCGGCGCGCTCGTTGGTATCGAGCAGGGCCAGGAAGGCTTCCTCCAGCTTCAGCGCCGAGCGCGACGGCGCCTCGGGCAGCAGGCGCAGGCGCGGGATGCCCAGCGGCCAGGGCGCGGCGTCCCCGGGCCGGGCCAGGCCCAGCAGCGCGTGATCGCCGCCGACGAACAGCACGTGCAGGCGCGGCAGCCGCGGGTCTTCCTTAGGGCTGAGCAGGCCGGCCTTGCGCAGCGCCGGACGCAGCGCATTGCCGAAGCTGCGCGCCAGCCCGGCCAGCGGCTTGGCGGTGTCCGAATCGGGGTGCTCGACCCACACATCGCCGAGCCGGGGCAGGCCGTCCAGCGCGGCCAGCATCGGCGTGATGCGGTCCGCCGGGTCCAGCCCGCGCAGCTCGGCGATCAGCGCCAGCTTCTGGCGCGCGAACACCAGCGTGCGCCAGGGCAGGGCCTCGGCCAGCCCCGCGTCCTCGCAGGCGAAGACCGCATAGCCGTCGTTGCGCTGGGTGCGCGCATAGCCGGCCAGCCCGGCCTCGGCCGCGCGCTGGGTCAGCTCGGCCGCCAGCTCCGGCTCGAAGCCCTGGCGGCAGTAGCACAGCAGGCCGCTGGTCTTCATGCCTGCCTCCGGCGTGCGCGCGGCTGCGAGCCGGCCGTTGCGTGGCCGCTCATGGGCCCGGCGCCTGCAGCGCCAGCCGCATCAGGAGCTGGTCCTCATCCACGCCGTCCCGGCGCACGGCGCACGGTTCGATCCCGTAGACAGCGAAGCCGGCCTGCTCGTACAGGCGGCGGGCCGGCAGGTTGCCGGCGACCACGGTCAGCAGCAGCGCCTCGATGCCGCTGTCGCGCGCCTGCGCGATCAGGTGCGAGAGCAGGCGGCCGGCGATGCCCTGGCGGCGATGCGATGCGCGCACCACCACGCTGCGAACCTCGGCGACGTGGCGCCGCGCCCGCCGCGAGAAACGCACCGTGCGCATGAAGCCCACCAGCCGCTCGCCGTCGAAGGCGCCGGCATAGCGGATATCGGCATCGGCCAGCTCAGCCTCGAACTGCACCACCGGCGTGGCCTCGATCTCGGCGGCCGTCGACAGGAAGGCCTCGGGCGTTTCCTGCAGCCCGGCCACGCGGCACGCCTTCAGCGCGGACGCATCGGCCACCGTGAGGGGGCGGATCGTCACGGCCGAGCGGACGCGGGCGGCGGCTGCGTTCGCGGACATCGAAGCGATGGTCTTCAGTACTGCGGGCCGTGCTGGCCGTAGTGGGCCAGCACGGCGCGGGCGTCGTCGCGGTGCAGGTCGCGCACGACCTCGATGCCGCGCTTGCCCAGCTCGCCGACCCAGTCGGCCGGCAGCGGGCCTTCGTCGAAATCGGTCAGCGATTCGACATCCTCGGCGCGCGCGCCGATCAGCAGCCGGTCGATGCCGGCCCACACCGTGGCGCCGAAGCACTGGCAGCAGGGCTGGGCCGAGGTGGCCAGCGCGACCGGGCCGGACAGCACCGCGTTGAGGCGGAAGCTCTGCGTGCGCTGCTGGGCCAGCATGTAGGCCATGTTCTCGGCATGGGCCAGCGAGGTGTTGTGCGGCACCACGCGGTTGACGCCGGCCGCGACGATGCGGTCGCCGTCGAACACCACCGCGCCGAACGGGCCGCCGCTGGCGTGCTCGACGTTCAGCCGCGACAGGGTGATGGCCAGCGCCACCTTGTCGGCATCGCTGGCGTAGGCGCGACCCAGGTCCACGGCGTCGTGGACCCAGGCGGGCAGGGTGAGATGGACCTGGGCGTAAAGCATCAGCGGATCTGCAGCGGTGCGGGGGCGGGAGAATTCAGGCTGCCGGCGCCGTCGCCCGCCGGCTGGCAGGTGCCGGCCTGGCACTGGCAGGCGCTGATCGGGCGGAAGCCGCAGATGCCCATGCGGCCGCTGGCCTGGCACTGGGCCTGGACCGCGGCCGGGTCGGTGGGGCTGTCCACATTGACGCAGGCAGGTAGTTCGCCGCAGCAGCTGCCGATGTTCTTGACCACGCACTGCGCATCGCTGGTGCACTGGGTCTGGACCTTGGCCGGCGTGCTGGGGGGGCGCGAAGGCGCGGGCGTGGCGTTCGAGCCGCTCTGCGCGCTGGGAGTCGGGGCCGGAGCGCGGTTGGCCGGCACGGCCTGGGTATTGGCCGGCGCGGCGCAGCCGGCCAGCAGCGCGGCGGCCAGCAGCGGGGCGAGCAGGGCGCGCCAGGTGCGCATCACGCCTGCGCCGCCCAGGTGTCGCGCAGGGTCACGCTGCGGTTGAACACCGGCTTGTCCGGGGTGTGGTCGCGGCGGTCGGCGACGAAGTAGCCGGTGCGCTCGAACTGGAACGACTGCTCCGGCGCGGCCTGGGCCGCGGCCGGCTCCACGAAGCCGGCGACCACGCGCTTGGACTCGGGGTTGAGGTAGTCGCGGTAGGTCTTGCCCTCGCTCTCGTCGTCCGGCTTGGCCACCGAGAACAGGCGGTCGAACAGCCGGATTTCCGCCGCCACGCCCGCCTGGGCATCGACCCAGTGGATCGTGCCCTTGATCTTGCGGTTGGCGCCTTCCATGCCCGGACGCGACTCGGGATCGAGCGTGCCGTGCAGGGCGACGATCCGGCCATCGCCGTCCTTGATCACCTCTTCGCACTTGATGATGCCGGCGCCGCGCAGGCGCACTTCGCCGCCGGGCACCAGGCGCTTCCAGCCCTTGGGCGGCACCTCGGCGAAATCCTCGCGCTCGATCCACAGCTCACGCGAGAACGGCACTTGGCGCGTACCGACGGCCTCGTCCTTGGGGTGGTTGGCGAAGGTCAGCGACTCGGCGTGGTCCTCGGGCAGGTTGGTCAGCACCAGCTTGAGCGGGTCGATCACCGCCATGCGCCGCGGCGCGCTGGCGTCCAGGTCGTCGCGCAGGCAGCCTTCCAGCACCGAGAAATCGATCACCGAGTTCTGCTTGGAGATGCCGACCCGATCGACCAGCAGGCGCAGGCTCGCCGGGGTGTAGCCGCGGCGGCGCAGGCCCTGCAGCGTGTACATGCGCGGATCGTCCCAGCCTTCGACCAGGCCCTCGGTGACCAGCGTGGTCAGCTTGCGCTTGCTCATCACCGTGTAGTTGATGTTCAGGCGCGAGAACTCGATCTGGCGCGGCCGGTCGGCTTCCTTGGGGAAGCCCTTGTCCAGCAGCGGCTGCAGCAGCTCGGGGTGGCCGACCAGGTCGACCTTCTCCACGCACCAGTCGTACAGCGGGCGATGGTCCTCGAACTCCAGCGTGCACAGCGAATGGGTGATGCCTTCCACCGCATCGCTGAGCGAATGGGCGAAGTCGTACATGGGGTAGATCGGCCAGGCGTTGCCGGTGTTCTGGTGCTCGACGTGCTTGATCCGGTACAGCGCCGGGTCGCGCAGGTTGATGTTGCCGCTGGCCATGTCGATCTTGGCGCGCAGCGTGCGCGCGCCGTCGGGGAACTCGCCGGCGCGCATGCGGCGCAGCAGGTCCAGGTTCTCCTCCACGCTGCGCTCGCGCCAGGGCGAGTTGCGGCCCGGCTCGGTCAGCGTGCCGCGGTATTCGCGCACCTGCTCGGCGCTGAGGTCGCAGACGAACGCGTCGCCCTGCTGGACCAGCTTCTCGGCGGCCAGGTAGAGCACGTCGAAATAGTCCGAAGCATGGCGCAGGTTGGCCCAGTCGAAGCCCAGCCAGCGCACGTCGTCCTGGATGGCGGCGACGAACTCGGGGTCTTCCTTGGCCGGATTGGTGTCGTCCAGGCGCAGGTTGCACACCCCGCCGAACTCGGCCGCCACGCCAAAGTCCAGGCAGATCGCCTTGGCGTGGCCGATGTGCAGATACCCGTTGGGCTCGGGCGGAAAGCGCGTGCGCACGCCCTGGTGGCGGCCCTGGGCCAGGTCCTCGCGCACGATCTGGCGGATGAAATCGCGCTTCTCCGCCGGCGCCTGGGCGTCGGGGGCGCGGGTTTCGGGCGCGGAATCGGCGGAAGCGGCAGGCGTATCGGACATGGGCAGCGGCAAGACGAGATCCAAACGCCAAGTCTAGCCCAAGCGGCCGCAGGCCCTCTGCCTGAAGTCTCGCGCTGCGCGCGCCGTGGGCGCTGCAGTCGACGCCTTGTTTGAGCCCTGCGGGAGCTTGGTGGAGGCTCGGTGGGAGCCGCCATGGCGGCGATGAGGCTCTACCCAGAGGGCTTGGAGACGTTCGATAAGGCCCCATCGCCGCCATGGCGGCTCCTACCTGTAGAGCGGAGCTTGCTCCGCTGGGGCTGTCCCCGCGAACCGAACGAAAAGCAGCGGAGCAAGCTCCGCTCTACAGGCAGGCCGCTGCGAGGTTTGAGGAGACAGAGCGGCACATCGACAGGCCACCCGCCGCGCCGGGCGTATGCTCGCGGCCAATCCCGCCTTGCTGGAGGTCCGCATGCAAGTGGCCTATCGCGCCGACAACCTGTTCGATGCCCATCTGGCGCGGCATGCGCTGGAAGACGCGGGCATTCCGGCCTTCGTGTTCGGCGAATCGCTGCTGGGCGCCGGCGGCGAACTGCCGCTGTTCGGCGTGCTGCGCGTGTGCGTGCCCGACGTGGCCCTGCCGCAGGCCCGCGATGCGCTGCAGGCGGCGGGCTTGCTCGACCCGCCGTCCGACCCCATCTGTGGGGATCTGGACGCTCCCGACCTGCTGCCGGCCTAGCGCCGGCCGTCCGCGCGGCGTCCAGGCGCCCCCGGAGCGCGAAGACAGGCCCCGCGCCGCCCGCCATCCACATCGTCGCAAGGAGGTTTCCCATGCTCGAGTCCCTCACCAGCCGCCTCGGCATCGGCGCGTTCAAGCAGCGCCTGCCGCGCGCGGAAGAAGCCCTGCCGGGCCGTCAGACCCCGCTGCCGCTGCGCAATGTGCATTTCGTCAACGGCCAGCCGCTCAAGGGCGAGTTCCCGGGCACGGAGACGATCGGTTTCGGCATGGGCTGCTTCTGGGGCGCCGAACGCAAGTTCTGGCAGCTGCCGGGCGTGGTCACCACGGCGGTG
Source organism: Pseudoxanthomonas winnipegensis (assembly GCF_004283755.1). GTDB lineage: Bacteria > Pseudomonadota > Gammaproteobacteria > Xanthomonadales > Xanthomonadaceae > Pseudoxanthomonas_A > Pseudoxanthomonas_A winnipegensis. The sequence continues at coordinate 224,564 of NZ_SHMH01000008.1, forward strand.
GGCTATCAGGGCGGCTTCACGCCCAACCCGACCTACGAGGAAAGCTGCACCGGCATGACCGGCCACGCCGAGGTCGTGCGGGTGGTGTTCGACCCGGCCAAGGTGTCGCTGGACGAGGTGCTGCGCACGTTCTGGGAAAACCACGATCCCACCCAGGGCATGCGCCAGGGCAACGACCGCGGCACCGAGTACCGCTCGGCCATCTACTGCGAAACCCAGTCCCAGTACGACGCCGCGCTGGCCAGCCGCGACGCCTACCAGCAACGCCTGGGCGAGGCGGGCTACGGCCAGATCACCACCGAGATCGTCTACCCGGCGCCGCCGTTCTACTACGCCGAGGACTACCACCAGCAGTACCTGGCCAAGAACCCGGCCGGCTATTGCGGCCTGGGCGGCACCGGCGTGAGCTGCCCGATCGGCCTGGAGGCCTGATCCGTCCGCTGGCCGGATCGCGTGCGCGTCATCGGCCGCCCATGCCGGTGACGCGGCTCAACCGGGGCTGACCTGCGCCGCCTCAAGGCGGCGTTGGTGTCATCGAGCCCTCGAGTTCTCCGTCATGACCACGCGCCGCCCGTACCGCCACCTTGGCTTCTTCTTCCTGGGCTTGCTGGCACTGGTCCTGGCCGGCTTCACGCCGCGTATCCCGGACACGCCGTTCTTCGGCTATCTCAGTCGCGCGCCGGACTTCGCGGGCGTGCCGGCCGCGGTCCACTTCCACGCGCTCGTCTGCGTCGCCTGGTTTGCGCTGCTGATCGTGCAGCCCTTCCTGATCGAGGCGGGCAGGCCGCGCGTGCACCGTTGGCTGGGCTGGGCTTCCATCGCGCTGGTGGTCCTGTTCGCGGGCAGCGTCGGCTGGCTGCAGTGGCGACGGTTTTCACCGGGCCTCCTGTTCGATCCGGCGTTCTTCGTGGCGTTCTACGCGCTCGCGCTGCTGTACCGGCGCCGCTTCTTCCGGCACGTCGCCTTCGTGGTCGCTGCCGCGCTGATGGTGGCCCAGCCTGGTCTGGCGCGGCTGGGGATCCACCTGGCCGGCGGCTTCGCGGGCGTGATCTACACGATGATCGCGCTGTATCTGGCGATCATCGTTTTCTGGCTGCATGCCCGCTTCGCCTATGGGCGGCCGTTGCTGCGCAGCCCGTTTCTCGTGGTCCTGGCGATGTTCATGCTGGACCACGCGCTGACCTTCGCGGTCGGCTGATTTGGGGCCGCGCTGAGCCTGTCGGTCAGGTCAGTCGGCGAACTCCGCGGCGAACATCGCCTCCACGCCGGCGATGTCGTCCTCGCGCTCGGGATGCAGCAGGCGCAGGCAGGCCGTGGCGAAGCTGACCGGGCTGGTGCCCGGCGCGGTGACCACGCCGTCGGCGCTGACCACCTTCTCCTCGCGGTAATGGGCCTGCCCGGCGTAAACCGGGCCCAGGTGCTCGGTCAGGAAGGCCAGCGCATTGCTGGTATGCGGCCGCGTGTCCAGCAGCCCGGCGTAGGCCAGGGCCAGGGTGGCCCCGCAGATCGCGGCGACCGGGCGCTGCGCGGCCACGCGCTCGCGCAGCAGGCCGCTCAGGCCGGGGATCTCGCCGGCCTGCCACTGGTCCGAACCGGGCAGGATCCACAGGTCGGCCTCCAGCGGCGCCAGGTCGGACAGGGCAAATTGCGGGACGATCTGCAGGCCGCCGATGCTGGTCACCGGCTTGCCGTCGATGCTGGCGCTGAGCACGGTATCGCCGAACCACGCCCGCGCCGCCGGCAGGACCACGCCGATCTCCCAGTCCGCCACGCCATCGACCATCACCACCGCGATCGTGCCCATTGCCGCCTGCGCTCCGTCATAAGGTTGGAGGCCGAGTGTGGCAGGGCCATGCAGGCACGCAAGTGACCGGTCCGCGCCGCGGCGGCGTGCGCCCGACAGGCGATGCCCTAGAATGGCCGCATGTCCCTGCAGACCGACACCCTGGCCAATCAGCTGCTGATCGCGCTCCCCGCGCTGGACGATCCGCATTTCGCGCGCAGCGTGGCGCTGATCTGCCAGCACGACGACGAGGGCGCCATGGGCGTGGTCGTCAACCGCGCCTCGGAGTACACGCTGGGCGAGGTCCTGCAGCAGATGAACCTGCACACCAGCGACGAGGCGCTGCGCAACCGCGTGGTGCTGTACGGCGGCCCGGTGCATCCCGAGCGCGGCTTCGTCCTGCACGATGGCGGCGAGGACTGGGATTCGACCATGCAGATCGGCGCCGGCCTGTACCTGACCACCTCGCGCGACATCCTGGAGGCCATGGCCCGCGGCGACGGCCCGGCCCATGCCGTGGTCGCGCTGGGCTGCGCCGGCTGGGGCGCCGGGCAGCTGGAGTTCGAGCTGGGCGAGAACAGCTGGCTGACCGCGCCGGCCGACGGCGAGCTGCTGTTCGACCTGCCGCTGGATCAGCGCTGGCAGGCCGCCGGCGGCCGCATCGGCGTGGACATGACCCGCATGACGGATTACAGCGGACACGCATGAAGACGGCGGCCGGACACCGTGCCCCAGGGCGCCGTCCGAGACCGGCGGCGCCGCACTTTCCGATCCCGGAGCGCCGATGAAGCTGGACGGTACCGTCCTGGGCTTCGACGTGGGCGCACGCCGCATCGGCGTGGCCGTGGCCAGCGCCTTCGGCACCGGCGCGCGCGCGCTGGCGGTGGTCGATGTGCATCCGGGCGGGCCGGACTGGGCCGCCATCGACAAGCTGCGCGGCGAATGGCGCCCGGACGGCTTCGTGGTCGGCGACCCGATGACCCTGGACGGCGGCGACCAGCCGATCCGCAAGCGCGCCCAGGCCTTCGCCCGCGAGCTGCGCCAGCGCTACCAGCTGCCGGTGGTGCTGGTGGACGAGCGCTCCAGTTCGGTCGAGGCCGCGCAGCGCTTCGCGGTCGACCGCGCGCAGGGGCGCAAGCGCAAGCGCGACGCCGCGGCGCTGGATGCGGTGGCCGCGGCGGTCATCGTCGAGCGCTGGCTGGCCGCCCCGCAGGACGCCACGCATGTGCCATGAGCGCCCGCGCGCGGGCAGGCGCGGTGCCGAGCGCCTGATTCCTTCCCGCCGCGCGCCGCGCGCGCGGCTCCTTCGCCTCACCATGAGCACACCATGAGCCAACTGGATTCCAACGGACGCCTGCTGCACCTGCTGACCCTGGAGGGCCTGCCGAAGGACACGCTGTGCCGCATCCTCGACCGTGCCGGCATGATCCGCGACACCGCGCTGGGCCGCACGCACAAGCGCGACACGCTGGTCGGGCGCACGGTGTGCACGCTGTTCTTCGAGCCCTCCACGCGCACGCGCAGCTCGTTCCAGATCGCCGCCCAGCGCCTGGGCGCGGATGTGGTGAACTTCGACGCCTCGACCTCCTCGGCGCGCAAGGGCGAGACCGCGCTGGACACCTTGCGCAACCTGGAGGCGATGGGCGTGCGCGGCTTCGTGGTGCGTCACCCCGACGACGGCGCCGCGCAGATGCTCGCCGCACACGCGCACGAGGGCACCACGGTGATCAACGCCGGCGACGGCCGCGCCGCGCATCCCACCCAGGGCCTGCTGGACGTGCTGACCATCCGCCAGGCCAAGGGCCCGGATTTCTCCAAACTCAAGATCGTGATGGTCGGCGACATCAAGCATTCGCGCGTAGCGCGCTCGGACCTGCATGCGCTGCGCACGCTCGGCGCCACCGACATCACCCTGTGCGCGCCGGACACGCTGCTGCCCGGCGGCGAGGTGTGCGACGGCTGCCGCACCACCGGCGATTTCGACGCCGCCCTGGAGGGCGCCGACGTGCTGATGATGCTGCGCCTGCAGCGCGAGCGCATGGAGGAAGGCCTGGTGACCTCGCTGGAGGATTACCACCGCGACTACGGCCTGACCGCCGCGCGCCTGAAGCGCGCCGCGCCCGAGGCGGTGGTGCTGCATCCGGGCCCGATCAACCGCGGCGTGGAGATCACCGACGAGGTGGCCGACGGCCCGCAGTCGCTGGTCCTGCGCCAGGTCGGCAACGGCGTGGCCATCCGCATGGCCGTGCTGGAGATGCTGCTGGGCTGAAGGCCCCAAGCGGTTTGGCCGCGCGCGCCGCATGGCGCGCGCGGCCGGCAAATCAGCGCCGCTGCAGTCGGTAGACCGTGGTGTGCAGCGCGGTCATGCCGTCGGCGGCGAAGCGCGGCTCATCGGCCAGGATCTCGCGCCGCTCCAGCGGCGCGATGGTCCAGTGCGCGGCATAGCGGGCCTGGACCTCGTCCGCATCGACCGAGAACGGCGGGCCGGCGCGCTCGTGCTGGGCGTATTCCAGCGTGATCAGCAGCGCCCGGCAGTGCGCCGGCAGGCGCCCGTAGACCTCGTCCACGTAGCGGGCCCGCAGCGGTTCGGGCAGGGCGATCAGCGCGGCGCGGTCGTAGACGCCGGCGCAGTCGGCCAGCAGTCCGGCATCGACATCGAATACGTCACCGCAGATCAGCTCGATGGCGCCGGCCGTGTAATGGGTGCCGTAACGGGTGACGCGCGTCTGCGGCGTCAGCCCGTGCTCGGCGAAGAACTGGGCGACCGCGAGCGGCGACAGCTCCAGGCCCAGCACGCGGTGGCCCTGCGCGGCCAGCCAGGCCAGGTCCAGCGACTTGCCGCACAGCGGCACGAACACCTGGCTGCCGGCGGCCAGCTGCAGCGCCGGCCAGTGCTTTTCCAGCAGCGGCATCACCTTGTGCTGGTGAAAGGGGATCTGGTTGTCCTGCCATTTCTGAAGCCAGAAGTCCGGTTGCATTCAAAGCTCCTCGGTCGGCAGCGCGATCAGGTCGGTCGCGCCCACATCGATGCCCGCCTGGAACAGCAGCGTGCTGGCCTGGCCGCGATGATGCGTCTGGTGGTTGAAGAAATGCAGGACCAGCTGTCGCCAGGAACGCGTGAACGTCTTGCCGGCGGTATTGCGATAGACCAGCTCGCCCTCCAGCCGCGCCTCGGTGAGCGTGCCGGCCCACTGCGCGATGACCGCATCCAGCGCGGCCCGGTAGCGCTGCAGCTCGGCGAAGGAACCCGCCAGCTCCTGCCGAAGTGAGGTCGGCAGCGGAAAGGGCCGCAGCGCTTCGCGCAGCGCCGAGGCCGCTTCCGGCTGGGCGAAGCGGTGCAGCCAGATCGTGTCGCCCACGGCGATGTGGTTGAGCGTGGCCTGGATGGAGCCGAAGAAGGCGCCGCGATCCTGGCGCAGCGCCGCCTCCGGCAGCTGCGCCGCGGCCTCGTACATCCGCCGGTTCATCCAGCGGTTGTACGCGGCCATCAGGACGGCGGCGTCTGGCGTCATCACTTGGTCCTACTGGACATCCAGCCCGTCCACCTTCTGCCGCGCCGCGACCAGGGTCAGTCGCAGCGAAGAAGAACGCGCCGCTGCGCGCCAGAATGGTGAACTACTGGACATCCAGGCCGTCGACCTTCTGCCAACCGCGCGGCAGCAGCATCCCGCGTGTAGCACGCGTCCCGGTGTACAGATCCAGGTCCTTGAACGACAAGGTCATGGTGCGCGCGCCGCTGTGCACCGCCAGCGTGCCGCCGGGGCCGATGGCGGCGATGGCGACCACGCGTTCGGTGGCCAGCTTGGCCTTGGGGATGTCGATCAGCTTGTTGCCCTTGCCCTTGTCCAGCTCGGGCAGGTCGCTGGCGGCGATCGCCAGCAGGTTGCCCGCGCTGGTCACCGCGACGATGCGGTCGGTGGCCGGGTTGGCCACCAGCGCCGGCTGCAGCACCTTGGCGTTGGGCGTGAGGTTGAACATCGCCTTGCCGGCCTTGTTGCGGCTGGTGAGGTTCTCGAAGCGGGTGACGAAGCCGTAGCCGTGCGAGGAGGCCAGCACGAAGCGGGTGTCGTTCTCGCCCGAGGCCAGCGCCTGGAACGAGGCGCCGGCCGCCGGCGAGAAGCGCCCGGTCAGCGGTTCGCCGTTGCCGCGCGCCGAGGGCAGGGTGTGCACCGCGGTCGAATACGCGCGCCCGGTCGAATCCAGGAACGCCACCTGATGGTTGCTGCGCGCGCGCACCGCCGCCAGCAGGCCATCGCCATCGCGATAGGACAGCTTGGCGGTGTCGATGTCGCCGCCCTTGGCCGCGCGCACCCAGCCCTTCTCCGAGACCACCACCGTCATCGCCTCGCTGGCGACCAGCTCGGTCTCGTCCAGCGCCTGCGCGGCCTGGCGGGCGATCAGCGGCGAGCGGCGCTCGTCGCCGAACTTCTTGGCATCGGCCAGCAGCTCGTCCTTGACCAGCTTCCTGAGCTTGGTCTTGGAATCCAGCGTGGCCAGCAGCTTCTCGCGCTCCTTGGCCAGCTCGTCCTGCTCGCCGCGGATCTTCATCTCCTCCAGGCGGGCCAACTGGCGCAGGCGGGTCTCCAGGATGTAGTCGGCCTGTTCCTCGGACAGCGCGAAGCGCTGGATCAGCGCCGGCTTGGGCTCGTCCTCGCTGCGGATGATGCGGATGACCTCATCCAGGTTGAGGAAGGCGGTCAGCAGGCCTTGCAACAGGTGCAGGCGGCGCTCGACCTTCTCCAGGCGGTGCTTGAGGCGGCGGGTGACCGTGTCGTAGCGGAAGCCCAGCCATTCGCTCAGCAGCGACTTGAGGTTCTTGACCTGCGGGCGACCGTCCAGGCCGATGATGTTGAGGTTGACCCGGTAGCTCTTCTCCAGGTCGGTGGTGGCGAACAGATGGCCCATCAGCTGGTCGGCATCGACGCGGCTGGAGCGCGGGATCAGCACCACGCGCACCGGGTTCTCGTGGTCGGACTCGTCGCGGATGTCCTCCAGCCAGGGCAGCTTCTTGGCGCGCATCTGCGCGGCGATCTGCTCGATCACCTTGGACGGGGAGACCTGGTAGGGCAGGGCGGTCACCACGATGTTGGCGTGCTCGCGGGTGAAGGTCGCCCGGGCGCGCACGCTGCCGTTGCCGGTCTCGTACATCGCGCGCAGGTCGGCCGGCGCGGTGATGATCTCGGCGGTGGTCGGGTAGTCCGGGCCGCGCACGTGCTCGCACAGATCGGCCACGGTCGCGTCGGGATCGTCGATCAGGCGGATCAGCGCGCTGACGATCTCGCCCAGATTGTGCGGCGGCACGTCGGTGGCCATGCCCACGGCGATGCCGGTGGTGCCGTTGAGCAGCAGGTGCGGCAGGCGCGCCGGCAGCCAGGTCGGCTCCTCCAGGGTGCCGTCGAAGTTGGGCGACCAGTCGGTGGTCCCCTGGCCCAGCTCGCCCAGCAGCACTTCGGCGATCGGGGTGAGCTTGGACTCGGTATAGCGCATGGCCGCGAACGACTTGGGATCGTCGGACGAGCCGAAGTTGCCCTGGCCATCGATCAGCGGATAGCGGTAGGAGAACGGCTGGGCCATCAGCACCAGCGCCTCGTAGCAGGCCGAGTCGCCGTGCGGGTGGTATTTGCCGATGACATCGCCGACGGTGCGCGCCGACTTCTTCGGCTTGGCGGCGGCGCCCAGGCCGAGCTCGCTCATCGAATAGATGATGCGGCGCTGGACCGGCTTGAGCCCGTCGCCGATGAAGGGCAGGGCACGGTCCAGGACCACGTACATCGAGTAGTCCAGGTAGGCGCGTTCGGCATACTCGCGCAGCGGGATCTGTTCGAATCCGTGGAAGGTGGGGCGGATGGCGTCGTCGGTCATGCGGCACTGCGGTTGAGGTGAACCCGCCGATTTTAGCCCCCCGCCCGTCGCAGCGCCCGCGACACGACGGGCACTGCGTCAGCCGCCCCAGCCGAACGGCAGCAGCGGCCCGCCCAGCCACATCCAGCGCGCCATCCACGCCGTGGCCAGGGCGATCAGCGCGGTCAGGGGCGCGCCCACGCGCAGGAAGTCGCCGAAGGTGTACTGCCCCGGGTTGAGGATCAGCAGGTTGCCGTGGTGGCCGATCGGGGTCAGGAACGAGGCCACCGCGCCCATGGCGATGCAGATCACGAACGGGGTCGGCGGCTCGCCCAGCGCCTGGGCCATGGCCAGGGCGATGGGCGTGAGCAGCACGGTGGTGGCCGCATCGGAGAGGATCTGGGTCAGCAGCGCGGCACTGGCGAACATCACCAGCAGCAGGGTCAGCGCGCTCCAGTGCGCGGCATGGCGGCCGAGGATGTCGGCGAACCAGGCGGCCGTGCCGGTCTTCTCCATCGCCATGCCCAGCGGAATCACGCCGGCGATCATCACGTAGATGCGCACGTCGATTTCCTCGTAGGCGCGTTCCACGCCCACGCAGCGGGAGATGATCATGGCCACCGCGCCGGCCAGGAAGGCGATCTGCGGGGTGAGCCAGCCGGTGGCCGCGGCGGCCACCGAGGCCACCATGATCGCCAGGGCCAGCGGCGCGCGCCGGCGGCTGCGCTGGTGCGCCTCGAACGGCATCAGCATCAGGAAGCCATGGTGCTGGGCCAGCTTGCCGAAGATGTTCTGCCGGCCCCACAGCACCAGCAGGTCGCCTTCCTCGAGCACCACCTCGGACAGCTCGCCGTGCAGCCAGCCCTCCTTGCGCCACAGGCCGACCACCACCACGCCCAGGGTATGCAGGAAGTCGATGCTGGCCACGCTGCGGCCGACGAACTCCGAATGCGGCGCCACCACCGCCTGCACCAGCTGTTCCTCGCCTGGCAGCTCGGTCTTGCGCGCGTCCTCGCGCGGCTGCTCGCCGTACTTGACCACCGCGTGCAGCGACAGACCGGGCTCGTCCTTGATCGAGGCGATCTCGTCGGGCGAGGCGCGCACCAGCAGCACGTCGCCGCGCTGCAGCGGGCTGTCGGCGCGCTGACGGGGCCGGCGCACGCCGTGGCGCAGCCAGTTCACCACCTGCAGGCGCTCGCCGAAGTGCGTGCGGAAGGCCTCGTAGGTCTGGCCGATCCACGGCGAGTCCTCGTCCACCACCAGTTCGGTGTAATAGCGCTCCAGGCGCATGTAGCTGTCGCTGCTGGACTCGCCGCTGCGCTTGGGCACCAGCCAGCGGCCCAGCAGCATGTAGACGGTGCCCAGCAGCACCAGCACCGCGCCGATCGGGGTGATGGCGAAGAACCCCAGCCCGTCCTGCCCCGAGCGCTTGAGCAGATCGTTGGCCAGCAGGAAGGCCGGCGCGCTGATCAGGGTCAGCGTGGTGCCCAGCGAGGCGGCCAGCGACATCGGCATCAGCAGGCGCGAGGCGGCCAGCTTCTGCTCGCGCGCCAGCCGCATCAGGATCGGCAGCATCATCGCGGTGACCATCAGGTGGTGCGAGAACGCGGCCAGCGCCGCGGTGGCCGGCATCACCACCGCGATGGTGCGCCACTCGCTGCCACCGGCGGCCCGGCCGATGGCCTGGCCGATGCGGTCGGTGATGCCGGTGGCGGCCAGGCCCGCCGAGAGCACGAACACCGCGGCCACGATGATCGCCGGCTCGCTGGAGAAGCCCGACAGCGCCTCGCGCGGGTTGAGGATGCCGGTCAGGGTCAGGGCCAGCATGGCCAGCATCGCCACCAGGTCCACGCGCAGCTTCTCGCTGACGAACAGCGCCAGCGTCACCGCCAGGATGACCAGGAAGAGCAGCTGCTGAGGTTCCAGTGGCACGCGAGGGCTCCGGGAAGGGCGCGCGCCAGCTTAAGCCCGGGCCTCCACGCGCACGGTGTAGGCGCCTGGACCTGAAGCGGCGCGCCGCGGTGGCAACAAAAAAGTGCCTGTGTCAAGCACAGGATGAAAATGGCTTGATGGCCGTAAGTCTATATGGGGCGCGGGTTTAGCTCTACTTCGGGCCGCTTTGCGAGGCAGCGGCGTTGCGGGCTGGGAGCCACATAAGAGCGTCGCGGTAGAAAGCCGGAGCGTGCTGCATCGGGGGCAATTGCCAGCAGACGGCGACCGCGTTCAATCATCATAGCCCAATCCGCCAGCGTCCTCCAGAACGAAGAACGCGCAGCCTTGGGCTGCGCGTTCGAGGGATGGCCGCCAGTGGAAACCGGCATCATCAGCTTGGCTTCGGCGGCGCGGCCCTGCCTGCGCCTCCCTTCCTGAATCCCCGATCCCCGGCCATGAATGCCTCCAGCATGTGTGGGATCAGCGTGGTCGCATCGACCGCCTCGCCATACGCCTGCGCGTGCAGCGCGGCGTAGCGGTCGAGGTCGGCTTTCAGGTTGGCCGGGCAAGCGAAGGTCAGCTTCGTGGATTCCGTTTTCGGCAGCGGCCCGAGCCGCAGCTTCTTGGTCGTGCTCATCGAGAAGTCCCCCGGTTGAAGAACAAGGGCTGGTAGGGCCGCAGCACCAGATCGCGGTTGACGATGATGCGAACCGGCAAGCCGGGGCGCTCGGTCAGCGTCGGCTGGATGTTCATGTTGCGCCGGGTCATCTCCTGGCCGACCTGATTGATGCTGTCCTGCGCGCTGTCGCGCCCGGCGATGATGATGCGATCACCGTCTTGCCGGTTCTCCGGCGCGGCCAGCTCGGCACCGACGCCCAGCAGCGTGGTCAGTGCCGCACCGGCGAAGATGCGGCCCCAGTGATAGTCCACATCGTCTTCCAGCCCGGCATAGCCGGCCGGGTCGGTGCCGGCCAAGTTGTCGAGCGTCAGCGAAGACGTATCCGGCAGGATGATCCGGTTCCACACCACCTGCACGCGGCTCTGCCCGTAGGCGACCTGGCTGTTGTAGCGGCCGAGGATGCGCGAACCCTGCGGGATCAGCAGGAACTTGCCGGTAGCCGTGTCATAGACCGGCTCCGTCACCGTAGCGATCACGTCGCCGGGCAAGTCCGACTTGATGCCCGTCACCAGCGCCCCGGCGAGCACCGTTCCGGCCATGACCTGATACGGCGAAGCCGGCAGGGTCAGATTGCCGGAATTACGGGTTTCCGTGGTTCCGGCTTTCTGGAACGCCTCCTTCTGGTCTTGCCGGTTCTGCACGGCGGTCGGGTCGGCAGGCTGGGCCGCCGTCGAGGCCGGCCCCGCCGCCGACGGGTCGAACGCCGCATTGGCGGCGAAGCCCGGCGCGGCGGCGGCCTGCGACTGCGCCACTGGCGCGGCTTTCTGCGAACCGGAGCGGAAGAACACCGAGGAACCCGCCGCGGCTTCGGCCTCCTTGCGCAGTCCGTCGTTCGGGTCGTGGCCGGGGGCCGCGTAGGCGGCCACGGCGGGCTGCTGCGACTTCACGATGGCCGGGCCGAGATCGCCCGGCAGCGGCGGCCCCAGCTCGGGCACCTTGGGCGGCAGCTTCGAGTAATCCGATGGCAGGCCATCCAGCCCTTCGGACTTGGAAACGCGATCTACGTTGTAAAGCTCGGCCTGCTCGCTGGCGCTACGCCGCTGCGGTTGCAGCGACCACATCAGCGCGCCGAGCACGGCGACCGACAGGCCGCCGGCGAGGATGGCCAGCGTGCGCCGGTTCAAGCGCGTGACCGGGCGCGGCTGGGCGCGCAGCGCCACCGCCTCGGGGGCTACCTTGCCCGCCTGCGGCGCGGCAAGATCAGGGGTGTCGTCCTGGCTCATGGTCAGTTCCTCCGCGCCACGCCATCCGTGCGCTCAATCCGCACCACGTCGCCACCATCGCCGCCCAGGCGCAGTTCGGCAGCGCCAAACAGCCGATCCACGATGTAGTACGGCGGTCGGAAACGGTAGTTCACCAGTTGCCCGTCGCCCTGCGCGCCGATGACGAACAGCGGCGGCAGTTCGCCTTGGGCGATGCCTGGCGGGAACTGGATATAGACCTTCTCGCCGTCATCGAAGGCGCGTAGCGGCTTCCACGGCGGATTGCTGCCGCTGACCGCGTAGCGGAAGCGGATCTTCTCCAGCAACAAGCCGGTATCGATCGGCGCGGCGGCGCTGGCCGCTTGCGCCTGGCGCTGCAAGGCCAGCATCCGGTCTTTCGGGTAGTCCCAGGACACCGAAGCCATCCATGCACGCTCGGTCGAGGTCAACTCCAGCAGGTATGTCCTGCGGCTGGTGGTGATGACCAGATTGGTTTTCAGGCCCGATCGGATGGGCTTGACCAGCACGTTCACGCGCAGCGCGTCGCCGCTGCCGCTGGACGTGTCGCCCACGATCCAGCGGACGGTATCGCCGGCGGCGACCGTCACCAGTTCCTCGCCCGGCTGGAGTGAAACCACGGTCACGCGCCCAGGTGCGGCATAGACCTGATAGAGCGCGCCATCGGTGAAGGGCCACACCTGGATCGCGTTGACGTAGCCCTCGCGCGTGGGCGCGATGCGCGCCTCGGCGTTGGCCTTGGACACGCGCACGGTTTCATCGGCCGGCTCCGGCACGGGTTTGTCCCCATCCGTCCCCGGCAGCGGCTTCAACTGCGCCGGCAGCGCGAGCGGTTCAGGCACGGCGACGACTTCCACCGGCTTGGGCGGTTCGGGCAGCGGCTGGGCCTGTACCGGCTCATCGAGCGAGATGGACGGCGACGGCTTGCCCTGCGAGGCGCAGCCCGCAAGGGCAAGCAGGATGGCCGGCAAAGCGTAAAAGCGGAAAGGCAGGTTCATGGCTTGGCTCCTTCGGACGAATCCAGTTCACGGCTCCACGACAGGCCGTTGACGTAGATACCCAGCGGGTTCTTGCGCAGCCGCTGTTCGGTGCGCGGTGTTTGCAGGACGGTGGAAAGCACGGCGTTCCAGCGTTCGGTGCCAGCGGGTGCGCCGTTGACGAACCGCTGTTCCGTCCAGCGCACGTTGAAAGACGTGTCGCTGGCGCGCACAACGCTGGTGATCTGCACCGTCACCGATTCGCGGCCGACGCGGGCGAACGGGTCGTTCTTGCTGGCGTAGTCGTTGAGGACCGCTGCGCCCTTGTCGGTCGTGTAGTCGTAGGCATCCAGCCAGTTCTGCCGCACCACGATGGGGTCGATGGACAGCGAGCGAACCAGCGTGACGAAGTGCGCCAGGTGGTAGGCGATCTGCGCGTCGGCCGGCTTGTACGGCGTGGCGGCTTCGCCGACCGCGCGCACCTGGCCGCTCTTGTCCACCTCGATGACGTAGGGCGTGACGATGGACTGCGCCGAACGCCACACCAGGCCGCTCGCCATCAGCAAGGCCAGCAGCAGGCAGCCGAAGGCCATGAATCGCCAGTTCTTCGCCTGCACGCGGGCCGAGCCGATACGCTCGTCCCACACCTGGGCGGCGGCTTGATACGGGGTGGCAGGCTGCGGCGTATCGGCGTAGCGCACCTGCGGTCGCTTGAATCGCATAGGGTTCTCCTTGGTGGTCAGGTATCGGAATCACGCAGGCTCGGGCCTTGCACGGAGCCGCCGCCGTCGCCACCGCGCAGCGTGTGGGCGGCGTTGGTCGCGGCATGGGTGATCTGCTGGCGGCGGTGCATCCGCTTGGCCCAGGCGGGTTGTTCCTGCTTCTGCGAGCCAGCGGCGTTGTCGGCGGCTTCGCCTGCGGCGGACTGGCCGGAGCCGGAAGCGCCGGCATCCGCGCCGTTCCATCCGGCACGAAAGGAGTCGGCCACCTTCTGTCCCGCAGCGGCAGCGCCGGATGCGGCGCGGCGGCCTGCCGCCTGCGCGCCGGTCTTGGTGACGTTGCCGAGGCCAGCGGCTGCGCCCTTGGCCCCGCCGCCTGCTGCTGCGGAACCGGCCTGGAATGCCGACTTGGCGCTGCCGGCCGCCGACGTGGCGGCCCGCGCCCCAGCGCCGGCCAGCTTCGCGGCGGCGGGTGCCATGCGTGCCCCGGCAGCGACGGCACCGCCTACGCCGGTCGCGGCGGCACCGATGGCAACGCCCGTGCCGACCGCGCCGACCGCAGCACCGGCCATCGCGCCCGCGCCAAGCTGCGGCGCACCGGACACGAGGCCCGTGGCGATGCCCGGCCCGTAGATGCCGAGCGCCAGCAGCGCGAGCGAGGCCAGCATGATGACGAGCGCTTGGTCGATGGATGGCTCATCGGGATGCACCTGGAACTGCGCGAACAGGCCCGAACCGATGCCGACGATGACCGCCAGCACCAAGACCTTGATGCCCGACGACACCACGTTGCCGAGCACTTTTTCCGCCAGGAAGCTCGTCTTGTTCCAGAGGGCGAACGGGATCAGGACGAAGCCGGCGAGCGTGGTCAGCTTGAACTCGATCAGCGTGATGAAAAGCTGTACCGCCAGCACGAAGAAGCAAAGGATCACCACCAGCCAGGCGAGGAACAGCACCACAATGGGGTCGAGGTTCACGAACACCTCGGGGAAGCCCGCAAGGTCGCCGATCTGCTCAAGAATCGGCGCGGCGGCGTCGATGCCCGTCTTTGCCAATCGGCCCGGTTTCAGGAAGGTTTCCATCGTCAGGGTCGAGCCGCCGGCCATCAGGCCCAGCCCTGCAAACGAACGGAACACGATGCCGGCCAGCCAGTTGAAGTTGCCGATGATGTAGGCGAAAGCGCCCACATACAGCACCTTGCGCAGCAGCTTGGCGATCACGTCCTCGCCCTGGCCGGTGGCGTGGGTCATGGCCCAATACAGGCCGGCGATCGTCATGTCGATGACGATAAGTGTGGCGGTCAGAAACGCCACTTCGCCATGCAGCAAGCCAAAGCCGGAGTCGATATAGCGCGAGAACGTATCGAGGAATTGATCGATGATGGTCACGTCATTCATGGCGCGTCCTCCCCGGTGGGTTCATCGAAGCTGGCTGGAATCGGCGGCAGCTCGGCCAGCGAGTTGTATTCGTCCGGCCCGGTGTGGCCGGCGAAGAAACGCCGCCGGAAGGCTTCGGTGGCGGCACGGCAAGCGTCTTCGCCCACGACCCGCCGGTCGGCCGCGCATTGCGCGCGCAGCGCCTTGAGTCGTGCGGGGTCGGCGGCCAAGGCGTCGGCCAGGTTCTCGGCCGACTGCTGGCCGCAGGCGGTCAGCAGCACGGCCAGCAGGACGGAAGCGCATCGCATGGCCGCCTCCGTCAGTTGTTGTTGTAGAAATTGACGGTCTGCGGCGTGTACGGCGTGCCGGTGCCGAGGAAGCGCCGCCGCACTTCGCGGGCGCGCTCGGTCGCCGCCGCCTGCCGCGCCAGCTCCAGCGAGGCCGCCCGGTCTTGCGTGATCTGGAGCTGCTGGGCCTGGATGGACTGCTTGGCCTGCAAGGCAAGAAGCTGGTTCGTCGCCTGCATGGCCTGCAAAGCGCCGGTGGCCGACTGGCTCTGGCTCACAAGGTCGGCCAGCGCGCTTTCGTCTTGGGTCAGGTTCTGCGACACCTGCGCCTGCATCCGCATCGCGGTGTGCAGGCCGTTCAAGGTGTTCTTCCAGCGTTCTTGCGCATCGCGCAGCATCTGGTCGCCGCTGACGGTGGCGGCGTACTGCTCCGGGTACAGGCGCGAGAACGTGGTATCCATGCTCTGCACGTCGTAGGCCAGCCCCTGCGCCTCGGCGATCAGGCGTTCGGTGGTGGCAAGCGTGGAGCGCAGGCGGTTGACGATGTTGAAGTCCAGACTCGTCAGGTTGCGCGCCTGGTTGATGAGCATCTGCGCCTCGTTCTGGAGCTGGTTGATCTGGTTGTTGATCTGCTCCAGCGTGCGAACGGCGGTCAGCGTGTTCTGCACGAAGTTCGACGGGTCGAACACGGTGATGGCCGCCGCCGGCTGGGCGAGCATCAGCGAGCCGGACAGCACGATGGCGAGCGAAGCGGAAAGCACACGGGTCTTCATGGCGAAACCTCCAGCGGTTGAGAAGCGAGGAAGGAAGCCGCCGCCGGTGCGGACGGCAGCAGGTCGGCGGCCCAATCGAGGCCGCGATGGCGCAGCCACGCGCCGGCGAAGCCGGGAGCGCCGGCCTGCGTCAACACGCGGTCTATGTCGCGTTGGTCTTGCGGGGTCGAAGCGCCCGCGAATGCGATGGCAGCCGGCCCCAGGTCGAGGTCGAACAGGCGGTTTCCCAAGCGCGATTGGTAGTAGTAATCGCACTTGGGCTGGGCGGTAGCGACGATCTCGATTTGCCGGCTGTTGAGGCCGAAGCCCTCGTAGATCGTGCGAATCTGCGGCTCAGTGGCTTGCGGGTTAGGCAAGAAAATCCGACTGGCGCAGCTCTCGATGATCGCGGGCGCGATGGTCGAGTCTTTAATGTCGGCCAGCGACTGCGTGGCGAAGATGACGCTGACGTTCTTCTTGCGCAGCGTCTTGAGCCACTGGCGGATGCGGGCGGCAAACACCGGGTCGTCGAGGAACAGCCAGGCTTCATCAAGGATCAGCAGTGTGGGCGCACCGTCGAAGCGTTCATCGAAACGCGCAAAGAGGTAATGCAGCACAGCCATGACGGCGGCCTTGCTGTGCATCAGCTCCTCCATCTCGAAGCCCTGCACGTCGGCCAGCCCCAGCCGGTCGCGGTCGGCATCCAGCAGCTTGCCGTGCGCGCCGCCGAGCACATAGGGCGCGAGCGCCTGGCGCAGCGCGTTGGATTGCAGCAGCACCGAGAATCCGGTGAGCGTGCGCTGTTCCATCGGTGCGCCGGCGAGGCTGCCGAGCGCCGACCAGATCGCCACCTTCTCGTCGGGGCCGATGGTCACGCCTTCGTGGCGAAAGCGGCCTTCGATCCACTCGGCGGCCCAGGTGCGGTAGCCCTCGCCGTCGATGCGGGCGAGCGGCTGGAAGGCCACGGCGGGGCCGTCTGCGTTGCCTCCACCATCCACGCCCAGGTCGTAGTGCTCGCCGCCCAGACCGAGGATGGTGGCGCGCATGGAGCGGCCCATGTCGAAGGCGAAGATCCGCGAGCCGAAGTAGCGGCGGAACTGCAAGGCCAGCGTCGCCAGCAGCACCGACTTGCCCATGCCCGTGGGGCCGGCGACCAGCGTGTGGCCCACGTCGCCGATGTGCGTCACCAGCCGGAACGGCGTCGCGCCATCGGTGCGGGTGACGATCAGCGGCGGGCCGTCGAGATGGTCGTTCTTCTCCGGCCCGGCCCACACCGCCGACAGCGGCATCATGTGCGCCAGGTTCAGCGTCGAGACGATGGGCTGGCGCACGTTCGCATAGGCGTTGCCGGGGATGGACGACAGCCAGGCATCCACCGCATTGAGGGTTTCGGGAATGGTCACGAAGCCCCGGCCCTGGATGACGCGCTCCACCATGCGCAGCTTCTCGTCGGCCACGGCCGGGTCGGCATCGAGCACTGTCACCGTGGCGGTGAGGTAGCCGAAGGCGACCTGATCGCTCCCCAGCTCCTGCAAGGCTGCGTCAGCATCGGCGGCTTTGTTGCTGGCATCGGTATCGACCAGCGGGCTTTCCTGCTGGAAGATGGTTTCGCGCAGCAGCGCAACGACGTTCTTGCGCTTGGCGAACCACTGGCGGCGTAGGCGGCCGAGTTCCTTTTCCGCCTCGGCTTTGTCCATGCAGAGAAAGCGGGTTGACCAGCGATAGCCAAAGCCCAGGCGGTTGAGGTCGTCCAGCAAGCCCGGCCAGGTCGAGGTCGGGAAGCCCCGCACCGACACCACGCGCAGGTGCTGGTCGCCCAGCGTGGGCGCGAGGCCGCCGACCAGGGCGGAATCGGCCAGCAGCGCGTCCAGATGGAAAGGCACCTCAGGAACGCCGATGCGGTAGCGTCGCGTCGAGACGGTGGCGTGCAGATAGGTCAGCGTCTGCGCGTCGTCGAGCCAGGCGATTTCCGGCATCACGCCATCAAGCAGGTCGAACACCCGATCGGTTTCCGCCACGAAGGCATCGAGCCGGCCGCGCCAGTCCACGCCGTCGCCGGGTGCGTTCTCGTAAAGCATCTTGGCGGCGCGGGCGCGGGATTCCTCCGGCGGCAGGTAGGCCAGCGTCAGGTGATAGCCGCTCTCGAAGTGGTGGCCCGATTCCTCGAAGGCAGCGCGGCGTTCCTCGTCCACCAGCCACGAAAGCGGCTCGGGGAAATCCGAGTGCGGGTAGTCCGCCGCCGGCCGGCGCTCGGCTTCGATGAACAAGGCCCAGCCCGAACCCAGCCGACGCAGCGCGTTGTTGAGCCGCGCCGACGTAGCGATCAGCTCGCCTTGCGTGGCGCTGTCCAAGTCGGGGCCGCGAAAGCGGGCCGTGCGCTGGAACGAGCCATCCTTGTTCAGCACCACGCCGGGCGCGATCAACCCGGCCCAGGGCAGCCAGTCGGCCAGCAAGGCGGGCCGCTGGCGGTATTCGGCAAGGTTCAGCATGGCGGCGTCTCCCTACACGTCCAGCAGCGGCTTGTGCTTGATGTGCCGGGCGAAGACCTGCATGAACTGCGGATCGACGCGCGCGCCCCAGACGGCCAGCGAGTGACCGACGATCCAGAGCACCGCGCCAGGAATCCACAGTTGCAGGCCCAGCCCGACGGCGGCGGCCAGCGTGCCGTTGGCGATGGCCACGGTGCGCGGCGCACCGCCCATCAGGATCGGTTCGGTCAGCGAGCGGTGCAGCGGCACCTCGAAGCCCGGAAGGTCGTTGGCCGTGCTCATACGACGGCCCCGCCGGAGAACGAGAAGAACGACAGGAAGAACGAGGACGCGGCGAAGGCGATGCTCAAGCCGAACACGATCTGGATGAGCTTGCGAAAGCCGCCCGAGGTGTCGCCGAAGGCCAGCGCCAGGCCGGTCGAAATGATGATGATGACCGCGACGATGCGCGCCACCGGCCCCTGAATCGACTCCAGAATGGATTGCAGCGGCGATTCCCAGGGCATCGAGGAACCGGATGCCTTCGCGGTGCCTGCCGCCATCAGCATGACGGCGGCCAGCAGCAGGCCGTGGTGCGCCGGCGCGGCCAGCCGCCGCAGGCGGGCGAAGGCCGAAGCCGGATTTACGGAAATGCGCAAAGCATGGGCGTTCATCTGCGTCATGGCAGTTCTCCAGGTTGGTCAGGGGACGGGGAAGAAAGCGGCGGCAGCTCGGGAAACGGCGTTTCCAGCGCGTCCGCCAGGCGATAGCCCGCAGCGTCGAAGCCAACGACGCGGGCGATGGTTTCGACGTGGCGCTTGCGGCCACGTCCGGCGATGTGGATGACGACGTTGACCGCCTCGGCGATCAGTGCCCGCGGCGGATTCACCGCGACTTCGAGAATCAGTTGCTCCAGGCGCAGCAGCGCGCCGAGCGCGGAACCGGCGTGGATGGTGGCGATGCCGCCGGGGTGGCCGGTGCCCCACACCTTCACCAAGTCCAGGGCTTCGCCGCCGCGCACTTCGCCGACGATCACGCGATCCGGGCGAAGGCGCATCGTGGCGCGCACCAGCTCCTGCATCGACACCACGCCGGCCCGCGTGCGCAGCGGCACATGGTCGCGGGCCGCGCATTGCAGTTCGATGGTGTCTTCGAGCACCAGCACGCGGTCGCCGGTGGCGGCGATCTCGGCCAGCAGCGCGTTCGCCAGCGTGGTCTTGCCGGTGCTGGTGCCGCCGGCGATCAGGACGTTCTGCCGTTCGCGCACGGCGCGGCGCAGGAACTCGGCTTGGCCGACGGTCAGGATGCCGTCGGCCACATACTGATCCAGGCCGATGATGTTCACGGCGCGCTTGCGCAGCGCGAACGCCGGGCCGGGTGCGGCCGGCGGCAAGATACCCTCGAAGCGTTCGCCTGTCTCCGGCAGCTCGGCGGTCAGCAGCGGCTGGCCGCGATGCACTTCCGCGCCGACATGCGCGGCCACCAGCCGGATGATGCGTTCGCCATCGGCTTCGGACAGCTCCACGCCCAGCGGCGCACGGCCCGACGACAGCCGATCCACCCATAGGGTGCGGTCGGGGTTGAGCATGATTTCCACCACGTCCGGGTCTTCCAGCGCGGCGGCGATCAGCGGCCCCATTGCCGTGCGCAGCATCTGGATGCGGCGATCCAATGAGGTCGCGGCCGACGAACGGGGTTCGGGCGGGAGCTGTGGAACGGCGCTCATGAGGCACGCTCCTGCGCTTCGGCCTGGGCCACCGCGTCATCCATTCGCATCGGGTCGGGATGCAGTTCCTCCACCACGTCGCGCACCAGGCTCCGGCCGCGCAGCAGGTGGCGGCCAAGCTGCTCCACGAATTGCTCGAAACGGGCCTTGCCCTGGGCACGGGCGGCTTCCTGATGCGCTTCGGGAACCGGCGTGCTGACGGTCAGGAAGTAGCGAACGAACAGCGCCAGTGTTTCGATCTGGATGTTCTGGTCGCGCTCCAGGCGTTCGGCCTGCCGCGAGAGGCGATCCAGCCGCTTGGCGATGGCGGCCTCGCGCTGGTCGCCGGCATCGGGCGATAGCCACGATGCGAGCGCCGCCGCGACAATGGACGACTTGGACACGCCTTTCTTGGCGGCCAGTTCCTCCAGGCGCTTGGCGTGCTCGTGCTGGATGAATAGATTGAGGCGGTATTGACTCATAGCTCGATTCCGTCGTGTTGTTCGAGGGAAGCCAGCCGCGCGGTGCGTTGCATCGCGGGGTCGAGCTGGCCGGGAAGCGGCAGCGGCAGGTCGTCGTCGTCATCGAGCAGCGCCAGGTCGTTGGCGAGAGCCGTTTGTTCGGGGTGGTACTTGGCCACCTCGGATAGCTCCGGCTGCCGGCGCGGGCCACCGTCGTCGGTGCTGCCCAGGTCATCGGCGGACGCCGTGGCCGGTGCGGTGGGGATGGCGGGAATCGCCAGGCCGCTCCAGTCGTCGGGGCGAGCTGGCGGCGCGTCGGCATAGCGCCCGGCGGCGAGCGCAGGCGGCGACAGCACGCGCCGCTTGAAATTGGCGTCGACGTAGTAGCGCAGCTTCTTCGCCTTGATCGGCGGCAGGCTGGACACCATCACCACGGATTCGTCGGGTGGAAGCTGCATCACCTCCCCAGGGGTGAGCAGCGGCCGGGCCGTTTCCTGCCGCGACACCATCAGGTGCCCCAGCCACGGCGCGAGCCGGTGGCCGGCGTAGTTGCGCTGGGCGCGCAGTTCCGTGGCGGTGCCGAGCGTTTCGGAGATCCGTTTGGCCGTGCGTTCGTCATTGGTGGCGAACGTCACCCGGACGTGGCAGTTGTCGAGGATGGAATGGTTCTGGCCGTAGGCTTTGTCGATCTGGTTGAGCGACTGCGCGATGAGAAAACTGCGGATGCCGTAGCCGGCCATGAACGCCAGCGCCGTCTCGAAGAAGTCGAGCCGGCCCAGCGCGGGGAACTCGTCCAGCATCAGCAGCAGCTTGTGGCGGCGGGCGATGCCGTCGCTGCCATCGAGCGATTCGGTCAACCGCCGCCCAAGCTGGTTGAGGATCAACCGGATCAGCGGTTTGGTGCGGCTAATGTCCGAAGGCGGCACCACGAGGTACAGCGATACCGGGTGCTCGGCGGAAATCAGGTCGGCGATGCGCCAGTCGCAGCGCGACGTGACTTCGGCCACCGTGGGATCGCGGTACAGACCGAGGAACGACATGGCGGTGCTCAACACGCCGGAGCGTTCGTTGTCCGACTTGTTGAGCACTTCGCGCGCAGCGGACGCGACAACCGGGTGCGGTGCATCGCCCAGGTGCTTCGTCGTCATCATCCGGTGCAAGGTCAGCTCGAACGGGCAAGCCGGGTCGCTGAGGAAGTTGGCGACGCCGCGCAGCGTCTTGTCCTCGCCCGCGTACAACACATGCAGGATGGCCCCGACCAGCAGCGCGTGCGAAGTCTTCTCCCAATGGTTGCGGCGTTCGAGCGCGCCATCGGGATCGACCAGAATGTCGGCCACGTTCTGCACGTCGCGCACCTCATGCGCGCCGCGCCGCACTTCCAGCAGCGGGTTATAGGCTGCCGACTTCGCATCGGTCGGGTTGAACAGCAGGCAATGCGAGAAGCGCGAGCGCCAGCCGGCGGTGAGCGTCCAGTTCTCGCCTTTAATGTCGTGAACGACGACGGACGCGGGCCAGCTCAACAAGGTCGGCACGACCAGGCCGACACCCTTGCCCGAGCGCGTCGGTGCGAAGGTCAGGACGTGTTCCGGGCCTTCGTGGCGCAGGTACTGGCCGCGATGCAGGCCGAGGAAGATGCCGGCTGGCTGCATCAGTCCGGCCTTGCGAATGTCTGTGGCATCGGCCCAGCGTGCGGAACCGTAGGTGGTGACGAGGCGCGATTGCCGCGAGCGCCACACCGACATGGCGATGGCGACCACCACCGCCACCAAGCCGCTGCCGCCCGCGATGGCACCGCCTATGTCGAAGACATGCGGCGCATAGGCATCGAAGAAGAACCACCACTCGAACAGCCGCCAGGGGTGATAGACCGGCGTTCCGAAGAAATCAAACCAGGGCGAGCCAAGGCGTACTTGATAGGCCAGAGCGGCGGCTGTCCATTGCGTTGCACTCCATACGCCGGCGATCACGATGCCGAAGACGGCGGCGATCTGCCCGAATAGCACGCCCTGAGCTTGCATGACTGGCCTCCGATTTCTGCGCTGATTCCTCGGTCAAGCGCGGCACAAGGACGTGCCGCATAGCGCGAGGATCAGAGTCGAAGCGGTGCCGGTCAAAGACCGTTTCTGACATCAAGATGCCGGAAAAAGCAATCTTTTCAGTTGCGGAGAGCGCAATAAAAACGCCGCGAATACTGGCGTATCGCGGCGTATCGAGAAATAAATTGAAAATTTCGTGGCCGAGCCACGATTAGAACTTGGGTGGGTTCTCCGGTGGCGTATAAGGCACCTTGCCGTCACCAATGAATCGCTTGCGCGTGGCTTCGGCCACGCGGTTGCACAACACGTCGCCAAGTATGGGGCGATCGGTCTTGCACTGCTGGCGCAGTTCTTTCAGCCGTTCGGGATTGGATACCAGTTCTTCAACGGTCGTCACGTCGGCCTGTTTCGGCGCTTCGTGCTTCGGCGTTTCGGATGGGCCGCAGGCCGAAAGCATCACGGCCAACAAGAGCGGGATGGTCTTCTTCATGGCTTGGGTTCCTCCGTGGGGTCGGGGTCAATGCGCGGTGTGGGTCGGCTGGTTTCCGGGGATTCAATGGCCTGCACGCGCTTAATGAACCGATCCAGCGTATCCGAAGGATCACCTTCCGGGCGTAAAAGATAGGTCGTGAGCATTGGCGAGCGCCCAGCCAGCGGACGTGCGACAACACCCTGTTCCCGGCTGGCTGCGATGTGAGCATAGCCCGTCAGACCCAAGCCGAAGCCTGCAGATACCAATGCCATCATCAAATCGCACGAAACAACCCGTTCGGCAACGAGCGGTTCCATGCCCACACGACGCAGCACCCTCTCGACCTGTCGGGCATGGCCTTCGCACATATGAGGATCAGCGAGAATCAGCGGAAATCGCATCACTTCTTCCAGTGGGATCCTTCGATACTTGAGCAAGTCATGCCGTGCTGGCACCGCCACCATCAATGGATCGTTCCAGGCTGGCATGGCAATTATTCCGTCTCCAACCTCATCGGAGCGGGCAAGTCCCATGTCGTACAAATCGCAATGAATTCCCTTGATCTGCTGCGAAAGCGAAACCTCGAAGAAACGAATTTCAACTTCAGGCTCTTCCTGTCGGCAGAGTGCCAGCAAAGCCGGCAGGCGCGTCGGCGTGATACCGTCGGACAAGGCAATACGCAATTGGTGATGAAAGCCATTAGCTGCAGCTTTCACGCTATCACGCGCTTGCTGTATCGAAAGGAAGATGCGTGGCACATGCTCCGCAAATAGCTTGCCAGCGCGGGTCAATTTGGTGCTGCGGCTAGTTCGGATAAATAGCTGCGCACCGAGTTCTTCCTCCAGCTCTCTGATGGCCCGTGATAGTGGTGATTGCTCAATATGCAGCTTCTGCGCTGCACGGGCAAAATGAAGTTCCTCGTGAACAGCCAAAAAGCAGCGAAGGTGCCTTAGTTCCATTGGGCATCCATAGTCTCAATAATGGTTCTGGATAGATTGACGATCAGCTGTGAAGTACATAGCCATGATCAATTTTTATCGTGCTGGCTTGGTGGTCCATTAAAAGCACCGATTCGCCAACGTATTGGAAGATAACGGACCGCAAAATCCAGCGTTCACAGTGCTCAACGCCTTACCTTGTCCCGCCTCCACCCCCGATACTTGATGTCGAGGTAAAGGCTGTACATCGCCGTAAACGCCGGGAACAGGTTCTGCAGCACGCCCACCGAGTCCTGCTTGGCCGAAAAAAGGAAGTAGCTCAGCGTCATCAGGCTGCCGAGCACGCTCATGTACCAGAACAGACGCGGGATCACCGGCTTGCCAGCGCGTTTGGAGGCGACGAACTGCACCAGCCAGCGGCCGCCAAACATCAGCGCGCCGAGGTACGCGATCAGCTCGTTGGCAGCCTTGGTCGCCGCGTACAACGAGCGCGGCTTGTCGATGCGCTGATCCTCGGAGAATGGCGGCGTCGCCGAGTCGCCGTACACGGAGCTACTAGAAGCGTAGATACAGTGTCCGACGCTGCGCTGACGGCATAGTTCGAGCAGATTGACAAACCCTGCCAAATTGGAATCAACGTAGATATAGGGATTCCGCAGGGAGTAACGCACCCCCGCCTGCGCAGCGAGATGCACCACGCGCGTGGGCTTCAACTCGTCGAACAGCGCAGCCAGGCCATCACGGTCGATAAGGTCGATCATGCGAATGTCGACCTTCGGGCACAACGCCGCTACACGATCTCGCTTGAGTTGGGGGTTGTAATAGTCGTTGTAATTGTCGATTCCGACCAGGGCCTCGCCGCGTGCGGCCAATGCACGACAAGTATGAGCGCCTATAAATCCCGCTGCACCAGTAACAAGGGTGGTCATCGTATCCATCTTGATGGTGATGCAGCGGTTTCACTGGTACGTGGGGGCGCGTCAACCTTGATGGAAACGGCGACAAACAGAGATAGCGGTGTCATCTCACACATTGCTGCTCTCGCTATCGGCACTGGAGAGTGGCCGTAAACGGGATGGAGGTGCCCCCTGATAGGCCAACAATCGCAAGGCATTGATGACCACCAGCAGCGTCGAGCCTTCGTGCATGGCCACGGCCGGGCCAATACCCAAACCGAAGATCGTGGCCGGCACCAGCAAGGCCACCACCCCAAGACTGACGAACAGGTTCTGCCGGATCACCGCCCGCGTGCGTCGG
This sequence comes from Pseudoxanthomonas winnipegensis, assembly GCF_004283755.1. Classification (GTDB taxonomy): domain Bacteria; phylum Pseudomonadota; class Gammaproteobacteria; order Xanthomonadales; family Xanthomonadaceae; genus Pseudoxanthomonas_A; species Pseudoxanthomonas_A winnipegensis. Next base: position 249,467 of record NZ_SHMH01000008.1, read on the forward strand.
CTTAATCCCACGGCAAACGGCAGGTTGCGCAGGTCGTCGGCCATCAGCGCCACATCAGCGGTTTCCAATGCGACGTCCGAACCGGCTGCACCCATCGCAATGCCTACCGTGGCATTGGCCATCGCCGGTGCGTCGTTCACGCCATCGCCCACCATCGCCACCTTGTCCTGCTCGCGTAGCTTGCGGATGGCCTCCACCTTGTCCTCGGGCATCAGGTCGCCCCAGGCTTCGTCCAACCCGACCTGTTCTGCCACGGCGTTGGCGACGTTGCGGTGATCCCCCGAGATCATGATCATGCGCTCGATGCCAAGCGTGCGCAGATGTTCCAAGGCTTCGCGTGCGTCGGCGCGCGGGGTGTCCATCAAGCCAATCGCTCCAAGATCGCGCTCACCCAAGCGCACGACCATGGTGGTACGCCCCTGTTCGCGCAGAGTCTCGATTGCCGCAGCAACCGCCGGACTGAGCGGAGGCAAGCCGTCACTGCCGAACATTTCCGCCTTGCCAATCCACACTTGCGTGTCGCCGATACGGGCAGTGACACCTTGACCAGTCAGGCTTTTCAGGTCGTTGGCCAGTGCGGGTTCGCGCCCGTCTAGCCGTCCGCGACCATCACGAGCGATGGCGGCGGCCAGCGGATGGTCGCTGAGCGACTCTACCGCTACTGCGACATCCAATAGCTCGGCTTCATCGATACCCTCGGCAGGGACCACATCAGTGATGCGCGGCCGGCCCTCTGTCAGGGTGCCGGTTTTGTCGAAGGCCATTGCCCGCAATGACCCAAGATCCTCCAGCGGTGCACCGCCCTTCACCAATACGCCACCGCGTGCCGCACGGGCAATGCCGGACAGCACCGCGCTGGGCGTGGCGATGGCCAGCGCACAGGGGCTGGCTGCGACCAGCACCGCCATCGCCCGGTAAAAACTGTCGCGGAAGGGTTCATCCACCACCACCCACGCAAACAGCAGCACGAACGCCAGCGCCAGGACCGAGGGCACGAAGATCCGCTCGATCCGCTCGGTCAGCCGCTGGGTGGGCGATTGCCGGGTTTCCGCTTCGCTGACCAGTTGGACTACTCGTGCCAAGGCCGACTCACCCGAACGCTTGGTGACTTCGACCTCAAGCGCGCCACTGCCATTTATCGTTCCAGCAAATACCCGCGAACTGGCGTCCACCGAGCTCGCTTTATTGCGTGCTGCAACGAGATCGCCGACCGGACGCTTGTCAACCGGAATGCTTTCTCCGGTCACTGGTGCCTGGTTGACACTGGAGGTCCCTGCAACCACGAAACCATCAGCGGGCAGACGTTCATTCGGTCGCACGGAAACCACGTTGCCAATGTCCAATTCGGAAACGGGGACTTCCACCCACTCGCCTTCTCGGCGTACCCGGGCTGTTTCCGGTGCCAGTTCCGCCAACGCCTCGATTGCGCGCTTGGCCCGCCCCATCGCGTAGTGCTCCAGGGCATGTCCCAAGCTGAAGAGAAACAGCAATAATGCCCCTTCTGCCCATGAACCTAGGGCCGCGGCGCCTGCAGCGGCCACCAGCATCAGGGTGTCGATCTCGAAACGCCTGAGCCGCAAATTGTCGAAGGCTTCGCGCACCGTATAAAAGCCACCAAACACGTAAGCGGCGATGTAGCAAACCAACGGCAGCCATCCGGGAGCAGAGGTCAGCTTCTCGACGGTGAAGCCGATCGCCAGTGCCGCGCCGCAGGACAAGGCAAAGAACAGCTCGCTGTTCGGCCCAAAGATGCCGCCATGGTCATGGGCATGCTTCTTTTCACCATCATGACCGTGTTCTGGAGAACCCGATGGCTGTTCTTGATGTTTTGGCGTCACTCCAATGCGCGACAGGACAGCAAGCAGGGCCGACTCATCGACTTGATCGCGGTCGAACTCGATCTGCATGGTACCGGCAGCGCTGGCTTGGGCTTCCAGGACGCCGCGCATTTTCCGCAGCGTCTCCGCTACGGTGCGGGCGCGTCGCTCGTGCTGGATGCCCTCGACCTCCAGATGCATGTGTCCGAACTGCTGGCTGATGCGAGCGCCGGCCGCCTCAGCCAGCTCCCGGATACGCGCCAGTGGCTGAAGATTCGGGTCGTAGTGGATGCACAGCTGTGCTGAAGCGCCTTCGCCCGCGGGGCGTACGTGCACACGGTCGATACCTGATTTCCCCTGCAAATCATCGACCAAACGGGAGATGCAGGCGTCGGCCTCATCCAAAACATCTGGCAGTAGGATGGGGATGTCCAGTTGTAGCTTCTTGATCATCTCAGTGTCTCCTGTCGTGATGGGCCTTCAAAAGGGAAAGTCTGGTGAAGTTGTTTGTTCATGACGCTTGTACCTCGTGCATTCAAATTCACATGAGAGATGACAAGGGTGGTGTCTGCCCGTTGTTCAACCATGGGGGCGGGATCGACATGCGGAGATAGCTTCGCCCGATGTCGCCGATCAGGGTGTGGACGCATGTGCTATTCACGTGTACAGATCCCATAGCCAGGTCAGCCTGCCAGCACCAGCAGCCACGTGGCCGCGGTTCCGATCATGGCGACGAATACCGCCGCCGATCCCATGTCCTTGGCTCGCCCAGCAAGCTCGTGATGCTCAGGGCCATAGCGCTCGATTACCGCTTCGATGGCGGAGTTGAGCAACTCCATTGCCAGGACGAGCAAGACACTGGTGACTAGCAGGGCGCGTTCCGGCCCGCTTTCCCCCAACGTCACTCCCAGAGGAAGCAGAAGGACGGCCAGACAAACCTCGAGCCGGAACGAAGACTCGTAAAGCCAAGCAGCACGCAATCCCTTCATCGACCACGTGAACGCAAACCATAGGCGGCGTGGACCGCGCAGGCTGTGCCCGTACTTATCTGCCATGTGCGAAGTCCTCGTGGGGCAGTGTGGTGATGTGCACCGAGCATCCGTATGCGGCCGTGCCATGCACGGATATCAAATTTTTCATGCCGGCCTGGATTGCAAGTGCGAAGCCGAGCGTCATGGCATGTCCTCTTCGCTCTGGGCGGATCGAGCTACACCCACAGGCTTACCCGACACGGTGTTGAAGCAGTGGCGCACCACCTCGGTACCGTCCAGCAATACCCAGGTGGTGCGATTGGCTTGTCCTGTCCACAGAGGGTGTGTCTGGCCGGAGCATTGCTCAGCCGCCGCCTGCGAAACCAGCAGCAGACGTGTAGTGGGCATTTGCGCCGCCCAATGCCAGGCCAGCTCCCATTGCTGGTTGATTGGCGCCTTGAATCCGAAATCCGCCACCGGACGCCCGGCCTGCAAGTAGTTCTGCTCGCGCCAGTCCACCAGGCCCAACTGGCCGTTGGGCCCGGCGACCTCTCGCACGTGTTGCATGAGCCGGGATGCAGAAGCGAACGGGTCCAGTGCTGGCATCAGGCCGATTCCATAGACCAGCCAGAGCGTGCACGACGTCGCTACTGCAGCACGCCCGATGTGGCGGCGGCCCCAGCCGATAACGATCAGCACGAGGGCAATGCCAAGAACGAGCATCCAAATCGCGAGCGCGTGCTGGGAAGCGAGATCAACATCGCGACCAGCCAGCCGCGTTTGCACCCAGGGACCGTTCCGGAACAACGCTCCGCCCAGCAAGAGTGCAACCGTGCCGATGACATAGAGATAGCCACCCAGCAGTATCCGACTGCTGCGCAAGCGCAGGATGGCAGGCAGCAACGGTGCGGCGGCCAAACACAATGCGGGGAGTATCGGAAAGATATAGACTTCGCGCTTGCCGGGACTGGCACTAAAGAACAGCAATACCAGCAGCGCCCAGCCGATCAGCAACAGGTAACGTGGGTTGCTGCGACGTAGTCGCTTCCACCAGGGCACAGCCAGCCATGGCAACAACAAGCATCCTGGTAGCCACAACGTGGCGATTACCTTCAGGTAGTACCAGGCGGGCTGCACATGGTGCCAGGCCGAGATATAGCGGGTCGTGGTCTGCTTGAAAAGCAGTTCGCGGGCGTAGCGTTGCAGGGCCATGTCGTCGCTACCGACAAGCGCCAGCCCTAGCGGTCCGAGCCAAACCGCGACACCGGCCACAAAGCTGCCGAGTAGCCACAGCAGCTGCTTGCCTCCTAGTGGCACCACATCCTTGCGCTGGTACACCGCGAAGGCGTAGGGAACCAACAGAAGCAATGGTAGGAAGCCAACGCCCTTGGTGACGGTACCCAGTCCGGCGAAGAACCCTGCGATGACCAGGCCACGCGTATCCGGCCCTCGCAGCATGTGTCGCAACAATCCCCATAGCGAGGCGGTGGTCATCGTTACCAAGGCCATGTCGATCTGGCCGCGCTTGGCCATCAGGCCAAACTGCACCGTGGCGAACAGTGCCAATGCTGCATAACGTCCGACACGGGCATTCCAAAGCCGGCGCCCGATGTCATAGGTCAACCACAACGTCAGTAGTGCGCCGACCAGCGAAGGCAATAGAAAGGCGATGTCCCAGTTTCCAACGACGTGATAGGCCACCGCTTGCAGCCACATGAACACCGGCGGTTTCTCGGCGTACAACTCGATGCCCCGCCGGGGCAACAGCCATTGCCCGGTCTCCACCATAGTCCGTGCCGCCAGCACAAAGCGCGGCTCGTCCGGTGGCGAAGGCTTTCGCAGCCCGATCCCTGCTGCGAGACTGGCTGCGATGAGCAGCCAGATAATCCAGCCTGTCGATAGCCGGCCCCAAAGTGTCCGGATCCGAGAATTCAGTACGCTCATTGCACCGACTCTCCGCGAGGCGCGGTAGCGCAAATTCCGAATACGTCCTTGCTCCGTTCGTAGGCGCGTGTGGATACCTCCATCAAGCCAAGTACCGAGTGGAAAAGATTGTCGTGAGAGGCCGGACGTTTTGCCTGCTTCTTCACGCACTGCATGTCCAAGCCGCGACGCGCCATTGATGGGGAAACCCAGGCCACCATGGGCACCTTTATCTGCGTATTTGGGGCTATCGCATACGGCAGCCCATGCAGGTACAGATTGCTCTCGCCTAGCGACTCGCCATGGTCGGAGACGTACAGTAGGGCGGTGTCTCTGTCCTGCAATGAGTCCAGCAGGCTGATCAGTCGCGCCAACAGATCATCTGTGGCCAGAGTGGCGTTGTCGTAGGCGTTGACCACCTGCTCACGTGCGCACTCACCCAGGTCGGCATTGCGGCAATCCGGGCGAAATCTGCGCAACGACTCGGGATAACGCAGGTAGTAGCTTGGACCATGATTGCCGAGTTGGTGTAGCACTACCACGGTATCGCCGGATGCGGCTTGCAAACGCGTCTTCAGCCCAGCCAGCAAGATGGCATCTTGGCAGCCCTGAGCAGTGCAGAGTTCGGGATCTTGTGACTGACGCACGAACTCGAATGGCAGGCCCTCACAAACGCCCTTGCATCCCCCTTGGTTGTCTCGCCACAAAACCTTCACCCCCGTGCGTGCAAGCACGTGCAGGAGCGATTCGGAGTTGCGGATCTGACGTTCGTCGTAGTTGCTTCGCCCATGCACCGAGAACATGCAAGGCAGCGACACTTCCGTGCTCGAGCCACAGGCAGTGACGTCCGGATAGTTCACCACGTCCAATGCGGCCAGCTGTGGCGTGGTCTGCCGGGCATAGCCGTTGAGCCCCCAGTTCTGCGCGCGGACGGTTTCGCCAACGACGATCACCAACACGTGTGGGCGCGTCATGGTTGCGTGCCCATCCAGGCGCGCATCAGCTGCAATCACCTGACGCGGCCCGTCACTTCTACTTTTCCAGTCCTTGGCAGCGATACGAGCCAGAGATGCCAGGACGTTCGACGGTGCCACCAGATAGCGCAATTCGTGGTGATTACGCATCAATGCCGACACATCCTTGAAACCTAGCAACGCGCTGGCCACGACCAGAACCAATGCCAGTACAATCGAGCCAAGCATCCGTAACAGGGAGCGCGGTTTAGATGGCCAGCGTAGTACGCAGCCCCAGATCAGGATCAGCGGCAAGGTTGCATAGAGCAGCACATGCCCCAACAGCGCGGCAGTGAGCAACTCGCGCGATTCGGCAGGATCGGTCGCGAGAATGTTACGCATCATCCCGACATCGAAATACACCGCATAGCGATCTGAAAAGAACGATGCGAAGACGGCAACCAGCAAGAAAACACTCAATATCGGACGTGTCGTCCAACGTGTGCACAACGGGCGTATCAGCAACACGTTGAGCGCAACGATGATCAGGAACAGGCTGATCGCAGTCGTGATGGATCCCTTGCCCGCGAAGGCGCCTGCCGCGTTAGCTGCACGCCAGAACGCCGCATTCAACAACGCCGCCATATAAACCGCTTCACCCCATACAAGCGTGTCTACGCACAGCCGCGGGCGCCATCCTGCCCAGCGTGACGACGAACGATCACCAAAATGTATCGTTCCACGCATGCCGGTACTCTTCAAAATCGCTGGCGATTTTTTTTCATCGACCATCACCGTGCATCCTCGACGTCATAAGTGTGCAAACAGAGCGTGGGTAGTCACAGTTCCGTCGCCGAGTTTTTCTCGCCGGACTTCCTTCAACATGAAGTCACTCCCCAGCACGACAGCAACGCCTTCTGGACTAGAAAATCTCCTAATGTTTTTTTCTGGTTTCTTTCCATCATTGATCGACGCGCATCTAATAAGCGCATATCCGCCCTGCGAGACCGCATTTGCTGCTTGCTTGGCGTAGGCGCGCAGATGGGCTGGTGCGAACAATCTGTGTAATACGATGCTGTCGTGCCAGTGCGTACAGCAGCCTTTTTCCAGCAATAGCTGGGTCATATCCACATCGATCCACTTGATTGGCGATCCGATGAGTGGAATCTCAGGCTTTGACAGATACAGAGAACGAAAGCGGCAATTCCATATGCAAATATCCTTGACATCGCGTTCCAGCAACCAATCGATAAAGGGAAATATCCCACCCCCTACGTCAAGTATTCGGCTTTCTGCTCGTACACCAGCTGGACCGACCAGAGTTCCATAGACACTCAGTCGCCGCTCTGCGCGTAGCGCTTTTCGAACTCTACCGGTGACATGCCGCCAGCGGAACCATGCCGGCGAATCGGGTTGTAGAACATCTCGATGTAGT
>NZ_SHMH01000009.1 GCF_004283755.1 Pseudoxanthomonas winnipegensis
GCTCGATCACCTGCTTCACCGCTTCGGCCTGGAACTCATCCGTGTACTGCTTGCTGTTGCCCATAAACACCTCGGTCATTGCCATCAATTATGGCAACCGGATGTCTACGAAAGGCTGGCCGGTCCAGATCCCGTCGGCCGCGTGCAAAGCTGCACTCTGACCCCTATGGTCGGTGCCGATTGACGGAAGCGGCCAATCGGCGCGACGGCTCAGCGGCGCTTGGCGTCTAACGTGGGCGTGATCACCAGCGTGCCATCGACGACGGCGATCCGCGGCTTGCTGCCCGGCACGAATCCCAGCGCGGCCAGCCACTGGCCGCGCAGGCGCAGCATGGGCAGGCACTGGCTTCGCGTGCGGCCGTCCACCAGCACATCGTGGCAGATGGTGCCGATGGTGCACTGGGTGGGTTGGCGCGGACGCGACGCGCGCTTGCGCGGCAGTTCGTCTTCCATCGGCACCGGTGTGAACAGCGTGGTGTACGCCAGATTGCCGAGCGATAGCCCCGGCGTCGGAGCGGTGGGAGCGGGCACGTCGAACGGCGCTGCTGGTTTGCGGGTGCGGCGACGGGGGGAGGGGGTGCTGGTGGGTGTGGATGCTTTGCGAGACATCGTGGATTCCTCGGTAGAAAGGGAATCCGCCACACCGAGACCAATCGAGGTGGCGGACGGTACGGGTTGGTCTACCGGACCGAGGACCGGCGGGGCCGAAGCCCCCCACGTACCGCCCGCCATGAACTGACGAGCAAGCCCCTCGCACTATGCAGGGCAATAAAAAACGCCAAGCATCGGACGATGGGCGCTGGTGCGCCTCGATGACGGGAGACCAATCCCGGCGGCATGATTTAACGCCGCGATTCGATCTTGCGCTTTCAATAGGCCAGCGTCAACGGCATTTTTTGAATGAAATGCAAGCTATGCGCCCATCAAAAGTCTGTTCTGACCACGGCATCCGCCGGCTGCCTGTGACCAGCATGGCTTACCAGCTTTATGGGATAGAGCTACGCCGATTTGCAGGCTGGGCAATCGCTTTCGCGGCAATTTGTCTGCCAGTAGGACTGGCGCTGGCGGAAAAGTCCACTCTGACCCCAGAATTCTGTTGAGGAGGCCGCATATCTGTGCAGCTGAATCGGCAACTGTGGACGAAAGGCGCCGGCCGCTCCTCACCCTGAGGGCTACGAGCAAGGCGTGGATCTGTTCGGGTAAGCTGAGGGCAGTTCAGGGGGTGAACGACACATGGCTGAGGCTGACCCGAAGTGCGATCCAGCGCAGGCACTTAGTGCTGCAGATGAGCAGTATAGGCAGTGGCTTGTGGCCGCTGAGCAAAAGGCGCAGGAGGACTACGACAAAACTGTCATCACACTGTCGGGCGGCGCGCTGGCCATCTCCTTCGCGTTCGTCAAAGACATCCTCGGGGATGGTCCGATCAAACACCCTGGTTGGCTAGTGGCTTGCTGGGGACTGTGGGCTCTGAGTCTTGCATCGATGCTGGCCTCCTTCTACTACAGCAGGAAGGCGCTACGGAAGGCTATCGAACAGTGCGACAGCGACACTATTCGATGCGAACCTCCTGGCGGATTTTTCACTTCGATCCTGCGGTGGTTGAACGCTCTCGGAGCGGTCTTCTTCGTCGCAGGCGTTCTGTGCATGACTGTGTTCGTTTCCATCAACATCAGCTCCAGGGAGCATTCGCGTGACCGACAAACACCGCCCGCCGACTCAACCGCCAAGCCAGCCGCCGCGCCCTCCGCAGAAGGACTACGGGAACGATCACAAACCGAACAGGGGTTACGAGCCGCCGCCCCCGCCGCCCAAGAAGAACAAGTGACTCGCTGAGCGGTGCTTGCCGACTTCTGCCGGGGAGTGTGATCGGCCCTCGCGGCACAGCGCTGATTAGAATCGCAGCTGTACATCAGGAGGTGGCATGGAACTCAAGAACTTCGTCAAGGCAACGCTCGTGCAGATCGCGCAGGGTGTGAAGGATGCACAGGGGGAAGTTCGTGAGATTGGCGGGAGCGTCAACCCTTACGAACGTTATGACACAGGCGGAATGGGTACCCACCTCTCGCGTGGTGTTGTTCAAACGGTGAACTTCGACGTGGCGATTACCGCGTCAGAAGGAAGCACTAGCCGTGAGGGGATCGGCGTTGTGGTGGCATCCATCGCGCTGGGTAAGCGCAATGAGAGCAACGACCAGTCAAGCAGCGTAAGTCGTGTGCAGTTCGAAGTGCCGCTTGCCCTCCCTGACGGGGATAACCTTTACAGCACCCGGCCTATGGAATAGCAAGCAGCTCAAGGAGCTGCGATAGGTTCCGGCCCCTTGCGGAGCGGTGGCCCAGGTTGAGTCTAGGCGCGCGACAGGCCACGATGCGACTTCATCGCGCGGTTGTGAGACAAGGAAGCATGAGAAAGCTCGTCGAAGATGTGTTCGTCACCGAAGGGGTGCCTAACGAAACGTTCGTTAAGCCGCCGAACTACCACGACATTTTTGTGGACATCAGGCGCCCAGGGAAGCCGGTAGTAATCGAGGGTCAGTCTGGGACGGGAAAGACCACTACCGTCAAGAAGATCCAATCAGCGCTCGACGAAGCGCTGGTGCCCACGTACTTGTCCGGACGTAAACCAAGGCACGTCGAAACAATCACGAAACTGAGCGAAGGAACTGAACTCGGTTCCTTCATCATCGATGACTTTCACCGGCTATCCCCCGAGCTTCAAACGAAACTCGCCGATCTGGCCAAGCTCGCAGCGGAGGAGTGGGACGCAGAGCAGTATCCCAAGCTGATCCTCATCGGCATCAATGAGGTGGGCTCTACACTTATCCAGTTTGTGCCTGATATCGCTAAACGGGTGGGTATCCACAAGATCGCGCCGGCCAACCAAGAATTGTTCGATCAGCTGATAGAGCGCGGAGCAAGCGCGCTCAATGTTAGGTTTGGAAATCCCCAGCTGATCTTCGAGGAATCCAGGGGCGACTATTGGCTGACTCAGCAGCTCTGCCAGACCGCATGCACTGCTGCAGGCGTGCTTGAAGAATCTGCCGACCTAATCGAGGTGGCGATTGACATACCGACGATCAGGCGAGTGGTCGTCGAGAAGCTACGCGCGGCGTATTACCCGGCAGTGAAAGAGTTCTGTCGCGGTCGACGATTTCGCCCCAGTAACGACCCCTATTTCAAGGTGCTGAAAGCGGTGGCTGAGACCGGCGATCCGGTCGTAGATCTGACCATGCTTGCCAATGCGAACGTTGAGGTGCGGGGTAGCATCAACAACATCAAGGATGCGAGGCTCACCAACGTACTGGAGTCGAAAGAGTTGGCAGCTCGTTACTTTTTCTACTCACCGGAGACCACTACGTTTGCGGTTGAAGATCCCGCTGTCTTCTACTTCCTTCGACATCTCGACTGGGAGGCCCTGCGAACCGACTGCGGCTTCCGAGGCCGCGAAGAGGAGCACGAGTTCGATATCGCGATCTCATTTGCCGGCGAGAACAGGGCATTGGCGAAGCACTTGGCAGAGCAGTTCATCGCCTTGGATTACCAGGTGTTCTACGACGAGAACTTCGAGGCCAACTACCTGGGGACCGCATGGAGCAAGCAGTTCACCCGGATTTTTGGAGAGGCATCTAGATATGTCCTGTGCCTTCTAGACGAGCATCACCAAGCGAAGATATGGCCTACCTTTGAACGGGAGGTATTTGTCCCCCGCATCCAGAAGGGAGAGGTCATACCCGTCTACCTTGATGACACACCAATTGTTGGCATCCCCAAAGACATCGTCGGTATTCAATTCAAAGACCAACAAGAGGGATGGCAAGAAAGGGCCGACCAAGAGATCGTATTCAAGGTGATTGACAAGCTCGACTGAGCAGGATCACCCAGTTATTCAACCTGAGGTCGTGAGCCTTCGCTCTACTTACCTAAAGGGGTGGAAGCGTTACGATCTTGATGGTCATCCGCTCCACTGGAGCCAGGGATCGCCCAGTGGTCAACCTGAGGTCGTGGATCTTCGCTCTCATCCATAGGGGTGGGAGCGTTACGGTGCCGGCTTCCCTGTGCTCTTCTGCGTCTTCTTTCGCTCCCGGAATCTCCGCTGCCGGTCCGCAGCCTTCTTCGCGGCGACTTCTTTCTTCTCCGGAGCGGCGGCTTCGGGATTTGCCATCTCAGCTGCTCTCTTCGCTTGCGTGCGCAACTTGATCTCCGCGTCCTGCCGCTTCTTCGCCTCGATCTCTTCTCCGACAATCTGATAGTCCACCTGAGCTACCACGGCCCAATAGAAGTCACTGGCCTCGCTGTTGGTTGGCTCACGATCCAGCGGAAGATCCGGCAGGCCACCAAAGTAACGATCTTCAGTCGAAACTATCTCGCCATTCAGGCCCTCCGCCTCGATCATCTCCTCCAGCCTCTGATCCCATGCGGCCTCATCTGCTGCAATCTGCGCGGCTGAGGTTCACATGCGCCTTCGCCCAGACATCCTTCAAATCCGCATCGTCGAGCGCTTCTTTGGGATAGGTCGGCCCGACCACCCACGGGGGGTGAGTCACACGGCCCATCCTTAGATACCCACACGGAAATTTTTGCCCCACTTTTCGGCCAGCATCCATCGGTCGAGGTGAAAACCTGCGCACCGTGACGCAAAAAGGCCCCGGTAATCACACCGAGGCCCTCTGCGCGGCCACCTAACAAGTCGCGTAGCGGAAATTAGGCAATCCATGTAACCAATTGAATATAATGGATTTTCCCCCGTGGCGCCGAAGGCGGGACTCGAACCCACACGCTTTTAAGGGCGGGGGATTTTGAGTCCGCTTCCCTTAAATCACCCGCACTTCGAATACCCACAATTCAAACACGTCTGACACCCGTCCATGATCACCATGGCCTTGGTGTTGCACTTGTGGCACATGCTGGCTGAGGGCGGGAAGCTGGCGCCGTCGCCGGTGACTTCGATGTCCTCGACGTGGTCGGCGGTGCTGTTGGGGATGACGGCGGAGGCAGGAGCAGAGGCAGGAGCGACCCCTCCCCGGCCCTCCCCTTCGCTTCGCGAAAGGGAGGGGGTGGCCGCCTCGCTGCGCTTGGCGCTGCTGGGGGTTACGTCAGTGTTTTTTTTTGAGCGGTCTTCGTACTGCTTGCGCTTTTCGGCCAGGATCGCCTTCTGGTGCTCGGACATTTCCGGGTCGTGGATCAGGCCGATGGACTTCATGTGCTCCTCGACGATGGCGCCGAGTTCGGCGACCAGCGAGGGCATGTAGACGCCGCCGGCCTTGAAGTAGCCGCCGCGCGGGTCGAACACGGCCTTCATCTCGTCCACCAGGAAGGTCACGTCGCCGCCCTTGCGGAACACGGCCGACATGATGCGCGTCAGCGCGACGATCCACTGGAAGTGCTCCATCGACTTGGAGTTGATGAAGATCTCGAACGGGCGGCGGTGCTCGTGCTCGGTGCCGGCGTTGAGCACGATGTCGTTGATGGTCACGTACATGGCGTGCTCGACCATCGGCGACTTGATCTTGTAGGTGCTGCCGACCAGCACGTCGGGGCGCTCGATGCGCTCGTGCATCTGGATGACTTCGGCCACGGGCAGCTCGGCCTCGGCGGTGGCGCGGCTGACGGACTCGGCGGGCACCGGCGCGGCGGCCTGGCGCGCCTTGTCTTCCGGGGTGAGCACGCTGTAGCCCTTGATTTTCTTGTCGATCTTGACGGCCATGGCCTTGGGTCCTGGATGCGGTACTGCGTTGAGGTGGGAGGACACCGCCGTGCGCCAGTGGGCGCGCTCAGGCGGTGTGCCCTGGCCGGTGCGCGGCCAGGGCGGTGCTGCGGGTTACTTCGCTTTCTTGGCGACTTTCTTGACGGCTTTCTTCACTGCTTTCTTTGCGGGCGCCTTCTTGGCGGCGGCTTTCTTGGCCGGCGCTTTCTTCACTGCGGCTTTCTTGACGGCCTTCTTGACCGCAACCTTCTTGGCGGCGGCCTTCTTTACCGCTGACTTGGCGGCGAGTCGCTTGGCCGTCGTCTTCTTGGCCACTTTCTTTGCGGCCTTCTTGGCGGCGACCTTCTTGCCCACGCCCTTGGCCTTCAGCGCGGCGGCCTCGGCCTTGGCCGAGGCGCTGGCGGCGACCAGCTTCTGCTTGGTGCTGGCCACGGTCTTCTTGACCGCCTTGGTGACCTTGCTGGTGCGCTTGGTCACGGCCTTCTTGGCCTTCTCCAGGGTCTTGCTGGCGGACTTCTTCGCCGTGGCCGCGCGCTTGGCGACGGTGTCGGCGGCATGCGAAGCGGCCTCGGCCACGACGGTGGCGAGCTCGCTGGTCTTTTCCTTCACACTTTCGGCGGCTTCGGAAAGCGTGGCCGAGATTTCCGTTCCTGTGCTCATGTGCCCTCCATCAGGGCTCGTAGGGGTGCCAAGACGATGCCATTGCAGCCGCGTGTTACGGGTGCCCCCCCCCCTGCGCCGTGCTGCCGGCGACGCAGGGGTCTTCCAGCATCGCGCATGCCGGTGTGGGCCGGCGCGCGCGGCGCTCAGAACTTGCCGTAATACCCTTCCTTGAGCGCGTCGAACAGGTTGGCGGCGGTGTGCATCTCGCCGTCGTACTCGATCTGCTCGTTGCCCTTGACCTCGACGAAGGAGCCGTCCTCCAGCTCGAAGCGGTAGGTGGTGTTCTCCAGGTCCGCCTCCTTGACCAGCACGCCCTGGAAGGCGGCCGGGTTGAAGCGGAAGGTGGTGCAGCCCTTCAGGCCCTGCTGGTGGGCGTAGCGGTAGATGTCCTTGAACTGCTCGTAGGGATAGTCCGTGGGCACGTTGGCGGTCTTGGAGATCGAGCTGTCCACCCACTTCTGCGCGGCGGCCTGCACGTCGACATGCTCCTTGGGGCTGATGTCGTCGGCGGCGATGAAGTAGTCCGGCAGCTTGGCCTGGGCGTCCTCGGAGAACGGCATGGCCTTGGGGTTGACCAGCTCGCGGTAGGCCAGCAGCTCGTAGGAGAACACGTCCACCTTCTCCTTGGACTTCTTGCCCTCGCGGATCACGTTGCGGCTGTAGTGGTGGGCGAAGGAGGGCTCGATGCCGTTGGAGGCGTTGTTGGCCAGGCTCAGCGAGATGGTGCCGGTGGGCGCGATGGAGCTGTGGTGGGTGAAACGCGCGCCGACCTCGGCCAGCTCGTCCACCAGCTCGGGCGCGACCGAGGCCACGCGCTGCATGTAGCGGCTGTACTTGGCGTGCAGCACCTTGCCCTCGATCTGCTGGCCGACGCGCCAGCCGTCGCGTTCCATCTCCGGGCGCTGGCGCAGCATCGCCGGGGTCACCTCGAAGCGCTCCTCCATGATCGGGGCGGCGCCCTTCTCCTTGGCCAGGCCTAAGCCGGTTTCCCAGCCGGCCACGGCCATGTCGCGGGCGATCTGCTCGGTGAACTCGCACGAGTCCGCGCTGCCGTACTTCATGCGCAGCATGGTCAGGGTGGAACCCAGGCCGAGGAAGCCCATGCCGTGGCGGCGCTTGCGCAGGATCTCGTTGCGCTGCTGCTCCAGCGGCAGGCCGTTGACCTCGACCACGTTGTCGAGCATGCGGGTGAACACGCGCACGACTTCCTTGTATTCCTCCCAGTCGAAGCGCGCCTGCTCGGTGAAGGGGTCGCGCACGAAGGTGGTCAGGTTGATCGAGCCCAGCAGGCAGGCGCCGTAAGGCGGCAGCGGCTGCTCGCCGCAGGGGTTGGTCGCGCGGATGTTCTCGCACCACCAGTTGTTGTTCATCTCGTTGACGCGGTCGATCAGGATGAAGCCCGGCTCGGCGTAGTCGTAGGTGGACACCATGATCATGTCCCACAGGTGGCGGGCGCGGATGTGCCCGTACACCTTGCAGGCCACCAGGCCGTCGTCGCGCCGCACGTACTGGTCGGCGTTGGGCCACTCGCGCCAGACCACCTTGGCCGCATCGGTCAGGTCGATGTCGCCCTGTTCCTTCTGGTTGACCGGGAACACCAGCGGCCAGTCGGCATCGTCCTCCACCGCCTGCATGAAGCCGTCGGTGATCAGCAGGGACAGGTTGAACTGGCGCAGGCGGCCGTCCTCGCGCTTGGCGCGGATGAAGTCCTTCACGTCCGGATGCGACACGTCGAAGGTGCCCATCTGCGCGCCGCGGCGCCCGCCGGCGCTGGACACGGTGAAGCACATCTTGTCGAAGATATCCATGAAGGACATCGGGCCGGAGGTGTAGGCGCCGGCGCCGGCGACGAAGGCGCCCTTGGGCCGCAGCGTGGAGAACTCGTAGCCGATGCCGCAGCCGGCCTTGAGGGTCAGGCCGGCCTCGTGGACCTTCTCCAGGATGCCGTCCATCGAGTCGGTGATGGTGCCCGAGACGGTGCAGTTGATCGTGCTGGTGGCCGGCTTGTGTTCCAGCGCGCCGGCGTTGGAGGTGATGCGCCCGGCCGGGATGGCGCCGCGGCGCAGCGCCCAGACGAAGCGCTCGTACCAGTAGGCGCGCTTCTCGGCGGTCGGCTCGGCATCGGCCAGGGCGCGGGCCACGCGCTGGTAGGTGCCGTCGATGTCGGCATCGATGGCCACGCCGGACTTGCTCTTCAGGCGGTACTTCTTGTCCCAGATGTCCTGGGACGCGGGCTGCATCGGGATGACGCGGGCCGCTTCTGCTTTCTTGACCGCCTCAAGGCGCACCGTGCTCATGGATTGGAGCTCTCCGTCATGGATGAAAGGCGCGCACGCCAGCTTAGGCGCGCGCGCGAGATGGATGAAATTTCGGTCAGCTGCGGCGTGTGCGCACGCATGCCCGGGCAAGGCACTGAAGCGTCGAACAGATTGTGGTGACGGTCCGGCCTGGACCGCCTGCACACCTGATGCATGCGCCGCTTCCCCACTGGCGCCGGGAAACCCAAGCCAAACCCTATGGCTTGGGGCCATTGCGCGGCCACCTCGCTACATCTTGGGGCCGCAAGCCATGGAAAGTAGTCCCGCCCCCGAGGGCTGTCAACCACGCGTCACGCAGTTTGCGTGGAACGCTCGGGTGCACCTTCCATGGAACCCGCGCCGCGCCTGCGCGGGCCGATTTCATTGCCGGTTTAGGCGTCGCTGATCACACTCGTTCAGGTTGCCGGGGGCGGTGAGGACAGGCGCGTTGCCGCGATGCCGCACGCCCCCGGGCGCCTCCTTCCATGCCGATCGCCACCCGACCCGTATGCGCCCACTGCCGACTCTGCTGTCCCTGACCGCCGCCGCTGCCTTCGGCGGCTTCGTCGCCCTTGGCCTGTACCAGACCCTCGACCATCCCGCGCTGGCGCGCGAGGACGGGCCGCCGTCCTCGGCGATCGTGCCGGCCGCCGCCGCGGGCGCGGCGCTGCCGGCCGCGGTGGAAGGCCAGGCGGTGCCCTCGCTGGCGCCGATGCTCAAGCGCGTCACCCCGGCGGTGGTGAGCGTCTACAGCCGCCAGACCGTGCGCGTGGCCAGCCCGCTGGGGCCGTTCGCCAACGATCCGGTGTTCCGCCGGCTGTTCGGCATCCCCAACATGCCGCAGGAGCGCGTGCAGCGCGCGCTCGGCTCGGGCGTGATCATCGACGCCCAGCGCGGCCTGGTGCTCACCAACCACCACGTGGTGGAGAACGCCGACGGCGTGTCGGTGACCTTGAGCGACGGGCGCACGGTGGAGGCCGAGTTCCTCGGCTCGGACCCGGACACCGACGTGGCCCTGATCCGCATCCCGCCCAAGGACCTGACCCAGATCCCGCTGGGCGACAGTGACAAGCTGCAGGTCGGCGACTTCGTCGTCGCGGTCGGCAATCCCTACGGCCTGGGCCAGACGGTGACCTCGGGCATCGTCTCGGCGGTGGGCCGCAGCGGCATCCCGGTGGCCGGCTACCAGAACTTCATCCAGACCGATGCCTCGATCAACCCGGGCAACTCCGGCGGCGCGCTGGTCAACCTGCAGGGCCAGCTGGTGGGCATCAACACCGCCAGCTTCAATCCTTCCGGCTCGATGGCCGGCAACATCGGCCTAGGGTTCGCCATCCCGATCGACCTGGCGCGCAACATCGCCGAGCAGCTCTACACCAACAAGGGCGTGGTCAAGCGCGGCACCCTGGGCGTGACCACGCAGGATGTGGATCAGCGCCTGGCCACGGCGCTGGGCCTGGATACGCCGCGCGGTGCGCTGGTGACCGGCGTGTATCCCGGCTCGGGCGCGGCCGCCGCAGGGCTCAAGCCCGGTGACGTGGTGCTGCAGGCCAACAACCAGCGCATCGACAACAGCGCGGCGCTGCACAACTTCGAAGGCCTGCAGGGCGTGGGCAGCCAGGTCACCCTGGACATCCGCCGCGACGGCAAGCCGCTGAGCCTGCGCGTGGGCCTGAAGGAACAGCAGCGCGACCTGCCCGGCGCGCAGCTGGACCCGCGCCTGTCCGGGGCGACCTTCAACGAGGTCGACGAGGCCCTGCGCCAGACCCTGCGCGCCAATGGCGTGGGCGGCGGCGTGCAGGTCGGCCAGGTGCAGCCGCGCAGCCGCGCCTGGACCAACGGGCTGCGCAGCGGCGATGTGATCATCGAGGGCAGCAACGGCCGCTTCGCCGACCTGCCCAGCTTCCGCAGCAGTTTCGCCAAGCCGCCGCAGCAGCTGGTGCTGCGCGTGCTGCGCGACGGCGAGGACGGCACGCTGCTGATGCGCTGAATGCCGGCCGTCCCGTCACGGGCCGTATGCGGCACGCTGACGGGGCATTCATGCGGCCCTGGGGTAGGCTCGACCACCTGCTGTCCCACCCGTTCAAGGAGCCATGCCATGTCCGACGCTGCCAACAAGATGAAGTCCTCCCTCGGTGAGGCCGGGGAACACCTGAAGTCCGCCGCCTCGGCCGCCAGCGATGCGGTCAAGGGCGCCGCCTCGGTCGCCGGCGACGAGCTGCGCCTGGGCAAGGCCACGGCCAAGGCCGAGCTGTCCGACGGCGCGCTGGCCGGCCTGAGCGCGGCCGAATTCGGCGGCGAAGCTGCCCGCGAGCAGGTCGACGCCCTGGTGGACAAGGGCCGCGACCTGATCGACAGCGCCGCCGAACTGATCCGCGAGCGTCCGCTGGCCTCCTTCGGCATCGCCCTGGCCGCCGGCTGGGTCATCGCCAAGCTGGGACGCAGCAGCGATTGATCGCCCGCACGACCGCGACACCGGAGCCGGCGTGAGCGCACCCGACCACGACGCCGCCCCCGGCGACGACGCAACGCCCTCGCTGGACGAGAGCCTGCGGCGCGTCGGCAAGGCCGGCAAGGACAGCCTGTCCTCGGCGGTAGCCACCGCCAAATCGCTGCGCCGGCTGGTCGTGGCCGACTTCGCCCTGGCCCGCGCCTCGCTGGCGCGGGCGATGGTGTGGATGTCGGTGGCCGCCGCGTTCGGCGTGTCCAGCTGGCTATTGCTGATGGGCGCGCTGATCGCCTTGCTGCAGCGGCTGGGGCTGTCCTGGCTCGGCGCGCTGTCGGTGGCCGCGGGCCTGAGCCTGGCGATCACCGCGCTGGGCGTGTGGCAGACGCTGCGCTATTTCGGCTTCAGCCGGATGGACGCCACCCGGCGCCAGCTCAAGGCCATGGGCCTGGGCGACGACGACGAGGAAGACGCCGGGCCCGAGGCGCGCTCGGCCGCCGAGCAGCTGCGCGCCCAGCAAGGAGGCACGCCATGAAGTTCGCTCACCTGCGCCATCGCGTGGACCGCGCCGAAGCGCTGGTCGAGCATCGCCGTGCCCAGACCCTGGCCGATGCCGATGCCCTGGTCGGGCATTGGAGGCGCGGGTGGACGCCGTGGCGCATCGTGCTGGCCGGCCTGGGGCTGGGCTTCGTGATCGGCCAGACCCGGCCGATGCGCGCGGTCGGGGCGACCAAGTGGCTGCGCTCGGTGAGCGCGATCTCCGGCATGTTCACCTCGCTGCAGGCGGCCATGGCCGCCTGGCAGGCCGATCAGGCGGCGGACACGGCGCACGATGCGGCCGGCAGCGCGCAGTCTGCGGCCGGGGCCACCCATCAGGCCGCCGCCGCGGCGGGTGCGGCGGCCGCGACCACCGGCGCGGACGACGCGGCGCGGCTGGCGCAGGGCAACACCACGGCGCGGGCGGCCGGGCTGGCCACCGCCGACGGCGGGCCGGCGCCGACCGCGGCGCGCGGCGTGTCATCCTATGGCCGCGCCGCCGAGGCGCGCGGTGAGACCGAGGCCTGGGCGGCGCAGGCGCCGCGCCCGGCCGAAGCGGCCACCGACGTTTCCGAACGCTAACGCCAGCTGCCGCATGTCCACCTCCGAAGCCGATCTCTCGCCGGCGCCCACGCCCCTGCCCGTCAAACCGGCGCCACCGCGCCCGCGCGGGCCGCTGTCGCTGGTGATCCTGGCCTTCCTGGCCTGTGGCTATACGCTGTGGCTGGCGCAGGCGGTGATCCTGCCGGTGCTGCTGGCGGTGTTCCTGGCGCTGGTCGGCAACCCGCTGCTGCGCGGCCTGCAGCGGCTGTACGTGCCGCGCTTCCTCGGTGCGCTGCTGGTGCTGTTGCTGGGCCTGGCCGCGGCCGGGGCGCTGGCCTACCAGATGGTGCCGCCGGCCGCGGCCTGGGCCAAGGCGGCGCCGCGCGAGCTGCGCCAGCTCGCACCCAAGCTGCATGAGCTGACCAAGCCGGTCTACGACGCCAACCAGGCGGCCGAGAACTTCGCCCGCGCCGCCGCCGGCGACACCGGCCGGCGCCCGCAGGTGATGCGCACCGCCGACGATCCGTACCGCACCCTGACCGCCACCCCGCGCATGATCGCCTCGGTGCTGGCGGTGGTGCTGCTGACGTTCTTCTTCATGGTCTATGGCCAGCCGCTGCAGCGCCATGCCGTGGCGCTGATGCCGCGGCGCCAGCAGCAAAAGCTGACCGTGGGCATCCTGCAGTCCATCGAGCGCGCGGTCTCGCGCTATGTGCTGACCATCAGCCTGATCAACTGTGTGGTGGGCCTGCTGTTCGCCGGCGCGCTGATGCTGCTGAAGTTCCCGCTGGCCGATGCGCTGCTGTGGGGCACGATGGTGGCGATCCTCAACTTCGCCCCCTATGTGGGGCCGCTGATCGGCATCGTGATGATGCTGGTGGTGGGCCTGACCACCTTCGACGATGCCTGGCCCTCGCTGCTGCCGGCGGCGATCTACCTGGGCCTGCACACGCTGGAGGGCCAGGTGGTCACGCCGATCGTGCTGGGCCGGCAGATGCGTCTGTCGCCGCTGATCCTGATCCTGTCGCTGATGGTGTTCGGTTCGCTGTGGGGGATCGTGGGGCTGCTGTTGGCGGTGCCGATGCTGGTGTGCATCAAGCTGGTGTTGGCGCGGGTGCAGGGGATGGAGGGGTGGGCGCGGCTGATGGAGTAGCCGTTGCTGTTGCGTCTGTCGTTGCTGTTGCTGTGCCTTGGCGGTTGCTGTGCCTTGGCGGTTGCTGTGCTTTGGCCGTTGCTTCCCCTGTCTGAGCCGTAAAGCACGCCGAGCACCGCAGCGAAGCAGGGCCGAAGAGGCGCCCTGTTTGAGCGAAGCGAGTTTGGGCGCCGTGCCCTGCTTCGCGAGGAGCGCAGGGGACCGATGCGAAGCATCGGCGTGCGTCCCGGCGAGAAGCGGTTTTGCTTCCTTTTGACAAGACAAAAGGAAGTCGCGCCGCAGGCGCGAAAGCTTTGCACTTGGCGCGCCGCAGGCGCGTTGCTTTCGTCCTAAGAGTGCTGGTGTAAGTTCATAGCCAGGCTTGCATTAAATTTGCAAGCAAAACTTGAGCGCCATGCAGGCGCTTCTTAGAGCAAAGCTAAAGCAAAGCTTTCGCACGGCTTCGCCGCGCGAGCTACTTTTGTCTTGTCAAAAGTAGCCAAAACCGCTTCTCGCCGGGACGCGAGCCGCCGCTGCGCGGCGGTCCCCTGCGCTTCTCGGAAGACGGGGCACGGGGCCCAAACTCGCTTCGCTCAAACAGGGCCCCTCTTCGGCCCCGTCTTCCTGCGATGCTCGGCTCGCTTTACGGCTCAGACAGGTAAAGCAAAGGCAACAGCATGGCCAAGGCAACAGCAACAGCAACAGCCCTGCAACGGCAACGGCGGGCTGCGCCCCTCAAGGCAGGCGCCACAGCCCACAGGCTAAAATGCCCCCATGACCTTCGACATCCGCGCCATCACCCTCGACCTGGACGACACCCTGTGGCCGTTCGCCCCGATCGGTGAGCGCATCGAACGCAAGCTGCACGCCTGGCTGGAAACCCACAGCCCCGCCACCGCACGCCAGTTCCCGATCGAGGTCATGCGCGAGCTGCGCACCCAGGTCACCGCCGACAACCCGCACCTGATCCACGACCTCTCGGCGCTGCGCAAGCTGACGCTGGAACACGCGCTGCGCCACAGCGGGGCCGACCTGGCGCTGCTCGATCCCGCGTTCGAGATCTTCTATGCCGAGCGCAACCGGGTCGAGTGCTATCCCGACGCCGTCGACGCGCTGACGCGGATCGCCGCGCGCGTGCCGGTGGCGGCGCTGACCAACGGCAATGCCGACCTGGCGCGCTGCGGGCTGGATCAGCACTTCGTGTTCCAGCTGGGCGCGCGCGAACACGGCGCGGCCAAGCCGGAGGCGAGCATCTTCCACGCCGCCTGCGTGCGCCTGGCGCTGCCGCCCGAACAGGTGCTGCACGTGGGCGACCACGCGGTGATGGATGCGGCCGGCGCCATGCGCGCGGGCCTGCGCGCGGCCTGGCTCAACCGCGAGGGCGCGCCTTGGCCGCTGCACGAGCCGCGGCCCGATCTCGAATTTTCCACGCTCACCGCGCTGGCCGACTGGCTCGACGCGCATCTGGACGACAAGGACTCCGCCGCCGCATGAGTGCTCCCGCCTTTCTCGACGCCCGCACCGACCAGGTGCGCCCGCTGCATGTGCTGCAGCGCGAGCAGTTCGGCGGCTGGTGCGCGCAGCAGCCGCCGGCGGTGGCCGCGTGGCTGCAGGCGCAGGGCTTCAGCGCCGCGCCGGGCACGCTGGCGCTGCTGCCGGGCGAGGCCGGTGTGGCCGGTGCGGTGCTGGGCATCGCCGACGCGGGCGATCCGCTGTCCTACGGCCACGCGCCGATGGGCCTGCCGGCCGGCAGCGCCTGGGAGGTGGTGAGCGCGCTCTCGGCCGACGCGCGCGCGGCGCTGGAACTGGGCTGGGGCCTGGGCGCTTATCGCTTCGACCGCTACAAGACCGCCACGCGCGCGCCGGCCCGGCTGCTGCGCGAAGCGGTCGATGCGCGCACCGACGCCCTGCTGGCGGCCTGCCTGCGCGTGCGCGACCTGGTCAACACGCCGACCCAGGACATGGGCCCGGACGAGCTGGAAGCGGTCGTGCGCCAGATCGGCGCCGAGCATGGCGCGCAGGTGGAGGCGATCACCGGCGATGCGTTGCTGGCGCAGAACTTCCCCGCGATCCACGCGGTGGGCCGCGCCTCGCACCGCGCCCCGCGCCTGATCGCGCTGCGCTGGGGCGCCGAGGATGCGCCGAAGGTGTCGCTGGTCGGCAAGGGCGTGTGCTTCGACACCGGCGGGCTGGACCTCAAGCCGGCCCACGGCATGCGCAACATGAAGAAGGACATGGGCGGCGCGGCGCACGCGATCGCGCTGGCCGAACTGGTCATGCGCCAGCGCCTGCCGGTGCGCCTGACCCTGCTGGTGCCGGCGGTGGAGAACGCGATCGGTCCCGATGCGTTCCGCCCCGGCGAGATCATCGCCACGCGCACCGGGGTGAGCGTGGAGATCGACAACACCGACGCCGAAGGGCGCGTGATCCTGGGCGATGCGCTGGCCCATGCCGGCGAGGACAAGCCCGAGGTGCTGCTGGACTTCGCCACGCTCACCGGCGCGGCGCGCATCGCGCTGGGGCCCGAGCTGCCGGTGCTGTTCTCCAACGACGACGCGCTGGCCAACGCCTGGCTGGCCGCCGGCGAGCGCACGCGCGACCCGCTGTGGCGCCTGCCGCTGTGGCGGCCGTACCTGCGCTATCTGACCAGCCACGTGGCCGACCTGGCCAACGCCGGCTCGCGCATGGCCGGCGCGGTGACCGCGGCGCTGTATCTGGAGCGCTTCGTCCCGGCCGGCACGCCGTGGGCGCATCTGGACGTGTACGCCTGGAACGACAACGATCGCCCCGGCCGCCCCGCCGGCGGCGAGGCGATGGCGCTGCGCGCGGCCTTCGAGATGCTGCGCAGCCGCTACGCGGCGTGAGCGGCAACAGCGCCGCCTAGGCGCTGTGGTCTTCTGTGGGAGCAACTGTCTCCTCAAATCTCGCAGCAACCTGCCTGTAGAGCGGAGCTTGCTCCGCTGGGGCCTTCGCCACGAACCGAACGAAACGCAGCGGAGCGAGCTCCGCTCTACAGGGGGGAGCCGCCATGGCGGCGAGGGGCTTTACTGGGTAAGCCTCATCGCCGCCATGGCGGCTCCCACCGAGCGAACTACCACCGGGCAAGCTCCTAGCAAGCAGGCTTCTACCCAGGCAGGCTCACGCCTGAGGCGGGGATCAGGCCGGGCGGAAGGCGCGGCGCGATTCCAGCGCATGTGCGTGGGCTGAGGCCCACACGCCGGCGACGGCGGTAAAAGGATCGCCGCGCCAGGCCTCTACAAGCCCGCCGCCGCTGTCGCTACACTTGCGCGCGCTGCCGGCGGCGCTAAGCCGCCCGGCCAGACGCAGGCCGCCGGTGCGTTCCGTGCCGGGGGTCGCGACCTCGCCAGCTCCGCCTTCGCACATCACGCCGCGGCCCCTGTGGGCCGATCCCGGCGATCGTCAAGTCCAGCCAGCTCTTCCGCCCATCGCCCGACGCACGGCGTTGCCCGGCGTCGGCCATCTGTTCCACGGAGAGACTGCCATGACTGCGATTCCCCCCACCGGCACGCGCCGCGCGCTGCCACCCACCCTGCTCGCCCTTGCCTGCCTGTCCGCGCTCCCGGCGCCGCTGGCGGCCCGGCCCGCCGACGACGACGCGCGGGTCACCACGCTGGACAAGCTCCAGGTCAAGGGCGAGCGCGCCCCGGACTACACGGTGAAGACCACCGCCGCCGGCACCGGCCTGGACCTGGGCCTGCGCCAGATCCCGCAGTCGGTCAGCGTGGTGACCCAGCAGCGCATCGAAGACCAGAACCTGCAGACCATCGGCGAGGTGCTGGGCAATGTCGCCGGCGTAACCAACAGGCAGGTCGACAGCGAGCGCAACCAGTTCTACGCGCGCGGCTTCGACATCGACAACTTCCAGTTCGACGGCATCCCCACCACGATGGAGCAGGGCTGGAACTACAGCGATGCCTCGATGGACACCGCGCTGTACCAGCGCGTGGAGATCGTGCGCGGCGCCGCCGGCCTGCTCACCGGCACGGGCAATCCCTCGGCCTCGGTCAACCTGATCCGCAAGCATGCCGACAGCAACACGCTGACCGGCAGCGTGACGGTGGGCGGCGACAGTTTCGGCAGCACCCGGGCCACGGTGGACGTGACCACGCCCCTCAACGCCAGCGGCACCGTGCGGGCGCGGGCGGTGGGCAACTACACCGACCGCGACTTCAACCTCGCGCGCTACACGCAGGAAAAGACCCTGGGCTATGCGGTGATCGACGCCGACCTGGGCGCCTCCACGCGACTCAGCGTGGGCTACGACTGGCAGCGGAAGAACGCCGACGATGTGACCTGGGGCGGCTTCCCGGTGCTGTATGCCGACGGCACCCGGACCCGCTGGCCGCGCACGTTCAACGCCGGCGCCGACTGGGCCTACTGGAACACGACCAGCAAGCGCGCCTTCGCCAGCCTGCGGCAGGGCTTCGACAACGGCTGGTCGCTCAGGCTCAACGCCACCCACGACCGCAGCGACGGGGACAGCAAGCTGTTCTACCCCTATTACACGATCTACGGACTGGACCGCAGCAGCGGCGGCGGCGTGATCCCCTACGGGGGCTGGTACATCATCCACCGCAAGGTCGAAGGCCTGGATGCCGCCGCGGACGGCCCATTCTCGCTGTTCGGCCGCGAACATCAGCTGATGTTCGGCACCAGCTGGAACCGCCGCCGCTATCTCAACACCGGCACCTACGACTTCAATGCCCGCATCCTGCTGCCCGACTACCACGACTGGGACGGCAGCCAGGCGCCCGAGCCGAACTGGAAGGCCCTGCAGGTCTCCGGTCGCGGCACGATCACCCAGAAGTCCGGCTATGCCGCGGTCCGCTGGTCGCTGGCCGACCCGCTGTCGCTGATCACCGGCGCGCGCTACACCCACTGGAGCAGCGCCGGCGAGTACAACGACACGCGCAACAAGACCATCCCCTATGCGGGCCTGGTGTGGGACATCGACCCGACCTGGTCGGCCTATGCCAGCTATACCGGCATCTTCAATCCGCAGACCGCGCGCGATGCGCAGAACCGCTTCCTGGCGCCGAAGCTGGGCAAGAGCTACGAACTGGGCGTCAAGGCGGGCTGGTTCGAGGACGCGCTCACCGCCTCGCTGGCGGTCTACCGCACCGCGCAGGACAACTTCCCGGTCTCCACCGGCCTGTACAACACCGCGGGCAATGCGATCTCGCTGCCGGCGGACGTGGTCAGCCGCGGCTACGAGTTGGAGGTCAACGGCCGTCTGGCGGCGGGCTGGAACGCGACCTTCGGCGTCTCGCGCAACCTGATGCGCAATGCCCACGACGACAGCACGCCGGTGCCCTACCTGCCCACGACTACGCTCAAGCTGTTCACCCGCTATGCCGCCCAGGGCGGTCCGCTGGACGGCCTGACCGTGGGCGGCGGGGTGAACTGGCAGAACCGCATCTACAACGATCGGGTGGTCTACATCACCGCGCCGGTGGCCCGCTCGGCGCGCATCGATCAGGGCGCCTACGCGCTGCTGAGCCTGTTCGGCCGCTATCGGATCACCCAGGCGGTGGCCGTGCAGTTGAACCTGGACAACGTGCTGGACAAGCGTTACGTCACCCAGATCGCGTCCGCCTATGGCGGCTGGGGTGCGCCGCGCAGCGGCACGCTCAGCCTGACCTGGGCGTTCTGATCCGGGCGGCCGTGCGCACCGCGCCACGGTGCGCACGGCCGAATCGGCGCTGCAGCCAGCTCCTGCCGGGCTATGCGCGAGGCCTGGAGATGGCTGCCTTCGTTGAGCTTGCTGATCGCCTGGACCAGGCCCTCCGCATCAGCTCGGGCGATGGCGCAAGCCGCCTTGATACGCTGCTTGGGTGGGAGCAGATATCTCCACAGCTCTCGCAGCAGCCTGGGTGTAGAGCGGAGCTTGCTCCGCTGCTCTTCGTTCGGTTCGTAGATGAAAGCCCCAGCGGAGCAAGCTCCGCTCTACAGGTGGGAGCCGCCATGGCGGCGAGGGGCTTTACCGGGAGAGCCTCATCGCCGCCATGGCGGCTCCCACAGAGCAAGCTCCCACCGGCAAGCTCACACCGAGGGGGCTTTTGCCGAAGTGGGATGACGTCCGGGGCTGAGATCAGGCCGAGCGGACGGCGCGCGGGTCGTGGCTGCTTTCGACGCGGTTGCGGCCCTGCGCCTTGGCGCGGTACAGGGCCTGGTCGGCGCTGCGCAGCAGGGCCTCGGGCTCCTGGCCGTCGTGCGGGAAGCAGGCCAGGCCGATCGACACCGTCACCGGCGGCAGGTCCTTGCCCAGATGCGGCACGCGCATGGCCTCGACCGCGGCGCGGATCTGCTCGGCGCGCTCGGCCGCGGCCTGCGGCGTGGACTCGGGCAGGATCAGGGTGAACTCCTCGCCGCCATAGCGGCAGGCGATGTCCTCCTGCCGCGACAGTTGCTGCAGCAGCTGGCCAAAGCCGGCCAGCAGCGCGTCGCCGCCCGGGTGGCCGTGGATGTCGTTGAAGCGCTTGAAGTGGTCCAGGTCCAGCATCATCAGCGCCAGCGGCAGGCCACGGCGCGCGCAACGCGCCAGTTCGCGCGCCAGCGATTCTTCCAGATAGCGCCGGTTGAACAGGCCGGTCAGCGGCTCGCGGATGGACTGGATGCGCAGGCGTTCCTGCAGCTCCAGGTTGGACAGCGCCATGGCCAGCTGCTCGGCCGCGGTCTCGATCAGCTGCACGCGCGCCAGGAAAGCGGCGGCGTCCGCGGAAACATAGAGGAACCCCAGCTGCTGGCCCTGCGCCATGAGCGGGATGCAGGCGGTGGCGCCGGCGTCGCCCTCGATATGGTGGCAGCGCAGTGTGCCCGGACCCTGCACCAGCTGCGGTTGGCCGCGGCGCAGCGCCCAGCAATCGTCGGGCGTCAGCATCGCCGCGCTGGCGGCGCTCGGCGTGCCCCAGCCGCCCATCGCCTCGGCGTAGTCCTGCGAGGCGCGGATGCGATAGATGCAGCCGCCGGTGCCCGGCATCAGCTGCGTCATGACCTCGCAGGTCAAGGCCAGCGCCTCCTCCACGCGCACGCAGCTCTGCAGCATGCTGGCGAAGTGGCTGAGCACGCGCAGGTCGCCGCTGGTGTGCTCCAGCTCGGCCACGGTGGCCTCCAGGCGCGCGTTGCTTTGCTGGATCCGGCGCTCGGCGCGGCGGCGGCCGCGGATCTCGCGCACCATCAGCGCATAGACCATGGCGATGACCAGGATGCCGATCGGGATGCCGGCGATCGCCAGGATGCGCAGCAGCGTGGCGCTCTCGTCGCTGGAGGCGGCGCGTTCGACCAGCAGCGCGCGCTCGGCGTCGCCCATCGTCCGCGCCTGGCGGCGGATGGCATCGGAGGTCAGACGCGCCTGCGTGTCGATGGTCGCCTGCGCGGCGGCCAGGCCCTGCTGCTGATAGATCTGCACCACCGCGTCGGTCTGACGCAGGCGCTGGTCGATCAGCGTGCGCAGCTGGGTGACGCGCTGCTCCTGCGGGCCGTTGTCGCGCACCAGGGCGCCGAGCGCGGCGAACAGCTGCGGAATCTGCGCCTTGCCGGTCTGGTAGTCGGCCAGGTAACCGACCTGGCCGGTCAGCAGATAGCCGCGTTCGGCCGATTCGGCCTCGCGCAGTCTCGCCTCGATCTCATCGATGCGCGCCATCACCTCGTGGGTGTGCGAGACCCAGCGCGCATCGGTGGCGAAGCGGTCGGCGCCACGCAGGATGCCCCAGCCGATCAGGACGAAGATCATGGCCGCCAGCAGCGGGCCGATCTGGTTGACGAGGCGGTTCTTGGACAGCATGCGCGGCGTGGGCGGGACGACGCGCCATGGTAGCGGGCAGGCGCGATGCGATTGCGCGCAAAAGGCTTACGCGCGTCGCAGTTTTCGATTCGGGCGCAGGCGCCCGGCCCGTCGCGCCTGGTCGATCAGAGCCAGCCCTTCTGCCTGGCCACGCGGAAGGCTTCGATGCGGTTGCCCACCCCGAGCTTGCTGATCGCCTCGGACAGGTAGTTGCGCACCGTGCCATGCGAGAGGCGCAGCTGCCTGGCGATGTCGGTGGCGCTGGCGCCGTCGCCGGCCAGGCGCAGCACCTGGCGTTCGCGCTCGTTGAGCGGATCGCGCTCGGACCAGGCTTCCAGCGCCAGCTCCGGGGCGATGGCGCGGCCGCCGCGATGCACGCTGCGCAGGGCCTCGGCCAGGTGTTCGGGCGGCGCGTCCTTGAGCAGGTAGCCGGCCACGCCGGCGTCCAGCGCGCGGCGCAGGAAGCCGGGCCGGGCGAAGGTGGTGACGATCACCACGCGTGTGGCCAGGCCGTGGCGCTGCACGCGCTGGGCCAACTCCAGGCCGGACAGGCCGGGCATCTCGATGTCGGTGACCAGCACGTCGGGCGTGAGCCGCTGCAGGGCGCGCCAGGCGGCTTCGCCGTCGGCCGCCGCTTCGAGCACGTCGATGTCGTCCTCCAGCCGCAGCAGGGCGGCCAGCGCGCCGCGCACCATGGCCTGGTCTTCGGCCAGCAGGACGCGGATCACGGCAGAGGGCGCTGGGTGGGCATGGCGGGATTCTATATGGGGAAGCTTCATCGCCGCCGCTGCGGCGCCCCCCTGTAGAGCGGAGCTTGCTCCGCTGAGGCTTTCCCGATCGATCTGGCCAAAACGCAGCGGAGTCCCCGAGAGGGGATTGCCACAAGCTCCGCTGAAGGCCGCGAGCTGGAACGGAGCCTGCTTCGCTGGGGCTTTCCCGATCAATCCGGCCAAAAGCAGCGGAGCAAGCTCCGCTCTACGAGGGGGCTGCGATCTGATTTGAAGAGACCGTTGCGCCCACGGTGGAGTCTTCGGCGAGGACTGGGGAGGCGCAGGGCACGTGCGCCAGCACGGTGGTGCCGTGGCCGCGCACGCTGTCCACCTGCAGCGTGCCGCCGAGGGCCTGCACGCGTGCGCGCATGCCATCCAGGCCGTTGCCCGGCACCAGCGCGCTGCCGCGACCGTCGTCGTGGATGCGCAGGGTCAGCGCCTGGTCCTGCGCGGCCACGGCGATGTGCACCGTGCGCGCCCGCGCATGCCGCTGCACATTGGTCACCGCCTCGCGCAGCACCATGGCGAAGGCGGTCTCCACCGCCGGCGGCAGCGGCGTGCCGTCGACCCGGTAGTCCATGGCGATGCCATCGGTTTCCAGCAGCAGCTTGGCCGAGGCCAGCTCGGCGGCCAGCTGCGCCGAGCGGATGCCGCTGACCGCGCGCCGCACCTGGGCCAGCGCCTCGCGCGCGACGCGGCTGACTTCGTCCATCTCCACGCGCGCGGCACGCGGGTCGCGCTCGACCAGGCGCGCGGCCAGGTCGGACTTCAGCGCCACCAGCGACAAGGTGTGGCCGAGCAGGTCGTGCAGGTCGCGGCCGATGCGTTCGCGCTCGGCCACGGCGGCCAGGCGGCGGACCTCGTCGTGGCTCAGGCGCAGGGCCGAGTCCTTGTGCCGGTTGATCTGCTGCACGGCGATGACCAGCCCGGTGCCGATGGTGGAGATCGGCAGCCACACCAGCATCTGCCAGGGATAGCCGACCGCCAATGCGAACGCCAGGAAGGCCGCATTGAGCACCAGCATGATCCCCAGGTAACGCACGAACGCATGCCGCCCCTCGACCCGCAGCGTCAGCAGGCCGAAGATGAAATAGCTGATGGCCGAGGGATACACGGGGCATAGCGCAGCGGCCATCGCCACCATGCCCAGCGCGGCGATGTTCGCGCCCCGGCGCGGCGCCACCATCGTCAGCGTATAGAGCAGCAGGAACAGCGGATAGGACACCAGCGTGCACAGCCACCAGGTCGTGGTGAAGCCGTTGCGCTCGAATACCGGCACCACGAACACCCAGGCCGACCAGATCAGGTGGATCGCCTCGGTCCACGGCGACTTGCCCTGTGCGATCTGTTCGGCGGCATGCGAGCCCGGCGCGGGCCGCAGCCATGCAGGAACGGGAAAGGTCATAGGATCAGGTCCTGAGCGAAGCCACGATCTTGCCACCACAGGCGCCGGGACTTCATGCGCGGCGCAGCCGGCGCCGGGCGAGCGCGAAGCAAACCGCCGCGAACGCGGCCAGCACGCCTGCATGCACCAGCACCGCACCGCCATCGTCCATTTCCACGCCCTTCAACGCCAGCTGGCCCAGGTGCCAGGCCGGCCAAAGCGGCGCGAGCCTGGTAAAGAAGCCCGGCAGCATCGACAGCGGCAGCCACAGGCCGGACAGCAGCGACATCGGCAGGTAGATCATGTTGACCACCGCCGGGGCGCCGCTGCCGCCGACCAGGGCGCCGACCAGCAGCCCCAGCGCGCAGAACGGCAGCACGCCCAGCACGTCCACCGTCAGCAGGGCGGCCACCTGCGTGGGCGTCAGCTGCACGCCGCCCAGTACGGTGCCGGCGATCAGCAGCAGCACGCCGACGCACAGCGCGAAGACCATGGCCATGAGCATGCGCGCGGCCAGCGGCGCGCCCGGCGGCACCGGCAGTGCGCGCTTGAGGGTGAGCAGGCCGCGTTCGCGATCCAGCGCCAGGCTGACGCCGAAGCCGAACAGGCCCGGCCCCATCACCCCGAACACGCTGTAGCTGGCCATCAGATAGCGCTTGGCCTCGGCGTTGCCATGGTTGAGCAGCACGCCGAACAGCAGATAGAACATCAGCGGAAACAGCAGCGTGGGCAGCACGAAGGAGCGCGTGCGCAGCAGCCGCAGCGCCTCGAAGCGCGCCTCGTTGGCATACAGCCGCAGCGTGGACGGCGCGGTGGCGGTGATGGCGTTCATGCGGCCTCCCGGCCTTGGGTGATGGCGAGGAAGGCGTCGGCCAGGCCGGCGCGGCGCACTTCCAGTTCGTCCAGCTGCGGATCGGCGGCGAGCAGGCGCGCGACGATGGGCTCGGCCGGTTCGGCCTGGATCTCCAGGACCTGCCCGTCGTGGCGCACCGCGTGCACGCCGGGCCAGCGGGCGATCTCCGCCGCCGGCACGCGGGTGCGGGCGCGGATGCAGCGCTGCAGCACGCGGCCGCGCAGCTCGGCCACGCTGCCGCGCGCGACGATGTGCCCGGCCTGCAGCACCGCGACCTCGTCGGCCAGCGCCTCGGCCTCCTCCAGGTAGTGGGTGGTCAGCAGCACGGCGCAGCCGGCCGCGGCGCGGGCGCGGATCGCCGCCCACAGCTGGCGCCGCGCCTGGACGTCCAGGCCGGTGGTGGGCTCGTCCAGGAACAGCACCTCGGGCCGGCCGCAGATGGCCAGGGCGAACTGCACGCGCCGCTGCTGCCCGCCCGACAGCCGGCCGTAGCGGCGCGGCAGCAGGCCGTCCAGGCCGGCGATGGCCACGCAGTCGGCCACGCTCAGCGGGCAGGCGTAGTAGCCGCGCGTCTGCGCGATCAGCTCGCCGACGGTGAGCGTGTCGGGCAAGGCGGCGCTCTGCAGCATCACGCCGACCCGGCGCCGCGCGCTCAGTGCATCGGGATCGTGTCCGAACAGCAGCGCCTGCCCGGCGTCGGGCCGCTGCAGGCCCAGCAGCAGGGCCACGCTGGTGCTCTTGCCGGCGCCGTTGGGGCCGAGCAGCGCCAGCACCTGGCCGGGCCGCAGCGCCAGATCGACGCCGTCGAGCGCGACCAGCGCGCCATAGCGGGCATGCGCGCCGAGCAGGGCCGCGGGTGCCGGTGACGCCGGATCGAGAGGAATGAGGGGCATGGGACGTATCAGCCATTACCGGAAGGTGCGGTTAGCCTGCGCCGTCATGCGCGGGTCCGGCAGTGGCGTCGATCAGCCATTGCGGATGACAGCTGTCACTGGCCGCAGGGCCCGCGCGCCGCGCATGCTGCGCCCCGACCGCAGGCAGGTTGTGACTTCCGGCAACTTGGTACGAATCACCCGGTCTGGTCACACTTGCGCCTCAACGACGTCATCGATGGATCCATGAACGCCTCAGCCGAACTGCTCAAGGAGCTGCGCATCGATCGCAGCAAGACACCGCCGCCGGCGCCCTCGCGCAAGGGCGTGTGGATCGCGGTGGTTGTCGTGCTGGTGTTGCTGGTGCTGGCGGCGGCCGCGTGGTTCGCGCTCGGCCGGGCCAAGCCGGTGCAGGTGCGCACGGCCACGGTCGCGGCGATGACCGGCGGCGCCGACGCGCCGGCCTCGGTGCTGGACGCCACCGGCTATGTGGTCGCGCGGCGCACGGCCACCGTCTCGGCGCAGATCACCGGGCGGGTCGAGGAGGTGATGATCGAGGAAGGCCAGCGCGTGGAGGCCGGCCAGATCCTGGCGCGCCTGGACCCGATCAACGCCGATGCCGAACAGCGCCTGGCGCAGTCCCAGCTCTCCTCCTCGCAGAGCCAGGTGCAGAACGTGCAGGCGCAGCTGACCCGTTCGGAGGCCGAGGCCCGGCGCCTGGATGCGCTGGTGAACCAGCAGCTGGTCTCGCGCTCGCAGTACGACCAGCAGGTCGCCGAGCGCGATGCGCTGCGCGCCCAGTTGGAGACCGCGCGCCGCAACGTGCAGGTCGCCCGCGACCAGCTGAAGATCTCCAGCATCGGCAAGGACTACACCGTGGTGCGCGCGCCCTTCGCCGGGGTGATCACCGCCAAGGCGGCCCAGCCCGGCGAGATCGTCTCGCCGCTGTCGGCCGGCGGCGGCTTCACCCGCACCGGCATCGGCACCATCGTGGACATGGATTCGCTGGAGGTCGAGGTGGACGTGGGCGAGGCCTACATCGGCCGCGTGCAGCCCAAGATGCCGGTGGTGGCCACGCTCAACGCCTATCCGGACTGGAAGATCCCGGCCGAGGTGATCGCCGTGATCCCCACCGCCGACCGCGGCAAGGCCACGGTCAAGGTGCGCATCGCGCTGAAGGTCAAGGACCCGCGCATCGTGCCGGAGATGGGCGTCAACGTGAGCTTCCTGGAGGCCGCGCCCAAGGCCGACGCACCGGCGCCGCAGGGCGTGCGCGTGCCGGCCGCGGCGGTGGTGGAGCGCGATGGCGTACCGGTGGCCTTCGTCGTCGAGGGCGACAAGGTCCAGCGCCGCACGCTCAAGCCCGGCCAGACGCTGGCCAGCGAGCGCCAGATCCTCGATGGCCTGCGCGCCGGCGAGCAGGTGGTGCTCGATCCGCCGGCCACGCTCAAGGACGGCGACAGCGTCGCGGTCGGCGATGGCGCACCGGCGTCCTGAGGTCTTCGAGTTTCAGGCGGCGGGCGATGTCGAACCCCGCCGCGCACGACCGTCGTTGCAATCGAGCAAGACCGGCGCAGCAGGCGCCGGACCGCACGCGAAAGGCGCCACGCGCCTTGCGCCTGTTTCCTTCTGCCCGGGCCTTGGCCCGCATCCACACGAGGCATCGCCATGACGTCCCTGGTTTCGATCCGCAACCTCACCAAGACCTACCAGCGCGGCCCGGAAAAGGTGCACGTGCTGCATGGCCTGGACCTGGACATCACCGCCGGCGACTTCGTCGCGCTGATGGGGCCGTCCGGCTCGGGCAAGACGACCCTGCTCAATCTGATCGGCGGACTGGATTCGCCGACCTCGGGCGAGATCCAGATCGAAGGCGAGCACATCGAGCGGCTCAGCGGCGGCCAGCTGGCCAACTGGCGCAGCCGGCACGTGGGCTTCGTGTTCCAGTTCTACAACCTGATGCCGATGCTCACCGCGCAGAAGAACGTCGAGCTGCCGCTGCTGCTGACCGACCTGTCGGCCGCCGACCGCAAGCGCCGCGCGCAGATCGCCCTGACCCTGGTGGGCCTGGCCGAGCGCCGCGACCATCGCCCCAACGAGCTCTCCGGCGGCCAGCAGCAGCGCGTGGCCATCGCCCGGGCCATCGTCTCCGACCCGACCTTCCTGATCTGCGACGAACCCACCGGCGATCTGGACCGCGCCTCGGCCGAGGAAGTGCTGACCCTGCTGCAGCTGCTCAATCGCGACCACGGCAAGACCATCATCATGGTCACCCACGATCCCAAGGCCGCCGAGTACGCCACCCATACGGTGCACCTGGACAAGGGCGAGCTGGTCGATGCGGTCGAGCATTGAGCGATGAACTCCGGCGCGGGCCGTGCGCGAATGCAATCGCGCGCCGAGGCCCGCGCCGCACGACGCCTCCACGCGCTTCTCCCTTAGCCCTCCTCGCCTCACGAGGTCCGTCATGAAATATCTCTCCCTGGTCTGGGCGCAGCTGTTCCGCAGCAAGACGCGCACCTTCCTGACCCTGCTCAGCGTGGTCGCCGCGTTCCTGCTGTACGGGATGCTCGACTCGGTGCGCGTGGCGTTCAATTCCGGCGGCTCGGTCGACGGCGCCAACCGCCTGATCGTCGCCTCGCGCCTGTCCATCACCCAGACCCTGCCGCTCAACCTGGAGCAGAAAATCAAGCAGGTCCAGGGGGTCAAGGACGTGACCTATGCGATGTGGTTCGGCGGTATCTACCGCGACCCGAAGGACTTCTTTCCCAACTTCTCGGTCGCGCCCAACTACTTCGACCTCTACCCCAACCTGCAGCTGCCGCCCGCGCAGCTCAAGGCCTTCCAGACCACGCGCACCGGCGCGGTGGTGGGCGAGACGCTGGCCAGCAAGTTCGGCTGGAAGCTCGGCGACACCATCCCGCTGCAGGCCACCATCTTCCCGCGCGGCGGCAGCAACGACTGGCCGCTGCAGCTGGTGGGCATCTTCCGCGCCAAGGACCGCAGCACGGCGGCCAACGAGGAGAACCAGCTGGTGATGAACTGGAAGTACTTCGATGAGTCCAACGACTACATCAAGAGCCAGGTCAGCTGGTACACGGTCACGCTCAACAACCCGGACGACGCTTCGCGCGTGGCCCAGGCCATCGATGCGCTGTCGATGAACTCTGACCACGAGACCAAGTCGCAGACCGAATCGTCCTGGCAGCAGGCCTTCGTCAAGCAGTTCGCCGACATCGGCCTGATCGTCACCTCGATCATGGGCGCGGTGTTCTTCACCCTGCTGCTGCTGACCGGCAACACCATGGCCCAGGCCGTGCGCGAGCGCGTGCCGGAGCTGGCCACGCTCAAGACGCTGGGCTTCCAGGACCGCACGATGCTGTGGCTGGTGCTGGTCGAATCGCTGCTGCTGATCGGCCTGGGCGGGGCGATCGGCCTGGGGCTGGCGGCGGGCATCCTGCCCGCGCTGGCGGCCAAGGCCGGCGGCATGCTGCCGGCGCGCGTGCCCGGCCAGACCTGGGCCGTCGGCGCGGGCCTGGTGGTGGTGATCGGGCTGGTGGTGGGCGTGCTGCCGGCGCTACGCGCCAGCCGCCTGAAGATCGTCGATGCACTGGCCGGCCGCTGAAGGAGCGCACGCATGAAACGCAAGCAAGGGTTGTGGAATGCGCTAACCATCGGCGCACTGGTGGTGGGCATCGGCGTCTGGGTGGCGCTGCCGTGGTTTCTCGTGTTGGCGCTCGCGGCGCTGCTGGGGCTGTGGCTGGGACTGACCCGCACCGGCCGCCTGGCGCTGCAGGCCACGCGCATCGGCGTGGCCAGCCTGCCCCAGCGCTGGGGCGCGGCCTCGGTGATCGTGGTCGGCATCGCCGGCGTGGTCGCGGTGCTGGTGGCGATGCTGGCGATGGGCAACGGCTTCCAGGCCCAGCTCAACGGCACCGGCGATGAGACCAGCGCCATCGTGCTGCGCGGCGGCTCGCAGGCCGAGGCCAACTCGGTCATCACCCGCGACCAACTGCCGCTGATCGGCCGCCTGCCCGGCATCGCGCGCGATGCCAACGGCCGGCCGCTGGTCTCGGCCGAGCTGTCGCAGGTGGTCGCGCTGCCGTCCAAGTCCGATGGTTCGGACACCAATGTGCAGGTGCGCGGCGTGGGCGAGGAAGCCTGGGCCGTGCACGAGCGCATGCGGATCATCCAGGGCCGGCGCTTCAAGCCGGGCATGCGCGAGCTGGTGGTCGGCCAGGGCGCGCTGCATCAGTTCGGTGGACTCTCGGTCGGCCAGCCGCTGAAGCTGGGCAACCAGCAGTGGCAGGTGGTCGGCGTGTTCGCCTCCGGCGATGCGCACGACTCGGAGCTGTGGGCCGATGCGGAAACCCTGGCCAGCGCCTACAGCCGCCGCGCCTACCAGTCGGTGACCGTCAGGACCGAGGGCAAGGCCGGCTTCGAGCAGTTCAGGGCCGCCATGGCCGGCGATCCGCGCCTGAAGCTGGACGTGGAGACCACGCGCGCCTACTACGCCAAGCAGGGCGGCGGCCTCAACAAGCTGCTGACCATCCTGGGCACGGTGATCGGCGCGATCATGGCGGTGGGCGCAGTGTTCGGCGCGCTCAATACGATGTATGCGGCGGTGGCCGCCCGCGCCCGCGAGATCGCCACCATGCGCGCGATCGGCTTCCGTGGCCTGCCGGTGGTGACCGCGGTGATGCTGGAAACCATGCTGCTGGCGCTGCTGGGCGGGCTGCTGGGCGGCGCGCTGGCGTGGCTGCTGTTCAACAACTACAGCGTGTCCACGCTGGGGCAGAACTTCAGCCAGGTGGTG
Source organism: Pseudoxanthomonas winnipegensis (assembly GCF_004283755.1). Lineage (GTDB taxonomy): Bacteria > Pseudomonadota > Gammaproteobacteria > Xanthomonadales > Xanthomonadaceae > Pseudoxanthomonas_A > Pseudoxanthomonas_A winnipegensis. The sequence goes on from NZ_SHMH01000009.1 coordinate 29,818, forward strand.
TTCCAGTTCAAGGTCTCCGCGCCACTGCTGTGGAGCGGGCTGAAGTGGGCGCTGGCGATCGGGCTGGTGGGCGGGCTGTTCCCGGCCCTGCGCGCGGCGCGCCTGCCGATCACCCAGGCGCTGCGCGAGGTCTGAGGGCTGCTTCCGTCGTGAGCGCCTGGAGGCGGTGAGGTCACCGCCGGCGCGGCGGAAGGGGTGGCGTGGCGTCGCCGGCGGTCCGGCCATCGACGCCTGCAGTCGATCGGACTGGGCGGTCACCGCGCATCGTCGTCGCGGTGACCGCCTAACCGCACGCAAGCCGCCTGTCTGAACCCACGACAGCTGTCATGCGAATGTCACGCCGGTGCGATAGCGCGCCGGCCGGCGGCGGCGCTAGGCTGCGCCGCCGTTCGCTGTCTTCCCCACGCCGATGTCCCGCCTGCTTGTGCTGGTGCTCGCCTGCTGCGTCTGGCTGGTCGCCTGCATCCCGCCCAACTCGACCTCGCTCAGCACCCGCATCGTCGCGCCCGGTGGCGTCTCGCCGTTGCTGGATGCCCCACGCATCGAGGGGCTGATGGCGCGCCTGCCCACCCGCAGCGGCAAGCTGCCGGGGCAAGGCGGCGTGCCGATCTACTGGCGCGCGCTGGACCCGGGCGACTACCGGCTGGACTACCGCTACACCGGCAACCCGGACGGCAGCGCGCTGCAGCAGGTGGCCTTCAATGTGGACTTCGTGCGGCCGCAGGCGCCGGCCGCCCCGCGCGGCACGGTGGTGCTGCTGCATGGCTGGATGATGGACGGCGACTCGCTGATGCCCTGGGCGCTGCAGCTGGCCCAGGCCGGCTACCGCACCATCACCCTGGACCTGCGCAACCACGGCCGCTCCGGCAGCGGCCCGGCCGGCTACGGCACGCGCGAAGGACAGGACGTGGCGCGCGTGGTCGCGCAACTGCGCCAGCGCGGCGAGATCGCCGGACCGCTGTACCTGTTCGGCGTGTCCTATGGCGCGGCCACGGCGATCTTCGCCGCGCACGACCTGGGCACCCAGGTGGCCGGCGTGGTGGCGATGGAATCCTTCGCCAACGCCGGCCGCGGCATCCGCGACATGGTCCCGCACATGCTGGCCGCGCGGCCGGACACGTGGAAGTCCGCCGCGACCACGCTGATCGCGCAGGCGACCTACGGCCGGCAGAACCTCGACGCGGTGATCGCCGCGGCCGACGCGCAGCTGGGGCTCAACCTGGACGATGTCGACGTCGCCGGCGCCCTGCGCGCCACGCCGGCCTGCGTGCTGATCGTCCACGGCGCCAACGACCACCACATCCCGGTCGCGCACGGCCGCATGCTCGCCGCCGCCGCGCCGCGCGATCGCTATCTGGAAGTCCCGGGCGAAACGCATCTGAGCCTGCCGATGCGCCTGGACCGGCTGGCGCCGACGGTGGACGCCTGGTTCGCCGCCACCGCCACCCCCGCCTCGCGCTGCCCCGTGCCCGAGGCGCTGACCCCGCCGCTGCCGACCGATGCACTGACGGCGCAGCGCTGAAGGCGACAAGCCGAAGGCCGCCGCGGGGGCGATGAGGCCTTCCCATCACGCCGCATCACTGTCTGCCCAGTAAGGCCAGTTGCGAAGCGAAAGCCCTGCATCGCCGGAGCCGCCCTTGTGGCCTTTTCGGCCCACGGCGGCGATGGGCTCTACCGGCAAAGCACTTCGCCGCCGCGGGCCAAAAAGCCATAAGGACGGCTCCCACCTGTAGAGCGGAGCTTGCTCCGCTGCTCTTCGTTCAGTTCGTGGGAAAGGCCCCAGCGGAGTCCCCAAAAGGGGATTGCCACAAGCTCCGCTCTACAGGCAGGCCGCTGCGAGATTTGAGGAGACGGTTGCTCCCACAAGAAGCGGTTATTCGCTCGTGGACGGCAGCGGATCGATCAGGCCGCGGGCGGTCGCCGTGACCAGGTCCGCCGGCGTGTCCAGGTCCAACTCCAGCTCCGGCGCCGCAAGCCGGCCGACCGTCTCGGGCGTCAGCGCGTTGAGCAGCTCGCGCAGGCCGGCATCGCCCTGCGGCTGGGCCTGCGCCAGGCGCGCCAGCGGGACCACGGCGGGGATGCCGATGCGCGCGCCGTGCACCGTGCCGGCGCATCCCGAATCGGACCGCGCGGCGGCCTCAAGCAGCGCCTGGAGATGCGCGGCCTCCAGCGCCGGCTGATCGCAGGCCAGCAGCAGCACGCGCGTGGCGCCGCGCGCGTCGGTCGCCAGCGCATCGCGCGCGGCGCGCACGCTGGCGGCCAGGCCTTCGCGCCACTGGCGGTTCATCACGGTCTCCACATCGGCGGCGCGCACCGCGGCGCTGACCTGGGTGGCGCGCGCGCCGACCACCACCAGCAGGCGCAGGGGCGCGGTGGCCCGCGCCAGGCGCACGGCGCGGCAGACCAGCGGTTCGCCCGCGCGCGGCAGCAGCTGCTTGGCGCGGCCCAGGCGCCGGCTCCCGCCGGCGGCCAGCACCACGGCGATGTGGTCGCTCACGCCGTGCGGCCGTGGTGCCAGGCCTGCAGCTGCGCGGCGATGCTCAGCGCGATGGCCTGCGCGCCGCGCCCGCCCAGGTCCAGCCCCACCGGCGAACGCAGCCGCGGGGCCAGCGCCTGGCGCGCCACCGGCGGCAGCAGGCGGAACAGGTCCTGCTGCCGCCGCACCGGCCCCAGCAGGCCGACGAAGGGGATATCGGTCGCGGCCAGCGCTTCGAGCGCTTCGCGATCCAGTTCGAAGTTGTGGTGCATGACCAGCGCCGCATCGGCCGCGGCCGAAGCCGGCAGCGTCAGCGCCTCGGCAGGCGCCAGAGGCTGCAGCGCATCGGCGCCGACGGCCTGCGCGTCGGCCGGCCGCCAGCGCGGGCGGCGTTCGACCAGGGTCGTGGTCCAGCCAATCTCGCGCAGCAGCGGCAGCAGCAGCGGCGTCTCCGGGCCGGCGCCCAGCACCAGCACCTGCGGCGGCGCCTGGAACAGCAGCACGATGCCGGCGGCCAGCCCGATGGGCGCAGGCGCGCAGGGCAGCGTCCAGCGCTGCGCGCCCAGCGTGAGGGTCAGCTGATCGGGCTTGTGCGTCTGCAACCGCAGCGTCTGGTCCTGACCGCCGCGCCAGGCGGCGATCGCGGTCTCCAGCCCCGGCAGCAGCGCCAGCGGCAGCAGCGCCAGCTGCAGGCGACCGCGGCAGCCGATCGCCGAGCCGGACAGCAGGTCCTCGTCTTCGCGGGTGTCGAGTTCCAGCCAGTCGGCCGCGCCGTGCTCGATCGCCGCCAGCGCGCGCACCTGGATCTCAGGCTCAAGGCAGCCGCCGCTGAGCCAGCCGACCTGCCCGCCGTGGGTATCGAACAGCGCCATCGCGCCGGCGCGCACATAGGTCGAGCCGTCAGTGTCCACCACCAGCGCCAGCGCCGCGTGCGCGGGGTCGGCGCCGGCGGCGGCGTCCAGCACCGCGCGCTGGACGTCGGCGATCTTCGGCGGGGCGGTCACGTCGTCCTTCATGGCGACCATGGTCGCGCCTGCGGGCTGACGGGGTCGTGAGGCCATCAGCCGCGCCGGCGTCCGCGCCACAGGCTGTCGCCGACGAACACGCCCAGCGCCGCCCAGATCAGGGCGAAGCCCAAGGCCCGCTCCAGCCCGAACGGCTCGCCGAACACCAGCACGCCCAGCAGCAGCTGCAGCGTCGGCGCGATGTACTGCAGCAGCCCGACCAGCGACAGCGGGATACGCCGCACGCCGTAGGCGAAGCCCAGCAGCGGCAGCGCGGTGACCGCCCCGGCCAGCACCAGCAGCACGTCGGTGCCCAGGCTCCAGCCGTGCACGAAGGCGCCGCCGTGCCCGGCCTCGCCCCAGGCCACCAGCGCCAGCGCCGGCACGAACAGGTACACGCTCTCCATGCCCAGTCCCGACACCGCATCGACCTGCACCAGCTTGCGCAGCAGGCCATAGGCGCCGAAGCTCAGGGCCAGGCCCAGCGCGATCCAGGGCGCGCGCCCGGCCTGCCAGGTCAGCCAGGCCACGCCGCCGGCCGCGACCGCCACCGCGATCCACTGCAGCCGCGTCAGCCGCTCACGCAGCACCAGTACGCCCAGCAGCACGTTGACCAGCGGGTTGATGAAATAGCCCAGGCTGGCCTCGACCACATGGCCGTTGTTGACCGACCAGATGTACAGCCCCCAGTTGCAGCTGATCAGCACCGAGGTCAGCGCCAGGGTGGCGCGTGCGCGCGGCTGGGCGGCGATGCGCCGCAGCCAGGCGCCGCGCTCGCGCAGGCACAGCCAGCCGACCACCAGCACCGCGCTCCAGACCACGCGGTGGGCGATGATCTGCAGCGACGGCACATGCTGCAGCAGCCGCCAGTACAGCGGGAACAGGCCCCACACCACGAACGCCCCGACCGTGGCCGCGACGCCGCGCCGGTCCAGCATCGGCGCCGCCGCACTCATTTGCGCCGCACCTTGGCCAGCGTGATCACCACCACACCGACCAGGATCACCGCCATCGCGCCCAGGTCGTGCGCGGGGAAGCGCTCATGCGCCAGCCACGCGCCCAGCGCCACGGCGATGATCGGATTGACGTAGGCATAGCTGCCGGCCAGCGCCGGGCGCACGTGATGCAGCAGCCAGACGTAGGCGGTGAAGGCGATGACCGAGCCGAACAGCGCCAGGTAGACCACCGCCAGCACGCCCTCCAGCGGCGGCACGGCGTGCAGGCGTTCGCCGCGCAGCCAGCCGGCCAGCATGATCAGCGTGCCGCCGCACAGCATCTGCCCGGCGGCGGCCATGAAGGGCGACGGCAGGTCGCGCCCGCGCGACCACACCGAGCCGAAGGCCCAGGCCATCGGCGCCAGCAGCAGGCACACCAGCCCCTGCGGACTGGCGGTGAGCGTGCCGCCCGCGTTGAGCCACACCACCCCGGCGAAGCCCAGCATCAGGCCGAGCCACTCGATGCGCGTGGCGCGCTGGCCGCGCAGCAGGCCGAACAGCCCCATCCACACCGGCACCGAGGCCACCGCCACCGCCGCCAGGCCGGAGGACACGGTGGTCTCGGCCAGCACGACCAGCGCATTGCCCATGCCCAGCAGCAGCGCGCCCATGACGACCAGGTTCTTCCACTGCGCGCGCGTCGGCGCGGCCACCCCGCGCAGGCGCAGCACGCCGAACAGCAGCGCGCCGGCGACCACGAAACGCAGGCCCGAGGTCACCAGCAGCGGCGGCATGCCGTGCTCCAAGGCGATGCGGATCCCCAGATAGGTCGACCCCCAGACCACGTAGACCAGCAGCAGCGCGGCCGGCACGGCCAGGCCGCCGGTGCGCGGAGACGTGGCGGCGTGCATCGGGGAAGACATGGGGGTTCACCACAGCGCGGGGCCGCACAGTCTAGGGCCTGCCCCGCGCCTGGCTACACCCGCACCGATGGAATCCGACGTTGCGGGTGCTCGCCCGGGCGCCAAACGACGCGGGCGCCCGAAGGCGCCCGCATCCCATCATCATCCGGCGGCCACCAACCCAAAGCCTCCGGAAATCTCCTACCGCCGTTACCGCAAACGCGGGAATGCCGGCTCCCACCTGTAGAGCGGAGCTTGTGGCAATCCCCTCTTGGGGACTCCGCTGGGGCCTCCCCCACGAACCGAACGAAGAGCAGCGGAGCAAGCTCCGCTCTACAGGCACGCCGCCGCGAGATTTGAGCAGACAGCTGCTCCCGCCCGTGGCGACGCCCTTAATCCGCCCAGCTGCCCGACTTGGTCGACACCGGCAACACCTGCGCCGAGAGCTGCTTGTCCTGGCCCAGCACGCCGATCGCATCGCCCAGGATCGCGGCCGATTCGTGCAGCAGCGGATCGGGGCGCTTGTCGGCCAGCTTCTCGCGCGCGGCATCCTTGACGATGTCGCGCTCGCTCGCGCCCAGGCCGTCGTCGGCCAGATCGCCGGCCAGCGGGTCCAGCGGCATGCCCAGCTTCTTGCGTTCTTCCTGGCGCGACTTGCGCTGGGCTTCCTGGCGATCGCGTTCGGCCAGGCGCTCGGCCTCGTTGAGCGTCACGTACTTCTTGGCCTTCTCCGCGCGGAACTGGGCCACGTCCTCGGACCACCACTGGTATTCCAGGTCGTTCTTGACGCGTGCGTCGTGCAGGGCCTCCAGCTTCGGCAGCAGCGGGGCGAAGTTGCCGTACTGGGTGTGGCTGACCGGCGCGATCTTGGTCCACGGCAGCGCGTTGTCGTAGGTGTCCTCGCCGTACTCGGTCGCATCGATGCTAGCCGGGAAGGCGATGTCCGGCACCACGCCCTTGTGCTGGGTGCTGCCACCGGCCACGCGGAAGAACTGGGCGATGGTCAGCTTCAGCTGGCCGAAGCGCTTGCCGCCCTCGTTGGCCGGCCAGCGGTCCAGGTCGACCAGGTTCTGCACGGTGCCCTTGCCGAAGCTGGTCTCACCGATCACCAGGCCACGACCGTAGTCCTGGATGGCGCCAGCGAAGATCTCCGAGGCCGAGGCCGAGCCGCGGTTGATCAGCACCGCCAGCGGCCCGTCCCAGGACACGCCCGGGGTGGTGTCGCCGCTGACCGACACGCGGCCGCCGGATTCGCGCACCTGCACCACCGGACCCTGGTCGATGAACAGCCCGGTCAGATCGACCGCTTCGTCCAGCGAACCGCCGCCGTTGTTGCGCAGGTCCATCACCACCCCGTCGATGTGCTGGCCCTTGAAGCCGTCCAGCAGCTTGCGCACGTCGCGCGTGGCCGAGGTGTAGTTGTTCGGATCGCGGCGACGGCCTTCGAAGTCCTGATAGAACGCCGGCAGCTTGATCACGCCGATGCGTCGCTCAGGCGTGGCGCCCGAGGCCGGCAGCGTCACGATCTCGCTCTTGGCGGCCTGCTCGGCCAGCTGCACCTTGTCGCGCACGATGGTCACCGTGCTGTGCGGGCCGTCCATGCCCGCCTCCGGCGCGATGAACTCCAGGCGCACGCGGGTGCCCTTCTTGCCGCGGATCAGATCGACCACATCGTCGGTGCGCCAGCCGATCACGTCGGTGAAGGCGCCATCGCTACCCTGGGCCACGCCGACGATGCGCGCACCGGGCTGCAGCTTCTTGGACAGGTCGGCCGGGCCGCCCGGGACGATCTCGCGGATCACCACCGTGTCGTCCTGGCGCTGCAGCACCGCGCCGATGCCTTCCAGCGACAGCGACATCTGCTGGTTGAACTGCTCGGCCGTCTTGGGCGTGAAGTAGTCGGTATGCGGGTCCACCGCCGAGGTATAGGCGTTGAGGAAGGTCTGGAACACGTCCTCGCTGTCCAGCTCGTCCACGCTGCGCTGGATGTTGGCATAGCGCTTGTCCAGCGTCTGGGCGATGGCGTCGGGCTTCTTGCCGGCCATCTTCAGCCGCAGCCAGTCGTTCATCACCGACTTGCGCCAGATCGCGTCGAGCTCGGCGCTGTCCTTGGCCCACGGCGCCTTCTCGCGGTCGTACTCCCAGCGCTCGTGGGTGGTGAAATCGAAGTCCGGCTTCTTCAGCAGGCTGCGCGCATAGGCCACCCGCTCGCCGACGCGCTGACGGTAGACCTGGAAGATGTCGTAGGCCGGCGAGAGCTGGCCGCTCTTGATCGCATCGTCCAGCCGCGTAGACAGCGGCATGAAGCCCTCGATGTCCTTGGCGGTGAAGAACTGCTTGCCGCCGTCCAGCGCATCCAGGTAGCGCTTGTAGACGTCCTGGGACAGCGCATCGTCCAGCGCGCGCGGGCGGTAGGCGTAGCGGCTGTCGGACAGCAGGCCGTAGACCAGCTTGGAGGTGGTGGACTGGTCGGCGGTCGGCCCCATCGGCACCACGCTGGTGCTGGCCGGCTTGCTGGGTGTCACGTCAGGCCGCGCCAGCAGCGCCACCGGGGCGGTCAGGGCCAGGGCCAGCAGGGTCAGGGTGAGCTTGGCTTTCATTCGATGGACTCGCGGCCGCGGGGCCGGTGGAAGCGTGTGGGGAAAGATGCGTGGAACGTTGACAACGCCACAGTGCCGAAAGTTGCGCGGGCTGTCACGCACGATGCGAGCCTAGGGGGGAGGCGGTTCCGCAATGTGAACGCGCCCGCACAAGGCGTCCATACGACACCGCCGCCAGGCTTAAAGGCCAGGCGGCGGGACAGGGTGCTGCGCGGGTTGGGGCCGGAGGCGCGGATCAGGCGGCCACGCCCGCGCCGGCGGCCTGCTGGTCGGCGTGATACGACGAGCGCACCATCGGACCCGAAGCGACGTGGCTGAAGCCCAGCTCGTAGCCGTAGACCTCCAGGGCCTTGTAGTCCTCCGGCGTCCAGTAACGCAGCACCGGGTGGTGGTGCGGGGTGGGCTGCAGGTACTGGCCGATCGTGATCATGTCCACCTCGTGCGCGCGCAGGTCGCGCATGGTGGCCTGAATCTGCTCGAAGGTCTCGCCCAGGCCGAGCATGATGCCGGACTTGGTCGGGATCTCCGGGTGCTGGGCCTTGAACTGCTTGAGCAGGGTCAGCGACCACTGGTAGTCCGCGCCCGGACGGACGTTGCGGTACAGGTCCGGCACGGTCTCGATGTTGTGGTTGAACACGTCCGGCGGATTGGTCGCCAGGATCTCCAGCGCGCGCTCCATGCGGCCCTTGCCGCGGAAGTCGGGCGTCAGGATCTCGATGCGGGTGCCCGGCGACTTCTCGCGGATCGCGCCGATGCAGTCGACGAAATGCTGGGCACCGCCGTCGCGCAGGTCGTCGCGGTCCACGCTGGTGACCACGACGTACTTCAGGCCCATGTCGGCCACGGTGTTGCCCAGGCTGGCCGGCTCGTTGGCATCGGGCGGCTTGGGCCGGCCGTGGGCCACGTCGCAGAACGAGCAGCGGCGGGTGCAGACCTCGCCCAGGATCATGAAGGTCGCCGTGCCGTGGCCGAAGCACTCATGGATGTTCGGGCAGCTGGCCTCCTCGCAGACGGTGACCAGGCGGTTCTCGCGCAGCTTGGCCTTGAGGTTGGCCACGGCGTTGCCCGAGGGGATGCGCACACGGATCCAGGAGGGCTTGCGCAGCACCGGCGCGTCGGCGAACTGCACCGGCGAGCGGCCGATCTTGTCGCCGCCCAGCTGCTTGGCGCCGGTCTCCAGCGAGGCGGCGGCGGTGGGCGCAGTGACGACCTGCAACGGGATCTGGCGGGGAGCGGGCGTGTCCATGGCGTCATTCTATCGCCTGGGCCTCGCCCCCGCCGCCGCGGGCGTCCCGCCCCACGGAACGCAGCAATGCGATGTGGGAGCCGGGAGGTGGTGGGAGGTGGGAGCCGCCATGGCGGCGATGAGGCTCCACCGACGATGCCTATCGCCGCCGTTGCCCCCCAACGCAGCCGCAACGCCCACACGGCCGGCCGTCGACCCAAAAAACAGGCAATAAAAAGCCCGAAACAGCTTGCGCCAGTTCCGGGCCTGCTCCCTCCCCCACGTCGGGATGCGGGTCAATCCTGCGCCCCCCGCGAGGACATTGCACGCTGCAGTGCAAAACGAACGCCTGCTGCGAGCTGAACCTCAATCCAGATAGCCCGGCTGGGCCTCGTACCAGCGCTTGGCGCCCAGCACATGGAAGGTATGGGCGCCGTTGCGCAGCTCCACCGCCGCGCCCAGCACGCCCCAGCGCGCGTAGAGATCACCCTGCGCCTTGTCGCGGCCCTGCAGACGGAAACGCCCGACCAGGTCGAAGCGGTCGTTGCGCGCGTCGATATCGTCCAGCACCAGGTCGTGCTGGCGCCAGCGCACGCGCGTGGACGCCCGCACCGTGCCGGCATCGACCAGCTTGACCATCCAGCCCGGGTAATCGCGATCCTGCGAGAACAGGTCCAGCAGGAAGCCCACATCCTTCATCTGCGTGGACACCGTGCCTTGCACCGCCAGGCGCTCTTCGGCCACGTCCATCTGCGCGCGCGGCAGCGACACGTTGGCCCACCAGCCGCTGCGGCTCAGCCCGGCATGGGCGAAGCTGATGTTCTTCAGCGCGACCGTGCTGCCATCCACGGCGAAGCGCTGGCGCTGCAGGTCGGCGCGCTTGAGCCGCAGGTCTACGTCCACATCGCCGCGCATCGCCAGCCCCGCCGCCCGCACCTGGGCCGCGCGCGCGGCGATGCGCGCCTGGCCGTTGCCCGCCTGGCCGGCCGCATCCAGCGCCAGCTGACCGGTCAGCGTGCCCGAGCCGCCGTCGAAGCGCAGATGGTCATTGGGCAGGAAGCGGTTGTACGCCCGCAGGTCCGGCACCTGGGCATTGGTGAAGGTCGCCTGCGCCTTGAGCGACTCGCGCGCCTTGGCCAGGTCGGCGTCGCTGTCGGTATGGAGCTTGAGGTCCTTGCCGCGGATGTAGGGCCGCTTGAGCTGGTCGATCGCGGCGACGCTGTAGTCGGTCAGCGCCACGTCCACGCGCGAGCGCGGCCGCCCGCCCTCGCCGGCTTCCAGCCGCGCCTTGGCGCTGCCGGTGCCGGTCACGCGCTGGGCCACCACGTCGGCCTGCGCCTGCACGTGCGGGATCTCCAGGTGGCTGCCCACGGCCAGCACGCCGTGGTCCAGCGTGACATCGCCCTGCACCCGCCCGGCGCCGTCCAGCGACAGCCAGGGCACGTTGACGAACAGCGAGGTGACCCACTTGAGTGAACTGAACTGCCATTGCCCGGCCAGCCGCCCGGACGTGCGCGGCAGCAGCGTGCGCGGCTGCTCGAACGGGATCCGCGTGCCATCGGCGCGCAGGTCCGCGTCGAGCGCCAGCACGCCCTCGGTCTGCGGCGGCATGTTGGCCTTCAGATGCAGATCGCGGTCGACCGAGAGCTGGGCGGTCAGCGTGCTGCGATGCACCTGCCCGTGCACATCGGTGATCACCACCGGCATGCGCCAGGACAGCACGCCGCCCGGGGCCAGTTCGGCCTGTACCAGCTTCAGCGCCCCCTGCACGCGGCCCTGGCCGGGCTGCAGGGTGAGTTCGAGCTTGCCCGCGTCGCTCTGCCGGGCCGCCAGCGCCGGGGTGCCGCCGGCCACGTCGAGCGCGATGCGCATGCGCCGCAGCTTCTGGATGCCCTTGGCCTGGGCGCGCGTGGTCGGCGTCATCGCGAACTCGCTGCCCAGCGTGGCGTCCTCCAGCAGCGCGACCTGGCCATAGCCCAGGCGCAGATGTTCGAAGTGCGCGGTGGAGGGCAGCAGCTCGGCCGGGCCGCCGCGCAGGCGCTTGGTGAAGCCCACCTTGGCCTTGCCCTGCCCCTCCAGCGTCAAGGGCCCGAGCGTGCCGCCGCGCACGCTGTCGCTGGTGATGGCCGGGAAGTTGAGCAGCCAGCCCCCCGGGCGCACCGGCGGCGGCGGGATCTCCTGCGCCACGCTGGCGATCTGCCCGGTCACCTCGGTGGCGCGCACGCGCGGCACATAGACTTCCTTGTGCACCAGGTTGAGCAGCGAGATGTGCCCGGCCACGCGATCGGCCTGCATGGTCCACACCACGCGCCCGACATGGCCGCGCAGCGACACCTTCCACAACACGATCTCGCCCGGCCACCAGGTCAGCGCCGGGCCCCAGTGCATGGCGAACTTCTCCGGCTTGCGGTTGACGCTCCACGGCCCCAGCGGCGTGTTGAGGTAGAGATTGCCGGCGACCAGATAGGCCGCGTAGCAGCCCAGCAGCAGCCAGGCCAGGCGCCGCATCCAGCGGCGCAGGGGGGATGGACGGCGCTGGGCCGTCGCGGCGTCGGAAGCGTTCATCGGGCCAAGCATGCCCGACGCGTGTGTTCAGGACGTATGCGCGGCCGGCGGCGACCGCCGGGCCGCGCGCGGGGTCAGGCGGCCTGCGCGATCCGACGGGCGCGACGCGCCCGCACGCCGGCGGCCAGGCGCTCGAGCACGGCCACCGAATCGTCCCAGCCGATGCAGCCGTCGGTGATGCTCTGGCCATAGGTCAGCGGCTGACCCTCGATCAGGTCCTGGCGGCCGCCCACCAGATGGCTTTCCACCATCACCCCGACGATGCGCTCCTCGCCGGTGGCCAGCTGGGCCACCAGATCCTCGACGACCTTGGGCTGGTTCTCCGGCTTCTTGCCGCTGTTGGCGTGGCTGGCATCGATCATCAGGCGCGGCGCCAGGCCGTTGTGCGCCAGCACCTCGCTGGCGGCCTGCACGCTGGCCGCGTCAAAGTTGGGCACCTTGCCGCCGCGCAGGATCACGTGGCAGTCCGGGTTGCCGGTGGTCGAGGCGATTGCCGACTGACCGTGCTTGGTCACGGCCAGGAAATGATGCGGATGCGAAGCCGCGCCTACCGCGTCGACCGCGATCTTCACATCACCGCTGGTGCCGTTCTTGAAGCCGACCGGGCAGGACAGGCCGCTGGCCATCTCGCGGTGGATCTGGCTCTCGGTGGTGCGCGCGCCGATCGCGCCCCAGGCCACAAGGTCGGAGATGTACTGCGGCGAGATCACGTCCAGGTACTCGCAGCCGGCCGGCAGGCCGAGCAGATTGATCTCGCGCAGCAGGCTGCGCGCGGTGGCCAGGCCCTCGTTGATGCGGAAGCTGCCGTCCAGACGCGGGTCGTTGATCAGGCCCTTCCAGCCCACCGTGGTGCGCGGCTTCTCGAAGTACACGCGCATGATGATTTCCAGTTCGCCGCCCAGCGCATCGCGCAGCGGGCGCAGCCGGCGCGCGTAGTCCATCGCCGCGGCCGGGTCGTGGATCGAGCAGGGGCCGATCACCACCGCCAGACGGTCGTCGCGGCCGTGCAGGATCTCGTGCAGCGCCGCGCGCGCGGCGGCGACGGTGTCGGAGGCGACGTCATCGCAGGGAAACTCCGTCATCAGCTCGGCCGGGGTATGCAGGGGCTCGATCTTGCGGATGCGCAGGTCGGAAGTGAGCGGGGCCATCTTGAAGTCTCGTGTCGTCGGATCGGTGGGGTACGTGGACCGCCGGGCTGGCAACAAAAAAGCCGCCAGGGTTGCTGGCGGCTTTCGGGATGCGTCTGAAGGGTTTCTTCAGGGTGAACGCGCTCCTTCCTCCGCCTGTGGCTTCGGAAACCAAAAGTAATAGCGGGCGCGGTGTGCGTTCATGGGCAGCATTGATACCACGGCTTTTGCGCCGACGCGACTGTTTCATAGGCAACTCAGGCAATGCACGATCGGGCCGATCCTTCGCCGCATGATTCAATGCCGCCCATGCCCGCCCCGCCCCGACTGGAAGACCTGCGCCGCTACGCGGTCGCGCGCAGCCTGTTCGCCCCGACCACGCTGGCCGGCGCGATCGCGAAGCTGGGCTTCGTCCAGGCCGATCCGATCCGCGCCCCGGCGCGCGCGCAGGACCTGATCCTGCGCCATCGGGTCAAGGACTACCGCGCCGGGGACCTGGAACGCCGCTACGCGCGGCTGCAGGTGGAGGAGGACTTCCTGGTCAACTACGGCTTCCTGCCGCGCCCCCTGCTGGCACTGCTGCATCCGCGCCAGGTCAAGGCCGCCTGGGACGCGCAGACCCGGCGACGGGCCAACGAGGTGTTGGCCTACGTGCGCGAACACGGCGCGGTGCATCCGCGCCAGGTCGAGCAGCACTTCGCCCATGGCCGCGTGCGCAACTACTGGGGCGGCTCGAGCAATGCCACCACCCAGTTGCTCGACGGCCTGCATTACCGCGGCCTGCTGCGGGTCAAGCGGCGCGACAGCGGCACGCGGGTCTACGAGGCCGTGGCGCATGCGCCGGCGGACGACGCGCCGGCCGCCCGCGCCGAACGCGCCGCGGCGCTGCTCGACCTGGTGGTGCGCAAGTACGCGCCGCTGCCTGCCACCAGCCTGGTCTACCTGGCGCGCCTGCTCGGCGGCGGCGCGCCGCATCTGAGCGACGAACTGCGCGATGCCCTGCGCCTGGCGCGCCAGCGCCTGGCCCAGGTGCGCATCGACGGCACCGACTGGTACTGGCCCGCCGACGAACATCCGCGAGCGCGCCGTTACCGCTTCGACGAGCAGCTACGCCTGCTGGCGCCCTTCGACCCCATCGTCTGGGACCGGCGCCGCTTCAGCCTGTTCTGGGACTGGACCTACAAGTTCGAGGCCTATACCCCCGCGGCCCGGCGCCAGTTCGGCTACTACGCCCTGCCGATGCTCTGGCGCGGGCAGGTGATCGGCTGGGCGAACCTGACCTCGCGCGAAGGCCAGCTGGAGGCAGCGACCGGTTATGCGGCGGGCGCGGCGCCCAGCGAGGCGGCCTTTGGCCAGGCGCTGGACGAGGAACTGGCACGCATGCGCCAGTTCCTCGCACCGCGCTGAGGTCGCGAAGTGCAGCTAGGCGGGGAAATGTCGTGCCGCCGCACCGGAGTTGTCGGCAGGTAGCGCAGGCACAAAGACAAGCGCATGTAAGGCCCATGCTGCCCGCGTTCATGCTGCGCGTAGCAGGCGATGACTCAGAGGGTCTTGCCCAGCGGTTTCTGGTCGTCCTCAATCAAGGTTTCAAGCGTCGTTTGATCTTGTTCTCGATGGCGGCCAGATCCGCCTCGTCGGCGACGTCGGCCGCCTGTGCTTCCTGCTTCTTGCGCTGTTCGTCGAAGGCGAGATACCGCTCGTTAGTCTGCGCTTCCATCTGCGCGTGGCTGACAGACCCAGCGTTCGCCAACAATGGAAATCCATTGGAGGTGATGATCTGGCCTACGTTCTCCATCCAGAAGCGCATGTGAATCTCCTGGCGATTCTTGGCGCGCAGCTCGGCGGTCTCCAGGAAGATCGTCACCAGCCGGTTGAGGGTATCTATCTCGTCCTCGCTCAGGTAGTTCTTTGCGATCACGATGTCTTGCTTGCGTACCCGCCCGCCGCTCCATGCGCGCAAACCGAAATGTGGATCGCCGGCATCGGCCCGCGCCAGAATGAGCTCCGCCGCGGTCTTGCGCGTGACTGCATAGATCAGCAGGTTCTGCACGGTCGCGAAGAAGATCTGCGTCGCACGATCGGTCTTGTCGTAGTCCACGCTCAGTGCGAACAGATCACGCACCTTCTGGTAGAAACGCTTTTCTGAGGCGCGAATATCGCGGATTCGCGCCAGCA
The DNA here is from genome assembly GCF_004283755.1 of Pseudoxanthomonas winnipegensis. Lineage (GTDB taxonomy): Bacteria > Pseudomonadota > Gammaproteobacteria > Xanthomonadales > Xanthomonadaceae > Pseudoxanthomonas_A > Pseudoxanthomonas_A winnipegensis. The sequence continues at coordinate 44,827 of NZ_SHMH01000009.1, forward strand.
TCTCGTCGAAGTGGTCTGGTCGACCATCCGGATTTTTCAGGCGCTCGTCGTCCATGACAAAGCCCTTGAGCAGGTACTCACTGAGCGTGGTAGTCGCCCAACGGCGGAACTGCACCCCACGCCGCGACCGCACCCGGTAGCCCACGGCCAGGATGGCGTCCAGGTTGTAAAGCATGACCGGCCGGCGCACCTCGCGCCCGCCCTCGCGCTGAACCACCGAGGATTCCTCGGTAGTTCGTTCAGGCTCTAACTCTTTGTCCGAAAAGATGTTTTTCAGATGCAGGCTGATGTTATCGGATGTAACGTCGAAGAGTTCCGCCATCTCTGCCTGCGTCAGCCAGACGGTCTGGCCTTCGGCGCGGAGCTGGATACGACTCTTGCCATCTTCGCTGGTGTAGAGGATCAACTCGCTCATGCATTCACAGGCTCGTCAGGCGCAGGAGGAACAACGGATGCCATCTGGATCATCATCATCGGTCTTTCGGACAACTCTAGCTTGATGGCCGATTCCCTGACACGCAGGGACGCTCCCTAGCGGCGGTAATCAGGCCGATCTTGCCCGGTCGGCGACCGGCGGGCTCGGTGATCGATCCCGGTTGACTCGCTCCCTCGCTTGCGTCCAAGCCCGCACAAGAATCGATCACCTCGCTGCGCCATAAAAAAAGACCCCGCCTTGCGGCGGGGTCCTTGTCGTACAGCAGCAGCGGTGAGGCTGCGCGGCGGACTTAGAAGTCCATGCCGCCCATGCCACCCATGCCACCGCCCGGCGGCATCGCCGGCTCTTCCTTCTTCGGCGACTCGGCCACCATGGCTTCGGTGGTGATCATCAGGCCGGCGATGGACGCGGCGTTCTGCAGCGCGGTGCGGGTCACCTTGGTCGGATCCAGGATGCCGAACTCGACCATGTCGCCGAACTCGCCGTTGGCGGCGTTGTAGCCGAAGTTGCCCGAACCGTCCTTGACCTTGTTGACGATCACGGAGGGCTCTTCACCGGCGTTGGTGACGATCTCGCGCAGCGGGGCTTCCATGGCGCGCAGGGCGATCTGGATGCCGTGGTTCTGGTCTTCGTTGATGCCCTTGATCTCGCCGATGTTGGCCTTGGCGCGGATCAGCGCGACGCCGCCGCCCGGGACCACGCCTTCTTCCACCGCAGCGCGCGTGGCGTGCAGGGCGTCTTCGACGCGGGCCTTCTTTTCCTTCATCTCGATCTCGGTGGAGGCACCGACCTTGATCACGGCCACGCCGCCGGCCAGCTTGGCCACGCGTTCCTGCAGCTTCTCGCGGTCGTAGTCCGAGGAGGTCTCCTCGATCTGCGCCTTGATCTGCTTGATGCGCGACTCGATGCCCGCGGTGTCGCCGGCGCCGTCGATGATGGTGGTGTTCTCCTTGGAGACCTGCACCTTCTTGGCGCGGCCCAGATCCTTGATCGTGGCCTTCTCCAGCGACAGGCCCACTTCCTCGGAGATCACGGTGCCGCCGGTCAGCACGGCCATGTCTTCCAGCATCGCCTTGCGACGGTCGCCGAAGCCCGGCGCCTTGACGGCCACGACCTTGACGATGCCGCGGATGGTGTTGACCACCAGGGTCGCCAGGGCCTCGCCCTCGACTTCCTCGGCCACGATCAGCAGCGGCTTGCCGGCCTTGGCCACGCCCTCGAGGACGGGCAGCAGGTCACGCACGTTGGAGATCTTCTTGTCGTGCAGCAGGATGAACGGGTCGTCCAGGTCGGCCGACTGGCTCTGCTGGTTGTTGATGAAGTACGGAGAGAGGTAGCCGCGGTCGAACTGCATGCCCTCGACCACGTCCAGCTCGTTCTCCAGGCCCGAGCCTTCCTCGACGGTGATCACGCCTTCCTTGCCGACCTTCTTCATCGCCTCGGCGATGATGTTGCCGATCGACTCGTCCGAGTTGGCCGAGATCGTGCCGACCTGGGCGATGGCCTTGTCGTCGGCGGTGGGCTTGGAGATGTTCTTCAGCTCGGCGACGGCGGCGGTCACGGCCTTGTCGATGCCGCGCTTGAGGTCCATCGGGTTCATGCCGGCGGCGACGGCCTTCATGCCTTCGCGGATGAAGGCCTGGGCCAGCACGGTGGCGGTGGTGGTGCCGTCACCGGCGTTGTCGGAGGTCTTGGAAGCGACTTCCTTGACCATCTGCGCGCCCATGTTCTCGAACTTGTCGGCCAGTTCGATCTCCTTGGCGACGGACACGCCGTCCTTGGTGATCGTCGGGGCGCCGTAGCTCTTCTCCAGCACGACGTTGCGGCCCTTCGGGCCCAGGGTGGCCTTGACGGCATTGGCGAGCACGTTCACGCCGCGCACCATGCGCGAGCGGGCGTCTTCACCGAAACGAATGTCCTTGGCAGCCATTGCGTATTACCTCGATTGTTCTTGGATAATGGGGATGAGAGAAAGCGGACGTCGCGCCGGCCTTAGCCGATGGTCGCGAAGATGTCGTCTTCCTTCACCACCAGGTACTCGGTGCCGTCCAGCTTCACTTCCGTGCCGCTGTACTTGCCGAACAGGACCTTGTCGCCGACCTTGACCTGCGGGGCGCGCACCGAACCGTTGTCCAGGATCTTGCCGGCGCCGACGGCGACGACCTCACCCTTGATCGGCTTCTCGGTGGCCGAGTCGGGGATCACGATGCCGCCCGCGGACAGCTTTTCTTCTTCCATACGCTTGATGACCACGCGGTCGAACAGCGGCTTGATGTTGCTCATGTCAATCCTCTTAAGTGATTGATTGGACTAGGAAAGGGCCGGCGATGTTAGCACTCGTCCATGACGAGTGCCAGCACACCGGGAACGCCAAGACCCAGCGCCAGGACGGCTCGGGGGGCTGACAGGGCAGATGGGGCGCTCGGGCAGGCCTTTCAAGGCGGCCGGCGAGAATTTCTTGCGAAGGCGCCTGCGGCAGACGGGGCGATTCGGCGCCGCCAAAAAAAGAAGCGCACGCATGTGCGGCATGCGTGCGCTTCATAGGGAATGGTTGTGGAATCCGATTCCGTCGCGCCTTGACGTGCGCCAACTCCCCCCGCCGACGTCCTGTCAGTGCCAGCGTCCTGCCGGCAGGCATAGAGATACCAATGCGGTTGGGCGAAGCCAAGCCTGTAGCCGACCTAAACGCAGGAAAACTAGTGAGCACAAGGCGCGCAATCCCGCCGAAACCCTTTGTTAGCGCGCTATGGAAAACTTTTGGTTACCAAAAGCGCACCACGTATGCCTATTTTTGGTCACTACGTTAGTATCACTATCGTTTTCCATTCCGATCCGTGGAACGTTTGGCTATGGTCACAAAAGTTTCTGGATGGCGATCGCCACGGAGAGGTTTGATGGATGCACCCGAGCGAGTCCGCATGGCGCGGCGCCTTGCCGGTCTCTCGCAAAGTCAGTTGGCGGAATCCGTCGGGGTGCAGCGCAGCGCCGTGAGCCATTGGGAGTCCCCCAAAGGCAAGAGTCCCAGTGTCTCGCACCTGCGTGAAGTGGCGCTGGCGACGGGCACGCAGTTCGAATGGCTGGCCACCGGCCGCGGCGCGATGACGCTCTCGCGCGAGGTGGAACTGGATTCGATCGCCACCGCCGAGGCCATTCTGGTCGAGGACCCGCTGGAGTTCCGCCTGGTGCGCGCCTTTCGCGAGGCGCCGCTGAAGGCGCGCCTGTCGCTGCTGGAAGTGATGGAAACCCTGGCCCTGCAGCGCACCGGACGCCCCCGCACCCGCGGTCCCGGCCGCCCGGGCGGCGACGCGCGCGGCGGCTGAGCGATCCGGCCCGGCCCGCGGCGCGCGGGCGGCGATCGACCTCAGGCCCGGTGCCGGCAAGGCCCAGACACCGGATCGGCGGCACGCCCATGCCCCTTGCAACACAGTGGCGCCGCCTGCGGGACCGGCCGCTCCGCTAAGCTTGGCCGCATGTCGCTGATCTCCCGTCTGGCCCGTCCGCTGGCCCTGCTCTCCCTGCTCGTCCCCACCCTGCCGGCCACGGCGGCCGACCCGTCCGAGCTGCTGCCGGTCGACCAGGCCTTCGTGCTGGGCGCCCAAGGCAAGCCGGACGGCATCGCCCTGCACTGGAAGATCGCCGACGGCTATTACCTCTACCGGCAGCGGATTTCGGTGGAGGCGCAGGGCGGCGGGTTCACGGCCGGCGCGCTGCAGCTGCCGGACGGGGACAAGCATGTCGACGAGTTCTTCGGGCCGGTGGAGACCTACCGCAAGCAGCTCGATGCGCTCCTGCCGGGCAAGGCCACGGCCGCTGGCCAGGTCACGCTGAAGGTGCGCTACCAGGGCTGCGCCGATGCCGGGCTGTGCTATCCGCCGCAGACCCGCACGCTGCAGGTGGCGGTTCCGGCGGCCGCCGCGTCCGGCGCCGGCACCGGACTGGGCTTGCCGCTCGGCGGCGCCGCGGCCGGGGGATCGACGCTGCTGGGCACGCAGGCCGCCGTGCCGGGCGCCACCGATACGGCGCCCCTGCCCGAGGCGCAGGCCTTCGCCTTCGAGGCCATCGCCGACGGCGGCAATCAGCTGCTGCTGCGCTTCACCCCGGCCAAGGGCTATTACCTGTACCGCGACCGCACCCAGCTGGCGCTGCACGGCGCCGAGGGGCTGTCGCTGGGCGCGCCGCGCTGGCCGCCGGGCAAGGCCCATCGCGACGAGCACTTCGGCGAGGTCACGGTGTACTTCGACCAGGTCGAGGTGCCGGTGCCGGTGATCCGCGACCGCGCCGACGCGGCCAAGGCCACGCTGGAGGTCACCTTCCAGGGCTGCCAGACCGATGGCATCTGCTATCCGCCGATGACCCGCCAGGTCGCGCTTGCGCTGCCGGCCGGCACGGTGACGCCGCCCGAGGCGCGCGCCGTCGCGCTGGCCGCACCGGTGGCGCTGGAAGCCGGCACCGCTGCCCCGGCGGCAACGCCGCCGGCTCCGGCCGAGGTGCCACGTTCGACCCCGCCGCCGGAGGCGCTGGCGCGCGCCGACCAGGGCGCCGGCGGCGCGTCCGGCTGGGCGCTGGCCCTGGTCGCGGCCTTGCTGGGCGGACTGATCCTCAACGTGATGCCGTGCGTGCTGCCGGTGCTCTCGCTCAAGGCCTTGTCCCTGGCGGAGAGCGGACGCGGCCGGGCGCGGGCCGGCGCCCTGGCCTATACCGCCGGCGTGCTGCTCAGTTTCCTGCTGGTCGGCGGCGTCGCGCTGGCGCTGCGCGCCACCGGGCAGGCGCTGGGCTGGGGCTTCCAGCTGCAGCAGCCGCTGGTCACCGGCGCGCTGGCCTATCTGATGTTCGCCGTGGGCCTGAGCCTGTCGGGCGTGTTCGCCGTCGGCTACGGGCTGGCCGGTGTCGGCCGCGGGCTGACCGAGCGCGGCGGGCTGTCCGGCGATTTCTTCACCGGCGTGCTGGCGGTGGTGGTGGCCAGCCCGTGCACGGCGCCGTTCATGGGCTCGGCGCTGACCTTCGCCTTCGCCGCGCCCGTGCCGGTCGCGCTGGCGGTGTTCGCGCTGCTGGGCCTGGGCCTGGCGCTGCCGTTCCTGCTGATCGGGCTGGTGCCGGCGCTGGCCGCGCGGCTGCCGCGCCCGGGCGCGTGGATGGACACGCTCAAGCAGGTGCTGGCCTTCCCGATGTATCTGACCGCGGTGTGGATGCTGTGGGTGCTGGGCAAGCAGCGCGGCATCGACGCGGTCGGCCTGGCCCTGGTCGGCCTGGTGGTGCTGGCGCTGGGGCTGTGGGCGTTCCAGCGCGTGCGCTTCCAGACCGCGCCGCTGCGGCGCGGCCTGGCGGTGGTGGTGCTGATCGCCTCGCTGGTGCCGCTGGTGCTGCTGCACCGGCTGCCCGCCGCGAGCACGCCCGCGGCCACCGCGGCGGCCGACGGGATCGAGCCCTATTCGCCGCAGCGCCTGGACGCGCTGCGCAAACAGGGCCAGGTGGTCTTCGTCGACATGACCGCCGACTGGTGCGTGACCTGCAAGGCCAACGAGAAGGCCGTGCTGTCGGGGGATGACTTCAAGCAAGCGATGCAGTCGGCCGGCGCGGTGCTGATGCGCGGCGACTGGACCAATGTCGATCCGCAGATCACCGCCTTCCTGCAGGCGCACAAGGCGGTGGGCGTGCCGCTGTACGTGGTGTTCCCGAAGAGCGGCGGCGAGGGCGAGGTGCTGCCCACCGTGCTGACCACGCCGATGGTGCGCGACGCCCTGCAGCGGGCCTCGGCACGGTGAGCGCCCGGGTGGTGCTGGTGGCCGTGGCCGCCGGCGTGCTCGGCGTCGCCGCCGGGTGGTGGTGGGGCGCGGGTTCGCGGCGCCCCACCACCGAAGCACCTTCCCCTGCTCCCGCCACGCCCACGGTGCCGATGGCCACGGTCGGCGAAGCGATGCCCGCCCTCGTCCTGCCCGATCCGGACGGCAAGTCCGTCGATCTGGCGCAGCTGGCCGGCGGCCGGCCGCTGCTGATCAACGCCTGGGCCAGCTGGTGCGCGCCCTGCGTCAAGGAGATGCCGGAGCTCGACCGCTTCGCCGCGGCCCAGGGCGCGCGCGGCGTGCAGGTGGTCGGCCTGGCACTGGACAGCGCGCAGAACGTGCAGCAGTTCCTGCAGCGCGTGCCGGTGCGCTATGCGCTGGTGCTGGACACGCCCGGCCCGGCCGACGCCAGCGTCCGGCTGGGCAACCGGGCCGGCGTGCTGCCCTACAGCGTGCTGGTCGGCGCCGATGGCCGCATCCTGCGACAGAAGGTCGGACCCTTCGCCGACGGCGAGATCGAGCGCTGGATCGGCGCTGCGGCGCCGGCGGCAGGGCAAATTCAAACGCGCGATTAAATCGCCGCAAAGTTCGGCGAACTGGACAGCATTGCCAGCTTCCTCCAGACTGCCGCCTCCTCGCGGAGCGCGCCATGGCCGACCAGCAGTATCGATCCCTTCGCCGCGCAGCCTGGCCCCGCGTCTGCACGCCGGCGGCCACGGCCGCACCAGCGCGCGCCTGCCGCGCCTGATCCGCGCCCCCGGCCCATCCGCCGGGCCCGCCACCTCCTCCTTATCGCGTTCAACCACCGAGGCCTTTCATGGACCTGCGCAAGATCAAGAAACTCATCGACCTGCTGGAAGAATCCAATCTCGCCGAAATCGAGATCAAGGAAGGCGAGGAGTCCGTCCGACTGGCCCGCGTGCCCAAGGGCGGCTACGCCGCACCCGCCGCCGCGCCGGTGAGCTACGCCGCCGCGCCCGCGCCGGCCGAGGCCAAGGCCATGCCGATGAGCTCGCCGACCGAGGCCTCCACCGGCGGTGCGGCCAAGCCCGCCAGCGGCCTGCCCGAGGGCCACGTGCTGCGCTCGCCGATGGTCGGCACCTTCTACACCTCCCCGGCCCCGGACAAGCCGGCCTTCGTCACCGTCGGCCAGCAGGTCAAGGCCGGCGAGACGCTGGCCATCATCGAGGCGATGAAGATGTTCAACCCGATCGAGGCCGACCAGTCCGGCACCATCGTCGCGGTCATGTGCGAGAGCGGCCAGCCGGTGGAGTTCGATCAGCCGCTGTTTGTGATTGGCTAAAGACAGGGACTCGGGAATGGAGAATGGGGAATCGTCAAAGCGACCGCACGAGCGGCTCGACGTTTGGCGCGACTCCATGGATCTGGTGGAACGCATCTACCGCCTCTCCGAAGCGTTTCCGGCAACGGAACGCTTCGGGCTGACAGCGCAGCTGCGCCGTGCAGCGGTGAGCATCCCCGCCAACATCGCCGAAGGCGCGGCGCGCCGCTCCACTCCCGAATACCTGCGCTTCCTGTCGATCGCGCGCGGCTCGCTGTCCGAGGCCAGCACGCATCTGCAGATCGCACACCGGCTCGACTACACCTCCGATGCCGCTTCACTGGACGGGTTGATCGACACGATCTTCGCCAAGTTGACCGCATTGATGAATGTCTTAGGCAAGCGCGGAGATTGACGATGCAGACCGTCCTCCATTCCCGATTCTCCATTCCCAATTCCCGGCCTTCCCATGCTCGATAAAGTCGTCATCGCCAACCGTGGCGAGATCGCGCTGCGCATCCTGCGCGCGTGCCAAACCCTGGGCATCCGCACGGTCGCGGTCCACTCCACCGTCGATCGCAACCTCAAGCACGTGGCCATGGCCGACGAGTCGGTGTGCATCGGCCCGGCGCCCTCGGCCGAGAGCTACCTCAACATCCCGCGCCTGATCGCCGCGGCCGAGGTCACCGACGCCCAAGCCATCCATCCCGGCTACGGCTTCCTGTCGGAGAACGCCGACTTCGCCGAGCGCGTGGAGGAGTCCGGCTTCATCTTCATCGGCCCCAAGGCCGACACCATCCGCCTGATGGGCGACAAGGTCGAGGCCATCCGCGCGATGAAGTCCGCCGGCGTGCCCTGCGTACCGGGCTCGGGCGGCCCGCTCGGCGATGACATCGTGACCAACACCAAGATCGCCCGCGAGATCGGCTATCCGGTGATCATCAAGGCGGCCGGCGGTGGCGGCGGGCGCGGCATGCGCGTGGTGCACGCCGAGGGCGCGCTGAAGTCCTCCATCGAGACGACCAAGGCCGAGGCCAAGGCGGCCTTCGGCAACGGCGAGGTCTACATGGAGAAGTACCTGGAGAATCCGCGCCACGTGGAAATCCAGGTGCTGGCCGACGGCCAGGGCAACGCCATCCACCTGGGCGAGCGCGACTGCTCGATGCAGCGCCGCCACCAGAAGGTGGTCGAGGAAGCCCCCGCCCCGGGCATCACCCCGGCGCTGCGCGATGAGATCGGCAAGGTCTGCGTGGATGCGTGCATCCGCATCGGCTATCGCGGCGCGGGCACGTTCGAGTTCCTGTTCGAGGACGGGCGCTTCTACTTCATCGAAATGAACACCCGCATCCAGGTCGAGCATCCGGTCACCGAGATGGTCACCGGCATCGACCTGGTGTGCGAGCAGCTCAAGATCGCCGCCGGCCAGAAGCTGTCGATCAAGCAGAGCGACATCGTGTTGAACGGCCACGCCATCGAGTGCCGCATCAACGCCGAGGACCCGGAGACCTTCATGCCGCATCCGGGCCTGATCCAGCACTTCCATCCGCCGGGTGGCCCCGGCGTGCGCGTGGACACGCACATCTACGAGGGTTATCGCGTGCCGCCGAACTACGACTCGATGATCGGCAAGCTGATCGTGCACGGCCCCGACCGCGAGACGGCCATCGCGCGCATGCGCGTGGCGCTGAGCGAGACGGTGGTCGAAGGCATCCGCACCAACATCCCGCTGCAGCAGCGGATCATGCGCGACAAGGGCTTCCAGGCCGGCGGCCAGAACATCCACTACCTGGAAAAGCGCCTGGCCGAGCGCAAGACCAAGGCGATCTCGCTGACCTGATCGGTCAGCGCGTCGCCCAAAGAAGTCTCCACCGCAACGCGCGGCCGGCAAGCGCACTTCGCCCACCAGCCTCGCCCCCTCCCTTTCGCCGTAGGCGAAGGGGAGCTCGAAGTCGCGAACTAGCGACTGAGGGGGTGGGGTGCTTTTGCTCTTCGCTTTCGGCGGCTTGATCGGTAAAGCCCCAACCCCTCCCCATCCCTCCCCTGCGCTGCGCGCAAGGGAGGGGGCCTCAAGTCGATACCTTCCCGTCACTGATCGCGTTTTGCGCGAGGGGTTCGAGCGCCCTCGCAAACCGAAGCCCTATGACCTAACGCCTGCAGCAGCGGGCCGGCGGGCGGGGGACGCGCCTAGCGAGGCAGGAGCCGAGCGCCCGAATCAGGGCAGGATGCCCTGATTGAGGGATCAGCGGCCCCCCCGCCGGACCGCTGCCCTTCCGAAGCCACAAACGCCCTCCCCCCACAGCGCTCCTCAAAAACGGGAAGGACCAAGAAAAAGGCCGGCATCAAGCCGGCCTTTTCGTCTCCGCGCATACCGAAGTAAGCGCGATACCGAGACCCTCAGTGCTTGGTGGGCGCCGGCTGCGCGGTCCCCGGCAGCGGCTCGGTGCCGAGCGCCGAGCTGGGGCTGACCACCATCACCGTCTCGGTCGAGCCATCCGGCCAGACGATCTGGAAGGTCGAACCCGGCTGCAGCGAAGAGAACGGCATCCCGCTCTGCGCACGGTAGAGCGCCGCGATCTCGGCCGCGCCGGCACGGCGCGTGTCGCGCTCGGAGGTCACCGACGTCAGCTGGATCTTGGACAGACCGCGGTAGCGCTCCTCGGCCGTGTCGAGGATCACGATCCCGACCGCACCGACGGTATAGGCCACGAACAGCACGGCCCAGCCCCAGGTGCGCACGCCTTTCAGAAAACGCCGCTGCTTCATCTTGCTTCTCCTTGCCTGGTCGACTGCACCAGACGATTGACCATCGTGTCGATCGTGTCGGCGCCCTGGCGCGGCACGGCCGCGTCCATCACGAACGCCGGGAAATCCTGATTGGCATCGCGCGAGCAGATGCCGCCGTTGGCGCAATAGCGCGTCATCAGCGCGCTGCGTGGCCCGCACGCCAGCCCCAGCTTGCAGGCGGCCAGCTGCCAGGCCAGCTCGGCGAAGGACGTGCCGGCCACCATGTCCTGATAGGTGTCATCGCCGCTGGCCGCCGCGCCCAGCGCACCGGACAGCGCCAGATAGGCCTGCGGATCGCCCGCATCCAGCACACGCTGGACCAGCGCGCGCTTGTACGCCGCCGACGGCTCCAGCGGCTGGCCCAAGGCCAGCAGCGAGGCCTCGGCCGCCAGCTGCCCGCCGCGCGCGGCCTGCCGGCGCGCCGCGACGATGCGATCGCGGCTGACGCCATCGGCCGGCGAATAGCCGCTGCAGCGCGAACCCATGCGCGCGCGCGCCTGCGCCATCGCCGCGCCGGCCTGTCCGGCCAGGCCGGCGATGGCGCGCGTATCGGCGTCGAAGGCCTGTGGATCCTGCGCATAGCCGGCGCAGTACTCGTCGACCTGGCTGGCGACCCAGCGCGCCTGCACGTCGCCGGCGTCGGCCGCGACCTGCAGACGCTGGCGGTAGTCGTGCAGGTCCGGGACCTGTTCGAACGCGGCGGACAGATCGACCGGCAGACCGTGCAGCGGAATCGACGTCCCGCGCCGGGCCTGCTCCAGCGCCGACAGCGCCACGACCGGCAGGCTGTGCAGCGGCGCCTGCGTACCGGCATCGGCCTCCAGCGCCGCATGCCGCGCACCGCGCGTGGCGGTCATCGCCCACGCCAGCGCCGCCGCCAGGGCCAGCCCGGCAGCGCAACGCATTGCAGTGCTGCGAAACACCAGATGCCTCATCGTCGAGACGACACACGCGGGAAGCCAGAAAAGAGGCGTGACCGCCACCGGCGCAGGGCGCGGCGGGTCACGGCGGCCGGCAGTCTAGCCCATGCCCGGCGCCGGGTCCTCGCCCAGGCGCGGCAGAGCGGACCTGCGTCCCGGTTCTGGGCCTGTCCGAGGGCAATGGTCTAGCATGCCCGGCCCCCTTGCCCGCCTGACCACGCCCATGCCGTTCCTCGAACTCTCCGTCCCCTGCAGCGAGGCCCGCCAGCCGCGCTACGAGACCGCGCTGGAGGACCTGGGCGCGCTCGCCGTGACCCTGGTCGATGCCGACGCCGAGACCAGCAACGAGCGCGCGATCCTGGAACCGGGCGTGGGCCAGACACCGCTGTGGGAGGCGCTGGTGCTGACCGCGCTGTTCCCCGAGGAGACCGACGCACTGGCCCTGCTGGCGGCGCTGGAGGCCTTCGATCCAGGGCTGGACTGGACCCAGGCGAGCTTCCGCATCGTCGCCGACCAGGACTGGGAACGCGCATGGCTGGACCAGTTCCAGCCGATGGCCTTCGGCGCGCGCACCTGGATCGTGCCGTGGAACCATGACCTGCCCGAGGCCGCCCAGGCCGCCGACGCGGCCGTGGTCCGGCTGGACCCGGGGCTGGCCTTCGGCTCGGGCACGCACCCGACCACCGCGCTGTGCCTGCAGTGGCTGGACACGCTGGCCGGCGAGGGGCGACTGCGGGACCAGACCGTGCTCGACTTCGGCTGCGGCTCGGGGATCCTGGCGCTGGCCGCGTTGAAGCTGGGCGCCGAACGCGCGGTGGGCGTGGACAACGACCCGCAGGCGCTGATCGCCACCCACGACAACGCCGAGCGCAACGCGGTGCAGGCGCGGCTGCAGGTGTTCCTGCCGGCCGACGAGCCGGCGCGCACCTATCCGGTGGTGGTGGCCAACATCCTGGCCTCGGCGCTGGATGCGCTGGCCGATACGCTGGCCGCGCGCGTGGCACCGGGCGGACGCCTGGCCATGAGCGGCATCCTGCACGGCCAGGAGGAGGAACTGCTGCAGCGCTACGCGCCGTGGTTCACCGAGCTGCGCGCCACCCGGATGGAGGACTGGATGCGCATCGACGGCGTGCGCCGCACCGAGGCCGCGCCGGCCTGAACATGCTTGAATAAGGCGATGAGCGCCTGCCCGCACTGCCACCTGCCGCTGCCGACCGAACCGGGCAGCGGCGCGTGGCCGGCGCACTGCCCGCGCTGCGGCCAGGCGCTGGGCGAGGCGCCCGCGCGCGCGGCCAGCATCGCCAGCCTGCTGCGCGCGCCGCCGCAGGGCGAGGTGGGCCACTTCACCCGGCCCGCGCCGTCTTCCGACCCGCCCGCCGCACCGGCCGCGCCCGCTGCCGAAGCGCCGCGCGCCGTTCCCGAACACCTCCCCACAGAACCTCCGGCGGCCGCGCAGGCCGCCGTCGTGCAAGACCCTTCGATGATCGATCCCGACTCCCGCGATTCCACCACGACCGAAGCGCCGACCGCCGACACGCCGCAGGCCGCCCCGAGCTTCCTGCGCACTGCGGCGCCGGTGGCGCGGCCTCCGGTGCCGGGCTGGCAGTGGGCGATCCTGGCCGCGCTGGGCGCGCTGCTGGCGCTGCAGCTGCTGGTGGCCGATCGCGCGCGCCTGGCCCAGGACGCGGCCTGGCGCCCGACCCTGGAGCGGCTGTGCGGTGCGCTGCGTTGCACGCTGCCGGCGTGGCAGCAGCCGCGCGACTACACCATGCTGACCCGCGACGTGCAGCCGATGGCCGATGCCGCCGGCATGCTGCGTGTGCGCGCCACCTTCCGCAACGACGCGCCGTGGCCGCAGCCTTGGCCTGCGATCGTTCTGTCGCTGTCCGATGCCGACGGCCGCGTGACCGGCGCACGCGCGCTGCTGCCCAGCGATTACCTCGAGCCTGGCCTGCGCGGGACAACGCTGGCCCCGGGCCAGAGCGGCCAGATGACCGTACCGGTGCGTGAACCGGACGGCGGCGCGGTTGCCTTCGCCTTCGAATTTCGCTGAACACGCGAAGAAGCGACGCAGCGCGCGTGCGCCCGCCGCGGCCACGCGCTAGACTCGCTCCCCCGCCGCGCTCCGCCTCGCGTGTCGAACGCCGGCCGGGTTCATTTCGATGCGACAAACATCCGGGGATGCCTTGAACGCCACGACCCGCCAGGACTCCAGTCGTGGCACGCCAAAGTCGCCGTTGCGCGAACACGTTGCCCAGTCGGTGCGCCGCTACCTGCGCGACCTCAACGGCTGCGAGGCCGACGACGTCTACGAGATCGTGCTGCGCGAGATGGAAATCCCGCTGTTCGTCGAAGTGCTCAACCATTGCGAAGGCAACCAGAGCCGCGCTGCGGCCCTGCTGGGCATCCATCGCGCCACGCTGCGCAAGAAGCTCAAGGACTACGGGCTGACCTGAGCGCTCGGTGGCCCATCGGCATCCGGCGCGGCGCAGCACGCGCACGCTTTCGCTGACGATCCACATCGCGCGCATCCGAACGCGCGCATCGCGCACCACGCGATCCACGCTGCGCATGGCGCAACAAGCAACAAACACGTCACACCCGCACTGCGAAGCCGGCCAGAAGGCGAACGGTCGAGCGGATCGTCGACCTGCATCTCTTGCGCACAGGCACTGCACAGATGGCGGAGCCAGCGGCGGCCAGCAACGCGCCATCGCCATGGCAGGAGCGCCTGCCACGACAGGCCGGCGGCATAAACTCTCGCCGAGGCAGGTTCCCGAACCCGATGGACAGGCAGAGGCATCCAACATGATCGACCACACCGGCATCGCCGTCAGCGACTACGAGAGAAGCAAGGCGTTCTACACCCAGGCGCTCGCGCCCCTGGGCTACCGCCTGCTCATGGAAGTGAGCGCGGAACTGACGGGCAGCCACGACATGGCCGGCTTCGGGGAGCCGCCCAAGACCGACTTCTGGATCAGCAGCGGCGGCCCCAACCGGCCGGCGATCCATATCGCGTTCCGGGCCGCCGACCGCGCGGCGGTCGATGCCTTCCACGCCGCGGCCCTGGCGGCAGGCGGCATCGACAACGGGGGCCCGGGCGTGCGGCCGCACTACCACACCCACTACTACGGCGCCTTCGTGCGCGACCCGGACGGCCACAACATCGAAGCGGTCTGCCACTCGGCACCCGCCTGATCACCCGCGCGCTGCGCGGCGTGGACCGCGAAGCCACTGCCTGGCAGCGGCGCGAGCCGGGACAGCCCGGCGGCAGCCACGGGCCGCGGGGCTCTACAATATCGCCCCCGCGTCGCTTCCCACTCCTGACCATGTCTTCCGATCTGCTGCCCGTGCGCCGGGCCCTGTTGTCCGTTTCCGACAAGACCGGCCTGCTCGAGCTGGCCCGTGCGCTGGCCGCGCGCGGCGTCGAACTGCTGTCCACCGGCGGCACCGCCAAGGCGATCCGCGACGCCGGCCTGCCGGTCAAGGACGTGTCCGAGGTCACCGGCTTCCCCGAGATGATGGACGGCCGGGTCAAGACGCTGCATCCGCTGGTGCACGGCGGCCTGCTGGGTCGCGCCGGCCTCGACGATGCGGTGATGGCGCAGCACGGCATCGCCCCGATCGATCTGCTGGTGCTCAACCTCTATCCGTTCGAGGCGGTCACCGCCAAGGCCGACTGCACGCTGGCCGACGCGGTGGAGAACATCGACATCGGCGGCCCGGCGATGCTGCGCAGCGCGGCCAAGAACTTCGCGCGCGTGGCCGTGGCGACCTCGCCGGACCAGTACGCCGAACTGCTGGCCGAGCTGGACGCCCACGACGGCCAGCTCTCGGCGGCCAAGCGCTTCGCGCTGTCGGTGGCCGCGTTCAACCGCGTGGCGCAGTACGACGCGGCGATCAGCAACTACCTGTCCTCGTGCGTGGAGCCTTCCGCGGAGGCCGGCACCGCCGCACGCGACCAGGCCATGGAGGCCGCGCCGGAGCGTTCGCTGTTCTCCGCGCAGGCCAACGGCAACTTCGTCAAGGTGATGGACCTGCGCTACGGCGAGAACCCGCACCAGCGCGCCGCGTTCTATCGCGACCTGTATCCGGCGCCCGGTTCGCTGGCCACCTTCGCCCAGCTGCAGGGCAAGGAGCTGAGCTACAACAACATCGCCGACAGCGACGCGGCCTGGGAATGCGTGCGCCAGTTCGACGCGCCGGCCTGCGTGATCGTCAAGCACGCCAACCCCTGCGGCGTGGCCGTGGGCGCAGGCACCGGCGATGCCTACGAGCTGGCCTACGCGACCGACCCGACCAGCGCCTTCGGCGGCATCATCGCCTTCAACCGCACGCTGGACGCGGCCACGGCCAAGGTGATCCTGGACCGCCAGTTCGTCGAGGTGCTGATCGCGCCGGACTACGAGCAGGGCGCGCTGGACTATGCCACCAAGAAGGCCAACGTGCGCGTGCTGCGCATCCCGCTGGCGCCGCCCTCGCCGCATTTCATCGACACCAAGCGCATCGGCTCGGGCATGTTGATGCAGACCGCCGACGACCGCGTGGTGACCCGCGACGAGCTGAAGGTGGTGACCCAGCTGGCGCCGACCGAGGCGCAGTTCGAGGACCTGCTGTTCGCGTGGAAGGTGGCCAAGTTCGTCAAGTCCAACGCCATCGTCTACGCCAAGGACCACCGCACGATCGGTGTCGGCGCCGGGCAGATGAGCCGGGTGTACTCGGCGCGCATCGCCGGCATCAAGGCGCAGGACGCCGGCCTGGTGGTGGAGGGCTCGGTGATGGCCAGCGATGCGTTCTTCCCGTTCCGCGACGGCATCGACGCCGCCGCGCAGGCCGGCATCAAGGCGGTGATCCAGCCCGGCGGCTCGATGCGCGACGGCGAAGTCATCGCCGCGGCCGACGAGCACGGCATCGCGATGGTCTTCACCGGCGTGCGGCACTTCCGGCACTGAGAAGCCGGGATTGGGGATTCGGGATTGGGGATTCGTAACAGCGAAGCCCCTTCCAGACCCACGATCCCGCCTCTGCTTCTAACGAATCCCCAATCCCGAATCCCCAATCCCAGCCCCCCAATGAAAATCCTCGTCATCGGCTCCGGCGGCCGCGAACACGCCCTGGCCTGGAAGCTGGCCCAGTCCGCCCGCGTCAGTGAGGTGCTGGTCGCGCCGGGCAATGCCGGCACCGCGACCGAGCGCGGCTGCCGCAACGTGCCGGTCAAGGTCACCGACATCGAAGGCTTGCTCAAGCTCGCCCAGGACGAAGGCGTGGCGCTGACCGTGGTCGGGCCGGAAGTGCCGCTGGTGCTCGGCGTGGTCGATGCGTTCGGCGCCGCGGGCCTTCGCATCTTCGGGCCGAGCGCGGCCGCCGCGCAGCTGGAAGGCAGCAAGGCCTTCGCCAAGGACTTCCTCGCCCGCCACGGCATCCCGACCGCGTTCTACCAGGTGCATACCGACGTGGACGCGGCGCTGGCCTATGTGCGCGACAAGGGCGCGCCGATCGTGATCAAGGCCGACGGCCTGGCCGCGGGCAAGGGCGTGATCGTGGCGATGACGCTGGAGGAGGCCGGGGCCGCCGTGCGCGACATGCTCAGCGGCAACGCCTTCGGGCAGGCCGGCGCGCGCGTGGTGATCGAGGAGTTCCTCGACGGCGAGGAGGCCAGCTTCATCTCGATGGTCGACGGGCGCACCGCGCTGCCGATGGCCACCAGCCAGGACCACAAGCGCGTGGGCGACGGCGACACCGGCCCCAACACCGGCGGCATGGGCGCCTACTCGCCCGCGCCGGTGGTGACGCCGCAGGTGCACGAGCGCGTGATGCGCGAGGTGGTCGAGCCGACCGTGGCCGGCATGATCGCCGACGGCGTGCCGTTCACCGGCTTCCTCTATGCCGGGCTGATGATCGACGCCAGCGGCGCGCCGAAAGTGATCGAGTTCAACGTGCGCTTCGGCGACCCGGAGACCCAGCCGGTGATGCTGCGCCTGCAGTCGGACCTGGTGGAGCTGGTCGAGGCCGCCATCGACGGCCGGCTCGACGAGGTCCAGGCGCAGTGGGACCCGCGGCCCTCGCTGGGCGTGGTGATCGCCGCGCGCCCGTACCCGGACACGCCGGTCACCGGCGAGGTCATCGAAGGCCTGGACGCGGTGCCGGCCAGCGCCAAGGTCTTCCACGCCGGCACCGCGCTGGACGCCAACGGCCGCGTGGTCAGCGCTGGCGGCCGCGTGCTGTGCGTGGCCGCGCTGGGCGAGCGCGTCGCACAGGCCCAGGCCAACGCCTATGCCGGCGTGGACAGGATCGGCTTCGAGCACGCCTTCCACCGCCGCGACATCGGCTGGCGCGCGATCGCGCGCGAGCAGGACTGAGCGCCGGCGTCTTCAGCGCGACGCGTTGAACGGAACGCGCCCCACCGGGCGCGTTTCCTTTTTGCGGCTCGCCAATGCCGGCAGCCGCTGCGGCGCCGGCTCGATGGGCATACGCCGATCTTGCGCCGGCGCATCGATCGCCTGACCGACAAGCGTGCCGGCCACTGCGGGCATTGGCGTGCCCCGCGCCCGCCCGCTGAGTCCGTGTCTGGACTCGAACGGACGCGGGATGCCGCTAGGCCCACGCGCGCCGGCCACGTTGCGTTGCATCGGCTTGCGGCACACTGGCGTCTCGTCCGTCCCGGTGCGCCTGCTCCTTTCGCATGTCCTCGTCCTTCGAATCCCGCCTCGGCCGCCTCTGGGCCCACGAGAAAGCCAGCTACGGGCTGCGGGTGTTCATCGCGCTGTCGGTGGCCATGGGCCTGTGCTGGTACCA
Organism: Pseudoxanthomonas winnipegensis; assembly: GCF_004283755.1. Taxonomy (GTDB): domain Bacteria; phylum Pseudomonadota; class Gammaproteobacteria; order Xanthomonadales; family Xanthomonadaceae; genus Pseudoxanthomonas_A; species Pseudoxanthomonas_A winnipegensis. The sequence goes on from NZ_SHMH01000009.1 coordinate 62,824, forward strand.
CGACCGGCTGCTGTGGATCCCGCCGCTGTTCCTGGGGATCATCGCCAGCGCCCTGGCCGAGACCGACGACAACTGGCTGGGCCGGACCAAGTCGGTGCTGCTGTCGCTGCTGTGCTTCGTGCTGGCCGCCAGCGCGGTCAAGCTGCTGTTCCCGCATCCGCTGCTGTTCGTGATCAGCCTGGCGCTGGCGACCTTCGCCCTGACCCTGCTCGGTGCGCTGGGCGAGCGCTATGCCTCCATTGCCACCGGCACGGTCAGCCTGTCGATCTACGCGATGATCGGCATGGACCATGGCATCAACCCTGCGCCGGCGCACACCGCCGCTAGCTGGCAGGGCACCGGGCTGTTGCTGCTCGGCGCGGCCTGGTACGGGCTGCTGTCGATCCTGTGGACGGTGCTGTTCGCCAACCGCCCGGTGCGCGAACGGCTGGCGCGGCTGTTCTGGGAGCTGGGCCGCTTCCTACGCCTGAAGGCCGATCTGTTCGAGCCGGTGCGCGAGGTCGACGTCAACGCGCGCCGGCTGGCGCTGGCCCAGCAGAACGCGCGCGTGGTCGAGGCGCTCAACGGCGCCAAGACCGCGATCCTGGCGCGCTTCGGGCGCTCGGGCCGGCCCGGCGTGCAGTCGGGCCTGTACTTCCGCCTGTACTACATGGCGCAGGACTTCCACGAGCGCGCCAGCTCCTCGCACTACCCCTACGAGGCGCTGACCGAGGCCTTCTTCCACAGCGACGTGCTGTACCGCTGCCAGCGCCTGCTGGCGCTGCAGGGCAAGGCCTGCGCCGCGCTGGGCGTGGCGATCCGCATGCGCACGCCGTTCGAGTACGGCGAACAGACGCGCATCGCCACGGCGGACCTGCGCGAGTCGCTGGCCTTCCTGCGCGACCAGCACAACCCGCGCTGGAACCGCCTGCTCGGCTCGCTGGAACTGCTGGGCACCAACCTGCAGACCATCGAGCGGCGGCTGTCGGAAACCGCCCTGTCCGACACCACCAGCGAAGGCATCGACACGCGCCTGCGCGATGCCTCGCCGCATACGCTGCGCGAGATGGGCGCGCGCCTGGTGGCGCAGCTGACGCCCAAGTCGCTGCTGTTCCGCCATGGGCTGCGCATGGCCATCGCGCTGGCGGTGGGCTACGGGGTGATGCGCGCGATCCATCCCGACCACGGCTTCTGGATCCTGCTGACCACCGCCTTCGTCTGCCGGCCCAGCTACGGCGCCACGCGCCTGCGGCTGGTGCAGCGCATCGCCGGCACGTTGGTCGGCTTGGGCGCCACCTGGGCGCTGATGCAACTGTTCCCCGGCACCGAGCTGCAGCTGCTGATCGCGCTGGCCGGCGCTCTGGTGTTCTTCGTCACCCGCACCGACCGCTACATGATCGCCACCGCCGCGATCACGGTGATGGCGCTGCTGTGCTTCAACCTGCTGGGCGACGGCTTCCTGCTGATCTGGCCGCGCCTGCTGGATACGGTGATCGGCTGCGCGATCGCCGCGGCGGCCTCGTTCCTGATCCTGCCCGACTGGCAGGGCCGGCGCCTGCACCTGGTGATGGCCGCCGTGGTGCAGGCCTGCACCCGCTACCTGGACGAGGTGCTGGCGCAGTACCGCGGCCGCGGCAGCGACGATCTGGCCTATCGCATCGCCCGGCGCGACATGCACAACGCCGACGCGGCGCTATCGGCGGCGCTGGCCAACATGGTGCGCGAACCAGGCTATCTGCGCCGCAACCTGGATGCGGGCTTCCGCTTCCTGGCGCTGTCCAACACGCTGCTGGGCTATCTCTCGGCGCTGGGCGCGCACCGCGCCACGCTGCCGCCGCACGCCGACGACGCGCTCATCGACCAGGCCGGCCAGCGCCTGCACGACGCGCTGAGCCAGGCCGCGAGCGCGCTGTCCGCGCGCCAGCCGCCGCCGGCCGACCTGGACGCCGGCGTGGCCGAGCTGGCCGACACGCTCGAACAGATGCCCGAGGACATCGAGGACAAGCAGCGCCTGCTGCGCACCCAGCTGGCCCTGATCCTGCGTTTGCTGCCCAAACTGCGCGCCGCCGCCGACGAGGTGATCCGCGGCCCCGCGTCCGAGCCCAGCACACCCGGCGCCAGCGCGGCGCCCGCCTAAGAGCAACCTCTCCCCATCCCTCCCTTCGCTTCGCGAAAGGGACGGGGCAGAGCTTTGTGGGAGCCGCCATGGCGGCGATGAGGCTTTCCCGGTAAGGCCCCTCGCCGCCACGGCGCCTCCCACCTGTAGAGCGGAGCTTGCTCCGCTGGGGCTTTCCCGATTGACCCGGCCGAAAGGCAGCGGAGCAAGCTCCGCTCTACCAGGAGGCCGCGATGTGGCGCGGAAGAGACGGTTGCGCCCATAAGAGCGCTTCAGCGATCAATAGCGCTCACCTCGCGGCACGCGCTCTACCCCTGCCGCGCCCCATGCAACTCCCCAATCCCGAATCCCCGCTCCCCTCAATCCCCGCTTCCCCAACCCCACCACGATGGCCTAGGCTGCGCCCCAGCTCTCGCACGGAATCGCGCATGTCCTCGGGCCACAACCAGTTCGCGCTGCTCAAGCAGCGCCGGTTCCTGCCGTTCTTCGCCGTCCAGTGCTTCGGCGCCTTCAACGACAACGTGTACCGGCAGGCCATCATCGGCCTGCTGTTCTACCTAGGCATCGATGCCCAGCAGCGCACGCTCTACACCAATCTGGCGCCGGCGCTGTTCATCCTGCCGTACTTCCTGTTCTCCTCCATCGCCGGGCAGATCGCCGAGAAGCTGGAGAAGCAGCGGCTGATCGTGATCACTACCACGATGGAGATCTGCATCATGACGCTGGCCGCGGTCGGCTTCCTGACGCAGAACCTGCCCGTGCTGCTGGTGGCGCTGTTCTGCACCGGCACGCAGTCCACGCTGTTCGGTCCGGTCAAGTATTCGATCCTGCCCTCGGTGCTCAAGCCCGAGGAGCTCACCGGCGGTAACGGCCTGGTCGAGATGGGCACCTCGCTGTCGATCCTGGTGGGCATGATCTTCGGCGGGCTGATCTTCCAGATCGCCGGCACGCACGGGCCGGTGACCGCGGCCACGGCGGTGATCGTGTTCGCGGTGGCCGGCAACCTGGTCGCGCGCAAGGTGCCGCGCGTGGAAGCAGGCGCGCCGGACCTCAAGCTCAACTGGAACCTGCTGGGCGAATCGCTGGCCATCATGCGTCTGGCGCGCAAGCAGCTGGCGGTGCGCAACGCGATCCTGGGCGTGTCGTGGTTCTGGTTCATCGGCACGGTGCTGACCGCGCAGCTGCCGACCTATGCCGAGGTCAACCTGGGCGGCACGCCCTCGCTGTACATCTTCGCCCTGGCGCTGTTCTCCATCGGCACCGGCACCGGCTCGCTGCTGTGCGAAAAGCTTTCCGGCCGCGTGGTGGAGATCGGCCTGGTGCCGCTGGGCGCGTTCGGCATCACCGCCTTCATGCTCGACCTGTACTTCGCCCGCCCGGGCGCGGCCACGCAGAGCGGGCTGAGCGTGATGCAGTTCCTGCAGGCGCACGGCGGCTGGCGCATCTGCATGGACCTGGTCGGCATCGGCCTGTTCACCGGCTTCTTCGTGGTGCCGCTGTTCGCGCTGATCCAGAGCCGCACGCCGCGCAGCGAGCTCTCGCGCGTGATCGCCGGGGTCAACATCCAGAACTCGCTGTTCATCGTCATCGCCGCGGTGCTGGGCGTGGCGGTGCAGCGCTTCCTGGGCTGGTCGATCCCGCAGGTGTTCCTGGCGCTGGCCATCGCCAACGCCGTGGTGGCGATCTGGATCTTCTCGATCGTGCCCGAGTTCCTGATGCGCTTCCTGAGCTGGGTGATGGTGCGCGCGCTGTACCGGCTGCGCCTGCACGGCATCGAGCGCCACCTGCCCGACGAGGGCCCGGCGCTGATCGTGTGCAACCACGTCAGCTACATGGACGCGCTGATCCTCTCGGCGGCGATCCCGCGCCCGGTGCGCTTCGTCATGTACTACAAGATCTTCAACATCCCGGTGATGCGCTGGATCTTCCGCAACGCCAAGGCGATCCCGATCGCCGGCGCGCGCGAGAACCCCGCGCTGATGCAGGAGGCCTTCGAACAGATCGATGCGGCGCTGGCCGACGGCCAGCTGGTGGGCATCTTCCCAGAGGGCGCGCTGACCAAGGACGGGCAGATGGCCGCGTTCAAGTCCGGCGTGGAGAAGATCCTCGAACGCCGCCCGGTGCCGGTGGTGCCGATGGCGCTGCGCGGCATGTGGACCAGCATGTGGTCGCATCGCGACTCGCGCCTGCACCGCATGCGCCTGCCGCGCCGCTTCCGTGCCCACATCGAAGTGGTCGCCGGCGCACCGATGCCCGCCGACAGCAGCGCCGAGCAGCTCGAAGCCCGCGTACGCGCACTGCGCGGCGATGCGGCCTGAAGGCACAGCGGGTTCGCAGGATCACAACGCTGGACTAGACTCCAGCCACCAACCCTTGGGGAGATGAGTAGATGAGCACGATTCCGCCGCCGCCCGGCCCGCCGACGCCGCCGTCCGATCCGCCGCCGTATACGCCGCCTCCCTACACCCCGCCGCCGCAGGCCGCCGCGCCGGGCCCGGTGCCCAATCACCTGGTGTGGGCGATCCTGGCCACGGTCTTCAGCCTGTGCCTGTGCTGCGGCATCCCGGGCCTGATCACCGGCATCGTGGCGATCGTGTTCGCCGCCAAGGTCAACAGCCTGCTGGCCGCGGGCGACTTCGCCGGTGCCCAGCGCGCCTCGCAGACGGCCAAGACCTGGTGCATCGTGACCACGGTGTTCGCCGCGATCGGCATCGTGCTGATGATCTACAACTTCGCCAGCGGCCATGCGATGGCCAACTACGAGCTGATGATGCAGCAGATCCGGGCGCAGGCCGGCCAGTGATCGCACTGACGCGCCCGCGCGTCCTCCTGTTGGCGGCAACCGTTCCACTGGTCGCCGCTGGCGCGCTGGTACTGCGGGTGGTCGATCCCAACCAGCCGGGCAATCTGCTGCCTCGCTGTGTCTTCCACGGCCTCACCGGCCTGTGGTGTCCGGGCTGCGGCATGACCCGCGCGCTGCACGCCCTGCTGCAGGGCGACCTGCCCACCGCCCTGCACATGAATCCGCTGGGCATGCTGATGTTGCCGCTGCTGCCGATGATGCTGTTCTGGTCGTGGGGCTGGCAGCCGCGCGTGCTGCAGCCGCTCATGCGCTGGGCGATGGATCCGCGGGTGTGGCTGGTAGTGATTCCCGCCTATTGGCTGCTGCGCAATCTGCCGTGGTTTCCCTTCACGCTGCTGGCGCCGCCGGCTTGAGTGCTGGCACGGCCTGAGCGCTGACATTGCCTGAGGTCAGCGCGAGCAAGCGCTCACCCCGTTCGGATGCCTGCGCCGTTCGCGGGAAATCCTTCTTCTCGTCATCCCCGCGAACGCGGGGATCCAGGGACATTCGTCCAGACCGCACAACGTCCATGGGCTCCCGCTTTCGCGGGAGCGACGATTTTTTGTGATCTACCTTAAGCCGGCACGCGGAATCGAGCTGGCCAACGTATCGCAGCAGCCGGGCGTTCGCTGAAGCGCGGCATGCCGCGCAAGCCATTGCACTTCGATTATCCGCCGCATCGCCGTCCATGGCGCAGCTTGGCTGCCTTACGGATTGTCCGGCCCGGCCATCCCTGGCCGGGCGTTCGCTGAAGCGCGGCATGCCGCGCTTCAGCTCACCCACCCCGCGATCACCAGCAAGGCCATCACCGCCAGCCACAGCAGCAGGATGCGCCAGACCAGGCTCATCGCGTCGCGCAGTTCGGGCATGTCGCGCAGCTGCGGCGGCGGGGGCACGCCGTCGTCCAGGTAGTCCTGCACTTCCTCGGCGACTTCGGCGCTGACGCTGGCGCGCGCGGCCGCGCCGAGGAAGCCGGTGTCCAGCCGCCAGCGGTTGCCACCGGCGCCACGCCAGGCCTGGAATACCGCATCGAAGTTGCCCATCAGCGCCATCGACAGCGTCATCAGCTGCGCGACCGGCCAGTCCAGCAGGGTCAGCAGCCGCGCGGCGCCGGCGCGGTGCGCCTCGGGCAGGGTGTCGGCTGCCGGGCCGCGCGCGGACAGGGCGCACAGCCGGTACAGCACCGCGCCGGCGGGGCCGAGCAGCGCGAACCAGAACACCACCGAGAACCAGCGCGTCAGCGCAGCGCGGAACACCGCCTCGACCAGGCCCGGCGCGTCGTCGCTGTCGGGCCCCAGCTCGGCCATCGCCAGGCGCTGCCCGGCGGCCTCCTCGGCCTCGAGCACCGCGCGCACGTCGGCATCCAGGTCGCGCGGACCCCAGGCCCAGACCAGCACCGCCACGCCGAAGACCAGACCCAGCAGGCCCAGCAGCGGCGCATGCAGCCAGGCCTGCACCACGATCACCAGCAGCAGCCAGGGCGCGATCGCCAGCGCGGCGCCGGCCGGACCGGTCCACAGCCCGCTGCCGCCCAGCCGCACCTGCAGCCAGTGCAACCAGCGCGCGTACAGATCGTGGCGCCGGTACGCGCTCACCGCATGCGGCGCCAGCTGGCCCAGCACCACCGCCACCACGACCGCTACCAGCGTGATCGACATTTCGAAGGCTCCCTTGCGTGGCGCCGATTCTAGAGCGATCGACGCCGGGCGGCTCAGGCCGTCATCTTGCGGTGCCAGTGCGCGATCAGCGCACGGGCGATGGACAGCGGCGGCGACAGCAGCAGCTCGCCCTCGCCGCGCAGCGCCGCGCCGACCTCGTCCACGCTGCACCAGCGCGCGTCCTCCAGCTCGCCGTTGACGCGCGGTTCGTCGGGCTCGGCATCGGCCTCGAAGCCCAGCATCAGGGCGCCGGGAAACGGCCACGGCTGCGAACCGAGATAGCGCGCGGCGCGCACGCGCACCTGCGTCTCCTCCAGCACCTCGCGGGCCACGGTCTGCTCCAGGCTCTCGCCCGGCTCGACGAAACCGGCCACCACCGAGTAGCGCTGCGCCGGCCACGCCGCCTGGCGCCCCAGCAGCAGCCGCGTGCCGTCGCTGACGGCCACGATCACCGCCGGATCCACGCGCGGGTAGTGCTCGGCGCGGCACTGCAGGCAGCGCGCGATATAGCCGGCGCGACGCAGTTCGAGCCGGCCGCCGCAAACGGTGCAGAACCGCGTGCGCCGCTGCCAGTGCAGCAGCGCGCGCGCCTGGGCGAAGGCGGTCGAATCGGCATGCGCCCAGTCGCTGGCGGCCTGGCGCAGCTCCATCCGGCCCGGCGCCTGGAAGGCGACCACGTCGGCCGAGATGGCGAACCACGCCACCTCCCCGCGCAGCCCCAAGAACGTCGCCAGGCCCGGCCCGCCGCCCAGCTGCTCGCCGGTGGGCGCCAGCAGCTCGCCGTGGCGATCGGCGTAGGCCAGCCCGTCGGCGTCGATCACCAGCACCCGCGCCTGCGGCCACAGCGCGGCCAGCGCGCGCGCGTCGTCGCGCAGCGCATCGGCGCGGTCCAATGGCTCGGCCACGAACGAAAAACCGGACAAGGGTCCGGTCTGAAGAGGCAACGGCGTGCGTGCGCCGCCCGCGTCGGCCGGCATCACATGCTGAAGCTGCTGCCGCAGCCGCAGGTGGTCTTGGCGTTGGGGTTGCGGATCACGAACTGCGCGCCGGTCAGGCTCTCGGTGTAATCCACCTCGGCGCCCATCAGATACTGCAGGCTGAGCGGATCGACCAGCAGGGTGACCTCGTCGGTGCGCACGGCCACGTCGTCCTCGGCGCGGTTCTCGTCGAACTCGAAGCCGTACTGGAACCCCGAGCAGCCGCCGCCCTCGATGTACACGCGCAGTGCCAGGTCGGCGTTGCCTTCCTCGGCGATCAGCTCGCGCACCTTGGCCGCGGCGGCATGGGTGAAGTTGAGCGGACGCTCCAGCGACTGGTAGTCCGGCGCCGGGGTCGCATTGGGCAGGGAGACGAGCGTGCTCATGACGGCAAGGATGGGGCCAGGACGATGTCAGTTCAACCCGAGGGCTGGGCCGCATCGTCCTGCGCGCCGGCGGCCTGCGCCCAGGTGAAGGACTGGTCCACGCGCTCGCTGTTGTCCGGCTGCAGGCGCGCGGTGACGCGCAGCGGCTTGAAGTCCGGCGGCAGCACGATCTCGCCCTCGATCTGCTGGAAATACTTGAACGAATACGCCATCCCGTCGGCCTGCGGCTGCTGGCGCAGCCGCCCCCAGTCCAGCGTCTCCAGCTTGCCCGCGCGCGTGCCCTCCACGCTCAGCTGCAGGCGGCCGCGGTTGACCGCGCCACGGTTGAGGTTCTGGGTGAGCGTGGCGGTGAAGTGCCAGGCCTGGTCGGTCTGCGGCTGTAGCTTGAGCTCGTGCACCGCCAGGCCGCGCCGCTGCGCGGTGGCGCCGACGAAGCGCTCGTAGAAGGCCACGTCCGCGCGCAGGCCGGCGATCTGTTCCTCGCGGTCGCTGAGCGTGGCCTGCAGGTCGCGGTTGGCCTCGCGGCTGATCTGGTCCGAGCGCGAGAGCGTGGCGACCTGCTGTTCGAGGTCATGAACGCGGCCCTGCGTGGCCTGCCATTGCGCCGCCGTCGGCGCCTGTCGCGCGCCCGGGGCGAACACCGTCCACAGGCCCCAGGCACCGAAGCCCAGCGCGAGCACCAGCACGCCCAGCAGCGCATACACCGTCAGCCGCGCGCCGCGGCTGACGGGCAGCAGATGCGGGCCTTCGGACGCCGGGCGCGGCGCGCCGTTGGGCGGATCGTTCGCGGACATGGGGTCAGCTTAGTCGGCCCGTTATGAACAGGGCCGAGGTCCACCTGCGCGGCCTAGGCGTTGGCGGCCTCCGGCAGCGCGTCCAGCTGTGCCGGCACGGGCGCCGCAGCCTGCGCCGGCTCGCCCTCGGCCAGATGCATCAGCTGACCCACCAGCAGCGCGCCGGCGCGCATCTCCACCACCTTGTAGTGGATGTTGCCGCTGACCCGCGCCCTGGGCGCCAGCTCTACGCGCTCGGTGGCGCGCACGTCGCCTTCGATGCGGCCGTTGACGATCACCACCGGCACATCGACCACGCCCTCGATCAGGCCCGCCTCGCCCAGCGTCAGCGTGGCCGGCTGGCCGGGCGCGGCGAAGACCCGGCCGTGGATGCGGCCCTCCACCACCAGCCCGCCGCTGAACTGCAGATCGCCATGCAGCACGACCTGCGCGCCGATGAGGGTGTCGACGGCCTGGCCGTCGTGCCAGCTGCTCTTCTTCTTCAACATGGACGCTCCGTGGGAGGAAGGGGACTGCGGTCAGCCGCGGGCCGGGGCCCAGTCGAACGCGCGCTCGACCGGCGCCCGCCCGGGCGCCTGCAGGGTCACGCGCACGCGCTGCGGGGTGAAGCCGGCCGGCAGCACGATGCGCCCGGACAGCTCCTGGAAATAGCGGAAGGAGAACGCCTGCGGCGCGGACTCGCCGCCGGTGTGCAGCTGCGCCCAGTCCAGCGTCTCGTGGCGGCCGGCGCGCACCCCGTCCACCGCCAGCTGCATCTGCCCGGTACTGATCGCATCACGGTCCAGGGTCTGGGTCAGCACGATCCGGTAGCCGAAGGCCCCGTCGCCCTGGGCGGCGAACCTGGAGGAGAACACCGTCAGGTCCGTGCGCTGGGCGGTCGGGCCGGCCAGGCGTGCGTAGAAGGCCAGGTCGCTGCGCAGATCGTTGATCTGGGTCTCGCGCTGGGCCAGGGTGTCCTGCAGGTCCAGGTTGGCCGCGCGACTGATGCGGTCGGACTGCTCCAGCACCACCATCCGGCGGCGCAGCTCGGCGACCTCGCGGCTGGACTGGCGCTCGGCGGCCTCGGCGCTGGCCGCGCGCTGGCGCAGCTGGTCCAGGCCGGCCGGACGCGTCAGCCACAGGACGGCGGCGGCGACCAGCGCCAGCGAGGCGAGCCAGCCCAGGACCAACAGGAGCCGCCACGGCAGGCGGCGGCCCTGGCGGCCGCGGACGATGCGGTACTGCGGAATGGTGGAGTGCATGGCGGACACGGCGTTGGCAAGGAAGGCCGGCACGGTCCACGCACCGCCCCCGCGCGCCTGCACGGACGCGGCCCCGGCGGGACCTATACTGGCGATGACCCGACGGGACGCGCGCTCCCCTCCCGTCGCCCCCAGTCTAGAGCGTGTTGGCCATGACCGAAGCACATCTGTTCGTGATCGGGATCCTGCTGGCCTGGATGGCGGGCATCCGCGCCTACCTGACCGTGTTCGGCATCGGCCTGGCCGGGCTGCTGGGCTGGGTCGAGCTGCCGCCGGCGCTGCAGGCCACCCAGTCGTGGTGGGTGCTGGGCACCTCCGGCGCCTTGGCGGTGGCCGAGTTCTTCGCCGACAAGATCCCCGGCGTGGATTCGGTCTGGGACCTGCTGCAGACCCTGGCGCGGGTGCCGGCCGGCGCCTTCCTCGCGGCCGCGACACTCTCGCCCGACGGGCACCTGGGCACCGGTGCGCTGGCGGCCGGCGCCGGCGTGGCGCTGACCAGCCATCTGCTCAAGGCCGGCTCGCGCGCCCTGCTCAACACCTCGCCCGAGCCGGTCAGCAACTGGACCGCCTCGCTCGCCGAGGACGTGGTGGTGACCGGCGGCCTGGCCCTGGCGCTGGCCCATCCCTGGCTGGCGCTGTCGGTGGCGGTGGTGTTGAGCCTGACCATCGCGCTGGTGCTGGGATGGATCGCCCGCGCGGTGTGGCGACGCCTGCGACCCCGTTCATCACCCACGGCCGCATCGCGGCCGTAAGCGGGTCGAGAACCCGTTTTAACGGCAGTCCGTCGCATAATGGACATCAGTCACGCCGGAAAGCCCGATGCCCGCACCGCCGTCCCCCACGTCTTCGTCATCTTCTTCTCCGCGCCCGCTGGTGCGCGCCGAGATGCCGCCGCCGAACTACTGGCGGCGCTGGACCGACGACGTGCCGGCCCTCTCCGCCAGCGCCGAAGCAGAGTCCGATAACGGCGCTGGCGCCGGCCTGCCCGGCGGCGCGGGCGCGCCCCCGGCCGCCGGCGCGGCGGAGGGCGAAGGCGGTCCGGCCGAATCGCCGTATCGCGTGCTGATCGTCGAAGACGACCGCCCGCAGGCCCTGTTCGCCCAGAGCGTGCTGCACGGCGCGGGCATGCTGGCCGAAGTGGAGATGGAGGCCGACAAGGTCATCGACAGCATCCAGCGCTTCGTGCCCGACCTGCTGCTCATGGACCTGCACATGCCCGGCCAGGACGGCATGTCGCTGACGATGGCCATCCGCGAGCGCCCCGAGTACCTGGACCTGCCGATCGTCTTCCTCACCGGCGATCCGGATCCGGAACGCCAGTACGACGCGCTGGACAGCGGCGCCGACGACTTCCTGAACAAGCCGATCCGCCCGCGCCACCTGATCGCCGCGGTGTCCAACCGCATCCGCCGCATGCGCCAGCGCCTGCCGGTGCAGGTGCTGACCAGCGCCGCGCCCGAGGTCAACCAGACCCCGCTGGACGTCAATCCGGAGACCGGCCTGCACACCCGCGCCTACGTCCAGCAGCAGCTGGCCTCGGCGCTGGAGGAACACGCCGACGGCGGCCTGTTCTTCATCGAGATCGCCGGCGCCCTGGGTCTGCGCGACCGCTACGGCTATGCCGCCTTCGAGCAGCTGATGTCGCAGGCCGCGCGCCAGCTGTCCGGCTTCGCCGCGCCGCATCCGCTGGCGCGCCTGAACGACAACAGCTTCCTGACCGTGGCCCGCGGCCTGCCGCGTGAGGCCTTGGAGGGCTTCGCCCGTTCGCTGCACGACCAGCTGGCCAAGGTGTCGCTGCCGGTGCGCGCCAGCGAGACCATCCAGCTGCGCGCGATCATCGGTTACTCCGAGCTGGCCCTGGGCTTCGCCGACCGCGATGCGGCGCTGGAGGCGGTCGAGCACGCCGCCGTGGCCGCGCGCAGCCAGCCCGGCCACGTCGCCGCGCACGTGCCGGCGCCCTCGGCCAGCGAACAGGCCCGCGCCTCGCTGGCCGACACCACGTTGGAGCTGCTGTTCCAGCCGATCGTGTCGGTGGCCGGCGGCGACCAGGCCCAGTTCCAGGTGCTCATGCGCCTGCGCCAGGCCGACGGCACGCTGCTGCCGGCCGCCCAGGTCGTGCCGGCGGCCGAGCTGTCCGGCGACATCGTCGATCTGGACCGCCAGATCATCGCCCGCGCGCTGGACCTGATCGCCAAGCGCAAGGTCGAGGGCGCCGAGCTGCGTCTGTTCGTGTCGCAGTCGCCGCTGACCCTGAACCGCCCTGGCGCGGCCGACTGGCTGATCGGCGAGATCCGCCGCCGCGGCATCGAGCCGTCCTCGCTGGTGATGGACCTGCGCCTGTCCGACGCGCTGATTCACACCGTGGCGCTGCGCGATTTCTGCCAGGCTCCGATGCAGGCCGGCGTACAGTTCTGCCTGAGCCAGTTCGAGCCCGGCACCGATGCCGAGGCGCTGCTCTCGCTGCTGCCGCTGAGCTATCTGCGCGTCTCCAGCCGTTTCGCCGGCGCGCACAAGGACGCCGCGCTGCGCGGCCAGCTGCGCGCCACCATCGACCTGGCGCACCGCCAGAACCTGCTGGTGATCGGCCAGCAGATCGAGGACCCGCAGGCCGCCGCGGCCATGTGGATGGGCGGCGTCGACTTCATCCAGGGCAACCTGGTGCAGGGCGTCGGCGAGGACCTGGGCTTCGACTTCCATAACGCGGTGCTGTAGTGGTCGCCGCGCCAGGACGTGCGGCACTGATGTCCTGGCTGGCCGCCGCCGCGGCCGTGCTGCTGCTGGTCTCGCTGTGGCTGGACCTGTCGATGGTGCCCGGCCCGTGGCTGCTGGTGGCTTTCTCCTCGGGCGTGGCCGCCCTGCTGGCCACCGTGGCCACGCTGGTGCTGCTGCATGCGGTCGCGCGCCACATCGAGGCCGCCGACGCGCGCGCGGCCATCGCCGAGTCCGAGCGCCAGATGGCCCAGCGCGAGGTCGAGCGCCTGGGCCGCGTCGAGGGTGAGCTGATCAAGGCCAAGCAGGCGGCCGAATCGGCGGTGCTGGCCAAGGGCGAGTTCCTGGCCACGATGAGCCACGAGATCCGCACCCCGCTCAACGGCATCGTGCCGATGCTCGAACTGCTCTCGCGCTCGGCCCTGGCGCCGGACCAGCGCCAGCTGCTGCTGACCGCCACCGCTTCCTCGCAGACCCTGCTGCGCATCGTCGACGACATCCTGGACTACTCCAAGCTGGAGGCGAACAAGCTCGAGCTGGAGAACACCGCCTTCAACCTGCGCGAGGTGCTCGAGCAGGTCATGCAGCTGATGCAGCGCCCGGCCGAGAACCGCGGCCTGCGCCTTGGCCTGCAGCTGGACCCGACCGTGCGCCTGTCGGTGCGCGGCGATCCGCTGCGCCTGCGCCAGGTGCTGACCAACCTGATCGGCAACGCCATCAAGTTCACCGAGCGCGGCTCGGTGACGCTGGTCGCCCGGCGCCTGGGCGAGACCGGCGCCCAGCACCTGCTGCGCTTCGAGGTCCGCGACACCGGCATCGGCATCGACCCCGACGCGCAGGCACGGCTGTTCAGTCCCTTCAGCCAGGCCGATGCGTCCACCACCCGCATCTTCGGCGGCACCGGCCTGGGGCTGGCCATCTGCAAGCGCATCGTCGGCCTGATGGGCGGGCGGATCGCGGTGGTGTCCGAGCTGGGGCGCGGGTCGACCTTCTGGTTCGAGATCCCGCTGCTCAAGGCGCTGGGCGACCTGCCCGCGCCGGCGCGCCCGGCGCAGGCGCGCGTGCTGCTGGTCAGCGCCGACGGCCGGCTGCGCTCGCGCCTGTCCAACCTGGTGCCGCAGTGGAACGCCTCCCTGCAGTGCGTGGAGACCGTGCAGGAGGCGCTGGAACGGCTGCGCGCCAACACCGCGGGCTTCCACACCGTGGTGGCCGATCTCAGCCCGAGCATGCGCAGCAGCGCCCGCGCCCTGCACCGCGTGATCGGCCGCCTCGCCCAGGAGACCGGCACCCAGCTGGTCTGGCTCTACGGCGACGAACCGGTACCCGAGGAGCTGCGCGTCGGCGCGACCTCGCTGCCGCGCCTGGCGCATGAATCGGACCTGCGCGCGCTGCTGAGCACCATCCCCAAGCCCCCCACTGCCCCGGCCAGCGCGCCGGTCCACGTCGAGCAGCCGCTGCCCCTGCCCGAACCGGAGCCGTTCGCCGGCGCCGGACCCGCCGCCGACGCTTCGCAGCCCATCGCCGTGGACGGCCGCCGCGTGCTGCTGGTCGAGGACAACCCGGTCAATCTGGCGGTGGCCGAGAAGATGCTCGAGTCGCTGGGCTTCCGCGCCGACCACGCCCACAACGGCGTGATGGCGCTGGAGAAGATGGAGCGCACCCGCTACCCGCTGGTGCTGATGGACTGTCAGATGCCGCTGCTGGACGGCTATACCGCCACGCGCCGCTGGCGCGAGCGCGAGGCCGAGCGCGGCCAGCCGCGCCTGCCGATCGTGGCCATGACCGCCAACGCCATGGCCGGCGACCGCCAGCGCTGCCTGGACGCCGGCATGGACGACTACCTGTCCAAGCCGGTCTCGCGCGCGCTGCTGGAGGAATGCCTGGTGCGCTGGCTGCCGCCGGTCGGCGAAGCCTCGGATTCGGACACCCCAAGCAACGAGCCCAGTGCGGACGCGCTCCCCGCGGTTCCGGTCTCAGAGGGCAACCCCGTGTCCGCCGCGCCGCCGTCGCCTGCGCCGCCGCCCAGCGCGCCTGCGCTCGGCATCCCGGTCGCGCTGGACACCGCGCTGCTGGACGAGCTCGTCGAGTTCACCGGCCCGGACACCGGCCGCATCATCCAGGTCTTCCTCGAGGACGCGCCGCGGCTGATCGCCGAGCTGGAGGCCGCCTCGGCCGCGCCCGACCTGGAAGCCATGCGCGCGGCGGCGCATTCGCTCAAGTCCTCCAGCGCCAATCTCGGCGCGCTGGCCCTGTCGGCCGCGGCCAAGCGGATCGAACTGGGCGCGCGCGAGGCGCGCCTGGAGCGCCCGGCCGTGGCGGTGGCGCTGGTGATCGCCGAGTTCGCGCGTGCCCGGGTGGCGCTGCAGGACTATCTGGCGCGCCTGGAGGGCGCGCCGGCCGCGGCTCAGTCGTCGAGCTTGGTCAACAGGTAGTTCGGTTCGCCGATCCGGCCGATCAGGTCCAGCTGGGTTTCCAGCCAGTCCACGTGCTCTTCCTCCGAATCGAGGATGTCCACCAGCAGCTGGCGGCTGACGTAATCGCCCACCGTCTCGCAGTAGGACACGCCCTCGCGCAGCACCGGCAGCGCCTCCAGCTCCAGCGCCAGGTCGCACTCGAGCATCTCGCGCGGGTTCTCGCCCACGCGCAGCTTGCCCAGCGCCTGGAAGTTCGGCAGGCCCTCGAGGAACAGGATGCGGTCGGCCAGCTTGTCCGCATGCTTCATCTCGTCGATGGATGCCTTGTATTCGTACTCGGCCAGTTCCTTCAGGCCCCAGTGCTTGAGCATCTTGGCGTGCAGGAAGTACTGGTTGATCGCGGTCAGCTCGTTGTAGAGGACCTTGTTGAGGAACTCGATGACCTTGGCGTCGCCCTTCATCGTCATATCCATGCGCAGAGAATCGACGCGCAGGATAGCGACCGACACGAGGCCGTGAGGAAACGCGAATCGTGATCAGTCCCGCGCGCTGCGCGGGCGGTGCGCCCTTAGGCGGCGTTGGCCAGGGCGGCGCCCAGCAGCGGCAGCGGGAACCCCACGCTGGCGTGGTGCGCATCGAGCAGGTCGGCGGCCATGTCCAGGCAGCTGCCGCAGGTGCTGCCGGCGCCGGTGCGCATGGTCAGTTCGGACACGGTCCTGCAGCCGTTGGCGGCGGCTTCGCGGATCTGGTGGTCGGTGACCCCGTTGCAGATGCAGACGTACACGGCGATGGCGGGACGGCGGCGGGCCGGACCGGCCCGATGCCATTCAATCGCGGATGCGAATGATTGTCAATTTGCAGGCGTGCCCGGGCCTGAACCCTCGCGCCGCCGGCCCGCCCGGGCGCGCGGACGCTGCGAGCTGCGCGCCTGGCCTTCGCCCGGCCGCCGCTCCTGGCGCTGCTGCGGCACGGCCTGCGCGCCGGCCACGACCCGCGCCATCGGCGCCAGATGCCCCAGCGCCCGGGCGTACACGCCGCGCTTGAACATCACCACGTGCTCCATCGGGTACCAGAAGTCGACCCAGCGCCAGTGGTCGAACTCGGGCGTATCGGTCACGTCCAGGCGCACGTGGCGCTCTTCGCCGACCAGGCGCAGCAGGAACCAGACCTGCTTCTGGCCGATGCAGACATGCCGCTCGTTGCGGCGCACCGCGCGCGGCGGCAGCCGGTAGCGCAGCCAGCCGGGGGTAGCGCCGAGGATCTCGACGTGTTCGGGCAGCAGCCCGGTCTCCTCGCGCAGTTCGCGGTACATGGCTTCCACCGGCGTCTCGTCGGTGTTCATCCCGCCCTGCGGGAACTGCCAGCCGTCGCGGCGCACGCGGCGCGCCCAGAAGACCTTGCCTTCCGGATGCATGAGCACGATGCCGACGTTGGGTCGGTAACCGTCCGGATCGATCACGACGCGGACTCCTGAAAATCTACTGGGTCCGAATGTGCCACGCCCCGGCCGCAGCCTCAACCCGCCGCGCATCGATTGACAAGCCACGGGCCGATGCCCAGAATTGCCGGTTCTTCGCGCGGCTATGTAGCTCAGCCGGTTAGAGCACAGCACTCATAATGCTGGGGTCGGTGGTTCGAGTCCACCCATAGCCACCAGAATTTCGTTGAAATTCAACGCGTTACAAAGAACCCGCCTCACGGCGGGTTTTTTGTTGTCTGCGGGAAGGCTTACGGCATGGGATGAGGTCGGCTTAAGGACGGCTTAGTGGGCCGCCTCGCCTCGCTGCACTCACTGGCAACAGGCCACCCTCGCTCTAGTCTCTAGGAGCGCCGATCTCTCCAAAATGAGGAGCGTCAGTTTCCATCTCACGCCGGCTTTTGCCGTGCCCTGCATCGGATGGCCTGCAAATCATCGCGGCCAGGCTCAGAACCGTCCACTAAAGTTGTGCGCCAGCGGGCCGGTCGCATGTCAGCGGAGAGTGCACTATTCTCATCGCTGGGGATCAAATTCGCAGCAACGGCAGGTTCGAAGCCTGACGCGTACGCAGTCGAAGACCGCTGACAAACGGATAGTGACAGCGAATGAGCAGTGCGCCTACCGACTCTCAAAGCGGCTACAGACAATCGATACCGCTTTCTTGGCTTCAGTCACCTGAAGATGGGGATCGTTTTTCCCTGATGGAATTCGCCCGTGGAACCCTCTACGGCCTGGCCAGGCTGGAAGCGGGGGCTTTTGGTGCAGTGCACGTTTCCCGCGTACGAAATTCCTTTAATAGACTTGGCTCGGCAACGCTGTGTAGGGTGGCGTTGAGACTACTCGAACTTCTGCGAGAAGCAGAGCCCGTCATGGGTGGCTACTGGCTACTGACACCATACCGAGTCGTAGAGATCAATGGAAAATTCATGTTTGTGGGAGCGGCCCCTAACATGCATGGGTTGCTGGGAGGATGCACACGCCACGGGCTTTCTCGTTTTGTGTCGAAAGATACCGCTGAGAACTTGCCGCACCAGGCCCTAGAAAATTGGATGGGGGCTTCCGACCACGACCCCGCTAGCGTTGTCGCTGCACTCATATCCGGCCACAAACTCAATTCAGCCAAGACTTCTGGCTTGTCTGGCGTGGAATTCTTGAGCCTGCCGAGCACAAGAGACGGACACATCCCATTTCTTTGGACTGACCAGCCCAACAAAGCGGCATTAGTCGACCAGATTGCCATATGTAGACAACGAGCTCATGGCAGCACGCGCTTCTTCTCCGCGAGCGTGCGAAACGGCTCAGTCATCTCCGAAGCACCGATAAATATTGAGGCTGCCAGGCTGTTCTTCTCTGTTGCGAGTCACCTTGGATCGGCCCCCAAAGCCATCATTCGGTCGAGCGAGCGTGAAACGAGCATCACTCTAAATCTGAGGCTACCCGCCGCGGAATACCGACTCGCCCTTGCCATCTCTACGCAGACAGTCCGTTCCGGCCTTACAACAACCTTCACAGCACCAACGGAACTAGCACCAGTTCTCCTCTCGCGAATCGCGAAGCTAGGCTGCTTCTCGGACACCCTGATATGACTACACCATCCTATTCCGTTCACTCAGTCCATAAGACGCTGCTTGACACACTACATCAATACCTTAGTGCTCAATATCACATCTGGGACGAATGGCTTATCAGCGAACGGGACCGAATCTTTGAGCAGCCTGGAAACACATTCCAGGAGCCTAGGCTCGAGGCGACACCGCAATACTCTCAGGGCAGCCGCTACCCTGACCTGAAAATTCCCGAACCCGCAAAGTCAATCTTGGTGTGCGCCTCCAGTGAAGGCTCCACCGGGATCCCAAAGATCGCTTACACGCATCAATGCAAAGCACTTGAGCACTTCCTTGCCGGCAAGAACTTGATTGTTGCAACAGGCACCGGCTCGGGAAAAACCGAGAGCTTTTTGATGCCAATCCTTTCGAGCCTCGCCATTGAGGCTAAAAGCAGGCCTCAATCTTGGCGAAAGACTGGAGTTCGCGCGATTCTTTTGTATCCGATGAATGCGCTGGTCAATGATCAACTGGGTCGACTGAGACGCCTCTTCGGCAATCGAACGGTAAGCGAGAAGCTACAAGGGGCCAATTCCCGGAGAGCAACATTCGGCATGTATACAAGCCGCTCTCCCTATCCCGGAATTCGATCGAACCGGAAGGATAAGGAGCGCATAGAAGACGAGATCAGAAAACTCTACTTCGAGGGAATGACTGACGACTACAGCAGCCAACTTAAGGCTGAAGGCAAATGGCCAGCCAAGGACCTCGCATCTTTCTTGGACTCGAGACTTGAAACAAGTCCAACCGACTCTGAACTCCTAACGCGTCATGAGATGCAGTGCGTTGCTCCAGACATCCTGGTCACAAACTACTCCATGCTTGAGTACATGATGCTGCGGCCTCTCGAAGCGCCCATCTTTCAGCAGACTGCAGAGTGGCTCCAGGAAGACAATCAGAATGAACTGATAATTGTTCTTGACGAAGCTCACATGTATAGAGGCTCTGGCGGCGCCGAGGTTGCCTACCTCCTCCGCAGGCTTCGATCACGACTAAATGTTGCGGCAAACCGCATCCGATTCATCTTGACCAGCGCAAGTCTAGGATCATCTGAGGATGCCGAGACTGAGATCACGAATTTTGCCGAGAAGCTTACCGGGGGTCCTTCTTCGAGTTTCAAATTAGTAGTAGGCGACCTGGAAAAGCGTTCAGGCGGGGAACCGGCCGACGCACTAACGCAGAAGACGCTTTCAGAGTTCGACTTCTCTGCGATTCTCTCTGCCTCCATGGACGTCAGCAGGGCGCAGGCCGATATAGTCGCACTGTCTAAGTCTCTATCCATTTTGGTGGCAGATCCATCGCCTAGCCAAGAGGGTCTTCAGCAATATGCTTTCAGGTTTCTTGAGAAGCTCCCTGTGGCCTTGCTAGTTGCAGAGCGGCTATCGCGCTCGCCGCTGACGCTCACCGAATGTGCTGAGCTCGCATTTCCTTATAGCGAAGGCAGGCTAGCTGCAACGGAGGCTCTTCTGGCGCTGATGTCGTTCGCAAAGGACTACGACAAGAACCGCTCCTTCTGCCCTATCCGATCTCACCTGTTCTTTCGCGGTCTTCCCGGACTCTTTGCATGCACCAACATCGAGTGTGGCTCACGCGCATCATCCGGAAGCCATGTGCTCGGACGACTTCACGCGAATGCAAGACTGCGATGCGAGTGTGGATCCAGAGTCTACGAGCTGCTCACTCACAGATCATGCGGCGCTAGCTTTCTACGTGGATACTTGTCGGGCGCAGATGGTGACTTCTTGTGGCATCAGCCATCCAACGGAACCTGGACGGAAACCCAATTAGTCGAATCTCAGTTCTATGTCGTTTCTGAACAGGAAGCCGCCACCTTAAGTGGCGGCACGATGACTTGGCTGCACACTTTGACCGGCCAATTGGTTTCGACGGCTCCGAGCGGAAAAAGAAGCGGAGAGTACCTGCCGCTTCTTCGTCCAAACGCAGAGACAAGAGAGCAGGGACGTCGAGTTCTTAGCTTAAAGGGCGACTGCCCCGCGTGCGGCCAAAGAAGTAGCGCAGAAGCACCTCTTGCAATGGATCTAGCAACCAAGGGAGAAGCCCCATTCGCTCATCTAATCCGGGCGCAAGTGGCTGCCCAGCCTCTTACTAGATCTCAAACACCGCAGACACCAAATGGTGGCAGAAAGACGATTGTCTTCTCTGATGGTCGACAGAAGGCCGCCAGATTGGCTCGAGATATTCCTCGCGAAATCGAGCTTGACGTCTTTCGTCAGACAATATTTGTGGCTGCCAAGCTCCTTCTGGAGCGCAAGCGGGAGCCGAGGCTGCACAAAGACTTGTATGTCGCGTTTCTTAAGTGCCTTCTCGTCCATGATCTACGATTTTTCGATGGCGATGACAGATCACATATTGAGAGTGACCTTCGGAGTTTCAATCGCTTCTACGACGGCGACTTAGAAGCGCAGCTGCAGGACGATAGCTTGTCGCCACCCCCGAGCTATTGGGCGATCCTCCTCAAACAGTTGGGAACGCCCTTCTATTCAGTGAGTGCGCTAACTCTAGGATACGTTGCCCCGGTAGCCCGGCCCATTGGACTCAAGATCGCCTCTGAAATAGATGGAGTCACGCCAGTCGATCTAGAAGCCATCTCCGTTGTATGGATACAACGTCTCTTGGCTCGTTTTGCTTTCGGGAGAGACATTCCTGATGGCGTAAGGAACCAGGCATCTAGGTATCCAATAAAGCGTTCGTTCGCTGCCGATGGGTTCTCGCGCTCACAGAAAGCTCTACTTGAATCAAAAGGCCTGAATGTTGACCATATAGCAAACTGCCTCGCCAGCAATCTGTGCGATGCGAAACCAGATGGTTCAATCTATCTCAGACCGGCCCACATATCCCTGCGTCCCGCGCTAGACGACCATTGGGCGCAGTGCGCGCGATGCAAAAGCGTATCGCCAAGACTACTTTTCGGACGCTGCCCAAACTGCACAGACAGCGCAGCGACGCTAGTCGACCCTAACAGCACCAGCTATCTTCGAGCTCGCAAGGGTTTCTGGCGAGATCCGGTCGCAAGGGCTGTGGCTCTGGGTTCGCCTTTGATGAACATTGATGTGCAGGAGCACAGCGCCCAGCTTTCCCACAAGGATGCGAGCAGCCCTTCCCCGACTACAGAAGTCTTTGAACGACAGTTTCGCGACATACTTCGTCCCGGAGAGCGGGCAATCGACGTGCTAAGTTGCACAACGACTATGGAAGTCGGCATCGATATCGGCTCACTGATTTCGGTGTCAATGCGCAATGTCCCACCGATGCGCCAGAACTACCAGCAGCGTGCAGGCCGAGCCGGCCGACGCGGTTCATCGGTGTCTACTGTCGTTACGTATGCGCAATCCAGCGCTCACGATGCTCACTACTTCCAGAATCCGAACAAGATCTTGGCCGGCGACCCGCCAAAGCCCGTCCTCGATACATCTAACGCGCGGATCACGGATAGGCATCTTCTTGCCCAGCTCTTGCAAGACTTCTTTCGCCCTCTCGCAACGGCCTCGGCGACCGGGGATATCTACACCGCTCTCGGTGACACTTGGACCTTCTACAACTCGGATAAGTCGACCGGCCTCGAAGAGTTCAAATCATGGGTGCGCACAAAACCTGAGGGAATTGACTCGCTTCGGAGAGCTGAAGAATGGCTTCCTGATGGGCAGATCGCTGCATCCGTCGCCGACGCGATGATCCAAGAGATCGAAGCCAGGCGCCCCTCTTCTGAAGAAGGCCTAGAGACAAGCCTCATAGAGTTCCTGTTCTCAAAGGGACTACTGCCTTCCTACGCATTCCCTACGGATCTCTGCGCCTTGCAAATACAGGAGCCGACTAGCAAGGGCGGTTTTCGAACCGTAGAGAAGGCGCAGCAGGGCCTTAGCATTGCCCTCTCGGAGTATGCCCCAGGACGCCTTGTAGTAGTAAACAAGAAAACCTATCGCATAGGAACCGTCGCGTCCTCCGGGCCGGATACTGAAGTGGACCGCGCAAAGGTCTTGTTCGACCAGAGCAAGGTACATAGAAGCTGCACACAGTGCTCATACACCGCTGGGTTCATAGCGAGCGATGATGGTGAGAAGCAGTGCCCTCAGTGTGGGTCTGGCACGCTCAGAACGATGACCGTCATCCGTCCGGAGATGGTGTTCCCCGATGGGCGTAAAGGTTTAGATGAGTTTGAGGACCAGGTTTTCAGCCGCGTTACTCAAGCACAGCTCCCCTTACCCGAAGAGGATCGCCGGATCGAGACCAAGCCGTTTGGAGTCCGCGGCGGCCTTGCTCACCTACGCAAGCAACGGCTGGTGGTAGTCAATGAGGGCGATCCAGAGTCGGATGAAGTCGGCTTCCGCGTGTGCTGCAAATGCGGAAAGGTTCTGTCAGAGGGAGATCACGAGGGAGCTCACGCTCGCGATTACTACATTCGCTCCGCTGGCAAACAGCTTCCGCCGCGCTGCGATGGGGAGTTCAAGAGCGTCTTCTTGGGCTATGCATTCACATCGGACGTGCTTCTTCTTAGAGTAAATCTCGATAGCCCACTAAGGTTCGGAATTCTTGAGCGCCGAGACAGGAAACCGCTGGAGGACGCACTGCAGACGCTGTGCGAAGCGCTAACTCTTTCAATGGGGCGTATTCTTGACATAGATACGAAGGAAGTCAGCGCGGGCTATCGCCTTGGCAATGACGGGTCGACATCATTTGCGGACATTTTTATCTATGACACTTTGTCTGGCGGCGCCGGCTACGCGCTGCAGGCCGGAGAGTCTTTTGCATCGATATTTGCCGAAGCCAGAACCCTGTTATCCAATTGCGATTGCACCACATCGTGTGAGAAGTGCCTACGCCACTACTCGAATCGCTTCTTTCATGCAGATCTCGACAGAAGCCTAGGAATCGACCTTGCCAACTACGTAGAACTCGGCTTGGCACCAGAAGAGTTATCGGAGGATTCGCAATTGGCGGCTCTACATCCTCTTTTAGAGATGGTTAGGTTAGCTGGATGGACGATCACAAACGGGCCGCGGGGAACTTCCGTAACTCACAATGGCAGAGCACTTCGTCTAGCGGCATGCCCATCCTTACGAGCCTGCGACCCAAAGGTTCGCTTAGACGGAGAGACACTTCTAACTTTTACTCCTTATGAGCTAGCAAGGGACCTTCCAAGTGCATTCGCGGAACTGGCATGAGTAAGGGAAACGTGATCCCGCTGGCATCAAGAGAAGCAAGGCTTAAGCATCTGATCCGGCATCATCTCCAGGAGCTCGGCTTTCAGCGCGATGCAGAAGGTCGCTTGCAGCCCCCAAGTTTAGATAAGGATGCCTATCGGCGGTTCCATCGCGGCCAACGCGAAGAGAAGCTCGTTGCAAACAAGGCTTGGTTAGGCAAACATCAGAGCTCTCTTCTTAGATGGTTTGCATCAGGCTCTGACATTAAGCCTCACTTGATCCGTCCAGAACTGGAGCTCGTAGATGGTCGCACCTGGCAGTCAGACCTATTCCGCATGGCGAGCCTTTATTGGCAGGTGCCTGTGTCCGACGGCTATGGGAGAAGGATGAGGTTTCTTGTGTGGGATCGGGGAAATGACAAGCTGATTGGCATATTTGCCCTGGGGGATGCCGTCTTCAATCAGGCAGCTCGTGACGCAGCAATAGGCTGGGATCACCATCGCCGCTCCGAAGCGCTGGTGAACCTGATGGATGCTTACGTACTTGGAGCCCTACCCCCATACAGCCACCTGCTCGGAGGCAAGTTGGTTGCCTCGCTGATCAGATCGCGGGAGGTCGTCAACGCCTTCGAGGAGAGATATGTGGGGTCAAGAGGCCTCATTTCAAAGAAGAAGAAGAGCGCGCGACTTCTGGCAGTGACAACTACATCTGCACTTGGAAGGTCGTCGACATACAATCGGCTTCAGTTGAATGGCCGAAAGATCTTCGAGCCAATTGGATTCACTTCGGGATGGGGTCACTTCCACTTCTCAGGCAGTATCTTTGACGAGCTTCGCTCGTACCTCGAGCACGTCAAAGATGACTATGCGACTAACTTCGAGTTCGGCTCAGGCCCGAATTGGCGAATTCGCGTTATTCGGCGAGCGCTTGAGCGACTTGGGATGGACACCAAGCTCGCTAAGCACGGCTTTGTCAGAGAGGTGTTCCTTTGTAAGATTGCCTCTAATGCGGACGTTTTGCTCCGAGGTGAGGGAAGACGCGTCTTGTATGGCGGTCTACCTACCGTTCGCGAGGCTTCGCGGGCTGCGCTTGAGAGATGGGTGATTCCTCGAAGTGAAAGAGATCTTCGCTATAGAGACTGGCTAGTCACCGACCTCCTCGCCTCGATACATGGAAATTCGCCTCGACTCGATCTAGCCGGTGTGCAAGCGCATGGACTGGGCAATTGACTCTTCCAGAGATCACGTCAAGGCCGGAACTCCTGCGGCCTATCAGCATCTACTGAGATGCCCGGTATGCGAGGCAAGCGTCTATCATCGACACGGGAACTACAATCGACCGCACTTTGCGCATTACAGTCGGAATTTTAGTCTCGCATGCGAGCTTTATCAGCCCGGCACTGGCTCAGTCAGACCGAAGGCAGCGTCGCCCCATTCTAAGCCGCCGACGTCAGCAGGTCCGGCAGTTGTCTGGGTAGATCAGCGACCCATTCCGCTTAGCTTACAACTTCGCCTTCCGAAAGTTGCCGATGGCTATAGATCCACCCTTGCAGTCTGCTCATCATTGGGCAGAGCCGAGTTTTCTGGAGAGGAGCTATCACGAACTTCTTTCGCACAGCTTTCGCTGAGCACCCCGCCTGCCAAAGTTGAAACTAGTCCGGTTGATCCTGGATTGGCAATGCGAGTGGAGGCGGCCTTGTCTCAGTTCTGCCTCTCTGGAAACTACTTTCGAGTAACAGCCACCGGCGGAGTTCTCGAGAAGGCGACTGCGCCACTTCAACTTGGTGAAGAGTACGTTCTTGTTACTCAGCGCCCGTTGCGCTCGCCTTGTCCACCCGCGTTGATTCATACAGAGCCCCAGAAGCAGCATCGAAGCTGGACTATCTACCGCCTACGTCTCCGCGACTCACCTGAGCACCAAGCAGGCGACATCATCGACCTAAAGTATTACTTGGCGCGCGCTATCGCACCCTCCAAGCCACGCGTCGATATCGTTTGGCCACCGCCGATTCGCTTCGATCTTGATGGATCCCCTATCTTCGCAGACACGGTCACGCAGCTGATTGTTCGATCCTGGGCACCTACCATCCATGCCGCTGCAACACAGACCGATGTTGCCGTAAAGGTGAACAAGATTGCAGACGCCTTTTACCAGGTTGACTTCTGCGAGAGACCTAGTGAACTCGCAATCTGGTTAGATTCTGGATTTGTTAGAACTATCCGCTTTCTACCACACGACCTGACTGGACCACGCGGGGCAATGGTCATAGCACACGAGGCCGTCAACCTGTTCTCAACGGAGGCGGCTGAGCATATCTCCAGAACTGGCTACGTCGACCTTGTCGTTCCTTCGGAGCTACTGTGGAGAAAGCTAAGAATAGATGACGTGGCAGTTCGACCTGTGCCGGACGGATTAGAGAATACATTCTCGGGGAGTTTCGGCGCTCTCGATCTTGGCTCCTTTGGGTCGGTTCATGTCCCCAGAAAGCCGATCGTCGTTAGCGAGCAGCCGCGACCATGGCACCACAGCTTGAGCCAGCACATTCTCCGATCTTTATCGCCAGCAGCGTCAGGCAAGCTGGCGGATGTCTGTTCGAAAGAACAGGCTGTCCGTTGGGCCATGGAAAACAATGCCTCGCACGCCCTTCCCTTTGTGCTAACCGCCCTGTCTTCTGAGAGCACCCATGGCGTTTCTTAACATCAATGCAAAAAAGCTCAATGTCCTGATATCGAATGGAACACACGAAGGCGAGCTAAGAAGATTCTTTCAGGAGTCAAAGCAGCTATTACTTCTAAGGGGCGCCAAGGTTCAGAACCTTCCTCACGGGCGAGAGGAGCGAATTCGGGTCATTTGCGAAAGGCTCCCTAGAAAGACGGACGAAGTCCTCCGTAACTGGTTTACGACAAATGCTTCCATTGCGACACCGACGCCCATGGAAGAGGCCCTTATGTATCTGGAGGCGCTGTTCGACGAGAACGAACCGCTTCCAGCCGCGGAGGAACTCGCCATATGTCGCTCAGCGCTCAGCAATCTGTTCTCTGACAACCCTGACGAGCGTCTGATTGAGCTTCTCGCACGGCCACTTGGTCCACGGGTGGTTGAGGAAATTGCGGCAAACGACCATGAAGTTTCAGCAGATCTAGATGAGCAGGACTTTGAGTCGGTGTCAAAAGAGCACGATAGCGTTGGTCCTATACAGAACTTTCACCTAGCAGAGCTCATCGCCGCCATTGTCGCGAGCGATGAGAACGCGATCGATGACGCCTTGGCTCCGTTCTCCGAAAGCACTCGCGGGCTAGTCAATGCGCTAGTTCGCTTACGTGCCGGCGACAAGGATTCTGCTCGAGAACAGTTGTCTCTTCTGCCATCTAGCGGCCCTGAATCTGACCTTGTTCGCCGTGCACTCGCGCAGGCCAGTCACCATCAGGCGGATGGTGCCTCTCCGACGGGAATTCGTGCACTTACTCCATCAGCACTGCCGCGCATACCAGAGGGCGCCCAGTTTGAGATTGTTGGAATCTACACAACGGAACTGAGTAACGGAGCAATTTTTGTCGATCCTGTCCTCATCATCTTGGAGGGCAATCCCTACTATCTCGGCAGGGAAGACAGACTTCATATGTTTCCAGAGAGCGGCTCCGTGATGAGCCACAGATCTGCGCTTAGATCTGCATTCAAACGAGGCGCGCTTGTTCGCTGGATCGTGTCTGAGCGAGATGGTGCGGAGGGCAAGACAAGATTCCACATGAGCAGCGAGCAGAATGCGCCCATCAGTGTGGTTAAGCTCTCAGTCCCGAGCAGTGACGCTGACGAAGTCCGCGATCGCATTAAGTCTTGCTCGATCCATGGCCGGGCCCAGGCGGGACAGCAGGTCGTCTTCTTACTATCTGACAACGTTGCGATTGCCTCACCCAAAGGGATTTCTTATGCACGAGACGACGCATTTGAGCAGCCATGGCAGGCCTGGAGCTCATTGGAAACACACCTCATAGAAGGCGAACAGTATTGCTTGAGCCTTCCTACTGGGCCCTCATCAAATCTGGATCTATCCACCCTTGAGATCGCTTTCCGGAGACTGCTTCGAGACATTGAATCTGAGACAAAGCTAACGTCCACCAAAGCCCAGCGACGCGAGATTTCAGAACTTCTTCGCAAGAGGGCGGGAGGAGAAATATCTCACCGAGCCAAAAGGATTGCCTCATCCATTGAGCAGATCTCGATGAATTCCGATGAGTTGGATGCAGTGCTTTCTCTTCTTGGTTCACAGAACGCTGTTCGCGATAGAGTTGAGGAACTTGTAGCCGAGGAGCTGAAAGCGCGGCAGTCCGATAGAGCCGGACTGATGGCCGAGATCTCTGCTCTCAGGAGTAAGATTTCTGAGCTTGATAAAGCTGCAAGAGATAAAGAGCGCAGCAACCGCCAGCAAGCCGAATCCGCGGCGGAGCAGGTGAAAGAGGCCTTCGATAGAGCGATCCGCGAAGGCACCGTGGCGCTAGCAAATGCCGAGGTGTTTCAGACGCTATCTAGCACATACCGTGCTCCGAGCCTTTCGAGTGATACCCCTGCAGAGAAGGCGCCATCAGGCTTGTTCGTTCGCCATACCGCGATTTCAACTGAAGATGCGATTTCGAGGATGTTGGCGCTAGGAGTGAATAGACGGAAGGCCATTATCTTGTCGTCGCTTGCAGTTATGGCGGCGTCCTGCGGGATAGCATTGGCTCTGGTAGGAACTTTGGCAAGGCAATGCGCCAGAATTCTGGCGCGCCAGGATCGAGACAACGCTGCTTTCATGGAAGTCTCAATGGGACTGACATCAAGTGATCTCGTTCATAGCGAAGCATCCGAGCTAGCTGGTGCAGGCGGGCTGGCTATCCTCAATTCGGACCTTTCGCCTATCGAGATCTATGCTGCTTCGTTGATCGACTCACTTATTGATGATGCAACCTCAGGGACGAAAAGGTCTCCCGTCGTCGTCCTTTCGTGCGGTGGGGGGGACCTTTCTCTGTCCATCCCCAGCATTCTTCGACGAGTGTCGCTTGTAGTCGATCTTGAGTCGGATTGGCCAACAGATCTTCGAAGACTTGAGGATGTTGATCCAAGTGATGTAGAACTTCTGGAACCACTTCAAGAGCGAGCTATGAAGTCAATCAAAGACCTGGACGAAGACCTTCGCCGCCAGGTTGAGAGTGCCTTTGTCGCGGCTATTACACGCAATGGTTAGCTCTGTTCGCAGACGTGCTGGTCGACGCATGCAACCCTATTGATCCTCGGTGCACTCCAATTCGCCTGATGGGGCACATCGTCTAGCAGAAAGGTG
The DNA here is from genome assembly GCF_004283755.1 of Pseudoxanthomonas winnipegensis. Classification (GTDB taxonomy): domain Bacteria; phylum Pseudomonadota; class Gammaproteobacteria; order Xanthomonadales; family Xanthomonadaceae; genus Pseudoxanthomonas_A; species Pseudoxanthomonas_A winnipegensis. The sequence continues at coordinate 91,497 of NZ_SHMH01000009.1, forward strand.
AGCGTTGCGCTGGGTGTGAGTTGTTGGAACTGGGGGTCATAGGCATTGGGGTAGACCGCACCTGGGCTTCTCGCGCGGCAAGCCTGCTTGATTACACGCGCATACCCGGATTTCCCCGTACCGTTTCCTCCATACGCGATGGTCAATCCCTGTGCTGCGAACTCCAGCACTTGGTCGCTCGGGATTTTCCCGACGTTGTTCAGTGAGTGGAGGGATGTAAGCACCACTCGCGCGCCCCTGGTCGCCTCTGCCGGGAAATGGTCCGTCGCAAATGGCGTGGGCTCAGTGGCCGACTCAAGCCCGGACGCGATTCCGTGTTGCTGCTCGACGAGATCCAGGAGCTGTTCCAAGTCTAGCTCGCTCCACGATCCGTGGACGCATAGACGACGCAGTGCGTCTTGCCGCCATAGCGGCAATCTTCCAGACCAAGCCAACACTTCCTCGTAAATGGCCATGCTTCCCGCTCCCTGCTCACCACTCCCTGGCTTCCAGCATACGGATTAGGAGGCCTCCAGGCGATCCGCCACATGAGGCACTGCGAGCTCATACTGGCGGATCCATCGCTTGTGCCGGCTTCACCTCGGCTCACGGCCGTGCCCGCCCCTGACTCAGGCCTAGAAATCTTTGATTTTTAGTAATATTTTCAGCGACTTGGCAGCATCGAGCGGTCACTCATAATGCTGGGGTCGGTGGTTCGAGTCCACCCATAGCCACCAGATTTCCCTTGTGGAATCAGCGCGTTAGGAAGAACCCGCCCATCGGCGGGTTTTTTGTTGGGCGACGCCGATGCGAGGGGGACAACCTGCTTCGGCAAGGTCGCCTGCGCATCGAAGATCAGGGCCGCGCTCGATGGCCTAGCCAGAGTCTCCAGGCCTGTCGCGACCTGCGTCCGCAGCTCAAGCCTGCGCCTTCTGCTGCTGATCGAACCGCGTGCTCGCGGCATCGAGTTCGCTGCCATGTTCGAGCGCCCAGGCGCATAACGCTTCGAACGGTTCGCGCAAGGCGTGTCCCTGCGGCGTGATCGCATATTCGACGCCGACGGGCGAGGTCGGCAGCACGGTTCTTGTCACCAGCCCGTTGCGTTCCAGGCGCTTCAACGCGTCGGCCAGCGCCTTGTGGGTGATGCCGTCCAGTCGACGCTTGATTTCGTTGAAGCGCGAGGGCTTCGGGCAGATCACGATCAGGATCAGGATCGTCCACTTGTCCGCGATCTTGTCGAGCACGGGCCGGATCTGCGCCATCTGGGACAGCACCCTGCACGACTGAGCGGCCAGCTCGGTATCGCCGTGTATATCTACGCTACTCATGGTGCGTTCTTGATACCAGATTTACTGCGTATACCTTAGCGCGCATCTCTTCCTGGGCAAGGCATGCGTGATGAATCGGATGGCAAACAAGGTCGCATTGGTCGTGGGCGGCGCGAAGGGCATCGGCTTGGCCATCGCAACGCGCCTGGCGGCGGAGGGGGCCAAGGTGTTCATCACCGGGCGCGCGCGGGATCAGGTGGAGGCCGCCGTCTCCGTCATCGGCCATGACGCCCAGGGGCTGGTCGCCGATGCGAGCGCGCGCGAGGACCTGGATCGTGCGATCGCTGCGGTGCGGGAGCCCTGTGGCGCCCTGGATGCGCTGGTGCTGAATGCCGGCATCAGCGAGCCCGCGGCGCTGGGCGATGTCACCCAGGATCACTTCGATCGACACTTCGCGGTCAATGTGAGAGGCGCGCTGCATGGCCTGCAGGCCGCCGTCGACACGCTGCGATCGGGTGCGGCGGTGGTCCTGGTGGGCTCGGTCGCCAGTTCGCTCGGCATCGCCAACTACGGCACCTATGCGGCGACCAAGGCGGCGCTGCGCTCCTATGCGCGGACCTGGGCGGCCGAGCTCGCGCCGCGCGGCATCCGCATCAATGTCGTGGCGCCGGGCCCCACGGACACCGAGATGATGGCGCGCGTGCCGGACGAGGTGCGCGCGTCGATCGTCGCGCCCATTCTGCTGGGGCGGATGGCCAGGCCGGAGGAAGTGGCTTCGGCGGCGCTGTTCCTGCTCAGCGATGAGGCGAGCTTCATCACCGGCGTGGAACTGTTCGTGGACGGGGGCATGGGACAGGTCTAGGTCGAGACCTCGGCAGCGGCAGCCTGCTGACGCACCGCATATTGCCGTATGGAACTTTCCCCGCCGCCAACCTTAGGCGCGACCATGAACATGGCGCGCCGGCCGGGCGCGTGCCGGACATGAACGGACAGCGCCGACGTCAGCGCATGTCCCGTTCGCGCCACGCTGTGCTGCGTCGCAACGCTCGCCCTGCCTGCGCGTGTCATCGCGTTCGATAGCAGCAAAATCAAAAGAGCGCGAATTGCAGGCGATTTCGCTGGTCCGCGCGCATGACAGCGCAGGACATGACGGCACTGTGAGCGCCGTTGCCTTGGGCAATTTGACACCTTTGTAACCGCGTCCCTACCGTGCCGCGCATCGCGTGCGCGATGGGCCGTTGCCGGCTGCAGGAGGGGCGCTGGCAACGGAGGCAGACAGCGTCGCGCATGCGTGTCCGTGCTGTCTTTAAGAACGACGTGGAACCACATTCTCCGGGGAGGGGAACCATGCAACGCATCTGGTTGACGCGCTATGCGCTCTCGGCGGCGATCGCCGCCAGTCTCAACGCCACCGCCTTCGCGCAGGAAGCCGCGACCGCTCCACAGACACCGACGCCCGCCCCGGCGTCCAAGGACAACGCCACCACACTGGATACCGTGGTGGTCTCGGGTACCGCCCAGGCCGGCGGTGTGAAGAAGCTGGAGGCCAGCTTCAACATCGTCACGGCCAATGCCGAGCAGATCAAGCAGGCCAATCCCAAGAGCACGGCCGATCTGCTCAAGATCTCGCCGGGCATGTGGCCGGAAAGCAGCGGCGGCCAGACCGGCGCCAACATCGAGATCGCCGGCTTCCCCGGCGGCGGCGATGCGCCGTACTTCTCCACGCTGCTGATGGGCTCGCCGCTGTACGGCATGCCGACGCTGTCGTTCTTCGAGACCACCTCGATGTTCCGCCTGGACGACACGGTGGAGGCCGTGGAAATCCTGCAGGGCGGCCCGTCGGTGGTGTTCGCCGATGGCCAGATGGGCGCCTCGGCCAACTTCTTCCTCAAGACCGGCACCGACGTGCCCTCCGGCAGCATCGGGGTGACCTACGGCAACGAGGGACTGTGGCGGCTGGATGGCTTCTCCGGCTTCAAGCTGGCCGACAGCTGGTACGGCAGCGTGGGCGGCTTCTGGCGCGAATCCGACGGCGTGCGCGACCCGCAATTCAAGGCCGACAAGGGCGGCCAGCTGACCGCCACGCTCTCGCACGAGACCGACGCGGGCAAGTTCACCCTGTACAGCCGCTACCTCAACGACAAGAATCAGTTCATCACCCCGATCCCGCTGATCCAGCGCGGCACCGACAGCTTCAGCGCCTATCCGGGCTTCGACCCGCTGAAGGACACGTACTACAGCAAGGCCATGCAGCACGTGTACCTGCCCAGCTATCCCAACGGCGGCACCAACGCCGACCTGGCCGACGGGCGCGGCGCGAAGATGTTCTTCCTGGGCGGCAACTTCGACTATCAGCTGGAGAACGGCTGGTCGATCAGCGACCGCTTCCTGTTCGATGCCGGCGACATGGACACCAATGCGCTGTTCTCGGGCAACAACCCGGCCAGCCTGGCCGACATGCTCTACAACCCGAACACGCCCGGCGGCTTCAACCTGCCGGCCGGTTCGGCCACCGCCACCTACACCACCACCGGTGGCGCGGTGCCGCTGGACCAGAGCGTGATCCAGCAGGGCTGGTGGCATATCCACAAGCACCTGAAGAGCTTCAACAACGACTTCCGTCTGAGCCGCGAACTGTTCGAAGGCAACACGCTGACCGTCGGCCTGTACTACGCGCACTACACGATGGCCGACAAGTGGTCGCTGGGCAACCAGATGCTGATGACCAACACGCCCAACGCCACGCCGATCGCGGTCACCTACGTCGATGGCGGGCAGACCTACTACCGCACCGACGGCCAGGGCTTCGCCGATTTCGGCGGCTACCACATCGCCCAGCGCGGCAGCGCCACCAACAAGGCGATCTACGTGTCCGACTCGTGGCGCGTGGGCAACTGGCTGCTGGACCTGTCCGGGCGTCTTGAGAACCAGGACGCCAAGAGCGACGTGTGCAACATGACCAACCAGGACCTGGATGGCAATCCGCGCACGCTGTACGACAACGCCGTGCCGGTGTGCAACGGCACCTACGCGCGCAACGAGTACGACAAGACCCATCCCTCGTGGACGGCCGGCGCCAACTACAGCTTCAACGAGCACACCTCGGCCTACGGACGCGTCAACACCGGCGGGCACTTCCTGGACTTCGACAACGGCATCCGCGGGACCACCAACGACGACTACCCGCCGCTGCAGAAGATCCGCAACTACGAAGTCGGCTTCAAGTACCAGTCGCCGCTGGTTTACGTGGACCTGAGCGCCTACCACCGCGTCTTCACCGGCCTGCAGTACCAGCCGACCAACGGCCTGGGCACGCCGGTGGGCGACCGCTCGATCTACGGCTCCAAGTCCAACGGCGTGAACCTGATGGGCGCGCTGACCCCGGTGGAGAACCTGCGCCTGCAGGTGGTGGCCAACTACCTGGACGGCGAGTACACCGACTACAACGCCTGCTTCCAGTACACCGACATCAACGGCAAGAACGCCTGCGCGCCGATCGAGGGCAAGCAGCTGCAGCGCCAGCCGAAGTTCCGCGGCATGTTCACGCCCAGCTACCGCTTCGTGACCGCCTGGGGCGACATCCTGCCGTACGTCACCTACACCTATGTGGGCGATCACACGCAGGATCAGTCGGGCCTGCAGCAGCTGGGCTCGTACCACACGGTGGACTTCGGCGTGACCAGCAACATCGGCGATCACTGGCAGTTGAACCTGCGCGGCACCAACATGACCAACGAGCTGGGGCTGACCGAGTCGAACTCGCGCATCTTCGGCAATGCGGCCAGTGCCGGCGGCGTGCTGCTGGCCCGTCCGCTGGAGGGCCGCGAGGTCAACTTCCAGGCCAAGTACCTGTGGTGACCCGCAGGCGCGCCGTCTGGTGACACGACAGGCAACGCACAGGACAACGCCCGGGATCTGCCCGGGCGTTGTCGTTGATGACTTCTTGAAAGGGAACGAGCACATGCACCAGCCATCGCGCCGTCCACGGCCATCGACCGCGCCACGCCTGCGCGCCGCACTGGGCAGGACTTGGAGAGGCCTGGCGATCGCCGGTCTGCTGACCGCGCTCGCCCCGTCCGCGGCCAGCGCGCAGGCGCTGCAGTTCCGCATCGACGAGGGCAGCACCACCAACGCCTTCTATCAGCATGGGCCGGTGGCGGCGCATGTGCTGGCCACCAGCGGCACGCGTCCGCGTCTGCTGGTCGCATTCCCGGCCGGCAACAGCGGCGTGGCGGTGTGGTTCGCGCCGACCACGGCGCCGGTGCAATGGACGCTGCAGTCGGTGCGGCCACAGGCGTCGGGCGATGATCCGGCGATGCACGGCATCGTGGCCGAGCTCGAACTGCGCGGCGGTCCGCTGACGCTGGACAAGGCGGCGCTGGGCAGCATCCGCGTGCTGCGCGATGTGCAGCTGGGCCAGCCCATCCCCGCGCAGGTGGCCACCGAGGCGAAGGTCGCCGCGCAAAGCGTCAGCTGGGCGCGGCGCCGGCTCGACGATGCGCCGGGCTACCGCGTCGCGCTGGAGATCACCCAGGGTCGCGTCGTCTCCCGGGCCGGCGCGATCACGCTGGAACCGGCGCGCGCCGGCGGCACCGTGCACCTGCGCCTGCTCGTCTCGACCGGCGAGACGCCGCTGACCCCGCTCGCCAGCGGCCAGCTGCTCAACGCCAAGGCCGCATCCGATGCGCGCATGCGCAACGCGCTGCAGTTCCTGAGCTATCGCGAGAAGTTCCTCGCCGGCTCGTGGCGCTTCGACACCTACTTCGGCCGCGACACGCTGATGTCCACGCGCCTGCTGATGCCCGTGCTGCAGCCGGCGGCGGTCGAAGCCGGCCTGGGCGCGGTGCTGGCGCGTCTGTCGCCACAGGGCGAAGTCGCGCACGAGGAGGACATCGGCGAGTTCGCCATCCTGCGCCATCTGGCCGGCGACGGCACGCGCTCGGATGCGCCGATCTACGACTACGGCATGATCGACGGCGACTACATGCTGGCGCCGGTGATGGCGGCCTGGCTGGTCGAGGACCCGCGCGGCCAGGCCCGCGCCCGCGCGTTCCTCGCCGCCCGCAACGACCTGCAGCACAGCAGCAACGCCCAGGCGCTGCTGCGCAACCTGCTGCATGTGGCGCACAACAGCGAGGCCTTCGCCGCGGCGCCGACCTTCGATCATCTGCTTGCGCTCAAGCCCGGGCGCATGACTGGCCAGTGGCGCGACAGCGAGGAAGGCCTGGGCCGCGGCCGTTATCCATACGACGTCAACGTGGCCTGGATGCCAGCGGCGCTGCGCGCGATCGGCGCCTTCGTCGACAGCGGCCTGCTGGACGGCGTCGCCAGCGACGCGCAGCGCCAGGCCCTGCGCGCGGCCGCGGCACGCGCCGATGCCTGGGAACGTCAGGCGCGGGCGCTGTTCGAAGTGCGCCTGGATGCCACGCAGGCCGACGCTGCGCTGCGTGGCTATGCGCAGCAGCTCGGCGTGCCGGTCGAGCCGGCCCTGGCCTCGCTCGACGGTGCCGGGCTGGCGTTCCCGGCGCTGTCGCTGGACGCGGACGGGCGCGCCGTGCCGGTGCTGCATTCGGATGTGGGCTTCGGGCTGCTGTTCGGCCGGCCCGATCCGGACACGCTGGCGCGCGACGTGGCCGCGGTGATGCGCCCCTTCCCGGCCGGGCTGATCACCGACGTGGGCATGGTGGTCGCCAACCCGGTCTTCGCCGACCAGGCGGCCTGGGGTCGCCTGGGGCCGCAGGCCTACCACGGCACCGTGGTGTGGGCCTGGCAACAGGCGGTGATGCTGGCGGGCTTGCGCCGCCAGCTGGCGCGCGATGACCTGCCTGCACCCGTGCGCGCCCAGCTGCAGCAGGCGCAGGCGCGCTTGCAGCAGCTGATCAAGGCCGCCGGCGAGGTGCGCACCTCCGAGCTGTGGTCCTGGCGCTGGGAACAGGGGCGCTATCGCATCGAGCCCTTCGGCGCACAGGGCGCGCACGAGGACGAATCCAATGCCGCACAGCTGTGGAGCACGGTGTTCCTGGCCGACCCGGGCACGCACGAATAAACGACACAGGCGTCCACATGTACGGCGCTAGCCGACGAGCGGACAGAGGCTTTGCCGGAGTGCGGGACGCGAATCAGTTGGCGGCATGAGAGGCGGATCGGCGAACGGACTTCGCCAATCAGCCTCGACCCGGCCGGGCGCCGATCGTCGGCTGGCCTCCATGGCCGATGCTTGTAATTGACCGAGGCTGGCGCCTCGGTGGGAGCCGCCACGGGGGCGATGAGGCTCTATCGGTAAAGCCCCATCGCCGCCGTTGGCCGAAAAGGCCGCAAGGGCGGCTCCCACGGGGATTGCGTCGGTCATCCGCGAGGGCCATGCCCATCCGCGCGTCGTCACAAGACATCCAGTCCGCTCTGCCCCACGCCCGGTCGGCGCGAGGCTCGGTGCGTGGAAAGATCGGAACTCCTTACAACTCGCAGGCATCGAGCAAGCGCTCTGCCACCTCCCCTTCGCCGAAGGCGAAGGGGAGGGATGGGGAGGGGTCGGGGGCTTTCCCGGGCAAGCCACAGAAGCAAGAGCAAAAGCACCCCACCCCGGCCCTCCCCTTCGCCTGCGGCGAAAGGGAGGGGGGCTCAGACCGAAGTCCTGTGACTTGACGCGCGAGGCAGCGGGCCGGCGCTCGGCATCCTGCCGCGTCGAGCGAGGCAGGATGCCGAGCGCCCGAATCAGGGCAGGATGCCCTGATTGAGGGAAAAGCGGACACCGCCCGCCGGACCGCTGCCCATCCGAAGCCGCAATGCCCAAGCGCCACAGCGCCTCGATCAGGAGAAACCAAAAGAAAGCCCGCCTCACGGCGGGCTTCGCTTCATCACGCGCGGAGGATCAGCGCTTGCGCGCGTCCTCGCGCATTTCGAACCACATGCCGTTGAGGATGGCGAAGAAGCAGGCCAGGCTCACGCCGAGGATCCAGGAGAAGTACCACATCGTCGTTGCTCCTAAGGTTGAGCGCCGTCAGTAGGCGTTGGGGTTGCGGGTCAGGGCGTCGTCGCCGACCTTGCCGCGCAGCACGCGGTAGACCCAGGCGGTGTAGGCCAGGATGATCGGCAGGAACACCGCGGTGGCCAGCAGCATGATGAACAGCGTCATGTGGCTGGACGAGGCATCCCACAGGGTCAGGCTGGAACGCGGATCCAGCGAGGACGGCAGCATGAAGGGAAACACCGCCACGCCCTCGGTCAGGATGATCGCCGCGATGCCCACCGCCGAGGCCAGAAACGAAGGCACCTCGCGCCCGGCGCGCAGCAGCGCCGCGCAGGCCAGGAAGGCGGCCACGCCCAGCACCGGGAAGATCCAGGTCCACGGCATGGCGTGGTAGTTGCTCATCCAGGCCCCGGCGGCCACCTCCACCTGCTTGGCCAAAGGATTGGACGGGCCGGCATGATCGAGCGCGCCGACGAGCTGATAGCCCTTGACGCCCAGCGCCAGCCACACGCCGGCCAGCGCGAACAGCACCGCCGTGGCCAGCGCGGTCAGGCTGCCCAGGCGACGAGCGCGGGCCTGGATCTCGCCGCTGGTCTTGATCACCAGCATGCCCGCGCCGTGCGTGGCCAGCATCGCCACGCTGACCAGGCCGCACAGCACCGGGAAGGGCATCAGCAGGCCGAACAGATCGCCTTCGTAGATCGTGCGCAGCGACTCGTCGAAGCGGAACGGCGCGCCGACCAGCACATTGCCCATCGCCACGCCGAACACCAGCGCCGGCACCAGCCCGGCGGCGAACAACACCCAGTCCCAGGTCGCGCGCCAGGCCGGCTTCTCCAGCTTGCTGCGGAACTTGAAGCCGACCGGCCGCAGGATCAGCGCCATCAGGATCAGGATCATCGCCAGGTAGAAGCCGGAGAAACTGACCGCGTACAGCGCCGGGAACGCGGCGAAGATCGCGCCACCGCCCAGGATCAGCCACACCTGGTTGCCTTCCCACACCGGGCCGACCACGTTGATGACCAGCCGGCGCTCCTGATCGGTGCGCGCCACGCCGGGCAGCAGCGTGGCCACGCCCAGGTCGAAGCCATCCATGACCGCGAAGCCGATCAGCAGGATGCCCAGCAACAGCCACCAGATGAAGCGCAGGGTTTCGTAATTAAGCGGAATCGTGTCCATGAGCTGACCTTCAGGCGTTGACGGCGGCGAGCGGGGTGCCGGTGGTGTCGGGCTGACGCCCACCGGAGACTTCGGTGGGGCCCTTGAGGATGGTCTTGCGCAGCAGGTAGATCTCGATCACCGCCAGCGTGGTGTAGAGACCGACGAACACGCCCAGGCTGATCAGGATCTGGTGCAGCTTCAGACCCGAGGCGGCGAAGAAGGTCGGGAGCACGCCGTCGATGATCCAGGGCTGGCGGCCGTATTCGGCCACGATCCAGCCGGACTCGATCGCCACCCACGGCAGCAGCAGCGTCCAGAAGGCGAGCTTCAGGAACCAGCGCTTCTCATGCAGCGTGTGCTTGCTGGCATACCAGAAGGCCAGGGCGAAGAAGCCGATGAAGTAGAAGCCCAGCCCGGCCATCGCGCGGAACAGCCAGAACAGCGGCGCCACGCGCGGCACGGTGTCGAAGGCGGCCTGATCGATCTGCGCGTCGGTGGCGTTGGCGATGTCGTCGCGATAGCGCTTGAGCAGCAGGCCGTGGCCCAGATCGCCCCAGTGCGCATCGAAGGTGGCGCGCGCGGCGGCGTCGTTCCTGTCCGCGCGCAGGGCCTGCAGAGCCGCATAGGCCTGCTGGCCGCTGCGGATGCGCTCCTTGGCCCGTTCGACCAGCGGCAGGATGCCGGGCATCTCGGTATTGAACGAGCGCGTGCCGATCAGGCCCATCACCCAGGGGATATGGATCTGCGCGCTGTTGCTGTGCGTGTCCTGGTCGGGGAGCGCGAAGACATTGAAGCCGGCCGGCGCAGGCTCGGTTTCCCACATGGCCTCGATCGCGGCCAGCTTCATCTTCTGGTTCTCACCGGCGATGTAGCCGCTCTCATCGCCCAGCACCACCACGCTCAAGGAAGCGGCCAGGCCGAAGCTGGCGGCCACGGCCATCGAGCGCTTGGCGAACTCCAGGTGGCGCCCGCGCAGCAGGTACCAGGCGCTGATCGCCATCACGAACACCGCCCCGCACACGTAGCCGGCGCTGACGGTGTGCACGAACTTGGCCTGCGCCACCGGGTTGAACAGCACCGCGGCGAAGTCGGTGACCTCCATGCGCATGGTCTCCGGATTGAACTTCGCCCCGACCGGGTACTGCATCCAGCCGTTGGCGATCAGGATCCACAGCGCCGAGAGGTTCGAGCCCAGCGCCACCAGCCAGGTGACCACCAGGTGCTGGACCTTGGACAGCTTGTCCCAGCCGAAGAAGAACAGGCCGATGAAGGTCGCCTCCAGGAAGAAGGCCATCAGCCCCTCGATGGCCAGCGGCGCGCCGAAGATGTCGCCGACGTACTGGCTGTAGTAGGACCAGTTGGTGCCGAACTGGAACTCCATGACGATGCCGGTCGCCACGCCCATGGCGAAGTTGATGCCGAACAGCGTGCCCCAGAACAGGGTCATGCGCCGCCACACATCGCGCCCGGTCATCACATAGACGCTTTCCATGATGGCGATGAGGAAGGACAGCCCCAGCGTCAATGGGACGAACAGGAAGTGGTACAGCGCAGTCAGGGCGAACTGCAGCCTGCTGAGTTCAACGACGGTCATGTCGGGCATGGCACGAGCAGCTGTTTGGGAGATTGCAGACAGCTTACGCGCCTGGCCCGGATTCGACCTTGATCTGGATCAACGCCCTTCCAGGAGGCGTGGCGCAGAATGGACGCCATGTTGGTCGCGCCCACCGCAGACGCCCCCCTGACCCTGGAGACCCTGGTCGCACCGGTCCGCGGCCGCCTGCGTCTGGCCGGCCTGGCCACTTCGGCCAGCGGGGTGCTGCTGATCGCGCAGGCCGGCCTGATCGCGCTGCTGGCCCAGCACGTCCTGGCCGAACACCGGCCCATGCAGACGCTGTGGTGGCCGCTGGCCGCGCTGTTGGGCGTGGGCCTGGCGCGCGCTGGGCTGGCCTGGGCGTCCCGAACGCTGGCCGACGATGCGGTGCAGGCGCTGCGCCATGGCCTGCGCCTGGGCGTGTTCGCGCGGATGCAGGCGCGCGGCCCGCTGTGGCTGCGGCGCCAGCGCAGCGGCGCGCTGAGCGAGCTGACCGGCACGCACATCGACGCGCTGGACGGCTATGTCGGCGGCTTCCTGCTGGCGCGCATGGAAATGGTCTGGGTGCCGCTGGCGCTGCTGGCCGCGGTGTTCTGCGTGGACCGCGTGGTCGGCACGGTGCTGCTGCTCACCCTGCCGCTGATCCCGGTGTTCATGGCGCTGGTGGGCTGGGGCGCACAGGCCGCCAGCGACCGCCAGCTGCAGGCCATGGCGCGCATGGGCGCGCATTTCGCCGACCGCCTGCGCGGGCTGGGGCTGATCCGCCTGTACGGCCAGGCCTCCGCCGCGCTGGCCGGCATCGCGCAGGCCGCGCAGGGTGTGCGCGAGGGCAGCCTGAAGGTGCTGCGCATCGCTTTCCTGTCCTCGGCGGTGCTGGAGTTCTTCGCCTCGATGGGCGTGGCGATGGTGGCCCTGTACCTGGGCCTGACCTATCTGGGCATGCTCGAGCTGCGCAGCGCGCCGCTGGACCTGGCCGCCGGCCTGTTCTGCCTGCTGCTGGCGCCGGAGGTCTACGCCCCGCTGCGCCGGCTGGCCGCCCACTACCACGACCGCGCCGGCGCGCTGGCCGCGCTGGACGGCATCAACCGCGCGCTGGCCGTGGACGACGCGGCACCCGCTCCGCCGCCGCACGCCGACGCCAGGCCGGCGCCCACCCTCGCCCCGGCGTTGCTGCGCGTGCGCGACCTGCGCCTGCGCCATGCCGGTGCCGCGCGCGCCGCGGTGCAGGGCCTGTCCTTCGACCTGGCCCCGGGCCAGCACCTGGCCCTGGCCGGCCCCAGCGGCTGCGGCAAGAGCACCCTGCTCGAGGCCCTGGCCGGCTGGCTGCCGCCGGAGGCCGGCCTGATCCAGCACGCCCCCGGCCTGCGCATCGGCTACGCGCCGCAGCGCCCGCATCTGTTCGCCGGGACGATCGCCGACAACCTGCGCGTCGCCGCACCGCAGGCCAGCCCCGCGCAGCTGCAGGCCGCCGCCGAGGCCGCGCAGGTGCTGCACTTCGCCCGCGCGCTGCCCGATGGCCTGGACACGCGCATCGGCGAGGGCGGCTTCGGCCTGTCCGGCGGCCAGGCCCGGCGCGTGGCATTGGCCCGCGCCCTGCTGCAGGACCCGCAACTGCTGCTGCTCGACGAGCCCACCGCCTTCCTCGACGCCGACACCGAGACCGCGCTGCTCGAGGCCCTGCTGCGCTTCGGCCAGGGCCGCGCCCTGCTGGTGGCCACGCACAGCGCGGCCGTGATCGAACGCCTGGGCCAGGTGCTGTGGCTGGGCGATGACCGCACGCCGGGCGTACGGAGGGCGGCATGAACGCCTTGCTGGCCCGGCATCGCCGCAGCGTCGCGCTGACCCTGGCCCTGATGACGCTCACCGCGCTGGCCGGCACCGCGCTGCTCGGCCTGGCCGGGCACTTCCTCACCGCCGCCTCGCTGGCCGGCGTGGGGGCGCTGGGGTTCAACCTGTTCGGACCGTCGGCCGGCATCCGCGGCCTGACCTTCATCCGCATCCTGTCGCGCTACTTCGAGAAACTGATCGGCCACGACGTGACCCTGCGCATCGGCGCGGATCTGCGCACCGGCTTCTTCCGCCGCGCCCTGCCGCTGGCGCCGCTGCAGCTGGGCCATCTGCGCACCGGCGAACTGCTGGGCCAACTGGTCGGCGACATCGAACGCGTCGAAGGCGGCTTGGTGCGCGCGCTCGGCCCCTTGGTCGCACTGGGCACGCTGATGGTGCTGGCCTGCGTGGTCATGGCCTGCGTGCTGCCGCTGGCCGGGCTGGCCCTGCTGCTGGCGTGCGCGCTGCTGGGCCTCGGCCTGCCCTGGCTGACCGCGCGCGGCGCACAGGCGCAGGAACAGGCCCGCGCGCAGGCCCGCGCCGCGTTGCGCGCCGAGGTGCTGGACGGCCTGGACGGCGCGACCGACCTGGCCGCCCTGCACGCCAGCGCCACCTGGGCCGCGCGCATCGACGCGCGCAGCACGCACTTCGAACGGCTCGAACGCCAGCGCAAGCGCGTGCTCGCGCTGGGCACCCTGGGCCATGGCGCAATCAGCGCGGTGACCCTGGTGCTGGTGCTGGGCCTGCTGCTGCAGGCGGTCGGCACCGGCTCGCTGGGTTCGCCCGCGGCCGCCGGCCTGTTCTTCATGACCGTGGCCCTGCTGGAAGCCAGCGCGGGCGCCGCCCTGGCCTGGCGCGAACGCCACGCCGCCGCCACCGCCGCGCAGCGGCTGGAGGCCACCCTGGCCCCCGCCCCGCAGGTGGCCGATCCCGAAGCGCCGCAGGCCGTACCCGCCACCGGCGCACTAGAGCTGGACCAGGTCGCCTTCCGCTGGCCCGGCGCCGCCGCGCCCGTACTGCGGCAGGTGCAGCTGTGCATCGCGCCGGGCACGCGTGTGGCCATCGGCGGCGACAGCGGCGCGGGCAAGAGTTCGCTGCTGGCGCTGCTGCTGCGGCTGGTCGATCCCACCGAAGGTACGTTGCGCTACGGCGGCCAGGAACTGCGCAGCTTCGCCCTGGCCGACTGGCATCGCCACATCGCCTGGCTGCCGCAGGAGGCGCCGGTCTTCGCCGGCAGCGTGCGCGAGAACCTGCAGATGGGCGCGCCGGAAGCCGACGAGGCGCGCCTGTGGCAGGCGCTGGCGCAGGTGCGCCTGGACGATCTGGTGCGCGCGCTGCCCGGCCAGCTCGACGGCTGGGTCGGCGAACACGGCCGCACCCTGTCGGCCGGCCAGGCCCGGCGCCTGGCCCTGGCACGCGCGCTGCTGCGCGATGCCCCGATCCTGCTGCTGGACGAACCCACCGAAGGCCTGGACGTGGACACCGCCCAGGCCCTGCTCGCCGACCTGGCCCAGGCCAGCGCCGGCCGCACCGTCATCGTGATCACCCACGACGCCTTGCCGGCAGGCTGGGCCGACGCGCACTGGCAGCTGATCGACGGCCGGCTCGCGCCCCGCTCGCAGCCATGAGCGAAACGCACGCCCGCGTTTAAGTCCGGGCAACGGCCGATGCGCGCAGCTGCGCTAGAGTCGACGTTCGTATCCCCCCCATGTTCTGCCATGTACGACCCTGCTCGCAGCAAGCTCGACGAGAAGATCTGCGCGCTGATCTGCCCGATCTCGGCGGCCATGGTCGGCGTGTGCCTGACCGGAGTCGGCCTGCTGCACGTGGCGACGGCGGTGAATCAGAAGGCGACCCTGGCCGACGACCTGCTGGCCTGGGACGCGGTGATCTTCCTGATCGCCACGCTGGTGTCCTACTTCGGGCTGCGCACCGGCACGCGCAACCACCGGCTCGAACAGGTGGCCGACGTGGCCTTCATCGTGGCGATGGTGGTACTGACCGGCGGCGGCCTGTACATCACCTACAGCATCAGTCCCTAGGGACCGCGCAGACGCCTCAGGCGGCGGCCGCCAACGCCTCGAGCCGGTTGCGGTCGAGCAGGCGCACGGTGTGCGGCTCGGGCGTGGCGATCAGCGCGTCGGTGCGCAGGCGGGTGAAGCAGCGGCTGACCGTTTCGATGGTCAGGCCCAGGTAGTCGGCGATGTCGGTACGCGTCATCGGCAGTTCGACCACGGCATCGTCCAGGCCCTGGCGCGCGCGGCGCGCGGCCATGTCCACCAGGAAGCCGGCCAGGCGCTCGGGTGGGGTCATCCGCGCCAGCGCCATCAGCTTGTCGCGCGTGGCGTCCAGCTCGATGCAGGCGCGCTCCATCAGCTCGTGTTCCAGGCCCGGATAGGTCTGGCACAGCTGGCGCATGCCGGGCTGGGAGACCGCGCACAGGCTGGCGTCGGTGATCGCCTCGATGGTGTGGCGGTAGTGGCTGGCGCCGGAGAAGCCGATGTAGTCGCCCTGCATCAGGAACCCGGCCACCAGCCGGCGGCCGTCGGCCAGCGTGCGGGTGCGGCGCAGGGCGCCGCTCTGCACGGTGAAGACGTAGCGACGCGGCTCGCCTTCGCGCGCCAGCAGTTCGCCGGCGCGCAGATGGGTGTCGCCGGTCATCGCCTCCAGCGCTTTGGCCTGATCGGGCGGCAGGGCGGTGCATACGGCGAGATGGCGCACCAGGCAGACGCGGCAGCCGTGGCCCTCCACGCTGGTCTGGCCGGGGTCGGTGGGATTGCGTTGGATGCGCAGGCTCATGGTCGGATCGGCCGCTCTGCCTTAACTGAGGCTGCATGATACGCCCCTGGTGTTGGGGGCCGGGTTGGCCCATGGCAAAGCCTCATCGCCGCCATGGCGGCCCCCACCTGTAGAGCGGAGCTTGCTCCGCTGGGGCTTTCCCCTGATCCGGCCCTTGTAGAGCGGAGCTTGCTCCGCTGGGGCTTTCCCCTGATCCGGCCCTTGTAGAGCGGAGCTTGCTCCGCTGGGGCTTTCCCCTGATCCGGCCGAAAAGCAGCGGAGCAAGCTCCGCTCTACAAAGGCCGTGACGTGGTCGGAGGCGGCAGTGGCGCTCGTCAGAAGCGCCGCGGTGCGGGGGCGGGCGCGAGGCGGGGCCACGGGCGGGCCTGGAATCTGCTACCATCGACGCGCTTCGCTAGCGGCAGTCGTGTTTCCCTTGACGGGACCAGCGGCGCGGCCCGGGCCCTACGCCCGCCTCGCCCCCCTTCCTTCCGACGCCTTTTCGCTTCGCAAAGACGGTTCGCGCCAGTGTCGGCACGGGCCGCCCATCCAGTTACTCGCAGCGCGGTTCGGGAACGCTTCGGGCAACACACGCTTCTCCTCGCGTTGGCTTGCGTGGCCGGCGGCGCTGTTGCGTCGCACGGATCAGGCAGGGGCCGCGCGGCGTGGGCGTCCATCCGGAGTTTTCTCATGTCGTTTGAATCCCTGGGGCTTGCCCCGTTCCTGCTGCGCGCGCTGACCGAGCAGGGTTATGAACATCCCACCCCGATCCAGGAGCAGGCGATCCCGCCGGCGCTGGAAGGCCGCGACCTGCTGGCCGGCGCGCAGACCGGCACCGGCAAGACCGCCGCCTTCGGCCTGCCGCTGCTGCAGCACCTGGGCACGTCCTCGCAGGAGGTCACCCGCGGCCCGCGCCGGCCGCGCGCGCTGGTGCTGACCCCGACCCGCGAGCTGGCCACGCAGGTCTTCGAGAGCCTGCGCGACTACAGCAAGTACCTGCGCATCCCGGCCGCGACCATCTACGGCGGCGTGGGCATGGGCCCGCAGCTGGACGCGCTGCGTCGCGGCGTGGACCTGGTCATCGCCTGCCCGGGCCGCCTGCTGGATCATATCGAGCGCCGCAGCGTGGACCTGTCGGGCATCGAGATTCTGGTGCTGGACGAGGCCGACCGCATGCTCGACATGGGTTTTCTGCCCTCGATCAAGCGCATCCTGGCCAAGCTGCCCAAGCAGGACCGGCAGACGCTGCTGTTCTCGGCCACCTTCGCAGAGCCGATCAAGGCGCTGGCGCGCGAGTTCATGGTGGACCCGCTGGAAATCCAGGTCACGCCGAAGAACACCGTGGCCGACACCATCGCCCACCGCGTGCACCCGGTGGACAGCGCGCGCAAGCGCGAGCTGTTGCTGCACCTGCTGGCGGCCGACACGCGCGTGCAGACGCTGGTGTTCGCCAAGACCAAGCACGGCAGCGACAAGCTGGCCACCTTCCTGGAGAAGTCCGGCATCCAGACCGCGGCGATCCACGGCAACAAGAGCCAGGCCCAGCGCCTGCGCGCGCTGCGCGATTTCAAGGCCGGCAAGATCAACGTGCTGGTGGCCACCGACATCGCCGCGCGCGGCATCGATATCGACCAGCTGCCCAAGGTGATCAACTTCGACCTGCCGATGGTGGCCGAGGACTACGTGCACCGCATCGGCCGCACCGGCCGCAATGGATCCACGGGCGAGGCGGTGTCGCTGGTCGCGCAGGAAGACGCCAAGCTGTTGCGCCAGATCGTGCGCCTGCTGGGCCGCGACGTGGAGATCCGCGATGTGGAGGGCTTCGTGCCGCAGCATCCGATCCGCTGGGGCAACAGCGCGCCGGGCAAGGCCGAGCAGCCGTCGGGCACCCGTCCGCCGCGCCGCCACGGCCGCCGCCCGCACGGCGACGCCCCGCGCCAGGGGCAGGCCCACGCCCACGCCGGCCCGAAGAAGCACGGCAGCGGCAGCGCGCCCAACAACGGCGGCCGCCGCGACGGCGGTCGGCGCCAGAGCGCGCCGCGCGCCGCGCACTAAGCTGCCAGCGGGGACGCGC
This sequence comes from Pseudoxanthomonas winnipegensis, assembly GCF_004283755.1. Taxonomy (GTDB): domain Bacteria; phylum Pseudomonadota; class Gammaproteobacteria; order Xanthomonadales; family Xanthomonadaceae; genus Pseudoxanthomonas_A; species Pseudoxanthomonas_A winnipegensis. Next base: position 109,145 of record NZ_SHMH01000009.1, read on the forward strand.
CGCAGGCCGGCGCGTCTCCTTTCCTTCACCGCCGACGCCCACGCGCCGGCCCCGGACTGCCCGCCATGGACATCTTCAAGGTCTTCACTTTCGAGGCCGCGCACCGGCTGCCGAACGTGCCCGAGGGGCACAAGTGCGCCCGCCTGCACGGCCATTCCTTCCGCGTCGAACTGCATCTGACCGGCCCGCTGGATCCGCACACCGGCTGGGTGATGGACTTCGCCGACGTCAAGGCGGCCTTCAAGCCGCTCTACGAACGGCTCGATCACCACTACCTCAACGACATCGAGGGCCTGGACAACCCGACCAGCGAGCGCATCGCCGAATGGATCTGGGACCACCTCAAGCCGGCCCTGCCGATGCTGAGCCAGGTCGTGGTCCACGAGACCTGCACGGCCGGCAGCCGCTATCGCGGACCGCGCGCGGACTGACACCGAGGCGCGTCATCGACCCGCGGCCGACCGTTCGTCGGTCGTACGAACAGGGGATGTTGCATCGCACCAAGTCCGGCGTTATGCTGCGTCGCAACAGCAGTTCTCGCGCCGGCGCACCGCGCCACGCAACCCCCATTTGTGTGGGTCCCTCCCCCCGCACAAATCCAGGCCCGACAGGTCCCTCCCCCTGTCGGGCCTTTTTTTTTTTGTCTCCACCATCAGGGTGCAGGGCCGGGAAACACGCTTCGCCGACCGATCTTCGCTCCGCTCGTGCTCGGTGGGAGCCTGTAGAGCGGAGCTCGCTCCGCTGGGGCCCTCCCTACGAACCGAACGAAGAGCAGCGGAGTCCCCAAAAGGGGATTGCCACAAGCTCCGCTCTACAGACAGGCCGCTGCGAGATTGAGGAGACAGTCGCTCCCATGGAGATGGGGGGATCCGATAGCGCGCCGCCACGGGCCGGGACAGTCGAGGCTCCCCAGTGAACCAAGCAGGACCTCTTTCGACCGAAGCCGATCATCTCGACGCGCGCGGCAGCGGGCCGGCGGGCGGGGGCCGCGCCTAGCGAGGCAGGAAGCCGAGCGCCCGAATCAGGGCATGACGCCCCGACCGAGGGAAAAGCGGACACCGCCCGCCGGACCGCTGCCCAACCGCACACGCCCCCTCGATCCTCGATCGCAAGAACCAAACTTTCCGCGCCGCGCGCACCAGGGACATAGCGTTTCCTGCACAACCATGGCCGATCTACGCGCCATGCGTCGTAGAATCCACGACATGTCATTCGCGACCCAGACCCTATCCGGGACCAAGCCCGAGCAATACGCGCAGCTGCTGGAGCAGGCGCGCGGCCTGATGTACGGGGAAACCGACCGCATCGCCAACGCCGCCAACCTCGCCGCGCTGCTCTACCACGCACTGCCCGGCTTCAACTGGGCCGGCTTCTATTTCTTCGATGGCACCGAGCTGGTGGTCGGGCCGTTCCAGGGCCTGCCGGCGTGCGTGCGCATCGCCCTGGACAAGGGCGTGTGCGGCGCGGCGGCCAGCACCCGCCAGACCCAGCGCGTCCACGACGTGGAAGCCTTCCCCGGCCACATCGCCTGCGACGCGGCCTCGCGCTCGGAGCTGGTGGTGCCGCTGGTGAAGGACGGCGCCCTGATCGGCGTGCTGGACATCGACAGCCCCCAGGTGGGCCGCTTCGACGAAGACGACCAGCGCGGCCTGGAAGCCATCGCCGCGGCCTTCGTGGACACCCTGGCGTGAGCACCACGCAGCTGCGCAACATCGGCCCCAAGTCCGCTGCGTGGCTGCGTCAGGTCGGCCTGCGCACCGAGGAGGACCTGCGCGCGGCCGGTCCCGTGGAAGCCTTCATGCGCATCAAGCGCGCCGGCTTCCGCCCCAGCCTCAACCTGCTCTACGCCCTGGAAGGCGCCCTGCTGGGCTGCCACTGGCAGGACGTGCCCGACGCCCGCCGTCAGCAGATGGTCGCCGAGGTCGAGGTCGCCGCCGCCGCACTGCCCGCCCCGCGCGGCCGCCCCGCCGCCGCACCGGTGACCACCACCCGCCACGATGAGGAAGGCGGCGCCGCGCCGGCGTTCGATTTCTTCGATAGCCCCGGCCGCGACAGCGACTGAGCGCCGCGCCAGGCGCCGGATCGCGTACAATCCGCGCCGCTTTCAGGTGACCTGCCGCGCATCCATCGCGTCCAGGTTGAAACGGGAAGCCGGTGAGCCCCGCCACGGGACGAATCCGGCGCTGCCCCCGCAACGGTAAGCGAGCCATGCCAACGCATCGGCCACTGCGTGCCTTTAGCGCACGCGGGAAGGCGCGACGGCGGAAGGAGTGCCTTCCAGCTCGCAAGCCCGGAGACCGGCCTGAGCAGCACGGGTTCGTACCGAACCCACCACCGGTTGCGATGCGGAGGGCGTCGCGCGTGCCGCGCCCACGCCTTGCCGTGCGCGCTGTCCGCCTGTGTTGCCTTCCGTCGCCGCGACTTTCCTGCCTTGCAAGCGCGCGAGGCGCGCGACGGAGTTCCCCACATGAAGACCACCCTGCTGTGCCTGGCCATCGGCCTGAGCCTTTCCGCCACCGCCCTGGCGCGGCCCGCCGACGACGCGACCGATCTGGACCAGATCAGCGTCACCGCCACGCGCACCGAAGTCGCCGTCCAGGACAGCCTGGTTCCCGTGCAGGTCATCTCGCGCGAGGAGATCGAGCGCAGCCAGGCGACCTCGCTGCCCGAGCTGCTGGCCGGCCGCGCCGGCATCAACATCGCCAACCAGGGCGGGCCGGGCAAGCTGACCAGCGTGTTCCTGCGCGGCAGCGAATCGGATCACGTGCTGGTGCTGGTGGACGGCGTGCGCATCGGCTCGGTCACCGCAGGGCTGGCCGCGTTCCAGGACCTGCCGGTGTCGCAGATCGAGCGCATCGAGATCGTGCGCGGCCCGCGCTCGAGCCTGTACGGCTCCGAAGCCATCGGCGGCGTCATCCAGATCTTCACCCGCAGCGGCGGCAAGGGCCTGACCACCTACGCCCAGGCCGGCTTCGGCAGCCATGGCCTGCGCGACCACAGCGCCGGCTTCAGCTATCGCGGCGAACGCGGCTGGCTGTCGGCCAACGGCGGCTACCAGGACACCGACGGCATCAACGCCTGCCGCGGCACCGCCGGCGATGCGGCCCATCCCTTCGGCGCCGGCTGCTACGCCGACGAGCCGGACCGCGACGGCTACCGCAACACCTCCTTCGGCCTGCGCGCCGGGATCGACGTCACCGACACGCTGGCGCTGGAGGGCAACTTCCTCAACGCCGACAGCTACAACGAGTACGACGGCACCCTGTTCGGCGGCAACGAGGCCAAGAGCCTGCAGCGCGTGGCCGGCGGCAAGCTGCGCTGGAACCCGAACGAAGCGTTCCAGCTGACCGTGCAGGCCGGCCGCAACGACGATGAGGCCGACAACTACTTCGCCGATGCCGATACCGGCACGCGCAGCTTCGTCAGCACCTTCGATACCCGCCGCGACACCGCCTCGGCGCAGGGCGACTACCGCTTCGCCGAAGGCCAGACCTTCACCCTGGGCGTGGACTGGTTGAACGACCGCGTCACCAGCACCACGCCTTACGACATCGACGCGCGCGACAACACCGGCGTGTTCGCCGAGTACCAGGGCAGCTTCGGCGCGCACGCGCTGCAGGCCTCGGTGCGCAACGACGACAACGAACAGTTCGGCTCGCACACCACCGGCAGCCTGGGCTATGGCTTCGGCTTCGGCAACGGCTTCAAGTTCACCGCCAACGCGGGCACCGGCTTCAAGGCGCCCAACTTCAACGACCTGTACTACCCGGGCTTCAGCAATCCGAACCTCAAGCCGGAGAAGAGCAAGTCGCTCAATCTGGGCCTGGCACAGTACGGCCAGGGCTGGAACTGGACCTTCAACGCCTACGAGACCCGTATCGAGGACCTGATCGGCTACGACACGGCCTTCAACATCGTCAATGTGGACAAGGCCAGGATCCGCGGCGCCGAGCTGACCGGCTTCGTCACCCTGGCCGGACTGGACATCAACGCCCAGCTCAGCCACGCCGATGCGCGCGACGACGGCGACGGCGCCAACCACGACAAGTGGCTGGCGCGCCGCGCACGCGACACCGCGCGCCTGGACCTGGACTATGCGATCGGCGACTTCCGCCTGGGCCTGACCGGCAACGCCGCCAGCAAGCGCTACGACAACGCGGCCAACACCGAGCGCCTGGCCGGCTACGGCACGATGGACGTGCGCCTGGAATACGCCCTGTCGCGCGACTGGACCCTGCTGGCCAAGGCCGCCAACGTGTTCGACAAGGATTACGAGACCGTCCAGTGGTACAACCAGCCCGGCCGCGAGTACACCGTCAGCGTGCGCTGGCAGGCCAAGCAGTAAGCCTTCGCCCAAGAAGGTTTGCAGAGAAGAGCCGGCGCGTTGCGCCGGCTTTTTTTATGCCCCCGCCAACAGCCGGTGCAGCGCCATGCCCGCCAGCATGGCCGGCACGAACCACAGCGCCTCGCCGATGCCGGCGCCGAGGCCGACCAGCGCGGGGCCGGGGCAGTAGCCGGCCAGGCCCCAGCCGGCGCCGAACAGCGCGGCGCCCAGCAACAGCGGACGATCGATCGCGCGTGCGGCCGGCAGCGAGAACGACGGCGCGCACACCGGTGCCTGACGTCGCCGGATCAGCGGAAACAGCGCGCCGCTGGTCAGCACCGCGCCGCCCAGGACGAACAGCAGACGCGGATCCCAGCGCCCGGCGACATCGAGGAAGCCCAGCACGCGCTGCGGATCGGTCATGCCCGAGACCACCAGGCCGACGCCGAACAGCGCGCCACAGGCCGCCGCGGCCCAGATCTGGCGACTCACGGACCACTCCATACATGCCGCACCAGGAAAGTCACCGCCATCGCCACCGCCATGAACACCGCCACGGCGGCCAGCGAGCGACGCGAATGCAGCGCCAGCCCGCAGACGCCGTGACCACTGGTGCACCCATTGCCCATGCGTGTGCCGACCCCGACCAGCAGGCCGGCCACGACGAGCAGCCACGGCGGAAAGCTGGCGCGCGTGGGCTGTGCGGATGGCAGCGCATGCAGCGCCAGACCCCCCATGCAGATCAGCCCCGCCAGGAAGGCCCGCCGCCAGGCCAGGCCCTCGCCGGGCGCCAGCAGCGCGCGCCCGACGATGCCGCTGACGCCGGCGATGCGCCCGGTCAGCCACAGCAGCGCGCTGGCCGACAGGCCGATCAGCACGCCGCCGGCCAGTGCGCCGCTCCACTCCAGGCTCATTGCACGCCCAGCCGATTGAGCGGCAGGCGCAGATAGGCCACCCCGTCCGCCTCGGCAGGCGGCAGACGACCGCCGCGGATGTTCACCTGCAGGGCCGGCAGCAGCAGGCGCGGCACCGGCAGGACCGCATCGCGCGCGCGGCGGCGGGCGACGAAGTCGGCCTCGCTCGCGCCCTGGCCGACATGCAGGTTGTGGGCACGCTGCGCGGCGACAGTGACCTCGACCTTCGGCGCGGCGCCCTGCGCCGGATAGTCGTGGCACAGGAACAGACGCGTGTCCTCCGGCAACGCCAGCAGGCGCTGGATCGACGCGTACAGCTGCGCCGCATCGCCGCCGGGGAAATCGGTGCGCGCCGTGCCCGAGGCCGGCGCGAACAGCGTGTCGCCGATGAAGGCCGCATCGCCGATCACATAGCTCAGGCTGTCCTCCGTGTGGCCCGGCGTGGCGAGCACGCGCACGGTCAGCGCGCCCACCTGCAGCACGTCGCCATCGTCGAGCAGGCGGTCGAACTGGCGTCCATCGGCCACGAACTCATCGCCCAGGCCGAACAGCGCCTTGAAGCGCGCCTGGATGCCGACGATGCCGCGACCGATGGCGATCCCCGCGCCGAGCGCATCGCGCAGATAGCCGGCCGCGCTGGGATGATCGGCGTGGGCGTGGGTCTCCAGGATCCACAGCACGTCCAGCCCCTGTTCGCGCACCCAGGCCAGCAGCGCGTCCGCGGAGGCGGTGGAGGTGCGCGCGGCGTTGGCGTCGTAATCCAGCAGCGGATCGATCACCACCGCCGCCGGACTGTGCGGATCGCGCACGACATAGGTGAGCGTGCCGGTGGCCGGATCGTGGAAGGGCTGGACCTGTGGCAAGGAAGGGGATGACGACATCGGGAACTCCATGCTGCAGCGTGTTTCGGATCACCCCGAATTGGAAACATCGGGTTTAAAAGGTCAAGCCAGGCCCTGTCGACCGCGCCATCGAACCTCAGCGTAGCGCGAGCAGTTCGGGGAAGGTGTCGAGCACCGCGACCGCGCCGGCGGCGTCGAGGTCGTACTGCTTGCGATAACCGTAGCGCAGCAGCACCAGCGGCACGCCCGCGTTGTGCGCGGCCAGCGCATCGCTTTCCGAATCGCCCACCATCAGGCTCTTGCCGGGCTCCACGCCGAACTGCGTGGCCAGGTGCCGCAGCGGCTCGGGCGCCGGCTTGCGCTGGGGCAGCGTGTCGCCGCCGACGATGCCGTCGAACAGGCCCAGCACGCCGCGCGCCTCCAGCAGCGGGCGCACGAACTGCTCGGGCTTGTTGGTGCACACCGCCAGCCGCACGCCCTGCCCATGCAGCGCCGCCAGCGTGTCGGCCACGCCCGGATACAGCTGGCCATCCAGCGCGGTATCGCCGTAGTGCTTGAGGAAGCCGGGCATCACCGCGTCGATGTCGGCATCGCTGCCGGCCGCGCGCATGGCGTAGGTGATCAGCTGGCGCGAGCCCTCGCCGATCCAGTTGGTGATCTGCGCCAGGTCGAAGGTCCGCAGCTTCCAGTCGGTCAGCGTGCGGTTGACCGCCTCGGCGATGTCCGGCGCGCTGTCCACCAGCGTGCCGTCCAGGTCGAAGATCACCAGCGGGTAGGGAAAGGACACGGTGCGCTCCACGCGACGAAGGGGAGCGGCATGTTAGCCGCCGACGCGTAGCGCGGCGTTCAAGCCGGGCGCGGCGTCGGCACTACCAGGCCCCGGCAACCGCCCGCCGCCGCCTGCGGGCGGCGACGGCAGCCTTGGGCCACGCGTCCGGACAAGCCCGAACGCCGCGCGTTATCCCGCCTCGCGCCGATGCGCCCAGCGATACAGCAGCGGCAGCACCAGCAGGGTCAGCAGCGTCGAGGACACGATGCCGCCGATCACCACCGTGGCCAGCGGCCGCTGCACCTCGCTGCCGGCGCCGGTGTTAAACGCCATCGGCACGAAGCCCAGGCAGGCCACCAGCGCCGTCATCAGCACCGGGCGCAGGCGGCCGAGCGCGCCCTCGCGCACGGCCTGGGCCAGCGCCACGCCGCGCCCGCGCAGATCGCGTACGAAGCTCACCAGCACCAGTCCGTTGAGCACGGCCACGCCGGACAGCGCGATGAAGCCGATGCCCGCCGAGATCGACAGCGGCAGCCCGCGCATTGCCAGCGCCAGCACGCCGCCGGTAAGCGCCAGCGGCACCCCGGTGAACACCACCGCCGCGTCGCGCGCATTGCCGAAGGCCCAGAACAGCAGCGCGAAGATCAGTGCCAGCGTCGCCGGCACCACGATCGCCAACCGTCGGCTGGCCGATGCCAGCTGCTCGAAGCTGCCGCCGTAGCTGATCCAGTAACCGGTCGGCAGCTCGACCCGCGCATCGACCGCCTCGCGCAGGCGCTGCACGAAGCTGCCCAGGTCGCCCTGGCGCACGTTGGCGGTGACGACGATGCGGCGCTTGCCGTCCTGGCGGTTGATCTGACTGGGGCCTTCGCTGATCTCCAGGCGCGCCAGCTCGCGCAGCGGCACCGTGCGCGGCGCGGCGCCCGTGCGTGGCGTGTTCCAGCCACCGACGCGGCCGGCCTCGTCGGCGTCATCGCCGGCCAGCGCCGGTGCCAGCGAGATCGGCAGGTCGGCCAGCGCGGCCGGGTCGCCGCGCAGCGCCTCGGGCAGGCGCACGACGATGTCGAAGCGGCGATCGCCCTCGAACAGCTGGCCGGCCACTTCGCCGCCGATCGCCGTGGCCACCGTGTCCTGCACGTCGCCGGCGTTGAGCCCGTAGCCGGCCAGCGCGGCGCGATCGGGCAGCACGGACAGCAGCGGCAGGCCTTCGGCCTCCTCCAGGCGCACGTCGGCTGCGCCCGGCACGCCGCGCGCCACGGCCTCGATGCGCGCGCCGACCTGGCGCAGCATGTCCAGATCGTCGCCGTACAGCGCGACGGCCACGTCGGCGCGCACGCCGGAAAGCAGCTCGTTCATGCGCATCTGGATCGGCTGGGTGAACTCGTAGTTGTTGCCCGGCAGCGCCTGCACCGCGGCTTGGATCTGGCCGATCAACGCGTCCTTGGACTTGCGCGGATCGGGCCACTGCGCGCGGTCCTTGAGCATGATGAAGGTATCGGCCACCGAGGGCGGCATCGGGTCGGAGGCGACCTCCGGCGTGCCAATCCTGGAGAACACGCGCGCCACCTCGGGGAAGGCCAGCACCCGCCTCTCCACCCGCTGCTGCATGTCCACCGACTGGCTCAGGGAGGTGCCGGGAATGCGCATGGCGTGCATGGCGATATCGCCTTCGTCCAGCTGCGGCACGAACTCGCTGCCCAGCCGCGTGGCCAGCGCACCGCACAGCGCCACCAGCGCGAGCGCGGCGAAGGCGACCACGCGCGCATGGCGCAGGCTGGCGTCCAGCAGCGGCACGTAGCCTCGCCGCAGCCAGCCCATGACCCGGTTCTCGCCGGTGCGCACGCGTCCCCCCAGCCACAGCGCGATGGCGGCCGGCACGAAGGTGAGCGAGAGCAGCATCGCCCCGCTCAGCGCCAGCACCACGGTGATGGCCATGGGGTGGAACATTTTTCCCTCCACGCCGGTGAGCGCGAAGATCGGCAGATAGACCGCGGTGATGATGCCCAGGCCGAACAGGCTGGGCCGGATCACCTCGGCGCTGGCGCGCGCGGTTTCCTCGAAGCGCTCCTCGTCGGTGAGCACGCGGCCCAGTTCGCGTTGGCGCAGGCCGAAGCGGTGCAGGCAGTGCTCGATGATGATCACCGCGCCATCGACGATCAGGCCGAAGTCCAGCGCGCCCAGGCTCATCAGGTTGGCCGACACGCCGCCGCGGGCCATGCCGGTCAGGGTGAACAGCATCGCCAGCGGGATCACCGCGGCGGTGATCAGCGCCGCGCGCAGATTGCCCAGCAGCGCGAACAGCACCACGATCACCAGCAGCGCGCCCTCCACCAGGTTCCTGGCGACCGTGGCGATGGTGCGCTCGACCAGCGCGGTGCGGTCGTAGGTGGGCGTGGCGGTGACGCCGGGCGGCAGGCTGCGCTGGGCGACCTCGAGCTGCTCCGCCGCCGCGCGCGCAACGCTGCGGCTGTTGGCGCCGACCAGCATCATCACCGTGCCCAGCACCACCTCGTGCCCGTCCTGGGTCGCGGCGCCGCTGCGCAGCTCCGGCCCCTCGGCGACCCGGGCGACATCGTGGACGTGGATCGGCACGCCCTCGCGCCGCGCCAGCACGATGTCGCCCAGTTGGTCGATGCCCTCGACCTGGCCGGGGATGCGCACCAGCAGCTGCTGGCCGTTGCGCTCGATGTAGCCGGCGCCGACATTGCGGTTGTTGACGCGCAGCGCCTGCACGACGTCTTCCAGCGTCAGACCGAGCGCGCGCAGCTGCGCCGGATCGGGCGTGACGTGGATCTGCCGCGCGTGGCCACCGATGGTGTTGACCTCGGTCACGCCGGGCACGGTCCGCAGCTGCGGGCGGATCACCCAGTCCTGCAGCGTGCGCAGATCGGTGGCGGTGTAGCGGCTGCCATCGGGCTTGCGCGCCTCGGGCGCGGCGTCGACGGTGTAGGCGAAGATCTCGCCCAGGCCGGTGGCGATGGGCCCCAGCTGCGGGTCCAGGCCCTCGGGCAGCTGCGCGCGCACCTGCTGCAGGCGTTCGGCCACCTGCTGGCGGGCGAAGTACAGGTCGGTGCCATCGACGAAGGACACGGTCACCTGCGAAAGCCCATAGCGCGACAGCGAGCGCGTGCGCTCCAGGCCGGGCAGGCCGGCCATGGCCGTCTCCACCGGGAAGGTGATGCGCTGCTCGGCCTCCTGCGGTGCGTAGCCGGGCGCGGCGGTGTTGATCTGCACCTGGACGTTGGTGATGTCCGGCGTGGCGTCGATGGGAAGCTTTGTGAAGCTCCAGGCGCCGACGGCGATGAGCACGCCGGTCAGCGCCAGGACCAACCAGCGGTGGGCGATGCTGAGGCGCAGGATGGACTCAAGCATGGGGGCGTCCTCCTGGGACCGTGCCGGACGTGCCTCGTGCGACTGACGCCATCGCCTGCATCGGCGTCATCTGCGCGCACGCGGGACGCCCGTGATGTGGCGATGTCGTCCCGTCGAGCGCGAAGGCGCTGGATTTCCACGTGCGCGGCAACGAAGGGGACGGCCGAGCGTTAGGCGCGGCGTGGACGGCAGCCTCAATGCGCATGGCCGGCCCCCGCCTTGCCGAGATCGGCCTTGACCACATAGCTCTGCTCGACCACGACCTGCTCGCCCGGCTTCAGCCCGGAGAGCACGGCCGCCTGGGTCGCGTCGCGCTGGCCCAGTTCGACCGCGCGGGCGACGTAGCGGTCCTGGCCCTCGCGCACGAACACCACCTGCCGCCCCTCCAGCGTCTGCAGCGCGTCCAGCGGCACCACCAGCGCCGCCGACGTGGTGGCCACCACGATGCGCGCCTTCACCGCCGCGCCCGGGCGCCACAGGCCGTCGTCGTTGCGCAGCAGCGCGCGCGCCACGGTGCTCTGGCTGGCCGTGGCCGTGCCGGGCAGCACGCGTTCGAGCGTGGTGCGGGTGCTGACGCCATCGGTCATCCGGGTCACGGTGACCGGTACGCCGGCGGTGATGTGCTGGGTATCGCTGCCGAAGACATGCAGGTCCACCCACAGCGTGGACAGGTCGGCGATCTCGAACAGCGCGGCGCCCTCGCCCACCACCCCGCCCAGCTGCGCGCTGCGTGCGGTGATCACGCCACCGATCGGCGCGCTGACGGTGTAGGGGGTCAGGCTGAGATTGCTTTCGATGCTGGCCAGCGCCTGGCCGGCGCGCACGCGATCGCCGACGTTGGCGCGCAGGCTGCGCACCGGGCCGGGGAAGCGCGCGGTGGCCTGGGCGATGTTGCCATCGACCGGCGTCAGCACGCCCTGCACCTCGTGCGCGTCGGCGATGGTGCCCGGCCCGGCCGGGGCGACGCGGATGCCGGCCTCGCGCGCGATGTCCGCGGGGATCACCGTGCTGTCGGCCTCGGCGTCCTCCTGCGCACCTTGCGGCGTATCGGCGTGTTCGTCGCGGGTGGCGGTTTGCGCGTGATCGTCCGTCGCGACGGCCTGCGTCGCGTCCTTGCCGCAGGCGGCAAGCAGCAGCGTGCCGAACAGCAGCAGGCAGCGCGGGAGGCGGGAATACGTGTTCATGGGCTGATCTCCTGCGCAGCGTGGGGCGCCACCACCGGTTGCCCGGTCAGGCGCTGCAGTTCGATGAGGGCGGTCTGGGCTTGCGCTGCGGCGTCGAGCTGGCGCCGCAGCGCCTCCACGCGCTGGGCCTGCAGCTGCGCCCATTCCAGGTAGCTGATGGCGCCGGCGCGCCAGGCGCGTTCGGCGGCGCGTTCGGCCTGCTGCAGGCGCGGCAGCACGTCGCGCGCCAGGCGCTGTGTCTCCAGTTGCGCGGTTAGGTAGCGACCGTGCGCCTCGGCCAGCGTCGCATGTAGCTGCAGCAGCACCGCGTCGCGCTGCAGCGTGCTGACCGCGAGCTCGGCCTGGGCCGCGCGGATCTCCGGCTCGGCGCGGCGCGCGCCGCCCAGCGGCAGGCTGAAGCCCGCCACCAGCGCGGTGTCGCCCGCGTCCTGCAGGCGACGCACGCCCAGCTGCCATTGGACATCGGCGCTGCGCGCACTGGTGGCCAGGCGCAGCTGCGCTTCGTTCACGCGCGCCTGGCCGGCGACGATGGCCAGCTCCGGCGTGCGTTCGAGCAGGCGGCTCAGGGCGTCGAAGGACTCGAGCTGCGGCAAGGCTTGCAGATCGCCGCTGACCGCGTCGAAGTCGGCCTCGCGCTGGCCCCATAGCGTGGCCAGCTGGCGGCGTGCGGCCTGGCCGGCGGCCAGCGCGCGGTCGCGGTCCAGTTCGGCCTGGGCCAGCTGCGCCTGTGCGGTCAGCAGCACCGACTCGGGTGAGGCGCCGGCCTGCAGCCGCGCCTGCGCCGCCTGCACGGCGCGCCGGCGCTGGTCGATGTCCAGCTGCGCGATGGCCAGCGCGCGCTGGGCCAGGGCGATGGCCTGGTAGCGCTGGGCGACCTGGGCCAGCACGTCCAGGCGGGCGGCCTCGCGCCGCGGCGCCAGCGCGTCCAGGTTGGCCTGGGCCAGCGCGCGGCGCGCGTCGAGTTTGCCGCCGCGTTCGAGCACGCCGGACAGCGAGACGGTCAGCTCGGCGCTGTCGAAGGCGCGGGTCTGGCCGCTGCCCAGCGCGTTCTCCAGTTCCACGCCGAAGCTCGTCGCCGGCGCCAGCGCGGCGGCGTCACGGCGCGCCTCCAGTACGGGCCGCTCGCCGTCGATCAGGCGCAGCTGGGGATGGGTGTCGGACACGCGCCGCAGCGCCTCGTCCAGGCTCAGGGGAACCGGCGGCCGGTCCTGCGCCAACGCGCAGGGCACGGCCGCGAAGGCGGCCAATGCCGCCAGTCGCAACCACATGGGGAATCTCCGAAAGGGCGATGACGAATCCCCGCGGCGCAGCCTTCACGGGCGCCGCGGGCGAGGGATCGTCAGGCCGCGATCGGCGGACGCAGCGCCAGGCTCGGGGTGTGGGAACGCGCGGGCAGGTCCGCACGCGCCTGCGGGGCCGCACGCACCGCCGCCATCGGCAGCAGCGCGAACTGGGAGGGGATGGCGGTCAGGTGGCCGCAGCAGTGGGCCGCATGCATCAGCGCATGCAGCAGATCGCCCGCATCGTCGGCATCGTCCGCATCGGCGGCCAGCGCGTGCTCGTCGGCCTGATGCAGGTGCGCGGCGCTGCCGCGCGTGGCCTCATGCAGATCGCCCACCGCCGCCAGCACCGGATTGGCCAGCACCGCCAGCAGCAGCACGGCCAGCGCCGGCAGGCGCAGCCAGGACAGGCAGCGAGGGACGATGCGCAACGACATGGGCGCCGATGCTAGTGCGCGCGCCGCGCGTTAAACAATCACATGGCCGGTTTGTCATCGCCCGCAGGCGGCAGATCGTGGTCGAACAGCGCGCCCTGCACCACCACCTCCTCGCGCTCGCGGAATCCCGACAGGCCCACGCCGACCAGGCGATAGCGCGTGTCGGCGGGCAGGTCCACGCGTTCGCGCAGGGCCAGCGCGATGCGGGTGAAGGCTTCCAGCGAGGCCGGCGGCGCCTCGGGCGTGAAACTGCGGGTGAGGATGCGGAACTGCGCGGTCTTCAGCTTGAGCACCACGGTATGGCCGATGCGCGGGGTTTTGCGCGTGGCCGCCCACGCCTTGGCCGCCATGCGCACGATCGGTTCGTCCAACTCCTCCAGCGGCACGTCCACGGCGAAGGTGTCCTCGGCCGAGATCGACTGCACCGGCTGGTCCGGCTCCACCGGGCGCTCGTCGATGCCGCGCGCGCGCCGGTGCAGGGCCGCGCCGAAGCGACCGAAGCGCAGGGTGAGTTCCTCCAGCGAGCACGCGCGCAGCTCGCCGACCGTGGCGATGCCCAGCTCGGCCAGCTTCTGTTCGGCGACCTTGCCCACGCCGGGGATGCGCCCGACCGGCAGCGGCGTCAGGAACGCCTCGACCTGCGCCGGCTTGATCACGTACTGGCCGTTGGGCTTGTTCCAGTCCGAGGCGATCTTGGCCAGGAACTTGTTGGGCGCGATGCCCGCCGAGGCGGTCAGTTGCGTGGTCTCGAAGATCTGCGCGCGGATCGCCTGCGCTGTGGCCGTGGCGCTGGGCGAGGCGATCTTGGGGTCGGTCACGTCCAGGTAGGCCTCGTCCAGCGACAGCGGCTCGACCAGGTCGGTATGGGCCAGGAAGATCTCGCGCACCTGCCGCGAGACGGCCTTGTAGCGGGTGAAGTCGGGCGGCACGAAGACCGCATCCGGGCACAGTCGCTCGGCGCGCACCGCCGGCATGGCCGAGCGCACGCCGAACACGCGCGCCTCGTAGCTGGCCGCGCACACCACCGAGCGCGCGCCGCGCCAGGCCACCACCACGGGCTTGCCGCGCAGAGACGGGTCGTCGCGCTGTTCGACCGATGCGTAGAAGGCATCCATGTCGATGTGGAGGATCTTGCGCATGGGACGCGCAGTATCGCGCGCGGCCGGTGGGGCAGGCCACCGGAAACGTTGACATGACGCAGCGCTTGATCTGTCTGGCTGTCGTCGGGCGGGACGATGTGCGGGCGGGATCGGATGTTGCGTCGCGATCAATCGTTCGCTCGCACGGGAGTCGCGATTTACATTGCGGACGTCCGGAACTGTTCGCTCATGGTGGCCAAGTCGGGTGAGCATTCGTATCGCGACGAGACCGTGATGACGGTTGCGCCAGCGGCAGCTCGGCAGTGCTAGAACTGCAACGGGAATGATTCCCACCAAAAGGAGATTGACGGATGAAAGCAATCATCGTTGGAGCCGCGCTGGCGGTTGGCACCGCCCTCTCACTCACCCCCGGAAAGGCGGAGGCGTCGTGTGTCGCCGTGTGCAACATGGCGTACAGGCAGTGCCTGTCCAGTGGCAATCCCGAAGATCAGTGCGAGACCAAGCTGGAGATGTGCATGGAGCGATGTGAAGGGCAGCCGAGTACCGCCGAAGCGCAGCGCACCCGCCTGCATGTCAAGGATCAGAACGGACAGGAGATCCTGATCGGGCAAACCCGGCCTGTGAGCCTGCTTCCGCTCGAGTCGAAGACCTGATCCATTCGACGAAAAAGATGAAGAGAAGCGCCGGTTTTGCACCGGCGTTTCTTTTGGGGCCTGTCTCTCGCCGTGACTTACGGTGGAATCTCAAGGCACCAACAGAAGCGAAGCGCGACGTCCCTGGATCCCGCTTTCGCGGGAATGCAGATCTGAAAAAGAGAAGGGCCGGATCCTTCGCGGGACCCGGCCTCTCTCGAACACGATCGGCAGCGCGAAGATCGACCGCGCGCGATCAATCCTTCGGCATCTGCAGGTCGTACTGCGCCGGCGGCGTGCCGCCAGCCAGGTAGCGCACGAAGTAATCCCAGCGCCGGCGCGCGACATAGGCCGTCATCGCCCCATAGCCGTGACGGGCGTTGGGGATCATCAGCATGTCGAAGTCCTTGTTGGCCTTCATCAGCGCGTCGGCCACCAGCAGGGTCAGGTACGGCGGCACGTTGTCGTCCAGCGTGCCGTGCACCAGCATCAGATGGCCCTTGAGGTTGCCGGCCAGCGACTGGTTGGCCTGGGCGTCGTAGTTGCTCTTGCCGTCCTTGCCGACGATCAGCTCGCCCTGGTAGCGCTCGGCCCAGTCGTCCTCGTAGCCGCGGTTGTCGTGGTTGCCGCTCTCCGACCAGGCCACCTTGAACAGGTCCGGGTAGCGCAGGATCGCCGCGGTGGAGGCGTTGCCGCCGCCCGAATGGCCCCAGATGCCGGCGCGCGACAGGTCGATCCACGGATAGCGCGCGGCCAGTTCCTTCATGCCGGCCACCTGGTCGGGCAGCGTGTTGTCGGCCATGTCGGCGTACCAGGTGTCGTGGAAGGACTTGGAGCGCCACGGCGTGCCCATGCCGTCGATGGCCACCACGATGAAGCCCAGTTCGGCCAGCGACTGGTTGTCGCCGTGCGCGGCCAGGAAGCTGCGCCCGCGCACCGAGCCGGTCTGCGGACCGGGATAGATGTAGTTGACGATCGGGTACTTCTTGGACGGATCGAAGTTGGACGGCTTGAACAGGATCCCGTACAGGTCGGTCTTGCCGTCGCGCGCCTTGACCGTGAACGGCTCCGGCGGCACCCAGCCGGCGGCCTTCAGGCGGGTGATGTCGGCCTTGGCGATCTGGGCCACGTCCTTGCCGTCGGCCGCGCTGCGCAGCACGGTCACCGGCGGCACGGTGGTGGTCGAGTACGCATCGACGAACAGCTTGCCGTCGGGCGACAGCGCCACGGTATGGTCGGACGCCTCGGGCGTGAGCAGGGTCGGCTCGCCGCCGTCCAGGCTGACCTTCCAGAACTGCTGGTAATACGGATTCAGGCCGGCGGTGCGGCCGACGCCGCGGAACCACACCGTGCGCGTGGCCGGATCGACCTTGAGCATCTCGGTGACGTTGCCCTCACCGGTGGTGATGGCGTGCTTGAGCTTGCCGGTGGTCAGGTCGTACAGATACAGCTGGCCCCAGTCGGAGCGCTCGGAGAACCACACCGCCTCGTTGCTGGCCGGCAGATAGGCCCAGTTGGCCGTGCCGTTGCCGCTCTCGTACTGGGTCTTGACGTGTTCGGAGAACACGGTGCGCACCGCACCGGTGGCCGCGTCGGCGATGCGGAACCAGGCGTCCTTGTGGAAGCGCGAGGTCGACACGAAGGCCACGGTCTTGCTGTCCGGCGCCCACTTCACATCGTCCCAGCCGCCGTCCGGGCCGCAGCTGATGTCGTCGCACAGCGTGGAGCGGTGCTGGTCCGGCTCCATCTTCAGGCGCGTGACCTGGCGGGTGGGCACATCGATGATCACCCGCTCGATCATGGTCACGTGCTTGTCGCCGGGCAGCGGGTACTTCCACGCCTCCAGCTTGGGCGCGCCGACCTTGGTGCTGACCAGGTACATGTCGCTGGTCTTGCGCTGATCCTGCTGGAAGGTGGCGATCTTGCGCGAATCCGGCGACCACTCGACGATGGCGCTGTCGGTGTGCTTCCAGCCGGCGTTGTCGGTGGCGTAGCCGTAGTCCTTGACGCCATCGGTGGTCAGCTGGGTCTCCTTGCCGGTGGCCAGGTCGCGCACCCACAGGTTCCAGTCGCGGATGAAGGCCTCGGACTTCTTGTCCGGCGACAGGGCGCCGGGCTCGGCGTCCTGCTTGGCGTAGACCTTGGCGCACTTGGCGCTGGCGTCGCAGACCACCTCGGTGCCGCGCATGGCGAAGCGGTAGCGGCCGTCGGCGGTCAGGGCGATGCCGCGGATGCCCAGCTTGTCGGCCTTGATCGGCTTGTCCTTGGTCTCCAGCAGCGTGTTGAGCGAGGCAGCCAGCGCCTTGGCGTCGAACAGCGGCGCGGTGGTCCCGGTGGCCGTGTCGGTCTGCAGCAGGCGGTCGCCGCTGGCGTCGTGGTCGGTGTAGACGAAGTGCGTGTCGTCCAGCCAGGTCACGCGGGTGACGGCGTGGTCGACCAGCGGCTGGGCGAACATCAGCGTGCCGGCGCGGGCGTAGTCGGCGGCCGACACGGTCGGCGTCTGCGCCCAGGCGCCGGCCGCGCACGCGGCCAGGGCCAAGGCACCGAGCAGGCGCGGGGCGGTGGATTTCAGGAGCATGCGGATCCCCAGGCAATCAGGTGAAGCGCGCCGGGCACCAGCCCGGCCACGCACGGACCGGTGATCCTACCGTCCCGGCGGTCCGCCCTCCCCTGCCGAAGGTCCTACGCCCGGCGCGGGCGCCGGCTCAGGCGGCCTGGATGCTGGGCGCTTCGCCGCGGATCAGGCGCGCGGCCTGCTGCAGGCTGTAGGGCTTCTGGATGAACTGCACGCCCGGCGGCAGCTCGGGCAGCTGGTGGCGGGCATGGCCGGAGGCCAGCACGATGCGCACCTGCGGCCAGCGCTGGGCCACGCGCATGCTCAGCTCGGCGCCGCTCATCTGGCCGGGCATGTAGACGTCGGTGAACAACACGTCGACCTGCGGCCCTTCGGCCAGCAGCTCCAGCGCCGCGGCGGCGTCGGCCAGCGTGACCACCTCCATGCCCATCTGCACGAACACGTCGGACATCAGCTCGCGCAGGTCGGCCTGATCTTCGACAAAGAGAATGCGCAGCGGCTTGGACATGGGAATAACACCGGGAAGAGAGCGAGAGAAGCGGGACGGCACGACCCGGCAGGATGACACAGCGTCGCCCGCCGGAACGCGCAGCGAGGCGAGGAGGCGGACACAGGCATTCTTCGAAGTCGCCATGTGAAGGCCGCGTGGAGACCGCGCGGCGGCGCAGGCGCTGCACGTGATCTGCGCGTGATCTCGGCTACCATCGGGGGTCTTTTTTCCAGCCGTACGCGCACCATGCAAATCTCCAATACCTCGCGGGACGCCTGGATCTGGGCCGCCGCGGCCGGCCTGCTGATCCTCACCCTGGGCCTGGAGCTGGTGACGCCGCTGGGCTATGCGGTCTGGCTGGTCCATTTCTTCGCCGTGGCGATCACCAACTTCCAGTCGCGCCCGCGCGTGCCGCTGCTGGTGGCGGTGCTGGCCTGCGTGCTGGTGGCGATCGGGTTCCAGGTGGCCCCGGCCAGCACCAACTCCTCGTTCTCGGCGGTCAATCGCACCTTCGGCGGCCTGTGCTTCCTGGGCATGGGCATGATCACCATGCAGGGCATCCGCGCGCGCATGTCCGCCCAGCGTGCGCTGTGGCTGCAGGAGCGTCAGACCGCGGTGGCCGCGGCCGTGCAGGGCGACCTGTCGCCGCAGGAGCTGGCCCAGCACGCGCTGGGCGCGCTATGCCAGGCCACCGGTGCGCACGTCGGCGCGCTGTACCGCCTGCTCGGCGAGCGCCTGGTGCTGAGCGGCGGCATCGCGCTGCCGGCCGGCATGGCCAGCGAGATTCCCGCCAGCGAGGGCCAGCTGGGCGAAGCGGTGCGCCTGAAGCAGGTCCGCCAGCTGCGCGCCGTCGATGCTTCGCACGTGCAGATCCAGACCGGCCTGGGCCGCAGCGCGCCGGGCGAGCTGATGCTGGCGCCGGTCACCGCCGATGGCCGCGTGGTCGGCGCGATCGAACTGGGCCGCAGCGGCGTGGCCCACAGCGACGGCCGCGCCCTGGCCCTGCTGGAGCGCTGCATGGACATCATCGGCGTGGCCCTGCGCACCGCGCAGCTGCGCGCCGATCTGGTCGAGCTGCTGGAGCAGACCCAGCGCCAGAGCGAGGAGCTGCAGGCCCAGCAGGAAGAGCTGCGCGTGGCCAACGAGGAGCTGGAGGAGCAGAGCCGCAGTCTGCAGCAGTCCCAGGCCAACCTGGAGCAGCAGCAGGCCGAGCTGGAACAGATCAACGTGCACTTGGAAGAGCGCACCCACGAGCTGGAGGAGCAGCGCCGCTCGCTGCTGGCCGCGCAGGACGAGCTGGTGCGCAGCGGCAAGGAGCTGGAGGCCGCCTCGCAGTACAAGTCCGAGTTCCTGGCCAACATGTCCCACGAGCTGCGCACCCCGCTGAACAGCTCGCTGATCCTGGCCAAGCTGCTGGCCGACAACCGCGAGGGCACGCTCAGCGCCGAGCAGATCAAGTACGCCCAGGCCATCCACTCGTCCAACAACGACCTGCTGGCGCTGATCAACGACATCCTGGACCTGTCCAAGATCGAGGCCGGCCAGGTCGAGCTGTCCGAGGACAACATCGCCGTGGCGCCGCTGCTGGTGCGCCTGCGCGAGACCTTCGAGCCGCTGGCCGCGCAGAAGGCGCTGGGGCTGGACATCCGCGCCGAGCCCGGCGCGCCGGAGCGGCTGACCATCGACGCCCAGCGCCTGCAGCAGGTGCTCAAGAACCTGCTGGCCAACGCGGTCAAGTTCACCGAGCACGGCCACGTCGCCCTGGTCGTGCAGGGGCACGGCGTGGGCCGGGTGCGCTTCGTGGTCAGCGACACCGGCATCGGCATCGCCAAGGCGCAGACCGGGGTGATCTTCGAGGCCTTCCGCCAGGCCGATGGCAGCACCCAGCGCCGCTTCGGCGGCACCGGCCTGGGGCTGTCGATCTCGCGCGATCTGGCCCAGCGCATGGGCGGCACCATCACCGTGGACAGCGAGCCCGGCCGCGGCAGTACCTTCATCTTGGAGCTGCCGGTGGAAGGCGCGCCGCAGACGCCCGACACGCCGGTGACGCCGCGCGCGCCCGAGCCGGCCGTGCGTGCGGCCGCGACGCCCGCGCCCGCCGCCGCGCCGGCGCCCGCCCCTGCCGCGAGCAGCACCCCAGCGCCGGCACCGAGCGCGTTCGACGACCGCGACCGCCGCACCCGCCCGGGCCGCGCGATCCTGGCGGTGGAGGACGACGCCGCCTTCGCCCAGGCGCTGGTCGAGCTGGCCCACGACATGGACTTCGACTGCGTGGTGGCCGGCTCGGCGCAGGAGGCCATCGCCCTGGCGCCGCAGATCCAGCCCAGCGGCGTGCTGCTGGACGTCGGCCTGCCCGACATCTCCGGCCTGAGCGTGCTCGAACAGCTCAAGCGCGACCCGGCCACGCGCCACATCCCGGTGCACGTGATGTCCGCGCAGGAGCGCGCGCAGGTCTCGCTGGAACTGGGCGCGGTGGGCTTCCTGCTCAAGCCGGCCACGCGCGAGCGGCTGGTGGCGGCGATCCGCCAGCTGGAGCAGACCAGCGAGCGCAACATGCGCCGCCTGCTGATCGTCGAGGACGACCGCAACCTGCGCGAGAACCTGCGCCGCCTGCTCGCCCACGAGGGCCTGGACATCACCGCGGTGGGCAGCATCGCCGAGGCGATGGAACAGCTGGCCGCGGTGACCTTCGACTGCATGGTCACCGACCTGGCGCTGCCCGACGGCAGCGGCTACGACCTGCTCGAGCGCATGGGCGAGCGCGAATCCGGGGCGTTCCCGCCGGTGATCGTCTACACCGGCCGCGCGCTGACCCGCGAGGAGGAGCAGCGCCTGCGCCGCTATTCCAAGAGCATCATCATCAAGGGCGCGCGCTCGCCGGAGCGGCTGCTGGACGAGGTGACCCTGTTCCTGCACAGCGTCGAGGCCTCGCTGCCCAGCGACCAGCAGCGCCTGCTGCGCGAGGCGCGCAAGCGCGATGCGGTGCTGGACGGGCGCACGATCCTGCTGGCCGAGGACGACGTGCGCAACATCTTCGCCCTGTCCAGCGTGCTCGAGCCGCTCGGGGTGAAGCTGGAGATCGCGCGCAACGGCCGCGAGGCGGTCGAGCGCCTGGAGCAGGACAAGGAGGTGGACCTGGTGCTGATGGACATCATGATGCCGGAGATGGACGGGCTGACCGCGATGCGGCACATCCGCAAGCAGCGCCGCCACCAGCACCTGCCGATCATCGCCCTGACCGCCAAGGCCATGGCCGATGATCGCGAGCGCTGCCTGGAAGCCGGCGCCAACGACTACATCGCCAAGCCCATCGATGTGGACAAGCTGGTCTCGCTGTGCCGGGTGTGGTGCTCGCGGCAGTGAACGAGGCCGAGCTGTTCGATCTGGAGCTGTCGCTGCTGCTGGAGGCGATCTACCGGCGCTACCACTACGACTTCCGCCAGTACGCCATGTCCTCGCTGCGCCGGCGCGTGCGCCATGCGATGGCGCGGCTGGACTGCGACACGGTGGCGCAGCTGCAGCACCGACTGCTGCACGACCCGGCGCTGTTCGCCCAGTCGCTGCAGTACTTCACCGTGCAGGTCTCGGAGATGTTCCGCGACCCGGCCTACTTCGCCGCGCTGCGCGCGCAGGTGCTGCCGGTGCTGCGCACCTATCCCTCGATCAAGCTGTGGGTGGCCGGCTGCAGCACCGGCGAAGAGGTCTGGTCGCTGGCGATCCTGCTGCGCGAGGAAGGCCTGCTGGAGCGCACGATCCTCTACGCCACCGACATCAACACCGAGGCGCTGGCCCAGGCCGAGGCCGGCATCTTCCCGATCGACCGGCTGGCGCTGTTCAGCCGCAACTATCTGGACGCCGGCGGCAGCGGCTCGCTGGCCGATTACTACACCACCGCCTACAACGGGGCGGTGTTCGACCGCAGCCTGCGCCGCAACGTGGTCTTCGCCGACCATAGCCTGGCCACCGACACGGTGTTCTCCGAAGTGCACCTGGTGTCGTGCCGCAACGTGCTGATCTACTTCAACCGCGCCTTGCAGGACCGCGCGATCGGGCTGTTCCAGGAGGCGCTGGTGCATCGCGGCTTCCTTGGCCTGGGCAGCAAGGAGTCGCTGCAGTTCGGGCCGCATGCCGGCGCGTTCGAGGTGGTCAGCCGCGAGCAGCGCCTGTACCGGAAGGTTGCATGAAGCTGCCCAGCGGCCACGACCTGGATGCCATCGTCATCGGCGCCTCGGCCGGCGGCGTGATGGCGCTGCAGACGCTGCTGGCCAGCCTGCCGGCCACGCTGAGCCAGCCGGTGCTGATCGTGCTGCACCTGCCGCGCGACCGGCCCAGCAAGGTGGCGCAGATCGTCGGCGCGCACTGCGCGCTGGAGGTGGACGAGGCGCAGGACAAGCAGCCGCTGCGCGCCGGCCAGGTGCTGATCGCCCCGCCGGACTATCACCTGCTGGTCGAGGACGCCGGCCATGTGGCGCTGTCGCTGGACGAGCCGGTGCTGTTCTCGCGGCCGGCGATCGACCCGCTGTTCGAGACCGCCGCCGAGGTCTTCGGCCCGCGCCTGCTGGCGATCCTGCTCACCGGCGCCAGCAGCGACGGCAGCGAGGGCGTCGCCGCGGTGCGCCGCGCCGGCGGCACCGCCTGGATCCAGACCCCGGCCGATGCGTCCTCACCGCTGATGCCCGCCTCGGCCCTGGCCCGCGCCGGTGCGGACGCCGTTATTTCCCTGGCAGAACTCTGCCACCACCTCTCGGCCCTTTCTCGATGAATCTCAATCTCACGCCCCAGGACGCGCCGACCGGCGAGCCGATCAACCTGCTGATCGTCGACGACGTCCAGGAGAACCTGATCGCGATGGAGGCGCTGCTGCGCCGCGCCGACCTCAACATCCTGTGCGCCTCCTCCGGCGCGCAGGCGCTGGAGCTGCTGCTGACCCACGAGGTCGCCCTGGCGCTGCTGGACGTGCACATGCCGGAGATGGACGGCTTCGCCCTGGCCGAGCTGATGCGCGGCTCGCAGCGCACCCGGCAGGTGCCGATCATCTTCCTCACCGCCTCGCCCAACGATCCGCTGCGCGCGTTCAAGGGCTACGAGGCCGGCGCGGTGGACTTCCTGCACAAGCCGATCGAGACGCACGTGATCCTGGGCAAGGTGCAGATCTTCGTCGAGCTCTACGAGCAGCGCCGACTGCTGGCGCGCCGCAACGCCGAGCTGGAACGCGCGCTGGAGCTCAACGAGACCATGACCGCCGTGCTCACCCACGACCTGCGCACGCCGCTGTCGGTGGTGCTGCTGTGCGCTGAGAAGCTGGGCGTGGAGCTGCCGCCGGACGCCTCGGCACAGCGCACACTGGGCTTCCTGGAAAGCAGCGGACGGCGTATGGCGCGCATGGTCGAGCAGCTGCTGGACTTCTCGCGCATCCGCACCCGCGGCCTGCGCATGAGCTTCGTCGCACAGGACCTGCAGCCGCTGACCGCTGGCGCGGTGGAGGAGTTCCGCCAGGCCAAGCCCGGCAGCGTGCTGCGCCTGGCCTGCACCGGCGATCTGGTGGCCGACGTCGACGCCGACCGCTACGCCCAGATCCTCTCCAACCTGCTGGGCAATGCGCTCGAGCACGGCGGCGGCGAGCCGGTCGAGGTCAGCCTGGACGGCAGCGAGAACGCGCACGTGCGGCTGATGGTGAGCAATGTCGGCGCGATTTCCGACGAGCTGCTGCCGCGGCTGTTCGAGCCGTTCAAGGGCCGCTTCAGCGCCAGCAGCGGCCTGGGCCTGGGCCTGTACATCGCCGACCAGTTCGTGCGCGCCCACGGCGGCCTGCTCAGCGCGCGCAACGCCGACGGCAAGGTCGTGATGGAAGCCCTGCTCTCGCGCCGCAACCGCTGAAAAACCCCGCCTTCAGGCCGCCGGCAGCGGCCGCAGGCACAGCCAGATCGCCGCCCAGTGCGCCAGCGCACCGCCCAGCACATGGGCGTGCCACAGCGCGCGGTTGTAGACCATCGACTTGCGCACGTAGAAGCCCACGCCGATGGTGTAGATCAGCCCACCGGCGGCGATCAGCCACAGCACCGCCGTCGGCAGCCCGGCCACCATCGGCTTGATCGCGACCATGCCGACCCAGCCCAGCAGCAGATAGATCGCCACCCAGAAGCCTTTGCCCAGCCCGGGCAGGCACAGCTTGGCGAACACCCCGAACAGCGCCACGCCCCAGACCACGCCGATCATCGACCAGCGCCAGGTGCCGGACAGCGCCAGCACCAGCAGCGGCGTGTAGGAGCCGGCGATCATCACGAAGATGCCGGCGTGATCGAGCTTGCGCAGCACCGGCTGCCGCGCGGGCGCGGCGAAGTTGTACGCCGCCGAGCAGGCGAACATCACCAGCAGCCCCAGCGCGTAGACGCAGGTAGCCAGCAGCAGGGCCTCGTTGGCCGCCGCGCGCCAGAGCATGGCCGCGCCGCCGCCGATGGCCAGCGCCAGCCCGGCGACGTGGACGATCAGGTCGGCGCGACGCGCGCCAGCGGTCTGGTAATGCGGTACGGAAGACGAAGACGCGGACACGGGCGGATCGATGCAACGTGGGGATCGACAGGATACGCGCATGCGGATGAGGCAAGCCGCGGGGCGGCGTTTCGCGCGTTGTAGGCCTTGCCGCAGAAGCCCCATCGCCGCCGTGGCGGCTCCCACGGAAGAATCTGCTCCCTCCCGTTCGCGCAGCGAAGGGGAGTTTGAAGTCGCGGCTAGCGACTGAGGGCAGGGGTCTGTCTGGAGGGCTCGCGCTTTCTTAGGCAGCCCCGAAGCCGTCATTCCCGCGAACGCGGGAATCCAGTGCCTTTGATGCACCGTGCGAAAGTCCCTGGGTTCCCGCTTTCGCGGGAACGACGGTAGTGGGGCGATCGGCGAGGCCAGATCGCTCGATTTCGCTGCGAAAGCCCCATCGCCGCCATTGGCCAAAAAAGCCACAAGGGCGGCTCCCACCTGTAGAGCGGAGCTCGCTCCGCTGGGGCCGTCCCCACGCACCGAACGAAGCGCAGCGAAGTCCCCAAGAGGGGATCGCCACAAGCTCCGCTCTACAAGAAGGCCGCGGCTTGAACTGAGAGACGGTTGCTCCCCCATCAAGTGTGGGACCGCCCTGCCCTCAAGCCGCCATCCCGCTATGCCGCAGCAGCGCGTCGATGCGCGGTTCGCGGCCGCGGAAGGCGGTGAAGTTCTCCAGCGCGCTGCGGCTGCCGCCGCGCGAGAGGATCTCGGCGCGGAAGCGCGCGCCGGTGGCGGCCAGCTGATCGGGCGCTTCCTCGAAGGCCGCGTAGGCATCGGCGCTGAGCACCTCGGCCCACTTGTAGCTGTAGTAGCCCGCGCCATAGCCACCGGCGAAGATGTGGCTGAAGGCGTGCGGGAAGCGGCCCCACTTCGGCGCGCGGTTGACGGCCACCTCGTCGCGGATGCGTTCGAGCAGGTCCATCACCCCTTCCCTGGAGGGATCGAAGGCGCTGTGCAGCTCCATGTCGAACAGCGCGAACTCCAGCTGGCGCACGGTCTGCATGCCACTCTGGAAATTGCGCGCGGCCACCATCTTGTCGAACAGCGCGCGCGGCAGCGGCTCACCGGTCTCCGCGTGGCGGGTCATGCCCTGCACGCGCGACCACTCCCAGCAGAAGTTCTCCATGAACTGGCTCGGCAGCTCCACCGCGTCCCACTCCACGCCGTTGATGCCGGCCACCGACAGCTCGCCGACCTCGGTCAGCAGCTGGTGCAGGCCGTGGCCCATCTCGTGGAACAGGGTGATCACATCGCTGTGGGTGAAGGTGGCCGGCCCGCCGTCCACGCCCTTGCCGAAGTTGCACACCAGATAGACCAGCGGGGTCTGCTCGCCATCGGCACGGTGACGGCGGTTGCGGCAATCGTCCATCCACGCGCCGCCGCGCTTGCCCTCGCGCGCATACAGGTCCAGGTAGAACTGGCCGACCAGCGCGCCATCGGCGTCCTGCAGGCGATAGAAGCGCACGTCCGGATGCCACACCGGCGCGGTGTCGGGCAGCACGTCCACGCCGTACAGCGCCTTGATCACGCCGAACAGCCCGGCCAGCACCGCGTCCTCGGTGAAGTACTGCTTCACGTCCTGCGCCGAGAAGCTGTAGCGGGCCTGCTTGAGCTTCTCGCTGACGTAGGCCAGGTCCCAGGGCTCGACCGTCTCCAGGCCCAGCTCGTCCCGGGCGAAGGCCTCCAGTTCGGCGCGGTCCTGTCTGGCGTACGGCAGCGCGCGGGCGCCCAGGTCGCGCAGGAAGCTCAGCACCTCGGCCGGGCTGCCCGCCATCTTGGTCGCCAGCGAATACTCGGCGTAGGAGGCGAAGCCCAGCAGCCGCGCCAGCTCGGCGCGCAGGGCCAGGATGCGGTCGATCAGCGGCGAGTTGTCCAGCTTCTCCTCGCCGGCCTCCGAGGCGCGCACCGCATAGGCGCGGTACAGCGTCTCGCGCAGCGCGCGGTCGTCGGCATAGGTCTGCACCGGCAGATAGCACGGCATCTGCAGGGTGAACTTCCAGCCCGGTTCGTCGTCGGCCTTGGCCGCGGCGCGGCAGGCGGCGATCACATCGGCCGGCAGCCCGGCCAGGTGCTGCTTGTCCTTGATCCAGAACTCCCACTCGTCGGTGGCGTCGAGCACGTTCTCGGAGAACTTGGCCGACAGGCTGGCCAGTTCCTCGCGCACCGCGGCGAAGCGCGCCTTGGCCTCGTCCGGCAGTTCGGCGCCGCCGAGGCGGAAGTCGCGCAGCGCGTTGTCCAGGGTCTTGGCGCGCGCGGCGTCCAGGGTGGTCAGGTCCGCGCCTTCCCCGAGTGCGCGGTACTGCGAGAACAGCGCCAGGTTCTGCCCCAGCGCGCTGCCGAAGCGCGTGATCTTGGGCAGGTTGTCGTTGTAGGCCTTGCGCAGCGCCGGCGAGTTCAGCACGCCCTGCAGATGGTTGACCTTGCCCCAGGCGCGCCACAGGCGCTCGGTCGCATCGTCCAGCGGCACCACGAAGCTCTCCCACGTCACCGGGCTGACCGTCTCGGCCTGCTTCACCGCGGCCTCGGCCTGGGCCAGCAGCGTATCGATGGCCGGGCCGACGTGCTCGGGCTTGATGGCATCGAACTTGGGCAGACCGGAGAAATCGAGCAGCGGATTCATGGCGGGGGCACTCTGGGAATGGGGCAGGCGGTCGATCTGGGGGCGCGCCGGCCGCAGGGCAAGCGCGCGCGCGCCATGATACGGCGCGCGCCGCGGTGCCCGCTGCGGTTCGCGGCCGCCGCTGCGCAGGGATTAAGATGCGGATCTGACACATCGTGCCAAGCGCCGCACCCGTCCATGACCCTGACGCCCGACAAGTCCAGCTCCCGCCGGCGCGTGCCCATGTACGAGGAAGTGGCCGATACGCTGCGACAGAAGATCTACGACTACGTCCTGCCGCCGGGCGACTGGATCGACGAGCCCGCCCTGGCCCAGGAGCTGGGCATCAGCCGCACCCCGCTGCGCGAGAGCCTCAAGCTGCTGGCCGCCGAAGGCCTGGTGCAGATCGAACCCGGCCGCGGCGCGCGCGTGACCCGGCTGACGCTGGAAGACCTCAACGAGCTGTTCCCGATCATGGCGATGCTGGAGGGCCGCTGCGCCTACGAGGCGGTGCGCAAGATCGACGCCGACGGCCTGGCGCGGCTGGAATCGCTGCACGCGGCGATGGAGGCGGCCGCCGAGCGCGGCGACATGGCCGAGTTCTACCGCAACAACTACCTCATCCACGAAGCCGTGCAGGAACACGCCGGCAACCCGTGGCTGATCCGTGTCACCCACGACCTGCACCGCATCCTCAAGATGCATCGCGGCCGCCAGCTGCTCACGCCGGGGCGCATGGCGATGTCGCTGAGCGAACACCGCGAGCTGATGGCCTGCTTCCGCAACGGCGACGCCGCCGAGGCCGAACGCACCATGCACCGCCACCTGCTCAGTCAGGGCGAGGCCCTGGCCAAGTACGTCGCCTCGGGCGGCAAGCTCAACGTGCCGGCGCCACTGCCGCGCGGACGCAAGAGCGGCGAGTGAGTGAACAAGAGAGAGGCGTGAGCGCGGAGCAATCGGCACTCCGCCTTCTTTTGTTCCGAGCAACGCCCTCTCCCGATCGCGTCGCGTCCCCCTTGTAGAGCGGAGCTTGCTCCGCTGCTCTTCGTTCAATTCGCGCGAAAGGCCCCAGCGGAGCTTGCTCCGCTGCTCTTCGTTCGGTTCGCGAGGAAGGCCACAGCGGAGCAAGCTCCGCTCTACCGGGTGGCGCCATCACAGCCAACCCGGCACCACGAACACCAGCCACGCGGCCAGCGGTCCCAGCGCGACCACCAGGCCGCTGTAGACCAGGAAGCGGCGGAACAGCTTCTCGCGCTCGTCCGGCGCGGCCGAGGCCACCACCAGCGCGCCATTGGTCGAGAACGGACTGACGTCGACGATGGTCGAGGACACGGCCAGCGCGCAGATCACGCCGGCCGGGGCCAGATGCCCCTGCAGCAGGAACGGCACCGCCAGCGGAATCGTCGCGCCCAGCACCGCCGCCGAGGAGGCGAACGCCGACACGATGCCGCCGACGTAGCACACCAGCAACGCGCCCAGCAGCGGAATGCCGATATGCGACACGCCGTTGCCGATGAAGTCGACCGCGCCCGCCTTCTGCAGCACCTCGATGTAGGTGACCACGCCGGCGATCAGCAGCACCGTGGACCAGCTGATGCTCTCCACGGCGCCCTTCTGCGCGTTGGGCGAGAGCAGCGCCAGCAGCACCGCCACGGTCATCGACACCAGGCCGACGTTGAGGCTGTAGATCAGCGAGGCCACGCCCAGGCCCACCAGGCCGATCAGGGTGAACACATGGTCGCGCTTGATCGACACGGCCTCCAGCGCGACCGGATTGATCGACAAGGTGCCTCCGCCCGGGGTCACCAGCGCGCCATGGCCCTCGATGGCGAAGCTGCGCGGCGAGGCCTCGTTGACCGGCACGGCTTCGGACTCGGCCCGCGAAGGCTCGTGGCGCTTGAGCAGCGCCAGCCCGCCGAACGCGAAGAAGCAGATGATCGCCATGGCCAGGTTGAAGCCCAGGCTGGTCAGGAACACCGACATCTCGCTGACCGGCAGGCCGGCCTTCTCCACCACCTTGTTGGTGATGCCGCCATAGACGCTGATCGGCGAGAAGCCGCCAGCCTGCGCGCCGTGGATGACCAGCAGGCCCATCAGCAGCGGATTGATTCGGTACTGCTTGGCGAAGCGCAGCGCGACCGGACCGATGATCGCCACCGCCGCCGGGCCCAGCGCGCCGAAGGCGGTCAGCAGCGCGGTGACCAGGAACATCACCCACGGGATCGCCACCAGCTTGCCGCGCACCGCCTTGACCGCCCAGTGGATCAGCAGGTCGATGGTGCCGTTCTTCTGCGCGATGGCGAACAGGTAGGTGATCCCGACCAGGGTCAGGAACAGGTCGCCGGGGAAACCGCCCAGCACCGCCTTGGCATCCATGCCCAGCCAGATCCCCCCGACGATGAAGGCCAGGGCGAAGGCCACAGCGCCCATGTTGATGGGCAGCGCCGTGGCCACGACGAACATGATCACCAAGCCGATGATCGTGATGATTTGCGGACTCATGCGCCCTCCCTAAGACACGTGATATCGCGACTGCGTCGAGTGGCGGCCCGCCACCCAAGGGTCCTGCTTCAGTGCATCGCCTGGCGCTCCAGGGCGCTGACGACCCAATCCACGACGCCCTCCAGCGTCTGGAATTCCTCCACCGCGCGCGCCTCGCAGTCCGGATGCGCCTGGCGCGCCATCCGTGCCAGGGCGCTGCCCGGACCGATCTCCAGCAGCACGCGGGCGCCGCGCTCGATCGCCTGCGCCATCACCCCGTGCCAGTCCACCGGCTGGGCGAGCTGGCGCGACAGGCTGCGGACGACGTCCTCGCGCGAGGCGATGAGATGGCCATCGATGCCGGCCAGCACATCCAGAGCGGGCGCCCGCACGGCGGCGTCCTGCAGCGTCTTGGCGAACGCATCGGCCGCCTGCGCCAGCCACGGCGTGTGCGCGGGCACGTGTACCGGCAAGCGCAGCGTGCGCGCGCCGAGGGCTTCGGCCTCGCGCTGGCCGGCCTGCAGGCCGGCCTCACGACCGCCCAGCACGAAGTGATCCTCACCGTTGACGATCGCCACGGCGACCGCGCAGGCCTCGCACAGGCGCTCGATGCGCCGGCGCGACAGGCCGATCACCGCCAGCAGTCCGCCGTCGGCGGGACTGGCCGCGTCCATGCAGGCCGCACGCGCCTGCGACAGGCTCAGGCAAACCTGCGGCGTCACGCTGCCGGCCACGCCATGGGCGGCCAGCTCGCCCACGCTGTAGCCGAGCACCAGACCCGGCGACGGCAGGCGCGCGCGCAGCGCCGCCCAGGTCGCCAGCGTGGCCGCGCACACCAGCGGCTGGGCGATCGCGTTGTCGAAGCGCGCCTCGCTGACGGCCAGCGCCTCGGGCGCTTCCTGCAGGACGTCGGCTGCGTGGCGGAGGATGGGTTCGGCGGCCGCATCGCCCTGCACCCGCGCGAACATCGCCGGATGCTGGCCGCCCTGCCCCGGACACAGCAGCGCCAGGCTCATGCGCGCGCCTGCCGGTCGAGGAATAGGGTGCAGGCGAGCAGATCGGCGCTGCCGCCGGGGCTCAGGCGGCGCGCGACGAAGGCCTCGCCCACCGTCTCCAGCTGCGCCTCCCAGTCGGGCTGCCACACGCTGCCGCGGGCGAGGAAGGCGTGCGCCTGATGTTGCGCGAAGCGCAGCCCTTCGGCACCGCCGCGGTGGAGCAGGTTGAGGTCGTCGACCCGCGCCACCAGCGTCATCAGCACGTGCGCCTGCGCGGCCAT
This sequence comes from Pseudoxanthomonas winnipegensis, assembly GCF_004283755.1. GTDB lineage: Bacteria > Pseudomonadota > Gammaproteobacteria > Xanthomonadales > Xanthomonadaceae > Pseudoxanthomonas_A > Pseudoxanthomonas_A winnipegensis. The sequence continues at coordinate 139,948 of NZ_SHMH01000009.1, forward strand.
GGGCACGTGCCCGGCCTGCTGCGCGTCCCGCAGCGCCGGCAGCGCGTCCTCGCGCAGCAGCGGGAAGCCCTCCGCGGCCTGTTCGCGCACGCCCGCGACGCGATGCGCGCGCCGCATGCGCTGGCCCGGGCTGTCGGGGTTGAGCGGTGCGGTCTCAAGCGCGGAGCGCCAGTCGCTGACCGCGTGGCAGACCGCCTCGGCGACGACGGGGCCACGCTCGATGCGGCGCAGCCGCGCCGCAGCCGCGGTCAGCAGCCCCAGGCTGAAGATCGCACCGCGATGGGTGTTGATGCCGTCGGTGGCGCGCAGCATCGCGTCCTCGGCCTGCAGACCAAGGCGGCGCAGCGCATCGAGCGGCGCCTGCGCCAGCCCCGCCTGCGCGACCGCTTCGAAGTAGCCGCGCAGTGCGGCCAGGCTGCGCCAGAAGGTGCGCGCATCCATGTCGGCATGGCTGCCGGCATCACTTGGGGTCACCAGGCCGGGCTTGGGCGCCAGCGCCAGTTCGGCATGCAGGCTGGCGATGGCGAGCCGGCCCAGACGCGACGCTTCGGCACGGTCCTGGGGACGCGGCACGCAGGCAGGCTGCGGCTCGTGCGCGCTCAAGCGGCCACCTGCTGCGCCGCGAACAGGTCCGCGCGTGCGACCAGGCGCGCGTCGTCCTCGGTCTTGACCAGCAGCCGCGGCGCGCCGCCGGAGTACTCGCGCCAGCTCACCGCGCGCCCGTCGGGCAGACGCAGCTCGCCATCGGCACGACGTTGCTGGTGCCGCTCCCATTCGTCCAACAGGCGAACGATGGCATCGGCCTGCGCGGCGGAATCGATCTCCCAGAGCAGGTCCAGATCCGACGTCTCGTGCACGTACGCCAGTCCGGTCAGCGTCTGCCAGCAGAAGGCGCCGAACACGCGTGGCACCAGGTCGAGCGCATGCGCCCGATGCGCCAGCGCCGCCAGCGCCGGTCGCCATGCCGCCGGCGCGCCGGCGATGCTCTGCTCCAGTGTCGGCGGCGGTGCGATGCGCAGGACGTCCGCGGCCGCGGCGCGCACGGCCAGGCGCTGCTTGCCTTCGGCCGGCGGCAGCGGCACGCCCAGGTGCAGCGGATCGGCCGGCGCCGCCGCCGGGCGCCGCGCCACGATGGCCGGATGGCCTTGTTCGAACCAGGCGCGCACGCGCGCAGCCTGCGCCGGCGGGACCGCGTGCGCGGCCTGCGGCGGCAGCCAGACCAGCGTGTGGCGGCGCAGCGGCTCAGGCATCGCCGGCGGCCACCATCGCCGACACGTCCGCCGCCAGCGTGCGCCCGCCCCGTTGCGCGCCCAGCGCGCGCCGGGTGTCGCCCTCGCGCGGCGCCTGGAGCGCATCGACTAGGGCCAGGGCCAGATCGCCGCGCCAGATCGCGCGCACCGCGCCCATCGCCACGTAGTTCTCGACGCCCGGCGCGAATACCGGCGAGCTCTGTGACAGCGCCTGCAGCTTCTCCAGCGGCTGCTTGGTCACGCGCGCCATCGCGCGCAGGTCCATCACCCGCACCTGCGCCTCGGGCAGGGCGTAGACCGCATCGGCCATCAGGCCGAAAGACAGGAAGCCGCCGCTCACCGACTCGCCATAGACCAGCGACACCAGCGCCGCGCCGCGGCGGCGCGCCAGGTCCAACGCTTTGGCCAGGTGGGCGAAGTAGCCGTTGATGCCCAGCAGTTCATCGCGGCGCGACAGCCGTTGGCCGGCGGTGTCGACCAGCATCACGATCGGCCGCTGCGGGTGCGCCTGGGTGCTGGCGATGACGGTGGCGGCCAGGGCCAGCGCATGGTCGACGCCGACCTCCAGCCGGTTGGCGGTGCCGATGACGGTGACCTCGCCGAGCGCGGTGCTCGCCGTGCCGGTCAGCACGTCGTCGCGCTGATCGATGCGGTGTCCCAGCGGGAACAGCCGGTCCAGCAGTTCGCTCAGTACCATGGCATCCTCCGGCCGCGCGTGGCCTCCAGGAAGGCGGCGGTGTCCAGCAGCGGCAAGGCCTGCGGCTGCGCGACGCCCAGCGCCTGCCAGACCTGCAGCCCGTCGCGGCAATCGCCGAACGCCTCGATGCGCCGCGCCAGACGCGCGTGCTCGCCCTCCAGGGCCTGCAGCAGCTGCGCGTCATCGTCGGCCGGGCGCAGTCGATCCAATACCTCCAGCGCGACCTGCGCGAACGCGTCGATGCGGTCGGCGACCAGCTGCGCCGCCTCGCCCAGCAGCACGCGATGCTTGCCGCCGGTGACCCGCCACACCAGGGCGCGGTCGCGCGCATCGAATTCCTCGACGCCGCGCACCGTCTCGATCACCTCCGGACCCGACAGCGACAGCCGCCCCTCCTCGGACATCAGCACGGCGCTGCAGCAGCGCGCGACGATGCCCATGCCGCCGAAGGCGCCGTTGCCGCTGCCGATCAGCGCCAGCACCGGCACGCCGGCGGCGCGCGTGGCCAAGGTGGCGCGCATGATCTCCGAGATCGCGATCAGCCCGGCGTTGGCCTCGTGCAGGCGCACGCCGCCGGTGTCGAGCAGCAGCAGCACCGCCTCGGGCCCGACCCGCTGCGCGCGCTCCAGCAGCCCGACCAGCTTGGCGCCATGCACCTCGCCCACGCCGCCGCCCATGAACTGGCCCTGCTGCGCGGCGATCAGCACCCGGCGTCCCCGCAGCATCCCCTCGCCCACGACGATGCCGTCGTCGAACTCGCCCGGCTGATCCAACTGCGCCAGGTGCGGGCTGGTGATGCGCCGGCGCGGGCCGAGGAACTCGCCGAACGTGCCCGGGTCGAGCAAGCCGGCGATGCGCTCGCGCGCGTCGGCCTCGTAGAAGCTGCGCGCGGTGCTCATGCGGCCGGCTCCTGCAGCGTCTCCACCGCCTGATCCAAGCGCAGGCTGACCACCGCCGGCGTCGCGCCGACATCGTTGATCCAGATGCGCACATCCTTGAGCGGATGCCGCGCGGCGAAGTCGTCCAGCACGGCCTGCCAGATCTCGCCGAAGCCGCGCGCGGCGGTGACGATCTCGATCTCCATCGCGCCCTCCAGCGCGACCGGCTCGATCATGACTTCCAGATTGCCCGAGGCGACCACGCCGACCAGCACATGGTCGAGTGTGCCGGTGGGCGCGATGCGTCCGTCATAGCGGTAGCGCAGGGTTTCCATGGCGTGCCCCTTACCAGTTGCGGAAGCGCTTGGGCGGGTCGTACAGGCCGCCGGACCAGCGCACCAGGTCCTTGACCGTGCGCGCGGCCAGCAGGTCGCGCGTGGCATCGCGCGAGCGGATGCCCAGGTCGTCGGGACGTCTGATCACGCCGCGGTCGCGCAGGTTCTCGACCATGCGCCGGTCGCGGCCCAGGCCGACCGCGGTGTAGCCGGCCACACCGCGGATCGCCTGTTCGCGCTCCTCTGGCGTGCGGCACAGCAGCAGGTTGGCGATGCCTTCCTCGGTCAGCACATGGCTGACGTCGTCGCCGTAGATCATCACCGGCGGCAGGTCCAGTCCGGCGCGCTCGGCCAGCTCCCAGGCATCGAGCCTGTCGACGAACGCCGGGGCCATGTGCTCGCGGAAGGTCTCCACCATCTGCACCACCAGCTTGCGCCCGCGCGGCATCTCGCCGTGCCTGGCCGCTTCGCGCCCGGCCTTGAGCCAGGCCGGGCTGGCGTGGCGCCGGCCGCGCGCGTCCGAGCCCATGTTGGGCGCGCCGCCGAACCCGGCGATGCGGTCGCGCGTGGCGGTCGAGCTGTTGCCGGCCAGGTCGATCTGCAGGGTCGAGCCGATGAACATGTCGCAGGCATACAGCCCGGCGGTCTGCGAGAACGCGCGATTGGAGCGCATCGAGCCGTCCGCGCCGACGAAGAACACGTCCGGTCGCGCGGCGATGTAGTCCTCCATGCCCAGCTCCGAGCCGAAGGAGTGGACCGACTTGACGAAGCCCGACTCGATCGCCGGGATCAGCGCCGGATGCGGGTTGAGCGCCCAGTGCTGGCAGATCCTGCCCTTCAGCCCCAGCGATTCGGCATAGGTCGGCAGCAGCAGTTCGATCGCCGCGGTGTCGAAGCCGATGCCATGGTTGAGGCGGTTGACGCCGTACTCGGCGTAGATGCCCTTGATGGCCATCATCGCCATCAGCACCTGCACCTCGCTGATCTGGGCCGGGTCGCGGGTGAACAGCGGCTCGATGTAGTTCGGCTTGGGCGCGTGGGTGACGAAGTTCACCCAGTCGGCCGGGATGTCCACGCGCGGCAGCGTGTCGAGGATCTGGTTGACCTGGGCGATGACGATGCCGCCACCGAAGGCGGTGGCCTCCACGATCGCGGGAGTGTCCTCGGTGTTCGGGCCGGTGTAGAGATTGCCGTGGCGATCGGCCGCATGCGCGGCGATCAGCGCCACGCGCGGGGTCAGATCGATGAAGTAGCGGCCGAACAGCTCGAGGTAGGTGTGGATCGCGCCGAGTTCCAGCCGGCCCTCGCCCAGCAGCCGCGCCAGGCGCACTGACTGCGGACCGGAGAAGGAGAAGTCCAGTTTCCTGGCGATGCCCTGCTCGAACACGTCCAGGTGCGAGGGCAGCGACAGCACCGACTGCACCATGTGCAAGTCGTGCACGCGCGCCGGATCGACCCGGGTCAGGCACTCGGCCAGGAAGTCGGCCTGTTTCTGGTTGTTGCCTTCCAGGCAGACCCGGTCGCCGGGCCGCAGCACGGCCTCCAGCAGGGGCACCACGTCCTGGCTGCGCACCAGGCGGCCCTCGGCCAGCTTGGCCGCGGCCTGCAGGCGCTGGCTCCGGTCGGTGCTCAAGGTGTTCCAGTCCGCCATCGCATCACCAGGAATTACTCTGTAATTACAGAGTAATCATTCTGCGCCCGGCCTGCATGCGGCGGCGCAGCAGCTGGCCGAAATCTCAGCCAGCGCTGCCGAAACCCGTTTTATTGCAAGGACTTGCCTGGGCCCGGGCCGACTGTCGTGCGGCCCTGCCGCCGTCGACCCGCCCGCTCAGCCCGCGGCCGTGGCCAGGGCCGGCAGCGCGCCGCCGGCCACGGCTGCGGCAATGGCCGCATCGCTGTCGGCGGTGTCGATGCCGCAGCGCGCGTACCAGGCCGGGTCGTAGTAGCTGTGCGCGTAGCGGTCGCCGGCATCGCACAGGATGGTGACGATCGAGCCGCGGCGCCCGGCCCGGCACATCGCGTGGGCGGCGTGCAGCACGCCGACCAGGTTGGTGCCGGTGGAGCCGCCCACGCGCCTGCCCAGGGTCGCGCTGGCCCAGCGCATCGCCGCCAGGCTCAGGGCATCGGGCACCTTGACCATCGCATCGATGCAGGCCGGCACGAAGCTCGGCTCCACCCGCGGCCGGCCGATGCCTTCGATGCGCGAGCCGCAGTGGTGCAGGCGCGCCGGATCGCTCGCCCCGCCTAGCGCATCGCGGTAGTAGTCGAAGAACACCGAGTGCTCCGGATCCACGCACAGGATGCGCGTGGCATGCCGGCGGTAGCGCACGTAGCGGCCCAGCGTGGCGCCGGTGCCGCCGGTGCCGGGGCTGCACACGATCCATTCCGGGATCGGATGCGGCTCGGCCGCCATCTGCTTGAAGATCGACTCGGCGATGTTGTTGTTCGCCCGCCAGTCGGTCGCCCGCTCGGCGTAGGTGAACTGGTCCATGAAGTGACCGCCGTGCTCGCGCGCCAGGCGCTCGGACTCGGCATTGATCGCCCCGGCCTGCTCGACCAGATGGCACTGGCCGCCGTAGAAGGTGATCGCGGCGATCTTCTCCGGCGAGGTGCTGGCCGGCATCACCGCGATGAAGGGCAGCCCCAGCAGCCGCGCGAAGTAGGCCTCGGACACCGCGGTCGAACCGCTGGAGGCCTCGATCACCGGCGCGCCCTCGCGCAGCCAGCCGTTGGCCAGCGCGTACAGGAACAGCGAGCGCGCCAGCCGGTGCTTGAGGCTGCCGGTGGGATGGCTGGACTCGTCCTTCAGGTACAGGTCGATGCCAGGGTAGCCAGGCAGCTCCAGCGGGATCAGATGGGTGTCGGCCGAGCGGTTGAAGTCGGCCTCGATCTTGTGGATGGCGGCGGCCACCCAGTCACGCTGCGACATGGACGGAACATCGGTGAGAGGACGCGCGATTGTATCGCCCAGCCCGCCTTAGCCCCAGGCGCCATCCAGCGCCAACGCAGGCGACGGTCATCACAGCTGGAGCTGAGGCCTGTCAGTGCACTGTCGGCATGAAGCACGCACCTCGGCTCGCACGTTCGAGCCGAAGCGGCAACGGGCGTTTTCCAGCCGCTGACGCCTGGGACAGGCGCGGGCAGCGCCAAGCCGAAGACATCCCTGACGATCCGCAAGCTCTCGCCGAAGCGCGCGAGGCTTCGCCGCTCAGGACGGGAACGGGCGAGGCGCTACTCGGCCGCCCATTCGGCGAGGGTTGCCACGGTATTCATGTTGCGCGCGGTGCCGGCCTTCGCCGCGGCGATCTTCAGTTTGGAATCGGCCATGCCATCGCGGTAATGGACGTAGATCTCGTTGGCGCCCAGCGCGATGTCCTCGTTGCGCAGACCGCTGACCCGTTCGACCGTGTCGGCGGGCGGCGGCCCGTCGAGGAAGATCGCGACCGTGCGGTTCGGCGCCGCCGAGGCGAACGGATTCGCCGCTAGCACCGCGGCCATCTCGGCGCCTGTGCGGATCGCGACGCCGACCGGCTTGCCGGCATACGCTTCGAGCGCGGCTTCGAGCTTGTGCTTCACCACCGCCTTGGCGAGCCTGCTGGCGAACACGACGTTGCCGCTGGCGATGTAGGTGCGCACCTCGGTGCAACCGATGGCTTCGCACATCGACCGCAGTTCTGCCATCGGCAGCTTGCCGGTGCCGCCGACGTTGACGGCGCGAAGCAGGGCGATATAGCGACTCATCGCCGCATTCTAGCGGCGCGCCACGGGGATGCGATGGCCGGTCATGGCGGGGTCGGCGGGGTGCGGACGTGCGCCTGCGGGGCGGGATTCACGCGCGCCGCGCCTCGTGCCTCGGTTGGGCCCACAAGGTCTTGTAGAGGCCGACGATCTCCTCGGCGCTGGGCACGCGCGGATTGTTGCCGGGCGAGCCGGAGGCCAGCGCCTGCTCGGCCATGGTGGGCAGCAGCTCGAAGAAGCGCGCGCCCTGGGCGCCGAATTCCTCCAGCGTCGGCACGCGCAATTCGGCGTTGATGGCATAGAGGAAATCGATCAGCCTGGCATTGGCCACCGCGTCGCTGTCGTGCGGGCCGGCCGCGCCGAGGAAGCGCGCGCAGTCGGCATAGCGTGCCGGCGCAGACGGGATCGACCAAGCGGTCACGCTGGGCAGCAGCATCGCGTTGGACAGCCCGTGCGGGACATGGAAGAACGCGCCGATGGGCCGGCTCATGCCGTGCACCAGCGCCACCGAGGCATTGGAGAAGGCGATGCCGGCCAGGGTCGAGCCGAGCATCATCGCCTCGCGCGCCGGCCGGTGGCCGCCGTCGTGGAAGACCGTGCGCAGGTTCGGGCCGATCAGGCGCATCGCGGCGATGGCCTGGCTGTCGCTGTAGGCGCTGGCCTTGCGGCTGACGTAGGCCTCCATCGCATGGGTCATCGCGTCGATGCCGGTGTCGGCGGTGGTGCGCGCCGGCACGCTGACGGTGAGGCTGTAGTCCACCAGCGCGGCGATGGGCATGAAGCCCAGGCCCACGCACAGCAGCTTCTCGTCGTTGGCCTCGTCGGTGATGATCGTGAAGCGCGTGCATTCCGAGCCGGTGCCGGCGGTGGTCGGGATGGCGATGATCGGCAGGCCCGGCGCATCGACCTGGCGCGGGAATCTGTAATCGCGGATCACCCCGCCATGCTTGCCGAGGATGGCGATAGCCTTGGCGCTGTCGATTGGGCTGCCGCCGCCCAGGGCGATAATCGCATCGTAGCTGCCACGCCGGACGCGCTCGACGCCGGCGACGATGGAGGCATCGGTCGGCTCGGGCACGGTCTGGTCGAACACCTCCGAGACGATGCCGGCCGCGGCCAGCGCGGCCTGTACGCCCTGTACGTAGCCCAGTTCGACCATCATCCGGTCGGTGACGATCAATGGGCTCGAGCAGCCCAGTTGGGCCAGCACTTCACCCGCCTTCTGGCTGGCGCCGGCGCCAACATGCATGACGCGGGGCAGGATCACCTGGGCGGACATGGCGGACCTCGTTGCAAGGGCGGGCGCCGCGGATGCCGCGCGAGCCGGGTCGGTGCTGCTTTCGGTCGCCATCGTATCGAGATCAGGACTTCGGACCATTCGACCAAAGCGGCACGTGGGCTGCGCGCGCACGCTTGGCCGCCGGAACCTCGCCAAGCCGCGGAGCGTGCAACACGGCGGCGATGCAGCCGGATCAGGCCAGCAGCGGGCAGCCGTCGGGCAGGTGCATGCGCAGGCGGCCGGGCACGCAATCCACGCGGAAGTGGCGCGAGGTCTCCGGCTCGCCGTCCAGGTTGAGCGTGATCGGCTCGGCCACATCGATCTCGACCCACGGCAGACGCGCGCGCACGGCGGCCTGCTCCAGCGCGGCGCGCTTGCCGCCGGTGATCAGCGTGCCCAGCGTGGCGGCGAAGGCGCCGGTCAGCTCGGGGACGATGGTCAGCTCCAGCAGGCCGTCGTCGACCAGCGCATCCGGGCACAGCGCCTGGCCGCCGCCGGCCTGGCGGCCGTTGCCCAGCCCCAGCGCGATGAAGCTGCCCTCCCAGGCGAAGTCGGGCCCGCGGAAGCGCGCCCGCATCGGCTCGACCCGACCCAGCCGCGACAGGCCGGTGACCACATAGGCCAGGCCGCCGAGCACGCGCTTCATCGCCTCGTCGGTCTCCACCGTGACCTGGGTGCCGAAGCCGCCGGTGGCCATGTTGGCGCACCAGTGCGGGCCGTGGTCTGCGGTGACGCGCAGCAGGTCGATGGGACGCGCCGGCGCCGCGGCGATCAGCGCCAGCGCGGCCTGCGGCTCGAGCGGCAACTCGGCGGCGGTGGCGAAGTCGTTGGCCGTGCCCAGCGGCAGCAGGGCCAGCGCGGGCAGCGCGTCGGCGCCCTCGTCGCGATGGGCCAGGGTGGTGGCGACCTCGCTGAGCGTGCCGTCGCCGCCGCCGGCGATCACCGTGTCCACGCCGTCGGCGATGGCCTCGGTGACGTAGCGCTCGGCGTCGCCGCTCTCCCAGGTCACGCGCACGTCCAGCCGCGCGCCGCGCTCGCGCGCCTGCGTCACCGCGGCGCGCACCGCATCGTTGCCGGCGGCCTTGCCGTTGAGGATCAGACACCAGCGCGGCTGGGACATGGGGAGGGCAACGGACGTGGGGTGGCGCAGGCTAGCAGTCGCCGCGGCCTCCGGCTGTCATGTTCCCGTCAGATACGGCACGTAGCGTGGAAGGCCATAGCAGGGACGACGGAGGGAGGCAGGATCAGCCTCCAGTCTTCGCGGGAACCGCGCCGGGGCGACTCGACGCGGTTCTTTTTTTGTGTGCCGCCATAGGGCGGCATCTCCGGTTTGCGGGAGCAACTGCCTCCTCACATCCTGCCGCGGCCCTCCTGTAGAGCGGAGCTCGCTCCGCTGCCCTTCGTCCGGTTCGTGGGAAGGCCCCGGTGGAGGGTTTGTGGGAAAGCCCCAGCGGAGTGCCCAAGAGGGGATTGCCACAAGCTCCGCGCTACGGCCGCAGGAACTTCAGGTCCGACGGCGCCGCCACCTCAACGGTCTGCAGCGTCTTGCCGAGCTTGCCGGTGTGCAGGTCGCGCGCCAGCACCACGATCCGGTTGGCGCCCTGCACGGCGATCAGCAGGAAGCGCCCGGACGGATCGATGGCGAACTCGCGCGCCTGGCGGCCCTCGGTGGCGCGGCGCTGGATCAGCGTCAGCCCGCCATCGGCGCCGACCGCGAACACGGCCAGGTGGTCGTCGCCACCGCGGTTGATCGCGTACAGGAAGCGCCCGTCCGCCGACAGGTGCAGCGCGCCGCCGCCGTTGCCGCCGCTGAAGCCGGGCGCGAACAGGTTCACCACCTCGCGCAGCCGCAGCGCGCCCTGCGCGTCGACGTCCAGCACCGCCACCTGCCCGGCCATCTCCAGGGTCAGGTAGGCGTGCCTGCCGCTGGCGTCGAAGGTCAGGTGCCGCGGCCCGCTGCCCGGCGGCAGCGCCAGGAACGGGGTGGGCGCGGGCTGCAGCGGCCGTTCGGCGTTGACCTGCGGCGCATAGCGGTAGGCGTACACGCGATCGCCGCCCAGGTCGGAGGCATAGGCGGTCGCGCCGTCGGGCGAGAAGCCGACCCAGTGCACATGCGACGAACGCTGGCGCTCGGGATCCACGTGACTGGCCTGGTAGGTCAGCAGCTGGGTGACCGGCTGCAGCCGGCCCTGCGCATCGATCGGCAGGACCGCCAGCGATCCGCCCGGATGCGTGTCGACCGAGTAGTTGGCCACCAGCAGATAGCGCCCGTCCGGCGTCAGGCTGGCGTGGGTGGGATGGTCGCCGAGCGTGGAGACCTGGCCCTGCAGCGTCAGCCGATGCTGCGTGTCCAGGGCCAGCATCCCGGCACGGCCGACCGTGTCGCGCGCGCCCGGCCCGTTCTCGCTGACGGCGTACACGCGCGTCTGGTCGGGCGCGAGCACCAGCCAGGACGGGTTGTCCAGGCGCAGCGTCTGCCAGGGCTGCGCGTCCAGCCGGCCGCTGGCGGTATCGAAGCGATAGGCATACAGCCCCGGCGAGCCGCTGTCGGTATACGAACCGACCAGCAGATCCACCGACGCGGGCGCCGCTACCGCGGCCAGCGGCAGCGCGGCGATCGCCAGCATCGTGGCCTTGAGCAGATTGAACATGGTGCGCCCCTAGCCCTGTGCGAAGTCGGTCAGCGCCTGGCCATCCAGGCGATAGATGGTCCATTCGTCCATCGGCCGCGCGCCCACGGCGCGGTAGAAATCGATCGCCGGCTGGTTCCAGTCCAGCACCGACCACTCGAAGCGCCCGCAGTCCCTCTCCACCGCCAGCCGCGCCAGGTGGCGCAGCAGGGCCAGACCGGCGCCTTGGCCGCGCGCCTGCGGCCGCACGAACAGGTCCTCCAGATAGAGGCCATTGCGCCCCTTCCAGGTGGAGTAGTTGAAGAAGTACACCGCAAAGCCCAGCGCCACGCCGTCCTGCTCGCAGAGCACGCAATAGGCGGTGGCGCCCGCGTCGAACAGCGTGCGCCCCAGGTCGGCCTCGGTGGCCTGGACCGCGTGCGGCTCGCGCTCGTACTCGGCCAGCGCGCGGATCAGCTCCAGGATCAGCGGGATGTCCTCGCGCGTGGCGCTGCGGATGGACAGGCTCACTTCGCCCCCGCCACGGCCGCGCGCATCTGCGAGATCACCTGCGCATAGTCCGGGGCGTTGAAGATCGCCGAGCCGGCGACGAAGGTATCGGCACCGGCGGCGGCGATCTGGCCGATGTTGTCCACCTTCACCCCGCCGTCGATCTCCAAATGGATCCTGCGGCCGCTGACGTCGATGCGCTCGCGCACCGCGCGTAGCTTGTCCAGCGCCGAGGGAATGAAGGCCTGCCCGCCGAAGCCCGGATTGACCGACATCAGCAGCACCAGGTCCACCTCGTCCAGCACCCAGTCCAGCACGTCCAGCGAGGTGGCCGGATTGAGCACCACGCCGGCGGTGCAGCCGTGCGACTTGATCAGCTGGATCGTGCGGTGCACGTGGCGGCTGGCCTCGGGATGGAAGCTGATGTGGCTCGCGCCGGCCTTGGCGAAGTCCGGCACGACGCGGTCGACCGGCTCGACCATCAGGTGCACGTCGATCGGCGCGGTCACCCCGTACTTGCGCAGCGCCTCGCACACCATCGGGCCGATGGTCAGGTTGGGCACGTAGTGGTTGTCCATCACGTCGAAATGGATCCAGTCGGCGCCGGCGGCGAGCACGGCGTCGACCTCGGCGCCAAGCCGGGCGAAGTCGGCCGACAGGATGGACGGGGAAATGATGCAGTTGGACATGGCGGTCTGCCGGAAGAGGAAGGAGGTCAGGCGGCGCGCTTGCGGCGCAGCGTCTTGATGCGGTCGTAGGCGGCGTTGAGCTCGCGCGCGCGGGCCTCGGCACGGGCGCGCAGCTCGGGCGCGGCGCCGGCCAGGCGGTCGGGGTGGTACTGGGAGATCAGGCGGCGATAGGCCTGGTCGACTTCCGCATCGCTGGCGTCGCGGGTCAGGTCGAAGGCGCGGTACGGGTTGTCCCGCGACAGCTGGAACCAGTCCCGGTCGAAGGCATGGCCCAGCAGCAGTCCCACCAGCGCGCCGAACACCGGATTGGGGCGGAACAGCAGCGCGCCGGCGATGCCGCCCAGCAGTTTTCCGTACCAGCGATTCATCGGGAGGTCGGGCCTGCGGTGGGGAGGGAAGCGACATTTTACGGTAGGCGGCCCAAGGCCCGTCATCGATCCCCGGGTGGGTCGCGCCGTCCTTGCGCGTGCCCGGGGCAAGGAAGCGGGAGGGAGTGGACGTCCGTCCACGGCCGAGCCATGACGCAGTCTCCGGGTGCGCGCAAGGGCGGCCCTTCGGGTGGGCGCCGCAGGGCGGCGCCAACGCGGCCTGCCCGGGGATCGATGATGGGCCCTTGGCACCTGTCGCTTTGCGCGCAGGCGCGTACACTACGCGGCCCGCCGCCGCCTTAACCGGCGCGCCGGCACACGCAGCGAGCGGGGTTTCGAGCGCCTTTCGCCTCACGCCAGGAGTGCTGTGTGCCCACCACGCTGTTGCAAGCCGATCTGCCCGGTCTGACCCTGCGCCATCGCGGCAAGGTCCGCGACGTCTTCGACATCCCACGCGAACGCCTGCCGGCCAACGCCGCGCCCGGCGACTATCTGCTGATCGTCGCCACCGACCGCCTCTCCGCCTTCGACGTGGTCCTGCCCGACCCGATCCCCGGCAAGGGCGAGATGCTGTGCCAGATCTCCAATTTCTGGTTCGACAAGACCGCCCACCTGATGCCCAACCACCTGACCGGCATCGAGGTCGCCGACGTCCTGCCCGAGGGTGTGGACCCGGCGCTGTACGCCCGCCGCGCGGTGGTCACGCGCAAGCTCAAGCCGGTGCCGGTGGAAGCCATCGCCCGCGGCTATCTGATCGGCAGCGGCTGGAAGGACTACCAGCGCACCGGCAAGATCAGCGGCATCGAGCTGCCCGACGGCCTGCAGCAGGCGCAGAAGCTGCGCGAGCCGATCTTCACCCCCTCGACCAAGGCCGCGGTCGGCGACCACGACGAGAACATCGACTTCGACGCCATGGTCAAGTCCGTCGGCGGCGACCTGGCCGAGCGCGTGCGCGATGCGACCCTGCGCATCTACAGCTTCGCGGCCGAATATGCCGCCTCGCGCGGCATCCTGCTGGCCGACACCAAGTTCGAGTTCGGCACCGATGCCGACGGCCGCCTGTACATCATGGACGAGATGCTGACGCCGGATTCCTCGCGCTACTGGCCGGCCGACGAGTACCAGGTCGGCCTCAGCCCGCCCAGCTACGACAAGCAGATCGTGCGCGACTACCTGGAGACGCTGGACTGGGGCAAGACCGCGCCGGGCCCGGTGCTGCCGCCGGAAGTGATCGAGCGCACCCGCGCCCGCTACGCCGAGGCCCTGCTCAAGCTGGCCGACATCCGCCTGGACTGAACGGCGCCAAGCACCCCGCGCGCGACGCGGGGTGCGCTTCACAAACCTGGCCGCAGGCGCCGGGTATCCTCCGGCCCGATGACGCGCCCTGCCCGGGGGCGCCTTGTTCGCGATCAGGAGGATCCAGTGGTCTTCACCCGCACGCTCGTGCCCGTGTCCGCGCTGATTCTGGCGCTCGCCGCCTGCAAGCCGCAGGCGCCCGCCCCTGCTGCCGCGCCTGTCCCCGCTGCGCCAGCCGCGTCCGCCGCGGCCCCGGCCAACTGCCCCGATGCGGACTTCGACCACTTCGTACAGCGCTTCAGCGCCGACATCGCGGTCCAGGAAAAGGCCACGGCCGATCCGTTGACGATGATCCAGCTCGATCCGAACGCCCAGCCCGAACCTGCACCGGTGACCCGCCAGGTCCCGCTGGCCGAGGTCGAATGGCCGGTGATTCCCAACCTGGAGGCGGCCCGCAACGGCGGACGCGAGGTCGTGGTCTCCGACGAGGCCGGCGGACGCAAGGTGCTGGTGCGCACGCCGGACAGCGGCGACCAGCAGGTCTATTACTTCGCCCAGCGGCCCTGCTGGACCCTGGTGAAGGTGGACGACCAGTCGCTTTGAGTCGATGAATCGCTCGGACGCGCCATGGCAGAGGAGATCGGCCCGCTGGGCTTCGAGCAGTTCGACCCGCATGCCGGACGCCGCTGACCGTATGGCCTGCCTTCCCGTGACTCGCACCGCCAAGGAGGTGACCTGATGCGCCCCGCCCGCTCCATCCTGCCCGCCTTGGGCCTCACCTTGGTGCTGGCCGCCTGCGGCGGCAAGACGCCTTCCACGGACCATACCGCCGACACGCCGGTACAGGCTTCGGCTCCCTCACCCTCTCCCGCTTCGACCGAAGCGTCCGCACAAGGACAGAACGGCATGATCAAGGAATGCCCAGGCGCACGCCTGCACCTGGACGCGTTGCCTCGCCAGGACGGCGCCGCCTCCACCAAGACCCAGGTCGAGCTGGAACGCGACGGGCAACGCCAGACCCTGGCCGCGCCCCCCGAGATGAGCGACTACACCGCGGTGGGCCTGGGCTGTGCCGAAGACGGCAAGGGCGGCGCCTACTTCGTCGTGCAATACGGCGAACTGCCTTATGGCTGCGAGTTCTGCGAGTGGTTCTTCCTCTACGACGCCCAGGGCCGGCTGCTGAATCACGCGACTCCGCCGCTGCATGAGGAAGACGGCCAGCAGAGCCCGAACAACGACGAATACCAACACAAGCTCGAGGAGCTGGGACTCAAGCACCCGGAGGTGGTGCCCTACCCGTCCTGAGCTAAGGAAAGCTCACGCACCGCCATCCGGCGGCGCGTGGCCAACGCAGTACGCAGTACATGGAGCAGTACCCCTCCCAAGGAAGAATCCGTCTCATAGAAAGGAACGCACGACATGACCGACGACACGATCTACACCGAGATGGTGCAGCCCCGCGGGGCCGCCTATCGCAGCGACAGGATCAAACCCTGGAGCCACTACCGCGAACCCATCGACGCCGGCGATGGCCGTCTGCACGGCGAGTCGCGCCGATGGGGCGATGCCACCCCGCAGACCCAGTCCAGGGTGATCGACAACCTGATCGACGCTTCCCGCCAGGCCGGGCTGTCATCGCGCGAGACGGCCTATGTGCTGGCCATCGCCCGGGTCGAATCCGGCTTCAATCCGGATGCGGCCGCGGGGACCACCTCCGCGTCCGGGCTTGGCCAGTTCATCGACCGCACCGGTGGCCAGTACGGGCTCAACAACGCCAACCGCTTCGACGTGCGGACCCAGTCGCAGGCGCTGGTGCAGCACTTCATCGACAATCGGGACCTGGCGCGCAGCCGCGGCCACGGTGAGGACTACATCTACAAGTATCACCACGACGGCCCCAGCAAGGACTACGGCGGTCTCGGCCTGTCCCAGCGCGAGGTGGCGCCCTACCTGGACCGTTACGAGCGCTTCGTCGAACAGCGCCTGTCGCAGACCCAGACCCAGGGACACGCACCGACGCATGCGGCGCCCTCGCCCGCCTCCCACGCGCAAGGCCACGGCGGCTTCCAGCAGACGATGGAGCGCATGCTGCCGGGCCAGGGCGGTCAAGACCCCCACATCACGGGCAACTTCGGCGAGCATCGTGGCAAGGGGCCGCATGGCGGCACCGACTTCAACTACGAGGGCGGCCAGGCCGGCCGCAACCTGCGGCATCCGACCGTCCATTCGCCCATCGACGGCACGGTGACCTTCTCCGGCGGCCAGTACGGCACGGTGAAGATCCGCGACGCGCAGGGCAACTCGCACGAGATCCTGCATCTGGATTCGCGCTCGGTGAAGGAGGGCCAGGTCGTGCGCGCCGGCGATCCGATCGGCACGATGGGCGGGCGCGGACCCGAAGGCGCCGGCCAATATGCCCAGCACGTGCACTACCAGCTGCGCGATCCGCAGGGCCATCTGATCAGCCCGCAGACGTTCTGGGATCGCCATGCGCCGACACAGACCACGTCCGCGCCGACCTCGACCGCGGCACCGCATCGTGGCGCCGGTGCCGAGGTGCTCCAGCACGGCGACCACGGCCCGAACGTGCGCGCCCTGCAGCAGCAGCTCAACACGTTGGGCGTGCGGGACGAACACGGGCGGCGCTTGGCCGAGGACGGCAAGTTCGGCACGCATACGCAGGCGGCGGTGGAGCGGCTGCAGCGCACGCACGGGATCGCGGTGGATGGCGAGGTCGGGCCGGACACGCGCCGGGCGCTGGCGGCACGCCCGGCGATCGCGACGCCGGGGCTGGACCAGGCCTCGCATCCGGACCACCGGCTGTACGCGGCCATCCGTGCCCAGGTGCCGGCGCCTTATTCGAACGAGCTGGCCGCGCATATCACCGTGCAGGCCAAGCAGCACGGCATCGATACGCCGGAGAAGGTCGGCGGGGTGGCGGTGCAGGACGGCAAGGCTTACGTCGTGGGCACCACGCCGGGCTTTCGCGCCACGGTGGATCTGGCGCAGCCGCCGAGCTTCGAGCACAGCAGTCAGCAGTTGCTGGCGCAGCAGCGGGCGGCTCCGGTCGTCGAGCCGACGCCGGTGGTGGCGATGCAGCGGTGATGGTTGGCGGGGTTGGCGAGGCGGCGTTCGGTTGGGGCCGCGCGTAGCTGAGGCAACCCCCTCCCAGCCTCCCCCTGCTTCGCAAGGGGAGGGGCCAACGCGCCGCGCTTTCGTAAGAAGGCGCGGCGCTTTTGTTTGCGTTCGCGTCGATTTCGCGGCGCAGCATGCCGCCCGCTGGGTGCGGCGGCGGGCGGCGGGCTATGCTGTCGGTCTTCCTGGGAGGGACCCGATGCAGCACGTCGACGCGCAACGTCCGATCGATCGGTGGTTCGCGAACTACTCGCAAGACCACCGCAATCTCACCAACCAGGCGATCCACGTCGTCGCGGTGCCGGCGATCCTGTGGTCGGTGATCGCGCTGCTGTGGTGCATCCCGGTGCAGGCCACCTGGTTCCGCGGCGGGGTGTGGGCGGGCCTGGCGATGTTCTGCGCGTGGATGTATTACAACCGGCTCTCGCGGTCGATCGGCTACGGGATGTTCGTGGTGTTCTTCACCATGGGCTGCGTGTGCCGGCTGATCAGCCAGCGCGCGGGCACCGAGGTGCTGCTGTGGAGCGCGGCGAGCGTGTTCGTGGTGGCGTGGATCGCGCAGTTCGTCGGCCACAAGATCGAGGGCCGCAAGCCCAGCTTCCTCACCGACCTGTCCTACCTGCTGATCGGCCCGATCTGGGTGCTGGCCAAGTTCTACCGGAAGATGGGCTGGCGCTACTGACCCAGCATCGCCGCGGTCGGCGCGAAGCCGCGCGGCGCATAGCCGAAGTCCCGCCGCGCGGGCGCGGCGTCGAACACCAGGTCCTGGCGCATGCGCGCCACCGCGGCGGGGTTGAGCGAACGCGCCACGCCCAGCGCCTGCGCCGTGCGCACCGCCAGGGCGAACAGCGGCGGCGGCAGTTCCAGCAGCCGCGCCGGCGGCGACATCGCCGCCAGCGTGCGCGCCACCATCTCGCGATAGGTCAGCGTCTCGCCGCCGGGCAGCGCGTAGGCCTGGCCGGCGCTGGCCGCCGCGTCGCAGGCGGCCAGCGCCGCATCGGCCAGATCGTCCACGTGCACCGGCTGGCGCAGGCCGCCGGTGGCGCCGCGCGGCAGCGGGAAGCAGCGCAGCTGCCGCGCCAGCGCCGCGATCCGGGTCAGCGAGGCATCGCGACCGGCGCCGTAGACCAGCGTGGGCCGCAGCAGGGTGGCCTGCGCGCCGCGCGCGGCGGCCGCGGCGAACACCGCGGCCTCGGCATCGCGCAGGCGCGCGGCCAGGTCGCGCTCGTGCGCGTCGACGGAGGTCTGCTTGGTGCCCAGGCTGGTCGAGCCGAAGGCCACCACGCGCGGCGCGATCAGCGCGCTGCCCACATACCAGCGCGCGAAGTGGTCCAGCGGCCCGGCGCTGAAGATCGCATCGACACGATCGGGCAGTGCGGGCATCGTCGCCAGGTCGCCGGCCAGCCATTGCACGCGCTCGCGCGCCGGCTGCCCGTGGCGCGAGACCGCCAGCACCGACCAGCCGCGCGCGACCAGCCGGTCCAGCAGCGCCTGGCCGATCTGGCCGCTGCCGCCCAGCACCAGGGCGACGCGGGCGGGGGAAGACGACACGGCGGCAGCGACAGACGCAGTCATCCGCACAGGATAGGCCAGCACGCCGCACTCGCGTCGCCGCGCGCACTCCCGCGACGCGAGGGCCTGTCAATCCTCTGCAGATCGCGCCGCGAGGGCGGCTCTTCGGGTTGGCGCTGCAAGCCCCCTCTTCTCCCCGCGCGGCTCGACCCCGCCTTTGCGAGGGCGGAACTCTGACGACCAGTCAGGCCTACCCGACGCAACGCAAACCTGCCGGCCTTGCAGCACTAAGGCCGGCAGCCCGGGGATCGATCGCAGGTCCTCGCTGACCACGATGACCCGACAGTCAGCGGCCCGCTCACGCCGCCGCTGTTATCGTGATGGCCTGCTCGCGAATGGCTGCATTCCCTGCATGCCCCACCTCCTCCTTCCCCTGCTCGCCCTGCCCTTCGTCATGGCGGCGATCGTGGCGGCGGCCCATTGCCTGCCGCGCACGGCGCTGGCGTGGCTGGCCGCGCTGGCGCCGCTGGGCGGCCTGGCGCTGCTGGCGGCGATGGCGCCGGCCATCCTCGATGGACAGGTGCTGCACGACCGGCACGCCTGGCTGCCGCGCATCGGCCTGGAGTTCACGCTGCGCGTGGACGGCTTCGCCTGGATGTTCGCGCTGCTGGTGCTGACCATCGGCGCGCTGGTGGTGATGTATGCGCGCTATTACCTCAGCGAGCGCGACTCGGTGCCGCGTTTCCTGGCCTTCCTGCTGCTGTTCATGGGCGCGATGCTGGGCGTGGTGGTGTCCGGCAACCTGTTGCTGCTGTGCGTGTTCTGGGAACTGACCAGCCTGACCTCGTTCCTGCTGATCGGCTTCTGGACGCATCGCAAGGATGCGCGCGAAGGCGCGCGCATGGCGCTGGTGGTGACCGGCGGTGGCGGCCTGGCGCTGCTGGGCGGCGTGCTGCTGATCGGCCGCATCGTCGGCAGCTTCGACCTGGACACGGTGCTGGGCGCCGGCGACACGCTGCGCGCCAGTGCGCTGTATCCATGGGCGCTGTTCCTGGTGCTGGGCGGCATCCTGACCAAGAGCGCGCAGTTCCCGTTCCACTTCTGGCTGCCGCAGGCCATGGCCGCGCCGACGCCGGTCTCGGCCTATCTGCACTCGGCCACGATGGTGAAGGCCGGCGTGTTCCTGCTGGCGCGCCTGCACCCGGCGCTGGCGGGGACGGACCTGTTCTTCTACACGGTCAGCACCATCGGCGCGGTCACCCTGCTGCTGGGCGCGTGGTATGCGATCTTCCAGCACGATCTGAAGGGTCTGCTGGCGTATTCGACCATCTCGCACCTGGGCCTGATCACGATGCTGTTCGGCCTGTCCACGCCGCTGGCGGTGGTGGCCGGCGTGTTCCACATCCTCAACCACGCGGTGTTCAAGGCCTCGCTGTTCATGGCCGCCGGCATCATCGACCACGAGACCGGCACGCGCGACATCCGCCGGCTGGGCGGGCTGCGCCGGCTGATGCCCTTCACCAGCACGCTGGCGATCGTGGCCTCGCTGTCGATGGCCGGTATCCCGCTGCTCAACGGCTTTCTGTCCAAGGAAATGTTCTTCGCCGCGGCGCTGGAGACCCCGGCGCCGGCGCCGATGCGCGTGTTCACCGGCGTGGCCGCGCTGCTGGCCGGTGTGCTGGGCGTGGCCTACAGCCTGCGCTTCGTCTACGAGACCTTCTTCGGCGACGGTCCGCGCGACCTCGAAGTCACCCCACACGAGCCGCCGCGCTGGATGAAGATCCCCGTCGAGGTGCTGGTGGTGCTGTGCGTGGCGGTGGGCATCTTCCCGGCGCTGACCGTGGCGCGGCTGCTGCACGCCGGCGTCTACGCCATCCTGGGCCCGGCCACGCCCGACTACAGCCTGGCGGTGTGGCACGGCCTGAACTGGCCGCTGGCGATGAGCCTGGCCGGCGTGGTCGGCGGCGTGGCGCTGTATCTGGGGCTGGCGCGGTTGCTGGATCTGCACGCGGTGGTGACCCGGGCGATCGGGCGCGACCTGTTCAGGCGGCATCTGGAGCTGCTGTTCGTCGCCGGCAACCGCATCAGCACGCGCCTGGCCAACAACAGTCTGCAGCGCAGCCTGCTGATGCTGGTGCTGGTGGCCATCGCCGCGGCCGCGGTGCCGCTGTGGCGCGACGGCCTGGCGCTGTCGCTGGCCGGGGTGCAGCCGCTGCCGCTGCTGGGCGCGCTGGTGTGGGTGGTGATGATCGCCGCCGCGCTCGGCGCGGTGCGCCTGCATCGCCAGCGCCTGCTGGCGGCGATCGTGCTGAGCGCGGCGGGGCTGATGATCAGCCTGACCTTCGTGCTGCTATCGGCGCCGGACCTGGCCCTGACCCAGCTGCTGGTGGAGATGGTGACCCTGGTGCTGATGATGCTGGCGCTGAACTACCTGCCCGAGACCAGCCCGCCCGAAGCTTCCCGCTGGCGCAAGTGGCGCGATGCGCTGATCGCCTGTGTGGCCGGCGCGGGCCTGGCGGTGCTGGCCTACGCGATGATGACCCGGCCCGCGGACACCGTCGCCGGCGAGCTGCTGACGCGCGCCCTGCCGGAGGCCTATGGCCGCAACGTGGTCAACGTGACGCTGGTGGATTTCCGCGGCTTCGACACCTTCGGCGAGATCACCGTGTTCGCCATCGCCGCGCTGGTGGTGCATGCCTGCCTGCGCCGCGCGCGCATGGCGCCCGAGCGCCTGATCGCCGGCGACCCGGTGCAGCTGCCGGTGCCGGCCGACCTGACCCAGATCCTGTTCCCGCTGATCCTGACCGTGTCGATCTTCCTGTTCCTGCGCGGCCACAACGCGCCCGGCGGAGGCTTCATTGCCGGGCTGGTGCTGGCCGTGCCGCTGCTGATGCAGTACGTCATCCAGGGCGCGGCCTCGGTCGAGTCGCGCTTCGGCTTCGATTACATCCGCCTGATCGGGCTCGGCCTGGTGCTGGCGGTGCTGAGCGGGCTGGCGTCGCTGCTGTTCGGCGTGCCCTTCCTCACCAGCGGCCACCTGGACCTGCAGCTGCCGCTGATCGGGCATGTGCCCCTGGCCAGTGCGCTGGGCTTCGACACCGGCGTGTATCTGGTGGTGTTCGGCGGGGCGATGCTGATGCTCTCGATGCTGGGCACCATCCGCGGTTCGAGCCGCCGCCGGGCCCAGCGCAAGCCGCTGGACCCGGACCGCCGCTCGCCCAGCACCGGAGGCCGCGCCTGATGGAACTCGCCCTGGCCAGCGCCATCGGCATCCTCGCCGCCGCCGGCATCTGGCTGATGCTGCGCGCGCGCACCTTCGATGTGATCCTGGGCCTGACCCTGCTGTCCTATGCCACCAACCTGCTGATCTTCGCCGGCGGGCGGCTGCGGCCGGGCCAGCCGCCTGTGCTGGTGGACGGCCAGCCGGCCGACCTGGCGCACTACACCGATCCGCTGCCGCAGGCGCTGGTGCTGACCGCGATCGTGATCGCCTTCGCCATGACCGCGGTCAGCCTGGTGCTGGCCATGCGCAGCCGCGCCGACAACCACAGCGACCATGTCGATGCGCACGATGCCGCGCCCGAGCCGCCGCGGGAGCCTGGCGCATGAGCCATCTGTTGCTGTGGCCGATCGTGCTGCCGCTGCTGGGCGCGGCGCTGGCGCTGTTCCTCGAACACCGGCGCTTCGGCTGGGCGGCGCGACGCTGGGCGGCGTGGGGGATGCTGGCACTGCAGGGCGTGGCGGTGGCGGCCGTGGTCGCGCGCGTGGCCGACGGCGAGGTGGTCGCCTACCTGCTCGGCGACTGGCCGGCGCGGCTGGGCATCGCGCTGATGGCCGACCGGCTGTCGGGCTGGATGCTGGCGGTGACCTGGCTGCTGGGCGTGGCCTGCCTGCTGCACGCCTGCGGCGGCTGGGACCGGCGCGCGCCGCATTTCCATGCCTTCTTCCAGCTGCAGCTGATGGGGCTCAACGGCGCCTTCCTCACCGGCGATGTGTTCAATCTGTTCGTGTTCTTCGAGGTGATGCTGAGCGCCAGCTACGGCCTGCTGGCCAGCGGTGGGCGCGGGCTGCGCCTGCGCGGGGCGTTCCACTACGTGGCCTTCAACGTCGCCGCCTCGGCGGTGTTCCTGATCGCACTGGGGCTGATCTACGGGCTGCTCGGTTCGCTCAACATGGCCGAGCTCTCCGCGCGCATCGGCCAGGTGCCGCCGGCGCAGGCCGGGCTGGTCAAGGCCGCCTTCGGCCTGCTGCTGGTGGTGTTCTGCGCCAAGGCCGCGCTGCTGCCGCTGTACCTGTGGCTGCCGGAGACCTATGCGCGCGCGCCGGCGGCGGTGGCGGCGCTGTTCGCGGTGATGACCAAGGTCGGCCTGTATGCGGTGCTGCGGGTCAGCACCCTGCTGCTGGGCGCGCAGGCCGGGCTGCTGGCCGGCTTCGCCCGCCCCGCGCTGCTGTGGCTGGGCGCCGGCACGCTGCTGATGGCCGCGCTGGGCGTGCTGGGCTCGGCACGGCTGCGGCTGATGATCGGCTATCTGGTGATCTGGTCGGCGGCCACGCTGTTCGTGGCCTTCGCCCTGGGCCAGGCGCAGACCATCGGCGCGGGGCTGTACTACCTGGCGCACAGCACCTTCGTGGCGGCCGCGCTGTTCCTGATCGCCGACCTTATCCGCCGCCGCCGCGGCACGGCCGGCGACGACAAGTCGATCATCGCCGCCCTGCCCGGGCGCGCGGTGCCGGGCACGCTGTTCCTGATCGCCGCGGTCTCGGCCGCGGGCCTGCCGCCGCTGTCTGGCTTTCTGGCCAAGGCCGCGCTGCTCTCGGCGGTGCCGACGGCGCAGACGCCGCTGGTATGGAGCGTGGTGCTGCTCTCCAGCCTGCTGGTGATCATCGGCCTCAGCCGCGCCGGCGTGCGCCTGTTCTGGCGCCTGCCCGCGCAGGTGGAGCAGGCCGAATGCGAACAGCCCGTGCCCGCCCGCGCCCGGCCGCAGGAGACCTGGGCCACGGTGCTGCTGCTGGCCTTCGGCGTGGCGATGACGGCCTTCGCCGCGCCGCTGATGCGCTACACCGACGCGACCGGGCAACAGCTGCTGGACGCGGCCGGCTATACCGACCAGCTGCGCGCGGCGCCGTCCGTGCTGAGGGCGCCGTGATGGGCGCGCGCCTGCTGCGCTGGCTGACCCCGTCCTGGCCGCTGAGCCTGTGCGTGATCGCGTTCTGGCTGCTGATGACCGACAGCTACAGCGCGGCGCAGTTCGCGCTGGCCCTGCTGCTGGGCTGGCTGATCCCGCGCTTCGCCGCGCGCCTGGACCGCGAGTACGCGCGCATCGGCTCGCTGCGGCCGGTGCCGCGCATGCTGTGCGTGGTGGCCTGGGACATCCTGCGCTCCAACATGATCGTCGCCATGCAGGTGCTCGGCCCCGAGCGCCGGCTGCATCCGGGCTTCATCTGGATCCCGCTGGACATCCAGAACCTGCACGGCATCGCCGCGCTGACCAGCATGATCACCCTGACCCCCGGCACGGTCTCGGCCGCGCTGACCGACGACCGCCGCTACCTGCTCGTCCACATGCTGGACATGCGCAGCGCACAGGAAGCGATCGACAACATCAAGACCCGCTACGAAAAACCGCTGATGGAGATCTTTCCATGACCGCACATCTGTTCTTCGAGCACACCATCGTGGCCTGCCTGGTGGCCATCGGCGTGTCCGCGCTGCTGTGCCTGTGGCGTCTGCTGCGCGGGCCCACGGTGGCCGACCGCATCCTGGCGCTGGACACGCTGTCGGTGACCTTCATCGCGGCGCTGATGCTGCTGGGCATGCATCTGGACAGCCCGGTGTACTTCGAGGCGGCGCTGGTGGTGGCGATGCTGGGCTTCAGCAGCACGGTGGTGCTGTGCAAGTTCGTGCTGCGCCGGGACGTGTTCGAATGATCGACCTCTTCCGCGTGCTGCTGGCGCTGGTGCTGATCGCCGGCACGGCCTTCATCCTGATCGGCGCGCTGGGCCTGGTGCGGCTGTCGGACTTCTTCCGGCGCGTGCATGCGCCCACGCTGGGCAGCACGCTGGGCGTGGGCTGCGTGCTGATCGCCTCGGTCGGCTATCACCTGGTGCTGGGCCAGGACCCGCAGCCGCGCGAGTTGCTGATCACCGCATTCCTGTTCATCACCGCGCCGATCAGCGCGCACCTGATGAGCAAGGCGGCGCTGTCGCTGATGACCCATGCCCGGCCGGTGCCGCCGAAGGACACGCGGATCTCGCCGCAGGTCACCCGGCCCCAGGCGCCGCAGGACGAGGACGACGCGCCGCGCTGATCAGCGCAGCCAGGCCAGTTCCAGCGCCACCCAGGCGCAGAAGGCCAGCAGCAGCACGGCCGCCTCGCCGCGGCTGACGCGCGCATCGCCGCGCAGCATCGGCACCAGCACGATGGCCATGACGATGGCCGCGGGCAGCTCCAGCTTCACGAACGAGGCCGGCAACGACAGCGGCGCGATCAGGGCCATGCCGCCCACCACCAGCAGCAGATTGCACACGCTGGAGCCGATCACGTGGCCCAGCACCATGTCGCCCTGCCCGCGGCGCGCGGCGGCGATGGCCGCGGCGATCTCCGGCAGCGCCGTGCCGATGGCCACCGGCAGCAGGCCGGCCATCAGCGGGGTCAGGCCCAGCGCCGGGGCCAGCGTGCCCATCGACACCACCACATCGCGCGCGCCGTAGCCCAGCAGCACCACGCCGATCAGCAGCCGCAGCAGGTTGAGCCAGGTCACGGTGCGGGTGGCGGCGTAGGCCTCCACCGGCGCGCGCACCTCGGGCGCCTCGGCGCGCCCGCGCACGATCACCTTCACCACGACCAGCACGAAGCCGAGCAGCAGCAGGCCGCCCTCGAGCCGGTTCAGCCGCCCGTCCAGGCCGAACACCATCACCAGCAGCGAGGCGATCACCAGCACCCACAGCAGCGGGGTGAGCAGGCGCAGGCGCACCTGCACGCTGGCGAACAGGGCCGCCAGCGGCAGGGTCAGGCCCAGATTGACCAGATTGCTGCCGACCGCATTGCCCAGCGCCAGCGACGGCGTGCCGCGCAGCAGCGCCGCGCCGTTGACGAACAGCTCCGGCAGCGAGGTGCCGAAGGCCAGCAGCAACAGCCCGGCGGTGAACGGCGACAGCCCGGCCCGCTGCGCGATGCCCGACACGCCCTTGACCAGCGTGTCGCCGCCCAGCGCCAGCAGCACCAGGCCCAGCACGAACAAACCCCAGCCCTCGACCATCGCACCGCCCCGCTCGGATGAGTGAGGGGATTCTAGGGCCTGCCATCGATTCGCGTGTAGGTCGCCGGGAAACAGCGGTCAAGCGTGGGAACACGCGCAAGGCCGAAGATGCCGGGTTGCCGCCTTCGCGGAATGACGGTGGACGCGCGCGGTCGCCCAGGCTCAGCCCGCGCCGGCCATCGCGCGCAGGCCGATGCCGACCAGATAGGCCAGCACCGTGCCGGTGGCATAGCCCAGCGTGCCCAGCAGCGCGCCGACCGGTGCCAGCGCCGGATGGAACACCGCCGCCACCACCGGCGCCGAGGCCGGCCCGCCGATATTGCTCTGCGAGCCGATGGCGAAATAGAAGAACGGCACCTTCAGCAGCCGGCCCAGCAGCCACAGCAGCACGATGTGCACGGCGATCCACAGCACGCCCAGCACGAACAGCCAGGGCCGGCCGAGCAGCGCGGCGATGTCCATCTGCATGCCGATGCAGGCGATCAGCACGTACAGCAGCAGCGTGCCGATCTTCGAGGCGCCAACGCCGTCGAGCTGGCGCGCGCGGGTGAAGCTCAGCGCCAGCCCGGCGAAGGTGGCCAGCAGCACCACCCACACATACGGCGAATCCAGGCTGGCCGCGTGCGCCCACGGATACGGCGCGAACAGGCCCGCCAGCGGCGGCGACACCGCGTGCGCCAGGCCGACCACGCCGAAGGCCAGGCCGATGATCAGCATGTAGTCGGTCAGCGTGGGGATGCGCGCGTGCTGGGCGCTGTAGTCGGCCAGGCGCGCCTTGAGCGCGTCGATGGCCGCGGTGTCGGCGCCCGAGCGCGCATCGATGGCCTTGGCACGCCCGGCCAGGAAGATCAGCACCGCCATCCACACATAGCCCACGCCCACATCGAGCACCACGAACTGGCCGAAGGTGGTCTCGTCGACCTGGAAGATCTCCTTCATCGCGACCATGTTGGCGCCGCCGCCGATCCAGCTGCCGGCCAGCGCCGCCATGCCGCCCCAGGTATCGCCGGCGGTGGTCGCCGGATGCGCGTGCTGCATCACCCAGAAGGCGAAGAACGCGCCGAGCATGATGCTGAAGGACGAACCGAAGTACATCGCGAGCAGCTTCCAGCCCAGCCCCATGACCGCCTTGAGGTCGATGGTCAGGGTCAGCAGCACCAGCGCGGCCGGCAGCAGCACGCGGCTGGCGACCGGGTTGTAGAGCTGGCTGCCGGCGCCGTCGATCACGCCGAGCGAGTTGAAGATGCCGGGGATGAAATAGCACAGCAGCAGCGGCGGCACGATGCCGTAGAACTTCTGCCAGACGCCCTTGAGCGAGGCGGTCCAGAACACGAACGCCAGCGTGGCGGCGATCAGGCCGAACAGCACGATGTCGGACTGGATCAGGGCGGTGTGGGTCTCAGGCATGAAGCAATTCCAGCGGCCGCGCAGGCCAGTCGAAGTAAGGTGGGAGCCGCCATGGCGGCAATGAGGCCTTCCCGAAGAGCCCATCGCCGCCATTAGCCGAAAAGGCCACCCGGGCGGCTCCCACCTGTAGAGCGGAGCTTGCTCCGCTGGGGCTTTCCCGATTGATCCGGCCGAAGAGCAGCGGAGCAAGCTCCGCTCTACATCCGAAAGACAGCTGCTCGGACAAGTCAGCGCACCGGCACGTCGAACTGCACGTCGGGCGAGGGCTCCGGCTTGAAGGTGTAATGCCACCACTCCCCGGGATAGTTGGCGAAGCCGCGCCGCGCCATCGCCTCGACCAGGCGTTTGCGGTTGGCGCGCTGCGCCTCGCTCAGGCCCGGCGCGTTGGTATGCGCACGCGGATCGAAGAAGTCGAACGGCGTGCCCATATCCAGCTCGGTGCAGGCACCGGCCTGGCAGCGCACCAGGGTCAGGTCCACCGTCGCGCCGCGGCTGTGGCCAGAGACCTCGGCCACATAGCCATCGGGGATGATCCTGGTCTTGTCCAGCGCCGGGTAGAACTCGGCCTTCATCGTCTGGTCGGGCAGATCGGCGGCCCAGCGCATGAAGGCCTGCACCGCGCGCACCGGGCGATAGCAGTCGAACAGCTTCAGGCCCAGGCCCTGCGCGCGCAGGTCGGCCTGCACCTGCGCCAGCGCCTGTGCCACCGGCGCCAGCAACAGACACTTCGGCGCCTCGTAGCCATCCACCGGCTTGCCGGTGAAGTTGTGCGCGCCGGCGTAGCGGATTTCGCGCCGCACGTCCGGCGCCAGCGTGGTCACATCGACCAGCCCGGCCTGCGCGGCGGTGGTGGCCGGCGAGGTGCGCACCGGCTCGGCGGCATGCGCCACGTTGGAGGCGGCCAGCACCAGCAGAAGGGCGAGAACACGCCTCACGGCGCATCCTCCTGCGCGTCCTTCGCCGGAGGCGGCAGGGTCAGGTCATGCAGGATGCGCAGGTCTTCCTCATCGAAAGTGCGCCCCTCCAGGCCGCGGAAATGATGGCGGAAGGACTGCACCGCGTCGCCGCGGTTGTCCAGCGGATAGCCCAGCGTGGCCATCGCCAGCCACGGATCGAAACCGGCCGGCGCCGGCGGCGCATCGGCGCGCGGCCACACGCCGAAGCCTGCCTGCGCCAGCCGCTTCCACGGGAACAGCGGACCCGGATCGACCTTGCGCCCCGGCGCCATGTCCTCGTGGCCGATGATCGCCGTGCGCGGGATGTGGTGGCGCCGGCACAGGTCGTCCAGCAACAGCAGCAGGCTGTCGATCTGCGCATCGGCGAAGGGCGACTGGCCATCGTTGTCCAGCTCGATGCCGATCGAGGCGGAGTTGACGTCGTTGATCGTGCCCCAGTGGCCCGCGCCGGCATGCCAGGCACGGCGGTCGTCGCTGACCAGCTGGTAGCGCTTGCCGTCGGCGCCGATCAGATAGTGCGCGCTGACCGGGCCTGCGCTGTTGGCGGTCTTGAGGGTCTTCAAGCTCTCGGCGACCGAGTCCTCGCTGGTGAAATGGATGACGATCAGGATCGGCCCGCGCGCATTCTGATTCGGCGAGGGCTCCCACTGCGCCAGCGGATTCCTCGGCGGCAGGCCGGCGCAGGCCGACAGCAGCAGCGCGGCCAGCAGCAGCATGGCCGCGCGCAATGGCAGGTTCGGTTTGGAATGCATCGACGGGCCCTGGTTCATGGATTGGCTGCGCCCCGCTGCGCCGGGCACGCGGCCACGCGCTGGAAGTGCAGGTCCTGATAGTCGTAGCTGAAATCGGCGTCCGGGTCGATTGACTTCAGCGTCAGCGTGGTCTTGCCGTTGGCCTGGGCGAAGTCCAGCCACGGCTCGGCATCGACGCTGGCATCGTCCCAGTCCACCAGCCAGCGCCCGTGCGAGACCAGCACCGGCCCGCGCATCAGCGGCGAACGCGCGGCGCGGAACACGACGCCCTGGCCCTGCGGGCACAGGCTCACCTGGCCGAACCACGGATCGCGATACACGCCCTGCCAGCGCGCGAACTGCGCCGCCGTGGCGGGCTTGCGGTCCGAGGTGTCCGGCACCTGCGGGTGCGTGGCGTTCGCGGCCGCCCTGGCGCGCGCCTGTTCCAGCAGGCCCGCGTAGTGATCGACATCCAGCCCCGCGCCGGGGCGGGTGTAGTGCTTGGTCAGCGCCTCGGTCAGCGTGGTGCGCGCGGCCTCGCCGTCGCCGTTGATCAGCACCACGAAGCCGACCTTGCGGTCCGGCAGCAGCGTCACCGAGGAATACATGCCCATCAGCGTGCCGGTATGCGCCACGCGCCATTGGCCGTCCACGTCCGAGAGCCGCCAGCCGTAGCCATAGCCGTACAGATGGGTGCCGTCCCAGTCGCGCAGCTGCGCCCCGATCGGCATCGGCGTATGCAGCGTCCACAGCGCGGCGCGCTGCTGGGCCGAAAGCCAGGGATGGGCCGCATCGGGCGCCAGCCACATCGCGATCCAGGTGGTCAGATCGCGCACGCTGCAGCGGATGCCGCCGGCGGACATGGACGGGTTGTCCGGGATGGTCGGGCCATCGGCGCGCACCACCACGTTGCGCCCGTCCTGGACCATGTGCGGCTGAGCCAGGTTGCCCACCGCATCGCGATCGAACGCGCCGACCTGGCAGCGGGTCATGCCCAGCGGGCCGAACAGCTCCTGCCGCACCAGCTGGTCGTAGGGCTTGCCGCCGGCCTTGGCCGCCACTTCGCCGGCGACCACGTACATCAGGTTGTCGTAGGCGTAGTGCGCGCGGAAGCTGTGCGTGGGCTGCAGATAGGCCAGCCCGGCGATGATGTCGGCGCGGGTGAAGTCGTTGGGCTCGGGCCACAGCATCAGATCGCCCGCCCCCAGCCCCAGCCCGCTGTTGTGGATCAGCAGGTCGCGCACCTGGAAGTTGCGCGTGACCCAGGGATCGGCCATGCGGAACTGCGGCAGGTACCGGGTGACCGGGTCGTCCCACTTGAGCTTGCCCTGGTCCACCAGCCGCGCCAGCACGCCGGTGGTCATGGCCTTGGTGTTGGAGGCGATCTTGAACAGCGTGTCGGCGTCGATCTTCTCGCCGCTGCCGGCGCGCGTCTCGCCCGCCGTGCGCAGGTAGACCACCTTGCCGTCCTCGACCACCCCCACCGCCAGGCCGGGCAGCCGGTAGCGCGCCATGGCGTGATCGAACAGCGTGTCGAAGGACGCCTGCGCCGGCGGATCGGCCGCCGCCGACGGGCCCGATGCGAGCAGCAGCCCTGCCAGGGCCAGCGCCTTGCCTGTGTGCTTGAACATGCCGTTCCCGTCGCGATGGACGGCCCGTGCGCGACGGGCCGCCCGCGCACCTGCCGTCAGAAGTTCCAGGTCACCACCAACTGCGTCCAGCGCGGCTCCTGCCAGACCGTGCCCTCCCCAAAATACGGCATCGGCGTGCCCGGTGCGCTCTCGTAGCGCGAATGCACGTTGATCACCGTCTGCCGGTTGAGCAGGTTGTACACCGACAGCCGCGCCTTCAGGTCGATGCCCTCTACCGGCAGGGTCCAGGTCACGTTGGCGCCCAGGTTGTAGACCCAGGGCATGCGGCCGAACGCGCCGCGCTCGGTGTACACCAGCTGGCGCGTGCGCCAGTCGCCGCAGTTGGCCGTGCACAGCCAGCCCGAGCCGCCGCCGCTGTACTCGCCGGGGCCACCGGCCGCGCGGCTGTCGTTGGGCCAGACCACGCCGAAGGCGGTGATCGGCCCACCCGAGTGCGCCGCCAGCGTCGCGCCGAAGCTCCACATGTCGTTGAGCTTGAAGCCGCCGCGCAGCTTGATCTGGTGGCGGTAGTCGTTGAACAGCACGCCGTAGCGCTCGTTGACCGCCGGATGGTCGTAGTACTGCACCAGGTTGGTGTCGTTGTAGCCGGTGTCCGAGTTCACCGGACCCTCGATGTTGCCCTCGCTGCGCGCATAGATGTAGCTGGCGTTGAAGAACCACTTGTCGTCCCAGGCGCGATCGATCTGGAACTCGGCCGCCTTGTAGGTGCGCCGCGGCTTCTTGTAGCCCATGATCGCGCCGCTGCCGCCGGCCTTGTAGCCGTCCTTCGACGAGTCGAAAGTCACCCAGTCCTCGGTGGTCGGGCACCACAGCGTGGTCTTCTCGCCCGGGTTGATGATCGGCCAGTCGCCCGAATACCAGGGGCAGCCCTCGACATGGTTGATGCGCGCGTCCTCGACCGCGCGGGTCATCTTGCGATAGGTCAGGTTGACGCCATAGGACCAGGCCTCGCTGATGGCCTGCTGGAAGCCCAGGATGTATTCGTCCTGGTAGACCTGCTTGATGTTTTTGGCCACCGTGGTGCGCAGGTCGCTGGGCGCCGGCGCGTTGCCGTCGGTATTGACCGGGCCGATCTGCGCGCCGAGGTTGGGCAGCAGGTAGGGAGCGCCGGTGACCGGGTGGCGCTGCTCGGACCAGCCGTTGAGCGCGTAGTAGGTGTGTTCGTCGGTGGTGCCGCCGCCGAAGTAGTCGGTGAGCTTGTTGGTCAGCGGGATGTAATAGCGGCCCGCGTTGCCGAACAGCTTGGTCGTGCCGTCGCCACGCATGTCCCAGCTGAAGCCCACGCGCGGGGACACCATGTCGGAGAAGTCGGCCTTGGCGAAGGTCGCGCCCGAGGCCAGCAGCGTGTTCTCGAACTTGTCCGCGCGCACGCCCAGATTGAGCAGGATGTTGGGCGTGACGTTCCAGTTGTCCTCCACGTAGATGGCCTGCGCCTTGGCCCGCACCGGCGCGCCGGTGACGTAGTAGCGCGCATCGACGATGGCGTTGACGCCGGCCGGCACCACCCCGCCGCCCGGCAGCACGCTGCCCGGCGTGGTCGCCTGCACCTGATAGCTGCGGCCGTCGCCCGGATAGACCCGGGCGCTGGTGGAATCCATGATTTCCTGGTCGGCGCCGAAGCGCAGCAGGTGATCGCCCAGCGTCCACTCGAAGTCCAGGCGCGCGGCCTTGCGCTCGTCCTCGCGGCTGTTGATGCTGGAATTGCTCGGGTGGCAGCCTTCCTGCATGGTCCTGGGCCCGAAGGACGCGGTATAGCTGCCCGAACGCGTGACGATGCTGCACGCCGCATCCAGCGGGCTGCCGCTGTCCTCGCTGCGCTTGTTCACCCCGTACAGGGCCTTGGCCACGAAGTTGTCGCCGAAGTGGCCGGTATAGGTCAGCGACCAGTTGTTGCCGCCGGTGGCCGCATTGCTGCTGCCCACCCAGGCCCCGCGCGTGCCGCTGTCCCAGTCGTAGCCATAGGCGTCGGTGACCGTGTCGGCCTTGTCGGAGAAGGCCAGCAGTTCCAGCAGGTGGTCATCGGTGATGTGCCAGTCCAGCTTGCCGCCCCAGAAGTCGTTGTCGCCCTTGGTGTAGAAGGCCTGGGTGGTGTCGATGTCGCGCGGCTGGCTGTCGCGGATCTCGTACATGCCGAAGAAGAACAGCTTGTCGCGGATCAGCGGGCCGGAGGCCCAGACATTGGTCTTGTAGAACGAGCTGGCGTCGCGGCTGGTGCGGTCGCGTTCGTCCAGGGTGCCGTCGTGGTGGAAGTGGTCCTTCTTGGACGCGGCCCAGGCCGAGGGCTCGGCGGTGAACTCCACGCCGGCGCGGAAGGTGTTGTCGCCCGAGCGGGTCACCGCATTGATGACGCCGCCGGTGCTGCGGCCGAACTCGGCCGAGTAGCCGCCGGTCTTGACCTGCACTTCCTGGAAGAAGCCGAACGGCACCGAGGAGAAGCCCTGGCGCCGATACGGATCGGTCACGTCCAGGCCGTTGATGTAGACCGCGTTCTCGGCCACCGACGAACCGCCGAAGGTCAGCCCGCCGAAGGTCGCGCCCGAGGACACCACGCCCGGCGCCAGCAACGCCACCGCGCTGAGGTTCTGGTCCACCGGCAGGCGCGAGAGCTCCTGACGGCTGATGTTGAACGAGGTCTCGGTGGAATGGACATCGACCTGGTTGATCACCTTGGCGCCGACCACGCGCACGCCATCGAGCGTGACCGCGCCGGCGTCGCCCAGGTTGACCGTGGTGGTGCCGCCCAGCGGCACGCTGACCTCCAGCGGCGCGCCGGCGCCGCCACCGGCGTGTTCGACCACCAGGCGGTACTCGCCCACCGGCAGCTGCGCCAGGCGGTACTGGCCATCGCTGCCGACGGTGACCGTGCGCGTCAGGCCGGTGGCCTGGTGCGTGAGCGTGATCGTGTCGCCGACGGCGGCGCGGCCGGCGATGGCGCCGGTCGTGCTCTGCGCCATGGCCGGCGCCATCGCGCCCAGGCACGCGCCCAGGGCCACACACAACGCGACGCGCTTGTACTGCTTGGCTTTCATCCTGCTCTCTCCTTCAGGTGAAATGGTGGGGAAGATCGAAAGGGCTCAGGGCGCCTGCGTGAGCGGCGCCACATGCCACTTGAAGTCGTAGCTCCACTGGTCGTAGTAGAGGTTGCCGCCGCGCCACTCGGCCTCGCCGCGCTGCGAGTCCACATCGTCCGAGCGCCACGTCGCCTTGGGCTGGGCGAAGCCCACCGACCA
Organism: Pseudoxanthomonas winnipegensis; assembly: GCF_004283755.1. GTDB lineage: Bacteria > Pseudomonadota > Gammaproteobacteria > Xanthomonadales > Xanthomonadaceae > Pseudoxanthomonas_A > Pseudoxanthomonas_A winnipegensis. The sequence continues at coordinate 173,479 of NZ_SHMH01000009.1, forward strand.
GTCGTCGTTGAAGGCCATGCGGTAGGCGTCGAGCCCGCCGAAGTAGAAGTCGCGCTCGGCCGGGTCGGCGCTGTCCAGCGCCCCGGTGGTCACGTCCATCGGCACCCAGCCATAGGGCGCCAGGTACAGCCAGCCCCAGTCGTGGATGTTGTCGTAGCCCACCGCATCGTCGGAGAACACCCAGCCGCTCTGCCAGCGCGCGGGGATGCCGTTCATGCGCAGCAGCGCGATCAGCAGCAGGGTCTGCTGGCCGCAGTCGGCGTGACCGGCGTGCAGGGCGTAGTCGGAGATGTTGCTGATGGTCGAGTACTCGCGCGCCCCGGCCCACGGGATCTTGTCCACTGCGGCGAACAGCTTGCGCGCGATGCGGTACGGGTTGGTCTCATCGCCCACCACCTGCCGGGAGAAGGCGCGCAGCTGCGGGGTGAACACCACATGCGGCGGACGCTCGGCCAGGAACGGCTTCAGCGCCGGGTCGCTTGGGGTGGCCACCACCTTGGCCGGGTCGATGGCGAAGTGGCGCGCATACACGGTCACCGCGTAATGCACGGCAAAGCGCGTGGGCTGGCCCTTGCGCGCGGTGGCCTCCAGGTAGGCGGTGCGCTGCGGCGCCTCGGTCCCGGCCACGCGCGCGCCGGCCGGCGTGCTGTCCAGGAACACGATGTCTTCCTGCTGGCCGGGGATGGCGCGCGGATAGGGAATCCACGCGCGGATGGTTTCGCCATCGGGCACCGCATCGGCCTTGACGGTCAGGGACTGGGTCACCTCGATGCGGCGCGGCGCCACGCTGGTGCGGCCGCTGGCCTTGGCCTCGCGCAGCACTTCGCGGTGATGGTCGTTGAGGCGCTCGTTGGGGCCATCGGAGGGCGCGCGCGGCTGCGCGCGGCGCGCCACGGCCTGGCTGCTCAGCAGGAACAGGTTGGACGGGGCGCGCTTGAACCACCAGCGCTGCCCGTCGATGTCCATGTGCTCGATCAGGCCCTGCGCGTCCCAGGCGTCGAACTCGTCCTGGCGCAGGTCGGGGATCGCCTGCTGCACCCTGGCGAAGGCCGCGGCGCGGTCCAGGCTGAAATCCAGGCGGATGCGGCGCATCCGCTCGCGCTGGTCGAGCAGGGCCTGGCGCGTGGACGCGTCCAGCGTGGCATCGGCCAGGGCCTGATCGATGCCGGCCTGCGCCTGCCGGAACTGGCCGCGGTCCACCTGCGCGATCACTTCGGGCACCATCGCAGGGGGCGCGGCCGGGCGCGCGCCCAGCGGCGCGGTCGCCAGGACCAGGCACAGCAGGGCGCTGCGCGCCAGGCGGGCGGCGGAGGAAGAACCGGGGCAGGTCGAGGCGTCCACGTCGAGGCGGTCGTCGGGCAGCGGCGGAGGACGACACGATTAGCACGCAGGCTGCGCCTGGTCAATAATTTATTCTTGCATTTCAGATCACGAGGAATAATTATTTTTCTTCATCGATTCCGGAGCGACACCCCATGACGCGCCCGCCTTCCCCGGCCCACGCCCTGCGCACGGCCGCCTGCTGCGCCCTGCTGTCGCTGCTGGCCATCGGCTCGCTGGCCGCGCGCGTGCCGGTGCCGCAGGTCGCCATCGACCCGGTGACCGGCGTGGTCGGCGTCGATCCGCCCAAGCTCACCGCCGCCTACTGGATCGCCAGGCAGCGACAGCCCGACCGCGTGCTGCTGGACCGCGCCGGCATCGCCGCGCAGAACGCGCGCATGCGCCGCGACGACCCGGCCATCCACGACCTGCGCGCCCTGCCCGCGCAGCTGCCCAGGGCGCAGGTGGTCGAGGCGATCCAGGCGCTGTCGGTGCGGCCCACGCGCGCGCTCTACGGCCTTGACGGCCAGGCGCTGGATGCCGCCGCCCTGGACGCGCTGCAGGCCAGCCTGGCGCTGGACGCCGTGCCCGCCGCCACGCCGCTGCGCTACGGCCTGGTCACCCATCGCGCCGACCTGCGTACCTTCCCGACCGCGAGGCGCGTCTTCAGCAGCGTGGACGACCACGACATCGACCGCTTCCAGGAAAGCGCGCTGTTCCCCGGCGATGCGGTGGCCGTGCTGCACGAGAGCCGCGACGGGCAGTGGCTGTTCGTGACCTCCGAGCGCTACAGCGCCTGGATCGAGAAGCGCTTCGTCGGCCTGGGCAGCGCGCAGCAGGTGTTCGACTACGGCGCGCGCGGCCCGTACCGCGTGGTCACCGGTGCCACCGCCACCACGGTGTTCACGCCCGAGCAACCGCAGGTCTCGCAGCTGCAGCTGGACATGGGCGTGCGCGTGCCGGTGCTGGCCGACTGGGCGCCGACCCAGCCGGTCAACGGCCAGCTGCCCTACACCGCCTGGGTGATCCAGCTGCCGATCCGCAACGCCGACGGCTCGCTGGCGCTGGTGCCGGCGCTGCTGCCGCGCACGGCCGACACGGCGGCCGACTACCTGCCGCTGACCCCGGGCCACTTCATCACCCAGGCCTTCAAGTTCCTGGGCGAGCGCTACGGCTGGGGCCATTCCTACGACGCGCGCGACTGCAGCGGCTTCACCTCCGAGGTCTACCGCAGCTTCGGCGTGCTGCTGCCGCGCAATACCTCGCAGCAGGCGGTCAGCCCGGCGCTGGATCGCATCGCCTTCGCCCCCGACGACCCCGATGCCAAGCGCCTGACCGCGGTCGGGCAACTCGCGCTCGGCGACCTGGTCTACATCCCGGGGCACGTCATGGTGGTGCTGGGCCACGCCAACGGCCTGACCTACGTCATCCACGACACCGCCGGCGGCGGCTGGGCCGGCGCCGACGGCAAGCGCGTGGCCGGCCACCTCAACGGCGTGTCGGTCACCCCGCTCGAACCGATGCTGGCCAGCGACACCGCCAGCTATGTCGACCGCATCACCAACATCCAGCGCATCCGCCCGAAAGCCCAAGAATGAAGATCACCCACATCGAGTTGGGCATGCTGCGCGTGCCGTTGAAGACCCCGTTCAAGACCGCGCTGCGCACCGTGGACACGGTCGAGGACGTGATCGTGCTGATCCGCACCGACAGCGGCCACACCGGCCACGGCGAGGCAGCCGCCACGGCGGTGATCACCGGCGACACGCATGGCTCGATCATCGAGGCCATCCGCCATTTCATCGCCCCGCGCCTGATCGGCCAGGACATCGCCAACCTCAATCATCTGACCGCCTTGGTGCAGTCCGCGATGGAGCGCAACACCAGCGCCAAGGCCGCGGTGGAGATCGCCCTCTACGACCTGTGGGCGCAGCGCTACGGCGCGCCGCTGTACCAGCTGCTGGGCGGCGGCGATCCGGTGATCACCACCGACATCACCATCAGCGTGGACTACATCGACAAGATGGTGGCCGACTCGCTGTCCGCGCTGGAGCGCGGCTTCGAGTCGCTGAAGATCAAGGTCGGCAAGGACATCGGCCTGGACATCGAGCGGGTCAAGGCGATCCACGCCGCGGTCGAGGGCCGCGCCCTGCTGCGCCTGGACGCCAACCAGGGCTGGACCGCCAAGCAGGCGGTCTATGCCATGGGCAAGCTCGAGGACGCCGGCGTAGTACTCGAACTGCTCGAACAGCCGGTCAAGGCCGCCGACATCGACGGCCTCAAGTACGTCACCGAGCGGGTCAACACGCCGGTGATGGCCGACGAGAGCGTGTTCGCCCCGCAGCAGGTGTTCGACCTCATCCAACGCCGCGCCGCCGACATCATCAACATCAAGCTGATGAAGACCGGCGGGCTGTCCAACGCCATCCGCATCGCGGATATCGCCGCGCTGTACGGCGTGGACTGCATGATCGGCTGCATGATCGAGTCCTCGATCAGCGTGGCCGCGGCGGTGCATCTGGCGGTGGCCAAGGCCAATGTGATCACCAAGATCGATCTGGACGGGCCCTCGCTAGGCCAGTTCAATCCGGTGGTCGGCGGGGTGCTGTTCGACGAGTCGGAGATCAGCATCCCGGATGCGCCGGGGCTGGGCATCCGCGAGATCCAGGGGCTGGAGCTGCTCGCGCCGTGAGGCACATGCGCCTTCTCCGGAACGCCGCGCGTCCTTGCGGCCGTCATCCCCGCGAAGGCGGGGATCCAGCGCCTTTGCCTCTCCTGCACGTAAGTCACTGGGTCCCCGCGTTCGCGGGGAAGACGGGAGGCGCTTCTGCTTCTGCCGTTGCCGTTGCTTGTGCTTTTCCGGGCCCCCTCCGCAGCGGCGGGACCGGCGGGGAAACACCCGAAGGGCGCCGCGCATGGATGCGCGGCGTTCGCGGCAGGGGCAGGATGCCCCTTCCGCGAATCCCCGCCGGTCACGCGGACCCGGCGCGCGTAGCGCGACGGGCGCGAGGACGGGGTGTGCTTTCTTTTGGTTACTTTTCTTTGCACAAGCAAAGAAAAGTGACTCGCGCCCGACAGGGCGAGAAACGCTTTGGCCGTTGCCCCTGCTTTGAACAGAAGCTGCAACACCAGCGCGCTCGCTCTCTCGATCGGAGGAAAGCGAACCACGCAACCCTCAAACGCGTTCGCGTTCTCCTTGACTCAACGCGGCACTCCTCCAACACAGAGCAGCATGTAACAGCAAAGGCTTTCGCGCCCCTCCGGGGCACGACCTACCTTTCTTTGCTTGTGCAAAGAAAGGTAGGCCAAAGAAAGCACACCCCGGTCCTCGCGCCCGCCGCGCCTGCGGCGCGCCGGGTCCGCGCTGCCGACGGGAATTTCCGGACGGGGCATCCTGCCCCGACCGGAAACGCCGCGCATCCATGCGCGGCGCCCCTGCGGGGTTTGACCCGTCGGCATCGCCGCTGCGGAGGGGGGCGGAAAGAGCACAACAGCAACGGCAACAGCACAAGCAACGGCAACGGCAACAACTCGCGCAGGAGCACCGGCTGATGCCCCCCCTGCTCAAGATCCGCGCCGAACGCGAGCGCATGTCCGCCATCGAGCGGCGCATCGCCGACTACATCCTCGACAACGCCCACCTGCTGCGCGACTACTCCTCCCAGCAGCTAGCCAGCGCGCTGGGCATCAGCCAGTCCTCGGTGGTGAAGTTCAGCCAGAAGCTCGGCTTCCGCGGCTATCCGGACCTGAAGTACTCGGTCGGCCAGGCCATCGCACGCGGCAATGGCGGCCAGCCGGCGGATCCGACCGCGTCCGAAGACGGCGGCGATGCCTACACCCGGCTGGAAGACAGCCTGCGCCGCAGCAAGGCCGCGGCCGAGGAGGAGACCCGCCTGCTCAACCCGCGCGCGCGCATCGAGCAGATCGTCGCGCGCATCGACCGGGCGCAGAAGGTGTTCGTATGCGGCCTGGGCGACGACGGGCTGTTCGCGCGCGAATTCGCCATGCGCCTGTCGCTGCTGGGCGTGCTGACCGTGCATCACGCCGATGCGATCCTGATGATGACCAACGTCTCGGCGGCGCGGCCGGGCGACGTGCTGATCCTGCTGTCCGAGTTCGGCCAGGTGCCGCAGCTGTCGCAGATCTCGCGCCAGTTCCAGGACGCCGGCGGCGCGGTGGTGTCCATCACCCGGCACACCGCCAACCCGCTGCGCGCGCACGCCGATGCGGCGCTGGTGGTGTCCGCGCACGATCCGGCCCCGCACATCGCCCAGCTGCTGTACCGTTGTTCGCTGCAGTCCCTTCTGGACTTCGTGTTCGTGCTGCTGTGCCAGACCAACCCCGACCGCGAGCGCCAGCTGGCGGTCAACCTGGAGCGCGTCCAGCACCTGCTCGACGCCTGACCCCTGCCCCGCGGAGCGTCCATGTCCCTGCGCTTGCCCCACTTCCTGCTGTGCACGCTGCTGGTCCTGACCACGCAGCCGGCCCTGGCCAAAGGCACTACCGCCCCGCCCGCGATGTCCCAGGCGCAACAGCTGGTGGTGGTCACCACCGGCGGCTGGGACGACACCCAGGGCCGGCTGCAGACCTTCGAACGCGATGGAACGGGCTGGAAACCGGCGGCGCCGGCCTTCGCCGTGGCGATCGGCAAGCAGGGCAGCGCCTGGGGCGAAGGCCTGTTCCCCGCCCAGCACGAAGGTCCGCGCAAGCGCGAGGGCGATGGCCGCAGCCCGGCCGGAATCTACGGCATCGGCGAGGCCTTCGGCTATGCGCCCTCGGTCGACACCAGACTCGCCTACCAGCAGATGCAGGCCTCGAGCTGGTGCGTGGACGTGCCGGACTCGCCGCTCTACAACCGGATCGTCGACGAACGCCAGGTCGGCGCGCAGGCCGTCAAGGGCGCCAGCGAGCACATGCGGCTGGATCTGCACAACGACGGCGATCCGCGCTACGCCCGCGGCTTCGTGATCGAACACAACGCCAAGGCCACGCCGGGCTTGGGCAGCTGCATCTTCGCCCACCTGTGGCGCAAGCCCGGCGAGGCGACCGCCGGCTGCACGGCCATGGCGCCGGCCAGCATGGAGGCGCTGCAGGCGTGGCTGGATCCGGCGCGCCGGCCGCTGTTCGTGCTGCTGCCCCGGCCCGAGTACCAGCGTCTGCAACGCGCCTGGTCGCTGCCGCCGCTGCCCGCGGCCACGCAGCCGTGAGCGCCGCGCCGACGCCCGCGCAGGGCACGCTGGTCCGCGCGGTCAGCCGCTGGCAGATCGTCGGGCTGTCGATCAACGACGTCATCGGCAGCGGCATCTACCTGCTGCCCGCGGCGACGGTTGCGCTGATGGGGCCGTTGAGCCTGTGGGCGGTGCTGCTGGCCGGCGTGGCGGTGGCGCTGCTGGTGCTGTGCTACGCGCAGGCGGCGAGCTATTTCGACCAGCCGGGCGGCAGCTATCTCTACGCCCGCGAGGCCTTCGGCCGCTACGCGGGTTTCCAGGTCGGCTGGATGATCTGGCTCACGCGCATCAGCTCGGCCGCGGCGCTGGGCAACGGCCTGGCCGATGCGGTCTCGCGCTTCTGGCCGGGGGCCGCCAGCGGCGCCGGGCGCCTGGTGGTGGTGATCGGCTCGCTGGGCCTGCTGACCGCGATCAACGTGATCGGCGTGCGCTCGGCCGCGCGCACCGGCGTGGCGCTGGTGATCGGAAAGCTGGTGCCGCTGCTGCTGTTCGTGGTCGTCGGCCTGTTCTACATGGACTGGTCGCTGGCCTTCGCCGGCACCGCGCCGGACCTGCGCGACCTGCCCAACCTGGGCCAGGCGGCCTTGCTGCTGCTGTTCGCCTACGCCGGCTTCGAGAACATCCCGGCCGCCGCCGGCGAATTCCGCAACCCGCGCCGCGACGTGCCCTTCGCCCTGATCACCATGATCGCGCTGGTGACGCTGATCTACGCCGCGGTGCAGGTGGTGGCGATGGGTACCCTGCCCGGCCTGGCCGAGTCGGCCACGCCGCTGGCCGATGCGGCCGCGCGCTTCGGCGGCGAGGGCCTGGCGCTGGTGCTGACCGTGGGCGCGGTGATCTCGATCCTGGGCACCACCAGCAACACGGTGATGCTGGGGCCGCGCTTCCTGTTCGCGCTGGCGCAGGACGGCTTCGGGCCGAAGTTCCTGGCGGGCGTGCATCCGCGCTTCCGCACGCCGGCCGCGGCGATCATCGTGCAGGGCGTGCTGTCGGTGGCGCTGGCGCTGTCGGGCTCGTTCGAGAAGCTCGCCCTGCTGTCGATGGTGACCCGCCTGCTGGCCTACATCGGCACCGCGGCGGCGGTGCTGGTGCTGGCGCGCAGGCATCGCGATAACCCCAACGCCCTGCGCCTGCCCGGTGGCCCGCTGATCCCGGTGCTGGCGCTGCTGCTCACCCTGGGCCTGCTGTGCAGCGCCAGCCTGGCCAACCTGCTGGCGGTCGGCGCGGCGATGGTGGTGGGGACCTTGATCTACCTGTTCCCGCGCAAGGCCTGAGGGGAACCCCACCTGTAGAGCGGAGCTTGCTCCGCTGAAGCTTTCCCGATGACCGGGTCGAAAGGCAGCGGGGCTCGCTCCGCCGGGCGTTCCCGATGACCCGGTCGAAAGGCAGCGGAGCAAGCTCCGCTCTACAAGGTGGGCGCGCCCCGAGCAGGAGAGACAATGGCCTTACAGACACACCCACCCACACTCCGCGTTACGCGCAGCCCTCGACGTAGTCGATCTGCGGCGGCAGGCCCACGCGCCAGTTGGTGACCACGCCGTCGGCGCCGGTCTCGAAGACCAGCTTCGCGCCGCCCTGCCCGTCCACGCTCAGGTACTTGCCGCCTTCGACGTACTTGTGCGGCATCGACTGCAGCTTGTCGCCGTACAGCGCGCGCAGCGCGGCCTCGTCCATGCCGACCTTGCCGCCGCCGGGCGCGACTTCCTTGGACGTGGTCACGTCGTAGCGGACGAAGTGATCGCCCTCGATCATGAAGGCCACGTCGGCCTTGTCGGTGGCCCACTTGGGCGTGAGCTGATAGCAGGCGCCGCCCTCCGAGGGCGTGCTGCTGTTGAGCTCGCCGCCCCAGGCCTGGCGCGCGGCGTCGGCGGTGCTGCCCAGCTTCAGATCGCCATAGCCCTGCCAGGTGGCCGGCACGTTGGCCTGCGGGTCCGCTTCGCCGGTCGCGGGCGGCGGCGAGGCCTGCGCCGGCGTGGAAGCGGCCGGCTCGGAGGCGGCCGGCGTGCTGGGCTGCGGCGTGTCGGCCGGCTTGCACGCGGCCAGGGTGAGGGCCAGCGCGGCAGTCAGGGGCAGCAGGGATTTCATGCAGGCGGGCTCCTCGAAGGCGGATATCGGTCCGCCCCAGCCTAGCGGGCGCCGGTGAATCTCACGCAAATCCGGACCGGGCCCGCACTTGCGCACATGCACGCCACCGGTGTCACCGCCGCTTCATCGACACCACGGAGGCTGCACGCGCCTCCCTCCGATCCGCCTTCGCATGCGCCCGCGCAAGACCGACCAGGCCCACGCCGCCCTGCAGACCCATCGCGCGGGCCTGGACATGCGCCAGCGGCGCGTGCTGATCCTGGCCGACGGCCAGCGCAGCCTGGAGGCGCTGACCGCGATGCTGGGCCCCGACACGGCGCTGCAGGTGGCCGCGCTGATCCGCGCCGGCTACCTGGACCTGGCCGAAGAGCCCGCCCCGCAGCCGCGGCCTGCATACGCGCCGGCGGCACCCACTACGCCCGCGCCCATCGCCACGCCCGCGCCTGCGGCGCACCGACGCTCGATGGTGGCCGCGCGTCTGTACCTGCTCGGCATGCTCGAACTGCAGCGCCATCCCGACGCCCTGCGCCTGCACGCCCAGCTGCAGCGCGCCGCCGACGATGACCTGGCGGTCCAGACCATGCGCGAAGCGCTGGAGCTGCTGCCGGCCCTGACCTCCAGCGGCTACGTGCAGCGCATCGCCGACCGCCTGCGCGAGGTGCTGCCCGAGGACCAGCTGCACGCGCTGGAGACGCCGACGCCTGCCGCCCCGACAGGCCTCAGCCCGGCGGCTGGAAGTTGCGCTTCAGGCCTGCCCAGCACTGCTGGTAGTCACGCTGGCGGTGCGCGGCCTCCATCGCCTGACGCGTGGGTCGCAGCACCGCCCGCGTCTCGAACATGAAGGCCATCGTGTCGGTGATCACGTCCGGCTTGGACAGGTCCGCATGCGAGGCCTTCTCGAACGTGGCCGCATCCGGCCCGTGTCCGGTCATGCCGTTGTGCAGCGAGGCCCCGCCCGGCGCGAAGCCTTCCGCCTTGGCGTCGTAGGCGCCGTGCACCAGGCCCATGAACTCGCTGGCCACGTTGCGGTGGAACCACGGCGGGCGGAACGTGTCCTGCGCCACCAGCCAGCGCGGCGGGAAGATCACGAAATCCAGATTGGCCGTGCCAGGCGTGTCGCTGGGCGAGGTCAGCACGGTGAAGATCGACGGATCGGGATGATCGAAGCTGATCGAGCCGATCGCATTGAAGCGACGCAGGTCGTAGCGGTACGGCGCCCCGTTACCATGCCAGGCGACCACATCCAGCGGGCTGTGGCCGATGGGCGCGCGCCACAGATGGCCCTGGAACTTGGCGATCAGCTCGAAGTCGCCCTCGATGTCCTCGTAGGCGGCCACCGGCGTCTCGAAATCGCGCGGATTGGCCAGGCCGTTGGACCCGATCGGCCCCAGCTCGGGCAGGCGCAGCGGCGCGCCGAAGTTCTCGCAGACGTAGCCGCGCGCCTGGCCGTCGGGCAGCGTCACCGCAAAGCGCACGCCGCGCGGGATCACCGCGACCTGCTGCGGCTCCAGCTCGATCACGCCGAACTCGGTGGCCAGCCGCAGCCGGCCCAGCTGCGGCACGATCAGCAGCTCGGCATCGGCATCGTAGAACCAGCGCCCCGCCATATCGCGGTTGGCCGCGTACAGATGGATGCCCACGCCGTGCTGCGCCTCGGCCGCGCCGTTGCCGGCCATGGTCAGCAGGCCTTCGACGAAGTCGGTCGGCGCCTCAGGCAGCGGCAGCGGCGACCAGCGCAGCTGGTCCGGGCTCACCGGCCCCTGGCCGAAGCCGTTGTGGAAGTCGGGCGCCTGCTCGAACAGCGCGAAGCCGCCATGCATCGCCGCCGGCCGGATCCGGTACAGCCAGCTGCGCCGGTTCTGCCCGCGCGGCGCAGTGAACGCCGTGCCCGACAGCTGCTCGGCATACAGCCCGAAGGCCACCAGCTGCGGCGAATTGCGCCCCACCGGCAGCGCCCCGGCGATCGCCTCGCTGGCGAACGCGTTGCCGAAGCCGGTCATGTACTGCGTCGAATTCATGGACCCACCCACCTGTCTACGTCTCGCGGCTCACTAAAGCCCCTCTCCCCCCGGCGACCGGAGGAAGTCCCTGTGGGAGAGAGGGGTTGGGGTGAGGGTACGTCCGTAGGCGAAATGCCAGATCGCCTCGACCACCGCCTCAACCTCCAACAACACCTCGTTGTCCCAGAAGCGCAGCACGCGCCACCCCTGCGATTCAAGAAACGCCGTGCGTGCCGCATCGCGACCTTGCGAATGCTGGCCGCCATCCAGCTCGACGATCATCCTGCGCTCGATACAGCAGAAGTCCGCGAGATAAGGCGGAATCGGATGCTGCCGCCGGAACTTCAGTCCTTCCAGCTGACCACCGCGCAGCTGCTTCCAGAGCAGCCGCTCGGCATCGGTCATCTCGCGACGTAAGACGCGCGCGTAGCGCAGCGTCCGCGTCGGCAGCGGTGGCTTGATGCGTCCTGGCATGGGCAGACGTCCTGTCTGGAAGCTTGCTGGAAGCATAGCGTCGTTCGCCATCTGGACTTCGCCGGACCCTCACCCCAACCCCTCTCCCAAAGGGAGAGGGGCTCAAGACACGCCTTACAGCACGCCGCGCCGCATCTGGTCGCGCTCGATGCTCTCGAACAGCGCCTTGAAGTTGCCTTCGCCGAAGCCGTCGTTGCCCTTGCGCTGGATGATCTCGAAGAAGATCGGGCCGATCGCGTTCTGGGTGAAGATCTGCAGCAGCTTGCGCTTGCCGGTCTCCGGATCGGCGTCGATCAGGATCTTGTTGCGCGCCAGGCGCTCGACGTCCTCGCCGTGGTCCGGAATACGCTGATCGATCACCTCGAAATACGTCTCCGGCGTATCCAGGAAGTCCACGCCCGCCGCGCGCATCTGCTCGACCGTGGCGTAGATGTCGTCGGTGAAGCAGGCGATGTGCTGGATGCCCTCGCCCTTGTAGGCATCCAGGTATTCGTTGATCTGCGACTTGGGATCGGACGATTCGTTGAGCGGGATGCGCACCATGCCGTCCGGTGCGGTCATCGCCTTGGACAACAGGCAGGTCTTAGCGCCCTTGATGTCGAAGTAGCGGATCTCGCGGAAGTTGAACAGCCGCTCGTAGTAGTCCGCCCACTGCGCCATGTTGCCCGGGTAGAGGTTATGGGTCAGATGGTCGATGAAGGTCAAGCCAAATCCCTTCGGCATGCGCTCGGCGTCCGGCAGCCACTCGTAGTCTGGGTCGTGGATGGTGCCGCTGCTGTCGTAGCGGTCGACGATGTAGAGCATGCAGCCGCCGATGCCCTTGATCACCGGCGCGGCCACGGCCTTGGTCAGCTCGCGCGGGCCGATCTGCTCGGCGCCGTTCTTCAGCGCCTGCACGCGCGCCCATTCGGCCAGCTTGTTGACCCGGATGGCGAAGCCGCAGGCGCTCGGTCCGTGCTCGGCGGCGAAGTCGGCGGCGAAGGAATCCGGGTCCTCGTTGATCAGGAAGGTGCAGTCGTTCTGCCGATAGGTGCTGATGGCCCGGGTCTTGTGCCGCGCCACCTGGGTGAAGCAGAGCTTGCGGAAGTAGTCGTGCAGCTGGCCGCCCTGGCCGGCGGGGGCGGCGAATTCGACGAATTCGAAGCCGTCGATGCCCATTGGGTTGTCGAACGTGGCAACCTGCGGCTTGGTCTGCGGGGCCTGGATGGAGGGCTGGGCGCTCACGGACATTTCTCCCACCTTGCAAAGGACTTGGCGACAGCATAGTTTCATCTGAAACAAGCTGACAAGCCGCACCGCACCATGAAGCAGCCCGACCCATTGCCACCGGCCCAGCCGCTGACCCTGCAGCTGGAAACCTTCGTCCCCTACCAGCTGAGCGTGCTGTCCAACCGCGTCAGCCAGGCCATTTCCGCCGAGTACTACCGCCGCTTCGGCCTGGTGATGACCGAGTGGCGCACGATGTGCGTGCTCGGCCGCTATCCCGGCCTGTCCGCCGGCGAGGTGGCCGAGCAGACCGCGATGGACAAGGTGGCGGTCAGCCGCGCGGTGGCGCGCCTGCTCGAACGCGGCCTGGTCAGCCGCGACATCCATGGCGACGACCGCCGCCGCTCGGTGCTGGCGCTGTCGGAGAAGGGCCGCGACCTGCACGACACCGTGGCCCCGCTGGTGCTCGAGTGCGAACGCCGCCTGCTCTCGGTCCTCGACGAGGCCGAGGTCGCCCAGCTGCACACGCTGATGCAGCGCCTGGCCGGCAGCGGCATGGACAACCTGCTGGCCGGGCTGAAGGACGCCCCGGTCAGCCCGGTGTCCTCGGCCGACCGCAACCCGCCGCTGGGCTGAGCGCGCGGCAACGCCGAGAAGAAAACGCCGCGGTCTCCCGCGGCGTTTTTGTTTCAGAGGGCGCCGCGTGCGCCCCTGGGGCCTGATCGCGCGCTCACGGCGCGCAGCGGGTGTAGTCGAAGTCGATGCGCAGGGGCTTTCCATCCTGGCCCGGGCCTGCGATCCAGGCGTTCAGGCGCTCGCCCTGGCGCCGATACTCGATCGTGTTGGGGAAATCGTGCGCGGGGTTGCCGAACCTGATCCAGCCCGGGCCGCTGGCCACCATGGGGAACACCGTCGCCGTCTCGCCATTGGGCTGGACGCGCATCGCCAGGCCTTCGCCCTCGCGCACGATGCGCATGAACTCGAAGGACTGCGTCGCCTCGCCCTTGACGGTCCGCGACATCCCGATCAGCTCGCCTCCGACAGGCGCCAGCCACGCTTCCTCGATGACCCGCCCGGCCTCGCTCCCGCACCAGCGGCCCGACAGCCACGCCAGGTCGGGCGCAGCGGCCTGCGCAGCGCCCGACCACAGTCCCAACCCCATCACCATCATCGTCGCTGCCATCCGCATTTCGCACCCCCGTCCAGAAGATGAGGCGACCTTAGCGACGCCACGGCGGGCAAGGCTTGTAAAAACACGCGCGCGGCGGTTCGATGCCCAGCCATGGACTACGCCGAACACACGCCGCCGCCGGCGCTGCGCCGCTACGTGGACTGTCTGTGGGAGCTGCGCGACGCCACGCCCGACGCGGCCATCCAGACCGTGTACCCGGACGGGCGCTGCGAACTGCTGGCCGAGCTGGGCGTGCCCCTGCGCTTCCACGGGGCCGACGGACAGCTGCGGGCGGATCAGGCGTTCTGCTTCGCCGCGCAGCAACGCGGCCCCATCCGGCTGCAAGCCGCCGGCCCGGTGCATTGCATCGGCGTGCGCCTGACCGCGGCCGCCAGTGGGCTGGTCGCCGGCGGGCGCTTGCCGACCCTGCGCGAACAGGCCCCGGACCTCTACACCCTGGACCCTGCATTCGCGCAGCGGTTCGCGCAGGCGACCCAGGCCAGCGTCAGCGCCGGGACGCACCAGCCGCTGTGGGATCTGCTGCAGGTCCACTGCGCCGGCTTCGCGCTGGACCCACTGGCCGAACAGGCCGCCGCGCTGCTGGACACCGCCGAGGGCGATCTGCGCATGACCGCGCTGGCCGACCGGCTGGGCGTGTCCCTGCGCACGCTGCAGGCGCGCTTCCTCACGGCGGTCGGCCTGACGCCGAAGGAGTACGCGCGGGTGCGGCGCCTGCAGGGGCTGCTACGGACGCTGGATGGCGCGGCCTCGCCCATCGCCGAGGCCGCGGCGCAGCACGGCTACAGCGACCAGGCGCATGCCACCCACGACCTGACCCGATTCACCGGCATGACGCCGGCGCGGCTGGTGCGTGCGTTGCGCGGCGACCGCGATGGCGCCGATGCCATACGGCTGGCGGCCGCCTTCGTGCGCGGGCACGCGGGCGCCTGAAGCACCCGCCTCCACCCAGACACGCCGCGGCGAGCTGAGCCGCCGCGGCGCCGTGCGGACCGTGGCTTACTTCACCCCGTGCATTAGCTTGTTGACCAGCGGGGCGATCAGGAACAGCGCCACGCCGAAGCCGGTGAGGATCCAGAACCCCATCGTGTAGGCGTGCTGCGCCGAGGCCACGGTCATGCCGCCCTTGCCGCTGACCAGCCCGGCGAAGATGCCCGAGAGGTTGTTGCCGATGCCGGTGGACAGGAACCAGCCGCCCATCCCGAAGCCGACCAGGCGCACCGGCGCCAGCTTGGTCACCATCGACAGGCCGATCGGCGACAGGCACAGCTCGCCTACCGACTGCAGCACGTAGACCATGAACAAGGTCCAGAACGGGATCTTGCCGGCGTCGCTGACCAGGGTGGACAGGGCGAACATCAACAGCAGGAAGGCCGAGCCGTTGAACAGCAGGCCAAGGCCGAACTTGCGCGGGATGGAAGGGTTGAAGCGCCCCATGCGCACCCACAGCCAGGCGATCAGCGGCGCCAGGGTGATGATGGCGATGGAGTTGACCGACTGGAACCACGCGGTCGGGAAGGTCCAGTCGCCGAACTGGCGGTTGACGATCTCATCGGCCAGGAAGGTGAAGCTGCTGCCGGCCTGTTCGAAGAAGCACCAGAACAGCACGTTGAACAGGAAGATGATCAGCATCGCGATCACGCGGTCGCGCTGGACCCGGCCCTCGCGGACGCCTTCGACCAGCAGCAGTACCGACAGCACGATGAACATCACGCCCAGCACCCAGGCCAGCGCGTTGGCGCCCATGGCCAGCAGGAAGTACACCACCGGCACGGCGAGCACGCAGCCCACCGCCACCAGCCAGGTGCGCCCCATGCCCTGCGCGTTGGCCGGCGGCGTGCCGATGCCGCCCAGGCCGCGGCGGCCGATGTAGAACCACACCAGCGACACCAGCATGCCCACGCCCGAGGCGATGAACACCATCTTGTAGGACGGCATGGCCTGGGTACCGAAGACCTGCTCGGCCAGGTACTGGGTCAGCACCGGGGCGATCATCGCGCCGATGTTGATGCCCATGTAGAAGATGGTGAAGCCCGAATCGCGGCGCTCGTCCTTCAGCCCGTAGAGCTTGCCGACCATGGTCGAGATGTTGGGCTTGAACAGGCCGTTGCCGACGATGATGGTCGACAGGCCCAGCTGGAACACCTGGTGGTTGGGCACCGAGATCAGGAACAGGCCCGCGGCCATCACCACCGCGCCGAGCAGGATCGAGCGCTGATAGCCGATCACCCGGTCGGCGATGTAGCCGCCGAAGATCGCCGCCGCGTAGACCAGCGCCAGGTAGGCGCCGTAGGTGCGGCTGGCATCGGCCTGCCCGGACGCATCGCCGCCATAGAACTGCGCCACGATGTACAGGACCAGGGCCCAGCGGATGCCATAGAAGGCAAAGCGCTCCCAGAACTCGGTCATGAACAGCATCCACAGCGGTCGCGGATGCCCCATCAGGTTGTCGAACTTCGGCGGATCGCCATTGGCCGGCGGCGCGGGCTCGAGCGTGGACCAGTTGGACTGGGCGGTCATGCGTCAGATTCCCCTCTTGAATCGTGCGTAGACAAAAAAACGCCCCGCGCGGGGGACGGCGCAGGATGGCCGCAGGCGGGTCATTGCGTCAAATGAAACCAATCGCGCCGGATTCAGGCTGACGGGCCTGTCAGCCCCACCACCGTGCGCACCTGGAACAGCTCGGGGAAGAACTCCAGCTCCAGCGCCTGCTTCAGAAACCCCACGCCCGAGGAGCCGCCGGTGCCGCGCTTGAAGCCGATCACGCGCATCACCGTGCGCATGTGGCGGAAGCGCCACAGCTGGAACTGCGTCTCCAGATCGACGAAGTCCTCGGCCAGCGAATACTCGCGCCAGTAGCGGTCGGTATCGGCATAGATGCGCTCGAACATCGGCAGCAGCGCCTCGTCGCGCACGTGCGCGTGGCTGAAGTCGCGCTCCAGGTGCTGGGCCGGCACCGCGTGGCCGAAGCGCGCCAGGTAGCGCAGGAACTCCTCGTACAGGCTCGGCGCCTCCAGCGCGGCGGCCAGCGCGCGCTGGCCGGCCGGATCGTGCGAGAACACCTTGAGCATCGCCGCGTTCTTGTTGCCCAGCATGAATTCCAGCTGCCGGTACTGCAGCGACTGGAAGCCCGAGGACGGGCCGAGCACATCGCGGAAGCCCATGTATTCCGAGGGCGTCAGCGTCTCCAGCACCGACCACTGCTCGGTCAGCTGGCGCAGCACCTGCTTGGCGCGCGCCAGCACCTTGCGCGTCTGCCAGACCTCGTCGCGCCGCAGGTGGCCGATGGCCGCGCTCAGCTCGTGGATCATCAGCTTCATCCACAGCTCGGAAACCTGGTGCTGGACGATGAACAGCATCTCGTCGTGGTGCGGCGGCGCCGACAGCGGCTGCTGCGCGGCCAGCAGTTGGTCCAGGCGCAGATAGCCGCCATATGTGGTGCGACCGGCCAGGTCGGTGTGGATGCCGTCTTCCAGCGGCCGCTGGTTGTCCTGGATCTGCATGCGTTCGGCCATCCCGAGGGGAGCGGCATGGTAGCGCCCGCGCCGCCCGGCATCGCCGGATGTCGCGCTGTCGCGGCCGATGGCTGTCATGCAATTTACTCAGGCTTCGTTCATAGTCCGGACGCGGGCCGGCGGAACCGGGCCCCATCCCCCGAAGCCTTGCCATGGAGAAGCCGTCGATGACGACGCGTTGGTCGCGCCTGCTGGCGCTTGCGATGTTGGGCCTGGGCGGCGCGCAGTGCGCGCAGGCGCAGGTGGTGATCAGCCAGGTCTACGGCGGCGGCGGCAACAGCGGCGCCACCTACACCAACGACTTCATCGAACTGCACAACACCGGCACCGCCGCGGTGGACCTGTCCGGCTACAGCGTGCAGTACGCCAGCGCCAGCGGCACCAGCTGGGCGGTCACCGCGCTGAGCGGAAGCCTGCCCGCCGGCGGCTACTACCTGGTGCAGGAGGCCAAGGGCAGCGGCGGCAGCACCGCCCTGCCCACGCCGGATGCCAGCGGCAACATCGCCATGTCCGGCACCGCCGGCAAGGTCGCCCTGGTGGCCAGCGCCACCGCGCTCAGCGGCGCCTGCCCGAGCGGGGCGGTGGATCTGGTCGGCTTCGGCGGCACGGCCAGCTGCTACGAGGGCAGCGGCCCCACCCCGGCGCCGAGCAACACCCTGGCGGTGCTGCGCGCCGGCGACGGCTGCACCGACGGCAACGACAACGCCACCGATTTCGCCACCGGCGCGCCCACTCCGCGCAACCGCGCCAGCGCCGCGGTGATCTGCGGCGCGGCCGGCACGCCGGTGCTGTCCATCGCCGACGCCTCGGGCGATGAGGGGGCCGGCCCGCTGGTGTTCACCCTGACCCTGAGCCAGCCGGCGCCGTCCGGCGGCATCGCGGTGGACTACGCCACGGCCGACGGCACCGCCACGGCCGGCAGCGACTACGTCGCCAGCAGCGGCCGCGTCACCCTCGCCGCGGGCCAGACCAGCGCCACGGTCTCCATCGCCCTCATCGACGACAGCGTCACCGAGGCCGACGAGACCTTCAGCCTCACCCTGTCCAACCTGTCCGGCGCGGCGTTGCTGGGCACGGCCAAGGCCACCGGCACCATCGTCAACGACGATCTGTCGCTGACCGCCATCCACGACATCCAGGGCGCGGGCATCGAATCGCCGCGCAAGGGCGCGCTGGTCTACACCACCGGCATCGTCACCGCGGTCAAGAACGTCGGCTTCTGGATCCAGACGCCCGACGCCGAGGTCGACAGCGACCCGGCCACCTCCGAGGGCCTGTACGTCTACACCGGCAGCACGCGCCCGGCCGCGGCCGTGGTCGGCAACCTGGTGCGCGTGTCCGGCACCGTGCAGGAATACGTGCCCAGCGCCGATCCCTACCAGCGCCCGCTGACCGAACTTAGCGGCGGCGTCACCGCCACGCTGCTGGCCAGCGGCCAGGCGCTGCCGGCGCCGATCGCGCTGAATGCCTCGATGCTCACCGCCGGCGGCGGCCTGGACCAGCTGGAGCGCTTCGAAGGCATGCGCGTGACCGTGCCGCAGCTGCGCGTGGTCGGCCCGACCGGCGGCTTCACCAACGAAGTCAACGCCACCGGCACCACCGACGGCCAGTTCTACGCGGTCATCGGCGAAACCGCCCGTCCGTTCCGCGAGCCGGGCATCGAGGCGCCCACGCCGGTCTCCGGCGCCATCCCGCAGTGGGACGGCAATCCGGAAATCCTGACCATCGACAGCGACACGCTGGGCGGCGCCAGCACCGCGCTGGACCTGGCCGCCGGCGCGGTGGTCAGTGGCCTGACCGGCCCGCTGGACTACAGCTATCGCCACTACGTGATCGTGCGCGACCCGAGCGTGGCGGTGGACACCGTCGCCGGCCCGGGCCCGACGCCGGCGCGTGCGCCCAACGCCAACGAGTTCACCGTGGCCGGCTACAACATGGAGCGTTTCTTCGACACCACCGCCGACGGCAACGGCGCGCCGACGCTGACGCCCTCGGCCTTCGCCAACCGCCTGTCCAAGGCCTCGGTCGCCATCCGCGACTATCTGCGCCTGCCCGACATCCTGGCGGTGGTGGAGATGGAGAACCTGGCCACGCTGCAGAAGGTGGCCGACAAGGTCAACGCCGACGCGGTGGCGCAGGGCCTGGCCGATCCGCAGTACGTGCCCTACCTGAAGGAAGGCAACGATGTAGGCGGCATCGACGTGGGCTTCCTGGTGAAGACCGCCACGGTCGGCGCCAGCGTGGCGCGCGTGGAGGTCTCCGGCGTGACCCAGTACGGCAAGGACACCACCTGGACCGAGCCCTCCGGCGCCACCAGCCTGCTCAACGACCGCCCGCCGCTGGCGCTGGATGCGGTGGTGCACTGGGCCGACGGCCGCAGCTTCCCGATCACCGTGATCGCCGTGCATCAGCGCTCGCTCAACGGCGCCGACACGCTCGACGCCGCCGGTGAGCGCGTGCGCGCCAAGCGCCAGGCGCAGGCGGTATTCCTGGCCGATCTGATCCAGGGTCTGCAGACCGACAACCCGGAGCGTCGCATCACCGTGCTGGGCGATTTCAACGCCTTCCAGTTCAACGACGGCTACGTCGATGCGCTGGGCACCATCACCGGACTGCCCACCCCCGATGCGCAGACCCTGGTGCCCGGCGACGGCGCCGACCTGGTCAATCCGGACCTGACCAACCTGGGCGAACTGCTCGCCGCCGGCCAGAACTACTCATACACCTTCGGCGGCAGCGCGCAGACGCTGGACCATGTGCTGGTCAACGACGCGCTGGTGCTGGCCACCACCGCCTTCGGCATGGACCACGCGCGCATCAATGCCGATTTCCCGGAAGTGGCGCGCAACGATGCGACCTCGCCGGCCCGCCTGTCCGACCACGATCCGGTGGTGGCCTACTTCGAACTGGCGCCCAAGGCCGACCTGGCGATCGCCGCCACGGCCGATGCGGCCAGCGTCGTCGCCGGCCAGCCACTGCACTACACGGTGAACGTGCGCAACAACGGGCCCGAAGGCGCCAACGCCCCGGGCGTGGGCTTCTCGCTGGCCGGCGCGCTGCCGGACATGACGGTCGTCGCGCCGAGTGGCTGGAGCTGCGATGCGGCGCAGGTGGCCGACGGCATGACCTCGGTGGCCTGCAACAGCGCCACGCTGGACAACGCCGCAACGGCAGATTTCAGCGTCAGCGCGACCTCGGTGGCCAGCCAGTCCGGTACCGGCGTCACCCTGGCCGTGGCCGCGACCTCGCAGACCTTCGACCCGGACAGCAGCAACAACCAGGCCGTGGCCCAGGTGCAGGTGACCGCGCCGCCGACCGCCGATGTGTCGGTGTCCGTCGAAGGCCCGGCCAGCATCCGCGCCCCGCAGTTCTACACGCGCTATGTGGTGCATGTGGCCAACGCCGGCCAGCCGGCGGCCAATGCCCAGGTGCTGATCGAAGGCAATACGCTGAACGTGCTGACGCTGATCGATCCGCCGCGCGGCTGGAGCTGCCGGCGCGAGGGCTCGCTGCGCAATACCCAGCTGCGCTGCGTCACGCGCACGCCGCTGGCCGATGGCGCGCAGGCGGCGTTCCCGCTGTGGGTGACCACGGGCACGGCGCGGCGCGGATCCACGGTCCAGGTCGACGCGCGGGTGTCCACCACCTCGACCGAGCGCGACACGTCCAACAACGGCACACGGTTTTCCACCGCGGTCAGGTAAGCGGGACGACACATCCCGGCAAAAACCCACGCGGCCCTTGATGGGCCGCGTTTTTTTGCGTGAAACGGGGTGAACGGGAACCGGTTGCTGCTGCGCTGCATGAAGGAAAAGCCGCACCGGGTCATTACCATGGCGCGGCTATGATGAAGTCCTCATTCCGCAAGACCGACGATGCCATGTCCCTGGCAGCCAGTTTCCAGATCGAATTCCTGCAGTACCTCAACCCCGACGGCACATCCAACGGGCGCCCCCTGCCCGAACTGGCCAAGGACACCGGCCGGCTGGTCGAGCTGTTCAAGCAGATGCTGTTCGTACGCGTGTTCGACACCAAGTCCATCGCGCTGCAGCGCACTGGCAAGCTGGGCACCTATGCCTCGTGCCTGGGCCACGAGGCCACACACGTGGGCATCGGCGCGTCCATGCGCCCGCAGGACGTGTTCGCGCCCAGCTATCGCGAGTACGGCGCGCAGTTCATGCGCGGGGTCAAGCCGCGCGAGGTGCTGCTGTACTGGGGCGGCGACGAGCGCGGCAACGATTTCGAAGTCCCGCGCCAGGATTTCTCCTGGTCGGTGCCGATCTCCACCCAGTGCCTGCACGCGGCCGGCGCGGCGCTGGCGTTCAAGCTGCGCGGCGAAGACCGCGTGGCGGTGAGCACCTGCGGCGACGGCGGCTCGTCCAAGACCGATTTCTACGCCGCGCTCAATTCGGCCGGCGCCTACCAGCTGCCGCTGGTGCTGGGCGTGGTCAACAACGGCTGGGCCATCTCGGTCCCGCGCTCGGCGCAGACCGGTGCCGAAACTCTGGCGCAGAAGGGCCTGGCCGGCGGCCTGTTCTGCCTGCAGGTGGACGGCAACGACCTGATCGCCGTGCTCGATGCGATGGACCAGGCCATGCAGCGCGCGCGCAGCGGCCAGGGCGGCACGGTGCTGGAGTTCGTCACCTATCGCCTGTCCGACCACACCACCGCCGACGATGCGCGCCGCTACCGCGACGAGGCCGAGGTCAAGGCCGCCTGGGAACGCGACCCGATTCCACGCATGCGCGCCTGGCTGACCGCGCAGGGCCTGTGGGACGAGGAACAGGAAAGCGCCTGGAAGGCGCAGTGCGGGCAGCGCGTGGACGAAGAGGTCAACGCGTATCTGGCCACCCCGGTGCAACCGGTGGAGGCGATGTTCGACTACCTCTACGCCGATCCGCCGCCGGAACTGTTGAAGCAGCGCGCCGACGCCATTGCTCGGGAGCAGCGCCATGGATGAGCACAAGCCGATGCCCGCGCACGAAGCGACCAGCGAGACCCACGCGATGCCGACCGTCGAGACCCCGGCGGCCACGCCGATCACCCTGATCGAAGCCATCACCCAGGCCCTGGCCTGGGAAATCACCCACGATCCCACCGTGGTGGTGCTGGGCGAGGACGTGGGCGTCAACGGCGGCGTGTTCCGCGCCACCGCCGGCCTGCAGAAGCGCTTCGGCGCCCAGCGCATCCTGGACACGCCGCTGGACGAGACCACCATCGCCGGCCTGAGCGTGGGCATGGCTGCGCAGGGTCTCAAGCCGGTGGCCGAGGCGCAGTTCGACGGCTTCGTCTACCCGATGGTCGACCACCTGGTCTGCCACGCCGCACGCCTGCGCTACCGCACGCGTGGGCGCCTGCACTGCCCGATGGTGCTGCGCGTGCCGTGGGGCGGCGGCATCCGCGCGCCCGAGCACCACTCCGAGGCCAACGAATCGATCTTCACCAACGTGCCCGGCCTGCGCGTGGTCATGCCGTCCTCGCCGCAGCGCGCCTACGGCCTGCTGCTGGCGGCGATCCGCGACCCGGATCCGGTGATCTACATGGAGCCCAAGCGCATCTACCGCCAGTACAAGGAGCGCGTGCCCGACGACGGCGAGGCGCTGCCGCTGGACGTGTGCTTCGTGCTGCGCGACGGCTCGGATGTGACGCTGGTGAGCTGGGGCGCGCAGGTCAAGGAAGCGCTGGAGGCGGCCGACCAGCTCGCCGCCGAGGGCATCAGCGCCGAGGTGATCGACGTGGCCACGCTGACCCCGCTGGACTTCGACACCATCGCCGAGTCGGTGGCCAAGACCGGGCGCTGCGTGATCGTGCACGAGGCGCCGCGCACGGCGGGCTTCGGCGCGGAGATCGCCGCGCGCCTGGCCGAGGAGTGCATGTACGACCTGCTGGCCCCGGTCGAACGCGTCACCGGGCCGGACACGCACATGCCGCTGTTCCGCCTGGAGATGAAGTACATGCCCAGCGCCCAGCGCGTGGTCGAGGCGGCCAAGCGCACGCTGGCACGCGGCTGACATGCGGCGCGCGCGCGTGCTGACCCGCCACCGCGCGCCCGACCGCGTGCCGGTGCGCGTGGCCCGGGGCGAGCGCGCGATGCTGGGCGAGCACGACCACGAGTGGCCCGACTTCGTCTGGGCCACCCTGGCCCAGGGCCTGGGCGGCTGGATGCCGGCCGACGTGTTCCGCATCGACGAGGCCGGCGCCACGGCCCAGCAGGACTACGACACGCGCGAACTCGACGCCGATCCAGGCGATGTGATCACGCTGGAACGCCAACACGCCGGCTGGTGGTGGGCGCACGATGCACAGGGACGCAGCGGCTGGATCCCAGACCGCGCCATCGAATTGATTCAAGAGAGTTGACCATGACCGAGAGCAAGACCTTCCACCTCCCCGACCTGGGCGAGGGCCTGCCCGATGCGACCATCGTGGAATGGTTCGTCAAGGAGGGCGACGTGGTGCGCCTGGACGAACCGCTGGTGTCGATGGAGACGGCCAAGGCCGTGGTCGAGGTGCCTTCGCCGGTGTCGGGCAAGGTGCTCAAGCTGGCCGGCGCCGCCGGCGAGGTGGTGGTGACCGGCGCGATGCTGGCCCAGTTCGAACCCGATCCCAACCTGCCCCAGCGCGCCGAAGGCCAGGACACCGGCCATCACCACGGCCCGCCCAAGCCCGCCGCGCCTGCCGCGGCCGTCGGGCCCGCGCCGGCCCCCACGCCGACGCCCGCGGTGGAGAGCTTCGATCATGAGCGCGACGATGCCGGCACGGTGGTCGGCGCGATGCAGTCCTCCGACGCGGTGCAGGCCGAGGCCGCGGTCGCCGTGGGTGGCGTCAAGGCGATGCCGGCCGTGCGCGCGATGGCACGCAAGCTGGGCGTGGACCTGGCGCGCGTGCGCGCCACCGGCGCCGAGGGCGTGGTCACCATGGCCGACGTCAAGCAGGCCGCCGCCGATCCTTCGCTGTTGCTTTCCGCTCCCACCGCCAGAGGCACTGGAGGGGCGAGTGCGGCAGCCAGAGAGGGCGCTGCACGTCCCGAATCCGCTCCCCAGGGCGAGCAGGGCTCGGACCGTGCGCGCACCGCGCTGTCGGCCAGCGGCAAGCCGATGCGCACCTCGCCCCCGGGCAGCGGCGCCAGCGGCCAGCCCGAGCCGCTCAAGGGCGTGCGTCGCAACATGGCCCGGGTCATGGCCGACGCGCACGCCAAGGTCGTGGCGACCACGCTCAACGACGACGCCGACATCCAGGCCTGGGCGCCGGGCCAGGACGTCACCGCGCGCCTGGTGCGCGGCCTGGTCGCCGCCTGCCGCGCGGTGCCGGCGATGAACGCCTGGTTCGACGGCGAGGCGCTGACCCGGACCCTGCATCCGCACGTGGACGTGGGCATCGCGGTGGACACCGACGATGGCCTGTTCGTGCCCGCCCTGCGCAATGCCGACATCCTGGACGCGCGCGGCGTGCGCGAAGGCGTCAACCGCCTGCGTACCCAGGTGCAGGAGCGCTCGATCCCGGCCAGCGAACTGACCGGCTACACCATCTCGCTGTCCAACTTCGGCATGTTCGCCGGCCGCTACGCCACCCCGATCGTGGTGCCGCCGTGCGTGGCCATCGTCGCGGCCGGGCGCGCGCGCTTCCAGATGACGCCGGTGATGGGCGGCTTCGAATCGCACAAGGTCATCCCGCTGTCGGTGACCTTCGACCACCGCGCCTGCACCGGTGGCGAAGCCGCACGCTTCCTGCGCGCGCTGATCGACGATCTGGCGCTGGCGGACTGATCCGCGGCGCCAGGCGATATCGCCCAGGCCGCGACGGGCGTCCTGGCCTGGGCGCGCATGCACCTCAGCGGATGGACGATGGCGGCGGTGGCGCCTCAGAATGCCGCCACCGACCACGTGCAATGACGCCGGATGTCATCAGGCCCGTCCTGTTCCATCCGCCCCTCAGGACGCCCCATCGTGAACATGAAGCTCAAGCTGGAATTCCCTCCGACGCCGGAATTCGCCGAACGGCACGCCGCCAACATCGTCGCTGCCACCAAGGACGTGGACGGGACCGTCCTGGATTACAGCCTGGACTCCTTGCACCACGTAGACCGCATCCTGCAGCGGATGCACGACGACGGCCTGCCCGCCGACCGCATTCCCTCCACGCTGTTCCGCTTCGGCTGCTACATCGGCGAAGTCGCCCTACGCGAGCATCCTGCCGCCTGGGTCGATCCGGCGCGCTTCGTGCCCGAATCCTCGCTGTCGTTCTTCCCTTTCATCGTGCTGCGCTTCCCGAACCAGGCCATCTGGGCGCCGATCAACCTGGCTTTCCAGAAAGTGGAGCTCGGCGAGCAGAAGAGCGTGCATTTCTCGTGCGTGGCGCAGCTGGATTCGGTGCTCAAACCGGCGTGAGCTGATCACGAAACGTGCAGGCGCAGGCGGGATACATCCACCGATGGCCTGCTGCGACGCTGGCGAACGCTGAGAGGGACCCATCGCGCGCGGATGCGATCGCCCACAGAGATGCGGCCGCAAGTCCGTGACCTTCGCCGCATCGCCCATCCAACAATGCGCGCTGGCGGCCTTGGCCCCGGTCGGGGGCCGGGGATGGCGTTGCACGCGCGCGCCTGGCCCGGTCAGACTCGCCCCCTGCCTCTCACGGAAGATCCCATGCAGCTTCGCGCACTCCTGCTCATCGCCTGCGGCGCCCTGGCCTGCGGCGGCGCCGCGGCCCAGTCCCAGGCCGACACTTCGCTGGCCGCGCTGTACCAGGCCGACCAGGCCGAACGCGGCCAAGTGCGGACCCTGACCGATCCAGTCGCGCTGAAATCCGCCGCCAAGGCGATGGCCGAGCACGACGCACAACGCCGCGAACAAGTGCGCGCGATGATCCGGGCCGGCGCGCTGCGCAGCGTCGACGACTACCGCATGGCCGCCACCATCTTCCAGCACGGCCTGACCGGCGAGGACTACGCCCTGGCGCACGCGCTGGCGATGCTGGGCAGCACTCTGGCGCCGGACGATGCGCAGCTGCGCTGGCTGGCCGCGGCCACGACCGATCGCTGGCTGCTCTCGCGGCAGTCCGAGCAGTGGTACGGCACCCAGCCCGTCTGCGATGCGCGCGCAACGCCGCCCACCTGCACGCTGGCGGTGCGCGAGGGCGCGGTCAGCGACCAGGAGCGCGCGGCCGCCGGCATCGCCCCGCTGGCCCAGCTGCGGGCGGAAAACGCCGCACGCGAACAGGCGCTGCGCAAGCGTCTGCCCTGATCTTCTTCGTACAGATGCAAGCGGCAGCCGTGGGCTGAAACTCACCTGTGCGCCTGCCGCAACCGTCGGCCGGACCGCTTGGCGCGTGTTAAGACCCAAAGGCAAAGGGCACAGGCCCCAAGAACCCGTCGTTCCCGCGAAAGCGGGAACCCATGGACGTTAGCACTTCGCATCAAATCCGCTGGGCTCCAGCTCTCGCGGAGAGCGCCGGTAGGCGCGTAACGATCGACTCCAGGTGCGAGGCACCCAAGCAGCATGCGCCACAGCGCTCACCGCGCCTCGCAGCCTCTCCCCGCAACCAGCGCTCGCCGTCAGGCGACCTCAGTCGCCGTCGTACAGATCCTCACCCGCATCCGCGGCAGCCGCACCATCGCGCCCACGCGGCCGTGCATTGCGGTTGCCCGGCTTGCGCAGCAGTTCGACATAGAACTGCACGGCGCCGGCAGCGACATGCTGGTCGATGGCGCGGATGAGTTCGGTCAGCGGCAGCGGCTGCGCGCCCGCCTCGTCCTGGCCGAAGCGCGCATCGAAGTCCCAGATGTCCGCGCCGGCCGGCAAGGGCTTGCGGCGCTCGCGCTTGAGGTACTTGCGGATGTCGTGCTTGGCCGCCTCCAGCAGGCGCTCGGGATGCCGGCCTTCGATATCCAGGTGGTAGGTCTTGCGCATGGCGTGGTCCACGGGAGGGCCGGGCATTGTGAGGCCACCATGGGCCATTGCGCGAATGCCGCGCTTCATCGCCACCGCCCCGGCGCTCACCGGCACAGGCGCATCATGGGCGTTTTCGAACAGGAGCACGAGGCGATGAACACTTCAAGCCTGCAGGGTCTGCGCGTGCTGGTGGCCGGCGGCAGCCGCGGCATCGGCCTGGCCATCGCGCAGGGCTGCGCCGCGGCCGGCGCCCAGCTGTCGATCTGCGCGCGCGGCCAGGCGCCGCTGCAGGCCGCGGTGGCCGATCTCTCCCGGCATGACCTGGCCGTGCACGCCCTGCCCTGCGACCTGTCCGATCCCGCGCAGATCGCGGCCTGGATCGAGGCCGCGGCCGGCGCGCTCGGCGGCATCGACGTGTTGATCAACAACGCCTCCGGCTACGGCCACGGCAGCGACGACGCCAGCTGGCAGGCCGGCTTCGACGTCGACTTGATGTCCGCCGTGCGCAGCACGCGACTGGCCCTGCCGCATCTGCGCCGCAGCGCCTCCCCGAGCATCCTCAACATCTCCTCGATCAACGGCCAGGTGCCCACGCCGCGTGCGGCCGCCTACTCCACCGCCAAGGCGGCGCTGAACTACTACACGCTGACCCTGGCCACCGAACTGGCGCGCGAAAAGATCCGCGTCAACGCCATCGCGCCGGGCTCCATCGAATTCCCCGGCGGCCTGTGGGAGCAGCGCCGCACCCAGGATCCGGCGCTATACGCGCGCATCCGCGAGCGCATCCCGTTCGGCGAATTCGGTGCGGTGGAGGACATCGCCAACGCCGCCGTCTTCCTGGCCTCGCCCGCGGCGCGCTGGATCACAGGCCAGATCTTGTCCGTCGATGGCGGCCAGTCGCTCGGCGCTTAGCTACGCGTACTTATCCTTCGATCGCGCGGACGACCGCGATCAGCAACAGTCCCGCGCCTGTGATCGACAACAGTCGCGAGGCCAAGGGCATGCGCGGCACCAGGCCCTGTGCGAAGGCTTCATGAATCTGCCCCAGGCGCTTGTTCAACAGCCCCCGCCGTCGATCTAGTGGGCGCTCGATCCAAAGCGACGCGGCGAAGCACGCCAGCGCAGCGGCCTGCAGCGCGCCGGTGGTCCGTACGCCCAATATGCCCAGCACCATCAATGTCCCGACCACCGCGATGGCCATCCAGAAGGCCGCCACATCGGAACCGCGCGCCAGACCCCACCGCGCGCGCCAACCTGTCATCTGCCTGCGCTTGGCCATCCTTGAGTTCCCTTGATCCGACAAGGCTCGATCCTGCCCACATGAAGTCGCCGCCAGGTGTCACTGCCACCACGGATTGCAACACTCACCGCCGCTCCCGATCCAACCAGCAGGCCAGCCCCTGCGCATTGAGCTCGATGTCCATCGCCAGCGCGCGTTCGATCTGCGCATCCTCGAGCGGCACCTGCGCCGCGCGGGCGCGCTGCAGGTACAGCGTCGACAGGGCCTCGAGCAGCTTCGCGTGGCGGTCCGGCTTGCCATCGGCGTCGCGGCCCAGGGCCTCCATCGCATTGATCTGCTCGTACAGATCCTGCGCCAGCTTCTCGACCTCGGCGTAGCTGGAGCCGACGCGGTCGTAGTGGGTCAGATACATGCCCTGCGGCTCATAGGCGAGCATCCGCGCGATCGACTGCTTGAGCGCTTCGGGCTCGAACTGCACCGGCGAACTGGTCGGCAGGATGAAGGGCCCCTGCGGGCCGTCCAGCTCGCGATAGGACAGGCCGAAGGTGTCGCCGGTGAACCAGCACGCACTGCGCGCGTCCCAGACGCAGTAGTGATGCCGGGCGTGACCCGGCGTATCCAGGCACAGCAGCGGGCGGCCGTTGTGGTCGACCACATGGCCGTCTTCGGCCACCACCACACGCGTCTCCGGCACCGGCTGCACCTGGCCGTAGCTGCGCTCGATCTCCTCGACGCCGTACACCGCGGTGGCGCCGGCGATGATGCGCGAGGGATCGATCAGGTGCGGCGCCGCGCGCGGATGCGCGACGACCCGGGCGTTGGGCAGATGCTGCAGCAGCAGGCCGGCGCCGCCGGCGTGGTCCAGATGGATGTGCGTGACCAGCAGCCAGTCGATGTCGGCCGGCGTCAGCCCGGCCCGCGCGATCGCCTGCAGCAGCAGCGGCACCGAATGGTTGGTGCCGCAATCGACGAACGCGCCGCGCCCGTGTTCGACGATGAGATAGCACGCGTCGAAGTGGTCGCGCTGGAAGGCAGTGTCGACCGTGTGGATGCCGTGCTGGCTCATGGCGTGCGCGCCGTATCGAGAAGGATGCGGCGATTCTAGGCAGCGCCCCGTGCACGCACGATGCGGCCTTGGTCGCAAGGTCCCAGAAAGCGCGCGCTAGGCCTGCGCCGCGGCCTCGCGCAGCGCGGCCAGCGCGGCCAGTACTTCGTCGGCGGGAACGCGCAGCTCGACATCGGCCGCCGGCAGCGCATCGGCGGAGCTCGCCTCCTTCATCGCCGCCACGCGCAGCCCCGCATCGCGCGGCGCGTCGAAGCCGCGGCTCTGCACAAGGACCTGGCCCTGCGCATCGGAGAGCTTGAAGTAGAACTTGCCGTCGGCCTCGCGGTACTGCTTGAACACCGGCAAGGACGCCTTCGGCGCCGCCTGCGCCTGCACCGTGCTCACCGAGGACAGGTCGCGCAGCCCGATCGCATCGCGCAGTTCGCCCAGGAACGGCGTGGCGTACTTCGCCCGCAGCCGCTGCGCGCCGTCGCGCAGGACCTCCTCGATGCGCGCCGGCTTGGCGATCAGCGTCTCGTAGCGCTCGCGCAGCGGCGCGACCTCGCGCTCGACGCGCTCGAACAGGCGCTGCTTGGCATCGCCCCAGCCGATCCCCTCGGCATAGGCCTGGGCGAAATCGGCCGTTTCCTCGGCCGAGGCGAAGGCCTGGTAGAGCTGGAACAGCGGCGAGCCCTCGGTGTCCTTGGCCTCGCCCGGCGCGCGCGAGTCGGTGAGGATGGAGAAGATCAGCTTCTTCAGCTCCGCCGGCGGCGCGAACAGCGGGATCGTGTTGCCGTAGCTCTTGCTCATCTTGCGTCCATCCAGG
Organism: Pseudoxanthomonas winnipegensis; assembly: GCF_004283755.1. Taxonomy (GTDB): domain Bacteria; phylum Pseudomonadota; class Gammaproteobacteria; order Xanthomonadales; family Xanthomonadaceae; genus Pseudoxanthomonas_A; species Pseudoxanthomonas_A winnipegensis. The sequence continues at coordinate 203,497 of NZ_SHMH01000009.1, forward strand.
CCGGGCAAGGTGGCCACGTGGTAATCGATCAGCGCCTCGGGCAGGGTGAAGTACTCGCGGCCATAGACGTGGTTGAAGCGCTGGCCGAAATCGCGCGCCATCTCGATGTGCTGGATCTGGTCGCGCCCCACCGGCACCTGGTGCGCGTTGAACAGCAGGATGTCGGCGGCCATCAGCACCGGGTACATGAACAGGCCCGCGGTCACGCCCGCATCCGGGTCCTCGCCGTCGGCCACGTTCTTGTCCACCGCCGCCTTGTAGGCATGGGCGCGGTTGAGGATGCCCTTGCCGGCCACGCAGGTCAGGAACCAGGTCAGCTCGGAGATCTCGGGGATGTCGCTCTGCCGGTAGAACCACACCTTGTCCGGCTCCAGCCCGGCGGCCAGCCAGGTCGCGGCGATCTCCAGCGTCGAGCGCTGCGTGCGCGCCGGGTCCTGCGCCTTGATCAGGCTGTGCAGGTCGGCCAGGAAGTAGAAGCTCTCCGTGTCGGCGGCGCGGCTGGCGGCGATGGCCGGGCGGACCGCGCCCACGTAGTTGCCCAGGTGGGGCGTGCCGGAAGTGGTGATGCCGGTCAGGACGCGGGTGCTCATGCGAAGGCGATGCGGTGGCAAGCGGGCCGTCCAGTTTACCCGCCCGCGGCCACTGCCCGGCCCAAGCGGCGGCCTGCCCGTCGCACGTGCCAACACGGCCGCAAACGACAACGGGCCCGCGAGGGGCCCGTTGCCTGATCACGCTGCGCCTGCGAAAGATCAGTGGCGCTCGTCCAGCGAACGCTCGAAGGCGTTCACTTCCTTCTGCGCGCGGTCGCGGTCCCAGCCGTAGCGCTCCTGCAGCTTGCCGGCCAGGTACTCGGCGTTGCCCTCGGCCACGTCGAACACGTCGTCGGTCAGGTCGCCCCACTTGGCCTGGGCCTTGCCTTTGAGCTGCTTCCAGTTGCCGGCGATGATGTCCTTGTTCATGCGTTCACCTCATGGTTTCAACACGGCGGATCGATGCCGTGCGGGCAGCCTGCCCGGCCGCGTGTTGCGCGCGCATGAGCCGCGCGTGGAGGGGTCGTTAGCCCACCGCGCCTGTCGCACCTGTCACCGGCGCGCACAAACAAAGAAGCCGGCTTGCGCCGGCTTCTTCGTTGAATCGTTTGAACGCTGCAGCGGGATTACTTGGTCCCGGTGCCGCCGGTCTTGTCGGCGGAATCTTCCATCTTGCTGCCGACCTTCTGGACGTCCTTGCCGGCGCCCTTGACGGTGTTGCAGGCAGCCAGCGAACCGGCGAAGAAAACGGACAGCACCAGCAGGCAGATCGTGCGCTTCATTGGGAATTCTCCGAAGTTGGTTTCCCGGCTTTCCCCTTTGGAAAACCTTGATGTGAAGGCTGCCGAGCGCCTCGTCGAAACTGCGTGAACACGCTGAACAGCGGTCAGCTTCGGTTGCACAAGGCGCCCGTTCGGCCTTGCGGGAGATGGTGCCGCTTGTCCGAATCGAACGGACGACCTACCGCTTACAAGGCGGTTGCTCTACCTGCTGAGCTAAAGCGGCGATGACGCGTCGCGGCGCATTCTAGCCGCTGGCGCGTGCGCAGTCCTGCGCCACGGCGCGCGCGGCCCCGGCCTGGCCCTGCAGCGCGGTCGCCGGCGCGCTGGCGCGTACGTCGAGCCACCACTGCACCGGGCCCTCGGGACCGACCGCCTCCATGCGCGCATCGAAGCCGGCCGCCTCCAGGTCGCGCTGGCGACGCTGGGCGGCCTCGCGCGTGCTGTAGCGGCCCAGCGCCACGCCCGAGGACGGCCCGTTGGAGATCACCATCAGGTCGTCGAAGCCGGCGGCCGTGATCCGCCGGGCCATGTCCTCGGCCGCGGCGCGATCGGCGAACGGCGCCATCACCGAGTAGGCGCGGGCCGGCTGGTTCTGGCTGCGCAGCCTGGCCGACGCGGGCGCCGGCTTGAGCCGGCCCTGGGCGGCGCGCGCCTCGGCCTCGCTGTCGAACGGACCCAGCGCCGTGCAGGCCAGCGGCGCCGGCTTGGGCGGCGGTTCCGGCGCAGGAGCAGGCGCGGGCGCGGCGACGGGCGCCGGCTTGGGCGGCGCGACCGGCTTGGCCTGCGGCGCCGGCGTCGCGGGCACGGCCGTGCTCGGCTTGGCCTCGACCAGCTGCGGCGACGGCGGCGCCTCGACCGCCGGGCGGCTGGCCGCGGCGCGACGCGCCTGGGCCAGCTGCTGCGGGGTGGGCGTCTTCAGCAAGGGCAGGCCATCGACCTGCGCGGTCGGCACCGGCGCCGGCGACGACGGCGCCATCAGCCACCACGCGGCGACGCCAAGGTTGAGGACGACCAGCAACAGGATCAGGGCACGAATCAGCATGGCGCAGGATTCTATCGGTCCGGCACGGCGGAGATCCCGGCCCACACGGCCAGGCCCTCCAGCACCAGGCTGTCGATGCGCTGCGCCTGCGGCAGCAGCGCCGCCAACGGGGCGCTGCCGCCGCCATGCAGCAGCAGCGACGGCGTCTGGCCCAGGCGCTGCGCCCCCTGCGCCAGGCTGCGTTCGATCAGGGCCACGGCCGCGCCGTCGCAACCGGAGGTCAGCGCGTCGACCGTCTCGCTGGCGAACTCGTCGAACACCCCGCCCTCGGCCGGCAGCTGCGCGGCGGCCCGGTGCAGGGCCTGCCGCATCAGCTGCGGCGAAGGCGCGATGCGCCCGCCCAGATGCGCCCCGTCGGCGGCGACCAGATCGATCGTCACCGCTGTGCCCACGCCGGCCACCAGCCATGGCCCGGCGCCGCGCGCCCGCGCGCCGAGCATCGCCAGGAACCGATCCACGCCCAGCCGCGCCGGTTCGGCATAGGCCACGCGCAGACCGGCCAGCTGCGCCTGGGTGCGTGCCAGCGAGACAAGCCGAAAGCGTTCCTGCAGGACCTCCAGCACGCCGGCGGTCAGGGCCGGCGCGGCGACGCTGGCCAGGCAGGCCGACGCGCCATACGCAGGCAGCTGCGCGCGCAGCTGGTCCAGCAGGGCGCCGCGTCCGTGATCCAGCGCGACCACCGCGCCGATCCGGCCGTCGGCCTGCAGCGGCGCGGCCTTGAGCCGGGTGTTGCCCAGATCGAGCAGCCAGCGCTGCGGCATCGCCTCCCGACTCATGCCGGGCGCACGCTGACTTCGCCGGCGTGGAAGACGCGCAGGCCCTGCGCGGTCGCCACGCGCAGCGCGCCGTCCTCGGCGATGCCCTCGGCGGTGCCGGCCACATCGCCCTCGTCCAGCTTCACCGTCACCGCGCGTCCGCGCAGCGCATCCAGCGCGGCATAGCGCGGCAGGAACGGTGCCAGCCCCTCGCTGTCGAACAGCGCCAGCGCCGGCAGCAGCTGCGCCAGCACCGCCACCACCACCGCCTGGCGCGCAGGCGGCGTCGGCAGCGCACCGGCCAGGTCGATCCAGGGCTGGTCGATCGCCTCGCCCTGCGCCTGCGGCATGCGTACGTTGAGCCCGATGCCGACCACCGCGCGGACCGGGCCACCGGCCTCCCCGCCGCCCTCGACCAGCAGGCCGCCGAGCTTGCGCCCGTCGACCACCAGATCGTTCGGCCATTTCAGGCCCACCTGGGCCAGGCCCAGCGCGCGCAGCGCCTCGGCCACCGCCACGCCGGCCACCAGGCTCAGCCCGCCCAGCCGGGCCAGGCCGCCGCTGTAGCGCCGGGCCACCGACAGATAGATATGCGCGGCCAAGGGCGAGGCCCAACTGCGTCCGCGGCGGCCGCGACCGCCGGTCTGGCGCTCGGCCAGCAGCACGGCGCAGCCGTGGTCCGGGCTGGTGCGGCGCAGGAGCTCGCTGTTGGTGGAATCCAGGCTCCAGGCCACCTCCAGCTGCGCGACCAGGGCGAGCGCCTGGGCCGGCAGCTTCGCGCGCAGGGCGTCGGCGTCCAGCAGTTCGAGCGGGCCCTGCAGCGCGTAGCCCTGACCGGCGCTGCCGGCGATGGCGATGCCGGCCTCGCGCAGGGCCTGGACCCGCTTCCAGATCGCGGTCCGGGTCAGCCCGGTCTCCTGCGCCAGCAGGTCGCCGGACACCGGCCCCTGCATCAGGCGCGACAGGAGCTGGCGCTCGCGCTCGGCGGACGCGGGAGACTGAACAGGGAGGGCGGTCATCAGGCCGCCATTATGGGGAGGCCCGGCGGATGCTGTCATGGCGTACAGGAAGTCAAAAGCGCGTTATGATCGGGTTTCGCCGCTGTGTGCCCGCCCCGGAGTCTTCCGATGCTTCGCGCCTGCCTTGCCGTTGTGCTGCTGTCCTGCGTTGCCTCGCCCGTGCTGGCCCAGAACGGGCGCACTGCCGTGGCCGCGACCGCACCGGCAGCGTCGGGCAATCGCGCCGGCGAGTCCACCACCGGCGCGACGGCGGACAAGAGCAGTCCGGCGTCCGGCTATGGCCACGCCGCCGCACCGGCGACCAGCCAGGGCGGCGGTGGCGACGACGAAGGCGTGCTGCGACTGCGCGCGCCCAAGTGGAACAGCTTCCTGCCCGGGATGTTCCGCTGATCCAGCCGCTGTTGCGCTGGCTGCGCGGCCAGCCGCCCTCCCTCGATGACGCCCTCTGGCAGCAGGCCAGCGACGGCCTGCCGTGGGTCCGTGGCCTGCAGCCGTCCCAGCGCGAGACGCTGCGCGCCCTGGCGGCGCGCTTCCTCCATCAGAAGACGATCACGGCGCTGGGCGGCCTGGAGCTGGACGAGCATGCACGCGTGCAGCTGGCCGCGCTGTGCTGCCTGCCGCTGCTGGAGTTCGGCATCGGCGGGCTGCGCGGCTGGTCGCAGCTGATCGTGTACCCCGAGGCGTTCCGCGTGCAGCGCAGCCACGTCGATGCGGCCGGCGTGCTGCACGAGTGGGAGGACGAACTGGCCGGCGAATCCTGGGACAGCGGCCCGCTGATCCTGTCCTGGGCCGACGTCCAGGCCGATATCGAAGACCCGGCCGCCGGCTACTGCGTGGCCGTGCACGAGATGGCGCACAAGCTCGACGGCCTCAACGGCGTGCTCGACGGCAGCCCGCCCCTGCCCGGCAGCTGGCAGCGCGCCTGGGCCAAGGACTTCCAGCAGCACTACGACGCCCTGTGCCTGCGCGTGGACGCCGGCAAGCGCACCCGCATCGACGGCTATGCGGCCGAGTCGCCGGAGGAATTCTTCGCCGTGGTCAGCGAATACCACTTCTCCGCCCCGCAGGTGCTGCGCGAGGCGATGCCGGAAGTCGCCGAGCACTTGGTCAGGCTGTACGGCGCGCCGCCGGCGCTGTTCTAACGCCGCGGCGCGGCGGCGGGATTCGGGATTCGGGATTCGGGATTCGGGATTCGGGATTCGGGATTCGGGAATCGGGAATCGGGAATCGGGAATCGGGAATCGGGAATCGATCAGGAGCTTGCGGGCTCAGACCTCGCTTAGGAAGCTTGCTGCGTCGAGGGTGGTAGCACGGCAATAACAACAAGCCGTCATCAGCACAAACCCGTCATCCCCGCGAACGCGGGGATCCATGGACGTCCGTCCAGGTCGCGCAAGGTCCATGGGTTCCCGCTTTCGCGGGAACGACGGTAGGGAGTCGCCCGCGGCTGGTGATGTCCAACTCCGTCGCCCGCTCGGCGGCGAACAAGGAGGGTCGAAGTGGAAGACAGCCGTGACTTCCCAAGCTGCCTGCGCGCCTGGGCCGACTCACAGCCCCTCAGGCAGCTTCACCTCGAACCGCGCGCCGCCGAGCTCCTGCGAACGGCTGACGGTCAGTTCGCCGCGATAGCCGCGCACCAGGTCCTGCACGATCGACAGGCCGATGCCGTGGCCCTGCACGCGCTCGTCGCCGCGCACGCCGCGCTGCAGGATGTTGGCCACGTTGTCCTCGGCGATGCCCGGGCCATCGTCGTCCACCGCCAGCAGCAGACCGGCGCGACGATTGCCGGCCGAATTGATCGGCGCGACGGTCAGCAGCACGCGCGAGCGCGCCCACTTGAACGCGTTCTCCAGCAGGTTGCCCATCAGCTCCTGCAGGTCGCCCACCTCGCCGTGGAAGCGCGCGGACGGATCGATCTCGAACTCGCAGATCACGCCCTTGGCCGCGTAGACCTTCTCCAGCCCGCGCACGATCTGGTCGGCGTGCGGCTCGATGTCCACCGGCGCCGAGAACAACTTGTGGCCGGTGGAGGCCGCGCGCGCCAGCTGGTAGGACACCAGGTCGTTCATGCGCTTGAGCTGGACGTTGAGCTCCTCGCGCAGCGCATTGGCGTGCACGCCGTCGTCGAGCTGCGCGCGCAGCACCGCCAGCGGCGTCTTCAGGCTGTGCGCCAGGTCGGCCAGCGTGTTGCGCTGGCGATCCAGGTTCTCGCGCTCGGAATCGATGAAGGCGTTGATGCTCTCGGTCAGCGGCTCCAGCTCGCGCGGATGGTGCTCGGTCATGCCCTTGGCTTCACCGCGCTGGACCCGCTTGAGCTCGTTGATCACGCGCTGCAGCGGGCGCAGGCTCCAGTTGAGGATCAGCCCCTGCAGCAGCAGCAGCACCACACCCGCGCTGCCCAGATAGACCCACAGCGCATGGCGGAAGGTCTGCAGCTGCGAGTCGAGCACCTGCGTGTCTTCGAGCACGTAGATCGAATAGGAAAACTCGCTCTTGGGCCCGCGCGCGGCCCACACCGTGCCCAGGCCGAAGCGATAGATCGCGCCGTCGCGCCCGTCCAGCTGGACCATGTCCAGCGGGCCTTCGAAGACCTTGTCGTTGGGCTTGAGCATCTTGCCCTGCGGCAGATACGGGCCCAGGGTCGAATCCGACCCCCAGCCGGCCTCCGGATTGGGCAGCACGATCTGCGCATACAGCCCGCTGCCGGGCTGGCCGAAGCGCGGATCGATCACCGTCGCCGCGTCCGATGGATTAATCAGCGACCCGTCGCGGGCGAAGTCCACCTTGTTGGCGAACGAATACGCATAGCCTTCCAGCCGCCGCTGCAGGTTGTCCTCGGCCGTGGTGACGAAGGCGCGGTCCAGCGCCACGCCGGCCAGCGCGAGGAAGGCCACCAGGCCCACGCTGGCGGCCAGCAGCTGGCGCGCCCGCAGCGAGCGCGGGCGCCACCGGACGATGCGTTCGCGCCCTGCCGCCGGGGCCTGCGCGGAAGGCGCGGCCCCGGGCATCAGCCCTCGTTGCGCGGGATGGCGAAGCGGTAGCCGCGGCCGCGCACGGTTTCGATCGGCTTGAGCGCGCCGTCGGGATCGAGCTTCTTGCGCAGGCGGCCGATGAAGACCTCCAGCACGTTGGAGTCGCGGTCGAAGTCTTGCTGGTAGATGTGCTCGGTCAGGTCGGCCTTCGAGACCAGCTCGCCGGCGTGCATCATCAGATACTCCAGGACCTTGTACTCGTAGCTGGTCAGATCGACATTGCTGCCGTTGACGCTGACCGTTTGCGCGGCCAGGTCCAACGCGACCGGACCGCACTCCAGCGTGGGCTTGCTCCAGCCGGCGGCGCGGCGCAGCAGCGCGTTGACGCGGGCGAGCAGCTCCTCGACGTGGAAGGGCTTGACCAGGTAGTCGTCGGCGCCCTGCTTGAGGCCCTCGACCTTGTCCTGCCAGCTCGAACGCGCGGTCAGGATCAGCACCGGGAACTTCTTGCCCTCGTCGCGCAGCGCCTTGATCAACTCCATGCCCGACATCTTGGGCAGGCCCAGGTCGATGATGCCCACGTCGAACGGCACCTCGCGGCCCATGTAGAGGCCTTCCTCGCCGTCCTGCGCGGCATCGACGGCAAAGCCTTCGCGCTTCAGGCGAGCGGCCAGGGTTTCACGCAGCGGAGCTTCGTCTTCGACCAGCAGAATGCGCATGGAGTCTTCCTAACTGAAATGGGGACGTTGCTGAGTATCGGGTGGCAAGCTGAACGGCTCGCCATGCCGTTCAGCTTACGGGCGAGGGGGGTTAGGCCCGCGTGGACGCATCGGCGGGAAGTCGCCCCGTCCCGGGCCCGGATCGCCGCGACGCGTCTCGCGCCGGCTCATCGAATCGCTGTCCATGTAGCGCACGCGCCCGTCCTGATCCATCACCTTGACCCGCATGATGTCGCGGCCGTCGAACTGCACGCGCTCGGCGCCCAGCACACGCCCGCCGCTCTCGGCCTGGGCACGGCGCACCGCGTCGGCCGCGTCCAGGCGACCACCCGGGCCGCGCTGCAGGACCGGGGCGATGCCGGGATCGACCTGCGCCCACGCCGCAGACGTCACGCCGAGCAGGAGCGCGGCGGTTAAAAGGGCATCTAGAGCGCGTGAGCTGGTCATAACGGAATCGTAACGGCTATTCGCGCGGTGGGATGAACCGCGACCGACACTCCGGTGGCGAGGAAGGGGCCAGTCTTGGGGCGCCGCGGTGAATCCGTTCTGAATTTTCTGAACGGGGATGCGGACTCGTTCAGGCGCCGGGCCGGATCAGAAAAGCTCGCCCACACAGCACCTTAGCGAGCCGCCAGCGGCCTCGATGGCGGGGAGCGGCACGGACTGCACTTCCAGGCCGGCGGCCTCCAGCGCCGCCAGCGTCGACGGGCGCAGCGCCCGGTGCGCGGTGCGGCTCATCCACACCGAATCGGGCCTCAGGCTGATCGCATTGCCGGCGAAGGCCTGCTGCTCGGCCGCGTCCAGCCCGATCACGTGCGGACCGTACAGCGCCTGCAGCACCGCCAGCAGCGGTGTCGGGTTGGCGAAGCCGGCGGGGCTGACCAGCGCGGCGCGGCCGGCCAGCAGCGCCAGGACCACGTTGGTGTGGTACTCGCCCGGCGCCAGGTCGACCAGCAGCGTGGCGCGCAGGCCGAAGGCGGCGTGCATCAGCGCCGCGCCCTGTGCGTCGCAGCGTTCGGACAGCCCGCAGATGGCCAGGCCGCGCGCGCGGTCGATCACCAGCGACCCGGTCAGCTCGCACGGATGCAGCTGGGTCGAGAGGTCCTCCAGCGCATAACCGAGCACGTCGGTGAAGAAGGCCCGGATATCGCCGCGCGCGGCCTCGCGCTGGCGCACCGGATGACGCATGCGCCCGACGATCGCGCGGCCCGGCACGGTGGCGAAGACGTTGTTGGGAAACAGCGCGTCGGGCGTAGCCGCATCGCCGGCGAAGGCGATCACCGGCAGCTGCGCCGACAGCGCCTGATGCAGGGCGCGGTGCTCGGCCAGTGCCGCGGCCGCGTCGAAGCCCTCGCTCGCCATGTAGACATTGTCGCGGGCCGATTCCTCCGCACGGGCAAAGCCATCGGGCGACACCAGGAAAACGCCCCGCGCCGTGGCGGCGCCCCAGTCCGGCGCGAGCGTGCGCGCCAGGGCGAGGAAGGCCTGCGGATCGCGCGTGATCACCGGCGCACCGGCCTCAGGCGGCGGCGGTCAGCGGGGCGCCGGTGGCGGCCAGCGCGCGTTCGACCAGCGACCAGTCGGCGCCGGGGCGATGCGCACCTTCGCTCAGGATCTGGCGGAACTGGCGCCCGCCCGGCTGGCCGGCATACAGGCCCAGCACGTGGCGGGTGATGTGCTTGAGCGCGACACCGCGCGCCAGCGCCGCCTCGACGTAAGGGCGCAGCGCGCGCAGCAGTTCCTCGCGCGGGCGCACCTGCGTGCCGGCCAGCTGCGCATCGGCGCGATGCAGCAGGTAGGGATCGTGATAGGCCGCGCGGCCCAGCATCACCGCATCGACCTGCGTCAGGTGCGTGGCAATCGCCTCCAGGTCGGCGATGCCGCCATTGAGCGAGATCGTCAGCTGCGGACGCTCGCGCTTGAGCCGGTAGGCCCACTCGTAGCGCAGCGGCGGGATCTCGCGGTTCTCCTTGGGCGACAGGCCATCGAGCCAGGCCTTGCGCGCGTGGACGATGAAGTTGTCGCAGCCGGTCGCGGCGACCGTGTCGATGAAGCCGGCGAAGTGCGCGTAGTCCTCCAGCTCGTCTACGCCCAGGCGGCACTTGACCGTGACCGGGATGGACACCGCCGCGCGCATGGCGGCGATGCACTCGGCCACCAGCGCCGGCTCCTTCATCAGGCAGGCACCGAAGCGCCCGGCCTGCACCCGGTCGGAGGGACAGCCGACATTGAGGTTGACCTCGTCGTAGCCGTAGTCCTGCCCGATGCGCGCGGCCGCGGCCAGACGCTCGGGCTCGCTGCCGCCCAGCTGCAGCGCCACAGGATGCTCGGAGGCGTCATAGCCGAGCAGCCGCTCCCGATCGCCCTGCAGCACCGCATTGGCATGGACCATCTCGGTATAGAGCAAGGCGCCCGGCGCCAGCACCCGATGGAACGCCCGGCAATGGCGGTCTGTCCAGTCCATCATGGGCGCTACGGACAAGCGCGGATCCCGCGGCTTCTGATTTTTTAGTGCTTCATCGGACATGTCGACCACTTCGATTCCCTCTGCTACAGCGTTCTGACTCGGTTCCCCGCGCCGCTGTTCCCTGGTGCATGTCCGACGCTGCGCGGCCAAGCTGCATTCGCTCTGACGCCAGGCGGCAAGGATGTCTAAACCGAGCGACGCATGAGCGCTTGCGCTGCGTCACGGCGCTCCGATTTTACGCTGCTGGCCGGTACGGTTCGATTTTTTCCAGCGTCTCGGCCAACGCGTCGCGCGCCACGGCCGCGTCGTGGTCCATCTGTAGGCCCAGCCAGAATCCGACAGAGGTGCCGAAGTAGCGCGACAGGCGCAGGGCGGTGTCGGCGGTCACGCCGCGATTGCCGCCCACGATCTCGCCGATGCGCCGCTGCGGCACGCCGATGGCCTTGGCCAAACGGTACTGGGTGATGCCCATGGGCTCGAGAAACTCGTGTAGCAGGATCTCGCCCGGCTTGGGATAAGCGATGGTACGCATGGCGCCTCCTTTTAGTGATAGTCGACGATTTCGACGTTCGCCGGACCGGTCGGGGTCCAGACGAAGCACACCCGGTACTGGTCGTTGATGCGGATGCTGTGCTGGCCGCGACGATCGCCCTGTAACGCCTCCAGCCGGTTGGCGGGAGGAATACGCAGGTCATCCAGCACCGCTGCCGCGTTGAGCATTGCCAGCTTGCGCATCGCGACCGCTTCAACGTTGATCCAGCGCCGCACACGCCGGCCTTCGAAAAGGTGCTGGGTGTGCTTGTCGGCGAAGGACTGGATGGCCACATCGCTATAGTAACGAAACTCGTTACTAACGCAAGTCGTTACTCCGTGGCCGAGGCTACGAGGATGGCCAGTTGCCAAGCCGTCGTGTTCGCTCAGTCCAGCGGCCGGGCCCAGTGGGCGTAGCTGGTGCGCAGCAGGGTGCGCACGCTGCGATAGGGGATCGGCTTGCCCTTGCCGGTCAGGCGCTGGGCGACGCCCTGCCAGCCGTCGCTGTCGTCCTGGGTGCGGGCGCGCACCACGGTGCGGCAGGGCTGGGCCAGCGCCTTGGCCAGGGCGCAGGCGTAGTACACGTCGCCGGGCGCCCAGTTGGGCTGCTGCCCCAGTGCGACGACGTAGGCGCGCGGTACATCCAGGTAGCGCGCGATCTCGTCGACGAAGGCGTCGGGATAGCGCGGGGCGTAGGCCCCCAGATCGCGCAGCCGCGCATCGATCCAGGCATCGCCGGTGTCCGGAGCGTAGGCCGGCGTCGACGGGGGCGCGGCCTGCTGCGCGATCGCAGGCATGGCCGGCACCGCCAGCAGGGCCGCCGCGCAGACCAGCGCGCGCCAGTTCATGGCGCTTCGAGGCCGGACTCGATCCGGGCCAGCGCGCCGGGCAGTTCGCGCGCGTCCTGCACCTGGAGCAGGCGCGGGGTGTTCTCGGCCAGGTCGTGCTCGGCCTCGTGCGCCCAGGTCACGTGATACGGCATGTGGATGCCCCAACCGCCCAGGCCCACCACCGGCGCGATATCCGAGCGCAGCGAGTTGCCGATCATGGCGAAACGCTCGGGCCGCACGTCCAGTTCGTCGAGCACGCGCTGGTAGGTGGGCGTGTCCTTCTCCGACACCACCTCGATGCGGTGGAACAGATCCGACAGCCCGCACTTGACGATCTTGGCTTCCTGATGGAACAGGTCGCCCTTGGTGATCAGCACGATGCGGTGGCGCGCGGCGATGGCTTCCACGGCCGGGCGGATGCCGTCGATCAGTTCCACCGGATGATCCAGCGTAGCCCGACCGATGGCGATGATGTCCTGCACGTGCTGGGTGCTGATGCGCTGTGCGGTCAGCTCGATGGCCGCCTCGATCATCGACAGGGTCATGCCTTTGACGCCGTAGCCGAACACGCGCAGATTGCGCCGCTCGACCGCCAGCAGATGCTGCTGGGTACGGCGGTCGCCCAGGTCGATGTAGTGGCCGATGATCTGCTCGAACGCGGCCTCGGCCGCGCGGTAGTAGTCCTCGCTCTTCCACAGCGTGTCGTCGCCGTCGAAGCCGACCCAGTCGATCCGTGGCATGGCCACTCCTGTGAGACGTGAGCTGTACAGGATAGCGATGCCCAAGCAAAACGGGCGACCCGCAAGGGTCGCCCGTTCTGTTCGCCTGGGCCCGGCCGACGAGATGCCGGCCGGACTTGCGGTCGCCTGGGATCAGGCAGCCGGCTTGCTCTCCGGCGGCGTGGTCGTCTCGGCCGGGGCGGTGGTCTCGGCGGGCATGGTGGTCTCGGCCGGAGCCGAAGTCTCGGCCGGGGCGGTCGACTCGACCGGCGGGGTGGTGGTCTCGGCCGGGGCGGTGGATTCGACCGGAGTCGAGGCCGCCGGGGCGGTTTCGTCGGCCTTCGGGCCGCAGGCGGTCAGGGCGAGGGTGGCGGCCAGGGCGGCCGAGGCCAGCAGCGTGTTGCGGATCTTCATCAGAAAACTCCTTGGGTGCGGGACGCCGTGCGCGGATGCCGCGCGGACGCGAGGGGGTGGGCAGAACAGGTAAGGTGCGACCAGGCACCCGTGAAGGCGGCGCCTCTCGCGCATGAAACGCCGTCTTCACGCCGCGGTCAAGCGGAAAACGCGACGGCGTGCGGATTCTCGCCCGGCAGAACCTGGACGATGGGTCCGCTTATCGGCCGGGAGCCGGTTCGCCGGCGCCGGGCCCGTAGTGCTGGGTCACGAAGGCCTTGTACTCGTCCAGCGACACGGCGCCGTCGGCATTGGCGTCGACCTGGTCGAACACCTGCGACAGTCCGGCGTTGCCAGCCGCCTCGGCCTTGCTGATGGAGCCATCGTGGTTGGCATCCAGATCGTCCCAACGCTGCTGGCGCTGGTCGGGTGCCGCAGATGCGGCGGCGGCCGGCGCCGGTGTGGGCTGCTGCGACTGCGCCAATGCAGGCGCGACCAGGACGCTGCTGGACAGCAGCACCAGCGGGAACGCGTGGAATCGAAGACGCTTCATGCATGGGCACCTCTTTTGCATCGGAGACATGCGCCGTAGCACGGCACATGGCGCACACCCTGCGCGGGACGGCATGAACTCCACCGGTGCGACGAACCCACGACCAACGCGCCGTTAACCCGCCACACCGCGATCAGCGTTAGGCCCGTCGTTAGCGACGCGTGGGCAGAACGTCAGGCTGGCGTTGATCGCGTGACCGAGTCCGCGCGCTGTGCGCCTCGACGCGGCTCAAGCGGCGTTGCGCGCCGAGGAACGCGCGCTGAATCCCAGGCGCGACAGCACCACGCCGACCACCGCCCCGATGGCCTCCAGGGCCACACGCGTCCCCAGCGCGTCGGGATCGTGGATGCGCTGCAGGGCCAAGCGCGCGTACACCGGGGATTCCAGCTTGACCACGCCCAGCGAGAACAGATGCCAGGCGTCGATGCCCGCGCCGATCGCCACGGCGATCACGCAGCTCCAGCCGATGGCGTGAGAATGATGCAGCCCGGTGCGCGCGGCGATGGCATGCCAGACCGCGTACACCAGCAGGCCGATGACGACGGCGATGGCACCGGCTTCCAGGGCGCCAAGCAGGCCAAAATGCAGCGGCAGATTCATGGGGTGGGGACGCGATACGGGACTGGAGTCACTGTAGCAGCGCCAGGCCGCCGGTCAGGCGTCGTTCTCCGCGCGCGCGGCGATCTGTGCCTCGCCTTCTTCGTCCAGGCGCAGGGCGATGGCGATCGGGCGGCAGCACACCTGGCAGTCCTCGATGTAGTCGGCATCGCCGGCCGAGGCGTCCACGGCGATCTCCAAGGGCTCGCCGCAGTACGGGCAGTGGATCAGCTGGAAGTCGAGCATCTGGCGTGGCTCAGGACACGGTGGGCGGCGGCGGTGGGGCGACCGGCGCATGCTCACGCAGCGTGCGCATGCGCAGCCACAGCCCGCCCACGTGCACCAGCGAGTACATCACCAGCGCCGCGGCCATGCCCAGCGTCAACGGACTGGCCTGCGAGCCGGCCATGGCGGCACCGCCGGCGAAGGCGCCGCTGGCCCAGCGAAACGCCAGCCGCCCCAGCAGCAGGACCATCAGCAGCGCGCCGATCCAGGGGTTGGGCGTGTACCAGCCCTGCCCGTCGCGCCATTCGCTGTGCGTATGCCGCAGCGCCAGCAGGCCCAGCCCGGCGCCGGCCAGGGCGCCCAGCACCAGCCCCGGCGCCACGTGCGGAATCAGGAAACCCAGCACGATCAGCAGCACCGTGACCAGCGCCAGCATCCCCAGGCGGATCCCCGCGCGCACCGGTCGCCAGGGCTGGCGCCCGAAGCTGCGGCGCATGCGCCGGTAGTACAGGAAGGCGATCGCCACCATGGGCAGGTACGGCGTCAGCGGCGACACGGCGTGGGCGGGCATGGGCGAGATTCCTGGCGAGGGCAGGACGCAGCGTGGAACCCGGGGACCTGCCGCGCAAGATGCCAAGTGTCACTTCTTGCGCGTGGGCGGCTGGCGCGACGGCGCCGGTGACGAACCGGTCAGCCTGACGCGGCCTGAACAACTGCGCGCCGGCCAGCGGTTACAACCGCGATTCCGCGCCTCAGCGCACTTCGAGAGCTTCGCGCCATGCCGCTTCCCCATCGTCTGCGCCTGGCCCTGCTGTCCACCCTGCTGGCGGTGGCCGCCTGCAGCGGCGCGGTGGCGCCCGAGGCGGCCTCTGGCGCCCTGCCCTTCACCGCTACGCCGGTGCACCGCTTCGACGAGCCCTGGGCGATGGCCTTCCTGCCGGATGGGCGCCTGCTGGTGACCGAGAAGCGCGGCCAGCTGCAGCTGTTCGACTTCAAGACCGGCAAGGCCACCCGGATTTCCGGCGTGCCCGAGGTCGCCTATGGCGGCCAGGGCGGGTTCGGCGACGTGCTGCCGCACCCGCAGTTCGCGCAGAACCACTGGGTGTATCTGAGTTATGCGGAGGCCGGCGAAGGCGACACCCGCGGCGGCGCGGTCGCGCGCGCCAAGCTGGTGCTGGACGCGGCCGGCGGCGGTGCGCTGCAGGACCTGCAGGTGATCTGGCGCCAGGTGCCCAAGGTCAGCGGCCAGGGGCATTACGGGCATCGGCTGGCGTTCGACCGCGACGGCAAGCTGTGGATCAGCTCCAGCGAACGGCAGAAGTTCGACCCGGCCCAGGACATGGCCAGCAACCTGGGCAAGATCATCCGGCTCAACGACGACGGCAGCGTGCCGCCGGACAATCCCTTCGCCGCCCAGGGCGGCGTGGCCGCGCAGGTCTGGTCGCTGGGCCACCGCAACATCCTGGGTCTGGCCTTCGACGCGCAGGGCCGGCTGTGGGAACATGAGATGGGCCCCAAGGGCGGCGACGAGCTCAACCTGGTCGAGCGCGGCGCCAACTACGGCTATCCGATCGTCTCCAACGGCGACCACTACGATGGGCGCCCGATCCCGGACCATGCCACGCGCCCGGAGTTCGCCGCGCCCAAGATCACCTGGACGCCGGTGATCTCGCCGGCGGGCTTCGTGATCTATTCGGGCAGCCTGTTCCCGGACTGGAAGGGCGACGGCTTCATCGGCGGGCTCTCCTCGCAGGCGCTGGTGCGGGTGGAATTCAACGGCACGCAGGCCCATGAGGCCGAGCGCTATGACATGGGCCAGCGCCTCCGTGAGATCGAGCAGGGGCCGGACGGCGCCCTGTACCTGCTGGAAGACGGCGAGGACGCCGGCGCCGGACACCTGATCAAGCTCACCCCGAAGGCGTGAGCCCCGTGGCAGGCGCGGGCCGCGGCACCGCGTCGGCCGGGCGCAGCGGCGCGGTGCCCAGCGCCTGCCGGTAACGCGCCAGCAGCGCCTCGACCTTGTCGACATAGGCGCGCGTCTCCGCGTAAGGCGGCACGCCGTCGTAGCGTTCCACCGCGCCGACGCCGGCGTTGTAGGCGGCCAGCGCGCGCGTGCGGTCGCCGTCGTAGCGGCGCAGCAGCCAGCGCAGGTGGCGCGCGCCGGCGGCGATGGACTGCGCGGGCGAGAACGGATCGGCCACGCCGTAATCGCGCTGGGTGCCCGGCAGCAGCTGCATCACGCCCTGCGCGCCCTTGGGCGACACCGCGGCGGCATCGAAGCCGCTTTCGGCATGGGCGATGGCGCGCAGCAGCGCGTCCTCGACCTGATTGCGCCTGGCCGCGGCGGCGAACAGCTTGGGCCAGGCATCCAGCCTGGGCGTGCCGACCTGGCCAAGGCCGGCGTGCGCCGGCTCGCCCGGCGGCGTGGCCACGGTGAAGCGCAGGTACGGCACCGCACCGGGCAGCTTGCGCGTGCCGTAGACCTTGACCCCGTCCTGCTCGCGCTCGTACAGGGTGCCGCTGAAGACGCCCATGCGTCCCCACAGGTCGGGCGTCTGCACGGCGTTGTCGTCCAGTTGCACCGCCTCGCACCTGGAGCCTGGCTCGGGTGCGGTGGACAGGCTCAGCGTGCCCTCGCGCACGCAGCGATAGACCGTGCGCGCCAGCGCCGGCGGCGAAACGATCAGGCACAGCAGGAGCAGGGCGAGCGCGCGCATGGCGCGCGAGTATGGCCAGTGCGCGTCAGCGGTGCGTGTTGGCCGAAGCGTCGGCCCGCCCCAGCCGTCGTTCCCGCGAGCGCGGGAACGCAGCGCTTTGGGGGGCTTCTCTCGGGACACATCCAGGCTCCCGCGGAAAGCGGGAACCCCGGGCTTGAACCGCGCTTACTCCTTGGTGATGCGATGCCCGCCGAAGCCGTTGCGCATCGCCGCCAGCAGCTTGTCGGCGAAGGAGTCCTTCTCGCGCGAGCGCAGGCGCTCGAGTAGGGACAGGGTGATCACCGGCGCGGACACGTCCAGGTCCAGCGCCTCCTTGGCGGTCCAGCGGCCCTCGCCGGAGTCCTCCACGTAGGGCGCGATGCCGGCCATGGTCGGGTTCTGCTTCAGCGCATCGGCGGTCAGGTCCAGTAGCCAGGAGCGCACCACCGAGCCGGTCTGCCAGATCTGCGCAACCTGGTGCAGATCGAGCTTGAAATCGGCCTTGCGCTCGAGGATGGCGAAGCCCTCGGCATAGGCCTGCATCATTCCGTACTCGACGCCGTTGTGGACCATCTTGGTGAAGTGGCCGGCGCCGGTCGGGCCGACATGGCCCCAGCCGGTGGTCGGCGACGGCGCCAGGGTTTCGAAGATCGGCTTGAGCAGGGCCAGCGCGTCGTCGGCGCCGCCGACCATCATGCTGTAGCCCTCGGTCAGGCCCCACACGCCGCCGCTGGTGCCGCAGTCGACGTAGTGCAGGCCGGCCTCCTGCAGGCGCTGGGCGCGGCGCAAGGTGTCCTGGTAGAACGAGTTGCCGCCGTCGATGACGATGTCGCCCTTGGCCAGCAGCGGCAGCAGCGTGTCCAGGGTGTCGTCGACGATCTTGCCGGCCGGCACCATCAGCCAGACCACGCGCGGCGCGGACAGACCGGCGACCAGGGCCTGCAGCGAGTCAGCCGGGGTGATGCCCTGGGCCGCGACGCGCTGACGCGCCTCGGGCGATGGATCGAAGCCGCTGACCGTATGGCCGCCCTGCGCCAGCCGCTGCGCCATGTTGGCCCCCATCCTGCCCAGTCCGACCATACCCAGTTCCATCAGCGTGTCCTCTTTCGATGCCAGGCGCGTATGCGCGAAGACGACAAGGATAGGTCGCCTCCGTGAGCGGCGGGTATGCGGACGATGGCAGGGCCCGCACCGCATCGTTGCAGTGGCGGGCGGAAGGTGGCGTCGGGTGGCGTGTGCGGCATCGCTTCTTCCCCCTCCCTTTGGCCGCAGGCCAAGGGGAGCTCGAAGTCGCGGCTAGCGACTGAGGGGGAGGGGTCGCTCTTCGCGGGGAAGGCAAAAGCACCCCCTCCCAACCTCCCCCTTCGCTTCGCGAAAGGGGAGGAGCCTCGGTAGCGCCCGGACCTGATGTCAGTCGCGCACCAGCGTGACGTAGGCGCCGCTGCCGATGACCTGGAAGGTCTCGTTGTCCACGCGCCGCACCGGCGAGCCGTCGTCCAGTGCGTAACGGTCGTGCGGATGGCCGGCGTCGGTGCCGCCGGCTGGCGCAGGGAGAATGCGCACGCGGCGGCGCTCGCCGGTGCTGTCCTGCGTGACGAAATAGCGGGTGTCCATCGTGTCGTCCCTCCCGAGGCTGTCGATGTGAGGCACGAGCCTAGGCCCGCCCGGATGAAGATCGGCTGCATGACCCAGGTGCGGCGCAGTGAGATCCGGGCAACCGGGACGCCAAGCCCACAATCTCGTGACGACTCAGCGTCTTCCCCCAATCGGACGCCACAGGACCCGGCCTGAAACGACAAAGGCCGCCCGAAGGCGGCCTGGCCGGTCGACCCGCGCAGCCGGCGCGGTCAGAGCGTGTCGGGCGCCTGCGAGGGCGTCGTGGCCGGCGCCGTCGACTGCGGCACCAGGGTGCCGTCGGCCGGCTTGGCCTCGCTGGCCGGGACCGGGATGGACTCGCCTACCGGCTGCGGCTGCAGCGGCTGCGGGGCCGGCGGCGGGGTCTCGGCCGGCTTGGCCGCGGCATCGGTCTTGGGCTTCTTCGGCGGCGGGGGCGGCAGGTAGCGCTCGACCAGGGCGAAGAACGAGCGGTAGAAGGTGGGCTGCTGCACGGTCAGGCTGGCCACGCGCACCAGCGAGTCGTCGGTGCTGCCGAAGGGCAGCGACAGCGAGCCCAGCGCGGTGCCCACGCTGGCCGAGGTATTGGACTTGCGCAGGTTGTAGCGGTCCTGGGTGGCGCTGGCGAACACCCACGACTCGCCCGAGGCCTGGGCCACGCACGAGACGCGGATGGCGACCTGTTCGTGCACTTCCGGCTCGGGCTGGAAGTTCTTGTTGGCCTCCACCGTGGAGGCGTCCGAGCGGCTGACCACGTAACCCTGGCTCAGCAGCGCGCGGCGCGAGGCCTCGCAGACCTGCTCGGGCGAGCGGTCGAAGGTGCGCGAGTAGGTACCGTCCGAATCGAAGTTCTCCTTGGCCAGCATCTCGCCCTTCTTCTCGAACGGCATATGGCCGCAGCCGGCCAGCAGCAGGACAGCGGTCAGAGGGAAGAGGGAGAACAGGCGATTGGGCATGGGGACCGGCCGGACGTGCTGATGGAAACCCTTGAAGGATAACCCCGACGCGCGAAATCGGTTTCATCCGTCCCTGCGACCCGCTCAGTCGGCGTTCGGCCCGGGCGCTTGCGTCGCACGGTGCCATCACGAGACGCCACCTACCCTGCCGGGAAATCTGGACAGGAGGCATCCCCCATGCAGGTGCTGATCACCGGCGGCAGCGGCTTCATCGGCCAGGCCCTGTGCCCGGTGTTGCTGGCCCGCGGCTGGCATGTCAGCGTGGTCTCGCGCGACCTGCAGGCGGCGGCCGAGGTGCTGCCGCAGGGCGTGCGCCTGCTGGCCGACATCGAAGGCGCCGGCGGCGCCAACGCGGTGATCAACCTGGCCGGCGCGCCGCTGGCCGGGCAGCGCTGGACCGAGCGCTACAAGCAGCAGCTGCGCGAATCGCGCCTGCGCACCACCGAGGCGCTGCTGGCCTGGATGCAGGGCCTGACCGTGCGCCCGGCGGTGCTGGTCTCCGGCTCGGCCATCGGTTACTACGGGCCGCGCGACGACACCCCGCTGACCGAAACCGACCCGCCCGGCGAGGATTTCGGCGCGCACCTGGCGGCCGACTGGGAGGCGGCGGCCTGGCCGGCCCAGCAGCTCGGCGTGCGCACGGTCTGCCTGCGCACCGGCGTGGTCCTGGACGGCGGCGGCGGCGCGCTGCAGCAGCTGCTGACGCCGTACCGGCTGGGCCTGGGCGGGCCGATCGGCAGCGGCGAGCAATGGTTCAGCTGGATCCAGCGCGAGGACCTGGTGCGCCTGATCGTATGGCTGATCGAACAGGACACGCTGGAGGGCCCGGTCAACGGCACCTCGCCCGAACCGGTGCGGCAGCGCGACTTCGCCGCCGCACTGGGCCGCGCCCTGCACCGTCCCACCCTGCTGCCGACCCCCGGCTTCGCACTGAAGGCGGCGTTCGGCGAAATGGGCCAGATGCTGATCGACGGTCAGCGCGTGATCCCGGCCCGCGCTCAGGGTCAGGGCTTCCAGTTCCTCTATCCCACCCTGGACGACGCCTTGGCGCGGAGTCTGGAACACGAGGCCTGAGGCCGATCCCGGTCGCCTGTATCGCCGCCCCCGCAACGCCGAGCTTCGACATCGGCGGGATTCAAGCCAACACCTGCGGTCAACGCCCGAGCGATCGCTCAGTGCGTACTCGCAGGCGAGGAGGGGTTTTCAACGCGCACCAACCTCATCGGAGGACCTCCCTCGATCATGGTGCCGCTCGCGAAATCGGGCGCGAACTCGACCGTGATCCCCATGGATTCGGAGCGGAAGCGGGTCGGAGACAACGTGATCAATCGCTCGGCGACCGGAGCGCCTGCGTTGGCGAACAAGCCCTCCGGGCGCGCCTCGAGCACGACGTCGAGCCCGCCCCCCACATAGCGACCGGCGGCCTTGGAGAGCTCTTCGGGCGACAGCTTCTTCTCCTCGCTCGCCGGCACCGCGAGGTCGGGCCAACCGTAGTCGGTTGCGATGGCCCGGACCACGTCCGCCATCAACCGACGTCCATCGCCCCCGTTGGTCAGCGCCACGATGCCGTCGCCCTTGCCTTCGTAAGCCACCATGAAGGATTCAAATCCTTGATTCAGGCCGTCGTGGCCAAAACGGGGGGCCCCGTTCGTGTACAAGGCAAAGCCAAGCCCCCAGTTATCTTTCACGGGCTTCATCATGTCGCGCGCCATCCCGGGCGAGAGACGGCGGCCCTTTTTGCCCGCGATCGAGGCTTGCAGGTCGATCAACACACGCGCCAGATCGCTGGCGCTCGTCCACAGGCCCGCGGGTGCGAGCTCGGGGTAAACCACGTAGTTGCCAGGAATCGGCTTGCCATTGACATGGCCGAATGCCATGTCGGTCAGGATCGCCTTCGACGGCGGCATCGCGAAGGCGCTGCGGGTCATGCCGAGCGGCCCCAGCACCTCACGTTGCGCGAGGTCGGCGAAGGAGATGCCACTCACGTCGGCAAGCGCGACTTGCGTCACCACATAGCCGCCGCCCGAGTATTCGAACTGCGCGCCCGCCGGCAACACGCTGCGCACCGGCGCGTTGTGGCTGGGCGGCACGCCGTCCAGGATCTGGACGGGGGTGGGCAGTGGCGTCGTACCGGGCAGGTAGTCGGATCCGAATCCATGGACTCCAAGCCCGGCCGTATGGCTCAGCAGTTCCCGGAGGGTCACGCCGTTCGGAGCCAGCTTCGGATCCTTCGGCAACTGCCAGGAACGCAGGGCGATGTTGATGTCCTGATCCAGGGCGATCCTGCCCTGCTCCACGAGCCGCAACGCCAGGACGGCCGTCACCGCCTTGCTGATCGATGCCGCCTGGAACGCGGTGCCCGGCGTTACGGGCAGGCACGCCGCCGTGTCGCGCAGGCCCCAGCCACGTGCCCAGTCGAGCTTGCCATTGTGAATCACCGCGACGCTGAGTCCCGGCACGTCGAACTGACGCATGCGTTCGACCAAGTGGATCGGCTTGTCGCCCGGCTTGATGACCGCGGGCAGCAGATTCGCCTCGACATAGCGGGTATGGGCGTTGCTGGGCCCACCTACGGCCTCGGCGGGTGCGGGACAGTCGGCCGCCTGGGCGAAGCAGGATGCGCTGAGGAGCAGTCCAGCCATCACTGCGACGTGTGACGAGTGCCTCCGGCTCCGATCCATGATCCAGGTCTCTCCTCAACCGGCGAATAATTCCGCGGGAACGCCTTATAGCACCCCCGAAGAGGCAATGCCTCAAGGGTTACGCGTTCGCCCCAGCTAAGCGCAGCGAGGCGAAGGCGGCGTATGCCCGCGCTCGACGCGAGCCGCAGCGCTAGAGAAGTGATGAGCCCAAACGTCGAGGCGCGGCGCCTGGAACGCGCGAAACGAATCAAGCGTCCGCCAGCGGCGTCAGCAGCGCCCGCAGCTGCGCGGCACGCTCGGCGATGGCGGCGCGTTGTTCCTCGTCCAGCCGCTCCAGGCTGCGCCATTGCAGCGCCGCGCGGGGATGGTCGGCGAAGCGCCGCGCGTGGCGCAGCAGGAAGTCCCAGTACAAGGTGGTGAACGGACAGGCGTCCTCGCCACTGGCCGCGCCCGGGTCGTAGCGGCAGCCCTGGCAGTAGTTGGACATGCGCTGGATGTAGCGGCCCGAGGCGGCATAGGGCTTGGACACCATGCGCCCGCCATCGGCGAACTGGCTCATGCCCAGCGTATTGGGCAGCTCCACCCATTCGACCGCATCGACATAGACCGCCAGATACCAGGCGTGGATCTGCGCAGGCGCGACGCCGAGCATGAGCGCGAACGCACCGGTCACCATCAGCCGCTGGATGTGATGGGCATAGCCCAGCTGCAGGGTCTGCTGCAGCGTCTGGCGCATGCACACCATGTGCGTGCGCCCGTCCCAATAGAAGGCCGGCAGCGGCTGCCGCGCGTCCAGCGCGTTGTCCTGGGCGAAGGCCGGCATGCGCAGCCAGTACACCCCGCGCACGAACTCGCGCCATCCGATCACCTGGCGTACGAAGCCCTCCACCGCCTCGATCGGCGCATGGCCGTCGCGCCAGGCGCGCACCGCCGCCTCGACCACCACGCGCGGGGAGAGCAGCTTGAGGTTCATCGCCGCCGACAGCAGCGCATGGAACAGCCACGGCTGATCGGTCCACATCGCATCCTGGTAGCGGCCGAAGTGCGGCAGGCGCAGCGCGACGAAGTCGTCCAGCGCCTGCCGCGCCTGCGCCGGGGTGAGCGGCCAGTCGAAGCGCGACAGGTCGCCGGGCCGGTCGCCGAAGCGCGCGCGCACCAGCGCGATCACCTCGCCGGTCACCGCATCGGGCGGGAAGGCGGCCGGCGCCGGCACCTGCTGCGGCCCGCCCTTGCCGAAGGACTTGCGGTTGTCCGCGTCGAAGTTCCAGCGCCCGGCCACCGGCTGCGCGCCGTCCATCAGCACCTGCTCGCGGCGGCGGATCCAGCGGTAGAAGTGCTCCATGCGCAGCTCGCGCCGGCCGCGCGCCCAGTCGGCGAAGTCGGCCGGATCGCAGAAGAAATGCAGGTCCGGCCGCTCGCTCCAGCCGAGGCCGGCCTCAGCCACCACCCGTGGCAGCGACTGCGCCAAGCGCCATTCGCCCGGCCTGACGGCGACGACCTTCTCCGGCCGAAGCGCGGCCAGGTCGCGCGCCAGCGCCTCTTCGAGCGTGGCGAAGTCGTGGCGGTCCAGCGCGCGGTACTCCACGCGCCAGCCGCGCGCCCGCAGCGCATCGCGGAAGTGGCGCATCGCCGCCAGGAACAGCGCGATGCGCGGCTGGGTGCTCCACACATGCGAGGCCTCGTGCGCGACTTCGGCCATCCACACCGCGTCGCGGTCCGGGTCGAAGTCGTGCAGCGCGGCCGAGTCGGGGTCGAGCTGGTCGCCCAGCACCACCACCAGATGGCGCAGGCCGGGCCGCGCGCGCATTGCTTTCAGCCCGCGCGCTCGGCGGACGCGGCGCTGTCCTGTTCGACCGCCATCAGCGCAAGCGAGCGGCCCAGCGCGGTCCAGGCCGCGCCGGCCGGCACCGCGCGCGCGTTGCTGCGGCCGCTGGTGTCGATCTGCACGCGCCAGTGCTCGCCCTCGACCGTGGGCAGATGGAACACCACGTCCTCGGGGTTGGCGTTGAGCAGCATCAGCAGGGTCACGTTGGCCGCCACCTGACGCAAGCCGCTGGCCGGCGCGCGGCCGTCCAGGCGCATCATCAGCGCGCGCGCCTGCGGGTTGTGCCAGTCCTCCTCGGCCATCTCGGTGCCGTCCGGGGACATCCAGGTCACGTCCTTGATGCCCAGCTCCTCGTCGAACTTGCCGTCGAAGAAACGCGCGCGATGCAGCAGCGGATAGCGCCGGCGCAGCGCGGTCAGGCGCTGCACGAAGCGGGTCAGCTCCGCGCCGTCCGGCGAGGCGGCGGCCGCCCAGTCCAGCCAGCTGATCGCGTTGTCCTGGCAGTAGGCGTTGTTGTTGCCGCCCTGGGTGCGGCCGAACTCATCGCCGGCCTGCAGCATCGGCGTGCCCTGCGACAGCAGCAGCGTCGCCAGCAGGTTGCGCTGCTGGCGCGCGCGCACCGCGTTGATCTGCGCGTCGTCGGTGGGTCCCTCGACGCCGTAGTTGCACGACAGGTTGTTGTCGGTGCCGTCGCGGTTGTCCTCGCCGTTGGCTTCGTTGTGCTTCTCGTTGTAGCTGACCAGGTCGCGCAGGGTGAAGCCGTCGTGGGCGGTGACGAAGTTCACCGAGGCGCCAGGCCGGCGGCCGCGGCGGTTGAACAGGTCAGCACTGCCGGTCAGGCGCGTGGCCAGCTCGGAGAGCTTGCCTTCGTCGCCGCGCCAGAACGCGCGCACGTTGTCGCGGAATTTGTCGTTCCACTCCACCCAGCCCGGCGGGAAGCCGCCGACCTGGTAGCCGCCGGGGCCGACGTCCCAGGGCTCGGCGATCAGCTTGACCTGGCTCAGCAGCGGATCCTGCCGGCACGCGGCGAGGAAGCCGCTGGAAGGATCGAAGCCGTGCCGCTCGCGCCCCAGGATCGTGGCCAGATCGAAGCGGAAGCCGTCCACGTGCATCTCGGCGACCCAGTAGCGCAGCGAATCCATCACCATGCGCAGCGCGCCGGCGTTGGTCAGGTCGAAGGTGTTCCCGGTGCCGGTGTCGTTGATGTAGTAGCGGCGGTCATCGGCCAGGCGGTAGTAGCTGGCGTTGTCGATGCCCTTGAACGACAGCGTCGGCCCCATCTGGTTGCCTTCGGCGGTGTGGTTGTAGACCACGTCCAGCAGCACCTCCAGCCCGGCGTGGTGCAGGCGCGCGACCATCTGCTTGAACTCGTGCACAGAGCCGGTGGCCATGTAGCGCGAGTGCGGGGCGAAGAAGCCCAGCGTGTTGTAGCCCCAGTAGTTGGACAGGTCCTGCTCGAGCAGGTGCTGGTCGTCAGCGAAGGCGTGCACGGGCAGCAGTTCGACCGCGGTCACGCCCAGGCCCTGGATGTACTCGACCAGCTCGTCGTTCTTCAGCGCCGAGAAGGTGCCGCGCAGATTCTCGTCCACGCCCGGGTGGGTCATGCTCAGGCCGCGGATGTGCGCCTCGTAGATCACCGTGCGCTGCCAGGGCGTGAGCAGGCGCTTGTCGTTGCCCCAGGTGAAGGCCGGATCGATCACCGCGCACTTGGGCATGTAGCCGGCGCTGTCGCGGCGGTCGAAGGACAGGTCCTTGTCCTTGTGGCCCACGGTGTAGCCGAACAGGTGCGGCGCCCACTTGGGCTCGCCCACGATCTGCTTGGCGTACGGGTCCAGCAGCAGCTTGTACGGGTTGAAGCGATGGCCGGCGTCGGGCGCGTACGGACCGTGCACGCGATAGCCGTAGAGCTGGCCGGGCCGCGCGTCGGGCAGGTAGCCGTGCCAGATCTCGTCGGTGTATTCGGGCAGCACGATGCGCTCGGCCTCGCGCCCACGCTCGTCGAACAGGCACAGCTCCACGCGCGTGGCGTTGGCCGAATACAGGGCGAAGTTCACGCCCAGCCCGTCCCAGGTGGCCCCCAGCGGAAAGGGCCGGCCCTCGCGGATGCGCGAGCGGCGGACCGGGCGACGCTTGTCCTGGGCGCGGGCCGGCCGGGTGCGGGGGGGCGCGAGGGTCACGGCGTGTCAGCGTCCTCGGATCTGGGCGTCAGGGTCGAGCCGCTCTGCTCGGCCACGCGCGACTCGGCATCGGCCAGGCGTTCGGCCATGGCCCAGTGTCGCGCGGACTGGCCGTCGGGGCGACCCTCGGCTTCCCAGATCTCGTGAGCCAGCTGTTCGATGCGGAGCCTGCGGGCATTGGGGTCCATGGCGAAACGTCATTCAGGGGCGACCAGCACGGCCACCGGGGCATGGGCGAACAACTCGGACAGCGCGATGCGTCCCGAGGGTATCTGCAGCACGCGCCCGTCGGGCAGGCTGTGCCAGGTGCCATCGGGAACGGGCAGCGCCGCATCCTGCCACCAGTCTGCCGGCAGCTGCGGCACGGCGGCGTCGACGAGGCCCTCGGCCACCAGCCGCGGCACCGCGACCACCAGGCGCTGGCCCTCGTGCTGGCGGCGGAAGGCCAGCACCTGCCCGGCGCGAGGCCCCTCGGCGTGCAGCACGCGATAGTCGCCGCGGGCGAACAGCTCGGGCAGCCGCGCCCGCAGCTGCAGCAGCAGCGCGACCAGGCGCGCCTTGGCCTGGCCGCTGCGCCAGTCCTGCAGGAGCGCGGCCCAGGAGGCCTCGTCGGCCAGCCAGCGGCGGCGCAGGTCGAAGTCCACCGGCCGACGGTTGTCCGGATCGACCAGCGACAGGTCCCAACCCTCGGTGCCCTGGTAGAGATCGGGCACGCCGGGCGCGGTCAGCCGCAGCGTGGTCTGGGTCAGGCCGTTGACCGCGCCGGCCGCGCCGATCGACTGCGCGGCGCCATGCAGGGCGGTGCGCAGTGCCTTGCCTTCCGGTTCGACCAGGGCCAGGTCGAGCAGCGCGCGTGCGGCGGTCTCGTAGGCTTCGTTGGGCTCGGTCCAGGTGCTGTGCAGCTTGGCCTCGCGCAGCGCCTTGGTCTGCCACTGGGCCACGCGCTCGGCGAAGGCCGCCAGGCCGTCGGCATCGTCGACGCCCAGTTCCAGCGGCCAGGCGCCGATCAGTGTCTGCCACAGCATCAACGCATCGCCGGGCGAACAGGCATCCGCGCCGATCCGCGCGCCGGCCAGCGCATCGAAGGTCTGCACCTGCTCGGCCCACCACGGCGCGCGGCCGCTCAGCACCGCCAGGCGCATGCGCACGTCTTCGCCGCGCTTGTGATCGTGGGTGGCGGTGGCGAGCATCGCGCGCTGGTGCCCGGCGGCATGCGCCTGGACGCTGGTATGGAAGACCTGCGGATCGGTCGCCAGATGCTGCGGATGCGAGCCGACCTCGTTGCGCGAGAGCAGCACGCCGTGGCGATAGAAGGCCGTGTCCTCCACCGACTTGGCGTTGAGCGGCGCGGACAGCTGTTCCAGCCGCCGGCGCAGCACGCGGCGCAGGCTGCGCTGCACGTTGGGCGTATCGGGGTCGTCGTGCATCCAGCGCTGCAGCGCGTCGATGGCGGCCTGCACGCGCGGATTGGCGTGTTCGCGCGCGGCCTGCGCGGCGCGCGCGAACAGCGCCGCATCGCCCTCGTCCAGCCCATCGTTGCCGGCATAGGTACGGTACACGGGGAAGCGCCGCATCACCGCGGTCAGCGCCTTGCCCATCATCTGCGGGCTGAACTCGCGGCAGATCGGGTCCAGATGCGCGCAGGCCACCGCGGCCTGCTGGGCGCGGGTGAACTCGGCCTGCAGCGAGGCGTCCAGGATCTCGCCACGCGCCTGGAATTCCTCCTGCGCAAAGTCCCCACTGCGCCCGCTCACACGCTGCCACAGCGCGGTGAGCGCCGCCTCGCCGTCCGCGTCGTGCAGCACGCCGGAGACCTGGTCCATGAAGTCGTAGCCGGTGGTGCCCTGCACCGGCCAGTCGCGCGGCAGCGTCTCGCCGGGCGCCAGGATCTTCTCCACCAGCAGGGTCACCTTGCCCGGGCGCAGGCCACGCTTGCGCCCGGCCTTGTCGACCTGCGCGCGCAGTCGGCGCAGGTAGCCCCGCGGGTCGGCCAGGCCGTCGACGTGATCCAGGCGCAGGCCATCGAGCACGCCCTCGGCGATCAGCCGCAGCGGCAGCGCGTGCACGGCGGCGAACACATCCGGCCGCTCCACGCGGATGGCCGCCAAGGACGTGATGTCGAAGAAGCGCCGGTAGTTGACCATGTCGTTGCCGACCGCCCACCACGCCAGCCGATAGGACTGGCGTTCGAGCAGCCGGTGCAGCGTGCTCTCCCCGCGCGCGGTGCCCTGGCTGATGCGCCAGGCCCAGTCGCGGCGCAGCGCCAGATCCGCAGGGACCGCCGCGCCGTCCACGCGCACCGGGAAGCAGGCGTCGTGGTGTTCCAGCTGCAGCTCGCCGGCCGCGGATACGCCCAGCTTGAGCGCGCCTTCGGCCAGCGCCTGCGCATAGGGCCGATCCAGCACCGGCAGCCAGAGCTTGCCGTCGTGGCCGGGGCTGCGCCAGTCGATGTCGAACCAGTCGGCATGCTTGCTGCGGCGGCCGTGCTTGAGCACATCCCACCACCACGGATTGGTCGCGTGGGCGGCCATGTGGTTGGGCACGATGTCCAGCAGCAGGCCCATGTCGTGCGCGCGCACCGCCGCGTGCAGCGCCATCAGCCCCTGCTCGCCGCCCAGCTCTGGATTGACGCGGGTCGGGTCGGTGACGTCGTAGCCATGGGTCGAGCCGGCCACGGCCGTGCCGATCGGCGACAGATAGAGATGGCTCACGCCCAGCTGCGCGTAGTACGGCACCTGCGCGGCGGCATCGTGCAGGGTGAAGCCTTCATGCAGCTGCAGGCGCGCGGTGGCGCGTAACTCGGTCATGGCGTCCCCTCGCCGCGTGCGGTGGCGAACGCGGCCAGCGCCGCATCCAGGTGTGGCGTGTCCTGCGGCAGGCGCCGCGACCAGTTGGGATGGCCTTCGACCACGCCGGGCAGATTGGGCTGTTCCTCCAGGCCCAGCGCGTCCTCGGCCGGCAGCAGCGCCAGCGGCGCCGGGCTGTGCGCGGCGAAGGCCAGCCAGCTGGCCAGGGTCTGGCCATCGCCGCCGTCGGCGCGGACCTGCGCCTGCAGGCGCGCGACGTCCTGGCTGCGCTGGGCGTCCTCGGCGGCGCGGTCGATCCGGCCGCCGGTGCCCAGCCGTTCGCGCCAGTCCAGGTCGCGGCCGATGCGCCACCCGGCCAGGGTCGGCAGGTCGTGCGTGGTCGTGGTGGCCACCGCCGAGCGGCGCCACTGCGCCGGTGGCAGGAAGGCGCCGTCCGCGTCGCGGGTGAACATCAGCACGTCGATGCCCAGCACGCCGTGCGTGGCCAGCACCTCGCGCAGGCCATCGGGCACCACGCCCAGGTCCTCGCCGATCACGACGCAGCGCTGGCGCCAGGATTCCAGCGCCAG
Organism: Pseudoxanthomonas winnipegensis; assembly: GCF_004283755.1. Classification (GTDB taxonomy): domain Bacteria; phylum Pseudomonadota; class Gammaproteobacteria; order Xanthomonadales; family Xanthomonadaceae; genus Pseudoxanthomonas_A; species Pseudoxanthomonas_A winnipegensis. The sequence continues at coordinate 232,917 of NZ_SHMH01000009.1, forward strand.
CAGCCGCAGCAGGTCCTCGAAGGGATAGCGCAGATACACGCCGTCGCCGGCCCTGCCGCCGTCGGGCAGCACCCACAGCCGCAGCAGGCCGAGAATGTGGTCGATGCGCACGCCGCCGCGCTGGTGCATCACCGCGCGCAGCAGCGCGATGAAGGGCGCGAAGCCGCTGGCACGCAGGCCGGCCGGCGAATAGCTGCCGATGCCCCAGGCCTGGCCGTCGGCGTTGAAGGCATCCGGCGGCGCGCCCAGCACCAGGCCGTGCAGCACCGCCTGCGGCCACGCCGCGGCCTCGGCGCCGTGCGGATCGAAGCCCACCGCCAGGTCGCTGATCAGGCCCAGGCGCATGCCCGCCGCACGGGCCTGCCGCTGCACGTCCTGCCAGCTGCGCGCGGCCAGCCACTGCGCATAGCGATGCAGGCCGGGATCGCCGTCGCCGGCATCGGCCGCGGCGAAGCTCACGTGCTGCTCCAACGCCGGCCCGCCGTCCGCGATGAAGGCCTGCAGATCCGCCTGCAGCGCCTCGGGCAAGGCCTGCTCGCGCAGCGCGCGCAGCCAGGCCCACTTGGCCTGCGCACCGCCGTGCCAATCGACCAGCGCGGCCGCGCTCAACTGCGCCAGGCGCGTCTCCAGCCCGGCCGCCTGCAGGGCCTGCCGCGCCAACGCCTCGCCCAGCACCAGCGCCGGCGCGGCGTACAGCGGATCGAAGAAGCGCCGGTCGCTGGGCGAATACGGGCTGTAGTGGCGCTGCAGCGGCCGCGCGGCATGGATCGGGCTCAGCGCCAGCGCATCGCCGCCGGCGGCGGCCACGCGCCGCGCCCAGTCCAGCGCGCCCTGCGCATCGCCGATGGAGGCATCCAGCGGCGTGCGCGCCGAATAGACCTGCAGCCCCACGCCCCAGGCGCGCGGCTGCGCCACCCCGCAGGCATCGGCCACCGACCAGCAGCGCGTGGGCGCGATGGCCAGCGCGATGCCGTCTTCGCCGGCGCCTTCGCACAGCACGCGGTAGTAGCCGGGCACCGCGATGGGGCCGAGCGCGCCCTGCGCGTCGAAGCGGCCTTCCTGGGCCTGGCCGTGCTCATCGAGCAGCTTGTACGCGGCGCCCGGCCGGCCCTCGACGGCCACCGGCGTATCGACCACCGCGGTCCGCAGGGCCGGCCGGCCCTGCATGGTTTCCAGCCGGCGCTGGCTGTCGGCGCACTGCGCCGGCGTGGCGCAGGGCAGCTCCATCGCCTCGAGTACGGCGCGCAGCGTCGTATCGGCCACCGTGCGCGGCTGGCTGGCCACGTCGACCCAGTCGACCAGCAGGCCGGCGGCGTCGGCCAGCGCGTGCAGCGCGCCGGCGCTCATGCCTGCGCGTCCTGCCACCACGCACGCAAGGAGTTCGGGCCCAGCGCATCGCTGCCGGCATCGGCGCCTTCGGCATGCAGCAGACGCGCGCCGCCCGGCACGGGCACGGTCAGCGGCGCGGTGCCCAGGTTGAATTCCACCTGCAGCACCGCCGCACCCAGCTGCCAGCGCGCGACGATGGCGCCCGGGGCCAGCACCCGCGCGCCCAGCGCGCGCGCCTGATCCAGATGCGGCACCAGCTGCGTGGCGCGCACCTGCAACAGCTGCGCGAACCATGCGGCGAACGCCGCGCCCTCGCCGCGCAGCGACTCGCCGATGTCCACCCTGGACACCTCGAAGGTCTGCACCGCGTTGGGGTCCGGGATGCTCGCCCGCACCGCCGGATTGGCGAACGCGGCGAACTGCGCGAACTCGCGCCGCCGGCCCTCGCGCACCGCCTCGTCCAGCGGCGCCTGGTAATCGGTGAAGAACTGGAACGGCTGCCGCGCGCCCCAGGGCTCGCCCATGAAGAACAGCGGGATCATCGGCGTCAGCGCGGTCAGCGCCAGCGCCACGCGCAGCGCCGACGGGGCGACCTGGGTGATCAGGCGATCGCCCATCGCGCGGTTGCCGATCTGGTCGTGGTTCTGCGCGAACACCACGAACTTGGTCGGCGTCAGATGGCCCGACGGCTCGCCGCGCACATGGCCGCGCGGATCGGGCTGGCCCTGGTAGGCGAAGCCCTCGCCCAGCACGCGCGCCAGGTGCCCGCTGGCATCGTCGGCGAAGGCGGCGTAATAGCCCTCGTCCTCGCCGGTCAGCAGCACGTGCAGGGCATTGTGGAAGTCGTCGTCCCACTGCGCGGTGTAGCCGTCGGCCAGGCGGAAGGCCTGGTTGGCCTCGTTCTCCAGCACCAGGTGCACGTGGCGGCCTTCGGCCACGCTGGCGACGATGGCCTGGCGCAGGGTCTCCAGAAAATCGTTGGGCACGATCGCGTGCACCGCATCCAGGCGCAGGCCGTCGAAGCGGTATTCGTGCAGCCACATCAGCGCGTTGTCGATGAAGTAGCGCTGCACCGCCTCCTGGCGGAAGTCGATGGCCGGGCCCCACGGCGTATGCGCATCGGCGTTGAAGAAGCCTTCCGCGTACTGGTGCAGGTAGTTGCCGTCCGGGCCGAAGTGGTTATAGACCGCGTCCAGCAGCACCATCAGGCCGTGGCCGTGGGCCGCGTCGATCAGCGCCTTGAGTTCGTCCGGGCTGCCGTAAGCCGCCGCCGGCGCGTACGGCAGCACGCCGTCATAGCCCCAGTTGCGCGTGCCGGGGAAGGCGTTGAGCGGCATCAGCTCGATGGCGGTGATGCCCAACTCGACCAGGCGCGGCAGCTGCGCCATCACCCCGGCGTAGCCGCCGCTGGTGCCCACGTGCAGCTCGTAGAGTACCGCCTCGCGCCAGGGCCGGCCCTGCCAGTCAGCGTGTTGCCAGACATAAGCCTCGGCATCGATCACGACGCTGGGGCCGTGCACACCTTCGGGCTGCCAGCGCGAGGCCGGGTCCGGTACAGGCTCGGCATCGTCGATGCGATAGCGGTAGCGCGTGCCGGGCGGCAGCGGCAGGACCGCATCGAAGCTGCCGTCGTCGCGGCGCGTCAGCGGCTGGGATGCCTGCCCTTCCACCTCCAGCCGAACCTGGCGCGCGTCCGGAGCCCACAGCCGGAACCGCGTCTGCCCATCGGCGCGTGCGACCGCGCCGAGCCACGAACTGCCCGGATGCTCCCCCTGGCCCGGCATCAGACCGCTCGCAGCCAGATGGTGGAAAGCGGGGGCAGCGCCAGCGAGAGCGACTGCGCATGCCCGTGCATGGGCACCGGCTCGGTGCTCACCGCCCCGGCGTTGCCGACGTTGGAGCCACCGTAGTGGCCGCTGTCGGTATTGAGGATCTCGCGCCACTGACCGGCACGCGGCACGCCGACGCGATAGCCGTAGCGCGGCATCGGGGTGAAGTTGCTGACCGCCAGCACCGGCGCGCCGTCGCCATCGCGATCGAAGCGGACGAAGGCGAACACGCTGTTGGCGTGGTCGTCGCCCACCGACCAGTCGAAGCCCTCAGGCATGTGGTCGTTGCGATACAGCGCCGGCTCGGCGCACAGCAGGCGGTTGAGGTCGCCCACCAGCTGCGCCAGGCCGTGATGCTCGTGCTGCTGCATCAGCCCCCAGTCCAGCTGCGTGTCGTGGTTCCACTCCGACCACTGGCCGAACTCGCCGCCCATGAAGAGCAGCTTGCGGCCCGGATGGGCCCACATGAAGCCGAAGTACGCGCGCAGGTTGGCGAAGCGCTGCCAGGCATCGCCCGGCATGCGCGTGAGCAGCGAGCCCTTGCCGTGCACCACTTCATCGTGCGAGAGCGGCAGCACGAAGCGTTCGGAGAACGCGTAGACCATGCCGAAGGTCATCTCGCTGTGGTGATGCTTGCGGTGGATGGGATCGCGCTTCATGTACTCGAGCGTGTCGTGCATCCAGCCCATGTTCCACTTGTGGGTGAAGCCCAGGCCGCCGTGCTCCGGCGGCTGCGTCACCCCGCCCCAGGCGGTGGACTCCTCGGCGATCATCATCACGCCGGGGAAGCGGCGGCCGACTTCGCCGTTGAGACGGCGGATGAACTCCACCGCCTCCAGGTTCTCGCGACCGCCGTGCTGGTTGGGCACCCACTCGCCCTCGCTGCGGCTGTAGTCGCGGTAGAGCATCGAGGCCACCGCGTCCACGCGCAGGCCGTCGATGTGATAGCGCTCGATCCACTCCAGCGCGCTGCCGACCAGATAGGCCGAGACCTCGTGCCGCCCGTAGTTGTAGATCAGGGTGTTCCAGTCCTTGTGGAAGCCCTCCTTTGGATCGGCATGCTCGTACAGCGCGGTGCCGTCGAAGCGCTGCAGGCCGTGCGCGTCGTTGGGGAAATGCGCGCTGACCCAGTCCAGGATCACGCCGATGCCGGCGTTGTGGCAGGCATCGACGAAGCGGGCGAAGCCTTCCGGGCTGCCATAGCGCGCGGTCGGCGCGTACATGCCCAGCGGCTGATAGCCCCAGGAACCGCCGAAGGGATACTCGGTGATCGGCAGCAGTTCGATATGGGTGAAGCCCAGCCACTGCACGTACGGGATCAGCGCATCGGCCAGCTCGTCCCAGCTCATGTGGCGACCGTCCTCGCGCAGGCGCCAGGAGCCGGCGTGCAGCTCGTAGATCGAGATCGGCTCGGGCGTGGTCGCGCGGGCCGCACGGCGCGCCATCCATTCCACGTCGGTCCAGGCGAAGGCTTCGGCCTCGGGCACCACCGAGGCGGTGGCCGGCGGCAGTTCGCACTGGCGGGCCATCGGGTCGGCCTTGTGCGGCAGGCGGGTGCCGTCGGCCGCGGTGATCTCGTACTTGTAGCGCATGCCGGGCACGATGCCGGGCAGGAACAGCTCCCACACCCCGCCGTCGTGGCGCAGGCGCATCGGATGACGGCGCCCGTCCCAGCCGTTGAAGTCGCCGACCACCGACACGCGCCGCGCATTGGGCGCCCACACCGCGAAGCGCACCCCGTCCACGCCCTCGTGGGTCACGCGGTGCGCGCCCAGCGCCAGCCGCGCCGACTCGCCATCGCCGGAGACGATCCCGTGCAGCCATTCCTGCTGCAGCGCCGGGCCGAAGCGGTAGGGATCCTCGATCTCCTCCAGCGCCTCGGGCCAGGCGATGCGCAGGCGGTAGGCCATCTGCGTGGGCAGCTCCGCCTCGAACAGGCCGGCCGGATGCACGCAGCGCATCAGCGCCACGACCTTGCCCTGCGCATTGAGCACGGCCATGGCCTCGGCGCCCTGCGCCATCGCCACGATCCGCATTCCGCCGCCGGTGGCGCGCGGGCCAAGCAGGGCGAACGGATCGCCGTCGTGGCCATCGACCAGCGCCTGCAGCCGCGGGTCGAGCGGCGCATCGGCGCGTGTCTGCGAAGCATCGCCTTCGCCGGCGGTGATCACCTTGGCCCTCTGCCCGGCCCGGTCGGACTCACTCATGCCAGCGCCGCGGTGCGGTCGTAGAGGGCCAGATACTTGCTGCCCGCCACGTCCCAGCCGCTGGGCTTGAGCATGGCCGCGCGGCGCATGGCCTGGATCAGGCCCGGCAGGCGGAAGGTGCGGAAGGCGCGCGCCAGGCAGCGACGCAGCGCGTCAGCCGACGGCTCCTGGAACAGGAAGCCGGTCACGCCATCATCCACCGTGTCGATCAGCCCGCCGGTGGCGTGGGCGATGGGCAGGCTGCCGAAGCGCTGGGCATACATCTGGCTCAGACCACAGGGTTCGAAACGGGAAGGCATCAACAGGAAATCCGAGCCGGCGAACATGCGCCGAGCCAATTGTTCCTCGAAGCCGATGAAGGCGCCGACATGACCGGGATAGCGGCGCGTCAGCGCCAGCACGCTCTGCTCGATCTGCGGCTCGCCGCCGCCGATCACCACGATCTGCCCGCCGGCGGCCACGATCTGCGGGGCGACCTCGCAGATCAGGTCCAGCCCCTTCTGGTGGACCAGGCGCGAGACCACGGCGAACAGCGGGCCGTCGCGCTCGGGCAGGCCGAACTCGCGCCGGACCTGGCTCGCGTTGGCCTTGCGGCCGGCCCAGTCGTGCAGATTGAAGTGCGCCTGCAGATGGTTGTCGGTACTCGGGTCCCAGCTGGCGTCGATGCCGTTGAGGATGCCGGTCAGGCCGCCGGCCGCGGCGCGGCGCGCCAGCAGCCGGTCCAGGCCGCAGCCCATCGCCGGCAGAGTGATCTGCGCGGCATAGCTGACGCTGACGGTGTTGACGTGCGCGGCATGCACGATGCCACCGCGCAGGAAGGACATCTGGCCGTAGAACTCCAGATCCACGCGCGCCGCCTCGGGAATGCCGAGCAGCGGCGCCACCGCGTGCGGGAACAGGCCCTGGTAGGCCAGGTTGTGGATGGTCAGCAGGCACGGCGTGCTGCCGCCGGACCACTTCACATAGGCCGAGGCCAGCGCGCACGGCCAGTCGTTGAGGTGCAGGAGGTCCGGCGCCCAGTCCAGGCCGGCGCGGCCGCCGGCGATCTCGGCCGCGGCATGCGAGAGCGTGGCGAAGCGCACGGCATTGTCTTCCCACTCCGCGCCCAGGCTGGACACGTAGGGCGAGCCTTCGCGTTCGAACAGCTCCGGGCAGATCAGCACATAGACGGGCAAGCCATCGTCCAGGGTGGTGTAGCCCAGCGCGCAGGCCGGCAGACCGGCCTTGGGCGCGATCCGGCCGACCATCTGCAGCTTGCCGGCCTTGGCGCGCACGGCGCGGTAGCCGGGAATCAGCACGCGCGCGTCGTAGCGGTGGCGCAGCGCGCGCGGCAGCGAGGCGGCGACGTCGCCCAGCCCGCCGGCCTTGATGAAGTCGGCCATCTCCGAGGTGACGAACAGCGACGTGCGGCGCGGCGAGACGCCGGAGCGCACCGTGTCGGGATCGTTGGCCGCGCGCGGCGCGAACCGGCCGCGCGCATCGCGGGCGCGCAGGGACTCCTGCGACAGCGGCAGCGCGGCGCGGGGTGAAGGCTTCAGGGGACGCGGGGACTCGGGCAGCACAGACGCAGACATGGGGGATCGAACATCCGTCGCAGGAACGAAAGAGGAGAAAGACGGAACAGCAACAGCGAAACGAGCGCGGAGCGAAGAACCGCCGCAGGCCATTGAGCGACCGGCGACGTGACGCGGGTGAGAGGGAGCGGCGCGGCGGACAAGGGGCCCGTGGGGCGCTGCTCGAATCGAATCTACGAACGCCGCGATAAAAGACGTGTGAACCAAATGCCACGATTTGATGACAGCCGTCAAGCCGCGCGGCGCCGCTTTTTCCGGCGTTCGAGGGTCGGCTCGGACAAGCGGTCGCCGAAGCGGCGCGCACAGAGGATTGGCGAGAATTTGACCATCCCACCATGCGCCGGCGGATGGTGGCCGCGTCGTGGCCCCTGTCGCGCGCCTGGGTGACGGGCGGGTCACATGCCCCCGGACACCGCGACAGCGCGCGTCCGGGCCACACGCGTGCGACACAAGGCACCACGCCCGTCGCCTCTGGTGCCGGACGGCGCGATGCACCCTCCCGGGTCCGGCGGACTAGGTCAGCGCTCAGGGAGGTTGTTGGCGCGCGACAGGCAGCCAGGCATCCGATGCGACGGCGGCCGCCTGTACAGCACCGCTGTCAGACGACGACCTCATTCCGGACGTCCACCATCCCGCGGCCTGGCGCGAGGCGACGCTGGCGCCGCCGCCATCGGGTTGGTCACAATCGGATTGGAACGTTCCCAGGAGCCGCAGGATGTCGCAGCGCTGCACCACCTTCTATCTCGAGATGACCTCGCCGGACGCGCTGCGCGAGAAGCCGCAGCGGCCCGACCTGCAGATCGTCGAGTGCGAAGTCCCGCAACCCGAGCTCAACCGCTTCCTCTACGGGCTGGTCGGCAAGGACTGGAACTGGAGCGACATGAACCGCTGGAGCGAGGCCGACTGGCGCGCGCTGGTGGAGCAGGACAGCCACCGCACCTGGGTGGCTTATCACTGCGGCGCCATCGCCGGCTATTACGAGCTGTATCGCCCGGACGGGCGCAACGCCGAGATCCGCTACTTCGGCCTGGCCGGCGCGTTCCTGGGGCACGGCTTCGGCGGGCCGCTGCTGAGCCACGCCCTCCGCGCCGCCTGGGACTGGCCCGGCACCGAACGCGTCTGGGTCCATACCTGCACCCTCGACCACCCGGCCGCCCTGGCCAACTACCAGGCGCGCGGGCTGCGGATCTACAAGGAAGAACACGCGCCGCTTTGAGCCCGTCCGAACGGGGCCGGCGCGCTCCCTGATCGCCTGACTCCAGCCGCGGCGCCAGGGCCGGCGCCCACGGGCGCAGACCCGGACCGTCCGCGAGGAACGGTCGCAAGACCCGGAAGGCCGCGCGCAACTGCGCGCGGGCCGGGTGCAAAAGGCCGCAGATGGCACGTCAGCGCGGCACGGATCAGGGGCGTCGTCGGGGGAAGGGGCGAATTTGGTCCCTGCCGACGGGCCCTTCGTCGCCGATTCCGTGGATTGGTCGCGTCCGGGCTGGCGCTCCAGGGGGCGCTGGGTATGCTCGGCCGCAACAGGTTTTCCAGGGGTCGGCACCATGCTTCCGCGATTCTTCTTCTTCGTTCGTATCGTGGGCGCGTGGCTGCTGACGCTGGCCATCGCCTTCCCGCTGTGGGCGGCGTTCTTCCACCAGTTCCAAGCGCCGCCGGGGGTGATCTTCTGGCTGTTGGCGATCGGGCTGCTGGTCTCGGCGACCATCCGCGTGATCGATCACCTGCACCGCGTGCGCGGCATGGCCGGCGAACTGGACGCGGCCACCCTGTCCAACCGCCAGCGCCGCGTGGTCGACCTGCCGATGGAAGCCGATGCCGCCTTCGCCCTGCTGGAAGGCGCGGTGCGCGAGCTGCCACGCATTACCGCGCTGCAGATCGTCCACGACAGTCTGCGCATCCAGGGCCAGGTGCCACGCCCGGGCTTCGAGCCGCAGCGCAGGATCGCCTGGTACAACCTGCCCGCGCTGTGCGCGATCAAGCGCGACGAGGTGCTGATCACCATCATGCCGGGCGAAGGCACCTGTCGCGCCAGCCTGCGTTGCGAACCCGATGCCGGTGCCTGGCGCGACCTGTACACCGTGGACAAGGGCGTCAACTACGAGCACATCGAGTCGCTGACCCGGGCCATCTCCCGGCGCGTGGCCGAGCGCCGACGCGCCGAACAGGCCGCCGCCGCACACAACGCCACCGAGAAGGAACTGACCCAGGCGCGCTTGAACCTGCTGCAGGCGCAGGTGGAGCCGCATTTCCTCTACAACACGCTGGCCAATGCGCAGGTGCTGGCGGCCACCGACCCGCCGCGCGCCGAGCAGATGCTGGGGCACCTGATCCAGTATCTGCGCCGCTCGCTGCCGCGCGAGGAGAACGCGATGTCGCCGCTGGGCGAGGAACTGGAGCGCACCCGCGCCTACCTGGAGATCCTCAAGATCCGCATGGGCGCACGCCTGGACCCGCGCATCGAAGTGCCCGACGCGCTCCATGGCGTGCCGCTGCCGTCGATGATGCTGCAGACCCTGGTGGAGAACGCCATCAAGCACGGCCTGGAGCCCAAGCCCGGCGGCGGCACGCTGTGGATCATGGCGCGCAGCATCGACGAGGGCATCGCGGTGACCGTGGCCGATGACGGCCTGGGCCTCGGCGGCGCGCACAACAGCGGCACCGGCATCGGCCTGACCAACCTGCGCGAACGCCTGCGCCTGATCTACGGCCATGCGGCGAGCTTCTCGCTGACCTCCAACTTCCCCGCCGGCGTGGCCGCGACGCTGGTGCTGCCGCGCCCGCAGCCGGTCCGCGTGCCGCCCTCGCCGGCAGCGGCCACGCCGCCGCCGCTGCCGGCCGCACAGGCCTGCGCCGGAGCCGACGCCCATGGCTGAGTGCGTGGTCGCCGAAGACGAGGACCTGCTGCGCGCCGCGCTGGTCGCACAGCTGCGCCAGGCCTGGCCACAGCTGGGCATCGGCGCCGAATGCAGCGACGGCGCCAGCGCGCTGGAAGCCATCGCCGAGCGCCAGCCGGACGTGGCCTTCCTCGACATCCGCATGCCGGGCCTGACCGGCATCGAGGTGGCGCGCGCGGTTGCCGATGCCAGCCCGCGCACACAGGTCGTGTTCGTCACCGCCTACGACCAGTACGCAGTGGAAGCCTTCGAACACGGCGCGGTCGATTACCTGCTCAAGCCGGTCACGCGCGAACGCCTGGACGCCACGGTGCAGCGCCTGCAGGCGCGCACGCAGCCCTCGGCACCGGATGTGGCCGTGCTGGATGCGCTGCTGCAGCGGCTCGCCCCGAGCGCGCGCCCGGCCGCCGCGCCGCTGGCGTGGGTGACGGCCAGCACCGGGCGCGAGACGCGGCTGATCCTGATCGAGGACGTCGCCTACTTCCGTGCCGACCACAAGTACACCGTGGTGATGACCGCGGACGGCGAGGCGTTGCTGCGCACGCCGCTGCGCGAGCTCCTGGGCGCGCTGGATCCGGCGGCGTTCAAGCAGATCCACCGCTCCACCATCGTCAACCTCAAGGCCGTGGCCTCGGTGATCCGCGACGACACCGGCAAGGGCCAGTTGAAGCTGCGCAACCGCCCGGAACTGCTGAGCGTCAGCCAGCCGTTCATGGGCTTGTTCAAGGGCATGTAGCACGTCGCAGCGCGGCCGGTCTCGGGCGGCGCGACGACGGTTTCGCATCCTGGCCGTGCGGGACGGCCAGCCCCGGCCTGCCTGCGTGCCGGCCCACCGATCACATGACAAGGAGCGTGCCATGCGCCTGTTGACCTCGATCCTCTACTGCATGCTTGCGCTGTTCGGCTGCCACGACGGCAGCAGCAGCACGTCCATCACGCGCAGCCAGCGCGACGGCGTGGATACGCTGTTCAGCCGGACCACGCGCGCGGCCGGCTCGGCGACGTTCCAGTGCGTGCGCAGCGCCAGTGGGCGCTGCCATTACCAGCTGTTCGAGGAGACCTGTCGCGTCGGCACCGACGACAAACGCGCTTGCGCACGCACACCAGTGGACCAGTTCAGCCTGGGCGCCGGCGAGCAGCGCGTGTTCCAGGGCCTGGACATGCAGGTGAACGAATGCGTGCAGGCCGAAGCGCCCGGCCCGGGCACGCGCTGCGCGGGTTGAACGGGCACGCCGTGCCGCCAGTCCGGCGGCACCGCATCCGCCATGCTCAGAACGTGGTGCCGATCGCCATTACCACGTTGTCGTGATCGGCCAGCACGTCGTAGGGGTTGTCGCCCAGGTAGTTGGTGTAGGCCACCGAGGCGAAGGCGTTGCCGGCGAACTTGGCCGCCAGCCCCAGCGACACCGTCTTGCGGTCCTGCACCAGGGTGGCGTCCACCGCGTAGCCGTGCACGTCCTGGCCCCAGGTCAGGCTGGGCGACAGCGTGGTGCTGCCCACCGCGTAGTTGAGCTGGCCACGCACGCGATAGCCCCAGGCCATCTTGGTGAAGTAGCCCTTGTTCACGCAGCCCTGCGGGTTCTGCACCGCGCCGCAGCTGCCGTCGAAGCCCTGCGGCGAATAGCCCCAGGCGAAGCCACGGCCATAGCGCGCGACATCCAGCCCGGGCAGGTCCACGTGCTGCCAGGCCGCCTCGCCGACGATGACGCCGCTGCTGGCGCCCAGTACCGGGCCCAGCGTGCGCGCGACCGAGGCCTGCGCCTGCCACTTGTCGAAGCGGTCGTAGCCCTTGAGCAGGAAGCCCGGATCCTGGCCGGCGGTGCGCCCGCCGACCGGCCCGCCGTTGCGGGTCAGCGCGGCGAACATGTCGGCGGTGTTGATCTGCACCGGCAGGTCCTGGGTGAAGCTGACCTCGCCGGCGAACTTCCACGCCCCGGCCTTGTGCGAGGCCGACAGGCCCATCAGGGTGAGGTCCTCCGGGTACTCCCACGACTCGGTGATCGTGGACAGGCGCTGGGACAGCTGCGCGTAAGCCAGCGGCACGCCGTCGGCCGTCATGCGCGCGACCAGGGTCGGATCGGCGTTGGCCATGTTCGGCGTGGTGGCGTTGAGGATCGGCAGGCGCGAGTTGTAGCGCATCCAGTACAGGCCCAGCTCGGTGGCGATGGGCTTGATCGTGTAGTGCGCCGCCACGCCGTACTGGCCGCTGTCCTTGCCCTCGATGTCGCGCCCGCGCGGCAGGTAGGCGCCGACAGCGTTCATGTAGCCATCGCTCAGCCACTGCCCCGCACCGGGCGAATAGGCGTTGATCGGGTAGTAGGCGTTGGACTGCAGGCCCGAACAGCCGTTGTCGATGCCGATGTCCGCGCCGGACCAGAACGTGCCGCACGGATCCAGCTCGGTCGGGCGCCACTTCCACTGGTAGAAGGCCTCCACCGACACGCCGTTGTCGAAGCTGAGCTTGTTCCACCACAGCTCCACCGGCAGCTGGGCCTCGGTGGCCGGATCGGTGCCGGGGCGGCGCAGCGTGGTGTAGTCGTAGGGATTGACCTGGTTGACGCCCTGGAAGAACACCCCCTCGCCCCACTTCACCCGCTGCTTGCCCAGGCGCGAATCCCACGTGGTGGTTTCGCCCAGCTTGAAGCGGCCGTAGACATACGCATCCAACAGCATCGCCCCGGAGAACTGGTTGGACTGGGAGAAGTCGTGGTCGCTCAGCGGCGCATTGCCCTTGAAGCCGCTGGGCTGGTTGCCCTGCGGCACGTCGTTGTCCTTCAGCGCGGTGTCGTACCAGGCGCGGCCACTGACGGCCACGCCGAGGTTGCGCCACTTCAGGTCGACCGCGGTGCTGAGCTTGAACAGCGAGGAATACACGTCGCCGGCACCGTAGTTGAGGTTGCCGTCGTCCGCGGTATCGGCGCCATCGCCGCCCTTGGCCACGCCGTCGGACCGGAAGCCCTTGCCGACCAGGTGCTCCGAACGGCCGGTCGTGCGCACGCCCATGCCGTAGGTCGCGCGCGTGGTCCAGGTCCCGGTGACCTCCCCGTCGGCGAGCTTGAATTCGGCCGCATGCAGGGGCGCGGCGATGGCGGTGGCCAGCAGGCACAGCACCGGCACGCGGCGGCACGTGCGGGAGCGGGCGTTCGAGAGCGTCATGCGCGTTACCGATCCGTTAAAAACGGCGTGCTTTATAACACCGAAGACAGGCGCCGCCGCGCATGGTTGCAGCGGTGACCAACCCGCGGCCGGCACGCGCCCGGATCAGCCCGCCAGTTGCGCGGCCTCGATCACATGGCGCCCGGGACGCGCATTCAAGGCCGCATCGACCAGCGCCGCGGCGACGCCTTCGGCGGGGCTGGGCCGGAAGCGGCGCGGCAGCACCGGCGAGAGGGCGTGCAGGACCAGGCCGGCGAGGTGTTCGCCGGTGCGGCGCTGCGCGCGCTCGCCCTCGATCAGGCCGGGGCGCACCAGGGTCAGCGACGTGTAGCCCAACGCCTCCAGGTCGCGCTCCACCTCGCCCTTGACCCGGGTGTAGAAGAAGCGCGAGGCGACATCGGCGCCGGTGGCCGAATTCAGCGCATAGGCCAGCGCCCCGCCGGACAGCGCATGGCGCGCGATCGCCACCGGATAGTCGTGATCCACCCGCCTGAACGCCGCGCGCGAACCGGCCTGGCGCATCGTCGTACCCAACGCGCAGATCACGCTGTCCACCCGCCACCAGTCCGCATCGGCCGGCAGCGCGTCGAAATCCACCACCGGATTGAACAGACGGACGTGGGTCATCGGCAGCGGGCGGCGGGTCGGCGCCACCACCCGCGTGACCCGCTCGTCGAGCAGCAGCTGCGAGAGCGTCAGGCCGCCCACCAGCCCGGTCGCACCCGCCAACAGCACCTGCGTCATCGGGTGCGCCCTGCCCGGGGCCGGCTCAGGCATTGACGTCCACCACCACACGCCCGCGCACCTTGCCGGCGAGCAGGTCGTCGGCCACCTGCGGCACCTCGGCCAGCGCCACCTGCCTGGTGACCGACGCCAGCAAGGCCGGGTCCAGGTCGCGGGCCAGACGCTGCCACGCGGTCTCGCGCAGCGCCTGCGGCGCATCGACCGAATTGATGCCCGCCAGGGTGACATTGCGCAGGATGAAAGGCGCCACCGTCGTCGGCAGGTCCATGCCCTGGGCCAGCCCGCAGGCGGTGACCGTGCCACGCTCGCGGGTCTGCGCCAGCACGTTGGCCAGGGTGTGGCTGCCGACGCTGTCCACCGCACCGGCCCAGCGCGCCTTCTGCAGCGGCTTGCCGGGCTCGCCCAGCGGGCCGCGTTCGATTACTTCGGCCGCGCCCAGCGCCTTGAGATGGTCGGCCTCGGCCATGCGCCCGGTCGAGGCGACCACGCGATAGCCCAGCTTGCCCAGCACGGCGATGGCGACCGAGCCCACGCCGCCATTGGCGCCGGTGACCAGCACCTCGCCCGCATCGGGGGTCAGGCCGTTGTGCTCCAGCGCGAGCACGCTGAGCATCGCCGTGTAGCCGGCGGTGCCGATCGCCATCGCCTGGCGCGTGTCGAAGGCGTCCGGCACGCGCACCAGCCAGTCGCCCGGCACCCGCGCGCGCTGGGCGAAACCGCCGTGGTGGGTCTGGCTCAGCCCCCAGCCGTTGACCAGCACCGCATCCCCAGGCTTGAAGCCGGCATGCGCCGACGCGAGCACATGCCCGGCCAGATCGATACCGGCAATCAACGGGAACACCTGCATGATCGGCGCCCGGCCTGTCACCGCCAGTGCGTCCTTGTAATTCACCGTGGAGTACTCGACCGCGACGGTGACATCGCCCTCCATCAGCTCGCCGTCTTCCAGCGTCACCAGCTCCGGCTGTACCGCGCCGTCGCGCTTGTTCACCAGCAAGGCCTTGAATGCCATGACCCATCCTCCGACCGAAACAGGGCCCCATGCTAGCCAGCGCGGCGTGAGCAAGGAATTGGTCAGCCGCGTACCGCGCTCGCTAGAATCACTGCATTGCACGAAGCAATGCCATCGCCAGACCGCCCACATGCCAGGATCGGCGCCGCTCGCCACCGCCTTCGCCTCCCCCTCGACGCCGCACGGTCGCGTGAACCTGCTGTGGCCGGGGCTGGCCCTGGCCAGCCTGGCGACCTTCGTCGCCGTGACCGTCGTGGTCCACCTGCTGCGCTCGGATCTGGATGCGGTGCGCAACCAGATGAGCCTGTATCTGATCGGGCCCTGGGGCCATCTGCTCCAGTCCGCCTACTGCGTGCTCAGCGTCGGCATGCTGGCGCTGATCTTCGGGCTGCGCGGCAGCCTGCATCCGCGCGCACGCGGCCGGATGCCGATGGCGCTGTTCGTGACCGCCGCGCTGGCCCTGTGCATCACCGCCTATGCGTGGATGGACATGCCCGGCGCGCACACCACCGTGCAGGGGCGCATCCACGTAGGCGCGGCGAGCACGGCCTTCGTCTGCGCCACGGTCGGCCTGATGTGGCAGGCCCACGACTTCCGCCACGATGCCTACTGGCGCGCGCACCGGCGCTGGGCGCTGCCGTGGGCGGCGCTGTGCTTCCTGGCGATCTGGGCCATGGCCTGGTGCCCACCGCCGCTGACCGGACTGGGGCAGAAGTCGGTGATCGTGCTGATCCTGGGCTGGCTGATGGCCGTGTCGCTGTGCCTGGTGCGCCGCGGGCGCGGCGCCGGCACCGCCTGACCGAAGGCCTTCAGTGCGCGGCGGACTTGCCGCGCAGCTTGCCGACCAGCTGCACCACGCCCAGCACGATCGCGCCGGCCAGCACGCCGATCAGGGCGTTGTAGAGCATGCCCGCCACGCTGGCGGCCACCCCGCTCAGGCTCAGGCCTTCGATGAGGTGATGCAGCGGGCCGATGTTGTGCACCAGGATGCCGCCGCCGACCAGGAACATCGCGATGGTGCCGGCGATGGACAGGAACTTCATCAGCAACGGCGCGGCCACCAGCAGGCCGCGGCCGATCGATGCCAGCGCGGCGCCCTTGCGCGACAACCACAGGCCCAGATCGTCCAGCTTCACGATCGCCCCGACCAGGCCGTACACGCCGACGGTCATCAGCAGCGCGATCAGCGCCAGCACGATCACCTCCTCGACGAAGGTCGGCGGCGGCGTGCGCTCGCTCAGCACGCCCAGCGAGAGCACGATGATCTCGGCGGACAGGATGAAATCGGTCCGCACCGCGCCCTTGATCTTGCCCTTCTCGAACGCGACCACGTCCACGCGCTCATCGGCCAGGGCGCGCGCCTCCTGCGCGTGATGCGCGGCGTCCTCGTCCTTCGAATGCAGGAACTTGTGCGCGAGCTTCTCCACGCCTTCGAAGCACAGGTAGGCGCCGCCGATCATCATCAGATAAGGGATCGCCACCGGCAGCCAGACGCTGATCGCCAGCGCCACCGGCACCAGGATCGCCTTGTTCAGCAGCGAGCCCTTGGCCACCGCCCACACCACCGGCAGTTCGCGGTTGGCCTTGACCCCGGTGACCTGCTGGGCGTTGAGCGCCAGGTCGTCGCCGAGCACACCGGCGGTCTTCTTCGCGGCGACCTTGGTCATCACCGCCACGTCGTCGAGCATGGTGGCGATATCGTCGAGCAGGGTGAACAGGCTGGCTCCGGCCATTGTGCGGGTCGTCCTGAAGAGGGGGACAGGCATTGTGCATGCCCCCCCCATGTCTGCGCACCTGACTCACGCGTCATGTCCTAGGCTCGCAAGCCCCTCCCGGACAGGACCGACGCATGCAGCAGTTCCTCGGCGCACCGCGCGCCATCGTCGCCGACCTCCTCGACGCCAGCGCGCAGCTGATGCCGCTGCGGATGAGCGCACCCGATTCGGGCATGCGCATCGTGCTGCAGCCCGAGCCCGACGCCGCGAAGGTGGCGGTGCTCTCCGGCGGCGGCTCCGGCCACGAACCCGCCCATGCCGGCTTCGTCGGCCCGGGCATGTTGACCGGCGCCATCGCCGGCGACCTGTTCGCCTCGCCCGGTGTCGAAGCGGTCCTGGCCGCGATCCACGCCTGCCGCCAGGCGCCCGGCGTGCTGCTGGTGATCAAGAACTACACCGGCGATCGGCTCAACTTCGGCCTGGCCGCCGAACGTGCGCGCGCCGAAGGCATCGACGTGGCCACCGTGCTGGTGCGCGACGACATCGCCCTGCCAGATGCCGCCCAGCCGCGCGGCCTGGCCGGCACGGTGCTGGTGCACAAGTATGTCGGGCATCTGGCGGCGCAGGGCATGGCGCTGGCGCAGATCGCCGAACGCGGGCAGGCCTTCGCCGACCGCCTGCTGTCGCTGGGCATGGCGCTCTCCAGCGCCACCGTGCCCGGCCAGCACCAGGGCAAGCGCTCGCCCGAACTCGGCCTGGGCATCCATAACGAACCGGGCGCGCGCAAGGTCGATCCGCAGTCGCTGCAGGATGCGCTGGACCTGGTGCTCTCGCCGTTGCTGGAGGCCGCCGACGCCCGCCTGGGCGCCGACGCGCCGCTGGTGGTGTTTCTCAACGACCTGGGCGGCTGCTCCACGCAGGAGCTCGGCAGCCTGGCCAATGGCATGATCGCCCGCATCGGCCTGAAACGCATCGCCGTGATGGTGCGGCCGGCGGCGCTGATGACCTCGATGGACATGCACGGCTTCTCGATCACGCTGGGCCCGGCCCACGCCGACGTGCTCGAGGCCCTGCGCGCGCCGGTCGAAACGCTGGCCTGGCCCGGCGTCTCCACGCCGCGGCCGGTGACCTACTTCGAACCCGAGCGTCCCCAGTCCGAACATGCCCCCGGCAGCGGCCGTCGCGATGCCAGGCGCGCCAACGCGCTGAAGCAGGCCGCGCAGACCCTGCTTGCCGCCAAGGAGGAACTGGATGCACTCGATGCCAAGGTCGGTGACGGCGACGCCGGATCCACCTTCGCCCAAGGTGCCGCCGCCGTGCTCGCGGCGCTGGAGACCGACACGCTGAGCACCGGCGAACAGGCACGCCTGGCGCGGGAACTGGCAGCCCTGATCGAACACAGCATGGGCGGGTCCAGCGGCGTGCTGCTGTCGATCATGCTCACCGCCTCCGCGCAGGCGCTGGCGGAATCCGCGTCCTGGCCCGACGCGCTGGAGCGCGGCATCGCCCGCATGCAGGAGACCGGCGGCGCCCGCCAGGGCGATCGCACCATGCTCGACGCCCTCATTCCCGCCATCGCCGCGCTGCGCGAACGTCCCGGCGACCTGCAAGCCGCCGCGGCTGCGGCACGCGAGGGCGCAGCCGCCACGGCGACGATGCAGAAGGCCCAGGCCGGCCGCTCGGCTTCTGTGCGTGCAGAAGCGCTGGCAGGCGTGGTCGACCCCGGTGCGGAAGCGGTGGCGCGTGCCTTCGAGGCGTTCGCGCAGGCGGCGACCTCAGCGCGCAGCACTTGATCCGTGAAGCCTGCCGATTCGAACGCATCATCCATAGCGCTGCGTTCGCGAAGGACGCACCGCTGACCGCAGCCTCCGCGCCCACGCCAGGTCCATAACGCAGAACGGCCGGGCAATGCCCGGCCGTTCTGTTGATCTCACGAAGCGCTGCGGATCAGCGGCGGACGCACTGTTTCTCCACGACGCGATCGCCGTGATCGATCTGGTGGTTGCCCTGGATCGTGCGACCGGCCGCACCGCCGGCGATGGCGCCGCCGACCGTGGCCAGCTTCTTGCCGTTGCCGCCACCAATCTGGTTGCCCAGCAGACCACCCACCACGGCGCCCGTGGCGGTGCCCAGGATCCGGTTGGAATCCTTGCTGTTCTTGCGGACCTCGACGTTCTTGCAGACCACGCGCGTGCCGTCGTTGAAACGACGGCCCTCGTCCTGCGGCCCGTAGCGCTGGGCCATGGCCGAGGTGGCGATCCCCAGCAGACCAGCGCACACCATCAGGCGGGAAGCATGGATGTGGGACTTCTTCATGGCGAACCTCGCTTGCGTAACGATACGTGCGGCCATGAAGCCACCCGGCATTGCAATCTCCGGTGAAAAACAGGCGACCTGGCGCCACATGTTTAACGGCTGGACTGCATCGCCCGGTAACGCTCCCGCCGGCGCAGTAGTCCGCCGCCGAGCGATTGGCGGCCAGCCGCGGCCCTAGCGAGCGAGTTCCGGCGGCGGCCATGGACCGCCACTGCACGGAGCGTCGCGAAGTAAACCTGCTGTAACGGCTCCCAATCGCGTCACGAAGTCGTGCGGGAGCACCCGAGAAGCAGAGCAGGGCAGCTCAGCCGCTATGACCTTCACGCTCGTTAGCCGCGGCTTGGCCCCAGGGTGGCGTCAGGCGCGGCGCGAAGCGCGTGGCCGTTCAATGCCGGAGAGCCCCATCGGGAGCCCGTCATCGCATGCAGAGCGCTGCATCGGCGGCACGATGCGCTGCACCGCCTATCACGTGCGTGGCGCATGCGTCGCCGTCTGCTGCTGTCGGTGAATCGTCTTGCGCCTTTTCGCGGACGATCAACGCTATTAGCCGAACCTTAGAAGCAATCACTATCCGCGCATCTCATCTGCTTTGCACCGCGGGTACTGGGCTTCCGAGGTGCAGATCAGCCTCGAAGCAAGCCCACGGGCACCCTGCAACTGCCTATCGGCGCCTCGCCGCGCAGTTCGGGCGCGCCCGCTGCCGGGCGGCCGCTTTGCTTTTCTCAGGCACAAAAGAAGACCCCCTCAGATCGTTGGATCTGAGGGGGTCTGGGGTAAAGACCCTGGCGATGACCTACTCTTGCATGGCTTAAGCCACACTACCATCGGCGCAGCTGCGTTTCACTTCCGAGTTCGGGATGGGATCGGGTGGGACCACAGCGCTAATTTCACCAGGGAGACGGT